>NZ_JAPVBI010000002.1:0-735527 GCF_026967925.1 Modestobacter sp. VKM Ac-2985 | reverse complement strand
CGCTGCGGACGGCGCCGTGGAGCGGATCGGCGTCACCAACGACGCCGCTGACGCAGCCGTCGCCCGGATCGGGGTCACCAACGACGCCGCCGACCAGTCCGTGGCCCGCATCGGGGTCACCAACGACGCCGCTGACCAGTCCGTGGCCCGGATCGGCGTCACCAACGACGCCGCTGACGCAGCCGTCGCCCGCATCGGGGTCACCAACGACGCGGCGGACCAGTCCGTCGCCCGGATCGGCCGGTCGACCGACGCCGCCGACGCGCTCCTCGAGGCGGTCGGCGGCACGGCCGGCGCCGCCGACGGCACACTGGCCCGCGCCGAGGCGCTGCTCGCCGCGATCTCCCCGCTGCTGGACGACTACCGCCCGGCGTTGACCGCGCTGGCTCCGTCGCTGACCCGGTTCGCCGAGGAGCTGCACACCGACGAGGTCACCGCGATCATCACCCTCGTCGACCGGCTCCCCGACCTGGTCGTGCACCTCGACGAGGACGTCCTGCCGGTGCTGCTGACCCTGAGCGACGTCGCACCGGACGTGCACACCCTGGTGGAGACCGTGCAGGACATGCGGCAGGTGGTGAAGGGCTTCCCCGGCTCGCGGCTGTTCCGGCGCCGCGGTGCCGAGGAGATCGCCGAGGAGGAGGCCGAGTCGGAGAACTCCTCCTCCTGAACGCACCGACCGGCGCCGCCCCCGAGGGGACGACGCCGGTCGCTGGCCGGGTCTGCGCTCAGGTCTCCGTCGGGTAGCCCAGCGCCCGGACGACGTCCCCGATCCGCTCGTAGACCTGACCCTCGGGCAGCCGGGAGAGCTCGCTGGCCACCACGTCCGGGGCCCGATGATCGCGAGCGGCCTCGACCAGCTCCGGGCCGGTGCTGGGGAAGTCCGCGCGGTCCAGCCAGCGGGACAGCTCGGCCCGGGCCACGACCGCATCGGCGTCCATGCCCTCCGGGACCCCGCCGACCAAGGTGCCGGCCGGGTCGGCGTCGATGTCGGGCTGGTCCTCGCCGACCGGCTCCACCTCGCGCCACTCCGAGGAGCGGGTGGCCCGCTCGGCCTTCATCATCCCCTGGACCTCGTGCTCGAGCTCCTCGTCCAGGCGCGGGTTGTGCTTGGTGCTCCGGCTCCCAGTGAAGCCGCCCTCGGTCTCGCTCACGATGTCCTCCTCCGTGCGGGCGTCGCCGCGCCGCTCAGTCCTTCTCCAGTGCGCTCGGCTTGTGCACGGCGGTGCCCCCGCTCTTCTCGCTCTCCACCTCGTACTGCGGGTCGTCCGGACTGGCGCGCACCGTGCGCCCGGCCGCCTCGGTGTCCTCGGTGATCTCCCGCTGCACCGTGCCCTCAGCCGTACCACCGTGGCTCTTCCAGCTCACGTGGTCGCCCTTCGAGAACTCCTTCGCCATCCCGGCCTCCCTCTCGCACCGTCGGTCCGGTGTGCCTGCCCGTGGCGACAGCCGCGCACACATCGAGCGACGGTGTGCGCCGGGTGACCGTCGGCCACCCGACGGCGGTCACCCGTTCGGGGGGTGTCCGGGGGGACGGTGGTGACGACGGCGAGATCGTCACGTAGCGTGCTCATTCGACGGGGTGCACACAGCGTCTCCCCTGATCAGTGCGATGAACTGGTCACGGTGGGTGAGGCCCTCGTCCACGATCGCCGGCTCGGCTGGTCCCATTCCCCCGGGGCCGGCCGGGTCGGCCCCGTTAGGGTCGGTCCTCGTGTCATCGACCGAGGAACCCGCCCCCACGGCAGCCGCGCCAGGCGCCGGGGCAGCCGATCCCGCAGTCCGCCCGGTCGACGTGCTCACCGTGACGTCCGTGCGCGACGTGACACCCGCGGTCCGCCGGGTGACCCTCACCGCCCCCGCCACCGTGGTCGCCGCCTGCGGGCCCACGATGTCCTTGCTCGTCCCCCGCGCCGACGACCGCTCCCCGCGGTGGCCGGAGGTGGCTCGCGACGGCCGCATCGTCTGGCCGCAGGGCAGCCACGGCGTCGCCCTGCGCAGCTACACCGCGCGCCGGCAGGACCCGGCCGCCGGTGAGGTCGACGTCGACTTCGTCCTGCACGGCGACGGCCCGGCCGCCTCCTGGGCCGCGGCCGCCGCGCCCGGTGCCGTGCTCGGGCTGGCCAGCGCCGCTCCCCTGGGCGCTTCTCCTGCCGGCTGGCTGCTGCTGGCAGGTGACGAGACCGCGCTCCCGGCGATCAGCCGGATCCTGGCGACGGCTGCCCCGGACGCCCGTGGCGTGGTCCTGCTCGAGGTGGCCGGCCCCCAGGAGGAACAGCCACTGACCGCGCCGCCCGGCGTCGCGGTGCGCTGGCTGCACCGGGACGGCGTGGCGCCCGGGGTGAGCACCCTGCTGGTCGAGGCGGTGGCCGCCCTGCCCCGCCCGCCGGGTGAGGACCTGTTCGCCTGGGTGGGCGCCGAGTCGGCCGTCGTCCGCGCGGTGCGCGCCGACTTGCGGGGTCGCTGGGGGCTGCGCCGGGGGCAGCATCACGCCATCGGTTACTGGCGCGCCGGCCGCGCGATGTCCCCGGCCGGTTGACCGCCGCGCCGACGGCCTCCTCGACCTGATCCCCAGGCTCCTCACAGGTACCGTCCAGGCCAGCCGCAGCCGCCAGCGGGACCCTGGAGTGATGACGACGTCGCCGCAGGGTCCATCGGGAGGGGACGTGTCCACCATGAGCTCCGGCTCACCGGCGCCCGGCGCCCAGCGGCCCGAGGCGCGGCTCCTCGTCGTCGACGACGAGCCGAACATCCGCGAGCTGCTGTCGGCCAGCCTCCGGTACGCGGGCTTCGAGGTCGCCACCGCCCCGGACGGGCAGCAGGCCCTGTCGATCGCCGACCAGTTCCAGCCGGACCTGCTGGTGCTGGACGTGATGATGCCCGGACTCGACGGCTTCGGCGTCGTCCGGCGGCTGCGTCAGAAGGGGACGAACACCCCGGTGCTCTTCCTGACCGCCCGGGACGCCGCCGAGGACAAGGTGACCGGCCTGACCCTGGGCGGGGACGACTACGTCACCAAGCCGTTCAGCCTCGACGAGGTGCTGGCCCGGATCCGGGCGGTCCTGCGTCGCACCCAGAGCGTGCAGCAGGCCACCGAGGCGCCACGGCTGACCTTCGCCGACATCGAGCTCGACGAGGAGTCGCACGAGGTCCTCAAGGCCGGCAAGCTGGTCAGCCTGTCGCCGACGGAGTTCAAGCTGCTCCGCTACCTGATGACCAACGCCGGCCGGGTGCTGTCCAAGGCACAGATCCTCGACCACGTGTGGAACTACGACTTCAACGGCGAGGCCAACGTCGTCGAGTCCTACATCTCCTACCTCCGCCGCAAGATCGACACCACCGAACCGCGACTGCTGCACACGCTGCGCGGCGTCGGCTACTCCCTCCGCCTCCCCCGCGGCTCGTGACCGCGACCGCCCGGAGCCGGGCGGTGGAGACCGCGGCGGCCCCGCCACCCCCCAGTACGCCGCTGGCGCAGCCGGCACACGGCCCCGCGCCGAGGGTCCCGCTGCGGGTCACCCTGGTGGCCCTGATGGTGGCCCTGGTCGCGGCCGCGCTGGCCGCCACCGGCTTCGCCGCCACCTCCCTGCTGCGCGACTACCTGGTCGAGCAGCAGGACGAGCAGCTGGACGCCGGCCTGGAACAGCTGGCGGGGCAGCCGGTCCGGATCCTGCAGGCCTGCGCCGGCGACTGGCCCCGCATCCCCAGCAACCAGTACATCGCCTGCCTGGACCTCGACGCCGAGGAGGACTCCGTCTCGGTGGTGCAGGGCCCGGACGACGACGACCTGCCCGACGTCAGCCGTCTGGACGCGACGGAAGTCGGCGTCGACGGCACGGCCGCCATCTCCACCGCATCGCAGGACGGGCGGACCACCTGGCGGGTGGGCGCGATCCGGGTGCCCAGCACCCCGGTCAGCGAGGAGTACGTCGTCGTCCTGGGACTCGACCTGAGCGCCGACGAAGACGCCCTGGGCCGGCTGGTGCGGATCGAGCTCATCGTCGGCCTGCTGGTCCTGGCGGTGCTGGGCGTCGCCGGCCACCTCGTCGTGCGCAACAGCCTGCGGCCGCTGGTGGAGGTGGAGCACACCGCCCGGGCGATCGCCGCCGGCGACCTGTCCCGGCGCGTGCCGGTGGGCGACGACCGGACCGAGGTCGGCCGGCTGTCGGCCGCGCTGAACGGGATGCTCGGCCGGATCGAGAGCTCCTTCCGCGCCCAGCAGGCCTCCGAGGAGCACGCCGTCGCCTCCGAGGCGCGGATGCGCCGGTTCGTCGCCGACGCCAGCCACGAGCTGCGCACCCCGCTGACGTCCATCCGCGGCTTCGCGGAGCTGCACCGCCAGGGTGCGGTCGACGGCCCGGAGGACACCGGCCGGCTGATGCAGCGGATCGAGTCCGAGGCGACCCGGATGGGGTTGCTCGTCGAGGACCTGCTCCAGCTCGCCCGGCTGGACCAGCAGCGACCCCTGGCACTGGCCCCGGTCGACCTGGCCGAGCTGGCCGGGGACGCCGTGCACGACGCCCGCGCCGTCGACCCCGACCGCCCGGTCAGCCTGCAGCTGGACCCCTCGCTGACCGACGTGCCCGTCGTGCGCGGCGACGAGGCCCGGCTGCGCCAGGTGATCGGGAACCTGGTCGCCAACGCGCTCACCCACACCCCCTCCGGCACCCGGGTGACCCTGCGCGTCGCCGAGGACGAGACCGAGCCCGACGGGCTCGTCGTCGCGGTCAGCGACGATGGCCCCGGCCTGACGCCGGCCGACGCCGACCGGGTGTTCGAGCGGTTCTACCGGGCCGACTCCTCCCGCACCCGCGCCGCCGGGGGCACCGGGCTCGGGCTGTCCATCGTCGCCGCGCTGGTCGAGGCGCACGGTGGCCGGGTCGAGCTGCGCACCGCCCCCGGCGAGGGCGCCACCTTCGCCGTCCACCTGCCCCGCTCCGGTCCGCAGGCGCCCAGCCCCTCCTGAGCCGGCCGCCGGACCGGCTGGTCCAATCCACGGGTGACGATCGAGGAGACCGCGACCGAGGCCGAGCTGCTGACCGCCGTGACCGACCTGGGGAGCGCGCTGCGCGAGCTGGTCGGCGCCACGGTGACGACGACCGTCCCGGCCGCGGAGCTGCGCGCGGCCGCCGTCGCCGTCCGGGAGGTCACCGCGCGGCTGTCGGCGGCCCGGCGCACCCGCGACCAGCTGCCCGCGCTGGACGACCCGGCCCAGGGGCGGCGGGTGTTCAACCCGGTCAGCGGGGTCGGCAGTCCGCTGGCCCCACCGCTGGTCATCCGGCGCGAGGACGGCGGAGTCGTCAGCGAGGTGACGCTGGGGCTGGCGTACGAGGGTCCGCCCAGCTACGTGCACGGCGGGATCAGCGCCCTGTTGATGGACCAGCTGCTGGGGTCTGCGGCGATCTCAGCCGGGCTCTGGGGCATGACCGCGCGGCTCGAGCTCGACTACCGCCGTCCGGTCCCGCTGGAGACGGCGCTGGTGCTGCGCGCGACGGTCGGTGGGAACTCCGGCCGCCGGACCACCGTCTCCGGGTCGATCGCGCTGGCGGCCGCCCCGGACGAACCGCTCGTCCAGGCGCACGGCGTCTTCGTCACACCGCGTCCGGAACAGGTCGCCGCCTACTTCTCCGCCATCACCGACGCCTCCGGCCGGTCCACCCCGCCCGGCCGGCCCGGGGACGCGACCGCGGTGGTCGACCAGCCCGGCTGAGCCCACCGCCCGCCCGGGCCGGGTGGGCCATGACGGACACTGGTGCCGGGAATCCCCATCACGTCGATGCGGTTGCCCCACTGATCGTGTCGCCGGCCGGCGATGCGTGCCGCCGTCCTCGGGAGCTCGACAGCGTGTCCATCGCCGACCACCGGCTCACCCAGCTGCAGACGCTGGAGGCCGAGTCCATCCACGTGCTCCGCGAGGTGGCCGCCGAGTCCGAGCGGCCGGTGCTGCTGTTCTCCGGCGGCAAGGACTCGATCGTCATGCTCGAGCTCGCCCGCAAGGCGTTCGCACCGGCCCGGATCCCCTTCCCGGTGATGCACATCGACACCGGGCTGAACTTCCCCGAGGTCCTCGAGTTCCGGGACAAGCGGGTCGCCGAGCTCGGCGTGGAGCTGGTGATCGCCTCGGTCCCCGACGCCATCGCCGCCGGCACGGTGCGCGAGGAGCCCAACGGGTCGCGCAACCGGATCCAGACCCCCGTGCTGCTGGACGCCGTCGAGCAACACGGCTTCACCGCCCTGTTCGGCGGCGCGCGGCGGGACGAGGACAAGGCCCGGGCCAAGGAGCGGATGTTCTCCTTCCGCGACGAGTTCGGCCAGTGGGACCCGAAGAACCAGCGCCCCGAGCTCTGGGACCTCTACAACGGCCGCACGCACCTCGGTGAGTCGATCCGGGTGTTCCCGCTGTCCAACTGGACGGAGCTGGACATCTGGGGCTACATCGCCCAGGAGGAGATCCCCATCCCGCAGCTGTACCTGGCCCGTGAGCGGGACGTGGTGGACCGCCAGGGGATGCTCTACGCGGTCAACGAGTTCATCACGCCCCGGGACGGCGAGCAGGTGCTGCGCGAGAGCGTGCGGTACCGCACCGTCGGCGACGCCAACCTGACCGCTGCCGTCCGCTCGACCGCCACCGACGTCGAGGAGGTCATCGCCGAGATCGCGGTGACCCGGCTGACCGAGCGTGGCGCCACCCGCGGCGACGACAAGGTCAGCGACGCCGCCATGGAGGACCGGAAGAAGGAGGGCTACTTCTGATGGCGGTCCTGATGGCGCCGGGCACGCGCGGCCAGCGCGGCCTCCAGCCGCTCGACCTCGGCCTGCTGCCCGTGCAGGCGAGCCCGGCGCAGCGAGCGCCGCAGGCGCCGGCGGCGGTCGACCAGCACCCGGACGACGACGCCCAGCAGCACCAGCCCGGTCAGCCAGCCGACCACCTCGGGCACGCCCGGGCCCAGCGGCGCACCGAACGCCGAGTCGAGCAGGACGCTGGCCCACTCGGTGACGGCGTAGCCGATGACGTAGCCGAGCACCACGACCATGAGCGCGGGCACTGCGGCAGCGAAGACGAACACCGTCACCTCTCCGTGGACGTGGGCCCCAGCGTCCGCCACCTCGGCGGCACCCGCCAGCGAGACCTCCGACGAGACAGGGGAGAGGCCGCCCGATGACCTCCACCGACGCACCCATCGACGTCCACTCCGCCGTTGCCGAGGCAGCCGCGGAGATCGCGCACGCCCGCAAGGACATCCTGCGGATCGCCACCGCCGGCTCGGTCGACGACGGCAAGAGCACGTTGATCGGCCGCCTGCTGTACGACAGCAAGGCCGTGTTCGAGGACCAGTACGCCGCGATCGCGCGGGCCAGCCGGGGCGACTACGTCGACCTGGCGCTGCTCACCGACGGCCTGCGCGCCGAGCGCGAGCAGGGCATCACGATCGACGTCGCCTACCGCTACTTCAGCACCCCGCGGCGCACGTTCATCCTCGCCGACACGCCGGGGCACGTGCAGTACACCCGGAACATGGTCACCGGCGCCTCGACCGCGGACCTGGCGATCGTGCTGGTCGACGCCCGCAAGGGCATGGTCGAGCAGAGCCGCCGGCACGCCTTCCTCGCCTCCCTGCTGCGGGTGCCGCACCTGGTGGTCGCGGTGAACAAGATGGACCTGGTCGACTGGTCGGAGGAGGTCTTCGAGGGCATCCGCGACGAGTTCACCGCGTTCGCCACCAAGCTGGAGGTCCCCGACCTCACCGTCATCCCGATCTCGGCCCTGCAGGGCGACAACGTGGTGACCCGGTCGGTGAACACCCCCTGGTACGAGGGCACCTCGTTGCTGCACCACCTCGAGCACGTGCACGTGGCCAGCGACCGGAACCTGGTCGACACCCGGTTCCCGGTCCAGTACGTGGTCCGGCCGCAGTCCGACGCCTTCCACGACTACCGCGGCTACGCCGGCCGGGTCGGTGCCGGCGTGCTGCGCCCCGGCGACGAGGTCCAGGTGCTGCCCAGCGGGCTGACCACCACGATCACCGCGATCGACGGGCCCGACGGACCGGTGGAGGCGGCGTTCCCCCCGATGTCGGTGACCGTGCGGCTGGCCGACGACCTGGACGTCTCCCGCGGCGACATGATCTGCCGCCCGCACAACGCCCCGCAGGTCACCCAGGACCTGGACGCGCTGGTCTGCTGGATGGCCGACACCCCGCTGACCCCGCGGATGCGGCTGGCCGTCAAGCACACCACCCGCACGGTGCGCGCGATGGTCAAGGACCTGCAGTACCGGCTGGACGTCAACACCCTGCACCGGGAGGCCGACGCGACCGAGCTGGGTCTCAACGACATCGGCCGGGTGCGGCTGCGCACCACCCAGCCGCTGTTCATCGACGACTACCACCGCAACCGGGTCACCGGCCGGTTCATCCTGATCGACGAGGCGACCAACGCCACCGTCGGCGCCGGGATGCTGACCCCCGCCGGGTGAACCAGTCCGCCCCGCGGGCCGTTCGCTCGCGGGGCGCGGCGCTGCTGCTGGTCACCGCGATCGTCGTCGTCGCGCTGAGCCAGCGGCCGGCCATCGTGGCGGTGGCCCCGTTGCTGGGCCAGCTGCGGGCCGACACGGGCCTGAGCAGTGCGCTGGCCGGTCTGCTGACCGCGCTGCCGGTGCTCTGCTTCGGCGCGTTCGCCCCGCTCGCCCCACGGCTGGCCCGCCGGATCGGGCTGGAGACGGCGGTGGCCGCCTCGCTCGCGCTGCTGGCCGTCGGCATCGCCCTGCGGCTGCTGTCCCCGGTCGCGCTCCTCTACGCCGGCAGCCTGGTGGCCGGCGCGGCGATCGCCATCGCGAACGTGCTGATGCCGGCCTACGTCAAACGGGAGTTCACCCGCCCGGGCGCCGTGATGGGCGCCTACACCGCCTCGCTCAACATCGGGGCGGCTGCCGCCGCGGGGCTCACCGTGCCGCTGGGCGTGGCGCTGGGCGTGGAGTGGCGGGTGGCGCTCGCCTCCTGGCTGGTGCTGGCCGTCGTCGGGCTGGTGCTCTGGCTGCCGGTGGCCGGGGTGCGCGGCACCCCGCCGCGGACGACGGAGACCGGTGCCGGGGCGTGGTCGCTGCTGCGGCAGCCGCTGGCCCGGCAGGTGACCGCCTACCTCGGCCTGCAGAGCGTGCAGTTCTACTCCTTCGCCGCCTGGCTGCCCACCCTGCTCGCCGACGCCGGTGTCCCGGTCCGGGAGGGCGGGCTGCTGCTGGCCGCCTCGAACGTGACCGGTGCGGTCGGGGCGCTGCTCGTGCCGGCCGCGGCCGGACGGATGGCCGACCAACGCCCCCTGGTGGCCGGCGTGCTGACCGCGTACGCCGTCGGGCTGGGCGGGCTGCTGCTCGCCCCGGCCAGCGGCACGCTGGTCTGGGTGGCCGTCTTCGGCGTGGCCCAGGGCGGCGGGTTCGCCCTGGCGCTGACCCTCATCGTGCTGCGCAGCCCGACCCCGCTGGTGGCCGCCCGGCTGGGGGGCGTCGCCCAGTGCCTGGGCTACCTGGTGGCCTCCACCGGCCCGGTGGTGCTGGGCGCCCTGCACGACCTCACGAGCGGGTGGACCTGGCCTCTGCTGCTGCTCATCGCGCTGCTGGCGCCGATGCTCCGGGCGGGCTGGGGTGCCGCGCGCGACGCCGTCCTGGACGCTGGCGAGGCGAGGACGGCGTCGCAGACGGGGTAGACCTACCGGGTCAGGCCG
Organism: Modestobacter sp. VKM Ac-2985; assembly: GCF_026967925.1. Taxonomy (GTDB): domain Bacteria; phylum Actinomycetota; class Actinomycetes; order Mycobacteriales; family Geodermatophilaceae; genus Modestobacter. The sequence goes on along the minus strand of NZ_JAPVBI010000002.1, from coordinate 725,810 downwards.
ACGGGTCGGTCGCCGCGTCCGACTGCGGGGCGTCCGCGGCCTCGCCGTTCCAGTCCTTGCCGGCCGTGTCGGCGTTCTCGGAGGCGCTGTCGGTCTGCCCGGCGACGGTCTCCACCATCTCCTCGTCGGACAGACCCTGCCCGGCGGGCTCGGTGTGGCTGGTGGGCTCACTCATGCGACGACTCCTTCGTCTGACGATCGCGGTCCCCTCGACCGTCCCCGTGACGCGGGGACGGCAAACCAGCGGCGGTCAGAGCTCGGCGGGCTCCCCCACCCCGGCGGGGGCGAGCTCGAACCACACGCGCTTGCCGTCCCGGTGCTCCTCGGCCCCCCAGCGGTCCGACAGAGCGGCGACCAGCCGCATCCCCCGCCCCCGCTCCTCGGTGAGCGACAGCGCCCGGACCACCGGCATCACCGCCGAGCCGTCCACGACCCCGATCCGCAGCCAGGCACCGGCCAGGCCGAGCTCGAGGGTCAGCACGCCCCCGCCGGCGTGGTCGACGACGTTGGCCACCAGCTCGGCCACCAGCAGCTCGGCGTCCTCCCGGTCCTGCGGGGCGTGCCAGGTGTGCAGCACGTCGCGGACCAGCCGACGGGCCAGCGGGACGCTGCTCGCCCGGGACGGCAGGTCGATGCTCGCGGTGAAGGAGGACATGTCGTCTCTTCTCGGCAGGATGTCCAGTTGCGGGCAACTGGCAGGCGCACCACCATCCCATCGGGAGTCGGCAAGCGCAACGGCCGTTGCGTGCAACACCCGTTCAGTCCGGTAGTGTCCAATTGATCACCCGGCTCGACGGACCCGGGTCCACGGACCCGGAGGGGCGACCGCGTGACCGAGACCGGCGAACCGCCCGAGGACGACGCCGCCCGCGCCCTGCGCACCCTGCTGAGCGAACTGGACTCCTGCACCGTCCAGCTCGAGCAGGCGAAGGCCCGGGCCGAGGCGCTGCTCGCCGCACGTGCATCCGGCCTGCCGTGGCTCGACGTCGTCGGCTCGGAGGCGCGCCCGCTCATCGTCGAGCGGATCAGCACCGTGCTGGGCGTGCTGTCCACCGCCGGGCACGCCTGGCGGCGCGAGCAGGCGGCCGCCCTCCAGGCCGAGGACGTGAGCATCAACCGGATCGCCGCGCTCTTCGGCGTGACCAGGCAGCGGATCTCCGCCCTGCTCCGGGAGACGACCGACCCGACCTGAGCCCCACGGCTCCCCTGGGCCGTTCGGCCCCTGCCGGGGGGGCAGGGGGGCACTGCTTCAGGCGCTGATCGCGTCGATCGCCTTGTAGACCCGCTGTTCGGAGATCGGCCGCGGGGTGCCGACGGTCTGCGCGAACAGCCCCACCCGGAGCTCCTCGATCATCCAGCGCACCCGGGTGACCGGGTCGTCCGGCGCCCCGGTCGGCGGCGCGGCGGCACGCAGCTGCGCGTACTCGGCCGTCACCGCGGCGACCTGCGCGGTCCACAGCTGGTCGCGGGCGGCGTTGGCCGGCAGCTTCTCCAGCCGGTGGGCCATCGCGGTCAGGTACCGCACCAGGTCCGGCAACCGGCGCCGCCCGGCGGCGGCGACGAACCCGCGGTGCAGCAGACCGCCCATCTGAGCGCGCAGGTCGGCGATCGCCGCCTCCGGCACCCGGCGTCCGGGTGCGGCACCGATGGCGATGGCGACCTCGCGGGCCTGGGTCAGCACCGCCTCCACCCGGCGGACGGCGTCGGAGGTCAGCGGCAGCAGCTGCTCCCGCGCCGAGGCGACCAGCGCGGTGAACGCGGCCTCGGTGCGCGGCGGCCCACCGGCCGCGGCGATGAGCTCGTCGGCGGCGGCGTCCACGCAGTCGGCCACCAGGTCGGGGATCTCGCCGTCCGGGTTGAACTGCAGCGCCAGCCGGCTGCGCGGGCCCAGCCCCTTGACCACCTGCTTGACCGGTGCCCCGGCGACCAGCACCAGCAGCCGCCGCGCCCCGCGCCAGCCCAGCCGGATCGCCTCGGCCTGGGTCGCCACCACCCGGACGCCGACCGTCGCGCCCTCGTCGACCAGCGCCGGGTACGCGGTGACCACGTGCCCGCCGCGCTGCACCTCCACGGTCGCCGGCAGGTCGCCGAAGGTCCAGCTGGTCTGGCCGGTGCGCTCGTAGGTGGAGGCCGCCCGCGCAAGGCTGGCCCGCGCGTGCGGTGCCACCTCGGCCCGCAGCGCGGTCAGGTCCTTGCCCTGGGCCAGCGGACGCTGCTGGTCGTCGAGCACCCGGAAGGTCGCCCGCAGGTGGGCGGGCACCTCGGCCGGCTGCCAGGCGTCGGGCGGGACGACCACCGAGGTCGCCCGGCGCAGCTCGCGCTCCAGCGCCGGCAGCAGCGGCTCGGTGGGGTCGATGTGCGGCAGCACCTCGCGCACCCGGTCGGGGATCGGCACCAGGCCACGGCGCAGCTGCTTGGGCAGCGACCGCAGCAGCTCGGTGACCAGCTCGGCCCGCTGCCCGGGCACGGTGAACGCCAGCGACTCCCCCGACGTCGCGGCGAGGGTCTCCAGCACACCCAGCGGGACGTCGACGGTGACGCCGTCCTCGACCGCGCCCGGGGCGAAGGCGTAGGACAACGGCAGGGTCAGCCCCTGCGTCAGCCGCACCTCGTCCGGGTAGTCCTCGGCCTGCACCTGGCCGGCCGCCGCGGCGTTGGTGAGCATCTCCGGGGTGAAGGTGAGCAGGTCCGGCCGGGTCCGCCGGGCCTCCTTCCACCAGCGGTCGAAGTGCCGGGTGGAGACGACGTCGGCCGGGACGCGGGCGTCGTAGAGCTCGAACACCGTCTCGTCGTCCACCCGGATGTCGCGCCGGCGGGCCCGCTCCTCGAGCTCGGCGACCCGCTCGACGGCGGCCTGGTTCTCCGCCCAGAACCGGTGGTGCGTCGTCCACTCGCCCTGCACCAGGGCGTGCCGGATGAACAGCTCGCGGGAGACCACCGGGTCGATCGAGCCGTACTGCACCCGCCGGCCCACCACCAGCGGCAGGCCGTAGAGGGTGACCCGCTCGGTCGCGACGACCGAACCGCGCTTGGCGTCCCAGCGCGGCTCGCTGTACTGCCGGTGCACCAGGTGATCGGCCAGCCGCTCGACCACCTCGGGGTCGATCCGGGCGACGGTGCGGGCGAACAGCCGGCTGGTCTCGACCAGCTCAGCGGCGACCACCCAGCGTGGCGGCTTCTTGGCCAGCGGGGTGCCCGGGGCGATCACGAACCGGGTGTTCCGGGTGCCCAGGTACTCCCGGCCGGGCCGGCCGGGCTTGCCGCTGCGGTCCTTGACCGGCTCGGCCTGCATCCCGACCTGGGAGAGCAGCCCGGCGAGCAGTGACGCGGTGACGCCCCGCTCGTCGGGGGCGGGGGCCAGCGAGCCGGTGGTCATGCCCAGCCGGCGGGCCGTGCTGCGCAGCTGGCCGTGCAGGTCCTGCCACTCACGGATCCGCAGGTAGTGCAGGAACTCCTTCTTGACGGTGCGCCGGAACTGGTTGCCCGACAGCTCCTCGGCCCGCTCCGACAGGTACTGCCAGAGGTTGAGCAGCGCGAGGAAGTCGGAGGTCTCGTCGGCGAAGCGCTTGTGCAGCTCGTCGGCGGCCTGCTGGTGCTCCGCCGGGCGCTCCCGCACGTCCTGCACGGTGAGGCCGGCGGCGATGACCAGCACCTCCTCCAGCACCCCGCGCCGGTCGGCCTCCACGACCATCCGGGCGATCCGCGGGTCCAGCGGCAGCGCGGCCAACGCACGGCCGGTCTCGGTGAGCTTCCCCTCGCCGTCCAGGGCGGCGAGCTCGGTCAGCAGGGCCAGCCCGTCGGCGACCGCCCGGCTGTCCGGCGGGTCGATGAACGGGAAGTCGGCGACGTCGCCGAGGTCGAGCGAGGCCATCTGCAGCAGCACCGAGGCGAGGTTGGTGCGCAGGATCTCCGGGTCGGTGTACTCCGGCCGGGCGTCGTAGTCGTCCTCCGTGTACAGCCGGATCGCGATGCCCTCGCTGGTGCGCCCGCACCGGCCCGACCGCTGCCGGGCCGAGGCCTGGCTGACCGGCTCGATCGGCAGCCGCTGCACCTTCGTGCGATGGCTGTACCGGGAGATCCGCGCGGTGCCGGGGTCGACGACGTACTTGATGCCGGGGACCGTCAGTGACGTCTCGGCGACGTTGGTGGCCAGCACGATGCGGCGGCCGGTGTGCGCCTGGAAGACCTTGTGCTGGTCGGCGGCCGACAGCCGGGAGTAGAGCGGCAGGACGTCGATGGGCGTGCCGTTGCGCTCCGTCGTCCCGGCCAGCGCCTCGGCGGTGTCCCGGATCTCCCGCTCACCGGCCAGGAACACCAGCACGTCACCCGGCCCCTCGGCGACCAGCTCGGCGCAGGCGTCGACGATCGCCGACACCTGGTCGCGGTCGGGGTCGGCGTCGGCGTCGTCGGGGTCGATGACCGGGCGGTAGCGGACCTCGACCGGGTAGGTGCGCCCGCTGACCTCCACGACCGGCACCTCTGTGCCGCCCCCGTCGTCACCACCAAGATGGCCATTCTGGTGGCCGGAGAAGTGCTTGGCGATCCGGTCGACGTCGATGGTCGCCGAGGTGATGACCAGCTTCAGGTCCGGGCGGCGGGGCAGCAGCCGGGCGAGGTAGCCCAGCAGGAAGTCGATGTTGAGGCTCCGCTCGTGGGCCTCGTCGATGATGATCGTGTCGTACTGGCGCAGCATCCGGTCGCGCTGCACCTCGGCCAGCAGGACGCCGTCGGTCATCAGCTTGACCAGCGTGCGGTCGCCGACCTCGTCGGTGAACCGCACCTTCCAGCCGACGACGTCGCCCAGCGGGGAGCCGATCTCCTCGGCGATCCGCTCGGCCACCGTGCGGGCGGCCAGCCGGCGCGGCTGGGTGTGCCCGATCCGGCCGCGCACCCCGCGGCCCAGCTCGAGCAGGATCTTCGGCAGCTGGGTGGTCTTGCCCGAGCCCGTCTCGCCGGCCACCACGACCACCTGGGAGTCGCGCAGCGCGGCGGCGATGTCCTCGCGGCGCTGGCTGACCGGCAGCTCCTCCGGGTAGCTGACCACCGGGACGGCGGCGCGGCGGCGGGCGATCCGCTCCTCGGCGGCGGCGACGTCCGCGGCGACCTGCTCGTGCTGGCGGGCTCGGGCCGCCGGGTCCTTGGTGCGCCGGGTGCCGTCGAGCCGTCGGCGGAGCCGGTGCTCGTCGGCGAGGGTGAGTGCGGACAGCCGGGACCGGAGGTCGTCGTGCGGGGTGGTCACGGGGTGCTCGCAGTTCCTTGAAGAGGGGGACGACTCCCCAGGGTCTCACCTCCGCGGCCGCGACCGCAGGCAGCGGATCCAGTGCAGAGCACAACTGGTTGCGTGTATCGCGCAACGGCTTGTATCGTGCAACTGTTCCTCCGGCGCACCGTCGCGCTGCTCAGCCCACCGCGTCCCCCGGAGCGCTCGTGACCGACCTCGCCCCACATCCAGACCAACAGGCGGTCCTGGGTGACGAGCTCGCCCGCCTGATGCGGGTGATGCACGCGCTCAAGTCGCTGGCCACCGACGAGTCCGGCCCCGACGCCCGGGAGCGGGCGGCGCACGTGCTGCTGTTCCCGCTGACCCGGCTGGGCCCGCTCCGTCAGGGCGCGCTCGCCGAGGTGGTGCACGCCGACCCCTCGACGGTCAGCCGGCACGTCACGCTCCTCGTCGACCAGGGGCTCGTCCGCCGGGTGGCCGACGAGCGGGACGGCCGGGCCAGCCGGCTCATCGTCACCCCGGCCGGCGAGGCCGCCATGGAGCGGCTGCGCGAGGAGCGCAACGCCCACCTGGCCACGGCCACCGCCGGGTGGACCCCGGCCGAGCTGGACTCCTTCACCGCGGCGCTGCAGCGGTTCGTGCAGGACCTCACCGACCACCTCCCGACCCTGGGCGCCCCCGCTGGCAGCGCCGGGGACGACAGCGAGGAGGAGAAGGACCGATGACCCAGACCAGCGACCGCACGACGGGAGCCGAACGCCGCACCGCCCGGGCCGCCGCGGCGGCGCCCGACGAGTCCGGGGCGTTCACCCACCGCCAGATCATGACGATCCTGGGCGGCCTCCTGCTCGGCATGTTCCTCGCCGCGCTGGACCAGACCGTGGTGTCCACGGCGATCCGCACGATCGCCGACGACCTGAACGGCTACGACCTGCAGGCGTGGGCGACCACGGCCTTCCTGATCACCTCGACGATCACCACGCCGCTCTACGGCAAGCTGAGCGACATGTACGGCCGCCGGCCGTTCTACCTGTTCGCGATCGCCGTCTTCGTCCTCGGCTCGATGCTGTGCGGCCTGGCCGACACGATGTACCAGCTGGCCGTCTACCGGGCGATCCAGGGCATCGGCGCCGGTGGCCTGATGTCGCTGGCGCTGGCGATCATCGCCGACATCGTGCCGCCGCGGGAGCGCTCGAAGTACCAGGGGTACTTCATGGCCGTCTTCGGCACCTCCAGCGTGCTCGGCCCGGTCATCGGCGGGTTCCTCGCCGGCCAGTCCACGATCCTGGGCATCACCGGCTGGCGGTGGATCTTCTACGTCAACGTGCCGCTGGGCATCCTGGCGTTCGCCGTCGTCTTCAAGGTCCTGCACCTGCCGCACACCAAGCGCGAGCACCGGATCGACGTCCCCGGCGCGCTGGCGCTGATCACCTTCCTGGTGCCGCTGCTGATCGTCGCCGAGCAGGGCCGCACGTGGGGCTGGGCCAGCACCGGGGCACTGGTCTGCTACGCCCTGTCCGCGCTCGGCTTCGTGCTCTTCGTGCTCGCCGAGCGGGCCTACGGGGACGACGCCCTGCTGCCGCTGCGGATGTTCGCCAACCGCACCTTCGCGGTGACCAGCCTCAGCAGCATCGTGCTGGGCGCGGGCATGTTCGGCGGCATCCTGCTGCTGCCCCAGTACCTGCAGATCGTGCAGGGTTCCAGCCCGACCGAGGCCGGGCTGCAGATGATCCCGCTGGTCATGGGGATCATGGCCGGGTCGATCATCGCCGGTCAGGTCATCGCCCGGACCGGGAAGTACAAGGCGTTCCCGCTGGTCGGCGTGGTCTTCATCGTCACCGCACTGGTGTCCCTGTCCTTCATCGTCGGAGCGGACACCCCGGTGCCGCTGATGTTCCCCTTCATGACGCTGATGGGGCTGGGCCTGGGCTTCAACTTCCAGCCGGTCATCCTGGCGGTGCAGAACGCGGTGAGCCCGCGGGAGATCGGCGTCGCCACCTCCTCGGTGACGTTCTTCCGCCAGATGGGCGGCACCCTGGGGACGGCGGTCTTCCTCTCGGTGCTGTTCACCCGGCTGCCCAGCGACATCGGCCGCGCGGTCTCCGACGCCGCCGCGGCGGACCCGGAACTGGCGCCACAGCTGCAGGCGGCGGCGGGCAACGCCGCCGACCTGTCGGACACCTCCTTCATCCAGGAGCTGCCCAGCGCCGTGGCGCTGCCGTTCAAGACCGGTTTCGCCGACTCGATCGACATGGTGTTCCTGATCGCCGCCGGCGTGGTCGCGCTGGGCTTCTTCGTGCTGCTCCTGCTGCCCCAGCTGGCGCTGCGGACGCAGTCCGGGATCCAGGCCCAGCAGGCCGGCGCCCGGGAGGTCACCGACGACCCGAACACGGCGGCGGCGCACGCGGCCGGCGCCGCGGCACCGACGTCGGTGGAGCCACCGGTCGACGACGCCGACCGCACCGACCGTCGGCTGGACGACGACCCGGCCGGTGCACCCGGGGTCGGAGCTCCGGCCGGCCGCCACGAGGCGGCCGGGGACCAGCCGACCGGGCTGGACAGCGTCCCCGCCGACCACCTGCCCGGCGGGGCCCGCGGACGGCGCTGACCGCTCGCATCGCACGCTCTCCGGGCGCTCTGCACGTGCTGCGGCGCGTGCAGAGCGCCCGGGACGCGTGCAGAGCGGGTGCGGTCAGTGGATGAGCTTCAGCCCGACGACGCAGCCGACGATCCCGGCCAGCAGCAGCACCCGGACGACGGAGAACTGCTCGTCCCCCGACCACATCGCCCAGCCGGCGGTCAGCGTCGCGCCGATGCCCACCCAGACCGCGTAGGCCGTGCCGATGGGCAGGCCGCGCATCGCGTAGGCCAGCCCGGCCATGCTCCCGGCGAGGCCGACCGCGAAGACGGCCGTCGGGCCCAGGCGGGTGAAGCCCTCCGACCGGCCGAGCGCGGTGGCCCAGACGGCCTCGAGCACGCCGGAGAGGACGAGGACGAGCCAGTACACCGGGCCTCCTGGTACACCGTCTTGTCGCTGTCCGGGTACGGCGTGCTCGTCCGGGAGCCCGGTGCCGGGCCCGTCCCCAGCCTCGCACGGCCGGGGACGGGCCGGGTCAGCTGCCGGGGGTGAAGACGGCCCGCACGCAGCCGTCCTCCTTGTCCTTGAACATCTGGTAGCCGCGGGGCGCCTCGCTCAACGGCATCACGTGGGTGGCCAGGTGCTCGGTGGTCAGCTCCCCCCGCTCCATGCGCTCGAGCAGTTCGGGGATGTAGCGCTGGGCGTGCACCTGCGCCCCGCGCAGGGTGAGGCCCTTGTTCATCACCGCGCCCAGCGGGAACTTGTCCACCATGGCGGCGAAGACCCCGAGGGTGAACAGGCTGCCGCCCTTGCGGCAGGCCATCACCGCCTCGCGCAGGGCGGTGGGCCGGTCGGTCTGCAGCCGCAGCTGCTGCTTGACCTGGTCGTAGACCCCCGCGGCGCCGGAGCTGTGCGCCTCCATGCCGACCGCCTCGATGCAGACGTCGGGCCCGCGGCCACCGGTCCGCTCGCGCAGCTCGGCGAGGACGTCGGTGCTCGAGTAGTCGATGGCCTCGGCACCCACGTGCTCGCGCACCTGCTGCAGCCGCTCGGGGACGCGGTCGACGACGAAGACCTGCTCGGCACCCAGCAGCATCGCTGCCCGCGCCGCCATCTGGCCCACCCCGCCGGCGCCCCAGACGGCCACCACGTCGCCGGGCTTCGTGCCGGCGAGGTCGGCGCCCATCCAGCCGGTCGAGGCCGCGTCGGAGGCGAACAGCGCCCGGGTGTCGTCGATGCCCTCGGGGACGACGAACGTGCCGACGTCGCCGTAGGGCACCCGGATGTACTCCGCGTGGCTGCCGGCGTAGCCGCCCATGGCGTGGGAGTACCCGAGGCAGCCGCCGGGGCTCTGCCCCCACAGCCCCTCGGTGATGCCGGGGTTCGCGTTGCCGTTGTCGCAGAGGGAGTACTCCTCCTGTTTGCAGTACCAGCAGTTCCCGCAGGCGGCGAACGGTGCGCCGACGACACGGTCGCCGACCTTGCGGTGCCGCACGGCGGGCCCGGCCTCGACGATCTCGCCGATGAACTCGTGGCCCAGCACGTCGCCGGCGCGCATGAACGGGATGTAGCCGCCCAGCAGGTGCAGGTCCGACCCGCAGGTCACCGACTGCGTGACCTTCAGGATCACGTCGTGGTCGTTGAGCAGCGTCGGCTCGGGCACCTCCTCGACGGAGACCTCGTTGACGCCGGTCCAGGTCGCGGCCTTCACAGCACACCTTCCTTCGCTGCTCGTTCGTCCATCCCGTCCAAGGCCTTGCCCTGCGGGGTCTGCGCGCGGTGGCCGTGCGGCTGCGGCTCGTTCCGGAGCACCTCGCCGGTCTCTGTCCGCTGCTTGGTCTCGCGAAGCGCCGACCGCAGCTCGCCGAGGTCGTCCTCGCCGACGGGTTCGCGGAAACGGGCGGCCAGCTCGGCCCCGCGGCCTCCCGGGGCCGGGGTCACCCGGATCTCCACCCGATCGCCGAACCTGGTCAGGGGGGCCGGGGTCGCCGAGCGCAGCTGATCGGGATCGGTCAGCACGGTAACCGCTCGCCAGCGCCGGGCGGCGGTCTGCGGGTCGTCGGTGGCCGAGGCCTGACCGACCCCGGGGAGCCGGACGTGCTGGAGCTGCTTCAGCGCGCCGCTGCCGGCCTCGGAGGCCAGCCCGGCCGCCCGGGCCAGGATGTCTGAAAGGGGCATGGCGCGCGGGTACCCGGCTCCGCGGGGCGGCCAACCCCGGACAGTGCGACACGCTGCACGCCGACCGCCCGACGCTGGTCACCGAGCACCGCCGGTGACCACCGCCGGGCGCTTAACCTGGCAGGGGGTCGGTCCTCCGCCCCGCCGACACCGCCGTCGTCCTAGGAGCTCCCGTGCGCTCGTCGCTCGTCCTGTCCCCCCGCGACCTCGAGTTCCTGCTGCACGAGTGGCTGCAGGTCGAGACGCTGACGAAGCGGGAGCGGTACGCCGAGCACTCGCGGGAGACGTTCGACGCCGTCCTGGAACTGGCCGAGCAGATCGCCACCGAGCAGTTCGCCCCACACAACCGCAAGGCCGACGAGAACGAACCCCACGTCGTCGACGGCACGGTGGTGCTGATCCCGGAGGTGGCGGCCGCGCTGCGGGTCTTCGCCGAGGCGGGGATGAACGCCGCCGCGCTGCCCGAGGAGCTCGGCGGGCTGCAGCTGCCGGCGGTGGTGAACCAGGCGGTGCACGTGTGGTTCCAGGCCGCCAACATCGGCACCTCGGCCTATCCCTTCTTGACGATGGCCAACGCGAACCTGCTGGTCGCGCACGCGACCCCGGAGCAGGTGCAGACCTACGTGCCGCCGATGGCCGAGGGCCGCTGGTTCGGCACGATGGCGCTGTCGGAGCCGCAGGCCGGGTCGTCGCTGGCCGACATCACCACCCGCGCCGTCCCGCAGGACGACGGCAGCTACCGGCTGACCGGCAACAAGATGTGGATCTCGGCCGGTGACCACGAGCTGACCGAGAACATCGTCCACCTGGTGCTGGCCAAGGTGCCCGGGGGCCCGGCGGGCGTGAAGGGCATCTCGCTGTTCATCGTGCCGAAGTTCCTGGTCGAGGAGGACGGGTCGCTCGGCGAGCGGAACGACGTCGTGCTGGCCGGCCTGAACCACAAGATGGGCTACCGCGGGACGACGAACACCCTGCTGAACTTCGGCGAGGGCGTGCACACCCCCGGCGGGCGACCCGGCGCCGTCGGCTTCCTGGTCGGCGAGCAGCACCGGGGCCTGACCTACATGTTCCACATGATGAACGAGGCGCGGATCGGCGTCGGGATGGGCGCCACCGGGCTGGGCTACACCGGCTGGCTGCACGCCGTCGACTACGCCCGCGACCGCACCCAGGGCCGGCCGCTGTCGGGCAAGGACCCGGCAGCCCCGCCGGTGCCGATCATCGAGCACCCCGACGTCCGGCGGATGCTGCTGGCCGGCAAGTCCTACGTCGAGGGCGGGCTGGCGCTGGGGCTCTACTGCGCCCGGCTGGTCGACGAGGAGCGGACGGCGGAGACCGAGGAGGAACGCGCCCGGGCGCACCTGCTGCTGGAGATGCTGACCCCGATCGCCAAGAGCTGGCCCTCGCAGTGGTGTCTGGCCGCGAACGACCTGGCGATCCAGGTGCACGGGGGCTACGGCTACACCCGCGACTACCCGGTCGAGCAGTTCTACCGGGACAACCGGCTCAACCCCATCCACGAGGGCACCCACGGCGTCCAGGCGCTGGACCTGCTCGGTCGCAAGGTCGTCATGTCCGGCGGGGCCGGCCTGGCGCTGCTCGGTGAGACGATCGCGGCGACCACCGCGCGGGCGGCCGGTACCCAGTGGGCCGACCTGGGCGAGCAGCTCGACGGTCTGGTGCAGCAGCTCGGGGCGGTCACCGCGACGCTGTGGGGGCAGGGCGACCCGCAGGTGGCGCTGGCCAACGCCAGCGTCTACCTCGAGGCGGCCGGCCACGTCGTCGTCGGCTGGCTGTGGTTGGAGCAGGCCCTGGCGACCGAGGGCCGGGAGGGCGACTTCTACGCCGGCAAGCGCCAGGCGGCGCGGTACTTCCAGCGCTGGGAGCTGCCGAAGGTCGGCCCGCAGCTGGCCCTGCTGGCCTCGCTGGACACCACGGTGCTGGACATGCGCGGCGACTGGTTCAGCTGAGCGGCCGCCCGCGCGTGGCGACAGCCACCTGCGGGCACGACGACGGCGGCCCTCCGGGAGGAGGACCGCCGTGGTGCGGCAGTTCGGGCAGGCCGGCCGGCCTCCCCGGGTGCGTCAGGAGACGGCGTTCGCAGGGCGCGGGGAGCGGGACTCCGTCGTCGCGGCCCGCCCGAGCGGCCTGGAGGACGCGCGCTTCTCTGCCTCGTACCGTGCGGTGGACTGCGTGCCCATCGCGATCACCAGGGCCGTCAGGGCCAAGAACCCGATCAGGCTCAACGCTGGCCACAACACCATCTGTCACTCCACATCTCTCTCGGGGCCCGCCGGCGACCTCCCGGCGACTCAGGTCCGATGCTCCTCTGCCCGCCCCGGCGGGCTGCGAACCCTCCGGAACCTGTTTGCCTGGTCACGATCCGGTGACGGTGCGGCGCGTGGTCACGGCGCAGGCCAGCGGGAACCCACCGGATCCGGAATTCCACGCCACCAGGCGTGCGACGGCTGTTGCCGGGGCACCCACGGTCCGACCCAGCCCGCGTCGATCACCGGAGGCCCCGATGGCCGGAGCAAGTGCACGAACCCCCCACGAGGGCCGCAACACGACCGACGACCGCGACCCGACCGACGACCGCGACGGCGGGGACATCGCCCCGGGCGACGACAACATCACGCACGAGCGGGCCGACTTCGCGCCCACCGGCGTGGACACCAGCACGAGCACCGGCGGGACGCTCAAGCGAGCCGCCAAGGAGTTCAGCGAGGACGGGCTCACCGACTGGGCGGCCACGCTCACCTACTACGGCGTGCTCGCGCTCTTCCCCGCGCTCACCGCGCTGGCGTCCATCATCGGCCTGCTCACCGACCCGGAAGAGCTCACCACCGCGCTCACCGAGGTCGTGCCCGAGCAGGCGGCCAACACGCTCAACCCGGTGATCGAGCAGGTCGCCGGCAGTCCGAGCGCGGCCGGCTTCGGCCTGGTGCTGGGTCTGTTCGGCGCCATCTGGTCGGCCTCGGGCTACGTCGGCGCCTTCACCCGCGCGGCCAACGTGGTCTACGAGACCCGCGAGGGCCGCAAGATCTGGAAGCTCAAGCCCCTCCAGCTGCTGATCACGCTGATCGGCATCCTCTTCGCCGCCCTGATCCTGGCGATGCTGGTGCTCAGCGGCCCGGTGGTCGACGCCGTCGGCCAGGCGCTCGGCCTGGGCAGCACCGTGCTCACCGTCTGGACCTGGGTGAAGTGGCCGGTCATCCTGGTGGTGCTCGCACTGATGATCGCCGTCCTGTACTACGCCACCCCCAACGCCAAGCTGCGCGGCTTCAAGTGGGTCAGCCCCGGTGCTGGCATGGCCATCCTGGTGGCGGTCGTCGCCTCCGCGCTGTTCGCCTTCTACGTGGCGAACTTCAGCAGCTACAACGCCACCTACGGGGCGCTGGCCGGCGTGGTGATCTTCCTGATCTGGTTCTGGCTGATCAACCTCGCCCTGCTGTTCGGCATCGAGCTCGACTCCGAGATGGAGCGGACGAAGGAGCTCAAGGACGGCGTGCCGCGTGCGGACAAGGAGATCCAGCTCGACGCCCGGGACGACCCCAAGCGTCAGCAGACCACCTGATCCACCGGCACGACGCGACGGCCCCCGGTCCTGCTGGACCGGGGGCCGTCGTGTGTCCTCAGTCGGTCGGCCGGCGCATCGACCACATCTGGGCGGGGCGCTCGAACTGGGTGGCGATCTCCCAGCTGACCCCGGGCGGCCCGGTCTCCTTGCGGAAGTTGCCGATCGCCAGCCGGGCCAGCGCGGGGTCCTTGGCCACCCGGGCGGCCAGCTCCCGGGCGCGGCCCTCGACGGCGTCGTCGTCGTGGGTCTCCCAGGCCAGGCCCAACCGGACGGCGGCCTCGCCGTCGACCTCCTCGCCGAACAGCGCCATCGCCGCGGCGGCCTCCCGCCCGATCAGCCGGGAGAGCAGCACGAAGTGCCCACCGCCGGGGTGGATCCCGCGCTTGAGGAAGCCGCAGATCAGCCGGGCGTCGCGGGCGACGATCCGCAGGTCGGCGGCGAGCAGCATGTTCATCCCGGCGCCGACCGCCGAGCCCCGGACGGCGGCGATCGTCGGCACCCGGACCTGGCCGAGCCGGTAGAACGAGTCGTAGATGGCGCCCATCCCGGCGTACGCCTCGGGCGCCGCCGGGTCGCGGCCGGCGTCGGTCAGGGTCTGCACGTCGCCACCGGCGCAGAACGACTTCCCGACCGCCTGCACGACCAGCGCGCCCACGTCTTCGCGGGCGTCGACCTCGTCGAAGGTGGCGATCAGCTCGGCGGCCATCGCGGGGGTGAGCGCGTTGCGCCGCTGCGGGGCGTTGAGCGTCACGACAGCGACGCCTTCGGAGACCTCGAGCTGGACCTCGCCTGAGCTCTGGCCTGGACTGCCGGACATGCGACTCCCTCGCGTCGTCGGCCGGCGACGGTGCCGACCGTGTCCCTGCGATCAGACCACGCGGCCGGCACCGGCACTCAGCGGCTGGTGGACTGGCCGCCGTCACCGCGGCGGGCCAGCGGCACCCGCTCCACCCAGCCGGCGACCGTCGCCAGTCCCCGGCTGACCGCCTGGCCGGCCGGGGCGATCCGGTCCGGAGCGTGCTGCACCCCCGCGTCGACCAGGTCGCGGGTGCGGTCGAGCACCGACAGCGGGAGCCCGGAGAGGGCGTTCCCCGGCGGGCGGCGGGAGACGGTCGGGTGCGGGCGGGTCGGCGAGACCCGCCGGGCGACTTGCCACTGCCGACCCAGCCGGCGCAGCGCATCGTCGTCCAGCTCGTCCTGCAGGCGGGGAAACATCACGTCCTCCTCGTCCCGGACGTCCTCGCGCAGCACCTCCACCAGGCGGGCCAGCGCCTCCGCCCGGCGCGGGTCGTCGTGCCCGAGCGCCTCCAGCTCGCTGACCAGCTCGTTGACCTCCTGGTGCTCCTCCTCGACCTGGCGGGTCAGCGCGTCGCCGTCGGGCAGCACCCGCCGGATCACCGGCCAGAGCACCGTCTCCTCGGCGAAGGCGTGGCTGAAGACCAGCCGGTCGACCCGGCGCAGCACCCGCTCCTGGTCGGTGCCGGTGGTGCCGTCGAGCTCGTGCAGCAGCCGGTCCAGCTCCGCGTGGTCCGCGCGCTGACGGGCGAGGACGCTGCCGGGCCCGCCGAGCTCCTCGACGGTCTGGTCGGCGATCGATCGGGACATCGGTGGCTCCTGGCGTGCGGCAGCGCGACGTCCGGGGCTGAGACGGACCCGGATCCTGCCCCAGGCCGACCGGTCCCATGCGCAGGCCGGGCCCACCGGCCGCCGGTGGGGGACAGTGGGTCCCATGGCGAACGTGATCGGGCGGGCCCGGCGGACGGCGCAGGACCCGGTGGGCGAGAAGCTGGCCGGCCCGCTGCACGCGGTCGACGCGGCCGTCGGACGCCCGGCGCTGCAGTCGCACGAGGACGTGCCGGCGCTGTGCGGGACCTACGTGCAGGTGGTGCCGGTGGAGGACGTGCCGGACGACACCGGGCTCTGCCCGGCCTGCCAGTACGGCGACTGACCAGTCCATCCGGGCCGGGGCCCGTCCCGTCGTACCCGTCCAGGACACTGCCGCGGTGACCACGGGCAGGCCGACGCCGGAGGACGGCATCCCTGACCGGGTGCTCCTGGTCCGCGCGGCGCCCGGTCGGGTCGAGGCGCGGGAGCTCTCCGGTGGCGTCACCGGCCCGCCGGTGCGGCTGCCGGAGGAAGAGCTGCCCGGGTTCGTGCGGCAGCGCGAGCGCACCCGGTGGGTCTGGGACGACACCACCCGCTGGTACCCGGCGCTGCTGGCGGCCGGGGTGCGGGTCGAGCGCTGCAGCGACCTCCGGCTGAGCCGTGCACTGCTGCGCCACTCCCCCTTCGTCGACCAGACGTCCCTCGCCGGTGACGACGCCGCGGCCTGGGACGCGCTCGCCCCCGTCGCCGCCGAGGAGCACACCCTCTTCGCGCTTGGCGACCTGGCCGACCGGCTGGACCCGGTGGCCGAGCACGGCCGGCAGCAGGCGGCCCTGGCCGCGGCGCGCGAACGTGGGCGGCTGGCCCTGCTGCTGGCCGCGGAGTCCTCCGGTGCCCTGGTGGCCGCAGAGCTGACGCACGCCGGGCTCCCCTGGCGCGCCGACGTCCACGACCGGCTGTTGACCGAGCTGATGGGCCCACGCCCGCCGCGGGGGCAACGGCCGGCGCAGCTGGAACGGCTGGTCCCGGAGATTCGCGCCGCCCTGGGTGCGCCGCAGCTGAACCCGGACTCCCCCGGCGAGCTGCTGCGGGCGCTGCAGAACGCCGGGCTGCCGGTGAGCGACACCCGGTCCTGGACGCTGGAGCAGCTGGACCACCCCGGCGTCCCGCCGCTGCTGGAGTACAGGAAGCTCGCGAGGCTGCTCGCGGCGAACGGCTGGGCCTGGCTGGACAGCTGGGTGCGCGACGGCCGGTTCCGCCCCACGTACCTGCCCGGCGGGGTGGTGACCGGCCGGTGGGCGTCGTCCGGCGGCGGGGCGCTGTCGGTGCCGACCCAGATCCGCCCGGCGGCCGTCGCCGACCCGGGGTGGCGGTTCGTCGTCGCCGACGTCGCCCAGCTGGAGCCCCGGGTGCTCGCCGGGATGAGCGGCGACACCGCCATGGCCGAGGCCGCGCGGGCGGCGGACCTCTACCAGGCGATGGTCGACAGTGGCGCCGTGCCGAGTCGCGGCGACGCCAAGCTCGGGATGCTCGGCGCGATGTACGGCGGCACCCGGGGCGAGAGCGGGCGGATGCTCCCCCGGCTGGCGCGCCGCTACCCGCGGGCAATCGGGCTGGTCGAGGAGGCCGCCCGGGCCGGCGAGCGGGGGGAGGTGGTGCACACCCTGCTCGGCCGGGGGGCCCCGCTGCCGACCGGCGCGTGGGCCGAGCGCTCGCTCGAACCCGCGGACGACGGAGTGCCACCCGAGGACCACGCCCGCGACCGCCGCGCCTGGGGTCGGTTCACCCGCAACTTCGTCGTCCAGGGCACCGGTGCCGAGTGGGCGCTGTGCTGGCTGGCCGACCTGCGCAACCGGCTCTGGCGACTCGGCGGCGCCGGCGAGCTCACCGACCGCCCGCACCTGGTGTTCTTCCTGCACGACGAGGTCGTGGTGCACACCCCCGCCGCCCTCGTCGCAGAGGTGACCGAGGCGGTGCACCAGGCCGCGGCGCAGGCCGGCCGGCTGCTGTTCGGCGGCTTCCCGGTCGACTTCCCGCTCGACGTCTCCGTCGTCGACTCCTGGGCCGACGCGCACTGAGCCGACGGCCGGTTCAGTGCGGGTCGACCGCCACCAGCGAGCAGCCGGTGCTACCGAACGGCTGGACGTCGAAGCCCAGCTGCAGCAGACACTCGGCGATCGCGGCGTTCATCGTGCGCTGCACCGCCTCGTGCGCGTCGGCGCCGCGCATCTGGTGGCGGCTCATCCGGTCGTGCTGGTGCCAGCTGACCAGCACACCCGGGTGCCCGGGCTCGGGCGTGAGGCAGACGCCGCCGGCCGGCCCCTCCCCCGCGCAGTCGTGCAGCTGGAGCCCCGCCTCGACCAGTGCCGCGGCCACCTCGACCCCCAGCGAGACGAGGTCGTCCTCCTCCGCCAGCGGCCCGTCCCACTCCTCGGGCAGCCGGTCGAGCTGGTCACCGAGGTCGCTGAGCCACTCCCGCTCGGCCGGCAGCTGCCGGCGGACCAGCCGGCCGTCGGAGCGGAGCACGCCGTAGACGGCGCGGCCGGCACCCGCCGGTGCCGCGGACATCGCCAGCCAGTCCGCCTCGATCGGGTCGGCGAAGGGGCCCGCCAGCACCTGCTCCCGTGCGCCGTCCCCCGACTCCTCGACCAGCCACCAGGCCGGCGGGGTGCCCTGCGCGCCGCCCTGCCGACCCGCCGGGTGCGCCGCCATGCCCGGCGTGGGCACCGGCGCCACGACGTTGGCCGGCTCAGCGACCCGCGGCTGGGCCACCGCACCGCCCGAGACCGCTGCCGCCCCCACCGCCACGGGGGCCGCGACCGGGGCCGTCGCCTCGGCCGTGGCCTGCTGGCCCTGCACCTGGTTGCGCTCGAACTCGTACCGCGCGGTCGAGCTCTGCGCGAGGGCCACGACCAGCGCAGCCAGCACCACGAAACCGACCACCGCGACCACCGGCCAGAGCAGCATCACTGCCACCCGGCGGAGACGGCGCCCCAGCTGGCGGCCCGACGCGAGGAGCCCTGGGCCCACCGCAGGAGCGAGGTGCCGGACGACCGCAGCGAGGCCCGCACCGACGTCGGCTCGTCCTCGCCGGGCTCGAACAGCTGGAGCAGGGCGGCCAGGTCCAGCTCCTCCTCCGCGGGGATCGCGGTGGACGACGGGCGGGGTGCGAGGTCGAGCGCGGTGTTCACAGATGGCTCCTCGGGGCAGTCCGTCGCGGCTGGGGAAGTGCCGCGGACATGCCAAAAGCTAGGGCTCCCGCCGCGCCGGACGACGCGCTTTCACACCGTCATCACAGTCCCGTCACCGAATCGTTGTGCAACCCATCCGAACGGTCGATGACCGGCCTCTCAGCAGCCGCCTTGTCGACATCCGTGCGGCGCTGAGCTGGCCTTTTCCCAGATCACGGGACGGTCATCAAGATCTGGACGGTTCCACCGGCATGTTGTGCCCGCCATTCCGCAGGCGGCCCCGTACGCATCGGCGCCACGACTCGCGGACAGTGAATGGCACGTCCCGCGCTTTCCTGTCGTGGCAGCTGCGCTGTCCCGGTGGGATCGGGGAACCCGACGGTGAGGTCTCCTGTCCTGATGGTCAGCGAGGACGCACTGCCCGGACCACGGTGGGGCCAGGAGCCCAGTCGCTACGGCGCGCCGAGGGCCAGGCTCCCCCGTCCATCAGCCGCCGGCCCTCCCGGCCGGCACAGCTGGCGGCCGCCGCTGCGCTACCGACAAACGCGAGTTATCCCCTTGGGTCGAGCGGTCGGGCGCGAAGGGTACGGCCGCGGCCGATGAGATCGGCGCTCTGCCGCTGATGTTCACCCACGCGTGCTGACGGGACGTTGAGGAGCCCGGGGGATGCCCCGGCGCTGCCAACGGCTGCTGCCAGTCACCACTCGGCGGTGGTGGTAGAGACGCGAACGCACAGGCCGACGCGGTGGGCCCCGTGGGGATCGAACCCACAACCCGCGGATTAAAAGTCCGCTGCTCTGCCAGTTGAGCTAGAGGCCCGGGACACGGCGACAAAGTCTCAGAAAACTCGCCGCGCCTCGTTGATCAAGGTCCTGTGGGCCTGGATCGACCTCATCCTGCCATCGTCAGCGGCGCGGGACGGGGTCTGGAGGGGGTTCAGACGGCGGCGGACAGACCGGTCCGCGTGCTCGGGCGCGGGTTAGGGGCCCAGTGGTCAGGCGGTTCCGTCGAAGACGTTCGGTTGTTCGCGGGCTTGCAGGTGCACCTGCCAGGCCAAGGCGTTGGCGGTGACCATCGCGCTAAGCATCCGAAGGTCTTGTCCGGGGATGTCGGGTGGCAGGTACTTGATCCGACTCTTGAGGTCAGCGTGCCGGGACTCGGTGTCGTTGCGGGCGCCGTAGAGGTACTGGAACTCAACGGTGGTGGGCGCGAAGACGCGTACGACCTCTCCCCAGTTGTACTGGGGGTCGTTGCTGGTGCTGTCGGTGTGGAACAGGGCGACGCGTTCGGTGTAGGAGCCTGCGATGTCGCAGTCGATCTGGACGGTCTTGTACTCGCGCCGGGTGCCGTCACGGTTGGGCCGCTGCTCGTACTTGGAGACAGGGAGCCGGACGATGGAGTGGCCATCGTCAGTCTCGACCAGTTGGACGAGTTCGCCGCCATAGGCGTAGATGAAGTGCTCGCAGGGGGTGCCGTTCTCGTCGGCGTGAACGGAGATCCGACGCAGGTGGTCCTTCTCCTGGCGAGTGGCGTTGAGTCGGTTGGCCGGACCGCCGTCGGGGTTGGACTGCGCGTGCGGGTAGTTCACGACGGTGATCCACTGCCGCTGGAGGCGACTGACCGCGTGGCCGCGAACCGCGCTGTCCACGACGATCCCCTTGATGCCACCACCGGACAGGCGCCGCAGGCGAACGGCCATGTCGAGGACGGCCTTCTCCTCGTCGGCGTACACCGACTCCTGACTCCTGCCGGTCTGAGCGAAGCCGAGGCAGATCCGGGAATGGGCTTCACCGTCGAAGCGGGTCGAAGCGGGTCGTGTACTTGGAGCCGAGCACCATCCGGCCTTCACCGGTCTTCCACTCCTGGGCGGTGTCTCCCTTGTGGCGACGGCTCAGGGGCATCACGGTTCCGTCGAAGCCGATGTACTGGCTGCGGTCCGGCCGCTGTTACTGGAAGTCCAGCGCAGGGTCGAGCAGTCCCATTTGTTGCGCCTGGCCGACGGCGAGCGTCTCGAACTCGGCGATGATCCAGGCCATGCCAGGGATGGCCGGGTGGCAGTGACTGACCGGCCTTGTCGAGGCCCCGCCAACGGAGCACGAAGTAGTCCAGATGGTGTTGGGCGGGTGCAGGCATCGGAGGCTGGGCTGGCAGCCGGGTTGCCGCGGCGGCGCGCGGTTGCATGGCCCTGGCGGGCGTGGGTCGCGGCGGTGCGGCGGGACGGGCCTTTAGCCGGGCCGGACGATCCGGGCGCGGGGTCAGGTCGGCGATGCGGGTCATTCCGTCGGGCACGTAGCGGTCGACGTGTGCGGCGAACTGCGTCCACAGATGTGGTTGCTCCAGCAGGGCAGCAGCGGCGGCCCGAGAGCAGATTCCCGTGATCGCCGAGGCGCAGCACAGCAGGAACAACAACCAGTCGGGATAGTGCGCTGGGCGACCGCGGCGCTGCTGCGTGAGGTCGTTGCCAGGGAGCAGTCTCACCAGGTCCCAGAACCAAGGGGACGTGGGAAGAGCGAACAGTTGGGCCACATCGGTGATGGCCGAGTGTTCCTCCCCGATCCGGGTCTGGGCATGGCGGTAGCGCGACGACGGGGTCGTCGCCGCCAGGGCCGCATTCAGCCTCTCGGCCGGGATGCGGGCAAACAGCGCCTCCGCATTCCGGAACCGCGGATTCGAAGCCGAGGAAGACGTACTTCCGCTGGGCTTCCGGCGGCGTGGTGCGGTCACGGCGCCGGAGGACCGTCTGTGTCGACGGTGTGCTTGGCGACCCAGTCGTAGCCGACGAGGTGGGCTGCTGCGTCCAGGCTGGCCAGGCCGAGCCGGATGGCGACCGCCTCGACCCGGCCGGTCTCGGCGAAGACCCGGTGGGCCAAGTGTTCGCGGATCGACTCCGCGCGAGTGACGCCGGGTTGGTGCAGTCGCGCCTTCTTGAGCAGGGCCAGGAGGGTCATGCCGGTCGCGGCGGCCCTGCTCTCCGGACTTCCGCTGCCGCCACGCCACGAGTAGGTGACGGGGGTGTCAGGTAGTGCGTCGGCGGTGACCGTGGCAGCCAGGGCCTCGATCCGGGTTCGGAGCGCGGCCGAGCACCACTCGTCGTAGATGGGCACCCACCGGGGGCCGGTGCGGTAGCCGCCGTCGTGCAGCCACACCCGGCGCCGATCCAGATCGATGTCGCGGACGCGGACCGCGGCATTCTCGCCGCTGCTGGCGCCGAGCAGCGCCAGAGCGAGCGCTGCGGGGGTCTTGGTCTCTCCGAGGTGGTAGCGGGCGGTGCGCTTGAGGTGCTCGATCTGCTCGGCGGTGAAGGCGTGCACATAGCGGCCTTGGCGGCGGACCTCTTCGACCGCCTTGGCAGGGTTCTGGTCGTGCAGGCCCAGGCGCTGCGCAGTCAGGAACACCGCGCGCGCGGCGGCCAACCGCATCCGCCGGGTATTCTCGGCGACCGGCTGTGCCGGGGCGCCAGCGTGACGCAGCCGCAGAGACTCGAAGATGAACGTTGGGTCGGTCTCACCCAGCAGTGGGCGGCCGTGCGCCTCGGCGCGGCGGCGCAACCGCTGCGCCTCGCGCTTGTAGTCCCTGATGACGGTGGCGCTCACGCGCCCTTCGGCGACCTGCGCGTCCCAGTCCGCTTCGATTCGGGCAAGGGCGTCAGCCCAAGTGATCTCGCCATGGCCGGTCAGGTCTGCGGCGAGGGCGAACCGCCCGGAGGGGCGCTTGAGGCTTCCTCGTGGACTTGGGTCACCGACCCGCCGCCGCGTCACCTCCGGACCCGGTGGATGCAACCGATGGCGTCCCCGGCGACGCTGCTCGGCTCGTGGCATTGCCGCTCCCTGTGATGGGGCCGGAGCGCGTGCCTGGGATCAGACGGCGACCGGCGCGACTGTGGGTCTGCGCGCCAGACCGCCAGCCGGGAGGGGGAGGCCGTCGAGACGTGTGCGGAGGGTGTGCGGCCGAGTGCCGACAGGGCCGGTCGAGGAGTAGGTGCTGGGCGTGGCGAGGCCGTGCACGTCGGGGAAGGCGACACGCCCCATTACCTGACCGAGGACCGGGTCGTGTCCGCCTGAATCGGTCAGATGAGGGTCCCCCGAACCCACTTGTGGGTCGGAGAGACCCTCGCGCACGGAGGCAGCCGAAGGGCGCGACACCAGGCAGCGTGACCTCATGGCGCCTCCTTTGGGGCTGCGGCCCTGATCGATCGAACACATGTTCGAGCGCTGTAGCAGACTGTCAACCCGTAAGAGCGGCACCATCAGCGGAGATCACCGAGGATCAACGGACCGGCACATACAGTCCGCAAGTGCCGTCCGCCCGCGCCCGAAGACCGATCGACTACTTCCGCAACGCGCGACAGTTCGGTCACACCCCCGCTGGTGGGCCGCAGGCCGGGCTGCCGTTGCAGTGGCCGACCGGCGGTGCAGCGCGCGACTTGCGGGGCGCCGTCCTCCAGCACTGCATCGTGGTCGCGACCAGGGATGCTCTGAGTCGCCATCCCAGGCGTCCCTCCCTGGCCACTATCGCGACAGGCGGACGTGTCGACCTCAGTCATCTGCGGATGGCGATGCGTGGCGAGGCGTACATGCAGATGCCGGAGGCCGCGACGCTGGCGAGCGTCGCACCCAACGCCCTTCCGGACCCCGCCTGGGTTCACAGCATGGTCACGAGTGCGACCGTCGGCTTCGGCCAGCGGATCAGGGCCTCTCGCAGCGGTGTGCCAGGGGTTCTGGGGGCGCTGAGCGTTGACCAGATCGCCGAGGAGGAAGTTATGGCGGCCCTGCAAGGCTGGGTCGCGGTCGAGCCTCTTCCTGGTGATGCCGAAGCCGACGACCGGCTTGCAGCCGCCGCCGGTCCGCTACTGAATCCAAGTGCGCGCGAACAAGCACGCGCGGTCGGGCTGCCGATCGACGCAACTAGGCGCCAGGACAGCACCGTCATCCGCGCCACGAACGCGTATGCGCCCGCAGGGGTCGACGGCTGCTACGACCCGGCAGGCCCCGTTCTTGTGGCCCACTTGCCCGACGATTGGACCGAGACCGTCCACGACGAGGGATGGGCTGTCATCGACGGTCACTTCATCGTCGAGATCACCGGCACAAGGAATGGGCGTCCACACACCGTCCGCGCAGTCCGGCTGTACTCCGAGGCACCTGAGGACGTCCGAGGCGAGTGGCTCTACAGCGCCGATCTGGCTGGCGTGATCGGACCCGAGGGACGGCCGACCCTCGCGTTCCGCGACCCGCCACGCCTTCCGATGTCCTCTGGAAACGTGCCTGACCCCTGCCACCCTGCCGCAGTAGCGGGCGGTGGCGTGCTTGTCGCAGTCGCTGTGCGCGGTAAGACCTGGCTCCCACGACGCGCCCTCTCAGGAGACCCGGCAAGCGACTGGCGCGGTGATCTCCGGATACGGTCGCTTCGTGAGTTGGTCGGCGACGGTGCGCCGAGTGCGCGATTCAGACCGGCCGATGGCGCAGCGCGTGACGGCTCTGCACTCTCTTGTCGCGAACCACCACGCGCCTCTGGGCTTCCTGGACACCAGAACACGGCTGCGCAAGGCCGCTGGCGTCGGTCTTCTGCGCCGATGGACCGAGCCGCGACTGCTTGAGGCCCTCCGCGTGCTAGACGAGTCACGCGAGAGCCATCTCAGGTACCGCGCGGCCTTCGCGCAACGGCGACGCCAGGAAAAGGCGGAGGGGCGGCGGCGACCAACGAAGGGCGACCTCGCGGCCCTCGATCGAGTCGAGTGGCTGAAGAACGTCGAAGAAGCCCGCCGCCGACATCCCCCGGTTCATCTCATGATCGAGAGCAACTGCCGTATCTGCGGCTACAACGACGGGGACCAACGGTTCAACGGCCTCGGGCACCCGAAGTACGTCATCTGCCCCTGCTGCGGATCGGAGTCGGGTGTCGACGACTCGAACCTCGCCCAAGTCCGCAGGACCCGAATGAAATGGGTCGAAGCGGGGTGTCCCTGGTGGTCACCCAGCGACGCGGAGCCAGTCGACTGGAAGCCGAGTCTCTGGCAGGACCGCGTGCCAGAGAGGTGGAGATAGGTTCGGGACTGCCCATGGGCGGCTGGCCGAGGGACAGCGTCCTGAATCGCCGCTACCGGGAGTGAGATGAACGCTCGACCACCAAGCGAACGCGTCCGCGAGGTCGTCGCGGGATTTCTGGAAGCAAACGACCTCCTGCCGATGGTCGACGTGGGATACGAGCGAGCCGCGGACGGCAACGAGGCGATCCTGCTGAAGCCTCGGGCAGACGGTGCCGCAGACGTGGTCGTGCGGACCGCCGGTCACGCGGACAGTTACGTGGTCTACGTCTTCGTTGCCGGAGAAGCCAGGCCGATCGAGATCGCTGGCCCCATCAACGAGAACACCGACCCGCCGTTTCGTTCGGCTGACGAGGATCTGCTTGAGGTATTGCACCTCGTCGCCAGGGGCGAGGTGTTCGATGAGATTGACGAGGCAGGGCATGTCACGGGCACCGACGTGCCTGACCCGCGCACTGCAACCGGCTCGGTCGAAGGCCCTGAGCGCCGTCGTTGGTACGAGCCCTGGGCTTCGACCGCCTGAAGGCGCTCCCTTCAGTTCGCCCCAGAGCGCTTCATGGGCGGGCGCCCACCTCTACGGCGTTACCGGTCGGCCAAATCGACGTTGCCCGCCCGAAGCAGCCACGCCGCCGTCCAGGGCGAACGCATTTTTCGCCGTGCCCCAGAGGCCCGGTGGGTGCGGGAGCTCCCAGGCGACCACGAACCGGCGTGCGCCTCGGTGGCCCCGCGGCCCGGTGCGAGGTTACCGCTGGGAGCGGGCCGTCCCCGTCCCGACTACCGGGCCTCTCGCGCAGCTGCCCGCTCCAGCCCGTCCAGCACCAGGTCCAGACCGAACTCGAACTCCTCGCCGTAGTCGTAGCCGGGCTGCAGCACGTGCGCGGTCGCCAGCTCGACGAGGTGCGGGTACGCCCCGGGCGGGAACTGGGCCAGCATCTCCTCCGCCAGCTCGGCGGTCTGCTCGGCCGTCTCGAACGGCAGCGAACGCTCCTGCAGGGCGAACCCGTAGACGTAGCTGTCGATGGCCGAGAAGGCGTGCGCGGTCAGCCCGACCGAGAAGCCGGCTCCCCGAAGGCAGCCGATGACCGCGTCGTGGTGTGCCAGGGTCGCCTGCCCGGGCGCCGTGCGCGAGTCCATGAGGCCGATCGCCCAACGGTGCCGGGACAGGGCCTCGCGCATCGACACCGCCCGGCGTCGCATCGCCGGCTTCCAGCCGACCCCGGTGGCGGGCAGGTCGACCTCGCCGAAGACCAGGTCGACCATGCCGTCGAGCAGGTCGACCTTGTTCGACACGTGGTGGTACAGCGACATCGCCTCGACCCCGAGCGCCTGGCCCAGCTTCCGCATGCTCAGCGACTCGATGCCGGTCTCCCCGGCCAGCGCCACGGCCGCCCGCAGCACCCGCCCCCGGTCCAGCGGCGCGCGTACGGCGTCCGACGGGCTCATGCGACTCCTCTCGTCCTTGACAACCTTACGCTGTAAGGAACAGCCTTACGGCGTAAGGAACCCATCGACGAAGGCGATCCGATGACACGCTCACCCCGAACCGACGCACGCTCGACACAGCTCGCCCCCGCCGACCGGATGACGGCGGTCGTCCACGACCGGTACGGCACCGACCCGGAGGAGGTCCTCCGGGTCGCGGAGGTCGAGCGGCCGGCCATCGACGCCGACGAGGTGCTGGTCCGGGTGCGCGCCGCCAGCATCGACCGGGGCACCTGGCACGTCATGGCCGGGCTGCCGTACCCCGTCCGCGCCGGTTTCGGTCTGCGGCGCCCGAGGGACACCAACCCCGGCCGCAGCCTGGCGGGGGTCGTCACCGCCGTCGGCGCGGACGTCGCCGGCTTCGCACCCGGCGACGAGGTTTTCGGCGTCGGCCGCAGCTCGTTCGCCGAGCACTCCCGCGCCCGGGCCGACAAGCTCGCGCCCAAGCCCGGGAACCTGTCCTTCGAGCAGGCGGCCGCGGTGCCGATCTCCGGGCTCACCGCTCTCCAGGCGGTCCGCGACCAGGGTCGGGTCACGGCGGGGCAGCGGGTCCTGGTCATCGGCGCCTCCGGCGGCGTGGGCACCTTCGCCGTCCAGCTCGCCGTGCACCTCGGGGCCGAGGTGACCGGGGTCTGCAGCGGCTCGAAGGCGGACCTCGTCCGGGCGCTCGGGGCCCAGCACGTCATCGACCACACCCGCGAGGACGTCACCGCCGGCGGCCACCGCTACGACGTCGTCCTCGACATCGGCGGAAACCGCCCGCTCGGCCTGCTGCGCCGGGTGCCTAGCCCGCGCGGCCGGCTGGTCATCGTCGGCGGCGAGACGGGCGGGCGGTGGCTCGGTGGCACCGACCGCCTGGTGCGCGCACAGCTGCTGTCCCCCGTCATCGGGCAGACGCTGCGGACGTTCCTCTCGTCGGAGAACGCCCGGGACCTGCAGACCCTGCGCGAGCTGATCGAGTCCGCCGCGCTCACGCCCGTCGTCGACCGGACGCTCCCGCTCGACCAGGTCGCGGCCGGCATGCGGCACCTCGTCGACGGCCACGCCCGCGGCAAGGTGGTCCTCACGGTCCCCGACGGCCCGTCGGGACCCTGACCGTCCCGCCAGCGACCGGGCTCAGAGCAGGGTGAACAGCAGGAAGAGCAGTCCGGTGAGCAACAGGCTGACCAGCAGCGACCCCAGGCACCCGAGCCGGCTGGTGAAGAAGAGGAACACCGTCCTCCGGTGCCCGCCGCACCGGCCGGTCAACCGCGGTCAGCCGGTGCAGACCCGGCCGAGCAGCTCCTGCAGCTGCGCCGCCTGCCCGATGTCCAGCGGCAGGTCGACGACGACGTCCTCGCCGTCGCCGACGGCCAGCCGGAGTGGGAGGACGAACGGCTGCTCGGTCTCGGCCAGCACGTGCGGCTCGCAGGTGGCCGGCCGGACGGCGACCCGCCCGCCGCGCAGCCGGGGGCGCACACCGTCCGCACGGCATCGAGGGCAGGGCGGCCTCAGCCCCAGGCGGTCACTTCGGGGAGTGCCGGTTGGGCAGCTTGCCGAGCACGCGGCCGGCCTCGTACTTGACCTCGAGCCGCTCCTGGGCCGACGCGGTCGGGCCCCGCCGAGGCTCGCCGCTGTCCAGGTCGAAGGCGGAGGCGTGCCAGGGGCACACGATGCAGTCCGACCCGCGCACCTTCTCCACGGTGCCCTCGGCCAGCGGCCCACCCACGTGCGCGCAGGAGTTGATGAACGCATCGACCCGCGCACCCCGGCGCACCACGGCCAGCGCCACGGGCGTGCCCTGGCCCTCGCCGGTGCGCAGCGCCGGCCGCCCCTCCGGCAGGTCGTCGAGCGGGCCGAGGTCGATCCAGTCGGTGGTGAGCTGTCGGGCGTCGGTGACGGCGTGGTTCGCACCCGAGGACTGCGCGTAGGACATGTGGCCCCCGATCGCCGCCGAGCCGCTGGCCAGGCCGAGGCCGCTGTAGGCCAGCACCCGCCCCAGCGTGCCGTTGCCCTTGCCGCGGGCCACCAGCGAGCCGACGTAGAGGCCCAGCGCGGCGACGTTGGTGACGGCGTGGAGGGCACCCAGCCGGCGGACGGCGTCGTCCTGCTCGGACCAGTCGGCCGCGCCGGCCATCGCCGCCGGCAGGCTGGCCGCCACGCCGGTGCCGATCAGCGCGGTGGCCGCCGGGCGAGCCGGGGGCAGCAGGTCCAGGATCCCGGCCGACAGCCAGGTGCCCACCGGCACCATCGCCAGGATCGGGTGCAGCGGATGGCCCAGCCAGGTGCCGTGCAGCAGGTCGCGGAACGCCTGCGGCTGCAGCACCTTGTTCACCGCCGTCCGGGCGGACTCCAGCTTCGTGTCGAACGACGACACCTCGGACAGGCGGTCCAGCACACCGAACAGGCTCATGCAGCGCCCCATACCCGGTGCGGCCGCCTGGAACCCGCCGTCCGCAGGGTCAGTGCCACCGCAGTCAGGCCGCCGACGACGAGCGCGCCGACCCCGTTGAGCAGCGCGTCCACCGGCGAGACCACCCGCCCCAGTGGCAGCGCCCACTGCAACAGCTCGATCAGCATCCCGGCCGCGGCGGCGGGCACCAGCGCGGCCGGCCGCCGGAGGGCCGGCTCACGGAGCACCGCCAGGACCGCGGTCGGCACCAGCAGGAACAGGTTGCCGACGAGCTGGGCGGCCGCCGTGGGAGAGCTGGCCGCGCCGGCGTACCAGTGCAGCTCGGCGACCGGGTCACCCCACGCCCACCCGGCGGCGCCGGTCGGACCGAGGGTCAGCAGACCGACGACGAGCAGGCTGCCGACCAGGGCGCCGTCCAGGACCAGCAGGCGGTTGCGTGGGCTCACCGCCGCACCCGCCAGTCGGCCTCCTCGGCCAGCAGGGCGACGGCAGCGGCCCCGACCGCGTCGGCAGCGACTGCGGCCAGGAGGTCTGCGTCCACGACCTCGTCCGCCGGGGAGCGGAGGTGGCCGGACAGCCGGTCGGTGGCCCCCCGCAACCGCTCCCGGGCCGATCCCTCGGTCCCGGACGTCGCGGCGACCCCGCCCCAGGTCAGGCCGACCTCCCCGCACAGCCCGGGCAGCCGGCGCAGCAGGCCGGCCGACGCGGCCGCCGTCCGCCAGGCGGTCCCGTCGACGAGGACGGGCCGGCAGTCGAGCGTGGCCGTCGCCCAGCGGACCACCCGCAGCACGTCGGTCCACAGCACGTCGGACACCGCGGCGCCGACGGCTCCGGCCGACGACGGTCGGTGGGCGCGGACGAGCAGGCCGCCCGCGCTCGGGTCGTAGAGCCAGGGGCGACGGGGACCGGTTCCGCTCATGTCCTCGACCGTGCCCGCCGAACCGGGGGTCCCCCTGACAGGGGACTGTGAGTCGGCCGTGACCACTCTCCGTGAGGGAGGTCACGGAGCGTTGCGGGAACGCACCGGGAATGCACATGCGGCTCATGGGTTGCTGTCGGAAGATGAGCCTGCTGACCGAGCATGGACCTGTGCTCACGTCCTGAGGAGGACCCGTGACCTGCCCGTCCCTGCTCCGTCGCACCGCCGTGGACGGCGTGCGCCAGGGACGTCTCGACGGCTGGATCGAGCCGACGTGGGTGCGGGCGCGGTCCAGCGCGGCGCGCGAGCGACTGCAGCAGGACGACGCCCGCGCACAGTTCGTCCGCTTCGTCGTCGTCGGCGGGCTCTCCAGTGCCCTCTACGCCGTGGTGTTCATCAGCCTGCAGGGCTTCGGCGCGCAGGTCGCGAACCTGTCCGGCGCGATCGCGTCCACGCTGCTGGCCAACGAGATGCACCGCCGGTCGACCTTCCACGCCGGTGGCCGGGTCTCCTGGTTCACCGCCCAGTGGGAGGGGGGTGGCCTGGCCGGGATCGGGCTGGTCGCCACCTCGCTGGCCCTGGCGGGGCTGCACACCCTGACCGGTGACGTGGGCACCGTCGTCCAGCTCTCCCTGATCGCCGCGGTCACCGGTGCGATCGGCCTGATCCGGTTCGTCGCCCTGCGCACCTGGGTGTTCTCGCCGGCTCCCCGCGACTGAGGCCCCACCGACCGAGCTCCCCGAGCGCGATCGCCTCCTGACTTGGCGCGACGGCTCGCCGCGACGGCTCCGGGGGAGCCCGGCGAGCCACACCTAGGCTGCTCGCATGTCGATCATGAACCGCCCCGGCCGTCTGGCGGCCGGCGCAGCCACCGGGCTGCTCCTCCTCCTGCCACTGGCGGCGTGCAGCTCACCCAGCGTCGCCTGCTCGGGGAACGAGTGCACCGCGACGCTCAGCGGCGACGACGCGGCGGTCACCGTCCTCGGCACCGAGCTCTCCTTCGGCGGGACCGCGGACGGCCGAGCCAGCCTCACGGTCGGCGACACCAGCGTCTCCTGCGCCGAGGGCGAGAGCGTCTCCGCCGGGCCGCTGTCGCTGACCTGCACGACGGTGGCGCCCGGGTCGGTGGAGCTCAGCGCCTCCCTGGGCTGAGCTCAGCCTGCGTCGGCGACCTCGACCACCAGCCGGGTGGGGTCGCTCAGCGCGGACACCCGGAAGGGCACCTCGGCGCTGGTGCCGATCCAGGCAACGGAGGTGCCCTCGAAGGTTGCGTCGTAGACGACGCCCTGCACGGTGTCGGTGCCGGACACCGACACCGGCCCCCGGGCGACCTCCTCGGCGCCGGTCTCGTACGGGTAGCTCGTGCCCTGCAGCGTCACCTGGAGGAACGCCGCGCCGGGGACCTCGACGGCAGCACCGGACCCCTGGGACGACGGCGCGTCGACGTACTCCACCTGCCAGCCGGGGGTGCCGCTGCCGGCGAGCTCGAAGACCACCCGGTCGTACCCCTCGTGCTCGGCGGCGCGGACGGCGGTCACCGTGAGGCCCTCGGGGTCCACCGGGTCGGCGGTGTCGGCCGAGGTGTCCGCGGGGAACTCCGCGGCCGGGCTCTGTGACGCTGGCGCGGTCGTCTCCTCGGTCGCCTCCGCGGTCGTCTCGGTGGCCTCCGGGGCGGCGCTGCTGGACGACGCCTCCCCGGTCGACCCCGCACTGTCGGTGTCGGGCTGCGCGGCGCAGCCGGCCACCAGCAGGAGGGCGACAGCAAGGCCGGCGGAACGGGTCACCCGGGCGGGACGGCGGATCAGCACGCGTGGATGCTGGCACGGTGGACGCTGCCGGCCCGGCTGCCACGCGCACCGGTGACCCCCCTGTGGGACGACGTCCGACAGGGCATGTATGGTTCTCCCTGCCTCCAGCGACCACGAGCCCCCATCGTCTAGCGGTCCAGGACGCCGCCCTTTCAAGGCGGTAGCACGGGTTCGAACCCCGTTGGGGGCACGCACCATGCACGACAACAGCACACCGAGCAGTACAGCAAGGCCCTGTAGCGCAGTTGGTTAGCGCGCCGCCCTGTCACGGCGGAGGTCGCGGGTTCGAGTCCCGTCAGGGTCGCCACCCGGTGTCCAGCACACCGGGTAGGGGCAGGTAGCTCAGTTGGTACGAGCGCTCGCCTGAAAAGTGAGAGGTCGGCGGTTCGACCCCGCCCCTGCCCACCTCACGTCATCCCCGCCTGCCCGGCCCCGCTCATGGCCGCTGGGCAGACGCCCAGGGATCTCCTGTCCGGCACACAGGATGTTCTCAGGTCCAGGCCGCACAGTCGGTCCATGACGACCACCTCGCCCGCTCCCAGCTCCCGAGCCCAGCTCACCCGGCCGGACGGCAGCGCCCTGCGGGTGCTGGTCGTCGACGACGAGCCCTCGATCTGTGAACTGCTGTCCATGGCCCTGCGCTACGAGGGCTGGGACGTCCGCACCGCCCACGACGGCACCGACGCGGTGCGCGCCGCCCGCGAGTTCCGCCCGGACGCCGTCGTCCTGGATGTCATGCTCCCCGACATGGACGGGCTGGAGGTGCTGCGCCGGGTCCGCGCGGACACCCCGCTGGTCCCGGTGGTCTTCCTGACCGCCAAGGACGCGCTGGAGGACCGGATCGCCGGCCTCACCGCCGGCGGCGACGACTACGTCACCAAGCCCTTCAGCCTGGAGGAGGTCGCCGCCCGGCTGCGCGGCCTGCTGCGCCGCACCAGCCGGGTCGTGGCCGACGACGGCCTGCTGGTGGTCGGCGACCTGACCCTGGACGAGGAGAGCCACGAGGTCACCCGGGCCGGGGAGGACATCCGGCTGACCGCCACCGAGTTCGAGCTGCTGCGCTACCTGATGCGCAACCCCAAGCGGGTGCTGTCCAAGGCGCAGATCCTCGACCGGGTCTGGCAGTACGACTTCGGCGGCCAGGGCAACATCGTCGAGCTCTACATCTCCTACCTGCGGCGCAAGATCGACGCGGGCCGCCCGCCGATGATCCACACCCTCCGGGGCGCCGGGTACGTGATCAAGCCCGCCGCATGACGTCTGACCACCACCGGTGACGGGCAGCCCGCTCCGGTCCCGCCGTTCGCTGCGCACCCGGCTGCTCATCGCCTTCGTCGTCCCGCTGGTCCTGGTGCTGGCCCTGGTCGGCGTCGTCTCGGTGACCGCGCTGCGCTCGGAGCTGGTCGGCCAGGTCGACAGCCAGCTGGAGACGGTCACCGACCGCGCGCAGGGCTACGCCGCCGCGCCGGACGACGGGTGGTTCGGCCCCGGCCGCGCGGGCGGATGGCCTGGTGGGCCGGGCGGCCTGGGCGCCCGCGGCCAGGGCGAGGGGACGCTCGGCGCCATGGTCGTCGACGGGGCCGTCGCCGACTCCGCAGTGCTCGGCCGGAGCGGTGCGCCGTTGCCCCTGACCGACGCTCAGGAGGCCGTCCTCGCCGATCTCCCCACCGACACGGCCCCGGCGACCCGGGACCTGGGCGGCGACCTCGGCGAGTACCGGCTGGTCGCCAGCAGCATGCCGGGCGGGGTGCTGGTGAACGGGCTGCCGTTGGGGGGCGCCGCTGACGCCGTCCGCAACCTGATCGCGGTCGAGCTGCTGGCCGGGCTGGCCGCGTTGCTCGCCGCCGCCGCCGCCGCCGTGCTCGTCATCCGCCGCACCCTCGCGCCGCTCGACCGGGTCGCGGCCACCGCCACCCGCGTCTCCGAGCTCCCACTGGCCAGCGGCGAGGTGCAGCTGGCCGAGCGGGTGGCCCCGCGGGACACCGACCCGGGCACCGAGGTCGGCCAGGTCGGGGCGGCGCTGAACCGGATGCTCGATCACGTCGAGGGCTCGCTGGCCGCCCGGCAGGAGTCGGAGACCCGGGTGCGCCAGTTCGTCGCCGACGCCAGCCACGAGCTGCGCACCCCGCTGGCCTCCATCCGCGGCTACGCCGAACTGGTCCGGCGGCAGCATCCCGAGGTGGCCGGGGACGTCGGCCGCGCGATGAGCCGGGTGGAGTCCGAGGCGCTGCGCATGTCGGCCCTGGTCGAGGAGCTGCTGCTGCTGGCCCGGCTGGACGCCGGCCGCGAGCTCGCCGCCGAGGAGGTCGACGTCACCGCCCTGGCCGTCGACGCGGTCAGCGACGCGCACGTCGCCGGCCCGGGCCACCGCTGGCAGCTCGACCTCCCCGACACCCCGGTCCTGGTCCGGGGCGACGCCGCCCGGCTGCACCAGGTGCTGGTCAACCTGCTGGGCAACGCCTGCACCCACACCCCCGCGGGCACGACCGTGACCACCCGGCTGCGGACGGAGGCCGACTGTGCGGTGCTGCACGTCACCGACGACGGCCCGGGCGTGCCCCCCGGACTCCAGGGGCACGTCTTCGAGCGGTTCGCCCGCGGGGACGCCTCCCGGTCGCGGTCGGCCGGGAGCACCGGGCTGGGACTGGCGATCGTGCACGCCGTCGTCGCCGCGCACGGCGGCAGCGTGCAGCTCGCCAGCGCCCCCGGGCACACCGCCTTCACCGTGCGGTTGCCGCACGCCACGCAGTCCGCCCCCGAGGCCGGCTGACCGGCTGCCGCTCAGACCACCGCGGCGTCGGCGGCCACCTGCTCGTAGACCTGGGCGTGCACCCGCTGCACGGCGGCGCGCTGCGCGGCCCGCCAGGAGCGGTCCACCCGGTCCGGCGCCGGCCGGGTGAGGGCGGCGACCACGGCCGAGGTCAGCGACGCGGCGTCCAGCCCCTGCTCGGGGTCGTTGCCGTACAGGACGACGTCGGCCCACTGCTCGGCGTGCCGGCCACCGCGGGGGACGAGGAGCCGGGTGCCGGCGTCGCGGCACAGCTCCACCCAGCCCGAGTGGGTGGCCGTGCGGCGGGGCAGCACCGACACGTGCAGCCCCTGCAGGTGGCGGACCCACTCGGCCGGCCCCTGCGGCCAGCTGCGGGCCAGTTCCAGCTCCCCGGCGTCGGCGAGCTCCAGCAGCCCCGGCAGCCGCGCGGCCAGGTCGACCTCGGGGTGCACGTCGACCCGCAGCCGGCCGCCACCGGACACCGCCCCCGACAGTGCGGCCCGGACGATCGCCTCGGGCTCCGCCACCGCCGCACCCAGCCGCCCCAGGTGCAGGCCGACCAGCCGGGTCTCGCGCCCGACGTCGGGGGTGGGCTCGGCCAGCGAGGGGTGGGCGACGACGATCGCCGTCC
Source organism: Modestobacter sp. VKM Ac-2985 (assembly GCF_026967925.1). GTDB lineage: Bacteria > Actinomycetota > Actinomycetes > Mycobacteriales > Geodermatophilaceae > Modestobacter. The sequence continues at coordinate 691,412 of NZ_JAPVBI010000002.1, read as the reverse complement.
GGCCGAAGCGGTCGGCGATCTCGTCGGCGGCTCCCCGGGTCAGGGTGAGCACGACCTCCGCGGTGGCCAGCAGGGTGCGCAGGTGGGCCCGGTGCCGGGTGCGCCGGAGGGTGCCGTCGGGCGCCTCCCGGGGGGCGAGGTCGTGGACCGTGACCACCAGCGGCACCCCGCAGCGGCGCACCGCCGCCGTCCAGGCGTCCAGCTCCGGGGCCGTCAGGTGCTCGTACCCGCCGTGCAGGTGCAGCACGTCGATCTCCGCGGCATGGGCGGCCAGCTGCTCGGGGTCCAGCCACGGGCTGGGTGAGAGGTCCGGGCCCACCCGGACGACGCCGACCGGGAGCACCGCGGCGGCGTAGGCGCCGGCGTACGGCACGGTCGCCACCCGCAGCGGGCGGGCGGTCTCCTCGGGCACTGCGGTCACGCGGTGGAAGCCTCCTGCGGTCGATCACTCCGACGCGGCAGGGGCGGTCCTCCTCGACGAGTGGGTGGGTCCAACGGATCGCCCCTACCCGGTGTAGCCGCTGCCCAACCGAGAGACAAGGAGCCACTCCTCCCTCCGGGTGACCGCAGCGCGGCGACCCGCTCCCCGTTCCGGTGGCGGTGCGTGCGGTCGCCCTGGCTGGTCGGTTAGCGTTCCCGGTCGGCCCCTGCCAGGCCGCCGTGGAGCAGCAAGAGGCCGGAGGACCAGTGGGCGGAGTCGCCGAGGAGCGTTCCGACGCCCCGGGGCCCGACCCGGCCGTTCCCCCGGCGCCGGTGCCCGGTCGTCGACGTCGCCGGCCGATCGGATCGATCCTCAGCGCTGCGCTGCTGGTCGTGCTGCTGGTCGGCGCCGGGCTGTTCGCACTGCTGCGCGAGGACCCGCTCACCTTCGGTGGCCGCTACGTCACCGACCCCGCCGTCGTCCTCGCTGCGGCCGACCGCGCCTTCAGCGACCACGTGGCGCTGCGGCAGGGTGTCCGCGGCGCGGACAGCCGCTGCTGGTTCCAGCTGGAGGACGCCGCCGGCTCCGAGCTCCGCCCGGAGCTGCTGTGCGGCCCGGCACTGTTCGTCGACGGGCAGGACGACGCCAGCTGGCTCCGGTTCCCCCTGACCGGCACCCCGGCCGGCGGCGACGTGCGGCTGTCGGTCGCCGCGCTGCCGGCCAACCCCGCCCCCGAGCCACTGACCCACCGCGAGCTGCTCCGCCGGCCGGACCGGGAGGAGCCACCGCGGGGCGCCGGCGGGCTGACCGCACCGGCCGTGCCGCAGGCGAGCCCCGGCCACACCGCGGTCGGGCCGTTCCCCGACGTGACCTGGACCGAGCCGGCCGGCCCGGCCCGGCTCTCCGGTCCGGCTGCGGCGGTGGCGGTGACCGGCCTGGCCCGGCCGGACCGGGTGGGCACCGGGGACGCCGCCCGGCGGCCGGCCGACGGTGAGGAGTTCCTCGCCGTGCGGTACCTGGTCGAGCAGGGCGAGGGCCGCTCCCCCACCCCGCCTTCGATCAGCTACCAGGTCCCCGGCCGGGAGCCGGTCGTCGTCGCCCCGGCGATGACCGCCCCGGGCACCACCGTCGAGGCGCTGCTGTCGGTGCCCGCGGACACCACCGCCGCCGACCTCGTGGTCGTCGACGCCGGGGTCGAGCAACGGCTGTCGCTGCTCACCGGCGCCCCCGACCCGGGCAACCTGCAGGTGCTGGCGCGCACCTCCCGGGAGGCCGACGTGGACGCCGTCCGGCAGCTGGCGGCGACGCTGAGCGCGCCCGGCCGGGTCTCCGCGTCCCTGCCCGTCACGATCGCGGTCGGCGGCGGCCGGCTCGAGTGGTTCGTCCAGGACGCGCGGCCGGCCGACCCGAGCCGCGCCCTGCTGCTGCTCGACGTGACGATGGCGCTGCCGGAGGCCACGCCCGGCGCGCTGCCGCCGGGGCTGCTGTCGCTGCGCCTGCCGGACGGGACCACGCTCCGGGCGCTGGACCTGGACGCCTCCCCGACGCGGGTGATCACCGCCTTCGACGTGCCGGCCGGGTTCACCGAGGGGACGCTCGTGGTCGCCGGCTCCGCGACCTTCCCCGACGGCGCCTCGGTCGACCTGGGCACCGGCGGGGCGAGGGTGCCGGTCTCCGTCCCCGCCGGCTGACCGCCTTCGGGGGCCTCAGCCCTGGGTGCGGAGCTCGGCGAGGATCGGCTTGGCGACGGCCAGGGCGTGGTTGGCCGCCGGCACCCCGGCGTAGACCGCGGTGTGCAGGCACACCTCGGCGATCTCCTCGTCGGTCAGCCCGTTGTGCACCGCCGCCTTCACGTGCAGCGCGAACTCGTCCCAGTGCCGCAGCGCCGCGGTGATCGCCAGGGTCAGCATGCTGCGCTCGCGGCGGTCCAGCCCGGGTCGCTGCCACAGGTCGCCCCACGCGACGCGGGTGATGAAGTCCTGGAAGTCCGCGGTGAACGGGGTGACGCTGGCGACCGCCCGGTCCACGTGGGCGTCGCCGAGCACCTCCCGGCGCACCCGCATGCCGGCCGCCCGCCGCTGCTCGTCGGTCTCCAGCGGTCCGGTCTCCAGCGGTTCGGTCACAGGTCGCCTCCGGTGGCGTGTGCGATCAGGGCCCGGCTGACCTGCTCGGGCTGTTCCAGGTTGGCCAGGTGCGCGGCCGGGCCGAGGCTGAGCAGCCGGGCGCCGGGGACGCCGTCGGCGATCAGCTGCTGGTGCTCCGGGGGCACCGCCTGGTCCTCGGCGCCGGAGACCACCAGCGTCGGGGCCGTGATCCGGTGCAGGTCGGGGCGCTGGTCCATCCGCTCGATCGCCGCGCAGCAGCCGGCGTACCCCTCGTCGTCGGCGGCGGCCACCATCGCCTGCAACCGGGCCACCAGGTCGGGGTGTTCCGCGGCGTACGGCGGGGTGAGCCACCGGCTGACCACCTGCTCGGCGATCGCGCCGGTGCCCTCGGCGCGCACGGTGCGCGCCCGCTCCGCCCAGCTGGCCGCGTTGCCGGTGTGCGCCGAGCTGCACAGCACCGCCAGGGTGAGCACCCGCTGCGGCTCGCGCACGGCCAGCCGCAGGCCGGTCATCCCGCCGATCGACACCCCGGCGACGTGCGCCCGGGCCACCCCCAGCCGGTCCAGCAGCGCGACGACGTCGTCGGCCAGGTCGTCGATCGTGGCGTCACCGGACCCCGACGGTGACCGGCCGTGCCCGCGGGTGTCGTAGCGGACCACCCGGAACCGCTCGGTCAGCGCCGGCACCTGCGGGTCCCACATCGACAGGTCCGAGCCGAGTGAGTTGGACAGCAGCAGCACCGGCGCCTCGGCCGGGCCCTCGACGACGGCGTGCACCTCGACGGCGGTCACGGGTGTCCTCCCTGCATCGCGATGGTGTGGGCGGCGAGCGCGGCGTCCACCTGGGCACCGGCCTCACCGACGTCCGGGGTGCCGTCGGCGACCAGTGCGGCGCCGTCGACGTCGGTGCGCTCGGCCACGAGGTCGGCCAGCGGGCGACCGGCCGTGGCCGCCTCCCGCACCGCGGCGGCGGCGGCGTCGTGCGCCGCACCCGCGCCCAGCGCCGGGGTGAGGGCCTCGGCCAGCGCTCCGGCCAGCTGCGGGTCGCCGGCCGCGGCCACGGTCCGCGCCATCTGCTCGGTGTCCAGCCGCAGCGAGGACAGGCACTCGGCCAGCCAGGACGCCGCGGAGCCGACCGTGCCCAGCAGGTCGGTCAGCGTCGGCCACTCCGCGTGCCAGGTGCCTGCGCCGCGCTCGTGCTCCTGCTCCATCGCGGCGAACAGGGTGGCGACCAGGCCGGGGGCGCGGCGGGCGCAGGCCCGGGCGGAGACCGCCGCCACCGGGTTGGCCTTGTGCGGCATCGCCGAGGAGCCGCCGCGGCCCTCGGCGACCTCGGCCAGCTCGGCGACCTCGGTCTGGGCCAGCAGGACGACGTCCAGCGCGATCGTGGCCACCACCCCGGCCGCCGCGCCCAGCACGCCCGCGACGTCGGCGATCGGCAGCCGCACGGTGAACCAGGGCACCTCGGTGGTGGCCAGCCCGAGCTCGGCGGCCAGCTCCCGGCGCAGGTCGACGCCGGAGCCCGAGCTGGCGGCGAGCGTGCCGACCGCCCCGCCGTACTGGACCGGCAGCGCCGCGGCGACCGCGGCGACCCGGGCGCGCACGCCGTCCAGCCCGGCGAGCCAGGTGGCGGCCTTGAGGCCGGCGGTGATCGGCAGCGCCTGCTGCAGCAGGGTGCGGCCCATCAGCACGTCGTCCCGGTGCGTGCCCGCCAGCCGGGCGCAGGTCTCCGCGGCCGCGGCGAGATCGGCGTCGATCAGGTGCAGGCCGCGCCGGGCCAGCAGCACCGCCGCGGTGTCGACGACGTCCTGACTGGTGGCGCCGACGTGCACCGCCCGGGCGGCGTGCGGCCCGACGGCGTCCTGCAGCGCCCGGACCAGCGGGGGCACCGGGTTGCCGGCGTCCCCGGCCCGGGCGTACACCGCAGGAAGGTCCAGGACGGCCGGGTCGGCGCACACCCGGCTCACCTCGTCCGCGGCCGCGCCGGCCACCAGACCGACCCGGGCGGCGGCGCGGGCCAGCGCGCCCTCCACCTCGAGCAGGGCCACCAGCCACGCGTCCCCGGCGGTGCCGGCCGAGACGGGGCCGCGGGCGAAGGTCGCGTCGAGGATCACGCGCCCATCCTGGCGGGTGCTCCCCCGTGGCCGGTGCTCACACCGCGAAGAAGACGGTCTCGTCCATGCCCTGGGCCGCGCAGCCCTGCAGGTGGATGTCCAGCACGTAGCCGTCCTCGCTGGGCCGGGCGATCAGCGTGGCGCGCGCGGCGTCGTCCGGGAGGCTGCGCAGGACGACGTCCTCGGCGTTGGCGGCGGCCTCGTCGGCGAAGTAGATCCGGGTGACGAGCCGGTCGAGCAGGCCACGGGCGAAGACCGAGACGTCGACGTGCGGCGCCTGCAGCCCGCCCTCCCCGTCGGGCACCCGGCCGGGCTTGAGCGTGCGGACGGCGTAGGCACCCCCGTCGACCGTGTGCGACCGCCCCACGCCACGGAACCCGGGGGTGGCGACGGCGCCGCGCGGGTCGTCCGGGTGCGCGAAGCGGCCGTCCGGGTCGGCCTGCCAGGTCTCGATCATGCCGTCGGGCACGAGGTCGCCGTTGCCGTCGAAGACCTGGCCGCGCAGCCAGACGGCACCCGGGGTGCCCTCGGCGACGACGTCCGGGCCGTCGGCCCAGGTCAGGCCGATCGCCAGGTACGGCCCGACCGTCGAGCTGGGGGTGGTGCCCAGCCGGAAGGGCTCGGTCAGGAAGCCGGTGCCGCGCCGCGGCGTCCCCAGCCGGCGGTCGTTGGTCTCGTCGGCGGCCAGCACCAGGGGGGACAGTCGGTCGGCGCTCACGCGACATCTCCGTCGTCATCGGTCTCGAAGGGGGTCTGCTCACGGCCGCGCAGCACGATGTCCCACTGGAACGCCAGCGCCCAGTTGGGCTGGCTGCGCTCCAGGTCGAACCGGCTGATCGCCCGGTGCCGCGCCGTGGTCGGCATGGAGTTGAAGATCGGGTCCTGCCCGAAGAGCGGGTCGTCCGGGAAGTACATCTGGGTGACCAGCCGCTGGGTGAACGCCTGACCGAACAGGCTGAAGTGGATGTGCGCCGGCCGCCAGGCGTTGTGGTGGTTGCCCCACGGGTAGGCCCCGGGCTTGATGGTGGTGAACTCGTAGCGCCCCAGCTCGTCGGTCACCACCCGGCCCAGCCCGTCGAAGTGCGGGTCCAGCGGCGCGGGCCAGTTGTCGACCACGTGCCGGTAGCGGCCGGCGGCGTTGGCCTGCCACATCTCGACCAGTGCGTGCGGCACCGGGCGGCCGTCACTGTCGAGCACCCGGCCGTGGACGATGATCCGCTGCCCCTGGGCCTCGCCGCCCTGGCGCAGGGTCAGGTCCGCGTCGGCGGCGGTGACCAGGTCCTCGCCGAGCACCGGGCCGGTGATCTCGGTCAACCGGTGCGGCAGGTCGACCGGGGTGCGCAGCGGCGCCCGGGACGCCGTGCTCCGGTAGCCGGGGTAGGCCACCGGGGTGCGCCGGTCGGCGGGCTCCCGGAGGTAGCGGGGCAGCACGAGGGCACTGTCCGACGCCGGTCGCGGCTCGCGAGATGTGGTCCCGGTCATGGTCGGACCGTACGGCGCAGCAGTACGCTGCCGGAAGCAACTGCTTCCGCTGAGCAGAAAGTGGGACGACGTGGCCGGTGGAGCCGCCGCAGCCGGTCGATCGGTGACCTCACGGGCGCTCGGCGTCCTGGACGCCTTCGACGCCGCCCACCCCCGGCTCAGCCTCTCCGAGGTCGCCGAACGGTCGGGCACCCCGCTGACCACCGCCCACCGGCTGCTCGCCGACCTCGCCGCCTGGGGCGCCCTGGTCCGGCGCAGCGACGGCCGTTACGAGGTCGGCCGCAAGCTCTGGGACCTCGGGCTGCTCGCCCCGGTCGACCTGGAGCTGCGCCAGGTCGCCTCGCCGTTCCTGCTCGACGTGCACACCGCCACCCGCGACACCGTGCACCTGGCGGTCCGCGAGGGCACGAAGGCGCTCTACGTCGAACGGGTCTCCGGCCGCGAGTCGGTCCCGGTGGTCAGCCAGGTCGGCAGCCGGCTGCCACTGCACGCCACCGGGGTGGGCAAGGTGCTGCTGGCCTCCGCGCCGGACGACGTCCTGGAGCAGGTGCTCCGGCAGCCGACCCGGGAGACCCGGCACACCGTCGTCGACGCCGGGCTGCTGAGCCGGGAGCTCGCCGAGGTGCGCCGCCGCGGCTGGGCCCGGACCGCGGAGGAGATGAGCCTGGGCGCCGCCTCGGTCGCCGTCCCGGTGACCGTGGAGCGGCTGTCCGGGCCGGTGGTGGTCGCCGCGCTGGGCATCGTCGTCCCGGTCCACCGCCGCGACGTGGGCCGACTGGCCCCGGTGCTGCAGGTGGCGGCCCGGGGCATCGGCCGGGCCCTGGCGCGCACCGAGCAGTTCCGCTGACCCTTCCGTCCAGCGGGAGGAAGGGGTCGCCCGCCACTGGTAGCCGGGGTCACACTCGGCCGATGCGCACCCAGGTGGGGATCATCGGAGCCGGCCCGGCGGGACTGCTGCTGTCCCGCCTCCTGCAGCTGCAGGGCATCGACACCGTCGTCCTGGAGAACCGCTCCCGCGACTACGTGGAGGCCCGGATCCGCGCCGGGATCCTGGAGCAGCACACCGTCTCCACGTTGATCGACGCCGGCATGGGCGACCGGCTGCAGCGGGAGGGCCTGCCGCACAACGGCATCTTCCTGCAGTACCCCGGCACCCGGCACCACCTGGACTTCCCCGAGCTGTGCGGCCGCAAGGTCTGGGTCTACGGCCAGACCGAGGTGACCAAGGACCTCATCGCCGCCCAGCTCGCCGGCGGCCCGCCGCTGCTGTTCGACGTCTCCGACGTCACCCCCGAGGACGTCGACACCGACCACCCGCGGATCCGGTTCACCGACGCCGACGGCGTGCCCCAGGTGCTCGAGTGCGACGCCATCGCCGGCACCGACGGCTTCCACGGCGTCTCCCGCCCGGTCGTCACCGCCGGCACCGCGGGCCGGCTGTGGGAGCGCACCTACCCCTACGCCTGGCTGGGCATCCTGGCCGACGTCGCCCCGTCGGAGGAGGAGCTCGTCTACGCCTGGCACCCCGACGGCTTCGCGCTGCTGTCGATGCGCTCGCCGTCGGTGTCGCGCCTGTACCTGCAGGTCGACCCGGAGGAGAAGATCGAGGACTGGTCCGACGACCGGATCTGGGACGGGCTGTCCACCCGGTTCGCCCTCGACGGCTGGGAGCTGGAGACCGGCCCGGTCACCGAGAAGTCGATCCTGCCGATGCGCTCGTTCGTCAGCGCGCCGATGCGCCGCGGGCGGCTCTTCCTGGCCGGCGACGCCGCGCACATCGTGCCGCCGACCGGCGCCAAGGGCCTCAACCTCGCCGTCGCCGACGTCACCCTGCTCGCCACCGCGCTGGTCCGCCTGCTGGCCGAGAAGCAGACGGACCTGGTCGACAGCTACTCCGACCGCGCGCTCGCCCGGGTCTGGCGCTGCACCCACTTCTCCTGGTGGATGACGTCGATGCTGCACCGCGCCGGCGACGACTTCGACGCCGAGCTGCAGCTCTCCCAGCTCCGCCGGGTCTGCTCCTCGGAGGCCGCGGCCCGGGAGCTGGCCGAGAACTACACCGGCCTCCCCCTCGACACCTGAGCCCACCCACCACCAAGATGGCCATTCTGGTGGTGGGAGTGACGGTCTGGGACGCCGGGCCGGGCTGTCACGAGCTGGCCCGCACTGGCAGACTCTGACGGGGCGGATCGTCCAGCTCGGGTCGACAAGTCGACGTCAACTGTCAGACTTCCCGCTTCTGATGATCGAGTTCGGCTATTTGTGCCCAGCGCAACGCCGGACACGGACCAGTCCCCACCACTAACTTCTCCAGCATGCTCTCGACGCTCATGACCATCGCCGGCGTGCTCGTGGGGCTGTTCGTCCTGCTCTCCCTGATCGTGCACCTCAGTGCCCGCCCGGCGACCCGGGGCAGCACGACGGGCACCCGCGCACCAGGCTGGGTGAGCGACGCCGGGCAGCCACACCCCGACCCGTGGGCCCCGCTGTCGACCACGAGCACCCAGATCCGCACCATCCGCTGAGCTGGCCCGCGCCGCGCACTCGGCCGGGCCGCGCGGCCCGGCGGCGGTCCGGCGCAGGAGTTCCGGCCCCGGCTAGGCTCGCCGCGATGACCAGCGACTCGCCCGCGCTGCAGGTCTACCCGATCGGTCAGCTGATCGGCGTCCGCGCGGTCGTGGACCAGTTCGACGTCCGGGTCGGCGCGGCCCTGCACAGCCTGACCTCGGCCGAGTTCGGGGTCTGGGCGATGGCGCACGGGCCCGCCGACCACCAGCCGCGCCCGTGGACCCCCGACGCGCTGGCCGCGCAGGCCGATGCGGTGGGCCTCCCGGACTGTGCGCAGCGACTGGCCCGGCTGCAGGAGCAGGGGTTGGTCGCCCTCGCCGCACCGGGCACCGACTCGGCCCGCGACCTGGCCCGCCGGGTCCGGATGGTGCCCCTGGTGCTGGGGCTGGGGAACAGCGCCGGCGCGCCGGACGCCTACGCGGTCGGGCTGCCCGGCCGGCCGCTCGCCGTGCTGTCGGCCGCCGCCTACGACCTGTTCGAGTGGGCGCACATGGAGACCAGCCTGTGGCGGGCCTGCGAGGGCGCTGCGGCCACCGCGGCACGGGTGGGCATCACCGACCCTCTCGCCACCGACCCGGACGCGCTGCTGACCTCGCTGCTGGAGGACCTGCACCGGCTCCTCACCCCCAACGCCGTCCACCTGGACACCTGGGCGGTGAGCTGATGTCCACCGCCGACCCGGTGACGCCGGCGGAGGCGCTCGTCTTCCCCGTCGGTCACCCCATGGGGGCCTTCCACCAGCACCGCGGGGAGCCGCCGAGCTACTGGGTGGTGCGGCTGGGCTGGGACAGCCCGCTGCTGGGCGACCAGACCACCGCCGACGTGTGGACGCTGACGCACGGGGTGCCCAGCCGGGTGCAGGACGGCGTGCCGTGGACCCGCACCGCGGTCCGCCAGGCAGCCGAGGAGGCCGGGGTCCCCGACTGCGACCCGGTGCTCGACGCGCTCATCGAGCGGGGGCTGGTCGCCGAGCTCGCCCCCGGCTCCGAACCTGCCGCCGAGTTCGCCCGCACCCACCGGGTCCAGTCCCTGCTGCTCGGGCTGGGCGAACCGCCCGGCCGGCCGGGCGTCGACGGGATCGGCCTGCTGGGCACCCCGCCATCGGCCCTGGTCGGGCCGGCCACCTACGAGTTCTGGCAGTGGGCCCACCTGTGGCCCACGCTGGCCGACGCGGCCGTCGGGCTGGCCGAGATGGCCGGCCAGGCGCCCGACCCGGACCCGGCCGACACCGACCCCACCGCGGTGCTGGACCGGTCGTTCCGGGAGCTGCACCGGCTGCTGTCCGGCAACGCGGTCTACCTGGACCGGTCCCTCGCCGTGGCCGACGCGGCCCGCGACGCCGGCGGCTGAGCCGGCCGGGTGGTCCGTCAGCCGCCGCCGGTGATCAGCTCGGCGGCGCGCTCCCCGATCGCCACGGCGGTCGCCGCCGGCCCACGGGAGGGCACCAACGGCATCACCGAGGTGTCGACCACCCGCAGGCCCGCCACCCCCCGCACCCGCAGGTGCTGGTCGACCACCGCCCCGGGGTCGGTGGCCGGCCCCATCCGGGCGCTGCCGGCCAGGTGCACGGCGGTCGCCAGGTGCGCCCGGGTCCACCGGTCCAGCTCCCGGTCGTCGGCCAGGACGTCGTCGGGCAGGCCGGTGCGCTCGGCGACCAGCGGGGCGAAGGCCGGGGTCCGCAGCAGCTCGGCGGCCAGCCGGACGCCGGCCCGCAGCCGGCGCCGGTCGGCGTCCTGCGTCAGGTAGCGGTACTGGATCCGTGGCTGCACCAGCGGGTCGGCGGTGGTCAGGCTGATCCGCCCGCGGCTCTCCTCCTGCTGCAGGGCCACGGCGAGGTAGAGGTCGTCCCGCCGGCGCGCGGAGTCCAGCAGCCGCGGCACGGAGGCCCCCCGCAACGCCCGCAGTGTCGCCGCGGGCCGGCGCAGCACCTCGGCGACGCCGGACAGCGCCGACCCCGAGGACCGCGAGAGCATCACCTGCCGGAACGGCTTGAGCCAGGGCATGACCTCGAGGTGGTCGGCGGTGTTGAGCGCGGTGGCCAGCGGGAGCAGCCCGCGGGGCATCGGGGTGCGCCGGGCCGGCCGGTAGGTCACGTAGACGTCGGGGTGGTCGCTGAACCCCTGCCCCACTCCCGGGACGTCGGCGACGACGGCGACGCCGGTGGCCCGCAGGTGGTCGGCGGGGCCGATCCCGGACAGCAGGAGCAGGTGCGGGGAGCCGACGGCGCCGGCCGACAGCACGACCTCCGCGGCGCGCACCGGGCCGCGGTCGGTCTGCACGCCCACCGCCCGGCCGTGCTCCACCAGCACCCGGGTCACCCGCACGCCGCCCCGCACGGTCAGCCCGGGCTGCCCCCGGCGCGGGGAGAGGTAGGCCATCGCGGTGTTGACCCGCACGCCGTCGGCGACGGTGAACGGCACCGGCCCGTGCCCGGGCGGGCCGTCGGCGTTCTTGTCCGGCTCGGGCGGGAAGCCGAGGGCGTCGCAGGCGCCGGCGAAGGCATCGGTGACCGGGTGCGGCTCGTGCACCCGGGTGACCGGCAGCGGGCCGGTCGAGCCGTGCCCGGGGCGGTCGCCGTAGTCGGCGTCGCTCTCGCACCGGGCGAAGGCCGGGCGCAGCGCGTCGGCCGACCACAGGTCGTTGCCGGCGGCGGCCCAGCCGTCCAGGTCGGCGCGGGTGGCCCGGATGAAGTACGTGCCGTTCAGCGCGCTGGAGCCGCCCAGCACCTTCCCCCGGGGCACCGGCCAGCGCAGGTCGTCGGTGAGCTCTCCGGTGAGCTCCCAGTTGGCGGGGTGGCCGGGGGTCGCGGCCCCCATCGTCGCGGCGTCCCGGATCGTCGCCGGGAAGTCCTCCGGCAGCGGGTGGTCGGCGCCGGCCTCCAGGACCAGCACCCGCCGTCCGGCGTCGACCAGCCGGGCGGCCAGCGCGCACCCGGCGGACCCGGCGCCGACGACCACGACGTCCCACTCCCCGGCCGGCTCCACCCTCGGAACAGTAGGACGGCGGCCGGTCAGGCCAGCCGCACCCGGTCCTCGACGGGCTCCACCCGGCCCTCGGCGGCCAGCTTGGCGAGCGTGGCCCGGGTCGACTGCGCAGCGGCCGGCCGGACGGCCTGCGGCACGCCCGCGTAGACCACGGCGACCAGCTCCTCGACCGTCCGGGCGCCGGCCGCGAGGGCGTCGAGCAGCTGCTGCTCCCGGTACGCCCGGTGGGCCAGGTAGAAACGCAGCACCGCCCCGGGGTCGGTGGTCAGCTCGGGCCCGTGGCCGCAGTACAGCGCCGAGGGCCCCAGGTCGTGCACCCGGCGCAGCGACTCCAGGTAGGCGAGCACGTCGCCCTCGGGGTGGGTGACCACGGAGGTGCCCCGGCCGAGCACGTGGTCGCCGACCAGCACCGCCCCGGAGGCCAGCCGGAAGGCCAGGTGGTCGGCGGTGTGCCCGGGCGTCGGGACGACGTCCAGCGTCGTGCCCGCCAGCTCCAGCCGCTCCCCCGCCCGGAGCAGCCGGCCGCCCGGGCCGGCGACCGCAGGGGTGGCGGCGGCGACCGGTGCACCGAAGTGCCGGCCCCAGGGCAGCGCCGCCTCGGCGTGGTCGGCGTGGTGGTGGGTGACCAGCACGGCCACCACCCGGGCGCCGCGGGCGGCCAGCGCGGCCTCGACGGCGGCCAGGTGGGCGGCGTCGTCCGGGCCGGGGTCGACGACGACGGCCTGACCCGAGCCCGGCTCGCCCACCAGGTGGGTGTTCGTGCCGTCCAGCGTCATCGGCGAGGGGTTCGGGGCCAGCACCCGGGTGACCAGCGGCTCGGGGTCCGCGACCGGGGCCATCTCCCCGGGCGCGGGCAGCGCCCAGCTGGTCCGCGGGTCGACGGGGGCGGTCACGCGGAGCACCGTAACCGGCCCCCCGGCGGGCCTCGGTGCTCACCGCCGGCAGCGGATACCGTCGAGGTCATGCGCGCACTCGCCACCCCCTTCCGCGCCGGTCTCGCCACCGTCGCCGTCGTCCTCCTGTCCGCGTGCAGCAGCGACGACGAGCAACCCGACGCCGCGTCGACGACCAGCAGCCCGACCAGCTCCGCCGCCGCCGAGGCCACCACCTCCGACGAGGAGGTGCAGGCGTTCTGCACCGAGGCCGAGGCCGTGCTCACCGCCCCCGATGCAGCCGAGCTGACCCAGGAGGAGCTGCTCGACCAGACCATCGCCGAGCTGGAGCAGCTGGACCCGCCGGCCGAGATCAGCGCCGACTGGGACGTCCTGGTCGACACGTTCGTCGGCATCCGGGACACCCTCGGCGACGTCGACCTGACCACCCCGGAGGGCCAGGCCAGCGCGGAGCAGGCGCTGGCCGAGATCGAGGCGCAGGCGACCGAGTCCCAGACCCGGCTGGACACCTGGATCACGGAGAACTGCGACAACGCCTGACCCCCGACGCACCGCGGCCCGGCCCCCTCCCCAGGGTGCCGGGCCGCGGTGCGCTGCACCGGTCGTCTCCCCGGGCTCAGCCGCAGCCCCGGATCGTGATGCCGCGGGCCCGCAACCACGGCACCGGGTCGACCTGGCCGCTGTGCATCGCCCCGCCGGGGTGGACCTCGAAGTGCAGGTGCGGCCCGGTCGACTGGCCCCGGTTGCCCACCTCGGCGATCTGCTCACCGGCCGCGACCCGCTCCCCGGCGCGGACGAAGGACCGGTTGACGTGGCCGTACACGGTGATCGCACCGTCGTCGCCGCGGAGGTAGACCGCCAGCCCGAAGCCGGTCGCCGGCCCCGCCCGCTGGACCACCCCGGCCGTGACGGCCCGCACCGGCGTGCCGATCGGCGCGCCGATGTCGACGCCGAAGTGGGTGACCCCCCAGCGTGCGCCGAAGCAGCTGCTGGTGATGCCGACGGCCGGCCGGGCGTAGCCGGAGCCTGCGGTGTCGGCGTCCGCCAGGAGTGCCTGCCGGTCGTCGGCGAGCGCCTGGGCGCGGGCCTGCTCCTCGGCCAGCCGGGCCGCGGCCTCCTCGGCCGCCTTCTGCTGCTGCCAGACCTCGTAGGCGTTGCGGGCTCCCTGCAGGGTGAGCAGCTGCACCTGGGCGTCCTGCAGCTGCTGGTCCAGCGCCGCCTTGTCCGCGGTCACCTGGGTGTACACCGACTGCTGGTTGGCCAGCTGCCGCTCGGCCTCCACCCGGGCCGTCTCGGCCGCCGCCTCGGCCGCCACCTTCTCGTCCCGGGCCGCCCGCGCGGCCGCGTCCGCCTGGGCCTGCGCCACCCGGGCCGCCTCCATCACCCCCAGGACGTCGACCTGGTGGTCGCCGACGTAGGACAGCATCGCGGCCTTCTGCACCAGCTCGGCCGGTCCACCGACGTCCAGCAGCGCCATCTCGCTGGTGAGCTCGCCACCGTTCTTGTAGGTGTCCCGGGAGAACTCGGCGATCCGGGCCTGGGCGGCGGCGACGGCGTCGGCCGCGACCTGCAGGTCCTGCGCCGCCCGTGCGGCCGCGGCCTCGGCCTGCACCCGGGCCTCCTCCGCCGCCAGGTAGACGGTGCCGGCGGACTCGGCCAGCACCTGGACCTGCTCCAGCTGCGCCTCGGCGGCAGCCACCTGCGCGGCGATCCGGCCGACCTCGGCCGCAGCTGCGTCCTGGGCCGACTGGGCACCGGCCAGCTGTTCGTCACTCGGGTTCACCGGTTCGGCCCGCGCGCTGCCGCCGCCGGCCCCGACCAGCACGGCCGCGACCGCTGCGGTCAGCGCACCGGCCAGCAGTCGGGCCGGTCGGCGGCGTCCGGCGCGGACCGGGCAGCCGGCCGCCGTGGCCGGGCGCCGCACGTGCTGCGTCATGGTCGCTCCCTGGGGAAGAGGGATGGACGGGTGGGCTCAGCGAGCGTCCCAGTCGCACCACCAGTCACAGATGCAACACGCGCAGCTACGACGCAGTCCGTCTCAAACAGCTCGGTCACCGCCGCACCCGGTCCCCCTGTGCCCATGTCGACCCGGCAGGTCAGGGTGCGCCCGGCCGCCCCAGCTCCTCGGCGAGCCGGCTGAGCTCGTCCCCGCCGGCCATCATGTCGGTCAACTGCTCCCGGGTCACCTCCGCCTTGGCGAAGTCGCCCATGCTGCGGCCGCGGTTGAGCAGCAGGAAGCGGTCGCCCACCGGGTGCGCGTGGTGCGGGTTGTGGGTGATGAAGACGACGCCGAGCCCTTGGTCGCGCGCCTGGGCGATGTAGCGCAGCACCACGGCGGCCTGCTTGACGCCGAGCGCCGACGTCGGCTCGTCCAGGATCAGCACCCGGGCCCCGAAGTGCACTGCCCGGGCGATCGCCACCGACTGCCGCTCGCCACCGGAGAGCGTGCCGACCGGCTGGTCGGGGTCACGGATGTCGATGCCCATCGCCGCCAGCTCACGCCGGGTGACGTCCTTGGCCGTCGCCCGGTCGAACCGCCGGAACGGGCCCCAGCCGGTCGTCGGCTCCGAGCCGAGGAAGAAGTTCCGCCAGATCGACATCAGCGGGATCATCGCCAGGTCCTGGTAGACGGTGGCGATGCCGGCGTCCAGCGCCTCGCGCGGCGCGTCGAAGTCGACCGGCGCACCGTCCAGGAACAGCTGTCCCCGGGTCGGCCGGTGCACCCCGGAGAGCACCTTGATCAGCGTCGACTTGCCCGCGCCGTTGTCCCCCAGCACGCAGGTGACCTGCCCGGCGCGCACGCTGGTGGAGATGCCGTCGAGCGCGATGACCGAGCCGAAGTCCTTGCCGATGTCGCGCAGCTCCAGCAGCGGGGTGTCCCCGGGCGCGGCCGGCCGGCCGGCTGCCGCGCTCATCGCGGAGCCGCCTCGGCGTAGCGCCGGACCAGCCGGTTGGTGAGCACCGCGAGCAGCAACATGGCCCCGAGGAAGAAGTAGAACCAGTCGGCGTCCCAGTTCAGGTAGACGATGCCCTGCTGGGTCATGCCGAAGATCAGCGCGCCCAGGGCCGCACCGACGGCCGAGCCGTACCCGCCGGTGAGCAGGCAGCCGCCGATCACGGCCGCGACGATGTAGATCAGCTCCTGTCCGGTGCCGGTGTTGGCCTGCACGGAGGTGAGCCGGACGGCGGTGATCGAGCCGACCAGCCACGCGGCGGTCGCGGTGGTCATGAACAGCACGATCGTCGTCCGCCGCGCCGGGACCCCGACGTTGCGGCTGGCGACCTCGTCACCGCCGGTGGCGAAGACCCAGTTGCCGAACCGGGTGCGCAGCAGCACCCAGGCGGCCAGCGCCGTGACCAGCAGCCACCAGAGGACGGCGATCCGGAACGGCTGCCCGAAGACCTCGACCGTGGACGCCAGCACCAGCTCGGCCGAGTGGTAACCGGGCGCATCGGCCAGCCCCCGCACCTGCACCGTGCCGGTGAACGCCTTGGTGAGCCCCAGGTTGAGCCCCTGCAGCATCAGGAAGGTGCCCAGCGTGATGATGAAGCTGGGCAGGCCGGTGCGGGTGACCAGCCAGCCGTTGAAGGCGCCGACCCCCAGCGCCAGCACCAGCGCCGCGGCGATCGCCACCCAGATGTTCTGCTGAAGCTCCACCGCCACGATGCCCACGGTCAGCGCGGTGGTGCCGGTCATCACCCCGGCGGAGAGGTCGAAGTGCCCGCCGATCATCAGCAGGGCGACGGCGACCGCCATGATCCCCAGGATCGAGGCGACGTCCAGCCAGTTGGCCACCCCGGCCAGCGACCGGAAGACGTCGGACTGGGCGGAGAAGAACCCCAGGATGACGACGGCGCCGATCAGCGACCCGAGCTCGGGCTTGACCAGCAGCCGCCGCCACGGGCCGACCCGGGCGACGCGTTCGTCGGCGCGCGCCGGCCCGTCGACGGGCGCCTCCCGGGTCGCGCTCAGCGGGTCCCTGCCGAGGCGAGCTCCGCGATCTCGTCGACGTTCTCGGCGTCGACGATCCCCGGACCGGTCAGCACGGGCTGGCCACCACCGACGGTGTTCAGGTTCTCCGCGTACAGCTTGAGCATCACGATCGGCAGGTAGCCCTGCTCGTACTGCTGCTGGTCCACGGCGAAGGAGATCGTGCCGTCCTGGATGGCGTCGATGACGTCGGCGTTGAGGTCGAAGGTGGCGATCGCGGCGTCGGAGCCGGCGTCGGCGGCGGCGGACGCCGCCACCGGCGCCACCGCGGAGTTCAGGGTCAGCACGGCGTCGATCGAGGAGTCGCTCTGCAGCTGCGAGGTGATCGTCGACTGGGCCGCCTGGATGTCGTTGATGTCCACCTGCAGCAGCCGGACGTCGGTGCCCAGCCCCTGCGAGGCGCCGGCACAGCGCTGTTCCAGGCCGATGTTGCCGGGCTCGTGCACCACGCAGAGCACGTTCTGCGCGCCGTCGGCGGCCAGCTGCTGCCCGGCGCCGATGCCGGCGACCGTCTCGTCCTGGCCGACGTGCCCGATCGCGCCGAACTCCGCCGACCGGTCCGCCCCGGAGTTGATCGTGACCACCGGGATGCCGGCGTCAGCTGCCGCGGTGATCGAGTCCTGCAGCGCGTCCGGGTTCGCCATCGAGACGACGATCCCGTCGACGTCCTGGTTGACCGCGGCCTCGATCAGCTGGGACTGGCGCTGCGGGTCACCGTCGCTCTGGTAGTCGACGCCCACGCCCAGGTCCTCACCGGCGGCCTCGGCACCGTTCTGCACGACGTCCCAGAAGGCGTCACCGGCCGACCCGTGGGTGACGACGGCGAAGTCGAGGTCACCGGAGGCGGTCGCACCGCCGCCGTCCCCGCTCTCGTCGCCCGCGCCGGAGTTCTCCGTGGAGCAGGCGCTCAGCAACAGGGGTGCCGCCAGGGCGAGTGCGAGCAGCCGCTTGGGTCGAGCCATCGTGTGCGTGTCCTCCTGTGTGGCGGCGCAGCGATGCCCCGCTGATGTCCTCCGCCGACCGGGCCTCGACTCGGCCCGCCCGGAGGAGTGTGCGGCACCGGGATCGGCCGGTGCCGTCGTGAGCCCCCGATCATGCCCGCCCGGGGGACCGGACACGGCACGGACCTCCGCACCGAGACCCCGTCGTTGCCGGGGCACGCCACCCGGCACCCCGACCCGGAGGCGGGCGGACGCAGGCGCAGCGACCCGCGGCTGCCTAGGCTGCCGGCGTGGACGTGATGGGCTCCGGGCACGAACAGGTCGTCTTCTGCTCCGATCCCGGGTCGGGGCTGCGCGCGGTGATCGCGGTGTACTCCACCGCGCTCGGCCCGGCGCTCGGCGGCACCCGGTTCTTCCCGTACGCCTCCGAGGAGGCCGCGGTGGCCGACGCGCTGGCGCTGTCGAAGGCGATGGCCTACAAGAACAGCCTGGCCGGCCTCGACCTGGGCGGCGGCAAGGCGGTGATCATCGGCGACCCGCGCACCGACAAGACCGAGGCCCTGCTGCGCGCCTACGGCCGCTTCGTGGAGAGCCTGGGCGGGCGTTACCTCACCGCCTGCGACGTCGGCACCTACAACGCCGACCTGGACGTCGTCGCCCGGGAGACCCGCTTCGCGCACGGTCGGTCCGAGGCCTTCGGCGGCTGTGGCGACTCCTCGGTGCTCACCGCCTTCGGGGTCTTCCAGGGCATGCGGGCCGCGGCCCAGCACCGCTGGGGCTCCCCGACCCTGGCCGGGCGCACCGTCGCCGTGGCCGGCGTGGGCAAGGTCGGCAGCTGGCTGGTCGACCGGCTGGTCACCGACGGCGCGTCCGTCGTCGTCACCGACGTCGACCCGGCCGCGGTCGCGCGGGTCCGGGCCCGGCACCCGCAGGTCTCCGCCGTCGCCGACACCGCCGCGCTGGTGCGCACGCCGCACGACGTCTACGCCCCCTGCGCCCTCGGTGGCGCCCTGGACGACGAGACCGTGGCCGTCCTGCCCGCCCAGATCGTCTGTGGCGGGGCGAACAACCAGCTGGCCCACGAGGGCACCGCCGAGCTGCTGCGCTCCCGGGGAGTCCTCTACGCCCCCGACTACCTGGTGAACGCCGGCGGCGTGATCCAGGTCGAGGACGAACGGCACGGGTTCTCCTTCGCCCGCGCCGAGTCCAAGGCCACCTCGATCTTCGACGTCGCGCTGCGGGTGTTCGCCGCAGCCGACGCCGAGGACGTCTCCCCGGCCGTCGCCGCCGACCGGCTCGCCGAGGAGCGGATGCGCTCGGTCGGGCGGCTGGCGACCATCCGGCTGCCCCGCTGCTGAAGGACCCCCTCACCCCCGGCCCCGTCCCGAGGCTCGTCCCGAGCGTGCGAGGGATGAGGAGGACGGGGTCCTTCCACTCGCGGCGGGCCCCTGCGAGGGGGCCGGGACAGCCGGATCGAGTGAGACCCCGGTCACATCCACCTCCGGATGAGGGTCCTGCGGGGTGCGCCGTGTGCTCGTGACCGATCCGTGTCGTAAGCTCGGCCAAGGACACAGTCACTCAGTCGGGGTCGCCACACGGGCCGTCCAGCCCAGTGCTGGAGACGACCCGCACTCCGTCACGAGGGGGTCGAGCCATGGGGCGCGGCCGAGCGAAGGCCAAGCAGACACGCGTGGCCCGTGAGCTCAAGTACAGCTCACCCAACACCGACCTCACTGCCCTCCAGCGAGAACTGGCTGGACAGCCGTCGTCGTTCCCCTCTCGGGGGCCGAAGGACGACGACGAGGACGACACGCACGCCGGGAGCTGGTCGCAGGAAGACGAGGACGACGACTGGGCTGCCAGTCGTTGACCCGCTGAGCCCGCGACCCATCCCCTGAGACACGGCAGCACCGCTCCTCCTCCGGGAGGAGCGGTGCTGCCGTGCGTGCTGGACCAGCCGGCCCATGCCAGGGCCGGCCGGTGGCCGGCTCAGCGGTAGGAGCCGACCAGCCGGGCCGAGGCCTCTCCGTCGTGTGCGCCGACCGTGCCGCCCACCCATGCCGGGACGCCCCGGGCGACGAGCAGCTCGACCGCCCGGTCGGCGTGCTCGGCAGCGACCGCGGCCACCATGCCGACCCCGCAGTTGAAGGCCCGCTCGGACTCCGCGCGGGGGACGCCGTGCTCCTCCAGCAGCCGCACCACCGCAGGCAGCGCCCAGGTGCCCCGGTCCAGCACCGCCTCCAGCCCGGCCGGGACGACACGGACGGTGTTGCCGGCCAGCCCGCCCCCGGTGATGTGGGCGAAGGCGTGCACCGTCTCCACGCCCAGCTGCTCGACCAGGGCCAGGCAGTCGCGGGCGTAGATGCGGGTGGGCTCGAGCAGTTCGTCCCCGAGCGGGCGTCCCAGGCCGGCCGGGGTGCCGGTCAGGTCCAGCCCGGCCCGGTCGACGACCCGGCGCACCAGCGAGTAGCCGTTGGAGTGCAGCCCGGAGGAGGCCATGGCGACGACGACGTCGCCGGCGCGCACCCGCTCCGGCCCGAGGACGGCGTCGGCCTCCACGACCCCGACCGCGGTGGCGGCCAGGTCGTAGTCGTCCGCGCCCATGAGGTCGCCGTGCTCGGCGGTCTCCCCGCCCACCAGTGCGGCACCGGCCTGCGTGCAGCCCTCGGCGATCCCGGTGACGATGGCGGCGATCCGCTCCGGCACGACGCGACCGCAGGCGACGTAGTCCTGCAGGAACAGCGGCTCGGCCCCGCAGGCGACCAGGTCGTCGACGACCATGGCGACCAGGTCGATCCCGACGGTGTCGTGCCGGTCCAGCGCCCGGGCCAGCGCGATCTTGGTGCCCACGCCGTCGGTCGAGGAGGCCAGCAGCG
Organism: Modestobacter sp. VKM Ac-2985; assembly: GCF_026967925.1. Taxonomy (GTDB): domain Bacteria; phylum Actinomycetota; class Actinomycetes; order Mycobacteriales; family Geodermatophilaceae; genus Modestobacter. Next base: position 671,038 of record NZ_JAPVBI010000002.1, on the reverse strand, counting down.
GCTTGCGGTACTTGGCGGTGTCCAGGGCGAACAGCCCGGCGAACCCGCCCAGCCCGCCGACGACCTCCGGGCGGTTGGTCTTCTCCACCGCCGCCCGCATCAGGGTGACGGCCCGCTCGCCGGCGTCGATGTCCACGCCGGAGGCGGCGTAGGTCAGCTCGCCCTCGGAGGCCGTCACGGCCGGCTCAGCGCGTCGTCGGCCCCGCCGGGGAGCATCGGGCTGCCCGCCTGCTGGCCGGTCCAGCCGGTGACCGCGGTGGCCTCCTCGGTCAGGGCCCGGCGGCCGATGCCCTCGAGGAGGTGCTTGCCCAGCACCTCCGGCTGCCCCAGGGAGATCGGGTACTCGCCGGTGAAGCAGGCCGTGCACAGCCGGTTGGCCGGCTGCTCGGTGGCCGCGATCAGCCCCTGCTCGGAGACGTAGCCCAGCGAGTCGGCGTTGATCGAGGCCCGGACCCCGTCGACGTCCAGCCCGTTGGCGACCAGCTCGGCCCGGCTGGCGAAGTCGATGCCGTAGAAGCACGGCCACTTCACCGGCGGGGAGGCGATCCGCACGTGCACCTCGAGGGCGCCGGCCTCGCGGAGCATCCGGATCAGCGCCCGCTGGGTGTTGCCGCGCACGATCGAGTCGTCGACGACGACCAGGCGCTTGCCCCGGATGACGTCGCGCAGCGGGTTCAGCTTCAGCCGGATGCCCAACTGCCGGATCGTCTGGCTGGGCTGGATGAACGTGCGCCCGACGTAGGAGTTCTTGACCAGGCCCAGGCCGTAGGGGATCCCGGAGGCCTCGGCGTACCCGACCGCGGCCGGCGTGCCGGACTCGGGCACCGGGATGACCAGATCGGCCTCCACCGGGTGCTCCTTGGCGAGCCGGCGGCCGATCTCGACGCGGGCGGCGTGCACGCCGCGGCCGGAGATGGTGGTGTCCGGCCGGGCGAGGTAGACGTACTCGAAGACGCAGCCCTTCGGATCGGCGACGGCGAAGTGCTGGCTGCGCAGGCCGTCCTCGTCGATGGCGATCAGCTCACCGGGCTCGACCTCACGGACGAACGAGGCGCCGCAGATGTCCAGTGCCGCCGTCTCGCTGGCGACGACCCAGCCCCGCTCCAGCCGGCCGAGGACCAGCGGCCGCACGCCCTGCGGGTCACGCGCGGCGTAGAGGGTGTCCTCGTCCATGAAGGTGAAGCTGAACGCCCCTCGCAGGCGTGGGAGCACCTCCATCGCCGCCGCCTCGACCGACATGTCGGGCTTGGCCGCGATCAGCGAGGTGACCAGGTCGGAGTCGTTGGTCGCGACGAACGCCCCGGCCACGCCCTCGTCGGCCGCGGCGCTGGCGAGCTCGGCGGTGTTGACCAGGTTGCCGTTGTGGCACAGCGCCAGCCCGGTGCCCGCCCCGGTGGTGCGGAACGTCGGCTGGGCGTTCTCCCAGGTGGAGGCCCCGGTGGTGGAGTACCGGGCGTGGCCGACGGCGATGTGGCCGCGGAGGCTGCCCAGGGTCGGCTCGTCGAACACCTGGCTGACCAGGCCGAGGTCCTTGTAGACCACGACGGAGGAGCCGTCGGACACCGCGATGCCGGCCGCCTCCTGACCGCGGTGCTGGAGGGCGTACAGGCCGAAATAGGTCAGCTTCGCGACCTCTTCCCCGGGAGCCCAGACCCCGAAGACGCCACAGGCGTCCTGGGGACCAGGGTCGTGGGGGTCGAGGTCGTGCGTCAGCCGTCCGTCACCGCGAGGCACGGGTGCGAGCGTACCGGCTGCGCCGACCTCCCCCGGGTGGGACCGCTCACTCGGGGGAGGACGACGACGCTCGCTCAGGCGATGTTGCCCAGCTCGGCGTTGACCGTGGTGTCGTCGCCGTGACCGGTCTTCACCACGGTGTCACCGTGCAGCGTCATCAGCCGGTCGGTGATCGAGCGCAGGATGGTCGGCTTGTCGCTGAACGACCGGCCGGTGGCCCCGGGACCACCGCAGAACAGCGTGTCGCCGGTGAAGACGGTGGCCAGGTCGGGCGCGTGCAGGCAGGTGCTGCCCGGGGAGTGCCCGGGGGTGTGCAGCGCGTGCAGCTGCACACCCGCCACGGTGAGCCGGGTGCCCTCGACCAGGTCCTCGTCGGGTGCGGTGTCCGGGTGGACGACGTCCCAGAGCATCCGGTCGGCGGGGTTGAACCAGATCGGGGCCCCGGTGGCCTCGCGCAGGGCCACCGCCGCGGTGATGTGGTCGTTGTGCCCGTGGGTGAGCACGATCGCGGTCACCCGGCGCCCGGCGATCGCCTCGATGATCGGGGCGGCGTCGTGCGGGGCGTCGATGACGACCACCTCGTCGTCGTCCCCGACCAGCCAGACGTTGTTGTCGACGTCGAAGTCCTGCCCGTCGAGGCTGAACACCCCGCTGACGACGGCCTGGTCGATCCGGACGCTCACTTCTCGGCCCCCTCGAAGACGACCACGGAGCGCAGCACGTCACCGGCGTGCATCTTGTCGAAGGCGGCTTCGACGTCCCCCAGCCCGATCGTCTCGCTGACGAAGGCGTCGAGGTCGAACCGGCCCTGCAGGTACAGGTCGATGAGCATCGGGAAGTCGCGGCTGGGGAGGCAGTCGCCGTACCAGGAGGACTTCAGCGCCCCGCCGCGGCCGAACACCTCGATCAGCGGCAGCTCGATCGTCATGGTCGGGTTCGGCACGCCGACCAGGACGACGGTGCCGGCCAGGTCCCGGGCGTTGAACGCCTGCTCGTAGACCGCCGGGTGCCCGACTGCGTCGATCGCGACGTCGACCCCGAAGCCGCCGGTGAGGGCCTTGATGGCCTCGACCGGGTCGGTCTCCTTGGAGTTCACCGTGTGGGTGGCGCCCATGCCCTTGGCCCACTCGAGCTTCTTGTCGTCGACGTCGACGGCGATGATCGTGCCCGCACCGGCCAACCGGGAGCCGGCGATCGCCGCGTCGCCCACGCCGCCGCAGCCGAAGACGGCGACGGAGTCGCCGCGGCCCACGCCGCCGGTGTTGATCGCGGCGCCGACGCCGGCCATCACGCCGCAGCCCAGCAGGCCGGCGGCGGTGGGCTTGGCCGCCGGGTCGACCTTGGTGCACTGGCCGGAGTGGACCAGGGTCTTCTCGGCGAACGCGCCGATCCCCAGCGCCGGGGACAGCTCGGTGCCGTCGGCCAGCGTCATCTTCTGCGCGGCGTTGTGCGTGTTGAAGCAGTACCAGGGCTTGCCCTTCGTGCACGCCCGGCACTCGCCACAGACCGCGCGCCAGTTCAGCACCACGTAGTCACCCACCGCCACGTTCGTGACGCCCTCGCCGACCGCGGAGACCACGCCGGCCGCCTCGTGACCCAGCAGGAACGGGAACTCGTCGTTGATCCCGCCCTCCCGGTAGTGCAGGTCGGTGTGGCAGACCCCGCAGGCCTGGACGTCGACCACCGCCTCACCCGGGCCCGGGTCGGGGACGATGATCGTCTCGATGGTGACCGGAGCACCCTTGCTCAGGGCGACGACGCCCTTGACCTCGTACGACATGCGGCCAGCCTAGGGAACAGGACGGCCGTTCCGCGCCCCGCTCCCACACCGTGGAAACAACGGTTGTGCGTGCAACGAATTGGTCTCAGCCTCACCCTGCTGGGGCCCAGGATGCAGCCGGAATCGTCACAGCGTCGTACGGTGCCCTTCGGCCGCGACCTGTGTCACACCTGTGGACGGGCCGCGATCGGGTTGCGTCCGTCCGGGCGCGCCGTTCCCGTACCTCGGAGGTCGTTCCGTGGCAGTACCCAGCTTCCTGGCCCGGGAGCGCATCATCGCGAAGCCCGGGTTCAACCGGTGGCTCATCCCGCCGGCCGCACTCGCCGTGCACCTGTGCATCGGCCAGGCCTACGCCACCAGCGTCTACAAGGCCGCCCTGGTGTCGCACTTCGACTCCACCCTCACGGCCATCGGGATCATCTTCTCGATCGCCATCGTGATGCTCGGGCTCTCGGCCGCCGTCTTCGGCACCTGGGTGGACCGCAACGGCCCGCGCGCGGCGATGTTCACGGCCGCCTGCTTCTGGTCGGTCGGCTTCCTCGTCGGCGCCCTCGGCATCTCGACCAACCAGCTGTGGCTGGTCTACCTCGGCTACGGCGTCATCGGCGGCATCGGCCTGGGCATCGGCTACATCTCGCCGGTCTCCACGCTGATCAAGTGGTTCCCCGACCGCCCGGGCCTGGCCACCGGCATGGCGATCATGGGCTTCGGTGGTGGCGCGCTGATCGCCTCGCCGCTGTCCCGCCAGCTGATGAACTGGTACGACCCGGCCTACGACGGCACCATCGGCACCACCCCGGACGGCGGCGCGGTCGCCGGCCTCTTCGTCACCCTGGGCCTGATCTACCTGGTCTTCATGATGTTCGGCGCCTTCATCGTCCGGGTGCCCGCCGACGACTGGAAGCCGACCGGCTTCGACCCCTCGGCGGCCAAGCCGAAGGCCATGGTCACCAGTGAGAGCGTCTCGGCCGGCAACGCCATCAAGACCCCGCAGTTCTGGCTGCTGTGGACCGTGCTGTTCTGCAACGTGACCGCCGGCATCGGCATCCTGGAGCAGGCCGCGCCGATGATCCAGGACTTCTTCCGCAACGGGGAGACCTCCACGGTCGCCGCTGCCGCCGCCGGCGGCTTCGTCGGGCTGCTCTCGCTGTTCAACATGGCCGGCCGGTTCGTGTGGTCCTCGACCTCGGACTTCATCGGCCGCAAGGGCATCTACATGGTCTACCTGGGCGTCGGCCTGGTGCTCTACGTCCTGCTGGCCACCATCGGCAGCAGCGCCATCTGGCTGTTCGTCGCGCTCGCCGCGATCATCATCAGCTTCTACGGCGGTGGCTTCGCGACCGTCCCGGCCTACCTGCGCGACCTCTTCGGCACCTACCAGGTCGGTGCCATCCACGGCCGGCTGCTGACCGCTTGGGCTGCCGCCGGCATCGCCGGCCCGCTGATCGTCAACGGCGTCCTGGACGCTCAGGGCACCCCGGGCCAGCTCGTCGCCGCCGACTACCGGCCGGCGCTGTTCATCATGGTCGGCCTGCTCGCCGTGGGCTTCGTCGCCAACCTGCTGGTGAAGCCGGTGGCGGACAAGTGGCACGAGCCGCACGCCACCACCCCCGCCACCGCCCGCGCCAACCCCGAACGGAGCACCACCCGATGAGCGAGCAGAGCAGCACCCCGACCGGTCTGGTCGCCTTCGCCTGGGCCCTGGTGGGCCTGCCGCTGGTGTACGGGCTGGTGCAGACCATCCGCACGGCCAGCGCGCTCTTCACCGGCTGAGCCAGCCGCACCACCACACAGCGCCCCCTCTGCCCCTTGGCAGAGGGGGCGCCGTCGTCTCTGTGCCGTCGAGTGCGCAGTACCGGTCGCCCGACACGGCGTGTCCGGCCGTGTCGGCGACCTCAACTGCTCAGTCGGTCAGCGCAGCGGGCGCAGCGGCAGGTGCTCGGAGAGGTCCGCGCGGTTGCCGCTGGCGGTGACCTTCCCGTCGGCGAGCGCCTCCGCCCAGGTGAGCCGGCCGGTGGCCAGCCGCAGCCAGGTCGCCGCGTCGGTCTCCACCACGTTGGGCGGGGTGCCGCGGGTGTGCCGGGGCCCGGGGATGCACTGGACGGCGACGAACGGCGGCACCCGCACCTCGACCGAGCGGCCGGGCACGTGCTGGGCCAGCCAGCGGGCCGAGGTCTTCACCGCCGCCCCCAGCGCGGCCCGGGGCGGCTGCTCGCCCTCGCCGGCCAGCCAGGCGGCGGTGGGGGCCACTGCGGCCTGCAGGTCCTCGGCCGAGATCGGCGGGACGCCGGCCATCAGCCCCGCACCGCCACGGCAGTGACCGCCACGACGGGGTGGGCGCCCAGCGGCTGGACCAGCACGGCAGGCCGCGGGTCAGCTGGTCGGGACGGTGCCCGCCGGCACGGTGCCCACGGCGACCTCCGGGCTGCCGAACAGCGCCGGCAGGGTCGCCGTCCACGCCGCCCGCAGCTCGGCCAGCGGCAGCTCCAGCAGGCCGTCGAGCACCAGGGCGTCACCGCCCGTCGTCCCGAGCTCGGTGACCGGCACGCCCGCCGCATCGGCCGCGGCGCGGACCCCAGCCGGGTCGGTGGTGGTGACGACGACCCTGGCCACGGACTCACCGAACAGCGCCGCCGTCGGGTCACCGGGCACGGTCAGCCGGGCGCCGGTGCCGTACCGCAGCGCCGACTCGGTCAGCGCCTGCGCGAGTCCGCCGTCGGCCAGGTCGTGCGCGGAGCTGACCTGCCCGCCGGCCGACAGGGAGGCCAGCAGCTCGCCCAGAGACCGCTCGGCGGCCAGGTCCAGCCGGGGCGGCAGCCCGCCCAGGTGGCCGTGGACGACCGCGGCCCAGGCCGACCCACCGAACTCCGGCCGGGTCTCCCCCAGCAGCAGCACGGCCTCGCCGTCGGCCCGCCAGCCGGTGGGCACCCGGCGGGTGACGTCGGCGTGCACGCCCAGCACCCCGATCACCGGGGTCGGGTTGATCGCCACGTCGCCGGTCTGGTTGTAGAGGCTCACGTTGCCACCGGTGACCGGCAGGCCGAGCTCGCGGCAGCCGTCGGCCAGACCGCGCACGGCCTCGGCGAACTGCCACATCACCTCGGGGTTCTCCGGAGAGCCGAAGTTCAGGCAGTTGGTGACCGCCAGCGGCCTCGCACCGGAGACGGCGACGTTGCGGTAGGCCTCGGCCAGGTTCAGCTGCGCGCCGGTGTAGGGGTCGAGCCGGGCGAACCGGGCGTTGCCGTCCAGCGACAGCGCGATGCCCAGGTTGCTGGTCTCGTCGATCCGCAGCACGCCGGCGTCCTCGGGCTGGGCGAGCACGGTGTTGCCGCGCACGTAGCGGTCGTACTGCTCGGTGACCCAGCTCTTGTCCGCGCCGTCCGGGCTGGAGACGACGGCGAGCCAGTCGGCGCGCAGGTCGGCCGAGGACGACGGCGGGGTGTCCGCCTGCAGCGCGTCCAGGTCGGCCGGGCGGGCCATCGGCCGCTCGTAGCGCGGCCCCTCCAGGGCGACGGTGCGCGGCGGGACGTCGACGATCCGCTCGCCGTGCCAGTCGATGGTCAGCCGCTCGCCGTCGGTGACCTCACCGATGACGGTGGCCAGCACGTCCCACTTGCGGCAGACGGCGAGGAAGTCCTCGACCTTCGCCGGCTCGACGATCGCGCACATCCGCTCCTGCGACTCGCTCATCAGGATCTCGGCGGGGGTGAGGGTCGAGTCGCGGAGCGGGACGGCGTCCAGGTCGATCGCCATGCCCCCGGAACCGGCGGCGGCCAGCTCGCTGGTCGCGCAGGAGATGCCGGCGCCACCGAGGTCCTGGATGCCGGTGACCAGGCCGGCGGCGAAGATCTCCAGGCAGGCCTCGATCAGCAGCTTCTCGGTGAACGGGTCGCCGACCTGCACGGCCGGCCGCTTGGCCGGGCCCTCGGCGTCGAAGGTCTCCGACGCGAGGACCGAGACGCCGCCGATGCCGTCACCACCGGTGCGGGCCCCGAAGAGCACCACCTTGTTGCCGGTGCCCTCGGCCTTGGCCAGCTGCAGCTCCTCGTGCCGCAGCACGCCGACGCACAGGGCGTTGACCAGCGGGTTGCCCGCGTAGGTCTCGTCGAAGAGCAGCTCGCCGCCGATGTTGGGCAGGCCCAGGCAGTTGCCGTAGCCGCCGACCCCGGCGACCACGCCGGGCAGCACCCGGGCGGTGTCGGGGGCCTCGGCGGCACCGAAGCGCAGCGAGTCCATCACGGCGATCGGGCGGGCGCCCATGGTCAGGATGTCCCGGACGATGCCGCCGACCCCGGTGGCCGCGCCCTGGTAGGGCTCGACGTAGCTGGGGTGGTTGTGCGACTCGACCTTGAAGGTGACCGCCCAGCCCTCGCCGACGTCGACGACGCCGGCGTTCTCGCCCATGCCGACCAGCAGGACGTCGCTCTTCGGCAGGTCACCGAACCTGCTCAGGTGCACCTTGGAGGACTTGTAGGAGCAGTGCTCGCTCCACATCACCGAGTACATCGCCAGCTCGGCGGTGGTCGGCCGGCGGCCGAGGATCTCCCGGATCCGGGCGTACTCGTCGGCCTTCAGGCCGAGCTCGGCGTAGGGCTGCTCGTCGTCGGGGCGCTGGGTGGCCAGCTCGACGGTGTCCAGGCGGTTCGTCCGGCCCGGGGCGGTGTCGAGCTCGGAGAGACCCTCGGTGGCGCTCACGCGGCGACCATCGCGGTGAGCACGGAGGTGAAGAAGCCCAGGCCGTCGGTGCTCGGGCCGGTGAGGGCCTCGACCGCGTGCTCGGGGTGCGGCATCAGCCCGACCACCCGCCCGTCGGCGCTGGTGACCCCGGCGATGTCGCGGGAGCTGCCGTTGGGGTTGCCGTCGACGTAGCGCACCACCACCCGGCCCTCGCCCTCCAGTCGGTCCAGGTCGGCGTCGGCGGCCACGTAGCGGCCCTCGCCGTTCTTCACCGGGACGACGATCCGCTGCCCCTGCTCGAACGACGTCGTCCACGCGGTGTCGGCCCGCTCGACGAGCAGCCCCTGGTCGCGGTTGCGGAAGTGCAGGTGGCTGTTGCGGGTCAGCGCCCCGGGCAGCAGCCCGGCCTCGCAGAGCACCTGGAAGCCGTTGCAGATGCCCAGCACCGGCAGGCCGCCGTGCGCCGCGGCCACGACGTCGGCCATCAGCGGCGAGCGGGCGGCGATCGCCCCGGCGCGCAGGTAGTCGCCGTAGGAGAACCCGCCGGGCAGGACGACGGCGTCGACGTCCTTCAGGTCGTGGTCGCCGTGCCAGAGGGACACGGGCTCGGCGCCGGCGAGCCGCACGGCGCGTGCGGCGTCGACGTCGTCCAGGGAACCCGGGAAGGTGATGACACCGATGCGCACTGGGTCTCTCTCAGTCGGTGGTGCGAGCGGGGAGGTGCAGCTCGACGTCCTCGATGACGGGGTTGGCCAGCAGCGTCTCGGCGATCTGCCGGAGCTCGGCCTCGTCGGGTTCGCCGTCGACCTCGAGCACGAAGTGCTTGCCCTGGCGGACGCTGCGCACCCCGGTGTGGCCGAGCCGGCCGAGGGCGCCGAGCACGGCCTGCCCCTGGGGGTCGGAGATCTCTGGCTTCAGGACGACGTCGACGACCACCTGGGACACGCCGATGAGGGTACCTGGGGGGCCAGGAGCACCTCGACGACCGATCGGCCGGGCATGACACGCCGCGTTCGCGCTCTCCTCCCCAACGGAACGGGTCTGGACCGATACACCATGCGCGAGTGCCCCGGTCCGCCGCAGAGCTGGCCCGGACACCGACTGGGATGGGTCAAACAGCGGCACATCGAGGAGACACGACATGGCAGCAGGCGGCGTTCCGGGCGAGGACCATCCCGAGGAGCGGGGGCTCGTCGAGCTCCTGCTCAGCGACCGGGGCGTCGTCCTGGTCAGCTGGGTGGAGCGGCTCGAGGGCAAGGAGATGGTGGTCACCGCCGGACGGGACCGGAGCCAGCGGTCCGTCCGGCTGGACGTCGGTGACCGGGTCGAGATGATCTGGAAGGGGGCCGGCGAGCTGCGTGCGGTGCCGACCCGGCTGGTGGCCGTCGAGGGGGCGGGCAGCGACACCTCCTGGCGGCTGGCCACCACCGGTCCGGCCGGCCGGGGGCAGCGACGGGCGGCCGTCCGCGCCGCCATCGCACTGCCGGTGACGGCCACCCACGGCGGCACCACCCTGACCGGGACGACGGTGGACATCAGCGAGGGCGGCATGCGGGCCGTCTTCCGGCCACCGGCCACCGGCGGTGTCCGGCTGCGCGGGGTCACCAGGTCCGACGGCCTGCCGGCCGAGCTCGCGGGCGGCGACGCCCCCGCCGCGGGAGTGCGCGCCTTCGGCGTCGGCGACGTCCTGGACGTCGTCGTCCAGCTGGGTGCCGGGGAGGTGGCGGCCCAGGTCGAGACCATCCGCGTCCACCGGCGCGAGGACGAGTGCTCCGAGCTGTCCGTCCGGTTCATCGGGCTGTCCGAGAAGGACCAGGACTCCGTCCGCGCCCGGGTGTTCGCCGGGCTGCGCGAGCTGCGTCAACGCGGGCTGCGCTGACCGGCGGCAGGCCCGGCCGGCGGCCCGACGCCTGACCCGAACGGGTGCGGCCGACCGCCGCGGGCCTGCCCGGACCCGGTCGTGCGGGCGAGGATCCCTCCACGAGAGCACTGCTCCACGTGGAGGAAGGGGGACTGTCAGGCATGGTCGCGGGACAGCCAGGCGTCGACCATCCGGCCACCTGGACGGGGCTCAGCGTGCTGCCCCTGGGCCAGGACGAGGCGCTCACCGCCCGGGTCCGCCGGGAGAGCGAGTCGTTCCTCTTCCTCAGTGCACCGCGCAACGCCCTCGGGGAGATCGCCCCCTTCGTCGAGCGCGACATGCTGGAGGTGTCCTGGCAGGCCGACGACGGACTCCGGTCCGTCCCGGCCGAGGCGGTCGCGGTCGCCGCCGACGGCCTCTGGAAGGTCGAGGTCACCGGCCCGGCCAGCAGGATCCAGCGACGGGAGGCCGTCCGCGCCCCCATCGGGCTGTTGGTGACCCTCTCCTGGGACCGCGCGACGCTGGTCGGGAGCACCGCCGACCTGAGCGAGGGCGGTCTGCTCGCCGTCTTCCGCCCGCACGGCGACCTGGGCGTCAGCATCCCCTTCCCGAGGAAGGGCCAGCCGCTGCTCCTCACGCTCGACCTGTACTCCGACGAGCTCGTCACCGAGGTGGCGGTGGTCCGCCGCCGGCCCCGCGAGGACAACCTGCACGAGTGGTCGCTGCGCTTCGTCGACCTGCCCGAGCGCGCCGCCGACCTGATCCGCTCGCACGTCTTCACCGCGCTGCGCAACGCCCGCGCCCGCGGCATCACCGCCATCTACTGAGCCACCAAAATGGCCATTCTGGTGGCGAGGGTGGCGGGGTGGCTCAGCGCCAGGGGAGGCCGGTGAGCTGTTCGTATGCCCTGACGTAGCGGTCCCGGGTGGCGGCGACGACGTCCTCGGGCAGCTCCGGCGGCGGGGACGCCCGGTCCCAGCCGGAGGTGGTCAGCCAGTCCCGGACGTACTGCTTGTCGAAGGAGGGCTGCGGGGCCCCCGGCGACCAGGTCATCGCCGGCCAGAACCGGGAGGAGTCGGGGGTGAGCACCTCGTCGCCGAGCACCAGGGTCTCCCCCGCCGTCCCGAACTCGAACTTGGTGTCGGCCAGCACGAGCCCCGCCTGCTCGGCGATCTCCGCCCCCCGGCGGTACAGCGCCAGGGTGAGCGACCGCAGCGCCTCTGCCCGCTCGGCGCCGACGGCCTCGACGACCTGGGCGAACCCGATCGCCTCGTCGTGCTCGCCGACCTCGGCCTTGGTCGAGGGGGTGAAGACCGGCTCGGGGAGCCGCGAGCCCTCGACCAGACCGGCCGGCAGCGGGACGTCGACGATCGCGCCCGTGCGCTGGTAGGCGACCGTGCCCGACCCGGACAGGTAGCCGCGGGCCACGCACTCCACCGGCAGCATCTCCAGCCGGCGGACCAGCATCGACCGGCCGGTCAGCTCCTCCGGCACGCCGACGGCGAGCAGTTCGTCGCCGGATGCCAGCAGGTGGTGCTCCGCGCCGTGCTCGGCCAGCACCGGCGCCAGCTGCTCGAACCACCACACCGACAGTGCGGTGAGCACCCGGCCCTTGTCCGGGATCGGCGTGGGGAGCACGTGGTCGTAGGCGGAGACCCGGTCGCTGGCGACCAGCAGCAGCCGGTCGTCGTCGACCGCGTGGACCTCGCGGACCTTGCCCCGGGCGACGAGGTCGAAGGGCAGGCTCACGACAGCGCGGCCAGCCGGTCGAACAGCGGGCCCAGGTTCGCCACGTACTGCTCGGGCCGGCAGATCTCGTCCAGCCGGGCCTCGTCGAGGGCGACGTCGTCGGCCGCTGCCCGCTCGCGCAGCGTCTGCCGGAACGGCGTCCCGTCCTGCCAGGTGCGCATCGCCGCGGACTGGACGAGCGCGTAGGCCTGCTCGCGGCCCATCCCGCCCTCGACCAGCTCCAGCAGCACCGACGAGGTGTAGATGAGCCCGCCGGTGGACTCCAGGTTGGCGCGCATCCGGTCGGCGTCGACGACCAGGTTCTCCACCAGCCCGGCGGTCAGGTCCAACAGGTAGTCGGTGGTGATCGCCGCGTCGGGCAGGAACACCCGCTCGGTGGAGGAGTGCGAGATGTCCCGCTCGTGCCAGAGCGGGATGCCCTCCATCACCGGCACGATCGCCGCGCGCACGACCCGGGCCAGCCCGGCGATCCGCTCGGAGCGGATCGGGTTCTTCTTGTGCGGCATCGCGCTGGAGCCCTTCTGCCCCGCGCCGAACGCCTCGCTCAGTTCCCGCACCTCGGTGCGCTGGCCGTGGCGCACCTCCAGGGCGATCGCCTCGCAGACCGTGGCGATGATGCCCAGCGCGGACACCCACTCGCTGATCCCGTCGCGCAGCACCACCTGCGTGGAGGCGTCGGCGGCGCGCAGGTCCAGCGCCTCGGCGACGGTGACCTCGACCGAGGGGTCGATGAGGGAGTACGTGCCGACGGCGCCGGAGATCGCGACCACGCCGACGGCCTCGCGGGCCCGGCGCAGCCGGTCCCGGGACCGGGCGGCGGCGAAGGCCAGGTCGGCGACCCGGTGGCCCCAGACGTCGGGCTCGGCGTGCACGCCGTGGGTGCGGCCGACCTTGATCGTGCCGCGGTGGGCCAGGCCGTGGTCGCGCAGCGCGACCACCAGCCGGTCGGCCTTGGCCAGCAGCACGTCGGTCGCGTCGGTGAGCTGGACGGCGAGCGCGGTGTCCAGCAGGTCCGAGGAGGTCATGCCGTGGTGCACGTAGGCCGCGGCCGAGCGCGGCTCGGTGTTGTCGGCCCAGGCAGTGAGGAAGGCGATGACGTCGTGCTGCGTCGTCTCCTCGATCTCCGCGACCCGCTCAGGGGTGGGCGGCGGCGCGTTGCGCACCGGCTCGACGACGTCGGCGGGCACCCGCCCGGCGGCCGCGTGCGCCTCCAGCACCAGCGTCTCGACCCGGCACCACAGCTCGTACTTGTGCTGGTCACTCCAGACCCGGCCCATCTCGGGCAGGGTGTACCTGTCGATCATGCGAGTACCGCTTCGGTCTGCTCAGCTCGGCGCACCACGGCCCCATCCTCTCGCACCGCTGCGGGCGGGCCCCCATCAGCTCGGAGGAGAAGGATGTTGCAGCGGGCCAGGCACGTCGTCGACCGAGCCAGGGAGCGCATCCGGGCCGCCGCCGAGCACGACCCGCACGCCTGGCCCGACGGCACCGTGCTCGTCCTCCAGGACGGCAGCCGTGCCGTCGTGGACCACGTGGAGGAGCCGCTCCCGGGCAACGGTCACCACGCCACCAGTGCACCCCGCGACGCCACTCCTCTCGCCCTCGGCAGCCCGCACCCCGACGCCCCGGACGTCGACGTCGCGGGCGGGGTCAGCGGCCCCCCGACCCCCGGTGGTGCACCGCCGGCGCCCGGCCGGGACCGGGCCCGGGGCAGCCTGCTGGCCCCGAGGGAAGCGCCGCGGGCCGTCGAGCGGGACGTCCCCCGCGGGTTGCGGGTCGCCGCGGCCTGGTCCTGGCGGACGGTGGCCGTGGTGGCCGCGCTGTACCTGCTGCTGCGCGCAGCCGGCTACGTCGCCGTCGTCATCGTGCCGGTCATCGTGGCGCTGCTGCTCGCCGCGCTGCTCCAACCGGGAGCGGCCTTCCTGCGGCACCGCGGCTGGCCGACCTCCCTGGCCGCGCTGACCATGCTCGTCGTCGGCGTGGGCGTGGTCGCGGGGATCGTCACGCTCGTGGTCGAGGAGTTCGTCGCCGGCTACGCCGACCTGGTGTCCCAGGTCGACGAGGGGCTCACCCAGGTCCAGGACTTCGTCACCCGCACCTTCCCGGTCACCGACGGCCAGATCACCGATGCGCTGGAGAGCGCGAGCCAGTCCATCGCGGACAACCAGGACGTGCTCACCTCCGGCGCGCTGACCACGGCGGCGACCGTGGGCGGGGTGCTCACCGGCGCGCTGCTGACCCTGTTCACCCTCTTCTTCTTCCTGCTCGACGGCCGGCAGATCTGGCTGTGGGTGGTCGGGCTGACGCCGCTGGACTCGCAGGCCCACCTGGACGAGGCGGCCCGGCGGTCCTGGCGCACGCTGATCTCCTACGTGCGGGCCACCGTCGGGGTCGCCGCCTTCGACGCCGTCTTCATCGGCATCGGCCTGGTCTTCCTCGGGACGCCGCTGGTCGTGCCGCTCGCCGCGCTGGTGTTCCTCGGCGCGTTCGTCCCGATCATCGGGTCGTTCCTGGCCGGCACGGTGTCGGTGCTGGTCACCCTGGTCGCCGTCGGGCCGGTCCGGGCACTGATCGCCCTGGGGATCATCGTGCTGATCATGCAGCTGGAGAGCCACGTGCTCCAGCCGCTGCTGCTGGGCCGCGCGGTCTCGGTGCACCCGCTGGCCGTCGTCCTCGGCATCGCCGCCGGGCTGCTGATCGGCGGGGTCTTCGGTGCGCTGATCGCCGTCCCGGTCATCGCCTGCGGCAACGTGGCGGGCACCTACCTGTCCCGGCGGCACGAGGGCCCCCGGCCACCCCAACCGGACACCCGCCGAGCCCGCCGGCCGGTCACCGCACGCTGACGCCGGCGGTTCGACGGGGGCTGAGCCGGGTCAACCCGCCCGGGACGACGTCGAGCCGCGGCAGCACGCGGCTCAACCCCTGCCCAGGCGGCTCAACCCCTGCCGGCGCGGCTCAACCGCCCTCGCGGAGGACGGCCGACCGTCGCTCAGGTGGTGATGCGGCCCTCGACGGCGGCGAGGGCGATGTCGGTGCGCCAGTGGGCGTCGGCCAGCCGGACCGAGGCCAGCCGCTCGTAGACGGTCTGCCGCGCCGCAGCCAGGTCCTCGCCGACCGCGGTGACCGAGAGCACCCGGCCACCGGCCGAGTGCACCAGGCCGTCGGGACCCAGCGCCGTCCCGGCGTGCAGCACGCCCTCGCCGTCGGCGCCGGTGATCGGGTCGCCGACGCGCGGCCGCTCGGGGTAGCCCGAGGCGGCGACGACGACGGTGACCGCCGCCCCGTCCCGCCAGCGCAGCGGCGGCTGCTCGGCCAGCGTGCCGGTGGCCGCGGCGTACAGCAGCCCGGCCAGCGGGGTCTCCAGCAGCGGCAGCACGACCTGGGTCTCCGGGTCGCCGAACCGGGCGTTGAACTCCACCACCCGCACGCCGCGCGAGGTCAGCGCCAGCCCGGCGTAGAGCAGGCCGCTGAACGGCTCCCCGCGGCGGGCCATCTCGTCGATCGTGGGCTGCAGGACGGTGGCGCGGACCTCTTCGACCAGGCCCGCGGGCGCCCAGGGCAGCGGTGCGTAGGCGCCCATGCCGCCGGTGTTCGGGCCGCCGTCGCCGTCGTCCCGGCGCTTGTGGTCCTGGGCGGGCAGCAGCGGCACCACCGTCGTCCCGTCCGACAGCGCGAACAGCGACACCTCCGGGCCGTCGAGGAACTCCTCGATCAGCACCGAGTGCCCCGCGCCCAGCACGGCCTGCCCGTGTGCGACGGCGGCCGCACGGTCGGTGGTGACCAGCACGCCCTTGCCGGCCGCCAGCCCGTCGTCCTTGACGACGTAGGGGGCGCCCGCCTCGTCCAACGCCGTCTCCAGCTCGGCCTCGCCACCGACGGCCGAGAACTGCGCCGTCGGCACCCCGGCGGCGGTCATCACGTGCTTGGCGAAGGCCTTGGAGCCCTCGATCTGGGCGGCCTGGGCCGAGGGGCCGAAGCAGGCGATGCCCGCCTCGCGCACCGCGTCGGCGGCGCCGGCGACCAGGGGCACCTCCGGGCCGACCACGACCAGGTGGGCCTGCCACTCGACGGCGAGGGCGCTCACCGCGGCCGGGTCGGCGGCGTCGAGGGGGAACGCCTGGGCCAGGGTGACGGTGCCGGCGTTCCCCGGCGCGCAGGCCAGCGCCGTGACGGCGGGGTCGGACTGCAGAGCCACGCACAGGGCGTGCTCCCGGGCACCGGAACCGATCACGAGGACGCGCACCGGGCGAACCTACCCACCCCGCCGCCAAGGGCAGAAATGGCCATTTCTGCCCGGGGGGTCAGCGGCCGGGGCGGGCGCGTCGCTGGCGGTGGAGCGCGCGCACCCGGGCCGACTCGGCCGCGCGGGCCCGTCCGGGACGAGGTCCCGCACGGCGGCGAGCCCGCTGCCGGTGACCGCGCTGACCGGCAGCACGTCGACGCCGACGGCGTCCTCGGCCACCTCGGCGACCGCCGCCGGCACGTCGGTGCACAGGTCGGCCTTGGTGAGGACGACGACCGGCGTCGCCCCGCTGGCCCAGGCCAGGGCGAGGTACCGCTCGATCCGGCGGAGCCGCGCCGCCGCGCCCAGGGCGTCGACCACGAACACGACGTCCACGTTCGCCGCCACCACCTGGGGTGCCGAGCTGCGGCCGGCGGCCGTGCGCACGACGGCGGTGCGTCGCGGCAGCACCCGCACCGCCTGGTCGCCGCGCAGCGGGACCCAGTCCCCGACCGCCGGCGCGGTCCCGTCGTGCAGCCCGCCGGCGCAGCTCACCCGGCGTTCGGCCCCAGCGGTGAGCACGGTGAGCAGGCCCCGGTCGACCCGGGCCACCTCGCTGTCGTCGTCGGCCGCGTGGGCAGGCACGTCGTGGTGTCCGTCGACTGAGAGATCACTCACATGGGGCATGCTCGTCTCCAGGTGAGCGGCTTGTCCCCCGATTTGTCCCCATGAAGTCGGCGCGCGTTCAGACCCCGGACAGGGAACTGGGTTTCCCTGGAGCCATGCAGGAGACCGGCCTGAAGGCCGTTCACTCGCCCCGCCGAGAGCGCTCACCGCGCATCATCGGGCACCGTGGTGCACCCAGCTACCGGCCCGAGCACACCGTGGCCAGCTACGAGCTGGCGATCGACCTCGGTGCCGACCTGATCGAGCCCGACGTCGTGGTGACCCGCGACGGCGTCCTCGTGGCCCGCCACGAGAACGAGCTGTCCCGGTCGACCGACGTGGCGCAGCACCCGGAGTTCGCCGACCGCCGCCGCACCCAGGAGGTGGACGGCGAGGAGCTGACCGGCTGGTTCAGCGAGGACTTCACCCTCGCCGAGCTGCGCACCCTGCGCGCGGTCGAGCGGCTGCCCGGGATGCGGCCGATGAACACCGCCTACGACGGCCGGTTCGGGATCCTCACCCTGGCCGAGGTGGTCGAGGTGGCCCGCCGCCGGTCCACCCCGGGCCACCAGGTGCGGGTGCAGGCGGAGCTGAAGTGCCCGTCCTGGTTCGCCGCGCAGGGGCTGCCGATGACCGAGCTGGTCGCCGCAGAACTGCGCCGGCTGGACGCCGCCCGGGTCGACGGCTCCGTCGTCGTCATGGCGTTCGAGCAGCAGGCGCTGCGCGAGCTGCGGACCGACCTCGGCAGCAACGGCCCCCGGCTGGTGCAGCTCATCGAGGAGGAGGGCATCCAGGACGCCCTGGTCACCCCCGCCGGCCTGCGCGAGGTCTCGACCTACGCCGACGGGATCGCCCCGCACAAGGGCCGGATCCTGCTGCACGGCGCCGACGGCGGTCTCGTCGGCGTCTCGGACCTGATCACCCAGGCGCACCGCGCCGGTCTCACCGTCGAGCCGTGGACGCTGCGGCCGGAGAACGTCTTCCTCCCCAGCCACCTGCGTCGCGGTGGGGACCCTCTCGGGCTGGGCGACGCCCAGACCGAGGCCCGGCTGCTCTTCGCCCTCGGCGTCGACAGCGTGATCACCGATGCTCCGGAGACCGCCCACCGCGCCCGCGCCGAGCTCTCCGCCACCGCCATGGCACCGGTGCGCCCCCGGGTCTGACCGGCCTCGCCCGGCGGGCGGACCGGACGCGGTCGATGGCGGCGGCGATCGTGCGCTGGTTGACTCGCGCCATGACGTCGATCCCGGAGCCGGACTCCCCCCTCGACCCGGACCAGCCCGTGCCCGACGACGCGGGCGAGCTCCTGCCGGACACCCCGGAGACGCTGCCGCCCCCGCCGATCGAGTCCACCCCCGACGA
The DNA here is from genome assembly GCF_026967925.1 of Modestobacter sp. VKM Ac-2985. Lineage (GTDB taxonomy): Bacteria > Actinomycetota > Actinomycetes > Mycobacteriales > Geodermatophilaceae > Modestobacter. The sequence continues at coordinate 652,987 of NZ_JAPVBI010000002.1, read as the reverse complement.
CCCCGGCGGCGACCCCGGCAGCGTCCCTGAGCCCGCCTGACGCCGACACACGGGCACGCCGGGCAGCCCGGGGACGGGTCGAGCCAGCCGACGACGCAGGCCGAGGACGCGCGGGTGAGCCGACCCCGGAACGCCACCCCCGCGTCGCCGCGAGGCGACTTTGGGAGGACGGCACGCGGGCCGGAGGCCCCTGCCTTCATCCCACCAAGCGGCCCACCTCAAGCCGGGAACGGCTCGGTTGAGTCGACGCCGAAACGCCACCCCCGGGTCGCCGTGAGGCGACTGTGGGAGGGCGGCACGGGGGCCGGAGGCCTCCTGCCGTCATCCCACGAAGCGGCTCAGCGCGGCCGGGAAACGGCTCCTGGCCGCGGTGCGGCCCGGAGGGTCGCCATGAGCAACGTCGCCGCGAAGCGGCTGTGGGTCGGGGACGCGGGGGCCGGAGGCTCTCCGGCCCCGACTCACTGAGCGGCTCACCGCGGGCCGGGGACGACCGCTGGCCGCGGTGAGGTCCGGAGGACCTCAATCCCCCGTGTCCGGGGTCCCACCGCTGAGGTGGCGCGCGTAGGCCGCCTAACGGCCTAGCTAGCCGCTCGCTGGCCCGGCGGGCCGCTTCACGACCGCGACGTCCGGTAGTACCAGCCCGCTCTCGCCCATCCGCCAGGCTCCGATCTCGACCGCTCGCTCGACGTAATTGTTGGCCCATATCGAACCGCCGGGCCGGTAGGCGCCGTGGTCGCCGCGAGCCTCTAGACCATCCCGGAACCGCGCGGTGTACGTCTCGCGGGCTGCGATGAGGCCAGGGGTCGCCGCGTCATCTGTGGCCGCGCTCATCAGCCGCGCGCGGATCTCGTCGGCCTCGGCCTCGAGCTTCGCCGTTTGAGCGGATTGGGTGCGTACCTGCTCCTCAGCCAGATCGGCTTCTGCCGACTTGGACCGGGCGGCGGCCTCCGCACGTTCCGTCACGCCGATGCTGCGCTCCTGCGCCTCGATCTTCATGGTCGACCCCTCGTGCCAGTCCTTCCGGAACTTCACGAGCGCCGATGCACCGCCTCGACCCGCGCCCAAGAGAGCGACCACCCAGGCGAGTGCCAGCCCGACGGACGGCACCACCTCAAGGTCGATCACGAGTGGGGAGCCGTATCGGATCCTCAGCACCGATGGACGGTCGGTCTCCACGAGAACATCGACCGTGGGCAGGCTCCCCTTCATGGCGCCATCTGGCCAGATTCCGTACCGGCGGCGGGGATCACGCCCGCGGGGTTCGCCTGTCGGGCCGTGCGGGCGCCCCTCGGGCACCGGGGCTGCCTCGTAGCCCGGCAGAGTCGCCAGCGCGCTCAGGGCAAGCAGGCCCTCCACGACGCTTAAGACTTCCGCGACGGCTCGAAGCCCAATCTTGGCCGGAGCACCGGGCCAGCTCAGCCGTAGGGCGTCACGCGGCGCGGTGCCGGTCGCGTCCCGGACAAGGCGAAGCCAGTCGCGTGCCGAGTCGCCTGAGGCCATGGGCCTGAACTCCCCCCGCCGATCCCCAGTCTGGCGGACCGCCGGGGAGCAATCATTATGCGGCGGCGCGCCGCCTGCGGAATACGGCCCGAGGTTGGCATCGCCCTCTCAAGGCGCAAGTCACGACCGCGGCGCCCCGCCGCCAGGTGGCCTGGCGGCGGGGCGCTTCCATGCCGCCAGCATCGTGCGGCCTGCCCCATCGGTCGGAGCAGGTCGAGCGATCACCCGAAGCCCGCGAGGTCGCCCGCGTCTGCGATGCAGATCACACAACCACCCGCTGACCGCCCAGTCCCCCAGTCGGACCGCCTAGTTCCGACACCCCGTGAACGCGTTGACCTGCACGTCTTCGCCGTCATCTGTCACGACGGAGCGACAGTCCGTCATGACAGGTATCTATTCAGCCTGTAGACCAGCGGAAACGCGATCCGTCCACAGGCGCGAAACAGCTCCTGCTTCCTGCTAGCTTCGAGAGGTCAAACAGGGGAGCAGCTGTGTCAGATGACATCGAGGTCGCGGTCGCGGCAGGGGTCACCACCCGCGCCCGCCCGAGATCGCGGCTGTCGCAGGCAGATATGCCGCTCTACCCGCTCCTGGACCTCTACCCCATCCCCGAGGCCCTTCTCCGGCTCGGCGCACCGCATCGCGCGGTGGACCCAGCAGAGCTAGCCCAGGAGATGGGCGAAAGCTCTACTAGCTCTGTGTTCCGCAGCACCACGGCGGCCTGCGTCGCCTACGGGCTGACGGAAGGGGGGGCACAGGCGGACGCGATTAGCCTTACCGACCTCGGACGGCGGTTGATCTTGCCGGCCAGCGCTGAGGAGGCACACGCGGCCGCACTTGAGGCGCTGCAGCGGCCGCGGCTGATGGGCGACATGCTGCGCAAGTACGCAGAACGCCCGTGGCCGCCCGACCGCATTCTTCAGCGGCGGTTGCTCGAAGCTCGCTACCCCGCTCAGCAAATCTCGCGGGCGATCCCGGTGATCAATGGCAACGTCCGCGACTTCCACCTGCTCGACCGATCCGGCGATGGGCAACCCATCCTGCGCATCGACTTCACCGCAGGGGCCACCCCCAAACCGCCAGGAGCCAGCCCCGTGCAGGAGATCGCTAGCTTCACCTCACCCTCCCACTTCTCGGACAGCTTCGCGGAGACCATGGCCCAGCTGGAGCCCCATCACGGCGGATCTCAAGCATCTGAGGCGGCGCTAGCCCGCCGCGCCGGGGAGCCGGAACGCGTATTGGCGACGCGGGCAAGGGTGTATCTGTCGGTCCCGGTGGACAGTCCCCTGATCGGCCAGCTAGGCGAGATACTGGCCTTCGGTGGCTACGTCCCGGTCTTCCCCTCGGAGGAGCCTGGGCCAGCTCTGTCTCCCGAGATCATGAAACGGATGCGCGGCTGCTCTGCGGCGGTCGTAGACCTGCGGCCGAACCTGGAGCGACCGCCTGAGGCCGACGACGAGTCGCTGATGCGCATCGGGGCCGCCGTCGCGCTGTGCGGTGACCGCACCGTCTTCCTGTGCCCGAAGGCGACGGCCATGCCGGCAGCCGTGGAGCACCTGCCGCACGTCCACTACACCGGCGATTCGCTCGACTACGAGTCCACGATGGGCCTCGTGCGCGTCTTCAACAAGATCGGGGGACACTGGTGACCGAAGGCAGCCCGCATGACGAAGCGTCGACGCCTGACAAGCGAAGCGATACCGAGCATGACGCCGACCGCGTCCTTTACTCGGACGGCTTCCGAAGGCTCGGCGGGGTCACTCAGGTGGTGGCGGTTGGCGAGATGCCGCTGTTCCACAACCGCCTCACCCACACGCTGAAGGTGGCGCAGATCGCCCGGCGGCTGGCCCAGCACCTGAGCCGGGCCGACGGCAGCGAGGCGAAGTTGGCCCCGTGGGGCGGCATCGACGTTCCGGCCGCAGAGGCGGCTGGCCTCGGGCACGATCTCGGCCACCCGCCCTTTGGCCATGTCGGCGAGACCGTCCTGAACGAGCGGTGCGAGAAGCACGGTCTCGACGGGTTCGAGGGCAATGCCCAGACGTTCCGACTGGTCACCAAGCTGTTGCGGGGCGGCAATTACGCCACCCCGGGGCTCGATCTCCAGGCCCGCACGTTGAACGGGCTGATCAAGTACCCACGGCTCCGCCCTGAGGGGCAGACCGGGTCTCACTTCAAGTGGAACGCGTACCCCACTGAGCGGCGAGCGTTCGACGACGCGCGGGAGGGCAGCGAGGAGGGCGCGAAGAGCCTGGAAGCTGCCGTAATGGACTGGGCTGACGACGTGACCTACGCGGTGCACGACCTGGAGGACTTCCTGCGCGCTGGAAGGGTCCCGATCGCCAGGCTGCTGGACCCCGACGGCCGGGAGATGACGCGGTTCGTCGCGGCAGCGACCAACCAGCTCTCGCCGCGCGATTCGTCATTCGACCCGGAGCGGGCGGAGGAGTCGTTCCGCTTCGTCGGCAAGACGTTCCTCAGCCGGTCCAAGTACTACCGGGGGACCGCCGGGGACTTGGCAGCCCTCCAGCAGGCCTCGGGCGAAATGATCAACAGCTTCATCGGCGCCGTCCGAGTGGGCGACCTGCATGAGCCGGTGCGGGTTCCTTCGCAGACGCTGTACGCAGTGAAGATGCTTAAGCAGCTGCCGTGGTACTACGTCATCCACGACCCGGCTCTCGCGACCATGCAGGAGGGCAACCGCCGGCTGGTGGGAGAGCTGTTCGACGACCTGCTCGAGTGGCTTCCGCGGGCCCACGCAGACCGCGAGCCCTACCGGATACCGAAGCGGCTGCTCGACCTGTGGTCAGCTTCGGAGGAGGAAGTCGGGAACGAGACCTACCTAGATGAGACGGCGCGGGCAGCACGCTGCGTGGCGGACTACATCGCGATGTTGACCGAGGCCCAGGCCATCGACATGCACGGCCGACTCCGCGGCCGAACCGGCCAGTCCGCTTTGGACTCGTGGATGGCGTACTAGAAGAGAGGCCGGAGCCGGTGGTCGCCCGTGAGCGTGAGGCGCCCCTCAGAGAGAAGGCCGACAATGGCCGCAGCAGCTGCATCAGGACTCGTCTCGGCCGCGACCTGCTCCAAGATGTCGGCGGCGGACTCATTACCAGTTGGTCCAACTAGGCGCAGCGCAAGACCCCGGGCGCGGTCTTCGCGCTCCTCGGCGGCTCGCTCGGCCGCTCGGGGATCCCATCCCCGATCCAGACGGCGGTCGGGCGTGATGCTTGACCGGTCGATCGCTGAGGCAGTCATCTTCTCCATTGGCTCCTTCGGTCTTGACCAACACTATCCGCGTGTCGTCCCAGCTGCGCTCGCCGCCCCAACGGCTGCAGCGGCTTCAACCGCTCGCGGCCTGTGACCTCGCAACGACCCAAGCATGCACGCACGCACTGACACAACTGCTCGAATCACACCCGCCGGTCAATCCCGGCGAGCCGCGCGTCGTCGGCGTGTCACCCGTTTGGGCTAGCGGGTCGCCGGCTGAGGAACCCGACGGCGGGGGACCTCAGATCAGATCGTGCAGGACGACGTTCTCGTCCCGCCCGGGGCCCACGCCGATGACGCTGACCCGCGCACCGGAGAGCTCCTCGAGCCGGCGCACGTAGGCCTGCGCGTTGGCCGGCAGCTCCTCGAAGCGGCGGCAGGCCGTGATGTCCTCGAACCAGCCGGGCATCTCCTCGTAGATCGGCTTCGCGTGGTGGAAGTCGGTCTGCGTCATCGGCATCTCGTCGTGCCGCACGCCGTCGACGTCGTAGGCGACGCAGATCGGCACCGTCTCCAGCCCGGAGAGGACGTCGAGCTTGGTGAGGAAGTAGTCGGTGATGCCGTTGACCCGGCTGGCGTAGCGGGCGACGACGGCGTCGAACCAGCCGCAGCGCCGGTCGCGGCCGGTGGTCACGCCGACCTCGCCGCCGTGCTTGCGGAGGTACTCGCCCCACTGGTCGTGCAGCTCGGTCGGGAACGGGCCGGAGCCGACCCGGGTCGTGTAGGCCTTGAGGATGCCGACGACCCGCTCGATCCGGGTGGGGCCGACGCCGGCGCCGACGGCCGCACCGCCGGCGGTCGGGTTGGACGACGTCACGAACGGATAGGTGCCGTGGTCGACGTCCAGCAGGGTGCCCTGTGAGCCCTCCAGCAGCACCCACTCACCGGCGTCGAGGGCCTTGCCCAGCAGCAGCCGGGTGTCGACGATCCGGTGCTTCAGCTGCTCGGCGTACCCGGCGTACTCCTCGACGACCTCGTCGACGTCGATGGCCTTGCGGTTGTAGACCTTGACCAGGATCTGGTTCTTCTCCTGCAGCGTGCCCTCGAGCTTCTGCCGCAGGATCGACAGGTCGAGCAGGTCCTGCACCCGGATGCCGTTGCGGGCGACCTTGTCGCCGTAGGCCGGGCCGATGCCGCGGCCGGTGGTGCCGATCTTGCGCTGGCCGAGGAAGCGCTCGGTGACCCGGTCCAGGGCGCGGTGGTGCGGCATGATCAGGTGCGCGTCGGAGGAGATCACCAGGCGCGAGGTGTCCACCCCGCGCTCCTCCAGGCCGGCGAGCTCGCCGATGAGCACCTCGGGGTCGATGACCACGCCGTTGCCGATGACCGGCGTGCAACCCGGGGTGAGGATCCCGCTGGGGATCAGGTGCAGCGCGTACTTCTCACCGTCGGGCGTGATCACGGTGTGCCCGGCGTTGTTGCCGCCCTGGTAGCGGACGACGTACGGGACGCGGCCGCCCAGCAGGTCGGTCGCCTTGCCCTTGCCCTCGTCGCCCCACTGGGCGCCGATCAGCACGACTGCCGGCATCGGGGGGTTCTCCTCGTTCGTCGCGTCTGCCCAAGACACCGGCGGTTCCCGGCTGGCCAGGTGGCAGGGTATCGGCATGCCCGCGACTCAGCTCGACCTGCGCGGCCTGGCGGCGGTCCAACCGCCGTCGCGCCGGCACGTCGCCTCGGTGGTGGACGGCGCCGACGCGGTGCACGTGCTGGGCCCGGTGCCCGCGCTGTCGGCGGTGCTGACCCGGTTGTGGAAGACCGAGCGGCTGCCCGCGGTACCGGTGAGCTGGCAGCCCGCCGACGACCCGGCGTCCGCCGGTCTGGCGCGCTCCCTGGGCGTCGGCACCGGGGCCGAGCGCGAGCTGCCGCTGGTCCGCGACGACCACGGCGGGGTGCTGCTGCACACCGGCCTGGTGACCGCGCACGGTGCGCCCCGACGCGCGCTGGCCCGCCGGTTCGGCGCCCGCGCCCACTGCGACGACACCCGGGTCGCCGACGGTCCGATCACCCGGATCGACGTGCGACCGGACTGGACGGCGGTGGACCGGATCCGCGTGGCGGTGGTGACCCTGCCGCTGCGGCCGGTGCGCCGGGCGCACGGCCGGGCCCTGCAGATGGCGTCGGACCCGGCCCAGGTCAGCCGGGACGGCGTGCCGTTCGACCGTCAGGTCACGAAGTGGACCTGGTACGCCGACGACCGGGTGCGCTGGCGCCTGCGCCCCTGACGGGCGGCGGTCCGGCCGCCGGAGATCGTGGACACTGGGGTCTCCGCCCCGCTCGAGGAGGTCTCGCGTCGCCGTGCCACCCCTCCACCCCTTCTCGGCCGCGCCGCCGTCGACCGGCGAGCGACTGACCGGCTTCGGCCCGGCGACGCCCGCCGTCCCCCGCTCGGCCGGTCGCCGGGTGCTGGACCGGCTGCTCGCCCGCCCCGGCGTCGGCGCGCTGTTCGGGGTGCTCGTGCTCGCCGTCTTCTTCGGGCTGCAGGCGCCGGAGCTGATCAGCTCCGGCGGCCTGGCCACCGTGCTCGACATCGCTGCCCCGCTGGGGATCGGGGGCGTGGCGGTCGCGCTGCTGCTGGTCGCCGGTCAGTTCGACCTCTCGATCGGGGTCGTCGCGGTGGGCAGCAGCCTGGTGACCGCCCTCCTGGTGACCCAGCTGGGTCTCGGCATCTGGCCGGCCCTGCTGGTGTCCCTGCTCGCCGCCCTGCTGGTCGGGGCGGCCAACGGGCTGCTGGTGGTCACCACGGGGCTGCCCAGCTTCCTGGTGACCCTGGCGACCTTCCTCGTGCTGCAGGGCGCCTCGCTCGCCGGGGCCGCCGCGATCGCGGGCTCCTCGCGGGTCACCGGCCTCGCGGGGTCACCGGGCTGGGAGTCGGCGCTGGCGGTGTTCGGGGCCACCGCGCAGCTGGGTGACGGACGGTTCCGCATCTCGCTGCTGTGGTGGGTGCTGGCCACCCTGCTGACCACCTGGCTGCTGTGGCGCACCCGCTTCGGCAACGCCGTCTTCGCCAGCGGCGGCGCCAGCCGGGCGGCCCAGGAGCTCGGCGTCCCGGTGGCGCGCACCACGGTGCTGCTGTTCCTGGGCACTGCCGCCGCCGGCTGGCTGATCGGCACGCTGGCGCTGGTCCGGCTCGGTGGCGTGCAGGTGGACCCGGCGCTGGGCACCGAGATCGAGTTCATCGTGGTGGCGGTGATCGGCGGCTGCCTGCTCACCGGCGGGTACGGCTCGACCGTGGGCGCGGCGCTGGGGGCGCTGCTCTACGCCGTGGCCCGGGAGGGCCTCTCGCTGGCCGACTGGGACCCGCGCTGGTTCCAGGCCTTCCTCGGCCTGTTGCTGCTGGTCGCGCTGCTGGTCAACGGCGTGGTCCGCCGCCGGCTGCGCACGGTGCCCCGCTCGTGAGCACGGCCGCCGACCTCTCCCCGCACGGCTCCCCCGCACCGGTGCTGGAGCTGCGGGGCGTGACGGTGCGCTTCGGCAGCGTGCCGGCGCTGTCCCGGGTGTCGCTGGCCCTGCGGGCGGGTGAGGTGGTCTGCGTGCTCGGGGAGAACGGCTCGGGCAAGTCGACGCTGGTCGCCGTCCTCTCCGGCCTGCAACAGCCGGCCGAGGGCGAGCTGCTGGTCGACGGCCGGCCGGAGCGCTTCCGGTCCCCGCGGCGAGCCCGCGCCTGCGGGATCGCCACGGTCTGGCAGGACCTGGCCATCGCACCGCTGATGTCGGTCTGGCGGAACTTCTTCCTCGGCGCCGAACCGACCCGCGGGCTGTGGCCGTTCCGGCGGCTGGACGTCGGACGGGCCGAGGAGGTCACCACCCGGGCGATGGCCCGGGTGGGCGTCCCGGGGCTCGACCCCGGCCAGGCCGCGAGCGCGCTGCAGGCCGGTGAGCGACAGAGCCTGGCCATCGCCCGCGCCCTGCACTTCGGCGCCCGCGCCCTGGTCATCGACGAGCCGACCGCGCCGATGACGGTGGCCCAGCGGGCGCTGGTGCTGCAGTCGGTGGTGGCCGCCCGCGACGCCGGGCTCGCCGTGCTGTTCGTGACCCACAGCCCGCAGCACGCCCACCTGGTCGGCGACCGCTTCCTGCTGCTCGGCGGGGGGCGGGTGGCCGGTGACCTGACCCGGGAGGACGTCGACGTGCACGACCTCACCCGGCTGGTCGCCGGCGGGGACGAGCTCTCCCGGCTCAGCGACTCGCTGCGGGCCGCCGAGCACGACCGCTGAGCGGGCGGTCGCGGGCTACACGGTGATCCGGTACTGGGCGATCTTGCGGTAGAGGGTGGCCCGGGACAGGCCCAGTTCGGCGGCGGCGTGCACCACCGTCGTCCCGGGGCGGCTCAGGCAGCGCACGATCTCGTCCCGCTCCAGCTGCTCCAGTCGGCCGAGCGTCCGGCTGCCGTCGGACAGCACCCCGGGCGGCAGGTGCGCGACGTCGACGAGGTCGGTCCGGGCGGCGGCCGCACGCACCGCCGCCCGCAGCTCCCGCACGTTGCCCGGCCAGCCGTGCGCGGCCAGTGCCCGCAGCGCACGCGCGGTGAACTCGACGTCGCGGTGCCGGAGCTGCCGGGCGAAGGCCCGGGCCAGCGGCTCGACGTCGGCGGGCCGGTCACGCAGGGCGGGCACCTCGACGACCGCCTCCACCAGTGCGGCCAGCGGGCCGGGGAGGGCGGTGAAGGAGGAGCCGGTGAGCACCAGGGGCCCCGGCGCGCCCGTGGTCGTCGGGACGGCGGCGACCTCCGCGGCCAGTTGCTCGGCCGCCCAGACCGGGAGGGTGTCGGCCTCGGCGACCACGACGCAGGTGTCCGGCGCGTGCAGCTCCGGCGTCCACAGGGTGAGCCACTCGCCGACCTCGGCCGGCTCGGGTGGCCGGGCGACCAGCACCCGTTCCCGCAGGCCGGTGGCGCGGCGGGCCAGCGAGGTCGCCGTCGTCCGCCCGGCACCCGGCTCGCCGACCACGGCGACGAGCCGGCCGCCGGTGACCGTGTCGCGCACCGCCCCCACGGCCGCCTGCCAGGCCGGGGACACGCACGGGTCGTCGGCTGCGCCGTCGACGAGCCGGCCGGTCAGCACGTGGAACACCTCCCCGCGCGGCGCCGCACGGAGCAGCTGGCCACCGGCCCGCACCTGCATCAGCGCCGCGGTGTTCCCCGCGGCGGCCTGGGCCAGCGCCAGCAACAGCTCCGAGGAGGCGTCGGACCAGGTGGTGAGGTTGATGCTGCCCACCAGCCCACCGGTGCGCGGGTCCAGGACCGGCACGGCGGCGCAGGTGTAGCGGCGCAGCGGCGCGACGTAGTGCTCCGGACCGTGGACCAGGGTCGGCACCCGGTCGGCGAGAGCGAGGCCGAGCCCGTTGGTGCCCGCGGTCTGCTCGCCGAAGTAGAAGCCCGGCGCCAGGTGCACGCGGTCCAGCGAGCGGTTGATCGTCTCGTCGTCGCACCAGCGGGCCAGGACGAGCCCCTGCGGGTCGGTCAGCATGAAACCGACCGGTTCACCGGCCAGGGTGCCGTGCAGCCCACGGACCACCTCCGCACCGCACTCGTAGAACAGCGAGTCGGTCGGCACCCCGTCGACGTAGACCGGCACCACCTCCTCCGGGGTGACCCCGTAGCGCTCGCTGCGCTGCCAGGAGGCACGGACCCGCGCAGCGCTGCTCGGCCGGTCGAGCCCCGCTGCACCGGCCGGCCGCAGCCGGTCCGGAGGTGGAGGTGACACGGCGGCCCTCCTCGGGACGCTGGCGAGCGGAGCTGCGGGTGTCGACGGGGCGCGGCTGCGGCCGGCGGCGGACCCGGGCCCCAGGTGTCTCAAAGTGAGACAGCAGACCCCCTCATTGTGGTCCATGCCACACCTACCGTCGATCCCGAGGTGCTCCGGCCCGCAACGACGCGGGCGGGAGGGAGTCGAGGAGGACCCATGTACAGCAAGGACGGCGTCGACTACTTCGTGGTGGACGCGCACATCGCGCTGTGGGACGCGCGACCGGAGAACCAGCGGAACGTGCACGGCAAGCAGTTCATCGACTGCTTCTACGACTACCACCGCAACCTCAGCCCCGAGTCCGAGGTCTGGCCGTACGAGGAGTACCTCTACCAGGGCGGCGAGCGGCTGATGCGCGACGTCTTCGGCAACGGCATCGTCGACCACGCGATCTTCCAGCCGGCCCGGCTCGGCGAGTTCTACCACCGGGGGTTCGGTCAGACCGAGGAGGCGTTCGCCCTCACCCAGGCCCACCCGGACCAGCTCACCTACAACCACTGGTGGGACCCGCGGGACGGGGAGAACGGCCTGGACCAGCTGCGTGCGGACGCCGAACGCTTCGGGCTCACGGGCGTGAAGCTCTACACGGCCGACTGGCACGGGGAGTCCCGCGGCTGGAAGCTCACCGACCCGATGGCCTACCGCTACCTGGAGGTCTGCCGCGAGCTCGGGATCCGGAACATCCACATCCACAAGGGCCCGACGATCCGACCGCTGGACCGGGATGCCTTCGACGTCGCCGACGTCGACCACGTGGCCACCGACTTCACCGACCTCAACTTCATCGTCGAGCACTGCGGGCTGCCCCGGCTGGAGGACTTCTGCTGGATCGCCACCCAGGAGCCCAACGTGCACGCGGGTCTGGCGGTGGCGATCCCGTTCATCCACACCCGGCCGCGGTACTTCGCCCAGATCATGGGCGAGCTCGTCTACTGGCTCGGCGAGGACCGGATCCTGTTCTCCAGCGACTACGCGCTCTGGACCCCGACCTGGCTGGTCGAGCGGTTCGTGGACTTCCAGATCCCGGAGGACCTGGCCGAGTACGCGCCGCTGACCACCGACGTGAAGAAGAAGGTGCTCGGGCTCAACGCCGCGAAGCTCTACGACATCCCGGTGCCCGAGCACCTGCGGCTGCCCGACGCCGACGAGCCGGCCACCGGGCCCCGCCAGCCGGACGCCGCCGACCTGGCGATGTCCTGATGACGGCGACCCTGACGGCGGTGGTGACGGAGGCGCAGGTCCGTGCTGCGCTGGGCAGCGTCGTCGACCCGGAGCTCGACGAGCCGGTCACCGACCTCGGCTTCGTCCGGTCGGTGGCCGTCCGGGGCGCGGACGTCGAGGTGCACCTGCGGCTTCCGACGTCGTTCTGCGCCCCGAACTTCGCCTGGCTGATGTGCGCCGACGCCCACGACGCGGTCTCCGCCGTCCCCAGGGTCGGCCGGGTGGTGGTGGAGCTCGACGACCACCACGACTCCGACCTGATCAACCGCGGCCTGGCCGCGGGGGCCGGGTACCGGGGCACGTTCGGGCACGAGGCGGAGGAGTCGCTCGACGAGCTGCGGGCCACCTTCCACCGCAAGGCGCACACCGCGGCGATGGAGCGGGCGCTGACCGCCCTGCTGCGCGCCGACCGCTCGCGCACCGAGGCGGACCTGCTGCACACCACCCTCGGCGACCTCCCCCCGGACGAGCCGACCACCGGTGCGCTGCGGCGCCGGCGGGCCACCCTCGGCCTGCCGACCGACCCGGGCGCCGCGGTGCTGGTCGCCGCCGACGGCACCCGCCCGTCCCCGGCCGACGCCGCCCTGTTCCTGCGGCGGGCGCGGTCGGTGCGCATCTCCGTCGACGGCAACGCGCACTTCTGCCGCGGCCTGCTGGCCACCCGCTACCCCGGCGCCGAGGCCGACCAGTCGCCCCGGCCGGACGCCGACTCCCGTTCCCTGCTCCCCCTGGAGGTCCTGTCATGAGAGCCGTCCGCGTCACCGGGTACCAAGAGCCGCTCCGGCTGGACGACGTCCCGCAGCCGGAGGTCACCGGCCCGCACGACGTCATAGTGAAGATCGGCGGCGCCGGGGTCTGCCGCACCGACCTGCACATCCTGGAAGGGCAGTGGGCGGAGAAGTCCCAGGTCACGCTGCCGTACACGATCGGGCACGAGAACGCCGGCTGGGTGGCGGCCGTGGGCAGCGCCGTCAGCCACGTCGCCGAGGGCGACAAGGTGATCCTGCACCCGCTGGTGACCTGCGGGCTGTGCCGCGCCTGCCGGTCCGGGGACGACGTGCACTGCGAGAACTCGCAGTTCCCCGGCATCGACAGCGACGGCGGGTACGCCGAGTACCTGAAGACCACGGCCCGCAGCGTGGTGCGGATCGACGACTCGCTGGAGCCCGCGGACGTCGCGGCCCTGGCGGACGCCGGGCTCACCGCCTACCACGCGGTGGCCAAGGCGGCCCGCCGGCTGCGGCCGGGATTCCGGTGCGTCATGATCGGCGCCGGCGGGCTCGGGCACATCGGCATCCAGGTGCTCAAGGCGCTCTCGCCGGCCGAGCTGATCGTGGTCGACCGCAACCCCGAGGCGGTGAAGCTGGCCGAGTCGATCGGCGCCGACCGGGGGATCGTCGCCGACGGCAGCCAGGTCGAGCAGGTGCGCGAGCTCACCGGTGGGCACGGCGCCGAGGTGGTCATCGACTTCGTCGGCGAGGGCGGCTCCACCAAGGAGGGCCTGGCGATGACCCGGCGGGCCGGGGACTACCTGGTCGTCGGGTACGGGGAGAACGTCGACGTGCCGACGATCGACCTGGTGTCGGCGGAGATCAACGTGCTGGGCAACCTGGTCGGGAGCTACGACGACCTGGTCGACCTGATGGCGCTGGCGGCGCAGCAGAAGGTCACGCTGCACACCGCGAAGTACGCGCTGACGGATTTCCAGTCGGCGATCGACGACCTCGACGCCGGCCGGGTCCGCGGCCGCGCGATCCTGGTGCCCTGACTCCCCCGGTGGGGCCGAGATGCCTCTCGGCCCCACCGGGGGCAGCTCAGGTGAAGACGCTGACGCCTCCGGGGCCGACCAGCAGCCCGAGGACGATCAGCACGATCCCCCAGATGATCTGCTTGCGGACGATCGCGACGACCCCGGCGACGACCAGGACGACGGCGAGGATCCAGAGCAAGGTGGCCATGGCCTGCCTCTCTTGTCGAGGCGGCGCCCCGTGGCGCCGACTGGATCTTGACGCTAACGAGACCGCCGGGTCTCGGCATCAGGACGATCATGATCCGTATCTCGCCCCGGGCGCCCTGCCTGTGGCCGCGCTGACTGAGCAGTCGTGGTCGCCGACCCGCGCGGACACGCCGCGGGGAGCGACCCGAACTGCTCAGTCGGCAGCAGGGTGCTGCGTCAGGGGGCCAGCGTGGGGTCGCAGTCGCGCAGCAGCTGGGTGCAGCGCTCCTGCTCGTCGACCTCGCCGATCCGCCCGGCCGCCGTGGCCAGCACGGTGACGCAGCGCAGGAACCCGCGGTTCGGCTCGTGCGACCACGGCACGGGGCCGTAGCCCTTCCAGCCGTTGCGGCGCAGCGCGTCCAGCCCGCGGTGGTACCCGGTGCGGGCGTAGGCGTAGGCCTCGATGGTCCGACCGGCCTCCAGCGCGGTCTCGGCCAGGGCGGCCCAGGCGGCGCTGGAGGTGGGGTGCCCGGCGGCGACCTCCGCCGGGTCGGCGCCGGCGGCCAGCGCGTCGTCGGCCGCGGGGATCCCCGGCAGCAGGGTGGGTGCCGGCTCGCCGAGCAGGTTGCGGTGTGCGTGGGTCACGGCTCAGCCCGCCTGCGACTGGCCGGCGGAGAGCAGGTGCTCGCAGGCCTCCACGATCCGGTCGGCCATGCTCACCTCGGCCAGCTTCATGTAGGTGCGCGGGTCGTAGGTCTTCTTGACCCCGACCTCGCCGTCGACCTTGAGGACGCCGTCGTAGTTGCTGAACATGTGGCCGGCGATCGCCCGGGTCAGCGCGTACTGGGTGTCGGTGTCGACGTTCATCTTCACCACGCCGTAGGACAGCGCCTCGCGGATCTCCTCGAGCGCAGAACCCGAACCGCCGTGGAACACCAGGTTGAACGGCTTGGCGCCCTCGCCGAGGCCGAACTGCTCCGCGACGACGGCCTGCCCGCGCTGGAGCACGTCGGGGCGGAGCTTCACGTTGCCCGGCTTGTAGACCCCGTGCACGTTCCCGAAGGTCGCCGCCAGCAGGTAGACGCCCTTCTCCCCGAGCCCGAGGGCCTCGGCCGTGCGGACGAAGTCACCGTCGGCGGTGTAGAGCTTCTCGTTGATCTCGTGGGCGACGCCGTCCTCCTCGCCGCCGACGACGCCGATCTCCACCTCGAGCACGATCTTGGCCGCGGCGCACTTCTCGATGAGCTCCTGGCCGATCTCCAGGTTCTCGGTCAGCTCGATGGCCGAGCCGTCCCACATGTGCGACTGGAACAGCGGCTCCTGGCCGGCGTCGACCCGCTCCTGGGAGACGGCGATCAGCGGGCGTACGTAGCTGTCCAGCTTGTCCTTGGGGCAGTGGTCGGTGTGCAGCGCGACGTTGACCGGGTACTTCGCGGCGACCACGTGGGCGAACTCGGCCAGCGCCACCGCACCGGTCACCATGTCCTTGACCCGGGTGCCCGAGCCGAACTCCGCACCCCCGGTGGAGAACTGGATGATCCCGTCACTGCCGGCGTCGGCGAAGCCGCGCAGCGCGGCGTTGACCGTCTCGGACGAGGTGCAGTTGATCGCCGGGTAGGCGAACCCGCCCTCCTTCGCCCGGGTGATCATGTCGGCGTAGACCTCGGGGGTCGCGATGGGCATGCGGTGCTCTCCTGACGTCGGGACCGGCGGCTCTGCTCGCGGTCAGTATCGCGCCGGGTGGTCACCGGTGGGGCGCCCGGCCCCCGGTCAGCCCTGCTCGATGCGGCTGACGGCGCGGGCGGCGACCACCACCGGGTCGTAGGTGGGCGAGAACGGCGGGGCGTAGGAGAGGTCGCTGCCGGCCAGCTCCTCGGCGGTCAACCCCGCCCAGATCGCCGTGGCCAGCACGTCGATCCGCTTGCCCGACCCCGGCCCGCCCACCACCTGCGCCCCGAGCAGCTGCCCCGAGCCGGCCTCGGTGACCAGCTTGACCGCGATCTGCTCCGCGCCCGGGAAGTAGCCGGCCCGGGTGGTCGCCTCGATGACGTCGGTGCGGTAGGCGAACCCGGCGTCCTCGGCCTGGGTGGTGCACAGCCCGGTCCGCCCGATCTCCAGCTCCCCCACCTTGGTCACCGCGGTGCCGAGCACCCCGGCGAACCGGGCGGGCCGGCCACCGATCACCGAGCCGGCGACCCGGCCCTGCTTGTTGGCGTGCGTGCCCAGCGCGACGTGCGCGACCTCGCCGGTGACCCGGTGGAACGTCTGCGCGCAGTCGCCGGCGGCGAAGACCTCCGGGTGGTCCCGGCAGCGCTGGCTCCGGTCGACGTCGACCGCGCCGGTCGGCCCGATCGCCAGCCCGGCCTCGGCCGCCAGCGACGCCTCGGGCCCCATGCCCAGCCCGAGGACGATCAGGTCGGCCTCGTACGTGCCGACGTCGGTGCGCACCCCGCAGGCCCGGCCGTCCGGGTCCAGGAGCACCTCGCGCACCGCCTGGTCGGTGTGCACGGTCATGCCCATGGCCTCCAGGCCGTCGCAGACCCGCTGGCCCATGTCGGCGTCGAGCAGCTGCATCGGCAGCGGGTCGGCGAGGACGACGGTGACCTCCAGACCCCGGCACTGCAGGGCCTCGGCCATCTCCAGCCCGATGTAGCCACCACCGAGGACCAGCCCGCGCCGTGGCCGGTCGGTGGGCAGCGCGTCGATCGCCGCCCGGACCGCCGCGCCGTCGTCCAGCCGGTGCACGCCGAACACCCCGGGGGCGTCCAGTCCGGGGATCGGGGGGCGGGTGGGCCGTCCCCCGGTGGCCACGACCAGCCGGTCGTAGCCGAACCGCGCGCCCCCGCCGGCGTGCACCACCCCGGCGTCCAGGTCGATCGCCTCGGCCCGCGTCCCGGTGTGCACGGTGATGTCGCTGGCGGCGAACTCGGCCGGCGTCCGGGCGATCAGGTCGTCCCGGTCGCTCACCTGCCCGGCGACCCAGTAGGGGATGCCGCAGGCGGAGTAGGAGACGACGTCGCTCTGCTCCAGGACGACGATCTCCAGGTCGGCCGCCGTGCGCAGGCGCCGGGCCTGGGCGGCCGCCGACATCCCGGCCGCGTCGCCGCCGACCACCACCAGTCGCTCGGTCATGCCCCGCAGCCTCCCACCGCCGGTCGCCTCAGGCGCCGAGGAGCCCCGAGACGGCGGCCAGGTCGCCGGCGGCGGCCCGGCGGAACATCTTCCCGGGGTTCAGCAGCCCCGCCGGGTCGAGCGCGTGCTTGATCGCCTGGTGCACGGAGAGGGACACCGGTCCGATCTCCCGCTCCAGCCAGTCGGCCTTGATCGTGCCGACGCCGTGCTCGCCGGTGATGGTCCCGCCGAGGGACAGCCCGAGCTCCAGGATGGCGTCGAAGGCGGCGTAGGCCCGGGTGCACTGGTCGGGGTCGGCGCCGTCGAACACGACGGTCGGGTGCATGTTGCCGTCACCGGCGTGCCCGACGACCCCGATCACCAGCCCGGCGGAGGCGGCGATGGCGTCGCAGCCGTCGATGAAGGTGGCCACCCGCGACCGCGGGACGGCGACGTCGTCGAGGAGCAGGCTGCTGCCCAGCCGCTCCAGCGCCGGCAGCGCCATCCGCCGGGCGGTCATCAGCAGGTCGCCCTCGGCCGGGTCGTCCGTGGAGTGCACGAAGTCCGCGCCGGCCTCCTCGCACAGCCGGGTCAGCGCGGCGATCTCGGCGAGGGCCACGTCGCCGCCGCTGTCGGACTGGGCCAGCAGCAGCGCCGCCGCGTCACGGTCCAGGTCGGCCTTCATCAGGTCGTCGACCGCGCGGATGCAGGTGCGGTCCATCACCTCGAGCATGCTCGGCACCAGGCCGCTGGTGACCACCCGCTCGACGACCTGGCCGGTCTGCGCGCTCGTGCCGAAGCTGGCGACCAGCGTGACCGGCGGCTGCGGGGCGGGGCGCAGGGCCAGCGTCGCCTCGGTGATCACGCCCAGGGTGCCCTCGGAACCGACGAACAGCCGGGCCAGGTCGTAGCCGGCGACGCCCTTCACCGTGCGCCGTCCGGTGCGCAGCACCCGGCCGTCGGCGAGAACGACCTCCAGGCCGAGCACGTAGTCGGTGGTGACCCCGTACTTGACGCAGCACAGCCCGCCGGAGTTCATCGCCAGGTTGCCGCCGAGGGTGCACCAGTCGTAGCTGGCCGGGTCGGGTGGGTAGAACAGCCCGTGCTCCCGGACGGCGTCGCGCAGCGTCTTGTTCACCACGCCGGCCTGGACGACGGCGAGCCGGTCGGCCGGTGCGACCTCCAGGACGGCGTCCATCCGGGTCAGCGCCAGCGTGATGCACCCGTCGACCGCGTTGGCCGCGCCGACCAGCCCCGAACCGGCGCCGCGCGGCACCACCGGGATCCCGTGCCGGCTGGCCAGCCGCAGCACCGCCGACACCTCCTCGGTGCTGCGCGGCAGCGCCACCGCGGCCGGCAGCCCGGCCTCGGCCAGCATCGCCTGGTCCCGCGCGTAGGCGGCGGTGACGTCGGGGTCGGTGAGCACGCTGTCCGGGCCCAGAGCGTCCTGGAGCTCGCGGACCCACGTCGTCGTGAGGGCGGTCACCCGGTCACCGTACGGCCCTGACGCGGCTGCGGTGCCCTCCCGGAGCGGGGCCTGACGATCAGGAGAGCCCGAGGTCGGCGAGCTCGAACGCCGCGCGGTACTCCAGGCCGGCCGCCTCGACGGCCGCGCGGGCGCCGCGGTCGACGATCACGGCCACGCCCAGCACCTCGGCACCGGCCTCCTGCAGCGCCGCCACGGCGGCGAGCGGGCTGCTCCCGGTGGTGGAGACGTCCTCGACGACCAGCACCGTGCGGCCGGCGACGTCGGGCCCCTCGATCCGCCGCTGCATCCCGTGCGTCTTGGTCGCCTTGCGCACCACGCAGGCGTCCAGGAACCCCTCGCCGCCCGCGGCGGCGTGCAGCATCGCGGTGGCGACCGGGTCGGCGCCCAGGGTCAGCCCACCGACCACGTCGTAGCGCAGGTCGCCGGTGAGCTGGCGCATCACCCGGCCCACCAGCGGGGCGGCCTCGTGGTGCAGCGTCACCCGGCGCAGGTCGATGTACCAGTCGGCCTCCTGGCCGGAGGAGAGCGTGACCTTCCCGTGCACGACGGCGAGGTCGACGATGAGCTCGCGCAGCCGGTCGCGGTCGGGGTGGGCCGGAGCAGGGGCGTTCATCTCGCCGACCCTACTGAGGTCGCCGGAGCGGGTGTCGGTGACCGGGACCCGCTGAGCGCGACCCGGCTCAGCCTGCGGGGGCGAGCACCTGGTCGATGACGTAGACGGTGGCGTTCGCCGTCGGGACGTCGCCGCAGACCACGGTCGCCGGGGCGGCGCCGGCCACGGTGCCCTCCGCGGCGACGGTCGGCGCCTCGGGTGGCCCGGCCACGGTGATCGGGTCGCCGTAGAGGGTGACGTGGTCGCCGACGAGGTCGGCCGGCGCCAGCCGACCGGGCAGGACGTGGTGGGTCAGCAGCGCGGTCAGCCGCGGGACGTCACCGAGCAGCGCGGGCACCGCGTCGGGGCCGAGCGCGTCGAAGGCGGCGTTCGTCGGCGCGAGCACGGTGATGTCCTCCCGGGTGTTGAGGACGTCGACCAGGTTGGCCGCGCCCACGGCCGCGGTGAGGGTGCTCAGCTGCGGGTTGGCGCCCACCGCCGCGCTCACCGACTGGGCCGACAGGTCCGCCGGCGTCCCGTCGGCCGCGGCGGGGAAGACCAGCTCGCACCCGGGTCCGATCGGTCCGGTGGGCGCCGCGGCCGCCTCCGACGTCGGTGCCGCACTGGTCTCGGTGGCCGTGGCGCTGGGGGTGGCGCGTGCGGTCGGTCCGTCGTCGGACCCGCTGCAGCCGGCGATCCCGGCCAGGAGGACGGGGACGGCGAGGAGCCCGCCGATCCGGGACGGGACGGCGGTTCGGGTCTGCCGGGGGGCCATCACTGCGGCTGTCCTCCTGGTGTCGGTCACCGGTCGCCCACGGTGGTGTGGTGCGCCGGCCGCCGCCAGCATCGCACCCGGCGCGGCAGGAGACCGGGGTGCCGCCCCGGCGTGCCACTCTGACGCGGTGAGCAGCAGCCCCACGCCCCCCGGTCCGGCCGGCCCGGAGACCCCGACCTCGGTCAAGGTGTCGATCGCGGTGCTGGCCGCCCTGGGCGTGCTCCTCCTGCTGAACGCGCTGCTCACCTTCGCCGTCCGGGACACCGTGATCGACACCCTCGCCGAGGCGCAGCCCGGTTCGCCGCGCTCCGACGCCGAGCGAGCGGTCCTGCTGAACCTGGGTCAGGCCGTGGTGTTCGGGGTGCTGGCCGCCGTCTCCGCGGTGTTCCTCGCCCGCGGCCGGGCGTGGGCGAGGTGGACCGGGCTGGCGGTCAGCGTGCCGCTGGGCCTGCTCACCCTCGGCGCGACCTTCCTGACCGGTGGGGTGGCGGCCTCGTCGCTGCTGGTGCTGGTGCTCTGCGCGGCCGCCGGGACCAGCCTGCTGGCCCGGACGACGACCGCGTGGGCCTCGTCCGGCCCACGCAGCCGGTCGTCCCGCTGACCTGGGTCAGAAGCGCTTCCGACGCTGGGCCTCGGCGCGGTACCAGTCGTTGGACGGCTTGAGCGCCAGCAGCACGATGCCGGCCAGGACCAACATCAGCTGCAGCACAGCCAGGAAGCCACCGGTCCCCATCGTGCCGGTCAGCCCCGCGAGCAGGCTCAGCCCCCCGAGCACCCAGAGCACGATGCGCGCCCAGTTGCGGCCCTGCCAGGCGAACCAGAGCACGGCCAGGAACGCGACGATGAACACCAGGCTGATGACGAAGCCGACGGTCGCGGCCGTCGAGACCTGCTCGTCGGTGAGGCCACCGATCTCGGCCAGCTCGGCCCGGTACCCCTCCAGGTCGGTGAAGAGCAGGATGCTGCCGAGCGCGTTGAGCAGGGTGTTGACCAGGAAGGCGGCGATGCCGGCCTTGACGGTGGTGGGCCGTTCGGTGGGTGCGCCGACCTCCCCACCGGGATGCCCGGCG
Organism: Modestobacter sp. VKM Ac-2985; assembly: GCF_026967925.1. Taxonomy (GTDB): domain Bacteria; phylum Actinomycetota; class Actinomycetes; order Mycobacteriales; family Geodermatophilaceae; genus Modestobacter. The sequence goes on along the minus strand of NZ_JAPVBI010000002.1, from coordinate 632,279 downwards.
GGTGCTGCGGGATAGGACGACTGCTCCGACCCGTCCTGCTCCCACGGGGGGCGACCGCCGTACTGGCGGCTCCCCTGCCCGTACTCGGGGGGCCTGCCCTCCGGCGGCTGCTGCCCGTACCCGCCCTGGTGCGGGTCCTGCGGTCCTGACGTCATGACAGCTCCTCGGTCGACCTGCGCGGATGGACGTCCTCGATCGTCGCGCATCCGCATCCCCTCGGCATCGGATCCGGCACGGTCCCGCCGCCCGGGCCACCCTTCCGGGCGACCTCCGGCGGGCCGCCGTGGCTGCCACCTCCTCGCCGACGCCTTACGCTCGGGAGGGTGACGACGCCCCCAGCACCGCCGCCCGACCCCTCCCGTCCCGGCGACGACCGCCCGGAGCAGGGCGGTGCCCACGGCTACGGCCAGCCCGGAGCCGGCGCCTACGGTGAGCCCGCTGCCTACGGTCAGGCCGCCGCGTACGGCCAGCCGATCCAGTACGGCCAGCCTGACCCCTACGGGCAGCAGCAGAGCGGGTACGGCGCACCCCAGAAGTCCAACGGGCTCGGGATCGCCTCCCTGGTCCTGGGCATCCTGTCCCTGCCGGGGGCCTTCTTCCTCGGCGTCCCCGGCATCGTGCTGGGGCTGTTGGCGATCATCCTGGGCATCGTCGCGCTGCGCCGGGTCAAGGCCCGGCGTGCCGACAACCGCGGCATGCCGATCGGCGGGATCGTGACCGGGGCCATCGGCCTGGTGCTCGGGGCGATCATCCTGGCCGCTGCGGTGTTCTTCGTGACCACCGCCGAGACCTGCATCGACGAGTTCAGCCAGACCGGTGACCAGGCCGCCTACGAGCAGTGCCTCCAGGACGTCACGAACTGACCCGGAGCGGACCGTGCCCGCCGTCGCCGACGGCGGGCACGGCGCCTCACTCGCCGGCGCCGGGACCGAGCGCCGGCGGGGCCGGTGCCGTCGTCGGACCGGGCTCGGTGGCCGGCTCCCCGGGCACCGGTCCCCGGGTGACGGTGAGCCCGGCGTCGCCCTCGGCCACGTCCGCCGCCCAGTCGACGACGACCTCGTCGCCGTCGCGGACCTCGCCGGCGAGCAGGGCCCGGGCGAGCTGGTCACCGATCGCCGACTGCACCAGCCGGCGCAGCGGCCGGGCCCCGTAGACCGGGTCGAAGCCGTTCAGCGCCAGCCACTCCCGGGCGGCGTCGGTCACCCGCAGGGAGAGCCGGCGGGCGGCCAGCCGGCGGGCGAGCACCTCGACCTGGATGTCGACGATCCCGACCAGCTCCTCGGAGCCGAGCGCGCGGAACGTGACCACGTCGTCCAGCCGGTTGAGGAACTCCGGCTTGAAGTGCGACCGCACGACGTCCTGCACGGCCTGCCGCTTCTGCGCGTCGGGGATCGACTGGTCGGCGATCACCTGCGACCCGAGGTTCGACGTCAGGACGAGGATCGTGCTGCGGAAGTCGACCGTGCGGCCCTGCCCGTCGGTGAGCCGGCCGTCGTCGAGGACCTGCAGCAGCACGTCGAAGACGTCGGGGTGGGCCTTCTCGACCTCGTCGAGCAGCACCACCGTGTACGGGCGGCGCCGCACCGCCTCGGTGAGCTGGCCGCCGGCCTCGTAGCCGACGTACCCGGGCGGCGAGCCGACCAGCCGGGCCACCGAGTGCTTCTCGGAGTACTCGCTCATGTCGATCCGGACCATCGCCCGCTCGTCGTCGAAGAGGAACTCCGCCAGCGCCTTGGCCAGCTCCGTCTTGCCGACGCCGGTGGGCCCGAGGAACAGGAAGGAGCCGGTCGGCCGGTCCGGGTCGGCGACGCCGGACCGTGCCCGGCGGACGGCGTCGGAGACGGCCCGGACGGCCTCGGGCTGCCCGACGACCCGGTGGGCGAGCTCCTCCTCCATCCGGAGCAGCTTCTGCGTCTCGCCCTCCAGCAGCCGGCCGGCCGGGATCCCGGTCCAGGCCTGCACGACCTCGGCGATGTCGTCGGCGCCGACCTCCTCCTTCAGCATGGAGTCGCTGGCCGCGACCGACGCCTCGGCCTCGGACAGCGCCCGCTCCAGCGCGGGCATGCGGCCGTAGCGCAGCTCGGCGACCCGGGCCAGGTCGCCGTCCCGCTCGGCGCGCTCGGCCTCCAGCCGCACCCCCTCCAGCTCCTCCTTGGTGTGCTGGATCCGGTCGATGGCGGTCTTGTCCTGCTGCCAGCGGGCGGTCAGCTCGCCCAGCGCCTCCCGACGGTCGGCGAGCTCCGAGCGCAGCGTCTCCAGCCGCTGGAGGGACGCCGGGTCGTCTTCCTTGGCCAGCGCCATCTCCTCGATCTCCAGCCGGCGCACGACCCGCTCGACCTCGTCGACCTCGACCGGCCGGCTGTCGATCTCCATCCGCAGCCGGCTGGCGGCCTCGTCGACGAGGTCGATCGCCTTGTCCGGGAGGAAGCGGGCGGTGACGTAGCGGTCGGACAGGGTCGCGGCCGCCACGATGGCCCCGTCGGTGATCCGCACCCCGTGGTGCACCTCGTAGCGCTCCTTGAGGCCACGCAGGATCCCGATGGTGTCCTCGACCGACGGCTCCCCGACGTAGACCTGCTGGAACCTGCGCTCCAGCGCCGGGTCCTTCTCGATGTGCTCGCGGAACTCGTCGAGCGTCGTCGCGCCGACCATCCGAAGCTCACCACGGGCGAGCATCGGCTTGATCATGTTGCCGGCGTCCATCGCGGAGTCACCGCTGGCGCCGGCGCCGACGATGGTGTGCAGCTCGTCGATGAAGGTGACGACCTGGCCCTCGGCCTCGGTGATCTCCTGGAGGACGGCCTTGAGCCGTTCCTCGAACTCACCGCGGTACTTCGCCCCGGCCACCATCGCGCTGAGGTCCAGCGCCATCAGCCGCTTGCCCTTGAGGCTCTCCGGCACGTCGCCGGCGACGATCCGCTGGGCCAGGCCCTCGACGATCGCGGTCTTCCCGACGCCGGGCTCACCGATCAGGACGGGGTTGTTCTTGGTGCGCCGGGAGAGCACCTGCACCACCCGGCGGATCTCCGTGTCGCGGCCGATGACCGGGTCCATCCGGCCCTCCCGGGCCCGGGCGGTGAGGTCCACGGCGTACTTCTCCAGCGCCTGGAACGTGTTCTCCGGGTCCGGGCTGGTGACCTTGCGGTTGCCACGGACCGTGCGGAACGCCGCGACCAGGGCGTCCCGCGTGGCACCGGCACCGGTCAGGACGGCGCCGGCCTCCCCCTCCGTGGTGGCCAGGCCGACCAGCAGGTGCTCGGTGGAGACGTACTCGTCGCCGAGCGCACCGGCCTGCTCGCCGGCGGCGTTGATCGCCCGCAGCAGCTCCCGGGACGGCGCGGGGGCGGCCACGGTGGAGCCGCTGACGCTCGGCATCCGGCGCACCGCGGCGTCGGCCTTGGCCCGGACGTCGGCCGGGTCGGCGCCGGTGGCCTGCAGGAGCGGCCCGGCGATGCCGTCGGTCTGCTCGAGCAGGGCGACCAGCAGGTGCAGGGGCTCGAGGGCCGCCTGGCCCCGGTCGACCGCCAGCCGCTGAGCGGCGGCGAGGGCCTCCTGCGAACGGGTGGTGAGCTTGCTCTGCATGGCGGGTGGGTCTGTCCTCTCCTGCGGCACGGGACTGTCTCGTCGAGCTCAACGGAGCAGGACTTGAGTCTGTTCCACTCAACCTGGCGGCGTCCAGGGTCGTCCGACCGACTCCCCGCGGCCTCCGACCCTGGCAGAAAACGCGACGACTTGGGCCACACGGCTGCCTACAGCCGGATCGCGCCCTACTCTTGCCACATGACAGACACCCCGTCGCCGAGCGTCGCTCTCGACGATCAGCTCTGTTTCGCGCTCTACGCGGCCTCACGTGCGGTCACCGCCCGATACCGCCCCATGCTGGACGAGCTGGGGGTCACCTATCCCCAGTACCTCGTCCTCATGTTGCTGTGGGAGGAGGACGGGCAGAGCGTCGGGCAGCTGGGCACCCGCCTGGCACTCGACTCCGGCACCCTGTCCCCCCTGCTCAAGCGGCTCACCGCCGCGGGCCTGGTGACCCGGCACCGCCGGGCCGACGACGAGCGGTCGGTCTCCGTCCGGCTGACCGACGCCGGCCGGGCGCTGCAGGGCCCCGCCTGCTCGATCTCCGCGGAGATGATCGACGCCCTGGCCCTGAACCAGGCGCAGTTCGACGAGTTGAAGGCCCAGCTGCGGCTGATCACCGAGCGGGTGGCCGAGACCCGCGCGATCACCCCGGTCTGACGACCTCGAGCCGGGCCGAGCGCGTCCCGGTGGCGGGAACACCGCCGGCCGGGAACGGTTGACCCCGTCAGAACCGGTGTCCGGCCGCGGCGCAGCCCTGCGTCGCGGCCGTCACCGACGAGGAGGAGGTCCGATGCCCACCCGTACCGCACGCACTGCCTGGAACGGCTCCCTGCAGGAGGGCTCCGGCCAGGTCGAGCTCTCCAGCTCGAAGGTCGGCACGTTCGACGTCAGCTTCCCCAAGCGGGCCGCTGACGAGGCCGGGGGCACCACCAGCCCCGAGGAGCTCATCGCCGCCGCCCACTCGTCCTGCTACGCCATGGCGCTCTCCAGCGAGATCGGCAAGGCCGGTGGCACGACGCAGTCGCTCGAGGTGAGTGCGGACGTGACCCTCGGCCAGCAGGACGGCGCCCCGACGATCACCGCGATCGCGCTGACCGTGCGCGGCGAGGTCGACGGGCTCGACGCCGCCGGCTTCGACAAGGCCGCCCAGGCCGCCAAGGCCGGCTGCCCGGTGAGCAAGGCGCTGGCCGCCGTGGACATCACCCTGGACGCCAGCCTCCTCTGAGGCAGCGCCCCCGGGCTCGCCGGGCGCCTGGAACCGCACAGCGGCCCGTCTCCCCGTCGGGGAGACGGGCCTCTGCGCGTCCCGGGCGTCAGCCGCGCCGGCCGGCCAGCTGCCGGTCGACGTCGGCGGTCGTGTCGGGCCCGGCCTCGGTCTGCAGCCGCTCGTCACCGGTCTCGGTGCGCAGCGCGACCTCCCGGATGAGCAGGACGGCCACGATCGTGACGATCGACAGCACCGCCGCGATGAGGAAGACCCGCCCGGTCGCGTCGCCGTAGGAGACCCGGATCAGCGCCTGGATCGGCGCAGGGGCGTCGGCCAGGCTGGCCAGCCCGATGTCCTGGGACCCAGCCGATGCCCCCGGGACGTCGGCCACCCCCGACTGGATCAGCGTGCCCACCCGGCTGGAGAGCACCGCGCCGAGCACCGAGACCCCGATCGTGCCGCCGAGGCTGCGGAAGAACGCCACCGCCGAGCTGGCCGCCCCCAGGTCGGTGGCGGCCACGGTGTTCTGCACGGCCAGTACGAGGTTCTGCATGGTCATGCCGATGCCGGTGCCGAGCACGGTGAGGAAGACGCACAGCACGACCATGTCCGTGGCGTGGTCGATCGTGGCCAGCAGGCCGAACCCGAGGGCCACCAGCAACGAACCGGCGACCAGGTAGCGCTTCCAGAACCCGGTGCGGGTGATCAGGATCCCGGAGACGGTCGAGGAGACGAGCAGGCCGCCGACCATCGGGATGGTGAGCAGGCCGGCTGCCGTCGGCGAGTAGCCACGGGAGATCTGCAGGTACTGGCCGAGGAAGACCGTGGAGCCGAACATCGCGACACCGATGGCGACGCTGGCGATGATCGCCAGGGTCGTCGTCCGGTCCCGGAACAGCCGGAGGGGGACGATCGGCTCCTTCGCCCGCAGCTCGGTGACGACGAAGGCCACGATGGCGAGCACGCCGCCCCCGACGAACAGGGCGGTCTCCACCGACGCCCAGGCGAAGCTGTCCCCGGCCAGGGTCACCCAGATCAACAGGGCCGAGACGCCGGCGGTCAGGAACGCCGCACCCAGGTAGTCGATGGAGACGTCCCGCTTGGTCACCGGCAGGTGCAGGGTGCGCTGCAGCAGCACCAGGGCGACTGCCGCGAACGGGACGCCGACGAAGAAGCACCAGCGCCAGCCCAGCCAGCTGGTGTCGACCAGCAGGCCACCGATCAGCGGGCCGCCGACGGTGGCGACCGCCATCACCGAGCCGAGCAGCCCGGAGTACCGGCCCCGCTCCCGCGGGCTGATCATCGCGGCCATCGCGATCTGCACCAGCGCCTGCAGCCCGCCCAGCCCCAGGCCCTGCAGCACCCGCCAGCCGATCAGCGTCGGCAGCGACCCCGAGAGCCCGGCCAGCATCGAGCCGACGATGAAGACCACGATCGAGATCTGGATCAGCAGCTTCTTGCTGAACAGGTCGGCGAGCTTGCCCCAGATCGGCGTGGAGGCGGTCGAGGCCAGCAGGGTGGCGGTGACCACCCAGGTGTACTGGCTCTGCGTGCCCCGCAGGTCGGTGATGATCGTCGGCAGCGCGTTGGAGACGACGGTCGAGGACAGGAACGCCACGAACATCGCCAGCAACATCCCCGACAGCGCGCTGAGGATCTGCCGGTGGGTCATCCGCCCCTGCTGCTCGACGGGGGCGACCGCCGCCGGACCGGCGGCCGGGTCGACGGTCGCCCCGGCGGCGGACCGGGTGGGTGCAGGGCTGCTCATCGGCGGTTCTCTCCAGGCGTTGCAGGTGCAGGTGCGGGCGTTGTGGACGTGGACGTCGCAGGAGCGCGGGCTGCGGGGACGGGACCGCCGGCCCGGGCGGGACGGCGACCCGCGCGGTCGAGGCCGTCGGCCAGCTTCTCCAGCAGGCCGCTGAACTCGCGCGCCTCACCCTCGGTCCAGTCGGCCAGCGCCTCCACCGCCCACCGGCCGCGGACGCCGCGGGTGTGGAGGAGGGCTGCGGAACCGGCGTCGCTGATGCTGATCAGGCTGGCGCGGCCGTCGAGCGGGTCGGGCCGCCGCTCGACGTAGCCGGCACGTTCCAGCGCCGCCACCTGCCGGCTGGCCACCGAGACGTCGACGCCGACCCGCTCGGCGAGGGCGCTGCACCGCTGGGCGCCGTCCTGCTCCAGCGGCACGAGCAGCGCCCAGCCGAAGGAGGGGAGGTCGCCGTAGAGGTCGGCCGCGGCCCGGGGACCGAGGTGCTTGACGGTGCGCACCAGCCGGGCCACGCCGGCGGTGAGCCGTTCGGAGGTCTCCGGGGTGAGCTGCACGTCGCGTCCCCTGCTGATCCGCCGCCGGGTGGACCACCCGGTACATGTAGACAGCAACCATCGTGCGCTCGTTGGTTGCTGTCTGCAACATGCAGCTCCGGTGACGCGCGTCTCGCAGACGCAGAACGGGCGGCGACCGGACCCGAGGGTCCGCTCGCCGCCCGTTCGGCGGTGGTGTGTCTCAGCCGGCGGTCAGGCCGGCACCTGCGTCGTCGGCACCTCCGGGGAGAGCGCCTCCAGGACCAGCTCCGCCGGGTGCCAGGCGGTGCGCTGGGTGCCGTGGAAGATCTGCTGGCGGCAGGAGACCCCGGTCGCGGCGATGACCGCGTCGGGCGCGGCGGCCCGCACCGCCGGGAAGAGCCGGTCCTCCCCCACCTCCAGGGAGATGTCGTAGTGCTCGGACTCGAAGCCGAACGACCCGGCCATGCCGCAGCAGCCGGCGTCCAGCTCCTGCACCGTGACCCCGGGGATCCGCGACAGCAGCGCGACCGTGGCCGCCGTCCCCGCCTCGGCCTTCTGGTGGCAGTGGCCGTGGAAGACCACGGTCCGCCCGGCCAGCCAGCTGTCCTCGCGCAGCCGCAGGCGACCGGCGTCGATCGCCTCGACCAGCAGCTCCTCGGGCAGCTTCACCCGCGCCGCGACGTCCCGCACGTTCGGGTCGTCGGGCAGCAGCTCCACGTGCTCGGCCCGCAGCGTGAGGATGCAGGAGGGCTCGCAGCCCACGATCGGCGAGCCGGGCTCGGAGCCCTCGCAGAGGTTGGCCGCCAGCTTCTGCGCCTTCCCCCGGGCGTCGTCCAGCAGGCCCTTGGAGATGCTCGCGCGGCCGCAGCAGCCCTTGCTCTCCAGCCGCACCGGGTGCCCGGCCGCCTCCAGCAGCCGCACCACGGCCTGGCCGATGCCCGGCTCGGTGTAGCTGGTGAAGGAGTCGGCCAGCATCGTGACCGGCTGCTGGGTCAGCGCCGCCGGGACCTCGTGCCGCTTGAACCAGCGCATCAGCGTCGTCCGGTGGAAGACCGGCAGGTCACGCTGCCGGGCGATGCCGAGGCGGGCGTCCATCAGCGCCCGCAGCGGCTTGATCCTGCCCGGCAGGTTGGACAGCGGCGCGGTGGCCGAACCCAGCCGGTTGAGCGTCCGGATCGCCCCGAACGCCCGCGACCGCAGCGGGGTGCCGTACACGTCGTGCTTGGCCGCGAGCGCCTCGCTCTTCATCGCCGAGACGTCGACGCCGAGCGGGCACTCGCTCTTGCACGCCTTGCACATCAGGCACAGGTCGAGCACCTCGTGCAGCCGCTCGTCGGCCAGCGCGGTGTGCGGGTCGCCCTCGCTGAGCGCCTTGACCAGCGCACCGGCGCGGCCACGGGTGGAGTGCTCCTCCATCCGGGTGGCGATGTAGGACGGGCACATCGCACCGGTCGTGGACTTGCGGCACAGCCCGATGTTCATGCAGCGGTCGGCGGCACCGAACATCCCCCCGACGACGTCGAACTGCAGGCGGGTGCGCAGCGGGCCGGGCTGCGGCGGGTTCTCGTCCCGCAGGTGCTCGGTCATCGCCGGGGAGTCGACGATCTTGCCGGGGTTCAGCGTGCCCTGCGGGTCGAAGATCCCCTTGACCTGGCGCATCGCCTCGTAGAGGTCGTCGCCGAACAGCTCGCGGTTGAACTCGCTGCGGGCGAGCCCGTCGCCGTGCTCGCTGGAGTTCACCCCGCCGTACTCGCGCACCAGGTCCTTGACCTCGACGGCGACCGAGCGCATCACCTCGACCTGTCCCGGCTGGGAGAGGTCGACGAACGGGCGGATGTGCAGACAGCCCACCGAGCAGTGGCCGTAGAACCCCGCCTCGAGCCCGTGCCGGTCCAGCACGTCGCGGAAGCGGGCGGTGTAGGCGGCCAGGTGCTTGGGGTCGACGGCGGTGTCCTCGACGAACGCCAGCGGCCGGCGGGCACCCACCGAGTTGGCCATCAGCAGGCCCAGGGCGGACTTGCGGACCTTGAGCAGGGCGCCCTGCTGGGCCGGGGTGACCGCCCGCAGGGTGTGGTAGCCGTGGCCGTTGCGCTCCCACAGCTCGACGAGGGCGTTCATCGAGTCGACCAGCTGCGCCTCGTCGTCCCCGGTGAAGGAGACGAACAGCAGCGCCTCCGGGTCGCCCTGCAGGATCTTGCCCAGCCCGGCGTACTCGATCTTCTGCCGGGAGAGGTCCAGGATCGTGCGGTCCAGCAGCTCGACCTGCGCCGGGTCCACCGACAGCGCGTCCTCGGTGGCGTTGATCGCCGCCTGCACGGTCTCGAAGTGGCCCACGGCGAAGACCTGCTTGGACGGCTTGGGCACCAGCCCGACCCGGGCCGAGGTGATGATCGCCAGCGTGCCCTCGGAGCCGACCAGGAACTTCGCCAGGTCGAAGGGCTGCCCCTCGGCCAGCCGGTCCAGCCGGTAGCCACCGGCCCGCCGCCAGAAGGACGGGAACCCGGTGGCGATCGCCTCCGTGTTCGCTGCGACCAGCTCGGGCAGCCGGCGGTAGATCTCCGCCTCCAGCGTGTCCCCCTGGGCACGGCGGGCGCGCTCGGCCTCGTCGACGACCCCGAAGGTGGCGGTCGAGCCGTCGGCCAGGACGACGTCGACCTCCTGGACGTGGTCGATCGTCATGCCGAAGCGCACCGAGCCGCTGCCGGCGGAGTTGTTGCCGATCATCCCGCCGATGGTGGCGCGGTTGGACGTCGAGGTGTCCGGCCCGAACATCAGGCCGGCGTCGGCGGCGGCCCGGTTGAGGTCGTCCTGCACGACACCCGGCTCGACCCGGGCGGTGCGCGCCTCCGGGTCCAGCTCGGTGATCCGGTGCATGTGCCGGGAGAGGTCGAGCACCAGCCCCGGGCCGACGGTCTGGCCGGCCAGGCTGGTGCCCGCCCCGCGGGCCAGCACCGGGATGCCGGCCTCGCGGGCCAGCCGGACCGCGGCGACCACGTCGGCGGTGTGCGCCGGGTAGGCGACCCCGACCGGCGTCATCGTGTACATCGAGGCGTCCTGGCTGAAGATGTGCCGGGTGTAGTCGTCGAAGGCGACCTCGCCGTCCAGCGCCCGGGTCAGCTCCTGCTCCAGGTCCGCCACCCCCACGCGGGGGCGCTCCGGGGCCGCTGTCATGCCTGCTGCAGGCGCTCGAGGGCCGCCTGGATGCCGTTCGGGTCGATCGTCACCCCGCTGCGGACCAGGCCCATCTGCACACCACCCAGCGTGCCGACCAGGGTCAGGTCGTTGAAGTGCCCCAGGTGCCCGATCCGGAACACCTTGTCCGCCAGCTTGCCCAGCCCGGCACCCAGGGACATGTCGTACTCCCGCAGGATGGTCGCCCGGACGGCGTCGGCGCCGCCGTCCGGCATGTGGATGGCGGTCAGCGAGCCGGAGTACTCGCGCTCGTCGAGGGCGAGCACCTCCAGCCCCCAGCCCCGGACGGCGGCCCGGGTGGCCTCCGCGTGCCGGGTGTGCCGGGCGTAGACGTTGGCCAGGCCCTCGTCGTCGAGCATCTCCAGCGCGACCTTCAGCGCGTAGAGCAGGTTGGTGGCCGGCGTGTACGGGAAGAAGCCGCGCTCGTTGGCGGCCAGGATCGGCTGCCAGTCCCAGAACGACCGGGGCAGCCCGGCGGTCTTCGACGCCTGCAGCGCCTTCTCGCTGACCGCGTTGAAGCTCAGCCCCGGCGGGAGCATGAGCCCCTTCTGCGACCCGGCGACGGTGACGTCGACGCCCCACTCGTCGTGCCGGTAGTCGATGCTGCCCAGCGAGGAGATGGTGTCGACCAGCAGCAGGGCGGGGTGCTCGGCGGCGTCGATGGCCTGGCGCACCTCGGGGACCCGGCTGGTCACGCCGGTGGAGGTCTCGTTGTGGACCACCATGACGGCCTTGATCTCGTGGCCGGTGTCGGCGGCGAGCCGTTCCTGGGCCGCGGCCGGATCGGCGCCGTGCCGCCAGTCGCCGGGCACGAACTCGACCTCCAGGCCCAGCCGGGTGGCCATGTCCTGCCAGAGGGTGGCGAAGTGGCCGGTCTCGAAGGCCAGCACCTTGTCCCCGGGCGAGAGCGTGTTGGTCAGCGCCGCCTCCCACGCCCCGGTGCCCGAGGCCGGGTAGATGACGACCGGCTGGGTGGTGCCGAAGACGGGCTTGACGGCCTCGAGGACCTCCAGGCCGAGGGCGGCGAACTCCGGACCGCGGTGGTCGATGGTCGGGGCGGCCATCGCCCGCAGCACCCGGTCGGGCACGTTGGTCGGCCCCGGGATCTGCAGGAAGTGGCGCCCGCCGGTCGTCGTCGTCACTGACATGCCCGTGCCTCCATGAATGTCTCGTCCGGACCACCGGCTCGTCGCCGCAAGTCCACCATGCGGGAGGCTACTACCGGCAGGTGGATTGACGCAGAGACCTCTCGGACGTCTTGTGAGCCTTGACACTGGCCGCGCCACCGCTTCTAATCCCCGCTAGCGAAAGCGCGGTTCCGTATCGCGGAAGCGTGTGGCCGGCGGGTGGCACACCCGCCTCGACCAACCCTGGGGACGCCGGTGTCCGTACAGCTCGTCTTGATCTCGATCCTGTTGGTGGTCTTCCTGATCGCCACGGTGCTGCCCGTGCACATGGGGGCGCTGGCACTGGTAGCGGCGTTCGTCGCCGGCTACTTCATCTACGGCACCGACGGCGACCCGACGTACGACGACGCGGTCTTCGGCTTCTTCCCGGGATCGTTGTTCGTGGTCCTGGTCGGGGTGACGTACCTCTTCGCCATCGCCAAGAACAACGGCACCGTCGACTGGCTGGTGCACGCCGCGGTCACCGCGTCCGGCGGCCGGCTGGCCGCCATCCCGTGGGCGATGTTCGCCGTCACCGGCGTGCTCACCGCCATCGGCGGCGTCGTCCCGGCCGTGGTGGCGATCATCGCCCCGGTCGGCATGTCCTTCGCCCGGCGCTACCAGATCAACCCGGTGCTGATGGGCCTGTTCATCATCAACGGCGCCACCGCCGGCGGGTTCTCCCCGCTGTCGATCTTCGGTGTCATCACCAACACCGTGGTCGCCGACAACGGCCTGGAGGGCAGCCCGCTCTTCCTCTGGGGCGCCTCGATCGTCATCAACATCCTGCTGTCGATCGCCGTCTTCTTCCTCTTCGGTGGCCGCAAGCTGCTCGGCGGCGGCCGGGTCGACCTGACCGACAACCGCGACGACGACTTCGTGGCGGCCTCCGTCGCCGGGGACGCCACCGAGGACACCGGCGAGGACATCCCCGGCGGCGGCGCCTCGGCGTCCCGCACCGCGGTCGGCAGCACCGGCACCGGGGGCGCCGCGCTGGCCGGCGGCCGGGTCACCGAGGCGCGGCACGGGCAGCCCGGTCACCAGCACCCCACGGCCGGCGAGCGCGCCGACCAGCGGTCGTTGCAGACCACCGCCCTGGCCACCGAGGACCACGGCGCGGTCACCACGCTCGACCGGGACCGCACGATGACGCTGATCGGGCTCGTCATCCTGGTCGTCGGGTCGCTGCTCCCGCTCGGTCTCGACATCGGCCTGATGGCGATCACCGTCGGCGTGATCCTCTCGGTCGTCGCCCCGCGCGGCGCCAAGGGCGCCGTCGGCCAGATCGCCTGGCCGACCGTGCTGCTGATCTGCGGCATCGTCACCTTCGTCGGGTTGATGCAGGACCAGGACGTGCCCGGCTGGCTCGGGGACAACGTCGCCCAGATGGGCCTCCCGCTGATCGCCGCGCTGCTGATCTGCTACATCGGCGCCGTCGTCTCGGCCTTCGCCTCCACCACCGGCATCCTCGGTGCGCTGATCCCGCTGGCCGTGCCCTTCCTGCAGGGCGACAACGCGATCGGGGCGATCGGCCTGATCACCGCCCTGGCGATGTCGTCCTCGATCGTCGACTCCAGCCCGTTCTCCACCAGCGGGGCCCTGGTGGTCGCCAACGCCACCGAGGCCGAGCGGGAGCGGACGTTCAAGAACCTCACCGTCTGGGGCTTCTCGATGGTCGCGCTCATCCCGCCGATCACCTGGCTGCTCCTGATCGTGCCCGGCTGGCTCTGAGCACCACCCGCACCACCCGCGCCCCGGACGGTGATCCTGCCGCCGGGGCGCGGTCACGTCCGGAGCACGACGAGACGACCACCACTGCGGAGGCACACGTGAGCACACCCGCACCGGGCGACCAGCCGCCCCTGACCGGCATCACCGTGCTGGAGGTCGGCGTCTTCATGGCGGCGCCCTACGCCGCGATGCAGCTGGCCGACCTGGGCGCCCGGGTGGTCAAGGTGGAGGACCCCCGGTCCGGGGACCCGGTCCGGGCCAGCGGGCCGTTCGTGGACGGCGAGAGCTCGCCCTACCTGCGGCTGAACCGGAACAAGGAGTCCGTCGCGCTGGACCTGAAGTCCGCCGCCGGCAAGCAGGCGTTCCTCGACCTGGTCGCCGCCGCCGACGTGGTGATCGAGAACCTGCGGCCCGGCGCGATGGCCCGACTGGGGCTCGACGCGGCCGCGATCTGGGCGGTCAACCCGCGGGTGGTGCACGCCTCCGGGTCCGGCTGGGGGCAGGACGGGCCGCTCGCCCCGCTGCCCGGGCTGGACATCATGGCCCAGGCGCGCAGCGGGATCATGAGCATCACCGGCACCCCGGGCGGCGAGCCGGTCAAGGTCGGCGTCCCGGTCTGCGACCTGGTCTGCGGCCTCTACCTGGCGCTGGCGGTCACCGCGGCACTGCGCGAGCGGGACCGCACCGGCGTCGGCCAGTCGATCGACGTCTCGCTGTTCGAGGCCGGGGTGAGCCTCGCGGTGTGGGAGGCCGGGAAGTGGTTCGCCACCGGCGAGGTGGGCGGCCCGCTGGGCTCGGCGCACCAGAGCCAGGCGCCGTACCAGGCGTTCCAGACCGCCGACGGCTGGGTGACGATCGGCGCGAACACCCCGAACACCTGGGCCGGGCTGTGCGCCACGCTGGACATGGCCGACGAGCTCGCCGACCCCGGCTACGCCGACGCCAGCCGCCGGCACGCCCGCCGCGGCGAGCTGCTGGACGTCGTGGAGAGCCGCACCCGGACCCGCACCACCGCCGACCTGCTGGCTGCGCTCGGCGCCGCCGGGGTGCCGTGCGCTCCGATCAACGACTACGGCGAGGTGTTCACCGACGAGCACCTGAACGCCCGGGAGTTCTTCTGGGACGCCCCGCACCCCACCCTCGGGCCGGTGCGGCAGATCGGCTCACCGATGCGGTTCTCCCGCACCCCCGCCGTCCGCGGCGTCGCCGGCCCCCCGCTGGGCGCCGACACCCGGGCGGTGCTCACCCGGCACGGCCTCCCGGCCGAGCTCGTCGACGCGATCGCCCCCACCACCGCAGAGGACCGGACATGAGCGAGCTCGAGGTCACCCAGGACGGCGCGGTGCTCACCGTGCTGTTCAACCGTCCCGAGGCCCGCAACGCGATGACCTTCGCGATGTACGAGGGCCTCGAGGAGGCCTGCGCGCGGGCCGACGCCGAGGCGTCGGTGCGGGTGCTGGTGCTGCGTGGCGCCGGCGGCCGGGCCTTCGTCGCCGGCACCGACATCGCCCAGTTCCTGGCGTTCGGCGAGGGGGAGTCCACCAGCGGGGACGACGGGATCGCCTACGAGGCCCGGATCGAGCGGGTGGTCAACCGCCTGGAGGACGTCACCGTGCCGACCGTCGCCGCGGTCGAGGGGTCCTGTGTCGGGGGCGGGCTCGCCCTGGCCGCCGCCTGCGACCTGCGGGTGGCGACGGCGTCGTCCCGGTTCGGCGTCCCGATCGCCCGCACGCTGGGCAACTGCCTGTCGATGAACACCTACTCGCTGCTGGTCCACCACCTGGGCCCGGGCCGCACGCTGGACATGTTGCTGCGCGCGAAGCTGCTGTCCGCCGCAGACGCGGCCGCGGCCGGCTTCGTCGGTGAGGTGGTGCCGGACGGGGAGCTCGACCCGGCGCTGGCCGCGCTCGTCGAGACGCTGCTCGCGCATGCGCCACTGAGCATGAAGGCCGCCGGCCAGGCCGTGGCGCGGCTGCGCCGGGCCGGCCTGCCGGACGGCGACGACCTGGTGCGGGAGGTGTTCGGCAGTGCGGACTTCCGGGCCGGGGTGCGGGCCTTCGTCGACCGTGGGCAGGTCAGCTGGACCGGCCGCTGAGCGCGCGGGCGCTGTCGTCCCGCAGCTCGGCGGCGAGCCCGGCCGCGGCCTGCTGGAGCAGCGCCACGATCTGCGGCACGCTCTCCATCGGCACCCGCCCCTCCGGGCCGGAGACCGAGATCGCGGTCTGTGCCGGGCCGCCGAGCACCGGGACGGCGATGCACCGCACGCCGATCTCCTGCTCGCCGTCGTCCAGCACGTAGCCCTGCTCGGCGATCTGCGGCAGCAGTGCGAGCAGCTCGTCGGGGTCGGTGATGGTCTTGTCGGTGCGGCGGGGCATGCCACCGCGCTCCAGCAGCTCGCGGGCGGTCCCGGGGGGCAGCTGGGAGAGCAGCGCCTTGCCCACCCCGGTGCAGTGCAGGTGCACCCGACGGCCGACCTCGGTGAACATCCGCATCGAGTGCTTGGAGGGCACCTGGGCCACGTAGACCACCCGGTCGCCGTCGAGCATCGCCAGGTTCGCCGTCTCCCCGGTGGAGTCGACCAGGTCGCTCAGGTGTGGCCGGGCCCAGGTGCCCAGGGTCCGCGAGGAGCTCTCGCCGAGGTGGATCAGCCGAGGGCCCAGCACGTAGCGCCGGGAGGGGAGCTGGCGCACGTAACCGCGGGCGACCAGGGTGCGGACCAGGCGGTGGATGGTGGACAGGGGGAGGCCGCTGTCCACCGCGAGCCGGGACAACGCCACCTCGCCGCCGTCCTCGGCCATCAGCTCCAGGAGGAGGAACGCCCGCTCCAGGGACTGCACGCCCCCGTCGGAACCGCCGATCGTGCCGCGCGTCTCGGCCATGCCACTCCTCCGTCGTCCCGTGCGCTCGGGGCCCGCCCTCGTCCTCGTCCGCAGAGCGCCCAGGGCCGGACGCCCGCCGGGTGCCGGAGCACCCGTGATCGTCTTGACCCCGCTGGTGACCGAGGATACGTTTTCCGCATCACAGATGGAACCTTCCGCTTCCCGGAAGTTGGCACCACTTGTACGGCCTGTCCCGCCGGCCCGGGGAACCCCTCGGCGCTGCCGCCGGAGGGCACCGACCCCCAGGGAGAGCAATGAGCACGGTCGACGGCGTGGAGATCACCGGCCCGATGGGCCCGCGGTTCGACGAGGTCCTGACGCCTCAGGCCCTGGGGCTCATCGCACTGCTGCACCGGGAGCTCGACGGCCGCCGGCTGGAGCGGCTGCGGGCACGCACGGAGCGGGTCCAGGCGCTCGCCGACGGCGGCACGCTGGACTTCCTGCCCGAGACCGCCTCGATCCGTGAGGACGACTCCTGGCGGGTGGCCCCGCCGGCTCCCGGCCTGGTCGACCGCCGGGTGGAGATGACCGGCCCGACCGACCGGAAGATGACGATCAACGCGCTCAACTCCGGCGCCAAGTGCTGGCTGGCCGACCAGGAGGACGCCAACTCCCCGCTCTGGGAGAACGTCGTCAACGGCCCGCTCAACCTGATGGACTCGATCGACCGCACGATCGACTTCACCAGCCCGCAGGGCAAGTCCTACGAGCTCAAGCCGGACGACGAGCTGCCGACGATCATCGTCCGCCCCCGCGGCTGGCACCTGCCGGAGAAGCACATCACCGTCGACGGCGAGCAGACCTCGGGCAGCCTCGTCGACTTCGCGCTCTACCTCTCCGCGTGCGGGCAGAAGCAGATCGACCGCGGCCAGGGGCCGTACTTCTACCTGCCGAAGATGGAGAGCCACCTCGAGGCGCGGCTGTGGAACGACGCCTTCGTCCTCGGGCAGGACCACCTGGGCATCCCGCGCGGCACCATCCGGGCCACCTGCCTGATCGAGACCTACCCCGCGGCCTTCGAGATGGAGGAGATCCTCTACGAGCTGCGCGAGCACTCCTCCGGCCTCAACGCCGGCCGCTGGGACTACATGTTCAGCGTCATCAAGACCTTCCGCACCCGCGGTGACGACTTCACCCTCCCCGACCGCAACTCGGTGGGCATGACCGTGCCGTTCATGCGGGCCTACACCGAGCTGCTGGTGCGCACCTGCCACAAGCGCGGCGCGCACGCGATGGGCGGCATGTCCGCGTTCATCCCGAGCAAGGACGCCGCGAAGAACGAGTTCGCCTACAACAAGATCACCGAGGACAAGACCCGCGAGGCCAACGACGGCTTCGACGGCTCCTGGGTCGCCCACCCGGGCATGGTGCAGACCGCGATGGACGCCTTCGACAAGGTGCTCGGCGACCGGCCCAACCAGCTGGACGAGCTGCGCGAGGACGTGCACGTCACCGCGGCCGAGCTGCTCGACGTCAAGTCCACCCCCGGTGAGGCCACCGAGGCCGGGCTGCGGGCCAACGTCAGCGTCGGCATCCAGTACGTGGAGTCCTGGCTGCGCGGCTCCGGCGCCGCTGGCATCAACGGCCTGATGGAGGACGCCGCCACCGCCGAGATCAGCCGCAGCCAGGTCTGGCAGTGGCTGCACAACGGCGTCCGGCTCAGCGACGGCCAGCAGGTCACCACCGAGCTGGTGGAGCGGGTGATCGAGGAGGAGATGGCCGCCATCGCCGAGGCCAAGGGAGATGCGTACGCCTCCGGCCGGTGGGACGATGCCCGTGCGCTCTTCACCGAGATGGCCCTGAGCGACGACTACAACGACTTCCTCACCGTCCCGGCCTACGAGCGCATGCCCTGATCCACTCCCCCGCTGACCACCAGAACGGCCATCGTGATGGTCAGCGGGGACCGCACCACCCTGAACGAACCTGCAGGTCCGGCAGCGAAGGCGGAACCTCCATGAGCGGCACGCACGGCACCCAGACGACGGCCGGCCCGGTCCTCGGCGACACCCCACCCGAGGCGACCTCGGCCACCGGTGAGGCCGGGGACAACGCCGCCGGCATCGCGGCCGTGGGCCGGGTGGCCCGGGCCCTCATGCCCGAGACCGGCGTGATCGCCGACCCCACCCAGCTGCGCACCTACGAGTGCGACGGCCTGGCCCACTACCGGGTCACCCCCGCACTGGTGGTGCTCCCGGAGACCACCGAGCAGCTCGCTGCGGTGGTGCGGGCCTGCTCCGAGCACGGCGTCCCGTTCGTCGCCCGCGGCTCGGGCACCGGGCTCTCCGGCGGGGCGCTCCCCCGGGCCGACGGCGTCCTGCTGGTCACCTCCCGGATGCGGACGATCCGCGAGGTCCGCCGCGCCGACCAGCGCGCGATCGTGGAGCCCGGCGTCATCAACCTCGACGTCACCCGGGCGGCCACCCCCGAGGGCTACTACTACGCCCCCGACCCCAGCAGCCAGCAGATCTGCTCCATCGGCGGCAACCTGGCCGAGAACTCCGGCGGCGCACACTGCCTGAAGTACGGGTTCACCAGCAACCACGTGCTCGGCACCGAGCTGATCACCCCGCAGGGCGACGTCGTGCAGCTGGGCGGCCTGGCGCCGGACTCCCCCGGCTACGACCTGCTCGGCACCGTGGTCGGCTCCGAGGGCACCCTCGGCATCGCCACCACCGCCACCGTCCGGCTGGTGCGGCTGCCCGAGGAGGTCCGCACCCTGCTCGTCGGGTTCCACACCACCGACGACGCCGGCGCCGCCACCTCGGCGATCATCAGCGCGGGCGTCCTGCCCGCCGCGATCGAGATGATGGACGCGCTGGCCATCGAGGCCGCCGAGGCCGCCGTGCACTGCAACTACCCGGACGGCGCCGGCGCGGTGCTGGTCATCGAGCTCGACG
The DNA here is from genome assembly GCF_026967925.1 of Modestobacter sp. VKM Ac-2985. Classification (GTDB taxonomy): domain Bacteria; phylum Actinomycetota; class Actinomycetes; order Mycobacteriales; family Geodermatophilaceae; genus Modestobacter. The sequence continues at coordinate 613,339 of NZ_JAPVBI010000002.1, read as the reverse complement.
GCGCCTCGGCCGAGGTCGAGCACGAGTACGCGCTGGTCGAGCAGTTCTGCCAGCAGAACGGCTCCTTCGAGCTGCGGCTGGCCACCGACGCCACCGAGCGCGCGCTGATCTGGCGCGGCCGCAAGTCCGCCTTCGCCGCCGTGGGCCGGATCAGCCCCGACTACATCGTCCAGGACGGCGTGATCCCGCGGACCGCGCTCCCGGAGGTGCTGCGGGCGATCGCCGAGCTGTCGTCGTCCTCCGGGGTCCGGGTGGCCAACGTCTTCCACGCCGGCGACGGCAACCTGCACCCGCTGGTCCTCTTCGACGGAGAGAAGGACGGCGCCAGCGAGGCAGCCGAACAGGTCAGCGGCGCGATCCTGGACCTCTGCATCACCCACGGCGGGGCGATCACCGGCGAGCACGGGGTGGGCGTGGACAAGGCCGCCTACATGCCGAAGATGTTCACCGACGACGACCTGGACACCATGCAGCTCGTCCGGTGCGCCTTCGACCCCGGCAACATCTCCAACCCCGGCAAGATCTTCCCCACCCCGCGGCTGTGCGGCGAGGTGCCCGGCAAGCGCAAGAAGGCGCACCCGCTGGTCGAGGCCGGGCTGGCGGACGCGTTCTGATGACCACGATCGACCTCGACACCGCCCGCACCCGCCTCTCCGACGCCTGCGGGGAGGTCACCGACGCCACCCCGGCCGACGCCGTCGACGGGGTTACCGCCGCGCTGGTGGCCCGGCCCGGGTCGACGGAGGAGACCGCCGCCGTGCTGCGCGCCGCCGCGGCCGCCGGGCTCACCGTCGTCCCCCGGGGCCGGGGCACCAAGATCAGCTGGGGCCGGCCGCCGGAGTCCGCCGACGTGGTGCTGGACCTGAGCCGGATGGGCCAGGTGCTCGACCACGCCGCCGGTGACCTCATCGTCGACACCCAGGCCGGCGCCCTGCTCTCCGACGTCCAGGAGACCGCCGGCTCGGCCGGCCAGCGGCTGGCCCTGGACGAACCGGTCGCCGGCGGCACCGTCGGCGGCATGCTCGCGACCAACGCCAGCGGCCCCGGCCGGGTCGCCGTCGGCACGGCCCGCGACCTGCTGATCGGCGTCACCGTGGTGCGCGCCGACGGGGTGGTCGCCAAGGCCGGTGGCCGGGTGGTCAAGAACGTGGCCGGCTACGACCTGGGCAAGCTGGTCATCGGCTCGTTCGGCACCCTCGTCGTCGTCACCCAGGCCGTCTTCCGACTGCACCCGGTGCCGGCCGCCCGGCGGTTCGTCTCCGTGCCCTTCGGCACCCCCGAGGACGCCTCCCGGCTGGTCCAGTCGGTGGTGCACGCGCAGGTCGTGCCGGCCGCCGTGGAGGTGGAGTGGCGCGTCGACGGCGCCGGCACGGTCGGGGTCCTGCTGGAGGGCACCCCCGCCGGCGTCGAGGCCCGGACGGCGACCACCCGCCGACTGCTGGGCCTGGGAGCGGACGCCGTCGAGGCCGCACCGCTGGGCTGGGGCGTGCTGCCGTGGACCGACGAGCCGGGGTCGACGGGCCTGAAGCTCACCTGCGCGCTGTCCGGCCTGGCCCCGGTGCTCATCGCCGCCCGCCGGGCCGCGGAGGACGCCGGGATCGCCCTCACGGTCCGCGGCTCCGGCGGGGCCGGCGTCCTCTACGCCGCGCTCGGCGCCGACGCCCCGGTGGAGGCGGTGGCCGACGTGGTCGCCCGCACCCGGGCGGTCTGCACCGAGCACGGCGGCGCACTGGTCGTCGTCGACGGCCCCCCGGCGGTCAAGGCGGCGGTCGACACGTGGGGCCCGGTACCGGCGATCGACCTGATGCGCCGTGTGAAGGAACAGTTCGACCCCGAGCGCCGTCTGGCGCCCGGCCGGTTCGTCGGAGGCATCTGATGGTCGAGTCCACCCGCGCCCGTTCCGACGAGCCGCAGAGCGACCCGCGCAAGACCGACGCCCTCAGCGCCGGCCCGGTGCCCGTGGGCACCCCCACCCTGCGGTCCGCCTTCGACGAGGACCACCCGCCCTCGGCCGAGCTGATCAGTGACTGCGTGCACTGCGGCTTCTGCCTGCCCACCTGCCCCACGTACACGCTGTGGGGCGAGGAGATGGACTCCCCGCGCGGCCGGATCGACCTGATGAAGGCCGGGCTGGAGGGGGCGCCGCTCAGCGACACGATGGTGCAGCACTTCGACGCCTGCCTGGGCTGCATGGCCTGCGTGACCGCCTGCCCCTCCGGCGTCCAGTACGACAAGCTCATCGAGGCCACCCGCGTCCAGGTGGAGCGGCACCACACCCGCAGCCCCGGCGACCGGGCGATGCGCGCGGCGATCTTCGCGCTGTTCCCGTACAAGAAGCGGCTCCGGGCACTGCGCGGACCGCTGCGGGCCTACCAGGCGAGCGGACTGCCGAAGGTCGTGCGGGGCAGCGGCCTGCTGGACCGGCTCGCGCCGAAGCTGGCTGCGATGGAGGGCCTGGCCCCGGTGCTGGAGAAGCGGGAGAAGCTGCCCGAGCGGGTACCGGCCGCCGGCGCCCGGCGGGCCGTGGTGGGCATGCTCACCGGCTGCGTGCAGGGCGAGTTCTTCCCCGGGGTGAACGCCGCGACTGCGCGGGTGCTCGCCGCCGAGGGCTGTGACGTGATCATCCCGCGCAAGCAGGGCTGCTGCGGCGCGCTGTCGGTGCACAACGGCCGGCAGGAGGAGGCGCAGTCCTTCGCCCGGGCCACGATCGACGCGTTCGAGAGCGCCGGCGTCGACGCGGTCGTGGTCAACGCGGCCGGCTGCGGCTCGAGCATGAAGGAGTACGCCGACATCCTCGCCGACGACCCGGACTACGCCGAGCGGGCGACGGCCTTCTCCCGCAAGGTCCGGGACGTCTCGGAGTTCCTCGCCGAGCTCGGCAGCGTCGCCCCGCGGCACCCGCTGGAGGTGACCGTGGCCTACCACGACGCCTGCCACCTCGGGCACGCCCAGGGCATCCGCAGCCAGCCGCGCGGCCTGCTGCGGGAGATCCCCGGCCTGCAGCTGCGGGAGATCGCCGAGGCCGAGGTCTGCTGCGGCTCGGCCGGGATCTGGAACGTGCTCAACCCCGAGCCCGCCCGCGAGCTCGGCGACCGGAAGGCGCGCAACATCGCCGGCACCGGGGCCGAGCTGCTGGTGACCGCGAACCCCGGGTGCCTGATGCAGGTCTCGTCCTCGCTGGAGCGGCAGGGCACCCGCATCGGCCTGGCGCACACCATCGAGGTCATCGACGCCTCGATCCAGGGCCTCCCGGTCACCACCCTGGGACCCCAGCACTGAAAGGACCCCGTTCTCCTCACCCCTCGCACGCTCGGGGCGAGCCTCGGAACGGGGCCTGACCGTTCTCCTCACCCCTCGCACGCTCGGGGCGAGCCTCGGAACGGGGCCGGACGGCCCACCCCCTGCAGGGGTGGGCTGTCCGTGGGTCACTCGGTCTGGGCGGTGACCTCGGCCTCGTGGGCCTCGCCGAGCCGGTTCAGCCGGCCCAGCAGCTGCGCGAGGGTCGCGACGTCGGAGGTCTCCCAGTCGGCGAGGTCGGCCTCCCAGCGCGCCCGTCGGGCGTCACGGAGGCGGCTGAGTCGCCGGTGCCCCTCCTCGGACGTCGACAGCACCTGGGCGCGGCCGTCGTCGGGGTCCGCCACCCGGTCGACCAGGCCGAGGTCGACGAGCGAGGCCACCTGGCGGCTGACCGTGCTCTTGTCCAGCCCCAGCCGCGCGACGACGTCACTGGCCCGCAGCGGGCCGGCGTCGTCCAGCAGCACGAGCAGCCCGTACGCCGCGCCGTCCAGGTCCTGGTGCAGCTGGCCGCCGAGCCGACCGGAGATCGCGCGCGCCCGGCGCAGCAGGAGGGCCACCTCGCGTTCGAGCGCGACGTAGGCGGCGTGCGGGTCCTGCGCGGTGCGCTCCACGTCGGACTCCTCCGGGATGGCGCGGGCTGCGCTGTCGACGGTCACACCGGTATCCACGTCCGGCGCGGACCCGGCGTTCCCGGTGCCGGTCACTGCCGGCCGGCCGGTCGCCACACCACCAGCGCGGAGCTGGCCGTGCGGGGCACCAGGTCGCGGCGGTAGGCAGCCGACACCGCGGCCTCCGCCGCGATCCGGTGGGCCTCGGAGAGCTCCAGCTCGTCGAGCAGCTCGGTGACCCGGGCCTGCAGCGCCTCGACCCGGGACTCCAGCTCGATGATCCGCTTGATCCCGGCCAGGTTGACGCCGTCCTCCTGGCTCAGCCGCTGCACCTCGCGCAGCAGCGCGACGTCCCGCGGGCTGTACCGGCGGCCGCCGCCGGCCGTGCGGCCCGGGCTGACCAGCCCGAGCCGGTCGTACTGGCGCAGCGTCTGGGCGTGCATGCCGGCCAGCTCCGCGGCGACGGAGATGACGAAGACCGGGGCGTCCTCGGCGAAGGCGCGCCCGGGGTCGGGGAGCGTCACCGCGTCGCCCCGTTCCGGAGCGCGGCCGTGACCTCCGGTCGGGGATCGTCGGGCAGCTCGGCAGCGAGCTTCTCGATCGCCTCCCGGGCACCGGGGGTCAACCGGCTGGGGACGGCCACCTCCACGGTGACCAGCAGGTCGCCGGTCACGGCCTTACCCGGCACACCCCGGCCGCGGACCCGGAAGGTACGGCCGCTGGAGGTGCCGGCCGGGACCTTCAGCGACACCGAGCCGTCCAGGGTGGGCACGGTGAGCGTGGTGCCCAGCGCCGCCTCGGCGAAGGACAGCGGCACGGTCAGGGTGAGGTCGTTGCCGCTGCGCCCGAACAGCTCCGAACCGCTGACGTGGACCACGACGAACAGGTCGCCCGCCGGGCCACCGCGACGCCCGGGGGCGCCCTTGCCGGGCAGCCGGATGCGCTGCCCGTCCTTGACCCCGGCCGGGATGCGCACGGTGATGGTGCGGGTCTGGGTGGTGACCCCGCCGCCCTTGCACTCCGGGCAGGGGTCCTCGACCACCGAGCCGGTACCGCGGCACTCCTTGCAGGGCTCGGAGAAGGCGAACGCGCCCTGGCTGCGACTCGTGACGCCGGCGCCGTTGCACACCGGGCAGGTGTGCGGGCTCGTGCCCGGACGGGCGCCGCTGCCGGAGCAGGTCGGGCAGGTGCCCGGGCTCTGCATCCGCAGCGGCACGGTCACGCCGAGCACCGCCTCGTCGAAGGCGAGAGTGGCCTCCGTCTCGACGTCCTGACCTCGGGCCGGTCCGGAGGCAGCCTGGCTGCGACCCCGCGCGGCACCGCCGGGGCTCGCCCCGCCCCCGGTGAAGAGCCCGCCGAACAGGTCGCCCAGCCCACCGGCACGTCCCCCGGTGCCGGGTGCGCCGGCTGCACCGCCGAAGAGGTCACCGAGGTCGAAGGGCTGGCCGGCGCCACCCCCGCCGGGGAAGCCACCGGAGAAGCCGCCGGGCGCGCCGGCACCGGGCCGGAATCCACCGGCACCGAACAGCCGGCGGGCGTCGTCGTACTCCGCCCGACGCTTCGGGTCGGACAGGACGTCGTAGGCCTCCGAGACCTCCTTGAAGCGGGTCTCGGCCTGGCTGTTGCCCGGGTTCTTGTCCGGGTGCAGCTCACGGGCCAGCTGCCGGTAGGCCTTCTTGATGGCCGCGGCATCGGCGTCCTTGGCGACGCCCAGGGCCGCGTAGTAGTCCTTCTCGATGAAGTCCCGGGTGCTGCTCATCGGGCGCCTCCTCTCTGCTGGGCGGGTGACGGGCCGGTCCGGCCTCCGGCGTGCGGAGGCCGGACCGGCCGGGGGGTCGAGCTCAGCCGGCGGCCGGGCCGGAGCCCGGCTGCTCGGCGTCCGTGGCGGTCTCGACCACCTCGGCGTCCACGACCTCCGGTGCACCCGCTGCCGGAGCCGGGGCGGCCGGGGCCTCCGGCTCGGTCACGCCGACCATCGCCGTGCGCAGCACTCGGTCCCCGCGCCGGAAACCCGGCCGGAGCACGGTGGTCGCCGTCGGCTCGGTCACCTCAGTGGAGGTGTCGTGCAGCACCGCCTCGTGCAGGGCCGGGTCGAACGGGTCGCCCGGCTTGCCGAACGAGGTGACCCCGAGGCCGTCGAGCAGCCCCAGCACCCGGTCGGCGACGACCTTGAAGGCGCCGTTGAGGTCGCCGTGGTCCCGGGCGCGCTCGATGTCGTCGACGATCGGGAACAGCTGCCCGGCGAACCGCTCGGCCGCCTGGTCGACGACGAGGACCCGGTCACGCTCCACCCGGCGCCGGTAGTTCGCGTACTCGGCGGTGACCCGCTGCAGGTCCTCCGTCCGCTCGGCCAGCTGCCGCGTGGCGTCGTCCGCCCCGCTCTCGATCCCACCGGTCAGCGGTGGTTCGACGACCGGGCCTGCTCCGTTCCCGGAACCGCTCGTGTCGTTGTCGTGCTCGCTCATCTGCTCTCCCTGCTCCGGCGTGGCACCGGCCGGCTCGTCACCGGCTGGTGCCCGGACCGTGCCGCTGGTCGGGTCGACGCGCCGCCTGTCGCGGATGACGACCCGCGGCGCCTGCTCGTCCTGCTGGCTCATCGTCTCTCCCCCAGGGCACCGGCCCGGTCACCCGGGCCGGTGCACCTGCGCGTGGACGGTGAGGTCACCGCTTGTCGGAGTCGTCGTCCACGATCTCGGCGTCGACGACGTCCTCGTCCCCCGCGGGCCCGGACGAGGTCGCCCCGGTCGCGTCGGTGGCGCCCTCGAAGCCGGCGTCACCTGCCGCACCGCCGGCGGCACCGTCGGTCTGCGCCTGGGCGTAGAGCGCCCCGCCGACCTCCTGGGAGATCCGGGCGACCTTCTCCTGCGCGGTCTTGATCGCGGCGATGTCGGACCCGCCGAGGGAGGAGCGGAGCTCGGTCAGCGCCTCGCCGAGCTCCTCCTTCTTCTCGGCCGGGATCTTGTCGCCGTTCTCGGCCAGGAACTTCTCGGTCTGGTACTGCAGCGACTCGGCCAGGTTGCGGGTCTCGGCCTCGTCACGGCGCTTCTTGTCCTCCTCGGCGTGCGCCTCGGCGTCGGCCATCATCCGCGCGATGTCGTCCTTGGGCAGGGCCGAGCCGCCGGTGATGGTCATCGACTGCTCCTTGCCGGTGCCCAGGTCCTTGGCGTGGACGTGCACGATGCCGTTGGCGTCGATGTCGAAGGCCACCTCGATCTGCGGGACGCCGCGGGGCGCCGGGGGCAGACCGGTCAGCTCGAACATGCCGAGCTTCTTGTTGTAGGAGGCCATCTCGCGCTCGCCCTGGAACACCTGGATCTGCACGGACGGCTGGTTGTCGTCGGCCGTCGTGAAGATCTCCGAGCGCTTGGTCGGGATCGTGGTGTTGCGCTCGATGAGCTTGGTCATGATCCCGCCCTTGGTCTCGATGCCCAGGGACAGCGGGGTGACGTCGAGCAGCAGGACGTCCTTGACCTCACCGCGGAGGACACCGGCCTGCAGCGCGGCACCCACGGCCACGACCTCGTCGGGGTTGACGCCCTTGTTGGGCTCCTTGCCCCCGAGCAGCTCGCGGACGAGCTCGGTGACGGCGGGCATCCGGGTCGAGCCACCGACCAGGACGACGTGGTCGATGTCGCCGACCTTGACGCCGGCGTCGCGGATCGCCTGGTTGAACGGGGCCTTGGTGCGGTCCAGCAGGTCCTGGGTCAGCCGCTGGAACTCGGCGCGGGTGATCGTGACGTCCAGGTGCATCGGGCCGTCGGCGCCGGCGGTGATGTAGGGGAGGTTCACGTTCGTCGACTGCGCGCCGGACAGCTCGATCTTCGCCTTCTCGGCGGCCTCGCGCAGGCGCTGCATGGCCAGCTTGTCCTTGGCCAGGTCGATGCCGGACTGGGCGTTGAAGGTCTGCACCAGGTGCTTGACGACCCGCTCGTCCCAGTCATCGCCGCCGAGCTTGTTGTCACCGGCGGTGGACTTGACCTCGATGACGCCGTCGCCGATCTCCAGCAGGCTGACGTCGAAGGTGCCGCCACCGAGGTCGAAGACCAGGATGGTCTGCTCGGTCTCGCCCTTGTCCAGGCCGTAGGCCAGGGCCGCGGCGGTGGGCTCGTTGACGATGCGCAGGACGTTCAGGCCGGCGATCTCACCGGCCTCCTTGGTGGCCTGGCGCTGGGCGTCCTCGAAGTAGGCGGGGACGGTGATGACGGCCTCGGTGACCGGCTCGCCCAGGTAGGTCTCGGCGTCACGCTTGAGCTTCTGCAGCACCCGGGCGCTGATCTCCTGCGGGGTGTACTGCTTGCCGTCGATGTCGCCGGTCTTCCAGGTGGTGCCGATCTCGCGCTTGACGCTGCGGATCGTGCGGTCGACGTTGGTGACCGCCTGGTTCTTGGCCGACTGGCCGACCAGGACCTCGCCGTTCTTGGCGAACGCGACGACCGAGGGGGTGGTGCGCGCGCCCTCGGAGTTGGCGATGACGGTGGGCTCGCCGCCCTCGAGGACCGACACGACGGAGTTCGTGGTGCCGAGGTCGATTCCGACTGCTCGTGCCATGGAAGGACTCTCCTGTGCGTTGCTGACGGGGTGGTGCTGGTCTGGGAGCCGAGGGCCGGCGCCGTCCTTGCGCCCGGTCCGCTCAACTTTCCTGCCCAGCCTAACGGCAGGGGTGGCGGCTGTGTTCCCAGGGGCCCGACGCGTGACGCGGACCTCATCGACCGAGCGCCGTCCTCTGGCCTTGGCCTCGTCCCGCCGGGATGTCGCGCCGGGATCAGGTCACCTGGTCATGTGGTGACCAACCCCGCGGCCGACCGTGCAGTAGGTGCCCATACGGTCGGGTAGGACGTCGACCTCAGCCTGTCCGGCCGGGACGGCGAACCACCCGGAACCCGCGCGGCCCCACGTACGGAGTGAGCAGCAACGTGCGGAGCCGGCCGCGGACACCAGACCACGGGGCTCCCAGGTCTGCCTTCGCGATCCGCACCGGGCGTGCGCCGGCAGCCCGCATCCGGTCCTCGCGTCGCTTCTCCTCCCAGAGCACCTCACCGGGCGATCGCCCACCGCGTGGGTCCAGGTACTTGACCCTTCCGTCGAACTCGAGAGCGACCGCCGCATCGTCGTACCACCCGTCGACGCGGCCGATGAAGCCCTCGTCGTCCCAGAGCTCCACCTGCAGCTCGGGCGCCGGGAGCCCGCTGGTGACGATCCGGACCCGGCCGGCGCTCTCCAGCGGTGACTCCGCGCGGCCGTCGGCCAACCGCACCGCCCGGGCAGCCTGGGCCGAACCCTCCCAGTGGCGCGCACCGGCCACCGCCTCGCGGAGGAGCAGGGGATCGGTGAGACCGCGGTGGAGGGCATCGTCCAGGGCGACGACCGCGTCAACGAGCTCCCACTCCCGTGCACAGTCGACCAACGTCCGGGCGACGGCGGTGACCGAGAAGGGCCCCCAGCCGGCCACCGCACGGGCGGGCAGGCCACCCTGGGAGACCCGGTAGCCGCGACCCACGCGCCAGTTGTCCGGGTCCGTGAGCCGCACCTCGGCCAGCCCCCGGCGCGGGACGAGCAAGCCGTGCACGGCCGCCGCCGATGCGTGGCTGACCGCCGGGCGCCGCGACAGGGAGACCAGCACGGCGGCGACATCGAGCAGATGACCGAGCCGTGGGTCGCCGGATGCACGGGCTGCCACGTCGCCGGAGCAGTAGACCCCGCGGCGTCGCCGGGTCCACGCACCGGTGCGCAACAGCGTGCGCACCTCGTCGCGGGAGTGACCGGCAGCGAGCGCCTGGGCCGAGCTGAAGACGCCGAACTGGCGCGTGGCGATCTCGTCGAGGACCGGGAGCACGGGTCGAGGGTCACCCCGGGACGGAGACCGAGGCGGGCTCGTGGTCCAGCTGTGGACGGCGGGACCCGATGTGGACAGCGACGTCCTACCTCCGGCCGCAGGCACCTACCTCGCGGCCGGCCACCCGGTAGGTGCCCACGTGACCAGGTGACCTGATCCCAGGGATCAGAAGCTCGCCGGGGCGCAGCGGGTGGGGGTTACCGGCGAGTAGCCTGTGGCCGCCCGGTTAGTGTCCGGTCGGGGTGGGCGATGACGCCCGCGCACGCACGAGAGGGAGCTCATGGGCCCGTTGCAGATCGTCCTCGGCACGCTGGCCGTGATCCTGCTGGTCGTCTCGGTGGTCTACGCCACCAAGGCCGTCCGCGCGATGCTGCGGATCTTCCGCAGCGGCCAGCCCGACCCGACCCGCTCCGGCCCGGTCGGCCCGCGGCTGAAGACGCTGGCGGTCGAGTCGCTGGGGCACACCCGGATGCTCAAGTGGTCGGCCATCGGCGCCGCGCACTGGTTCGTCTTCATCGGGTTCTACGGCCTGTTCCTCACCCTCGTCGAGGCGTTCGGGGAGGTCTTCGACCCGGAGTGGCACCTCCCGCTGATCGGCGAGTGGGCGCTGTGGAACCTCTTCGTCGACCTGATCGGCGCCGCCACGGTGCTCGGCATCCTGTACCTGATCGTCCGGCGGCAGCTCGACCACCCGCGCCGCCAGGGCCGGGCCAGCCGGTTCGCCGGGTCCAACGAGGGGCGCGGCTACTTCGTCGAGGCCGTCGTCCTGACCATCGGCATCTGCATCCTGCTGATCCGCGCGATCAAGGTCTCCGCCGACCTGACCGACGCGCCGGCCTGGTCGCACCCGATCTCCGGGCTGCTGGCCAACGTCGTCCCGGCCAACCCCGACCTGCTGTCGGTCGTCGCGTTCGTCAAGATCGTGGTGAGCCTGGGCTGGCTGATCACCATCTCCCGGGTGCTCAACATGGGCGTCGCGTGGCACCGGTTCAGCGCGTTCTTCAACATCTACTTCAAGCGTGAGGACGACGGCTCCCAGGCCCTCGGCCCGCTGCCGGCGATGACGTCGGGCGGCAAGCCGATCGACTTCGAGGACCCCGGCGAGGACGACGTCTTCGGCCGCGGCAAGATCGAGGACTTCACCTGGAAGGGGATGCTGGACTTCACCACCTGCACCGAGTGCGGGCGGTGCCAGAGCCAGTGCCCGGCCTGGAACACCGGCAAGCCCCTGTCACCGAAGATGGTGATCATGGACCTGCGGGACCACCTGTACGCCAAGGCCCCGTACCTGACCGGCGCGACCAAGGCCTCCGACGAGGCCCCGAACTTCGCCGACTTCACCACCCTGGAGCCCAGCGACGAGCAGGTCTGGGCGTCCGGCTACGCCCGGATCGAGGGCACCAACGACGCCCAGGCGCACCGCCCGCTGGTCGGCACGCTGGAGGAGGGCGGGGTCATCGACCCCGACGTCCTCTGGAGCTGCACCAACTGCGGCGCCTGCGTCGAGCAGTGCCCGGTCGACATCGAGCACGTCGACCACATCATGGACATGCGCCGCTACCAGGTGCTGATCGAGTCCTCCTTCCCCTCCGAGGCCGGCGTGATGATGCGCAACCTGGAGAACCGCGGGAACCCGTGGGGCGTGGGCGGCAACATCCGCGAGGAGTGGATGAAGGAGCTGGACTTCGAGGTCCGGCAGGTCGAGGGCGCCATCGACGACGACGTCGAGTACCTGTTCTGGGTCGGCTGCGCAGGCGCCATCGACGACCGCGCCAAGAAGGTCACCAAGGCCGTCGCCGAGCTGCTGCACATCGCCGACGTGGAGTTCGCCGTCCTGGGCAACGGGGAGACCTGCTCGGGCGACCCGGCCCGCCGGATGGGCAACGAGTTCCTGTTCCAGCAGCTGGCGCAGGAGAACGTCGAGACGCTGAACGCCGTCTTCGAGGAGCGCCCGGCCGGACGGCGGAAGATCGTCGCCACCTGTCCGCACTGCTTCAACTCGATCAACCGCGAGTACCCGCAGCTCGGCGGGGACTACGACGTCGTCCACCACACCCAGCTGCTCGGCCAGCTGGTCGAGGAGGGACGGCTGACCCCGGTCACCCCGATCGACCGCAAGGTCACCTACCACGACCCGTGCTTCCTGGGCCGGCACAACAAGGTCTACACGCCCCCGCGGGAGATCCTCGACTCCGTGCAGGGCCTGACCACCCAGGAGATGCACCGCTGCAAGGACCGCGGTTTCTGCTGCGGCGCCGGCGGCGCGCGGATGTGGATGGAGGAGAAGATCGGCAAGCGGATCAACGTCGAGCGCACCGACGAGGCGCTCGAGCTGGACCCGGACGTCATCTCCACCGCGTGCCCGTTCTGCATCACCATGCTGAGCGACGCGGTGACCAGCAAGCAGCAGGCCGGTGAGGCCAAGCCGCACGTCGAGGTCCTGGACGTCAGCCAGATCCTGCTCCGCTCGATGGCCCCCGCGGGTGCCCCGGGCACGGAGTCCGGCCCCGGCGTCGGCACCGTGCCCGACGACCCGGCCGGCACCGGCTCCGCCGCCACCCAGCACTCCTGAGAGAGGACCCCCGTGCCCCCCGCCACTCGCAAGCTCGCGGCGGGCCCCTGCACGGGGGCCGGAGAGCGGTGACGCAACCGCACGACCGGGGCGGACACTGGGCGGCATGAGCTCTCCGTACGGCGGCGGCCGTCGTCGGGGCGAGGCCGAGCGCGCCGCGGCCTCCCGCAGCACCCGGCTGCACTACGCCCGGGACGTCAACGACGAGCGCGCGCTGGCCGACGACCGCCCGACGATCCGGCGCAGCCGGCACTGGACCTGGCTGGCCGTCGCGATCGTGGTGATGACGGTGCTCGCCGTCGCCGGCGGACGGGGTGTCGAGGACGTGACCCTCACCGCCGACTGCGACGACCCACGGATCGCCGTGGCCAGCAGTGTGGTGGCCGCCGGCCAGCCGCTGCGGTTCCGGGTGACCGGGGCCGAGGACGTCGACTACGTGATGACCCTGGACGGCGAGCCGGTCCGCGGTGACGCCGGCAGCACCGTCAGCTACACCCAGACCGCGGCCGGACCGGCGTTCCGGCTGCCCCAGTGCCTGAGTCCGGTCCTGCAGCTCGCCGCCCCGGCCGGTGATGGCGTCCACGACCTGGTGATGCTGCGGGTGGCCGACGACGGCACGACCGACCAGGTGGCCGAGGTCCCGGTCACGGTGACCGACACCCGCTGACCCGCCCGGGCCCCGACCCGGCTCCCGGGCTGCGGCGGCTCGGGGAGGAAGATGAGCGGACGTGACCCGCGCCGCCGCCCCGCTGCCGCCGCGCACGTCCTCCCGGCAGGGGCTGGTCCTGGTCGGGACGGCGATCGTGCTGACCGGGTTCAACCTGCGCACCGCGGTCAACAGCGTCGGCCCGGTGCTGCAGGAGATCGAGCGCGGCCTGGGCATCTCCTCCGGCCTCGCCGGACTGATCACCAGCATGCCGCTGCTCTGCTTCGCGCTGATCGGCTTCGCCGGCCCGCCGCTGGCCGCCCGGTTCCGCGACGGGCACGTGCTGGCCGCGGCCCTGCTGGTCATGGCGATCGGGCTGCTGCTGCGGGTGTCGGTGCCCAACGTGTGGGTGTTCCTGCTCGGCACGGTGGCCACGATGGTCGGCGGCGCGCTGGGCAACGTGCTGCTGCCCGGCCTGGTCAAGCGGTGGTTCCCGGAGCGCACCGGTCTGCTGGTGGGCGCCTACAGCACCGCACTGGCGATCGGCGGGGCGGTCGCCGCCGTCTCCACGGCGCCGATCGCCGCGGCCGCCGGCGCCGACGGCTGGCGCTGGGGACTGGGCATCTGGGCGGTGTTCGCCCTGCTCGCGGCGTTGCCCTGGCTCGCCGTCCCGGTCCGGCCGGGCGCCTCCCGGGGCGGGCACACCGCGGTGCGGCTGCGGGAGCTGGGGCGCAGCCGGCTGGCCTGGACGATGGCCGCCTTCTTCGGGCTGCAGGCGATGCAGGCCTACGTCATCGTCGGCTGGACGGCGCAGTACCTCCGCGACCAGGGCATGTCCGCGGAGGCAGCCGGGTTCCTCGTCGGGCTGAACGCGTTGATCGTGATCCCGCTCAACGCCGTCGTCCCGCTGGGCACGGTGCGGCCCCGGTGGCAGCGGCCGATGCTGCTGGCCTTCGTCGCCTGTTACCTGGCCGGCTGGACCGGCCTGCTGCTCGCCCCGCTCACCCTGACCTGGCTGTGGGTCTGCCTGCTCGGGCTGGGCATGGGCACGTTCGCGATGATCCTGGCCCTCTTCGGGCTGCGCGGCCGCACCCCGGAGTCGGTGAGCGCCCTGTCCACGGTCGCGCAGGGCTGGGGATACGCGCTGGCCGGGGTGGGCCCACTGCTGGTCGGCCTGCTGCGGGGCGTCACCGGCGGCTACACCGGCATGTTCGTGCTGGTCTACGCCGGGGTCGGGCTGCTGCTGGTCACCGGCTGGAGCATCTGCCGGCCACGGTACGTCGACGACGAGGTGCCCGGGCTCGCCCGCCCGGTCGGTCGCCCCGGCGACTTCCCGGAGACCGAGGTCGCCGGGGCCGAACCGCCGGTCCTCCTCCCCCGGACCGAGCGCTGAGCGACCGGGCTCAGACCGGCAGCTGCAGGGCGCGCAGCAGTTCGGTCGACCGGTCCCGGCGCAGCTCCGGTGACCGGGTCAGCAACGCGACGGCGACGACGTAGGAGTCCTCGCCCGCCCAGCCGTGCCCCTCCGCGGTCAGCGCGGCGATGTGCTGCCGGACCTTCGACTCCCCGCTGTAGGCCCCGAACTCCAGGCCCATCGCCAGGAAGTTGGCCACCTGGTACCCGAGGTCACGCGCCGTCGACAGGGTGGCGGCGGGGTCGGAGTAGCTGGGCAGCGCGACCAGCAGGTGCTCGAATCCGGCCTTGAGCAGCCGGAGGACCATGTCGTTGCCGTACCAGCCGCCCCAGAGCTCGGGCATCAGGATGTCGGCGTCCGGCGCGGGGATGTAGGGCGGGTTGGCGATCACCGTGGAGACGTCCCGCCCGGCCGGGGAGTCGGCCCAGGCGAAGAAGTCACCGTGCTCGACGGTGTAGCGGTCGCTGACGCCGAGGCCGTCGATCGTCTGCCGGGCCCGCTCGACCGACGTCGTGCTGATGTCGGTGCCGTGCACCTGCAACCCGGGCACCGCCCGCACGACGTGCGCGATGGCCCGCGCGTCGCCGCTGCCGAGCTCCGCCACGCCCTCGGCCTGCCAGGGCACCAGGGTCGCGTACTGGGTCAGCAGGAGCTGGACCGAGAACGCGTAGTGCGCCGACTCCTCGGCGCAGTCGAAGAAACCGTCCACGACGTGGTTGCCCGACGGCTGAGGCAGGAGAACAGCGGTGTCCCGGGGGTCCATGGGGCTGGCCCTACCCCGGAAGGCGGCCCGTCATCCGGCCTCGCGCCACCGTTCACCGAGGGGTCGGACACCCGCCACCCGGGAGACGGCTCAGGCCGGGTCGGGGCGGCGGGTCTCGGCCCGGTTGAAGTTGCGGAAGGACCGGGACGGCGTCGGTCCGCGTTGGTCCTGGTAGCGCGAGCCGTAGACCGCCGAGCCGTAGGGGTGCTCGGCGGCCGAGCTCAGCTGGAACAGGCACAGCTGGCCGATCTTCATCCCCGGCCAGAGCGTGATCGGCAGGTTCGCCACGTTGGAGAGCTCCAACGTGATGTGCCCGGAGAAGCCAGGGTCGACGAAGCCCGCCGTCGAGTGGGTGAGCAGGCCCAGCCGCCCCAGGGAGGACTTCCCCTCCAGCCGGGCGGCGAGGTCGTCGGGGATGCGGACGACCTCGAGCGTCGACCCGAGCACGAACTCGCCCGGGTGCAGCACGAAGGCGTCGTCGCCGGTCGGCTCGACCAGCGTGGTGAGGTCGTCCTGCTGCTCCGCCGGGTCGATGTGGGTGTACCGGGCGTTGTTGAAGACCCGGAAGAACCGGTCGAGCCGGACGTCGATGCTCGAGGGCTGCACCATCGCCGGCTCGTAGGGCTCGATCCCGAGCCGGCCGGTCGCCAGGGCCGCTCGGATGTCGCGGTCGGACAGCAGCATGGCGCGGAGTCTAGGGACCGGCCCGACGGGACCTTGGTCCCGTCTCGGCCGACCCAGGTCAACAGCCTCAGCGACCTGCCGATGTAGTCCGGAGACATCGGAGTGCCGGAACGGCAGTGGACGGAAGCAGGGGCCCGTGGTCCTGACGACAGCAACACCGGACAGTCCTCGCACGGGACGCCGTGCCGTGCGGCCGACCGGAGTGGAACGCACGTTCTCCCCCGACGAGCTGATCGTCTCCAAGACGGACGCTCGCGGGGTGATCACCTACGCCAACGACGTGTTCCTGCGGGTCGGCGCGTACTCCCTCGACGAGGTCATCGGGCAGCCGCACAACCTGATCCGGCACCCGGACATGCCGCGTGCGGTGTTCGCCCTGCTGTGGGAGACCCTGGCCCAGCGGCAGGAGCTGTTCGCCTACATCGACAACCTGGCCGCCGACGGCGCCCACTACTGGGTGCTCGCGCACGTCACGCCGTCCTACGGGCCGGACGGCTCCGTCGTGGGCTACCACTCCAACCGGCGCTGCCCCTCCCGGGCCGGGATCGCCGCGGTCGAGCCGCTCTACGACCAGTTGCTCGCCGAGGAGCGACGGCACCCGACCGCGCGGGCCGCGGTCGCTGCGTCGAGCGAGCTGCTGCAGCGGCTGATCGCCGAACGGGCGCCCAGCTACGAGGACTTCATCTGGTCGATCATCAGCGAGAAGGGTGCCTGAGATGGCACGACGCACCCCCCGCAGCGACGCAGCCGAGCTGGAGGTCTACCGAGCGTTCGTCCAGCAGCTCGTGGCCGCATGCGAGAGCGCAGCCGCCGGCGACCTGGAGGCGCGCAGCCGTCCGGTCCCGGGGTCCTGCGACGTCCCCGAGCTGGTCGCGCTGCACAACAGCGTCAACCGGGTGCTGGACGTCTCCGACGCCTTCGTCCGCGAGGCCGGAGCCGCGCTGACCTCGGCAGCGGAGGGCCGGTTCCACCGCACGCTGCTGCTGACCGGTCTCTCCGGCGCCTACCGCCGCGGCGCGGAGGTGATCAACTCTGCCCGAGCAGCGATGCGGGAGTCGGCGTCCCGGGTGGCCGAGGCGCAGACCTCCCGGCTGCAGCTGGCCGACGAGTTCGAGACGGTCGTGCTCGGGATGAGCGAGCAGGTCGCGACGGCGTCCACCGAGCTGTCCGCCTCGGCCCACGGCCTGACCCAGGCGGCGACGGCCGCGAGCACGGAGGTGGCTGCCGCCCGCGGCACCATCGACTCGCTGACCCGCTCGTCGGCGGAGATCAAGGGCATCGTGGCCATGATCGACGCGGTGGCGGCACAGACCCGGCTGCTGGCGCTCAACGCCACCATCGAGGCGGCCCGCGCCGGTGAGGCGGGCAAGGGCTTCGCGGTGGTGGCCTCCGAGGTCAAGGACCTGGCCGACGAGACCGCTCGGTCGACCGAGCGGATCACCGCCCAGGTCGAGTCGATGCGCACCGCGTGCGACGACGTCGCCGCCGGCATGAGCACCGTGGGCACGACGGTGGCGGAGATGAACGGCCTGGTCGACGGGATCGCCGCCGCCGTGGACGGCTCCGCGTCGCTGGGCCCGGCCGGGGACACCACCGGGCTGTCCCGGATGGCGGAGAAGCTGCGTTCGGAGATGACCGGCTTCCTCGGCGCGATGCGGGGCTGATGCCGGGCGCCCGTTCACCCGAGGGGGTGGACCGGCGCCCGGCCCCCTCCAGCCGCGGGCCGGCGAGGCCGATGCACCTCCGTCGAGCACTGCCGTGAGAGCACGGGGTGCGCCGCGGAGGAGGACCGGATGGATCTCGTGGGTCACCAGGGCAGTCGACTGCCCGCGCACCGCCGGGGCGTGCGCGTGGTCGCCGTCGTCGCCGCTGCGCTGACCGGCTTCGGCGGCGCGGCGGCGGTCGACGCGCTGGTCGGTCCGCCGCTCCCCGTGGCCGAGGGCTTCGGCCCCGGCGACGGGCTGACCCGCTACGTGGTCACCGCGGCAGCGGGGGACGCGACACCGGAGTTCCTGGCCGGGCTGGACCAGCAGGACGGCGTCGACTCCGCGCAGCGGCTCTCCGACGGCACCGCGCTCGTCGCCGTGGACCGCACCGCACTGCCCCGGCTGCGCTCCCTGCCCGGCATCGCCGCCGTCGAGGTCTCGCCCTCGGTACCGGTGTCCGGCACCGCCTCGGACCCCTACTACGCGCCGTACGCCTGGCACCTGGAGAACACCGGGGACAACGCCTACGGCCAGTCCCCGGTGCAGCCCGACGCCGACATCGACGGCTCGGCCGGCTGGGACGCCTCCACCGGCGCCGGCATCGTCGTCGCCGTCGTCGACACCGGCTTCGACTCCGACCACCCCGACCTGGCCGGCTCGCTGTGGACCAACCCGGCCGAGCCCTGCGGCTCGGCCGACGTGGACGGCAACGGCCTGGCCGGCGACTGCCACGGCTGGAACTTCGCGACGAACTCCCCCGACGTCGACAACGGCGCCGGGGGCGGGCACGGCACGTCGGTCGCCGGGGTCATCGGCGCGCGCAAGGACAACGGCGCCGGTTCGGTCGGCGTCGCCCCGGACGTGACCCTCATGCCACTGGTGATCGGCACCGGCGGAGACGTCGACGTCCACCTCGGCGCGGAGGCGATCCGCTACGCCGCCGACCACGGCGCCGCCGTCGTCAACGCCTCGTGGGGCGGGCCGGTCACCGGGTCCGCGCTGGACAACCTGCGCGCCGCCGTCGCCTACGCCGAGGCGCGCGGCGTGCTGGTCGCCGCCGCCGCCGGCAACGACGCCGCTGACCGGGACACCTCGCTGGTCTACCCGGCCAGCCTGACCGAGCCGAACGTCGTGACGGTCGGCAACTCGACCGCCGCCGACACCGTCGCCGCCTCCTCGGCCTACGGCGCGACGTCCGTCGACCTCTTCGCCCCCGGCGAGTTCGTCGTCACGACCGCCCACGACGGCGGCTATCAGCTGGTGAGCGGCACCTCGATCGCCGCCCCCCAGGTGGCCGCCGCACTGGCGCTGTACCGGGCCACCCTGCCGACCGCCACCGTCGCCGAGCTGCGGACGGCGCTGTTGGCCGACGTCGACCCGATCGCCGCCTTCACCGGGAAGTCGGTCACCGGTGGCCGGCTGAACGTCAGCCGACTGGACCCCGGTGCGGCCTCCGTCGGCTACCAGTTCACCTCGACGACGGCCCCGACGGGCCCGGCGACGCCGCGGGTCCGGATGACCGGCCCGGAACTGGCCGGGACCTACGAGCTCGTGCTCGGCCTGGGCATGGAGCACGGCGGGGAGGTCTGGGCGCTGTCCGGTGAGCCCGTCACGGTCGCCGGGACGACGCTGACCACCGACGACGCCGGCCAGGTCACCGTCCCGCTGGGCACGCTGACCACGGTGGAGGGCGTGGAGCTCGCCCCGTCGGCCGACCTCGCCCCGGGCCGTTACGCGCTGAGCGCGCAGCTGCTCGTGGACGGTCAGCCGTTCGGCGGCACCTTCGCCGCGCCGCTGCTGGTCGGGGCCACCTCGACCCCGGCACCGGCACCGGACGGCGGGACGACGCCGGGGACCGACCCCGGGACGACGGACCCGGGCACCACCGACCCCGGGACGACCGACCCGGGCACCACCGACCCCGGCACCACCGAGCCCGGGACGCCGGACCCCGGCACGAGCGAGCCCGGCCCGACCGACCCGGGCACCACCGACCCCGGTACGAGCGAGCCCGGCACGAGCGACCCCGGCACGACGGACCCGGGCACCACCGACCCCGGCACGACGGACCCGGAGACCACCGACCCCGGCACGACCGACCCGGAGACCACCGACCCCGGGACGCCGGACCCGGAGACCACCGACCCCGACACCACTGAGCCCGGGACGACCGACCCGGGCACCACAGACCCCGGGACGCCGGACCCGGGCACCACAGACCCCGGGACGCCGGGCCCGGACACCACCGACCCCGGGACGACCGACCCCGGCACCACCGACCCCGCCCCGGACGGCAGCACCCCGCCGCCCGTCGTCACCTACCCCGAGGTCGGGCCGTTCGGCCTGACCAGCATCTCCCCGTCGGTCGTCAGCACCGCCGGCGGGACGCGGGTCACGGTCACCGGCACCGACGTCCCCGACGGCGCACGGGTGCGGATCGGGGACACCCGGGTGGCCATCGTCGTCAGCGCCGACAGCACGTCGGTCGTCTTCACCGCACCGGAGCTGGTGGCGGGCGTGTACGACGTCTTCGTCTTCGGTCCGACCGGCACGGAGTCCTCGGTGCTGGCCGACGGTCTCACCTACGTCGCGGAGCCGACCGGCGGCGGCGGCACGGACCCGGCGCCGGATGCCGGCGACGGGACGGCGCCGGATGCCGGGAGCACCCCGGACACCGGCGGCGGCTCCTCCGTGGTCACCGCGGTCGGGCCGGACGGCGAGCGGCTGGTGCGGTCGGCGACCTTCGGCCGGCTGGGCAGCTCGTTCTGGTCGCTGGACTGCAGCAGCAGCTGCCGAGGCGTGCTGCTCTGAGCCGCTGAGACACAGTCGCCCCCGACCGGGTTCCGGTCGGGGGCGACTGTCTTGCTAAGCTCTCCGACAGGTCACTGACCTGCCGCGGGTGTAGTTCAATGGTAGAACATCAGCTTCCCAAGCTGACAGTGCGAGTTCGATTCTCGTCACCCGCTCTCCTCCTCCAGCAGCCCCCTCAGGGGCGGCACGGCGACGCCTCCGCGAAGCTGGTCCGGTGAGTTCCCCCCGGCCGACGGTCACCGTCCGCAGCGCCCCCACCGCCGACCTCTCCACAGCCGAGCTCGACCGGCTCCGGGGCTTCCTCGACACGGCGTTCACCGGCGGGTTCAGCGACGACGACTGGTCGCACGCCCTCGGGGGTGTGCACGTGCTGGCCACCGTGGACGGCGAGCTGGCGGGGCACGCTGCCGTCGTCGTCCGCCAGCTCATCGCTGCCGGCCGGACGCTGCGGACCGGCTACGTGGAGGCCGTCGCCACCGCGGCCAGTCTGCGCCGCCGCGGCGTCGGCGCAGCCGTGATGGCCGAGGCGGAACGGTTCGTCCGGGGCGGCTTCGAGCTCGGCGCGCTGGCCGCCAGCGAGGACGGCGCCCGGCTGTACGGCGCGCGCGGGTGGCTCTCCTGGTCCGGCGACCTGGCGGCGCTGACCCCCGAAGGGGTGGTCGCCACCCCGGGTGAACCGGTGTTCGTGCTGCCCACCCCGGCCACCCCGGCGCCGCTGGACCCCGCCGTCCGGCTGGTCTGCGACTGGCGCCGGGGCGACCTGTGGTGACGCAGCGAGCCCGGGGCACCCGCCCCGGGCCCGCGTCGTCCTAGGCGGCCTTCTTGCCGACCATCCCGTGCGGGTCGATCACGTACTTCTTCGCCGCACCGGAGTCAAAGTCCTGGTACCCCTGCGGCGCCTCGTCCAGCGAGATGGTGGTGGCGTTGACCGCCTTCGCGATCTGCACCTTGTCGTTGAGGATCGCCTTCATCAGCCCGAGGTTGTAGCGCATCACCGGGCACTGGCCGGTGGTGAAGGAGAGCGACTTCGCCCAGCCGGTGCCCAGGCTCAGCGACAGCGAGCCGACCTTGGCCGCCTCGTCGATGCCACCCGGGTCGCCGGTGACGTAGAGCCCCGGGATGCCGATGGCGCCGCCGGCCGCGGTGACCTCCATCAGCGAGTTCAGCACCGTCGCCGGCGCCTCCTTGCCCGCGCCCTCGCCGTGGCCGCGTGCCTCGAAGCCCACCGCGTCGACGGCGGCGTCCACCTGCGGCTCGCCCAGGATCTGCTCGATCTGGTCCTGCGGCGAGCCCTTGGACACGTCGACGGTCTCGCAGCCGAAGCTGCGCGCCTGGGCCAGCCGTTGCTCGACGAGGTCGGCGACGATGACCACCGATGCGCCCAGCAGCTGGGCGCCGACGGCGGCGGCGAGCCCCACCGGGCCGGCCCCGGCGATGTACACGGTCGAGCCGGGCTTCACCCCGGCGGTGACCGCCCCGTGGAAGCCGGTCGGGAAGATGTCCGACAGCATGGTCAGGTCCAGGATCTTCTCCATGGCCTGGTCCTTGTCCGGGAACTTCAGCAGGTTCCAGTCGGCGTAGGGCACCGTCACGTACTCGGCCTGCCCACCGACCCAGCCGCCCATGTCCACGTACCCGTAGGCCGCTCCGGGGCGGGCCGGGTTCACGTTCAGGCAGATCCCGGTCTTGCCCTCCTTGCAGTTGCGACAGCGCCCGCAGGCGATGTTGAACGGCACCGAGCAGAGGTCGCCGACCTGGATGAACTCGACGTCGGACCCCTTCTCGACGACCTCGCCGAGGATCTCGTGGCCCAGCACCAGGTTCGGCGGCGCCGTCGTCCGGCCGCGGACCATGTGCTGGTCGCTGCCGCAGATGTTGGTGGTGACCACCTTGAGGATCACCCCGTGGTTGAGCTTGCGGCCCACGTTGGCCGGGTTCACCCCCGGTCCGTCCTGCAGTTCCAGCTTCGGGTAGTCGGTCTCGTGCACCTCGACCTTGCCGGGCTCGATGTACGCAACGCCTCTGTTGCCAGCCATCTGGGCATCTCCTCAGTTCTGGGGGACCGGGTTCTGGGTCGTGCGCCCTCCGCCTGCCGCCTCTCGTCCGGCATGCGCCGGAGGGCATGGGAGGCCGAGTGTGCCCCAGGTCACGTCCGTCGCGCAGCCCTGTGCTCGGAGAGGGACGGCGTCCGACGATGCGGACCGCTCCCCGTTGCCCTGAGACGTGGCCCACTCCTACGGTGCGCAGGTCCCCCATGATCAGGAGCCCGCGATGAAGAAGCTCATCAACGACCCGGCAGACGTCGTCGACGACGCCCTGCGCGGCATGGCCGCAGCACACCCGGAGCTGCGGATCGACAGCGAACACCGGGTCGTCTTCCGCGGCGATGCGCCGGTGGCGGGCAAGGTCGGCCTGGTCTCCGGAGGCGGCTCCGGCCACGAGCCGCTGCACGGCGGGTTCGTCGGGCTCGGCATGCTCGACGCCGCCTGCGCCGGCGAGGTGTTCACCTCCCCCGTCCCGGACCAGATGGTCGCGGCGACCCAGGGCGTCGACGCCGGCGCCGGCGTCCTGCACATCGTGAAGAACTACACCGGCGACGTGATGAACTTCGAGATGGCCGCCGAGCTGGTCGCCGCCGAGTCCGGCACCGAGGTGGTCTCCGTGGTCACCGACGACGACGTCGCCGTCCAGGACAGCCTGTACACCGCCGGCCGGCGCGGCGTGGGCGTCACCGTGCTGGTGGAGAAGCTGGCTGGTGCCGCCGCCGAGCAGGGGCGCCCGCTCGCCGAGGTCGCCGAGGTGGCCCGCCGGGTCAACGCGCAGGGCCGCAGCATGGGCATGGCGCTCACCTCCTGCACCGTGCCGTCCGCCGGCAAGCCCACCTTCAACCTGCCCGCGGGGGAGATGGAGCTCGGCGTGGGCATCCACGGCGAGCCCGGCCGCCGCCGGGTGCCGGTCGCCCCGGCGCGCGAGGTCGCCGAGATGCTGCTGGAGCCGGTGCTCAGCGACCTGGACTTCACCGGCGGCGACGGGGTGCTCGCCTTCGTCAACGGGATGGGCGGCACACCGCTGCTCGAGCTCTACGTCGTGTACGCCGAGGTGCAGGCGGTGCTGGCCAAGGCCGGGGTGACGGTGGCCCGCTCGCTGGTCGGCTCGTACATGACCAGCCTCGAGATGGCCGGCTGCTCGATCACCCTGCTCAAGGTGGACGACGAGCTGATCCGGCTCTGGGACGCCCCGGTGCGCACGCCGGCGCTGCGGTGGGGGGTCTGAGCATGGGCACGATGGACGCCGACGCCCTCGGGGCCTGGGTGCGCGAGTACGCCCGCGCCGTCACCGAGCACCGCGACGAGCTGACCGAGCTCGACTCCGCCATCGGCGACGCCGACCACGGCACGAACATGCACCGCGGGATGACCGCGGCCGTCGCCGCCCTCGACGCCAGCCCGCCGACCGACGGTGCGGCGCTGCTGAAGACGGTCGCGATGACCATGATCAGCAAGGTGGGCGGCACCAGCGGCCCCCTCTACGGGACGCTCTTCCTGCGGATGTCCGGCGCCCTGGACGACGGCTCGCCGGCCGCCTTCGCCGCCGCCTTCCGGGCCGGGGTCGAGGGGGTCGTCGCCCGCGGCAAGGCCGAGCTGCAGGACAAGACGATGGTGGACGCCCTGCTGCCCGCGGCCGACGCCCTCACCGAGGCCGTCGGCGCCGGGCAGGAGCTGGACGTGGCGCTGCGCGCGGCCGCGGACGCCGCGGCGAAGGGCCGCGACTCGGTGACGCCACTGGTCGCCCGCAAGGGCCGGGCCAGCTACCTGGGCGAGCGGAGCGCGGACCACGTCGACCCGGGCGCCGAGTCGGCGGTGCTGCTGGTCGAGGCCGCCGCGGCGACGCTGGGGAGGAGCTGACCGTGGCCGCCGTGGGCATCGTCGTCGTCTCGCACAGCCGGCCGCTTGCCGACGCCGCCGTCGAGCTGGCCCGGCAGATGCTGCCGAACTCGACCCTGGCCATCGAGGTGGCCGCCGGCACCGACGACGGCGGGCTGGGCACCGACGCGGTCGCCGTCTCCACGGCCATCACCGCCGCCGACACCGGGGACGGCGTGGTGGTGCTGATGGACCTGGGCAGCGCGGTGATGTCCGCCGAGACGGCACTGGAGCTGCTGGACGACGACGTCCGGGCGCGGGTGGTGCTCAGCGCGGCCCCGCTGGTCGAGGGCCTGGTCGGTGCGGCGGTGGTGGCCGCCGGCGGTGCCGACCGCGACCGGGTGGCCGCCGAGGCGCTGCGCGGCCTGGCGCCCAAGCAAGCCCACCTGGGCTGAGGACGGGCTCGGCGTCGCCGGCCGGGCCGCCGGCGGCCCGCTGCACTGCGGGTTGAGCCGGGTGAGCTGACGTTGAGCCGTGCCGTGGCGCGGCTCAACGTCAGTTCGCCCGGGTTGACCCAGGCGGCGGCCAGCCCAGGGGGAGGCCGGGTCAGGCCGGGAGGAGGAGGGTGGCGTAGAGGGTCAGGCCCGGACCGAAGGCCATCGCGACCACCGGGCCGTCGACGTCGGCGAGCTCGTCGAGCACCAGCAGCACCGTCGCCGACGAGCAGTTGCCGTGCTCGGCGAGCACCCGGCGCGAGGGCGCGATCTGCTCCTCGGTGAGCCCCAGCTCGTCCCGGACGACGTCCAGGATCCGCGGCCCGCCCGGGTGCACCGCCCAGCCCGCGACGTCCTCGACACGCAGGCCCGCCTCGGTGAGCAGCTCCTCGACCACCCCGCCGACGTGCCGGGCCAGCACGTCGGGCACCCGGGGCGACAGCCCCATCCGGAAGCCCAGGTCGGTGACGTCCCAGGTCATGTGGTCGGCGGTGGCGTGGTCGGTGCGGGCGACCATCCCGGCCACCCGCCGGCCCCGGCGGGCGGCGGGCTCGACGACGACCGCGGCCGCGGCGTCGCTGAACAGCGCGTGGGTGACGACCTGCTCCAGGTCGGCGACGGCCGGCTGCACGTGCAGGCTGGTCAGCTCCAGGCACAGCAGCACGGCCGGGCGGGAACGTGCCGTGACGAAGTCGCTCACCGCCGCCAGCCCGGGCAGGGCCGCGTAACAGCCCATGTGGCCCACGAGCAGTCGCTGCAGCCCGAGCGGCATGCCCAGGTCGCTGGCCAGCCGGATGTCCAGACCCGGGGTGGCGTAGCCGGTGCAGGTGGCGACGGCGAACAGCCCGACGTCCCCGGGGGCCAGCCCGGCGGCGTCCAGCGCGGTCGCGACGGCCTGCTTGCCCAGCGGGAGCCCCTCGGTGACGTAGCGCTCCATCCGCGCCCCGGTGCCCCACTGCGACACGTCCTCGTCGACGGGGTTGACCACCGCGTGCCGGCTGCGGACGCCGGCGCCGCGGAACACCCGTTCGGCGGCCCGCAGCCCGGCGTACTTCCCGGCGAAGTACCCGTCCCAGACCTCGCCCTGCTGGTAGCTGGCCGGCAGGGCGCGGCCCGAACCGGTGACGACTGCGGCGGTCACCAGGCCGTTCCCGGCGCGTTCGGGGTCTCGAGGCCGCTGGCGGTCATGCCCCGACCGTACGTGCGGACCCCGGTGCCCGCTGCTCGGCGACGGGCTCCGGGCGCTTGACCGCCGAGCCGGCGAAGAGGATCCCGGTCCAGGGCATGGTGCGCATCCGCACGCCGTCCCGACGGCCCCGCCGCCAGGCGACCAGGTCCCGCACCGAGGGGCGCAGGCCGACCAACCGGAGGTCCAGCCCCAGCCGCTCCGCGGTGGCCAGCAGCGCCCGCCGGTCGACGAACAGCGCCGGGTCGTGGATCCCCGGTGGCGGCCCGCCGGGCAGCCGCTCGGCGATCCGGACCGCCACCAGCGGGGCGAGCCGGGTGGCCGCGATCGAGTCGATGACCAGCAGACCACCGGGCTTGAGCAGCCGGGCGCTCTCGGCGAGCACCTGACCGGGGTCCGCGACGTGCTCGAGGATCTCCCCGGCGGTGACGACGTCGGCACACCCGTCGGCCAGCGGCACCTCCAGCACCGACCCCCGGACGACGGAGACCGCGTGCCGGCGGGCGACCTCCAGCCCGGCGAGGCCGATGTCGACGCCGACGTGCCGGTACCCCAGTCGCTGCACGTGCGGGGCCATCAGGCCACCACCGCAGGCCAGGTCGACCAGGACGGCCCCGGGCGCTGCCGCCGGGGGCACGTGGCCGGCGCGGGAGGCAGCGAGCCACTGGAGCATCGCGAACGCCCCCTGCGGGTCCCACCACTGGTCGGCCAGCTGGTCGTACTGCGCCGGGTCGTTGCGCTGCACGCCGGCGAGGCTACTTGCCCTTGAGCGGGTCGTGACCCCAGTTCATCAGCGAGTACCGCCACCGCGACGTCTCGACGTCCTCCTTGGCGGGCTCCTGGGCCAGGTGCCGCTGCACGTAGCCGTGCACCTTGCGCATGTGGGCCAGGTCGTCATCGGTGAGGTCGCCCTTCTTGGTGCGCAGCAGCTGCACGATCCGCCGGCCCGACTCGTGCCCGGTGGACTCCCCCGACCCGCCGCTCTTCTGCCCCACCGACTGCGACTCCTCGGTCTCCAGCCAGCCCTCCAGCTCCCCGGCGGTCATGTTCACCGCCTCGCCGAACTCACGGCGGATGTTGTCGGCGTCCTCGGCCTGGTGGTCGGGCATGGGCGTCTCCCGGGTGTCGATCGGCTGCACCTGCGGTACCGCAGGCGGGTGGCGGAGAAACGGACCGAGGCCGAAGGGACCGCCCTGGCCCGCGGTGAGACACCGGACGCGGTGCTGGACCGCAACGTCAACGAGGTGTTGCAGGAGATCCGGGTGGCGATCACCGCCGTCCAGGTGCTCTTCGCCTTCCTGCTGACCCTCCCCTTCCAGTCCCGCTTCGCCGACCTGGGCCCCTTCGGGACGACGGTGTACGCGGTCACGATGATCAGCACCGCCACGGCCACGGTGGTCCTCATCGCGCCCGTCTCCTTCCACCGGATGCTGTTCCGGCGGCGGCAGAAGGCGGCGATCGTCCGGTTCGCCGACCGCTCACTGGTGGTCGGGCTGACCCTGCTCCTCATCGGCATCACCAGCGCGGTGCTGCTCGTGCTGGACGTGGTGCTCGGGCGGTGGCCGGCGGTCACGGTGTGCGCGGCGATCGTCCTCATCGGGCTGGTCACCTGGTACGGGCTGCCGCTGCGGCAGCGGCGGACGGCGGGGGCCGACTGAGCTGCCTCTCTAGGCTGGTGCCATGGCGACCACCGGGAGCGTGCCGTGTCCGTGACCGTGGTGGGGAGCCTCAACGAGGACGTCGTGGTGACCGTCGACCGGCTGCCCGGCCGCGGGGAGACCGTCATCGGCTCGGCGGTCGCCGTCCTGCCCGGGGGCAAGGGCGCCAACCAGGCCGCCGCCGCCGGCCGGCTGGGCACCGGGGTGCACATGGTCGGCCGGGTCGGCACCGACCCGGCGGCCGGCCGGCAGCTCGCCGCGCTCGCTGAAGCGCGGGTGAACGTGGGTCGGGTGCACCGCACCGAGGGCGTGCCCACCGGGTCGGCGGTGATCCCGGTCGAGGCGGCCGGCGGGGAGAACCTGATCGTGGTGGTGCCCGGCGCCAACGCCGAGCTGACCCCCGCGGACGTCGACGTGGAGTCGGTGCACCGCGCCGGCGTGCTGCTGCTGCAGCTGGAGACCCCGCTGGACACGGTGCAGGCGGCCGCCGTGGCCACCCGGGGCACCGTCGTCCTCAACCCCGCACCGCCGCAGCCGCTGCCGGCCGACCTGCTGGCCCGGGTCGACGTCCTGGTGCCCAACGAGCACGAGCTGCGCCGGTTGACCGGTGCGCCGTCCGGCGAGCTCTCCCCCGGCGAGCTGGCCGAGCTGGCCCGCGGGCTGGGCGTGCGGTCGGTGGTGGTCAC
Organism: Modestobacter sp. VKM Ac-2985; assembly: GCF_026967925.1. GTDB lineage: Bacteria > Actinomycetota > Actinomycetes > Mycobacteriales > Geodermatophilaceae > Modestobacter. Next base: position 585,118 of record NZ_JAPVBI010000002.1, on the reverse strand, counting down.
GCTGGGAGCCCGGGGCGCACTGGTGGTGCCGGCGGACGGCCCGGCGCACGTGCAGGGGCCCCCGCCGGTCGAGCCGGTGGACACCACCGGTGCCGGCGACTGCTTCTGCGGTGCGCTGAGCAGCGCCCTGGACCGCGGCGCGACGCTGGCCGACGCGGTCCGCTACGCGGTCACGGCGGCGGCGCTGTCGACGACCGGCGCGGGCGCGCGTGGTGCGCTGCCGGACGACGACGAGGTCCAGGCCCTGCTGCCCCAGACCCCCGCGGCGACGCCCGTCGGCTGATGGTTGCGCCGCGGCGGGCGGGGGCACGGGGCGGGCATGACCGAGAACACCGGACGTACCCCGCACCCCGCTGAGCCGGCCGAGGGCGACCCCATGGAGGAGCCGCAGGAGACCGGTCGCACGCCGCACCCCGAGCAGCCGGCCGAGGGCGGTGACCCGGCGGCGGGCGTGGACCCGGAGAACCGGGTGACCGGGGCCTGACCCCACCCGGGGCCGGGGCGGGGTCCGCTGTGGGAGGACCGACATCGACGCGGGGCACGGCTGGGGTGATACTGATTGTGACGACCATTCCCAGTAGCCCCACCAGTGAGGACCCCCCGTGCCCCGCCACGCCCTGCTCCGCCGCCCGGCGCTCACCGCCCTGGCCGCCACCGCCACGCTGACCCTCGCCGCGTGTGGGGGTTCCGACGCCGGCGCCGGGACCACCACCAGCGCAGCGGACGCGGAGAGCTGCCCCGGCGAGGTGCTCGACGTCGTCGCCTCGGTGAGCCAGTGGGGCTCGATCGTCGAGCAGCTGGGCGGGGACTGCACCAACGTCACCACCGTGCTCGCCTCCTCGGCCGTCGACCCGCACGACTACGAGGCGACGGCCGCCGACATCGCCGCGTTCACCGACGCCGAGCTGGTCGTGCTCAACGGCGCCGACTACGACCACTGGGCCGCCGACGCCGTCGCCACCCTCGACCCCGCGCCGGCCGTCGTCGACGCGGCCGAGGTGGTCGGCATCGAGGGCGAGGAGCACGCCGGAGAAGAGGGCGAGCACGCCGAAGAGGAAGGCGAGCACGCCGGGGAGGAGGGCGAGCACGCCGGGGAAGAGGGCGAGCACGCCGAGGAGGAGGGCGAGCACGCCGAGGAGGGGCACGGCCACGGCGGGGTCAACCCGCACCTGTGGTACTCCCCGGAGTACGTCCAGACCGTCGCCGCCGCGGTGACCGAGCAGCTCAGCGAGCTGTCGCCCGACGCCGCCGACCACTTCGCCGAGCAGGCCGAGGCCTGGGAGGCCGACCTGCAGCCCTACCTGGACGAGCTGGAGAGCCTCCAGTCCTCCGCCGCCGGCCGCTCGTACGCCGCCACGGAGAGCGTGTTCCAGTACACCGGCGAGGCCATCGGCCTGACCGACGCCACGCCCGAGGGCTACCGGGCCGCCGCCAGCAACGAGACCGACCCGGCGCCCGGCGACGTGGCCGCGTTCGAGGCGGCGCTGACCGACGGCTCGGTCGACGTCCTGGTGTACAACTCCCAGACGGAGGGCAGCGTCCCCGAGCAGCTGCGCGCTGCGGCGGAGGCGGCCGATGTGCCGGTCGTCGAGGTCACCGAGTCGGCGCCGGACGGGGAGTCGTCCTTCGTGTCCTGGCAGCTGGACCAGCTGCAGCAGCTGTCGAACGCACTCGGTGGGGGTCAGTGACAGACGTACCGACGGTCGACCGGCCCGCCGCGCGGCCACCGGCGCTCGTCCTCGACGACGTCTCGGTGGTCCGCGGCGGCCGGCTGGTCTGGTCGCAGGGCACGCTGACCGTGCCCACCGGTGCCGTGGTCGGGGTCATCGGCCCCAACGGCGCCGGGAAGACCACGCTGTTCCAGCTCGTCCTCGGCATGCTGCCCCCGGCCGGGGGGAGGGTCGAGGTGCTCGGCCGCACCCCCCAGCCGGGGTGACCGCCGGATCGGTTACGTGCCGCAGAACTACACCGCCGCACTGGGCGAGGCGGTGCGCGCCCGTGACCTGGTCATGCTCGGCCTGACCGGGGGCCGTTTCGGGCTGCGCCGCGCCTCGGCCACCGAGCGGGCCCGGGTCGACGACGCGCTGCGCCGGGTGGGCGCCCAGGACTACGCCGACCGGCGGATGTCGGAGCTGTCCGGTGGGCAGCAGCAGCGGGTCGCGATCGCCCAGGCGATCGTCGACGACGCCGAGCTGCTGCTGCTCGACGAGCCGCTGGCCAACCTGGACCTGCGCAACCAGCACGAGGTGGTCACGCTGCTCGGCGAGCTCACCCGCGAGCGCCGGGTCACGGTGATGGTCGTCGCGCACGACCTCAACCCACTGTTGCCGGTGCTCACCGACGCCGTCTACCTGCTCGACGGGCACCCGCACCACGACCCGATCGACGCCGTCGTCACCGAGGACCTGCTCACCCACCTGTACGGCACCCCGGTCCGGGTGGTGCGCACCGCGCAGGGCGATCTCTTCACCCGGGGCGGTTGAGTCGTGGTCACCTTCCAGGAGAACTGGCTGCAGGTGCTGCAGACCACGTTCATGCAGCACGCGCTGCTCGGCGGTTCGATGGTCGCGCTGGCCGCCGGGCTGATGGGCTGGTTCGTCGTCACCCGGCAGAACGCCTTCGCCGCCCACGCCCTGGCCCACATCGGCTTCCCCGGCGCGACCGGCGCGATCCTGGTCGGTGCCCCGGTGACGCTGGGCCTGGCGGTCTTCTGCGTCGGCGGCGGGCTGCTGATCGGGCTCTTCGGCAAGCGGGTGGCCGACCGGGAGGTGGCCACCGGCACGATCCTCGCCTTCGCCACCGGCCTGGGCGTGCTCTTCGCCTCGCTGGCCACCGCGAACGCCAGCAGCACCACGACCGTGCTGTTCGGCAACCTGCTGGCCATCTCCCGCGACCAGCTGTGGGTCTTCGGCGGGTTCACCGTGCTGGTGGTCGGCGTGCTGGCGGTCATCGCCCGGCCGCTCGTCTTCGCGTCGGTGGACCCGACCGTGGCCGAGGCCCGCGGGGTCCCGGTCCGGGCCCTGGGCGTGGCCTTCGTCGTCCTGCTCGCGCTGACCATCACGATGGCCGTGCAGGTGGTGGGCACCCTGCTGCTGTTCGCGCTGGTGGTGACCCCGGCCGCGGCGGCGCTGCGGATGACCGCCCGGCCCGGGCTGGTGGCCGCGATCGCCGTGGCGATCGCCCTCGGCAGCGTCTGGTTCGGCCTGGTGCTCTCCGCGATGGTCAACCTGCCGCCGAGCTTCTTCGTGACCACCCTCGCCGTCCTGACCTGGGCGGTGACCCTGCTCCTCACCTGGGACCGCGTGCCGCGGGAGACCCCCGCCCCGGTGCTGGACGCCCCCCAGCTGGTCCCCGACCGCTCCAGGTGAGCGAGGTCTCAGCACCCGATGGGGGTCGACCTGGGCCAGGGCTGTTTTCCGGCCCGTCCGGCAGGGGAGGGTGAGGGCATGCACGTAGACGCCCGCGACCAGCAGCTCGACGACACCACCACCTCCGGCGAGGAGCAGACCCCGCAGCAGGCGGCGGTCGCCCGGATGCTGGCCAACCCCCGCCGCACCCGCCGCGCCTGATCGTCGCGGCCGACTCCTGGCGGAGAGTCGCAGCGGAGAGTCACACCGGCCTCACCGTCCCCCACCGCCCCGGGGTGCCCCTCCCGCCCCGGAGGTGCTGGTCAGGGGCCTGCAACCCTCGGCGTGCCGTGGACCGCTCCGTCACGATGTGCTGCACGATCAGACCGTGACCGCCGCAGCCCTCCCCCTCCACGCACCTGAGGACGGCGCCCTGCCGGCCCGTCGCTCCCGTGCGGAACGGCAGGAGATCGTCCTGGACACGGCCGAGCGGCTCTTCTCCGCGCGCAGCTCGCGCAGCGTGGGGATGGACGAGCTCGTCCGCGAGACCGGCCTGGGCAAGATGACGGTCTACCGGCTCTTCAAGAGCAAGGACGACCTGGTCGGCGCCTACCTGTCGCGCAAGGCCGCCACCGTGCTGGCCACCATCGACGCCGGGCTGGACGAGCGCCAGGACGACCCGCGGGCCGCCCTGCTCTCGGTGGTCGACGCCGTCGAGGCCGACGTCACCCGCGTCGGCTTCCGCGGCTGCCCGTTCACCAACGTCAGCAGCGAGTACGACGACCCGCAGCACCCGGCCCGCAGCGCGGCCGCCGACTACAAGTTCGAGCTGCACGCCCGGCTCGAGGGCCTGGCCGACCAGCTCATCCCCGGCGGCGGTGACGACCTCGCCGCCCAGGTGCACCTGATCATCGACGGGATGTACCTCTCCGGCGGCCTGCTCGGCCCGGACGGCCCCGCCTCGCACGGGCGGCAGCTCGCCGAGAAGCTGATCGACGCCGCCATCGCCCACCGCTGACGGGCAGCCTCCTCCCCGGGCGAACGGTCGCCCGCACCCGCACGATGGACGGGTGACCGACCGCTCGCGCCCCGACCTCGACGAGGACACCGTCGCCGCCCTGGGGAAGCTCTCCGAGTCCCTCGAGACCGTCGAGCAGGCCCGCGGCCTCCTCTACGGCTTCCACCAGCTCACCGGCAAGGCCGACCTGCTCCTGCAGGACGCCGTCACCGGCCTCCGCGACGCCGGGCACGCCGAGCTGGCCGCCGACCTCGAGCGTGACCTCGTCGGCCGCAACGTGATCGCCGACCGGTGGACCTTCCAGCTCGTCGAGGACTACGACGAGAACTACTGGAGCACCTACCGGGCCTTCGACCAGCGCGCCCGGGACGAGCTGGTCGGCGGTGACCGGCACGTGTTCGAGGCCCGGATGAAGCAGCGCGAGCGCACCTCGGGGCACCCTCGCCACGAGGCCGGCCCGGCACTGGACGACTGAGCAGCCCGGCTCGCCGCCGGACGGCCCGCGGTCGAGACTCGGGGCATGACCAGCTCCCCGCAGGACCCGCAGGACGACCGGGACGTCGAGCCACTGGGCGGCGCCGCCTCCCCGGCGCGCGGCGACGACGGCGCCGAGGGCATGGCCGGGCCCGTCTACCCGCCCCCCGAGACCGAGCCCGACGCCCACCCCGGCAGCTGACCCCAGCCCCCTTACCCCCCGACGATCATGGCGCCGGCGGGGCAACACACCGGGCCGGAGCGGCATGTCGTCACCGCAGCTCCATGATCGTCGGACGCTTGGGGCGGGCAACTCGGGAGGGCGCCGCGCGGGTGCTTGCTGTGGTTACCGGTCGGTAATACCGTCTTGTTACCCGCGAGTACGACCTGCTCGCGTCCGACCGGCGAGCACGGGAGCACCCCCATGGGCCACTACACGGCGAACCTGCGCGACCTCGAGTTCAACCTGTTCGAGTTCCAGAGCAGCAAGGACCGGTTCGGCACCGGGCCGTTCGAGCAGATGGACGCCGAGACCGCCCGCGGGGTGCTGGCCGAGGTCCGGCGGCTCGCCGAGGGCCCGCTCGCCGCCTCCTTCACCGACGCCGACCGGAACCCGCCGGTGTTCGACCCGGCCACGCACTCCGTGACGCTGCCCGAGTCGTTCAAGGCGTCGGTCCGGGCGGTCAACGCCGGTGAGTGGTGGCGGCTGGACCTGCCCGACGAGCTCGGCGGCTTCGGTGCACCGTTCAGCCTGCGCTGGGCCGCCTTCGAGATGCTGCTCGGCGCCAACCCGGCGGCGTTCATGTACGGGTCCGGCCCCACGTTCGCGGCGATCCTGCACTCCCTCGGCACCCCGGACCAGCAGCGGCTGGCCGAGCTGATGATCGAGCACCTCTGGGGCGCCACCATGGTGCTCACCGAGCCCGAGGCCGGCTCCGACGTCGGTGCCGGGCGGACGAAGGCGGTGCAGCAGCCCGACGGCTCCTGGCACCTCACCGGGGTGAAGCGGTTCATCACCTCCGCCGAGCACGACCTCAGCGACAACATCGTCCACCTGGTGCTGGCCCGGCCCGAGGGCGCCAAGCCGGGCAGCAAGGGGCTGTCGCTCTTCGTCGTCCCCAAGTTCCACGTGGACCTGGCCACCGGCGCGCTCGGCGAGCGCAACGGCGCGTACGTGACCGGCGTGGAGAAGAAGATGGGGCTCAAGGTCTCCACCACCTGCGAGCTGAGCCTCGGCGACGGCCCGGTGCCGGCGCAGGGCTGGCTGGTCGGCGACGTGCACGACGGCATCGCCCAGATGTTCCGGGTGATCGAGTACGCCCGGATGTTCGTCGGCACGAAGGCGATCGCGACCCTCTCCGCCGGCTACCAGGTGGCCCTGGCCTACGCCAAGGAGCGCGTGCAGGGGGCGGACCTCACCGCGACGGCCAAGGACGCGCCGCGGGTCACCATCACCCACCACCCCGACGTCCGGCGCTCGCTGATGCTGCAGAAGGCGTACGCCGAGGGCATGCGCGCGCTCTACCTGTACACCGCCACCTTCCGCGACCAGGTCATGGAGGCCGAGGCGGCCGGCACGGCCGACAGCCCCGAGGCCGTCCTCGCCGCCAAGGTCAACGACCTGCTGCTGCCGATCGTGAAGGCCTACGGCTCCGAGCGGGCCACCCAGCTGCTCACCGCCGAGTCGCTGCAGACCCTCGGCGGCTCGGGCTACCTGCAGGACCACCCGATCGAGCAGTACATCCGGGACGCCAAGATCGACACCCTCTACGAGGGCACCACGGCCATCCAGGGCCAGGACTTCTTCTTCCGCAAGATCGTGCGGGACGGTGGGGTCGCGCTGACCTGGCTGGCCGAGCAGGTCCAGGGGACGATCACGGCCGAGGCCGGCAACGGGCGGCTCAAGGAGGATCGGGCGCTGCTGGCGACCGCGCTCGGTGACGTCCAGGGCATGCTGACCGCGATGTTCGGCCAGCTCGGCGCCGCCCAGACCGACGTCCGCTCGCTCTACCTGGTCGGCCAGAACACCTCCCGGCTGCTGCTGGCCACCGGCGACCTGATCACCGCCTGGCTCCTGGTCCGCCAGTCCGAGGTCGCGCTGGCCGCGCTGGACGGCGAGGTGTCGGAGTCCGACCGGCACTTCTACGAGGGCAAGCTCGCCGCCACCCGGTTCTTCTGCGCCCAGGTGCTGCCCGCGCTGACCAGCGAGCGGTTCATCGTCGAGCACACCGACAACGCGCTCATGGACGTCGACGAAGCCGCGTTCTGAGGAAGGACCCCCGTGCCCCCCACCACTCGCGAGCTCGCGGCGGGCCCCTGCACGGGGGCCGGACCGGGCGGCCGGCGGTGCATGGGGGCCGGGGATCGCGGGCATGGGCGGAGGACGACGTCCACGCGAGGAGGACCGCGATGAGCGAGACCGGCGGCAGCGACCGCATCCAGCAGGACGTGCCCACGGCTTCCGGCACGGGCGACAACAGCGATCTGGGCACCGGTGCCGAGGACACGAACGAGACCGGTACCCGGGAGGGCGTCCCGTTGACCCGGGACGCCGCGCTGGCGCGGGACGCGGAGAGCGACGACCTCCAGCCGGAGCGCACCCCCACCGAGCCCTCGCTGGCGCAGCGCGCCGACCCGTCCTGACCCCCTGATCGAGAGGTCCACCCCATGACAGAGCCCGCCAGCAGCGGATACCACGACTCCCCGGCGACCGACGACCCCGAGGGCGACCTGGTCGACGGCACCTCCGGCCACGACCGCGGGGACGGCGGCGAGAAGGACACCGTCCTGCTCACCGACGACGACGCCCAGACCGAGGACTCCGTCGCCCGCCCCGGCAACTCCTGAGGGAAGACCTCGACCTCCGGCCCCCTCGCAGGGACCCGCGCCGAGCGTGGGGGGCGAGGGGGTCCTTCCTCAGATCCAGCCGTGCCGCCGCGCTGCCTCCACGGCGGCGTGGCGGTTCGGCGCCCCCAGCTTGGCCGCGGCCGCCGACAGGTAGTTGCGCACCGTCCCCGGTGACAGGTGGGCACGGACGGCGATCTCCTCGACGGGCGCCCCGCCCGCGGCGAGCTCCAGCACGTCGGCCTCCCGCGGCGTCAGGGGGCTGTCCCCGGAGCTGATCGCCTCGGCGGCGAGCTCCGGGTCGACGTAGCGCCCACCCCGGTGCACCGTGCGGACCACGTCGCTGAGCACGGCCGCGCCCACCGTCTTCGGCAGGAACCCCCGGACGCCGGCCTCCAGCGCGCGCTTCAGGTGCCCCGGCCGTCCGTGCCCGGTCACGATGACCACGCCGCAGCCGGGCAGGACCGTGGTGAGCTCCCCCGCGACGCTGATCCCGTCCCGGTCGGGCATCTGCAGGTCCAGGACGGCGACGTCCGGGGCGTGCGCGCGGGCCATGGCCAGCGCCTCGGCGCCGGAGGATGCCTGGGCGACCACGTCGAGGTCGTCCTCCAGCCCGAGCAGGGCGGCGAACGCCGAGCGGACCAGGTTCTCGTCGTCGGCCAGCAGCACCCGGATCACCTCGCCGTCCTGGCTCACGTCGCACCTCCGGCGGGCAGCGTGGCGGTCAGGGTGAACCGGTCGCCGTCCCGGGCGGCGTGCAGGGACCCGCCGGCCCCGGCCAGCCGCTCGCGCAGGCCGGTCAGGCCGTTGCCCGCGCCCGGCGCGCCGGTCACCCCGTCGTTGCTCACGGTCAGCTCGACCTCCTCGTCGGTCCGTACCAGCGTGATCCCGCAGTCGGCCGCGGCGCTGTGCCGCAGCACGTTGGTCACCGCCTCGCGGACCACCCAGGCCAGCGCGACCTGGGCGGGCTCGGGGAGCCCGGCGGCGGCGCCCTCACCCTGCACGGTGCAGGCGACCCCGGCCGCGCGCAGCACCGACCGGGCGCCGGCCAGCTCACCGGCCAGGTCGGTGGTCCGGTACCCACGGACCACCTCGCGCACCTCCTTCAGCGACTCCTCGGCGATCCGGCTGATGTCGGCCACCTCGTCGGCGACTCCGGGCCGGGACCGGCGCACCAGCTCTCCGGCCAGCTGGCTCTTCACCGCGATCACCGAGAGGTTGCGGCCCATCACGTCGTGCAGGTCGCGGGCGAACCGCAGCCGCTCCTCGGCCACCGCCAGCTGCAGCTGGACGCCCCGGGTGCGGTCCATCTCCAGCACGACGTCGAGCACCCACACGGTGAACCGGAAGGCGAGCACCACGAACAGGACCGCGGCGACCATCACGACGCCCTGGACCACGGCCGCGGCGGGGTGCACGCCGGTGAACGAGGTGGCGAGGCCGCTGAGCGCCCCGACGCCCACCGCGGGCGCGATGAGCTGCCGGGTGCTCCAGACCGTCGAGCAGGCGAGGAGGACCGCGCCGAGGGGCAGGCTGACCGACCACGGCACCGCGACCGACGCCCCCGACCCGGCGAACGCCCAGACGCCACCGGCCGCCGTCGCCCCGGCGGTGCAGAACGCCAGCACCGTGAGCCGACCGGGGAGCGGCCGTGCGGCCAGGTGCGCCGCCAGCCCCCGCCGGGTCAGCTGTACCGCCACCGCTGCGGTGGCGACCGAGCCGGCCAGGAACAGCCACGAACCCGCCGTGGGGGCGCCCCCCTCCACCGCCGCCCCGATCACCGCGAGGGCGAGCACCGGGAGCCCGGCCAGGAATACGTAGAAGGACCAGCGGGTGTAGAGGTCGATCCGCTGCGGCGCCGTCCGGCTGTTCCACCAGCGCGAGACGGTCGGCACGGCGGTCATGCTGCCGTACCGGCCGTCCCGGGCGTGCCGCCTCACCGGCGGGGAGCCCACCGGAACCCGCGCCGGGCAGCGACCGCGCCGATGACCAGCCAGCCGGCGAGCACCGCCAGCGGGACGCCCGCGTGCGGCCAGACGCTGCCGTCGACGACGTCGCCCTGCCAGGTCTGGCCGGCCAGGCCCAGCTGCAGCAGCTCGACGACCGGGGTGAGCGGCAGGAACCGGGCGATCTCGCCCAGCGTCTCGGGCAGCACGGAGAGCGGGTAGAAGATCCCGGAGAGCCCGGTGGACACCACGATGATCGGCAACGTGGTGATCTGCGCGGACTCCGGCGTCCGGGTGAAGCTGGTGCTCGCCGCGGCCAGCATGACCATCAGCAGCGTCCCCGCGAGCAGGGCGACCAGCGGCAGGACGACGTCGGCCGGGGCCGACCACCCACCGAGCAGGACCACCCCCGCGGCGATGACCACCACCTGGCCGAAGGTGATGAACACGGTCGGCGCTGCCGTGCCGGCCAGCACCTCGACGTCGGTCAGCTCCCCGGTGCGCATCCGCTGCAGCACCAGGTCCTCCCGGCGGGCCACGTAGGTGGTCACCAGGTTGTAGTAGGTCAGCATCACCAGGCTGATGCCGACGGCGGTCACCAGCAGCCGGGCGCCGAAGGGCAGCTCGCCCTCGTCCATGCCCAGCGCCGGGACGGCCGCGACGAAGAGCAGCGGCAGGACGACGGAGTTCACCAGTGCGGTCCGGTTGCGGCCCAGCATCCTGGTCTCGGCCGAGGCCAGGGACCACACCCGGGAGAGCCGGGAGGGTCCGCTCGTGGTGCGGTCGAGGGTCCTGCGATCGGGGGTCACGGCGGTCATCGGTTCTCCTCCGGGGTGACGTGCGGGTCGGTGCCGTCGGCGACGGCGAGGAAGGCCTGCTCCAGGGAGCCGGCGCGGGCCAGCAGGGTCCGCAGCACGACCCCGTGCTCGGCCGCCCAGGCGAGCAGCCCGGCGAGCACGGGCTGCAACGCGCGGGTGTGCCACTCCACCCGCCGCCCGTCCGTGACCACCTGCACGCCGGCGGGGACCGGCGGGCGCGGGGCGTCGTCGTCGAGGCCGAAACGGATGGTGGCCGGCTGGGTCTCGGCGATCTCGGCCTGGGTGCCGGACAGGACGATCTGACCGCCCCGCATGATGGCGACGCGGTCGGCGAGCTCCTCGGCCTCCTCCAGGTGGTGGGTGGTCAGCAGCACCGCGGCGCCGTCGGCCACCAGACCCTGGACCAGCTCCCACACCTGGCGGCGGGACTCCGGGTCCAGCCCCGTGGTCGGCTCGTCCAGGACGACGACGCTGGGCCGGCCGAGCAGCGCCAGCGCCAGGTCCAGGCGCCGTCGCTCGCCGCCGGAGAGGCTGCGCACCCGGACGTCGGCGCGGCCGGCGAGCCCGACCTGCGTCAGCGCCTCCTCGACCGGCCGGGGTGCGGTCAGCGTGCCGGCCCACGTGCGCAGGGTCTCGGCGACGGTGAGGTCGCCGGGCAGGCCGCTGGCCTGCAGCAGCACGCCCAGGTGCGGGCGGACCCGGGCCCGCTCCGCGACCGGGTCCATGCCCAGCACCCGGACGGTGCCGCTGCCGGCGGGGGCGAGCCCCTCCAGCACCTCCAGGGCGGAGGTCTTGCCGGCGCCGTTGACCCCGAGGAGGGCGAGCACCTCGCCCGGGCGGACCTCGAAGGAGACGCCGCGCACGGCCTCGAAGTCGCCGTAGCTGCGCCGCAGGTCCTGGACCTCGATGGCCGGAGCGGCCTCGACGGTCGGGGGTGGGAGCACGGGCGGGGCGCTGGGGTGCACGGTCGACCTCCTCGGTGCGCCGCCGGCCGCCGTCGGGCCGGTCTGTCGGACGCATCCCCCACGTTGCCGCCAGAGGACTGCGGGCACAGGTGCCGGCGTGCACGACTTCTCCCCGCCGGTGCACGGGTGGGCGGTGACACGTGTCATGGGTCCGCGGTGCGCGCCTACCCTGGGCGGGTGCTCCCGCTGCTCGCCCCCGCGCCGACGGTGCTGCCCGAGGCGGCGTGGACGGCCCGGGCTGCAGCCCACCAGCAGCGGATGGAGACCTGGCTGCTGCCGCACCAGGAGCGCCGCCGGGCCGGGGTCGCGCACCCGGTGCTGGACTTCCTCTTCACCTACTACTCCGAGACGCCGGGCCGGTTGCGCCGGTGGCACTCCGGGGTCGGCGTCGTGCTGACCGGCGCGGCCGCCGCCGAGCGGCTGGGCTGGCCGTTCCACGCGGCGGTCGACGTCCAGGACGCCGCCGGGGACCACGTGCGCGGGGTCGGGCTCGACGTGCCGGCGTTCCTGGCCAAGCGGCGGGCGTCCGTCGGCTGGGTCGAGGGCCTGCTGCGCGGGACGGCCGGCCGCCCCGGGCAGTTCGGCTGCTTCGGGATGCACGAGTGGGCGATGCTCTACCGCCCCGAGGACGGCGAGGTCCGCCACCCCCTGCCACTGCGGCTCGGGCAGGCCGGCACGGACGCCGTCGTCGAGTCCCATCGCGTGCAGTGCAGCCACATCGACGCGTTCCGGTTCTTCACCCGGGCCGGCGCCCCGCGGAACACCCTCACGCCGACCCGGGAGACCCAGCAGCAGCTGGAGCAGCCGGGCTGCCTGCACGCCACGATGGACCTCTACAAGTGGGCCTACAAGCTCAGCCCCGCGGTGCCGGGTGAGCTGCTGGCCGACTGCTTCGCGCTGGCCGCCGACGTCCGCGAGCTCGACATGCGCGCCTCCCCGTACGACCTCACGAGCCACGGGTACGCCCCCGTGGCGGTCGAGACGCCGGAGGGCAAGGCCGAGTACGGCGCCGCCCAGCGCGCCTTCGCCGACCGCGGCGCGGTGCTGCGCGCACGGCTGCTCGCGGTGTGCCGGGAGCTGCTGGCGCGCGGCTGACGTCGTACGGTCGAGGGCGTGACTGCCACCCGCACCGACCGCTGGCTGCACCTGGACGGGACGACGAACACCCGTGACCTGGGCGGGCTGCCGACCACCGACGGTGGGACGACGCAGTTCGGTCGGGTCCTGCGCAGCGACAACCTGCAGACCCTCAGCCCGGCCGACGTCGCCGCGCTGGTCGAGGAGGTGGGGCTGACCGAGGTCGTCGACCTGCGGACCACCGCCGAGATCCTGCTGGAGGGGCGCAGCCCGCTGCGCGACGTGGAGACGGTCGGCCACCGGCACTTCACCCTGCTGCCCGAGCGGGGGATGCGCACCGACGTCTTCGCCGCCGAGGAGAGCGACGAGGAGATCCGGGCGCAGCTGCCGGCCGACTGGGCGGAGTCGCTGCTCCCCCGCCAGGTCGCGCCCGGGGACGAGGGCGAGCCGCCCGCCGTCCGGTCCTACCTCGGCTACCTGTCCGACGGCACGGACAACGTGCTGGCCGCGGTCCGGTCACTGGCCGCCGGCGGCCCCGGCGCGGCGGTGGTGCACTGCGCCGCGGGCAAGGACCGGACCGGTGTGGTCTGCGCGCTGGCGCTCGCGGTGGCCGGGGTGACGCCGGAGGCGATCGTCGCCGACTACGCGCAGACCGCCGAGGTCATCGACGCCCTCGTCGCCAAGCTCGCCAACAGCCCCACCTACGCCGAGGACATGATCCGGCGCGACGTGGCCAGCCACACCCCGCGGGCGGAGTCGATGCGCCGGGTGCTGGAGGTGCTCGACGAGCGCTGGGGCGGCCCGGTCGGCTGGCTGGAGCAGCACGGCTTCGGCGCCGAGGAGCAGGCAGCCCTGCGGTCCCGCCTCCGCGACTGAGGGCCCCGCACAGCAGAGGACCCCGGCTCCCATGGGAGTCCGGGGTCACGGTGCGTGCCTGCGTCCGCCCTCGTCGTCGAGAGCGGGGGGTGATCAGCGCAGGACGTTGTTGAACTGGCTGCTGTTGGCCAGGGTCAGCAGCTCGTCCCGCATGGCGGGGCTGCTGGTGCGGGCGACGGCGGCATCCACTGCCCGCCGCGTACGCGACGCCTGCCGACGCTGACGCCAGCTGGAGGTCACGCTGCTCATGTCACTGCCTTCTTCCGGGGGTCCTGAGTGGGTGTTACGCCTGTATTAAACCAGGCAAGGCGACGTCTATTCCAACGGATCTAAGGCCGTGTCACTGGAGGTTCCGACGAAATACTCACTCGAAGGAGGTGTCGGCCATAGATCCTTCACCCGAACGCCACTTGTCCAGCACCAACGGAGTGCAGTCGGTCACCTCTGCTGGGTGAGCGTCCTCACCTGGAGACGACAGCGCCCCGCCGGTCCGTTGCGGACCGACGGGGCGCTGAGCTGGACTCTGATCAGCCGGCGGCGAGCACCTCACGCACCGCAGCGCGCGCGGACTGCGGGTCGGCCGCGGCGAGGGCGGCCTCGGCTGCCCGCTGACACGTCGCCAGGTCCACCGTCGCCAGCCGCGCACCCACCCCGGCCACCGACGAGGCGGCACAGGACAGGGAGGTGATCCCCATGCCCACCAGCACGCACGCCAGCATCGGGTCGGCGGCCGCCTCGCCGCAGACCCCCACGGGCTTCCCGGTGCGCTGACCGGCAGCCGCGGTCGCCTGCACCAGCGCGAGCAGCGCGGGCTGCCACGGGTCGGTCAGGTCGGCCAGGTCGGCGGAGAGCCGGTCGGCGGCGAGCGTGTACTGCGACAGGTCGTTGGTGCCGATCGACAGGAAGTCCAGGTGCTCCAGGAACCGGTCGGCGAGCACGGCGACCGAGGGCACCTCCACCATGACGCCCGGCACCATGCCCCGCTCCCGCACCTGGGCGGCGAACTCCGCCGCCTCGGCCACGGTGGCCACCATCGGGGCCATCACCCACGGCTCGGCACCGGTACGGCTCGCCGCCTGGGCGACCGCGTCCAGCTGGTGGGTGAGCAGGCCGGGGTCGCGGCGGGCAGTGCGCAGCCCGCGGACGCCGAGGGCCGGGTTGGCCTCGTCCGGCGGGGTGGCGAACGGCAGCGGCTTGTCCGAGCCGGCGTCCAGCGTGCGGAGCACCACCTTGCCGCCGGGGAAGGCCTCGAAGACGCCCGCGTAGATCTCCGCCTGCTCCTCGACCGTCGGCTCCTCGGTGCGGCCGAAGAAGGCGAGCTCGGTGCGGAGCAGGCCGACCCCCTCGGCGTGTGCCGCCGCCGCGGCCCGCGCCCCGGCGCCGTCCTGCACGTTGGCCAGCACCTGGACGAGGTGACCGTCGCGGGTCGTACCCGGGCCCCGGTACCCGGCGAGGGCCGCAGCGGCCTCCTGGGCGGCGGCGACCCGGGTGCGGGCCTCCTCCGGGTCGGGGTCGACGGTGACGGTGCCCTGCTCCCCGTCGACGAGCACGAACGACCCCTCGGGGACGTCGGAGAGCCCGCCGACGCCCACCACGCACGGCAGGCCGAGCTGGCGGGCGATGATCGCGGTGTGGCTGGTGGCGCCGCCCAGCCGGGTCGCCAGTGCGATGATCCGGGCGGGGTCCAGGCCGGCGGTGTCGGCCGGGGCGAGGTCGTCGGCCAGCAGCACCGACGGCGTCTCCGGCGCGGGCACCCCCGGCTCCCCCTGGCCGGTCAGCTCGGCGACGATCCGGTCCCGGACGTCGCGGACGTCGGTGGCCCGCTCGGCCATCACGCCGCCCAGGCTGACGAACAGGTCGACGAACTGGGCTGCGGCGCCCACCGTGGCGGCCTCGGCGGAGGAGCCGTCGCCGATGCGCTGCTCCACGGCCGAGAGCAGCCCCCGGTCGCGGGCCAGCTGGGCCGTGGTGTTCAGCACCTCGGCGCTCACCCCGGTCGCCGCCGCAGCCCGGGTGGCCAGCCGCGCGGCCACCGCATCGGCCGCCGTGGTGAACCGTTCCTTCTCAGCCGCGCGCTGCTGCTCCGGGACGACCGGACCCTCCGCGGGCGGCAGCTGGACGGACCCGACCGGACGCACGACCGGGCCGGCGGCCACGCCGGGGACCACCGGAGTCCCGGTGAAGACGGTCGGCCCCGTCAGGGCGTCCGGGGAGATCCGGGTTCCGGTCGGCGTGGTGGACATCGGGACCTCACTGTCTGCTCGCGCCGGGCGGGGTGCCTACCGCCGGCGAGCTCCGTCGTAGATGACTGGGTGGCGACGCAACGACAATGGTGCATCCGGTGACCAGAGTCACCGCGGAGCCTTGACTTGTCAACTGATCCCACGTAGAACAACATGAAAGCAACGGCATAGCCACACGATCGGGCATCGATCGCTCGTGGCACCGGAGCACCAGCCGGGGGTGAGCGTGTACGCAGAGGAGCGTCAGCAGGCGATCGCCGGTCTGGTCACCCAGCGCGGACGGGTCGCGGTGACCGCCGTCGCCGAGCACTTCGGGGTGACCACGGAGACGGTCCGCCGCGACCTGGCCCTCCTCGAGCGCGCCGGGATGTTGCGCCGGGTGCACGGCGGGGCGGTGCCGATCGGGACGCTGACCGCGGTGGAGCCCGCGCTCGGGGTGCGCCGCGGCACCCGCACCGAGGCCAAGCGCCGGATCGCCACCGCGGCGCTCGCTCTCCTGCCGCCCGCCAACGGCAGTCTCATCCTGGACGGCGGCAGCTCGACGGCAGCCCTGGCCGAGCTGCTGCCCGGCGACCGCTCGCTGGTCGCCGCCACCAACTCGGTGCCGATCGCCGCCCGGCTCTCCGGCTCCCCGGGCATCACCCTGCACGTGCTCGGCGGGCGGGTCCGGGGGATCACGCAGTCCGCGGTCGGCGAGTCCACCGTCGCCGCGCTCACCGACCTGCGGGCCGACATCGTCTTCCTGGGCACCAACGGGATCAGCGCGGGGTACGGCTTCTCCACCCCCGACGACGCCGAGGCCACCGTCAAGCGCGCGATGGCCCGCGCCGGGCAGCGGGTCGTGGTGCTCGGCGACAGCAGCAAGCTCGGCCGCGAGCACCTGGTGCGCTTCGCGGCCATCGAGGACGTCGACGTCCTGGTCACCGATGACGAGGCCGACCCGGCCGTCGTCGCCGAGCTCGAGTCACAGGGGATCGAGGTGCTCGTCGCATGAGGACGGACTCCGCACCGGCTGGGCGGGTGGTCACGCTGACCGCCAACCCGAGCCTGGACCGGACGCTGGACCTGCCCGGCCCGCTCGACCGCGGGGCGGTGACCCGGCTGGGCGCCAGCCACACCGAACCGGGCGGCAAGGGGGTCAACGTCTCCCGGGCGGTGGCGGCAGCGGGGGTCGAGGTCGTCTCGGTGCTCCCGGCCGCGGACGACGACCTGATCGTGCGGTCTCTGCGGGAGCTCGGCCTGTCGCTGGCGAGCGTGCCCATCGACAGCCCGGTGCGGACGAACTACACCCTCACCGAGCCCGACGGGACGACCACCAAGCTCAACGAGCCCGGCGCCCGGCTGGACGAGCCGACGCTCGAGGCGCTGCAGCGCGCCCTGCTCGACCACGCCGGCACCGCCAGCTGGGTCGTGCTCTCGGGCTCGCTGCCCCCGGGGGCACCCCGCGACTGGTACGCCACCCTGGTCCGCGCGCTCCGCAGCACGGGCGCCCGCATCGCCGTCGACACCTCCGAGGAACCGCTCCTGGCGCTGCTGGCCGCCGGGCCGGATTCGGTCCCCGACCTGCTCAAGCCCAACACCGAGGAGCTGGCCCAGCTGGCCGGCCTGCCCGAGGAGGCGGTGACCAGCGACCCCGAGGCCGCGCTGGCCGCGGTCACCGCCCTGCACCGGCGGGGCGTGGCCGAGGTGTTGCTGACCCTCGGCGCCGACGGGGCACTGCTCTCCACCGCCGACGGGGAGCTCTGGTCGGCCCGACCGCCGCGGGTCACCGTCCGCAGCACGGTCGGCGCCGGCGACTGCAGTCTCGCCGGGTACGTCCTGGCCCATCTCGCCGGTGCCGGACCGGCCGACCGGCTGCGGTCGGCCGTGGCCTACGGCGCCGCCAGCGCCGCACTGCCCGGCTCCGCCGTGCCGACGCCCGCACAGGTGGACCCCGCCGGGGTCACCGTCACCGCCGGACTGCCCGGCACCCCGACTCCCGCCGAGGCCGCCCCGGCCGCCGGCGCCCGCTGAGAACACCCGGGAGACGCACCATGTCCGCACTCATCACGACCGAGCTGGTGGCGCTCGACGCCGACCTCGGTCACGACAAGGGATCGGTCGTCCGGCAGCTGGCCGGCCTGGTCGCGGCCAGTGGCCGGGCCACCGGCGCCGACGACCTGCACGCCGATGCGATGGCCCGGGAGGCGAAGGCCGCCACCGGGCTGCCCGGTGGCATCGCGATCCCGCACTGCCGCTCCGCCGCAGTGACCCAGGCGTCGCTGGCCTTCGCCCGGCTGGACCCGAAGGTCGACTTCGGCGCGCCCGACGGCCCGGCCGACCTCGCCTTCCTCATCGCGGCACCCGAGCACGGCGACGCCGACCACCTGACGCTGCTCACCGCGCTGGCCCGGGCTCTCGTCCGCCCGGAGTTCGTGGCCTCGCTGCGCGCGGCCGGCAGCGCCGAGGAGGTCGTCGGCCTGGTGCAGGACGTCGTCTCCCCGCCGGAGGCGCCGGCCCCGCAGACCACCGGTGGCGCCACCACGGCCGCCGCGTCAGCACCCGCCCCGGCTGCAGGGCCCGCGCCGGCCGCGGAAGCCGCCCCGGCGGGCACCCGCAGCATCGTCGCGGTCAGCGCCTGCCCCACCGGCATCGCGCACACCTACATGGCCGCCGACAAGCTCACCGCCGCGGCGAAGGAGATGGGCGTCGAGCTGCACGTGGAGACCCAGGGCTCCTCGGGCTCGACCCCGCTGGACCCGTCGGTGATCAGCCAGGCCGCCGCCGTCATCTTCGCCGTCGACGTCGGGGTCAAGGACCGGGAGCGCTTCGCCGGCAAGCCGCTGGTGCAGTCCGGGACGAAGCGGGCGATGAACGAGCCCGAGGTGATGATCCGCGAGGCGCTGGCCGCCGCCGACGACCCGAACGGCCGCCGCGTGCCCGGCACCGCCGGGTCCGGAGCGGCGCCCGCGGCGAGCGGTGACCGGCCCAGCACCGGGTCGGAGATCCGCCGCTGGCTGCTCACCGGTGTGAGCTACATGATCCCGTTCGTCGCCGCAGGTGGCCTGCTGATCGCGCTGGGCTTCCTCTTCGGCGGCTACCAGATCGTCAACGTCGACCCGGCCGGCGACGGCGTGCAGAGCTACGCGCTGAACTGGGCGCTGAACAACAACTTCCTCAACCTGCCGACCGCAGAACCACTCGAGGGCCTCAACGACGGGTTCTGGGGCTACCTCGGTGCGCTGTGCACCGTGCTCGGCCAGGCCGCCTTCGGGTTCCTGGTCCCCGCCCTGGCCGGGTACATCGCCTACGCGATCGCCGACCGGCCCGGCATCGTGCCCGGCTTCGTCGTGGGCGCGGTCTCGCTCACCGTCGGCGCCGGCTTCCTCGGCGGCCTGGTGGGCGGCATCATCGCCGGCTTCGCCGCACTGTGGATCAGCCGCTGGAAGCTGCCGGCCTTCGCCCGCGGCCTGCAGCCGGTCGTGATCATCCCGCTGCTGGCCACGTTCATCTCCAGCGGGCTGATGGTGGTCGTGCTGGGGCAGCCGCTGGCCGCCGCCCTCGAGGGGCTCGGGAACTTCCTCAACGGGCTGACCGGCGCCGCGAGCATCGTGCTCGGGATCATCCTCGGCCTGATGATGTGCTTCGACCTGGGTGGACCGGTCAACAAGGCCGCCTACGTCTTCGCCACCACCGGGCTGACCGCGGCCATCGCCGGTGAGGGCGGCCAGCAGCAGCTGGTCATCATGGCCACCGTCATGGCGGCCGGCATGGTGCCCCCGCTGGCGATGGCGCTGTCCAGCACCGTCCTCCGGCCGAAGCTGTACACCCCGGCCGAGCGGGACAACGGCAAGGCGGCCTGGCTGCTCGGCGCCTCGTTCATCTCCGAGGGCGCCATCCCGTTCGCCGCGGTCGACCCGCTGCGGGTCATCCCGTCGATGATGCTCGGTGGCGCGACCACCGGTGCGATCGTCGCCGGCCTCGGCCTGGAGCTGCAGGCTCCGCACGGCGGGTTCTTCGTCTGGTTCGCGATGAGCAACTGGGCGTTGTTCTTCCTCGCCGTGCTCGTCGGCGCGGTCGTCGGCGGCCTCGCCGTCACCCTCGCCAAGAGCGTCGGCGGGACCAAGCGGGGCGAGCCGCTGGCCAGCGACCTCACCAACGACCTGGACGGGGACTCCGGCGCGGGCACCTCCCCGGCGCGCCCGGCCGTCTCCCGACCGGCACACTGACCACCAGCACGCCGACCTCAGAAAGCAGGCACCGATGCCCTCCAAGACCGTGACCGTCGGCTCCGCCGTCGGACTGCACGCCCGTCCGGCGGCCCTGATCGCCGAGGCCGTCTCCAAGTCGGGGGTGCCGGTCACGCTGGCGACCCCCGGTGGGAACCCGGTCGATGCCGGCTCGCCGCTGATGATCATGACGCTCGGCGCCAAGCAGGGCACCGAGGTCGTCGTCGACAGCGACGACGAGGCGGTGCTCGGCCGCATCGCCGACATGGTGGCCAGCGACCTCGACGCGGAGTAGCCGCCGGCCCCGCACGGGGTCCAGCACGACGACAGCGCCCGTCCCCGGCTGGGGACGGGCGCTGTCGTCGTCTCTGGTGCAGCCGGCTCAGGAGGCAGGCGGGAAGGGCGAGTCCTTCAGCAGCCGGGCCAGGTGCGCGGCGTTGCGGGCCACGGTGGCCGTCGTCGTCCCGGTCGCCTCCGGGGTCTCGTCCAGGTCCTGGTAGTCGGTGCCGTGCATCGCCTCGCCGTTCCAGTACGTGGCGCCCTGCGCCGGGACGGTGAAGCCGACGTCGTCCAGCGCCTGGAACAGGTCCGCGCTGATCTTGTGCGCGCCGTCCTCGTTGCCCACGACGGCGACGATGCCGACCTTCCCGAACACCAGCGGACGCCCCTGGTCGTCGGTCTCGGAGATCTCGGCGTCCAGCCGCTCGACCACGCGCTGGGCCACGCTGCTCATGTGCCCGACCCAGGTCGGGGTGGCCAGCAGCAGGACGTCGGCGGCCAGGATCTTCTCCCGGATCGCCGGCCAGGCGTCCCCGTCGCCCATGTCGACCTCGACGCCGGGCTTGACGTCGTGGTCGACCACACGGAGCAGCTCCCCCTCGACGCCGTGCCCGGCCAGGGCGTCGAGCACCTGGCGGGCCATCAGGTCGGTGCTGGAGGGGGCGGGCGAGGGCTTGAGGCTGCAGGTCAGCGCAAGTGCGCGCAGCGGGGTCGTCGTGGTCATGACCCGACCCATGCCCCATCCGGTCGTGCACTGCACATCGGATCCGGCCGCACACGCGACGACGCCCGCCTCCTCGAGGTGAGGAGGCGGGCGCCGTCGGCGGCCCCGTTCAGAGGCTCGGCCCGAGCCTGCGAGGGATGCGGGGAACGGGGTGTTCCGTCAGCCCTCGCGGGGGACGTCACCGCGCCAGGCACCGGTCTCGGTGCCACGGCTCTCGATGAACTCCTTGAACTTCTTCACGTCGGCGCTGATCTGCCGGTCGTCGACGCCGACGGCGGCGCCCACCTTCTCCACCACGCCCTGCGGCTCCCAGTCCAGCTGGACCATGACCCGCGTCGTGTTGTCACTGATCTTGTGGAAGGTGACGACGCCGGCGTGCTTGGTCTCGCCGTCGGTGCTCTTCCAGGCCACCCGCTCGTCGGGGTGCTGCTCGGTGATCTCGGCGTCGAACTCGCGCTCGACCCCACCGATCTTGGTGACCCAGTGGGTGTGCCGGTCGTCGAGCTGGGTGATGCGCTCGACGCCGTTCATGAACTTCGGGAACGACTCGAACTGCGTCCACTGGTCATAGACCTGCCGGATCGGCACGTCCACGTCGATCGACTTCTCCACGTTCGCCATGGGGAGCCTCCTCTGCTCAGGGATCTCGTCCGTCCAGCAGCCCCTACCCGGTTGCGCGCAGCAGATACACCCGGAGTGACCCGACACTCCCTGACGCCGGTGATCAGCACGGGCTGAGGGCTGCCTCCCGCCCGTCCAGGCAGCCCTCCGCCCGATCTCGACGCCGGGCGACGGGTCAGCGCGAGGCCAGGACGGCGGCGGCCACGCTGCCGCGCACCGGCCGCCCGGGCAGCAGCAGCATCTGCGCCAGGTGGTACGCATCCGGTTTGCCCGCCCAGGTGCCGCTGGCCACCGCGCCCTCGGGGGTCAGCTCGTGGTGCCAGCTGCCCACCGCCGGGTCCAGGAACAGCCGGTCGCCCAGCTCCTCCCACCGGTGCCGCAGCGACGACGTGCGCGGATCGCCGTGCACGGCGTGGCGCACGGCCGCGGCGGCGACCGCCTCGCTGAGCACCCAGTGCATCCGGGCGCCGACCACCGGCCGGTCGTCCCAGTCGAGCGTGTACGGGAAGCCCTCGTGGCCGTCGGCCGCCCAGCCCCGCTCGGCGGCGGCCAGGAACAGCCCATCGGCGTCGGCGTGCAGCCAGCCGGGGGCCTGCTCGCCCAGCGCCGCGGCCAGGTGCAGGCTCAGCCGGGCCCACTCGAACTGGTGCCCGACGGTGACCCCGTACGGGCGGAAGGGATCGGCCGGGCGGTCCCGGTTGAACTCCGGCAGCGGCTCCCAGGACGCGGTGAAGTGCTCGGGCAGCCGCCAGTCCCGCGCCCGGGCCCACCCGTGCACGATCCGCTCGGTCGCCCGCAGGGCGTGGGTGCGCAGCCGGGCCGCCGTGCCGGGGTCGGTGGGCGCCAGGGCGTCGGCCGCCGCGAGGGTGGCCTCGACCCCGTGCATGTTGGCGTTCGCGCCGCGGTAGGGCTCGCTGGTGGCCCAGGTGCGGTCGAACGACTCGGCGGCCAGGCCCTCGTCCTCGTCCCAGAAGCGCTGCTCCCAGACCCCCAGCGCCTCCTCCAGCAGGTCCCGGCCGCCGGCGATGCCGGCCACGGTGGCGGTCGACCCGGCCAGCATCACGAAGGCGTGCACGTAGGCGGCCTTCCCGTCGTCGTCGGCGCCGGCGCCCACCGCGGAGCGCCAGCCGCCGTGCTCGGCGTCGCGCAACGGGCCCTCTTGTAGTGCGGCCACGCCATGGGCGGCGAGCCCCTCGGCGCCCGGCTCACCGAGGAGCGCGCCGAGGCCGAAGACGTGCGTCATCCGGGCGCTGATCCAGGTCTCCACCGGCTTGTCGGCGCGCACCTCCCCGTCGTCCCCCAGGTAGCCGAAGCCCGCGGGGACCCGGGAGCCGGCCGCGAAGGACAGCAGGGGCCCGAGCTGGGTGCGCACGGTCAGAACGCGAGCGCGGTGCCGGGATCGTGCAGCAGCGCCCCCACGTCGGCCAGGAAGCGGGAGCCCAGCTCGCCGTCGACGATGCGGTGGTCGAACGACAGCGCCAGCGTGGTGACCTGCCGCGGCACCACCTTGCCCTTGTGCACCCAGGGCATCGCCCGGACGGCGCCGAAGGCCAGGATCGCCGACTCGCCGGGGTTGAGGATCGGCGTGCCGGTGTCGACGCCGAAGACGCCGACGTTGGTGATCGTGATCGTGCCGCCGGTCATGTCCTGCGGCTGGGTCTTCCCCGCCCGCGCGGTCTCGGTGAGCTCGGTGAGCGCGCCGGCCAGCTCCGCCAGCGACAGCCGGCCGGCGTCCTTGACGTTCGGCACGATCAGGCCCCGCGGGGTGGCGGCCGCGATCCCCAGGTTCACCGCGCCGTGGACGACGATCTCCTGGGCGGCCTCGTCCCAGGAGCTGTTGACCATCGGGTGCCGCTCCGCCGCCAGCAGCAGCGCCTTGGCCACGAACAGCAGCGGGCTGACCTTCACCCCGGCCAGCTCCGGCCGGGTGGCCAGTCGTTCGCGCAGCTTCATCGTGCGGGTGACGTCGACGGTGAGGAACTCGGTGACGTGCGGCGCGGTGAACGCGCTGGCCACCATCGCCGCGGCGGTGTGCTTGCGCACCCCCTTGATCGGGATCCGGGTGTCCCCGGCTGCGGCGCCCTGGGGCTCGGCCGGCGGGGCCAGCGCGGCGTCGACGTCGGCGCGGGTGATCACCCCGCCCTCCCCGGTGCCCCGGACCGTGGTCAGGTCGATGCCGAGCTCCTTGGCGTACTTGCGCACCGGCGGCTTGGCCAGCGGGCGCAGGGCACCGCGTCCGGCGGTCGCGGACGACGCCGACGCCGCGGGGTCGGCGGGCCGGCGAGCCGCCGCCGCCTCGGCCGCCCGGGCGGCCTCCAGCCCACCGTGCCGGACCGGCTTGACCCTCGCGTCCGGGGCGGTGGCCAGCAACGGCGTGTGCGCCGGGGAGTGGTCGGCCTCGGGGAGGACCTGTGGTGCGGTCACCTGCGCGGCCGCGACCGGCTGCCCCCGGCGG
Source organism: Modestobacter sp. VKM Ac-2985 (assembly GCF_026967925.1). GTDB lineage: Bacteria > Actinomycetota > Actinomycetes > Mycobacteriales > Geodermatophilaceae > Modestobacter. Next base: position 561,223 of record NZ_JAPVBI010000002.1, on the reverse strand, counting down.
GGACGGCGCTTCGCCTCCGTGCTGCGCGGGCCGTAGCCGACCAGCACCGCCGTCCGGCCGTTGGCGTTGGTCTCCCCGATCAGGCCTGAGCCGGTCGGTGCGTCCTCCGCCGGGGCGGCGTCGGACCCGCCGCCGACGTCGATCGTGATGATCGGTGCGCCCACGTCGACCGTCGTCCCGGCGTCGAACAGCAGTTCGGTCACCGTGCCGGCGAACGGGCTGGGCAGCTCGACGGCGGCCTTCGCCGTCTCGACCTCGCACAGCGGCTGGTTGACGGTGACCGAGTCGCCCACGGCGACCAGCCAGGACAGGATCTCGCCCTCGGTCAGCCCCTCCCCGACGTCGGGGAGCTTGAACTGGCGCAGCTCGGCCATCAGAAGCCCATCGATCGGTCGACGGCGTCCAGCACGCGGTCGAGGTCGGGGAGGTAGTCCTCTTCCATCTTCGACGGCGGGTACGGGGTGTCGTACCCGCCCACGCGCAGCACCGGCGCCTCCAGCGAGTGGAAGCAGTGCTCGGTCACCCGGGCGGCGATCTCCGCGCCCAGGCCGAGGGTCACCGGCGCCTCGTGCACGACCACGCAGCGGCCGGTGCGGCGGACCGACTCGTAGACCGGGTCCAGGTCCAGCGGGGAGAGGGTGCGCAGGTCGACGACCTCCAGCGAGCGGCCCTCCTCGGCGGCGGCGTCGGCGGCCTGCAGCGCCGTCTTCACCATCGGCCCGTAGGCGAGCACCGTGACGTCGTCCCCCCCGCGGACCACCCGGGAGCCGAACAGCGGGTCCGGGGTGCCGTCGGTGTCGACCTCGCCCTTCTCCCAGTACCGCCGCTTGGGCTCGAGGAAGACGACCGGGTCGGGGGCGGCGATCGCCTGCTGGATGCCCCAGTACGCGTCGGCCGGGGTGCTCACCGCGACGACCTTCAGGCCGGCGGTGTGCGCGAAGTAGGCCTCGGGGCTCTCGCTGTGGTGCTCGACCGCGCCGATGCCGCCGCCGAAGGGGATCCGGATGACGATCGGCATCGGCAGCTTGCCCCGGGAGCGGGCGTGGATCTTGGCGACCTGGGTGACGATCTGGTTGTAGGCGGGGAAGACGAACCCGTCGAACTGGATCTCGCACACCGGCCGGTAGCCGCGCATCGCCAGGCCGACCGCGGTGCCGAGGATGCCGGCCTCGGCCAGCGGGGTGTCGACGACGCGGGCCTCGCCGAAGTCCTTCTGCAGGCCGTCGGTGATCCGGAAGACCCCGCCCAGCTTGCCGATGTCCTCGCCCATGAGCACGACCTTGCCGTCGTCCTCCATGGCCTTGCGCAGGCCGCGGTTGAGCGCCTTGCCGATGGTCAGCGTCTCGGTCACTGCTCCCCCTCGAAGGAGGCGTGGTAGGCCACGAACTCCTCGCGCTGCTGCGCCAGCTCCGGGGTCTGCTCGGCGAAGACGTGGTCGAACATCTCCGTGCCCGCCGGGTCGGGCATCTCCACGGTGCCCTTCCGGATCCGGGCGGCGAGCTCGTCGCCCTCGGCGTCGACCGCGGTGAAGAACTCGGGACCGGCGATGCCGGTGCGGGACAGGTGCGCCTTGAGCCGGGCGATCGGGTCGCGCAGCTTCCACTCCTCCAGCTCGCCGGCCAGGCGGTAGCGGGTCGGGTCGTCGGAGGTGGTGTGCGCGCCCATCCGGTAGGTGAACGCCTCGATGAAGGTGGGGCCGGAGCCCTCCCGGGCCGCGGCCAGCGCCGCCCGGGTCACGGCGAGCACGGCCAGGACGTCGTTGCCGTCGACCCGCACGCCGGGGAAGCCGAACCCGGCGGCCCGCTGGTAGAGCGGCACTCGGGACTGCCGCTCGATCGGCACGCTGATCGCGTACTGGTTGTTCTGACAGAAGAAGACGACAGGTGCGGCGAAGGTCGAGGCCCAGATCATCGCCTCGTTGACCTCGCCCTGGCTGGTCGCGCCGTCGCCGAGGAAGGCCAGCGCGGCGTTCTCCGCGCCGTCGCGCTGCAGGCCCATCGCATAGCCGGTGGCGTGCAGGGTCTGCGCGCCGATGACCACGGTGTAGAGGTTGAAGCTGCGGGCGACCGGGTCCCAGCCGCCCTGGTCGACCCCGCGGAACAGGCTCATCACGTGCAGCGGGTCGACGCCCCGGGTCCAGGCGACGCCGTGCTCCCGGTAGGTGGGGAAGGCCATGTCGCCGTCGACGAGGGCCCGACCGGCGCCCACCTGGGCCGCCTCCTGGCCGAGCAGCGAGGCCCAGATGCCGAGCTCACCCTGGCGCTGCAGGGCGGTCGCCTCGGCGTCCCACCGGCGGACGAGGGCGAGGTCGCGGTACAGGCCGCGCAGCTCGTCGTCCGAGATGTCCAGGCGGTAGTCGGGGTGCTCGACCCGCTCGCCCTCGGGGGTGAGCAGCTGGACCAGGTCCGGCTGATCGGGCAGGTGTGGCGCGCCGGCGCCCGGTACGGGGTCGACCACCTCGGTGGTCCCCTGCTGCAACGCAGTCACGCCACTCTCCTCGCCGTCTGGCGGAGCCCGGGGTCACCGGAGCGCCCGTCGCTGGACGTCCACGCGGCGCCGGGGGTGTGGCGCCACTCACACATGGTGGCACGCCGGGCCGCGTGTGGAGAAGATCACTCACCGACCGATCTGCGCAACCACCTCCGACGCCGTTGCGCAGAAAGGCCACCGCTCGCCGGTGCTCGCCTGTCAGACTGAGCAACGTGCCAGCCCTGGACGCCACCGACGCACGGCTCCTGCTCGCCCTGTCCGAGGACCCGCGGGCCACCGTCCTCGCGCTCTCCCAGCAGCTCGGGCTGGCCCGCAACACCGTGCAGGCGCGGCTGGGCCGGCTGGAGTCCAGCGGCGCCCTGGACCCCTTCGAACGGCGGGTGCGGCCCGAGGCGCTGGGCTACCGGCTCGGCGCCTACGTCACCGTGCAGGTCGTGCAGCGCAGCCTCGCCGACGTCGGCGAGGCGCTGGCCTCGATCCCGGAGGTGCTGGAGGTCATCGGGCTCTCCGGGGTCGCCGACCTGCTGGTCCAGGTGGTCGCGGTCGACGCCGACGACCTGTGGCGGATCACCGAGCAGGTCTTGGCCATCCCCGGCGTCCAGCGCACGGACACCAACCTGGCGCTGCGCCGGTTCGTCGACCACCGGATGACCCCGCTGCTGGAACGCGCCGCCGGGTCCCTGCCGGTCGCCGACCTGGACTGAGCACGCGGTGAGCCGGGAGGTCGTCGACCTGTTCGTCCGCGCGCTGGCGGGCGAGGGCACCGGCGTCTCCCGGGGACCGGGGCGGGACGAGGTGGTCGTCGAGGTCGCCGGCCGGAACCACCGGCTCTGGATCGACCCGGCGGGGGTGGTCGTCTCCACCGCGGACGCCGAGGTGCTCTGGGGCCCCGGTGTCAGCGCGGTGGAGTCCGCCGCCCGGCTGATGCTGGTGCACTGGGACGAGTCCCTGGCCACCCGGGAGCCGCACCCCACCGGCTGGTGGACCCACCGGGGCGGCGGCTTCGACCCCGAGCCGCCCTGGGAGGCCCACCGCGCCGACCACCAGGGCTGATCCGGCGCGGACCCCCTGGAGCCCGACCTGGACACGCCCGGACAGCGGTCTCAGCGGGGCCGGCGGACCCGCACCGGCCCGCGCGCGGTGCCGACGTCGACCACCTCACCGGACTGGGTGACCTCGACCGCGCCCGCTCCGGCCAGCCGTCCGGCCGCTGCGCGGGCGGCGGGCATCAGGTCCCGCCAGCCCTCCGGGTCGACGGCCCGGGCCGCCTCCGACGGGCAGATCGAGGCCTCGGGACGGCGCTGGTCCAGCAGCGCGCCGATGGTCTGCTCGAGCACCCGGTCGACGTCGTCCACCCGGTCAGGATGCCCCGGCCGCCGTCCGGGTGCTGGGATGGGCCCGTGCCCCACGACTCCCCCTCCCAGCTGGGTCTCGGCCTGGCCGCCGTCGGCCGGCCCGCGTACCTCACCCTCGGGCGGGACGCCGACCTGCCCGCCGACCGCGCCCCCGCCGTCCTCGAGGCGCGCACCCACGAGCTGCTCACCGCCGCGACCGCCCTGGGCGTGGAGTACGTGGACACCGCCCGGTCCTACGGCCGCGCCGAGGAGTTCCTCGCCTCGTGGCTGCGCACCGCCGAGGCCGTCCCGTTCGTGGCGAGCAAGTGGGGCTACCGCTACACCGCCGACTGGCGGCCGGACGCCACCGTGCACGAGGTGAAGGAGCACACGACCGCCGCCTTCGAGCGCCAGCTGGCCGAGACGACGGCGCTGCTCGGCCCGTGGCTGCGGCTCTACCAGGTGCACTCGCTGACCGCCGACAGCCCGCTGTGGACCGACCGGCCGCTGCAGCACCGGCTGGCCCGGCTGCGCGCCGACGGCGTCGAGCTCGGCTTCTCCACCTCCGGGGCCGCCCAGGCCGACGCCGTCCGGCGCGGGCTGGAGCTGACCGTCGACGGCGCGCCGCTGTTCACCACCGTGCAGTCGACCTGGAACCTGCTGGAGCCCTCGGCCGGGCCGGCGCTGGCCGAGGCGTCGGCCACCGGGGCCCGGGTCGTCGTCAAGGAGGGCGTGGCCAACGGCCGGCTGACCGACCGGGGCACCGCGCCGGACTCCCCGCTGGCCGCCGCGGCCCGCGAGCGCGGGGTCGGGGTGGACGCCCTCGCGCTGGCGGCGGCGCTTGCCCAGCCGTGGTGCGACGTCGTGCTGTCCGGCGCGGTGACCGTGGCGCAGCTGGCGAGCAACGCGGCGGCCCGTTCCCTGGACCCGGTGGCGGACCAGGCGGGCGACTGGGTGCAGCCCGAGGACCCGGCGGAGTACTGGTCGACGCGGAGCCGGCTCAGCTGGCGCTGACGGTCGTTTCGCCCGCCAGGCGACCCGGGTACGGCGGTCGGCATGGCGAAGCAGACCCCGTTCGGGACGATCGGCAAGGGCAGGCGCGGGATCAGCACGCTGGGCTGGGTGCTGCGCGGGGCGGCCGCCGGCGCGGCGGGGACGACCGCGCTCAACGCCGTCACCTACCTCGACATGGTGGCGCGCGGGCGGGGCAGCAGCTCGACGCCGGAGCAGACCGTGGAGAAGCTGGCCGACAAGGCGCACGTGCAGATCCCGGGCGACGAGGAGACCCGGCAGAACCGGGTCTCCGGGCTCGGCCCCCTGACCGGGCTCGCCGCCGGTGTGGGGACCGGCATCGTGGTCGGCCTGGCCCGTGCGGCGGGCTTCCGGTCCCAGCCGGCCGTCGGCACCGCGCTGATCAGCGCCGGGGTGCTGGTGGCCGCCAACGGGCCGATGACCGTCCTCGGCATCACCGATCCGCGCACGTGGTCGGCGAGCTCCTGGCTCAGCGACCTCGTGCCGCACGTCGCCTACGCCGTGGTCGTGAAGACGACGATGGACGCCTTCGACCGTCCCTGAGCGCGCGCTACGGCACCGTCCAGCCGCGCTCGTCGACCCCACCGGGCACCGGGGCCTCGGGGTCGTAGGGCGTCCGGGTGAGCACGAACGTCGCCACGTCCAGGTGGTCGGGGGCGATCCGCAGCGTCTCGCCGGCGTAGTAGCCGTCCAGCCCCACCCAGGTGCCGTCCTCGCGCGCGGCGAACCGGCTCGCCCGGCCGGGCCGGCCGGGCAGCGGTCCCAGGTGCAGCAGGCCACCAGCCTGCGCGCGCAGCACCAGCGGGGCCGGGCCCCAGAACCAGACGCCGAGCTGGTCCAGCGGCAGCGGTGGCGGGGACGGCGCCCAGGCGTCGACGACCCGGGGCTCGGCGGCCCGCAGGTCGGCCAGCAGCCCGGGCAGCAGCGGGTCCAGCCCGCTGGTCGTGTTGGCCAGCATCACCGCACCGGCCTGCTCCGTCCGGTCGACGAAGGCCCCGGCCAGGAAGCCGGGCATCGAGCCGCCGTGACCGACCAGGGTGTGCCCGTCGACCCGCAGCACCTGCACCCCCAGCCCGTAGGCCGACCACCCGGACGCCGACGGGTCGACCCCGGCCGGCACGGTCATCTCCTCCAGCGTCGCCGGGGACAGCACCTCGCCGGTGTCACCGAGCAGGAACGCGGCGAAGCTCCCGAGGTCGGCCAGCGTCGCCCACAGCTGCCCGGCCGCAGCCATGACCCCGGCGTCGTGCTCGGGCTCGGGAAGGACGACGTCGGCCCAGGGGTGCACCGCCGAGCCGCGCGCCGCCCGGCCGGTGGGCCGCGGGGTGGTGCGGTCCATGCCCAGGGGCAGCAGCACCTCGTCCCGCACCACCTCGGCCCAGGGCCGCTCGCGGTGCCGGGCGACCAGCTCGCCGAGCAGCCCGAAACCCAGGTTCGAGTAGTGGAAGCGCCGTGCGGTGCCCAGGACGACGTCGTCCTCGGTGAGCCGGAGCTCGGCCAGCGACCCGCCGGGGACGCGCTCCCACCAGCCGCCGGGGCTCTCCGAGCTGGCGCCGGCGAGGTGGGAGAGCAGCTGACCGACGGTGCGCTCCCCGAACGGCGTGCCGGGGACGTGCTCCTCGAGCGGGTCGTCCAGCCCCAGCCGGCCCTCGTCCCGCAGCCGCAGCACGACCAGGGCCGTCACCGTCTTGCTGATCGAGCCGAGCCGGTACTGCACGTCGGCGTGTGGCTCGGCGACGTCGCCGCGACCGGCCGACCAGGCCAGCCCGCCGTCCCGGACGACGCCCGCGACCAGGCTGGGGGCCCGGCCGTCGCGCTGGACCCGAGCGGTGCGGGCCAGCAGCGTGCGAGCGGTGGCGGGCAGGACGGGCAGGGTCATCGCGCGCTCCGCCGGGTCATCGGGCGGTCAGCCGGCCGGGACGGACGTGGCGGCGTCGACCGGCAGCCGGCCGGTGCGCCGGGCCCAGCGCTCGAACCAGATCGTCACCAGCGGCGGCACCGAGGCGGCCAACGCCAGCAGCCCGGTGACGGGGGTCCAGCGGAGCACCCGCCAGGCCACGAGGGTCACGACGACGTAGAGCACGAACACCGCACCGTGGACCGGGCCGAAGACCTGCACGCCCAGCTCGGAGGCGTCCAGCACCCGCTTGACGAACATGCCGGCCAGCAACAGCACCCAGGAGACGGCCTCGGCGATGGCGACGGCGCGGAAGACGCGGGCGACCCTCTGCGGGTCGGTCAGTGCGGCGGGCACGGCGCTCCTCGGGGTGGGACGCGGGTGGGCTGCGCCCCATCGTGCCCGGCGGGACGGGGCGCCGGTGGGCGTGTCCGCGTGATCGTCGCCACCGGGCCCCGACGCACCGGTGCCCCGGCCGCCGTCAGGCGACCGGGGCACCGGTGGGTGTCACGGGGTGGTGCAGGTGTCAGCCGGCGACCCGGCGCATGGCGGTGATGGGCCCCATGGCGTCGATGCTGGCGACCTTGACCACGTCGCCGGACGTCGGCGCGTGGACCATCTGGCCGCCGCCGATGTAGATGCCGATGTGGCTGACGGGCGAGTAGAAGGCGATCAGGTCGCCCGGCTGCAGCTCGCCGCGGGAGACCGCCCGGCCCGACGCCGCCTGCGCCCGGCTGCTGCGGGGCAGGTCGACCCCGGCCGAGGCGTAGGAGTACTTCACCAGACCCGAGCAGTCGTAGGCATTCGGACCGGTCGCGGCCCACACGTAGGGCTTGCCACGCTGGGCCATGGCGGTGTTCACCGCGGTGGCAGCAGCGCCGCTGCTGGCCACGACCGGCGCGGAGGGCGCCGGGGCAGCAGCCACCGCGCTGGGCGCGGACGAGCGGGCGGGGGCAGGAGCGGGGGCAGCGGTCCGCTCGTCGCGCGAGGCGGCCTGACTGCTGCGCTCGGCTGCGGCGGCCGCCTGGGCCTCCCGCTCGGCTGCGGCCGCAGCCGCTTCTGCGGCCGCGTGCTGCTCGGCCAGGATGCGGGCGCGCTCGCGCTCCTCGGCAGAGAGCCGGTCGTACTCGGCCTGGTACTCGGCGATCTGCTCGTTCAGGTCGGCCTGCTGGGCGGCGACCTCGGCGACCTGGGCCTCCGCGTCGGCGGCGGCCTTCGCGGCCACGGCCTTCGCCTCGTCGGCAGCGACGCTCGCCTGCTGGGCGGCACCGAGGACCTCGTTGTTGTGCCCGGCGATGCTGTCCAGCGTGCCCATCCGGTCGAGCATCTCGTCGGCGGAGGAGCTGGTGAGCATGGCCTGCAGCGAGGAGAGCTGCTCACCGGTGAAGGCGCTGCGGGCGACCTGACGCACGTGGTCGCGAGCCTCGACGACGGATGCCTCAGCGGCGACGAGCTGGGCAGCCGCGGCGTCCGACTCGGCCTTCATGCTGGTCAGCACGTCGGTCGCCTCGTGCATCTTCTCGGTGACGACCTCGAGGTCGTGACCGCGGGCGGCGATGAGCTCGGCCGCCTCCTGCGAGGTGGTGGGGGTTTCAGGAGCCGCCAGGGCGGGCACTGGGGCAAGGGCTACGCCACCCGCGATGAACAGGGTGAGCAGGGCCCGTCGGCCGTTGCGGCCATGACGGACGGAGGTGTGCGAACTCGCCATGTTCGGCGGGTGTGTCCTTTCTTCCACCTGCCGCCTACCGAGTTAGCTGACGGGTTCGGGCGGGAAGTCGCCCGGCTCCTCGGGCCCGCGAACGGGCCGTGCGGAGCTTCACCCCAGTGCTGCGGTGGGTCCCCGGTCCACGAGCCCGCGAGTGTTGCGGCGAGCCGTGTGGTTCGGCGGCGGCCCTGTCGGTCGTCACCCGGGTGGGCGACTGCGCTGCCCGTCAGGACCGCTGGTGACCGTACGTGCGTTATGAGCTCGTGACAAACGGCCGGGGCACATTTGTGCAGAAACTCCGGCCGGGTGGTTCAACACGCTCACCGAGGGTGACAGGCTCGCCGGGTGCAGGGGTTGAGCCGCCGCGAGTTCTGTCTCGTGCTGCTCCGTCGGATGGCCGACACGCGACCCGACCTGGTCGCCGAGGCGTTGCCCCGACTGGGTGCCGACCGGGCCGAGGCCCGTCTCGCGCACCGTCGGTGGCGAGCTCTTCATCACGCAGAGCGAGCGCCGCGCGGGGTCGCACTGCGGGCGGCCGTGTTGGGCCCCGCCGACCAGGTGGAGGGCCGCCGGTTCGGTGACGTGGACCTCGTCGTCCGGCGCTGGCCGCTCCCGCTGTGGCCGTTCCTGCGGTGGGAGGTGCTGTCCGGCCCCGACGGCTCGGTGCTGCACGAGCAACTCGTGCGCGCCCCCGACTCACCGGTCCCGGCCGCCGCACCGGACACGCTGCGCGTCTGGGAGCACGTGGTGGACGACGTCGTCGGCCTGCCCGGTGCGGCCGCTGTCGATCCGGGCGTCCCGAGCCGCTTCGAGGTGCACCTCCCCGGTGCGGTGCGGGCCCAGTTCGTCCGGGGGCTGCTGCAGCGGGTGGACGACGGCGCGCCAGGATGACCCGGTGCCGACCCTCTCCACCGCCTCCTGGGACGACCCGGACGTCGCCGCGCTGACCGCCGCCCAGCAGCTCGAGCTGCGGGCCCGCTACGACGGCGCGGGCGAGCCGGGGGTGCCACCGTCCGCCGCCGACGTGGCCGTCGTGCTGCTCGCCCGGGACGACGACGGCACGCCGGTCGGCTGCGGCGCGCTGCGGCCGCTCGGGGACACCGAGGCCGAGGTCAAGCGCATGTACGTCGCCCCGCCGGCACGCGGTCGCGGCATCTCCCGGCTGCTGCTCGCCGGCCTGGAGGCCGAGGCGCTGCGCCGCGGGTGGACGACGGTGCGCCTGGAGACCGGGGTCCGGCAGCCGGAGGCGGTCGCGCTGTACACGTCGGCGGGCTACCGGCCGATCGAGGCGTTCGGGCACTACATCGGCGCCGACGACCCGTACGCCGTCTTCTTCGCCCGGGAGCTGGCATGAGCACCGCTGACACGAGCACCGCCGCCCGGTACGACGCGATCGTGGTGGGCGGCGGCCACAACGGGCTGGTCGCCGCCGCCTACCTGGCCCGCGCGGGCTGGTCGGTGCTGGTGCTGGAGCGGCGGTCCGTGCTCGGCGGCGCCGCGGTCAGCGAGCAGGTCTTCCCGGGCGTCGACGTCCGGCTCTCGGCGTACTCCTACCTGGTCAGCCTGCTGCCCGACCGGATCGTCGCCGACCTGGCGCTGCCGATCACCCTGGTCGACCGCGCCGTCGCCTCGTACACCCCCGTGCGCCGCGGGGGGGCAGCGACCGGGCTGCTGGTCGAGCGGGACGAGGGGCCGGAGACGGCGGCCTCCTTCCGGGACCTCACCGGCTCGGACGCCGAGTTCGCCGGCTGGCAGCGGTTCTACGGCCGGCTGACCACCCTCGCCGAGGACCTGGCCCCCACCCTGACCGGGCCGCTGCCCAGCGAGGCCGAGCTCACCGCGCGGCTGCGCGACCCGGGCATGTGGCACGACCTGCGGGAGCGGCCGCTGGCCGACGTGGTCGCCGACCACCTCACCGACGACGACGTCCGGGGCATCGCGCTCACCGACGGGCTGATCGGCACCTTCGCCGACGTGCACGCCGCGGACGGCTTGGCCGGCCGGTGCTTCCTCTACCACCTGATCGGCAACGGCACGGGTCGCTGGCGGGTGCCGGTCGGTGGCATGGGCGCGGTCAGCGGTGCGCTCGCCGACGCGGCGCGGGCCGGGGGCGCCGCACTGCACACCCGCACCGAGGTCACCGCGGTCGAGACCCGGGGCGACGGGGTCACCGTGCACTGGACCGACGCCGACGGGACGGCGCACGCGGCCGACGCCGGGCACCTGGTCGGCGGCGCGGCCCCCGCCGTGCTCGACGAGCTGCTGGGCACCGCCCCGGCACCGCGGCCGTCGGGGTCGCAGCTGAAGGTGAACATGGTGCTGGGCCGGCTGCCCGGGCTGCGGTCGGGCGCCGACCCCCGCCGCGTCTTCAGCGGGACCGTGCACGTCGACGAGGCCGCCGGTCAGATCGACGCCGCGTACGCGCAGGCCGCGGCCGGGCGACTGCCGGAGGTGATCCCGTTCGAGGTGTACTGCCACTCCCTCACCGACCCCTCGATCGTCGGCAGCACCGGGCTGCACACCCTCACGCTGTTCGGGCTGCACACGCCGGCCGAGCTCTACGCGGCCGACCCGGCGGGCACCCGGGCCGAGGCGGTGCGCCGGGTGGTCGCCCAGCTGGACGCGCACCTGACCGAGCCGCTGGCCGACTGCCTGGCCACCGACGGCGAGGGGCGACCGTGCCTGCAGGCGTCCTCGCCGCTGGACGTCGAGGCGTCGCTGGCGATGCCGGGCGGGCACATCTTCCACGGCGACCTGTCGTGGCCGGTCGCCCCCGACCCGGCCGCCGTCGGCACCTGGGGCGTGGCGACGGCGCACCCGCGGGTGGTCGCCGCCTCCTCGGGCGGCACGGTGCGCGGCGGCGCGGTCAGCGGCCTGGGCGGCTTCGCCGCGGCGCAGCACCTGCTCGGCGGTCGCTGACCGGAGTGGGCCGCCCCGGCAGGCGTGAGCGTCGACGGAAGTGGGCAGGCACCGGGCACCGCCGCCTGCTCGTCCGAGCAGGCGATGCCCCGGGGCCGGCGGAGCCGGCCACCGCGTCCCGCGGGCCCGAGACGACGTCCGGGAGGACCGATGAGCGAGCGACCCGACGACAGCCACGACCGGACCGGGCAGGGCAAGCTGCCGAAGAACCGGGCACGCCTGCTGATCGTCGGCACCTTCGTGCTGATCCTGGTGGTGGCGTTCTCCTACATGCTGCTGGTGGCCAACACCGCCTGACGGGCTCCTCCAGCGCTGGGCGCGCCACCGAGCGCGCCCGGCCCGGACCTGATCACATGACCTGATGCAGGTGGCAACGGAGGCGCGCGGCCTGCTCCGGGCGATCCGGGAGCGGATGCGCCAGCGGGACACCGCGCTCATCGCCGCCGGGCTCACCTTCTACGCCGGGGTCGCCGTCGTCCCGGCGCTGGTGCTCTCCCTCGGGCTGACCAGCTGGCTGGCCGGTGCCGACACGGTGCGTGAGCTCACCGGCCGGCTGACCCAGGTGCTGCCCGACGCGCTGGGAGCCCCGCGCGCGGTGGAGCGACTGGCCGAGGCGGGCACCGGCCTGAGCGCCGTCGGCGCCCTGCTGACCCTGCTGCCCATCTCCCTCTACGGCGAGGGGCTGCGCCGGTCGCTGCTGCGGTTCAGCCCGGCGCACGACCGGTTCACCGCCTGGCGGGGCCGGGCGCTGGCGCTGCCGCTGCTGGTGGTGGCGCCGCTGCTGCTGTACCCGCTGCTGCTGGTCGCGGGGGTGCTGGCGCACCTGGCCGAGACCCCAGGGTTCGCCGCGGCAGTCGGCGGGTTGGCCGCCGGCTACTACTCCGTGCTGTTCGCCCTCACCCTGCCGCTGGCCTGGATCTTCCGGGTGGTCGCGGTGAGCCGGCTGGGCTGGCGGGCCGTGGTCGCCGGGGCGCTGTTCACCGCCGCCTGCCTGTCCGGGTTCCTCCAGGGGTTCGTGCTGTTCCTGGCCCTGCCGCTGGACCTGGGCGCCCCGTTCGGCGGCCTCACCGTGGTCGGCGGGGTGATCGCCATCGGGTTCTGGCTGTTCCTGCTGCAGTTCGTGCTGATCGGCGGCTGGCTGTTCACCCAGGCCCTGGACGAGCGACTGACCCGCGGGACCCCGCTCACCAGCTGATCGGGTGCTCCTCGATCAGCCGGTCGCGCTGCTCGTCGACGTCCCAGGCAGGCTCCGGCAGCCGGGGCTGCAGCTCGGTCAGCGTCTCGAGCAGGAGCCGGCCGACCGCCCAGTTCCGGTACCACTTCCGGTCGGCCGGGACGACGTACCAGGGGGTCGTGTCGGTGTCGGTGCGCTCCAGGGCGGTGGCGTACGCCTGCTGGTACTGCGGCCACAGCGCCCGCTCGTCGACGTCCGCGGGGTCGAACTTCCAGCGCTTGCTGGAGTCGTCGAGCCGGGCGAGCAGGCGCTGCTTCTGCTCCCACGGCGACAGGTGCAGGAGCACCTTGACCACGGTGACGTCGTCGGCGACGAGCTGGCGCTCGAACCGCACGATCTCCCGGTAGCGGCGCTCGATCACCTCCGGGGTCGCCAGCTCCCGCACCCGGCCGATCAGCACGTCCTCGTAGTGCGAGCGGTCGAAGACGCCGACCTTGCCCGGGCCGGGCAGGGCGCGGCGAACCCGCCACAGGAAGGAGTGCCGCAGCTCCTCCGGCGTCGGCCGTCCGAAGCTCGTCACCGCCACCCCGTGCGGCTCCATCGCGCCGATGACGTGCTTCACCACGCCGCCCTTGCCGCTGGTGTCCATGCCCTGCAGCACCAGCAGCACCCGCCGTCGGCTGCCACCGCTGGCCTCGGCGTACAGCCGCTGCTGCAGCTCGGCCAGGTGGCCGGCGTCCAGCCGCGTCGCCTCCCGGGTGCGCTCCTTGTCGCCGGGGGCCAGCGGGGTCGCCCGCGGGTCGATCCCGCTCAGCTCGATCGGGGCGGCGGGGGCGCGCAGGGCGAGGCGCAGGGATTCGGGCACCCCCGGAGCCTAGGGACGCCGCCCCACCGACCCCGGGCCTGCCACAGGCAAAGGAAGCTCTCCACCCGGTCTCGGCGGCCAGACCGGGTGGAGAGCTTCCTATGCCTCGGCCAGCAGGGCGGGGAGGGCCGCGTGGTGGAGGACGACGAGGCTGCTCACCGCCCGGGTGAGGACGACGTAGAGCCGGTGCAGCCCGCGGGGCTCCGCGGCGACGATCGCGGCCGGCTCGACCACCACGACGTGGTCGAACTCCAGCCCCTTCACCAGCCCGGCCGGGACGACGGACACCCGGGCGGGCGCGGCGCCGTCGTCGGCCAGCGCAGCCACGTCCAGCCCCGCCGCGGTGAGCATCGCGACCACCTCGTCGACCGACGCATCGGCGCAGACCACCCCGGTCGAGCCGGCGGTGGCCGCCAGCTCACCGACCACCTCGGCCAGCGGCGCGGCCAGCGTGCCGACCGGTCGCAGCTGCAGGGCGCCCGGCTCCCGGCGGACCGCGGTGGCCGCGGCCAGCCCGGGGGCGATCGCGGGCAGCAGCCGGTTGGCGAAGTCGAGGACCTCCCCCGGCACCCGGTAGCCCCGGGTGAGCGGCCGCACGGTCGTCGCCGGCCGGCCGAGCGCCGCCAGCGTCTGCGCCCAGTCCGCGGCCGACCAGGGGCTGGTGGCCTGGGCCAGGTCACCGAGCACGGTCAGCGAGCCCGCGCCCAGCCGGCGGGCGACGGCGCGGCACTCCATCGGGGAGAGGTCCTGCGCCTCGTCCACCACCACGTGCCCGTAGCCCGGGGTCCGGTCCAGCATCCCGGCCACCTCGTCGACCAGCACCGCGTCCGCGGCCGTCCACCGGGCGGCGCGCACCGACCGCGGTGCGCGGGGCCAGTGCAGCAGCGCCTGTTCCTCCTCGGTCAGCACGCCGCGGGCCGCCCGGGCCAGCCGCTCGGGGTCGGTGAACAGGTCGTGCACCAGCCCGGCGGCGTCCACCGCCGGCCAGACGGCGTCGCAGAAGGCCCGCACCTCGGCGCTGCGGGCGGTCCGGCGCGTCTCCGCGTCGGTCGGGCTCCCGCCACCGGCCTCCTTCAGCCGCCGGGCGTGCTCGGCGAGGGACATCGCCAGCCGCTCCCGGCCGGCGGCGTAGTGCACCAGCTGCTGCTCGTCGACGCCGCTCGTGCCGGCCCGGCGCAGGTCGTCGACGAAGCGCCTGAGCCGGTCCTCACCGATCCGGTACTTCCGGCCGGCCAGCGTCACCTGTACCGAGTCCACCGGTTTGCGGATGCCGCCCCACAGTGCCCGGCGCAGCACCTCGGCCATCCGCGGGTCGCCCTTGAGGACGGCGACCGCCGGCTCGTCCTTCGCGCGGGCCGTCACCCGGGCGGTGAGGCTCGCGACCGTCGCCTGGTCGACCTCCACCTCGCCGAGCGCGGGCAGCACCTGCTCGATGTACCGCAGGAAGGCCCGGTTCGGCCCGACGACCAGCACGCCCGTGCGGGCCAGCTGCTCGCCGTGCGTGTAGAGCAGGTAGGCCGCCCGGTGCAGCCCGACCGCCGTCTTGCCGGTGCCCGGGGCGCCCTGCACGCAGATCGACTCGGCCAACGGGGCCCGCACGATGTCGTCCTGGTCGGGCTGGATGGTGGCCACGATGTCGCGCATCGGGCCGCTGCGCGGGCGCTCGATCTCCTGCCGCAGGATCTCGCCCGCGCCGCCGTCGTCCTCGCCGTCGGCGAGCCGCTCGTCCTCGTAGCTGGTCAGCTCCCCGCCGGCGAACCCGAAGCGGCGGCGGCGCAGCAGCCCCTGCGGATCGGTGGCGCTGGCCTGGTAGAACGGCCGGCTCATCGGCGCACGCCAGTCGATCACGACGGGGTCGCCCAGCGCGTCACGCACGTGGCGTCGGCCGACGTGGAAGGTCTCCGGCCCGGCGTCGCCGACGCCGTCGGTGCGGCCGAAGAACGCCGGGACGCCGGGGTCAGCGGCGAGGGCGAGCAGCCGTTCGGCACGCGCGGCGCCGAGCCGCTCGGAGGCCCAGGCGTCGACGCCGGCGTCGGTGACCGAGACGGCGGCGGCACGCATGAAGGTCAGACATTCCGCCGCATGGTGGAGGTGGTCGCGCTCAGCGGCGAGGGTGGGGTCTGTCTGGTCGGCTGCGGGGGGAGGGGCCGGGGCGGACGGCACGGACACGATCGCAGGACGGTACGCGTGCTCTGTACCCGGCTCAACCGACTTCCGGCACGACCCGCCGGGCGATGTGTAGACCGGTGCCTCCTGGATCACCCACCTGACATGGCCAGTGACCCGACCCCGCCCTCCGTCATCGGGGCGATCGCCCACGACCGCGACGGGAAGCCGCTGGGCACGATCACCGCGGTGTACCTCGACGACGCGACCCAGCAGCCCACGTGGGTGGGCCTCACCCCGGGGACGCACGCAGCACCGGACACCGACGACGTGCCGACGATCGCCCCGGTCGCCGGGTCCGAGTTCGCCGACGGCCGGCTGCAGCTGGCCGTCGACTCCGCCGCCGTCGACTCCGCTCCCCGGCCCAGCCGGGGGGACCACCTGAGCCCGGACGAGGAGTCGGCGCTGCTCGAGCACTACCGCGAGCCGGCCACGCCCCGGATCCCGACTGCGGCCCCAGCCCCGGCCGCGGCCCCGACCACGGCCCCGACCCGGTCGGGTGACGGCGTCGGCGCGATGACCCGCGCCGAGGAGCAGCTGGACGTCACCACCGTGGTGGAGCCCTGGACCCGAGCCGTCCTCCGCATCGAGGAGGTCAGCGAGGAGGTGCTGGTGCCGGTGACGATCACCCGGCAGCGCGCCCGGATCGAGCACCTCCCGCTGGCCCACGGCGACCGTGAGGCCGGCCCGGCCTCCGCGCCGGGTGAGCGGCAGCCCTCTCGGAGCACCGGGTGGGTCACCCTCTACGCCGAGGAGCCCCGGGTCTCCCTGGAGCGGGTGCCGGCCGAGCGGGTGCGGCTGACCACCTCGTGGGAGACCGAGCAGTCCACGGTCACCGAGCAGCTGCGCCACGAAGAGGTCGAGCTCACCACCGACGACACGCCCCGCCGCTGAGGCAGGCGCCCCGGTCAGCCGGCCGGGGCGCCGAACCACCAGTCCAGCCCTGCGGCGACCAGCTCCGGGGTGATCACGTGCCCGCCGGCGAACTCCTCGTAGGTCACGTCGTAGCCGTCGGCGAGCAGTTCGGCGGAGACCCGCCGCCCGCACCGGTCCACCGGCAGGACCGGGTCCGCGACGCCGTGGCTGAGCCAGAACCGGGGCCGGCCGTACCGGCCGGGCGAGGAGACGAAGCCCGGGGAGAAGGCCAGCACGGCCTCGGCCAGGTCGCCGTTGGCCACGCCCAGCGACAGCGCGTACGAGCCGCCGTCGGAGAACCCGGCCACGGCCACCCGGCTCACCGGGCAGGTGGCGAAGACGTGGCCGAGCGCCGCGTCCAGCGCGGCGACGTCCCGGCCCAGCCCGCCGGCGATCAGGTCCCAGGTGGTGGCCGCCGACGTCGGGGCGAGCACGAGCGCCCCTCGGTCGGTGGCCGCTGCGCCGACCGCGGCCAGCGACTGCTCCGCCGTCCCGCCGGCGCCGTGGAAGAACACCAGCAGCGGGCGCGGCTGCGGCTCGCCGGCCGGGACGGCGAGCAACGCCTCCGCCCCTGGCCCCAGGTCGAGCCGGGAGACCCCCGGGACGGGCGCCGGGCCGCTCGGCTGCTGGCCGGGGCGGCTGTCCAGGCGGCCGTCCGCCGCGCGTGAGGAAGGAGGCACCGCGCTCCCCTACCCCGGGACGACGGACCTGCACGGCCGGGGGCAGGGTGAGGTCATGGCCGAGACGATCCCTGACTCCATGCTCGCCGGGCGGCTGAACGTCCGGACCCGCGACTTCGCCGTCACCGAGGTTCCCGTGCCGACCCCGGGCCCCGGCGAGGTGCTCGTCCGGGTGCGCGCCGCCGGCGTGTGCCTGTCCGACGTCCACCTCATCGAAGGCGAGCTGACCCCGCTGTTCCTGCCCGGGGACACGGTGACCCTGGGCCACGAGGTGGCCGGCACCGTGGCGGCACTGGGCGCGGGCGTTGCCGGCTGGGCCACCGACCAGCGCGTGCTGCTCCAGGCCGGTGAGGAGCGGCGCGGCGTCGTGCACACCCGCGGCGTCGACTACGACGGCGGCTGGGCCCAGTACGCGGTGGCGCGGGCGGACACGCTGGTCGCCGTCCCCGACGACCTGCCGCTGGAGCAGGCCTGCATCGTGCCCGACGCGGTCTCCACCCCGTGGGGTGCGATCACCGCCACCGCTGGGGTCCGGCCGGCCCAGCCGGTGGGCGTCTGGGGCATCGGCGGGCTGGGTGCGCACGGCGTTCAGCTGCTCCGGCTGGCCGGGGCCGCGCCGATCATCGCCGTCGACCCGGTGCCGGCCGCCCGGGAACGGGCGCTGCAGTTCGGCGCGGACGTGGCCCTCGACCCCGCCGCCGACGACCTGGTCGACCAGGTGCGGGCAGCGACCGGTGGCGCCGGGCTGGCGTTCGCCTTCGACTTCGCCGGGGTCGCCGCGGTGCGCGAGCAGGCGGTGCGCGCGCTCGGCGTCGGGGGCGCGCTGGTGCTGGTCGGGCTGACCAGGCAGCCGCTGACGATCGCGGACGGGACGGCGTTCAGCTACTTCGGGCAGAAGGTGCTGGGCCACTACGGGTCGATGCCCGAGCACGTGCTCGAACTGGTGCAGCTGGTGCGGCACCACCGGATCGACTTCGCCCGCTCGGTCAGCGACACGCTGCCGCTCAGCCAGGCGGCAACGGCGGTCGATCGGCTGTCCCGCAAGGAGGGCGACCCGATCCGGCTGGTCCTCCAGCCCTGACCTCCGGAGGGGCCGAGATCGCGACTTCGGCCCCTGCCTGCGTCACCGAGTGTGGCCTTGGTCACACAGACGGTGGCGGCGCTCGACGGGGACGGGGCGACTCCTCCGCAGCTCTCTCACCAGGTGGCGGCAGGGTGGTCAGCTGCTCCCGGACGCCGGTCACGGCGGCCACTCCTCCGAGGACGCAGGAGATGCGCGTGACCCAGACGCTGGACCCGACCGACACCCCGACCACCGGAACGGACGACCCGGGCAGCCGGGTGGCCGCCTGGCTGGAGGCCTTCCAGTCCGCGCTGACCGCCCGGGACGTCGACCGGGTGGTCGAGCTGTTCGCCCCCACCTGCTTCTGGCGCGACCTGGTCGCCTTCAGCTGGAACATCACCACGGTCGAGGGGCCCGACGGCGTCCGCGGCCTGCTCGAGGCCACGCTCGACCGCACCGACCCGCAGGGCTTCCAGGCGGCTGAGCCGCCCACCGGCGCGGACGGCGTCAACGAGGCGTGGATCACCTTCGAGACCGCCGTCGGCCGCGGGCGGGGGCACCTGCGCCTGCAGGACGGGCGGGCCTGGACCCTGCTGACCACGCTGTACGAGCTGACCGGCCACGAGGAGCCGACCCGGGACCGCCGGCCAAAGGGCGCCGAGCACGGCATCCACCGGGACCGAGAGACCTGGCTGGACCGGCGCGAGCGGGAGGCCCGGGAGCTGGGGTACCAGACGCAGCCGTACGTGCTCGTCGTCGGCGGCGGGCAGGGCGGGATCGCGCTCGGGGCGCGGCTGCGGCAGCTCGACGTCCCCACCATCGTGATCGACAAGCACCCCCGGCCCGGGGACCAGTGGCGCAGCCGCTACAAGTCGCTGTGCCTGCACGACCCGGTCTGGTACGACCACCTGCCCTACATCAAGTTCCCGGACAACTGGCCGGTGTTCGCCCCCAAGGACAAGATCGCCGACTGGCTGGAGTCCTACACCCGGGTGATGGAGCTGAACTACTGGTCCAACACCCGGGCGGTCAGCGCCTCCTGGGACGAGGCGACCCAGGAGTGGCGGGTCACCGTCGAGCGGGACGGCAACTCGGTGGAGCTGCGCCCGAAGCAGCTGGTGCTGGCCACCGGGATGTCGGGCAAGCCGAACGTCCCGGTGCTGCCCGGCCAGGACGTCTTCCGCGGCGACCAGCACCACTCCTCGGCCCACCCCGGCCCGGACGCCTACCGCGGCAAGAAGTGCGTGGTCGTCGGCTCCAACAACTCGGCCTTCGACATCTGCGGGGCGCTGTGGGAGAACGGCGCCGACGTCACGATGGTCCAGCGCTCCTCGACCCACATCGTCCGGTCGGAGTCGCTGATGGAGATCGGGCTGGGTGCGCTGTACTCCGAGGAGGCCGTCGCCGGCGGCATGACGACGGAGAAGGCCGATCTCACCTTCGCCTCGCTGCCCTACCGGATCATGCACGAGTTCCAGATCCCGCTGTACGACCAGATGCGGGAGCGGGACGCCGACTTCTACCAGCGGCTCGAGGCGGCCGGGTTCGACCACGACTGGGGCGAGGACGGGTCGGGCCTGTTCATGAAGTACCTGCGCCGCGGCTCGGGCTACTACATCGACGTGGGCGCCGCCGACCTCGTCGCGAACGGCGACGTCCGGCTGGTCAACGGGCAGGTCGACCACCTGACCGAGGACTCGGTCGTGCTGGCCGACGGCACCGAGCTCCCGGCCGACCTGGTGGTCTACGCGACCGGGTACGGCTCGATGAACGGCTGGGCCGCCGACCTGATCAGCCAGGAGGTCGCCGACCGGGTGGGCAAGGTCTGGGGGCTGGGTTCGGACACCACCAAGGACCCGGGGCCGTGGGAGGGCGAGCAGCGCAACATGTGGAAGCCCACCCAGCAGGAGGCGCTGTGGTTCCACGGCGGGAACCTGCACCAGTCCCGGCACTACTCGCTCTACCTGGCGCTGCAGCTCAAGGCCCGCCAGGTGGAGATCCCGACCCCGGTGTACCGGCTCCAGCAGGTCCACCACACCAGCTGACCCGGCCGTCCGACACCCCAGGACGCCCTCCGGGTGGGACAGCCGCCGGCCAGACCGTCACCCTCGAACGGAGTCCACGATGCGAGCCGCCCGTTTCCACGGTCGTGGCGACATCCGGATCGACGAGATCCCGGAACCGCAGCTCCGCCCCGGCACGGTCGCCATCGACGTCGCCTGGTGCGGCATCTGCGGCACCGATCTGCACGAGTACCTGGAAGGCCCGATCTTCATCCCCCCAACCGGCTCACCCCAGCCGGTGTCCGGCGAGGCCGCGCCGATCGTCATGGGGCACGAGTTCTCCGGCACCGTCCGCGCCCTCGGGGACGGGGTCGACGACCTGTCCGTGGGCGACGCCGTGGTGGTCGAGCCGTACATCATCCGGGACGAGGTCGACGCCAGCCCTGGCCAGCCGTACCAGCTGTCGCCGGACATGAACTTCATCGGCCTGGGTGGCCGCGGCGGCGGGCTGAGCGAGCAGATCGTGGTGCAGCGCCGCTGGGTGCACCCGGTCGGCGACGTGCCCCTGGACCAGGCCGCACTGATCGAGCCCCTGGCGGTCGGGCACCACGCCTACGTCCGCAGCGGGGCCGGCGCCGGGGACGTCGCCCTGGTGGGCGGGGCCGGCCCGATCGGTCTGCTCCTGGCCGCGCTGCTCACGGCCGAGGGGCTCACGGTGGTGGTCACCGAGGTCAGTGCGGCCCGCAAGGCGAAGGCGGTCGAGACCGGCGTCGCCGCCCACGTGCTCGACCCCACCGAGGGCGACGTGGCCACCCGGGTGCGCGAGCTGACCGGCGGCCGGGGCGCGGACGTGGCCTTCGAGTGCACCAGCGTCGACGCCGTCCTGGACACGCTGCTCGACGCGGTGCGACCGGGGGGCGTCGTCGTCAACGTCTCCATCTGGGGGCACCCCGCCTCGGTGGACATGCAGAAGCTGGTGCTCAAGGAGATCGACCTGCGCGGCACCATCGCCTACGCCGGCGACCACCCGGCCACGATCGAGCTGGTGCGCAGCGGCAAGGTCGACCTCGCGCCGTTCATCACCGCCCGGATCGCACTGGAGGACCTGGTGGCCGAGGGGCTCGACGCGCTCGTCCACCGGAAGGACACCCAGGTCAAGATCCTCGTCCACCCGTGAGCCGGCCTCACCGGTCACCCGGTTCCACGATGTGCACCCGGACGGCGCGGAACTGGGCCGGCGTCGCCAGCAGCACCACCTTGGTCGGCTCGCCGACGTCCAGCGCGGGCAGTCGCGGCAGGTCGGCCAGCGGGCGGAGCCGCGGGTCGGTGAGCACCTCCGCGGCCAGGCCCTTGTCCCCGCCCGGCGCGAGTGCCACGAGCGTGCCGGCGTGCGGCAGCAGCACCCGGGCGGCGGTGTCCGCGGCATGGCTGACGACGGCGTCGGTCTGGTGCCCGCGCCGCCGGGCGAAGCGCTGCTGAGACCAGCCGCCGGCTGCCGTGCGGCCCTGCACCTGGCGGGTGTCGACCTTGGAGACGACGAGGTCCGCGCCGTCGAACACCCCGACCGCCCAGCGCCCGCGCCGGACCAGCAGGACGGCGGTGCGTCGCGGCGCCTTGGCGGCGGCGCTGAAGGCGGTCAGCGGCGCCGGGCCCGGCGTCCAGCCGTAGGGCGCGGTCAGCCGCACCGTGGTGGTGTCCTGGCAGGTCACCGTGAGCAGGCCCGCGTCGTCGACCTGCACGTCGGCGAACGCGCCGTGCCGCTGCGCCACACCGTCCAGCCAGCGGTCCAGCCGCTCGGGGGCGACCCCGAGCAGGCGCCCGCCTCCGGCGGCGGGGCGAGGGGAGGTCATCCGCGGAGCATCGCAGCAGCAGCCTCTGCCGGCTCCCGCCCGGGTCCCACCGCATGCGCGCGAGGGGGCTCCGTCAGTGGGCCAGCGCCGGGGAGGCGGCGTGCTCGGCCGGCACGTGCAGCGTCCGCTGCCCCAGGCCGACCACCACCGCGGCCAGCCCCGCGGCGACCGTGGCGACCAGGAAACTGGCGTTGGCCCCGACCACGTCCACGATCTTCCCGGCGACCGACGCCCCGATCGCCACGCCCAGGGCGAGCGCGGTGCCGATCCAGGTGAACGCCTCGGTGACCGCCGAGCGGGGCACGAGCACCTCGGCCAGCGTGAAGGCGCTGATCAGCGAGGGAGAGACCGCGATGCCGGCGACCACGACGAGCGGCAGCATCAGCCAGTAGTCGGTCACCAGCACCAGCGGCAGGGTCAGCACGGTCAGGACGACGAGGGCGGCGACCAGCCGGTGCCGCAGCCGCACCTTCCAGTGCACGACGCCCCAGCCGATGCCGGCGAACATCGAACCGGCGGCCAGGGCCGCGATGAGCAGCCCGGACAGCGACCGCTGGCCGACCTCGTCGGCGAACGCGACCAGCCCGATCTCCAGCGCCCCGAGGATGGCGCCGACCGCGGCCCCGACGACGAACAGCACCCGCAGCCCGCGCACCCGGATCGCCGAGGCACCCCGCCGGTGCCCGTGCGCGGCCGGCGGCGGCTCGGTGTGGCCCTGGACGGCGAACAGCAGCCCGCCGACCGCGGCCAGTGTGAACGCGGTGACCAGCCCCGAGGTGGTGTGCCCGGTGGTGGACAGGAAGGTGACCAGCACCGGCCCGACGATGAAGACGAACTCGTCGACCACCGACTCCATCGCCAGCGCGGTGGGCAGCCGCGGGGTGCCGCGGAGCAGGTGGGTCCAGCGGACCCGGATCATCGAGGAGACCGGCGGGATGCTGGCCCCGGCCGCGGCGGCGGAGAGGAAGACCGTCCACAGCGGCCAGCCGCCGCGCACCGACCAGAGGAAGGTCACCCCCGAGACGATGAAGACCGCCAGCACGCTCAGCAGCACCCGGCGCTGGGCGTGGGTGTCGGCCAGCCGACCGATCACCGGCCCGGCGATCGCGGTGGCGATCGCACCCACGGCGGCGACCGCACCGCCCAGTCCGTAGGAACCCGTCTCGGACTGGACGAGCAGCACACTGCCCAGGCCGATCATCGACAGCGGGAGCCGGCCGATGAACGCGGCCAGCACCATCGGCAGCGCATGCGGGGTCCGCAGGACGTGCAGGTACGGGTTGGGCACGAGCGGACTGGCCTCCGTCACGGGGATGGGCACGCCGTCGCCACGCTAACCCGACCGCGCCACCACCGGCGGCACGACGGCGGAGCGTCGCCGAACGCGACGAGGTCCCGCCCCCGACGACGCTGTCGATGAGCGGGACCTCGTCCCGTGGGTCGGCCTCCGCGGCGGCCGACCCGGTCCGTGCGCCTGCGGCTCAGGCCAGGCGGCTCTTCAGGATCTCCAGCTCGTCCCACATGGTGCTGGGGAGCTTCTCGCCGAACTTCTCGAACCACTCGGTGATCTGCGGGACCTCGGCCTGCCACTCGTCCCGGTCCACCCGCAGCGCCTGCTCGACCTGCTCGCGGGTCATGCCCAGCCCCGAGACGTCGAGGGAGTCCGGCGTCGGCACGTGCCCGACCGGGGTCTCCTCGGCGGCCGCGGTGCCCTCGAGGCGCTCGACGACCCACTTGAGCACCCGGCTGTTCTCCCCGAAGCCCGGCCACAGGAAGCCGCCGTCGTCGTCCCGGCGGAACCAGTTCACGTAGAAGACCCGCGGCAGCTTGCTGGCGTCGTGCTGCTTGCCGGTGTCGACCCAGTGCTGGAAGTAGTCACCGGCGTTGTAGCCGATGAACGGCAGCATGGCGAACGGGTCGCGGCGGACGACGCCGACGGCACCGGTGGCCGCAGCGGTCGTCTCCGAGGAGAGCGTGGCGCCCATGAACACGCCGTGGTTCCAGTCCCGGGCCTCGCTGACCAGCGGGATCGTCGTCTTGCGGCGGCCGCCGAAGAGGATCGCCGAGATCGGCACGCCCTTCGGGTCGGTGTACTCCGGCGCGAGGATCGGGCACTGGGTGATCGGCGTGCAGAAGCGGCTGTTCGGGTGACTGGAGGGCTCGTCGCTCTCCGGCGTCCAGTCCCGGCCCTTCCAGTCGGTCAGGTGGGCGGGGGCGTCGTCGGTCATGCCCTCCCACCAGACGTCGCCGTCGTCGGTCAGCGCGACGTTGGTGAAGACCGAGTTGCCGTGGTCGATCGTGCGCATGGCGTTGGGGTTGGTGTCCCAGCCGGTGCCCGGGGCGACCCCGAACAGCCCGAACTCGGGGTTGACGGCGTAGAGCCGGCCGTCTTCGCCGAAGCGCATCCAGGCGATGTCGTCGCCGACCGTCTCGACCTTCCAGCCCGGGATGGTCGGCTCCAGCATCGCCAGGTTCGTCTTGCCGCAGGCCGACGGGAAGGCACCGGCGACGTAGTAGACCTTCTGCTGCGGGCTGGTGAGCTTGAGGATCAGCATGTGCTCGGCGAGCCAGCCCTCGTCGCGGGCCATGACCGAGGCGATGCGCAGCGAGTAGCACTTCTTGCCCAGCAGGGCGTTGCCGCCGTATCCGGAGCCGTAGGACCAGATGGCCCGCTCCTCCGGGAAGTGCACGATGTACTTGGTGTCGCTGCACGGCCACGGGACGTCGGCCTGACCGGACTCCAGCGGGGCGCCGAGGGAGTGCATCGCCGGCACGAACGGCCGGTCCTCCGCCATCGCCTCGAGCACCCGGCTGCCGATGCGGGCCATGACCCGCATCGAGACGACGACGTACTCCGAGTCGGTGAGCTCGACGCCGAACATCGGGTTCTCGGCCTCGACCGGCCCCATGCAGAACGGGATGACGTACATCGTCCGGCCGCGCATGCACCCCCGGTACAGCTCGGTCATGACGGCCTTCATCTCGGCCGGTTCCATCCAGTTGTTGGTCGGACCGGCGTCGGCCTCGTCGACCGAGCAGATGAAGGTGCGGTCCTCGACCCGGGCGACGTCACTGGGGTCGGAGGCGCACCAGAACGAGTTCGGCTTCGCGTCCAGCCGGCGGAAGGTGCCGGCCTCGACGAGCCTGCCGGTCAGCCGCTCCCACTCCTCGTCGGAGCCGTCGACCCAGACCACCTGGTCCGGCGTGGTCAGCTCGGCCATCTCCTGCACCCAGGCGAGGAGTCGGGCATGCGTGGTGGGGGCGTTCTCGAGACCTGGGGTGGCCACGGCAGTCACGGCGTCTCCTCCTTCGGGTGCCGCCGGTGTGGGTGTCGCACCGGCGTTGTGTCGACCCCCCGGCCGCAACGCTGGGGCCGGGGGATCGGGCCAGGCTACCGGTCAGAAGGCGTACGTCTAGAACGTCTACCCAGAGTGTGACGCAGCTCCCCCTGGAATGCCTCCCGGCCGCCCTGCGGTTGACGGCGGTCGTGAGCACACCTCAGCTCCTGCAGCCCCTGACCCTGCGCGGGGTCACCCTCCCCAACCGCCTCGCGGTCGCGCCGATGTGCCAGTACTGCGTCTCCGACGGGGTGGTCGGCGACTACCACCTGGCCCACCTGGGCCGGTTCGCCCTCGGCGGCTTCGGCCTGGTGATGGTCGAGGCCACCGGCGTGACCGCCGAGGGCCGGATCACCCCCGGCGACGTCGGCCTGTGGAACGACGAGCAGGTGCCCGGCCTGGCCCGCGTCGCCGCCTTCCTGCGCCAGCACGGCAGCGTGCCGGCGATCCAGCTGGCCCACGCCGGCGGCAAGGGCAGCACGCTGCGCCCCTGGGACGGCGACGGCCCGGTCACCGCGGAGAACGCCCGGCCCGGCGACGTCCCGTGGACGCCGGTCTCCCCCAGCGGCGTCCCGATGGGCGACGGCTGGCCGGCCCCCCGCGCCCTGGCGGTCGAGGAGCTCCCCGCGGTGCGCGACGCGTTCGTCGCCGCCGCCCGCCGGGCGCTGACCGCCGGGTTCCAGCTGGCCGAGGTGCACACCGCGCACGGCTACCTGCTCAACGAGTTCCTGTCGCCGCTGACCAACACCCGCACGGACGCCTACGGGGGGTCGTTGGAGAACCGGATGCGGTTCCCGCTCGAGGTGGTCGAAGCGGTGCGCGCCGTCTGGCCGGCCGACCTGCCGCTGATGGTGCGGGTCTCCGCCGTCGACGCCACCCGCGAGGGGACGACGCTGGCCGACACGATCGCCTTCTGCCGGGAGCTGAAGGCCCTCGGGGTCGATGCGATCGACGTCTCCGGCGGGGGCATCGGCAGCGGCTGGGAGCACCCGATCGGCTACGGGTACCAGGTGCCCTTCGCCGCCGCGATCAAGGAGCAGGTCGGCATCCCGACCATGGCCGTGGGCCTGCTCGTCGACCCGCAGCAGGCCGACGCCGTCGTGGCCACCGGGCAGGCCGACCTGGTCGCCGTCGCCCGGGAGGCGCAGGACGACCCGAACTTCGCCCTGCACGCCGCCCGCGCGCTGACCAGCTCCTACGACGCCTACCCGGTCCAGGCCGGCCCGCGGCTGGCCTCCCGCGACCGGCTGCTGCACCGGCTGGGCCCGTGGACCGGGCCGGACCCGGTCCACGTCGAGCAGGCCCGGGCCGCCCAGGCCTGAGCCGGGGCCGGGCCAGGTCATGGCCCCGAACTGGCCGACCCCGGGCGGAGCCGCATCGCCGCCCCGGGTTGAGCCGCCCGGCCAGACGTTGAGCCATGTCGTGGCGCGGCTGGACGTCAGGTCGGGCGGCTCAACCCCTGCTCAGGCCTGAGGCGCGCGCCCGTAGGCCGGGCCGGTGGCGGCGAGGAAGCCGTCCCAGTCACCGGGCGCCGGGCGGTCGCCCACCTCGGCGTCGAACTTGTCCAGGTACCAGTGCCAGCCCAGCACGTAGTCGGTGATCTCGGTGCCCGGCGGGAAGAGCTGGGTGAACAGCAGGACCGTCTGGCCGTCCTGGGCGGTCAGGTCGAGCTCCACCCGCCAGCCCTCCTCGGTGTCCCAGTCGACCACCAGCCGGCGCGGCGCCTCGCACTCCACGATCCGCATCGGCTCACCGATCGGCGAGTCCTCGTGGGTCATCGTGAACGTGCCCGACCCGCCGACCCGGCGCTCACCCTCGTACGTGCCGATCCAGCGGACCATCCGGTCGGGCTCGGTGAGCGCCGCCCAGACGTCGTCGATCGGGTCCGGCCAGCTGCGGCGGAACCGCAGCCGTACGCCCTCCGGCAGTTCGGTGACCTGCCCCAGTCGCTCGTCCGGTGTCGTCATCGACCGTCCTCCTGCGTCCGTGCCCGCCGTCCGCGGGCGATCTCGGTGTCCAGCGCGTCCAGCCGCTGCGCCCACAGCCGCCGGTAGGGGGCCAGCCAGGCGTCCAGCTCCGACAGCGGCGCCGGGTCCAGCGCGTAGACCCGGCGCTGCCCCTCCACCCGGACCCGCACCAGCCCGGCCTCGCGGAGCACCCGCAGGTGCCGGCTGATCGCCGGACGGCTGACCGGGAACTGCCCGGCCAGCTCGCCTGCGCCCCGCTCACCGACGGCGAGCAGGGCGACGATCTGCCGCCGGGTCGGGTCGGCCAGGGCCGCGAGAGCCTCCACGCGCAGATGTGTAACAGAGGACTTAATTAACTGTCCAGTTACGCACGTTCGGACGGCGCACCACCGGGGCACGGTCGGGTCATGACCGTCACCGATCCCGACGTCCCCGACCCCCTGAACGACCCGCGCACGCTGCAGGCCGACCCCGGCGCCCTCGGCGAGGGCGAGGACCTCGCCTCCACCGAGGACGACCAGACCTCGACCGGCGAGGACGAGCTCGCCACCTCCCGTACCGAGGCCGACGAGGCCGGCGGCGGTGACGTGACCGGCGGCTTCGCCGGCGCGGTGGGCGAGGCCCCGACCAACGACCAGACCTGAGACGGACCGGTCCGGCCCGGACGCGTGTCGCCCTCGCGGCGGGCGGGTAGCGCGGGGACGCACGTGTCGAGCAACGGCCCCGTACGCACTCCCCGAGGAGGACCCATGGCCACCGGTGAGACCGGCTTCGCCGACGTCACGTTCGACCTGATCTCCGTCCAGTACCACTCCCTCAAGGCCGGGCACGACTACGGCCAGTACGTCCGGGACGCCGAGAACGCCGGCTTGGACGACGTCGCCGCGTTCTTCCGCGAGGTGATGGAGCAGGACTCGAAGCGCGCCGCACGCGCCCACGACCTGCTCCGCACGCTCTCCGGCACCGAGCACGGCGGCCCCGCCACCAGCTGACCCCGTTCCCACCAAAATGGCCATTGTGGTGGGACCGGGCGGGTGGGAAATCCGGGTGCGTCGGGGCGGGCGCGGTACGTAGCGTCTGCGGCCGTCCCGTCCCGACGCTCCTGGAGGTCCTGCGTGCACGCCCTGACCGAGGCGGCGATCCGTCGCTCGATGGTCAACTGCTCCCGCAGCGAGGCCGCGTCCCTCACACCGCCCCGCGACCTGGCCGAGCGGGACTGGGCGTCGCTCGACGTCCTCGGCTGGCGGGACGCCAAGGCCGAGCTCCGCGGCTACCTGGTGCACGAGCAGGACGGCGACCCCATCGGCATCGCGCTGCGGGCCGCCGACACGAAGATGTCCAGCCGCCGCTCCGCGATGTGCCTGCTGTGCCACTCGGTGCAGTCGGCCGCCGACGTCTCGCTGTTCGCCGCGCGGCGGGTCGGCGAGGCCGGCCGCAACGGCAACACCGTGGGCACCTACATCTGCGCCGACCTGGGCTGCGCGAGCCGGGTGACCGCCGTGCCGCCGTCGGCGCAGCACCTGGACGAGGAGCTGCAGGCGCTCGCGATCGAGGAGCAGGCCATCGGCCTGCGCAAGCGGCTGCAGGCGTTCACCGCCGACGTCACCCGCCGCTGAACACGGCGAAGGCGCGGCGTCGTCGACGACGACGTGCAGGAGACCTGGGTGGGGTGAACGTCGGCGACGTGCAGGGCCCATGGTGACCACGTCCGTCATCGCGGAGGACCGGGTCACGCCCGTCCACGCCCTGCGCAACTCGCAGGAGCTGGGCAGGGTGGGCACCGTGGCCGAGCTGCGGCGGTGACCGAGGGTCCGCGGCGTGAGGAGCGGGAGCGGACGTGGAGCACACCGAGGTACTCATCGTGGGCGGCGGCAACGCCGGGATCTCCCTCGCGGCGCGGCTGCTCCGGGACGGGATGGAGGACGTCGCCGTCGTCGCGCCGTCCCCGGTGCACCGGTACAAACCGCTGTTGAACTACGTCGCCGCGGGCGAGGCGACGATGGCCGACCTCGAGCGCCCGATGGCCGACGTCGTGCCCGACGGGTGCACCTGGATCCGCGACGCCGTCGACGCCGTCGACCCCGCGGCCATGACGGTGCGGACCCGCGGGGGTCGGAGCCTGCACTGCTCGACCCTCGTGCTCTGCCCGGGCCTCGTGGAGGACTGGGACGAGACGCCTGGGCTCCGGTCGGCGTACGCCGAGGGCTGGGCCGCGTCCTCCTACGTGCCGGGCAGCGCCCCGCTGGTGTGGCCGAGCGTGACGTCGCTGCGGTCGGGCTCGGTCGTCTTCACCGTGCCGCCGGAGCCGGCGTCGTGCGGGCCGACCGCGCTCAAGCCGCTCCTGATGGCGTGCGACCACTGGCGGCGCGCCGGGGTGCTCGACGACCTGCAGGTCCGCCTCGTGCTGCCGACGGCCACCGGGACGGGCATCCCGGAGGCAGACCGGTACCTCGAGGAGGCGTTCGCGGGCTACGGCGTGGAGGTGCTGCGCGAGTCGCGCGTGGAGCAGGTGGACGGCGACCTGCACTCGGTCACGGTCACCTCCCCCGGCGGCCGGCGGGTGCTGGAGGACGTCGCCTTCGCGCACGCCGTCCCGCACTACCGGGCACCGCGCTGGATCGCCGACGCCGGCCTCGCCGCCGATGCGTCCCCCGGCCTGGT
Organism: Modestobacter sp. VKM Ac-2985; assembly: GCF_026967925.1. Classification (GTDB taxonomy): domain Bacteria; phylum Actinomycetota; class Actinomycetes; order Mycobacteriales; family Geodermatophilaceae; genus Modestobacter. Next base: position 531,164 of record NZ_JAPVBI010000002.1, on the reverse strand, counting down.
GGACGTCGACCCCGGGACGATGCGGCACCGCCGCCACGGGTCGATCTGGGGTCTCGGTGACGCCGCCGACCTCGCGACCCGCCCGTCCGGGGGTGCGCTGCGCAAGCAGGTGCACGTGCTGAGCACGAACCTCTCAGCCGCCGCGACGGGCAGGCCCATGCAGCAGTACAGCGGCTACACGGTCATGCCGATCACCGTGCACCGCCGGAAGCTGATGCTCAACGAGGTCGACCGCGACAACCGGTCGCAGCCGTCGGTGCCCTTCCTCGACCCGTTCGTGCCGCGCCGCTGGCAGTGGCTCTTCGACCGGTACGGGCTGCCGCAGGTCTACTGGCACCGCATCCTCCGCGGCCGGGTCTGACGCCGTCGACCACCGGCCGCTGACCGCCGCTGCGACCCGTGGAGCGAGGGACGACGATGGTCGGGTGATCAAGACCCCGCTGACCCGCTGGTTCGACCTCGACGTGCCGGTCTTCGGTGCCCCGATGGCCGGGGTGGCCGGCGGGGAGCTGGCCCGCGCCGTCTCCCTCGGCGGCGGGCTGGGCATGATCGGCGTCGGGTCCGACACCCCGGTGGAGTGGCTGGCCGAGCAGGCCCGGCTGCCCACGGAGGCGGACGTCTCCTTCGGGGTCGGCCTGATGGCCTGGGCACTGGAGCGGCGCCCGGAGCTGCTGGCCGCGGCGATCGCCACCGAGCCGGCCCTGGTGTCGGTCTCCTTCGGCGACCCGGAGCCGTTCGTGGGGCCGCTGCACGACGCCGGCATCGCGGTGGCCACCGCGGTGAACTCGCTGGCCGACCTGGACCGCGCCCTGGCGGCCGGGGCCGACGTCATCGTGGCGCAGGGCACCGAGGCCGGCGGGCACACCGGGCAGCGGGCCACCCTGCCGCTGCTGCAGGAGGTGCTGGCCGCGACCGACCGGCCGGTGCTCGCCGCGGGCGGGGTGGCCACCGGTGCCGGGCTGGCCGCCGTCCTGGTCGCCGGCGCCGCGGGGGCCTGGATCGGCACCCCGTTCCTGTCCTGCACGGAGGCGGCCAACTCCCCGGCCGCCCGGGAGCGGATCCGGGCCGCCGGCGGTGACGACACGGTGCTGACCAGCGCCTTCGACATCGCCCAGGAGCTGCCCTGGCCGGCGCGCTGGCCCGGACGGGCGCTGGTCAACGAGTTCACCCAGCTCTGGCACGGCCGGGAGACCGAGCTGCGCGGCGACACCGCCGCAGCCGACCTCGTCCGCCGCGCCCGGGCGGAGGGCGACCTCGAGAACACCCCGGTCTACGCCGGGGAGTCGGTCGGGCTGGTCACCCGCGAGGAGTCGGCGAGCGACGTCGTCCGCCGGCTGGCCACCGACGCCCGCAGGGCCCTGGAGAAGGCACCCCGCCTCCTGGGCTGACCCGGGCGCGGAGGCCGCGGCCCCAGAGGCGGCATTGCACGGGTTGTGTACGCATCGCACGTGGTGCAGCGCGTGCGATGCGGCCGGAACGCGTGCAGAGCGGCCGCGCAGGCGCGCCTCAGACGGCGCAGCTGCCGTCCGCGCACCCCTCGGCGGCGGGGACGGTGGTGAGCGGGTGGGCGTCGGCCCAGGCGCGCTCGAGCAGCTGCAGCAACTGCTCGGCCGGCTGCGCCCCGGCAGCGCCGTACGTGCGGTCGACGACGAAGAAGGGGACGCCGGTCGCGCCGAGCGCCCGCGCGGTCTCGATGTCGGCGCGGACGGCGGGCAGGTACCGGCGATCGGCCAGCGCGGCCCGGACCTCGTCCTCGGCCAGGCCGACCTCGACGGCGAGCGGCACGAGCCCGTCGACGTCGAACACCGAACGGTGCTCGGTGAAGTGCGCGCGCAGCAGGCGCTCCTTCATCGCATCGCCCAGGCCCCGCTCGGCGGCGAGGTGGAGGAGCTGGTGGGCGAGGAGGGTGTTGCCGCTGACGCCCTGGACGAGGTCGTACTGCAGACCCTCGGCGGCGGCGACCTCCTCGACCCGGCGCATCTGGCCGGCCATCTCCTCGACGCTGCGCCCGTACTTGGCGGCCAGCGCCGGCAGGGTGGGCTCGGTGTGGCCCTCGGGGACGCTCGGGTCGAGCTGGAACGACCGCCACACCACCTCGACCTGGTCGGCGTGCGGGAAGCGGGAGAGCGCCGTCTCCAGCTTGCGCTTGCCGATGTAGCACCACGGGCACACGACGTCGGACCACACCTCGACCTGCATGCCCGGCCCAACCCACTGGTCGAGCCGGGCATTCCGGTGGCCACCCGGCCGGAGGAGATGCCCGGGGGGCGCCAGCGGTCCGTCGGTCAGCTGAGGCGCTCCTCCAGGTGGACCAGCACCGGGGCCCCGGCCTCGCTCTTGCCGATCCCCGCGCACAGCGCCTTCCGCAGCGGGAGCCAGTGCGGCCCCTGTCCCGAGGGCATGAGCGTCGCGGCGAAGGGGTGCCCGTCCAGGGTGCCGGCGACCTTCACCGCCCGCCGGGTGCCCAGCACCTCGGCCGAGCCCGACAGCTCCAGGTACGTGGGGAAGGCGCCGTCCTTCTCGATGACGCAGCGGAAGACGACGTCGAGCGGCTGGGCGGGGTGCGCGGCGGTGGTCATGCCGGGAAGACCCCGGGACGGCCGGAACTCATCGCCGAGGGGACGCGGTCACCGACCGGGCCCCGGGCACGTGCTCCTCGCCGATGCGGATGATCTCGTCCAGGCGCTCACGGGCCTGGGTCAGCTCGGCGACCTGCCGGTCGATGCCGTCCCGCTGCTCGACCAGCCGGGCCAGCATCTCCGGCGTCGCGACGCCGGTGTGCACACACGGCAGCACCTCCAGGACGTCCGCGCTGCCCAGCCCGGCGGCGTACATCTGCTGGATGAACCGGACCCGGCCCACGGCGCCCTCCGGGTACCGGCGCTGACCGCTCGGGGTGCGCTCGGCCTCCAGCAGCCCCTGCTCCTCGTAGTAGCGCAGCGCCCGCACGCTCACGCCGGCGCGGGCGGCGACCTCTCCGATGCGCAGCACCGGGCCTCCTCAGTGATGGACCTCACTGTTGACTCTGACGTCAACGTGAGGTCTTAGCGTCCTCGACAACCCACCCGAACGCAAGGAGAACCACCATGGACATCACCGGATCCGTCGCCCTGGTCACCGGCGCCAACCGCGGCCTCGGCCGCCACTTCGCCCAGCAGCTGCTCGAGCGCGGCGCCGCCAAGGTCTACGCCACCTCCCGCCGCCCCGAGCTCGTCGACGTCCCGGGCGTGGAGGTGCTGCGGCTGGACGTCACCGACCCGGAGTCGATCGCCACCGCCGCCGCAGCCGCCAGCGACGTCACGCTGCTGGTCAACAACGCCGGCCTGACGACCCGGGCCGACCTCGTCACCGGCGACCTGGCCGACGTCCGGCTGGAGATGGAGACGCACTTCTTCGGCACGCTGGGCGTCATCCGGGCGTTCGCGCCGGTGCTCGCCCGCAACGGCGGGGGTGCGATCGCCAACGTGCTCTCGGCGCTCTCCTGGTTCTCCACCGCTGGCGCCAACGCCTACAGCGCGGCCAAGGCCGCGGAGTGGAGCCTGACCAACGGCGTCCGGATCGAGCTCACCGAGCAGGGCACGTCGGTCACCGGCGTCGTGCTGGGAGCCGCCGACACCGACATGATGGCCGGCTACACCGGCCCGATGAGCGACCCGGCCGACGTCGTCCGGGCTGCACTGGACGGTGTGCAGGCCGGCGCGTGGGAGGTGCTGGTCGACGACTGGAGCCGAGGCGTCAAGGCCGCCCTGTCCGCCGACCCCCGCGACTTCTACCGCCAGCTCGCGATCTGACCATGTGCGCTGAGTGTCAGGTCCGGTGCCCGGACCTGACACTCAGCGCACCATGTCGAGCTTCAGCGGACGCCGACGAGGTCCACCACGAAGACCAGGGTGGCGCCGGGCTTGATGACGCCCCCGGCGCCGCGCTCGCCGTAGGCCTTGTGCGGCGGGATGGTCAGCCGGCGACGGCCGCCGACCTTCATGCCGACGATGCCCTCGTCCCAGCCCTGGATGACCATGCCCACGCCGATCCGGAACTCCAGCGGGTCGCCGCGGTCCCAGGAGGCGTCGAACTGCTCGCCGCCGTCGTGGGTGACGCCCACGTAGTGCGCGCTCACCAGGCTGCCGGCGGTGGCCTCGGCGCCCTCACCGACCACCAGGTCCTCGATCACCAGGTCGGACGGGGCAGGCCCGGTGGGGGGTTCGACGTCGGGGCGGGTCAGCTCTGCCACGGGGGTCTCCTCGGGGTCGGCGCCAGGGCTCTCCCGGCGGTTCTGCCCCCATCCAACCCGCCCGACCGTCCGGGGGCACAGCTGGCCTCAGCGCGGGGGCCGCGTGCCGGAGGTAGGTTGCACGCTGCGGGTGGGTCGCTGGTGACCGCTCCCGGGCACAGCGCTGCCCGGGCTCGCAGGCGTGCTGGTGTCCCTGGTGGAGGTGTGCGTGGCCCCCGATCCGACCTCTGCTGCGCCGGGTGCGCCCACCCCCGCCGACCTCTTCGCCGGTGGCGGCGAGACCGGCCGGCTGATGGCCGGGCTCGACTGGTCCGCGACGCCGGTGGGCCCGGTCGAGGAGTGGCCGGCCAGCCTCCGGTACGCCGTCCGCACGATCCTGGCCTCGCGCTTCCCCATGATCCTCACCTGGGGCCCCGGGTACACCCAGCTGTACAACGACGGCTACGCCACCCTGATCGGCGCCAAGCACCCCGGGGCCCTCGGGCGCGACCTGCGGGTCACCCAGGCCGAGGGGTGGGGCGTCCTCCGGGGACCGGTCCAACATGCGATGACCACCCGCGAGGCGTCCTGGCTGCCCCGGCTGCCCCTGCTGCTGGAGCGCGCCGGCTACCGCGAAGAGACCTACTTCACCGTCTCCCACGCGCCGGCCTTCGGCGACGACGGGCTCGTCGCCGGGATGCACGCCGTCTGCACCGAGGTGACCAACGAGGTGCTCGGCGAACGGCGGCAGCGACTCCTGCACGACCTGTCCTGCACCGAGGCGGAGCGAGGGGACGAGGAGGCCGTGCTCGCCGGCCTGTGCAGCACCCTGGGCAGCGATCCGCTCGACGTGCCGTTCGCCGCCGTCTACCTCGACGCGGGTGATGGTCTCCGGCGGGCCGGCACGGTGGGCTGCCCGGCCGAGCTGCTGCCCGGGTCCGTCCCCGACCCCGCCGCGCTGCCCGGACCGGTCGCCGGGCTCGGGCTGGTCGGCGGGTTCTGGCAGGACCCGGTCCGCGATGCCGTCGTGCTGCCGCTGGGCGGCGCAGCGGGTGAGGAGCGGATCGGCGTCCTCGTCGCCGGGGTGAGCCCGAACCGCGCGCTGGACCCCGAGTACCGCACCTTCCTGGACCTGGTCGCCGGGCAGTTCACCAGCGCACTGGGCACCGCCCGCGCGTTCGAGACCGAACGGCGGCGAGCCGAGTCGCTGGCCGAGCTCGACCGGGCGAAGACGGCGTTCTTCTCCGATGTGAGCCACGAGCTGCGCACCCCGCTCACCCTGCTGCTCGGGCCGATCAGCGACGTCCTGGCCGACACCTCCGACCCACTGCCCCAGGCAGCCCGGGACCAGTTGGCCCTGGCCCTGCGCAACGGCCAACGGCTCCAGCGCCTGGTCAACGACCTGATGGACGTCGCCAGCATCGAGGCCGGCCGAGCGGAGGCCGTGCGGGTGGAGACCGACGTCGCCGCCTTCACCGCCGAGCTGGCCGGGGTGCTGCGGGCCGCCGCCGAGCGGGCCGGCCTGCAGCTGTCGGTCGACTGCCCCCCGGTGGACCGGCCGGTGCACGTCGACCCGCGGATGTGGGAGAAGGTGGTCCTGAACCTGCTCACCAACGCGGTCAAGTACACCTTCGTCGGCGGGATCCGGCTGACCCTGCGGGGCGAGGCCGACCAGGTGCTCCTCACCGTCGCCGACACCGGGATCGGCATCCCCGCCGCCGAGCTGCCGCTGGTGTTCGACCGCTTCCACCGGGTGCAGGGCTCCCTGGCACGCAACCGGGAGGGCACCGGCATCGGGCTGGCCCTGGTCCGCGAGCTGGTCGGGCTGCACGGCGGCACCGTCTCGGTGGAGAGCGAGCCGGGCGCCGGGAGCACCTTCACCGTCGTCGTCCCCTACGGCAGCCCCGACATGCCCGCCGACACGGGCCCGTCGGCCACCCCCTCGGAGGTCGCGCACGGCACGGCCGCCTCCTGGATCGCCGACGTGACCCCCGACGAGCTGCCGGACGCACCCGCCGGCGCGGCGGCGACGGTCCTGGTCGTCGACGACAACGCCGACATGCGCACCTACCTGACGAGACTGCTCGCGCCGATCTGGCGGGTGCACACCTGCACCAACGGTGAGGAGGCGCTGGCGGCCGTGGCCGTGCACCGGCCCGACGTCGTCCTCACCGACGTGATGATGCCGCGCGTGGACGGCTTCGAGCTGCTGCGCCGGTTGCGCGCCGACCCCGCCACCCGCGCCATCCCGGTGATCATGCTGACCGCCCGGGCCGGGCAGGAGGCCGCGGTGGAGGGGTTCGCCGCCGGGGTCGACGACTACCTCGCCAAGCCGTTCCAGGCCGCCGAGCTGATCGCCCGGGTGCGCGTCGCGGTCGAGCGCGGCTCGGGTGCCCGCGACGGAGCCGCCGCCGGCCCCGCCGCTGCTCCGCCGGTGCCGATGCCGACCGTCCCCGCCGGACGGGCCGGACCGGCGGAGGTGCGCGCGCTGGTGCCCGCCTCCCGGCCGTCGGCCACGGCCCCGCCACCGACGACCGCACCGGTGCTCCGGGAGCACTGGCGCTTCCCCGCCACAGCCCGGGCGATCCCCGGGCTGCGCCGGGCGCTGCGCCGGGTCCTGACCGCCGCCGGGCTGGACGAGGACCAGGTCTACGACCTGCTGCTGGCCGCCTGCGAGGCCGCCACCAACGCGGTGGAGCACGCCCAGCACCCGACCCGACCGGTCGTCGAGGTGACCATCGAGGCCTCCGTGGACGGCGTGGAGATCACCGTGCGCGACCACGGGCAGTGGCGGGAACGGGTGCCGAGCATGGACCGCGGGCGGGGGGCGACGCTGATGAGCGCGTTCGCCGACGTCACCGTCGTCCCCGGCCCGGAGGGCACCACCGTGACGATCAGGAGCCCTCGGACGCCTCCGCGGCCCGGTCCCGGCGGCTAGGTCCCCCGTCGCCTCCGCCCGCCCGCCCGCCGGTGGCCGGCACGTCGGCCCGGGAGGCACCGCCGGTCCGGAGCCGGAGGCCCCGCGGCCTCGGTTCCGCTTCCTCGCCGCCCTTGCGGTCGGCCAGGGCGACCGCGATCGCGTACACCGCAGCGGTCAGCGGTACGGCGATCACCGCGCCGCCGATCCCCCACAGCAGGCCGCCGACGGTGAGGGCGTAGACGATCCCCAGCGGGTGGAGGAAGACGGTCCGCCGCATGATCAACGGCTGCAGGAGGTTGCCCTCGATCTGCTGGACCACGACCACCGCACCGAGCACGAGCAGGGCGTCGGTCAGCCCGCCCGATGCGAACGCCACCACGACGGCGGCCAGCCCTGCCACGAAGGCGCCGACGACCGGGATGTAGGCGCCCAGGAAGGTGAGCACCGCCAGCGCGAAGGGCAACGGCACGCCGATGACCACCAGCGCCACGCCGATGCCGACGGCGTCGACGAGCGCGACGGCCGTGGTGCCCCGCAGGTAACCCCCCACGGTGTGCCAGGCGGCGCTCCCCGCGGCGTCGGCGGCTGCTCGCCGATCGGCGGGCACGATCCGCAGGCACAGCCGCCACATCCTGGCCCCGTCGTAGGCCAACCAGAAGGCGGTGAAGAGGGCGAGGACCAGTGACGCCAGGACGGTGGCCCCGGTCGTGGCACCGGTGACCAGCATGCCTGCCCCTCCTGCCCCGCCCCCGGACCCGTTGGGGGACACCTGGCCGATCAGCTCGTCGATGATCGAGTTGACCCGGTCGGAGGAGAGGCCGAACGTCTCGACCAGGCCGTTGCGCAGCCGGTCCAGCCCACTGGCCAGGGTGGGGCGCAGGTCGGCCCACTGCCGGGCGACCTGTTGTTGCAGGAAGTAGACGACCCCGCCGAACAGGACGAGGAACAGCACCGTCGCCAGCCAGGTCGCGGCCAGTCGGGGCAACCCGATCCGGTCGAGCCAGTCGACCACCGGCCGCAGGAGCGCGGTGAGCAGCAGACCGGCCAGGAAGGTGAGCACCACGGTGCCGAGCAGGACGGCCACCTGCACCGCGAAGTAGACGACGGCGCCGATCACCAGCGTCCAGAGGCACCACATCCCCGCGGTCCGGACGCCGGCGGGCACACCCGGGTCGCTGGCCGTGCCCGCCGGCTCGCCGGTGGACGCCTGCCCGCCGGTGGACGCCTGCCCGCCGGTGGACGCCTGCCCGCCGGTGGACGCCTGCCCGCCGGTGGACGCATCGGACGGCGGGCCTGCCGACGGGGGCTGGTCGTGCTGCGAGGACACGCGCATCTCCTTCCCGGGGCGAGCCGGGGTGGGGGGCTGGACCTCCCGGTGCTGAGGAGGCGGGCGTGCGCCGGGCGACCGCCCGTGGCACGCCGGGCGGCGCAGCCCTCTCCTGCCCAGCGACCCCACCGCCGACACCGATCGGCGGCTGGTCAGCCCAGCGGGCTGCGCGGGAGCATCGTGTTGCTGATGATCCGCTTCTGGATCTCGCTGGTGCCCTCGAAGATCGTGGTCAGCCGCGCGTCCCGCCAGTGCCGCTCCACCTGGCGCTCGGTGGTGTACCCGTTGCCGCCGTGCAGCTGCATGGCCTGGTTGGTGACCCGCACCGCCATCTCGGTGGCCTGCAGCTTCACCATCGCCGCCTCCCGCTCGCACGGCACACCCTCGTCGAGCAGGTGGGCCACCTGGCGGTAGAACGCCCGCGCCTGCTCCACCTGGGCGGCCATCTCGGCCAGCGTGAACCGCAGCGCCTGGAAGTCGCCGATCGGGTGGCCGAACTGGGCGCGCTCCTGCAGGTAGAGCACGCAGTCCTCGACCGCGGCCCGGGCCAGGCCGACGGCGCGGGCCGCGGTGTGCACCCGGGCGGTGTTCAGGAAGGCCTGCGCCTCCCGGAACCCGGCGCCGGAGTCCGCGCCGTCCGAGCCACCCTCGCCGGGAGCGACGATCAGGTCCGCGGCCGGGATGCGGACGCCGTCGAAGGTGAGGTCCCAGGTCAGGAAGCCGTGGTAGCCGACCTTGTCGATGGCGTGGCCGGACAGCCCCGACGGGAACTCCCCGCGCTCCTTGACCAGCAGCAGGTTCCGCAGCCCGCGGGAACGGGACTCCCCCGGCGCCGGGTCGGCCACCCGGACCAGCACCTGGATGAAGTCGGCGGCCTTGGCGTTGCCGCACCAGCGCTTGTGCCCGGTGACCACCCACTCGTCGCCGTCGCGCACGGCGCGGGTCTGCACGTTGGCCAGGTCCGAGCCAGCCTCGGGCTCCGAGAGCGCCACCGCGCCGATCCACGAGCCGCCGGCGCTGCGCCGCAGCAGCTCGCGGCGGCGGTCCGGGTCGGCGACCGCCGTCCCCATGCCCTGCGACCGGGCCAGGATGCTGGCCACGCTCATCCACGCCCGGGCCAGTTCCTCGCTGACCATGCAGTACTCGAAGACGCCGAGGCCCAGCCCGCCGTCGGCCGCGGGGACGGTGATCCCGAACCACCCCAGCTCGCCGAGCCGCTCCAGGAGGCGCTGCGGGATCTCGCCCTTCTGCGGGTCGAGCTCGTTCGCGACCGGCAGCACCTCGTCCATCGCGAACCGGCGGGCCTGCTCCATCAGCGCGGCCCGCTCGGGCGTGTGCCACGGGGAGTGCAGGACGGGGGGCTCGGGCAGCCAGGTCTCGGCGGTCTCGGCGGGGCGGCTGGCGGTCGACGTCATCGTCGGTGCCTCCTGGTTCGGGAGAGTCCGGATCGACCTACTGTCGGGTAACCAGGGCCCCGATGCACGCCTACGTGACCGAGACAACACTTCCCTCCAGCGTGCCGGACCGGTCCGTGCCGACCGCGACATGCCGGGCGACGCCCCCCGGTCCGTCACGGCGCGCCGCGAGGCGACGTGCACCACGCCGTCCCGGGCTCCGCCGCGCCTTGACCACCTCCTCGCGGCGGGACGAGCGTGCGCCTGGTCCGGAGGGCCGAGTGCCCCTCCGCCGGTCACCCGGAGGTCCGACATCGCCGTCTACCTGTACCGCTGCACCCACCACGGCACGACCGAGGCCCGCTGCGCGATGGGCGCTGCTCCTCCCACGGTCCCGTGCCCGGCCTGCGGCTCGACCTCCGCACGGGTGTTCACCGCCCCCCGCCTCTCGTTCGGGTCCCCGGTGCGCCGCGCCCTGATCGAGCACACGGAGCGCACCAGCGACCAGCCCGACGTCGTCTCCGCACCGCCGCCGGGGCCGCGGACCGGTCGCCGGGCCGACGTGCTGCGCAACCCGGCCCTGAGCCGGCTGCCGAGGCCCTGAGGCTGAGCCGACGGCGGACCCCGACCCACCCGGCGGCGTGCGACCCCGCACCGAACCGTCGGCCAGACGCCCCGCAGCCCGACCCGAGCCCAGGAGCCAGCCATGCCCGAGCGCCTGTTCCCCCTCGACTCCAGCAAGCCGTTCACCGAGCAGCAGCACATCGGCCACAACCGCTGGCACCCCGACATCCCGGCCCAGGTGACCGTCCGCCCCGGGGACACCTTCCGGGTCGACTGCCGCGAGTGGTTCGACGGGGCGATCCACAACGACGACTCCGCCGACGACATCCGGGACGCGCCACTGTCCACGGTGCACGTGCTCAGCGGTCCGTTCGCCGTGGAGGGCGCCGAGCCCGGTGACCTGCTGATCGTCGACATCCTCGACGTCGGGCCGATCCCGCAGGAGGACTCCGGCCCGCTGGCCGGGCAGGGCTGGGGGTACACGGGCATCTTCGCCAGGCAGAACGGCGGCGGGTTCCTGACCGACCAGTTCCCGGACGCCTACAAGGTGATCTGGGACTTCGCCGGGCAGACGGCGACCTCCCGGCACGTCCCGCACGTGTCGTTCACCGGCATCGTGCACCCGGGCCTGATGGGCACCGCGCCGTCGGCGGAGCTGCTGGCCCGCTGGAACCGGCGCGAGGGTGCGCTGATCGCCACCGATCCCGACCGGGTCCCGCCGCTGGCCCTGCCCCCGCTGCCGCAGGACGCCATCCTCTCCGGCCTGACCGGCGCGGAGTACGACCGCGTCGCCGGCGAGGCCGCGCGCACCGCACCGCCCCGGGAGAACGGCGGCAACCAGGACATCAAGAACCTGACCAAGGGCAGCCGGGTCTTCTACCCCGTGTACGTGCCCGGGGCGAAGCTGTCGCTGGGCGACCTGCACTTCTCCCAGGGCGACGGCGAGATCACCTTCTGCGGGGCCATCGAGATGGGCGGCTTCATCGACCTGCACGTCGACCTGATCAAGGGCGGCATGGAGACCTACGGGGTCGGCGAGAACGCCATCTTCATGCCGGGCAACGTCGACCCCCGGTACGAGAGGTGGCTGGCGTTCTCCGGGACGTCGGTGACGCTGGACGACGAGCAGCGCTACCTGGACTCGCACCTGTCCTACCAGCGGGCCTGCCTGCACGCCATCGACTACCTGACCAAGTTCGGCTGGTCCCCGGAACAGGCGTACATGATCCTCGGCGCCGCGCCGATCGAGGGCCGGCTGTCCGGGGTCGTCGACATCCCCAACTCCTGCGCCACCGTCTACCTCCCCACCGGCATCTTCGACGTCGACGTCACCCCCTCGGCGTCCGGGCCGACGCGGATCGACCCGGGCATGGGCGTCCCCCGATCGAGCTTCTGACCGCCCGGCCCGAGCCCTGAGGAGCAGCGATGCCACGGCCCACCGACCACGAGCTCTTCGACCTGGGGGACGTCGTCCTGCAGGGCGGCGCGACGCTGCGCGGGGCGCAGCTCGCCTACCGGACGTACGGCACGCTGAACGCCGAGAAGTCCAACGTGATCGTGCACCCGACCTGGTACAGCGCCTGGCACGACGCCAACGAGTGGTCGGTCGGGCCGGGCATGGCCTGCGACCCCGAGAAGCACTTCATCGTGATGCCCAACCAGCTGAACAACGGCCTGTCGACGTCGCCGAGCAACACCCCGCCGCCCTACGACGGGCCGAACTTCCCGCCGGTCACCTTCTACGACCAGGTCGAGGTGCAGCACCGGCTGCTCACGCAGCAGTGGGGCATCGAGTCCGTGGAGCTGGTGCTCGGGTCCTCGATGGGCGCCGGCCAGACCTACCAGTGGGCGGTCAGCCACCCGGAGATGGTGAAGCGGGCGGCGCCGATCGTCGGGTCGGCGGTCACCAGCGAGCACAACCAGGTCTTCCTGAAGAGCCTGCGCGCCGCGCTCACCCTCGACCCGGCGTTCGCGGGTGGCCGCTACCGGCCGGACGCGCTGCCCACCGCCGGGTTGCGGGCCTTCGCCCGGATCTACGCCGGCTGGGGCCTGTCGCAGGCCTTCTACTGGCAGCGGGAGTACCGCACCCTGGGCTTCTCCTCACTGGAGGACTTCCTCGTCGGGTTCTGGGAGGGCTTCTGGCTCGACGACCGGGACCCCAACGACCTGCTGGGGATGCTGTGGACCTGGGAGCACGGCGACGTCGGCAAGACCCCGGGCTTCGACGGCGACACCGAGGCGGCGCTGCGCTCCATCCGCTGCCCGGTGCTGGCCATGCCGGCGGAGACCGACCTGTACTTCCCGCCGGAGGACGAGGAGTGGGCGTCGCAGTTCATCCCGAACGGTGAGGTCCGGGTCATCCCGACCGTCTACGGGCACTTCGCCGGCCTGGGTCAGAACCCGGCGGACAACGCCTTCATCGACCAGGCGCTGACGGAGCTGCTGGCCCGCCCGGCCTGACCGGGATCAGAGCTCTTCGGCGGGGTGCGGGTCGTTCACCGAGGACTCGTCGGCGAACAACGGGGGCAGGTACCGCAGCATCAGCACCGACCAGGTGGCGTGGGTGAGGATCGGTGCCTGGATGCCGCCGGTGACCCGCCGCTGCAGCGCGAACAACAAGCCCATCGGCACCGAGGCGATCATCAGCGCCGGGTTGCGGGTGGCGACCGTGGCCAGCGTGTAGACGACGGAGGACTTCAGCACCGGGTGGTGCACGCCGACCGCCGCGTAGAGCGCCCCGCGGAAGAAGACCTCCTCGGCGATGCCGTTGGCCAGCGTGGTGGTGAGCACGAGCGGCGGTGACCCCTGCTGGGCGTACCGCAGGACCCGGGTGATGGCGGCGTCCAACGGCGGGATGCGCTTGGCCACGAGCGCCGCGCCGTAGAAGCCCGCGGCGGCCGAAGCCCCGGCCGCGACCGGGGTCAGCAGCGGGCGGCGCAGCGTGAGCTTCGGCGTCTGCACCCAGCCCAGGTGCAGCGGCCCGGAGGCGAGGCCACCGGCCACCCAGGTACCGGCCACGCCCAGGGTCAGGGCGTAGAACGCCGTCGAGCCCGGCTTCGTCGACAGCGAGACCCCGAGCAGCCCGGCCCCGGCCAGGGAGACGCCGGCGGTCACCCGCCGACGGCGCCGGAAGGCCTCGTCGGTCTCCCGGTGGTCCCGCGGCACCTTGTCCACCAGCCAGGACGGCGCCTTGGCCAGCAGCCGGGCCAGCCGGGCCTCGGACAGCACCGCCTGTCCCGGCCGCCGCTCGGTGGCGGTCATCCGGCCAGCCCCGCCCGCTTCGGCCCACGCGCGTCCCGGCGGGATCGGGCGCGTTCGCCCAGCGCGGTCAGCACCGCCTCGTCGTAGGGCATCGGCTCGAAGGGGACCACCCGACGGATCGAGTCGTCCTTCACCACCACCTCGTTGGTCATCGAGTCGATCAGCGACCGGCCGGTCTGCACGTCGACGTCGGTGACCAGCGACAGCCAGTAGGAGGAGAGCTTCGGGCTCAGCAGCGGCACCGGGACGATCAGCAGCCGGCGTCCCTGGATCTCCGCGACCCGGGTGAGCATCTCCAGGTACTCCAGCACCTCGGGGCCGCCCACGTCGAACGGCCGGCCCTCGGCCTCCGGGGCCTCCAGCACCCCGACCAGGTACCGGACGACGTCGGCGATCGCGATCGGCTGGGTCCGGGTGTGCACCCAGCGCGGGGTGATCATCGCCGGCAGGTGCGCGACGAGCTGGCGGGTCATCTCCCAGGAGACCCCGCCGTGGCCGACCACGATCCCGGCCCGCAGCGCGGTGACCGGCACGCCCGTCTCCCCCAACAGCTCCTCGACCTGGCGGCGGCTGCGCAGGTGCGCGGAGAGGTCGTCGGAGTCGCTGCCGAGCCCGCCCAGGTACACGATCCGGCCGATCCCGGCATCGGCTGCGGCCCGGGCGAAGGACCGGGCGGCCGCGGCGTCCTTCTCCTGGAAGTCCGCCGAGTCCAGCGAGTGGACCAGGTAGTAGGCGGCCTCGCAGTCGGCGAGCGCGGCACGCAGCGACGCCTCGTCACCGACGTCCCCCTGCACCGCCGTGCCGGCCCCGGAGTAGGTGTCCGGGTGCCGGGTCATCGCCCGGACCTCGTGCCCGGCCTCCTCCAGGGCAGGCGCCAACCTGCTGCCGACGAACCCCGACGCCCCAGTGACCAGTACTCGCACGACCCCAGCCTCCCGGTCAGGCCGGTCGGGCGCGACTCAGGGGCACGCCATCCACCCAGCAGGCGGGCTCCGGCGGCGCGATGATCACCCCATGACCGACCCCGGCGAGGACTGCAACGTGCTCGGTGGCCCACTCCAGCCGTGCGGCACCGACCCGATGACCGGCTTCACCCGGGACGGGTCGTGCCGCACCGGACCGGCCGACCTGGGCAGCCACACGGTCTGTGCGGTGGTCTCCGCCGAGTTCCTGCAGATGCAGCGCGAGCTGGGCAACGACCTGGCCACCCCGCGCCCCGAGTACTCCTTCCCCGGGCTGCGCCCCGGCGACCGCTGGTGCGTGGTCGCCGTCCGCTGGTTGCAGGCCCTCGAGGCGGGTGCACCGGCCGGGGTGGTGCTGGCCGCGACCAACGCCCGCGCCTTGGAGGTCGTGCCGCTGGACGTGCTGCGGTCCCAGGCGGTCGACGTCCCGGACGACCTCTCCTCGCTCTGACCCTCCGCCCGGGCCAGGATGGGCAGGTGACCGACCGCCCTCCGCTGCCCCCGTTCACCGCCGAGACCGCCACCGCGAAGGTGCAGGCAGCCGAGGACGCCTGGAACAGCCGGGACCCCGAGCGCGTCTCCCTCGCCTACACCGAGGACTCGGTGTGGCGGAACCGGGACACCTTCCTCACCGGGCGCGCCGAGATCGTCGCCTTCCTCACCGCCAAGTGGGCGCGCGAGGAGGACTACGTGCTGCGCAAGTCGCTGTGGGCGTTCACCGACGACCGGATCGCCGTCCGGTTCCAGTACGAGTGGCACGACGCCGCCGGCCAGTGGTGGCGCAGCTACGGCAACGAGAACTGGGAGTTCGACGCGCACGGGCTGATGCGGCGGCGGGAGGCCAGCATCAACGACGTCCCGATCACCGAGGCCGAGCGGCGGCTGACCGGCCCGCGCACCCCCGGCGAGCCGGAGATCCCGCTGCACTGAGCCCGCGGCTCAGCCGCGGGCCGTGGCGGCGAGGACCAGGTCGACGGTCTCGCCCGGCACGTCCCACATCGGGAAGTGGCCGGAGCCGTCGAACCAGTGCAGCTCGGCGTCGGGGAAGGCCTCGACCGCCCGCGCCGCCTGCCGGGCCAGGGTGACCCGGTCCCGCCGTCCCCAGCCGATGGTCAGCCGGCCGGGCAGCGACCCGGCCGGGGCGCCCTGCTGTCGTGGCCCGCGGGCGAGGTCGGTGAGGACGGCGTCGAAGGACGGCGACTGCGCGTACCCGGTGAGCTCACGGGTGACCACCTCGCCGTCCAGCGCCCACGGGCGGGCGGAGAACTGGGCCAGCAGCGCCGTCCGCCCGGCCGGGTTGCCCAGCAGCGCGGGGAGCACCGGCCGGACCCGGCGGACCAACGCGATCGAGGCGCGCAGGCTGGCGAGGAAGACCGCGGCCTCCCGGTCGGTCCAGAACCCGCCCGGGTCCAGCGCCACGGCGTCCCCACCCAGCCCCCGCCGGGACAGCTCCAGCACCATCCGGGCGCCCAGCGAGCTGCCGACCAGCGGGGCGTCGGCCAGCCCCTCGGCCCGCAGCCAGCCCGCCACGGCGTCGGTCATCGACCCGAACGTGGGGTCCGCCAGCGGCGGGGTGTCGCCGGCGAAGCCGGGCAGGTCCACGGCGACCACCTCGCGGGCCGCGGCCAGGCCGGGGAGCACCGGGTCCCAGGAGCGCCAGGAGCCACCCAGGCCGTGCACGAGGACGAGGGGGTCGCCGGAGCCGGTCCGGTGCGCTGCGAGGTCCATCCCCGGCCCCTACCCCGATCGCGATCCGGCACCCGCGTGCGGCGGCCGCCGCCTGCGGTGCGGATCCGGGGATGATGCGAGGGGTCGGGTGCACCGCGGGACCCCGGGTCCGACAGCATGTGCGGTCCGGGGACACGGTGGACGCCCAGGTGAGGAGCGCGGACGGTGAGCACGTCGAGGAGCAACCGGGTCAAGGCGGCGATCGGCACGGTCAGCCTGACCGGGGCGGCGATGGGCTTCATGTCCGGCTGCGCCGTGGGGGGCGAGGAGCAGGAGGCCGAGCGGGTCTACTGCGTGGACGACCAGGACCAGGTGGTCGACGAGGAACAGTGCGAGGAGGCCGAGCGCAACGGCGGCTTCATCGGCGGCGTGCCCTTCTTCTTCCTGCTCGGTGGGTTCGGTGGCAACCGGTACTCGGTCGGGCAGACCATCCCGCAGCAGTACACCGGCGCAGCGACCCGGGTGAACCCCGCCGACACCACGGCGCGGTCCCGGGCC
This sequence comes from Modestobacter sp. VKM Ac-2985, assembly GCF_026967925.1. Taxonomy (GTDB): domain Bacteria; phylum Actinomycetota; class Actinomycetes; order Mycobacteriales; family Geodermatophilaceae; genus Modestobacter. Next base: position 514,300 of record NZ_JAPVBI010000002.1, on the reverse strand, counting down.
GGGCTGCCCGGCAGCGGCCGGGTCACCTCCGGCACCCGGATCTCCGGCGGGATCGGCTCGGGCCGGGTCGGGAGCGGGAGCGTCGGCTCATGAGACGGCTCTACGGCACGGCCCGGCGCGGCTGGGAGGCCGAGATCGAGAGCCAGGGGCTGGTCTACAACAAGACGACCGTCCCCGGCGGGGAGACCCGCTCGTACTGGCGTGAGGACGTCTTCTACGACTTCACCTCCGCCCAGATCGACCACCTGGCCGACGTCACCGACCAGCTCTTCGCCGCCTGCGTGGAGGCCGGCGACGTGGCGCTCGCCGACGAGCAGCTGCTGGACCGGATGCGGATCCCGCGCGACGCCCGCGAGGTCATCAAGGCCACCTGGGAGTCCGAGCCGCCCAGCGTCTACGGCCGCTTCGACCTGTGGTGGGACGGCGAGGGCGCCGTCCGGCTGCTGGAGTTCAACGCCGACACCCCGACCTCGCTGGTCGAGGCCGCGGTCGTGCAGTGGGCCTGGCACCTGGAGACCGGCCAGGGCCGCGACCAGTGGAACCAGCTGGACGACCGGCTGGTCGAGGCCTGGCGGCGCAACCTGTCCCGCTGGGAGGCCGAGCACGGCCGCCGTCCCCGGGTCCACCTCGCCTGGACCAACGGCGACCGCAGCGGTGAGGACTGGATGACGGTGGCCTACCTGGCCGACACCGTGCAGCGGGCCGGCTACGAGACGGTGGTGCTCACCACCGAGGAGCTCGCCCTGGACACCGGTGACGCCCGGTTCTACGACCCCAAGGGCAACCTGATCGACGTCCTCTTCAAGCTCTACCCCTGGGAGTGGCTGCTCGAGGACGCGTACGGCCCCTCGGTGATCGCCGACCTGTGGACCCCCGACGGCACCACCTGGATCGAGCCGATCTGGAAGATGCTGTGGTCGAACAAGGGCCTGCTGCCGGTGTTGTGGCAGCGCTACGCCGACGACCCGGTGATCGGCAAGCACCTGCTCCGCGCCTACTTCGCCGACGACCCCCGGGCGGCGGAGCTGGAGCAGACCGGCTACGCCCGCAAGCCGCTGTTCGGCCGGGAGGGCAACAACGTCGAGCTGTTCGCCCCCGGCGGCGAGCCGCTGGCCTCGCTCGGCGGGAAGTACGGCGCGGAGGGCTGGGTCGTGCAGCAGCTCTGCGCGCTCCCGGACTTCGCCGGCCCCGACGGCCCGCACCACCCGGTGCTCGGCACCTGGGTCGTCGACGGCGAGGCCGCCGGCCTGGGCATCCGGGAGTCCGACGGGCTGATCACCGACGACCTGTCCTTCTTCGTGCCCCACACCATCGACCACCGCCGCCCCGCGAACACCACCTGGTCGGCCTGATCACCGTTGATCATCGGCGATCGGTGGGGCCGACCGGCGTGTCGGACCGCCAGGTGCCGATGATCAACGCCTGAGGGCGGCGGTGGGTAGCCAGTCGATGCGGCCGCCGTGGGCGGCGGTCCAGGCCAGCGGCTCGCCGTCCAGGGCCAGCAGGAACCGGGCCTCGTCGGCCGCCGGTGGCTCGGGCAGCCGGTCGCGGACGGCGGGCAGCACGCCTGCCCCCTCCTGGGAGACCCAGCGCACCGGGAGCCCGGCGACCAGCTCGGTGAACGCCTCCTTCGCCGCCGCCGGCAGGTAGGCCAGCACCGCGGTGTGGAAGACGACGACGGTGGCCTCGGCCGGCATCGCGGCGACCAGGCCGGGCAGTTCGGCCACCAGATCACCGCGGACGATCGACACGGGTTCCCGGGCGGCGATGGCGGCCGCGGCGGTGAGCCGGTCGCGCCGCTCCTCCATCCCCGGCCAGATCAACGCCCGCAGCCAGGCGACGTCGTCGGGGGCCGCGGGATCGAGCGGGTTCAGGTCGATGCCCGCCCGCCGCACCACCTGCGGCACCCCGCTCGGCACCGGCCCCCGGCCGGTCACCTCGCACCGCAGCTGCACCGGACTCGACGCGGGCCCGACCCGTACTCCGTCGTCGTACTCGTAGCCGTACCGGTCCGGGTACAGGCACAGCCCGGCCGACGCGCCCACCTCGATCAGCGCCAGCGGCCCCGGCAGGCCGGCCAGCACCGGCAGCAGAGCCGCGCAGCGGGCGGCCTCGTTGGTCTGGGTGGCCCGGGTGAGCATCGTCGCCCGCAGCCGCTCGGCGTCGCCCAGCACCCGGTCGCGCAGCTCCGCACCGTCCGCCGGCGGGCCGCCGTGCAGGTACTGGAGCGCGCCCAGCAGCAGGTTGGCCTGCCGCTTCGGGGGCGGCAGGGTGCCGAGGAAGGCCAGCACGTCGGCGTCCTCCGCCACCGCGGCGGCCAGCTCGGCGTACCGCGGCGAGAGCGGCGCGGCCTCCACCTGGGCGAACCACCGGTAGTGGTCGGCCAGGTCGTCGAGCTCCTCGTCGAGTGACCTCATGTGGTCGTCAGGTCGCGCGAGGCGCCGGCTGCGCGGGCCAGCTCCTCGCGGGTCGGCTCGACCAGCACCCGACCGTCGGGGGTGAGCACGACCGGCGAGGTCGCCTCCTCGCCGCCGATCTCGGCGAGCAGCCGGGCGGCCGCGGCGTCCTCGGCCGGGTCCAGCCAGGTGTGCGGCACGCCGTCCTCGGCCAGCTGAGCGCGCAGCTCGGCGCTGGCCGGCCAGCGCCGGTCGCCGACCACCCGCAGCCCGCTCGCCTGCCCGATGAGCATCGCCCGGCGCAGCAGGAACGACCGGGTGATGACGTCGGCCAGCCCGCGGTCGCGGGTGAACACGGCGCGCAGCTGCTCCAGGCTGAGCACCAGCACCTCGCCGTCCTCGGCCGCCACCAGCGAACGCACCGGCCGCTGCCCGGCCAGCATGTTCAGCCCGCCCAGGAACCGGCCCGGCCCGTGGACGGCCACGACCCGCTTGCCGCCGTCCGGCCCGCCGTCCAGCGGCCCCTCGACCACCGCCACGGTGCCGGAGAGGACGGCGAAGAAGTCGAACTCCGCCTGCCCCGAGCGCAGCAGCACCTGCCCGCGGACGGTGCGCTGCCGGCGCCCCACCCGCCGCAGCACGGCGACGTGCTCCTCGGACAGCCGCGGGGAGGAGCCGTCGTCCGGGGTCTCGGCGAGGCGTTCGCCGGGCAGCACGCTGATCGCCGGCAGCTCGGCGGCCGGGGAGAGGGCGACCGACGACCGTGCCGGCGCGACCAGCTCGGCCGCCGGCAGCAGGCTGCCGTGGCCCGGACCGCGCGGGTCGGAGGCGACCAGGGCGGCGGCGAGCGACTCGGTGGTGGTCGGGCCGTCGTGGCCGACGCCGTTGACGAAGAACGTCGGGGTGCCCCGCGCGCCGCTGGCCTCGGCGCCGACGACGTCGGCGCGCACCCGGGCCGCGTGCGCGCCGCTGCCCAGCTCCGCGGCGAACCGGCCGAGGTCCAGCCCGAGCGCGGCGGCGTGGTCGAGCAGCTGGTCGGCCTCCAGCTGGTCCTGGTGGGCGAACAGCCGGTCGTGCATCGTCCAGAAGGCGCCCTGCGCGCCGGCGGCCTCGGTGGCCTCGGCGGCGAGCTCGGCGTGCGGGTGGACGTCGGGCAGCGGCAGGTGCCGGAAGACGTAGCGCAGGTCGTCGCCGAACCGGTGCCGCAGCTCCTCGACCACCCCGGTCGCCCGGCCGCAGAACGGGCACTCGACGTCGCCGTACTCCACCAGGGTCAGCGGTGCGTCGACCCGGCCGCGCAGGTGGTCGAGCGCCGGGTCGACCGGCGGGTCCAGCTGCCGGGGGCCGGTCCGGGCCACCTGGGGCGAGCGCCGTCCGAGCGCCCAGAACCAGACCGCGCCCAGCACCGCGGCGACGACGCCGGCAGCCAGGACGCCGACCATCGCCTCCTCGCGCAGCGCCGGGTCGTCGAAGGCCAGGTCGGCGACGAACAGCGAGACGGTGAAGCCCAGGCCGGACAGCGCCGCCCCGCCCCACACGGCGGCCAGCGTCACCCCGGGCGGCAGCGACCCCATCCCGAAGCGGACGGCGAGGGTCGAGGCCAGCCCGATGCCGAGGAACTTGCCGACGACCAGGCCGACGAAGACGCCGACGGTGATCGGGGAGGTGAGCGCCCGGTCCAGCAGCTCGGTGTCGAACTGGACGCCCGCGTTGGCCAGCGCGAACACCGGGACGACGACGTACCCGCTCCACGGCACCAGCAGCGCGCCGATCCGCTCGTTCGGCGAGATGGCCCGCTCCACCGACAGCTTCGCCCGCCGGGCCAGCGCGACGTCGGGGGCCTGCCGGAAGGCGCGGGCCAGCGTGCCCGCGGACTCCACCTCCTGCCGCCGCGGCGTGTAGGCGCTGACCAGCAGGCCCAGCACCACTCCGCCGATGGTGGCGTGCACCCCGGACGCGTGCATCGCCAGCCACATCACTACGCCGACGGCGAAGTAGGCCGGCCCGCGCCACACCTGCAGCCGGGTGAGCAGTGCGAAGGCGACCACGCACAGCACCGCGACGCCGAGGGCGAGGAGGTCGATGTCGTCGGAGTAGAAGACCGCGATCACGGTGAGCGCGCCGATGTCGTCGACGACCGACAGCGACAACAGGAAGACCCGCAGCTGGGTGGGGCACCGGGAGCCCACGATCGCGAGCGCGCCGAGGACGAAGGCGGTGTCGGTGGCCATCGGGATGCCCCAGCCGTGCGCACCCGGGCCGCCGGCGTTGATCGCGAGGTAGAGGCCGGCGGGCACCGCCAGCCCGGCGATCGCGGCGAGGGCCGGCACCGAGAGCCGGCTGCGCTCGGTCAGCTCCCCCATCGACAGCTCGCGGCGCACCTCCATGCCGATGAGGAAGAAGAAGAACACCATGAGGCCGTCGTTGACCCAGTGCCGCAGGTCCATGGCGACGCCGGCCGAGCCGACCTCGAAGGAGAGCTCGGTGTGCCAGAAGGCCTCGTAGCTGTCGCCCCACGGCGAGTTCGCCCAGACCAGCGCCAGCGCCGTCGCCGCGACGAGCAGGCCGGCGCTGGCCGACTCGGTCTGCAGCATGCGCCGGGCCTGCGCCGACAGCTGGGCGAGGAGGTGACCGGACCCCGACCGTGCGGTGGTCCGTGCCGGTGCGCTCACCCGGTCTTCCTACCCTGCCCGTGTGACGCCGCGGAATCCGTCAGACGACTGCATGCGGCGCCGTCCTCCAGGTGACCGCCTGGTGGACGACCGACCGGGAGGACGACGATGACGGACAGCAGTGCCCTCGCGGGTCAGGTCGCGGTGGTCACCGGGGCGGCGCGCGGCCTCGGCCGGGCGATCGCCCTGGAGCTCGCGGCCGCCGGCGCCGACATCGGTCTGGGCCTCCGGGACGTCACCTCCGACGGCGGGCTCACCGGGGAGATCGCCGCGCTCGGACGCCGGGTGGTCGCCGTCCCGATGGACGTCACCGACCTGGCCCAGAGCCGGGCGGCGATCGACCGGGTGGCCGACGAGCTCGGGTCGGTCGACGTGCTGGTCAACAACGCGGGCGGCGGGGTGATGGCCTCGGCGCTGGAGCTGACCGAGGCGGACTTCGACGCCGTGTGGTCGCGCAACACCCGCTCGACGTTCTTCCTCGCCCAGCACGCCGCCCGGCACATGGCCCGGACCGGTGGCGGGGCGATCGTCAACGTCGCCTCCCAGGCCGGGCTGGTCGCACTGCCCGGCGAGTCCGCCTACTGCACCGCCAAGGCCGCGGTCATCCACCTGACCCGGTGCCTGGCCGTCGAGTGGGGAGAGCTGGGCATCCGGGTCAACGCGGTGGCGCCCACCTTCATCGAGACGCCGGGCACCGAGCCGGCGCTGTCGGACCCGGCCTTCCGGGCCGACGTCGTCGACCGGATCGCCGCGCTGCACCGGATCGGCCGGCCGGCGGAGGTCGCCACCGCGGTCGCCTTCCTCGCCTCCCCGGCCGCCAGCCTGGTCACCGGCCACACCCTGACCGTGGACGGCGGCTGGACCGCCCGCTGACCCCGCACTCCCCCGCCGCCGCCGCCGCCGCCACCACGACGATCATGGAGCTGCAGTGGCGACACCCCGGCCGTGCTCGGCGTGCCGCCACCGCCAGCCCATGATCGTCGGCGAGCGCTGGGTGGGAAGGCGGCTGGGGCCTAGCCCAGGACGACGAGCAGGTCGCCGCCCTCGACCTGCTGGACGGCGCTGATCGCCACCCTGGAGACGGTGCCGGCCCGGGGCGCGGTGATCGCGGCCTCCATCTTCATCGCCTCGATGGTGGCCAGCTGCGCGCCCGCTTCCACCGTGTCGCCCTCGGTGACCGACAGGCTGACCACCCCGGCGAACGGCGCGGCCACCTGGCCAGGGTCGCTGCGGTCGGCCTTCTCGGTGGGCTGGACGTCGGACGTGACGGACCGGTCCCGCACCGACACCGGGCGGAGCTGGCCGTTCATCGTGCACATCACCGTGCGCATCCCCCGCTCGTCGGCGTCGGAGATCGCCTCGATCGCGATGAGCAGCCGCACCCCGGGCTCCAGGTCGACCGAGTGCTCCACCCCCTGCCGCAGCCCGTAGAGGAACTCCTTGCTGGGCAGCACCGAGGTGTCCCCGTACGCCTCCCGGTGGGCCTGGAACTCCTTCGTCGGGCCGGGGAACAGCAGCCGGTTCAGCGTCGACCGCGGCTCCTTCGCCAGGCCGGCCAGGTCCTCCTCCGCCAGCTCCGCCGGCGGCTCGGCCGGGCGCCGGCCCTCCAGGGCACGCGAGCGGAACGGCTCCGGCCAGCCGCCGGGCGGGTCACCCAGCTCGCCGCGGAGGAACCCGACCACCGAGTCGGGCAGGTCGTGCTTCCCGGGGTCGGCGGCGAAGTCCTCGACGTCCACCCCGGCGCCCACCAGCTGCAGCGCCAGGTCCCCGACCACCTTCGACGACGGCGTGACCTTGACCAGCCGGCCGAGCAGCCGGTCGGCCGCGGCGTACATCGCCTCGACCTCCTCGAACCGCTGCCCCAGCCCCAGGGCGATCGCCTGCTGGCGCAGGTTGGACAGCTGCCCGCCGGGGATCTCGTGGGTGTAGACCCGCCCGGTCGGGGCCGGCAGCCCGGACTCGAAGGGCGCGTAGACCCGGCGGACGGACTCCCAGTAGGGCTCCAGGTCGTTGACCCGCGTCAGGTCCAGGCCGGTGGCCCGCTCGGTGTGGTCGGTGGCGGCGACGATGCTGCTCAGCGCCGGCTGCGACGTCGTCCCGGCCAGTGCCGCGCTGGCGCCGTCCACGGCGTCGACCCCGGCCTGCCAGGCCGCCATCAGGGTGGCCAGCTGCCCGCCGGGGGTGTCGTGGGTGTGCAGGTGCACCGGCAGGTCGAACCGCTCGCGCAGCGCGGTGACCAGGGTGGCCGCCGCCGGTGGGCGGAGCAGCCCGGCCATGTCCTTGATCGCCAGCACGTGTGCCCCGGCCTCGACGATCTGCTCGGCCAGCCGGAGGTAGTAGTCGAGGTCGTACAGCTGCTCGGCCGGGTCGGAGAGGTCGGCGGTGTAGCAGAGGGCGACCTCGGCGACCGCCGTCCCGGTCTCCCGGACGGCGTCGATCGCCGGGCGCATCTGGCCGACGTCGTTGAGCGCGTCGAACACCCGGAAGACGTCGATCCCGGTGCGCACGGCCTCGGCGACGAACGCCGTCGTCACCTGCTCCGGGTAGGGGGTGTAGCCCACCGTGTTGCGCCCGCGCAGCAGCATCTGCAGGCAGATGTTGGGCACCGCCTCGCGCAGCGCGGCCAGCCGCTCCCACGGGTCCTCGTGCAGGAACCGCAGCGCGACGTCGTAGGTCGCCCCGCCCCAGGCCTCGATGCTGAGCAGCTGCGGGGTCGCCCGCGCCACGTGCCCGGCCACGGCCAGCAGGTCCTTGGTGCGCACCCGGGTGGCCAGCAGCGACTGGTGCGCGTCCCGGAAGGTGGTGTCGGTGACCGCAAGGGCCTTCTGCGCGCGCAGGTCGGCGGCGAACCGCTCCGGCCCCAGCTCGCGCAGCCGGTCCCGGGAGCCGTCGAGCGGGTGCAGCGCGAGGTCCAGCCGCGGGAGCTTCTCGACCGGGTCGACCAGGTGCGGGCGCTCACCGTGCGGGGCGTTGACCGTGACGTCGGCCAGGTAGGTGAGCATCTTGGTGCCGCGGTCGGCGGAGCTGCGGGCGGTGAGCAGCTCGGGGCGCTCCTCGATGAACGACGTCGTCACCCGGCCGGCCCGGAAGTCCGGGTCGTCCAGCACCGCCTGCAGGAACGGGATGTTCGTCGACACCCCGCGGATCCGGAACTCGGCCACCGCCCGGCGGGCCCGGGCCACCGCGATGTCCCAGGTGCGGCCGCGGCAGGTGAGCTTGACCAGCATCGAGTCGAAGTGCGCGCCCACCTCGGCGCCCAGCGTGGCCGCGCCGTCCAGCCGCACCCCGGCGCCGCCGGGCGAGCGGTAGGCGGTGATCCGGCCGGTGTCCGGGCGGAAGCCGTTGGCCGGGTCCTCGGTGGTGATCCGGGTCTGCAGCGCCGCCCCGCGGAGCACGATCGACTCCTGGGTCAACCCCAGGTCGGCCAGCGTCTCCCCCGCCGCGATCCGCAGCTGGCTGCCCACCAGGTCGACGTCGGTGACCTCCTCGGTCACCGTGTGCTCCACCTGGATCCGCGGGTTCATCTCGATGAAGACGTGCCGGCCCTCGCGGTCGACCAGGAACTCCACCGTGCCCGCGCAGCTGTAGCCGATCTGCCGGGCGAAGGCGACGGCGTCGGCGCAGATCCGCTCGCGCAGGGCCGGGTCCAGGTTCGGCGCCGGGGCGATCTCGATGACCTTCTGGTGCCGGCGCTGCACCGAGCAGTCCCGCTCGTAGAGGTGGATGACGTCGCCGGTGCTGTCGGCCAGGATCTGCACCTCGATGTGCCGGGGGTCGATCACCGCCTGCTCGAGGAAGACCGTCGCGTCCCCGAACGCCGACTCCGCCTCCCGCATCGCCGCCTCGATCGCGCCGCGCAGCTGGTCGCGCTGCTCGACCCGGCGCATGCCCCGCCCGCCACCCCCGGCGACCGCCTTGACGAAGACCGGGCCCGCGATCGCGTCCGCCGCGGCCAGCAGGGTGTCGACGTCGTCGCTCGGCTCGGTGCCCTGGAGCACCGGCAGGCCGGCCTCGCGGGCCGCGGCGATCGCCCGGGACTTGTCCCCGGTCAGCGTCAGGACCTCCGCCGACGGGCCGACGAAGGTGATCCCGGCCTGCGCGCAGGCCTCGGCGAGGTCGGGGTTCTCCGACAGGAAGCCGTAGCCGGGGTACACCGCGTCGGCACCGGCGCGCTGGGCGGCCCGGACGATCTCGGCGACGTCCAGGTAGGCCCGCACCGGGTGGCCGGGTTCGCCGATCTCGTAGCTCTCGTCGGCCTTCAGGCGGTGCACGGAGTTGCGGTCCTCGTGCGGGAAGACGGCGACCGTCCCGGCACCCAGCTCGTAGGCCGCGCGGAAGGCGCGGACGGCGATCTCACCGCGGTTGGCGACCAGGACCTTCTCGAACACGGGTGCCCCTCTCGTGACGGGGGGCGCCGGCACGCACGCCCTCGGGGGCCGACGCTAGCGGCGCACCCGGCTGCCCGGTGTTCCTGTTGCGCACAACGTGCGTGCCGGACGCTGCCCCGGGTAGAGCCGGGAGGTGACCGCCCAGACCACGGCTGACGACGTCTCCTCCGCCCGCGCGCTGAAGGAGGTCGTGCTCGTCACCGGCGCGTCCAGCGGCATCGGCCGGGCCAGCGCCATCGGGTTCGCCCGGCGCGGCGCCGCCCTCGTGCTGGTGTCCCGCAGCGCCACCGCGCTCGCCGACGCCGCCGCCGACTGCCGGGCCGCCGGTGCCGCGGCGGTCGAGTGCGTGCCGGCCGACGTCCTGGACGCCGCGGCCGTGCAGTCCGCCGTCGACCGCGCGACCGGCATCTTCGGCCGGCTGGACGTCGTCGTCCACTCCGCCACCGTGATGGCCTACGGCCGGGTCGAGGACCTCGACGCCGCCGTCTTCCAGCGGGTCGTCGACACCGCCGTCCAGGGCACCTTCCACGTCTTCCAGGCCGCCCTGCCGGTGCTGCGGGCCCAGCGGCGCGGGCACGTCGTCGTCGTCAGCTCGCTGCTCGCCTCGATCACCGCACCGACGATGGGCGCCTACGTGGCCGCCAAGTGGGGCCAGCTCGGGCTGATCCGCACCCTGCAGCAGGAGCTGCGCGAGCTGCCCGACGTGCACGTCTCCGCTGTCGCCCCAGGCGGGACGACGACGCCGATCTACGGCCAGGCCGCCACCGTGCTGGGCAACACCGGGCACCCGCCACCGCCGGTCTACACCCCCGAGCGGGTCGCCCGGGCGGTGCTGGCACAGGTGTCGAAGCCGCGCCGGCTCCAGCAGTCCGGGATCGCCAACCCGGTGATCATCGCCGGGTTCCGGCTCTTCCCGCCGGTGTTCGACGCGCTGGTCGGCCCGCTGCTCAAGGTCTTCGGCATGGCCCGCGACCAGGTGGGGCCGACGACCGGCAACGTGTTCGAGCCGGTGCCGGAGAAGGAGTCGACCCGAGGCCGCTTCCGCGGCATCTGAGTCAGGCACAGGAGGCTTTCCACCCGGTCTGACGCCCAGGAGTGGGTGAAGAGCCTCCTGTGCCTGAGTGGGTGGGCCCGCTGGGTCGGGGAGGATGGGGCGGTGACCGCACTCCGCACCTCCTTCTCCGCCGAGGTCACCGCCGCCGCCGCCCGGCTGGCCGGCGTCGCCGAACGGACGCCGCTGCAGCGCAACGCCCGGCTGTCGGAGCTGACCGGCGCCGCCGTCTGGGTCAAGCGCGAGGACCTGCAGGTCGGCCGGTCGTACAAGGTGCGCGGCGCCTACAACACGATCAGCCAGCTGGACGCCGCCGGGCGGGCCGCCGGCGCGGTGACCGCCAGCGCCGGCAACCACGGCCAGGGCGTCGCCTACGCCTGCCGGGTGCTCGGCGTCCGGGGCCGGGTGTTCGTCCCCGGGACGACGCCGCGGCAGAAGCGGCAGCGGATCGCCGCGCTCGGCGGGGACATGGTCGAGCTCGTCGTCCACGGCGACACCTACGACGACGCGGCCGCCGCAGCTGCCGAGCACGCCACGATGACCGGGGCCACGCTGGTGCCCGCCTTCGACGCACGGTCGACGGTCGCCGGTCAGGCCACCGTGGCGATGGAGCTGCTCAGCCAGCTGGACACCCCGCCGGACGTCGTCGTCCTGCCGGTCGGTGGCGGCGGGCTGCTGGCCGGCTGCGGCACCTGGCTGCGCGAGCAGGTCCCCGGCGTCCGGCTGGTGGGGGTGGAGCCGGCGGGTGCGGCGAACATGGCCGCGGCGCTGGCTGCGGGCCGACCGGTGGAGCTGGCCGAGATCGACACCTTCGTCGACGGCGCGTCGGTGCGCCGGGCCGGCGACGTGACCTTCCCACTGGTCCGCGACTCGGGCGCAGAGCTGGTGACCGTGCCCGAGGGGCAGGTCTGCACCGAGATGCTCGACCTCTACCAGGTCGACGGGGTGATCGCCGAGCCCGCCGGCGCCCTGGCCAGCGCCGCGCTCACCGGCGGCTCGGTCCTCGTCGAGCCCGGCCAGACCGTCGTCACCCTGCTGTCGGGCGGCAACAACGACGTCAGCCGGTACGCCGAGGTCGTCGAGCGCTCCCTGGTGCACCAGGGCCTCAAGCACTACTTCCTGGTCGAGTTCCCCCAGGAGCCCGGGGCGCTGCGCCGGTTCCTGGACGAGGTGCTCGGCCCGGACGACGACATCGTGCTGTTCGAGTACGTCAAGCGGGACAACCGGGAGACCGGGGCGGCGCTGACCGGCATCGAGCTGGGCAGCGTCGACGGCCTGGCACCGCTGCTGGCCCGGATCGAGGCGGGCCCGCTGAAGATCCAGCTCCTCGCCCCGGGCACGACCGCCTACCGCTTCCTGGTGTAGCGCAGCCCCCGGCGGGGGCTGCGCCGCCAGGTCACGGCTCGACGGTGACCTTGATCGCCTCGCCCTTCTGCACGATGGAGAAGGCGTCGAGGACGCGGTCCAGCGGCAGGTGCTCGGTGATCAGGTCCTTGACCGGCACCTGACCGGTGGAGATGTACTCCAGCGCCCGCTTGTTGTGCTCGGGCGCGGACCCGTTGGCGCCGTGGATGTGCAGCTGCCGGTAGTGCACGACGTTGGAGTCGCAGGTGATCGTGGGGTTGGTCTTGGGCAGGCCGCCGAAGAAGGAGATCCGGCCGTTGCGGGCCGCCATGGCGATCGCCTGCTCCTGGGTGACGTTCGCCGCCGTCGCCGTGATGATGACGTCGGCGCCGCGGCCCTCGGTGAGCTCCATGACCCGGGTGACGACGTCGACCTCGGCGCCGTTGATGACCTCGTCGGGCTGGACGGCCTTCGCCGACATCTCCAGCCGGTCGGCGTTGACGTCGACCAGGATGACCTTCCCGACCTTGTGCACGCCGCGGGCGATGCGGATGTGCATGCAGCCGATCGGCCCGGCGCCGAACACGACGAGGGTGTCGCCCTCCTCGATGCCGAGCAGCTCCTGGGCGTTGATCGCGCAGGCGAACGGCTCGGCGGCCGAGGCCTCGTCGTAGCCGACGTTGTCCGGGATCCGGTTCAGCCCGTCGACCTTCAGCACCTGCTGCGGGACGATCATGTACTCGGCGAACCCGCCGTCGTACTGGTAGCCCACCGAGGTCTGGTTCTGGCACACCGCCATCCAGCCCTTGCGGCACTCGTGGCAGTGCCCGCACGGCACCGCGGCGATCACCTGCGCGCGGTCGCCCGGGGCCCAGCTGCTGCCGTAGGTCGCGTTGACGTTCGCGCCGACCTCGACGACCTCACCGGCGACCTCGTGCCCGATGGTGCGCGGCGGGGAGAGGTTCTGGTGGCCGTTGTGGAAGATCTTGACGTCGGTGCCGCAGGTCGAGGTGTTCTTGACCTTGATCTTGATCTCGTCCGGACCGCACTCGGGCTCCGGGACGTCCTCGAGCCGCACGTCCTCAGGGGCGTAGAACCGCAGGGCCTTCATGTCGTCCTCCGAGTGCTGTGTCGACGGTGACGCCGTCCGGCGCCGCGGGGCTGGCCACTGACCGGGTGTCGCCGATCACTGTAGGACGGAAGCGTCACACCCGGATGAGTGGGTCTCTCTGCGTTCATGTGGGTTTGTCCGCGCTTGACCCACGTCACAAGGCCCTATATACAGACATACACAGATTCGGGTGATAGCCGTCACACGATCGACCGCTCAGTCCGACGCCCGAACGACCCCTGTCGATCGCGGTTGCAGATCCAGCTCAGGAGGGTCCTTCATGGCCACGACCACCCAGCCCGAAGCGCGTTCGGGAGGGATGCGGCTGCACGTCCAGCGGTTCGGCACCTTCCTGTCGAACATGGTGCTGCCCAACATCGGCGCGTTCATCGCCTGGGGCCTGATCACCGCCCTGTTCATCGAGACCGGCTGGATCACCCTGATCGGCGACGCGCTCGGCTACGAGGGCGGCTACGGCTTCGTCGAGGACCTCGGCGCCTGGGGATCCGGGGCCGAGGGCACCGGGATCGTCGGCCCGATGATCACGTACCTCCTGCCGCTGCTGATCGGCTACACCGGCGGCCGGATGATGTACGACGACAACCTGCGCGGCGGCGTCGTCGGCGCCATCGCCACCATCGGCGCCATCACCGGCTCCACGGTGCCGATGTTCCTGGGCGCCATGGTGATGGGCCCGCTCGCCGGCTGGTCGATGAAGAAGCTCGACGCGCTGTGGGCGCACAAGATCCGCCCCGGCTTCGAGATGCTGATCAACAACTTCTCCGCCGGCATCTGGGGCGGGTTCCTGGCCGTCGTCGGCTTCGTGGTCGCCGGCCCGTTCGTGCAGGCCTTCAGCGACCTGGCCTCCAACCTCGTCGACGTCCTGGTCGAGAACGGCCTGCTGCCGCTGACCTCGATCTTCATCGAGCCGGCCAAGATCCTGTTCCTGAACAACGCGATCAACCAGGGCATCCTCACCCCGCTGGGCACCACCGAGGCGGCCCAGGCCGGCCAGTCCATCCTGTTCCTGCTCGAGGCCAACCCCGGCCCGGGCCTGGGCCTGCTGCTCGCCTTCGCCCTGTTCGGCCGCGGCGTGGCCAAGGCCTCGGCACCCGGCGCGATCCTCATCCAGTTCGTCGGCGGCATCCACGAGATCTACTTCCCCTACGTGCTGGCCAAGCCGAAGCTGATCGTCGCGGTCATCCTCGGCGGCATGGCCGGCGTGGCCACGAACGTGCTCTTCGGCTCGGGCCTGCGCTCGCCGGCGTCCCCCGGCTCGATCATCGCGGTCTGGGCGGCCTCCCCGCCCAGCAGCCTGCTCGGCGTCACCGCCTCGGTGGTGATCGCGGCCGGTGTCACGTTCGTGGTCGCCGCCTTCCTGCTGAAGCTGGACAAGGACGACGACGGCGACCTGACCGCGGCCACCGCGGCGATGGAGGCGAACAAGGGCAAGAAGTCCTCGGTCTCCTCGGCCCTGAGCGGTGCCCGCACCGGCCGCAGCGAGGGCCCGATCCGCTCCATCGTGTTCGCCTGCGACGCGGGCATGGGCTCCTCCGCCATGGGCGCCTCGGTGCTCCGCAAGAAGGTGCACGGCGCCGGCTTCGACGACGTGACCGTGGTCAACAAGGCCATCTCCAACCTGACCGACGACTACGACCTCGTCGTCACCCACGAGGACCTGACGGACCGGGCCGAGAAGAAGACCGGGTCGGCGGTGCACGTGTCGGTGTCGGACTTCATGTCCAGTCCGCGCTACGACGAGATCGTCGAGATGCTGAAGCGGACCAACGCCGCGCCCTCGGCCGAGGAGGCCACCGCGGCCGCAGCGCCCGACGGCGCCGCCGTCCCCGGCCGCGAGGCCACCGCCCCCGCCGCGGCCGGCGGCCTCTCCCGGCTGACCGACGACGGCGACGACGGCACCGACGTGCTGGCCGCGGAGAGCATCGTCCTGGGCGGCTCGGCCACCACCCGCGACGAGGCGATCACCGAGGCCGGCCAGCTGCTGGTCGCTGCCGACGCCGTCGACGCCTCCTACGTGCAGGCCATGCACGAGCGGGAGACCTCGGTGTCGACCTACATGGGCAACCGGCTGGCGCTGCCGCACGGCACGAACGAGGCCAAGCCCGCCATCCGGCGGACCGCGATCTCCTTCGTCCGCTACGCCGACGGCATCGACTGGAACGGCAAGGAGGTCTCCTTCGTCATCGGCATCGCCGGCGCGGGCGACGACCACCTGAAGCTGCTCGGCCGGATCGCGGAGGTCTTCGTCGACCCGGCGCAGGTCGCCCGGCTGGAGACGGCGCAGAGCCCGGCCGACGTCCTGGCCGTGCTCGGTTCGCTGCAGCCCGCGTAGGCCAGGCGTCCACGACGGCCCCGGCCGACCCACCCGGGTCGGCCGGGGCCGTCGTGCGTCAGCGGGAGCAGTCGTGCGTCTCAGCCGGCGTAGCGGACGGCGGCGCGGGCGCGGGCCTGGGCCGCCAGCACCTCGCGGTCCTTGGGCGGCGCGGTGGTGACCAGGTCGGCGAGCAGGTGCTCGGTGGCGTGCGCGATCTCCTCGACCGCCCGGTCGAACGCCGCCTGGTTCGCCTGCGACGGCTTGGTCGACCCGCTCACCTTGCGCACGTACTGCAGCGCCGCCGCGCGCACCTCATCGGAGGTGGTGGCCGGCTCCAGGTTGTGCAGGACGTGGATGTTCCGACACATGCCGCGCAGCCTAGGCCCGCCCCCCGACCACCGAAATGGCCATTTCGGTGGTCCCTCAAGGGCCCCGCTCGACGGCGAGTGGCAGCTGAGCCGGCTTCCCGGCGGGCCGATGCCCGCTGGACTGTCACTCGACGAGGCGAGGCCCCTGGGGGACGACGGTGGTGGTGGGGGTGCCGCCGCGGGCCAGGGCGCGGCTGATCACCAGGCGCTGGATCTGGTTGGTGCCCTCGAAGATCTGCATGACCTTCGCCTCGCGCATGTACCGCTCGACGGGGAAGTCTCGGGTGTAGCCGTACCCGCCGAGCACCTGGACGGCGTCGGTGGTCACCTTCATCGCGTTGTCGGTGGCCACCAGCTTGGCGATCGAGGCCTGCTGGCCGTAGGGCTGGCCGGCGTCGCGCAGCCGGGCCGCGGACAGGTAGGTCGCCCGGGCGGTCTCGACGGCCGCGGCCATGTCGGCGAGCAGGAAGCCCAGCCCCTGGTGCTCGATGATCGGCTTGCCGAAGGTCTCCCGCTCACTTGCGTAGGCGACCGCGTCGTCCAGCGCGCCCTGGGCCAGGCCGGTGGCGACGGCGGCGATCCCGAGCCGCCCGGCGTCCAGCCCGGCGAGGGCGATCGACAGCCCCTCGCCCTCCTCGCCCAGCCGCCGGTCGGCGTCGATCCGCACGCCGTCGAACCGCATGGTCGCGGTGGTCGAGCCGGTCAGCCCCATCTTGCGCTCGGCGGTGTCGGCGGACAGCCCCGCGCTGTCGGCGGGCACGAGGAAGCAGGAGATGCCGCGGGCGCCGTCGTCGGAGGTGCGGGCCATGACCTTGTAGAAGTCCGCGTGCCCGCCGTGGGTGGTCCAGGCCTTCTCCCCGGTGAGGACGTACGAGTCGCCGTCCCGCACGGCCCGGGTGCGCATCGCCGCCGGGTCGGAGCCGGCGTGCGGCTCGGAGAGGCAGTAGGCGCCCAGCTGCTCACCGCCGAGCATCTCCGGCAGCCACTGCTGTTGCGCGGGCGTGCCCCGGGTGGCGAGCCCGAAGCAGGACAGCCCGTGCACGCTCACCCCGACAGCGACGCTGGCCCACGCAGCGGCGATCTCCTCGAGCACCTGCAGGTACACCTCGTAGGGCTGCCCGCCGCCGCCCAGCTCCTCGGCGTACGGCAGCCCCAGCAGCCCGGCCCGGCCCAGGGTGCGGAAGACGTCACACGGGAACTCCTCGGCCGCCTCCGCCGCGGCGGCCCGGGGCGCGAGCTCGTCCCGGGCCAGCTGCCGGGTGAGGTCGAGCAGGTCGGCGGCCTCCTGCGTGGGGACCAGGCGACGGACGGGCACGGTGCACCTCCAGGGGAGTCGAGACGGCGCCGTCCCGACCGGGTTGCGGTACTCAGGGACGGTACGCAGTGCTCCCGCCCGTCCGCCCGCGACGAGCTGGCCGCGAGCGACGCCGCCGCCGCACCGGGAGCTCGCCCCGCACCCTCGGGCAGAAATGGCCATTTCTGCCCCGGGACGGGGGTCGGAGCGGGACAGCTGGGTAAGGTGAGCCTCACCTGCCGGCCGGGGACCCGGCCCGACCCCGTCCCCAGGAGCCGCTCGTGGCGCAACGCACGGCCACCCGGCCCGCTCCGGAGGCGACCCCGCAGCCACCGCGCCGAGGACTGCTCCAGGGCATGGCCCCGCGGGTGCTGGGGCTGTGGCTGCTGCTGGCCGTCGTCGTGGCGGTGTGCGTGCTCAGCATCGCCGTCGGGACGAGGCCGATCGGCCTCGGCACCGTGTGGCAGGCCCTGCTCGACCCGAGCACCCCTGGGGACGAGACGGTCATCATCCGCGAACTGCGGGTGCCCCGGACCCTGCTGGGCGTCCTGGCCGGCTCCGCACTCGCCGTCTCCGGGGCGCTGATGCAGGGCCACACCCGCAACCCGCTGGGCGATCCCGGCCTCCTCGGCGTCACCGCGGGTGCGTCGTTCGCCGTCGTCCTCTCGATCTGGCTGCTCGGCATCACCACGGCCGGCGGGTACGTCTGGTTCGCCTTCGCCGGCGCGATGCTGGGCAGCGTGGCGGTCTTCCTGATCGCCTCGGCGGGCCGCGGAGCGCCCAGCCCGGTGAGCCTGGCGCTCGCGGGGGCGGCCATCAGCTACCTGCTCTACGCCCTGGTGCAGGCGGTCACGATCCGCGAGACGACCGCGCTGGACGCCTACCGGTTCTGGGTGGTGGGTGCGCTGGCCGGGCGGGACGCCGAGGTCCTCACCCAGATCGCCCCCTTCATCGTGGTGGGCCTGCTGCTCGCCATGGTGAACGCGCCGGCGCTGAACCTGCTGGGCCTCGGGGAGGACGTCGCCCGGGGCCTGGGCCAGCGGATCTGGCTGGCCCGCGTGGTCGGGCTGGGCGCGATCACGCTGCTCACCGGGGCCGCCACCGCCGCCTGCGGGCCGATCGCCTTCGTCGGGCTGGTGGTGCCGCACGTCGCCCGGGCGATCACCGGCCCCGACCACCGCTGGCTGGTCCCGTACTCCGCGCTGCTCGGCGTGGTGTTCCTGCTGCTGGCCGACGTGCTGGGCCGGGTCCTGGCCCGGCCGGGTGAGCTGCAGGTCGGGATCGTGCTGGCCGTCGTCGGTGCCCCCTTCTTCATCGCGCTGATCCGCCGCCGCCGGCTGGTGCAGCTGTGAGCACCACGGCGCCCGCCCGGGCCACCGCGCCCCCGTCCCGGCCCCGCCGGGCGCTGCGGATCGGCCGCGTCTCCACCACCTACCGGGTGCGCGACGTGCTGGTGCCGATCGCGGTCCTCCTGGTCCTGGTGCTGGCCGCCGCGGCCAGTCTCGGTCGCGGCGACTACCCGATCGGCGTGCCCGACGTGCTCGGCACCCTGGTCGGGCTGGGCGACGAGACCCAGCGGCTGATCGTGCTGGAGCTGCGCGCGCCCCGGATCGCGGTGGCCGTGCTCGTCGGGGTGGCCCTCGGCCTGTCCGGCGCGCTCATCCAGACCTTCGCCCGCAACCCGCTCGCCAGCCCGGACATCCTGGGCGTCACCGGCGGGGCCGCGATCGGCGCGGTGAGCGTGATCGTGCTGGGCGGCACCGGCACCACCGCCGCCGGCGTGCTGGGCGGGATCGGCGTCCCCGCCGCGGCCCTGCTCGGCGGCATGGTGGTGGCCTTCCTGGTCTTCGGGCTGGCCTGGCGGCAGGGGGTCGACGGCTACCGGCTGGTCCTCATCGGCATCGCGCTGTCCGCGATGGCCCACGCGATCGTCAACTACCTGCTCACCCGCAGCGCCATCTGGGACGCCGCCGCCGCCAACGTGTGGATCACCGGGTCGCTGAACGGCCGTGGCTGGGACCAGGCGCTGCCCCTGGCCCTGGCGCTCCTGGTGCTCCTCCCGGCAGCCCTCGCGCTCAGCCGGGTGCTCGGCGTCCTGCAGTACGGGGACGAGACGGCGCGGGCGCTCGGCGTGCGCGTCCCGCTGGCCCAGGGCGTCGTCGTGGTGGTCGCGGTCTGCCTGGCCGCCTTCGCCGTCTCGGCGGCCGGGCCGATCCAGTTCGTCGCCCTCGTCGTCCCGCAGATCGCCGTCCGGCTGACCGCCGGCTCACGCCCGCCGCTGATCACCTCCGCCCTGCTGGGCGCACTGTTGCTGGTCAGCAGCGACCTGGTCGCCCGCACCGTGCTGCCCGAGTCCTTCCCCGTCGGCGTGATCACCGCGATCGTCGGCGCCCCGTACCTGCTCTGGCTCCTCGTCCGCGGAAGGCGGCGATCGACCCTGTGACCGTGACCGACTCCCGCACCCACTCCCCCGCCGGCCTCGGCCAGCCCCCGGCCGTCCGGCTGGCCGCCGAGGGCGTCCGGCTCGCCTACGGCGACAACGTGGTCGTCGACGACCTGGACCTCCAGCTCCTCGACGGGTCGTTCACCGCGATCATCGGCCCCAACGGCTGCGGCAAGTCCACGCTGCTGAAGGCGCTGGGGAGGCTGCTGCGCCCCACCTCGGGCACCGTGCTGCTCGACGGCCGGGCGATCACCGCCACGCCGACCCGCGAGGTCGCCAAGGTGCTGGGCCTGCTGCCGCAGACGCCGTTGGCGCCGGAGGGGCTCACCGTCGCCGACCTGGTCGCCCGGGGGCGGCACCCGCACCAGAGCTGGCTGCGGCAGTGGTCCTCCGACGACGAGGCCGTGGTCACCGAGGCGCTGAGCTGGACCGACATGGCCGAGCTCGCCGACTCCCCGGTCGACGCGCTGTCGGGCGGGCAACGACAGCGGGCCTGGATCTCCATGGCGCTGGCCCAGGGCACCGACCTGCTGCTGCTCGACGAGCCGACGACCTACCTCGACCTCGCCCACCAGGTCGACGTGCTGGAGCTGGTGAGCCGGCTGCACGGGGAGAAGGGCCGGACGGTCGTCGTCGTGCTGCACGACCTGAACCTGGCCGCCCGGTACGCCGAGCGGCTGGTCGCGATGAAGGACGGCGTCCTGGTCGCCTCGGGCACCCCGCAGGAGGTGCTCACCGAGCAGCTGCTGGCCGACGTCTTCGAGCTGGAGGCCCGGGTGGTCCCCGACCCGGTGACCGGCACCCCGATGGTGGTCCCGATCCGCCGCCTCCGCTAGCTCCCCACCCCTCCCAACCCCCCACCTCCCGCCCCGGGCGGGAACGATCATGGAGCTGGCGGGGCGACACACCGTCGGCGATCGGAGTGTCGCCCCGCTGGCCCCATGATCGTCACCGGTGGTGCAGCCCGAAGGCCCGCGTCACGGTGATCACCATCTCGGCGGGACGGCGGTAGACGTCGTGGTCGGTGACGTGCAGCAGGGTCCACCGGGTCCCGGTGAGCTGGTTGGCGCGGCGGCGGTCGGAGCGGAGCTGCTCCCGGCTGCCGTGGGCGATGAGGCCGTCGTACTCGGCGCCCACCCGCCACTGCCGCCACCCGGTGTCCACCGAGGCGGCGCATCCCGTCGACCGGCACCTCGATCTGCAGCTCCGGGGCGGGCAGCCCAGCGTCGATGAACCGCCACCGCATCCGGGACTCCATCGGCGACTCGGCCCGGGGGTCGGCCAGCGGCACGAGGTCACGCAGTCGCGCCACCCCGCGGAGTCCGGCCTGCACTGCGCCGGCGGGGGCCAGCTCCTCGCGGGTGCAGGCCCCGGCGCGCAGCGCTGCGTCGAGGGTCGCCAGCCCGTGGACCGGCGCGGTCAGCCGGACGACGTCGCAGGCCGTGCGCGCCGCCGGGGTCACCCAGACGCCGTCCAGGAGCACCGCGTCGTCCGTGCCGAGGCGGGAGGGGTGGACCCGGATGCCCGGCCGGCTGCGGTTCGCCAGGTCCGGCGGGCCGAGGAAGTGCAGCGTCGCCGGACCGAGGACGTCGAACCCCCACAGTGCGGCCGCGGTGCTGTGGCAGGCGACCAGGTCGGGTCCGACCGCCAGCGCCGCAGCCCGGAGGTGCAGCGCCGGGGAGTCGGGCAGGTCGCCGTCCACCAGCACGCCCCGCCACGGCGACCGCCGCCATCGCCCCGCAGCCACCAGCCCCCGGATCTCCCACTCGGAGTGGCTCTCCCGGGCCTGGGCGGTGGTGAAGACGCCCTGTTGCGCGGCGATCGTGCGGTAGAGCGCGAAGTCCATCCCCGCAGCGTCCGAGCCGAGACCCCGCCACCGAGACCGCAGAGGAGATCTGTGGACAGACCCTCAGCCGGTGGATGCGCGAACGATCATGGAACTGCGGTGGCGACCCGCCGGAGTGCACCGGCGGGTCGCCACGCCAGCTCCATGATCACCGCTGAGTGGGACCCGGGGGCTGGGTGGGGCCAGGGGGCTGGGTGGGCTCGGGGTGTGCTTCGGGGTGGCCGTTGGGGGTGTGGCGGACGACCAGCTCGAAGTCGTCGCCGTGCCGGGTGATCCCGTCGACGACCGCGGCCTCGACGGCGTCGCTGGCGTAGGCCCGGCGCAGGACCATCGGGTCCGAGCGCAGGTCCTTGGTCAGCGCGATCGCCAGCCCGATCATCACGACCGCGAAGGGCAGCGCGGCGATGATCGTCAGGTTCCGCAGCCCCTGCAGCGCCTCGTCACCGCCGACGAGCAGCATCACGGCGGCCACGCCACCGGTCAGCAGCCCCCAGAAGACGACCATCTTCGAGGTCGGTTCGCGGGTGCCGCGCTCGGACAGCGAGGCCATCACGATCGAGGCGGAGTCCGCGCCGGTGACGAAGAAGATCCCGACCAGCAGCATCACGATCACGCTGGTGACCGTGGCGATCGGCAGCTCCTGCAGCAGCCCGAACAGCTGGCCCTCGGCCGTCGCCTGCCCGGCGAGGTCCTGCCCCTCCCGCTGGGCGTCGATGCCGGCACCGCCGAAGACGGCGAACCAGAACAGCGTCACGACACTGGGCACCAGGAGCACGCCGGTGATGAACTCCCGGATGGTGCGGCCCCGGCTGATCCGGGCGAGGAAGACGCCGACGAACGGCGTCCAGGAGATCCACCAGGCCCAGTAGAAGACCGTCCAGCCGGACAGCCACTCGGCCACTGCGTCCCCGCCCGAGGCGTTCGTGCGGGCGGCGAGCTCGGGGAGGTCGGCCAGGTACGAGCCCAGCGCGGTCGGCACCAGGTTGAGGATGAACACCGTCGGACCGACCACGAAGACGAACAGCGCCAGCACGAACGCCAGGACGACGTTGATGTTGGACAGCCACTGGATGCCGCGGGCGACGCCGGAGAAGGCGGAGGCGACGAACGCCGCGGTCAGCACCGCGATGATGCCGACGGTGGCCGCGTTCCCGACCGGGCCGAGCCAGCCGAGGATCTCCAGCCCGCTGCCGATCTGCAGGGCGCCGAGCCCGAGGGAGGCGGCCGTGCCGAAGAGCGTGGCGAAGATGGCCAGGACGTCGATCACCTTGCCGGCCGGGCCCTCGACGACGCCACGGCCGAACAGTGAGGTGAACGCGGAGGAGAGCAGCTGGCCACGGCCCCGGCGGTAGGTGCCGTACGCGACCGCCAGCCCGACCAGGGCGTACAGCGCCCACGGGTGCAGCGTCCAGTGGAACAGCGTGGTGGCCATCGCCGTCGTGACGGCTTCATCGGTCTCACCGGCGACGGTGCCCGGCGGCGGGGCGACGAAGTGCGACAGCGGCTCGGCGACACCGAAGAACATCAGCCCGATGCCCATCCCGGCGCTGAACATCATCGCGATCCAGCTGATCGTCCGGAACTCCGGCCGTTCGTCGTCCCCGCCGAGCGGGATGCGGCCGTAGGCGCTCGCGGCGATCCACAGGATGAAGATCACCACGGCGGAGGCCAGCAGCACGAAGAACCAGCCGAGGTTCCCCTCGATCCAGCCGAGGGCGCTGCCGCTGGCCGAGCCGAGGCCGGTGGGGCTGAGGAAGCCCCAGGCGAGGAAGGCCAGCGAGAGGACGGCCGCGACCCCGAAGACCGTCCGGTCCAGCTGCGGACGGCGGTCGTGCTCCTGGGTCGGCGGCTGGGCGATCGCCGGGTGGGTGTCGCTGGCGACGTCGGGGTCGAGCACGTCGTCGATCGTCTGCCCGGACGGCGTGGCGTCGGGGTCCGCGGTCTCGTCGTGACCTTGGGTCACAGCGGCGCTGGTCGAGCCGGGAAGCGGCTGACCGGGCGGGTCGTTCGGTGGCTTCGTCACGTGGTGCGGCGCCTGCTCGGCGCCCCTCCCCTCCAGGTCGGTGCGCAGGTCCAGCGCGGTTCTCACGGCGTGGACAGCTGGTTGCAGAGATCCACGTTCGGCGCAGTCGGGCCAGGATGCAAATCCTGCACCCTCGTGCTCTGCTGTCCCACCCGGCCCGCACGCACCACCCAGGCGGTCGACGCACAGCTCGACCGGCCACACTGGACGTCGATGAACGTGCTCGCCGCAGGACCGGTCACCGACTTCTTCTACTGGCTGCGCGGACCCGCCCTCGATGCGCTCCTGATCGTGCTGGGCGCCCTGCTGCTCGCCCGGCTGATCAGCTGGGCGGGCACCACGATCACCGACCGGATCGACGCCGCCGCGACCGACTCCGACGCCCTGGTGCGCTCCGAGGCGGCCAAGCACCGGCACTCGCTGACCCAGGTGCTGACCTGGGCGGCGATCGTGCTGATCTGGTCGATCGCGGTCATCTTCGCCCTCGACCGGCTGGGGCTGCCGGTCACCGGCCTGGTCGCCCCGGCCACCGTGCTCGGCGTCGGGCTGGGCTTCGGCGCCCAGCGGGTCGTCGGCGACGTGCTGGCCGGCTTCTTCCTGATCACCGAGCGGCAGTACGGCTTCGGCGACGTCGTCTCCATCCAGGTGGTCGGCGGCATGGAGCCCGCCGAGGGCACCGTCGAGGACGTCACCCTGCGGATCACCCGGGTGCGCTCGGTCGACGGCGAGGTGGTGATCGTGCCCAACGGTCAGATCGTCAAGGTCACCAACCTCTCCCGCGACTGGGCCCGGGCCGTCGTCGACGTGCCGGTGCCCGCGACCGCGGACGTCACCCGGGTGCAGGAGGTGCTGCGGGAGGTCGGTCAGCGGGCCTTCGCCGACCCGCGACTGCACAAGCTGCTGCTCGACGAGCCCAGCGTGATGGGCGTGGAGAGCCTCTCCCTGGACGAGGTCAACCTCCGGGTCGTCGCCCGCACCCTGCCGGGCAAGCAGTTCGACGTGGGCCGCGACCTGCGGGCCCGGGTGGCGCTGGCGCTGTCCCGGGAGGGCGTGTCGGTGCGGGCCACCACCGTGCAGGACGGCGTGAGCATCCAGGACGAGGCGCTGGCCGAGGACCGGGCACGGAGTGGGAGCACCGCATGAGCACCTCATCGGACGACCAGCCCACGAAGGTGCTGCCGCAGTCGAACGAGCCGCCGGCGCACGCCGCGCCGGCCACCCGGCGCACGCCGGGCTGGCCGAGCTCGGTGCCCGCGCACATCGGGCGGTTCCGCACCTCGAGCGTGGTGCTCGGGGTCCTGTTCGTGGTGCTGTTCCTGCTGAACCTCCTCCTGCCCCAGCCGGACAGCGGGACCACGGACGTCGTCCTCCCCAGCGGGGAGACGGTCCAGGTGCCCAACTCGCTGCTGCCCAGCGACGTCCGGACCACGACGACCCCGACGCCGACGAGCACCCCGACGGCGCCGAGCAGCGAGGTGCCCACGGACGACGAGGAGCCGGTGACCACACCGTCCCGCGCCACCACCCGCGCACCGGCGTCGACCCCGACGCCGACCCGGGCGCCGACGCCCACCACCGCGACGACCGAGGACGAGCAGACCGACGACGAGACGACGGAGGCCGAGCCGACCCCCACCACCGCGGACGAGACGACGGCCGACCCGACCGACTGAGCTCAGAACGAGGTGACGACGGCGATCCCCGGGTCCCGCCCCACGGCGACCAGCGCCGCCCCGGCGTCGTCCAGCCCGAGCTCGCGCGTGACCAGCAGCTCCGGGCGCAGCCGGCCGGCCGTGATGAGCGAGAGCATCGCCGGGTAGTCGGCCGCGGCCATGCCGTGGCTGCCCAGCAGGGCCAGCTCACCGGCGATCACCCGGTCCATCGGGATCTCCGGGCGGCCGAGCGCGGGCGGCAGCAGCCCGACCTGGACGTGCCGGCCCCGCGGGCGCAGGCTGCGGATCGAGTTGAGGCAGGTCACCGCGGCGCCGAGGGCGTCCAGCGAGACGTGCGCACCGCCACCGGTCAGCTGGGCGACCGCGGCCGGCACGTCGCCGGCGCCGTCCACCGTGTGCTCGGCGCCGCAGGCGCGGGCCAGCTCGAGTGCCCCGGGTGCGACGTCGACGGCCACCACCCGGGCCCCGGCGGCCACCGCCACCTGCACCGCGGACAGCCCGACACCGCCGCAGCCGTGCACCGCCACCCACTCGCCGGGCCGCACCCGCCCGACGCCGGTGACGGCCCGGAACGCGGTGGCGAACCGGCAGCCCAGCCCGGCCGCGGTGGCGAACGGCATGTCGTCGGGCAGTGCGACCAGGTTGACGTCGGCGGCGTCCAGGGCGACCAACTCGGCGAGTGAGCCCCAGTGCGTGAACCCGGGCTGGGTCTGGTTCTCACACACCTGCCCGGCGCCGTCCCGGCACGGCCCGCAGTGCCCGCACGCGCAGACGAACGGCACGGTCACCCGGTCGCCCACCGACCAGGTCTGCACCCGGCTCCCCACCGCGGCCACGGTGCCGGCCAGTTCGTGGCCGGGCACGTGCGGCAGGACGACGTCGGGGTCGTGGCCGGACCAGCCGTGCCAGTCGCTGCGGCAGATCCCGCTGGCGCCCACCCGGACGACGACGCCGTCCCGACCGGGCGCCGGGTCGGGCAGCGTCCGGACCGTCAGGGGACCACCGAACTCCTTGAACACCAGCGCGCGCACCCCGACAGCCTCCCCCGCCGGGCCGGGGGCGCGACATCGGCCCCGGGGGAGGGGTCAGCGGGCCAGCAGCCCTTGGAGTGCGTCGTCGGTCCCGCCGTCGACGTCGACCACCTTCGAACGGGCGGTCGCGCCGGTGACCAGGGTGACCGCGGACCGGCGGACGCCGAAGGCGTCGGCGACCGCGGCCAGCGCCGCCTCGGTGGCCTTGCCGTCCACGGCGCGCGCCGACACCCGGACGACGAGGGCGCCGTCGTGCTCCCCGCCCACCGCGGTCCGCCCCGCGCCCGGCCGCACCCTGATCGCCACCCGCACGCCGGCGAGTCTGCCCGTCGCCCGGCGTGTCCGGGCTCCCCTCGCGTAGCACCTCGCACGACCGGCGTGGCGGGGGCCTGCTCCGTCGCCTACCGTCGGCGGCACGCGGTGCTCCATCCAGACGTAGCGCGGTCCCCTGTCGTCGCCGGTCGCCCGGCACCACCCGGAGCAGCCCGGGACCCACTCTGAGAGAGCAGATGACCGCAACCACCCTGGAGGGCTCCACGCCTCCCCCCGCTCGGCAGCCCCGCTCCGAGCGCCCCCGCGACCGCCAGGTCAGCGTCTACGCCGCGCTCTCCCAGCAGGTGAAGGACGCCGGGCTGCTGAACCGCCGCCGCCCGTACTACGTGGTCGCCATCGCGCTGACCGTGGCCGCCTTCGCCGGGGTCTGGGTCGCGATCGTGGCGCTGGGCGACTCCTGGTGGCAGCTGGGCCTGGCCGTCGTCCTCTCGCTGGTGTGCACCCAGTTCGGCTTCCTGGGCCACGACACCGCACACCGGCAGGCCTTCGGCTCGCACCGGGCCAACGAGTGGAGCTCCCGGGTGCTCTCCTGCGGCTTCGCCGGCATCGGCTACGGCTGGTGGATGCAGAAGCACAACCGGCACCACAACGCCCCGAACCAGATGGGCAAGGACCCCGACATCGAGTCCGCGGTCCTGGCCTTCACGCCGGACGACGCCGAGGACCGGATGACCGGCCTGCGCGGCTGGTGGACCCGGCACCAGGGCTGGGCGTTCTTCCCGCTGCTCTGCTTCGAGGGCGCGGCCCTGCACGCCAACAGCGTCGCGACGCTGGCCCGGGAGAAGACGATGCCGCACCGCCGGCTGGAGATCGCGATCATCGCGGCCCGGCTCGGGCTCTTCGTCGCCGCGGTCTTCCTGATCATGCCGCCGCTGCTGGCCGTCGCCTTCATCCTGGTCCAGCAGGCGGTGTTCGGTCTGCTCCTGGGCGGTTCGTTCGCGCCCAACCACAAGGGCATGCCGATCGTCCCGAAGAACGCCAAGGTCGACTTCCTGCGCCGCCAGGTGCTCATGTCGCGCAACATCAAGGGCGGCCGGGTCACCGACTTCATGATGGGCGGCCTGAACTACCAGATCGAGCACCACCTGTTCCCGAGCATGCCGCGGCCGAACCTCAAGAAGGTCCAGCCGATGGTGCGCGCGCACTGCGCCGAGCACGGGATCAGCTACACCGAGACGTCGCTGGTGGGCTCCTACCGGATCGTCGTCCAGTACCTCAACCGCGTCGGGCTCGGCGAGCGTGACCCGTTCGTCTGCCCGCTGACGGCGTCGACCCGCAACTGACGCCGGGCCCCGCTGCTCTCCAGCAGCGGGGCCCGATCACACGGTGAGCAGCACCAGCACGGCGACGAGGACCAGGAACCCCGCCAGGGCGATCAGCCCGGCCCGGTGACGCTGCTGCGACCGCTCACCGTCCAGCACCCGGGTGTGGACGCCGTCGGGGTCGGCGGGCGTCCGAGCGGCCAGCTCGCGCACCCGTGCCGCGGCCTGGACGCCGTCCACCCCGAGCACCTCGCCGAGCCGGCCCAGCGCCCGCTCGGTCAGCACCCGGACGTCGTCCACCGGGGCACCGAGCGCGTCAGCGGCCTGCTCCTCCAGGAGCCCCGTGCCGTGCCGGAGCGCGACGGCCGCCCGCTCCACCGGGGGCAGCTGCGCCAACGCGGCGGCGGTCTCGTCCTGCGGGACGGGCGCCGGTCTCGCCGCGCCGAAGCCGGGGACACCGCCGGCGCCGGCGACCAGCGGGGAGTGGGCGAACGACTCCCCCACCCGGCTCCACCGCCAGTCCACGTGCGCGGCCACCAGCTCCCGCCGGACGGCGGCCAGCGCCTCCGTCCGGTCGGCGAACCGGTCCCAGCGGCGGTGGACGGCGATCAACGCCTCCTGCTGCAGGTCCTCGGCGGCCCGGCGGTCACCGGTGAGCAGATGGGCCGTGTGGAAGGACGCCGCCGACACCGCGGCGACGAACTCCTCGAACGACCCGGCGCTCATCCGTGGCCGGGGGACGCCACCGGCTCGGACCAGCCGGCCAGGTGCCCGATCCAGGCGAGGGCGAGCCAGGCACCGGTCAGCTGACCCCGGTCCGACCCGTCGCTCAGGACCAGCCGCCACTCCGCCTCCGGGTGGCGGGGCGAGCGCGAGCCGGTGCCCGGCACCGCCGCCACCACCCGCCACGCCTCCACCGGCAGCCGTCGCGCCAGCCTCCCCGCCGGGGTCGCCCAGACCCCGGTCCGGGTCGCCTGCACCGGCTCGGACGGGCCGGACTCGGGCAGCCGCAGGGTCAGCGGACCGAGGTCCAGGTAGTCGTCCGGGTCGGCCGGCACGGTCCACCCGGGTCGACGAGCCCCGATCCCGGCGTCCGCGCCCAGGGTCGCCAGCGCGGAGACCAGGTGGACGACCCCGCCGAGGAACCGGCCGGCCCGGAGGGCCGCTGAGGTGTCATCGACGGTCCAGGAGACCTGACGGCGCAGCTCCTCGGCGCTCACCGGCTCAGCCCGCCTCGTGCACCCGCCGGACGGCGCGGTGCTGGTCGAGCCGGTCGGTGTAGCTCTTGGCGTTGAGCGCGATCGCCGTCCGGTCGTCCTCGGTGGTCTCCCGCCGCACCTTCGCCGGCACCCCGGCCACCAGGGAGTTCGGCGGGATCTGCGCGCCCTGCATGACCACCGCGCCGGCGGCCACGATCGACCCGGAGCCGATGTGCGCACCGTTGAGCACGGTGCTGCCCATGCCCACCAGCACGTCGTCGTCGACCCGGGCGCCGTGCAGCACCACGTTGTGGCCGACGGTCACGCCACGGCCGATCACCAGCGGGTGCCCGGGGTCGCTGTGCAGGGTGGAACCGTCCTGCACGTTGGAGTCCGCACCGATCTCGATGACCTCCGAGTCGGCGCGGGCGATGGCGCCGTACCAGATGCTGGCGCGCGGGCCCATGATCACCTTGCCGACGACGACGGCCGTGGGAGCGATGAACGCCTGCTCGTCGATCTCCGGGGCACCGAAGTCGAGGGCTCCGATGTAGCTGTCAGCCACGTTGCTGCACTCCTCACCGAGGTCGCGGGCGGTTCCCGCTGCTGGGCGCAGCAGATCACACCGGGTCGTCGGCGCCCCACTCGGCGAGGAAGGCCGCCGGGGAGAGCCCGGTCAGAGGTCGACCTCGGCCATCACCCGCGGGATCTCCGGCGGCAGCTCCCGGGCCAGGAAGCCCAACCGCCCGACCGTCGCGGCCAGCCGCTCACCGGCCCGGCCGTGCACGTGCGCGGCCCACACGGCGGCCTGGGCGGGCTCCGCACCGCGGGCCAGCAGCCCGGCGACCACCCCGGCGCGCACGTCCCCGGAGCCGGAGACGCCGAGCCCGGCGCCGCCGTTCTCGTCCGCCCAGAGCCGGCCGTCCGGTGTGGCGATCCAGCTGGTCGCCCCGCCCAGCCCGACCACGGCCTCGGCCTGCTCGGCCAGCCGCCGGGCAGCTCCGGCCAGGTCGTCCTCGACCTCGTCCTGTCCCACGTGCAACGCGATCGCCAGCTCGGTGGGGTTCGGGGTGAGCACCACGTTGCCGCCCAGGTGGTGCACGCACGCCGGGTCGGCGGTGACGGCGGCCAGCCCCAGCGCGTCCAGGGCGACCGGCCCCGGCAGCTCGGGCAGCAGCTCCTCGACGAGGCGCCGGGTCTCCGGCTCGTCGGCCATGCCCGGCCCGATCAGCACCGCGGACGCCTCCGCGGCCAGGTCGAGGAGGAACTGGGCCGAGGAGCCCCGGATGGCACCGGCATCGGTCGACGGCACGCCGCGGACCAGCGCCTCGGGCAGTGAGATCGACACGTGGGGGGCGACCTTCGAGGGCACGACGACCTGGAGCTTGCCGGCGCCGGAGCGCAGCGCGGCCTCGGCCGCCAGCAGCACCGCGCCCACGGTCTCGGTGCTCCCGCCGACGACCAGGATCGAGCCGCGGGCCTCCTTGCCGCCGGTCGGCTCGGGCAGCCGCCAGTCGCGGAGCACCTGGGGGCTGACCAGGGTGTGGTCAGGCCGGGGTCGGGACATCGGTCTCCTCGGTGACGGGCGCGCCGTCCGCCGGGTCGGCGTCGGCCAGGTGGTCGACGTCGTTGAACCCGGCCAGCCGGAACTGCCCGCCGTCGGCGGACTCGTAGCGGGTCACGGAGGTGTTGGCGACCTGCTCGGCCCCGTCGATGTCCAGCAGCTCCTGCTCGGAGAGCTCCTCCAGCACGTACCGGAACACCATGATCACGGCCTGGTGCGAGACGCAGAGCAGCCGCTCGCCGTCGTGCCGCAGCGCCTCGGTGGCCAGCAGGCTGCGCACCCGCAGGGCGACGTCGGCCCAGCTCTCCCCGCCCGGGGGCCGGTAGTAGAACTTGCCGAGCAGCTCACGGCGGCCGGCCTCGTCGGGGTGCTCCTCGCGGATCCCGTGCCGGGTCATCCCGTCGAAGACGCCGAAGTCCCGTTCCCGCAACCGCTCGTCGTACCGGACGGTCAGGTCCAGTCCGCTGGCGGCCACCGCCCGCCGGGCGGTCTCGGCCGCGCGGGTGAACGGCGAGCTGAGCACCGTGGTCGGGCGCTCGTCCGCCGGCAGTCCGGCCAGCCACGCACCGAGGGCGTCGGCCTGGCGCTCGCCGGTGTCCGACAGCGGGACGTCGGGGTCGCGGACGTCGAGCTCCAGCCGGCCCGACCCGGTCTCGTGTGCCTGCGCGTCGGCGAGGTTGCCCACGCTCTCGCCGTGCCGCACCAGCCACAGGGCGGTGGGACCAGGTGCCCGTGCCATCGGTCGTCCCGTCGTCGTCGCGGCGCCCCTGCTGAGCGCCGTCCGCCCTGCGGTAGCCGACCGGCCGCCCGGACAAACCGCACGCCCGATCCCCTGGACGACGCCGGCGCGGCTGCGGACGATGACCGGCGTGGCCGACGAGAGCACGTTCCAGAGCCGGGCGTTCGCCACCGCCGCCGACTTCGACGCCTGGCTGGCCGCCGAGCACGACCGGGCCCCGGGGCTGTTCCTCAGGATCGCCAAGAAGTCGGCGGGCATCCCGTCGCTGACCGCGGCCGAGGCGGTCGAGGTGGCGCTGTGCCACGGCTGGATCGACGGCCGGGCCAACCGGGTGGACGACGACTGGTTCACCGTCCGGTACACGCCGCGGCGGGCGAAGAGCGTCTGGTCGCAGAAGAACGTGGCGACCGTGGCCCGGCTGGTCGCCGAGGGCCGGATGCGCCCGGCGGGGCTGGCCGCGGTGGAGGCCGCGCAGGCCGACGGCCGCTGGGACCGCGCCTACGCCGGCCCCGCCACGATCACCGTGCCCGAGGACCTGACCGCGGCGCTGGCCGCCGCGCCCGGGGCCGCCGAGGCGTTCGCCGGGCTCGACGGGGCGAACCGGTACGCCGTGCTGTGGCGGGTGCACACCGCCGCGACCCCGCAGACCCGGGCGAAGCGGATCGCGGCCTGCGTCCAGCTGCTCGCCGAGGGCCGCCTCCTCCACGAGTGAGCCCAGCGCGGTCCTTCCTCAGCCGGTGACGCGGCGGGCGCTGACGTAGCCGCCCTTGTCCACGCTGGTGACCGCGACCGGCCGGCCGGAGACGCTGGCGTGCACCATCTGGCCGTTGCCGATGTACATGCCGACGTGGCTGATCGGCGAGTAGAAGAAGACCAGGTCGCCGGGCTGCAGGTCCGCCCGCGAGACGGCGACGCCCAGCTGTGACTGGGCGCGGCTGGAGTGCGGCAGCGAGATGCCTGCCGCGGCGTAGGCGTACTGGGTGAGTCCGGAGCAGTCGAAGGAGTCCGGGCCCTCGGCGCCGATGCCGTACATGTCGCCGATCTGGGCGAGCGCGGTCTGCACGGCGACCCCGGCGGCCGCGGTGGGGGCCGGTGCGGGGGCGGGGGCGGCGACCTCGGGACCGGAGATGACGTTGTGCACCCGCACCTGGTCGGCGGCCGACAGCCGGGCGAGGTCGGCCTGGTAGCCGGCGAGCTCGCCCTCCAGCTGCTCCATCTGCGCCCGCAGCTCCGCCTCCGCCGCCGTCGCGGCCGCCGCGGCCGCGGTGGCCTGCTGCTGCGCCTGCTCGGCGGCCGACCGGGCGGTGGCGGCCGTGGCGACGATGGCGTCCGCGTGCGTGGCCAGCTGGTCCAGGGTGTTCATCTGCTGGATCAGGTCGTCGGCCGAGCCGCTGGTCAGGAAGGCGGCGAGCCGGCCGCGGGTGGTGCCGACGTAGCCGGTCTGGGCGATCGCCCGCAGCTGCGGCTCCAGCGCCACGAGCTGCTCCTGCGCCTGGGCGGCCGTCGCAGCGGCGGCGTCCGCGGTGGCCTGGTGCTCCTCCGCGGCGGCCTCGGCCTCGTGCACCTGCTCGTCCAGGGCGGTGATCGCCAGCCCGGCGTCGGTGACGGCCTTCCGGGCCTCGCCCGCGGTGCTCGGGGCGGCGGCGCCGACCGACGGGGTCAGGACGACGGCCGCGCCGACGGTCAGCGCGAGAGCGGCAGCGCGCGTCCACCGCCGGTTGGTCGATCGGTTCACTGGACCTCCGTCTGCGCACGTTCCGCCCGGGGAGGGGCGAGGGACTCCGTGCACGTCTCGACGGACGGTAGGGAGATCGCGTTCTTGTCAAGAGGCGCGGCGCGCCGGGACCGATCGGTCCACAGTGGCCCCCTGTCCCACCAGCCTCGCGCGCCCCTCCTGTCCCCGGGTGGGCGGCACGAGGCGATCAGCGACGGCGCCGCACAGCGCGCCGACGGCCACGCAGGTCCCCCGTCCACGACATGGGCGACCCGGGCCGTGGGCCGGAGAACGACGACGAGCCGCCCACCGGTTTCCCGGTGGGCGGCTCGGTCGGAGCAGGTGGAGCTCAGCCGGCGGCCGGCTCCGAGGCGTCCAGGGCCTCGACCGCGGCCACGTCGCGCAGGATCGCGGCCAGCTCTGCCGACGTCCACGCCTCGCAGCAGTCGCAGTCGCCGGTCTCGGTGAAGCTGCGCAGGCCGAGGCTGCCGCCGGCCTGGTCCTCGGCGAGGGAGAGCTGACCGTCCTCCGGGTTGCGGTGGCATCGGCACGACGAGGCGCACATGCCCAGGCCCCAGCCGGACACGATCACGGCCGGGCCGTTGTCGTGGACCTTGCCCACCTGGAAGATCGAGGGCTTCTGGCGGTACGTCATGTCGGGCTCCCCTCGCCGTCCTGCCGGGAGGCAGGGGGTAGTCGTCGGCGTTCGTGGGGAAGTAGACACGAGCTGCGTTTCATGTCCGTGACAACGGGGCATGAAACGCGGTTTGTCGGTCGAGTTCAGCTCAGCTGCCACAACCGACGCGCCGACCCCAGCCGTCCCGCTGGTCCGCTGGCGTCCCGGGCGCCCCTGGGGTCAGCGCCACGGTCGGGCGCCCACCGCACTGACCTGGAGAGACGTACGGCAGCCGAGTGGGCTCGTCCAGGTCAGGTAAGGCTAACCTGTGTCGATCCTGCCGACCGACCGAGGAGCCCCTCGTGACCCGCCGTCCCGCCCCGTTCGCCGCCCTCACCGCCGGCCTCGTCCTCCTCACACTGTCCGGGTGCGGGAGCGAGGACACCGCCGCAGCCCCCAGCGAGGCCGGTACGGCAGCCGCCGACGCGTTCCCGGTGACCATCGACCACCTCTGGGGCAGCACGACGATCGAGGAGGAGCCGGAGCGGGTCGTCGTCCTCGGGGTGACCGACTCCGACCCGGTGCTCGCGCTGGGCACCGTCCCGGTGGCCGTCCAGCCCTACACCTTCTACAGCGAGACCGGCGTCGGCCCGTGGGCCGAGGAGCTCCTCCAGGGGCAGGAGCTGGAGGTCATCCCGTCGACCGGCGACGTGAACGTCGAGCAGATCGCCGCCTACGCCCCCGACCTGATCGTGGGTGTCTCGGCCGGGTTCGACGAGGTCGTCTACGACCAGCTGTCCCAGATCGCCCCGACCCTGGTCCGGCCGGCCGGGACCCGCGCCTACGGCGTCCCGCGCGACGAGGCGACGCGGATGATCGCCCGGGCACTCGGCCAGAAGGAGCGGGCCGAGGAGCTCATCGCCGAGGCCGACGCGGCCTTCGCCGACGCGGTCGCCGAGAACCCGCAGTTCCAGGGCGCCACCGCCACGGTCATGCTGCCGTTCAGCGGCGTGTACGGCGCCTATCTCCCCGCCGACGCCCGCGGTCAGGTGATGGACGAGCTCGGGTTCGAGGTGCCGGCCCCCATCCTGGCCGAGGACACCGGGGAGAGCTTCTACGTGGAGCTGTCCCAGGAGCGGCTCGACCTCGCCGACGGTGACGTGCTCGTCGTCCTCACCGACGACGCCAGCCGGGCGGTGGTCGAGGGCGACGCCGTCCTGCAGGACCTGCCGGTCGTGCGGGAGGGCGGACTCGTCCTGCCGGACCTGGACCTGCGGGGCGCGATGACCTACAACACGGTGCTCTCCGCCCCCTACGCCGTCGCGGAGCTCACCCCGCTGCTGCAGGAAGCGCTCGCCGCCACCCGGTGAGCCGCGCGTGGTCGCCGGTGCATCCGCCGGCGACCGGCGGGGTAGGGGCCCGGCCATGTCGATGAGCACACCGTTCGAGCCGAACCTGCCCGACCGCGACGACGGGATCCCGGCGGCCGATCCCGGAGCCGGTGCTCCCCCGCCGGCCGCGGGCTTCGGCATCGAGGGCGAGGAGCCGGCCGCCCCCGAGGAGGGATCGGACGACGCCGAGGCGACGCCGCCGACCGAGACGGCCTTCCCCACCCCGGACCCGGACGACGTCGGCCGCGGACCCGTCACCCCCTGACCGTTCCGGCCGGCCCGCACGGGGGTACCGGGCGGGCATGACCGAACCCGCCGGCTCCGACCCGGCCACCGAACCCACCTCCACGGACGCCGCCGCGCAGGGCCCCGAGCCGACCGGCGGACCCGTCGACCCGGCGGTCGCCACCTCGAGCCCGGACCCCGGCCAGACCGGCCGCGACCGCCGCGAGGACTGACCCCGTCCGGGCGGCACACCGGCCGCCCGGACGGGTCGCCCGTCAGCTGGCCGGGCTGACCGAGCTCATGTTGAAGTCGGGGACCCGGAGCATCGGCATCGAGGCCCGGGTGAACCAGTCGTTCCACTCCCGCGGCAGGGTCCGCACGCTGCGGCTGGCCTCGGTGGCCCGGCCCAGCAGGTCGACCGGCGACTCGTTGAACCGGAAGTTGTTCACCGCACCGGTCACCTCGCCGTCCTCCACGAGGAAGACGCCGTCCCGGGTCAGGCCGGTGACCAGCAGCGTCTGCGGGTCGACCTCCCGGATGTACCAGAGCGTGGTCAGCAACAGCCCGCGCTCGGTGCGGGCGATCATCTCCGCCTGCGTGGCGGTGGCCTCGGGGTCCTCCAGGACCAGGTTGTCCACCGCCGCGGTCGCCGGTGCCGTCGTCGTCAGCGCCCAGGCCCGGGGCCGGATCAGGTTGGTCAGCACGCCACCCGCGATCCAGTCGACGGCCGGCGTCGCCATGCCGTTGTCGAAGACCGAGGCGCTGCCCGACGAGCCGCCGACCACCTGGAACGGTGCGGTCTCCAGCCCGGGCGCGGACGGGTCGCTGCGCAGGGTCAGCGGGAGCTGCGCCAGCCGGTCGCCGATGCGGTTGCCGCCCCCGGTGCGGGCGTACACGCTGCGACCCTCGTCGGCGTCCCGGGCCTCCATCGCCCAGTAGGTCGGGATCATCAGGTCGCTGACCGTGGACGGCGGCAGCAGCGTCTCGTACCGCCCGGCCGGCAGCTCGACCCGCCGCTGCGACCAGGCCATCTTCTGCTGGACCTCGGCGGCGAGGTCGGCCACCGAGACGTCGGTGAAGTCGCGGGTGCCGACGCCGGCCCACACCGACCGGCCGAAGTCGGTGCTCTTCCCGTTCAGCTCGACCCGCCCGGTCGGCTGGTCGTGCCGCAGGCGCAGGCCGGTGGAGGAGCCCAGGTAGGTGGTGGACAGCTGGTGCTCGGCGAACCCGAAGAGCAGCTCCTCGCGGCCGCGCGCGGCACCGAAGGCCTCGCCCAGCGCCGGGGCGAACTCGGCGAAGACGTCGATCGAGGTCGTGGCGGCCTCGGCGTCCCAGTCGCCGGCGCCCGGGGGCGCCTCGCTGATCAGCGGCATCGCGTCCTCGGCAGGCCCGGCGTCCCGCGCGGCCTGCTCGCTCATCCGCACCAGCTCGGCGACGTCCGGCGTGCCGGTGCGGGCCACCGTGCCGGTGGCCATGCCGGCGCCGCCGTCGACGAAGGAGATGACGACGACCTGCCGGGAGCGCATCGCGCCGTTGGTGGTCAGGCTGTTGCTCGCCCAGCGGAGGTTGGCCTCCGAGCTGTCGGTGACGTAGGTGACCTGCCCGTCCGCGGTCGAGGCGGCCAGCGCCCGCTCGACGAGCTCCTGCGGTGAGACGGCGCTCATCGCCCACCCTCCTGCTTCGTGTTGAGGATGGTCGTGTTCTCGAACAGCGCGGTCGGGCAGCCGTGGCTGACCGGGGCGACCTGGCCGGGCTGGGCCTTGCCGCAGTTGAAGGCGCCGCCGAGCACGTGGGTCTGCGGCCCGCCGACCGCCGTCATCGAGCCCCAGAACTCCGTCGTCGTCGCCTGGTAGGCGACGTCCCGGAGCTGGCCGGCCAGCCGGCCGCCCTCGATCTTGTAGAACCGCTGGCCGGTGAACTGGAAGTTGTACCGCTGCATGTCGATCGACCAGCTGTTGTCCCCGACGACGTAGACGCCGCGCTCGACCCCGCCGATGATCTCCTCGGTGGAGGGGCCGTCCGGGGCGGGCTGCAGCGACACGTTCGCCATCCGCTGCACCGGCACGTGGGCGGCGGAGTCGGCGAAGGCGCAGCCGTTGGAGCGCTCCATCCCGCGCAGCCGTGCCATGTTGCGGTCGACCTGGTAGCCGACGAGCACGCCGTCGCGGACCAGGTCCCACTGCTGCCCGGCGACGCCCTCGTCGTCCCACCCGACGGTGGACAGGCCGTGCTCGGTGGTGCGGTCGCCGGTGACGTGCATCAGCGGCGAGCCGTACTGCAGGCTGCCGAGCTTGTCGACGGTCGCGAAGGACGTGCCGGCGTAGGCGGCCTCGTAGCCGAGCGCGCGGTCCAGCTCGGTGGCGTGGCCGATCGACTCGTGGATGGTCAGCCACAGGTTGGACGGGTCGACGACCAGGTCGTAGCGGCCCGGGTCGACCGAGGGCGCCTTGACCTTCTCCCGGAGCAGCTCGGGGAGCTCGGCCAGCTCACCGCGCCAGTCCCAGCCGGTGCCGGTGAGGTACTCCCAGCCGCGCCCCACCGGCGGGGCCAGCGTGCGCATCGACTCGAAGGTGCCGGTCGCGCGGTCGACGGTGAGCGCGGTGAACTCCGGGTTCACCCGGACCCGCTGCTGGTGGGTGCGCGTGCCGGCCGTGTCGGCGTAGAACTTCTGCTCCTTGACCTGCGAGACGCTGCTCTGCACGTGCTCGACGCCGTCGGCGGCCAGCAGCCCCTCGGAGAGCTCGACCAGCAGGGCGGTCTTCTCCGCGTCCGGGACGGCGAACGGGTCGACGTCGTAGGCCGACACCCACTCCCCGTCGTAGCTGGGCTCGGGGGCCAGCTCGACGCGGTCGGTGTTCATCGCCGCGGAGACCTGGGCGACCGCGACGGCCTCCTCGGCCAGCCGGACCGCCTCGGCGGCGGTGAGCACGACGCCGGCGGCGAAGCCCCAGGTGCCCTCGTGCACGACGCGCACCGCCAGGCCGAGGTCCTCGCCGTCGGCGAGCGCCTCCAGCCGGGCGTCGCGCAGCCGGACGGCCTGGGTGCGGATCCGCTCGACCCGCAGGTCGGCGTGCTCGCAGCCCAGGTCGACCGCGCGGGTCAGCGCCGCATCGGCCAGCGCGGACAAGGGGAGGGCGAGGAAGGACTCGTCGACGGAACGGGGCTGTGCCACGCCCCGTGTCTACCAGCCAGGAGGCGAGTTGGTGAGCCCCGCTACCGATCCGGCCGACGCCGTTGGTCATCCACCGCACCCACTCAGGGCGGGAGAGAGCATCCGGCGACCAACGGCGCATCCTCGGCGGGGGGCGGGGTACCCGCCCGCCATGACCGCACCCGGGGATGACGTCACGCTCACCTTCGGTGGCACGGCCACGACGCTGCTGCGGATCGGGCCGTTCACGCTGCTGACCGACCCGAACTTCCTGCACCGGGGCCAGTGGGCGCACCTGGGCTACGGCCTGCGCAGCCGGCGGCTGACCGACCCGGCGCTCGTCCCCGCCCAGCTGCCGGCGCTGGACGCCGTCCTGCTCAGCCACATGCACGGCGACCACTGGGACCGGGTGGCCACCCGGTCGCTGCCCAGGGAGACCCCGGTGGTGACCACCCCGGAGGCGGCCGACTGCCTGGCGAAGCGGGGCTTCACCCAGACCTCCGACCTGCGGCCCTGGCAGACCCACGAGCTCACCCGCGGGGACGCCGTCCTGCGGGTCACCAGCGTGCCCGGCGTGCACGGCCCCGGGCCGCTCGCCCGGCTGCTGCCGCAGGTGATGGGCAGCGTGCTCGAGCTGGTCCGCGACGGTGCCGTCAGCTGGCGTGGCTACGTCAGCGGCGACACCCTGTACCGGCCGTTCCTCGGCGAGGTGCTGCAGCGGTGCGGCCCGCTGGACGCGATGGTCCCGCACCTGGGCGGCACCAAGGTCGCCGGCATCACGGTGACGATGGACGCCCGCCAGGGTGCGGACCTGGTCGAGCTGCTCACGCCCCCGGTCACCGTGCCGGTGCACTACGACGACTACGGCCTGTTCAAGGACCCGCTGGGGAACTTCGTCGCCGAGGTGGCCGCCCGCCGGGCACCGGGCGAGATCCGCACCGTGGGCCGCGGTCAGACGGTCTCGCTGCGCGCCTGACCGCCCAGGGCCTCAGCCCAGGATCGGGCGCACGTTCTCCGTCCAGACGTCCCAGCCGACCCGGCCGATCAACGCGGTGACGACGACCAGGAAGACGACCCGGATGAAGCGGCTGCCCCGGGCGGTCGCCGTCCGCGCGCCGAGGTAGGCCCCGAGCGTGTTGGCCGCGCCGAGCAGCAGCCCCAGGCCCCAGAAGACCGCGCCGTAGGGGACGAAGAAGAGCAACGCCCCCAGGTTGGTGGCGACGTTGACGATCTTCGCCTTCGCGCTGGCGTGGAGGAAGTCGTACCCCAGCAGCGACACCAGGGCGAACACGAGGAACGACCCGGTGCCCGGTCCCAGGATGCCGTCGTAGAAGCCGATCGCGGCGCCCGTCGCCGCGGCGACGCCGTGGTGGCGACGTCCGCTGTGCCGCAGCGCGGTCACCTCACCCAGGGCGGGGCGCAGCACGGTGAACGCCGCGATCGCGACGAGCGCGACCACGATGACCGGTTTGAACACACTGGCGGGCAACGCCGCGGCCACCGAGGCCCCCGCGAAGCTGCACGCCAGGGCGATCCCCGCCATCGGGAGGGCGGTCCGCAGGTCCGGGTGCACGCGGCGGTGGTAGGTGACGGCGCTCGTCGTGGTGCCGAAGATCGACGCCAGCTTGTTCGTCGCGAGGGCCTGGACCGGGCTGATCCCCGGGACCAGCAGCAGCGCGGGCAGCTGGAGGAGGCCGCCGCCACCGACGACGG
Organism: Modestobacter sp. VKM Ac-2985; assembly: GCF_026967925.1. Taxonomy (GTDB): domain Bacteria; phylum Actinomycetota; class Actinomycetes; order Mycobacteriales; family Geodermatophilaceae; genus Modestobacter. Next base: position 474,418 of record NZ_JAPVBI010000002.1, on the reverse strand, counting down.
CGTCGATCCACCCGGCGGCCAGCGCGGCGAGCAGCACGAGCGCGAGCACCTCGGGGGTCAGGCCCTCGGGGAGCAGACCGCCCGGGACCACGTCGATCATCCCGGGCAGGATCTCATCCCCCCGGCCGGTCTCCGTCCCGCTGCCGGGACCGGCCGCTGCTCCGGGCGATCCGGCGGGCGGTGCGCCGGGCGTCCCGGTCGACGCCGTCGATGATCGAGGAGTTGACCCGGGTCTGCCACGGCAGCCCCATCCAGTGCAGCCCGGCCACCGGCGAGGCCCCGCGGTCGTGCACCGGCTGCCCATCGGCGTCCAGGGCGCCCGGCACGTCGATCCAGCCGGTCTCCGGCAGGAAGCCGGTGCACCACAGCACGGCGGACACCTGCTCGGTCCGCCCGTCGTCCAGGTGCACCCGGTCGCCTCCCGCGCCGACCACCCGCCCGGTCCGCCAGCCGATGACGCCGTCGTCCCGGAGCCGGCGCAGCTCCCGGCCGATGATCGCGTCGCCGCGCCGGCGGATGCCCCGGGCGACCCAGCTGTCGCCGCCGGCGTTGAGCACCCCGGACAGCAGCAGCCACCAGTAGACGCTCACGCCGAGCACCCGCTCCGGCAGGAACCGGGGTTCCCGCGGGCTGAGCACGGTCACCTCGTGGGTGGCCGACAGCTCGACGGCCAGCTGCGCGGCGGAGTTGCCGCCGCCGACGACGAGCACCGGACCCGCGGGGAGGTCGGCGGGCCGGCAGTAGTCCGCGGAGTGCAGCTGGGCGACCGCCGGGTCCAGCTCCTGGGCCGCGGCCGGCACCCGCGGCCGGGCGAACGGGCCGGTGGCCAGCACCACGTGCCGGGCCAGCACCGGCCCCTCCCGGGTCTCGGCGCAGAAGCCCACCGGGTGCGGCGTCAGCCGGGTCACCGGGGTCCAGGACCGCACGGGGACGTCGAGTCGGCGGGCGTAGCGCTGCAGGTGGTCCGCCATCTCGACCCGGTCCGGCGTCGGCGTCGGCCCGGCCGGGAACGCCATCCCCGGCAGGCTGCTGAACCGGCGGGGCGTGAACAGCTGCAGGCTCTCCCAGCGGCGCAACCAGCTGCCCCCGACCTCGGCGGCGTCGACCACCACCACATCGCGGACGCCCTTCCGGGCCAGCCACCAGGCCGTGCCCAGCCCGGCCTGGCCCGCACCGACCACCAGCACGTCGTACACGGACGCCGGAGAGATCACCTGCTGGATCATCCCCGCCCGGTCCGCACCCCACTCCAGGAGGGGAGAGGGCGACCGACCCGACGGCCGCGTGCGTCGCTCACGGGACGGGAGCCGCGGAGACCCTGTCGGCGAAGCGGGGACCGAGCACGCGCAAGAACGGTCCTCTGGGGGTGAGGTGGGCTGCGGCGGCGAGGACTTCGTTGCGTCGGCCGTCCACGACGACGGGACGGTCGGCGTCCAGGGTGTCGAAGAAGGTGGCGACCACCTGGTCCACGCTGCGCCGGCGCAGCCCTGCACCTGCGCTCTCCCCGGCGACGTCGAAGAAGCCGGTGTCGGTCACCGTCGGGGACAGGGCTGCCACCCGGACCCCGGTGCCACGGGTCTCGGCCCACAGCGCCTGCGTCAGGGACAGGACGAACGCCTTGGATGCGGCGTAGGCGGCGAAGCCGGGCGCAGGCATGTACGCGGCCATGCTGGCGATGTTGACCACGGCTCCGTGACCCCGCTCGATCATGGCGGGCAGGAAGCGGGCGGTGAGGTCGGTCAGCGTGGTGCAGTTCAGGGTGATCATGGCGCTCAGCCGGGACAGGTCCTCGGTCTCGGCCAGTCGGCCGCTGAGCCCGAAACCGGCGTTGTTGACCAGGATGTCGACGTGCCGCGCAGCCAACGCCTCCTGTACCCGGGGGCCGGCGTCAGGGGTGGAGAGGTCGACCGGGACGACGAGGACGTCACGACCGCGGTGGGCTCGGATGTCGCCCGCCAGGGCTTCGAGCTTGTCCGCGCTGCGGGCGACGAGCACGACGTCGGCGCCACGGGCGGCCAGGGCCTTCGCGATGCCGGCGCCGATGCCGCCGGAGGCGCCGGTGATCAGTGCGGTGGAACCGGTGACGTCCATGGGGAGCTCCTGTCGGGTCGGGTTTCAGTCCCAATGTGACTAGTTGGCACGATGTGTCATCTTGACCGAGATTGTCAAGGTGCCGTGTGCTGCAATGGGGTCGTGGAGCGACTCACCCCCCGCGAACGGCGGCAGGCCGCCACCCGGCGTTCGCTGGCCGAGCACGCCCTGCGGTTGTTCGCCGCGCGCGGATACGAGGCGACGACGGTCGCCGACATCGCTGATGCCGCGGACATGTCCACGCGCACCTTCTTCCGCCACGTGCGCGACAAGGACGAGGCGATGTTCGCCGCCGACGAAGACGTGTTCGCCGACGTCGTGGAGGCGGCCGCCACCGCCGACCCCGACGTCCCACCCCTGGCCCAGCTCCTGCAAGGGGTACGCGCCCTGGCCGGGTCGGCGGAGAAGGACCCTGAGGTCAAGTGCGCCCGAGAGCGGGTCCTGGACGACAACCCTGCTCTGCGGGCCCGCGACCTCGCTCAGCAGTTGCGTTGGCAGCAGCAGGTCCAGCGCTTCCTGCAGGAGCGAGGTGTCACTGCCGACGAGGCGAGCCTGGCGGCAGGGCTGGTGCTGACGATCTGGCGGGAGTCCTACCGGCGCTGGATCGCGGCCTCGGCCGAGCCCGGGTCGCTGGGGACGTTCCTCGACGCCGTCGTCGCCGAACTCCCTGACCACATCCTGACGTCGGCTGTTCCCGACCGGTAGGTCATCGAGCCATTGCCATGTGATCGCTGACGGGTGGCCGAGCATCAGGCCAGGTCATCTCCTCGCCCTGATCCAGGTCAGGGCGCGGCGCAGCTGAGCAGGCACTCGCTGGATCGCGACGGCCAGTGCGGGGTGGACCTGCTCGGCCTTCCTGCCCGCGGACGACGCCAGCAGCGCCACCAAGCGGCTGGTCCGCTCGACCAGGGTGGTGGCCGCGGCGGGCCCGGACGCGCCTAGCGTTGTCCGACGTGAGCACACCTGCGAAGCCGTTGTCGGCTCCGAGCGCCCGATGAACCGGGAGCCCGCGGTCTGGGACCTGCTCGTCGTCGGTGGCGGCACCGCCGGCATCGTCGCCTCGACCACTGCAGCCTCGCTGGGCGCCCGGGTGCTGCTGGTCGAGCGGGAGCGCACCGGGGGCGACTGCCTGTACACCGGCTGCGTGCCGTCGAAGGCGCTGTTGGCCTCGGCGACGGCGGCGGCCGACGCCCGGGGCGCCGCCCGGCTGGGGGTGGACGTCTCCGGTGTGGAGGTCGACTTCGGCCAGGTCATGATCCACGTGAAACAGGCCATCGCCACGATCGAGCCGGTCGACTCCCCGGCGACCCTGCGCCGCAAGGGCGTGACCGTGCTGACCGGCGACGCCGTGCTCACCGGGCCCGGCCGGGCCACCGTCGACGGCCGGGAGACCAGGTTCCGGGCCGCGGTCATCGCCACCGGCTCCAGTCCGGCGCTCCCGCCCGTCCCCGGCCTCGCCGGCGTCGACCCGCTCACCAACGAGACGGTGTGGGGCCTGACGACGCTGCCGTCCCGGCTGGCGGTGCTCGGTGGCGGGCCGATCGGCTGCGAGCTCGGGCAGGCGTTCGCCCGGCTCGGCGCGCAGGTCACGGTGGTCAACTCCGCCGACCGGCTGCTGGCCGTGGAGAGCGAGGAGGCCTCCGAGCTGGTCACCGCCGCGCTGGTCCGTGACGGCGTCGACGTGCGCAACGGCGCCCGGGCGGTCGCGGTCACCGGTGACCGGGACGGCGGTGCGCTCCAGCTGGCCGACGGCGGCACCGTGCCCTTCGACCGACTGCTGGTGGCCGTGGGGCGCCGGGCCCGCACTGAGAACCTGGGCTGCGCCGCGGCCGGGGTGGAGCTGGCCGAGGACGGCAGCGTGGTCGTCGACGACGCCCTGCGCACCAGCAACCCGCGGGTCTGGGCGGCCGGCGACGTCACCGGTGGCCCGCGGTTCACCCACGTCGCCGGCGTGCGCGGCAGCCTGGCCGCGAGCAACGCGGTGCTCGGACTGCGCCGCCGGGTCGACCCCGTCGTCCCCCGGGTCACCTACACCTCCCCCGAGGTCGCCTCGGTCGGCCTGAGCCCGGCCGAGGGAGCGGCCGCCGGGCTGACCGTGCGGCGCCTCCCGCACACCGAGATCGACCGGGCCATCGCCGAGGACCTCACCGCCGGCTCCGCGACGCTGGTGCACGACCGGCGCGGGCGACTGCGCGGGGCGACCCTGATCGGTCCGCGGGCCGGGGAGAGCCTCGGCGAGCTGACCCTCGCCGTCCGGCAGGGGCTGCGGGTGCAGGACCTCGCCGGCACCACGCACCCCTACCCGACCTACAACGACGCGGCGTGGAACGCCGCCCTCGCCGACGTGCGCGCCCGGCTGCGCGCCCCGGCGGTCCGGCTGGCGCTGCGCGGCCTGGTCCGGTTGCGCGCGGGGCTGGATCAGCGCAGCGCGCGGTGACCCGCCCACATCCGGTGGACGGCGCTGATGCCGACCACCCCGGCCCAGACCCAGGCCAGCTGCCAGGCGAACGCCGGCAGCAGCAGCCACAGCGCGTGCACCACGATCGTCTCGGTGCCCTCGGCCAGGCCGCCGAGGAAGGACAGCGAACGGCCGTCGTCCAGCTGCCGGCCGGCCCGCTCGGCGAGCGAGGAGAAGGCCAGGAACGCCGCGCCGTTGACGTAGTAGGCCAGCAGCACGGCGGCGAACGGCTCCCACGGGTCACCACTGGCAGCCACGCCGAGCGCGACGCCCAGCACGCCGGCGCCGTAGACACCGAAGTCCGCGGTGATGTCGAAGAACCCGCCCGCGCCGGCGTCCCCGGGGGCACCCGCCGCGTGCCGCCGCCGGGCCAGCGGGCCGTCCAGCCCGTCGGCCAGCCGGGACACCAGCCAGAGGGCCAGCGCCGGCCACCACAGGGTCGCCGCCGCGGCGGCGGCGCTGCCCAGGCCCAGCACCAGGCCGGCGGCGGTCAGCCGGTCCGGGCTCACCCAGGAGCGGTCCAGCACGCCGGCGACCCGGGCGAGCGGCCGGTCGAGCACCCGCCGCGCGGCAGCGTCGAGCACCCGGTCTCCGATCCTCGCCCAGCACGTGGACCCGGTGGCGGGGCACCATCGGGTAGGGCACGATCTTGGCGCAGCCCCGGGGCCGCGGCCACCCCGCCGGCCGGGCGGACCGACGCCAGGGAGGCACCACCCGTGACCGTGCTCCACCGCTGGTACGGCCGTGCGCTGGTCGCAGCGTGCGCCCCGGTCGTCGTCCTGACCGGGTGCGCCGCGCCGGACGCGGCGGCGCCGGTGGCGGAGGACCGCTCCTGGGACGACGTCCTCGCCGAGGCCGACGGGCAGACGGTCGACCTGTGGATGTACGGCGGCGACGTGCAGGGCAACGCCTACGTCGACGACGTGCTGGCTCCCGCGGCGGTCGAGCTGGGCGTGACCCTGCGCCGGGTGCCGATCGCCGACACCGGCGATGCGGTCAACCGCGTCCTCTCCGAGCGGCAGGCCGGCGTCACCGAGGGCGAGGTGGACCTGGTCTGGGTGAACGGCGACAACTTCGCCACCGGGCGCCAGGCGGGCGCCTGGCTGTGCGACTGGACGTCGATGCTGCCCGCCATGGCCGGCACCGACCCCGACGACCCGCTGCTGACCAGCGACTTCGGCACCCCGGTCGACGGCTGCGAGGCGCCCTGGCACAAGGCCCAGTTCAGCCTGGTGTACGACGCCGCACGGGTGCCCGACCCGCCGACGACGCTGGCCGGGGTGCTCGACTGGGCGGAGGCCAACCCGGGCCGGTTCACCTACCCGGCCCCGCCGGACTTCACCGGCTCGGCGTTCCTGCGCCAGGTGCTCTACAGCGTGTCCGGCGGCGTCGACGAGGTGCCGCTGGAGCACTCGGCCGAGGCCTACGACGAGCTGAGCCCGGCGCTCTACGACCGGCTGGCCGAGCTGGCGCCCGCGCTGTGGCGCGGCGGGGACACCTACCCGCAGACCCAGCAGGAGCTCGACCGGTTGTTCGCCGACGGCCAGGTGGACATGACCATGACCTACGGCCCGGCGACGCTGGACGACCTGGTCGCCGACGGCACCTTCCCGGAGACGACCCGGGTGCTCACGCTGGAGGAGGGCACGCTGGGCAACGCCAGCTTCCTGGCGATCCCGTCCACCTCCGGCGACCAGGCCGGCGCGATGGTCGTCGCCGACCTGGCGCTCTCACCGGAGCAGCAGCTGGCCAAGGCCCGCCCGGAGGTCTGGGGGCAGTTCACCGTGCTGGACCTGGACCGGCTCGACGACGACGCGCGGGCCGGGTTCGAGGCGTTGCCCGAGTCACCGGTGGTGCCCAGCTACGAGGAGCTCTCCGCCGGCGCGGACCCGGAGCTCTCGGCCGACTGGGTGACGCCGCTGGACGACGGCTGGCGGCGCGAGGTCGCGGCCGGGTGACCGCAGCCGGCCGGTCCGGCGCCGGGTCCCGCCGCGCGACCCTGCTGGTGCTGCCCGCTGTGGTGCCGGTGGTGGTCGTCGTCGGTGCCGCCCTGACCTCCGCCGTCCTGCTGAGCCTGGGCCTGACCCCGCTGGTCGGCCGGCCGGAGCTGTCCCTGGACGCCTGGCGGGCCACGGAGCTGGGCACCTCGATCCGGCTGTCGCTGGCGATCGCGGCCGGGGCGACGGCGGTGGCCACCGTGGTCGGGCTCTGCCTGGCGCTGGCCGTGACCGCCGGGGCGCGGCGGAGCCGGCTGCTGGCCACGCTCAGCTCGCTGACCATCCCCGTCCCGCACCTCGTGGGCGCAGCGGCGATGGGGCTGCTGCTGGCCGACGCCGGGTTCCTGCCCCGACTGCTGGGCATCGCCCCCGCGGACTGGCCGGCGCTGGTGGGCGGCCGCTGGTGGATCGCGGTCGGTGCCGAGTACGCCTGGAAGGAGTCGGCGTTCATCGCCCTGGTGGTCGCCGGGGCGCTCAGCAGCCGGGTGGCCTCCTACACCGAGACCGCCGCGCTGCTGGGCGCCGGCCGGTGGGCCCGCTTCCGGCACGTCACCCTCCCGCTGGCCGCCCCGGCGCTGGCCGCCTCCGCGGCGGTGAGCTTCGTCTACACGCTGGGCTCCTACGAGGTCGCCGCCCTGCTGGGCCGCCCCGCACCGGAGCCGCTGCCGGTGCTCGCCGTCCGGCTGTTCACCTCCATCGACCTCGCCGCCCGGCCCCAGGCCGCCGCGGTCGCGGTCACCACGTCGGCGCTGGGGCTGGTGGCCGTGCTGGTCGCGCTCCGGTCGCTGCGCCGGCTGGCGGCCGAGCAGTGAGCGCACCGGTGCTCGTCTCCCGGCTCGGCTCCCGACTGGGGCGCGGCGCGCTCGCCGTCTGGCTGGTGCTCCCGTTGGTACCGCTGCTGCTGTGGGCCGCCGCCGACCGCTGGTCGGCGCCGGCCCTGCTGCCCCAGGCCTGGGGGACGACCGGGCTGGCCGAGGCCCGGGCCGCCGGCGCCGGTCCCGCCGCCGTCCGGTCGGCGGTGCTCGGGACGGCGGTGGCCCTGCTGGCCACCCCGCTGGGCGCGCTGGCCGGCCGGGCGCTGACCTCGGGCGCCCTGCGCGCGCCCGGGCTGGTGTTCGGGGTGCTGCTCTCCCCGCTGGTGCTGCCGCCCTTCGCCGTCGCGCTCGGGCTGGACGTGCTGCTGCTGCGGCTCCGGGTGCCTGCCGAGGTCGGGCTGGTGCTGCTGCTGACCGTGGCGGCGATCCCGTACACGACCGTGGTGATGCGGGCCGCGTACGCCGCCCACGACCGGCACCACGACGAGGAGGCCCGGCTGCTCGGCGCCTCCGCCTGGCGGGTGGTGCGCTCGGTGCAGCTGCCGCTGCTGGCCCCGGCGATCGCGGGCGCGGCGTTCCTGGCGTTCCTGGTCGGGTGGAGCGACTACGTCGTGACCCTGCTCGTCGGCGGTGGCCGGCTGGTCACCCTGCCGCTGCTGGTCGGCGCCGCCGCCTCGGCCACCGGCAACGACGCCCAGGTGGCGGTGCTGGCGCTGTCGGCGGTGCTGCCCCCGGTCGCACTGCTCGTCGTGATCGGCTCGATCGGCCGGCGGGCCCGGCGGTGAGCGGCTCGCTGCAGCTGACCGGGCTCACCCGGGTGCACACCGCCGGGGCCGCACCGGCCCTGGACGACCTGACCCTCGCCGTCCCGGCCGGGTCGTGCGTGGCGGTGCTGGGCCCGTCCGGTTCGGGGAAGAGCACGGTGCTGCGGCTGACCGCCGGGCTGGACACCCCGACCCGGGGCAGCGTGCACCTCGACGGCCGGGACCTGGCCGGCGTCGTCCCGGAGCGGCGCGGGATGGCGATGGTCTTCCAGCGCCCGCTGCTGTTCCCCCACCTGTCGGTGCGGGACAACGTCGGCTTCGCCGACCGGGTGCGCGGCCTGCCCCGGCGGCAGGTGCGGGAGAGCGCCGAGCGGTACCTCGAGCTGGTCCAGCTGGGCGGGTTCGGCCACCGGCCGGCGCGGGCGCTGTCCGGCGGCCAGGCGCAGCGGGTGGCGCTGGCCCGGGCGCTCGCGGCCGAGCCTCGGGTGCTGCTGCTGGACGAGCCGTTCAGCGCGCTGGACACCGGGCTGCGCCAGGAGATGCACGAGCTGCTGGCCGACCTCCGGCTGCGGCTCGCCCCCACGGTGCTGCTGGTCACCCACGACCCGGCGGAGGCCGACGCGCTGGCCGACACCGTCGCGGTGCTCGACGCCGGCCGGCTGCAGCAGCTGGGGCCGATGCGGGAGCTGTACACGCGGCCCCGGTCGCTGGCGGTCAGCCGCCTGCTCGGCGGGCGCACCGAGGTGCCCGGGACCGTCGCCGGCGGCCGGCACCGCTCCGCACTCGGCGACCTCGAGCTCCCGGCACCTGCCGCGGAGGGCCGGGGGGTGCTCGTCGTCCGCCCGGAGGCGGTCACCCTCGTCGCCGCCGCGGACGCCGACGCCCGCGGCACCGTGGTGCAGGTCCGCCGGCGGGGGCTGCGGTCCCTGGTCACCGTCGAGGTGGCCGGAGCCGAGCCGGCCGCCGTGGACGCCGAGCTGCCGCCGGGCCAGGAGGCCGTCGTCGGCGCGGAGGTCGGGCTGCGGATCCCGCTCGGTGCCCGCTGCGTCGTCCCCCTGGCCGACCCGCGGGAGGTCGCCTCAGCCCACGACGGTCAGCGGTAGCAGCGTGCGCAGCTGCGCGTTCTCCGCCAGGTCGAGCACCGAGTGCTGCGCGCAGGCCGGCACCAGCTCGCCGGTCTCCGGGTGGGCCATCGAGTAGGTGCAGGCGGCGAGCCGCTCCTGGGTGGCGCGCAGCTGCGGGTCGGTGGCCTGCTCCCCGCGCTGCATCAGCTCCCAGGCCGGGCCGACCTGCGCGGCGTCCATGAAGCTGTGCACCTCGAACGTCATGAGGCCCAGGGCACCGCTCCGGGCGGCCCGCACCAGCGCGCGGGCCCCACCGGCCCGGCGCGCCGTGCGCCGCGCCCAGCCCAGCGCGACCGGCAGGTCGGCGGGGTGCCGGCGCAGCACCCGGAGCAGCTTGCCGACCAGCGGCAGCGGGGCCGTGCCGCCGAAGGCCACGCCGCCGAAGTGCGCGAAGAAGCGGTCGCGGGCCGCGCGGTCGTGGGCGTCGTCCGGGTCGATCACCCCGTGCCAGCGACCGGCGACCAGGAAGCCGAACGCGACCCGGTTGCAGCGCGGGTCGCCGAACTCGATCCCCTCGTGCGGCACCCGGTGGCCCAGCGCCTGCTCCAGCTGCGCCCAGACCGCGTCGACGTCGACCGCGGTGTAGGACTCCTTCCACCGACGGTCGTCCCCGACGTGCGCGGCCGGCTGGAAGCTCATCATCGAGAAGCCCATCGGCAGCACCGCGCGCACCGTCTCGGCCACCTGGTCCAGGTTGGCCGGGGTGACCGTCATGTTGTGCGCCAGGTAGTACTGCAGGCCCGTCTCGGCGCGCAGGTCGCGGAACATCTGCACGAACCGCTCGCGGAACGGGTGCAGCTCGGCCTCCGACCGGGGCTTGACCGCGCCGCGGCGGCCGCGCATCAGCATGTCGAAGTGCGCCGCGAAGCTCACCCGGTCGAACCGCAGCCGCCCGTCGCCGTCGGTGACCAGCGCGCGCAGGTACTCGGGGTCGAAGTCACCGTGGGTCATCGACATCGGCGACCGCCCGTGCGCCCGCATGGCCTGCAGCGCCGCGGCGTGGTCGTCCGGCGGCAGCAGGCTCACCTCGCCGCCGATCAGCTGGGCGTGGGCGTAGGGGCCGCGCCGCTGCTTCAGGTAGGCCATCTGCTGCTCGACCTGGTCGACGGTGTGCTGCCCGTCGACCCGCACCTTGTTGGCGTCGGCGGAGTGGTAGCAGGGCGTGCAGGTCAGGTTGCACTTCGGGAACACGCCGTGGGTGCCCTCGCAGCCGACCGCGTGCCGGCCCAGGCTCTGCGCCGGCGTCTGCACGTGCGCCGGCAGCGCCGCCCAGCGTTCGGCCAGCGCCCGCGCCGTCTCCGGGTGCACCGGCCGGGTGCGGGCGGCGATGCCCCGCAGTCGTCCGAGCAGCGTCATCGCAGCCTCCCCTCACGCGCGCCGTCGGCGCCTCGCCGGCCAACGGTAGCCGGGACACGACGGGCCCACCGGCCGCTCCACCGGCCGCTCCGGGCGGCCGCTACGGGCGGCCGCTACGGGCGGGCACTGTGCGGCTGCTGCCCGGTTCGGCACCCGACCGGGCACGGGGCGCACAGTGCTCCCGGGCACGTCTCGGGTCAGCGGCGGAACAGGTCTCGGCGGCACGCGTGGGCGGCGGCGATCTCCCGTTGGCAGGCAGCCGGCTCGCGGGTCAGCCGCGCGTAGCTGAAGCGCAGCACCAGCCAGCCGAGCGCGGCCAGTGCCGCGTCCCGCCGCAGGTCGCGTTCCCGCGCCTCCCGGCTGCCGTGGAACGCCGCACCGTCGAGCTCCACCGCGAGCATCAGCTCCGGCCAGGCGGCGTCCAGGAACACCACGCCCCGGGGCAGCTGCACGCGGTGCTGCTGCACGCACGGTGGGAGTCCGGGGACGTCGAGCACGTGGGCCATGCCCCAGATCTCCAGCTCGCTGTGCGACCCGCCGGCCACCTGCCCGACCAGCTCGACCAGCGCCGCCCGACCGGGCAGCTGCGGCCGACGGGCCAGCTGCCCGTGCAGCACCGGCGCCGTGACCCGCCGCTCACGGACCGCGGTGATCACCCCCGCCCGGGCGACGTCCCGGTCCCGTGCGCCTCGCCGTCCGCCGTGTGCCTGACCCCAGGCGTCCACCAGCGCCCGGGCCAGGGGGCTGACCGGCAGCCCGTCGACCCGGAGGGCGGACAGCCCGGTCACCCGGTGCACCGTCAGCAGGCGCGTCCGGGCGGGGGCCCGGCGCCGCGCGTCGATCGACACGTGCACCCGGTCGACCTCCGGCGCCAGCCCGTGCGCCGTCAGCGCTGACGCGTGGCTGAGCACCCCGCCGGTGGACAGGGTCGCGGCCAGCGCCCGGGTGCGCCAGCGCCCCGCGCACTCCGGCAGGACGACGACGTGCGGCAGCGGCCGCAGCAGCCGTCCGCCGGCGATCCACCGGGAGACGCTGGTCGAGCCGCTGCGCCCGGCCAGGTCGGCGATGCACGCGACGCCGTCGGGTCCGAGGAGCGCACGCAGGTCGACCACCACGGAGCGTGAGCGTGCCGCGGCCACGCCGGCGCCGCCGACGCCCTGTGGACGGCGCCGGGCACTGTGCGCTCCGTGCCCGTTCCGCCGCTGGAACGGGCAGTCAGCGCACAGTGCCCCGCGGCATCAGCGCCCCGCGAGGCGCATCGCGCGGGTCTGGACGTCGGCGCGCAGCTCGGCTTCGTCGACCGTCGTGGACACGCCGTCGGCCAGCACCTGGCGGCCGGCGACCCAGGTGTCGCGCACGTGCCGGGAGCCCACCGACCAGACCAGGTGGGTCAGCAGGTCGGTGATCTCGCCGACCGGCACGAAGGCGATGTCCTCGGTGTCCACGTGCACCAGGTCCGCGCGCCGTCCGGCGGTCAGCTGGCCGAGGTCGTCGCGGCCGATCGCCGCGGCCGCCCCACCGGTGGCCAGCCAGAACGCCTCCGGGGCGGTGAGCGCGGTGGCGTCCCCCTCGCGCAGCCGGGCCAGCTGGGCAGCGAGCCGGAGGTCCTCGAACAGGTCGAGGTTGTCGTTGGACGCCGGGCCGTCGGTGCCCATGCCCACCCGGATGCCGAGATCGAGCATGTCCCGCAGCCGGGCGGTGCCGCTGGCCAGCTTGGTGTTGCTGCTCGGGCAGTGCGCGACGGCGACGTCGTACTCCCGCCAGAGCTCCAGGTCGCCGTCGTCCATGTGCACGCAGTGGGCGGCCAGCACCCGGCCACCGAGCACGTCGTGCGCGGCGAGCAGCTGCGGCACGCTCAGGCCGTGCTGGGCCAGCAGGCCCGCGCCCTCGGTGGCGGTCTCGGCGACGTGGGTGGTCAGCAGCAGGCCGTGCTCGCGTGCCACCTCGGCCGCCTGGGTGAGCACCGGCAGCGGCACCGTGTAGGCCGAGTGCGGGCCGATGCCCCACTCGACCTGCTCGTCCCCGGTGCCGGCGGAGTCCGTGGCGCGGGCGAGCTGCGCGTCGAACGTGCCGAACCCGGGCAGCCCGATCAGCGGGTGGGTGATGACGCCACGGGCGCCGGTGCGCCGCACCGCCGCGGCCATCCGGTCGGGGTGGAAGTACATCTCCACGCTGGTGGTCACCCCGTGCCGCAGCATCTCCGCCGACGCGGCGGTCATCGCCACCTCGACGTCCTCGGGGGTGAGCCGGGCCTCGCGCGGCCACATCACCTCGTTCAGCCACCGGTCCAGCGGCAGCCCCTCGCCCTGGCCGCGGAACAGCACCATCGGCGCGTGCGAGTGGGTGTTGACCATGCCGGGCGTGAGCACGCCGCGCAGCGCGGTGACCTCGGCGTCCCCGGCCGGCGGGGCCTCGGCCGCCGGCCCGACCCAGCTGATCAGACCGTCCTCGACGTCCAGCACGGCATCCGGGACGACGGTGCCGGCGCGGTCCCCGACCACGACGGCGCGAGCGGTGAAGCGGTGCACCATGAGCGCAGACCCTACGGTCGCCCCGGCCCGGCAGCAGGGCGGCGCACAGGCGCCGCCGATACCGTGGAGCCATGTCCGTCCTCGCCGCCGCTGCATCCGACGAAGGCGGTATCACCGGCTTCCTGCTCGACCTCATCGACCGGCTCGGGGCGGTGGGCGTCGGCCTGACCATCCTGATCGAGACGGTCGTCCCGCCGATCCCCAGCGAGGTCGTGCTCGGGGCCGCGGGGGTGCTGATCAACGACGGGCGGATGTCCCTCGTGCCGGTCATCATCTGGGCCACCGTCGGCTCGGTGCTCGGGGCGCTGGTCCTCTACTGGGTGGGCCGGCTGTTCGGTCCCCGCCGGTCGCACGCCTTCCTCGACCGGCTGCCGCTGGTCGAGACCGCCGACGTGGACCGGTCCTTCGAGTGGTTCGCCCGGCACGGCCGCGCCGCGGTCTTCTTCGGCCGGATGGTGCCGATCGTGCGCAGCTTCGTCTCGGTCCCGGCCGGCGTCGTCAAGATGCCGATGCCGCAGTTCCTGCTCTTCACCGCCGCCGGCAGCCTGCTGTGGAACAGCCTGCTCATCGGCCTGGGCGTCGCCGCGGGCGACTTCGTGCAGGCCAACCTCCAGTACCTGGACTACGTCGTGGTCGTGGCGGTCGTCGCCGCAGTGGCCTGGTTCGTCTACAAGAAGGTGACCGGGCAGTTCCGGCGACCACCCACGGCCGGTGCCGACCTGCCCGTCGACGAGCGGGACCAGGCGTGAGCACCCCGCGCACCCGGCCGGACGTCGTCGCCTTCGACGTCAACGAGACCCTGCTCGACATCAGCCCCCTCGGGGCGGCCCTGGCCGAACAGGGCCAGTCGGCCGACCTGCTCTCCGCCGTCTTCTCCCGCGCCCTGCTGACCGGGTTCGCCGCCACCACAGCCGGCACCTGGTTCCCCTTCCGGGCCGCCTTCGAGACCTCGGTCGCCCAGGTGACCGGGTTGCCGGCCGACGCCTGCGCCGCGGTGGCCGGCTCCTTCATGGAGCTGTCCCCCCACCCGGACGTCGAACCCGCTCTCCGCCTGCTCACCGCGGCCGGGGTCCGGGTGGTGACGCTGAGCCACGGGTCGCCCGGGGTGGCCGAGGCGGGCCTGACCCGCGGCGGGGTGTCCGCGCTGGTCGAACGGACACTGACCTCGGAGTCGATCCGCGCGTGGAAGCCCAACCGGGAGGCCTACCTGTGGGCGGCCGGCGTCTGCGGCGTGGCACCGGAACGGATGGCGCTCGTCGCGGCGCACTCCTGGGACGTGCTCGGCGCCGGGCGGGCCGGGCTCACCACCGGCTTCACCTCCGGCCGGTCGGAGAAGGTGTTCGCCGACGTCTACGCGCCGCCGCACGTGCAGGGCGGGTCGCTGGTCGAGGTGGTCGAGGGGCTGCTCGCCCTGCCCCCGGCGTGACCACCGGGGAGGTCCCCACCCCGTTCGGCCCGGCCCATGTGCACCGCGCGGAGCCCGCGGGCGACGCTCGCGGCACCCTGGTGCTGGGTCACGGCGCCGGCGGCGGGTCCGGCTCCACCGACCTGCTGGCCGTCACCGCCGCCGCCGGTGCGGCCGGCTGGCGGGTGCTCCGCGTCGACCAGCCCTGGGTGGTGGCCGGCAAGCGGATCGCCCCGGCCCCGGCCCGGCTGGACGAGGGCTGGACGGCGGTGCTCGGCACCCTGCGCGCCGACGGCCTGCTGACCGGCCCGCTGGTGCTGGGCGGACGCAGCGCCGGCGCCCGGGTGGCCTGCCGGACGGCGACGGCGCAGGGGGCCGCCGCCGTGCTGGCCCTGGCCTTCCCGCTGCACCCGCCGGGCAGGCCGGAGAAGAGCCGCGCGGCGGAGCTGCACCAGGTCGCCGTCCCGCTGCTGGTGGTGCAGGGCGCCACCGACGCGTTCGGCCGCCCCGCGGAGGTGGTCACGGCGCTGGCCGGCCACCCGGGGGAGGTCCGGGCCGTTCCGGGCGACCACGCGCTGAGGAAGGACCCTGACCTGGTCGCTGCTGCCGTCGCGGACTGGCTGACCGGGCAGCCGTGGGACCACTCCCGCCAGACGCCCTCTCCACACGGTCCCGTCAGCTCGGACCCGGTCAGCTGACGCCTGCCCGGCCGGGAGGGAAGCACCCCGAGCGCTTGTGCTCTGCTCACCAGGAGTGAGCAGAGCACAAGCGGCCGCAGCGTGCTCCCCGTCCGGGCTCACGCCCGGGTGCGGTCAGCGCCGGCGGCGGCGCACCAGCAGGGCGATCAGCAGCGCCAGGACCGTCACCCCGGCCGCCGGTGCGGCGTACCGGGTGAACGCCGCGCCACCGGCCACCTCGAGCAGGTCGATCGGCTCCGGCTCGGCCGGGGTCAGCGTCCGCTGCGGTGCGCTCGGGGTGCTGCGCGCGGGGCCCCCGCCGGCCGGGCGGTTCGGCGGGGCGGTGGTGCCGGCCGGGGGCTTGCTCGGCGCCTTGCGCGGGCCACCGACGGCGGCGTCGGACGCCGTAGTCGAGGCGGGCTCGGCGTCGGGCGCCTGGTCCTCGACCGTCCCGGTACCGGAGAACGGCGCTGCGTCTCCGGTGGCCGGGGTGGTGTCGCCGGCAGCCGGGGCCGAGTCACCGGCCGCTGGGGCGGTGTCGGCAGCAGTCGGGGTGCTCTTCGCCGGCGGGGCCAGCGGGTCGGGCACCGGCGCCTTGGCCGGCGCGCTCGCGGCGGGAGCGGCCTTCTTCGCCGGCGTGGCTGACTGCTCTGCAGAGGCTGCCTTGTCCGCCGCCGCGGCGGCGGTCTTCTTCGCCGCGGCGCCGGCCTTCTTGGCCGCGCCGGCCGCCGGGGTGTCGCCGGCGACGCCCTCGACGCTCGCCGCGGCCTCCTCCACCACGCCCGCGGTGGTCGCAGCACCCTTGGCCGCAGCGGCGGTGGCCTTCCCCGCGACGGTCGGCTCCTGCGAGCCCACGGCGGCCGCGGCCCGGGTGGCGTCGCCCTCGGCGTCGCCACTGGCCAGCTGGGCCGAGAGCTTGTCGGCGAACTGGCCGAGCAGCTTGTTGCCGACGTCGGTCATGACACCGCGGCCAAACTGGGCGGGCCGGCCGGTGATGTTCAGGTCGGTCAGGACGTCGACGCGGGTGGTGTCGCCCTCGGCCGCGAGGGTGGCGGTGATGACGGCCGCCGCGGTGCCGTTGCCGCGCTGGTCCTTGCCGCGGGCGTCGATGACCGCACGGTGGGCCTCGTCGTCCTTCTCCACGAAGGACGCCTTGCCCTGGTAGGTGAGGTTGATCGGCCCGAGCTTGACCTTGACCCGGCCGGTGAAGTCGTCACCGGTCACCGAGTCCAGGGCGGCGCCCGGCATGCAGGGGGCGATGCGCTCGATGTCCAGCAGCACCCGCCACGCTTCGTCGATCGGCACCGGCACGGTGAACGCGTTCTCGAGCTGCACTGCAGGACCTCCGGGTGTGGGCAGCCCGGGCGGGAGGCGACGAGTCGGCGACAGCCCGTCCGGGTCGTGCGGTGATCGAGGCGAGACGGCGACGCTACCGCGCCCCCGCTGCCCCCTGACATCCGATCACGATGGCGACGTCCCCGCAGGTGGGACGCCGACGGCGCGCCGGACCAGCTCCGCCAGCGATGTGACGGAGCGGTCCGGCACCACCGTCAGAGGCCGACCGCGGCCGCCACCGCCCGCCGGGTGAGCACCTGGGCCAGGTGCTGCCGGTAGTCGGCCTGGGCGTTGAGGTCGTTGCTGGGGCTGGTGCCCTCGGCGGCCTGCGCCGCCGCTGCGGTCACCGTCTCCATGCTCACGTCCACCCCGACCAGCGCCGCCTCGGTGGCCGACGCCCGTAGCGGGGTCGGCCCCATGTTGGTCAGCCCGATCCGGGCCTCGGCGATCCGGCCGTCCTCCCGCCGGACGGCCGCGGCCACCGCGACGATCGACCAGGCCTGGGCCACCCGGTTGAACTTCTCGTACCGCACGCCCCAGCCCTCGCCGAGCTTCGGCACCCGGATCTCGACCAGCAGCTCCCCCTCCTCGAGGGTGGTGGTGAGGTAGTCGACGAAGAACTCCGCCGCGGGCACGGTGCGCCGCCCGCCCGGCCCGGCGAGGACGAACTCCGCGTCCAGGGCGAGCGCCACCGCCGGGAGGTCCCCGGCCGGGTCGGCGTGCGCGAGCGCGCCGCCGAACGTGCCGCGCCGGCGCACCTGCCGGTCGGCCACGGTCTCGGTGGCCTGCACGATCAGCTGGCCGTACTGCGCCAGCAGCGGGTCGGTGAGGACGTCGGCGTGCGTGGTCATCGCCCCGATGACCAGTTCGTCGCCCTCCTCGCGGACGCCGCGCAGCTCGGCCACCCGGGTCAGGTCGACGAGCGTCTCCGGTGCGGCTAGCCGCAGCCGCATGACCGGGATCAGCGACTGCCCACCGGCCAGGACCTTGACGTCCTCCCCGCCGTCGGCGATCGCCTGCAGGGCCTCCTCGACCGTCGTCGGGCGGGCGTAGGCAAAAGGTGCGGGTATCACTGCGCTGCCTCCTGGATGCCGGACTCGGTCGTGCGGGCACCGCCGTAGGCGTTGCTGCCCTGCGCGGCGCGGTCGCCGCCGTCCCCACCGGCGTGGATCGCCCGCCACACCCGTTCCGGGGTGAGCGGCATCCGGATGTCGGTGACGCCGAGGTGCCGGACGGCGTCCAGCGCGGCGTTGACCACCGCCGGGGTGCTCGCGATGCAGCCGGCCTCCCCGACGCCCTTGGCGCCCAGCGGGTTGCTGGTCGCCACGTGCACGGTGTTGCCGGTGTCGAAGTGCGGGAGGTCCGAGGCGGCCGGCACCAGGTAGTCCACGAAGCTGCCGGTGGTCAGGTTGCCCTCCGCGTCGTAGATCGCCTCCTCGTACATCGCCTGGGCGATCCCCTGGGCCAGGCCGCCGTGCACCTGTCCCTCCACGATGAGCGGGTTGACGATCGTGCCGACGTCGTCGACGCAGGCGTACTTGCGGATCTTGGCGAACCCGGTCTCGGTGTCGATCTCCATCGCGCAGATGTGCGTGCCGTGCGGGAAGGAGAAGTTCTCCGGGTCGAAGGTGGCCTCGGCGTCGATGGAGGGCTCGATGCCCTCCGGGTAGTCGTGCGCGGCGAAGATCGCCAGGGCGACCTCCTGGATGCCGACCCCGGCGCCCGGCGTCCCCCGGACGGTGAACTTCCCGCCGGTGAACTCCAGGTCGTCGGCGTTGGCCTCCAGCAGGTGGGCGGCGATCACCCGGGCCTTCTCCACCACCTTCTCCGCGGCCTTCACCACCGCGGTGCCCCCGACGACCAGCGACCGCGAGCCGTAGGTGTCCAGGCCGCGGGAGGAGATCGCGGTGTCGCCGTGCAGCACCTCGACGTCCTCGAACGGCACGCCCAGCTCGTCGGCGACGATCTGGCTCCACGCCGTCTCGTGCCCCTGGCCGTGCGGTGTGGAGCCGGTGACCACCTCGACCTTGCCGGTGGGCAGCATCCGGATCGACGCCTGCTCCCAGCCACCCGCACCGAAGGCGAGCGAGCCGAGCACCCGGGAGGGGGCCAGGCCGCACATCTCGGTGAAGGTGGAGAAGCCGATGCCCAGCTGGACCGGGTCGTTCGACTCCCGGCGGCGCTTCTGCTCGGCCCGCAGCTCGTCGTAGCCGAGCAGCTCCAGCGCCTGCTCGGTGGCCTGGTGGTAGTCACCGGAGTCGTACTCCAGGCCGGCGACGGTGGTGAACGGGAACTCCTCGGTGTTGATCCAGTTCTTCCGGCGCAGCTCCAGCGGGTCCATGCCGAGCTCGACGGCGAGCTCGTCCATGATCCGCTCGATCGCGAACGTCGCCTCGGGCCGGCCGGCGCCGCGGTAGGCGTCGGTGGGCACCTTGTTGGTGAAGACGCCGTCGCACTCGAACCGGTAGGCCGGGAACTTGTAGATGCCCGGGAACATGAACGCGCCCAGCGCCGGGACGCCGGGGGTGATCAGCCGCAGGTAGGCGCCCATGTCGGCCAGCAGCCGCACCCGCAGGCCGCGCACCGTGCCGTCGCGGTCCGCGGCGACGTCGATGAACTGCACCTGGTCACGGCCGTGGTGGGCGGTCATCAGCGACTCACCGCGGGTCTCGGTCCACTTCACCGGCTTGCCCAGCCGCCGCGCGATCAGCAGGCAGAGGATCTCTTCCGGGTTGACCTGCAGCTTGCCGCCGAACCCGCCCCCGACGTCGGGGGCGATCACCCGCAGCTTGTGCTCCGGGATGCCGGTGACCATCGCGGCCATCACCCGCAGGATGTGCGGGATCTGGGTGGCCGACCACATCGTGTAGCTGTCGCCGGAGGGCTGGACGACGACCGAGCGGGGCTCCATGAACGCCGGGATGAGCCGCTGCTGGACGAACCGGCGGCTCACCGTGACCTCGGCGTCGGCGAACGCCTGCTCGGTGTCCCCGCCGGTGCCGGCGTCCCCGGCGTCGAAGACGAAGTGGTAGCTGGTGTTCGACGTGGTGTGGTCGTGCACCAGGGGCGAGCCGTCCTGCACGGCCTGCTCCATGTCCAGCACGACCGGCAGCGGCTCGTAGTCGACGTCGATCGCCTCGAGGGCGTCGGCGGCGGCGGTGCGGCTGCGGGCCACCACGATCGCGACCGCCTCGCCCACGTGGTTGACCTGCTCGACCGCGATCGACGGGTGCCCCGGGTTGACCATCTCCGGGGTGACCGGCCAGGCGCAGGGCAGCGAGCCCTGCTCCTCGGCGAAGTCTGCCCCGGTGTAGACGGCGACGACGTTCGGCCGCTCCTTGGCGGCGCTGACGTCCAGGTGGGTGATCCGGCCGTGCGCCACCGGGCTGCGCAGCACCGCCAGGTGCAGCATCCCGGGCAGCACCATGTTGTCGGTCCAGGTGGTCTTGCCGGTGATCAGCCGGGCGTCCTCCTTGCGGCGACGCGCCTGGCCGACCTCCTTCGCCGCCGGCAGGTCGACCGCGGAGGTCGGGTCCTCGACGGCGGTCATGCCTGGGCCGCCACGTGCTCGGTGGCGGCCGTGTCCACGGCGGCCGGCTGGGCCTGCGGGTCGTCAGCGGCCGTGCCCGACATCTCGGCCGCCGCCTGCCGGACCGCCCGGACGATGTTCTGGTAGCCCGTGCAGCGGCAGAGGTTGCCCTCGATGCCCTCCCGGACCTCCTCGTCGCTGGGGTCGGGGTTCTCCTTCAGCAGGTCGATCGAGGCCATGATCATCCCCGGCGTGCAGAAGCCGCACTGGAGGCCGTGCATCTCGTGGAAGGCCCGCTGCACCGGGTGCAGGGTCGCGCTCTCACCCTCGCCGGTCGCGACGCCCTCGATCGTGGTGACCTGGCAGCCGTCGGCCTGCACGGCGAACACCGTGCAGGACTTCACCGCCTGCCCGTCCAGGTGCACGGTGCAGGCGCCGCAGTTGCTGGTGTCGCACCCGACGACCGTGCCGACCTTGCCGAGCTGTTCCCTCAGGTAGTGGACCAACAGGGTCCGTGGCTCGACGTCGTCCGTGTAGGACGCCCCGTCGACCCGCACGTTGATCTGGGTCACGTGTCCTCCGCATCGTTGCTTCGGCTGTGCACCGCGGTCGTCCCGCGGGTCCGTCGGCAGTGTGACAACCGACACGTGAGTTAGGCCACACTCACTTCGCCGCACGGGACCCGCCGGGACGCGGTCGGCGGCGCCAGAGCGCCAGCACAGGCGGATGTGGGGCCACCGGCCGCCGTCCGGCAACGTTGCACCTCGTTGCAGCCGCCGACGCCGCGGGGGCTCAGCGGCGGGCGGCGCTGCGCACGCCCGCGCGCAGCCGCTGCACCTGGACGGCGGCAGCGCTCCGCCGTCCCCCGGGCGGCAGGAGCGCCAGGCAGGCCTGCCAGACCGCCAGGTCCTCGGCTGCCTCGGGCCGTTCGCTGTACCGCAGGAGGAGGTCCGGTCGGCCGGCGGCCAGCACGGCGCCCCGCAGGTCGTCGGCCAACCGGGCGCGGGCCACCTGCACGCCCGGAGCCCGGGAACCGGGGAGCAGCGGGCCGCGGTACCGGTCCAGCGCGGCGGCCGGAGCGCCGAGGGCGAGCTGGGTGCGCACCTCCTCGACGTCGGTGCGCACCGGTCCGAGCAGCCGGTACGGCCGGGACCCGACCACGTCACCGCCCACGAGCCGGCGCAGCCGGGAGAGCTCGGCCCGCACGGTGACCGTCGCCGCGGCACCGTCGTGGCACTCCGCGGCCAGCTGCTCGGCCGTCCGCCCCTCGCCCCGGGCGGCCGCCTCGGCGAGCAGCACCAGGAGCTCCGAGTGCCGCAGCGACAGCTCCTGCGCGGTCGTCGACGTGGTCAACCGGGCCCGGTCCCGGCCCAGCACCTCCAGCCGCACGGTCGCGGGCCGGGGGCCGGCCGCCGCGGGGTGGTGCCGGGCCAGCCACCGGAGCTCGGCCTCGGCCGCCGCCGCGGTGGCCCGGACGAGGGTGAGCACGTGCGGGCTCGCCACGTGGTCGCCACCGGTGACGTCGATGGCCCCGAGCAGGGCGCCGGTGTTCGGGTCGTGCACCGGCGCCGCCGAGCAGCTCCAGGGCTGGACCGGTCGTCGGAAGTGCTCGCCCCCGTAGATCTGCACGGCGTGGTCCAGCGCCAGCGCCGTGCCCGGGGCGTTGGTGCCGGCGACGTCCTCGCCCCACGAGGCACCCTCGACGAAGTGCATGCCGGCGGCCCGGTCCCGCAGCCGCGCGTCGCCCTCGACCCACAGCATCCGGCCGGCGGCATCGGTGACCGCCACGATCATCCGGTCGACCTCGGCGTCGGCCACCAGCAGCCGGCGGATCACCGGCATGACCGCCGCCAGCGGGTGGGCGGCCCGGTAGGAGAGCAGGTCGTCGTCCAGCAGGTCGACCGGCGGGGCCGCCCCGTCGGGGTCGACGCCGCTGTCCTGTGACCGTCGCCAGGAGTCCCACACCACCGAGCGCACGTGGCCGGCGGTCGGCGCGTCGCCGGGGACCTGGCTGACCAGCGACTCGTGCGCGGCCCGCAGTCGCCGGGCCAGCACCGGGCTGGGCCCTCCGTCGGGGAGCGCCAGCCACGGGTTCTCCGGCCGGCACGGCTCGGGGTCCCCGGGGCTGAGGGTCATGGTCACCCCATCGTGACCGCTGTCACGGGATGGCGCCAGCAGGTCGGCCACGGCTCGGCCGGATCAGGGTGCGCGCAGCTCCCGGCGCCGCAGCAGGGCCGACGCGGCCAGGAAGCCCAGCCCCAGGACGGCGAGGCCGGCACCGACCACGCTCGGTGCCCGGTAGCCCAGGCCGGCGGCGATGACCAGACCACCCAGCCAGGCGCCCAGGGCGTTGGCGGCGTTGAGCGCCGAGTGGTTCAGCGCGGCGCCGAGCATCTGCGCCTCACCGGCTACCTCCATCAGCCGCAGCTGGAGGAGCACGACCATCGTGGAGGCGGCCGCGGCGATGGTGAACACCGTGACGATCAGCGCCAGGGCGTTGCCTGCGGCCACGGCCATGACGCCGAGCAGCACGCCGGTGGCGACCGTCGCCCCGACCAGCGAGCGGAACAGCGCCCGGTCGGCGAGCCGCCCGCCCAGCACCGTCCCGAGGACGCCCCCCACCCCGAAGGCCAGCAGCACGACCGGCACGAAGCCGGCCGACCTCCCGGCCACCTCGGTGACGATCGGCGCGATGTAGCTGTACATGGCGAACATGCCGCCGAACCCGACGGTGGCGACCAGCAGGGTCAGGATCACCTGGGGACGGCGCAGGGCACCCAGCTCGGTGCGGATCGTCGCCTCCGAGCGCCCAGGCACCGAGGGGACGACGGTGAGCACGGCCAGCAACGTCAGCGCGCCGATGACCACGACCGCCCAGTAGGCCGAGCGCCAGCCCAGCTGCTGGCCCAGCCAGGTCGCGGCGGGCACCCCGGCGACGTTGGCGGCCGCCAGCCCGAGCATCACCGAGCTGACCGCGCGGCCGCGCAGGTGGGCCGGCACCAAGGACGCGGCGATCAGCGAGGCGACGCCGAAGTAGGCGCCGTGCGGCAGGCCGGCGACGAAGCGGGAGAGCACCAGGGAGCCGTAGCCGGGGGCCAGCGCGCTGAGGGTGTTGCCGACGACGAACGCCACCATCAGCCCCATCGCCAGGCGCCGGCGTGGCAGCCGGGCACCCAGCGCGGCGAGCACCGGGGCGCCGACGACGACCCCGAGGGCGTAGGCGGAGATGACGTGCCCGGCCTCGGGGATGGTCGCGTCCACGCCGCGGGCGATCTCCGGGAGCAGCCCCATGGTCACGAACTCGGTGGTGCCGATGGCGAACCCGCCGAGCGCGAGGGCGACGATCGCCAGCACCGCCGTGCGGGTGGAGGGTGCGGTGGGGGCCGGCGTCGTCGAGACGGCGGGGGGTGCGCTCACAGCTGCCCCAAGACGTCGCCCACCGCCACCATTCCCGCCGTCGTCGCGACCCGTTCGGGTGGTTCGGCGCGAGCCGGGGCCCCTCCGTGCCGATGCTCCCCTGAGCACCGGGAGGGAGCTGTCATGGCCGAGCAGAGACGACGCACCACGGGCAGCCGTCCCGTGGCCCGGCGGCGCGCCCCTGTCCGGCGGCGCCGGGACCACACCCGCTGGCTGGTCCCGCTGTTGGCGGTGACCGTCGGCGCGGTCGTGCTCGCCCCGCAGCTCACCCCGGTGGTGGTCGACCTCACCGCGACGGACTCACGAGTGGTCCAGGTGCCCGCCGCCGTCCCTGCCCCAGCGCCCGTGGAGGCGCCGGTCCTCGCGGAGGCGCAGGGCGTGGGCACCCTCGCCGACGTCGCCGCCACCCGCGCCGAGGCCGCCTCCCGCGCCGGCGTCGCGACCGACGGCGGGCTGGTGGTCCCCCAGCCGCCGCGGCCGGGGCGGATCTCGATCATGCCGAACGCGTCGATCGGCAGAGCGCCGGTGTACAAGTTGCAGCCCGACGGTTGCGGTGGCGCCGGCACCACGCCCCGCCGGATCGTGCCCGGCGTCGTCCCCGGGCCCGGGTCGGCGACGCTGGACTGGATGTCGGACGACCGGCCCGAGGTGGTCGGCTACCGGGTGCAGGCGGTCAGCCAGCGCATGGTCGGTGGGCAGCAGCCCCCGCCGGTGGTGCAGGCCGTCGCCCAGGTCGAGGGCTGCCAGCCGATGACCGTCACGGTCGACGGGCTGACCCCCGGCGAGCCCTACGTCTTCTGGTTCGAGGAGCAGGTGACCAGCGCCAGCACCGGGGTGACCCGACTGGTGCAGGTGGGCACGACCGGCGCCGTCGTCATCGGCTGACCGGGTCGCCGCTCAGTGCGCGGCGACGGCGGCCAGCTCGGGGTCGGGCTCCTCGAGCTCCCACGGCCGGACGACGACCACCAGGACGACGATCGCCAGCGACAGCGACCCCACGATCACCGCGCCCATCGCCACCGCGTCGTTGCCCAGCAGGCCGACCAGCGGCGAGACCGCGGCACCGACGCCGAACTGCACGGCACCGAGCAGCGCGGCTGCGGTGCCCGCTGCCTCGCCGTGCCGGGAGAGGGCGAGCGCCGGGGCGTTGGGCAACGCTAGACCGCAGGCGAACAGCACTCCCCAGAGCGGGATCGCGACGGCGAACAGACCACCGGTCTCGGTGGCCGCGAGCACCGTGAGGGTCAGCCCGGAGACCGCGCCCGCGATGGTGCCGGCGACCAGCACCTGCGCCGGGGAGAACCAGCGCAGCAGCAGCGGGTTGAGCTGGGTGGCGGCGATCAGCCAGACCGCGCCGGCACCGAAGAGCAGCCCGAACTGCTGCTCGTCGAGGCCGAACTGGCGCTGGTAGACGAAGGAGGAGCCGGAGACGTAGGCGAACAGGCCCGCCATGGTCAGGCCGGCGACCAGCACCAGGCCGACGTAGGCGCGGTCACCGAACAGCGACCGGTAGCCGCGCAGGGTGCCGCCGACCCCCTCGGTGCTGCGCCGCTCGGGCGGCAGGGTCTCCCGGATGAGGAACCAGCCGATGGCCAGCAGCGCCACGCCGTAGAGGGCGAGGATCAGGAAGACCCCGCGCCAGGAGGTGAAGCGCAGCACCTCCCCACCGATGGTGGGCGCCAGCACCGGCGCAGCCCCGAGCACCAGGAACAGCCGGGACAGCATGGTCGCCGCCGCCCGGCCGACGAACAGGTCGCGGACGACGGCGATCGCGATCACCGCCCCCGCCGCGGTGCCCATGCCCTGCAGCACCCGCAAGGCACCCAGGACGGCGATGTTCGGCGCGAGCAGCACGAGCAGCGAGGCGACCACGTGCACCGCGGTGCCGGCCAGCAGCGGACGGCGACGGCCGAACCGGTCGGACAGCGGGCCGAGCACGAGCTGGCCGAGCGCGAGGCCGATCAGCGTGCCGGTGAGCGTGAGCTGCACGGCCGCGGACGTGGTCTCCAGGTCGGTGGCGATCGTCGGCAGGGCCGGCAGGTACATGTCGATGGTCAGCGGGCCGAGGGCGACGAACGCGCCCAGGGTCAGCGCGAGCCGGGCGGTCTTCGGCTTCTCCACCCGCGGGTCGGGCTGCCCGGGGACGTCGACCGGGGCGCCGGCGGCCCGGTCGGGCGCGGCCCGGTCGGGCGCGGTCCGGTCGGGCGCGGTGAGGCCCGCTGGTGCGGAGTGCTGTGTGGCGGTCATGGGGTCCCCCCGGTCGGTGCTGTGCTCCCGCGGGACCGACGCTGGCCACGTTCGCAGTTCCTCGGCGACAAGGCTGCACGATGCAACTGCATTCCTTCCGGAGGCAGTGTTCAGTCGCACGTCACCCCGCTGTCACCCCCGCGGGGGGACCGGCGCCGGCGCGGCCGGCAGCAGCGCACGGACGTCGCGGGCCCGCAGCACCCCCCACCAGAGCCCGGCCCCGTAGGCCAGGTCCTCCAGCCGGCGGCCGGCCGCGAAGGCGGGCAGGTCGATCTCCCGGCGGCGCGGCCACCAGCCGACCACCGCGTCGGCGACCGCGACCGCGGCGACCGTCCGCCGGGCCCGGCGGGAGACGACCGCCGCGGCCACGGTCAGCGGCCAGTGGTGCCGGGTCACGGTGCGGGCCAGCGCCCGGCCGGAGGACGCCGTCCCGCGCAGCACCAGGCCGGCCGCCCAGCCGATCGGCGGCGGCTGGCCGGGTGCGGCCACCCGCCGGGCGAGCAGCACGCTGGCCCGGCCCAGCACGCCGACGCTGCCCAGCAGCCCCAGCCGGCCACCGAGCACCGGGAGCACCCAGGCCGCCAGTGACCAGGGCGAGATCACCAGCGGGGCGACCGCGGCGCCGTGCCGCTGGGCGAGCAGCGCCGCGCCGGTGCCGTAGAAGGCCCGGCGCCGCAGCCAGTCGCGCAGCTCGACCCGGTGGTCGTGGGCGACCCGGGCGGCCGGCTCGTAGCGCACCCGCCAGCCCGCCCCGGTCAGCCGCCACACCAGGTCGACGTCCTCGGCGACCGGCATCGCCTCGTCGAAGCCCGCGCCCAGCGCCGTCCGCCGGGCCAGCAGCGCCGCGCTGGGCACGTAGGAGACCCCGGCGCCCGGGGCGACCGCGGCCGCGGCCGGGCCCATGTCCAGTGCGCTGGCCAGCTCCTCGTACCGGGCCACCCAGCCGGGCTGCGCGGGGTCCAGCGCGGTGATCCGCGGCGCGACCAGGGCCAGCCGCGGATCGGCCAGGTGCCCGGCGAGCGTGCCCAGCCAGCCGGGCTCGGGCACGCAGTCGGAGTCGACGAACGCCACCGCCTCCGTGCCGGCCACCCGCAGGCCGGCGTTGCGGGCGGCGGCCGGGCCGCGGGGGCGCTCGTGCCGGATCAGCCGCGTCCCGGCGACCGCCGCGGCCACCGCAGCGGGGTCGGCCGAGCCGTCGTCCACGACGACCACCGGGCACCCCGCCGTGCCGGGGTCGGCGCGCAGGGCGGCCAGCAACCGGGCCAGCCCCCCGGTCCGGTCCTTGACCGGGACGACCACCGTGACGTCGGGCAGCGGCACCGCCGGCACCTCGAGCGCGGCCACCACCTCGGGCGCCGCGATGCCCGCGTCGAGCAGCCGGGCCGCCAGTGCGGCGCTGCGGGCGTCGGTGACCTCCAGCCGGTCGCCGGTCAGCAGCGCCCGCGCGGCGGGGGCCAGCCGGAGCAGCCGGGCCGGGGAACCGCCGAGCAGCGCCGCCCCACCCTCCCGTCGCTCGACGCCCGGGCCGAGCACGACGGTGAAGCCGTCGGGCAACCGGGCCGGGGGCGGCGGGGGCAGGTTCATCGGCCGGACCCTAACGGCGGGCACCGACACCCTGGCCCCGTTGCCGGCGCTCCTGGCCCGATGACACGACGACGCCCCCGCCGGCCCGGGTGGGCCGACGAGGGCGTCGGGGGAGCGGTGCGTCAGCTGCGGGCGCGCGCGCCGTACCGCTGGTTGAACTTCTCGACCCGGCCGGCGGTGTCCAGCACCCGCTGGTTGCCGGTCCAGAACGGGTGCGAGGAGGCGCTGATCTCGACCGGGACGACCGGCAGCGTCTCGCCGTCCAGCTCGATGGTCCGGCTGGTCTGCACGGTGCTGCGGGTGCGGAAGGTGGCCCCGGTCGCGGTGTCCTGGAAGACGACGGTGCGGTACTCGGGGTGGATGCCGTGCTGCATGGCTGGTCCTCTCGGTCTGCGCGGGACGTCCACCCCCGGTGGGGCGGGCTGATCGCGACTGTCCTGGTCAACCACCTCCGGGTGCCGGGTGTTCCAGGGTCAGCACGTCCCGATGACCCGCCGCGGTCTCGGCCAACGGTGACCGGACCGTGACCTCGATGTGCTTAGGTCAGCCTCACCTGACCCACCGAAGGAGCTCGCATGTCCCGTTCCACCCTCCGCGGCACCGCCCTGCTGGCCGCCGCGCTCGTCATCACCAGCTGCGGCTCCGACTCCGGCGATGACACCACCGCCGAGGGCACGGCACCTGCGACCGGTTCGTCGGACGCCTTCCCCGTCACCGTCGAGACCGCCTTCGGCGACGTGACCGTCGAGGAGGAGCCGACCCGGGTCGTCGCCCTCGGTTGGGGCGACGCCGAGACGGCGCTGGCGCTCGGCGTCCAGCCGGTCGGCGCGAGCGACTGGCTCGGCTTCGGCGGCGAGGGCGTGGGCCCGTGGGCCGAGGGGCTGTACGACGAGGCCCCGGAGATCATCGAGACGCTGGAGCCCAGCATCGAGGCGATCGCCGCGCTGGACCCCGACCTGATCCTGGACACCCGGTCCGACGCCACGCAGGAGCGCTACGACGCGCTCAGCCAGATCGCGCCGACCATCGGCCAGCCCGAGGGCGTCGAGCAGTACCAGACCTCCTGGCAGCAGCAGCTCGAGCTGGTCGGCCAGGCGCTGGGCCGGGAGGAGGAGGCCGACGAGCTCGAGGCCGAGGTCGACCAGGCCTTCACCGACGCCGCCGCCGCGAACCCCGAGTTCGACGGCACCGAGGTGGCCGTGGCCGCCTACACCTCCGAGGGCTTCGGCGCCTACGTCCGCGGCGACTCGCGGGTCGACTTCATGGAGCAGCTCGGCTTCGTGAACAAGCCGGCCATCGAGGAGCTGGCCACCGACAGCTTCTACGTGCCGGTCAGCGACGAGCAGCTCCCGCTGCTGGACGCCGGCCTCACCGTCGCGTTCCCGATCTTCGTCGAGGCCAGCGAGATCACCGACAACCCGCTGTGGCAGGCGATCCCGTCCGTGCAGGCCGGCAACGCCGTGGTGCTCGACGACGAGACGCTGACCAGCGCCTTCTCCAGCGGCACGGCCCCGGGCATCCAGTACGCCCTGGAGAACGCCGTCCCGCAGTTCGCCGACGCACTCGGCTGATCCCGCACCACCCGACCGCAGCACCACCTGATCGCACCGGCGCCGCCGGGCGGCCCTGGCTCAGCCCAGGAGCCGCCCGGC
This sequence comes from Modestobacter sp. VKM Ac-2985, assembly GCF_026967925.1. Lineage (GTDB taxonomy): Bacteria > Actinomycetota > Actinomycetes > Mycobacteriales > Geodermatophilaceae > Modestobacter. The sequence goes on along the minus strand of NZ_JAPVBI010000002.1, from coordinate 445,436 downwards.
GGCGTCGGCGTCCCAGGCCCGGACGGCGGTCACCAGCCGCCCGGCGAGCGAGCGCACCAGCTCCGCCCCCTCGGCCGCCGACGCACCGGCGGGGTCGCCGAGGACGCCGTCCGGGCTCACCGCGCGCACGCCCTCCGCCCGCAGCCGGGGCAGCAGCTCCGCGATCGGCGCGGTCTCCCCCGCGGCGGCGAGCTCCACCCGGACCCCGGCAGGTTCCACGTGCAACATCAGTGACGTCTCGGTGCGCCCGGCGTGGGCATCGCCCCCGGCCACGCCGCACGGGAACCAGACGACGTCCCGGCCCTCGGCCCGCAGCTGCGGCACCGCCGCCCGCAGGGCGTCGAGGTTGCCGCCGTGCCCGTTGACCACGAGCAGCCGACCCGCCCAGCGGCCGGCCGAACGGCCGTACTCCACCAGCACGGTGGTCAGCGCCGCGGTGCCGATCGAGATCGTGCCGGGGAACCCCTCGTGCTCACCGCTGGCGCCGTAGGCGAGGGGAGGAGCAAGCACCGCGCCGTCCAGCTCCGCGACGGCGGCCTCCGCCACCGCCTGCGCGACCGCGGTGTCGGTGGTGAGCGGCAGGTGCCGGCCGTGCTGCTCGACCGACCCGAGCGGGACCACGAGCAGGGGGTGACCCTCCAGGTCGGGCCAGGTCGCCTCGGTCAGCCGCACGCCGTCGCCCACGGCTGGGCACCCTGCCAGACCGCAGGTGTCACCGGCCGCCCCAGCGGGCAGGGCAGCCGCATGACCACTGAGGACACCCGCGCTGAGGACACGCGCGCTGCCGACACCCGCAAGGTCGCGGAGCTGCTGAAGGACGAGCGGATCGCCGTGTTCACCACGATCACCCCCGACGGCACGCTGATGAGCCGGCCGATGTCCATGCAGCAGGTCGAGTTCGACGGCGACCTGTGGTTCTTCGCCAGCCGGAGCTCCCGCAAGGTCGCCCAGGTCACCGCCAACCCGCAGGTCAACGTGGCCACCTCCGGCAGCGACAGCTGGGTCTCGCTGACCGGGCACGCCGTGGTGTTCGACGACCTGGCGAGGAAGCAGCAGCTGTGGAACCCCGTGGTCGAGGCCTGGTTCCCGAACGGCCCCGAGGACCCCGACGTGGTGCTGCTCCGGGTGGACGCCGCCTCCGCCGAGTACTGGGACTCCCCCGGCGGCCGGCTGGCCAGCGTCTTCAGCTTCGCCAAGGCCAAGGTCACCGGGCAGCCCTACTCCGGCGGGGAGAACGAGACCGTCGCGCTCTGACCGGGCCTGCCAGCAGGCGCACAGCGAGCGCACCGCCGGCGTCCAGGGGCCGGGCGGACCGTGGAGGTCCGCCCACCCCTGGAGGTCCTGATGCTCACCGTCGCCGTCCTCGCCGCGTTCTTCGCCCTGCTCACCGTCGCCGACCTGCTGCCGTACCAGGCCGACGCCCCGGGCCTGGTCGCCCCGGTCCGCTGAACCCGGCGCCGCTCAGTCCCGGAAGAAGGCGCTGAGCGCGGCCGCCGCGTCGCGGTGGTCGCGGACCAGCCGCAGCCGGCCCCGACCGGCTCGGACCAGGTCACGGCCGAGCTCCACGTCGACCTCTCCGGAGGTGTCCAGCAGGACGTCCAGCCGGGGCAGCCGGGCGGCGACGAGCCGCGGGTCGGGGCCGGCGTTGTGCACGCAGTCGCTGAGCAGCAGGACCCGCGCATCCCGCTGCGGCACCCCGGCCAGTTGCCGCGCCGCCGTCTCCAGCGCGAAGGTCACGTTGGTCAGCCCCTGGGTGGGCACCCGCAACAACAGGTCGAGGACGGCGAGCGGTGCGACCGGCTCACCCCGCCGCACCAGGACGGCCGCATCGGACCAGAAGGCGACCACGGCCAGGGCGTCCCGGGACAGCTCCCCGGCCAGGGCGCCGACCGTGGCCGCGGCCGTCCGGACCCGTTCACCCCGCATCGACCCGGACACGTCGACCACCAGCACCACCGAGCGTCGCTGCCGGACCCGCTCCCGGACGACGATGTCGGTCGCCTCCGGGTACGGGTCCCCGGCGATCGCCTCGAGCGTGCGCTCGAGGTCCAGCTCGTCGGACCCGGCGCGCCACGGGGTGCTGGCCAGCTCCCCGGCCCCACGTCTCGTCCGGCGGTCCCGCGGCGGGAGCGGCACGGCCAGGCGCCGGGCGATCTGCCGCGCGCGCCGGCGGGTCAGCTGGTCGATGCCCCCCGCGGTCCCCTCGGCAGCCAGGTCCGCCAACGCGATCAGCTCGGCCGGCTCGTCGGTGGTGCCCGACGCCGTGCCCCCCGCCCCGGACGGACCGGTCCGGTACCGCCGCCGGTCGCCGGAGGAGAGCGCCAGCCCTCCCCCGCCGCGCGCCGGCTCGTACAGCGACGGCTGCTCGATGAGCTGCTTGGGCTTGCGGCGCAGCGGCTGCGCGGCTCGCCGGCCGCCCGCTCCCGGACGGTCCCGACGGGTGACCGGCGAGTCGGCCTCGACGGCTCTTCAACCCGGGTCGGCGGCGGCCGGCTGCAGCAGGAAGTGGTCCTCCCAGATCTCCCGGAGCACCGCCTCGGGGGTGGTCTCCAGCGTCTCGTCGAGGAAGATCCGCCCGGACAGCGCCAGCAGGACCGCGTCCAGGACGACGGCGGTGTACTCCTCCGACAGCCACCGGGGCGGCGCGACCGACGGCTCGTCGGGCAGCGGCACCCCGCGCATCGCGGCCAGCTGCGCGGCGACCAGTGCGGTGTCGATGGCACCGCGGACGCTGCTGCCCTGGCGCACGTCCTCCCGTTCGCGCGTCGACCGGGTCAGCGCCACCGCGTCGGCGACCAGTCGCGGGGACTCGAGCCCGGTACGCCGGCCGACGATCCCGCGCTCGGCCTCGGCGTCCTGGTAGTCCACCGCGAGTCGGCACAGCCGGTCGTGCACCGACGTCGACAGCCGGGTCGTGCCCACGTTGTCGTAGGGGTTCATCGAGGCGATCACCCGGAAGCTGGGCAGCGCCTCGATGACACCCACCCGCGGGACGGCGAGGCGGCGCTCGGCCATGGCGGTGAGCAGGGTGTTGAGGGTGTCCTCGGGGGCGCGGTTGAACTCCTCCAGGTAGAGGAAGCCGCCGGTCCGCATGGCATCGACCAGCGGGCCGGGGACGAAGTTGTCGGGGGAGTAGTCCTCCCGCAGCACCCGGGCCGGGTCGTGGTGCCCGACCAGCCGCGTGGGTGTCAGGTCGGCGTTGCCCTCGACGAAGACGAGCGGGATGCCCCACTCCGCCGTGATCGCGCGCAACAGCGTGGACTTCGAGGTGCCGGGTGGCCCCTCGAGCAGGACGTCACGCCCGGCGGCCACCGCGGCCAGCAGCAGGTCCAGCTCGCGCGCCCGGCCGACCAGGTGCCGGGCGACCCGCGCCCGCACCGCCCGGACCGAGGCGCCGTCGTCCCCGGTGACCCGGCGGCCGGTGACGAACCGGTCGTCGTCCTCGTGCGTGGCCATGCGCCCTCCCGTTCCGGGGTCGCCGGGCGGCGGTGCCGCCGCCCGGCGACGACTCACTCGACGGTGCAGCCGGCGTCGCCCGGTCCCTCGTCGCCGGTCACTTGGCGAGGATCCCGGCATCGACGGGCAGGGTCACCCCGGTGACGTAGCGGCCGTCGTCGGACACCAGGAACAGGATCGCGTTGGAGATGTCGACCGCCTCGATCATCTCCACCGGCAGCAGGTTGGAGAGGGCGCCGGCGATCGAGGGGTCCTCGGCCAGCCACTTCTCCATCACCGGGTTGACGACCATCGGGGTGTTGACCCCGGTCGGGTGCACGGTGTTCACCCGGATCCGGTGCTGGGCCAGGGTGTTGGCGAAGGTGCGCATCAGCCCGACCACGCCGTGCTTGGCCGCCGTGTAGCCCTGCCCACCCGGGCTGTCCCCGCCGATCCCCTTGAGCCCCGCGGTGGAGCTGGTGATCACGATCGCCCCGCCGTCCCCCTGCTCGATCATCGTCGGGACGGCCGCCTGCACGGTGTTCCAGACCCCGGTGAGGTTGACGTCGATGACGTCCTGCCAGGCCTGGGGAGTCTCGCTGCCCTCGCCCATCGGCGCGATGCCCGCGTTCGCCAGCACGATGTCCACCCGCCCCAGCTGGGCGACCCCGTCACGGACCGCCGCGTCCAGCGCACCCCGGTCGCGGACGTCGGCTCGGCTGGCGACGATCCGCCGGTCGAGCGCCTCCACCTCCTTGACCGTCTGCTGGAGGTCCTCCGGCGTCGCCATGTCGTAGGCCACCGAGTCGATCTGCTCGCACAGGTCGACGGCGATCACGTCAGCGCCCTCCTGCGCCAGCCGGATGGCGTGGCTGCGGCCCTGGCCGCGCGCCGCACCGGTGATGAAGGCGACCTTTCCCTCGAGCTTTCCCATCGTCCTTCTCCTCAGACGTCGTCGTCTCGGATCCGGTCTCTCGCCGCATCGGGCGGGGGATCGATCCCCGGCCCCGGAACGGGGTCGAGTTCGTGGGGCCCGGCGCGGTCGCCGGATCGTGCGGTCAGCCGAGCTGCAGCCCGGCCAGCGGGGACTCGTCGCAGATCTTGGCGGGCGGGATCGCGGGCATGCCCAGCAGCGTGGGCTGACCGCGCACCGGGCCGGTGTGGGAGTGGTCGAGGTGGCTCCTGGGCGTGACCAGCTCGGTGTCGCGGGCGGCCAGCGCGCTCTCCCCGTAGCCCTGCACGCACTCGGGGTCGGGCCCGTCCAGCGGCAGGCCGGTGAAGAACTTCGCCGCCATGCAGCCGCCGCGGCAGGAGTCGAAGTGCTGGCACTTGGTGCAGGCGCCGCCGGTCTGCGGGCTGCGCAGGTCGGCGAAGAGCTCCGACTGCTGCCAGACCTGCTGGAACCCGCCGGGGGAGCGCACGTTGCCGGCCAGGAAGTCCTCGTGGATGGCGAACGGGCAGGCGTAGACGTCACCGACCGGGTCGATCAGGCAGACGACCCGGCCCGCGCCGCACAGGTTCAGCCCCGGCAGGGCCTCACCGAACGCGGACAGGTGGAAGAACGAGTCGCCGGTGAGCACGTTGTCGCCGTTGGCCAGGAGCCAGGAGTACAGGTCCTTCTGCTGGGCCATCGTGGGGTGCAGCTGCTCCCAGACGTCGGCCCCGCGGCCTGAGGGCCGCAGCCGGGTGATCCGCAGCTGGGCGCCGAAGGAGTCGGTGAGCGCCTTGAACTCGTCCAGCTGCCCGGCGTTCTCCCGGGTGACGACGACGGAGACCTTGAAGTCCTTCATCCCCGCCTCGGCCAGGTTCTCCAGCGCCTTCGTGGCGGTGGCGAACGAGCCGGCGCCGCGGACCCGGTCGTTGACCTCCGCGGTGGCGCCGTCCAGGGAGATCTGCACGTCGACGTAGTCGGTGCGGGCCAGCTGCGCGGCCCGGGCCTTGTCCAGCTTCACGCCGTTGGTGGAGAACTTCACCCCGACGTCGTGCCCGATCGCGTAGTCCAGCAGGTGCCAGAAGTCCGGCCGCACCGTGGGCTCGCCGCCGCCGACGTTGACGTAGAAGACCTGCATCCGCTGCAGCTCGTCGATCACCGCCTCCGCCTCGGCGGTGGACAGCTCCCGGGGGTCCCGGCGCCCGGAGGAGGACAGGCAGTGCACGCACGCCAGGTTGCAGGCGTAGGTGAGCTCCCAGGTCAGGCAGATCGGGGCGTCCAGGCCGTACTCGAACTGGTCGATCAACCGCCCACCGGTCGGGCGGGCCGGGCGCTCGGGCAGGACGGCGGTCATCAGGTCCTCGTCTCGATCATCTGCGACCGGGCCAGGTCGCCCAGCGCCTTCACGTAGCTGGCGCGCTGGGACTCCGGCACCTCGCAGGCGAGGAGCGCGGCCGTGGCGGTGGGGTGGTCGGCGAGGGTCTCCACGACCCGGACCAGCGTCTTCGACTTCAGGAAGGACAGCTTCCGGGTGCCGAAGTGGTACACCAGCGCCCCGAAGGGCTCCGGCCGCAGCGCCACCGACCGGGCACGCTGCCAGGGCAGCTCCGGGTCGAACACCACTGGGTCGGTCACGGCGGGGACCGGAGCCGGCGAGGTCATCGGGCGGGGATCAGTAGACGCCGCACATGCCGTCGATGGAGACCTCTTCCACGAGGGACTCCTCGACGAGCACCTCCTCGGCGGCCGCGGGGGTCTCGACGGTGAGCTCGTCCTGCGTCGTCTCGGGCACGGTTCCTCCGGGTGAGCTGGGTCACGGACCTGACTCGGCAGACCGTAGGTGACACCCAGTGCCACCGGCAAGGGCTGCGGCCGGCGAGCGCGGCGCCGGGCGGTCACCGCGCCGCAGAGGGGCAGGATGGAGGCCGTGACCGAGACGATGGTCGCGGCCGACGCCCGCGAGGAGACCCGCGCCCGGATCGAACAGGCCGCCCTCGACCTGTTCACCGCCCAGGGGTTCGAGGCGGTCACCATCGACGAGGTGGCCGACGCCGCCGGCATCAGCCGGCGCACCTTCTTCCGGTACTGCAGCACCAAGGCCGACGCGGTCTGGGGCCAGTTCGACGGCCACGTCGTCCGGCTGGAGGGGATGCTCGCCGCCGCTGCGGCCGACCAGCCGGTGCTCGCCTCCGTCTACGCCGCGTACGTCGAGGTCAACGACTACGCCGCGGCCGACCTGCCGATGCTCCGCCAGCGGATGCGGCTGATCCTGACCGAGCCGGCGCTGCTGGCGCACTCGCAGCTGCGCTACGCCGACGTCGACCGGGTCGTCGCCGCCCACGTGGCGCGACGGACCGGGGTCGCGCCGGACACGCTGGTGCCGCGGCTCGTCGCGACCAGCACCCGGGCCGCGGCGACGACGGCGTTCGAGCTGTGGCTGGCCGACGGCGAGATCACCCTGGGCGCCGCGCTGCACCAGGCCTTCGACGAGCTGGCCGCCGGCTTCCCGTCCCTGCGCCTGCCCGGCTGACCGGGCGGCCGGGGGCGTGGGGCAGCCGAGCTGCTCCCGCCCCCGGCTCGACTCAGACGGTCGCGGGCTCCACGGTGACGCCGCGCAGCACCTCGGACGGGCGCTGCTGCTCCCCCGCGTAGGAGCTGACGACGACGAGCGCCCCGGTGATGGCCGGGATCACCCACTGCAGCTGGTCCAGTCGCAGCTGCGCGGCCGCGACCTCGCCGCGGGCCCGCTTGGAGGGCCTGGTGGCGCGCTTGGACGGGGTGGCGCCACCCTGGTCGACGATCTTGCCGAGCAGCCGGCTGTAGGCGGTGACGCCGAGCGCAGCCGCCGTCAGCGCCGTCTTGGCCGCCGACATGGCCTTCACACCCTGCTGCTGGGCGACGCGCTGCTTGTTCGCCTGCAGCTGGCCGATGCTGCCGATCAGGTGCGCCCCGATGGCCGCGGCGTTGACCGGCGTCCACCGGTCCCAGCCGGCGTTGGCGACGGCGCCGGTGCCGCGGGCGCTGCCCGCCTCGCCGGAGGCCGGGTTCAGCGCGACGGCGTTGGCCAGCGTGCCGCCGAACCAGGCGGCGAGGCCGACGTCGTGCAGGGAACGGGACAGGGTGTTGCGGGCCATCGTGGGGCTCCTCGGATCGGCAGCGTGCGGACGCGGTCGGTGACCGAGGAGGGCGACCACCCCGGTCTGCGTGGTCCCCCGGTACCCGCCGGTTCCGGATGCACCCGTCCGTTCGCCGACGGGTCTGTGTCCCCTCGGCCGACCGGCGTCGTCCCGCCGGCCGCCCGCTGCGAGGATGCCCGGATGGACAGCCTCACCCACGCCGGCTCCGTCGTCGTCCGCTCGTCCCCGGAGGCGCTCTACGACCTCGTGTCCGACGTGACCCGGACCGGCGAGTGGAGCCCCATCTGCACCTCCTGCTGGTGGGACGAGGGGCATTCCGCGGAGGTGGGCGCCTGGTTCACCGGGCACAACGAGGTGCCCGGGCGCACCTGGGAGACCCGCAGCCAGGTGGTGGCCGCCGAGCCGGGCCGGGAGTTCGCGTTCCTGGTCGGCGGGAAGCTGGTGCGGTGGGGCTTCACCATGGAGCCGGTCGAGGGTGGCACCCGGCTGACCGAGTCCTGGGAGTTCCTCCCCGCCGGGCAGCAGTTCTTCGCCGAGCGGTACGGCGCCGACGCGCAGGCGCAGATCGAGGACCGCACCCGGTCCGCGCACGAGAGCATCCCGGCGACCTTGGCCGCGATCAAGCGGATCGCCGAGGCCCGCTGACGCGACTCAGCCCGCGGTGAACTCCCGCAGCCCGGCGAGCAGCCGGTCGACGTCGGCGTCGTCGCTGTAGGGGGCGAGCCCGACCCGCAGACCACCGGTGTCGCCCAGCCCCAGGTGACGGCTCGCCTCGAGCGCGTAGAACGAGCCGGCCGGGGCGTTGACACCGCGCTCGGCCAGGAAGCGGTACGCCTCGGCTGCCTCGCGGTCGGCGAAGGTCAGCAGCAGGGTGGGGGTGCGCCGGGCCGCCCGGGACCACAGCGTCACCCCGGGCAGCGCCCGGACGCCGTCCTCGATCCGGTCCCGCAGCCGGTCCTCGTGCTGCTCGACAGCGGCCATCGCGGCCACCAGCCGGCTGCGGCGGTCGCCCTCGGGGCCGGCCTGGGCGGCGAGCAGGTCGATCGCCGCCGTGGTGCCGGCGAGCAGCTCGTAGGGGAGCGTGCCCAGCTCGAACCGCTCCGGGACGGCGTTGCTGGAGGGCAGCAGCTTGTCCGGGTGCAGCGTCTCCAGCAGCTCCGGTGCGGCGACCAGGCAGCCGCAGTGCGGGCCGAGGAACTTGTACGGCGAGCAGACGAGGAAGTCCGCCCCCAGCGCGGTGACGTCGACCGGCGCGTGCGCGGTCAGGTGCACGCCGTCCACCCAGGTCAGCGCGCCGATCTCGTGCGCCAGCGCGGCGATCGCGGCGACGTCGGGCCGGGTGCCGATCAGGTTGGAGGCGCCGGTGACGGCGATCAGCCGGGTGCGGTCGGACAGCAGGGCCCCGACGGTCGCGGGGTCGAGCTCGCCGGTGGCCGGGTCGAAGTCAGCCCAGCGCACGGTGGCGCCCCGGGCCTCGGCGGCCTGCACCCAGGGGCGGATGTTGGCGTCGTGGTCCAGCCGGGTCACCACGACCTCGTCGCCGGGCACCCAGCCGGCGGACAGCACCCGGGACAGGTCGTAGGTCAGCGCGGTGGCGCTGCGCCCGAAGACCACGCCGCCCGGATCGCCGCCGGTCAGGTCGGCGACCGCCTGCCGAGCCTCCCGCACCACCGCGTCGGCGTTGCGCTCCGCCTGGGTGACCGAGCCGCGGTTGGCCATCGGCTGGGTCATCGTGGCGGCGACCGCCTGCGCGACGACGTCGGGGGTCTGCGAGCCGCCGGGGCCGTCGAAGTGCGCGGCGCCGTCGGTCAGGGCGGGGAAGTGGGCGCGGAGTGCTGCGACGTCGAAGCTCACCCGGCCACGCTAGCCGCGGGAGGCGGCAGCCACGATCCGGTCCGGGCGCACCAGGACCGACCGCCCACCGAGCCAGCGGACCAGCTCCGGCGAGCCGAGCCGGTCGGCCCGCAGCACGGGGCCCGGCCAGTCCATGGGCACCGGACCGCCGGCGCTGAGCACCGCCCAGCCGGGGCCGAACAGGTCGTCCAGCCGCTGGGCGCCCGCGACCGGGGGCTGCGGTAGGAGCGATCCGACCGGCGAGCCCGGCGCGAGAAGCGGCCGGCGCACCAGCGGGCCACGACGCAGCGGCGGCGTCCGGCTGGCGGCGGCGAAGGCGGCCAGCCGCGGCAGCCGGCGCACCCCGGTCAGCACCGCCCGGCGCACCAGTGCCGCCCGGTCGCCCCCGCCGGTCATCAGCCGGCCGAGCAGCACCGCGACCCGGATCAGCGCCCGCGCGTGCGGTGCCCGCTCGGCCTGGTGGGTGTCCAGCAGCGCGTCGTCCGCGCCGTCCAGCACCGCCGCCAGCTTCCAGGTCAGCTGGTGCACGTCTCGCAGCCCCAGCCCGAGGCCTTGGCCGATGAACGGCGGGGTCAGGTGGGCGGCGTCGCCGCAGAGCAGCACCCGGCGGTCCCGCCAGCGGTCGGCCACCTGCGCGGCATAGGTGTACTCCGCGGTGCGGACGACGGCGCACCCCTGCGCGCCGAAGCGGGCGAGCAGCGCCGGCAGGTCGAGGTCGGCAGCCGACTCCCCCGCGGCGAGCCGGAACTCCGCGCGGTAGCGATCACCGGCGATCGGCATGAACGTGGCCGGGCGGACCGGGTCGCAGACCTGGTGCACGCCGGGCCAGACGTCCAGCGGGGCGTCGGCGGCCAGGTCGACCACCAGCCAGCGCTCGGCAGGGCCGAGGTCGTGCATCCACGCCCCGATCAGCCGGCGCACCGCGCTGTTCGCCCCGTCGCAGCCCAGCACGGCGTCGGCGACCAGCTCCTCCTCGACACCGGTGGCCCGGTCGCGGACGGTGAGACGGACCGGTCCGGGTTGTTCCACGTGCAACACCTCGACCCCGCCGCGCAGCTGGGCCCGGGGCTCGGCGGCCAGGGCGTCGCGCAGCACCGCCTCCAGGTCGGGCTGGCTGAACATCGACGCCTGCGGCCAGCCGTGCTCGCCGTTCCCGCGCCCGAACTCCACGAGCGTGCGGTGCTCGCCGTCCAGCAGGCGCAGCCCGGCCATCGGCCGGCTGACCGCGGCGAACGCCTCGGCGACGCCGGCCGCCTGCAGCACCCGCAGCGACTCGTCGTCCAAGTGCACCGCCCGCGGCTGCGGGTAGGCGGCCGAGTGCCGGTCCAGCACCAGGACGTCGACGCCCCGGCGGGCCAGCAGCAGCGCCGCCGTCACCCCGACCGGCCCGGCACCGACCACCACGACCGTCACGGGGATGAGTCTGCCCGTGGCCCGATCCTGGGACAGCCGGCGGGCCGCGGGCCAGGATGCACGGCATGGACCTGCACCTGACCGCGCCGTTCACCATCGACACCTGGGACGCGGTCGGTGACCCGGAGCCCGCCGAGCCCGGTGCGCCGGCCACCGGGAGGGTCGTGCTCGCGAAGACCTATGAGGGCGAGGACCTCACCGGCTCGGCCACCGGCCACGTGCTCACCACCCAGGGCGAGCGCGGCGCCTCCTACGTCGCGCAGGAGCGGATCACCGGCGCGCTGGCCGGCCGGCGGGGCAGCTTCGTGCTCGAGCACGGCGCCGAGATGGGCGAAGGCGTGGCCACCACCCCGTGGGCCCGGGTGGTCGCCGGTTCCGGCACCGCCGCGCTGGCCGGGCTCAGCGGCACGGGCACGGTCGCCCACGAGCTGCTCACCCTGGACGTCGTCCTGCCCGACTGACACCCCGCCCCGGCGAGGGCGGGGTGTCCGTCGATCAGCGGTCGTCGCGGGTGGCGTTGGGGTCCGGGACCATGTCCGTCTGGTCCCGGCCGTCGCCGGGCGCCCCACCGGTCGTGGGACTGTCCGCGGGCGACCCGGCCGTGTCGACGAGCTCGTTGTTCGGCTTCCCGGGCGACCGCCGCATCGCGATGATCAGCGCCGCGAGCGCGACCAGCAGCACGGCGAGCCACAGCGTGCTCAGGTTGGCCCCGAACCCGTAGATCAGCACCAGCGAGATCCCACCGGCCATCAGGCAGTAGTAGATCGTCGGCAGGACGGTCTTGCGGATCAGGTCGCCCTCCCGCCCGATCAGGCCGACGGTGGCCGACGCCGCCACGATGTTGTGCACCGTGATCATGTTCCCGGCCGCGCCGCCGACTGCCTGGGTGGCGACGACGGTCTCCGGGGTCACCCCGATCTGCTCGGCGGTGGAGAACTGGAAGAGCGAGAACATCAGGTTGCTGACCGTGTTGCTGCCGGCGACGAACGCACCCAGCGCGCCGATCCACGGCGCGAACGCGGGCCACGCCCCACCGGCGATCGACGCCGCCCCCTCGGCCAGGGTCAGCGGCATCGACGCCAGCCCGGAGTCGTTGAAGTCGGCCCCGGAGTTGATGAACACCCGGACCAGCGGCAGCGCGAACAGCAGCGCCACCGCCGCACCGGCCAGCTGGCTGCCGGCCACCTTCCACGACGCGGCGATGTCGGCCGGCCGCATCCGGTGGATGGCGTAGGTGATCAGGCAGGTGAGGATGAACAGGAAGCCCGGCAGGTAGACGACCTGCAGCGCCTGGGCGATGCCGGTGCCGAAGATGTCGTCGACGGTGACGACCCGCCAGCCGGTGGTCAGGAACTCGGTGATCGGGTCGATGGTCCGGCTCAGCACCAGCAGGACGGCGACGATGACGTACGGCGTCCAGGCCAGCCCGATGCTCATCTTCTTGCCGGCGACGTCCTTCTCGTCCTCCGGGGAGAGGCTGCCCATCCAGTTGGTCGCCCACCGCTGCCGGGGCGGGAAGTCCCAGATCTTCTTCGGCATCAGGAAGCCGCGGCTGGACGCGAACATCACGACGACCAGGCCGATCAGGCCACCGAGCAGGGACGGGAACTCCGGGCCGAGCACCGCGGCGACGGTCACCGACGGGATGGTCATGGCGAAGGCGGCGAACAGCGCGAACGGCCAGATCGCCAGGCCGTCGGCGAACCGCTTCCGCTCGCCGAAGAAGCCGCACAGCATGCAGGCGAGGATCAGCGGGATGAGCGTGCCGATGGTGCCGTGGATGGCGGCGACCTGGAAGCCGATCCGGTCGAGGAACTCGGGGAACTGGATGCCCAGCACCGACGTCCGCTCGTCCACGGCGTCCGCCCCGCTCAGCCCACCGCTGACGCCGACCAGGATCGGCGTGCCGACGGCGCCGAAGCTCACCGGCGTGCTCTGGATGATCAGGCCCACCATGACCGCGGCCATGGCCGGGAAGCCCAGCGCCAGCAGCAGCGGGGCGACGACGGCGGCGGGGGTGCCGAACCCGGACGCGCCCTCGATGAAGCTGCCGAACAGCCAGCCGATGATGATCGCCTGGACCCGGCGGTCGGGGCTGATGCTGGTGAACCCGGCGCGGATGGTCGCCATCGCGCCGCTCTTGGTGAGCGTCTCCAGCAGCAGCAGCGCGCCGAAGACGATGTAGAGCAGCGTCAGGGCCAGCAGCAGCCCCTGCACCGCTGACGCGGCGACCGCGGTGGGGCTCATCTCCCAGACGAACAGGGCAACGAGGACCACCACCACGAAGCCGATCGGCATGGCCCGCTTGGCGGGCCACCGCAGCCCGGCCAGCAGCACGCCCACCACCACGATCGGCAGCAGCGCCAGCAGGCTGAGCACAGCGAGGTTGTCCACGTTGACGCCTCTCGTCGGCAGAGTCCGCACCAACGGGTGCCGTGCGGATGCTGCTGCACTGTGACGCACAGCATGGTCGCCCGCCACCCCTGCGGTCCGCGGTCCCGACGCCCCGACCTCGACGGGCGGCGGCGTAGGACCACCCAGTGGGCCCGGTCGGTCGCCGGTTCGGGCACCGCCGCCCTGGTCGGGCACACCTGGGCGCCGGTGGCGAGCCGGCGGGCCGCAAGAGGGCGGCGGGCGCGGCGACCAGGGCCGCCCCGTAGCCGGCCGTCGCGGCACCGACGGGGGAGGGCACGGGAGCTCCTTGAGCGCCGGGGGAGGGCGGTGCTCATCCGAGCAGCGCCCGCCCACCCGCCACGCGGGACCGTTGCACGGACGACCGGCAACGTTGCACTGGTCTTCCGCCAGCTGTGATCTGTGCCATAGCGTGCGATCGGACTGCGCAGCTGCGCACGCCACCAAGGCCCTCATCGTCGAGGGCGACGAGGAGGACCCTGTGCCTGTCAACACCCGCGGCGCGATCATGCGTTCCGCCCCCGGCAAGTGGGAGGTCACCGACCTGGTCGTCGATGACCCGCAGGCCGGCGAGCTCCAGGTCAAGCTGGCCGCCTCCGGGCTGTGCCACTCCGACGACCACATCGCCACCGGCGACATGCAGGTGGGCAAGTACCCCTTCCTCGGCGGCCACGAGGGCGCAGGCGTGGTCACCAAGGTCGGCCCGGGCGTGAAGGACTACGAGGAGGGCGACCACGTCGTCTTCTCGTTCCTGCCCGGCTGCGGCCGGTGCCGCTACTGCGCCAACGGTCAGCAGTACATCTGCGACTCCGGCGCCAACCTGCTCGTCGGCTCGCGGTGGGACGACGCGTCGAGCTTCCGGGTCAAGACCTCCGACGGCGAGGACGTCGGGCAGATGTGCGGGCTGGGCACCTTCGCCGAGATCACCACGGTGGACATCCGTTCGACCGTCAAGATCGACAAGAGCATCCCGCTCGACGTCGCCTGCCTCGTCGGGTGCGGCGTCGGCACCGGCTGGGGCACCGCCGTCCAGGCCGGCGAGGTCCGGGCCGGCGACACGGTCATCGTGATGGGCGTCGGCGGGATCGGCATCAACGCCGTCCAGGGCGCAGCACACGCCGGGGCCAGCCACGTCATCGCCGTCGACCCGGTGCCCTTCAAGCTGGAGAAGGCCCGCGAGCTCGGCGCGACCGAGACGTTCGCGAGCATCGAGGAGGCCGCTGACTTCGCGCGCAGCGTCACCAACGGGCAGGGCGCGGACAAGGCGCTGGTGACCGTCGGCGTGCTGAAGGGCGAGCACATCGCCCAGGCGTTCGAGGCGATCGGCAAGGGCGGGCGGGTCGTCGTGACCGGACTCGGCGACCTCACCGACGTCGGCATCCCGATCAACCCCAGCATGCTGGCGCTGTTCACCAAAGAGATCCGCGGCGCCCTGTTCGGGGACCAGAACCCCAGCTCCGACATGCAGAAGATGCTGCGGCTCTACCAGGAGGGCAACATCAAGCTCGACGAGCTGATCACCAAGCGGTACAAGCTGGACGACATCAACCAGGGCTACGAGGACCTGCACGAGGGCAAGAACATCCGCGGCGTCATCGTCTACGACTCCTGACGCCTCGCTGTCCGGCCCCGGGGACCGTCAGGTCCCCGGGGCGTCCCGCCCGCTCGACGAGGAGCCCGTCATCACCGCGCCTGCCCGCCACGACGCTGCCCGGCTGGACGCGGTGGGGATGGTCCGCAGCGCCCAGGAACGGGTCGTCGCCCGGGTCCGGGAGGCGGAGGTGGTCGCCGCGGCGCTGTCGGCCGGGCGGAACGTCGTCCTCGAGGGCCCACCGGGCACCGGGAAGACGACGCTGCTGCGCGCGCTCGCCAGCGGCACCGGCGTGCCGCTCGTCCTGGTCGAGGGCAACGCCGAGCTGACCCCGACCCGGCTGGTCGGCCACCACGACGCTTCCCGGGTGCTCAGCGAGGACTACCGCCCGGAGAACTTCGTGCCCGGCCCGCTCACCCGGGCGATGACCGAGGGCGCGCTCCTCTACGTCGAGGAGTTCAACCGGGTGCCCGAGGAGACGATGAACGTGCTGCTCGGTGTGCTCTCCGAGCGCGAGATGCACGTGCCGCGGTTCGGCCGGGTGCCGGCCCGCCCGACCTTCCGGCTGGTCGCGGCCATGAACCCGTTCGACGCCGTCGGCACCGCACGCATCACCCCGGCGCTGTACGACCGGTCCTGCCGGGTGGCGATGGGCTACCAGGACGAGGACGCCGAGCGCGCCGTCGTCGCCGCGGCCACCGGCAGCCCTGACACGCTGGTGAACCGCGCCGTGCGGGCCGTCCGGATCACCCGCGACCACCCCGAACTGCGCATCGGGTCCTCGGTGCGCGGCGCGATCGACACCGTGCTGATCGCCACGGAGCTCGCCGTCGTCCGCGGCAGCACCGAGGTGGACGAGCGCACCGGCGCGGACGCCGCCCTGGCCGCGCTCACCGGCAAGGTCACCGTCTCGGACGGGCTGACCCGGCCGGTCGAGGACGTCGTCTCCGACATCTGGCGACAGGCCGGTGAGGAGCTGGGAAAACCCTGACCCCCGAGGCGGACGAGCCCCGGGGGGACGAGCCGGGGCCGGGGTCGCCGCCACCGCCCGGCACTGCACCCCCGGGTGCCCGCCCGGGGCCGCCGTCAGTGGTGGAGGACCCCGACCAGGTCGCCGAGCTGCTCCGCCGGCAGGGCGCCCGGGGCGCCAGCCGCGACCAGCTGGCCCGCACGCACGCCGAGTTCACCCAGGTCAGCCCGGAGGCCGGCCAGCTGGACGAGGAGGCGCTGGCCGACCTGACCGGCCGGGACCCCGACGCGGCGGCCCGGCTGGTGGCCGCCCTGGGCCGGGCCTTCGACCCCCGGTTGCGCGCTGCCGCCCGCACGCTGGCCGCGCGGTTGCCGGTCACGGTCCCGCGCACCGGCGTACCCGACCGGGCAGGCAGCCGGCGGGTGGTCACCCGCCGCGACCCGACCGGCGCCGACATCGACCTGGACGCCACCCTGGCCGCCCGAGGCGCGGAGCCGCACTGGCGGGCCGAGCACCTGCACACCCGCAGCTGGCGGGCGACCGGCCGGGCCTGCGTGCTCGTCGTCGACGCGTCGGGCTCCGTCGCCGGGGACGAGCTGGCGGCCGCCGTCCTGACGGCCTCGGCGCTGGCCCAGCGGATGCGGCCGGGTGACGAGCTGGCGGTGGTGGCGTTCTGGTCCACCGTGGTGGTGCTCCAGCCGCTGACGGCGGCAGCGCGCCCGGAGGTCGTGGTCGACCGGCTGTTCGACCTGCGCGGCGGCGGGACGACGGACCTGGACCTGGCGCTCCGGACGGCCGGCCAGCAGCTGGCCCGGACCCGCACCGCCGCCCGCGACGTGCTGCTGCTGTCCGACGGGATGCCCACCGACAGCCCCGACCCGGTCCCGGCAGCGGCGGCCCTGGCCCGCGCCGGGGCCCGGCTGCACGTGCTCGCGCTGTCGGCTGAGCCGGGCTCGGCGGAGGCGTGCGCGGTGCTGGCCGCGGCCGGTGGCGGCCGGTCCGCGGAGCTGCACCGCCCCTCCCAGGCACCTGCGGCGGTGCGCGCCCTGCTCGACTGACGAAGGACCTCGATGCCCCCCACGACTCGCGAGCTCGCCGCGGGCCCCTGCATCGAGGCCTTGCTCCGAGTGACCACCTCCCCCGCATCGCCTACCGCCGCCCGGCAGGCCGCCTACGACCGGGTCATCGACCTCTGCGGTCCCTCGCTGTCGAGTTGACCGGGCGGACGGCGACCCCGGCGCGCGCCCGGTCGAGCGGGACGGCGGAGCGCAACACCGCCGGGCCGAGCACCAGGACGCCATCGCTGCGGGCCGCGCAGCGGATCCCGGCGCGGCCCCGCAGGCCGCGGTGCGCGCCCGGGGCCAGCGCCAGGTCCAGCCACGCGCACGGGTTCGCCGGGCGACCGCCGGCGAGCAGGACGCCGTCCAGGCTGAACGGCTGCCCGCGCAGCGCCTCGACCTCCGCGCCGCGCAGCACGACGTTGCGCCGGGTGGCGAGCGGGTCCAGCGGGCCGCTGCCCAGCTCGCCGGCCAGCGCCTCCAGGGCCTCCAGGGCCTCGACGGCGATCACGGTGACCGAGGCGTCCCGGTGCGCGAGCCGGCCGGCGTAGCGGTCCCCCACGATCCCGTGCCCGGCGCGCACCTCCAGCCGGTCGCGCCGGTCGACCGCGCCGTCGGCCAGGGCCGCGTCGGGCCGGCCGTCCCAGCGGTGCGCGGGCGAGGCGAGCAGGTCGACCACCTCGACGTCGTACCGGTACCCCAGCTCCTCGCCCACGCGGCGATCCTGCCGTGCGCTTGCCGTGCGGCCACCCGGGACACACGGTGGAGGGCGTGGACCGCCAGACCGCCCTCGACGCCGCGACCGCCTCCTTCGACTCCGGCGCCTTTCTCGAGACCCTGGAGCGCCGGGTCGCGTTCCGCACCGAGAGCGCCGATCCCGGGCGGGCCGACGACCTGCGGGCCTACCTCACCGACGAGCTGGCGCCCGACGTCGAGCGGCTGGGCTTCACCGCGCGGATCGTGGAGAACCCGGTCTCCCCCCGCCACCCGTTCCTGGTCGCGCGACGGGTCGAGGACCCCGGGCTGCCGACCGTGCTCACCTACGGCCACGGCGACGTGCAGCCCGCCCACCCGGAGCAGTGGCGCGCGGGGCTGGACCCGTGGCAGGTCGTGGTCGAGGGAGACCGCTGGTACGGCCGCGGGGTCGCCGACAACAAGGGCCAGCACAGCGTCAACCTGGTCGCGCTGGAGCAGGTGCTCGCCGTGCGCGACGGCCGGCTGGGCTACAACGTCACGCTGCTGCTGGACATGGGCGAGGAGTTCGGCTCCCCCGGCCTGGACGAGATCTGCGACCAGCTGCGCGACGAGCTCGCCGCCGACCTGCTGATCGGCTCGGACGGCCCGCGGGTCGCCGCCGACCGGCCCACCGTCTTCCTCGGCACCCGCGGCGCGGTGAACCTGACGCTGTCCGTGCGGGCCCGGGCCGCGGCGCACCACTCCGGCAACTGGGGCGGGGTGTTGAGCAACCCGGCCACGGTGCTGGCCAACGCGCTGGCCAGCCTGGTCGACGGCCGGGGCCGGCTGCTGGTCGAGACCCTGCGGCCGGCGGAGGTGCCCCCGTCGGTGCGAGCCGCCCTGGCCGACGTCCCGGTCGACCAGGGGCCGGACGCCCCCACGCTCGACCCGGAGTGGGGGGAGCCGGGCCTGACGCCGAGCGAGCGGCTGTTCGGCTGGAACACCCTCGAGGTGCTGGCGATGACTGCGGGCGACCCGGAGGCCCCGGTCGGCGCGATCCCGCCGTCGGCCCGGGCGCACTGCCAGCTGCGGTTCGTGGTCGGCACGGACGGCGGCTCGGTGGCCGACGAGGTGCGCGCCCACCTGGCCGCGGCCGGCTTCGGTGCGGTCGAGGTCAGACAGGACCTCGCGATGGCCGCCACCCGCCTCGACCCCGACGACCCCTGGGTGGCCTGGACGCTGGCCTCGCTGGAGCGCACCACCGGCGTCCGGCCGGCGCTGCTGCCCAACCTGGGCGGGTCGCTCCCCAACGGCGCGTTCGCCGACGTGCTCGGGCTGCCGACGGTCTGGGTGCCGCACTCCTACCCGGGCTGCGCCCAGCACGCCCCGGACGAGCACCTGCCGATCTGGCTGGTCCGGGAGTCGCTGCAGGTGATGGCCGGCCTGTGGTGGGACCTCGCCGAGCTCGCCCCCGCCTGGCCGCCGTCCCACCCCTGACCCGCTGACCGGACCACCGACATGGCCGTCGTGGTGGTCCGGTCAGCGGTCGGCGGTGCGGTGGATGGGGCCGGCGACCTCGGCCAGCCGCTCGCCGGTGCCGCCCCAGCGGCCGGCGATGATCTCCGCGGCGATCGAGACGGCGGTCTCCTCCGGGGTGCGGGCGCCCAGGTCCAGCCCGATCGGTGAGGCGAGACGGACCAGTTCGTCCTCGGTCAGCCCCGCTTCGGACAGCCGCGCGAGTCGTTCGGTGTGCGTCCGTCGCGATCCCATTGCGCCGACGTAGGCCACCGGCAGCCGGAGCGCGACCTCCAGCAGCGGGACGTCGAACTTCGGGTCGTGGGTGAGCACGCACAGCACCGTGCGCTCGTCGATCGCCCCGGCGTCCACCTGCGCCTGCAGGTACTTGTGCGGCCACTCCACGACCACCTCGTCGGCGTCCGGGAAGCGGCGGGCGGTGGCGAACACCGGCCGGGCGTCGCAGACGGTGACCCGGTAGCCGAGGAAGGACCCCACCCGGGCGACGGCGGCGGCGAAGTCGATCGCACCGAAGACGACCATCCGGGCCGGCGGGGCGAAGGAGGAGACGAACAGGGTCAGCTCGTCGCCGCGCCGCTCACCGTCGTGGCCGTAGGTGAGGGTCGCCGTCCGGCCGGCGGCGAGCATGCCGCGGGCGTCGTCGGCGACGGCGTCGTCCAGCCGCTGGAGGCCGAGCGTGCCCGAGGCGCGGTCGGGCCAGAGCACCAGCCGCTTGCCCAGCCGGTCGACCGGGCCCTTGACGCAGGTGACGACGGCGACCGGCTCGTGCGCGCCCACCGACGCGGCCACGTCACCGAGCTCGGGGAAGGACTCCCGGGAGATCGCCTCCACGTAGACGTCGAGGATCCCGCCGCAGGTCAGCCCGACGGCGAAGGCGTCGTCGTCGCTCACCCCGTACCGCTCCAGGGTGGGTTCCCCGCTGGCCAGGACGTCCTGCGCCTCGGCGTAGACCGCGCCCTCGACGCAGCCACCGGAGACGCTGCCGACCGCCGTCCCGTCCGGGCCGACCAGCATCGACGCGCCCGCCGGCCGCGGCGCGGACCGCCAGGTCCCCACCACGGTGCCCACGCCGACGGTCTCCCCCGCCTGCCACCACCCGACCAGGTCATCGAGAACGTCGCGCATCGGGTCCTCCTCCTCGCAGTGCTCTAGGCACGCGTGATCACCCCGGCCAGTTCCTCGAAGGCGGCCAGGCTGTGTCCGGCGACGAAGCAGTCGATCGACGGCAGCGCGGCCACCATCCCACCGGTCAGCGGCTCGTAGCCGGCCCGGCCCTTGTGCGGGTTCACCCAGACGACGGCGTGCGCGAGCCGGGACAGCCGGGCCATCTGCTCGCCGAGCAGCTCCGGGCCCCCGCGCTCCCAGCCGTCGCTGCAGACCACCACGATCGCGCCGCGGGCGGTGCCGCGCTGGCCCCAGCGGTCCAGGAAGGCCTTGAGCACCTCGCCGATCCGGGTGCCGCCG
This sequence comes from Modestobacter sp. VKM Ac-2985, assembly GCF_026967925.1. Lineage (GTDB taxonomy): Bacteria > Actinomycetota > Actinomycetes > Mycobacteriales > Geodermatophilaceae > Modestobacter. The sequence continues at coordinate 424,960 of NZ_JAPVBI010000002.1, read as the reverse complement.
GACCAGTCGGGGATCGCCGAGCCGCTGGCGGCCAGCGCCTTGTCCGGGTCGCGCAGCCGCAGCTCCCGGGTGACCCGGGTCAGCCGGGTGCCGATGGTGAACACCTCGGTGCTGGCCGGTCGGGCCCGGACGGCGGCGTGCGCGAACCGCAGCAGCGCGTCGGCGTACGGGCTCATCGAGCCGGAGACGTCGATCAGCAGCACCACCCGGCGCGGGCGCGGACGGGCCCGGTGGTGCACCAGCCGGGTGATCTCCCCGCCGTCACGCAACGCCCGCCGCACCGTGCGCGCCTGGTGGATGGAGCCGTGCGCCGACGGGCTGCGGCGCCGCGACGCGCGCATCGGGGTGGCCGGGGCGAGCAGGGCGAACAGCCGGCGCAGCTGGTCGCGTTCGGCGACGGTCAGCTCGGCGACGTCCCGGTGCCGGAGCACCTCCTCGCCGCTGGCCTGGGTGGCGAGCTCGGTGGGCTCCCCGCCCTCCTGACTGCCCTCGCCGGTCTGCAGCGGCGCGGACTGGGCCACCCGCTGCTCCTCCGCCCCGGACGGTCGCCGCGCCCGCGGCGCCTCGCCCCCGAAGTACGCGGCGAACCCGGCGTCGTAGCGCTCGAGGTCGTCGGGGCTCGCGCAGAGCGTCAGCCGGCCGGACCAGTAGACGGAGGTGGCGTCCAGGACGTCGAGGTGCGCCACCGCGGCCAACATCGCCTCCACCCGGTCGGGGGAGGCGTCGACGCCGGCGTGCCGCAGCGTGCGGGCGAACCCGAGCACGGTCGTGACGACGTCCCGCGTGCCAGGCATAGGAGGCTTTTCACCCGGTTTCTGCACCGGGAGTGGGTGCACAGCTTCCTTTGCCTGGGGCGGGCCGGGATCAGCCGCCACCGAAGAGCGCTCCCCGGGCGAGGGCGTGCACGCGGTCGGTGTCCTCCCGGTACTTCAGCACCGCGCCCAGCGTGCGGGCCGCGGTGTCCGGGTCGAGCTCGCGGGCGCCGAGGGCGTGCAGTGCGGTCGCCCAGTCCATCGCCTCGGCGACCCCGGGCGGCTTGAGCAGGTCGAGCTCGCGGAGCCGGGCCGTGGCGCGGGCGACCTGGCGGGTCAGCTCCTCGGTGACGTCGGGCAGCCGGCTGCGCAGGATCGCCACCTCGCGCTCGAAGTCGGGGTGCTCCAGCCAGTGGTAGAGGCAGCGGCGCTTGAGCGCGTCGTGCACCTCGCGGGTCCGGTTGGAGGTGAGGACGACGAGCGGCGGCGTCTGCGCGCGGATCGTCCCGAGCTCCGGGATGGAGATGGTGAAGTCGCTGAGCACCTCGAGCAGGAACGCCTCGAACTCGTCGTCGGCCCGGTCGACCTCGTCGATGAGCAGCACCGACGGGGAGTCCTCCAGCGCCTGCAGCAGCGGGCGGGCCAGCAGGAACCGCCGGTCGTAGAGGGAGGCCTCCAGCTCCTCGGCGCGCTCGGCGGCCCCGGCGGCCTCGGCGGCGCGCAGGTGCAGCAGCTGACGGCCGAAGTCCCAGTCGTAGAGGGCGTGACTGGCCTCCAGGCCCTCGTAGCACTGCAGCCGGTAGATCGGCCTCTTCGTCACCTCGGCGAGCGCACGGGCCAGCGCCGTCTTGCCGACCCCGGCCTCGCCCTCGAGGAAGAGCGGTCGGTGCATCACCAGCGCCAGGTAGGCCGCCGTCGCCAGGCCCTCGTCGGGCAGGTAGCCGGTGGCCTCGAGCGACGCAGCCAGCGCGGCGGGGTCGGCGGGCAGGGTGGGCTCGGTCACAGGTCGCAGCATCCCACCTCTGCTCCGGCCGCGATCAGTCCGCCGTCATCACCGTCAGGTAGTCGTCGTAGCCGGCGATGACGTCCTCGAGGTCGAGGGTCTCCGGGAAGTCGGCCACGTCCTGGTGCTTGCGCAGGAACTGCACCGTGCGCAGCACCACGTCCTCCTCGTCGTCGGCGCCGAGCTGGTCCATCACCTCGGGCGTCACCGTGAACCAGGTGCGCACGTCCTCCAGCTCGCTGAGTTGGGTCACGAGGTAGCCGTGCTCACCCTGGGCATCGATCTCGATGTCGTCGGCCATGCACTCCGACCTACCCGCGCGTCGGCGGCCAAACGCCCGGACTGCGGTGAGCGCGGGCACCGACACAGGCCGAGACGGCAGGCAGGCACGAGGAACGAGGGCTCAGAACGGCGGCGGGTCGTCCGGCGGGTCCGGCGGTGGTGGCGCGCCGGGTGGTGGTCCGGGCTCCGGGTTCGGGGGGTGCGATCGGGAGCCGGGTGATCGCTGGCCTGGCGGGCGAGTGATGCGGGTGACCCCGGAAGGTGTCGTGACGTGCAGAGTGCCGTCTCTGTCCATCCGGTACTGCCAGCCGGAGGCGAAGGTCTTGAGCCGGTGGTGGCTGCGGCACAGGCAGCAGAGGTTGGCGCAGTCGGTGGCCCCGCCGCAGGCGTGGGCGGTGACGTGGTCCAGGTCTGTCCAGCCGACCCGTTGCCCGCAGTCGGGGAACCGGCAGCGCCGGTCGCGGGTGGTGACGAAGGCCCGTTGCCGGTCGGTGGGCCGGTAGGCAGCGGTCACCGGCGGCGGCCCGAGGACCACACAGTCGCAGGGCTCGCTGGCATCCCGGCCGACGGTGTCCCCGGTCCTCTCGGCGGCGCCGGTGCTGCCACTGTCGGGGTGCCGGGGGCAGCCGCGGCGGGCCAGCCGGGCCAGCTCGGCGGGCGTCACCGTGGCCAGCAGCTCCCCGTCCGGTCCCGTGAGGGCGTAGGTGAGGGTCCCGCTGTCGGGGGCGGTGAGGCCGAGGGCGCCGACCCGGGCCAGGAGCTCGCGGAGGTGGCTGGCGGTGATCGGCAGCCCGTTGACCTCACCCGGGGCACTGCTGCTCCCGGCCAGCGCGGCCAGGTCGGCGGTGACCGTGAGGTTCGCGGCCACCACGGGCAGACCGGAGTCGGCGGGGCGGCGGATCAGCAGGGACAGCACGTGCGCCCGCAGCGCCCCGATCGGGCGGGGATCGCCGTCGGACTTGAGCATCAGGGCCAGTTGGTCGAGCAGGTCGTGGCACTCCAGGGCCTCATCGGTGGGCAGGTCCGCGGCCAGCGTCGACCGCCCGTCGGTGGGCGAGGGGTACACCCGTACGTCGGCGGCCTTCTCCGCCTCGGCCCGGCGCTCCTCGGACGCGGCGGCGTCCAGCCGGAGCAGCTCCTCGGTGGCGCGCCTCTCCAGCCGGGCCACCGACAGACCGGTCGCCTCCCCGAGCAGTGCGTCCTCGACCTGCCCGGCGATGTGCGCCGGGGTGTGTTCCAGGACGTCGGCCAGCACGTGGGCCCGCCGCTCGTCCAGCTCCCCGGCCGCCAGATCGGCGAAGGTGCCCGGGAGCTTCTGCGACCAGGTCCGTGCCCGCCGCAGCCGCACCGCCGCGGTCCCGCGACCCAGGTTCAGCACCGCGGACAGCTCGGCGAGGAAGAACTCGCTGATCTCGGCGCCACCGGACTCACTGGCCCAGCCCGGCCGTCGGGCACCCGGCCCATCCGGGTCCGGCGCGGCAGGCCGCCGACCGGCCAGCTCCACGATCAGCTCTGCCTCCTCCGCGGCCTCCATCGCCCGCCGCCGCTGCACGCCCTGCAACCGGGCCGCCACCCGCTCATCGGAGGACAGCCCCGCCAGGTCGCGGTGCGACTCGCCGGTGAAGAAGACGTCGACCACCGCGCCCAGCGGGCCGGAGAACGGAACCGTCGTCGTCATGGGTCGAACATACGTTCGAGGTCCGACAGTTCCGGTGAGGACCGGGGTCACCGGCGGGTCGAGCCGCCTCGCCGACCGTTGAGCCGTGTCGGTGCCCGGCCCCACGGTCGGTCCGGCGGCTCAGGGTCGGCCGGGCCCGGGGCCGTCGAGCAAGATGGGGCCCATGCCGGACCTCTCCCTCGGTGACGACCTGCGGGCCTTCGTCGACGCATCTCCCTCCCCGTCGCACGCCGTCGCGGAGCTGGCCCGGCGGCTGGGCACGGCCGGCTTCACCGAGCTGGCCGAGGCCGACCGGTGGGAGCTGGCCCCCGGCGGGCAGCACTTCGTCGTCCGGCACGGCAGCCTGATCGCCTTCCGGGTGGGCAGCGCATCGCCGGCCGAGGCGGGGCTGCGACTGGTCGGCGCGCACACGGACTCCCCCACGTTCAAGGTGCGGCCGCGCGAGGACGTCCGGCAGGCCGGGTACCGGCTGGTCGGGGTCGAGCCCTACGGCGGCGGTCTGTGGCACACCTGGCTGGACCGGGAGCTGACCGTGGCCGGCCGGGTCGCGTTGCGCGGCGGCGCGACCGCCCTGGTCCGGCTGCCAGGTGCGCCGCTGCGACTGCCGTCCCTGGCGATCCACCTGGACCGCGGCGTCCGCGACGGCCTGAAGCTCGACCCGCAGCGCGAGCTGGTGCCGGTGTGGTGCCAGGACCTGGGCACCGAGCCGGGGCTGCGGGAGGCGCTGGCCGCCGCGGTCGGCGCGGCCGTGCAGGACGTCGTCGGGCACGACCTCGTGCTCACCGACACCCAGCCGGCCGCCCGCACCGGCGCCGACGGCAGCTGGGTCGCCGCCCCGCGGCTGGACAACCTGGCCAGCTGCCACGCCGGTGCGACGGCGCTGATCGCCGCGGCGGCCACCCGCCGCACCCAGCTGCTGGTCGCCAACGACCACGAGGAGGTGGGCAGCGGCTCGATGTCCGGGGCCCGCGGCAGCTTCCTGGAGGACGTCGTCCGCCGGCTGGTGGCGGTCCTGGACGCCGGTGACCCGCAGGCGCTCCCCCGGGCCCTGGCGCAGTCCCGGCTGGTGTCGGCGGACATGGCCCACGCACTGCACCCCACCCGCTCCGACCGGCACGAGCCGGGCCACCAGCCGCAGCTGGGCGGCGGGCCGGTGCTGAAGGTGAACGCGAACCAGGCCTACGCCACCGACGCGGTCACCAGCGGTTGGTTCGCCGATCGCTGCGCGGAGGCCTCGGTGCCGGTGCAGTGGTTCGTCACCCGGGCCGACCTGCCCTGCGGGAGCACGATCGGCCCGCTGACGGCGACCCGGCTGGGCGTCGCGACGGTCGACGTCGGCGCCCCGATGCTGGCCATGCACTCGGTCCGGGAGCTGGCCTCGGCCCTCGACGTCCCGCTGATGGTCGGCGCGCTGACCGCCTGCTTCACCGACTGATCACGCCGGGGGAGGGTCAGGCGTCGATGCGACGGCGACCCGGGGCCCGGCCGATCCCGACCGCGACGAGGAACGAGCCGAGGAACAGGCCCACGGCGATCAGCAGGGCGCCCACCATGAACAGCCCGGTCTCGTCCTGGAGGGCTGCGTCGACCGTCCAGCACAGGGTGAACGGCACGGTCACCACCAGCGCCGCGACCAGTGGCCGGAGCACCCATCCGGCCAGCACCGCGGCGGCCAGCAGCGTCAGCAGGCAACCGACGACCTGCCACGTCTCGTAGGGACCCGAGGTCGTGCTGGTCTCCGGGTCGAACTGGTACTCCCGGTCCCAGGCCAACCACGCGACCCAGGCGAGCACGCTGAGCCCGGCCGCGCCGGCGGTCAGGGGAGTTCGACGTCCGGTCATGCGCCGGAGGATAGGGCGGATCGAGCCCGGTCAGGCGCGCGCCGCGATCGCGGCGAGGTCCAGGCCGGGGTCCAGGGCGCCGTACTCGAGGCTGCGGTCGGGCCCGAGCCGGGCGGAGACGAAGGCGTCGGCGACGGCGGCGGGCGCCTCGCGGATCAGCACGGCGCCCTGCAGGGCGAGCGCCAGCGCCTCCACGACCCGGCGGGCGTGCGGCGGCGCACTCGCCGGGTCGGCCTGCACCCGTCCGATGAGGGCCCGGGTCGCCTGCACGTGGGCGTCGAAGGCCCGGTGCTGCCCCAGCGCCGAGGAGACCTCCCGGTCGACGGCGGCCACCGACTCCGGCTCGCGGGCCATCGCCCGGAGGACGTCGAGGGCGATCACGTTCCCCGAGCCCTCCCAGACGGCCATCACCGGCTGCTCCCGGTAGCGGCGGGCCAGCGGGAACGCCTCGGTGTAGCCGTTGCCGCCCAGGCACTCCAGCGCCTCGTAGGCGTGGTGCGGCCCCCGCTTGCAGACCCAGTACTTGGCGACCGCGGTGGCCAGCCGGCGGAACGCGACCGACTCGGCGTCCTCACGGTCGTAGGCCGCGGCCACCCGGAGCGCCGTCCAGGTGGCGGCCTCGGCCTCCAGCTGCAGGTCGGCGACGACGGCGGTCATCGCCGGCTGGTCGATCAGGGTGGCGCCGAAGGCGCTGCGGTGCCGGGTGTGCCAGGCGGCCTCGGCGACGGCCTGCCGCATGCCGGCGGCGCTGCCCAGGACGCAGTCCAGCCGGGTCTGCCCGACCATCTCGATGATGGCGCGGACGCCGCGGCCCTCCTCCCCGACCAGCCAGCCGACGGTGTCCTCCAGCTCGATCTCCGAGGAGGCGTTCGACCGGTTGCCCAGCTTGTCCTTGAGCCGCTGGATGCGGAACACGTTGCGGTCACCGCCCGGCAGCACGCGGGGCACCAGGAAGCAGGAGAGGCCGGCGGTGGTCTGGGCGAGCACCAGGAAGGCGTCGGACTGCGGGGCCGAGCAGAACCACTTGTGCCCGGTCAGCCGCCAGGTGCCGTCGCCGGCGTCGAGCGCCCGGGTGGTGTTCGCCCGCACGTCCGAGCCGCCCTGCTTCTCGGTCATCGCCATGCCGAAGACCGCCGAGGTCTTGGTGGCCGGGTCGCGCAGCTCGGGGTCGTAGTCCCGGGAGAACACCCGGGGGAGCCACTCGTCGGCCAGCTCCGGTGTCGTCCGCAGCGAGGGGACGACGGCGTGGGTCATGCTCACCGGGCACGCGTGCCCGGGCTCGACCTGGGCGAAGAGCATGAAGACCGCCGCCCGGGCGACGTGCGCGCCGGGCCGCGGTCCGGACCAGCAGCTGGTGTGCGCGCCGTGCGCGACCGCCGCGGCGGTGATCCGGTGGTAGGCGGGGTGGAAGTCGACCGCGTCGACCCGGTTGCCCCAGCGGTCGTGGCCGGCGAACACCGGCGGGTGGGTGTTGGCGAGCTCGGCGTCCCGCTGGACGTCGGCCTGCCCGACGAGCGACCCGACCTCGGCGAGGTGGGTCTCCGCCCAGCCGGCGTCGTAGCGCGCGACCGCCTCGGTCAGCGCCGGGTTGGTGGAGTACTCGTCCAGGCCGACCCGTGGGGGCGCCTGGTTGAGCACCTCGTGCGTGCTGCCCACTGCGCCTCCTCGCCGACGTGCTCCCGGTCACCTCGAGTGCACCACGACCCGGTGCGCCGAGGAGACCCGGGCCACGTCGCCCGGCCGGCCGGTCCGGCAGCTCGGGGTTCAGCACCGGCGGCCCTGGGCAGGGCGCGAGGGTGGGGCCGCGAACGGCGGCCCGGCTCGACGACGGACGGGGTGACGATGCAGGCGACCTTCGTGGTGCTCGGGGGGACGGGTGACCTCACCGGGCGCCTGCTGCTCCCGGGGCTGGCCCAGCTGGTCCAGGCCGACGCGCTCGGCGACGGCGTCGACGTGCTCGCGGTGGGCCGGGACGACTGGTCGGAGCAGGAGTACCGGGAGTGGGCGGGCGACCGGCTCGCCGAGCACGGCGCGCACGTGCCCGAGCAGGCCCGCGACCAGCTGGTCAGCCGACTCGGCTTCCAACGCGGTGACGTCACCTCACCCGAGGACCTCCGGCAGGTGCTGGCCCGGGTGCCGGGCCGCCCGGTGCTGTACCTGGCCCTGCCGAACACCGTCTTCCTCCCCACCCTGGAGGCGCTCACCGAGGTCGAGCTCCCCGAGGGGACGACGATCGCCGTCGAGAAGCCCTTCGGCCGCGACGAGGCCGACGCCCGCCAGCTCAACGACGTCCTGCACCGGCTGGTCCCGGAGACGCAGGCGTTCCGCACCGACCACTTCCTGGCCAAGCAGACCGTGCTCAACGTGCTCGGGCTGCGCTTCGCCAACCGGCTGTTCGAGCCGGTCTGGAACGCCTCGCACATCGACCGGGTCGAGATCGTCTTCGACGAGACGCTGGGCCTGGAAGGGCGCGCCGGCTACTACGACACGGCGGGGGCGCTGCGGGACATGCTGCAGAACCACCTGCTCCAGCAGCTGGCCGTCGTCGCGATGGAGCCGCCGAACGCGGTCGACGGCCCGAGCCTGGCCGCGCGCAAGGCCGACGTCCTGCGGGCGGTCCGGCCCCCGGCCGACATGGCCCGGGACACCGTCCGCGGGCGCTACACCGCCGGGACCGTGCAGGGCCGGGAGCTGCCCGACTACACCAGCGAGGAGGGCGTCGACCCGGCGCGGGAGACCGAGACGCACGCCGAGCTCACCGTGACGATCGACAACTGGCGCTGGGCGGGCGTCCCGTTCCGGCTGCGCAGCGGCAAGGCGCTCGGCGCCGGCCGGCGGGAGATCGCCGTCTGGTTCAAGCCGGTCCCGCACCTGGCCTTCGGTGACCAGCAGCTCGAGCCCGACGTGCTGCGGCTGGGGCTCGACCCGGACCACGTGACGCTGGAGCTCAACCTGAACGGGCCGGGCGAGCCGTTCGACCTCGAGCGCCGCGCCCTGGACATCGACCTGGCCCCGAACGACCTGTCGGCCTACGGGCTGCTGCTCCGGGAGGTGCTGGCCGGGGACGCCACCCTGTCGATCAGCGACGTGGAGGCCGAGCAGTCCTGGCGGATCGTCGAGCCGGTCCTCGCCGCCTGGGCGGAGGGCGAGGTGCCGTTGCAGGAGTACCCGGCCGGGTCGGCCGGCCCCGCGCCGGGCTGAGACCCGCTACGTCGGGGGCTCCAGCTGGAACAGCCGGTGGACCACCTCCACCCAGGCGCTCCGGACCTCCGCAGGCCGGTCCGCGACGAGGTCCCGGATGCAGGCCAGCACCCCGCGCCCCTCGCCGACGACGCCCTGGAAGGCCAGGCCGAAGACCAGCGACCGGATCTCCTCGAGTTGCAGACCGGCATCGATCAACGGCTGGACGACCCACTGGTGTTGGTCCCTCGCGAGCGACTCCACATCACAGGTTCGCCGGGAAGGGCCGGCTCGGATGCAGACGGCTGGATGCAGACACGACGGGGACCGGCAGCAGGTCCCCGGTCCCGCGCACGTAGCGTGAAGGGCATGAGCCGTTCCCGCCGCGACCCCGGCACGCTCCCCGCACTGGCGCCCAACGGCCTGCGGATCGTCGCCCTGGGTGGTCTGGGTGAGATCGGCCGCAACATGACGGTGTTCGAGCACGCCGGCAAGCTGCTGATCGTCGACTGCGGCGTGCTCTTCCCTGAGGAGCACCAGCCCGGGATCGACGTGATCCTCCCCGACTTCACCTCGATCCGGGACCGGCTGGACGACGTGGTGGCGGTCGTGCTGACCCACGGGCACGAGGACCACATCGGCGGCGTCCCCTACCTGCTGCGGGAGCGGCGGGACATCCCCGTCATCGGGTCGAAGCTGACGCTGGCCTTCATCGAGGCCAAGCTCAAGGAACACAAGATCACCCCGGTGACCGAGCAGGTCGCGGAGGGCGACGAGCTGCGGCTGGGCCCCTTCGACCTGGAGTTCCTGGCGGTCAACCACTCCATCCCCGACGCGCTCGCCGTGGCGATCCGCACCGCGGCCGGCCTGGTCTTGCACACCGGCGACTTCAAGATGGACCAGTTCCCGCTGGACCAGCGGATCACCGACCTGCGCGGGTTCGCCCGGCTCGGCGAGGAGGGGGTCGACCTCTTCCTCACCGACTCCACCAACGCCGACGTGCCCGGCTTCACCACGTCCGAGGGCGAGCTCACCCCGGCGATCGACACGGTCTTCCGGACCGCCCCCAAGCGGGTCATCGTCTCCAGCTTCGCCAGCCACGTGCACCGCATCCAGCAGGTGCTGGACGCCGCGCACGAGCACGGCCGCAAGGTCGCCTTCGTCGGCCGGTCGATGGTCCGGAACATGGGGATCGCCCGCGACCTGGGCTACCTGCGGGTGCCCAAGGGCCTGGTCGTGGACATGAAGGTGCTGGAGAAGCTGCCCGCCGACCAGGTGTGCCTGATCTGCACCGGCTCCCAGGGCGAGCCGATGGCGGCGCTGTCCCGGATGGCCAACCGGGACCACGTCATCCGGATCTCCGAGGGCGACACCGTGCTGCTGGCCAGCTCGCTGATCCCGGGCAACGAGAACGCCATCTACCGGATCATCAACGAGTTCACCAAGATCGGCGCCAACGTCGTCCACAAGGGCAACGCCAAGGTGCACGTCTCGGGGCACGCCAGCGCCGGCGAGCTCGTGTACTGCTACAACCTCGTCAAGCCGCGCAACGTCATGCCGGTGCACGGGGAGTGGCGGCACCTGCGGGCCAACGCCGACCTGGCGATCCGCACCGGGGTCCACCCGAACGGGGTGGTCATCGCCGAGGACGGCTCCGTGGTCGACCTGGTCGACGGCCGGGTCTCCATCACCGGCAAGGTGCCCGCGGGCAACGTCTACGTCGACGGCTCGACCGTCGGCGGGGCGACCGAGGCCTCGCTCAAGGACCGGCGCACCCTGGCGGAGGAGGGCGTCATCACCGTCGTGGCGATCGTCGACGCCACCACCGGCCAGCTCGTCGAGGCACCCGACTTCCTCGCCCGCGGGTTCGTCCACGAGGCGGAGTCCTTCGACGCGGCGGTGCCGCTGATCGAGCGGGAGCTGGCTCGTGCGGCGGCCGACGGCGTCAAGGACGCCGCCCAGCTGGAGCAGCTGATCGCCAAGGCCGTCAGCAACTGGGCGAACCGGTCCCACCGCCGCACGCCGATGATCATCCCGGTGGTCATCGACGCCTGAGTCGCCGCCCGGCCCGACCTCCTCGCGCACCGGGCCGCCGCGACCTCAGCGGGTGGGCGCGACCAGCCCTGGGTGCGGTCCGCGATGGCTCTCGATGCGGTTCCGGCCGCGGGACTTGGCCCGGTAGAGAGCGCGGTCGGCCTGGCCGATGAGGGCCTCGACGTCGTCGTGCTGGGCGGTGGCCACGCCGATGGAGACGGTGAGCCGGTCGTCGGTGCACGCGGACACGAACTGCCGGATCCGGTCGGCGATCAGCAGGCTGCTGGCGTGATCGGCGTCCAGGACGACGGCGAACTCCTCCCCACCGATCCGGTGCACGCCGTCCCCGCTCCGGCAGGCCTGCTGCAGCGCGCGGGCGACTCGGACGAGGGCGCGGTCCCCGGCGGGATGACCGTGCCGGTCGTTGTAGGACTTGAAGTGGTCGATGTCGGCCAGCACCAGGGTGACCCCGACCGGGTCCGCGTGACGACGCCGTCCGACGATCCCCTGCAGGCGGTCGCGCAGGTCGTCGTCGAAGGCCCCCCGGTTGCCCAGTCCGGTCAGTGCGTCGGTGCGACAGCGCCGCTCCAGCTCCTCGATGACCCTCCGGGAGCGCCGGGTGTGCCGGTGGAGCAGCACCAGGGCCGCCGTCCCGGGCAGCACTGCGGCCAGCCGACCCGGGGCGGCCCCCGTCGACCACCGCGCCGCGCCCCGGCCCTTCGAGCGGGGCGAGGCGAGCAGCGGGAGTGTCGTCAGCGCCGTGATCTGCCAGGCGGTGTGCACCGCCCTGCGGGAGGAGTGCGCGCTCACCTGGACTGGTCGGCCGGCGGCAGTGTGCCCATCGGCCGGCCCAGCGCCACGGCCCGGCCGATGGCCGTTCCGCGCGCGAGGGCGGTGCCGTCGGGCTGTGGCCCCATCGGCGGCGGCGTGCGGGCGACGAGCGGCACCCCCGCCGCGTCGGCGAGGGCGCGTGCGGCGCGCTGCGGGGTCTGACTGACGTCGACGACCAGGGAGAGGTCGTCGAGGTGCTGGGCGTCGGGGATGGTCTCGTCGTCGACACCCGACCGCGCGGGCCAGCGGCTGCTGAGCGGCGTGAGGGTCCGACAGGAGGTGGGGGCCAGCAGCGCGCGCAGTCGGCTCGCCGCCAGTCGGCTCGTGCGGCCGAAGGGGCGGTAGACGCCGACGACTGCGTCCTCGGGGGCCCCGGGCAGGTCACGCAGGTGGGCGGCGGCCCGGTCGGCGAGGTCCGCGAGGCCGTCGAGCTCGGGGCTCGGCGCCGGGGCCGACGTGGTCGTGTCGATGTCGAGGTGGAGAGAGATGGTCGTGCTCCGGTCTGGTCGGACGGGTTCGGTCGGGTGCGGGATCAGCCGCCGACGGGCAGGTCGGGCAGGTGCGGCCAGATCTCCCGTGGACTGCTGAACTGCCGATCCGGCAGGCCGTCGAGCAGGAACAGCACGTCCGGGTCGGCACCGGTCGTCAGTGCTGCCTCGCGCATCTCGTCACTGGTGACCGGACCGTGGCCGAATGCGGCCTCGATGTGGTCGAGGACCTGGGTGCGGGTCGTCGTCATGGCGTCTCCCTCGGTGTGTGTGCGGGTGGGTTCAGGTGTGAGACCGAGGGCGGACCGCACGAGGGCGGTACTCGGCCGGCAGGGGTGCATTGGCACGCTCGGACCGCAGCAGCGCCTCGGCGTCGCACGCCGTGCAGCAGTGGGTCTCGGTCCAGCCGACGACGGACAGCTGGGTCCCTCGGGAGAACTGGGTGAGCACCTGCGGCCGCAGCACCAGGTCCGTGCCGGCGCAGGTGGCGCACCGCAACTGGCGATCACGCAGGAACCGGCGCCCGCAGGTGCCGCAGGTGATGCCGATGCCCTCGACACCGCGGTCGCCGACGAGGTCGTCGGTCTCGCCACAGTGGGGGCACTCGATGTGCAGGGGCATGGACGTCCTCCTCCGTCGAGGGCTGCGCGTCGGCGCCCTGGGCGTAACCCTACTCTGACGTGAGTGTTGGGTGTACGTCAATCAGGACCGCGCTCGTTCCCAGCCGACTCGTCGAACAGCGAGGGCAACAGCCGGTCGAACTCCAGGACCAGCGGGATCGTGCGCTGCGCGAACTCCCGGTAGAGCTCGGCACCGCGGTGGTCCAGCCGGATGGCGGTCGGCCACCCCGACGCCACGAGTGCCCGGAGCTCTGCGGATGTGCGGTCGGCCGGCATGTCCAGCAGGGCGAGCACCCGTGCCAGTTCGCCGACCAGGACCTCTGGCGCGGTCGTGGCCCGGGTGGCCAGGTGCCGGAGCGTCCGCAACGTGGTCTGGTGCGTGACGTGCAGGGGGAGCCAGCACCTCCCGCCGCAGCTGTGCGCCCATCTCGGCCGGCAGGTCCTCGAACGCCGACTGGTCCATGCCGCCTCCACTGACCCGCTCGCGCCTTGCCGAACCTCCGGACCGGACCAACCCTACTCTCACGAGAGGGTAGAGGGACGGAATCGGACACCTGGCGCGACAGGCCGGTGACCGACCCCACTGCACACTTCCCTGACGTGAGGGTTATGTTCTTCCCGACGAAGACGGGCACAGCGGCCCGTCGATTCCGGACCACCGACGTTCCGGGCCCCGCCTCCGGCGGCTCAGCGCTCCCGATGTCGGACCGATGACGCGCACGTCCCCGGACGCCGCGCGACCCCAGCTCTCCTGGCGCCCTACGGCGCCTTCCCAGCGCCTGCGGGCGCACGACCCGAAGACGGTGGCATGTCCTCTGCACTGCTGTCGCGGCCCAAGCCGCGCCTGACCCGACCCACCTGGCTGTCGCCGCGCGTCGCGCGCACCGAGGTCCTCGCCGGGATCGTCGTGGCCCTGGCCTTGATCCCCGAGGCGATCAGCTTCTCCATCCTGGCCGGGGTCGATCCCCGCGTCGGCCTCTTCTCCTCCTTCGTGATGGCCGTGGTGATCTCCTTCACCGGCGGTCGTCCGGCGATGATCACCGCCGCCACCGGGGCCATCGCCCTCGTGGTCGCGCCCCTGGCACTGCAGTACGGGGTCGAGTACCTGCTCGCGGCCATCGTGCTCGGCGGCGTCTTCCAGGTGCTCCTGGGCCTGTCCGGGTTCGCCCGGCTGATGCGGTTCATCCCGCGCAGCGTCATGGTCGGCTTCGTCAACGCGCTGGCCATCCTGATCTTCACCGCGCAGCTGCCGTACCTGGTCGACGTCTCCTGGCTGGTCTACCCGATGGTCGCCGCCGGGCTGGCGATCATCTTCCTGCTCCCGCGGTTCACGACCGCGATCCCGGCCCCGCTGGTGTCGATCGTGGTGCTCACCGGCCTCACCGTCGCCGCCGCCCTCACCGTGCCGAACGTGGGCGACCAGGGCGAGCTGCCCGACAGCCTGCCGTTCTTCGGCATCCCGGACCTGCCGTTCACCTGGGAGACGCTGACGATCATCGCCCCCTACGCCCTCGGCGTCGCCTTCGTCGGGCTGATGGAGTCGCTGATGACGGCGAAGCTCGTCGACGACCTCACCGACACCCCGTCGAACAAGACCCGCGAGTCCTGGGGCCAGGGCGTCGCGAACGTCGCCTCCGGCTTCTTCGGCGGCATGGGCGGCTGCGCCATGATCGGCCAGACGATGATCAACGTGAAGTCCGGTGCCCGGACCCGGCTGTCGACCTTCCTGTCCGGCGTCTTCCTGCTGGTCATGGTCGTCGTCCTCGGCGACATCGTCGCGCTCATCCCGATGGCCGCCCTCGTCGCCGTGATGATCTTCGTGGCGGTCGCGACGTTCGACTGGCACAGCCTGCGGACCATCCACACGATGCCCCGCAGCGAGACGATCGTGATGCTCTCCACCGTCGCGGTCACCCTGATCACCCACAACCTCGCCATCGGCGTCGGCACCGGCGTGCTGGTCGCCTGTGTGCTCTTCGCCCGCCGGGTCGCCCACCTCGTCGAGGTCACCAGCGTCACCGACCCCGACGGCGGCACCCGGGTGTACGCGGTGCGCGGCGCGCTCTTCTTCGCCTCGAGCAACGACCTCTACACCCAGTTCGACTACGCCGGCGACCCGGAGAAGGTCGTGATCGACCTCTCCGACGCCCACGTCTGGGACGCCTCCACGGTCGCCGCCCTGGACGCCATCACCCACAAGTACGCCACCCGCGGCAAGCAGGTCGAGGTCATCGGCCTCAACGGGCACTCGGCCTCCCGCTACGAGCGGCACAGCGGGCAGCTGGCCGGCGCGCACTGACCCACACCGCCGGCCCGCGCACCGCGGGTCGGCCGGACGACCTCCGGGGCGGTCGGCTGCTGGCCGCCCGGCCGCCTCGGAGCTCCACACCTGAGAACTGGGGCAGCACGATGCACCTCCGGCGAGGGCGGCCCCGAGTGGGTCGACGGGGCCACGGCGAACGGCCGTCACCGACTCTGCTTTCACGTTAGAGTTGATTCCGGGTCGGGCCCCTGTCGCGGCACCACCTGGATCGGAGGCACCCATGGGTGATCGACACATGCAGATCGGCGAGGTCGCCGAGCGCACCGGGCTCAGCGTCCGCACCATCCGCTTCTACGAGGAGAGCGGCCTGGTCACCCCGACGACGCGCAGCAGCGGCGGTTTCCGGCTCTACACCGACGGCGACATCGAGCGCCTGATGGTGATCCGCCGGATGAAGCCGTTGGACTTCACCATCGAGGAGATCCGGGACGTGCTGCAGCTCCTGGACCGGCTGCGCCACCGGGAACCGGGGACGACCACCCCACCGGACCCGGAGCTCGTCGAGAGGCTCGCCATGTACCGGGAGCTGGCCGACCAGCGGGTCGCCACGCTGCACACCCAGTGGTCGTCCGCCGCGGCGTTCGCGACCAGCCTGCGTCTCGAGGTCGAGCAGGTGCACGCGTCCCAGGGCAGGCGGCGATGACCACCACCGCCACCCGGGGGGCGACGTCGGCCCCGGCGGGGGACGCAGCCCCGGCCGACCCCGGTGAGGTGCTGGCGCAGGCTGCCCGGCGGCGGACGTTCGCGGTGATCAGCCACCCCGATGCGGGGAAGTCGACGTTGACCGAGGCCCTGGCGCTGCACGCGCGGGTGATCGGGCAGGCCGGTGCGGTGCACGGCAAGGCCGGGCGGCGGGGCACGGTGTCGGACTGGATGGACATGGAGAAGGCCCGCGGCATCTCCATCACCTCCGCCGCCCTGCAGTTCGAGTACCGCGATGCGGTGGTCAACCTGCTGGACACCCCCGGGCACGCGGACTTCTCCGAGGACACCTACCGGGTGCTGACCGCCGTGGACGCGGCGGTGATGCTCATCGACGCCGCCAAGGGCCTGGAGGCCCAGACGATGAAGCTGTTCGCCGTCTGCCGGCACCGCGGCATCCCGGTGATCACCGTGGTCAACAAGTGGGACCGCCCCGGCAAGGACGCCCTGGAGCTGATGGACGAGGTCGCCCAGCGCACCGGGCTGGTGCCGACCCCGCTGACCTGGCCGGTGGGCATCTCCGGGGACTTCCGCGGCGTGCTGGACCGCCGCGACGGCACCTACCGCCGGTTCACCCGCACCGCCGGCGGGGCCACCATCGCCCCCGAGGAGACCCTCACCGCCGCCGAGGCACTGGCGCGGGAAGGCGTCGACTGGACCCGCGCCCAGGAGGAGGTCGAGCTGCTGACCGCCAGCGGCGCCGACCACGACCAGGAGACCTTCCTGGCCGGTTACAGCACCCCGGTGCTGTTCGCCTCGGCCGTGTCGAACTTCGGCGTCGCCGCCCTGCTGGACACGCTCGTCGACCTCGCACCCGCACCGGCGGACCGCCCCGACGCCGAGGGCCGGCCGCGACCCCTGACCGAGCCCTTCAGCGCCTTCGTGTTCAAGGTCCAGTCCGGCATGGACGCCGCCCACCGCGACCGGCTGGCCTACATCCGGATCTGCTCGGGCGTCTTCGAACGCGGCATGGTCGTCACCAACGCCACCACCGGCCGCCCCTTCGCCACCAAGTACGCCCAGCACGTGTTCGGCCGGGAACGGGAGAGCATCGACACCGCCCACCCCGGGGACGTCGTCGGCCTGGTCAACGCCGCGGCCCTGGGCGTCGGGGACACCCTGTTCACGACCCACCCGGTCACCTACCCCCCGCTGTCGACGTTCGCCCCGGAGCACTTCGCGGTGGCCCGGGCGATGGACACCGGCCGGCACAAGCAGTTCCGGCGGGGGATCGACCAGCTGGAGTCCGAGGGGGTGGTGCAGGTGCTGCGCTCGGACCGCCGCGGCGACCAGGCGCCCGTGCTCGCCGTCGTCGGTCCCATGCAGTTCGAGGTCGCCACCCACCGGATGGAGCACGAGTTCTCGTCTCCGATCGCCCTGGAGCAGCTGCCCTACCAGGTCGCGGTCCGCACCGACGCCGAGTCCGCCGCCGCGGTCGCCGCCACGCGCGGCGCGGAGGTGCTGGCGCGCGGCAACGGGGAACTGCTGGCACTGTTCCGGGACAAGTGGGACCTGCGCTCGCTCCAGCAGCGCAGCCCCGAGCTCACGCTCGAGCCCATGGTGGCCGCACAGCTCGACTGAGCTGCTCGACCGCGACACACCGGACCGCGACACCCGACCACGAGCAGCCGACGACGCCTGCCCCGTCTGCACCGCAGACCCATCAGGAGAGGCACGACCACGTCCCGCTCGGCTCCCGACCGCCCGTCCTCCCCCACCCGCAGCCCACGCCGGGACGGCCCCCGCGGACCCGAGGGCTTCTACGGCTGGCACATGGTGGGCGTCTCGGCGGTGGCGCTGGCGGCCACGGCGCCCGGGCAGACCGCGGCGATCTCGGCGTTCATCGACCCGATGACCGAGGAGCTGGGGATCAGCCGCTCGGCCATCTCCACCGCCTACCTGATCGGCACGCTGATCGGTGCTGCGGCGATGCCCCTGGTCGGGCGGGCACTCGACCGGTTCGGCACCCGGGTCACCATGGCCGTCATCGGGGCGGTCTTCGGCGGTGTGCTGATCAGCCTGTCGCTCGTCTCCGGTCTGGTCGGGCTGACCGCGGGCTTCGTCGGGGTCCGGATGGCCGGCCAGGGTGCCCTCGGGCTGACCGCGACAACGGCGGTCGCCGTCTGGTTCATCCGGCGTCGCGGCCTGGCTCTCGGTCTCGTCTCCGCGAGCGGCGCCGCGTGCATCTCCCTGGCGCCGATCGGCCTGGAGGCGCTGATCTCGGCCACCAGCTGGCGGACCGCGTGGGCGGTCGAGGGGGTGGTCGTGTGGCTGCTCGTCGTCCCGCTGGCGTTGTTCGGGGTCCGCAACGACCCGGCGGAGCTCGGCCAGCGTCCCGACGGCGAGCAGGTCACCGAGGGCCACCCACCGGCTGCCCCGGTGGGCCGGACGCTCGGCGAGGCGGTCCGGACGCCGTTCTTCTGGGTGGTCGTCTCCGGGGTCGCCGTCTCGGGGATGCTGTCCACCGGCGTCGCCTTCCACCAGATCGACCTGCTGGGCGAGCGGGGGCTGAGCGCCGGCGCGGCCGCCGCGAACTTCCTGCCGCAGACCGTGGCGTCCCTGCTGGCCACCCTGGCCGTCGGCGCCCTCGTCGACCGGGTCAACAGCCGCTGGCTCACCAGCGCCTGCATGCTGGCGCTCGCCGCCGCACTGCTCTGGGGGACGTCGGTCGACCCGGGCTGGTCGGCGATCGGGTTCGGCGCGCTCCTCGGCGCGTCCGCCGGCGCCATCCGCACCCTGGAGGCAGGCTCCTTCCCGCGCTACTACGGCACCACCCACCTGGGCACCATCCGCGGGGTCGTCGCCGCGGTGAGCGTCGGCTCGACGGCCTTCGGGCCGGTCGCGTTCGCCGTGGTGCACGACGCCACCGGCGGGTACGGCCCGGCGCTCGTCGCCGGAGCGGCCCTCCCACTGCTCGTCGCGCTTGCGGCCCTGGTGTTCCCCACGCCGGCGCTGCCCGAGCCCGCGCCGGCCGATCCGACGCCGGAGGACAGCCCTCCTCCGGTGGACGCCGCGCCCACGGTCGACCCCCTCCCCCCGGTCGAGGACCCGACCGCCGCACCCGAGGACACCGGGTCTGCGGCCACCGCCGCGGGCCGGCCACAGGCCGACCCGGGCTGAACCCGGCCCCACCCGGCCTCGCCGGATGGTCGCTGTGACCAACCACCCGTCGTGGTGACGGAACAACTACCTGACGTCAGGGTTAGATTGTCCCGGGCGCTCGCGCGGAGGAGCCCACGCTCGGGTCCGTGACGGCCTGCAGCCGACGTCCTCCTGATGGCCGACCCCGGTGCACCGTCGCACCACCCCTCGTAGGCACGCGCTCGCGCGGACTCCCCGCGCCTGACGGCGCACGACCCGAAGACGGTGGCATGTCCTCCTCGACCACGCTCCCCGCACCGCGCCGGCCCGCCTGGCTCGCCCCGAAGGTGGCCCGCACGGAGGTGCTCGCCGGCCTCGTGGTGGCCCTGGCGCTGATCCCCGAGGCGATCAGCTTCTCCATCATCGCCGGCGTCGACCCCCGGGTCGGGCTCTTCGCCTCGTTCACGATGGCGGTGGTGATCGCCTTCACGGGTGGCCGTCCGGCGATGATCAGCGCCGCCACCGGGGCGATCGCGCTGGTCGTCGCCCCGCTGGTGCGTGACCACGGCCTGGAGTACCTGCTGGCCGCGGTCGTCCTCGGCGGGGTGTTCCAGGTGCTGCTGGGGCTGGCCGGCTTCGCCCGGTTGATGCGCTTCGTCCCGCGCAGCGTGATGATCGGCTTCGTCAACGCGCTGGCCATCCTGATCTTCACCGCGCAGCTGCCGTACCTGGTCGACGTCTCCTGGCTGGTCTACCCGATGGTGGCCGCGGGCCTGGCGATCATCTTCCTGCTCCCCCGGCTGAGCTCCGCCGTCCCTGCTCCGCTGGTGTCGATCGTGGTGCTCACCGGGCTCACCGTCGCGGTCGGCCTGACCGTGCCGAACGTGGGCGACCAGGGCGAGCTGCCCGACAGCCTGCCGTTCTTCGGCATCCCCGACCTGCCGTTCACCTGGGAGACGCTGAGCATCATCGCCCCCTACGCCCTCGGCGTGGCGTTCGTCGGGTTGATGGAGTCGCTGCTGACGGCCAAGCTGGTCGACGACCTGACCGACACCCACTCGGACAAGACCCGCGAGTCCTGGGGCCAGGGGGTGGCCAACATCGTCACGGGGTTCTTCGGCGGGATGGGCGGCTGCGCCATGATCGGCCAGACGATGATCAACATCAGGTCCGGTGCCCGGACCCGGCTGTCGACCTTCCTGTCCGGGGTGTTCCTGCTGATCCTGGTCGTCGTCCTGGGCGACATCGTCGCGATCATCCCGATGGCCGCCCTGGTCGCCGTGATGATCTTCGTGGCGATCGCGACCTTCGACTGGCACAGCCTGCGCACCATCAACCGGATGCCCCGCAGCGAGACGATCGTGATGCTCTCCACCGTCGCGGTCACCCTGTGGACCCACAACCTCGCCATCGGGGTCGGCACCGGCGTGCTGGTCGCCTGTGTGCTCTTCGCCCGCCGGGTCGCCCACCTCGTCGAGGTCACCAGCACGACCAGCCCGGACGGGACGACGCGCCACTACGCCGTCCACGGGGCGCTGTTCTTCGCCTCCAGCAACGACCTGTACCAGCAGTTCGACTACGCCGACGACCCCGCGCACGTGGTCATCGACCTGTCCGGCGCGCAGGTCTGGGACGCCTCCACCGTCGCCACCCTGGACGCGATCACCCACAAGTACGAGACGCGCGGCAAGAGCGTGCAGATCGTGGGCCTGAGCGAGCACTCGGCCGACCGCTTCGCGCGGCACACCGGCCAGCTCGCCGGGGGGCACTGAGGTGGGGCGCGGCGAGCTGATGCAGATCGGCCAGGTCGCCGAGCGGATCGGGCTGAGCCTGCGCACCATCCGGTTCTACGAGGAGAACGGGCTCGTCGTCCCCACGAGCCGGACCGAGGGGGGCTTCCGGCTCTACAGCGAGGCCGACGTCGCCCGCTTCGAGGTGATCAAGCGGATGAAGCCACTGGGGTTCTCGCTGGAGGAGATGCAGGAGCTGCTCACCCTGCTGCACGACCTGGAGCAGGCCACCGGCGACCGCGGGCAGCTGCTGGCCCGGCTGCAGGAGTTCCACGAGGCAGCGGTGGCCCGGGTCGCCGCGCTGCGCGACCAGCTGGTCGTCGCCGAGGGGTTCGCCGGCACGCTGGCCGACCGGCTGGAGTCCCACCGCTAGGACGGGAGCAGGGTCACCCGACCCGGCTTTGCATGGTCATACATCCGAATGCATACTTGTGTCCATGTCCAAGGTGCTCACGTCCCTGCCCGTCGGCGAACGCGTCGGCATCGCCTTCTCCGGCGGCCTCGACACCTCGGTCGCGGTGGCCTGGATGCGCGACAAGGGCGCCGTGCCCTGCACCTACACCGCCGACATCGGCCAGGCCGACGAACCCGACATCGGCTCGGTGCCCGGCCGCGCCAGCGCCTACGGCGCCGAGCTGGCCCGGCTCGTCGACTGCCGGTCCGCCCTGGTGGAGGAGGGGCTCGCGGCACTGACCTGCGGGGCCTTCCACATCCGCTCCGGCGGTCGCAGCTACTTCAACACCACCCCGCTCGGCCGGGCCGTCACCGGCACGCTGCTGGTGCGGGCGATGCTGGCCGACGGCGTCCAGATCTGGGGCGACGGGTCGACCTACAAGGGCAATGACATCGAGCGGTTCTACCGCTACGGCCTGCTGGCCAACCCCTCGCTGCGGATCTACAAGCCGTGGCTGGACGCCGACTTCGTCACCGAGCTGGGCGGCCGCAAGGAGATGTCGGAGTGGCTGGTCGCGCACGGCCTGCCCTACCGGGACAGCGCGGAGAAGGCCTACTCCACCGACGCCAACATCTGGGGCGCGACGCACGAGGCGAAGACCCTCGAGCACCTGGACACCGGCATCGAGACCGTCGAGCCGATCATGGGCGTGAAGTTCTGGGACCCGGCGGTCGAGATCGCCACCGAGGACGTCACGCTCGGCTTCGAGTACGGCCGGCCGGTGACGATCAACGGCAAGGAGTTCGCCACCCCGGTCGACCTGGTGCTGGAGGCCAACGCGATCGGTGGTCGGCACGGCCTGGGGATGTCCGACCAGATCGAGAACCGGATCATCGAGGCCAAGAGCCGGGGCATCTACGAGGCGCCGGGCATGGCCCTGCTGCACATCGCCTACGAGCGGCTGGTCAACGCCATCCACAACGAGGACACCCTGGCCAACTACCACAGCGAGGGCCGCCGGTTGGGGCGGCTGATGTACGAGGGCCGCTGGCTGGACCCGCAGGCGATGATGCTGCGTGAGTCGCTGCAGCGCTGGGTGGGCATGGCCGTCAGCGGCGAGGTCACCCTGCGGCTGCGGCGCGGCGAGGACTACTCGGTGCTGGACACCTCCGGCCCGGCCTTCAGCTACCACCCGGACAAGCTGTCCATGGAGCGCACCCAGGACTCCGCCTTCGGGCCGGTCGACCGGATCGGCCAGCTGACCATGCGCAACCTGGACATCGCCGACTCGCGCGCCAAGCTGGAGCAGTACGCCCGGATGGGCATGGTCGGTGGCGCCACCCCGACGTCCATCGGCGCAGCGCAGGCCGCCGCGACCGGGCTGATCGACGCCAGCGAGCAGGGCGGCGCGGAGGCCATCGCGTCCCGCGGCCAGGTCTCCGAGCACGACGAGCTGCTGGACCGCGCGGCGATGGAGGCCGGCACCGACTGAGCGAGCCCGCCCCCTGGGACACTCGGCCCGTGCCCTCCCACCGCTGCCCGTGCAGCACCGGCCTGTCCTATGCCGAGTGCTGCGGTCGGCTGCACGCGGAGGCGGCGACCGCGGCGACGCCGGAGCAGCTGATGCGATCCCGCTACAGCGCCTTCGCCGTCGGCGACGCCGGGTACCTGCTGCGCACCTGGCACTCCACCACCCGGCCCGACGACCTGGAGCTCGACCCCGCGGTGCGCTGGACCGGGCTGGAGGTGCTGGCCGCGAGCGGCGGTGCCCTGCTGGCCCCGGAGGGCACGGTGGAGTTCCGGGCCCACCACCGCACCGGCGGGGTGCCCGGGGTGCAGCACGAGCTGAGCCGGTTCGCCCGCGAGAACGGGCAGTGGCGGTACGTCGACGGGGTCTCGCTGGACTGAGCGCGCGGATGCTCCACGTGGAACACCCGCCCCGACCGGCGTCCCGGCGGCCGGCACTGCTTGGCTGGGCTCCGGCGACCCCGCCCATCCCCAGCCCCGGGAGGCCCCGATGCCGCACCTGCTGCACCTCGACTCGTCCGCCGATCCGCGCAGCTCCGCCTCGCGTGGCGTCACCGCCGCCTTCGTCCAGGGCTGGCGGGCCCGTGGCGCGGAGTTCACCGTGACCTCCCGCGACCTGCAGGCCGACCCGCCGCCGCACCTGCCCGACGCCGCCCTGCACTGGGCCCCCCGGCTGCGCACGGCCGAGGAGGTGGTCGAACCGGCCGCCGAGGCGCAGCAGCAGGTCTACCTCGACGAGCTGCTGGCCGCCGACGTCCTGCTGGTCGGTGCCCCGATGTACAACTGGTCGCTGCCGTCCACGCTCAAGGCCTGGGTCGACCACGTGCACGTGCTCGGCGCGACCGTGCCGTTCGGCGACTTCGAGGCCCGTCCGCTGGCCGGGCGGCACGCCGTCATCGTCTCCAGCCGGGGGGCGAGCTACGACGCCGGCGGTGAACAGGCCAGCTGGGACCACACGGTGCCACCCCTGGAGCTGGTGCTCGGGCGCTCGTTCGGGATGACCGTCTCGGTCATCACCCTGCAGCTGACCCTGGCCGACCGGGTGCCCGCGATGGCGGACCTGCGCGACCGCGCCGCCGCCGAGGCCGACGCGGCCCGGAGCTTCGCCGAGGAGCTCGCCGAGCGGATCACCCCCTGATCGGTCACCCGATCGAGGGACACCCGCGCCGGGTTTCGCCCGTCCGACGGGGGCAGGCCAGTCACCGGCCACCCGCTGGACACCTCCGCCGCTGACGCTGGTCGCGTCCGGGCCTCGTCCAGGGGCCTCCCGACACCCGAGGTGTCGCCGTGACCGCAGCTGGGAACCCAGCGTCGAGCACGCCGCTGCCGGCATCCCGCCGCAGCTGCACCACCCACCGCGCCGGTGTCGCCGCCGGACTGTCCGGCAGCGACCGATGAGCTGGGTGCCCGTCTCCGGCTGCACGGCCGCCTGCGCGGCCGACCCGGTGCCCACCGTGGACGCCGCGACCCGGCGGCGCCGGTGGCTCCGGTTGAGCGGTGCGCTGGCCGGCACCGGGGTCGCCGCCCTGCGCGCGCCGTGGACCGGTGCGCGGAGACGGCGGCGACTGGTCGTCTGCGCCGCGGCGCGGCTCCTCACCGCCGCCGGGGTGCGGGTCGAGGTCACCGCGCCGGCGGTGGCCTGGCCGCGGGCCGGTGCCGGGCGCGGCCCGGGACCCCTCGTGGTCGGGAACCACGTCTCCTGGATCGACGACCTGGCGATGCTGACCGTGGTTCCGGGGGTGCCCGTCGCCCGGCGCGAGGTGGGCGACTGGCCGGTCCTCGGCGGCCTGGCCCGGCGGGCCGGTGTCGTGCTGGTCGACCGGGCACGCATCCGGGCCCTGCCGGGCACGGTCGCCCAGGCCGCCGGCCTGCTGCGGTCCGGGACGGCGGTGACCGTCCACCCCGAGGGGACGACGGCGTGCGGGGTCGAGCTCGGTCGCTTCCGCCCGGCCTTCTTCCAGGCCGCCGTGGACGCCGCCGCCCCGGTCTGCCCGGTCGCCGTCCGGTACCGGGTCCACGGGCAGGCCTCCACCGCGGTCGCCGGCTTCCTGGGCGACGAGCCGTTGTGGCGCAGCATCGCCCGGGTGGTCGCCGTCCGCGGCCTGGTGGTGGAGGTGCACCTGCTGCCGGCGCTGGACCCGGCCGGCGCCGACCGCCGGGAGCTGGCCGCACTCGCCGAGTACGCCGTCGCGGCCGTCACCGAGGCCCGGCCCCCCGTGGTGGCCGCCCACCCCCGCCGGCCCCGGGTGCCCGCCCGCCGGAAGCCGGTCCGCCGCCCCACCACCATCCCGACCCACCCTGGAGCAGCCCGTGTTGCGTGAGGACACCGCCCTGATGCGCGAGAACACCGCCCTGATCCGTGAGCACCCCGCCCTGTCGGAGCCGGTCGCGGCCCTGCCGTCGCCCGGCGGCGTGGGCATGCGGGTCGCCGTCGTCGCCGAGACGTTCCTCCCCGCCGTCAACGGAGTGGTCAACTCGGTGCTGCGGCTGGTCGACCACCTGGCCGTCCGCGGCCACGACCCGGTGGTGGTGGCGCCGTCCGGCTCGGGCTACGAGTCCCGCTGCGGCGCCTGGGTCGACGTCGCCACCGTGCCGTCGATGCGCCTGCCCGGCTACCGAGAGCTCTCCGTCGCCCGCCCGGCCGGCGACCTGACCGAGGTGCTGGCCGAGCTGGCCCCCGACGTGGTCCACCTGGCCTCTCCCGCCGTGCTCGGCCTGGCCGCGGCCCGTGCCGCACGCACGCTCGGGGTGCCGTCGGTCGCCGTGTTCCAGACCGACCTGGCCGCCTACGCCGAGCGCTACCGGCTGCTCGGCGGCCCGGGGGCGGCCTGGCGGTACCTGCGGTCGGTGCACGAGACGGCCGACCTGACCCTGGCGCCGTCCACCACGACCCTGGCGATGCTCGCGCGGCACGGGATCGGCCCGGTCACGCTCTGGCCGCGCGGCGTCGACCTCGACCAGTTCGCTCCCTGGCACTGCGACCCCCGCCTCCGTCGCGAACTGGCCCCGAACGGGGAGCTGCTGGTGGGCGTGGTCGCCCGGCTGGCGGTGGAGAAGCGCCTGGAGCTGCTGGCCCCGCTCAGCGAGCTGCCCGGCGTCCGGCTGGTCGTGGTGGGCGACGGCCCGCAGCGCCGGCAGCTGGCCCGCCGGCTGCCGCGCGCCCGCTTCCTCGGCCGGCTCGGTGGCGCCGAGCTCGGCGCGGTCGTCGCCTCGCTGGACCTGTTCGTCCACCCGGGCGCCGACGAGACCTTCTGCCAGGCGGTGCAGGAGGGGCTGGCCGCAGGCGTCCCCGCACTCGTCGCCGCCTCGGGCGGTCCGCTGGACCTGGTGCGGCACGGGCAGAACGGCTGGCTCTGGGCCGGGGACGACCCCCACCTGCTGGCCGCGATGGTCGCCGGGCTGCGGGACGACCCGGCGTCGCTCCGCGCTGCGGCCGCGCGGGCCCGCCCCTCCGTCGAGGAGCGGACCTGGGGCCGGATCGGCGATGAGCTGATCGGCCACCTGCAGCACGTGCGCACGAGGGCACACACCCACTGACCGGTCGAACAGGCAGCCCCGGGAACAGGCGGGGCGGGTCGTACCCGGGCAGGATCGGGACCAGCCCCTGGACCCATCAGACCGGAGACGACGTGAGCCAGCAGATCCGTGACCGCGCCCCCGAGGGCACGCCGTCGCCCGTCCCCGACCTGTCCCGGTGGCGGCTGAACGCGCTGCCGGACACCCACTCCGACGACGACTGGGACGACGACCGCGAGCTCTTCGACCCGGAGGGCAACCGGGTCGACACCTGGCGCGAGGGATACCCGTACAGCGAGCGCATGGTGCGCCGGGAGTACGAGATCGAGAAGCGGAAGCTGCAGATCGAGCTGCTCAAGCTGCAGGGCTGGGTGAAGCACACCGGCCAGAAGATGGTCCTGGTCTTCGAGGGCCGCGACGCCGCCGGCAAGGGCGGCACCATCAAGCGGTTCACCGAGCACCTCAACCCGCGCGGGTCGACGGTGATCGCCCTGGACAAGCCGTCGGAGCGCGAGAAGACGCAGTGGTACTTCCAGCGCTACGTGCAGCACCTGCCCGCGGCCGCCGAGATCGTGATGTTCGACCGCTCCTGGTACAACCGCGCCGGCGTGGAGCGGGTGATGGGCTACTGCACCGCCGAGGAGTACCTGCGCTTCATGCGCCAGGCCCCGGAGTTCGAGCAGATGCTCGTGGAGAGCGGCATCCACCTGGTGAAGTTCTGGTTCTCGGTGACCCGGGGCGAGCAGCGCAGCCGGTTCATCGTGCGGCAGATCGACCCGGTGCGGCAGTGGAAGCTCTCCCCCACCGACCTGGCCTCGCTGGACAAGTGGGAGGCCTACACCGAGGCCAAGGAGGCGATGTTCCTGCACACCGACACCGGGCACGCCCCGTGGACGGTGATCAAGAGCAACGACAAGAAGCGGGCCCGCCTGGAGGCGATGCGGCACGTGCTGGCCCGGTTCGACTACACCGGCAAGGACCCGGCCGCCGTCGGCACGCCGGACCCGCTGATCGTGGGCTCGGCCGCCGAGGTGCTGGAGGAGGAGGCCGGCGCACCGGTCATGCCCCGCCCCGGCGAGACCCTGCCGCCACAGCACGACTGACCCCGGCCCCCGGACAGCAGAGCGCCCGCCCCGGCGGACCGGGGCGGGCGCTGTGGAACTGCGGGGATCAGCGACGGTTGGTGTCGGTGACCTCGTCGGTGTCGACCTGCTCCTTGCGGACGGTCTCGCTCACCTGCTGCTGCTCGGTGACCGTCTCCTTGTCCAGGCGCACGCGCTCGACCGGGACGGCCTCCTTCTCCACGACGGGACGCTCGGCGTGCAGCGTCACCTCGTGCTCCTCCTCGGAGATCGCCGGGCCGTCCAGGGCGTTGCCGCGGTTGGCGTCGGTGATGGGCTCACGCTCGACCCGGACCTCCTCGTGGGACACGGGAACGGTCTCGGAGACGTTCTCGGTCACGACGTACTTGCGCAGCCGGGCGCGGCCGGTCTCGACGTTCTGGGTGCCGACGTTGACGCGCTCCTCGGAGAGCGTCATGGCGTCGTCGGTCGTGGGGCCGGAGGTGTCGTGGCCCACGGTGCCGTGCCGGTTGGCGTCCGTGTCCGTGGTGCCCGCGGCCACGCCGGTGGTCGTCTCGGTGCGGGTCACGTCGGTCTCGGTACGCGCGACCGAGTTCTCGGTCATGTTGTAGTGCCGGTACAGCTGGCTCTCCTCGTCCGGGGAGAGGTGGCCGTCGGAGTCGATGCGCGGGGCGTCCTTCACCGCGTCCTTGCTCACCGGTACGCGCAGGCCGTCACCGGTCAGGTCCGCGTCCCGGATCGGGACGAACGACTCCTTGGTGCCGAACATCCCGGTCTTCACGGTGACCCACTCGGGGTTGCCGGACTGGTCGTCGAGGAACACCTCGGAGGCCGTACCGATCTTGTTGCCATCGGCGTCGATGACGTCTGCGCCGATGACGCGGTCGAGGGTCTCGGTGCCGATCATGTGTTCCGCTCCTTCGTTCGGGGGCGTGCTGTCTCGCTCTCTGCACTGCCCGCCACGAGCCCGGCAAAACGGCGATCACAAGATCGGCTGAGCGGCGTGGTAGTGCGTGTCGCCGCTGCACCGCCCGCTCCGATCCGCGTCTTCGCAGGTCGATGCGGGGTCCCCCGGGCGACGCGGCACGGATCCGACACGCCCACGAGCTGCAGGAACCGCACACGCCGGGCGTGTCGCACCCGGATCGGGCGATGAGCGCGCCGAGCATGGGCGGGTGCCTCCACGTTCGCCCTACGACAACCTGGTCCACCCACGCACCCAGAAGAAGCCCTCGCCCCAGGTCGAGGCGCTCAAGGACGTCGTCGTCGAGGACCCCAGCAGCGGGTTCGTCGGCGCCGTCGTGCGGTGCGAGAAGGACGTCGTCCACCTCGAGGACCGCTTCGGCAAGGTCCGCGCCTACCCCCTCGGCCCCGGCTTCTGGGTCGACGGGCGACCGGTCGTGCTGGTCCGGCCGAAGCAGAACGCACCCTCCGGCCCGCAGCGCAGCGCGTCCGGCTCGACCTACGTGGTCGGCGCCCGGGCACGGGTGGCCCGCGAAGGGCGGATCTACGTCGAGGGCAAGCACGACGCCGAGCTGGTGGAGAAGGTCTGGGGCCACGACCTGCGGATCGAGGGCGTCGTCGTCGAGCCGCTGCACGGCGTCGACGACCTGCCGGGGATCGTCAAGGAGTTCCGCCCCTCGTCGGGACGGCGGCTGGGCGTGCTGGTCGACCACCTGGTGACCGGCTCCAAGGAGTCCCGGATCGCCGCCCAGATCACCGGCTCGCACGCCCTGGTGGTGGGCCATCCGTTCATCGACATCTGGCAGGCGGTGAAGCCCTCCGTCGTCGGGATCGAGGCCTGGCCGACGGTGCCTCGGGGCGAGGACTGGAAGACCGGCGTCTGCCGGCGGCTGGGCTGGGAGGACGACACCGGATACGTCTGGGCGCAGCGCATCCTGGCCCGGGTGAAGGTGTGGACCGACCTGGAGCCGACGCTGATCGGCCGGGTCGAGGAGCTCATCGACTTCGTCACCACCGACTGAGCGCCGCCGCTCCCGCCGGTCACTGCCGGCACTGTGCGGCCAGTGCCCGATCCAGCGACGGAACGGGCACCGGACGCACAGTGCCCGCCGCTGCCACCACCTTGCGGGGCGGGTGTCGGGGCGTCATTGTGTCAATCAGTTGACTCAATGACTGAGTGGAGGACGTCGTGGCCGTGGTGCCGTTGTTGACCGTGCTGGTGCTGGCCGCGACGGTCGCCCTCGTCCTCGGCGTCCTACGCCGGTCCCCGCCCAGCCGGGAAGCGTCCGTGCACGCCGCCCGGCGGCACGCCCGGCTCGCCGCCACGGCCGCGGTGGCCCTGGGAGCCACGGCGGCCCTGCTGGTCGCGGTCCGGGAGGTCGGCAACAGCGCACCCGGGGGCCTGGGCGTCACGGGGCTGCTGGTGCCGATCGTCTTCGGGGTGGCGCACACCGTCGTCCTGGCCGCCGGTGAGCTGACCTGGCCCCGCCCGCAGGGTGAGGTGCGCCGGGCCCGGCTGGTGCACCGCGGCCTGCTGGACGCCGCGCCTCGGTGGCTGGTCCGGACGGCGGCCGTCGCGACCGCGCTGGCGGTCGCCGTGCTGGCCGTCGGCGCGCTGATGGCTGACGAGACCGGGCGGGCGGTGACCCACGGGTCCACCGCCGGCGGCGACCTGTCCTGGTCGACGGCGAGCCCGTTCCCCGGTCTCTTCTACGGCCGCCCGGCCGCGATCGGCCTGCTCACCCTCGCGGCGGTCACCCTCGCCGCCCTGTGGGTCGTCGCCAACCGGCCTGCCGTCGCCACCGAGGACGAGCGGATCGAGACGGCGCTGCGCCGCGCCTCGGCCCACCGGGTGCTCCGAGCCGCCGTCGCGGCCACCCTCGTGGCGATCGGTGGCCTGCTGCTGGTCGGCGGGATGGCGATGTCGAACGTCGGCGCGCTGCCGCTGCCCGGGTGGGCCGGGGCGCTGCCGGGCCTGCTGACGATGCTCGCCGGCCTGGTCGTGCTGTGCCTGCGCGCACCCGGCGTGCCCGCGGACTCGCCGACCGTGCCGGCGCGCTGACCGTCGTGGCCCTCGACCTCACCATCGACGTACGCGCGGCGACCCCGCCGTACGAGCAGATCCGCAGCCAGATCGCCACGTACGTGCACAGCGGGGTGCTCGCCGAAGGGGCCCGGTTGCCCACCATGCGGGCGCTCGCCGCCGACCTCGGGGTGGCCACGGGCACGGTGGCCCGGGCGTACGCCGAGCTGGAGGCCGCCGGGCTGGTGGCCAGCCGTCGGCGCACCGGCACCGTGGTCACCGGTGGAGCGGCGGCGCCCGCGCCGGCGGAGCAGCGGGTGCGCGCGCTGGCGGCCGAGCTGGCCCGCACCGCCCAGGAGGACGGCGTGGACCCCGAGGCCGTGCTGGCCGCCGTCCGGGCCGCGCTGCTCACCGCCGCCCCCCGCTGACCGCCGCCTCACCGCCGCCCGACCGCCGCCCGACCGCCGCATTGCACGCGTCCTGCACGCGTTGCTCGGGCTGCAGCGCGTGCGATCCGTGCAGAACGCGTGCGATGTCCCGGACGACAACGCCCGCGGACACAGCAGCGGCCGCCGTCCCGGTGGGGACGACGGCCGCTGGAACGGCCCCCTCGCAGGCGGGCGAGGGGGCCCTTCCTCAGCTGGGGATGTAGTTGAACTCGTCCGGGTTCGGGCCGTTGCGGCCGTCCGCGCGGTCGAGGCCGTCGATCTCCGCCATCTCGGCCTGGGAGAGCTCGAAGTCGAAGAGGTCGAAGTTCTGCTCGACCCGGCTGCGGGTGACCGACTTCGGGAAGATGATGTCGCCGCGCTGGACGTGCCACCGCAGGGCGGCCTGGGCCGCGGTCTTGCCGTGGGCCTCGCCGATCCGGGTGAGGACCTGGTCGTCGAGCACCTTGCCCTGCGCGATCGGGGCCCACGCCTCGGTGCGGATCTCGTGGTCGCCGTTGAACGCGCGCACGTCGTTCTGCGCGAAGTACGGGTGCACCTCGATCTGGTTCACCACCGGGCGCACCTCGCTGTCGGCGAAGAGCTTGCGCAGGTGGTGCGGGTTGAAGTTCGAGACGCCGATCGACTTGGCCCGGCCGGAGCGGTAGATCTCCTCCATGGCCTTCCAGGTCTCGACGTAGTCGACCTCGATGCCCGGCAGCGGCCAGTGGATCAGGAACAGGTCCAGGTAGTCGAACTGCAGCTCCGCCAGCGTCTGGTCGAACGCCTTGAGCGCGTCCTCGCGGGCGTGGAAGCCGTTGTTGAGCTTGGAGGTCACGAAGACCTCCTCGCGCGGGATGCCGGACTGCCGCACGGCCTCGCCGACCTCGGCCTCGTTGCCGTACATCTCGGCGGTGTCGATGTGCCGGTAGCCGACCTCGAGGGCCGTGCGGGTGGCCTCGACGGTGTCCTCGGGCTTGATCTGGAAGACGCCGAAGCCCAGCTGCGGGATCTGCACGCCGTTGTTCAGGGTGATCGTGGGCACGGTGGCCATGGGGGTCCTCCAAGCGTCGGACGGTCTGGGTGGCGGCGCGCGACCTCATGGGGCGCGACCGGCCTGCAACACCCTTACCCGGGCTCACGGTCGCTACCCGCGACTGATCTCACCGATGAACCGGGAATGCGGCTCAGACCACGGTGCGCGCCGCCCACAGATCGGGGAAGACCACCCGCGCGGCGCTGCGCTCCAGCCAGGCCAGCCCGGCCGAGCCGCCGCTGCCGGGCTTGGCGCCCATCGCCCGGCGGACGGCGGTGACGTGCCGCTGCCGCCAGGTGGTGAACACCTCGGCGACGTCGGTGAGCGCCTCGCCCAGGGTGAACAGCTCGTTGCCCGGCCGCGGGTCGGTGTAGACCTCGGCCCACAGCGCCGTGACGGCGGGATCGGGCTCGTGGGTGACCGTCCGGTCCCGCTCCAGCACGGCGGCCGGCACCGGCAGGCCACGGCGGGCCAGGTACGCCAGGACGTCGTCCTCCAGCGACGGCGCGACCAGCGCCCGCTGCAGGTCCGCGTGCACCACCGGCAGGCCGCGGTGCGGCCGGACGACGGACTCCGCCTTGAGCCCGAGCAGGAACTCCACGTGCCGGTACTCGTAGGACTGGAAGCCCGACGCCTCCCCGAGCTCGTCGCGGAACCCGTTGAACTCAGCCGGGGTCAGCCAGAGCAGCGAGCCCCAGCTGGCGTCCAGCGACCGCAGGTGGTGCACCGACCGGCGGATCGAGCCGATCGCGGCGTCCAGGTCGTCGTCCCGCAGCTGCCGCTGGGCCAGCTCCCACTCCCGGCGCAGCAGCGTGAACCACAGCTCCATCA
Organism: Modestobacter sp. VKM Ac-2985; assembly: GCF_026967925.1. Taxonomy (GTDB): domain Bacteria; phylum Actinomycetota; class Actinomycetes; order Mycobacteriales; family Geodermatophilaceae; genus Modestobacter. Next base: position 392,558 of record NZ_JAPVBI010000002.1, on the reverse strand, counting down.
CCTGGGTGACCACCAGGAAGGCGGGCTCGGCCGGGTGCTCGGTCACCGGCCGGACCAGCGCCTGCAGCTGGCGCACGCCCACGTACTGCTCGTAGGGGGTCGCCTCGGCGAACTCGACGGTGGGCTGGCCGGCGTTGCCGGCGGCCCGGGCGGCCCGGGTGCCGGCGTCCAGCGGAGCCGGGCGGCTGGGGGACTGTCGCGTGGTCACCGCGCCAGTCTCCCGCCTCGGCCCTGCCGTCGATCAACTCAGCTGCGCGGCCACCATCGGTTCCAGCGTCAGTTCCGGGCTGCGCTGCTGGAGCGAGCGCAGGTCCCACTTGTCCATGAACAGCGCCAGCAGCTCGCCGTCCTCGCGCTCGAAGACCTCGACCCCGCGGGCCGCGGCGACCGCCGGGGCGGAGGCGGCGTCGGTGCGCACCGCGACCTGGTACGGCAGGTGGTCCAGTTCGACCGGCGCGCCGAACTCCTGCGCCATCCGGTGCGCGGCCACCTCGAACTGCATGGGGCCGACGACGGCGAGCACGGGCGCCTGGTCGCCGCGCCGGTCCGAGCGCAGCACCTGGGCCACGCCCTCGGAACCGAGCTGGCCGACGCCGCGACGGAACTGCTTGAACTTGGCGGTGTCCTTGCCGCGCATCACCGCGAAGTGCTCCGGGGCGAAGGTGGTCAGCGGCGGGAAGGTGACCTTCGTGCCGGCGTACAGGGTGTCGCCGACGTGCAGCGCGTTGGCGTTGACCAGGCCGACGACGTCCCCGGGGTAGGCGGTGTCGACGCTCTCCCGCTCCCGGCCGAACACGTGCTGGGCGTACTTGGTGGCGAACGGGCGGCCGGTGGTCGCGTGGGTGACGACCATGCCGCGCTCGAACACACCGGAGGCGATCCGGATGTAGGCCAGCCGGTCGCGGTGCGCGGCGTCCATGCCGGACTGGACCTTGAACACGAAGGCGCTGAAGGAGGCCTCGATCGGCCGGGGGGCGCCGTCGGCGTCCGGTCGCGCGGGCGGCGGGGGAGCCAGGTCGACCAGGACGTCCAGCAGGGCACCGACGCCGAAGTTGGAGACCGCGGAGGCGAAGATGACCGGCGTCGTCTCGCCGGCCAGGAACCGCTGCTGGTCGTGGTCGGCCTCGGTGGCGTCGAGCAGCTCGCACTCCTCGACCGCACGGGTCCAGTCGACGCCCTCGCGGGCCTCGGCGGCGGCGGGGGTGAGCGTCTCCTCGGGGGCGATGGTGGCCCCGCCGGCGGTGCGGGTGAACCGGCGGTAGGTGCCGTCGCGGCGGTCCAGCACGCCGCGGAAGTCACCGGAGATGCCCACCGGCCAGGTCAGCGGGGTCGGCACCAGCCCCGTGCGCTGGGCGACCTCGTCCATCAGCTCCAGGGCGTCCTTGCCCGGGCGGTCCCACTTGTTGACCACGGTGATCACCGGGATGCCGCGGTGCCGGCACACGGCGAACAGCTTCATCGTCTGGGCCTCCAGGCCCTTGGCGGCGTCGATGAGCATCACCGCCGCGTCCACGGCCGTGAGCACCCGGTAGGTGTCCTCGGAGAAGTCCGCGTGCCCGGGGGTGTCCAGCAGGTTGACCACCGCATCGCGGTACTCGAACTGCAGTGCCGCAGAGGTGATGGAGATGCCGCGGGCCTTCTCCATGTCCATCCAGTCCGACACCGTGCCCCGCCGCCCGGCCTTGCCGTGCACCGCACCGGCCTGCCCGATCACCCGCGCGTGCAGCGCCAGGGCCTCGGTCAACGTCGACTTCCCCGCATCGGGGTGGCTGATCACCGCGAACGTCCGCCGCCGGGCAGCCTGCGTCAGCACCTCACCGGTGGCGGCGTCGGGACGGAGCTCCGTGCTCGGGACGGTGCTCATCGTGGTGCCGGGTCTCCTCGGGTGGCGCGGACGGTCTGTCCAATGTACGGCGGCGGGCCAGGGCCGGTGTGGTCAGTGCGAGGTGGCCGGGGCCACCTCGGCGACCACCTGGTCCGGACGGCGGAGCACCGCCCAGGCGGCCACCCCGAGCACCCCGGTGAGCGCGGCGCCCAGGGCCGGGACGGCGAAGGCCGCCTCCGCCCCCCACCGGTCGACCGCCGTGCCGGCCAGCGCCGAGCCTGCGGTGACCCCCACGGTGAGGCCTGTCGAGGTCCAGGTCAGGCTCTCGGTGAGCGCCGCCCGCGGCACCCGCGACTCCACCAGCGACATCCCGGCGACCAGCACCGGGGCGATCGTCAGGCCGGCCAGGAACGCCAGCCCGATCAGCAGCGTCAGGGAGCTGACCAGGTACAGGGTCTGCGCGGCGACGGCGAACAGCAGCGCGCAGCCGAGGAACCGGGTGACCAGCGTGCCGGGCAGCCGGACCACCCCGTAGGCCAGCCCGGCCACCAGGCTGCCGCCCGCGTAGGCCGACAGCGCCAGCCCGGCGATCGCGGGCCGGCCCTCCGCATCGGCGAAGCCCACCACCACGACGTCCATCGCCCCGAAGACGGCGCCCATCGCCAGGTACGTGACGGCGATGGCGACCAGCCCCGCGGTGAGCACCCGGATCCGCACGTGCCGCTGGCCGGCCACCCGCGGGGTCACCGGTGGCGCGGTCGCCTCCAGCCGGGACATCACCAGGCCGCCGATGACGCCGACCAGCAGCCCGGTCAGGAACCCGGCGGGCGGGGAGACCAGCGCGGCCAGGAAGGTGACCAGCGGCGGCGCGGTGACGAACACGACCTCGTCGGCGACCGACTCGAAGGCGAAGGCGGTCTGCCGCTGAGCGGGGTCCTCCAGCGCGTGCGCCCAGCGGCTGCGCACCACCGAGCCGATGCTGGTGCCGCTCGCCCCCGCCAGCACGGCGAGGGCGAACCACGTCCACACCGGGGCGCCGGCCAGCACCACCGCGACGAACGACAGCCCCAGCACGAGGTAGGCCAGCGCCGTCCAGCGCAGCACGAGGCTCTGCCCGTACCGGTCCATCACCCGGGCCCACTGCGGGCTGGCGACGGCGAAGGCGAGCGACAGCGTGCCGGCGATGGCCCCGGCGAGGGCGTAGCTGCCCGACTCCGCCTGGACGAGCAGCACCGAGCCGAGGCCCACGGTGGCCATCGGCACCCGGGCGAACCAGCCGGCGAGGGAGAAGGCCCGGGCACCGGGGACGGTGAACAGCCGGGCGTAGGGGCTGAGGACGGTGCTGGGGGACACAGCTGCTCGCGCTTCCTGGCCACAGGCGAGTGCGGGGATGCCCGCCGGACCCTCGGGTGGCCCCGCGAACGTAGCAGCCGTCCGCCGGTCACGAACGCGTTCACCGCAACCGCGCCAGCGTGCCGTTCCCGCACTACATTCGGGCCGTGACGACTCCCAGCCCCCTCCCCGACCCGCGGGTGCGCCCGACGGTGACCCCGGGCAGTGGCGGGCTCGTCGACCGGCACGGGCGCACCGCCACCGACCTGCGGGTCTCCCTGACCGACCGGTGCAACCTGCGCTGCAGCTACTGCATGCCCCCCGAGGGCCTCCAGTGGCTGCCCAAGGTCGAGCAGCTGACCGACGACGAGGTCGCCCGGCTGGTCCGGATCGGCGTCGAGCACCTGGGCATCGAGGAGGTCCGGTTCACCGGTGGCGAGCCGCTGCTGCGCCCCGGGCTGCCCGGCATCGTCGCGGCGACCACGGCGCTGCGCCCCCGCCCGGAGGTCAGCCTGACCACCAACGCGATCGGGCTGTCCCGGATGGCGCCGGCGCTCGCGGCCGCCGGCCTGGACCGGATCAACGTCAGCCTGGACACCCTGGACCGCGAGCGCTTCAAGCAGATCACCCACCGCGACCGGCTGCCCGACGTCCTCGCCGGGATGCGGGCGGCCCGGGACGCCGGCCTGACGCCGGTGAAGGTCAACGCCGTCCTGATGCGCGGCATCAACGAGGACGACGCCGTCCCGCTGCTGGAGTACTGCCTGGAGCACGGCTACGAGCTGCGCTTCATCGAGCAGATGCCGCTGGACGCCCACCACGCCTGGACCCGCGCGGAGATGGTGACCGCGGAGGACATCCTGGCCCGGCTCACCGCCACGCACACGCTGACGCCGGACGTCGAGGAGCGGGGTGCCGCCCCGGCCGAGCGGTGGCTGGTCGACGACACCGGGCTGACCGTCGGCGTCATCGCCTCGGTCACCCGCTCGTTCTGCGGTGCCTGCGACCGGACCCGGCTCACCGCGGACGGGCAGATCCGCAACTGCCTGTTCGCCCGTGAGGAGTCCGACCTGCGCAGCGCCCTGCGCGCCGGCGCCGACGACGCCGAGATCGCCGACCGCTGGCGGATCGCGACGCTGTCCAAGCTCCCCGGGCACGGCATCGACGACCCGAGCTTCCTGCAGCCCTCCCGTCCCATGTCCGCGATCGGGGGCTGAGGTGAGCGCACCCACCGTCACCGTGCGCTACTTCGCCGGCGCCCGCGCCGCGGTCGGCGTCGACACCGAGACCCGGCAGGCCGGCACGTTGGCCGAGCTCGTCGGCCAGCTCGCCGACGCGCACGGCGAGCGGCTGGAGCGGGTGCTGACCGCCTGCTCCTTCCTGGTCGACGGAACCTCCACCCGGGACCGCGCGTTGGTGCTCACGCCCGGCACGGTGGTGGACGTCCTGCCCCCGTTCGCCGGCGGATGAGGAGTACCCGATGAGCGTGTTCGACAAGGCGAAGGCGAAGGCCGAGGAGCTGCTGGGCCGCGCCGAGCAGGTCTACGGCGAGTCCCACGGCGACGCCGCGGCCACCATCGACGGCGAGGCCCGCCGCCTGGAGGCCGAGGCCGAGGAGGAGCGCGCCGACCGCGACCGCCGGGACGACGACGGACTGGCCGGCGCCGGCGCGCACTGACGCCATCGGCCCACCGGGGTCACCCGCGCAGGCGGATGGCGACCAGGGCGACGTCGTCCTCGGGCTGACCGTGCACGAGCCGGTCGAGCAGCTCGTCGCAGAGCTCGTCCAGTGACCGCCCGGCGAGCTCCGCGGCGGCCGCCCGCAGCCGGGCCATCCCCTGGTCCAGGTCGCCGCCGCGGCTCTCGATGAGCCCGTCGGTGAACAGCAGCACCGTCGTCCCGCCGTCCAGCGTGACCACCGACTCCCCGCGGGGGGTCTCGGCGTCGACGCCGAGCAGCAGCTCGCCCCGCCAGTCGGCCAGGGCCGCCAGGGTGCCGTCGGGGTTGATCACCAGCGGCGGCAGGTGCCCGGCGTTGCTCCACCGCATCCGGGTGACGCCGCGGGCCAGCTCGTCGGGGGTCTGCTCGAACCGGGCCACCGCCGCGGTGGCGTAGGTGCCGACCTCCAGCTGGGCCATCGACGCGTCGAGGCCGCGCAGCACCTCCCCCGGGCCGGCGTCGCTGTAGGTCGCGATGCCGCGCAGCAGCGAGCGCAGCTGGCCCATCGCCGCGGCCGCCGCGGTGTCGTGCCCGACGACGTCGCCGATCACCAGCATCGTCGCCCCGCAGGGCTGCAGGAAGGCGTCGTACCAGTCGCCGCCCACCCGGGCCGCCTCGGCCGCCGGGGTGTACCGGACGACCACCTCGGCCTGGTCGTGGGTGAAGGCCCCGGTGAGCAGGCTGCGCTGCAGCTCCTCGGCCAGCTGGCGCTGCTGGGAGAACAGCCGCACGTTGTCCAGCGCGAGGCCGGCCCGGTCGGCGACCTCCTGCGCGGTGGCGAGGTCGGAGTCGTCCATCACCCGGTCGCCGTCGAAGTACAGCGTCAGCGCGCCCAGCGTCCGCCCCCGGCCGCGCAGCGGCAGCGTCACCCCGGAGTGCGGCCCGAGCAGCCCCAGCAGGTCCCGGGCCTGGCCCTCGGGCATCAGGGCGGCCACGTCACCGGCGGCGGCGATCACGGTCTCCCCGAGCAGCGCACGCACCACGGGGGAGGTCACCGGCATCGAGCTCAGCCGCACGGCGGTGTACCGCTCCACCAGCGGACGGCGGGCCGGGTCGACGTGCCACCAGCCGACGTCCCGGGGGCGGCCGTCGTCGTCCAGCACGGTCAGCACGCACCAGTCGCCCAGCACCGGGACGATCAGCCGCGGGATGCGGGTCGCCGCGGAGTCGACGTCCAGGGTGCCGGCCAGCTCGGCGCTCACCCGGGCCAGCATCGCCAGCCGCTCTCGGCTGGCACGACGGTCGGTGATGTCGGAGAAGTAGCAGAGCAGGCCGTCCTCGGCCGGGATCGCCTGCACCTCGAACCAGCGGTTCAGCGGCTGCGGGTAGAAGCCCTCCACGCTGACCGGTTCACCGGTGGCGACCGCACGCCGGTAGGCCCGGCCGAACTCGTTGTCCCGGTTGGCCGGGAAGGCCTCCCAGAAGTCGGCGCCGATCAGCTCGTCGCGGGGGAGGCCGAGGATCGTCACGCCGGCCTGGTTCACGTAGGTGATCCGCCAGTCGCCGTCCAGGGACAGGAAGCCCGAGGGCATCGCCTCGACGATCAGTTCGCCGGCCCGCCAGGGCATGTGGGACCTCCCGGTCATTCCGCCACCCGCGGTACACCGGAGGAGCACTCGCCCCGGGGCTGGAGTCGAGTCGGTGCGTTTATGCCATGCAGACGGGCCCACGGGCAAGGCGCCGTCCCAGGCAGCCCACCCGTCACGGGCAGGCGACCCACTCCTCCGCGCCGTCGGAGAAGACCTGCCGCTTCCAGATCGGCAGCCGGGCCTTCACCTCGTCGACGAGCTCCGCGCACGCCGTGAACGCCTGCCCCCGGTGCGCGGCACTGACCGCGCAGGCCAGCGCGACGTCGCCGATGCCCAGCAGCCCGATCCGGTGGGAGACGGCCACGGCCTGCACCTCGGGACGGGCGGCGAACTCGGCGGCGATCTCGGCGATGAGCTCAGCGGCGGTCGGGTGCCCGGTGTACTCCAGCTCGGTGACCGAGCGGCCACCGTCGTGGTCGCGGACCACACCGGCGAACGAGACCACCGCACCGGCCGCCTCGTCCGCCACCGCCGCCTCGTGCTCGGCGACCGACAGCGGCTCCTCGGTCACCCGGGCCAGGATCGTCTCCACGGCGGCGAAGGTACCCGCGGATCCACTGCCCAGGCACAGGAGGCTTTCCACCCGGCATCGGGCGCAGAACCGGGTGTGGAGCTTCCTATGCCTGGGTCGGCGGGTGGTCCAGGTCGGTGGGGTCGGCGAGGCCGGTGCAGTCGACCTCGGTGACGTCGTGGGCGGCCAGGTAGGCGCGGGCGCCCTCGTCGCCGGTCGCCGTCTCGGCCACCCCCGCCCAGTGCTCGCGGCCCAGCAGCACCGGGTGCCCGCGGACGCCGTCGTAGCTGGCGACGGCGAGGGCGTCGGGTGCCGCGTGCTCGGCCAGCCGGGCCAGCGCGGCGGGCGTCATCCCCGGCATGTCGACCAGTTGCACCAGCACCGCGTCGACCCGGCCCGGCCAGCCGCGCAGCCCGTCCAGGCCGGTGCGCAGGCTGGAGGCCATGCCGCTCTCCCAGTCGCGGTTGGCCAGCACGGTGGCGCCGGTCAGGTCGGCGGTGCGCCAGACGTCGACCGCCTGGGCGCCGAGCACGACGAGGACGGGGTCGCAGACCGCAGCCGCCGTCCGGACCGCCCGCTCGACCAGCAGGCTGCCCTCGTGCTCGACCAGCGCCTTCGGGATGCCGTACCGGCGACCGCCGCCGGCGGCGAGCACGAGCCCGGCCACGGGTGCGTCGGCGGTCATCCGGTCACCGCCGAGCGGACCTGCTCGCTGGTCAGGCAGGGCTCCACCTGGTCGCTGGCGTGCGCCACCCGGGCCAGCAGGCGCCGCAGCTGCGCGCTCTCGTCCGCGTCGAGGTCGCCGAGGAGCCGCCCTTCCACCGCCCGGAGCGCGGACCGGGACCGCTCCAGCGCCGCCCGCCCCTCGGGGGTGACCACGACCTGGCGCACCCGCCGGTCGGCGGCGTCGGGCCGGCGGGTGACCAGCCCGGCGTCCTGCAGCTCGTCGACCAGGTAGGTCATCGCCGTCTTGTCGATGGCCAGCCGCTGGGCCAGCGCGAGCTGGGAGGACGGCGGCCCGGCGTGCACCGCGACCAGCACCTGGTAGCCGCGCGGGCCGCCGGGCAGGTCGTCGACCGCGGTGAGGGCGGTCTGCCGGAAGGCCGTGGACACCCGGTGCAGCGACCACCCCAGCTCGTCCTCCAGCCCGGGGACGTCCTGCTCTCGGCTGCTCGTCACCGGTACATCGTACGGGGGTGCTACCGTCCGGCGAACGGATCGTCTGACTGGCAGACGATCTGACCGGACGACGACCGTGAGGCAGCCGAGCATGAGCACGACGACGCACCCCAGCTCCGACACGACGACCACCGACGCGGTCCGCCCGTTCACCATCGACGTGCCGCAGACCCAGCTCGACGACCTGCAGCAGCGGCTGGCCGCCACCCGGTGGCCGGACGCCGAGACCGTCCCGGACACCAGCCAGGGCCCGCAGCTGGCCAGGGTCCAGGCCCTGGTCGAGCGCTGGCGCACCGGCTACGACTGGCGGGCCACCGAGGCGCTGCTCAACGGCTGGGACCAGTTCGTGACCACCATCGACGGGCTGGACGTGCACTTCCTGCACATCCGCTCCCCCGAGCCGGACGCGATGCCGATGGTCATGACCCACGGCTGGCCCGGCTCGGTGCTGGAGTTCCGGAAGGTCATCGGCCCGCTGACCGACCCGGTGGCACACGGCGGCCGCGCCGAGGACGCCTTCTCCCTGGTGATCCCGAGCCTGCCCGGCTTCGGCTTCTCCGAGCGGCCCACCACCACCGGCTGGGACCTGCCGCGCACGGCCCGCGCCTGGGTCACGCTGATGGCCCGGCTGGGCTACGACCGCTTCGTCGCCCAGGGCGGTGACCTCGGCGCCGGCGTCACCGAGGAGATGGCCGCGCTGACGGCAACCACGCCCACCGGGCTGGCCGGCATGCACCTGAACATGGCCATGTTCTGGCCCACCCCGCAGGAGATGGCCGAGGCGACGCCGGAGGAGCAGCAGATGCTCACCGAGGCCCGCTACTACGACGAGGTGCTCTCCGGCTACGCCAAGCAGATGTCCACCCGGCCGCAGACGATCGGCTACGCCCTGTCGGACTCCCCGGTCGGGCTCGCCTCCTGGATCTACGCGATGTTCCAAGACGTCGGCGGGGCGCACGGGGACGCCGAGGCGGTCTTCGACGTCGACGAGATGATCGACGACGTCATGCTGTACTGGCTGACCGGCACCGCGACGTCCTCGGCCCGGATGTACTGGGAGCTGAGCCAGGGGCACTGGGGGCCGCCCGCGGGCGCGGCGCCCATCGACCTCCCGACCGGGATCACGATCATGCCGGGGGAGTACGTGCGCAAGTCCCGCCGCTGGGTCGAGCGCCGCTACACCGACCTGCTGCACTTCGACCAGGTCACCGCCGGGGGGCACTTCGCCGCGCTCGAGCAGCCGGAGCTGCTGGTCGAGGAGATCCGGACGACGTTCCGGCGGCTGCGCTGACCGGTCACCGGGGGTAGACGGCGACCTCGGAGGCCTTGACCGAGGCCCAGACCTCGGCGCCGCGCGCCAGCCCGAGCTCGGCGAAGGAGGTGGCGGTGACGTCGGCGGTCAGCGCCACCTCCCCGGCCAGGTCGCAGCGCACCACCGAACCGTGCGGCGTGGCCGCGACCAGCCGCAGCGGCCACACGTTGCGTGGGCTGCCGGCCGGGCGGGACAGGTAGAGCGCCACCGACTCGGGCCGGACGGCGACGAAGACCGGGCCGGCGACGTCCTCCGCCACCGCGACCGTGCCGCCGCCGTCCAGCTCGACCGTCGTCCCCGCAGCCGTGCCGGCCAGCAGGACCAGACCGACCAGCCGGGCCACGTAGTCGGTGCGCGGACGCCGGGCGACCTCCGCCGGGGTGCCGGCCTGCACCACCCGACCGTCCTCGACCACCACCACCCGGGTGGCCAGCGCCATCGCGTCGACCGGGTCGTGGGTGACCAGGACGGCGCTGCCGGCGTAGTCGGTGAGGTGCCGGTGCAGCTCGGCCCGCACGGTGAGCCGAGTGCGGGCGTCCAGCGCCGACAGCGGCTCGTCCAGCAGCAGCACGCGCGGCTCCCCCACCAGCGCCCGGGCCAGCGCGGCCCGCTGGGCCTGCCCCCCGGACAGCTGCCCGGGCCGCCGGTCCCCGAGCCCGGTCAGGCTGACCCGGGCCAGCCAGTCGCCGGCGGTCGCCCGGGCGTCGGCCCGCCGGACGCCGCGGGTGCGCAGCCCGAAGGCGACGTTGTCGGTGACGGAGAGGTGCGGGAACAGCAGGTGGTCCTGGAAGACCATGCCCAGCGACCGCTCGTGCGCGGGCCGGTGCTCCTCGGGGGAGTCCCAGACCTGGTCGCCGTCGACGACGACCCGGCCGCCGTCGGGAGGGAGCAGCCCGGCGAGCACCCGCAGGACGGTGGACTTCCCGGCCCCGTTCGGCCCCAGGACGGCGAGCACCTCGCCGTCGGCCACGGTCAGCTCCACGTCCAGCTGGAGCGACCCGCGCCGGACGACGACCCGTGCGGCCAGGCTCACCTGACCGCCCCTCGCCCCAGCCAGCGGTCGCGCAGCAGCAGCAGGGTCGCCAGGGAGACGCCCAGCAGCACCAGGCTCAGCACGATCGCCGCCTCCGGGTCGCGCTGCAGGGTCAGGTAGACCGCCAGCGGCATGGTCTGCGTCGTCCCCGGGAAGTTGCCGGCGAAGGTGATCGTGGCGCCGAACTCCCCCAGGGCCCGCGCCCAGCAGAGGACCGCCCCGGCGGCGACCCCCGGGGCGACCAGGGGGAGGGTGACCCGGCGGAACGTCGTCCAGCGGTCGGCGCCCAGCGTGGCGGCGGCGTCCTCGAACCGGGCGTCGGCGGCGCGCAGCGCGCCCTCCACGCTGATCACCAGGAACGGCATCGCCACGAACGCCTCGGCGATCACGACCGCGGCGGTGGTGAACGGCAGCGAGAAGCCGGTGGCCTCGTACAGCCACCCGCCCACGATCCCCTGCCGGCCCAGCACCAGGAACAGCGCGACCCCGCCGACCACCGGCGGGAGGACCAGCGGCACGGTCACCAGCGCCCGCAGCACCGACCGGCCCCGCAGCTGCGACCGGGCCAGCACCCAGGCCAGCGGGACGCCGAGCACCAGGGAGACGGCGGTGGCCAGCGTGGCCGAGACCAGCGACAGCCGCAGCGCCTCGCCGACGCCCGGGCGGGCGAGCTGCGGGCCGATCTCCGACCACGGCGCGCGGACCAGCAGCCCGAGCAGCGGCAGCACCAGGAACGCCACCCCGAGCAGCGCCGGCACCAGCAGCGGCGCCGGCACCCCGCCGTCCCGCCCTGCTCTCGCCGAGGGCAGAAATGGCCATTTCTGCCCCGGTCGGTGGGTCACGGGAGGCGGAAGCCGGCGTCGGCGAGGGCCCGGCGGCCGGCGTCGGAGCGCACCAGGTCGACGAAGGCCTCCGCCGCCTGCGGGTTCGGGGCGGCCTCGAGCACCATCAGCGGGTACCGGTTGACCACGTCGGCGGCCTCGGCGACGTCGATGCCCTCCACCGTGGAGCCGGCCGCAGCGACGTCGGTGGCGTAGACCAGCGCCGCGTCGACCTCACCGAGCTGCACCTTCGTCAGCGCCGCACGCACGTCCTGCTCCAGGGTGTCCGGCGCCGGCGTCAGGCCGGCGGCGTCGAACACCCGCGCGGCGGCCGCGCCACACGGCACCTCGGTGGCGCACAGGGCGATGGTCCGTCCCGGGTCGGCGAGGTCGGCCAGGCCGGTCACGTCGGCCGGGTTGCCCGCCGGGACGGCGATGACCAGGGTGTTCTCCGCGAAGACGGCGGGGTCCCCGGCACCGAGGTCGGCGACCGCGGCCAGCAGCTCCTCGTCGGCGGAGGCGAGGACGTCGGCCGGTGCACCCTGGGCCACCTGGGTCGCCAGCGCGGAGCTGCCGGCGAAGGTGAACTGCACGTCCAGGCCGGGGTGGTCGGACTCCAGCTGGTCGCCGAGGTCGGTGAAGACGTCGGTCAGCGAGGCCGCCGCGAGGACGGTGAGGGTGCCACCCAGCTCGCCGTCCGTCTCGGTCGCCTGCCCGCTGTCGACCCCGCAACCAGCGAGGACCAGCAGCAGGGCACCGGCCACCGACCGCCTCACGGCACCAGGTCCTCGGCGGTGCACGCTCGCTCCGCTCCTCACTCGCTGGCGCTCGCTGCGATGCTCACTCACGGCACGTCCACGCTGACCTGGGTCGCCTTCACCGTGGCCACCGCCCGGACGCCGGGCTCCAGGCCCAGCTCGTCGGCGGCCTCCCGGGACATGAGCGACACCACCCGGAACGGCCCGGCCTGGATCTCCACCTGCGCCATCACGGTGTCCCGGACCACCCGGGTGACGATCCCGGTGAGCCGGTTGCGGGCCGAGGACGAGCGGGTCGCGCCCGGCTGGGGCGCCTCGTGCAGCTCGGCCGCCACCCGGGCCAGCGCGACGCCGTCGACCTGCGCCGGGCCCCCGCCGCGGGTGGCAGGCAGCCGGTCGCTGTCGATCCAGCGCCGGACCGTGTCGTCACTGACGCCGAGCAGCGCAGCGGCCTCGGCGATCCGGTAGGAGGTGGGCACAGCAGGACCCTAGTTCCGCAGCTGCGGGTGGACAACGGGCGGATGGTCCGCATCCGCGGACCGCAGTCAGGCGGCGATGCGGTGGACCAGCCGCTCGCCACGGCTGGTCGCCGGCCGCGGCGGCGCGGCCACGGGCCGGCGGGAGGTCAGCGACCAGGCGGTGACCCGGACCAGCGCCTCGCGGATGATCCGCGAGCTCATCTTGCTCTCGCCGAACTCCCGGTTCACGAACAGGATCGGCACCTCGACGAGGCGCAGGCCGCGGGCCCACACCTGGCGGGTCATGTCGATCTGGAAGCAGTAGCCGTGGCTCTGCACGGCGTCGAGGTCCAGGCGTTCCAGGGTGTGCCGGCGGAACGCCCGGAACCCCCCGGTCGCGTCGCCCACCGGCAGACGCAGCGCGGCCCGCACGTAGCGGTTCGCGGTGCGGCTCAGCAGCTCCCGGCTGTGCGGCCAGTCGGCGACGGCGCCGCCGGGCACCCACCGGGAGCCCAGCACCGCGTCGGCTCCGCTCAGTGCCGCCAGCAACCGGGGCAGGTCCTGCGGGCGGTGCGACCCGTCGGCGTCCATCTGGGCCACCACGTCGAAGCCCTCGGCCAGGGCCCAGCGGAAGCCGGCGATGTAGGCCGGCCCGATGCCCTCCTTGCCGGGGCGGTGCAGCACGTGCACCCGCGGGTCCTCGGCGGCCAGCCGGTCGGCGAGCTCGCCGGTGCCGTCGGGGCTGTTGTCGTCGATCACCAGGACGTGGACGTCCGGGGCCGCGCGCAGCACGCCGTCGAGCGTGCGGGGGAGGCTCTCCCGCTCCTGGTAGGTGGGGATGCAGACGCACACGGACCGAGGGTTCACGGTCCCGCCATTACCAGTGCCGACCTCTCGAACACCCGTTCTTCAACATCATCTGGGCGACACTCGCCGTTACCGGATCGTTGTGCGATTCATGTGCAGCGGGACAATTCGCCTGCTGTGACCTGATCGTTATGCGCTTTCGGTGTGTGAGGGCGGCGATATGCGGACATGCCTTTGCCCGACCGCTTCCCCCGAACACAGGAGCACCCCATGAACAAGCTCGTCCGCGGCGTCTCTGCCGCCACATTCTCCGGCCTCCTCATCTTCGGCGCCGCCGGCTGCGCCGGGGAGAACGAGGACGACGACGGCACCGTCCAGGTCACCGAGACCGAGGAGCTCACCGAGACCGAGGAGCTCGAGACCGAGGTCACCGAGACCCTCGAGCCCACCGAGACCGAGACCGAGGTCGAGGAAGAGGTCGTCGAGACCGAGACCGAGATCGACACCGAGACCGAGACCGAGTTCGACGTCGACGTCACCGAGACCGAGGGCTGAGTCCCCGACCGACCACTGGGGCACGCGACCAGTGAGCGCAACCGCATCCACGGTCGCGCAGCGAGAGACGGGCGGCGCCTCCGGGCGCCGCCCGTCGTCGGTCCGACGTCTCCCACCGGGGGTCGTGCGGTGGGGCGTGCCGCTGGCGCTGCTGGCCCTGGCCGCCGCCATCCGGTTCTGGGACCTCGGCGACCCGGACCGCCTCTACTTCGACGAGAAGTACTACGCCGTCGACGCCTCCGACTACCTGACCCAGGGTGTCGAGGAGGGCCGCCCGGCCCACCCGCCGATGGGCAAGTGGGTGATCGCCGCAGGCATCGAGCTGTTCGGCGCCACCCCCTTCGGCTGGCGGGCCGGCATGGCCACCGCCGGCTCGCTGACGGTGCTGCTCACCTACCTGAGCGGGCTCCGGCTGTTCCGCCGCACCGCCCCGGCCGCGCTCGCCGCCGTGCTCGTCGCCCTGGACGGCCTGGCGGTGACGTCCAGCCGGATCGCCATGCTCGACGCGGCCCTGGGCCTGTTCGTCGTCGCCACGTTCTGGCTGGTCCTGCTGGACCGGGATGCGCGCACCCGGACCCGCGCGGCCGGTGAGACGCTGCGCCGGTCCTTCCTGGGCTCCCGGTACCGCTGGCTGGCCGGGCTCACGCTCGGGCTCGCGGTGGCCACCAAGTGGACCGGCCTGATCGCCGTCGGCGTCGCCGGTGTGCTGCTGCTCGGCACCGAGCTCAGCGGCCGGGGCGAGACCTTCCGCGCGGCCGCGCGCCGCGCCGGTGCGGTCACCGGCGGGGCGGTGCTGAGCCTGCTGCTGGTCCCCGCCGCCGTCTACGTCGCCAGCTTCGCGGGCTGGTTCGCCAACTACCCCGAGAGCCACGCCGCCCAGCAGGCCTGCGAGGCCGGGGACTGCGGCACCTCACCGGGTGACCGGCTGCAGACGTGGGCGCAGAGCCAGGTCGACCTGGTCGACTACCACCTCGGCCTGGAGGCCAGCCACCCGTACCGGTCGAGCCCGCTCGGCTGGCCCTGGCTGGAGCGGCCGGTGCTGGTCTACGCCGAGAGCTGCACCTCCGCGCAGCAGGAGGCCGAGGAGTGCGAGGTGCCGCCGGACACCCGGGCGCGCATCGTCATGCTCGGCAACCCCGGCCTGTGGTGGCCGGCGCTGCTGGCCTACCCGGTGTTGATCTGGCGCGCGGTCGCCCGCCGGGATCGCGTCGCGGCCACCGTCGGAGTCCCGCTGCTGCTGCTGTGGGCTCCCTGGCTGGCCGCGAACAAGCCCGGCTACTTCTTCTACCTGGTGCCGGTGGTGCCGTTCATCGCCCTGGGCCTGGTCCGTGCGGTGCAGGCGACCCGCCGACCGCGGCTGGCCGGCGGTGTGGTGCTCGCCCTCTCCGTCGCCGGGTTCGCCTTCTTCGCCCCGGTCTGGCTGGGGATCCCACTGGAGTCCGACAGCCTGGACCTGCGCTTCTGGCTCGACTCCTGGAACTGAGCTCGACCCGGGGGAGGTGACGATGCCGAGCCGTCCACGGCAGCGGCCCCGGGCCCGGCCTGCGGGTCGTTTGTCGATCTCGGGCGTCGGGAAGTCGCGGTCGGTGACCCAGACCGCCCGGCGCGCCGCCGACCCGAGGACCACCGCCGGGGGCTCCGCCTCCGTGCGCACCCGCCGGATCCGGGAGACCGCCCGCGAGGTGCTCGGGTTCGAGGAGTTCCGGCCCGGCCAGGAGGACGCCATGAAGGCGGTCGCGGCCGGCCGCGACACGCTCGCCGTGCTGCCCTCGGGGGCGGGCAAGTCCGCGGTCTACACCGTCACCGGGCTGCTGCTCGACGGCCCGGTCGTGATCGTCTCGCCGCTCATCGCGCTGCAGCGCGACCAGGTGCAGCGGCTGGCGGGGCTCGGCGAGGAGCGGGTCGGCCGGGCGGCGGTGCTCAACTCCGGCCTGCCCGCGCTGGAGCACCAGGCGGTGCTGGACGGCGTGCGTGACGGAACGGTCCGCTACTGCTTCCTCGCCCCGGAGCAGCTGGCCAAGCCGGAGGTGGTCGCGGCGCTCCGCACGTCGGCCCCGGCGCTGTTCGTCGTCGACGAGGCGCACTGCGTCTCCGCCTGGGGTCACGACTTCCGCCCGGACTACCTGCGGCTGGGCGGGGTCGTCCAGCAGCTGGGGCACCCGACCGTGCTGGCCCTGACCGCGACCGCCGCGCCACCCGTGCGGGCCGAGATCGTCGAGCGGCTGGAGATGACCGAACCGGAGGTCGTCGTCGCCGGCTTCGACCGGCCGGAGATCCGGCTGGAGGTCGAGCAGCGGGCCGACGCGCACGCCAAGCACACCGCCGTCCTGGACCGGGTGGTCGAGCTGACCGGGCGAGGGAGCGGGATCGTCTACAGCGCCACCCGCCGGAGCACCGAGGAGCTCGCCGACGCCCTCGCCGAGCGCGGGGTCCGTGCCCGGGCGTACCACGCCGGGCTGCGGAAGAGCGACCGCGAGGAGGTGCAGCGGCAGTTCATGGCCGACGAGCTGGACGTCGTCGTCGCGACCACCGCCTTCGGCATGGGCATCGACAAGCCGGAGACCCGGTTCGTCGTGCACGCCGAGCCGGCCGACTCGGTCGACAGCTACTACCAGGAGATCGGCCGGGCCGGGCGCGACGGGGAACCGGCGGTGGCGGTGCTGGTGTACCGCCAGGAGGACCTGGGTCTGCGCCGGTTCTTCGCCGCCGGCGCCCCGGCCGAGGAGGAGCTGCAGCAGGTCGCCGGGCTGGTGCGGGCGGGGGAGGCGGCGGGGATGGACGGCGTCGACGTCCGCGATCTGCGGGAGGAGACCGGCCGCGCCGCGACCCCGCTGGTGCGCGACCTCAACCTGCTGGAGCAGGCGGGCGCCGTCGTCGTGGACGAGGAGGGCACGGCGTCACCGGCTCCGGACGCCCCGCCGGCCGGAGAGGCCGCGGCTGCTGCCCGGGAGCTCGCCGAGCACCACGTCCGGGTGGACGAGAGCCGGGTGGAGATGATGCGCGGCTACGCCGAGACCACCGGTTGCCGGCGGCAGTTCCTGCTCGGCTACTTCGGTGAGCAGCTCGACTCCCCCTGCGGCAACTGCGACAACTGCAGCGCCGGGCTCTCCCAGCAGCAGACCGCCGACGCCGACCACCCGTTCCCGGTGGACCTGCACGTCGAGCACACCGAGTGGGGCCCCGGCGTGGTCATGCGGCACGAGGACGACCGCGTCGTCGTCCTGTTCGAGGAGGTCGGCTACAAGACCCTCGCCCTCCAGACCGTCCTGGACAACCAGCTGCTCGCCCGGGCCTAGTCCGCAGTCGCCTCCGCCAGCAGCCGGCGGAAGTCCGCCAGCCGCACCGGCTTCGTCAGGAAGCCCTGGACTCCTGCCGCGGCGAACGCGGCACGCTGGTCCTCGCCGGTGCTCGCGGTCAGCGCCACGAGCCGGGTGGCACCAGCCGGGCCGGGCAGCGCACGGATGGCCGAAGCTGCCTCCACACCGGACATCCGCGGCATCTGGTTGTCCAGCAGGACCAGGTCGAAGCGCTCCCGCTGGACGGCCGCGACGGCCTCGTCGCCGTCCTCGACGGTGACCACCTCGGCCCCGGCACTGCCCAGCAGGGCAGCGGCGACCATGAGGTTGACCTCGCTGTCGTCTGCGATCAGCACCCTGGGTGGCCGCGCCCCACCCGGCCGTCCCTCGTCGGCAGGGGGCGGCACCGCACCTGCCGCGGACGTCTCCGCCGTCGGCGCGGGCACGGTCCGGGCGAGGGGCAGGTCGACCACGACGACGAACAGCGACCCGCTGCCGGGCGTGCTCTGCACGTCGACCCGGCCGCCCATGAGCTCGACCAGCTGCTGGCTGAGGGCCAGCCCCAGCCCGGTGCCGCCGTAGCGCTGACCCTGGGCGCCCTGGGAGAACGGCTGGAACAGACCGGCCAGCTCCTCGGCGCACATGCCCGCGCCGGTGTCGCGCACCGAGAGACGGAGCTGCACGAGCCCCGCACCGGCCGCGCTGAACTCGACCGCCACGACGACCTGTCCGTGGGCAGTGAACTTGACCGCGTTCCCGACCAGGTTCATGAGCACCTGACGCAGTCGGCCCGGGTCACCCACGAGGAGCTGGTCGGTGGGCGCGTCCAGGACGACCGACAGCCCCTTTCGGGCGGCCACCGGGGTCATCGCCGCGGTCACGTCACGGGCCACGGCGGCGGGGCTGAAGTCCTCACTGGCCAGGTCGACGGCGGTGGTCTCGGCCTTGGACAGGTCCAGGACGTCGTTGAGCAGCCGCAACAGCGCCTCGCCGGAGCGGCGTGCCACGGCCACGTACTCGGCCTGCCTGGCCGTCAGCGGCTCCAGCTCGAGCAGCTCCACGGTGCCCAGCACGCCGTTGAGCGGGGTGCGGATCTCGTGGCTCGCCGCAGCGAGGAAGGCGGTCTTGGCCCGCGTGCTGGCCAGTGCCAGGTCGCGCGCCTCGGTCAGCTCCTGGGCGTGCGCACGCGCCTGGGTGACGTCCTTCAGCGCCACGACCGCGCCGAGCAGTCGCCCACCGCTGTCGTGCATGACCCGGCCGTCCACCGACACGGTGCGCGGCGCCATGCCCTCCGGGGCGATGACCATGGGGACGTCGCGCACCTCCTCCCCGGCCAGTGCCCGGTTCAACGGCACCTGGTCCACGGCGAGCACCGTCTCGCCGTCCTCGGCCCGCAGGTCGTGGCGGGCAGCCCACTCCGCGGGGTCGACACCGGGCTCCTCGGTCCGGCCGTGCAGCTGGTGCGCGGCGCGGTTGAAGGCGGTCAGCCGGCCCTGGGCGTCACAGGCGACGACGCCCACGTCGATGGTCTGCAGGATCGCCGTGGTCAGCGCCGCTCGCCGCTCGGCGTCGTCCCGGGCCGCGCTGAGCGCCGCCTCGCCCGCGACCCGGTCGGTGACGTCCCGCAGGAACGCGTTGTAGCGCCAGCCGTCCCGCCCGCGGCTGCGCCACAGCGTCAGCTCGACGGGCAACTGGCTGCCGTCCCGCCGCTGGCCGGTCACCTGCACCTGCTGACCGAGGATCCGGGCCTCCCCGCCCTCGCGCAGCCGGGCCATGCCGGCGCGGTGCTGCGGACGCAGCTCGGCCGGGACGATGAGGTCGGACAGGTCCCGGCCGATGGCCTCCTCGCGCGACCAGCCGAACGTCGCTGCGGCCGCGGGGTTCCAGTCGACCACGGTGTCGTGCTCGTCGACGGAGACCAGCGCATCGGCGCAGGTCTCCACGAGTCCTGCTGCCTGCTCGGCGACCTGGGCGAGCTCCTGGGCCGCGCGCACCCGCTCGGTGACGTCCCGGGCGGCCGAGTGCACCTCGAGCACGGTGCCGTGGTCGTCCAGGATCGGCGCCAGCCGCGCCTCCAGCCAGCGCACCGACCGGTCCGCGTGCCTGGCCCGGAAGAGCACGGCGGAGCTGCGCCCCCCGGCCAGGACACGCCGGGCGGCGTCCTGCACGTCCGGCAGGTCGTCGGGCTCGATGCGCAGGAGGTCGGCGACACGACCACCGGCGACCGGCTCGTGCCCGAGCACGTTCCGCAGCGACGGCGACACGTAGTGGACGGTGCCGTCCGGCGAGTGGCGGCACAGCACGTCGGCCGACCCCTCGGCCACGAGCCGGAAGAGCGCTGCCTGCCCGGCCGACTCCCGCGCCTGGTGCGCCTGTTCGATGAGGACGGCGGCCTGTCGGGCGAGGTCGGCCAGCGCGTCCAGCTGGGCCGGGCGCAGGTACCCGGGCTCGTCGGCGAAGACGCAGAGCGAACCGATGACCCCGCCCCCGGTGAGCACGATCGGCGCCGAGGCGTAGAAGCGGATGTCCGCGATCCGGCCGTCGACCCACGGGTTGCCGGCGAAGGCCGGCTCCTGGGTCGCGTCCGGGATGTGGCGCAGGCCCGGCCGGCGGAGGCCGACGGCGCACATCGAGTCGGCGACGTCGGTGGACCTGCCGGCGAAGCCGACCTCACCGACCTGGTGCTGGAAGTTCTCGTCGAGCAGGTTCACCACGGCCACGGGCGTGCCGCACAGCGCTGCGGCCACCCGGGTGAGGGCCTGCAGCTGCTCGACCGGGGCGTGCTCGGGCAGGCCGTGGGCCTTCAGCAGGTCCGCGCCGCCGGGGACGAGCGGAGCCGAGGGGACCGGAGAGAGAGGCACCCGGTCTCCATCGGCGCGGCAGGGGTGTTCCTGGAGCGCTGGCCCCGAGGACCCCGCCCCTGGTCAAGGGAGGCCGCGACGGCGCCGCTCGCGCAGCTCGGCGAAGACCAGCGCCCGGATGCGGTCCTCGTGCCGTTCGCCGAGCCCGATGAACCGCAGGGACAGCTGGGTGCGCTCGCCGGCCAGCGGCAGCGTGCGCACGACCTCGGCCTCGGTCCGGATCAGCTCCCCGCCCAGCTCCAGGCCCACCGTCACGACGGAGCCCACCGCGATCCGCACACCGGCGCGCGAGGCGACGGCGCAGCGGCAGCCGCCCTCGCTCACGTCGAGGGTCGCGCCGGTGAGCTCTCCCCCGGGGAGGGTCACGCACACCGGGAGGACCAGCGGACTGCGCACCGCGTCGCGGCGCTGGGCCCGCACGGTGGGCCCTGTCGGCCGGACCTCCCACAGCGGTTCGGGACCGCCCAGCCGGACCGCCAGGAACTCCACCGGCAGCGCCCGGAGCCCGTCCGGCCCCTTCCAGACGACGGTCAGCGCCTCGTCCGCGGCCGGCCGCACCGGTCGCCGTTCGTCGTCCTGGCCGGCGACCAGCACCAGCTGCTCCGGGCTGCTCTCCCGGACCCAGCTGATGAGGGGGGCCGCGTGCGCCGCCACCTCCAGGTCCACGACCGTGTTGACCTCCGGGAGGTCGCTCCCCGAGCCAGCTGCCGTCATCGCCTCTCCCCCGCGCTCCGGAGGCCGTCCGCTCAGGCCTCGGCCAGCACATCGGCAGGTCGCCGCCCCACCTCGACCACCGGGGACGTGATCCGGGCGGCTCACCGTGCGGCGACCGGCCCCCGGCGTGATCATCGACGTGGACCGGGCCGCTGGAACCCGGCCGGGAGGAGTGCGCACGTGAAGGTCCTGGGCATCAACGCGATCTACCACGACCCGTCGGCGGCGCTGGTCGTCGACGGGCGGGTCGTCGCTGCGGCGGAGGAGGAGCGGTTCAGCCGGCGCAAGCACGGCAAGCGCCCGCTCCCCTGGAGCGCCTGGGAGCTGCCCGAGCTGTCCGCGGCCTGGTGCCTGCGGGAGGCCGGCGTCCGCCCCGAAGAGCTGGACGCGGTCGCCTACTCCTTCGACCCGGCGCTGATGGGCACCCCGGAGGAGTCCGGGCTGTTCGACGACGGCGACGTGATGCGCAAGAAGTACGCCGAGATGGCCCCGGACTTCCTGGCGCACGCCCTGCCCGGGCTCGACCCGGCCAAGGTCCGCTTCGTGAAGCACCACGTGGCGCACGCGGCCTCGGCCGGCCTGGGCGCCCCGCAGCGGGACAACGCGGTGCTGGTGCTCGACGGCCGAGGTGAGGCGCACAGCCACCTGGCGGGCCGCTACGTCGACGGCCAGCTCGAGGTGCTCGCCGGTCAGGCGCTGCCGCACTCCCTCGGTCTGATGTACGAGGACCTCACCGACCACCTGGGCTTCCTGCGCAGCTCCGACGAGTTCAAGGTCATGGCGATGGCCAGCTACGGCAAGCCGCGGTTCGTCGGCGACCTGACCGAGCTGATCCGGGCGACCGACGACGGCGGCTTCCGCACCGAGCCGATCGACTACAGCGAGTTCGCCCCGCGCCTGGGCAAGGGCGACGCCTGGACCTCCGACCACGCCGACCTGGCCGCCAGCGTCCAGCAGCGGCTGGAGGAGGTGCTGATCGACCTGGCCCGCTGGGTGCACGAGCAGACCGGCGAGAAGACGCTCACCCTGGCCGGCGGCACCGCGCTGAACTGCGTGGCCAACACCCGCATCCTGGCCGAGAGCCCGTTCGAGCAGGTCTGGGTGCAGCCGGCCGCCGGGGACTCCGGGACGGCGCTGGGTGCCGCCCTGCACGTGGCCCGCGAGCTCGGCGAGGACACCCAGCCGATGCCCGGCGCCGCGCTCGGGCGGGGCTGGTCCGACGACGAGATCGAGCAGGTGCTGATCACCGCGGCCATCGACTACGAGCGCCCGGACGACGTGGCCGAGGCCGTGGCCGAGGTGCTGGCCGACAACGGCATCGTCGCCTGGTTCCAGGGCCGCAGCGAGTACGGCCCGCGGGCGCTGGGCCACCGGTCGCTCATCGCCCACCCCGGCTTCGAGGCCAACCTGGAGCGGATGAACGACGTCAAGGGCCGGGAGCAGTTCCGCCCGGTGGCCCCCATGGTCCTGCTGGAGCGGGCGCCGGAGATCTTCAGCCGCGGGCCGATCCCCTCGCCGTACATGCTCTTCGTGCACGACGTGGCCCCCGAGTGGCGGGAGCGCATCCCCACGGTCACCCACGTCGACGGGACGGCGCGGATCCAGACGATCGACCCGGCGGAGTCCCCGCTGGTGCACCGGATGATCTCGGCGTTCGAGCGGCGCACCGGGCTGCCGGTGGTGGTCAACACCAGCCTGAACACCGCCGGCCGGCCGATGGTCGACGACCCGCGGGACGCGCTGGAGTGCTTCGGCTCGGCCCCGGTCGATCTGCTCGCGATCGGCCCCTTCGTCGTCCGGCGGCCGAAGGCGACACCCCGCCCGGCCTGAGATGACAGTTCGGCAACGGCCGCCACCCGATCGGGTGGCGGCCGTTTTCGTGCCGGGAACCTGGGAACCGGCTGTGCAGGCCCGCTGAGCACCTGGCGGGCGCAAGCACAGAGGGAGGCACCCATGTCCACTGCAGACCTGCCCGGCGCCGGCCGCCGAGGCATGACCTGGCCGCAGATGCTCGCCCTGGCGATCGGTGTCGTCTACACGCTCGTCGGGATCGTCGGCTTCTTCATCACCGGCTTCGACGACTTCGCCGCGCGCACCGACGAGACGATCCTCGGGTTCGGCATCAACCCGCTGCACAACATCGTGCACCTGGTCATCGGCCTGGCCGGCATCGCGCTGGCCAGCAAGCTGAGCACCGCCCGCGTGTACGGCTGGCTGCTGGCCGTCGGTTACGGGGCGGCTTTCGTCTACGGCCTGTTCGCCGCAGGCGAGGACGAGCCGCTGAACTTCCTCAGCATCAACTGGGCGGACAACTGGCTGCACCTGGCCAGCGTCATCGCCGGCCTGGCCATCGCGCTGGGCCCGGTGAAGACCGTGGACACCGCCCGCGGCTCGGACCAGTCCCTGCGTCGCTGACGTCGGGCGAGCCGCACACCGGCGCGACCACGACCGCCCGGACACCGCCCGGTGTCCGGGCGGTCGTGCGTCTGGCACCGGGTGCCAGACCCCGGTGCGTCGTACGTCACGTCCGGCGCTAACGTCCGTCCATGGACTTCACCCTCTCCGCCAAGGCCGAGGACGTCAGTGGCCGGATGTGGGACTTCATGCGGGAGCAGGTCTTCCCCGCTGAGCCCGTGTACGAGGAGTGGCGCGCCGCGCGCGGCCACGACGACCACGCCCACCCACCCGTCCTGGAGGACCTCAAGGCCGAGGCCCGCACGCGCGGCCTGTGGAACCTCTTCCACCACGAGCTCGGGGGCATGACCAACCTCGAGTACGCCTCGATCGCCGAGATCATGGGCTGGTCGCCGACCATCGCGCCGGAGGTGACCAACTGCGGGGCCCCGGACACCGGGAACATGGAGACCCTCATGCTCTTCGGCACCGAGGAGCAGAAGGCCCGCTGGCTCACCCCGCTGCTGGAGGGCGAGATCCGCTCCGGCTTCGCCATGACCGAACCGGACGTCGCCAGCTCCGACGCCCGCAACATCCAGACCTCGATCGTCCGCGACGGCGACGAGTACGTCATCAACGGCCGCAAGTGGTGGACCAGCGGCGCCGCCGACGAGCGCTGCGAGATCTTCATCCTGATGGGCAAGACCGACCCGGACGGGCCGGCGCACCGCCAGCAGTCGATGGTGCTGGTGCCGCGCGACACCCCTGGCCTGGAGATCGTCCGGCACCTGCCGGTGTTCGGGTACCAGGACCAGCACGGCCACTCGGAGCTGCGGTTCACCGACGTCCGGGTACCGGTGGGCAACATCCTCTCCGGCGAGGGCGACGGCTTCATGATCGCCCAGGCCCGGCTCGGCCCCGGCCGCATCCACCACTGCATGCGCGCCATCGGCATGGCCGAACGGGCGCTGGCGCTGATGGTGGAGCGGGCGAAGTCCCGGGTCGCCTTCGGCCGGCCGCTGGCCGAGCAGGGCACCGTGCGGGAGTCGATCGCGCTCTCCCGGATCGAGATCGACCAGGCCCGGCTCTACGTGCTGCAGACCGCCGACCTCATCGACCGGTTCGGGGCCAAGGGCGCCCGCACCGAGATCTCCGCGATCAAGGTCGCCGCACCGCGGGTGGCCCTCGACGTCATCGACCGGGCGATCCAGATCCACGGGGGTGCCGGGGTCAGCGGCGACACCGTGCTGGCCCGGTTCTACGCCAGCGCGCGCACCCTGCGGATCGTCGACGGCCCCGACGCCGTCCACATCCGTGGCGTCGCCAAGGAGGAACTGGCCCGCGAGCGCCCCTTCGCCGGCTGAGGCCGGTGGGCCCGCCGCTCGCCGGCGGGCCCCCCGGTCACGGGGCCAGCGTGCCCCCGAACGAGCCGCCGGCCAGCTTGGCCATCAGCTGGGTCCGGTCGAGCCCCGCCGCGGCCAGCGCGTCGCCGTCCCGGTCGGTGTCGATCTGCTCCGGCAGGTCTGACTCCACCGTGTCCGCGGTGTCGTTGTCCCCCTCGGTGCGCAGCACCTGGACCAACTGTTCCCGGCTGATCTGCACGGCCACCTCCACTGCTCGACGTGTCGTGAGTCACAGTGCCGGGTGCCGGCCGAGAACGCCAGACGATCGGCGCCTGCCGCGGTGCGGGTCAGCGCTGCTGCGCCCTGCGTACCAGGAGGCCGCCCACCGCCGCCACCACCAGGCCCACCACCACCTGGGCGATGCCGATCCCGCCGCGGTCGCTGCCGAACCAGGTGACACTGGAGACCAGCAGGACGGCGGCGACCGCCAGCAGGAACAGGCCGATCAGCCGCTCTCGGGGGGCCCGCGGCTCCGGTGACGTCATGCCCCCGACCCTCTCAGACCCGGTCGGGGAGCTGCGCGAGGCGGCTCAGATGGCGGCGGGGTACCGGGAGTGCTCGGGGAAGTTGCCGTAGAGCAGCTCGTTCTCCGCACCCTGGGTGACGGCCTGCACCAACAGCTCCCCGCCGACGAAGCAGCCCAGCCAGGACGCGCCCCGGCCACCGAACGGCTCGGCCCGGTCGCCACGGGAACGGGGCTTGTTGATCCCCACCTTGAACGCCTGCACCTCCCGGGCCAGCCGGCGGGCCTTGTCCTCGTCGTCGCAGGCCAGGCTGGCGACCAGGGCGCCGTTGGAGGCGTTCATCTGGGCCAGCAGCTCCGCCTCGGAGTCGACGACGACGATCGTGTCGATCGGCCCGAACGGCTCGGCGTGCATGAGGGAGCTGGCGCCGGCGGGGGAGAGCAGCGCTGCGGGGGCCACGTAGGCCGAGGTGTCCTGCCCGGTGATGAACCGGCCGTCGGCGACGCTGCCCCGGTACAGCGGGACGGCGCCGCGGTGCATCGCGTCGTCCACCTGGCGGCCCAGCTCCTGGGCCTTGGCCGCGCTGATCACCGGGCCGAAGTCCAGCGTCGGGAGGTCGTCGCCGTCGGCCGCGACGGCCAGCGGGTGGCCGAACCGCAGCGACTGCACCAGCGGCAGGTAGGTGGCGAGGAACTGGTCGACCAGCTCCCGCTGGACGACGTAGCGCGGGTACGCGGTGCACCGCTGCTTGCCGTACTCGAAGCCCTTCTTCAGGTGGGCGGCCAGCCCGGCCCAGTCGGAGAACTCCCAGATCCCCCAGGCGTTGAGGCCCTCCTGCTCGAGCATGTGCCGCTTCCCGGTGTCCAGCAGGTCGGCGGCGACCTTGCCGCCGTTCGAGCGGCCGCCCACGAACGCCAGCGCGCCGATCTCCGGGGAGCGCACCAGCACCGACGACAGCTCGGCCCCGCCGCCGGAGAGCAGGGTGACCGGCAGCCCCGCGCGGGCCATCAGCGCGTGGGCCAGGGTCAGGCAGGCGGCGCCGCCCTGGGACGGCGTCTTGGCCAGCACCGCGTTGCCGGCCAGCAGCTGCACCAGCTCGGCGTGCACCAGCACCGACATCGGGTAGTTCCAGCTGGCGATGTTGGACACCGGGCCGGCCAGCGGGGCGCGGTCGCCGAGCATGGTGTCGATCTCCTCGACGTACCAGCGCACGCCGTCCAGCGCCCGGTCGACGTCGGCGCAGGCCAGCTTCCACGGCTTGCCGATCTCCCAGGCCAGCAGCAGGGCCAGCTCGTCGCGGGCCGCGGCCATCGCGTCGACGGCCGCGGTGACCCGGGCCTTGCGCTCGGCCAGCGGGGTCTGCGCCCACTCGCGGTGGGCAGCGGCCGCGGCCAGCACGGCGTGCTGCGCCTCGCCGGCCGACAGTCGGGGGAGACCGATGAGCTTGGTGCCGTCGACCGGGGTGACCAGCGGCTCAGGGTTGCCGATCGGCCGCCAGGCGCCGTCCACCAGGTTGTGCAGCCGGTCGGTGCCGAACGCCTCGGGGGCCAGCTCCGCGGCGCGGCCGAGGACCGCGGCCCACTCCGTGCCGGGCTTGACGTGCAGGGCGGGGGGCGACGACGCGGCGGCCATGTCGGCACTCTGCCAGTCGTCTTGGACGTCTGGCGAGTGAACTGGCTCACAACGCCGCCGGGATCGTTGCCCGACCGTGATCCAGCAGCTGGGCGACCACACGTGCGGCGGGGCACAGTGATCGACGCCACTGCCTTCGCAGGCAATCCCGCGCACACGACGGAGGTAACCGATGCAACGACGCCGGCTCACCCTTCCCGCACTCCTCGCCGCTTCCGCGCTCACCCTGGCCGGGTGCGGCGGCACCGAGGACGAGCCCGCGACGGGAGGTGGCGGGGACGATGCCGCGGCGGCGGACTACCCGACGGACGACATCACCCTCTACGTGCCCTACGCCGCGGGCGGCCCGACCGACCTGGCCGCGCGGACGATCGGCGACTGCCTGGGCACGGAGTTCGGGCAGACCGTCGTGGTGGAGAACCGTCCCGGCGCGTCCGGGTCCCTCGGCATGCAGGCGATGCTGGCCGGTGGCAACGACGGCTACAGCCTGTCGCTGATCGCCGTCCCGGCCACCGCGACCAACCCGCTCCAGCAGGACGTCGGCTACACCAACGAGGACTACGTCCCGATCGCCGCCGTGACCGAGATCCCCTCCGTCCTCGCGGTTGGCGCGGACTCCGAGTACGCCGACGCCGAGGCGTTCTTCGCGGCCGCCGAGGCGAACCCCGGCCAGCTCAACGTGGGCGTCCCCGGGGCGACTACGTCCCAGGCGATGGAGCTGCAGCGGCTGGCCGAGGAGTACGACGTCCAGGTGACCGCGGTGCCGTTCACCGGGAACGCCGAGATGACCACGGCCCTGCTCGGCGGCAACGTGGACGCCATCTTCATCAACGCCTCGGAGGACGTGCTGGCGAACATCGACGCCGGCGAGTTCGTGCCGCTGGCGGTGAGCCCCGCCGAGCAGGTCGACTACCTGGAGGGCGTGCCCACGCTCGCCGAGTCCGGCTATGAGGAGCTGACCAACAGCGTGTCGGTGTTCGGTCTCGCGGCCCCGGCCGGCACGCCCGAGGACGTGGTCCAGACGCTGGAGACGACGGTGAGCGACTGCCTGGAGCAGCCCGAGGTGTCCGACCAGCTCGGCGAGGAGTACGTGCCCGACGAGTTCATCGGCACGGACGCCTTCGCCGACCGGATCGACGAGATCGTCGAGACGTACGGCCCCATCCTGCAGGAGTGAGCCCTGGTGGCCGGCGCCGTCCGCAGCTGGGGACGGCGTCGGTCACCGATCACCGGGTGGCGGGCTGGGCAGGACGTCCTCGGCGGTGGCCAGGAAACCGGCCAGCACCGGGGAGGGGTCCTCCCGCCGCCAGGCCAGCGCGATCGGCACCCGCACGTCGACCCCGCCGGCGATCGGGCGGAAGACCACGCCCTCCAGCTGGAGCCGCTCGGCCGAGGCGGGCATCAGCGTCACGCCGACCGCGGCGCCGACCAGGGCGACCACGGTGTGCGTGTCCGGGGCCTCCTGCACCACCCGCGGGGTGAACCCGGCGGAGAAGCAGGCGTGCACCGCTGCGTCGCGCAGCGCCGAGCCGTGCCGTGAGGGGTAGGTGACGAAGGGCTCGCCGGACAGGTCCGCCAGGTCCACGGCGTCCGCGCCGGCGAGGGGGTGGTCCAGCGGCAGCACCGCCATCAGCGGCTCGTTGAGGATGACCCGGCTGGCCAGCGGTCCGTCGGGCACGGGTGCCCGGAGGAAGCCGACGTCGATCCGCCCGTCCAGCAGCGAGCTGACCTGGGTGCCGCTGAACACCGCCGGGTGCAGGTCCAGCCGCACCAGCGGGTAACGCAGCCGGTAGGCACGGGCCATCCGCGGGAGCAGCCGCCAGGTGATCGCGCCGGTCACCCCGACCCGGATCTCGCCACGCGCACCCCGCTCCGTCGCCAGCACCGACTCCCGCGCCCGGTCGACCTCGGCCAGCACCCGGTGCACGTGCTCCAGGAAGACCACGCCCGCCGCGGTCAGCCGCACCTGCCGGGTGGTCCGTTCCAGCAGCAGCGTGCCGACGTCCTGCTCGAGGTGCTTGATCTGCTGGCTGAGCGCCGGCTGGGCGGTGTGCAGCCGCAGCGCCGCCCGCCCGAAGTGCAGCTCCTCGGCCACGGCGGCGAACGCGCGCAGGTGTCGCAGCTCCATCGGACTCCTCCACCACTCATGCACCGCCGCTCTGGATCAGCGGGTCATTCCGTATTGGACCACTCTCAAAGCCGGCTCTAGTGTCCTGGCTCACACGCGGCGTCAACGAGGACGAGGTGAGCACGTGCCCGGCTCGACATCGGCGTCCGGCGCCCCCACCGAGGGGACGGCGGACCGGGGGCACCGGTGGCGGCAGCTGCACCGGGTCGCGCCACTGCTGCTCCTCGCCCTCGGGGTCGTCGCGATCATCGGCTCCCGCGGGCTCGGCCTGGGCGAGCTGACCGCACCGGGGCCGGGACTGTGGCCCTTCATCGTCTCGCTGCTGCTGACCGGCACCGCGGCCGTGCTGGTCCTCCTCGACCCGGCCGAGGACTACGAGCCGTGGACCCGCGGCACGGTGCGGATCATCGCCGGGCTGGTCAGCCTCGGGGTCTTCATCCTGCTGTTCCAGGCCTTCGGGTTCGTCGTCTCGGCGTTCCTGATGCTGGTGCTGTGGCTGAAGGTCTTCGGGGGTGAGTCCTGGCGGCTGACCCTGGTCCTCGCCGCCAGCGGCACCACCGTCATGTACCTGCTGTTCGTGGAGCTGCTCGGGGTGCCCTTCCCCGACGGCCTCGTCGACGTGATCGGGGGCTGACGTGGACAGCTGGAGCGGCATCCTCCAGGGCTTCTCCGTGGCCCTGACCCCCACCAACCTGCTGTACGTCTTCATCGGCGTGCTCATCGGCACCGTCATCGGGGTGCTGCCGGGCCTGGGTCCGACGGCCACGATCGCCCTGCTGCTGCCGATCACGTACACGGTCGAGCCGGTGACCGCGGTGATCCTGCTGGCCGGCATCTACTACGGCTCGATGTACGGCGGCACGATCACCTCGGTGCTGCTGCGGCTGCCCGGCGAGGCGGCGTCGGTGGTGACCACGTTCGACGGCTACCAGATGGCCAAGCAGGGACGGGCCGGGCCGGCGCTGGGCATCGCCGCCGTCGGGTCCTACATCGGCGGCACGGTCTCGGTGCTCGGGATGATCCTGCTGGCGCCACCGCTGGCCCAGCTGGCGGTCTCCTTCGGGCCGCCGGAGTACGTCGCGCTGACCGTGCTGGGCATCCTGCTGGTGACCTACCTGGGCACCGGCTCGGTGCTGAAGAGCATGTCCATGGCCGCCCTGGGGCTGCTGCTGGCCACGATCGGCCTGGACCCGATCACCGGCACCGCGCGCTTCACCTTCGGAGAGGTCGCGCTCTTCAACGGCCTGGACTTCGTCGCGGTGGCGATGGGCCTGTTCGGCGTCGGGGAGATCCTGCACAGCCTGGAGCGCACCGACAAGGTCCAGGCCGTCACGTCGAAGATCAAGAACATCTGGCCGACCCGGAAGGACTTCCGCGACTCCTCCGGCGCGATCGGCCGGGGCTCGCTGCTCGGCTTCGCGATCGGGGTGCTGCCCGGCGGTGGCGGGGTGGTCTCCTCGCTGGCCTCCTACGCCATGGAGAAGCGCCGGGCCAAGGACCCCAGCCGCTTCGGCAAGGGCGCCATCGAGGGGGTCGCCGGCCCGGAGACGGCGAACAACGCCTCCTCCACCTCGGCGTTCATCCCGCTGCTCACCCTGGGCATCCCGCCCAACGTGGTGCTGGCGCTGATCTTCGGTGCCCTGCTGGTGCAGGACATCACCCCGGGGCCGCAGCTGATCGAGCAGGAGCCGGAGATCTTCTGGGGCGTCATCGCCTCGATGGTCATCGGCAACCTGATGCTGCTGGCACTGAACATCCCGCTGGTCGGGATCTTCGTCCAGATGCTCCGGGTGCGGGCCGGCATCCTCGCCGCCTTCGCCCTGCTGGTCACCATGGCCGGTGTCTTCTCGGTCAACAACAGCGTCTTCGACATGTGGGTCGTGCTGGGCTTCGGCGTCATCGGCTGGCTGATGAAGAAGACCGGCTTCGAGCCGGGGCCGCTGGTGCTGGCCTTCGTGCTCGGGTCGATCCTCGAGCGGGCCTTCCGGCAGTCGATGCTGCTCTCCGGTGGCAGCTTCGACATCTTCGTCACCCGCCCGATCTCCGGCGGCATGTTCGCCTTCATGGCGCTGATCATCATCGTCAGCGCGATCACCAGCCGACGGCGCAAGGCGGTCTTCGGCCGGGTCGACCCCGCCGACGTCGACGAGACCGACGAGCCCGACCGGGACGCCGACCGGCAGGTCTCCGCCGAGGGCAGCCCCGGCGCCGACTCGACCACCGACGAGCCCACGGGCTCCACCTCCACCACCCCAGGAGAACGATGACCACGCGCCGCACCCTCGCCGTCCTGCTCGTCACCGGCGTCGCCCTGACCGGCTGCGGCGGTACGGAGGAGGAGACCACCGAGGCCGCCGGGGCGGCGGAGGACTACCCGACCGAGGACATCCGGTTGCTGGTGCCCTACACGGCCGGCGGCCCGACCGACATCGCCGCCCGGGCGCTGGCGGCGCACATGGAGAGCGAGCTCGACCAGCCCGTCGTGGTGGAGAACGCACCCGGGGCCTCCGGCGCCACCGCCTACCAGCAGCTGATCAACGCCGAGGCCGATGGCTACACGCTGTCGATGACGGCGCTGCCCACGGCGGTGCTGAACTACCTGTCCAACGAGGTCGGTTACACCCGGGAGGACTTCGCGCCGGTCGGCGTGGTCACCCAGGTGCCCTCGGGGATCCTCGTCCCGGCCGACTCGCCGTACCAGTCGCTGGAGGACCTCTTCGAGGCCGCCCGGGAGGACCCGCAGGCCGTCACCGTCGGCACGCCGGGGGCGACGAACACCCACGCCGCGGAGACCCAGCGGATCACCGCGCTCTACGACGTCCCGCTCACCGTCGTCCCGTTCAACGGCAACGCGGAGGTGCAGACCGCGCTGCTGGGGGAGAACATCACCGCCGGCTTCGCCAACCTGTCCCAGGACATCCTGCCCGCGATCGAGTCCGGCGACCTCCGGGTGCTGGCCGTCGGCAGCCCGGAACCGCTGCCCTACGTGGACGCCCCCACCTTCGTCGAGCTCGGCTACCCCGAGCTGGTGCAGAGCACGACGACGTTCGGGGTCATCGCCCCGGCCGGGACGCCGGAGGCGGTGGTGCAGACGCTGGAGGACACGCTGCGCAGCGCAACGGAGGACCCGCAGGTCGTCGGGACGCTGGACGAGCGGTACGTGCCGGCGGAGTTCATCGGCGCCGACGGCCTGGGCGAGCTGTTCGTCGAGACGGAGGAGACCTTCGGCGATGTCCTCGGCGACTGAGGCCACCGCGACCGCGACCGCGACCGGCGTGCGGACCGGCGCCGACGACCTGGTCGCCGCCCTGCAGGAGCTGGGCGTGGAGATCGCCTTCGGCCTGCCCGGGGTGCACAACCTGGCCCTCTGGGAGGCAGCGGCCGCGGCGGGGCTGCGGCTGGTGGGCGTGCGGCACGAGCAGACCGCGGTCTACGCCGCCGACGGCTACGCCCGGGCCACCGGCCGGCTGGGCGTCGCCGTCGTCACGACCGGCCCCGGGGCGGCCAACACACTGGGCGCCACCGGCGAGGCGATGGCGTCGGGGGCGCCGGTGCTGGTGGTGGCCACCGACATCCCCACCACCCTGCGCCGCCCGGGCGTGCACCGCGGGGTGCTGCACGAGACCCGGGACCAGGGCGCGATGTTCGCCCCGGTCACCAAGGCGGCGGTGACCTGCCAGGAGTCCGGGCAGCTGGGCGCGGAGACGCTGCGGTGCGGGGTGCTCGCGCTGACCGCCGCGACCGGGCCGGTCTACCTCGGGGTGCCGACCGACCTGCTCACCGACCCCGTGGACGGCACCCGGCCGACCGCCCCGGAGCCGCTGCCTCCGGCCACCGCGCCACAACCGGACGTCGCCCGCGCGGTGGAGCTGCTGACCGCGGCCCGGCGCCCGCTGATCTGGGCCGGCGGTGGCGCACTGCGCAGCGGCGCCGGGGAGGTGCTGGGCCGGCTCGCCGAGCAGCTCGCGGCGCCGGTGGTCACCACCTACAACGGCCGTGGGGTGCTCCCACCCGACCACCCGTGCCTGGTCCCCGGGCCGGCGCACGTGCCCGAGATCGGGGCGCTGTGGGACGACGCCGACCTGGTGATCGCCGTCGGCAGCGACCTCGACGGGATGACCACGCAGAACTGGGCGATGCCCCAGCCGCCAACCCTGCTCGCGGTGAACGTCGACGCCGCCGACGCGAACAAGAACTACCCGGCCGACCTGACCCTGGTCGGGGACGCCACCGCGGTGGTCGGCCAGCTCCTCGCCGGCACCCCGCCGCGCGACGGCCTCCCCGAGCTGCGGGAGCGGCTGGCCGGCCTCGGTCAGCGGGTCCGCGCACTGGTGGCGGCCGAGGACCCGCAGGCCGCCCAGCTGCTCGACGTGCTGGCCCGGGTGGCACCGGACGGCCTGCTGCTGGCCGACATGTGCATCGCCGGCTACTGGGTCGCGGCGTTCGGCCGGGTCCCCGGGCCGCGCCGGTTCGCCTTCCCGATGGGCTGGGGCACGCTCGGCTACGCCTTCCCTGCGGCGCTCGGCGCTGCGCTGGCCGGGCAGGGCCGCGCCCTGGCCCTGGTCGGCGACGGCGGTTTCCTCTTCGCGTGCGGCGAGCTGGCCGCGGTCGCGCAGGAGCAGCCGCCGCTGACCGTGGTGATCGTCGACGACGGCGGCTACGGGATGCTCCGCTTCGACCAGGTGCACAGCGGCGCCCCGACCCGCGGCGTCGACCTGGCCACCCCCGACTTCGTCGCCCTGGCCCGCTCCTTCGGCGTCCCGGCGGACGCCGTCGACGGCTTCGGGTCGGAGTTCGAGGACCGGCTGACCGCCGCGCTGGGCGCCACCGGCCCCAACGTGCTGGTGGTGCAGGCGGCCCTCACCCCGCCGCCGTCGACCTCACCGCGCTGGTACCGCCGGCAGGCGCAGCGGTGATCGACAAGCGGGTGGCGACCCTCGCCGACGCGGTCGCCGGGATCTCCGACGGCGCCACCGTGCTGATCGGGGGCTTCGGGGACTCCGGCGTCCCGGTGGAGCTGGTGCACGCCCTGCTCGACCACGGGGCCCGCGACCTGACCGTGGTCACCAACAACGCCGGGGCGGGGGAGAGCGACGTCGCCGCGCTGATCCGGGAGCGCCGGGTGCGGACGGTCGTCTGCTCCTACCCCCGGTCGATGGGCTCGGTCTGGTTCGAGGAGCGGTGGCGGGCCGGGGAGATCGGCCTGGAGCTGGTGCCGCAGGGGACGCTGAGCGAGCGGATGCGCGCCGCCGGCGCCGGGCTGGGCGGGTTCTTCACCCCGACCGGCGCGGACACCCTGCTGGCCGAGGGCAAGGAGGTGCGCGTCATCGACGGCCGCCCGCACGTGTTCGAGCACCCGCTGCCCGGCGACGTCGCGCTGATCAAGGCCCACCGGGCCGACCGGTGGGGCAACCTCGTCTACCGGACGGCGGCGCGCAACTACGGCCCCACGATGGCCACCGCGGCGGCGCTCACGGTGGTGCAGGTCGAGGAGTTCGTCGAGCTGGGCGACCTGGACCCGGAGGCGGTGGTCACCCCCGGCGTCTTCGTCGACCGGGTGGTCCGGGTGGCGGCGTCGTGATCAGCCCGCTGAGCGACGTGGCCGTGGCCCGGCGGGTGGCCCGGGACATCCCGGACGGCTCCTACGTCAACCTGGGCATCGGCATGCCGATCCTGGTCGGCGAGGTGGTCGGCCCGGACAAGGAGATCGTCTACCACAGCGAGAACGGGATCCTCGGGATGGGACCGGCCCCGGCACCCGGCGAGGAGGACCGGGAGCTGATCAACGCCGGCAAGCAGCCGGTGACGCTGCTGCCCGGGGGCTCCTACTTCCACCACACCGACGCCTTCGTGATGATGCGCGGCGGGCACATCGACATCTCCGTGCTCGGCGCCTTCCAGGTCTCCGAGACCGGCGACCTGGCCAACTGGATCACCGACCTGGCCACCATGCCGCCCGCCGTCGGCGGGGCGATGGACCTGGCCGTGGGCGCCAAGCGGGTGCTGGTGATGACGACGCACACCACCCGGGACGGCCGCCCCAAGCTGCTCCCCCGGTGCACGTACCCGCTCACCGCCGCCGGGGTGGTGGACCGGG
Source organism: Modestobacter sp. VKM Ac-2985 (assembly GCF_026967925.1). Taxonomy (GTDB): domain Bacteria; phylum Actinomycetota; class Actinomycetes; order Mycobacteriales; family Geodermatophilaceae; genus Modestobacter. The sequence goes on along the minus strand of NZ_JAPVBI010000002.1, from coordinate 357,670 downwards.
TCTACACCGACCTGGCGGTCCTCGACGTCGGCCCCGACGGGCTGGTCGTCCAGGAGATGGCCCCGGGGCTCACCCGCGCGGAGCTGCAGTCGGTGACCGCCGCCCGGCTCACCTTCGCCGACGACGTCGGCGAGCTCGACCCGCACTGACCGGTCCCACCCGACCCCGGAGGCAACGATGCCCCTGTCCCGCACCGCCCGCGCCCTCACCGCCTGCGCCACCCTCGGCCTGCTGGCCGCCTGCGGCGGGGCGGAGGAGACGACGTCCGGATCGGCCGACGCGGCCGCCGAGTACCCGACCGAGGAGATCCGACTGCTCGTGCCGTACGGGGCCGGCGGGCCCACGGACCTGGCCGCCCGCGCCTACGGCGCCTCCCTGGAGGAGCAGCTGGGGCAGACCGTGGTGGTGGAGAACCTGCCCGGCGGCTCAGGTGCGCTCGCCACCCAGGAGCTGATCGGCGCCGACCCCGACGGCCACACCCTCTCCCTGGCCACCGCCGGCACGCTGGTGGTCACGCCGCTGGCCAACGAGGTCGGCTACACCAAGGACGACGTGACGCCGATCGGGGTGATGACCGAGGTGCCGTCGGTGCTCGCCGTGGGCGCCGACTCCCCGTACTCCACCGCCGAGGACTTCTTCACCGCGGCGCAGGAGCAGCCCGGCACGCTGAACGTGGGCACCCCGGGCGCCTCCACACCGCAGGCGATCGAGCTGCAACGGCTGGCCGACGAGTACGACGTCGAGGTCACCGCCGTGCCGTTCAACGGCAACGCCGAGATGACCACCGCCCTGCTCGGCGGCAACGTCGACGCGGTGCTGATCAACGCCTCCTCCGACGTCACCAGCAACATCGACGCCGGCCAGTTCCGGCCGCTGGCGGTCTCCTCCGCCGAGCCGCTGCCCTGGCTGCCGGACACCCCCACCCTGGCCGAGTCCGGCTTCCCGGAGCTGACGCTGTCCGGGTCGACGTTCGGCCTGATCGGGCCCGGTGAGCTGCCCGAGGAGATCGTCACCGAGCTGGAGGAGGCGCTGCGGACGGCCTCGGAGGACCCGGCGGTCGTGCAGCAGATCGGCGAGGAGTACGTGCCGGAGGAGTTCCAGGGCGCAGAGGAGTTCCAGGAGCTGCTCGACCGCACCCAGGAGGTGTACGAGCCGATCCTCGGCGGCTGACGGTCGGCCTCTCCCGGGGCCGACCCCGACGGCCGGACCCGACATGATCGTGCACCGCCGTGCTCGCCTGCTTTCGTTCGACGCGATCACGGTTTCGGACGAGCTTCACTTGTTGACGTTCAGTTTCGTTCTCCTTAGCTTTGCGGCCTGCATCACAACGAACCACCCACTCGCCGCTGACGCCGAGGAAGGAACGACCCGTGACCGCACTCGACGAGTTCGCCCGTTCCCGGGCGATCCTCGAGCAGCTCGACAGCCACGGCCGGGTGCTCGTGGCCAGCCTGGCCGACCAGCTGGGCGTGTCGACGGTCACCATCCGCAAGGACCTCGAGGCGCTGGAGCAGCGGTCGGTGCTGCGCCGGGTGCGCGGTGGGGCGGTCCCGGCCGCGGTCTCCGACGAGGGCTCGTTCGAGAGCCGGCTGCGGCACCGGCGGGCCGAGAAGGAGGCGATCGCCGACGCGGTCGCCCCGCTGGTCCGCGACGGCGACGTGATCGCCCTCGACTCCTCCAGCACCTGTCACTACCTGGCCCAGCAGCTGCTCGACCGGCGCGGGCTCGTCGTCGTGACCAACAGCCTGCCCACGGCCACCCTGCTGTCCGAGCGCACCGACGCGAACGTGCTGCTCCCCGGCGGCGTCGTCCGCCGCTCCGCCCGCTCGCTGGTCGGGCTGGTCGGCGACGTGCTGGCCGGCCGCGGCCGGATCGACCGCGGCTTCCTGGGCGGCCACGGGATCTCCGTCGAACACGGGCTGCTGGACCTGGCGAACGAGGAGGCCCAGGCCAAGCGCTACCTGGCCGATGCCTGCGCCGAGGTCTACGGGCTCGTCGACTCCGCGAAGTTCGGCGGCTTCTCCATCCACCCGTGCGTGCCGATCGGCCGGCTGACCGCCGTCTACACCGATGACGGCGTGGACCCGGCCCAGGCCGCCGCGATCACGGCCGCCGGCGTCCCCGTGCACGCCGTGGCGATGGAGCGTCGGCCGTGAGCGGCCGGCCGGGCACCGGCCAGACCGTCGCCGCCGTCGACCTGGGCGCCGAGAGCGGTCGGGTCGTCGCGGCCACCTTCGACGGACAGCGGCTGGACCTCGACGTCGTCGGCCGGTTCCCCAACGGGGCCCGCCCGGTGGACGGGGTGCTCCGCTGGGAGTTCGAGCGGTTGTGGGGACACGTCGAGGAGCAGCTGGCCGCACTCGGGCGGGACCGGCCGATCGCCTCGGTCGGCGTGGACACCTGGGGCGTGGACTACGGCCTGCTGCGCGCCGACGGCACGCTGCTGGACGAGCCGACCTGCTACCGCGACCCCCGGCAGGTCCGGGCGATGGCCGAGGCCATCGGCATGGTCGGGCAGGAGGCCCTCTACGCCGCCACCGGCTGCCAGACCATGGAGATCAACGGGGTCTTCGCCCTGCTGGACGACGCCCACCACACCGACCGGCTGGCCGGAGCGGCGACGCTGCTGATGGTCCCGGACCTCTTCCACCACCGGCTCTCCGGGCTCCGCGCCACCGAGCACACCGCCGCCTCCACCTCCGGCATGTACGACACCGCGACCGGCACCTGGGCGACCGGGCTGCTCGACGCCCTCCAGGTCCCCACCCACCTGCTGCCGGAGGTCGTGGCGCCGGGCACCGACGTCGGCCCCGTGGTCGGCCCGCTCGGCGCGGGGCCACTGGCCGGCACCCGGGTCGTCGTCCCGACCGGCCACGACACGGCGGCGGCGGTGGTCGGCACCCCGTTCGGCGGCCCCGGTGGGCTGTTCATCTCCTCGGGCACCTGGTCCCTGATGGGGGTCGAGCGGGACGACGCCCTGGTGACACCGGCGACGTCGGCCGCCAACCTCACCAACGAGGGCGGCTACGCCGGCACCGTCCGGCTGCTGCGCAACGTGATGGGGCTGTGGCTCCTGCAGGAGTGCCGCCGGCAGTGGGCACGCGAGGGGGCCGACCTCAGCTACACCGACCTGGTCGAGCTGGCCACCGCCGAGCCGCCGCTGCGCAGCATCGTGAACCCCAACGCCACCGACTTCCTGGCCCCGGGCGACATGCCCAGCCGGCTGCGCGCCTACTGCGCGCGGCACGGTGACCCGGTGCCGGAGACGGTCGGCGCGGTCGTCCGCTGCGTGATCGACAGCCTGGCCCTCACCTACCGGGCCACGGCGGAGGACCTGGTGGCGGCGACCGGGGACCCGGCGACCTCGATCAACGTCACCGGGGGCGGCTCGCAGAACGCCCTGCTGGCCCAGGCGACGGCCGACGCGACCGGCCTGCCCGTGCACTGCGGGCCCGTCGAGGCCACCGCGCTGGGCAACGCCGGCGTGCAGCTGATCGCCCTGGGGGAGCTCGCCGACCTGGCCGACCTCCGCCGGGTCGTCGCCGCCTCGGGCCGGCTGCGCACGTACGAGCCACGGTCGTCCTCCGCGTGGGACGACGCCGCGGCCCGGCTGCGTCAGCTGATGACCGCCGACGACCAGGCCCGCGGCCTCCGCGGCGGCTGATCCACCCCACGAAGGAACACGGACTCCCGGGCAGGTGCCCGGTCCCCGCCGCTCTCCCGAGCGGCGGGCTCACCGCGGGGAATCCCCCGCATCACGATGGAGTGAAGATGAGCGCAAGGCGTAACAGGGCCACGGTCGCCGTGGTCGGTGTCGGGATGGCCCTCACCCTTGCCGGGTGTGGCGAGGGCAGCGGCGGGTCCGCCGGCGGCAGCGGCGGCGGATCCGGTGGTGGGGACGACATGCCCACGATCGCCTTCGTCCCGAAGCTGCAGGGCATCCCCTACTTCGAGGCGATGAACGCCGGCGGCGAGGCCGCCTGCGAGGAACTGGGCTGCGAGTGGCTCTACCAGGGGCCGGTCGAGGCGGACGCCGCTGCGCAGGCAGACATCGTCCGTTCCTTCATCCAGCAGGACGTCGACGTCCTCTTCGTCGCGCCCAACGACCCCGACTCCATGGCCCCCCTGCTGCAGGAGGCCGCCGACGCCGGCATCGCGGTGGGCACCACCGACACCGACGCCCCGAACTCGGTCCGCGAGGTCTTCGTCAGCCAGGCCTCCACCGAGGGCATCGGCCAGACCCTGACCGACCAGATCATGGAGGCCATGGGCGGGCAGGGCCGCTACGCCATCGTGTCCTGCGGCGAGACGGCGGAGAACCTGAACAGCTGGATCGAGGTCCAGCGCGAGTACACCGCCTCGGAGTACCCCGATGCCGAGATCACCGAGGTCGTCTACGCCGGTGAGGACCAGGCTGCAGCCACCCAGATGGCCACCGACCTGATGAACTCCGACCCGACGCTGACCGGGCTGGTCGGCGAGTGCACCTCGTCGGCACCGGGCGTCGCCCAGGCGGTCCGGGACGCCGGCCGGATCGGCCAGGTCTCCACCGTCGGCCTCGGGACCCCCAACTCGATCGCCCCGTACCTGGAGGACGGCTCGGCCTCCTCCAGCGTGCTGTGGGACGTCGAGGCGCTGGGCTACCTGACCGTCTGGGCCGGCATGCAGCTGGCCGAGGGCACCGAGTTCGAGGCCACCAACGACGTCAACCCCGACCTGTCCGCGGTCGAGTACGACGAGGCGACCCAGACCCTGCTGCTCGGCCCGCCGCTGGTCCTGACCACCGAGAACGTCGGCGACTTCGACTACTGAGCCACCGCTGCGGGCGGGCCGGCCCACCGGCCCGCCCGCAGCACCCCTCACCGCCACACCCACCTCGATCGTGGAGGCCGGAAGGTCATGACCACCCCCCAGCCCAGCACCCCGAGCACGGACCGGGCCAGGCCCGCCCGCCTCTCGGTGTCCGGCGTCTCGAAGCGCTTCGGCGCGGTCCGGGCCATCCGGCACGCCGACATGGCCGTCCAGCCCGGCACGGTGCACGCCCTGGTCGGGGAGAACGGCGCCGGCAAGTCCACCCTGATCAAGATCCTCTCGGGCGCCGAGACCGCCGACGCCGGGACGATCACCTTCGACGGCGCACCGGTCTCCATCACCTCGACGCACGACGCGATGGCCCTCGGGATCGCGACCGTCTACCAGGAACCCCAGCTGTTCGCCGAGCTGACCGTGTCCGAGAACGTCTTCACCGGCCGCGAGCTCACCCGCGGCGGCCGGGTCGACTGGGCCGCCCAGAACGCCAAGGTCGTCGAGCTGCTCGACCTGCTCGGCCTCCCTGCCCGGTACGCCACCGCCACCGTCGGCGGGCTCTCCATCGCCGAGCAGCAGCAGGTCTCGATCGCCAAGGCGCTGGCCGGTGACGCCAAGGTGCTGATCCTGGACGAGCCGTCCGCCATCCTGACCGACCGCGAGGTCGAGGTCCTGTTCAGCGTGGTGCGCCGGCTGACCGCCGCCGGCGTCTCGATCATCTACATCTCGCACCGCCTCGACGAGCTGTTCGTCATCGCCGACGAGGTCACCGTCATGCGGGACGGGCAGACCATCGGCACCCACCCGATCGCCGACCTCGACGTCCGCCAGATCGTCGAGCTGATGGTCGGCGGCATCCTGGACGACGCCCGCCCCGACCGCGCCGTCCCCCCGGGAGACCCGCGGCTGGAGCTGCGCGGCCTCGGGCTGGCCGGGCAGTTCCACGACGTCGACGTCAGCATCCGGCCCGGCGAGATCGTCGCCCTCTACGGCCTGATCGGCTCCGGGGTGGCCGAGATCGGCGCCACCGTCTACGGGATGGCCCGGGCGACCGCCGGGACGATCCTCGTCGACGGGGAACCCGTGCGGCCGCGCTCACCGCGGGAGGCGAAGGACCTCGGCATCGCCCTGCTCCCGGCCAACCGCAAGGAGCAGGGGCTGTTCAGCTTCCAGCCCATCTCGTTCAACATCTCCGCCGGCCACCTGCCACTGCTGTCCCGGCTGCGGGTCTGGGTCGACCGGCGCCGCGAACGCGAGGTCGCCCGGTCGATGATCAGCCGGTTGTCGGTCAAGACGCCGCACGAGCGGCAGGCAGTGTCCGCCCTCTCCGGCGGCAACGCGCAGAAGGTCGTGCTGGCACGCCAGCTGGTCGACCGGCCCCGGGTCCTGGTGCTCGCCGAGCCCACCCAGGGCGTGGACGTGGGGGCCAAGGAGGAGATCCACCGGATCATCACCCAGCTCGCCGACGAGGGGACCGCCGTGCTGATCGTCACCTCCGACCTCGCCGAGGCGATCCGGATCGCCGACCGCCTGCAGGTCGTCCGAGCCGGCACCACCACGACCGAGTTCGGCCCGGGCGCCACCCAGGTCGACGTGCTGGCCGCCGCGGCCGGCGCCGAGGACGAGCAGGAGGTCACGGCATGAGCAGCTCGATCCTCACCCCCGCCGGACGGCCGGACGGCGAGCCGGCCGCTGTCGCGCCGCAGGACGGGGGCAGGCAGCGCCTCCTCCCGTCCCCGGTCACCGGGCAGGAGATGGTGCTCATCGTCGTCATCGCCCTGCTGTGGCTGGCGCTGAGCCTGGCCACCCCGGCGTTCTTCACCTCGGGTTCGATCGTCCCGCTGCTGGTCGGGATGACGCCGATCGCGCTGATCGGCGTGGGCATGACGATCGTGATCATCACCGGCGGCATCGACGTGTCGGTGGGCAGCATCGTGATGGTCTGCTCGGTGATCGTCGCCCAGACGATGGTCGGCAGCGGGCTCCCGCTGCCGCTGGCGGTGCTGCTGGCCGTCGCCATCGGCGGCGTCCTCGGCCTGGTCAACGGCGTGCTGATCGCCTACGGCCGGGTGCACGCGATCATCATCACCTTCGGCACGCTGAACCTCTTCCGGTTCATCGGGCTGCAGGTCTTCGGCTCCTCCACCGTCGAGGGCATCCCCCGCACGCTGAACTTCTTCGGCCGCGGCGAAGCCGGGCGCACGCTCGGCATCCCGCACAGCTTCGTGATCATGCTGGTGATCGCCGCACTGGCCTGGTGGTACCTGCGGCACACCGCCGGCGGGCGGCACTTCTACGCGATCGGCGGTGACTCCCAGGCCGCCCGGCTGGCCGGGATCTCGGTGCGCACCCGGGTGCTGATGGCCTACGTCGTCACCGGGCTGCTCGCCGGACTCGCCTCCTGCTTCGTGCTCGCCCAGGGCACCTCGAGCCTGGCGGCGAACGTCGGATCCGGGCTGGAGCTCGCCGTCATCGCCGCCGTCGTGATCGGCGGGACCTCGATCATCGGCGGCCGCGGCTCGGTGCTGGGCACCGTGCTCGGTGCGCTGCTGGTGCAGACGGTGGCCACCGGCGTCACCCAGCTCGGCTGGCGCTCGCAGCTGTCCGACCTCTTCGTCGGCCTCTTCATCCTCATCGCCGTCGGCGCCGACCTGATCCGCCAGCGCACCCGGAGGGCCTCGTGAGCACCCAGACCACGCCCGGAACAGAGCCCGCCGCGGACTCCGGCAGCACCGCCGCAGAGGTCGCCGGCCGCGGGGAGAGCCTGCCCGGCAAGGTGCTGCGCATCCTGCTCACCCAGCGGATCGCCCTGCTGGTGCTGCTGCTGGCCACCGTGCTGATCACCATGAGCCAGCTCAGCGCCAACAACTACCTGAGCGCGCCGTACAGCACCTCCTACCTGGCGGCGACGCTGATCAACGCCGTGCCCCTGGTGATGCTCGGGCTCGCCGAGCTCCTGGTGATCACCTCCGGCCGCGGCGGGATCGACCTCTCGGTCGGGGCGATCGTCTCGCTGACCGGCATGGTCTTCGGCTTCGCCTACGGCGAGTGGGGGTGGTCGCTGCCCGCGGCCCTGGTGCTCGCCGTCGTCTTCGGTGGCCTGTGCGGGGCGGTCAACGGCGGCCTGATCGCCTACCTCGGCTTCCCCGCCCTGATCACCACGCTGGCCACCTACTACGGCTTCAGCTCGCTGGCCCTCGTGGTCAACGACCAGCGACCGATCAACAGCCAGCCGGTCCAGGACCTGTACTCCACCGCCTCGGCGGTCTCCCTGCCCTTCCTGCCCGACGCGTTCCCGCGCATCCCGCTGGGGGTGTTCACCTTCCTGATCCCGACCGCCCTGGTGGTGTGGCTCGTCCTGGCGCGCACCACCTACGGGCGACGGCTGTACGCGATCGGCACCAACGACGTCGCCGCCGAGTGGACCGGCATCAACGTCGCCCGCACCCGGTTCACCGCCTACGTCGCCGCGGGCGCCATCTCCGGCCTGGTCGCGGTGGTCACCGTCGCGCAGTTCGCCTCCGCCCGCCCCGACTCCGGGGTGGCCGGCAACGGCATGGCGCTGCCGGCCATCACCATCGCCGTCCTCGGCGGGGTCGCCATCACCGGCGGCATCGGCCGGGTCGCCGGCGTGGTGCTGGCCACGCTGCTGATCGTCTGGCTGAACGCCGGGATCCTGCTGGCCGTCCCGGGCAACGCCGGCAGCCAGCTCCAGCTCTTCGCCCTCGGCGTCGTGCTCATCTTCGCCGCCCTGCTGAACGGCTTCTCGAACCGACGCTACGGAGGAACATCATGACCGCCACCTGGGACCCGACCCTGGTCAGCACCGAGCTCGTGCAGCTCACCCGGGCCCTGGGCGAGCCGGGCCGGGACCTGGCGATCCTCGCCGAGGGCAACACCTCCCAGCTGCTCGACGACGGCCGGGTGGTCGTGAAGGCCTCCGGCTCGGGCATGCGGGACGTCGACGCAGCGGACTTCGTCGTCGTGGACGTCGACCCGCTGGTCGAGCTGATCCGCGACCCGCGGAGCACCCAGGCCGACCTCACCGCGGCGCTGGACGCCGGGGAGCACGAGGGCCGGCGCCGGCGGGCCTCCATCGAGACGCTGGTGCACGTGGCCGCCCAGGCGTTCACGCCCACGCCGTTCGTCGGCCACACCCACCCCACGGCGGTGGTGGCCCTGCTGGCCAGCGTGCACGCCGCCACCGCGTACGACACCTACGTCTACTCCGACGAGGCCGTCGTCATCGGCCGGCCGCTGTTCGTGCCGTACGCCCAGCCGGGCGTCGAGCTCGGCCGGGTCTACCTCGAGGGCCTCACCCGGCACTGGGAGACCCACGGCGAGCTGCCGCAGCTGGTGCTGCTGGGCAACCACGGGATCGTGGTCAACGCGCCCAGCGCCGCCGGCATCGAGGGCGTCTCGCAGATGGCCGTCAAGGGCGCGCAGGTGCGCTCGGCGGCCTACGCCATGGGCGGGGTGGTGCCGCTCCCGGCCGCGTCGGTGGAGTCCTTCTTCGCCCGCGCCGACATCGAGGAGCGGCGCCGCACGCTGGCCGGCGGCCCCCGATGACCCTCCCGCAGGACCTGAAGGCGGTCTTCCTGGACGTCGGCGGGCCCGTCTACGACGACGAGAACTTCGTCGCGGCCGTGCTGGTCGCCCTCGACGAGCTGCGCGCCGACCAGGGCCACGACCCGGTCGACCGCAGCGCCTTCCGCGCCGTCTACGACCGGATCCGGGCCGAGCAGGGCGGGTCGCTGCGCCGGGCCCTGGCCACCGAGCTGCTCGGCGACCCGGGGCTGCGCGACGCCCTGCACGAGCGGACCCGGGCGCACTGGCACCACCCCGCGGGCACCCTGTACGCCGACGTGCTGCCGTTCCTGGCCCAGCTGCGCGGCCGCGTGACCGTCGGCGTGCTGGCCAACCAGGAGCGCGCCGTCGTCGACGCGCTCACCCGGGACGGGGTGGCCGACTCCGTCGACGTCTGGGGCGTCTCGGCCATCGTCGGGCACGAGAAGCCCAGCCCCGAGCTGTTCACCTGGTGCCTGACCCGGGCCGGCGCCCGCCCGGAGCAGGCCGTGCACATCGGCAACCGGCTGGACACCGACGTCCGGCCCGCCGCCGCGCTGGGCCTGGGCACCGTCTGGGTGCTGCGCGGCGAGGCCCCCGACGAGCCGACGCGAGAGCAGCTGGCCGAGCCGGACCTCGCGGTCCGCAGCCTGGACGGCCTGGCGGCCCGGCTGCTGACGGGCACGGCGGTCTGACCGTGGGCACCGACCCGATCGTCCTCGGCGTCGACCTGGCCACCGCCGCGGTGCGGGTGGTCGCCGTGGACGCCGGCACCGGCCAGGTGCTGGCCACGGCCGACACCCCGCTGCCCGCGCCGGAGACCCCGCGGCCCGGCTGGGTCGAGCAGCGTCCCGACCACGCCGCGGCCGCGCTGCGGTCGACGGCCGAGGTCGTGGCCGCCCTGGGCCCGCGGGCCGCCGCCGTGTGCGCGCTGTCGGTCACCGGCACCTCCGGCACGGTGGTGGCCGCGGACGCCGCCGGCCGGCCGGTCGGCCCCGCGCTGCTCTACTCCGACGACCGGGGCCGGGCGCTGACCGCGGCGCTGGCCGAGCGCACCGGCGCCCGCATCGGCTCGGCCGGCACGATCGGCCGGCTGCTGTGGCTCGCCGGCCAGCCGGAGACGGCACCGACCCCGGGCCGGCGCTACCTGCACAGCGCCGACCTCGTGGTCGCCGCACTGACCGGGGAGGTCGTCAGCGACACCTCCCACGCCCTCAAGGCCGGCATCGACCCCGCCGCCGCCCGCTGGCCGGCACTGCTGGCCGACGGCGGCGTCCCGGCCGGGACGCTGCCCGCCCTGGTGCACCCGGGCGCGCTGATCGGCACCGTGCTGCCCGACGTCGCCGCCGGGCTGGGGCTGCCCGCCGGGGTGCTCGTGGTGGCCGGGATGACCGACGGCTGCACCGCCCAGGTCGCCGCCGGGGCGGTGCGCCCGGGCCAGACGATGGGCGTCCTCGGCACCACCCTGGTGCTCAAGGGCGTCAGCGACCACCGGATCGACGCCGGCCCCGTCTACTCCCACCTCGCGCCCGGGGGCCGGTGGTGGCCCGGCGGCGCCTCGAACTCCGGCGCCGGCGTGCTCACCGCGACCGATGACCTGCCCGGGCTGGACGCGGCGGCCCTGGCCGACGGCCCGTCACCGCTGACCGCCTACCCGCTGCCCCCGCCCCCGCGCACCGGCGAGCGCTTCCCCTTCGCCGACCCCGACGCCGTCGGCTTCCTGGTCGACCCCCGGCGGCCACCGGGTCCGCCCCCGTCGCCGGTCCAGCGCCACCGCGCGGAGCTGGACGGCGTCGCCTTCGTCGAGCGGCTCGGCCTGGACCGGCTCGCCGAGCTGGGGGTCGCCTCGACCGACCACCGGGTGGCCGGCGGCGGCAGCCGCTCCCTCCCCTGGCTGCAGGTCCGCGCCAGCACCCTGGCCCGCCCGGTGGCCCGCCCCCGCGACCCCAGCAGCGGCGTCGGCGCCGCACTCCTGGCCGCCACCGGCTGGACGGCGACCACCCGCGCCGGTGACCTGGGCGACCTGCTGGCCGAGGTCGTCGACCGCGCCGTCCACCCCGACCTCGTCGTCGACCCCGACCCGGCCGAGGTGCCGCAGCTGGAGGAGGGCTACCAGCGCTTCCTCGCCGAGCTGCGCCGCCGCGACCACCTGCCCGCCTCCGGCGCGGCCTGACCACCCCCGACCAGCCCCCGCGGCAGCGCAGCTGCCAGAACGGAGAACCCATCCCATGAGCGCGCCCGACCTGCCCGAGGGCGTCCGCGAGCTGCTCGCCCGGTCTCACCGGTACGGCAGCGACCCGACGGTCACCAACTACGGCGGCGGCAACACCTCGGTGACGGTCACGGTCACCAGCCCGGCCACCGGCCAGGACGTCGAGCTGGTCTACGTGAAGGGCTCCGGCGGCGACCTGGGCACCCTGCGACCGGAGGGGCTCGCCGTCCTGCGGCGCGAGCCCTTCCTGGCCCTGGACGACGTCTACCGCGGTGTCGAGCACGAGGACGAGATGGTCGGCCTCTTCCCGCACGCCGCCTTCGGCACCGGTGGGGCGACCCCGTCGATCGACACCCCGATGCACGGCCTGGTCGACTGCCCACACGTCGACCACCTGCACCCGGACTCGGTGACCGCGCTGGCCTGCGCGGCCGACGGCCCGGCCCTGGTGCAGGAGCTGTGGGGCGGCGCCGTCGCCTGGGTGCCGTGGAAGCGGCCCGGGTGGGAGCTCGGCCGGCAGGTCGCCGAGCTGGCGGAGGACCCGCAGGTGATCGGCGCCGTGCTGGGCGGGCACGGGCTGACCAGCTGGGGCGCCACGTCCGACGAGGCGCAGGAGCGGGCGCTGCGGATCATCGACGAGGCGGCTGAGTTCCTGACCCGCCGGTCGGTGCCCGAGCCGTTCGGTGCCGTGGTGCCCGACCGGGTGGCGCTGCCCGAGGAGCAGCGGCGGGCCCGGGCGGCCGAGCTGTTCCCGTCGCTGCGCCGGGTCGCCTCGGCGAGCAGCCGGCAGGTCGGGCACTTCACCGACTCCGACGTCGTCCTGGACTTCCTGTCCCGGGAGAAGCTGGCCGACCTGGTCGCGCTGGGCACCTCCTGCCCCGACCACTTCCTGCGCACCAAGATCCGGCCGATGGTGCTCGACGTCCCCGTCGACGCCCCGCTGGCCGACGTCGACGCGCGGCTCGCCGAGCTGCTGGCGGAGTACCAGGCGGAGTACAGCGCCTACTACTCCCGGCACGCGCGCCCGGAGTCGCCGGCGATGCGCGGTTCTGCCCCCGCGATCGTGCTGGTGCCCGGCGTCGGCATGTTCTCCTTCGGCGCCGACCACCAGACCGCCCGGGTGGCCGGGGAGTACTACGTCAACGCGATCAACGTGATGCGCGGCGCCGAGGGCGTCTCCTCCTACGCCCCGATCAGCGAGGCGGAGAAGTTCGCCGTCGAGTACTGGCAGCTGGAGGAGGACAAGCTCCAGCGCCGGCCCAAGCCGAAGGCGCTGTCCGGCCGGGTCGCGCTGGTCACCGGTGGTGCGTCGGGCATCGGCCTGGCCACCGCCCGGCTGCTGCACGAGCACGGCGCCGACATCGTCATCGCCGATCTGGACCTGGCCCGCAGTGAGGAGGTCGCCACCGAGCTCGGTGGCCCGGACCGGGCCGTCGCGGTGCAGATGGACGTCTCCGATCCAGCAGCGGTTGCGGCCGCGGTGCAGGAGGCGGTGCTGGCGCTGGGCGGCCTCGACATCGTGGTGAACAACGCCGGGTTCGTGAAGCCGGGGTCGCTGGAGGACACCACCCTCGGCGACTGGGACGCCCAGTTCGCGGTCATGACCCGCGGCAGCTTCGTGGTCACCCAGGCCGCGGCGCGGGTGCTCCGCGGCCAGGGGCTGGGTGGCGACGTGATCAACATCTGCTCGAAGAACGCGGTGTTCGCCGGGCCGAACAACCTGGCGTACTCCTCGGCCAAGGCCGCGCAGGCCCACCTGGTGCGGCTGCTGGCCACCGAGCTGGGGGAGGACGGCATCCGGGTCAACGGCATCAACCCCGACGGCGTGGTCCGCGGCTCGGGCATCTTCGCCGGCGGCTGGGGGGCCTCCCGGGCGGCGACCTACGGCGTCGAGGAGGAGGACCTGGGCAAGTTCTACGCCCAGCGCACCGTGCTCAAGGAGGAGGTCCTCCCCGAGCACGTGGCCGGCGCCGTCCTCGCGCTGACCAACGGCACCCTCGCGGTGACCACCGGCCTGCTCATCCCGGTCGACTCCGGGGTGGCCGCGGCGTTCCTGCGCTGACCGCGGGAGCCCGGCTCCCCCGGGCCGGGCTCCTGTCAGGTCAGCGGCTGTGCCGGACCCGGTCCTCCGCGGCCTGCCAGGCGGCCTCCTGGGACGGGCGGGGGTCGTGCCGGACGACCTGCTGGGTCGCCCGCAGCAGCGTCCGCATCTCGGCCAGCCCGCCGCCGATCGCGCCCCCGGCGCGGGCCTGGACCAGCACGTTGCCCAGCGCCGCCGCCTCCACCGGCCCGGCGAGCACCGGGAGCCCGCAGGCGTCGGCGGTGAGCTGGCAGAGCAGCGTGTTGCGAGCGCCGCCACCGACGAGGTGGACGACGTCCGTGGACCGCCCGGAGAGGTCGGCCGCCTGGCGCACCGTGCGCCGGTAGGCCAGCGCCAGGCTGTCCAGGATGCAGCGCACGGTGGCGGCCTGGCTCTGCGGCGGCGTCTGCCCGGTCTCCCGGCAGACCTCCGCGATCCGGGCCGGCATGTCGCCGGGCGGCAGGAAGCGCTCGTCGTCGCTGTCGACGACCGCGCCGAAGGCCGGCTCCCGGGCCGCGGCGTGCAGCAGTTCGGTGAGGTCGGCCGGCAGCCCGGCCGACTGCCAGGTGCGCAACGACTCCTGCAGCAGCCACAGCCCCATCACGTTCCGCAGGTGACGGACCGTTCCGTCCACCCCGAGCTCGTTGGTGAACCCGGCCTCCCGGCTGGCCTCGGTGAGCACCGGGGCGTCGAGTTCGACACCGACCAGCGACCAGGTGCCGCAGGAGACGTAGGCGAACCGCTCGGACGCCGCCGGCACCCCGACCACCGCCGAGGCGGTGTCGTGCGACCCGACGGCGGTCACCGGGACCGGTCCGGTCAGCCCGGTCTCGGCGAGCACGTCGGCGGTCAGCTCACCCAGCCGGTCGCCGGGCTGGGTGAGCGGTGGGAGGAGGTGGCGCGGCAGGCCCAGGCGGTCGATCAGCTCCCACGCCCACTGACGGCTGGTGGCGTCCAGCAGGCCGGTGGTGGAGGCGTTGGTGACCTCGGCGCCGACCGCCCCGGTCAGCCAGTGCGCCAGCAGGTCCGGGATCAGCAGCGCCCGGTCGGCGGTCCGGAACGCCGCCGTCCCGCGCATCGCGGCGAGCTGGAAGACGGTGTTGAACGGCAGGTGCTGCAGGCCGTTGACCCGGTAGAGCTCGGCCGGTGGCACCAGCTCGTGCACCTCGGGGACGGCGGTGGCGTGCCGGGCGTCCCGGTAGTGCACCGGGTTGCCCAGCAGCGCGCCGTCGGCGTCCAGCAGCCCGACGTCGACCGCCCAGCTGTCGATGCCGACGCCGTCCAGTCCCCCGACGTCCCGCCCGGCGGCCCGCAGGCCGTCGAGCACCCCGGCGTAGAGCGCAAGCACGTCCCAGTGCAACGTGCCGGCGACCCGGACCGGCCGGTTGGCGAACCGGTTGACCTCGTGCAGCTCCAACCGCCCGGGGCCGACCCGCCCCACCATCACCCGCCCACTGGAGGCCCCCAGGTCGACAGCGGCGAGCGTGAGCTCCCGACCCCCCTGACCACCAAAATGGCCATTTTGGTGGTCGTCGGTCATCGGAGGAAGGCGGCGGCGACGCCGGAGTCGACCGGGACGTGCAGCCCGGTCGTGCGGGTGAGCTCGCCGCCGGTCAGCGCGAAGACGGCGTCGGCGACGTGCTCGGGCAGCACCTCGCGCTTGAGCAGGGTGCGCTGGGCGTAGAACTGGCCCAGCTCCTCCTCCGGGACGCCGTAGACCGCGGCCCGCTTGGCGCCCCAGCCCCCGGCGAAGATCCCCGAGCCGCGGACGACGCCGTCGGGGTTGATGCCGTTCACCCGGATCTGGTGCTCACCGAGCTCGGCGGCCAGCAGTCGGACCTGGTGCGCCTGGTCGGCCTTGGTCGAGGAGTAGGCGATGTTGCTCGGGCCGGCGAAGACCGCGTTCTTGCTGGAGATGTAGACGACGTCGCCGCCCATCCCCTGCTCGATCATGATCCGGGCCGCCTCGCGGGAGACCAGGAACGATCCCTTGGCCATCACGTCGTGCTGCAGGTCCCAGTCGGCCTCGGTGGTCTCCAGCAGCGGCTTGGAGATCGACAGCCCGGCGTTGTTGACGACCAGGTCGACCCCGCCGAAGGCCAGCACGGCCGAGCGGAACGCCGCGGCCACCGCCGCGGCGTCGCTGACGTCGGCCGCCACGCCCACCGCGACGTCGGCCGAGCCGATCTCCGCCGCGGCCTCGGTCGCCTTGGCCAGGTCCAGGTCGGCGACGACGACGCACGCGCCCTCGGCGGCCAGCCGCTGGGCGATCGCCTTGCCGATCCCGCTCGCCGCGCCGGTGACCAGCGCGACCCGGGTGGCCAGCGGCTTGGGCTTCGGCATCCGGGCGAGCTTGGCCTCCTCCAGCGCCCAGTACTCGATCCGGAACTTCTCGCTCTCGTCGATCGGCGCGTAGGTGGAGACCGACTCCGCGCCGCGCATCACGTTGATCGCGTTGACGTAGAACTCACCGGCGACCCGGGCGGTCTGCTTGTTCGCCCCGAAGCTGAACATGCCGACGCCGGGCACCAGCACGATCGCCGGGTCCGCCCCGCGCATCGCGGGGGAGTCCGGGCCCGCGTGCCGCTCGTAGTAGGCCGCGTAGTCGGCGCGGTAGGCCTCGTGCAGCTCCTCGAGCCGGGCCACGACGTCCTCCACGGGGGCGGACGCCGGCAGGTCGACCACCAGCGGGCGCACCTTGGTGCGCAGGAAGTGGTCGGGGCAGGAGGTGCCCAGTGCCGCCAGTCGCGGGTGCTCGGCCGACGCCAGGAAGTCCAGCACGACGTCGGAGTCGGTGAGGTGCCCGACCTGCGGCTTGTCGGTGCTCGCCAGCCCGCGGACCACCGGGAAGAGGGCAGCCGCCCTGACCCGGCGCTCGGCCTCCGGCAGCGCCTCGTACCCGGGGAGCGGCGCACCGAAGGGCTGCGGCCGGCCGCGCTCGGCGAGGAACCGCTCCGCCGTCCGGATGATCTCCAGCGAGTTGGCCTCGCACTGCTCGCTGGTGTCGGCCCAGGCGGTGATGCCGTGGCCGCCCAGGACGGCACCGATGGCCTGCGGGTTCTTCTCGGCGATCTCGGCGATGTCCAGCCCCAGCTGGAACCCGGGACGGCGCCACGGCACCCACACGACGCGGTCGCCGAAGCACTCGGCCGTCAGCGCCTCGCCGTCCGCGGCGGTGGCCAGGGCGATGCCGGAGTCGGGGTGCAGGTGGTCGACGTGCGCCGCGCGGACCAGCCCGTGCATGGCGGTGTCGATCGACGGCGCCGCCCGGCCCCGGCCGAACGCGCAGTGGTCGAACGCGGCGACCATCTCGTCCTCGCGGTCCACCCCGGGGTAGACGTCGACCAGCGAGCGCAGCCGGTCCAGCCGGAGCACGGCCAGGCCGGGCTCGGTGAGGGTGCCGAGGTCGCCGCCGGAGCCCTTCACCCAGAGCAGCTCGACCGGCTGCCCGGTGACCGGGTCGGTGTCGGTGCCGGCGGCGGAGGTGTTGCCACCGGCGTAGTTGGTGTTCCGCGGGTCCGCGCCGAGGCGGTTGCTGCGGGCGAGCAGGTCACTGACCACGGGGTTCGTCATCTCGTCGTCCTCCAGTTCCTCAGGCGCCCCAGGAGGCCTGCTGGCCTCCGACGCGCTCGGTGGCGATCTGCTCCTGGTGCCCGGAGGCGGCGTAGGCCCGGTAGGGGTCGCCGGCCAGGCCCTTCGACTCGCGCAGCTCGGCGAGCAGCGGGCGGACGTCGGTGTTGTAGGCGTCCATCAGCGCGCCGTTCGCGCCGAGCACGTCACCGGACTGCTGGGCGGCCCGCAGCGCCTCGCGATCGACCAGCAGCGCCTTGGCGGTGGCCTCCTGCACGTTCATCACCGAGCGGATCTGACCGGGGATCTTCGGCTCGATGTTGTGGCACTGGTCGAGCATGAAGTTCACGCCGGAGTCCGGGCGGAGCGCGTCGGCCCGGACGATCTCGTTCATGATCCGGAACAGCTGGAACGGGTCGGCCGCGCCCACGATCAGGTCGTCGTCGCCGTAGAAGCGGGAGTTGAAGTCGAAGGCCCCGAGCCGGCCCACCCGCAGCAGTTGGGCGACGATGAACTCGATGTTGGTGTTCGGCGCGTGGTGGCCGGTGTCCAGCACGACCTTCGCCTGCTCGCCCAGGGCCAGGCAGTGCAGCAGCGAGGTGCCCCAGTCGGGGATGTCCATCGTGTAGAAGTACGGCTCGTAGAACTTGTACTCGAGGATCAGCCGGTGCTCGGGGTCGAGCTCGGCGTAGATCTGCTGCAGCGACTCGGCCAGCCGGTCCTGCCGGTCGCGGATGTCGTCCTGGCCCGGGTAGTTGGTGCCGTCCGGCAGCCAGATCTTCAGGTCGGTGGAGCCGGTGGCCCGCATGACGTCGATGCACTGCACGTGGTGGGCCACGGCCTTGGCCCGCACCGCCGGGTCGGCGTGGGTGAGCGACCCGAGCTTGTACTCGTCGGCCTGGAACAGGTTCGAGTTGATCGCGCCGATGGAGACGCCCTCGTCGGTGGCGTGCTGGGCGAGTTCGGCGAAGTCGTCGACCAGGTCCCACGGGATGTGCAGCGAGACCCTGGGGGCGGCGCCGGTGTGCCGGTGCACCTGGGCGGCGTCGCTGATCTTCTCGAACGGGTCGCGCGGGACGCCGGGGGTGCTGAAGACCTTGAAGCGGGTGCCGGCGTTGCCGAACGCCCAGGAGGGCAGCTCGATCGTCTGCTCGGCCAACGCGGCGAGGGCGTTGGCGCGGAGGTCGGTGGTCACGGGGTCTCTCCGTTCGTGGTGGGGTGCTCCCCGGCGGCCCGCAGCTGGGCGTCGAGGTCGAAGACGAGGTCGAGCGAGGACTTGCCCCGGCCGTCCCCGGTCTCGAAGAAGGGGGCCATCTCGGCCTCCCAGCGGGCGCTCACCTCGGCGGTGTCCACGGCGGCCTGGGCGGCGTCGAGGTCGTCGGTGACGACGGTGCCGACGAGCAGCCCGTCCGGGCGCAGGAAGAGCTGGTAGTCGCGCCAGCCGGCGTCGCGGAGTGCGCGAAGCATCTCCGGCCAGACGGCGGCGTGCCGCTCGCGGTACTCGTCGAGCCGGTCGGGCCGGACCTGGAGGGTGAAGCAGACGCGGGGCACGAGCCCTCCTCGCTGAAACGATTCACAAGGTGCTGTGCGCCACAGTAGGATGCTGCGTGCGAGCGGTCAACGGGCCGACCGGGAACCGAGGGGGCAGCGCTGACCGCCAGCATCCGGGACGTCGCCGTCCACGCCGGCGTCTCGGTCGGCACGGTCAGCAACGTGCTCAACCGGCCCGACACGGTCAGCCCCGGGACCCGGGAACGGGTGCTGAGCGCCATCTCCGCGCTGGGCTTCGTGCGCAACGAGTCGGCCCGCCACCTCCGGGCCGGCCGCAGCCGCACCATCGGGCTGGTGGTGCTGGACATCGCCAACCCGTTCTTCACCGACGTCGCCCGCGGGGTCGAGGAGGTGGCCAACGCGCAGGGGCTGTCGGTGATCCTCTGCAACTCCGACGGCCGACCGGAGAAGGAGGCCGCCCACCTGGACGTGCTCACCGAGCAGCGGGTGCGGGGCGTCGTCCTCACCCCGACCGCGGAGCTGTCCCCGCAGATCGAGACGCTCCGGCAGCGCGGCGTGCCGGTCGTGCTGCTCGACCGCCGTGCCCCCGGCCCCGACCAGTGCGCCGTCGCCGTCGACGACGTCCTCGGCGGCCGGCTGGCCGCCGACCACCTGCTCGAGCGCGGGCACCGCCGGATCGCCTTCATCGGCGGCCCGGGCGGCCTGCCCCAGCTGCAGGAGCGCTACCGGGGGGTCGTCGCCGCCGTCCGCGAGGGCACCGGCTCCGACGACGCGCTCACCGTGATCACCCCGGACACGCTGACCGTGGCCGGTGGCCGCGAGGCGGCGTCCCACGTCCTCGGACTGCCCGCCGGCCTGCGCCCCACCGCCGCGGTCTGCGCCAACGACCTGCTGGCGATGGGCGTGCTGCAGGAGATGGTGCGCCAGGGGGTCCGGGTGCCCGACGACGTCGCCATCGTCGGCTACGACGACATCGACTACGCCGCAGCCGCCGCCGTCCCGCTGACCTCGGTCCGCAAGCCCCGCCAGGAACTGGGTCGCCGCGCGGCGGAGCTGTTGCTGGACGAGGCTGCGGCCGAGGGGCACCAGCACGACCAACCCGTCTTCGAGCCGATGCTCGTCGTCCGCGAGTCCAGCATGGTCCGGCGCCCGCGCCCGACCGTCGCGAGCTGAGAGGAGGAGCCGCCCGTGAAGGTCGCGCTCTTCGCCACCTGCCTGGTGGACACCCTGACCCCCTCGGTGGCCCGGGCCACCGCCACGCTGCTGCAACGGCTGGGGCACGAGGTCGTCGTGCCGCCGGGTCAGTCCTGTTGCGGGCAGATGCACGTCAACACCGGCTACCGCCGGGAAGCGGTGCCGATCGTCGCCAACCACGTGCGCGCCTTCGCCGGCGCGGAGGCGATCGTGGCGCCGTCGGGGTCCTGCGTGGCCTCCATCCACCACCAGCAGGCCGAGGTCGCCCGCCGGGCCGGTGAGCACCGGCTGGCCGACGAGGCCGAGGAGCTGGCCGGGCGCACCTACGAGCTGTCCCAGTTCCTGGTCGACGTGCTGGGGGTGACCGACGTCGGCGCCTACTACCCGCACCGGGTCACCTACCACCCGACCTGCCACTCGCTGCGGCTGCTGAAGGTGGGCGACCGGCCCTACCAGCTGCTGCGGGCGGTGCGCGGGCTGGAGCTGGTCGAGCTCCCCGGCGCCGAGCAGTGCTGCGGGTTCGGCGGCACGTTCGCGGTGAAGAACGCCGACACCTCCACCGCGATGCTCACCGACAAGATGGCCAACGTCCTCGGCACGCACGCCGAGGTCTGCACCGCCGGGGACGCCTCCTGCCTGATGCACATCGGCGGCGGCCTCTCCCGGCTCCGGGCCGGCACCCGCACGGTGCACCTGGCCGAGATCCTCGCCTCGACGGAGGAAGCCGTGACCCCCGATCAGCAGACCCGTCCGGCGGTGTCGGCATGACCGCCACCGTGCCCCCGAAGGCGCCCACGTTCCTCGGCCTGCCCACCGCCCCCCGCGGCGTCGGCCACCTGCGCGGCGACCAGTCCTTCCCGGACGCCGCCCGTGGCGCGCTGCGGGACGGGCAGCTGCGGGCCAACCTCGGCCACGCCACCAGCACGATCCGCGGCAAGCGGGCCGGCGTGGTGGCCGAGCTGCCGGACTGGGGGCAGCTGCGCGAGGCCGGCCGGGCGCTCAAGGCCGCCACCATGGCCCGCCTCGACGACCACCTGGAGGAGCTCGAGCGCCAGGTCACCGCACGCGGCGGCGTCGTCCACTGGGCCCGGGACGCGAACGAGGCCAACGAGATCGTCACCCGGCTGGTGCAGGCCACCGGCACGTCCGAGGTGGTCAAGGTCAAGTCGATGGCCACCCAGGAGATCGGCCTGAACGAGGCGCTGGAGGCGGCCGGGCTCGACGTCTTCGAGACCGACCTGGCCGAGCTGATCGTGCAGCTGGGGGAGGACAAGCCCTCACACATCCTGGTGCCGGCGATCCACAAGAACCGCGCCGAGATCCGGGAGATCTTCGCCCGCACCATCCCCGGCGTCGACCCCGACCTCACCGACGACCCCCGGCAGCTGGCGATGGCCGCCCGCACCCACCTGCGGGAGCGGTTCCTGCGCGCCCGGGTGGCGGTGAGCGGGGCGAACTTCGCCGTCGCCGAGACCGGCACGCTCACCGTGGTGGAGAGCGAGGGCAACGGGCGGATGTGCCTGACCCTGCCGGAGACGCTGATCACCGTCATGGGCATCGAGAAGGTGGTGCCCACCTGGCGCGACCTCGAGGTGTTCCTGCAGCTGCTGCCGCGCTCCTCCACCGGCGAGCGGATGAACCCCTACACCTCGACCTGGGCCGGCGTGACCCCCGGCGACGGGCCGCAGGAGTTCCACCTGGTGCTGCTGGACAACGGCCGCACCGCGGTCCTCGCCGACGAGGTGGGCCGCGAGGCGCTGCACTGCATCCGCTGCTCGGCCTGCCTGAACGTCTGCCCGGTCTACGAGCGGGCCGGCGGGCACTCCTACGGCTCGGTGTACCCGGGGCCGATCGGTGCGGTGCTCTCCCCGATGCTGACCGGGGTGGAGGACAACGCCTCCCTGCCGTTCGCCTCCTCGCTCTGCGGCGCCTGCTACGACGTCTGCCCGGTGGCGATCGACATCCCGTCGATCCTGGTGCACCTGCGCGCCGAGCACGTCGAGGCGCAGGAACGGCCGACGGCGGAGGCGGTCGCCTTCCGCGGCCTGGCGAAGGTCATGTCGCACCCCCGGCTGTGGCACCTGGCCCAGCGGGCGTCCCGGCTCGGCCGGCTGATCGCCCGCGGGAAGCCCACGTTGCCCAACGCGCTGCCGCCGCCGGTCTCCAGCTGGACCCGCAGCCGCGACCTGCCCACCCCGCCGAAGGAGACCTTCGTGGAGTCGTGGGTCCGGGAGCACGGGTCGTGACCGGGCAGGGCGCCACGGGCCGACGTTCCACGTGCAACACGACAGGAGGACGACGGTGAGCGCACGCGAGGAGGTGCTGTCCCGGGTGCGCCAGGCCCTGGGGGCGGACCGGACGCCGCCGGAGGAGGTGGTGCGCGACTACCGGCTCACCGATGGCCGCCCGGCCGGCGCCCCGGCGCTGCTGGAGCTGCTGGTCGACCGGGTGGAGGACTACCGGGCCACGGTGCTGCGCTGCGCCCCGGCCGAGGTGGGCGCCACCGTCCGGGCCGCCCTGGACCAGGGGCTGGGCAGCGGGTGGTCGGCCGGCGACGTCGTCGTCGCCCCGGGACTGGCCGAGGACTGGCGGCCGGCCGGCTGCGACGTCGACGACGACCGGCCGGCGGTGCAGCTCGCCGACCGGGCCGCCTCGGTCACCGCCGTGGCGGTGGCGGTCGCCGAGACCGGCACCCTGGTGCTGGACGGCTCCCCGGCCTGCGGCCGGCGGGCGCTGTCCCTGCTGCCGGACTGCCTGGTCTGCGTGGTGACCGCCGACCAGGTGGTGGGCAGCGTGCCCGAGGGGCTGGCCCGGCTGGACCCGCTGCGCCCGCTGACGATGGTCAGCGGCCCCTCGGCGACCAGCGACATCGAGCTGCAGCGGGTCGAGGGCGTGCACGGCCCGCGCACGCTCCTGGTCGTGCTGGCGGGCTGACGGCGTCAGCCGTTGCGGGTGGGGGGCTCCCCCTCCGCGCGGGCGGCCTGCGCCTGTGCCGGGTCGTAGGCGCAGGCGTCACCGACCTCGGCGGCCGGGTCCGGCTCTGGTGGCGCGGCGCTGGTCGCGCCAGGCGACGAGGTCGCGGACGCGTCGTCCGCCGGCTCGCTCTCGGCGGGCTCGTCCGCGGGCTCGTCCGCGGGCGAGGAGGTGTCCGCGGACGGGGTGTCCGACGGGCCGTCCAGCGCCTGCTGCACCAACGCGCGGATCCGGTCGTAGTCCGGGTAGGCCGGGTCGATCACCGTGTCGTCGAAGACGACGCTCCGGATCTCGGCGTCCTTGACCTCGAACGCCAGGTCGACGAGCTCGTCCAGGCGGGACTGGGGCACGTCGGTGGACACGATGTCCTGGGTGGTCGCGGCCAGCTGCTGGAACCGGGTGAGCAGGGTGACCGGGTTGGCGGCGTCGACGATCGCGCCGATCACGCACCGCTGGCGGTCCATGCGCTGGTAGTCGGAGAGGCCGAACCGGCCGCGCGCGTAGTCCAGGGCCCGGGTGCCGTCCATGTGCTGGTCCGGGCCGGGCGCGATGTAGTCGTCCGGCAGGATCCCGAGCGTCGGCTCGCCACCGATCGGCACGTAGTAGTTGACGTTCACGTCGATGCCCCCGAGCGCGTCGACCAGCCGGCTGAAGCCGTCCAGGTTGACCAGCACGAAGTAGTCGATCTCCAGGCCGAGGGCCTCGCCGACGCCGAGCTTCAGGAAGTCCGCGCCGGGGTCATCGGTCGGGCCGAGGACGTCGGGGTACCAGGCCGGGCCGTTGCGGTAGACGGCGTTCAGGATGGACTCGGCCTCGGACCCGGCGTCGAAGCCGTCGGGGTAGACCTCGCCCAGCGGACTGTCCTCGGGGAAGGGGAGCTCCTGCAGGTTGCGGGGCAGGCTGAACAGCGTGGTGGCGCCGGTGTCGGTCTGCACGTTGGCGACGATCACCGTGTCGGTGCGCACGCCCTCGCGGCCCTCGCCGCCGTCCCCGCCCAGCAGCAGGAAGTTGACCTCCTCCCGGTCACCGAAGGGGTCGGGGTCGTCGGAGGAGTCGGTGACCGTGGCGCTCTCCCGGTCGGCGAACACGTTGTCGAGCAGCTGGGCCTGGGCATCGGCGATCCGCACGGCCCACACGGCGGGCATGACCACCCCCGCGCACAGGGTCAGGACGACGACCGCGCCGAGCACGTGTTGCCATGCTCGCGTACGGCGCGGCAACAGCAGGGCGTAACCGATCAGCACGACGAGCAGCCAGGCCACCGCGAGAGCGACGATGCCGCCGATCACCCACCGCAGGGCCGTCGAGTCGACGGCCACCGCGATCACGTCGCGCAGACCCGTGGTGGCCAGGTAGGCCACCCCACCGAGCAGGACCATGAACACGACGACGACCACCGCACCGAGCCGGCGCCGCCCGGTGGCCAGGAAGGCGGAGCCGGGGACCAGGGCACCGACCACGGTGAACAGCAGGGCCGGGCCGAAGCCACGGACGGTGTGGGGACCTCTCCGCCTGCCGTGCCGACCGCCCTGCCGGGTCGCTGGTTCGTCGCTCACGCGGCAGCCCCGTGCATCGCGGATCCGGTCATCCGGCCATGATCGCACCGTTTCGGCCTCGGATCACGGGCTCGGCGGACGGCCTCACCCCCGGGAGCGCAGGCCGTGTGCCCGGTCACACCTCGATGTCTGGTGCGGTCACCCCCGGGTACGGAAGGGTCAGACGCGACCGCAGTCGGCCACCGCACGTCGGCACGGTCCGCGTGGATCACCACATCGCAAGTACCGGACCGAGGAGGTCGATCGTGTCCCACACGTCGCGCGAGGCAGCACTGCTCAGCGAGCTCGAGCCGGTGGTGGAGGAGAACCTGAACCGCCACATCGGGCTGGCGCAGGAATGGCACCCCCACGACTACGTCCCGTGGTCGCAGGGACGGGACTTCGCCTTCCTCGGCGGCGAGGACTGGTCGCCGGAGCAGTCCCGGCTGGACGAGACCGCCAAGGCGGCGATGTTCACCAACCTGCTCACCGAGGACAACCTCCCCAGCTACCACCGGGAGATCGCCACCCGCTTCGGCCGCGACGGCGCCTGGGGCACGTGGGTCGGCCGCTGGACGGCGGAGGAGAACCGGCACGGCGTCGCGCTGCGCGACTACCTCGTCGTCACCCGCGGGGTCGACCCCGTCGAGCTCGAGCGGGCCCGGATGGACTACATGACCTCGGGCTACGACTCCGGCGACAAGACCCCCCTCGAGGCGGTCGCCTACGTCTCGTTCCAGGAGCTCGCCACGCGGGTGAGCCACCGCAACACCGGCAAGGCCACCGGCGACCCGATCGCCGACCAGCTCCTCGCCCGGATCGCCAAGGACGAGAACCTGCACATGGTCTTCTACCGGAACATCGTCTCCGCGGCCTTCGAGATCGAGCCGGACAAGACCATGCGGGCGGTCGCCGACGAGGTGATGCGCTTCGAGATGCCCGGCGCCACCATGGCCGGTTTCCGGAAGAACTCCGTGCTCATCGCCAAGGCCGGCATCTACGACCTGCGTCTGCACCACGACGAGGTCATCCAGCCCGTGCTGCGCGCGTGGAAGGTGTTCGAGCGCACCAACCTCGGCCCCGAGGGCGAGCAGGCCCGCGAGGAGCTCGCCCGGTTCCTGGTCGGCCTCGACGCCCAGGCCACCAAGTTCGTGGAGAGCCGGGACCGGATGCGCGCCCGCGTGCAGGCCCGCCAGGACACCCCGCTCACCCCCCTGCCCCAGGCCTGACGGGGAGCGAGCCTCACCTAGGCTCGGCACCCGTGCGCCTGGCCACCTGGAACGTCAACTCCATCCGCAGCCGAGTCGACCGGGTGGAGGCCTGGCTGCAGCGCAGTGACTGCGACGTCCTGGCGCTGCAGGAGACCAAGTGCAAGGACGAGCAGTTCCCGGAAGACCGGTTCCGGGCGCTGGGCTACGACGTCGCCCACGTCGGCCACTCGCAGTGGAACGGCGTCGCGCTGCTCTCCCGAGTCGGGATCAGCGACGTCCAGGTCGGCTTCCCCAGCATGCCCTCGTGGTCGTCGAAGGAGGGCGTGGAGCCCGCCCAGGAGGCCCGTGCACTCGGTGCGGTCTGCGGCGGGGTCCGGGTGTGGAGCCTGTACGTGCCCAACGGCCGCACGCTGACCGACCCGCACCTGCAGTACAAGCTCGAGTGGCTGGAGGCGCTGCGGGTGCACGCCGGCGGATGGCTCACCGAGGACGCCGAGGCGCAGGTGGCGCTGGTCGGCGACTGGAACATCGCCCCGCAGGACGACGACGTCTGGGACATCTCGGTGTTCAGCTCCTCCACGCACGTGTCCGAGCCCGAGCGGGCCGCGTTCCGGGGCGTGGTCGAGGCCGGCTTCACCGATGTCGTCCGGCCGTACACGCCCGGGCCGGGGGTCTACACCTACTGGGACTACACCCAGCTCCGCTTCCCCCGCCGCGAGGGCATGCGGATCGACTTCGTGCTCGGCTCGCCGGCGCTGGCGCAGCGGGTCACCGGAGGCAGGATCGACCGCGAGGAGCGCAAGGGCAAGGGCGCCAGCGACCACGCCCCGGTCGTCGTCGACCTGGCCGACTGAGCCAGCTCAGTCCCGATCGGGCGCCGACACCAGGTGCACGATGCTGGCCGGACTGGTGATCCAGAAGGCTGCCGTGGTGCCCAGTGGCTCGATCTCGTCGCAGCGGGCCACTCCGTGGGCCGCCAGGCGGTCGGCCGCGGCTGCGGTGTCCTCGGTCGTCACCTGCAGCCAGAGTTCCGCCTGGCTCACGCCGGGGACCCGGTCGATCCACAGCCGGTTGGCGCCGAACTCGAAGCCCACCGACTCCGGACCGGTGTCGAACGGGTTGGCCAGCTCCCGCAGCCCGAGGGTCTCCCGGTAGAACCGGACGGTCTCTTCCCACTGGTGGGGCGGCACCTTCATGGCGATGTTGCGGCCACCCCTGAAGTCCGGGCCAGCTGATGCGGCCATGACACCCCCTCGGTTCGGTCGGTGGCGTCATCCTCGCTGACCGCGCTGCACCACTGCATCCTCGGACCATGTCCGCCGTGACGGTTCCGCGGAACCGTCACGCGCGACCGAGCTGCACTTCTGTCAGCGGTCTCCCCTACGTTCGAACACATGATCGAGAAGCTGATCACTCCGCTGCCGCTGCCCGTCGCCCCCCTCGTCACCACCGACTCGATCGAGCCGATGGAGCCGATCGAAGCGCTCGGTGATCGGATCTGCGCCGGCGCGGTGCAGCTGGCGGCGGCGTCGGCCTCCTGGTTGCGGCTGGTCGCCGAGTTCGACGAGCGGGAGGGCTGGGGAGGCGTCGGCATCACCTCGTGCGCGCACTGGCTGGCCTGGAAGTGCGCGCTGACGCCGGGGACGGCCCGGCAACACGTCCGCGTGGCGCGGGCACTGCGTGCGCTGCCACTCACCAGCGCCGCCTTCTCCGCCGGTGAGCTCTCCTACTCGAAGGTGCGCGCACTGACCCGGGTCGCCGAACCGGGCACCGAGGCCGAGCTCGTCGAGTTCGCCCGGCACGCCACCGCCTCCCAGGTGGAGCGCACCGTGCGGGCCTGGCGCCGGGCCGACGACGTCGACGCGGGCCGGGTCGCCGACCGGCGACGGTTCTCCTGGTGGACCGAGGACGACGGGATGGTCTCGGTGCAGGTGCGGATGGAGGCCGAGCAGGGCGCCGAGTTCCTCGCCGCGATCGAGTCGCTCGCCGAACGGGACGCCCGCCGGGAGCGGGCCGCCCGTCGCCGCGCCCGGGCCGCCCTGGCCGGCGGTCCCGAACCGGCTGGGGACGGTCAGGCGGCCTCCACCGGCGTCCCCGCCGCGGGAGGACGTGCCACCGGCGATCCCCCGGCCGAGGACGAGGCGGAGCCGCTGGCCGTGACCACCGAGCGCCGCTGCCGAGCGATGACCCAGCTGGCCGCGGCGGCGGCCGACGCCGACCGCCGCGCCGGGGACCCGCCCCGTCGCGAGGTGGTCGTCGTCGTGGACGCCGCGGTGCTCGCCGACGACGAGGCCGCCGGGCGGGCCGCGCTGGAAGGCGGTCCGGCCCTCACGCCTGCGCAGGCGCGTCGGCTGGCCTGCGACGCGGCCGTCACCGCGATCGTCACCGACGGCCCCGAGGTGCTGGCCCAGGGCCGGTCGCGGCGATACGCCACCCGCGCCCAGCGCCGCGCACTGCTGCTGCGCGACGGCGGCTGTGCGCGACCGGGCTGCGAGGAGACGCGGCCGGAACGTCTGCACGCCCACCACCTGCGACACTGGCTGCACGGCGGCCGCACCGACGTCTCCAACCTCGTCCTGCTCTGCGACGTCGACCACGGGCTCGTCCACGACCACGACCTGGCGCTCAGCCGGCGCGGCGGCCGGCTGGTCGCCGTCACCCCGGACGGCGGGCGCCCGTGGTCCGACACCGGGGAGCGGTTCCGCGGGACCGCCCCGGACGGGCTGACGTCACTGCTCCCGTCCGCGCACCTGCTGCCCTCGGCCCTCCCCTCCGACGGCGAGCGGATGGACCTGCGGCACGTCGTCTGGGCGCTGATGGCACATCGCGACCTCGTCCGGCGACGCGCCGCCTGAGCGGAAGGACGGCCGTCCGGGGGCCGTTGCACCAGGCGATGCCCACCGCGCGCACCGCTCCCACCAGCTCCCCGCTCCCCGCCGCCCCGCTCGCCGTTCGACCTGTCACGGCTCCCACGCCGACCCGGCTGTGGACGCCGTCCCGGGTCCTCGTCACCCGTTCCGCGGCCGAACGCCCGTACGGGCAGCGGGTGCTGGCCCAGCTGGAGGCCGCGGGGGTCAGCGACATCGAACTGCTGCGCGGCGACCGGCTGCCCGCCCTGCGCGGCGACGGCGACCGGGCGGCGTTCATGGCGGCCAAGCAGACGTTGGCACTGGTGGTGCCGCCGCCCTCGCTGCGCCGGCTGCAGCCGATCGCCCCCTCGGCCGACTGGCGGTTCGACCTCGCGCAGGGCTGCCCGGCGCACTGCCAGTACTGCTACCTGGCCGGCTCGCTGTCCGGGCCGCCGATCACCCGGGTGTACGCCGACCTCGACGAGGCCCTGGCGGGCCTGGACGGCTGTGTCGGGCACGGCACCGTCACCTCCGGGTCCGCTGCCCGCGCCGGCGAGGGGACGACATTTGAGGCCTCGTGCTACACCGACCCCCTGGCGCTGGAGCACCTGACCGGCGGGCTGGCCACGGCGATCAGGCACTTCGGCACCCACGACTGGGCCGGGCCGGTGCAGCTGCGGGCCACCACCAAGTTCGACGACGTCGCCGGCCTGCTCGACCTGCCGCACGGCGGCCGGACCCGGCTGCGCTTCTCGCTGAACGCCGCCTCGGTGGCCCGCCGCTTCGAAGGGGCGACCTCGCCGGTCGCCGGCCGCATCGCCGCCCTGGGCGCGGTGGCCGCCGCCGGCTACCCCGTCGGCCTGACCATCGCCCCGATCATGCCCGGCGAGGGCTGGCGAGAGGAGTACGGCCAGCTGCTGGACGACGTCGCCGCGGCGCTCCCCACCGGTACCGATCTCACCGTCGAGTGCATCACCCACCGGTTCACGCCGGGCAGCAAGGCCACGCTGACCGACTGGTACCCGCGCACGAAGCTGGAGATGGACGAGGACGTCCGGACCACCAAGCGCGGCAAGTTCGGGGCCGTGAAGCACGTCTACCCGCGGGACACCATGACCGAGCTGCGGAGCTGGTTCACCGACGCGATCGCCGACCGGCTGCCCGCCGCCCGGTTGCTCTACTGGACGTGAGGCAGGGACGAGGCGCTCAGCGGGGGCGGTGCTGGACCAGACCGACCGGCACCGGGCCGGGCCAGACGGCCTCCAGCGCCTCGGCGGTCTCCTCGCGGAGCTCGGTGGCGGCGCCGAACGTGCACACCCGGACCGGGCCGCCGTCCGACACCGCCTCCAGGACGTCGGCGACGACGACGGTGATGTTGTCGGTGGGCGGCCCGGCCAGCGCGGCGTCCCGCAGGCGTGCGGCGGCCTCGGCGGGCGTGCCCTCGGCGGCCAGCAGGTCGCACAGCACCGCCGGCGGGACGACGTCGGACAGCCCGTCGGAGCAGACCATCACCCGGTCACCGGCGCGCGCGTCCAGCCGCAGCACGTCGACCGCGGCCACGTCGTCGTCCGCGCCGTGCAGCGCCGCGTAGACCGCCGACCGCTGGGGGTGCACCTTCGCCTCGGCCGGCGTGAGCGAGCCGGCGTCGATCAGCGCCTGCACCAGGGTGTGGTCGGTGCTGACCTGCTGCAGCTCGCCGTCCTGGAGCAGGTAACCGCGGGAGTCGCCGATGTGCAGCAGGGCCAGCCCCTCGGCGTCGACGTGCAGCACGGTCATCGTGGTCGCCATCGTCCGCAGCCGCGGGCGCTCGGTGTAGGCGGCCCGGATCCGCTCGTTCGCGCTGGCCACGATCCGCACCGGGTCGTCCGCACCCTCGCCAGTGCTGCCGTTGGCCAGTGGGGCCAGCCAGTTGACCACCAGCGAGGAGGCGACCGCACCACCGACGTTGCCGCCCACCCCGTCGGCGATGCCGATCAACTGGGGGCCGGCGACCGCGGAGTCCTGGTTGTCCGGGCGGGGGCCGCGGGTGGAGACGGCAGCGCTGTCGAGCACGAGCACCTGCCGTCACCTCCTGTCCTCACCGACCGACCGGCCTGCACTGCGAACGCAGCAGTCGCCGAACGGTAGATCACGCGACCCAGGGGCGCCCACGAACACGGCGGGCGCGGTCCCCTACCGTTCGTGCTCGTGCTCGTCCTGCTGCCGCCGTCGGAGACCAAGCACCCCGGCGGGGACGGCGCCCCGCTGGACCTGAGTGCCCTGGGCACCCCGGAGCTGAACCCCCTGCGCGAACAACTGGTGACCGCGGTGGTGTCGCTCGCCGGCGACGTCCCGGCCGCCCGGGCCGCGCTCGGCCTCTCCCCCGCCCAGGACGGCGAGATCGCCCGCAACGCCGCACTGCGCACCAGCCCGACGATGCCGGCGATCGAGCGCTACACCGGCGTCCTGTACGACGCCCTGGACGTGCGGTCCCTCGCCCGGGCCCAACGCCGCCGGGCCGCGGGGCGGCTGGCGGTGGGCTCCGCGCTGTTCGGGCTGCTGCGCGCCGACGACCCCGTCCCCGCCTACCGGCTGTCCGCGGGCAGCTCCCT
The DNA here is from genome assembly GCF_026967925.1 of Modestobacter sp. VKM Ac-2985. Classification (GTDB taxonomy): domain Bacteria; phylum Actinomycetota; class Actinomycetes; order Mycobacteriales; family Geodermatophilaceae; genus Modestobacter. Next base: position 326,571 of record NZ_JAPVBI010000002.1, on the reverse strand, counting down.
GCCCGGGCTGCCGACGCTGCGGTCGCTCTGGAAGCCGGTGCTCACCGACGTGCTGATCGGCGTCGACGACCTGGTGGTCGACCTGCGCTCCGGGGCGTACGCCGAGCTGGCCCCCGTCCCGAACGCGGTCACCGTGCAGGTGCTCAGCGAGCGCCCCGACGGCACCCGGGCGGTGGTCAGCCACTTCAACAAGGCGCACAAGGGCCGGCTGGCGCGGCTGCTGGCGACCACCACGGCCGAGCCGGACTCCGTCGTCCGGTTGCGGGCGCTGCTGCGCCGGTCGGGGTTGCACGTGGAACACGACGGCCACACCGAGCTGACCCTCGTCGTCCCAGCAGCAGCGGTCACCCGCTGACCGAGGTTCCTCAGCGCTGAGACACCCAGTACGGTCGCCAGGGTGAGCGACCTCGACGAGCTGTGCACCCGTCCGGCGACCGAGCTGGTCGCGCTGGTCCGCGACCGGGAGGTCTCCGCGCGGGAGCTGATGGACGCCCACCTCGACCGGATCGAGCGGCTGAACCCGGAGCTCAACGCGATCGTCACGCTGGACGCCGAGGGCGCCCGGGCCGCGGCCGACGCCGCCGACGCCCGGCTGGCCGCCGGTGAGCCGGTCGGTCCGCTGCACGGCCTGCCGGTCGCGCACAAGGACACCCACGCCACCGGGGGCATGCGCACCACCTGGGGCTCACCGCTGCACGCCGAGACGGTGCCGGACCGCGACGAGCTCGTCGTCGCCCGGCTGAAGGCGGCCGGGGCGATCCGGGTCGGCAAGACGAACGTGCCCGAGTTCGCGGCCGGCTCGCACACCTTCAACACCCTGTTCGGCGCCACCCACAACCCCTACCGGCACGGGCTGTCCGCCGGCGGGTCCTCCGGCGGCGCGGCCGCGGCGCTGGCCGCCGGGCTGGTGCCGATCGCCGAGGGCAGCGACATGGGCGGCTCGCTGCGCAACCCGGCGGCGTTCTGCAACGTCGTAGGCCTGCGCCCCACGCCCGGCCGGGTGCCCAGCCACCCGACGGCGATCGGCTGGTCCCAGCTGTCGGTACAGGGGCCGATGGGCCGCACCGTCGGCGACGTCGCGCTGGGGCTGTCCGCACTGGCCGGCCCCGACCCGCGGGTGCCGATCTCGCTGACCGACCCCGGCGCCCCGTTCGCCGCGCCGCTGCCGACCGAGCTGACCGGCCTGCGGGTGGCCTGGGCACCCGACCTGGGCGGCCAGGTCCCGGTCGACCCGGCGATCACCGCCGTGCTGATGGAGCAGCTCGGGGTGTTCCGTGACCTCGGCGCCACCGTCGAGGAGGACTGCCCGGACCTGGCCGGCGCCGACGAGGCGTTCGGGGTGCTGCGGGCCTGGCTGTTCGAGGCGAGCTTCGGCGCCCTGGTGCGTGAGCACCCGGACCAGGTGAAGGAGACGATCCGCTGGAACGCCGCCCGGGGTGCGGCGCTGACCGGCGCCGACGTCGGCCGCGCGGAGGTCGCGCACACGGCCCTCTTCGAGCGGGTCGTCGCGTTCTTCGAGCGCTTCGACGTGCTGCTGGCCCCGACCACGCAGGTGCTGCCGTTCCCGGTCGAGCAGGAGTACCCGACCGAGGTCGCCGGCGTCCCGCAGGAGGACTACCTGGGCTGGATGCGCTCCTGCACGCTGATCTCGGCGACCGGGTGCCCCGCCCTGTCGGTGCCCGGTGGCTTCACCCCGGACGGGCTGCCGGTGGGCCTGCAGGTCATCGGTGCGCCGCGGGCCGACCGGCGGGTGCTGGAGGTCGGCCACGCGTTCGAGCAGGCCACCGGCTTCGGCCGGCGCCGTCCGGAGCTCTGACCCGCCGGGTCGAGCCGGAGCTCAGTCCAGGTTCGACGGGGCCACGCGGTAGGCACCGTCGGTGCCGGCGACCCCGGCCGGGCGGTGCGCCCGGGCCACCATGACCTTCTCGTGCCGGCGGGCGAAGACCACCGTGCCGACGAGGAACACCCCGGAGAGCACCAGGACGAGGGCGGTGAAGGCGTTGGTGAACGGCAGCTCCACCCCGGCGAGCACGAGCGCCCCGACGACGACCAGGGCCAGGGCGGCGAGGACGGCAACGGCTGCCCGCCAGGGGCTGCGACCGACCTCCTCGACGCCGGCCACGGCCTTGTCCTGGGCGTAGTCCAGCGGCTTCTTCGCCCAGGCGAACCGGGTGGCCAGCACCGCGAGCCCGGCAGCGACGAGCACGAACCCCGGGCCGGGCAGCACCAGCAGCGCGATGCCGGCGAGGGTCAGCAGGCCACCGAGGGTGGCGATCACAGCGGTCTTCACGAGTCCGGTTGTGCCCCATCCATCCGCTGTGTACTCCGCGTCGTCGGCGTGTCGCCCGGATCCGGTGGGGTTCAGCGGCGCCGGCGCAGCCCCCGCAGCGTGCGGACGGCGACCAGCAGCTCGGCCAGCTCGTGCCGATCACCACCGGCCAGGTCGGCGAGCTGGGCCGCAGCCCGCTGCTGGGCGACGTCCCAGGCGTCGACCCACCGCTCGACCAGGTCGGCCGCGGCGTCGCCGTCGGAACGCCGCAGGCCCAGCACGTCACCGGTGAGCGTCGCCTGCTCGGTGGCCAGGTCGTCGCGCAGGCTCGCCCGGGCCATCGACGGCCAGCGCCGGTCCCGGGGCAGCTCGATCACCAGTTCGCGCAGCGGCACGAGCCCCAGGCGCTCGGCCAGGCACTGGGACACCTGCGCGGCCAGCGCGATGGGGGCGCCGGTCTCCTCGGACACCACCGCGAGGTCCAGCGCGGTCGGCAGCAGCGGCGCTGCGGCGACCTCGGCGGCCAGCTCCGGCGCGACGCCGGCGGCCCGGAGCTCCGCAGCGCGCTCCGCGTAGGCCTCGGCGTCGGCCCCCAGCAGCCAACCGGGCAGGCCGGCGCACACCTCGGCGACCGGCCCGGCGAACCGTTCGATCACCGGGGTCAGGGTGGCCGCCGGCTCGGCGGTGAGCTCGGGGATCCGCAGCAGCCAGCGGGTGGTCCGCTCGGCCAGCCGGGTCGCCTCGGTGCGCAGCCGCACCTGGGTGGCGGCCGGCACCCGGTTGTCCAGGTCGCGCGGGGCGTCCCACAGCCGGTCGACGTCGAACACCGCCCGGGCGACGGTGTGCGCCCGCACCACGGCCGCGACCGGGGCACCGGTCTCCTCGCCCAGCCGGAACAGCCCGGTGACCCCGGCGGTGTTGACCGCCCGGTTGCTCAGCACCGTGGCGACGATCTCCCGGCGCAGCGGGTGACTGTCCAGCGCGGCGGGGAAACGGGCGCGCAGCTCGGTGGGGAAGTAGTCCTGGAGCAGGTCGGCCAGCGCCGGGTCGTCGGGCAGCCCGGAGTCCAGCACCGCGTCGCCCGCCTCGATCTTGGCGTAGGCCAGCAGCACGGAGAGCTCGGGCCCGGTCAGTCCCTGACCGTCGCGGCGCCGCTCGGCGATCGCCCGGTCGTCGGGCAGCGCCTCCACCGCGCGGTCGAGCCGGCCCGTGCGCTCCAGCGCGCGCAGGTAGCGCTGGTGGGCGTCGAGCAGGCCCCGGCTCGCGGCGCTCTCGGAGGCCAGCGCGGCGTTCTGCGCGTAGTTGTCCCCGATGACGGTCGCCGCGACCTCGTCGGTCATCGCCGCCAGCAGCCGGGCCCGGCCGTCCGGGTCCAGCCGCCCGTCGTCCACCACCCGGTTCAGCGCGATCTTGATGTTGACCTCGTGGTCGGAGGTGTCGACACCGGCGGAGTTGTCGATCGCATCGGTGTTGACCCGCCCACCGGCCAGCGCGTACTCGATCCGTCCCCGCTGGGTCAGCCCCAGGTTGCCGCCCTCACCGACCACCCGGACCCGCAGCTGACCGCCGTCGACCCGCACCGCGTCGTTGGCCTTGTCGCCCACGTCCAGCGCGCTCTCCCCGGCGGCCTTCACGTAGGTGCCGATCCCGCCGTTGAACAGCAGGTCGACCGGGGCCAGCAGCACCGCGCGCACCAGCTCGGGCGGGCTGAGCGCGTCCACGTCGTCGGCCAGCCCCAGCGCCGTGCGCATCGGCGCGGACACCGGCACCGACTTCGCCGTCCGCGGCCACACGCCCCCGCCGGGGCTGATCAGCGAGCGGTCGTAGTCGGCCCAGGAGGAGCGCGGCAGCTCGAACAGCCGCCGGCGCTCGGCGGAGGACACCGCGGCGTCCGGGGTCGGGTCGACGAAGACGTGCCGGTGGTCGAAGGCGGCCACCAGCTGGAGGTGCTCGGACAGCAGCATGCCGTTGCCGAAGACGTCACCGGACATGTCGCCGATCCCGACGACGGTGACCTCCTGGTTCTGCACGTCCACGCCGAGCTCGCGGAAGTGCCGGGTGACCGACTCCCACGCGCCGCGGGCGGTGATGCCCATCGCCTTGTGGTCGTAGCCGACCGAGCCGCCGGAGGCGAACGCGTCGCCCAGCCAGAACCCGCGCTCGATCGCCACCGAGTTGGCCAGGTCGGAGAAGGTCGCCGTCCCCTTGTCGGCGGCGACCACCAGGTAGGTGTCGTCACCGTCGTGCCGGACGACCCGTTCCGGTGGGACGACGGCGCCGGCCTCGAGGTTGTCGGTGAGGGCCAGCAGCGCGCCGATGAACTGGGTGTAGCGGGCCTTGCCCTCGGCGAGGACCTCGTCGCGGGTGGCGCCCTCACCGGGGCCGCGCAGCACCACGAAGCCGCCCTTGGCCCCGGTCGGGACGATCACGGTGTTCTTCACCGTCTGCGCCTTGACCAGGCCCAGCACCTCGGTGCGCAGGTCCTCGCGCCGGTCGCTCCAGCGCAGCCCCCCGCGGGCGACCGCACCGAACCGCAGGTGCACGCCGATCACCTGCGGCGAGCTGACCCACACCTCCCGCGCCGGGCGGGGCTCGGGCAGGTCGGGGACGGCGGAGGGGTCGAGCTTGAGCGCCAGCGGGGCGCCGTCGGTGAAGACGCCGGCCGTGTACGCCGTCGTCCGCAGGGTCGCCCGGACGGCGGCCAGCAGCGAGGACAGCACCCGGTCGGCGTCCAGTGAGGCCACCTCGCCGATCGCCGCGGTCAGCGACTCGACCAGGGCGGTGGTGCGCGCCTCGCGGCCGGCCGAGCGGTCGGGGTGGAACCGGGTCTCGAACAGCGCGATCAGCCGGGCCACGATCCCCGGGTGCGCGGCGAGGGTCTCCTGCACGTAGGACTGGCCGAAGGGCAGCCCCACCTGACGCAGCCACTGCACGTAGGCGCGCAGCACGGCGACCTGCCGCCAGGTCAGCCCGGCCAGCAGGACGAGGGAGTTCAGTGCGTCGTCCTCGGCCCGGCCGGCCCAGACGGCGGTGATCGCGTCGGTGAACCGCTCGGGCAGCGTGCCGGCGAAGGGCACCTCGGTGGTCGGCGACGCCAGGCCGAAGTCGTACACCCAGGCCATCGGGGCGCCGATCCGGTCGACCTCGTACGGCCGCTCGTCGAGCACGTCGACGCCCATGTGCTGCAGCACCGGCAGCACGTCGGACAGCAGCAGCCGCTCCCCCACCCGGTACACGGTCAGCCGGCGTTCCCCCTCCGGCCCGGCCGGGGCCCGCAGCCGCAGGTCCAGCCCGCCGGGGGCCAGCCGGTCCAGCCGGGCCAGGTCCTCCACGGCCACCTGGGCCGGGAACTCCTCCTGGTAGGCCGCGGGGAAGGCGTCGGCGACCCGGGCCAGCAGCCGGGGGGCGTCGTCGCCGTACCGGGCGACGAGGGCGGCGGCCAGGTCGTCGGTCCAGCTGCGGGCGGCCGCCGCCAGGGCCTGCTCCAGCGCCGGGACGTCGACGTCGGGCAGCGACGGACCACCCCGCCGGCTCACCGGCACCCGGACGATGAAGTGCAGGCGGGTGAGCACCGACTCGCTGGACCGGACGGTGAACTCCACGTGGGTGCCGCCCAGGTGCTCCAGCAGCAGCCGCTGCATGGTCAGCCGCACCTGCGTCGTGTACCGGTCCCGCGGCAGGTAGACGAGGGCGGAGAAGAACCGGCCGAACGGGTCGCGGCGCAGGAACAGCCGGGTCTGCCGGCGTTCGCGCAGGTGCAGCACGGCCAGCGCCACCGGCAGCAGCTCGTCGACGTCGACCTGCAGCAGCTCGTCGCGCGGGTAGGTCTCCAGGACGTCGAGCAGCTGCTTGCCCGAGTGGCTGTCGGCCGGCACCCCCGAGCGCGCCAGGACGGCGTCGGCGGTCCGCCGGACCACGGGCACGTCCCGGACGCTGCTGGTGTACGCCTCGTTCGGGAAGAGGCCCACGAGCAGGTGCTGGCGGCCACGGCTGCCCGGTGAGTCGCTGGGCAGGTCGACGACGACCAGGTCCAGCCAGGCCGGGCGCTGGACCGTGGAGCGGGCGTCCCCCTTGGTGATCCGGACGCAGCGCGCGGCCCCCGCTCCCGGCGCGGCCAGCCCGGCCGGCGCCACCGAGGTGGCGCGCTCGGCGGAGCTGCGCAGCACGCCGAGCTCGGAGCTGGCGACCACGTCGACGGCCGGCTCGGCGGGGTCACCGACCAGCTCGACGGTGCGGGCGCCGAGGAAGAGGAAGTTGCCGCCGGCCAGCCAGCGGAGCAGCGCCGCGGCCTCGGCCGGGTCGTCGGCGGGGTGCCCGTCGTCCGCGGGGGACGGCAACCGGTCCAGCGCGTCGGCGATCTCCCCGGCCCGCCCGGCCAGAGCCGCGGCGTCGGCGTGTGCCCGGCGTACGTCGTCCAGCACGGCACCGATCCCGGCCAGCAGGTCGTCGGCAGCCTCCTCGTCGACCTGCCCGGACAGCACGACGGACATCCAGGACTCGGCGATCGCGTCGGCCCCGCAGGTGACGGCATCGGCGCTGTCGCAGAAGTCGACCAGCCCCCCGTCGGCGTCGCGGCGGACGACCACGACCGGGTGCACGACGTGGTCGGGGGCGATGCCCTGCCGGGTCACCTCGGCGCTGACGGAGTCGACGAGGAACGGCATGTCGTCGACGACCACCCGGAGCACGGCCTGCCCGCCGTCGGTCCGGTGGACGTCGACGACCGGGGTGCCCGGCCGGCGGGAGGCCGCCAGCCGGAGGTGCCCGAGCGCGAGGCCGGCCAACTCGACGGGGTCGTGGCCGACCACCTCGGCGGCCGGTTCACCGGCGTAGAAACGGTGCAGCAGGACGGGGGTGTCGGCCGGTCCGACGCCGGCCGGCAGGGCGCCCTGGGTGGTCAACAGCTCGCAGGCGGCGGTGGCTGCCTGGTCCAGCAGCCGGCGCTTCTCCTCCTGCGCCGCCTCCAGCGAGGCCATGTCGACCTGGCTGTCCACCAGGCCGTCGACGGGGGTGCGTGCGGACCGATCGGACTCCGAACCGAGACGAGCCATGCTCGCCGACGCTAGTGGCCGCGCACCTTCAAGGGCAGCACCAGCTCGGCGATCCAGCTGAAGAGGGCGATGAGGAACCCGCCGAACAGGGCGGCGAGGAAGCCGTCCACGGTGAACCGGTCGGACAGCACCGCGGTGAGGCCGAGCATCGCCGCGTTGATGACCAGCAGGAACAGGCCGAGGGTGAGGATCACGAACGGCAGCGCCAGCAGCCGGACGATCGGCCCGATGATGGAGTTGACCAGCGCGAACAGCAGCGCGACCCACAGGTAGGTGCCGGTCTCGCCGAAGAACCCGGTCGGGTTGCCGATCACCTCGATCCCGTCGACGAGCCGCGTCACGGCGTAGATGATCGCCGCCAGCACGACGACGCGGACGGCGAACTTCCCGATCGTGGCCACGGCGGCACGGTAGCGCCCAGCGATCACCTTCCGTGGGACTCGGGCCGTGTGACCGACTCTCGTGCCGCGGCCAGACACCCGTGGACGATCCTGACAGCGGTACATGTCACGCGATCCGGTGGGGAACAATCGAGCACCCCGGGCGTTGTGGTGGGTGCCGGTCCGGTCGGAGCCCCGGGCTCCACCCCCCCTCGTCGCCTCGTGCGACCACTCGCCGAGAGGCGCCCGCCCGGACCGGTCATCGCGCGCCCCGTCGGGAGTCGGCTCCCGGCGGGGCGCTGCGCTGGGAGACTGCAGCGGTGACCAGTGCGCCGACGCAGGACCCAGCCCCGGCGCCCCGCCGGCCGGACGCCGAGCCGCGCCGCCTGCCCGCCCGGACCGTGCGCCGCGCCCTGCTGCTGGTCGCCCTGATCGCCGCCGGCTGCACCGTCGCCCTCACGGCCGACCTCCCCGAGGTCGCCACGCTCCGCGACTGGCTCGGCGACGTCGGCCCCCTCGGCTGGGCCGTCCTCGTCGTCGGCCTGGCGCTGGCCACGCTCGCGCCGGTGCCCCGCACGGCGCTCTCCCTGCTGGCCGGCGTCCTCGCCGGGTTCTGGGGCGGGCTCGCGCTGGCGCTGACCAGCGGCGTCCTCGGCGCCGCCGCCGGGTTCCTGGTGGCCCGCCGGCTCGGCCGGGAGGCGGTCACCCGGTTGGCCGGGCCGCGGCTGGCCCGGGTCGACGCCCGGCTGTCCGAGCGCGGGTTCCTCGCGGTGCTGGTCGGCCGGCTGACGCCGATCGCGCCGTTCACCGTGGTCAGCTACGCCGCCGGACTGTCCGGCATGCGGTGGCGGGACCATCTGGCCGGCAGCGCCCTGGGGCTGGTGCCGGGCACCGTGCTGCACGTGAGCATCGGGGCGACCGTGGGCGCGGCCGACGGGGACGGCGGCGTCCCGCTGCTGGTCAGCGTGGTGCCGCTCACCCTGGCCCTCGTCGTGCTCGGCGTGTCCCGAGGCCGCCGACGGGCGGCAGGTGCCCGACAGCCCGAGGCCTGACGCCGGTCCTCCGATTCGAACGCACGTTCGAACGACGTGGTAGCGTGACGTCCATCGCGGAGGCCCTCTGACGCTGTATGTGCTCGTCTACCGCTGACACTAGACAGCGCCAGACGGGTATCGAGACGGCGGTCGATGCCGTCGTCTAACGGTTTCTACCGCTGCGGCAAGACAACGACATAGGGTGCTCGACATGGACCCCGTGCGGAACCCGTACGCCCCCGGCGCCGGGCAGCGCCCGCCCGAGCTGGCCGGCCGGGACACGGAGCTGTCGGCCTTCGACGTCGTCCTCGAACGGATCGCCCGCGGCCGGCCGGAGCGCTCGCTGGTGCTCACCGGGCTGCGTGGCGTCGGCAAGACCGTGCTGCTCAACCAGCTGCGCTCCGCGGCCATCACCCGCGGCTGGGGCACCGGCAAGATCGAGGCCCGCCCGGACCAGTCGCTGCGCCGGCCGCTGTCGGCCGCCCTGCACATGGCACTGCGCGAGCTGCGCCACCCCGACCAGGAGTCCACCGACGCCGTCCTGGGCACCCTCAAGGCGTTCGCCCAGCGCCAGGCACCCGCCGATGCGAAGGTGCGCGACCGCTGGCAGCCGGGCATCGACGTCCCGGCCAGCACCGGGCGCGCCGACTCCGGGGACATGGAGATCGACCTGGTCGAGCTGCTCAGCGACGTGGCCGGCCTCGCCGCCGACGTCGGCAAGGGCGTGGCGCTGTTCATCGACGAGATGCAGGACGTGCAGACCGACGACGTCTCGGCGATCTGCGCGGCGTGCCACGAGCTCTCCCAGCAGGGCTCGCCGTTGATCGTCGTCGGTGCCGGGCTCCCCCACCTGCCCGCGGTGCTGAGCGCCTCCAAGAGCTACTCGGAGCGGCTCTTCCGCTACCTGCGGATCGACCGGCTGGACCGGGACGCCGCCGACCGGGCACTGCTGGCCCCCGCCGAGCGGGAGGACGTCGCGTTCGACACCGAGGCGCTGGACGCCCTCTATGCCGCCGCCGACGGCTACCCCTACTTCGTGCAGGCCTACGGCAAGGTCACCTGGGACGTCGCCGCGGCCTCCCCCATCACCGCCGACGACGTCGCGATGGCCGCACCGGCCGCCGAGGCCGAGCTCGCGGTCGGCTTCTTCGGGTCCCGCTACGACCGGGCCACCCCGGCCGAGCGGGAGTACATGCACGCCATGGCCGATCTGGGCGGGCCGAGCGGCGCCGCGGTGGGCACCTCGGACGTCGCGGTGACGCTGGGCCGCAAGCCGGCTTCCCTCTCCCCCGCCCGGGACTCGCTGATCAAGAAGGGCCTGGTCTACTCCGCCGAACGCGGCCAGATCGCCTTCACCGTCCCGCACTTCGGCCGCTACCTGCTCCGCCACGCCCCGGAGTAGTCCGGCACCCGTTCGGGTCGTGTTCCACGTGCAACCTCGCCGTCGGGACGGCAGGGTGGCCGGGGTGAGCACCCCTGCCGACGCCCGCTCCCCCGAGGAGATCACCGTCCCCGTCGAGGGCGGCGAGCTCGCCGCCCTGTACTGGGCCGCCGACGCCCCCGGAGCACCGCTGGTCGTGCTGGTGCACGGGATCACCGGCAACGCCGCGGTCTGGGGCCCGGTCGCCGCCGCCCTGGCCGGCGAGTGCGAGGTGGTCGCACCCGACCTGCGGGGCCGCGCCGGCAGCGCAGACCTCCCCGGCCCCTACGGCCTCTCGGTCCACGCCGCGGACATCGCCGCACTGTTGGACCGGTTCGGTGCCGACGCCGAGGCCGGTGCCGACGCCGCGGTGCTGGTCGGCCACTCGATGGGCGGCTTCGTGGCCGCGCTGGCCACCGCCGGGGTGGCCCGGGACATGGTGCACGGGCTGGTGCTGGTCGACGGCGGCCTCCCCTTCGCCGTCCCGCCGGCCGCGGACACCGACTCGATGCTCGGCGCGTTCCTCGGGGCCAGCCTGGACCGACTGGACCAGACCTTCCCCGACCTGCCGGCCGTCCGGGAGTTCTGGTCCGAGCACCCGACGATCGGCCGGTGGGTCGACCACCCGCCGGCATCGGCGTTCTTCGTCCGCGACCTCACCGGCACCCCGCCGGAGCTGCGCAGCGCGGTGGCGCACGAGGCGGTCCGGGTCGACGGCGCGGACATGCTCCGCAACCAGGTGGTGCTCGAGGCCACCACCGACCTCCCGGTGCCAGCGATCCTGCTCTGGGCCACCCGCGGCATGCAGGGCGAGGTGCCCGGCCTCTACGACGAGGTGCGGCTGGAGCCGATGCAGCTCGGCGAGGCCCACGTCACCGCCCGCGAGGTCCCCGACACCGACCACGACTCGGTGCTGTGGGCCGAGGAGGGCGTCCGGGCGATCACCGACGCGGTCCGCGAGGCGGCCGCGCGCGGCCGCTGACCGTCCCCGGACACGACCAGGGGAGCGGGTCCGGGCCTCTCGCCCGGTCCCGCTCCCCTGGTCGCTGGGTCCTGCTGGTCGGTCGTGGGCGTCAGTGCGCCATCACGATGGACATGTTCCCCGAGCCGTAGCCGGCCACGTCGACCTTGAGGTCGATCCGGTTGAACGCCGCGGCCAGGCCGGCGATGTCCCCCGGGATCGACTCCCCCGGAGCGTGCAGCTTGTGCAGCTTCGAGTGGTTGACGCCCCCGCCGTTGAACAGCGCGGCGGCCACGTTCACCACCTCGTAGACGACCTCCAGGTGCATGTCGGAGAGCTCGCCCTCGTCGATGGCGTCCTCGAGCCCGCCCTTGGGAAGCAGGGCCAGCGCCCCGGCGAGCCAGGCGGCGAGCCGGATGTCGACCAGGCAGAGGGCGGTGGTGGCCATCGTCGGGTCCACGTAGACGGCGACGGCCGGCTTGTCGTTGAGCGACACCGGGTCGCCCGGGGAGACCGACACGTCCTTGCCGAACAGCCCCTCGAGCAGGTCGCGGACGTCCTTGGGGTTGGGCAGGACGGCCGGGGCCGGTGCGGTCATGCGATCACCCCGTCCAGGGCGTCCTTGAAGGTGTCCTCGTTGAACGGCTTGGCGATGAGGAAGAGGGCGCCGGCGTTGGCCGCCTTCTCCCGCATCTCCGGGGAGCCCTCCGAGGTCACGAAGCCGAAGGCCACCTGCGAGCCGGCGGCGCGCAGCGCCTCCAGGCACTCGATGCCGGACATCTCGGGCATGTTCCAGTCCGAGAGGACCAGGTCGGGCTTCTCCGACCCGACCTTCTCGAACGCGTCGCGTCCGTCGACGGCCTCGACGATGTCGTGGTCGTCGTAGCCCGCCTGACGGAGGGTGCGGATCACGATCTGCCGCATGACACGGCTGTCGTCGGTCACCAGGATCTTCACTGCGGCACCTCAGTTCCGCTCGGGTGCAGCGCCTCGGTGGCGCCCTGCACGGTGATGGTCAGGGACTGTCCGCGCCACTGACCGTTGACGCGGCAGACGTCGTCCAGCCGCCCGGTGGCGGGCGCGGAACCGATCTGGGGGAGGCCGAGGCTGGAGGGCCCCGGCAGGACGGACTTGATGTTGCCGCCCAGTACGTTGGCGAGTTCGCCGAGCGCGTCGGCGACGTCCTCGTCGTCCACGACCGTGGGTGGGCGGGTCATCAGCACGCTCTCGGCGAGCGCCCCGGCGGTCGCCGGGGCGCAGGTGAGGACGACGGCGCCGTTCCACGGGCCGGTGATCGTCACCCACGCGCTGACCACCTCGGCCGGCGGTGCGACCGGGACGGGGACGAACGCCTCACCGTCACCGACCAGGGTCGGCCAGATCTCGTCGGCGATGCTCTGCACCGTCTCCGGGTCCAGCAGCGCGGTGATCGGCTGGGCTTCCTGCAGGGTCACGCGGACACCTCCTCGGGGAGCAGGCCGAGCAGCGCCAGCTTGTCGCGGAGCGCGTCGGCGGTGAACGGCTTGATCAGGTACTCGTGGGCGCCGGCGGCCAGCGCCTTGACGATCCGGCCCGTCTCGCTCTCCGTGGTGACCATCATCAGCGTCACCTGGCGGAGCTCGGGGTTGGCGCGGACGGCGACGACGAACTGGAGCCCGTCCATCACCGGCATGTTCCAGTCGATGCAGCAGAGGTCGGGGACCCAGCCCTCGGCCTTCCCCTCCTGCAGCGCGTCGAGGGCCTGCTGGCCGTCTCCGGCCTCACGCACCTCGAAACCGAAGTCCTTGAGGATGCTGCCGACGATGCGGCGCATGGCGCGGGAATCGTCGATCACCAGAGCTCGCACGGTCAGGTTCCCTTTCGCGGACGGTAGGCGGAGCCGCGGCCGAGGACGACCCGCTCCCAGTTCTCGTCGACACCGAGCGTGGTCTCCGCCGCACCCAGGAACAGCCACCCGTCAGGGCGCATGAGCTGGCGGACTCGGGTCAAGATCGCCTGCTTGGTGGGCAGGTCGAAGTAGATGAGGACGTTGCGCAGGTAGACCACGTCGAACGGGCCCATCCTGGGCAGCGGGGCGGCGAGGTTGCACTCGCTCGCGGTGATCATCCGGCGCAGCGCCGGGGCGATCTCCCACTCGTTCCCACTGCGGGTGAAGTGCCGCACCAGCATCGTGGCGGGCAGACCCCGGTTGACCTCCAGCTGGCTGAACCGGCCGGCACGGGTGCGTTCCACCATCTTCTGGGACAGGTCGGTCGCGGTGATCGACACCCGGGTGGGGGCGTTGGGCAGCGCGTCGGCCAGCAGCATGGCGATCGTGTAGGCCTCCTGCCCGCTGGAGCAGGCCGCCGACCAGATCTGCAGCCGCTCGTCGGGCCGGCGGGCGGCCAGCAGCTGCGGCAGCACCGTGCCGGTGAAGGAGGTGAACGGGTCGCCGTCCCGGAACCACGACGTCTCGTTCGTGGTCAGGGCCTCCACGATCCGCCGGGTGACCGCCGGGTCGGGGGTCTTGCGGACAGACTCGACGAGCTCGCTCACCCCGGCCATGCCGCGCTGCTGGGCCATCGGCAGCAGCCGGGCCTCGACCAGGTACTCCTTGCCGGGCTGCAGGACGATCGCGCTCTCGCGGTGCACCAGCTGGCGCACCCAGTCGAAGCTCGTGGCGGTGAGGGTCATCGTCGGCCTCCCATCGGGGCAGCGGCCCGGGCAGCGGCGAAGCTGGCGGCCGGACGTGGGGTCGGGAGGAGCCGGACGATCGCCTCGGCGACGCGGTCCAGGGGCAGCACCTCGTCGGCGAAGCCGGCCTGGGCGACCGCACCGGGCATGCCCCAGACCACCGAGGTGGCCTGGTCCTGGACGACGACCGTGCCGCCGGCGTCCCGGATCTGTCCGGCGCCGATGCGCCCGTCCGAGCCCATGCCGGTGAGCACGACGCCGAGCACGGCGCCGTCGAAGGCGGCCACGGCCGAGCGGAAGAGGACGTCGACGGCCGGCCGGCAGAAGTTCTCCGGCGGTGCCTGGTTCAGCGCCGTCCGCTTGTTGGCCCCGCTGGTGCCCACGGTCAGGTGGAAGTCACCGGGGGCGATGTGCACGGTGCCGGGCACGAGCGGGCTGCCGTCGGTGGCCTCGACCACCGTGAGCGGGCAGAGCCGGTCCAGCCGCTGGGCGAACTGGCGGGTGAAGACGGGGGGCATGTGCTGCACCAGCAGCACCGGCACCGGGAGGGACGCCGGCAGCAGCGGCAGCACCTTGGTCAGCGCCTCGGGGCCACCGGTGGAGGAGCCGATCACGAGCACGGCCGGCTCCTTGGGAGCGCGGGTGCGCGCCGCCGGCGGGCGGACGGCGACCGGCGCGGCGACCGGGGCGGCCGCAGGGCCGCTGGTCATCGGCCGGCCGGTGAGGGCCTTGATCTTGGGGATGAGCTGCTGGCGCACGCTCTCCATCGACTGGGCGACGCTGCCGACGTTGGCCGGCTTGGTCACGTACTCGTTGGCACCGGCGGACAGCGCGTCCAGGGTCGCGGAGGCACCCCGCTCGGTCAGCGTGCTGAACATGATGATCGGCACCCGGCTGTACGTCTGACCGCCGGCCCGGCTGCGGATCGCGCGCACCGCCTCGATGCCGTTCATCTCCGGCATCTCGATGTCCATCGTGACCAGGTCGGGCTTGAGCTGCTCGAGCTTGGCCACGGCCAGCCGGCCGTTCGGTGCCGTGCCGACGACCGTGATCATCGGGTCCTCGGACAGCACGTCCGTCACGATCTTGCGGACGACGACGGAGTCGTCGACGACCATCACCCTGATCTGTTCCACGCGTTCCCCCGCAGCCGATGTGCCGGCCGGTGGGCCGCTCCAGACCTGTATCGGCATCCCGTGCCGGGCCTTGAGCGGATTCGGACGTGTCCTGCAGATCGAGCGCGATTCACCCCTCGAGAGGGAGGGACCTCCCGGTCACCGCGGCCCAGGGGCCACCCAGCACGGCGAGGGACTCCTCGTCCAGCAGGTCGGCCATCGCCAGGCCCTGCACGCAGCCGGCCAGTGCGTTCCAGACGCCCTCGGCGCCGTCCCGGGGGGAGAAGCCGGCCTCGGCGAAGACCCCGACGGTCATCAGCTGGACGGCGGCCAGGGTGCGGGTGCGACCGGAGACGTGCGCGGCCCAGGAGGCGCCGTGCATCGCCGCAGCCCAGGGACGTCGCTGGGCCCGCCCGGCGTCGACGGCCAGCCGCCACCGCCGGCGCCCGGGCTCGTCCAGCCCGCGCAGCTCCTCGAAGAAGGCAGCGACACCCGGGGCCGCGGGGCCGAGGTCCGGTCGCGGACCGGGCTCCCAGGCGGTCGCGGTCGCGAAGGGGCTGGTGAGCTCCTGCCGGGTCGGTCCGTCGAGTGCGTCCGAGGCCCACCACCCAGTGGCCGCATCGGCGAGCACATCAGCGGCCTGGGTCGTCACCGCCGGGTCGAGGTCGGCCACGACGGGGTGGTCCGGGCCGAGGACGTCGTCGCGCACCAGCCGTTCCAGGGCGGGGGTGTTGCCGATCGTGCCGCGTTCCAGCAGGGCGACCAGGCGGGCGGACCGGTCCTCGCCGGCCGGGGCGGTCAGGTCGCGCAGCTGCGGGACGCCGCCGGCGGCCAGTTCGTGGGCCCGGCGGGCGCGGACGGCGAGGGCCGCGCGCTCGTCGTCGGGGCGGCCGGCGGCGGGGTGCGCGGCAGCGATCCGGTGCAGGGTGGCGGCATCGGCACCGATGCCGGTCACCAGGACGTCGGCGACCTGGCCACCAGCGGGCAGACGGACGAGGTCGAAGCCGAGCGTCGCAGCGCTGACCAGGGAGTAGGGCACGTCGCCTCCAGGGAAGTGGTCAGGCCATCGTGCTGGCAGCCCGGGCCGCAGCGCCACGCGGAGGTCACCCGCTCGCAGGACAGCGAGCAGGCGACCTCGGCGCGTTGCTGCCGGACGGTCAGTGCCCCGTCACGATCTGTTCAAACGCGTTCCTCAGTACGTGAAGCGGGCCACACTCCCCCGCAGATCGCTGGCCATCCGGGACAGCTCGTCCACGGCCTGCCGGGTCTGCCCCAGCGCCTGCGTCGTCGAGCTGGCCGCCGCCGAGACCCCGGTGATGTTGGTGGCGATCTCCGTCGACCCGCCTGCGGCCTCCTGCACCGACCGCGACATCTCGTTCGTCGTGGCGGTCTGCTCCTCCACCGCTGAGGCGATGGTCAGCTGGAAGTCGTTGATCGACCCGATCACCGCACTGATCCCGCCGATGGCCTCGATCGCCTTGCCGGTGTCGCCCTGGATCGCCTCCACCCGACGGGCGATGTCCTCCGTCGCCCGCGCCGTCTCCTGCGCCAGCTCCTTCACCTCGTTGGCCACCACCGCGAACCCCTTGCCCGCCTCACCGGCCCGGGCGGCCTCGATCGTGGCGTTCAGCGCCAGCAGGTTCGTCTGCTCCGCGATGGACGTGATCGTCTTGACCACCGCACCGATCTCCTTGGAGGAGATCCCCAGCTGCGTGATCGTCGCCGTCGTCGCCTCCGCCTCGCTCACCGCCGACGCCGCCACCCGCGCCGCGTCGTTCGCGTTCTGGCTGATCTCCCGGATCGACGCACCCATCTCCTCCGCACCCGCCGCCACCGTCGCCACGTTCCGCGACACCTCCGCCGCCGCCGCCGACACCACCCCGGACTGCGCCGAGGTCTCCTCCGCCGAGGACGAGATCTGCGCCGACGAGGCAGACAGCTCCTCCGACGACGCGGCCACCGCATCCGCCGACGCGACCACCGAGGCCATCACCGACCGCAGTTGGGTCATCGCGCCGTCCAGCGCCACCGCCGTCCGGCCCACCTCGTCCCCGGAGGCCACGGCGGCGGTGCGGGTCAGGTCGCCGGCGGCGAGGCCCTCGGCGGCGTGCTGCACCCGGCGCAGCCCGGTCGTGATCCGGCGGGCCACCAGCACGCCGATCGCCAGCGCTGCGGCGGCTCCGGCCACGATCACCCCGATCAGCACCCAGCGCGTCTCCTGGAAGGACGCCCGCGCATCGGCCGCGCTCGCTGCTGCGTTGTCCTGGCGCAGCGTCGCGAGCTCGTCCAGGTCGGCCAGGATCGACTCGGCGATCGGGTCGGCCTGGGTGGAGCGGGCCTGCGACCACGCGGCCAGGTCCCCTGCGTCGGCCAGGTCGTCGAGACCGGGCATCACGGCCTTGAACTCGTTCACCTCGGCCAGCGCGTGGTCGATCAGCTCGCGGCTCCGCGCGGTCGGCTGGGTCGCCAGGTAGTGCGAGGCCGCCCGCGCCAGGCCCTGGTAGGCGGCCTGCCGATCGCCCATGTAGCCCTGCTTCTCCATCGGGTCGGTCGCGACGGCGTAGTTCACGGCCGACAGCCGCAGCGCGTAGACCTCGCCCCGCACGGCCTCGACGTCGACCGTGCCGACCAGTTCGTCCTGGTACATGGCCTCGGTGGTGTCCGCCGACTCCCCCAGGCTGCCCAGCCCGACCAGGCCGACCCCGACGGCCACGACGACGGCCAGCCCCACAGCGGCGACGATCTTGGCCATGATCCCGCGCAGCCGGAACCGGGCGAGGACGGATGGTGCGCTCACGAAGGGGCCTCCTGGGCTCGAGCCGGCCCGACCGGTCCGTCGGTCGGTGGCGTGGCGGCCGGTCACGCGTGGGCCCCGTGGGGCGCATGTGACTCGGTCTCGTCCGGCAGATCGTCGGGCACCAGGCCGGCCCAGTCGCTGACCCTCTGGGCGTGTCGCGGCGCTGACCAGCAGAAAGGTCGAAGACCATCGGCCAGGGACGACGAGTCGACATGCCCCACGGGTGACCGGGTGGGGAACGCAGCAGGGCCGCACGGACCTGAGGTCCGTGCGGCCCTGCTGTTCGGTGGAGCGGATCAGAAGCTGAAGCGGGACACGCTCCCCCGCAGGTCGCTCGCCATCCGGGACAGCTCGTCCACGGCCTGCCGGGTCTGCCCCAGCGCCTCGGTGGTCGAGGTGGCTGCCGCCGAGACGCCGGTGATGTTCGTGGCGATCTCGGTGGAACCGCCGGCGGCCTCCTGCACCGACCGGGACATCTCGTTCGTGGTGGCGGTCTGCTCCTCCACCGCCGAGGCGATGGTCAGCTGGAAGTCGTTGATCGACCCGATGATCTCGCTGATCCGACCGATCGCCGACACCGCACCGGAGGTGTCACCCTGGATCGCCTCCACCCGACGGGCGATGTCCTCCGTCGCCCGCGCCGTCTCCTGCGCCAGCTCCTTGACCTCGTTGGCGACGACGGCGAAGCCCTTGCCGGCCTCACCGGCCCGGGCTGCCTCGATCGTGGCGTTCAGCGCCAGCAGGTTCGTCTGCTCCGCGATCGAGGTGATCACCTTGATCACGTTCCCGATCTCCCGCGAGGAGTCACCCAGCTTCATCACCGTCGCGTTCGTCGTCTCCGCCTCCGCGACCGCCTGCGCCGCCACCCGCGCCGCCTCGTTCGCGTTCTGGGAGATCTCCCGGATCGACGCCCCCATCTCCTCCGCACCCGCAGCCACCGTCGCCACGTTCCGCGACACCTCCTCGGCAGCAGCCGAGACGACCCCGGACTGCGCCGAGGTCTCCTCCGCCGAAGAGGAGATCTGCGCCGAGGACGCCGACAGCTCCTCCGAGGCAGCCGCCACCGCATCCGAGGACGCCACCACCGAGGCCATCACCCCGCGCAGGCTGTCGATCGCGGCGTCCAGTGCCTGACCCATCTGGCCCAGCTCGTCGCGGGTGGTCAGCCCGCTGGTCCGGGTCAGGTCGCCCTGGGCGAGACCCTCCACGACGTACTTGACCTTCCCGGTGGCCCGGGCGACCCCGGTGGCGACGACCCAGCCGAGAGCGAGGGCGATGCCGATGCCGACGACCATGAAGACGATGTCGACGGTGCGCTGGGACTCGTAGTCGGCCCGGACGTCCGCGGCGGCCTGCTTCGCCTCCGCCGACTCCAGGTCGCGGAGCTCACGGATCTCCGCCTCGGCCGCCGTGACGAGCGGGGTGCCCTCGGTGGCGTTGCGGCTCATCCAGCCCGCGAAGTCCTGAGCCTGGGCGAGCGGGACCAGGACGTCCTGCTGGAAGGCGACGTACGCATCGATCTCTTCGGTCACCTCATCGAGGAGGGCCAGCTTCTCCGGGCTCGCCGTCACCTCCCGGTAGGCGTCCGCAGCGGACTGGAAGTCGGCACCCAGCGTCTCGATCGCGGCGATGTTCTCCGCCGGGTCGGCCCCCAGGATGGTGTCGCGGAGATTGACCCGCATGTCGCCCACCAGGGCGTCCAGGTCGGCGGCGCGGGCGACGCCGAGCGTGTTGTCCGTGTACAGCTGCTCGGCGGACGCCGCCGAGGCGCTGAGCGCCGTCATCCCCATGATGCCGATGCCGGCGGCGACCACGCCGGCGAAGCCCGCCGAGGCGAGCACCTTGGTCTTGACGGTGCGGTCGCCCCACAACGAACGGGAGCGGGCCAGCGGGCTGACGGACATGTGTTTCTCCTGAGGGTGCGTGCACTGTGCGGTGGGAAGGGTCGGCCCGGTGACCTGACCGCTCGCTCCACCGATTCGCATTCGTCCGCGATCGGCGAGTGAGGACCATGGTGATCGATCCGGTAATGCAAGGTGTCGTTTTCTTTGCGTGTCGCATCGGGTGCGACACAAAAGTGCATCAACCGGTTGTCGGTGCGCCTTTGTCGACATCTCGGAATGGTCGCCGCGGGTCACCACGACACCCCGGGACGATGACGGCCGAGTGTTGTCACCAGGTGAAGCGGGACACGCTCCCCCGCAGGTCGCTGGCCATCCGGGACAGCTCGTCCACGGCCTGCCGGGTCTGCCCCAGCGCCTCGGTGGTCGAGGTGGCTGCCGCCGAGACGCCGGTGATGTTCGTGGCGATCTCGGTGGAACCGCCGGCGGCCTCCTGCACCGACCGCGACATCTCGTTGGTCGTGGCGGTCTGCTCCTCCACCGCGCTGGCGATGGTCAGCTGGAAGTCGTTGATCGACCCGATGATCTCGCTGATCCGACCGATCGCCGACACCGCACCGGAGGTGTCACCCTGGATCGCCTCCACCCGACGGGCGATGTCCTCCGTCGCCCGCGCCGTCTCCTGCGCCAGCTCCTTGACCTCGTTGGCGACGACGGCGAAGCCCTTGCCGGCCTCACCGGCCCGGGCTGCCTCGATCGTGGCGTTCAGCGCCAGCAGGTTCGTCTGCTCCGCGATCGAGGTGATCGCCTTCACCACCGCACCGATCTCCTGCGACGACGTGCCGAGCTTGGTGATGGTCTGCGTGGTGGTCTCCGCCTCGCCCACGGCCTGGGCGGCGACCCGGGTGGCCTCGTTCACGCTCTGACTGATCTCCCGGATCGCCGAGCTCATCTCGTCGGCACCCGCCGCCACCGTCGCCACGCTGCGGGAGACCTCCTCCGCCGCCGCCGAGACGACCCCGGACTGCGCCGAGGTCTCCTCCGCCGAGGCGGAGATCTGCGCCGAGGACGCCGACAGCTCCTCCGAGGCAGCCGCCACCGCATCCGAGGACGCGGCGACCGAGGCGATCACCGCACGCAGGTGCTCCTGCGCGGTGCCCAGCGCGACCGCCATCTGGCCGACCTCGTCCCGGGACGAGACGCCGGCGTCCACGGTCAGGTCACCGGTCGCCATGGCCTCCAGTGATGCCTGGACCTGCCGCAACGGACGGGCCAGCGAACGCTGGGTGAGCAGGCAGATCACCAGGATCACCACCAGCCCCAGGGCTGCGGCGATCTCCGTGGTGCGGGCCCCCTGGGTGATCGCGGCGTCCAGCTCGGCCTGGGCGACCGCGGACTCCGCGGCCAGCGCGTCCTTGGCCTCGCCGACAGCCCCGTCCGTCAGGTCGTTGGCGACCTGGATCTCCTCGAAGCGGGCCCGCATGCCGACCTGGTCGGCCACGGCCGCCTGCACGAAGGCCCTGAGCCCCTCCTGGTAGTCGCCGAAGGTCGACTGCACGGCAGCTGCCGCCGCGGCGCTGGCCCCGGTCAGCGGGACGCCCCGGAGCTCGTCCAGCAGCGCGTCCGCCGTCGCGACGTCGTCGGTCACGTCGACCATCTGGTCGGCGGGAGTGGGGCTCACCAGGGCCTTGAGGCCGTCCACCTTCAGCTCACTGGCCCGGGTGTCCAGCTGCAGCACCAGCTCGGCCGCCTCGTCCAGCTCCGCCAGGCGCGCGCTGGCGTCCCGGACGGTGGCGTTCGAGGACAGCGTCGCGGTCACCAGCACACCGAAGGCCAGGACGACGACGCCGATCATGAGGCCGAACTTCACGGCGAGCCGGCGGTCGGCGAACCAATTCGACGGGCCGGTCGGGGCGGGGGAGCGCATGGCGGGTCTCCTGATCTGGAACGGGCAAGGCGGGATCGAGATGGATGGGACCGATTGCACCCGTTCCAGAGAGAGGTGTTGCGTTCTCCGGATCGGCGGGGGAGTGGAACACCTCGGATCGGTTCGGACGGCGTCGTCCTGACATTCCCCGAGGGTCGTTCGTGGGCCATGGTGGAGGATCCGGTAATGCGCGGTACCGATGCATGCGGCGTGTTGCGGAAAGGCGTGGAGAATGGTCGATGACCGACACCCCGCGGCCCTTTGTCGACTCGGACGCCAGCCCACGGCCGCGCTCCGTCGAGTGACAGCTGAGCGGGCATCAATCCGCTGGGAAGCCCGCTCAGCTGTCACTCGATGCGCCCCCCCGGGGGCTCGTGTGGGGGCGGGGTGCCGGGACATGACCGCAGCCGCTGCCTCGCCCGGGGAAGGGGGCGAGACAGCGGCCGCGGAAGTCGTGCGGTTCGGGCCTCTCGGCGGGAGAGTCGTCAGTAGGAGAAGCGGGCCACCGTCGTGCGGAGGTCGCTGGCCATGCGGGAGAGCTCGTCCACGGCCTGCCGGGTCTGCCCCAGCGCCTGCGTGGTCGAGGACGCCGCCGTGGAGACGCCGGTGATGTTCGTGGCGATCTCGGTGGAACCGCCGGCGGCCTCCTGCACCGACCGGGACATCTCGTTGGTCGTGGCCGTCTGCTCCTCCACCGCGCTGGCGATGGTCAGCTGGAAGTCGTTGATCGACCCGATGATCTCGCTGATCCGACCGATCGCCGACACCGCACCGGAGGTGTCACCCTGGATCGCCTCCACCCGACGGGCGATGTCCTCCGTCGCCCGCGCCGTCTCCTGCGCCAGCTCCTTCACCTCGTTCGCGACGACGGCGAACCCCTTGCCGGCCTCACCGGCCCGGGCGGCCTCGATCGTGGCGTTGAGCGCCAGCAGGTTCGTCTGCTCCGCGATCGAGGTGATCACCTTGATCACGTTCCCGATCTCCCGCGAGGAGTCACCCAGCTTCATCACCGTCGCGTTCGTCGTCTCCGCCTCCGCCACCGCCTGCGCCGCCACCCGCGCCGCCTCGTTCGCGTTCTGGGAGATCTCCCGGATCGACGCCCCCATCTCCTCCGCACCCGCAGCCACCGTCGCCACGTTCCGGCTGACCTCCTCGGCAGCAGCCGAGACGACCCCGGACTGCGCCGACGTCTCCTCCGCCGAGGCGGAGATCTGCGCCGAGGACGCCGACAGCTCCTCCGAGGCGGCCGCGACCGCATCGGACGAGGCGACCACGGAGGCCATCACCGAACGCAGGTTGGTCTGGGCGGCGGCGAGCGACTCGGCCATCTGGCCGATCTCGTCCCGGTCGCGCACCTCGGGCAGCACGGTCAGGTCACCGTCGGCCATGGCCTGGACGGAGGTCTGCACGGAGCGGACGGTCGCCAGGATCCGGCGGACGACCAGGACTCCGAGGCCGCCGGCGACCAGGATGCCGATCAGTGCCACCACGAGCAGGTTCGTGATCGCACGATCGGCGGCGGCGGCGGCTTCGGCGTTGCGGGCGGCGGCCACCTCCGACTGGGCCACGCCCTCGTCCTCCATCGCCTGGGAGAAGTCGATGACGATCTGGGCGGCGGTGTTCTGGTAGACCAGGCCGAACCTCGCCAGGTCACCGGCGTCGGCGGCCGGTACCAGCTGGGTCTCGTTGAGCTGGACGAACTGACCGAAGGACGCCTCGAAGGTGTCGAGAGCAGCCTGGTTCACGGCGTGGGGGGTGTACGCGTCCGAGGCGGCCCGCAGGTCGGCCAGCTTCCCCTGTGCCTGTTCGGTGATCTTCGGGCGGTCCGCGACGGAGTAGACGGGGTACTGCAGGACGCGGGAGCGGTAGGCCGCCACGGCCCGCTGGATGGCCGCCAGCTCGTTCAACGGCTTGAGGTTCTCGGTGTAGATCGCCTCCTGGCCGGCGCGCATGTCGTTGATCCGGCCGATCGCCAGCGCGTTCGTGCCGAGGACGACGACGGCGAGCAGGGTGATGACCGCACCGATCTTGACGCCGATCGGTCGGTCGGCGAACCACCCGAGCCGCCGAGGGGGAAGAGCTGTGGTGCTCATGGACTGTCTCCAGGTAGGGGAGGGGATCGGGTGGCGGTGCGATGCGGTGCGGTGGTGCGGTCGTTCAGGTGCCGACGGCGCGGTTCACGTCGAGGGCGAGGAGGAGCTGGCCGGAGAGCTTGTAGGCGCCCCGGATCAGCTCGCGGGCCGCACCGTCGAGCGTGTCCGGCGGGGCCTCGAAGTCGCGGACGTCGACGTCCACGACGTCGGCGATGCTGTCGACCAGCAGGCTGACCGCCTCGCCGTGCAGCCGGACCACGATCACGACGGGCTGCTCACCCTCGGGGCGGGCCGGCCTGCCGAGCCGCTCCCGCAGCTCGATCGCGGTGACGACCTGGCCGCGCAGGTTGATCAGCCCGGCGACGGCCGGCGGTGCCAGCGGCACCCGGGTGATGCTCTGGCTGCGCAGCACCTCCTGGACGTGTTCGACCTCGACGCCGTAGAGGTCGCCGTCCAGCCAGAAGGTGGCGAGCTGACTGGTCGCCGGCACGGTCCAGGCCTCGGTCGCGGTGCTCATGTCAGACCTCCATCAGGGGGGCGGGGAACCCGGCGCCGTCGACGGCGAACGCATCGGGGGAGGGCAAGGCGGCCGGGGCCGTGGTGTAGAACGCCGGGTCGGCGGCGAGGATGGCCGCCCGGACGTCGAGCAGCTCGGTGACGCGGTCGCCGATGACGGCCGAGCCGAGCAGTCCGAGGTCGTCGATGTCGCTGTGCACCGAGGCCTCGCCGTCGACGATGTCGAGGATCTCCTCGACCACGATCGCCACGCTGCGCCCGTGGTCGGCGTAGACGATGACCTCCAGCGTCTCCCGCTCGTTGTCGCCGAACGCGCCCAGGTGCCGGTCGAGCCGGACGATCGGCAGGATCGCGCCGCGGTACTGGACCACCTCACGGGAGCCCACCCGCTCGACGGTCTCGCTGCGCACCTGCTCCAGCCGGGTGACGGTGTCCAGCGGGATGGCGACCCGCCGGCCGCCGCCGATGGCCGCGAGCAGCATCCGCTGGCGCTCCTGGACGGCGATGGTGACGCTGGCGGCCACGCGGGCCTCCTGGCGCTCGGCGGTCTCGGCGCGCAGCGCCCGGCGGGCGAGCGCCTGGACGTCGAGGATGAGCGCGACGGCGCCGTCCCCGAGCACGGTGGCCCCGGAGTACAGCCCGATGGCCTTCATCTGGCCGCCGACCGCCTTGACGACGATCTCCTCGGTGTTGATGACCCGGTCGACGACCAGCCCGAACCGGCGTCCCTCCGAGCGGAGCACCGCGATGACCACGTGGCCGTCGTGCCGGTCGGAGGGCAGGCCCAGGACGTCGGCGAGGTGCACCAGGGGGAGCAGCTCGCCACGGAGCCGGTAGACCGACGCCCCACCGACCTCCTCGACGGCGGCTGCGGCCTTCTCGGCGTCCAGGGCGACGAGCTCCTGCAGGCTGATCTGCGGGATGGCGTAGCGGTCGCCCGCGCACTCGATGGTCAGTGCCGGGACGATCGCCAGGGTCAGCGGGATCCGGAGCCGGGTGCAGGTGCCGCGCCCGGGCACCGACTCGACCTCGATCGTGCCGCCGATGGACTCGATGTTGGTCTTGACCACGTCCATCCCGACGCCGCGGCCGGAGACGTTGGTGACCGCAGCGGCAGTGGAGAAACCGGGCAGGAAGACCAGCTGCAGGATGTCGGCGGGGCTCATCCGGGACAGCGCGTCCGGCGTGAGCAGCCCGCGCTCGACGGCCTTGGCGCCGATCTTCACCGGGTCGATACCGGCGCCGTCGTCGGCGACCTCGACCACGACCTGGCCGCTCTCGTGCCGGGCCCGCAGGGTCAGCACGCCCTCGGCCGGCTTCCCGGCGGCCGTGCGGACCCCGGCCGGCTCGACGCCGTGGTCGACGGAGTTGCGGACCAGGTGGGTCAGCGGGTCCTTGACCGCCTCGAGCAGGGTCTTGTCCAGCTCGGTCTCCCGGCCCTCCATCTCCAGGCGGACCGACTTGCCGCACTGCAGACCGAGGTCGCGGACGACGCGGGGGAGCTTGCTCCAGATGTGGTCGATCGGCTGCATGCGCGTCTTCATGACGCCCTCCTGCAGCTCGCTGGCGATCAGGTTCAGCCGCTGGGAGGCCCGGACCAGGTCCTGGTCGGTCTGCCGGCCGACGTACTGGACGATCTGGTTGCGGGTGAGCACGAGCTCACCGACGAGCAGCATCAGGGCGTCGAGCAGGTCGACGTCGACCCGGATGGTGCTGTCGGCCACGGCCCGCCGGCCGGGCTGGGCGCCGGCGCGCTCCTCGCCGGGCTCCGGGACGGCCTCGGCCGCGGTCGGGGGCAGGGCGGGGGCCTCGGCCACCGGGACCTCCATGGGGACCTCCTTCGGGACGTCGACGGCCGGAGCCGGCGCGGACGGTGCGGCCGGGAGCATCTCGGCGGCCGGCACGGGAGCCGGCTTCGGGACGGCCGGTGCGGCGGCCTTGGGCACACGGGGGGTCTTCGGCGCGGCCTTCTTGACCGGCGCCTTCTTGGCGGCGGCGCGCTTGGCGGGAGCGGGCTCGGCCGGGGCCGCCAGGGCCTCGACCGGCACCTCGACCGGCACCTCGACCGGCACCTCGGCCGTGGCCGGTGCGGGCTCCGGCTCGGGCGCGGCGACCGGGGCGGGGGCGTCCTCGAGGACGGCGCTGAGCGTGGCGACGGTGTCCGCGACCACGACGGAGCCCTCCCCACCGGAGGCCTCGATGGCGGCGAGCAGGGCCCGGATGGTGTCGACCATCTGCAGCAGTGCGTCGGTGCGGACCGGGGTCAGCTCCAGGGCGCCGTCCCGCAGCCGGGAGAGCAGGTTCTCCCCGACGTGCGCGACCTCCTCCAGCCGGTTGAAGGCCAGGAAGCCGCTGGTGCCCTTGATCGTGTGGATGGTCCGGAAGATGCTCGAGAGCCGGTCCCGCGAACGGGGGTCCTGCTCCAGTGCGACCAGATCCTGGTCCAGCTGATCGAGGTTCTCGTGGCTCTCCACGAGGAACTCCTCGACGATGTCGTCCAGACCTTCCACGCCTGCCTCTTCCCGTTGGTGCGCCGTGGGGCGTGCCCCGCACAGCGATGGCTTCATCGGCGCCCGCCGGACCACCTGAAGGTGAACTCCATGCGAGCACTCGCCTTTTCTTGATTGCCATTTCATGGGTCAGAAATGGTGTTTCATGCCCATGTCGACAATGGCCGCGGATCAGCGTCCGACCAGGTCAGACGGCGAGACCACGGCGTGATGTGACGAATCGGCAGCACCGGGAACGACTGTGACCGCCGACCCGGGGGGCCGACGGTCACAGTGGGGGAGAAGGGAACGGAAAGGGCCTGGTGAGGCCGGTGAGACGGTTGCGTTCAGGCGTGCAGGGCGGTGACCAGCCACTCGAGGACGGCGCGCACACCGTCCAGATCGGGCACCCGGTGGGCCGCGGCGGTGTCACCGTCACCGACCTTGACCGTGACGCCGTCGGGGGCCAGGGCGCGGAAGCCGTCCTCGTCGGTCACGTCGTCCCCGAGGTACAGCACCCCCTGGGCACCCAGCTCCGCACGCAGCCGGACCAGGGCCGAGCCCTTGTCGGCGTCGGTGACCGCCAGCTCCAGGACGTCCTTGCCCGGCTTGGCGGTGAGCGCCGGGTCGGCACCGGGGCCGGCGGCGACCTCGGCGAGCAGCCGGGAGGCTGCGGCACGGTCGGCGACGGTGCGCACGTGCACCGCGGCACTGGCCGGCTTGTGCTCCAGCCGGGCGCCGGGGACGGCCTCGACCAGCGGGGCGAGCGCCGCGGCCAGCTCGTCACGGCGGACGGCGAGGTCACCGGTGAGCGGCCCGTCGAACTCCGCGCCGTGGCTGCCCACCCAGCGGAACGGTCCGGTCAGCCCGCTGGTGGCCTGCAGGTCAGCGACCCCTCGTCCGCTCACCAGGGCGACGGTCGCCCCGTCGACGGCGGCCAGCCGGGCCAGCAGGTCGCCGACGCCCGGCTCGGGCACCGCCGCCGCCGGGTCGTCCCGCAGCCGGGCCAGCACGCCGTCGTAGTCGCTGGCCAGCAGCAGCGGCCGGGACGAGGCCAGGTGGTCCAGTGCCTGCGCCAGGGCGGCGTCCAGGGACGGACTCACGCCTGGGCCTGCAACGACTCGAAGAAGGAGCTGGCCCAGTGGTCGAGGTCGTGCTTGGTGATGTGCCGGCGCATCGCCTTCATCCGCTTGGCGCTCTCCGCCGGCTCCATCCGCAGCGCGCGCAGCAGCTGGGCCTTCACCCCCGCGATGTCGTGCGGGTTCACCAGCAGTGCCTGCTTGAGCTCGGCGGCGGCCCCGGCGAACTCGCTGAGCACCAGCACGCCACCGTCGTCACCGCGGGCGGCGACGTACTCCTTGGCGACCAGGTTCATGCCGTCGCGATAAGGGGTGACGAGCATGACGTCGGCCGCCCGGTACATCGCGGCCAGCTCCTCGCGGGGCATCGACTGGTTGAAGTAGTGCACGGCCGGCCCGGCCATCGAGCCGTAGACGCCGTTGATGTGCCCGACCTGCTGCTCGATCGTCTCGCGCATCGTCACGTAGTGCTCGACCCGCTCGCGGCTGGGGGTGGCCACCTGCACCAGGACCGTCGAGGGGGCCTCCAGGGCGCCGTCCTCGAGCAGCTCCTCGAACGCCTCCAGGCGCACCCCGATGCCCTTGGTGTAGTCGAGCCGGTCGACGCCGAGCACGATCTTGTCCGGCTGGCCCAGCTCCTCGCGGATCTCCGCGGCCCGGGCCAGCACCTCCGGGCTGCGGGCGAGGTCGTCGAAGGCGGACACGTCGATGGAGATCGGGAACGCCTTGGCGGTGACCGTGCGGCCCTCGTAGGAGATGGCGTTGCCCTTGTACGGCAGGTCGTGCAGCCGCCGGGCCAGGTTGATGAAGTTGCTGGCCGCCGACGGCTGCTGGAAGCCGATCAGGTCGGCACCGAGCAGCCCCTCGATGATGGCCGAGCGCCACGGCAGCTGGGTGAACAGCTCGTAGGGCGGGAAGGGGATGTGCAGGAAGAAGCCGATGGTCAGGTCGGGGCGCTGCTGCCGCAGCATGGCCGGGACCAGCTGCAACTGGTAGTCGTGCACCCAGACGATCGCGCCCTCGGCGGCCACCTCGGCGGCCCGGTCGGCGAACCGCTTGTTGACCTGGACGTAGGCGTCCCACCACTTGCGGTGGTACTCCGGCTTCTCGACGACGTCGTGGTAGAGCGGCCACAGCGAGGCGTTGGAGAACCCCTCGTAGTAGCGGTCCACCTCCTCCTCGGTGAGCGGCACCGGCACCAGCGACATGCCACCGGACTCGAAGGGGTCCGGGGCGTCGCCCGCAGCGCCGGACCAACCGACCCAGGCGCCGCCGCGGCCGGCGACGAACGGCTCGAGGGCGGTGACCAGGCCGCCGGGGCTGCGCTGGTACCGCGTCGTCCCGTCGGGGTCGGTCACCTGATCGACGGGCAGGCGGTTGGCGACCACCACCACCGGGCTGTCGGCCTCCACCTGATCTCCTCCGGTGCGCGTTGATCCACTCATCCGCCCAGACCCTAGGTGACGGAGCCCACCTGGTGCGCACCGCGGCTCAGCGGGAGAGCAGGAACCCGGTCGCCGCGGCGCCCAGCCCGAGCAGCAAGGACGCCGTGACGTAGCCCAGCGCCCGCAGCACGGCGCGCTCCTCCACCAGCCGGACGACGTCCCAGCCGAAGGTGGAGAAGGTGGTGAGCGTGCCGCAGAAGCCGGTGCCCACCAGGGCGAGGACAGCGGGGGAGACGTCGGACCGGCCCAGCAGCACCCCGAGGACGGCGCTGCCCAGCACGTTGACGGTCAGGGTCCCCAGCACGCTGCCCCGGCCCCGGCGGGCGGTGGCCACCCGGTCGGCGAACAGCCGCAGCGGTGCCCCGGCCAGCGCCCCCAGCGCCACCCACAGCGCCGTCACGACCGGCTCACCACCGCGCGGCCGGCGGTCAGCCCGACGACCACCGCCAGCACGCCCCCGATCACCGACACCAGCACGTAGCCGCCGGCCAGGAGGACGGCGCCGTCCTCGACCAGCTGCACGGTCTCGACCGCGAAGGTGGAGAACGTCGTGTACCCACCGAGCACCCCGGTGACCAGGAACGGCCGCAGCCAGGGGGAGTCCGGGTGCCGGGCCAGCAGGACGGCCAGCAGGGCGCCGATCAGCGCACACCCGGTGAGGTTGACCAGCAGCGTGGCCCACGGCCAGCCGCCCGCGGGGGAGGGGAGCACCTCGGCCAGGCCCCAGCGGGCCAGCGCACCGAGCACCCCGCCGAGGGCGGCGGCGACGTAGCCGGTCAGCGGCCCACCCCACGGGTCTCGGGGAACAGCAGGTCGACGAAGCGCGCCACGGTCGGCTGGGGCTCGTGGTTGGCCAGCCCGGGCCGCTCGTTGGCCTCGATGAACACGTGCTCGGGCCCGGCGACGTCCGGGACCATGAAGTCCAGCCCGGTGACGGGGATGCCGATGGCCCGGCTGGCCCGCACGGCCGACGCCGCGATGTCGGGGTGCAGCCGGTCGGTGACGTCGTCGATCGTGCCGCCGGTGTGCAGGTTCGCCGTGCGCCGCACCCGCAGCCGCTCGCCCCGCGGGAGGACGTCGTCCATGGCGTGCCCGGCGTCGGCGACCACCTCGGCGGTGGCGTCGTCCAGCGGGATGCTCGACTCCCCGCCGGTGGCCCGCTGCCGGCGGCGGCTGGTCTCCCGGACCAGGGCGGCCACGTCCTGCCGGCCGTCGCCGACCACCTCGGCCGGCCGGCGGAGTGCGGCGGCGACCACCCGGTGGTCGATCACCACGACCCGCAGGTCGTCCCCGGCGACCAGCTCCTCGACCAGGACGTCAGGGCAGTACTGCACCGCCAGCGCCAGGGCCCGCTCCAGCGACGGTTCGTCGCGGACGCCGACGGTGATGCCCTTGCCCTGCTCCCCGCGGGCCGGCTTGACCACCACGGCACCGCAGTCGGCCAGCAGCTGCCGGGCAGCGGCGTCCGCGCCGTCGGACACCACGGCACCCCGCGGCACCCGGACGCCGGCACGGTCCATGATCCGGCGGGTCACCCGCTTGTCGTCGCACCGGCTCATCGCCACCGCCGAGGTGAACTCCGACAGCGACTCCCGGGTGAGCACCGAGCGCCCGCCCAGCGCCAGCCGCAGCTCGCCGAACTCGGCGTCGGTGACCTCCACCCGGATCCCGCGGCGCAGCGCCTCGTCGGCGATGATCCGCGCGTAGGGGTTGAGCTCGTTCAGGCCGGGCGGGGGAGCGGCGAACAGCGGGGTGTTGATCGGGTTCTTCCGCTTGACGCAGACCGCGGAGATCCGGGAGAAGCCCAGCTTCAGGTAGAGCGCGATCGCCGCGCGGTTGTCGTGCATGACCGACAGGTCCAGGTGCGCCCGGCCGCGGGCCGCGTACCGCTCGGCGAGCACCCGCACCAGCGCCTCGCCGGCGCCGGCCGGTGCGTCCTGCGCGTCGACGGCCAGGCACCACAGACTCGCGCCGCCGTCGGGGTCGCCGAACGCCAGCTGGTGGTCGACGCCGGTGACCGTGCCGATCACCTGTCCGGTGCGCGTGTCCTCGGCGACCAGGTAGGTGAAGGTGCGGGTGCGGTGGTTGCGCCACATCGTGGCGGCGTCGCCGGTGACCATGCCGGCGCGGGCGTACAGCTCGTTGATCCGGTCCATCTCGGCCGCGGAGGTCACCGTGCGCACGAAGACGCCGCGGATGACCTCCTCACGGGGCCGGTAGCGGTGCAGCGGCAGCCGGTAGACGAAGGAGGGGTCGATGAA
Source organism: Modestobacter sp. VKM Ac-2985 (assembly GCF_026967925.1). Taxonomy (GTDB): domain Bacteria; phylum Actinomycetota; class Actinomycetes; order Mycobacteriales; family Geodermatophilaceae; genus Modestobacter. Next base: position 295,220 of record NZ_JAPVBI010000002.1, on the reverse strand, counting down.
CAGCTCGTCGGGGGCCATGCCCACGAGCACCTGCGGGTCCCACGGATAGACGCAGATGTCCCGGCGTCCGGACTCCTCCGCCCGGAGCGCGGTGAGCACACCGGAGAGGTCGGCGAACGTCTGCCCGAACACCAGCCGGCCCCAGCCCATGTCCAGGACGACGTCGCCCTGCATCCCCTGCCGCTCGTGCGCCGCGGGCTGTTGCCACGACCGGCTGGTGAGCGACGCGGGTGTCGCCTTACGGGTGCGGTGGCCGGCCAACCTCCGGGGTGCGCTGGTCACCCGCCCACCGTAGGTGACCGCCGTTTCCGGCGCGTTCCACGTGGAACCAGGCGCTGGTCACCACCCTGCCCGGGTTGCGCACGCTCGCCGGCGGGCAGGGTGGGGCCATGCAGACACGCATGCTCCGCGACCTGACCGTCTCCGCCCAGGGTCTGGGCTGCATGGGGATGAGCGAGTTCTACGGCACCGGGGACCAGTCGGAGGCCGAGCGCACCATCGGCCGGGCCCTCGACCTCGGCGTCACGTTCCTCGACACCGCCGACATGTACGGCCCCTTCACCAACGAACGCCTCGTCGGCCAGGCCATCGCCGGCCGCCGCGACGAGGTGGTGCTGGCCACCAAGTTCGGCAACGAGCGCGGCGAGGACGGCTCCTTCCTCCGGATCAACGGCCGCGCCGAGTACGTGCACCGCGCCTGCGACGCCTCGCTGCAGCGGCTGGGCGTCGACGTCATCGACCTCTACTACCAGCACCGGGTCGACACGACCGTGCCGATCGAGGAGACCTGGGGCGCGCTGGCCGAGCTGGTGGAGGCCGGGAAGATCCGGCACGCGGGGATCTCCGAGGCCGCGCCCGACACCATCCGCCGGGCGCACGCCGTGCTGCCGGTCACCGCGCTGCAGACCGAGTACTCGCTGTGGACCCGCGACCCGGAGGAGGACGGCGTGCTGGCCACCTGCGCCGAGCTGGGCATCGGCTTCGTCGCCTACTCGCCGATCGGCCGCGGCTTCCTCTCCGGGCAGATCCGCAGCATCGACGACCTCGATCCCGACGACTTCCGCCGGCGCAACCCCCGTTTCCAGGGGGCGGCGTTCATCCGGAACCTGGAGCTCGTCGACCGGGTCCGCGAGCTCGCCGAGGCCAAGGGCGTCACCGCCACCCAGCTGGCGCTGGCCTGGGTGATGGCCCAGTCGGGCCGGGCCGGCGCCCCGGCGGTCGTGCCGATCCCGGGCACCAAGCGGGTGCGGTACCTGGAGGAGAACGCGGCCGCCGCCGACGTCGTCCTCACCGAGGAGGACCTGCGGGCGCTGGACGAGGCCGCCCCGGCCGGGGCCGCGGCCGGTGACCGGTACCCGGACATGTCCACCGTGCACCGCTGATCCGGCCGCCGGGCAGGATGGGGGCGTGCCACCCATCCTGACCGGCCGCCACCGGTGAGCACACCGCTCGTCGTCGCCGCGACCGTCGTCGCCGTCGTGCTGGCCGCCCTCGGTGGGCTCAGCACGGCGCTGCGGCGCCGGATCGGCACCGCACACCTGGCCGGGACCGGGCTGCTGGAGCTGCTGTTGCTGGTGCAGCTCGGCGTGGCGGTGGCCGCGCTCGCGGGCGGGGACCGGCCCGAGGACCTGCCCACGTTCCTCGCCTACCTGCTCAGCGTGGTGCTGCTGCCGATCGCCGGGCTGCTCTGGGCCCGATCCGATCCGACCCGCTGGGCGGGGACGGTGCTCGGGGTCGCCGCGCTGGCCGTCGCCGTGATGCTCTGGCGACTGCTGGACCTGTGGGAGGTCACCGGTGGCTGACGGCGGTGCGCTGGGCCGGCCGGCCGCGGAGGGGACGTCCGCCGAGCCGGGCACGATCCGCGGCCCGGGGCGGGTGCTGGTCGCGCTCTACGGGGTGTTCGCCCTCGCCGCGGGTGCACGAGCGGCGGTCCAGCTGTCGACGCAGTTCGACGAGGCGCCGCTGGCGTACCTGCTGTCGGCCGTCGCCGCGGTGGTCTACGTGATCGCCACGGTCGGACTGGCCCGCGGTGGTCGCGGTGGCCGGCGCACCGCTGTGGTCGCCTGCTCGATCGAACTGGCCGGCGTGCTGGTGGTGGGCACGCTCTCGCTGCTGGACCCGGCGGCGTTCCCGGACGCCACCGTGTGGTCGGGCTACGGGCAGGGCTACGGGTACGTCCCGCTGCTGCTCCCGGTGCTCGGCCTGCTGTGGCTGCGCCAGCGGTCCCGGGTCGCCGACGCACCGGCCGAGACCGGCGGGACCGACCACACCGGATGACCCGCGCGGGTGACACCGGCCCGACCGGGCGGTACTCCGTGGTGCGCAACCGATGACCATCTCCTAAAATCACTCGGTGCCGTCAGACAGACGACCCGGGGGCCCGGGCACCCGTCAGGTGCCACCCGAGGCCGCCGCAGCGTTGACCGAGGTCCTCCCGGCCTCGTCCGGCCAGGACGAGCGGAGCCGCCAGCAGGCAGACGAGCGGAGCCGCCAGCAGGCATCGGTCGTCGGGGCCGCCGAGGCGATCGTCGCGGGCACTGACACCCAGCGCGGCGCCCAGGCGGCGCTGCCCGGTGTCCTCTCCGACGTCCCGGTCGCCGTGCTGGTCATCGACCAGGCCGCCGGCACGGTGACCTACGCCAACACCGCGGCGATCGAGCTGGCCGGGAACGTGCGCCTGCCGGTCGGCGTCGACACCTGGGGGGCCTCGGCCGGCCTCACCGACCTGTCCGGTGCACCACTGGCGCGGTCGGCCGGACCGCTGTCCGACGTCGCTGCCGGCCGGCTGGTCGCCGGCGAGGCCGTCCGGCTCAACCCCCGGCGCAGTTCGGACGAACGGCGGGCCGCCGACGAGGAGCTCGACGGCGACCAGGTGCTGTGGGTGAGCGGCTTCCCGCTGTCCCGGGACGACAGCGAGCAGCGGATGTCGCTGGTGGTCTTCCTGCAGCTCGACGGGCCCACCGATGCGGCCGACCCCGAGGCCCAGTTGCAGGCGCTGCGGGAGCGCGCCGTCGTCGCCACCGACATCGCCTTCACCATCACCGACCCCCGGCAGGAGGACGACCCGTTGGTGTGGGTCAACCCCTCCTTCACGCGGATCAGCGGCTACACCTACGAGGAGAGCGTCGGGCGCAACTGCCGCTTCCTGCAGGGCCCGGCGACCGAGGAGAAGGCCATCGCCGACCTGCGCCAGGCGCTGCGCGACGAGCAGCCGGTCACCACCACGCTGCTCAACTACCGCAAGGACGGCACGGCCTTCTGGAACCAGCTGTCGATCAGCCCGGTGTTCGACGGCGAGGGCGAGCTGGTGAGCTTCGTCGGCGTCCAGACCGACGTGACCGAACGGGTGCGGGTCGAGGACGACCGCAAGGCCGCGTTCGCCGCAGAGCAGGCCGCCCGCCGCGACGCCGAGGAGGCCCACGCCGCCGCCGACGCCGCCCGGGTCGAGGCCGAGCGGGCGCAGAGCCGGCTGGCGCTGATGGCCGAGGCCACCAGCACCCTCAGCGCGACGCTGGACATGGACGACCTGCTCGACCGGCTGGCCTCGCTGTGCGTACCGCTGCTGGCCGACTGGGTCTTCCTCACCCTGGTCGACGAGCACGGCGCGGTCACCGGCACCTCCTCCGCCCACCGGCGGGGCATGACCGAGGAGCTGCGACGCTTCGCCGCGCTGCGGATCGCCGACCTGCCCGACGCCGCCCCCATCCGCCGGGTCCTCCGGTCCAGTGAGCCGGTGCTCGTCCCGGAGATCACCGACGAGATCCTGCTCAGGGCCGCGCCCGACCCGGCGCTGCGCGCGGTGATGGCCGAGCTGGGCACCTCCTCCCAGCTCACCGTCCCCCTGGTGGCCCGTCGCCGCACGCTCGGCGCGCTCACCCTGGTCGCCGAGACCCAGGACCGGCGGTTCGGCACCGACGACGTCGACCTGGCCCGGGACCTCTCCCGCCGGGCGGCCATGGCGATGGACAACGTGCGGCTCTACCAGCAGGAGCACAGCGTCGCCGAGACGCTGCAGCGCTCCCTGCTGCCGGAGCTGCCGGAGATCCCCGGCGTCGTGGCTGCCGCGCACTACCTCAGCGCGTCCAGCGCCGCCGACGTCGGCGGCGACTTCTACGACCTGCTGCACCTGCCCGACGGCAGTGTGGGGCTGGCCGTGGGCGACGTCGTCGGGCACGACATCGCCGCAGCCGCGGCGATGGGGCACCTGCGCGGTCTGCTGCGGGCCTGCGCCTGGGACGCCGGCGAGGGCGACCCGGGAGAGATCCTCGGCCGGGTCGACCGGCTGGTGCAGGGCCTGCACGTGGCCCGGATGGCGACGATGATCTACGGCCGGGTCGAGCGGCCCAGCGCCGAGGGCGAGCCCTGGCGGCTGCAACTGGCCAACGCCGGGCACCCGCCGCTGCTGCTGCGCCACGTCGACGGCACGGTCGAGATGCTCGACGGGATCACCGGGATGCTGATCGGTGTCGACGTCCTGCACCGGCGGAGGTCCCGCGCGGTGAGCATCCCGCGTGGGGCGACGCTGGTGGCCTACACCGACGGGCTGATCGAACGGCCCGGGGAGGACCTGGACCAGGGGATCGCCGCCCTGGTACAGCGGCTGCGCGACGCCCCGGTCGACGACGACCCGGCCGCGCTGTGCCTGCACGCGGTCGGCGCGGACCCGGACCGCCGGGACGACGTCGCCGTGCTCGCCCTGCGTTTCGACTAGCGGGGCCGGCGCTCCGCCGGGATCAGTGCTCGTCGGTCTCCAGCCGGGCCTGCTGGAGACCGTAGGCGCCGCGGTGGAACAGCAGCGGGGAACGGGAGGCATCGGCGCCGAGGTCCAGCACCCGGGCGACGACGATGGTGTGGTCACCGCCGTCGTACTCGGCCCACAGCTCGCTGTCGATCCAGGCGACGACGTCGGCGAGCACGGGGGCACCGTGCGGGCTCGGCGCCCACTGCACCCCGGCGTACTTGTCGGTGCCGGAGCGGGCGAACTGCCGGGAGAGGCCGCTCTGGGAGTCGGCGAGGACGTTGACGCAGAAGCTGCCGGCCGCGCGGAGCAGCGGCCAGGTGCGTGAGGTGCGGGCCGGGGCGAAGGCGACCAGCGGCGGGTCCAGGGACAGCGAGCTGAACGACTGGCAGGTGAAGCCCACCGGGCCGTCGACGGTCATCGCCGTCACCACGGTGACGCCGGAGACGAAGTGCCCGAGCACGTCGCGCATCACGGCGGGGTCGACCACTGCCGGGGGGACGTCCGCACCTGGGTTCACAGCGTCGATCCCATCACGCGCGACCCGGTGGGGCACCGTGCGACCGGTCACCCATGGTCAGGCCGGCAGGAACGCGCCACGGGGCTGGTTGCGCCCGCCGGCCCGGTACAGGGAGCTGGGCAGTTCGTGGCCGACGGCCCGCTCGGTGACCGCGGCCGCGGCCAGGACGGCGGCCAGGTCGATGCCGGTCGCCACGTCGGCGTCGGCCAGCCAGTAGACGAGCTCCTCGGTGGCGATGTTGCCGCTGGCGCCCGGGGCGAACGGGCACCCGCCCAGGCCACCGACCGAGGCGTCGAGCTGGGTGATGCCGGCCTGCAGGGCCGCCAGGGCGTTGGCCTGGCCGGTGCCGCGGGTGTCGTGGAAGTGCACGCCCAGCGGCACCCCCGGGCAGGCCCGGCGGACCTCGTCGAGCAGCCGGACGACGCGGGCCGGGGTGGTCGTGCCGATCGTGTCGCCCAGGCAGAGCTGGTCGGCGCCGGCGGTGACCGCGGCCCGGGTGACGTCCACGGTGCGGGCCACCGGCGTCCGCCCGTCGAACGGGCAGTCCCAGGCTGTGGCGACGATGACCTCCAGGGAGCCGCCGGCGCCGTGGGCGAGCTCGGCGATCTCCCCGACCGCGGCGACCGCCTCGGCGGTGGAGCGGCCGGCGTTGGCGCGGCTGTGCGAGTCGGCGGCGGAGACGACGTACTCCAGGTGTGCGATGCCGGCGTCCACCGCGCGGACGGCGCCGCGCGGGTTGGCCACCAGGGCGGAGAAGTGCACGCCGTCGAAGCGGTGCAGCTCGGCCGCGACCTGGTCGGCGTCGGCCAGGGCGGGCACCGCCTTCGGCGAGACGAAGGAGGTCACCTCGATCCGCCGGACGCCGGTGGCCACCAGCGCCTCGAGCATGGCGAGCTTGCCGGCCAGGGGGACCGGGTCCTCCAGCTGGAGCCCGTCCCGCATCCCGACCTCGCGGACGTCGACCGCCGTCGGCAGCACCAGATCGAACTCGTTCACGTCGGGCCTCCTCGCCGTCGGCCCCATCCTGCCCCCGGGTCCCGGTTCCACGTGGAACCGGGACCCGGGTCAGCCGTGGACGGCGTCGTGGAAGGCGATCTCCGCTTCCAGCACCGCGACGAACCAGCGGTCCAGGGCGGTGTCGTCGGCAAGCTCCGGCGGCAGCGCGTCGACGTCGTCACGCAGCGCCGCCACCTGCCCGAGGAAGGCCGGCTCGGCGTGCAGCTCGATCCACGCCTGCAGGTCCGGGTGCCGGTCGGCCGGCTGCGCGGCGGCCGCGGTGCACCAGCGGGCGTACATCGTCTCGGCGGCGAGCATCCCGGCGAGCGCGGCGGGCCGCCCGGCCTCGGTCACCTGCCGCAGCACCACCTCCGACAGCACCGCCGCACGCGCCAGCGTCGCCGGTGCGTCCTCGACCGGCCAGCGGTGGCGCAGGCCGGCGAAGTAGTCGCGCTGCTCGGTGACGAGGTTGGTGAGCGACCGGGCGGACGGCAGCAGCTCCGCCCAGCCGTCCGACTCCCACACGACCCGGCCGAGGACCCGGGCCGCGGTCAGCACGAACGCCTCCTCGACGAGCAGGTACCTGGCGAAGTCGGGGGCGGGGAGCGTGCCCGCCGTCGCCTCCCGGACGAACCGGACGTCACAGGCCCGGTCCAGCAGGCCGGCGTGCCGCTCGACCAGCCGCGCCGAGCGGCTGCCGGTCACCCGCGGACCAGCCAGCGCGCCAGGCCGTCGAAGAGGTCCGCGTAGCCCGGCCACTCCTCGCAGAAGGCCGGCGGCGCCCAGTGCGGCGAGCAGTCGGAGGTGAAGACCCCGGCCCGGCCTGCGCCGAAGGGGGCCAGCGCGACCAGCGGGTCCTGACCCACCCGGGCGGGCACCTCGGCGCCGTCCTTGGCGACCGTCCGGTTGTACCCGAGCAGTCCGGGCCAGTCGGCGCCCGCGCCGCCCAGTGCGGCGTGGCCGGGGTCGCCGACGGTGGGGACGATGCCGGCCGGGCTCTCCACCCGGTCGTCCTCGGGGAGCATCGTCACCGGGAGCACCTCGGCGATGGCCGTCTGCCGGAACGCCGCCCGCGCCTGGAAACCGCTGAAGGACAGGTAGCCGCCGATCATCAGCAGCGCACCGCCCTCGCCGACCCAGTCGCGCAGCGCGGCGAGGCGGTCCTGCCCGGGCTCGAACCGCTCGAAGACCTGGGGCGCCAGCTGGATGGAGTTGGCGCCGATGTCGGAGAGCACCACGAGGTCGTAGGCGGACAGCGCTGCGGCGTCCCCCGGGAACCGGGTCGGCACGAGGTGCGCCGGGAGGTGCTCCACCACGTGGCCGCGACCGGTGAGCGCGTCCCGCAGCGGGCCGACGCCCTCCACGTAGGAGTGCACGGAGAACTCGTCCACCCCCTTGACGTGTGTCGAGGTGGTCATCCAGCTCTCACCGGCGATCAGGATCCGGGCCATCGGTCAGCGTTCCTTCCGTGCGGCGCCGTCGAACAACGTCCGCGGGTTGTCGGTCATCAGTGCGGCCACCACGTCGTCGGCGAGGCCGGCAGCGCGCAGCCGGTCGGCGAAGACGACGGGGACGTAGGCCAGCCCGTTGCCGCCGAAGCGGCGCAGCATCGCCTTGAGGAAGAGGTCGTGCGAGAGCAGGACCTGGGAGCCGTGCCCGGCCTGGACCAGCGCCACGACGGCGGCAGTGGTCTCCGCCGGTGACGGCGACCGCCCCTCCCCGGGGAAGTCGAACGGCATGCCGACCATGTCGAACTCCAGGAACGTCCCCCGGGCGGCGACCGACCGCTGGTGGTCGGGGTCCCCGCCGGAGGGGTCCATGTGGCACAGGACGACGGCGGCCGGGTCGACCCCCTCCTCGTCGAGCACGACGTCGAGCACCTCGTGGGCGCGCCGCAGCCAGCCGGGCAGGTGCACGAACAGCGGCACCCCGACCTCGCGCTGGGCCCGGCAGGCGGCCCGCAGTGCGGTCCGCTCGTCGTCGGTGAAGGCGGGGGAGACCCCGATCTCGCCGATCACCCCGGGGCGGAGGTCGTGTGCGGGGTCGAACTCGGCCACCAGCTCGGCGGCCAGCTGATCCGGCGTGGACGTCGCGAGGTGCGCCGGGTGGCTGGCCTGGAGGTACCAGCCCGAGCCCATGACCACCTGCACACCGGTGCGCTCGGACAGTGCGCGCAGCCGCTCCGGGTCGCGGCCGATCCCCGGTGGGGTCAGGTCGACGACGGTCCGCCCACCGACGGCGGCGAACACCTGCAGGTCCGCGGCGATCGCGTCGAGGTCGTCCAGCCGGCAGTTGTCGGCGTTCTCGTACGGGTGGTCGGCCAGCAGCCAGGCCAGGTCCGCCGACACCGGGGCGTCCAGCAGGCGGCGCAGCCGCTGGTCGGCCGCCGGGCGGAAGGCCACGGCGTTGTCGTTGACCAGGTGCTCGTGGGGGAGCACCAGCCCGAGGTCGGCCGAGTCGACGTCGCCTGAGACGGTGCGGACCGTGCTCACCGGCCGCCCACCAGGCCACGCAGTGCCCCGCCGATGTCCTTGCCGCGCAGGTTCACCCAGATCACGGCGAGCAGCACCGTCCCGGTGATGATCGGCGTCAGGAACGGGCTGACGCCCATCAGGGTGAGCCCGTTGGCGATGACGCCGGTCAGGATCGCCCCGATCAGCGTGCCCACCACCGTGCCCCGCCCGCCGAACAGGCTGGTCCCGCCGATGACGACCGCGGCGATGACCGTGAGCTCGAAGCCCTGGGCGGCGTTCGCCGAGCCGGAGCCGAGCCGGGCGGCGATGAGGAGGCCGGCGACCCCGGCGGCGAGCCCGCTCAGGCAGAGCGCCAGCATCTTGATCCGCCGCACGTTCACGCCGGCCCGGCGGACGGACTCCTCGGCCGAGCCGATGCCGATGACGTACTGACCGAAGCGGGTCCGGTGCAGCACCACGATCCCCAGGACGACGCACACCAGCGCGATCCAGGCGCTGCTGGAGAAGCCGAGCCACCGCGCCGTCCCCAGCTGCGCGACGAACGTCGAGCGTTCGATCGGCACCGAGAAGCCCTCGGTGGTCAGCAGCGCGATGCCCCGGATCACCGACAGGGTCGCCAGCGTCACGATGAACGCCGGGATCCCGGCGTAGGCGGTGAACCACCCGTTCACCAGGCCCCACCCGGCGCCCAGCAGCACCCCGGCGATCAGGACGAGCGAGGAGTCCCAGCCGGTCTGCAGCAGCTGGGCGGAGACCGCGGACACGAAGGCGACGATCGAGCCGACCGACAGGTCGATCTGGCCGGAGGTGATGACGAAGGTCATCGCCACCCCGATGATCACCACCGGCGCCACCTGGGTGGCCACGTTGGAGATGTTCGCGAAGGTCAGGAAGGCGTCCGAGACGACGGCGAAGAAGACGCAGACGGCCAGGGTGACCCCGGCCATGACCAGGGTCGCCTTGTTCACCCGCTCCCACCAGGACTGCTGCTGGGCCAGCCGGGTGGCCGACTCCCCGGGCGGTGCGGTGGTGGTCGTGGTGGTCACGCGGCTTCCTCCTGCCCGGGGGCGGAACGGGTGATCAGACCGACGAGCTTCTCGATGTCGAGGTCCTTGATGAGCGCGTCGTCGACGCTCTGCCCCTCGTACATCACGGTGATCCGGTCGCAGACGCGGAAGAGGTCCTGCAGGCGGTGGGTGATCAGGATGACCCCGACCCCCCGGCGCGCGACGTCGGTGATCAGCTTCAGGACCGACTCGACCTCGGCGACGGCGAGCGCGGCGGTCGGCTCGTCGAGGATGAGCACGTCGGGGGCGAAGGACACCGCGCGGGCGATGGCCACCGTCTGCCGCTGACCGCCGGAGAGGGTGCCGATCTCCTGGTGGGTGCTGGTGACCTTGACGTGCAGGTCGGCCAGGATCTGCGCGGCCCGCTCGTGCATCGTCTTCCGGTCGAGGAACGGGCCCGTGCGGGGTTCCCGGCCGAGGAACAGGTTGCTGGCGACGTCGAGGGTGTCGCAGAGCGCCAGGTCCTGGTAGACGATGCCGATCTTCTCGTCCTGCGCCGCCGAGGGGTTGCTGAAGCGCACCGGCCGTCCGTGCACCCGGATCTCCCCGGCATCGTGCTGCACGGCCCCGGCCAGCACCTTCATCAGCGTGGACTTGCCGGCACCGTTGTCGCCGACGAGGCCGAGGACCTCTCCGCGACGCAGGGTGAGGTCGACCCCGCGCAGTGACTTCACCGGCCCGTAGGACTTGGTGATGCCCTCGAGTTCGACGAGGAGGTCCCCGGTCTCGTCAGCCATGCGTCAGCCCTCCAGGTAGTACAGGTACTCGGAGACGTTCTCCGGCGTCACGATCTGGATGTCGACCGGGTTCTCCCGCTCCACCGGGTTGCCGCACGCCAGGTCGATCGCCGCGGCCATCGCCTGGTAGCCGAACTCGAAGGTGTTCTGCTGGACGACGCCGGCGATCCAGCCCTCCTCCAGGCCCTCGACGGCAGGGTCGGAGAGGTCCCAGCCGACGGCGGTCACCCGGTCCTGGGCGCCCTGGCTGCGCACCCCGGCGGCCAGGCCGATGAGCGCCGGCTCGCCGGTGGCGTACACGTACTGCAGGTCCGGGTTGCCGGTGAGCAGGTTCTCCGCGGCCGCCTGGGCGTTCTCCTGGATGTTGCGGCCGTCGACCACGGTGCCGATGGTCATCCCGCCGGCGGTGACGGTCTCCTCGAAGCCCTGCTGACGCTCCAGCTGGATGGTGCTGTTCAGCGCACTGACGATGCCGACCTCGCCCTCGCCACCGGAGAGCTCCAGCAGCTCCTCGCCGATCAGCTGCCCGCCCTCGGCGTTGGCCGTACCGACCTGGGCGTCCACCGCCGGGTCGTCGACGATGGCGTCGACCGCCACGACCGGGACGCCGGCCTCGTCGGCCGCCCGGATGGCCGGCTTGATGCCCTCGGTGTCGACCGCGGCCACGATCACCGCGTCCACGCCGTCGGCGACCAGCGTGTTGATCGCGTTCGCCTGCGTCACCGAGTCGTCGTTGCCGCTGATGATCTGCAGGTCGACGTCGTACTCGTCGGCCATCGCCTGCGCGGCCTCGTTGATCTGGTTGAAGAACAGCGCCTGGAGGTTGATCGTCACCAGCCCGATCTCCAGGGGCTCGTCGGTCTCGCAGCCGACCGGCTGGGCGCTGGGCTCCGGCAGCGAGGCGGTCGACGTGCCGCCGCCGGCCTCGGTCTCGGCGTCGGACGACGGCGCGGGAGCGCTGTCGCACGCGGCCAGCGCGAGCAGGCACGCGCCTGCGGCTAGGGCGAGGGGTCGCTTCATGGGTCCTCCTGGGTGCGGTGCCGGATGCTGCGGGATCGCGGTGCGGGGGAGCGGTGGTGCGGGCGGTGCGTCAGGTGGCGGACGAGCTGACCGGGGACCCGGCCAGAGCGGCGTCGACGAGTGCCGGGGAGGGCGCGGCACGCGCGCCCGGGACGGTGCAGGACAGGCTCGCCGCGACCCCGGCGCGGGTCGCCGCGGTGAGCGGGGAGGCGCCGGCCGCCAGTGCGGCCAGGTACGTGCCGGTGAAGCAGTCACCCGCCCCGGTGTCGTCGACGACCTCGACGTCCAGCGCGGGCCGGGCCGCCACCGAGCCGTCGGGCTCGTGCAGCGACCAGCCCCGGGCCCCGTCGGTGACGACGAGGGTCACGCCCGCGGCGCGGGCGAGCGCCGCCCACTCGGCAGCGGGAACCGCCAGGACCTCGGTGAGCCGGTGGTGCCCGACGACGACGTGGTCGGCGGCGTGCACCGCGGCGATCGCGACGTCGCGGTCGTCGCAGCCGTCGAGGTCCACGGCCAGGCGGACCCCGGTCCGGGCGGCCTGCTCGAGCTCTGCCGCGCGGTAACCGTCGAGGTAGAGCAGCCCACCGTCGGCAGCCAGCCGATCGGCGACCGCCGTCACGTGGGCCGGCCCCAGGGCGTCGTCCTCGCTCACCACCGAGCGCCGGCCGGCGCCGTCCACCAGCACGATCGCGGTGGACAGGAAGCCGGTGCGGTCGGTCCACCCCGTGTCGATGCCCTCGGCGGTGAGCTCCGCGAGGAACCGGGCGGACAGCGGGTCGTCGCCGACCACGCCGGCGAAGGCGACCTGCGCACCGGCGCGGGCGGCGGCGACCGCCGCGTTGGCGGCCATCCCGCCCGGGAGGTGCTCCACGGTGACGGCGTGCACCCGCTCGTCGGGACGGGGGACGTGGGGCACCCGTCCGACGACGTCGAGGTTGGCGTACCCGCAGAAGACGATCACCGTCCGGCGGCCCGGGAGACGGCGCGCACCTTCTCGGGGTCGACCCGGCCCCACCACCGGCTGTTCTCCTTGGCGGCCGACGCGACGATCGCGCCGTCACACTCGGCGAGCAGGGGACCGACGTTGCCCGGGTCGATGCCGCTGCCGATGATCACCGGCAGTTGGGTGTGGTCCCTGATGCCCACGACCTCGGCCACGGACGTCGGGTGCCCGGTGCGGGAGCCGGTGGCGATCAGGACGTCGGCGTCGAAGAACTCGGCGTCCTCGGTCTGCTCGGCCAGCGTGCGGTCGGCGACGATCGCGTGCGCTCCGTGCTTGACGTGCACATCGGCGAAGACCTTCACCGGGTCGGCCCCGATCGTGTGCCGGTACCGGGTGGTGCTGGCCGCCTGCCCCTCGATGATCCCCTCGTTGGCCACGTAGGCGTTGGCCCACTGGTTGACCCGGACCCAGCCGGCCCCGGCGGCCCAGGCGGCGGCGACCGAGCACTGGCCGGCGTTGGACAGCACGCTGACCCCGACCTTCGTGCCGAGCTCGGCGACGACGGCGGCGGTGATCACGCCCATCGTCGCGGCCACCTCGTACCCGTGCTCCCCCGGCTTGAGGAACGGCAGGTCCCAGTGGTTCTCCACGATCACGGTGTCGAAGCCGTTGCCGACGTAGGCCTGCGTCTCCTCGACGGCGAACCGGCACAGCTCGGCCACCGACTGACCGCGGTAGGAGGGGCTGCCGGGGAGCGGAGGCAGGTGGACCGCACCCACGAGCGTCTTCTCCGTGCCGAAGAGCTCGGCCATCGCCGAGGGCTTGCGGGGGTACACACCGAGCTGCGTTGCCACGTCCACACCCGTTCAGGTAATCGATTGCACGACCCCGATGACGCTAGTGGCGCACCCCGTGGTGGCGTCAATAGGCAATCGTTTACATTCGTGTTTCCGCTGGTCAGCCGAGTGACATCTGTTCGACACGGGCGTACGGCACGCTCCCGCACGCGCGGTCGGCGATGATGACGGAGTCAGCAGACCGACAGAGGAGGGTGCGTGGGGAGGGTCACCATCCGCGACGTCGCCGAGCGGGCACAGGTGTCGACCGCGACCGTCTCCCGCGCCCTGTCCGGGGCCAAGCCGGTCTCCCCGGCCGTCGTCGACCAGGTCCGCCGCGCCGCCGACGAACTCGGCTACGCCGGGAACGGCATCGCCAGTGCGCTGCGTCGCAGCCGCACCGACACCGTCGGCATGGTGGTGCCGAGCATCGCCAACCCGTTCTTCACCGGCCTCGTCGAGCACGTCGAGCACGCCCTGCAGGACGTCGGCCGACAGCTCTTCCTGTGTTCCTCCCGGTCGGACCCGGAGCTGGAGGCACAGCGACTGCGCAGCCTCGTCGCCCGCCAGGTCGACGGCATCATCATCAGCCCGGTGCACGGCAGCCTGAGCACGACGGCGGTGCGGTGGGCCGCGGACGAGCTGCCCCTGGTCCAGGTCGACCGCTACGTCACCGGCGTGGACAGCGACTGGGTCGGGGTCGACGACGACGCCGCACTGGAACTGGTCATGGAGCACCTGGCCGACCGCGGCGTCCGCTCCGCCGCGTTCGTCAGCTCCCAGCTCACCAACTCCTCGACCGAACTGCGGGGCGCGGGCTTCCGCCGGCACGCCGCACGCCTGGGCATCGCCGTGCGTGAGCGGGACGTCCTGCTGGGCGAGTACTCGATCGAGTGGGGACGGCAGGCCGCCCTCGCGTTGCTGGCTGCCGGACCACGACCGGACGCCGTCGTCTGCGCCGACGACCTGATCGCGCTCGGGATGCTGCAGGCGTGCGCGGCGGCAGGCGTCGACGTCCCCCGCGACCTGCTGGTCACCGGGTTCGACGACATCCCGTTCGCCGCGCTGAGCCATCCGCCGTTGACCACCGTCCGGCAGCCGCAGGCGGAGATCGCGGCCGAGGCGGTACGCCTCCTGTCGCGGGTGCTGGGTGCGCAGGAGGCCCCACCTGCGCGGGTGGCGCTACGGCCCTCCCTCACCGTCCGGTCCAGCACGAGCCGCTGACCGGTTCCACGTGGAACCGGTCACCGCGGCCAGCGGGCGAGGACGTCGGCGAACGCGGCGGCGGCCTGCTGCGCCTCGACCACCTCGACGTGCTCGTCGACGGCGTGCATCACCGCGGGCGTGCCCGGCCCCCACACGACGATCGGCGCCCCGCCGGTGACCGCGGTCAGCACGGAGGCGTCGGTGAAGTAGGTGGCCGGCGCAGCCTGCACCTCCACGGGCAGGGTGGCGACCCAGGGGTCGTCGGCCGGCGTCCGCACCGCCGGGAGGTCGACCAGGACGTCGACCTCCGACACCTCCGCCTGAGACCGCCACCAGGCGGTCAGCCGCTCACCGGTGCCCACGGTGCGCTGGTCGACCACCACCTCCGCCCGGTCCGGGACGACGTTGGGCACCGTGCCGCTGTGCAGCACGCCGGGGTTCCAGGTCTCGGCGCCCAGGAACGGCTCACTGGTCAGCGGCAGCTCCCGGCCCGCCCGGCCGAGCACCGCGACCAGGTCCAGCAGCGCGTTGTGTCCCCGCTCCGGGGTGCTCCCGTGGGCGGCGACCCCCCGGGTCCGGACGGCGAGCCACAGCGCGCCCCGGTGGCCCAGGACGACCCGGTTGCCCGTTGCCTCCGGGACGATGACGGCGCCCACCGACAGGTCCGCGACGGCCCCGGCCGCGGCAGCGGCACCTCGCGAGCCGATCTCCTCGTCGCTGGTGAGCAGCAGGGCGAGCGGCGTCTCCGGGTCCGCCGCAGCCAGCGCCGCGACCGCAGCGACCACCCCGGCCTTCATGTCCGAGGCACCACGGCCCCAGATCCGGCCGTCGTCCAGGTCTGCGCCGAACGGGTCCCGCTGCCACCCGCCGGGGTCGCCGGCCGGGACCGTGTCGACATGGCAGGCGATGACCAGCCGCGGTCTCGCCGGGTCGGTGGCGGAGGTGAGCAGGGTCCACGGCTGCTCGGGGTCGGGGCCCTCGATGCGCTGCAGGTGCGGGGCGACTCCTGTCGCCACGTCGGCGACCAGGCCGAGCAGGCCCCGTTGACCGGCCGCGTCGCCGGAGACGGTCGGGGTCCGCACCAGCTCACGGATCAGCTCGGCGACGTCCAGGGCAGGGGCGCTCATGGACCGATCATGGCCCGCGCCCCTGCCCTCCGCTCAGCTGCCCACCGGCTCCGGGGTGCGCTCGCTCTCGACGGTCCGGCCCAGCTTGGCGCCCTCGACGTCCAGGTCGGGGAGCAGCCGGTCCAGCCAGCGCGGCAGCCACCAGGCCGAGCGGCCCAGCAGCGCCAGCACGGCGGGCACCAGCGTCATCCGGACGACGAAGGCGTCCACCAGCACGCCGACCGCCAGCCCGAAGGCGATCGCCTTGACGGTCACGTCCTCGATGGTCACGAAGCTGCCGAACACCGAGAACATGATCAGCGCCGCCGCGACCACCACCCGGGACGCGTGCCGCATGCCGGCGACCACCGCCGCACGCGGGGCGGCCCCGTGCACGAACTCCTCGCGCATCCGGGAGACGAGGAAGACCTCGTAGTCCATGGCCAGGCCGAAGAGCACCGCCATCAGCAGGATCGGCATGAAGCTGATGACCGGGCCGGTGGCCGGCACGCCGAAGACGTCCATCAGCCAGCCCCACTGGAAGACCGCGACGACGGCACCGAACGAGGCGCCCACCGAGAGCAGGAAGCCCAGCGCGGCTTTGATCGGCACCAGGATCGAGCGGAACACCAACAGCAGCAGGACCAGCGCCAGGCCGACGACGACCAGGGTGAAGGGCAGCAGGGCGTCGCCCAGCCGGTCGGAGACGTCGATGGCGACGGCGGTCTGCCCGGTCACCGTCACGTCGCCGCCGGTGTCGGCCTCGAGGTCGTCCGCGAGGTCACGCAGGTCGGCCACGAGCGCGGTCGTCGCCTCGTCCTGCGGACCGCTCTCGGGCACCACCTGGACGATCGCGGCGGAGCCGTCGGCCAGCACCTGGGGCAGGGCGTAGGCGACGTCGTCCAGTCCGCCGGTGAACTCCCCGGGCTGGTCGGTCGGCGTGCCACCGATCGCCGCTGCGGCCTGGCCGGCCGTCTGCTCGGCCGTCGCCGGGTCCAGCCCGTCGAGGAAGACGATGAGCGGGCCGTTGGCGCCCGGACCGAAGTACTCGCTGACCGCGTCGTACGCCTGGCGCGTGGTGCTCTCCTCCGGGGCGGTGCTGGCGTCGGGCAGGGCCAGCCGCAGCTGCAGCGCCGGGATCGCGACCACCAGCAGGCCGACGACGGTGACCAGGACGGTGAGCACCGGGCGGCGGGTGACGATCGCGGCCCACCGGGCGCCACCGGTGCGCGCCGGGGCGCCGGCGTGCTCGGCGAGCGCGTGCTCGCGGCGGGCGGCGCGGGACCCGGGCTTGGGCACCAGCCGGGCGCCGGCGAAGCCCAGCAGCGCGGGCAGCAGCGTCAGCGCGACCAGGACGGCGACCAGCACCGTCCCCGCGGCGCCCAGGCCCATCACGGTCAGGAAGGGGATGCCGACGACAGCGAGCCCGGACAGCGCGATGATCACGGTCAGGCCGGCGAACACGACCGCGGACCCGGCGGTGCCGGCGGCCCGCCCGGCGGACTCCTCGGGGTCCATGCCGGCGGCCAGCTGGCTGCGGTGCCGGGACAGGATGAACAGCGTGTAGTCGATGCCGACCGCCAGGCCGATCATCAGCGCCAGCGTCGGGGCGGTCGAGGAGAGCGTGATGACCCCGGACGTCGCCAGCAGCCCGGTGAGCCCGATGCCCACCCCGACCAGCGCGGTCAGCAGGTTCATCCCGGCCGCGAGCAACGACCCGAAGGTGATCACCAGCACCAGCACGGCGACCACGACACCGATGAGCTCCAGCGGGCCGACGGTCACCGCCCCGGTGTTGAACGCGGCCCCGCCGACCTCGACCTGCAGGCCGGCGTCCGTGGCGGCGGTGGTGGCCGCCTGCAGCTCCTCGAGCGCGTTCTCCCCGAGCTCGGGCGGCGGCACCGCGTACTGCACCGGCGCCAGGGCCGCGCGGCCGTCCGGGCTGATCGACTGGGTGGCGAAGGGGTCCTGCACACCGGCGACCTGGTCGACCTGGCCGGCGGCGGCCACGGTCTGGCCGATCGCGGCGGCGTACTCGGGGTCGGCCACCGTGGCGCCCTCGGGCGCGACGAAGACCAGTTGCGCACCCGCCCCCGCCGCTGCCGGCGAGACGTCGTCGAGCCGGTCCAGCGCGGCCTGGGACTCCGAACCGGGGATCGTGAACTCGTCGTCGAACTCCCCGCCGATGGTGAGGAAGAGCCCCACGACGAGCCCGAGGACCGCGAGCCAGGCCACGGAGAAGAGCCCGCGACGGCGATAGGCCGCGCGGCCGATCCGGTAGAGCAGGGTGGACATCGGTTCTCCTGGGTTCAGCCGGGTCAGGGGGTGGTCGGGGTGCTCGACACGGCACCGCGGACGAGGGAGAGCAGGGCGGTGCGGCGCAGGGGCTCGAGGTCGCCCTGCGCGGTGAGTGACATGACGGTGAGCCCGCTGAGCAGCGCGGTGGCCGCCCCGATGAGGTCGGCCGCCGGCAGGGAGAAGGTCAGCCCCGCCTCGGCGGCCATCCGGTCGACCAGGTCGGCGAGCCGGCTGCCGACCTGCTCGTCGTGCCGGCGCAGCACCTCCGCGGCCTCGGGGTTCCGAGCGGCGTGCAGCGTGTACTCGGTGACCACCAGCGCCCAGGTGCGGTCGCAGCGGAACGCGCCCAGCACCCGGTCGACCGCGGCGGCGAGGGGGTCCGGCTCATCGGCCAGGCCGGCGAGGAGCTCGGCGACCCGGGCGAGGTCCCGCTCGACCTCGCGGGTCATCAGCGCCTCGAACAGCTCGTCCTTGGACGTGAAGCTGGAGTAGAAGGCGCCGCGGGTCAGCCCACCGCGGCTGCAGATGTCCTCGACGCTGGCCGCCGCGAAGCCCTGCTCGGCGAAGGTCTCCAGGGCGGCGTCCAGCAGCCGCTCGACGGTCGCCTCACGACGGCGCTTGGGCCGCTGCAGGTCGACGTCGGTCACGATGCAGCACTGTATTGGATACACCGGTGCATCGGGAGGCGAGATGGGTCACTGTCCCGGCGCCGGACGCGACGAGGCCGCCGCCTCCCCACAGGGAGGCGGCGGCCTCGTGTGCAGCTGCCCGGCGGATCAGCCCAGGGCGCGGCCCACGGCGACGGCGCGGGTGTCCGGTGCAGCGATCCGCGCGGCGTCGGCCTCCTGGTCGTCGGTGGCCTCCTGCGAGCGCCGTTCGGCCTCCACCCGCGCCGTGTAGCTCTGCACCTCGCTGACGATCCGCTCCTCGTCCCAGCCGAGCACGCCGGCGACGGCCCGGGCGACCGGCTCGGCGGACTCCACCCCGCGGTGCGGCGTCTCGATGGAGATCCGGGTGCGCCGGGCCAGCAGGTCGTCCAGGTGCAGCGCGGCCTCGTGCGCGCACCCCCACACCATCTCCACCATCAGGTACTCCTCGGCACCGGGCACCGGGTCGAGGAGCTCGGGTGCGTCGGCGGCCAGGTCGAGCACCTCGGGGGTCAGCGAGCCGAACCGGTTGAGCAGGTGTTCGGCACGGAAGCGGGGGATGCCCCAGCGGTCGGAGAGCCCGTCGAGGCTGTTGACCATCGCCGCGTAGCCCTCGGCACCGACCAGCGGGATGTTCTCGGTGACGCTCGGCGGGACCCGGCGGGTGACGTCCTCGGCCACGGCGTCCACGGCGTCGGCGGCCATCGGCCGGTACGTCGTGTACTTCCCGCCGGCGACGGCGATCACCCCGGGCATCGGCCGGGCGACGGCGTGCTCCCGGGACAGCTGGCTGGTCGACTCGCTCTCCCCGGACAGCAGCGGGCGCAACCCGGCGTAGACCCCGGTGATGTCGTCGTGCGTCAGCGGGACGGACAGCACCTCGTTGACGTGGTTGAGGATGTAGTCGATGTCGGCCCGGCTGGCGGCCGGGTGCGCCTTGTCCAGCTCCCAGTCGGTGTCCGTCGTCCCGATGATCCAGTGGCTGCCCCACGGGATGACGAACAGCACCGACTTCTCGGTGCGCAGGATCAGCCCCGCCTCGCCGTTGATCCGGTCCCGGGGGACGACGATGTGCACGCCCTTGCTGGCCCGCACGTGGAAGCGGCCGCGGCCGCCGACCAGCGTCTGGATGTCGTCGGTCCAGACCCCGGTGGCGTTGACGACCACCTCGCTGCGGACGTCGACCTCGTTGCCGGTCTCCACGTCCCGGACGCGCGCACCGACCACCCGGCCGCCGGCGTGCTCGAAGGAGACCACCTCGGCCGAATTGAGCACGGTCGCCCCGTAGGCGGCGGCGGTGCGGGCCACGGTCAGGGTGTGCCGGGCGTCGTCGGCCTGGGCGTCGTAGTAGCGGACGGCGCCGACGAAAGCGTCGGGCTTGAGCGCGGGGAACATCCGGCGGGCGCCGGTCCGGGTCAGGTGCTTCTGCGCGGGCATCGGGTCGGACAGCGAGCCGAGTCGGGCGAGCCCGTCGTAGAGGGCGAGCCCGGCGGTGACGTAGGGCCGCTCCCAGCCGCGGTGGGTGAGCGGGTAGAGGAACGGCACCGGCTTGACCAGGTGCGGGGCGATCCGGTTGACCGACAGGTCGCGCTCGTGCAGCGCCTCCCGGACCAGGCCGAAGTCGAACTGCTCCAGGTAGCGCAGCCCGCCGTGGAAGAGCTTGGAGGAGCGCGAGGAGGTGCCGCTGGCGAAGTCACGGGCCTCGACCAGCGCCGTCCGGAGCCCGCGGGTGGCAGCGTCCAGCGCGACACCGGCACCGGTCACCCCGCCGCCGATCACCAGGACCTCGAACTCGCCGGCCGCGAGGTCGGCCCAGGCCTGGGCGCGCTGCTCGGGACCGAGTGGGCGGACTGCCGTCATGGGGGAACTCCTCGGTACGGGCCGTCGCCGACGACGGCGCACGATGCCACGGTAGGTCGGCGCCGGGAAGGCCGTCGACGCCCGCTGTCTGACATGGTCGGACAACCCAGGTGTGCTGGGTCACCATCCGGGCCCGGGATGGCCTAGCGTCGGGCGTCGTGCCGGGCACCGTGCAGTCCATCGAGCGGGCAGCGGCGATCCTGCGCGTGGTGGCCGGCTCCGGCGGCAGGCTCGGGGTCACCGACATCGCCGCGGCGGTCGGGCTGGCCAAGACCACCGCGCACAGCCTGCTCCGCACCCTGCTGAGCGTCGGCTTCGTGGAGCAGGACCCCGCCACCGGCCGCTACGCCCTGGGCCCCGGGTTGCTACGGCTGGGCACGCCGCTCGACGTGAACGAGCTGCGGGCCCGCTCCTCGAACTGGGCAGACGCCCTGGCCGCCCGCAGCGGGCACGCGGTACGGCTGGCCACCCTGATCGGCACGGAGGTCGTCGTCGTCCACCACGTCTTCCGCCCCGACGACTCCGCGCAGGTGCTGGAGGTCGGCACCACCCTGCCCGCGCGCAGCACCGCGCTCGGCACGGTGCTGATGGCGCACGCGCCCGCCCCCCCGGCCGAGCTCGCCGAGGTGCGCACCCGGGGCTGGGCGGCCGAGCGGGGCGAGCACGAGCCGGGGATGGGTGCGATCGCCGCACCGGTCCGGACCGCGGGTGGCCTGGTGGTCGCTGCCCTGGGCGTCAGCGGGCCGGTGACCTCGCTGTTCGACGGCCGTGGCGTGCCGCGCAGCCTGCTGCTGGCCATGGTCACCGACGCCGCGCACGCGGTGTCCCGCGAGCTGGGGCACAGCAGTGGCTGACCGCTACGTGCTCGCCGTCGACCAGGGGACGACGTCGACGCGGTCGCTGGTCTTCGACCGGGGCGGCCGGATGGTCGCCGTCCGCCAGCGCGAGCACCACCAGTACTTCCCCCGCCCCGGCTGGGTCGAGCACGACCCGATGGAGATCTGGGCGAACACCCAGCGGACCGCTGCACAGGTGCTCGGCGACGTGCCGGACGCCGGGGACGTCGTGGCCCTGGGCATCGCCAACCAGCGGGAGACCACCGTGGTCTGGGACCGGGTGACCGGCCGGCCGGTGACCCGCGCGCTGGTCTGGCAGGACACCCGCACCGCCGACCTGGTGACGGAGCTGGCCGCGCGACCCGACGCCGGCCTGGTCGCCGAGCGCAGCGGGATGGCGATCGCCGGCTACTTCTCCGGCCCGCGGCTGCGCTGGATCCTCGACCACGTGCCGCGCGCCCGGGAGCGCGCCGAACGCGGTGAGCTGCTGTTCGGCACGATGGAGACCTGGCTGATCTGGAACCTCACCGGCGGGCCGGACGGCGGCGTCCACGTCACCGACGTGACCAACGCCAGCCGCACCCTGCTGATGGACGTGCGCAGCTGCCGGTGGGACCCCGACCTGCTGGCCTTCTTCGACATCCCGGCGGAGATGCTGCCGGAGATCCGACCCTCGGTCGGCATCCTCGGCCAGGCCACTGCGCTCAACCGGTCGCTGCCGATCGCCGGGGCGCTGGGCGACCAGCAGGCGGCGCTGTTCGGCCAGGCCTGCTTCGCCCCCGGGGAGGCCAAGTGCACCTACGGCACGGGCAGCTTCCTGCTGCAGAACACCGGCACCGAGCTGGTGCGCACCCGGTCCGGGTCGATCAGCACGGTGGCCTACCAGCTGGCCGGGGAGGCGCCGCGCTACGCGCTGGAGGGGTCCGTCGCCGTCGCTGGGGCGCTGGTGCAGTGGCTGCGGGACGGGCTCGGCCTGATCGGCTCGGCCGCGGAGGTGGAGACCCTGGCGCGCACGGTCGCCGACAACGGCGGCTGCTACGTCGTCCCGGCGTTCTCCGGTCTGCTCGCCCCGCACTGGCGGGGTGAGGCCCGCGGCCTGGTCGCCGGGCTGACCTCCTACGTCACCAAGGGGCACCTGGCCCGGGCGGTGCTGGAGGCCACCGGCTGGCAGACCCGCGACGTGGTGCAGGCGATGGCGGCGGACTCCGGCCTCTCGCTGCCGGCCCTGCGGGTGGACGGCGGGATGACCACCAACAACCTCCTCATGCAGTTCGTGGCCGATGCGCTGGACACCCCGGTGGTGCGGCCGATGGTGGGGGAGACGGTGTCGCTGGGTGCGGCCTACGCGGCCGGCCTCGCCGTCGGGGTGTGGTCGGACATCGAGGCGCTGCGCCGGAACTGGCACCGGTCCGCGCAGTGGACGCCCACCCCCGAACGGGCCCGAGCACTGACCGCGGAGTACCGGTGCTGGGAGCGCGCGGTGGAGCTCAGCATCGCCTGGGGAGCTCCCTGAGCCGGTCGGTACGACCATGTCGGACCCCGACTGTTGTCCAGCTCACACTCAGCCTCCTACGGTCCTCGCACGACGGGACGCGTGGTGATCACCACCACAGTCCCGTCACCGACCCACCCGGTCCGCGACGCCGCGGGCCCGTCGTGAGGAGCGCCTACTCGTGGACACCGTCGGTCTCTGGACCGTCTTCGGCAGTGAAGTACTCGGCACCGGGATCCTGCTGCTGCTCGGCGTCGGCGTGGTCGCCAACGTCGTGCTGCCCAAGACCAACGGCAACGGCAGCGGCTGGATCGTCATCATCTTCGGCTGGGGGCTCGCCGTCTTCGCCGGCGTCTTCGCCGCGGCCACCTCGGGAGCGCACATCAACCCGGCCGTCACCGTCGGCCTGTGGGTCAGCGGGGCCGAGGAGTACGCCCCCGGCGTCGACGTCAGCATCGCCAGCACGCTGGTGTACTTCGCCGGCCAGCTGCTCGGCGCCTTCCTCGGGGCGGTCGTCGCCTACCTGGCCTACTACGGGCACTACAACGACCCGGACGCCGCCGGCACCCAGCTGGGCACCTTCGCGACCGGGCCGGCCATCGGCACCGTCAAGGACAACGTGGTGACCGAGGCCGTCGGCACGTTCGTCCTCGTCTACATCGTCCTGCGGTTCGGGGACACCCCGACCGAGATCGGGCCGCTGGCCGTCGCCCTGCTGGTCGTCGGCATCGGCGCCTCGCTCGGTGGTCCGACCGGCTACGCCATCAACCCGGCCCGTGACCTCGGGCCGCGCATCGCGCACGCCATCCTCCCGATCCGCGGCAAGACCCACAGCAACTGGGGCTACGCCTGGGTGCCGATCGTCGGCCCGATCATCGGCGCCGTCCTCGCCGGCGCGCTCTCCCACGTCAACCTCTGACCCGACCCCTTCCGGGGGCCGGAGTCGCGATTCCGGCCCCTCCTTCTGTAGGAGGTACTCGCATGGCCCAGTACGTAGCCGCCATCGACCAGGGCACCACCAGCACCCGGTGCATGATCTTCGACCACGACGGCGCCGTCGTGTCCGTCGGCCAGAAGGAGCACGAGCAGATCTTCCCGCGGGCGGGATGGGTCGAGCACGACGCGATGGAGATCTGGCGGAACACCCGCGAGGTGGTCGGCCAGGCGCTGGCCCGCAGCGACGCCGGCACCTCCGACATCGTCGCCGTCGGGATCACCAACCAGCGGGAGACCGCGGTGGTCTGGGACCGCGCGACCGGGGAACCGGTCTACAACGCGATCGTCTGGCAGGACACCCGCACCGGCAAGATCTGCGAGGAGCTCGGCGCCCTCGGTGGCGGCGCCGACCGGTACAAGGACAAGGTCGGCCTGCCACTGGCCACCTACTTCGCCGGCCCCAAGGTCCGCTGGATCCTGGACAACGTCGACGGCGCCCGGGAGAAGGCCGAGCGCGGCGAGCTGCTCATGGGCACCATCGACTCCTGGCTGATCTGGAACATGACCGGCGGAGCGGACGGCGGGCTGCACCTCACCGACGTCTCCAACGCCTCCCGCACCATGCTGATGGACTACCGGAAGCTGGCCTGGGACGCCGACATCGCCGAGGAGATGGGCATCCCGATGTCCATGCTCCCGGAGATCCGCTCCAACTCCGAGGAGTACGGCAAGGGCCGCAAGGCCGGCTTCCTGGCCGGGGTGCCGATCGCCGGCTCGCTCGGTGACCAGCAGGCGGCCACGTTCGGCCAGGTCTGCTTCACCAAGGGCATGGCCAAGAACACCTACGGCACCGGCAACTTCATGCTGCTCAACACCGGCGAGGAGGCCGTCCCGTCGGAGAACGGGCTGCTCACCACGCTGTGCTACCAGCTCGGGGACGCCAAGCCGGTGTACGCGCTGGAGGGCTCGATCGCGGTCACCGGCTCGCTGGTGCAGTGGGTCCGGGACAACCTGGGGATGATCAAGACCGCCCCGGAGATCGAGGAGCTGGCCCGCACGGTCGACGACAACGGCGGCTCCTACTTCGTCCCCGCCTTCTCCGGGCTGTTCGCGCCGCACTGGCGCGCGGACGCCCGCGGCGCCGTCGTCGGGCTGACCCGGTTCGTCAACAAGGGCCACCTGGCCCGCGCCGTCCTGGAGGCGACCGCGTACCAGACCCGCGAGGTGCTGGACGCGATGAACGCCGACTCCGGGGTCGACCTGACCGAGCTCCGGGTGGACGGCGGGATGGTCGGCAACGAGCTGCTCATGCAGTTCCAGGCCGACCTGCTCGGCGTCCCGGTGATCCGGCCGAAGATCCCCGAGACCACCGCGCTCGGTGCGGCCTACGCCGCCGGCCTCGCCGTCGGCTTCTGGTCCGACCTCGACGAGCTCACCGCCAAGTGGGCCGAGGACAAGCGCTGGGACCCGCAGATGCCCACCGAGGAGCGGGAGCGCTACTACCGCAACTGGCAGAAGGCGGTCACCAAGTCGCTGGACTGGGTCGACGAGGACGTCACCTGACCCCGCGCCGCTCCGCCTGACCCCGAGGGCAGAAATGGCCATTTCTGCCCTCGGGGGCCGGACCTGTGGACGACGGCAGCAGGGCCGACGGGTACTCCGCCAGTCTCTCGTGGGTGTCCAATCGCACTCATCGCCTCACCGGCGTCTTCGTCGGCAGCCACGCCGTGGCAGCCGGGGACCTGACCGTCAAGGAACTGCGCACGTTGAGCTACCGGCGGCTCGTCCAGGGCGTGTACGCCGATCCAGCCCTGCCCTTCGACCACCGATTGCGGTGCCGGGGTGTGGCGCTGCTGCTGCCTGACGGCGCAGCGATCGGAGGTCACTCGGCGGCCGCCTGGCACGGTGCACCCTTCGCCGGGGCCCGTGACCCGGTGACCGTCGTCCGGCAACCGGACGTCGAGTGGAGGGGTCCGCGCGAGGTCCGGGTGCACCGCACCGCTCTGCGGCCGTCCGACGTCGTGCTCATCGACGACGTCCCCGTCACCACGGCCCGTCGAACCGCATGGGACGTCGCCGCCCTGGAACCGCTGGGCACCGCCATCGCCGCGCTCGATGCCATGGTCCGCGCCGGCCGCGTGACCGAGCACGAGTTGGCGACGATGGCGGAGCACGGCATCGGTCGCTGGGGTGTCACAAAGGTCCGACGTGCGGTCCCACTCGTCGATCCGCGGGCCGAGTCCCCACCGGAGTCGAGGGTCCGGGTCGCGCTCGTGCTGGCAGGTCTCTGCCCCGTCCCGCAGCTCCCGGTCCTCGACGGCGGCGTTGAGGTGGCGCGGGTGGACCTCGGCTTCCCCGAGGAACGACTGGCCGTCGAGTACGAGGGTGCCCACCACTTCGACGCTGAGCAGATCGTTCGAGACGACGCGCGGTACGCCCGCCTGCTCTCCGCCGGCTGGCGTGTGATCCGGCTGGCCGCCCATGACCTGCGTGACCTGGAGTCCGTCATCGCCCGCGTCCGGCTCGCGTTGGACTCGTGAGCGGGGGCAGAAATGCCATTTCTGCCCCCGGGCGTCACCTCTGGAGGGCGGCGGAGACGACGGCCTTGGCCTCTTCCCTGACCTGGGCGAGGTGGTCGGGGCCCTTGAAGGACTCCGCGTAGACCTTGTAGACGTCCTCGGTGCCCGAGGGGCGGGCGGCGAACCAGGCGTTCTCCGTGGTGACCTTCAGCCCGCCGATCGCGGCGCCGTTGCCGGGCGCCGTCGTGAGCTTCGCGGTGATCGGCTCGCCGGCCAGCTCGGTGGCGGTGACGGCGTCGGGGGAGAGCTTGCCGAGCGCGGCCTTCTCCTCCCGAGTCGCTGCGGCGTCGACCCGGGCGTAGGCAGACTCCCCGAACCGTTGCGTCAGTGACGCATGCAGTTCCGAGGGGGAACTCCCGGTCACAGCCTGGATCTCCGAGGCCAGCAGGGCGAGCAGGATGCCGTCCTTGTCCGTCGTCCACACCCCACCGTCGCGGCGGAGGAACGACGCCCCGGCCGACTCCTCGCCGCCGAACCCGACCGACCCGTCGAGCAGGCCGGGCACGAACCACTTGAACCCGACCGGCACCTCGACCAGCCGGCGCCCCAGGTCGGCGACGACCCGGTCGATCAGGGAGGAGGACACCAGCGTCTTGCCCACCGCCGTCTCGGCGCCCCAGCCGTCGCGGTGGCTGAAGAGGTAGGAGATCGCCACGGCCAGGAAGTGGTTGGGGTTCATCAACCCGCCGTCGGGGGTGACGATGCCGTGCCGGTCGGCGTCGGCGTCGTTGCCGGTGGCGATCTGGAACTGGTCCTTCGCGCTGATCAGTGAGGCCATCGCCGAGGGGGAGGAGCAGTCCATCCGGATCTTGCCGTCCCAGTCCAGCGTCATGAACCGCCAGGTCGGGTCGACCAGCGGGTTGACGACGGTGAGGTCCAGACCGTGCCGTTCGGCGATCGCACCCCAGTAGTCGACGCTCGCCCCGCCGAGCGGGTCGGCGCCGATCCGCACCCCGGCGCTGCGCACCGCCTCCAGGTCCAGCACCTGCGGCAGGTCGTCGACGTAGGTGCCGAGGAAGTCGTAGGACTGCGCCGCGGCCCGGGCCCGGGCTATCGGGATGCGGCGCACCCCGTCGAGACCGGTGGCCAGCAGCTCGTTGGCCCGCTGGGCGATCCAGCCGGTGGCGTCGGTGTCGGCCGGCCCGCCCGAGGGTGGGTTGTACTTGAAGCCGCCGTCCCGGGGTGGGTTGTGCGAGGGGGTGACGACGATGCCGTCGGCCAGCCCGGAGGTCTTCCCCTGGTTGGCCCGCAGGATGGCGTGGCTGACCGCGGGGGTGGGCGTGTACCGGTCGGCGGCGTCGACCAGCACGGTCACGTCGTTGGCGGCCAGCACCTCCAGGGCGCTCACCCAGGCCGGCTCGGACAGCCCGTGGGTGTCCCGGCCGACGAACAGCGGGCCGTCGTACCCCTGCTGGGCGCGGTACTCGCAGATCGCCTGGGTGGTGGCCAGGATGTGCGGCTCGTTGAACGCGCCGTCCAGCGAGGAGCCCCGGTGCCCGGAGGTGCCGAACGTGACCTGCTGGGCGACGTCGTGCGGATCCGGCTCGACCGTGTAGTACGCGGTCACCAGGTGCGGGACGTCGACCAGGTCGGAGGGCTGGGCCGGCTGGCCGGCGCGGTCGGAGCTCATGCGTTGATCTTCGCGCCGAGCGCCCGGTCACCGCGACCTGGGCCACCGGTGTCGGTGCCCCGCCGTAACCTGGCCGGGTGTTCGGTGACTGGCGGGAGATGGTCACCGACGCGGCGTTGACGGACGCCGTCGGCGCGGACGTGCTCGACCGGGCCCGCCCCTACGTCGCCCGCGGCGTCCTCGACGTCCGGCTGGCCGACGACGCACGGCGGTTGACCGGTCTGGTCCAGGGCGGCGCACCCGAGCCCTACCGGACGACGGTGGTGCGCACCGACGGCGGCCGGGTGGGCTGGGCCGGGGCGTGCACGTGCCCGGTCGGCGACGACTGCAAGCACGCGGTCGCCGTCCTGCTGTCGCTGCGGTCGAGCCTGAGGGCGTCCCCGGTGGCGAACGGGTGGGAGCAGGAGCTCGAGGAGCTGGTGGCCGCGGCCGCCGACCGGCGGCCGCGCACCGCGGTGCCGATCGGGCTGCAGTTCGAGCTGGTCGAGCAGGCCCCCGGGCAGGGGCGGAGCTCGGTCGGCGCACCGGGCACCCGGCAGCGGTTGGTGCGGCTGCGGCCGGTGGTCCCGGGCAAGCGGGGGCAGTGGGTGCGCACCGGGATCTCCTGGCGGCAGCTGCAGTACGACAACAGCCGGGCCGGCTGGGACCCGGCGCACGTGGCCTCCATGCGGGCGCTGCACGCCACGCACCAGGCCGCGCGGAACCAGTTCTACTCGTACGCCCCGGTCGACGTGTACCTGCACGAGTTCGGCCCCGGGCTCTGGCGGCTGCTGGCCGAGGCGGTGGCCGACGGCGTCCCGCTGGTGACCGCCGACCGTTCCCCCCGGCCGGTGGTGCTGGCCGAGGCCGAGGCGGACGTGGCGGTCGACCTGCGCGACAGCGGCGACCGCACCGAGCTGTCCGCCGTCCTGCGGGTCGACGGACGATCCGTCGCCCCCGCCGCGCTCTCCTTCCTCGGCATGCCCCCGCACGGGGTCACCGTCGACGGTCCGGCCCGGGACGAGGCACCCGACGGTGCGCCGGGCCTGGTGCTCGCCCGGCTCGACTCCCCGGTGCCCCCGGTGCTGGCGGGCCTGGTCGCCCGGGGAGGCGTCATCGGCATCCCGGCCGGCGACGTCGACCGGTTCCGCCGCGACTTCTACCCGGGGCTGCGGCAGGCCGTGCCGGTGATCTCCGCTGACGGCTCGGTGGAGATCACCGACGTCCCGCCCCCGCGGCTCGCCGCCGAGGTGCGCTACCCCGGTGACGCGACGGTGACGGTGGCCTGGTCGGTGCGCTACGCCGACCGGTCCTACACCCCGGGCACGGAGGCCGGCCCGGCCGACGGCCGCGACCTGGCCGCCGAGGAGCTGCTGGTCGAGGGGCTGCCCGGCCCCGTCGGTGGGGTCGCCGAGCTGTGGACGCCGGAGCGCCGGCTGGCCGCGCGGGTCGAGCTGGCCGGCATGGAGGCGCTGGAGTTCACCACCGAGGTGCTCCCCGCACTGCGTGCCGACCCCGGCGTCGACCTGACCGTGGTGGGCACCCCGACGTCCTACCGACAGACCACCTCCGCGCCGCAGATCAGCTTCGCCGCGCGGGACAGCCGGGAGTCCGACTGGTTCGACCTCGGGATCACCGTGACGATGGACGGCCAGCACGTGCCGTTCGCGACGCTCTTCTCGGCGCTGGCCGCCGGGCGCACCCGGCTGGCGCTGATCAGCGGCACCTGGTTCTCCCTGCAGCGCCCGGAGTTCGAGCAGCTGCGACTGCTGATCGAGGAGGCCCGGGAGCTGCGGGACCTGCCCGGGGACGAGGTGCAGGTCAGCCGCTTCTCCGCCGGGCTCTGGGAGCAGCTGCTGGGGCTCGGGGTGGTCACCGAGCAGAGCGATCGCTGGACCCGTGAGGTGCGAGGGCTGATCGACGCGGAGACCGCGGAGCCGCCGCCCGTACCGGCCGGCCTGGTCGCCGAGCTGCGGCCCTACCAGCGCGAGGGCTACGGCTGGCTGTCCTTCCTCTGGGACCACCGGCTCGGCGGGGTGCTCGCCGACGACATGGGCCTGGGCAAGACGCTGCAGACCCTGGCGCTGCTGTGCCGGGCGCACGAGGCCGGTGAGCTGGACGCGGCCCCGGTGCTGGTGGTGGCGCCGACCAGCGTGGTCTCCACCTGGACCCGGGAGGCGGCCCGGTTCGCCCCCGGGCTGCGGGTGGTGGCCGTGGACGAGACCGAACGGAAGGCCGGCACCACGCTGGGCGACCGGGTGGCCGGCGCGCACGTCGTCGTCACCTCCTACGCCCTGTTCCGGATCGACGCCGACTCCTGGACGTCGCTGTCGTGGCGCGGGCTGGTGCTGGACGAGGCCCAGTTCGTGAAGAACCACCAGGCCCGCACCTACCAGTGCGCGCGGATGCTGCCGGCGCCGGTGAAGCTGGCGCTGACCGGGACGCCGCTGGAGAACAGCGTGATGGACATCTGGGCGCTGATGTCGATCGTCGCGCCCGGGCTCTTCCCCGACCCGGAGCGGTTCACCGAGTTCTACCGGATCCCGATCGAGCGGGACGGCGACGCGGAGAAGCTGGCCGTGCTGCGGCGGCGGATCCGCCCGCTGATGCGCCGCCGGACCAAGGAGATGGTGGCCGCCGAGCTGCCGCCCAAGCAGGAGCAGGTGCTCGAGGTCGTGCTGAACCCCCAGCACGAGAAGCTCTACCAGACCCACCTGCAGCGCGAGCGGAGCAAGGTCCTCGGCCTGGTCGAGGACATGTCGAAGAACCGGATGACGATCTTCCGGTCGCTCACCCTGTTGCGGCAGCTGAGCCTGGACCCGGCGCTGATCGACCCGGCGTACGCCGACGTCCGCTCCAGCAAGGCCGACGCCTTCCTGGACCAGCTGCGCGAGGTCGTCGCCGAGGGGCACCGGGTGCTGGTCTTCAGCCAGTTCACCCGGTTCCTCGGCTCGATCCGCGACCGGCTGACCGCCGAGGGCATCGACTGGGTCTACCTGGACGGCCGGACCCGGGACCGGGACGCGCGGATCGAGGAGTTCCGCACCGGCGGCGCCCCGGTGTTCCTGATCAGCCTCAAGGCCGGCGGCTTCGGGCTCACGCTCACCGAGGCCGACTACGTCTTCGTGCTCGACCCCTGGTGGAACCCGGCCAGCGAGGCGCAGGCGGTCGACCGGGCGCACCGGATCGGGCAGGACAAGACGGTGATGGTCTACCGGCTGGTGGCCGTCGGCACCATCGAGGAGAAGGTGATGGAGCTCAAGGCGCGCAAGCAGGCCCTGTTCTCCCGCGTCGTCGGCGACGGCGCGCTCGCCTCAGGGGCGCTCACCGCCGACGACGTCCGCGGCCTGTTCAGCTGAGGCCGGCCGCGATGGCCAGCACCAGGGGGATGGCGAGGACGCCGATGCCGACCCAGCCGAGCACGATCCCCGCGGTCGCCATGCCGTCGCCGCCCTCACCGCGCTCGCGGATCTGCTTCTTCGCCACGTAGCCGAAGACCAGGGCCAGGATGCTGCCGATCCAGTACAGCCAGACGATGCCCAGCACCATCGAGGCGATGGCGAGCCCGTTGGTGCGCTGCGGCGGCGGGTAGCCGTAGCCGTACGGGGGCGGACCGTAGGGCGCTCCCGGCGGGCCGTAGGGCGGACCCGGCGGAGGACCGTAGGGCGGACCGTAGGACGGGGTCCCGTGCCCCTGCGGACCCGGGTGCTGACTGCCGTCGTCCTGGCTCATCTGCTCGTCCCCCGTGATCGCCGCGCGTGCGGAGCCGCCCCGACGGGCCGGACGCCCCCGACCCTAGGAGCCGATCGGCGCGGCGGACAGCCCCGACCCTCCCGACGGATGAGCCCGGCGCCGGTCGTGGAGCGAAGGGCTCAGCTACGGCGCGGCTCGCCTCGGTAGCTCCCTACGCTCCACAGGTTGCCCTCCGGGTCGCGGACGGCGAACTCGCGCCCGCCGTGGTCGGTGTCCTGCAGTGGCCTGAAGACCTCGGCGCCGGCTGCGACCGCGCGATGGAACAGCACGTCGACGTCGTCGCTCACCAGGTAGCAACCCGTGCTGCCCGGGGCGACCGTCCAGCCACCGTCGTCGCGCACCGAGCCGAGCATCACCCCGCCGCCGGGCGGCCAGTCCAGCTGGGCGTGGTGCACGACGTCGCCCTCGCCGTACACGGCGGTCTCCTCGAAGCCGAGGGCGTCGACCAGGAAGCGGATGACCGCCCGGGCGTCCCGGGCCCGGAAGGCGGGCCAGACGGTGGGCGGGGGAGCGGTTCGGGTGTCGGTCATGGGCTCAGGGTGTCGACACCGACGTCCGGCTGTCTTGGACGAATCCGAGCTCCGCGACCAGCCACCGGGTCGGCGGGAGGCCACTGAACGCCCGCCACTCGCGGGTCAGGTGCGCCTGGTCGGCGTAGCCGGTGGCGACGGCGAGCGCGGCCAGGTCGGGCGGGCCACCACCGGCAACCCGGGCGGCCAGCGCCCGCCGGGCCCGGTCGAACCGGACGACGCGGGCCGCCTCCTTCGGGGTCAGCCCGGTCTCGGCGCGGAACCGGGTGAGCAGGTGCCGCTCGGACCACCCCACCCGCCCGGCCACGTCGGCGACCCGCAGCCGCCCGCCGGAGGCGAGGGTCAGCCGCCAGGCCTGGACGACCTCGGGGGCCGGCGCACTGTCGGCCTGGAGCCGGCGGAGGAGGACGTGCTCCAGGGCCGCGAACCGGCCGGCCCAGTCCGGCGCGGACCGCACCCGATCGACCAGCTCGGCGCCGTCGGGGCCGAGCACGTCGGCGACCGGGCAGTCGAGAGAGGCCAGCGTGCCCGCCGGCAGACCGAGCAGTGCCCGCGCGCCCAGCGGGCTGAGCGCCAGCTGGACGCCGGCCTGCCACCCGGTCTGGGTGATCAGCGCCGGACGGGTGTGCAGCCCGCCCAGCAGCGCGTCGTAGCGGCCCGGTGCCTGCTGGGGATCGGGGTGCGCGGCGAGCACCAGCGGCTCGTCCAGGGTGACCACGAAGGTGAGGGACGGCGAGGGCAGCCCGCGGTGCACCCCCGACGCGGACCCGCCGTACCGGTAGCCCACCGCACCGGCCACGAACGGGCGCAACGCCGGGTGCAGCCGGGCGTGCACCCACTCGTCGGTCACCGGACCAGGATGCTCCCCCGACCGTCAGCCCCGTCGTGTTCACTGCTGTTGTGCACACTCCGATCCCGGCAGCTCCTCCGCGTCCTGCCCGGTGACCGGTCAGCAGATCGTCAACGCCCCCGAACGGGTGGCCGCCGTGCGCGCCACCGACCTGCTCGACGGTGCTGCCGAGGAGTCCTTCGACCGGCTGACCGCCCTCGCCCGGCGGCTGACCGGGGCGCCGCTGGCCCTCCTCACCGTCGTCGACGACGAGCGCGCCTACTGGCTGAGCCACCAGGGCATGGCCCCGGACAGCCCGGGCCAGACCACCGTCGAGGAGTCCTTCTGCCAGCACGTGCTGGACGGGAGCTCGATGGTGCTGGTCGACGTGGCCGCCGACCAGCGGACCCGGGACATCACGTCGATCGGGGGCGTGGGCGTCCGCGCGTGGGCCGGCTTCCCGGTGTACACCCCGGACGGGCAGGTGCTGGGCAGCTTCTGCGTGGTCGACACCGACGTCCACGAGTGGACCGCGGACGACGTCGAGCTGCTGGAGGACCTCGCGGCCATCGCCTCCCGTGAGGTCGCGCTCCGGGTGACCACCGCCCAGGCCGAGCAGGCCCGCGCGGAGGCCCGCGCGGAGGCGGACCGGGCGGCACTGCTGTCCCGCATCGGCGATCTGCTCACCTCCGGGCTGGAGCCCGCGGGCGTCTGGCAGGCGATCGCCCGGCTGGCCGTCCCGGCGCTGGGCGACCTCGCCTACGTCTGCATCGTGGAGCGCGACGGCAGCCTGTCGCCGGTCGCCGTCCGCCACTCCGACCCCGAGCAGCTCGCCGTCCTGGAGGAGTGGGTCCACGGCGCCGGACGCCGGGTGGGGGAGGCCTCGGGCCCGGGTCACGTGGCCGCCACCGGCCGGGTCGAGCTGATCGACGTGCCCTCCGGCGCTCCGCTGACCACCGCCCAGGAGGACGCCGCTGCCCGGCTGGGGGTGCGCAGCGCCCTGGTCGCGCCGCTGACCAGCCGCGGTGCGGTGATCGCGGTGCTGCTCGTGGCCCGGACCGGTGCGGCGGCGTCCTACACCGAGGTCGAGCAGGAACTGGTCACCGCGATGGCCGACCGCGCCGCACTGGTGGTGGAGAACGCCCTCGCCTACGCGTGGCAGCGGTCGGTGTCGGAGACGATGCAGCGGGCGCTGCTGCCACCGGTGCTGCCCCGGCCGGAGAACCTGCAGCTGGCTGCCCGGTACCAGCCGGCCGGGGACGCCCAGCTGGTGGGCGGGGACTGGTACGACGCCTACCTGGACGCGCGGGGCGCCACCAGCTTGATCATCGGCGACGTCGCCGGCCACGACATCGAGGCAGCGGCCACGATGGGCCAGCTGCGCACGATGCTGCGGATGGCCGGCCACGACGGCACCACGGCCGCCGGCGCCGTGCTGACCGCCGTGGACGCCGCCTGCGACACCCTCGGGCACGGGGTGTTCGCCACCGTCCTCGTCGCCCAGATCGCGCGCGATCCGGGTGCCGACCGGACCGTCCGCTGGTCGTCGGCGGGGCACCCCCCACCGCTGGTGCTGCACGCCGACGGCCGGGTCGACGTCCTCACCGACCCGGTCGGGCTGCCGCTGGGCGTGCTGCCCGACCAGCCGCGCCCCGAGCACCGCTGGGCGCTGCCGGCGGGCTCCACCCTGCTGCTCTACACCGACGGCCTGATCGAGAACGGTGCCGGCCCGGGCGGCGCTCGGGACCTCGACCAGGGTCTCGGGCGCCTGGTCGACGTGGTCTCCGACGCCGCCGGCCTGGGGCTGGACGAGCTGTGCGACCGGGTGGTCCAGACGCTGCTGCCCGCCGCCGGTGCCGACGACGACGTCGCCCTCATCGCCATCCGGGTCGACGCCGCACCGGCCGACCCGCGCTAGGAGCCGACCCGGGCGGTCTCCCGGCGCAGCCGCAGCCCCTGCAGCAGCAGCCCGGCAGCGAGCACCGCGCCCACCCCCTCGCCGGCGCGCAGCCGCAGGTCCAGCAGCGGCTCGCAGCCGAGGGCCTGCAGGACGGCGTCGCAGCCGCGTTCCCGGCTGCGCTGGCCGGCCACCAGCGCCGACTGCGCCGCCGGCTCCAGCAGGACGGCGACCAGCGCGGCGACCGCGGTGGCGAAGCCGTCCAGGACGACGACCGCCCCGGCCTCCGCCGCCCCCAGCACCACCCCGGCGAGCACGGCCAGCTCCGGACCGCCCAGCTCGGCGAGCGCGGTC
The DNA here is from genome assembly GCF_026967925.1 of Modestobacter sp. VKM Ac-2985. Classification (GTDB taxonomy): domain Bacteria; phylum Actinomycetota; class Actinomycetes; order Mycobacteriales; family Geodermatophilaceae; genus Modestobacter. The sequence goes on along the minus strand of NZ_JAPVBI010000002.1, from coordinate 259,957 downwards.
TGCGGGTCCAGGCCGGTGCCGGCCCGGGCCAGCGCCGCCGCGACGACGTCCCGCTTGCGCTCGACCATGGCTGCGTCCGCCCCGGACCCGAGCCCGGCGACGTCGGCTGGTTCCACGTGCAACAGTGCGGCGGCCAGGGCGGCGGCGACCGTGGTGTTGCCGACGCCGACCTCGCCGAGCGCGACCAGCCCGGCCCGCCCGTGCTCGGCGCCCAGCGCCCGGCCGGCCGCGAGCAGCGCCGCGGTGTCCGCAGCCGTCATCGCCGGCCCGGTCACCAGGTCCCCGCGGGCCCCGGCCGGCCGGGCAGCGACCGCCCCGGGCACCGCAGAGCCGGCGACGCCGGCGTCCACCACGACCAGGCCGAGCCCCGCCGACCGGGCGGCGGTCGCCCCCAGGGCCACCCCGGCGACCGCGGCGGTGGCGACGTCCCGCGTGGTCGAACCCGGGTAGGCCGAGACGTGGTGCGCGGTGACCGGGTGGTCGGCGGTGGCGAGCAGCAGCACGCCCCCGGTCAGGTCGCCCAGGCCCAGGGCCACCGCCCGGGCGACCGCGCCGTCCAGCACGCCGAGCGACCCCGGTGGGGTGAGCAGCCGGTCGGCGTCGTCCCGGGCGCCGACGACCGCAGCGGGTGCGGGGCTGCGCAGCCGGGACGGCGGCGGTGCGGGCGCGGCCTCCTCCGCCGGCCACCGGTCGGCCAGCACGACGTCGGACAGCGGCTGCCGGCGCGACCAGGCGGCCCGCTCCAGGCCGGGGGCCGGCGGGCGCTCGTCGGGCCAGCCCAGGCACAGCCAGCCGAGGGTGACCACCCCGTCGGGCAGCCCGAGCAGGTCGGCGAGCTCCTCGGGCCGGAACAGCGTCACCCAGCCGACGCCCAGTCCCTCCGCCCGGGCGGCCAGCCACAGGTTCTGGATCGCAGCTGCGCAGCTCCACAGGTCGGCGTCGGGGAAGGTCGCCCGGCCCAGCACGCCGGCCGCCGGCGTCCGCCGGTCGCAGCAGACGACGACGCCCAGCGGCGCCTCCCGTACCCCGGCCAGCTGCAGGTCCAGCAGCCGGGCGGCGGCGTCCGGGTCGAGCTGGGCGGCCTGGCGCAGCCGCTCCCGGTCGGTGAGGACGGCGGCGGTGTCCCGGATGCCGGCGTCCCGGACGACGACGAACCGCCACGGCTGGCTGTGCCCCACCGACGGCGCCTGGTGCGCGGCGGTGAGCACCCGGGTCAGCACCTCGTCGGGCACCGGGTCCGGCCGGTACCGCCGGACGTCGCGGCGGGCCTCGACCGTCCGGTACAGCCCGGCCCGGTCGGCCGCCGGCAGCGCCCAGCCGGCGGGGTCGGCGGCCCGCTCGGACGCCGCGGTGCCGTCGCCGATCAGCGGTACCGGCCTGGGCCAGGTGGTCATCCCTCGACCTGCGCCAGGAACCGGCGCACGGTCTCCAGGAAGACCTCGGGCTGTTCGGAGTGCACCCAGTGCCCGGCGTTCTTCACCCGGACCAGCCGGGTCGTCGGGAAGAGCTCGTCCATCCGCGGCCGGTCCTCCTCCAGCACGTAGGTGGAGTTCGCCCCGGCGATCCAGAGCACCGGCCCCTCGTAGCTGGCCCCCGGCGGCGGGTCGGGGAACCGGCGCAGCTCACCCAGGTCGCGGGCCAGGGTCTCCAGGTTCAGCCGCCAGCGCCAGCCGTCGCCCTCCCCGACGCCGTCCCGGACCAGGCTCTGCAGCAGGAAGGACCGCACCATCGTGCTGGGGACGGCGGCGCGCAGCGCCTGGTCGGCGTCCTCCCGGGTCTCCAGCTCCTCGAGGTCCATGCCCTGCATGGCGGTGATGAACGCGGCGAACGGTGAGGCCTCCTCGTCGGGGTCCTCGGTGCGACCGCCGGACTCGGGGTAGTCGGTCGGGGCGATGTCGACGACGACGAGGGCGCGCAGCAGCTCGGGCCGGCGCAGCGCCAGCTGCATCGCCACCTTGCCGCCCATCGAGTGCCCGACCAGCGTCACCGGCTCGCCCAGCTGGGCCAGCTCGGCGGCGACGTACTCGGCCATGTCGACGTAGTCGACCCGGTCGGTCCACGGCGAGTGCCCGTGGTTGGGCAGGTCGAGCAGGGTGACCCGGTGCCCGTCGGCGGCCAGCGCCTTCGCGATCGTCGTCCAGTTGCGGCCCTGGCCGAACAGGCCGTGCACGAAGACCACGCGGGGCCCGGAGTCGCCGACCGTGCGGGCCGACAGGCGGATGTCCTCGGTCATGCGCTGATCGCAGCACATGTCGCTGCGCCTGGGTGTCGGTGGGCGCCCGTAGCGTCGCCGGGACCGGTCGTCGACCCCCAGGAGATCCCCCGTGCCCGGACGCCGACGGCGCCCCACCAGCTCGACCCGCAGCAGCACCACGCGGACGACGACGACCACCCGGAAGGCCGCACAGCGGAAGGCAGCCGCCCGCAAGGCTGCGCCGAAGCTGGCCGCCGAGCTGCCGGTCGCCGGGCCGGGGGAGCGGGTCTGGGTGCTCGCCGTCCCGTTCCGTGCGCCGGCGCCGGGCGCGAGCTGGCACGCCGGCCTGTCCGCCCACGTGTACGTGGGCGCCACACTGCCCGCGGCGCTGGCGCCCTACGACCCACCGCCGCACAGCCTGGAACGGTTCCTCGAGGACGAGCTCAACGCCGAGCCCCGCCCGGTGCCGGCGGGCCGCCCGATGTCGCCCCGGCCGGAGCAGCTCACCGGGGCGGCGGTCATCGCCGCGCACGAGGCCGCGGGTGGGCGGATGTTCCTGCTCGGCGACGACCCGGGGGTGGGCAAGACCGGCACCGCGATCCTGGCCGTCGCGCAGATCGCCGCGCGGCGGCCGGTGCGCACCGTGCTCGTCGTCGCCGATCGGCCGGCCGCGATCACGGTGCCGCACTGGGCCCGCTCGATCGCGGCCTTCGGGGGCGCTGCAGCGCAGGGGCAGGGCCTGCGCTGGTGCGTGACCACCTGGGACCGGCTGGGCAAGGTCGCCGGGCTGACCAAGGCCACCGGCGCACGGTTCGACGTCGTGATCGCCGACGAGGCGCACATGGTGCGGCACACCACCACCCAACGGTGGAAGCACTGGAAGTCGGTGTCCGGCGCCGGCCGGGTCAAGGACGCGCCCTACGTGCTGCTGGCCACCGCGACCCCGGCACACACCCCGCTGGAGCTGCCCTACCTGGCGCCGCACTTCGCCGCCGTCCACGGGGAACCGCTGAAGGAGTGGGCCGACCTGCCCAGCCGGCTCGCGGCGCACGGGTTCCACGTGGAACGTGCCCGCTACGGCTGGAGCTGGACCGAGGACGCCGACGAGCGCCGGGCCGACCTGACCCGGCTGCGCAGCTGGCTGGCCGACACCGACCCGCCGGCCACGCTGCACCGCCCTGCCCCGTGGGGTCCGGTGTCGGTCACCGGCACCCCGGTCGAGCTGACCCCGGCCGAGCGGGCGCAGTACGAGGCAGAGTGGTCGGAGTTCCGTGCGGAGATGCAGCTGGCCCGCCGGAAGCGGGAGACCGCGCGCGGCCGGGCGGCGCTGCTGCGGTTCCGGCAGAAGGCCGGGCTGATCCGGGCGGCGGCGACGGTCGACTGGGTGAAGGCCCAGGTGGAGGCCGACCGGCAGGTCGCGGTGTCGGTGGAGTTCGTCGAGACCGCCGCCGACCCGATCCGGGAGGCCCTGCTGGACGGCGGCGTCGCCGTCGCCTCGATCTACGGGCGGGACCGCTTCGACGTGGAGGCCGAGCGGCTGCGCTTCCAGAGCGGGGAGGCGCCGGTGTGCGTGTTCACCGTGACCGCCTCGATCAGCCTGCACGCCGGTGAGGTGCTGCCCGGGGGCCGTACTGCGTCGACCACGCCGCGGGTCGGGCTGTTCCACCAGCCACGGTTCTCCGGGATCGCTGCCCGGCAGGTCACCGGCCGCACGCACCGGGACCACCAGGTCTCACCGTGGCGGGTCGCGTTCGCGCAGGACACCGTGGAGGAGGACGTCGCCCGGGTGATGGTCGAGCGGCTGGCGGTCACCGGCTCGACCGCCGGCGGCGACACCGCCGGGCTGCAGCAGATCGCCGAGCTCCTCGACGCCGACTGGCTGCCGGCGACCTCGCTGACCGGCGCCGACTGAGTCAGCCGGCCAGCTGCATCGGCAGGTGCGGGATGCCGTCCTCCACGTAGTCCGGTCCCGAGCGGCGGAACCCGAACCGCTCGTACCAGGACTCCAGGTACGCCTGCGCGCCGATGTCGATGCGCCGGCCCTCGCACAGCTCGATGCCGCGGGCGACGAGCTGGGCCGACAGGCCCCGACCCCGGGCGCCCTCCGCGGTGGCGACCCGGCCGATGGCCCGGTCCGCACCGTTGTGCAGCACCCGGATGGTGGACAGCACGGTGCCGTCGTCCGCCTGGTGCCAGAGGTGCACGGTGGTCGGCTCGGCGTCCCGGCCGTCCAGCTCGGGGTACGGGCAGGCCTGCTCCACGACGAAGACGTCGACCCGGAGCCGCAGGATCCCGTAGAGCTCGGCGGGGGTCAGCTCGGCGAAGGCGGCCTCGCGCAGGGCGGGTGCATCGGTCACCGGTGCATCGTCGCAAGCGGTCAGGACGCCGCCCGCCGCAGGTGATCGCGGTGGGCCAACAGCGCCCAGACCACGTGCCCGAGATCCATCCGTTCACCACCGGCCGGCCAGGCATCGGGCAGTGCGGCGTCCGGCACCAGGGTCAGCAGCGGCCGCGCCGACGTGGCCTCCTTCGCGGGCAGGCCGGCCGCGAAGGCCTCGTCGGCCGGGCCCCAGATCCGTCGGCCGTGCCGGTCGTGGGCGACGAGCTCCCGACCCCGGCGGTCCAGCACCAGACCCTCGTCGTGCACCAGGCCGTGGTCCACGTCGCAGAGCAGCACCATCGCCGACACGTCGGTGCGGCCACCCAGCCGCCACGGGGTGAGGTGGTGGGCGTGCAGCCGTTCGATCCGGGTCTCGGTGCAGCCCGGCCGGGCACAGCCGCCGTCCCGGGCCAGCAGCGCCCGCCGCTGCGTCACGGTGGCCAGCCGCCGACGCCGGCCGAGCGCGAGCGGCTGACCGTTCCGCTCCACGATCACCGTCAGCGCCGCCTCGCACGCCATCCGCCGCACCGGGCGGCGTCGTCGGCCAGGACGTCGGCGTCCACGTGCACCACCACCTCCCGGCGCGGCGGGTCGCCCGCCCGTCGTCCGGTGTCGGCGGCGACCTCGGCCAGCTGGGCCAGCGCCCGGCAGCGCCGCGCGCTCATCCGTTCCCGCGGGAACGTCTCGGGGTCCGACGGGCAGTCGGTGCCGGCCGCGGCGGCGGCGGCAGCCTCCCGGGTCGCGGCGGCGCGTTCCCGACGGGCGGCGCGCTCGGCCAGCGACTCGACCGACGCCAGCAGCGCAGCACCGGCTTCCCCGTCCATCCGGACCTGCAGCACGAGCATCCCGTCGCCGTCCCAGTGCCACTGGAAGGACCGCTTCTCCGCGACCAGCTCCTCGTCCACGGCGTCCGAGCGACGCCAGGCCCGCACCACCCGCTCCACCTGGGACGCCGTGGCGTGCCGCGCCAGCTCCACCAGCTCGATCTCGGTGCCGGCGTCAGCGACCCGGGTGATCGCCCGGACCTTCGAGTAGGACAACCGCCCCGTGGCGAACGCATCCGCCGTCACCGGCAGCGAGCCCAGCGCCCGGGCGACCCGCACGTGCTCCCGCGCGGCACCGGGGCTCATCCCGCACTGCCAGGCCAGCCAGTGCGCGCAGCTCGTGACGCCGACCTCGCCCCAGCCCTCCCGGGCGTCGAACTCCGCCACCAGTCGAAGCCAGGTAGCGGTCGCCGCCGCCAGCCGCACCGCCCCCGACCGGATCTCTCGCGCCAGCTCCTCGACCGACAGCTGCACCGAACCGTCCTGCACCGTCATGACTGCACCCATGACGCGACGCTACGACCGAGGTACGACAGAACCCGCAGCTCAGCGGCCCGGGGGCGATGATCAGTGCCGGGTCGGCTCCGCGCCGTTGCCGTCGAGTGGCACCCGGGTGACCGGCGCGGCGTCGCCGACGCTGTCCGCAGCTCCGCTGCCCAGCCGCCTCAGCAGTGCACCGACGTCCAGTCCGGTGAGGTCACCGGACAGCTGCAGGCCCTGGGCGACGTTGGCGGCCACCGACCGGCCGAGCGAACCGGCGCCGTCGGCGGAGATCACGGTCATCTTGTCCACCCCGGCCAGCGGGGCGGACGCCGCGGAGACCACCTCGGGCAGCACCTTGACCAGCATCTCCAGGATCGCTGCCTCGCCGTAGTTGGCGAAGGCGTCCGAGCGGGCGTCCATCGCAGCGGCCTCGGCCTGCCCGCGGGCCAGGATCGCCGCCGCATCAGCGGCGCCCTCGCGCTCGACGGCGTCGGCGACGGCCTGCCGCCGGAGCTTCTCGGCCTCACCGCGCTTGGCACCCTCGATGGCCTCGGCATCGGCGAGGGCCGAACGCCGCGCCCGCTCGCCCTCACCGGAGAGCCGCGCCTGCTCGGCCGCGGCCTGGGCGCCGGCGATGGTGGCCTGGCGCTGGGCCTCGGCGGTGAGGATGGCGGAGTTCTTGCGCCCCTCGGCCTCCTGCTCCACCCGGTACCGCTCGGCGTCGGCCGGTCGGCGGACCTGGGTGTCCAGCTGCGCCTGGGTCAGCATCGCCGTCCGCTCGGCGACCTTCTCCTGGGCGGCCAGCACCTCCTGGTCCTGGGCGGCCTGGGCCAGCGGCCCGGCGGCGGCGGCCCGCGCGGTGGCGGCATCGGTCTCGGCGGTGATCTCGGCCTGCTTCAGTGCGAGCTGGCGCTGGGAGATGGCGATCGCCTCGTCAGCCAGCAGCTGCTCCTGCTGGGCTGCCTGGCGGGCGCGCGCCTCGGCGATGCTCGCCTCCTTGAGCACCCGGGCGGCCTCCGGGCGACCGAGGTCGGCGAGGTACGTGCCCTCGGCCTGGATGTCCTGGAGCTGGAAGGTGTCCAGCACGAGCCCCTGCCCGGTGAGCGAGGACTCCGCCTCCTCGGCGACCGCCGAGGCGAAGGCGGCCCGGTCGCGGATGATCTCCTCGATGGTCAGCCGACCGACGATCGACCGGAGGGCACCCGCGAGCACCTCGGAGGTGAAGGTGTCGATGCCCTCCTGCTGGGCCAGGAAGCGCTGGGCGGCAGCCCGGATGGCGCCCTCGTTGCCGCCGACCTTGACGATGGCCACGCCCTCCAGGTCGCACTTGACCCCCTGCTTGGACACCGCACCGCGGATGGCCACCGGGATCCGCCGGCTGGACAGGTCGATGGAGTGCAGCTTCTGCACCACGGGCAGCACGAAGACGCTGGCGCCCATGACCACCTTCTGGCCGGACATGTCCCGGCTGACCGCGCCCGCGGAGTCGGTCACCGAGCGCCCCTGCCGGCCGGTGACCAGGAAGGCCTGGTTCGGCCCGGCCACCTTGATCCGGCTCAGCACGAGCAGCACGAGCAGCACGACCAGCGCGGCGATGCCGCCGAGGGCGTAGAGCAGGGTCATGGGGTGGTTCCTCCGGGGCTGGAAGGCGGGTCGAGCGGGCGGTCCGGTGCGGTGGAGACCACCTCGACGGAGGTGTCGGTCGGGGTGTCGACGACGTACACGGGGGTGCCGGCAGGCAGGGGGACCTCGCTGCGGGCGTGGTACTTCAGCTGCTGCCCGGCGACGCTGAGCCGGACCTCGCCGAGACCACCGGCGGGGACGCCGGAGACGACCACGCCCTGGGCGCCCAGGAGCCGGCTGCTGGTGAGGGTCGGTTCGGTCGGCATGTCCCGGAAGGCAGCGGAGAGCCGGACGGCGCCGGCGCTCAGCGGGAACGCGACGAGCAGGCCGCCGAGGACGGCGAGCAGCACGGCAACCCCACCGGTCAGGTCCGGCAGCAGCGCGGTGACGGCGGCCCCGCCGAAGCCGATGCCGCCGACGAAGGCGGCGATCGCCGGCAACGAGAAGGGCCCGTCGGCGTCGCCGTGCCCGAGGTCGCCGACGTCGCCCAGCACGAGGGCGAGCAGCAGCACGAGCACGCCGACCCCGCCGGTGGCGAGGAAGGCCACCGCGATCGGGTCCACGTGACCTCCCCAGGGGGTTCCGGAGGCCGAGACTCGCAGGTCAGACGCTGATGATCAAGTGCCGTTCCGGTTCGCGGGCAGGAGCTGACCCCGCCGGGTGAGGTCGGGCGGTGTTAGCGTCGCGGGCTGACACGGGGTGTCCCACCTGGGGACTGAGAGCACACCCGTCGAACCTGCTCCAGTTGGTACTGGCGAAGGGATGTCACGCGATGGACGTCATCGACCTGCGCACCGCCCGCACGGCGCTGCTCGACTCCGCACCCCTGGTGCACTGCCTGACCAACACGGTCGTGCAGACGATCACCGCCAACGCGCTGCTGGCGATCGGCGCGGCCCCGGCGATGGTCGACGACCCGGCCGAGGCCGGCGAGTTCGCCGCCGTCGCCTCGGCAGTGCTGGTCAACGTGGGCACGGTGCAGCAGCGCACCGCCGAGGCGATGCGGCTCGCCGCCCGCACCGCCACCGACGTGGGCACCCCGTGGGTGCTGGACCCGGTGGCCGTCGGCGGACTCACCTTCCGCACCGAGCTCGCCGCCGACCTGGTCGAGCTGCGCCCGACCGTCGTCCGGGGCAACGCCTCGGAGGTGCTGGCCCTGGCCGGCGCCGGCAAGGGCGGCCGCGGCGTGGAGAGCACCGACTCCCCGGAGGCCGCGCTCGAGGCGGCCGGGGAGCTGGCCCGGCGGACCGGCGGCATCGTCGCCGTCAGCGGCCCGGTCGACGTCGTGACCGACGGGGACCGGGTCGTCCGGGTGGGGGGCGGGTCCCCGCTGCTCACCCGCACCACCGGCGCCGGCTGTGCGCTGGGTGGCATCGTCGCCGCCTACGTCGCGACCACCGGTGACCCGCTGACCGCCGTCGTCGCCGGCCACGCCCACGTGGCGCTGGCCGCCGAGGCCGCCGCCGGGCTCGCCGCCGGGCCGGGCACGTTCGCCGCGCTGTGGCTGGACGCGCTCGACGCGGTCGACGGCGACGCGCTCGCCCGCGCCGACGTCCGCACCTCATGAGGGCCGGCTTCGACCCGCGGCTCTACCTGGTCACCGACACGCTGCTCTGCGCGCCCCGGTCGGTGCCCGAGGTGGTCGCCGCGGCCGTCTCCGGTGGCGTGACCGCCGTCCAGGTGCGGGACAAGACCGCGGGCCGCCGCGACCTGCTCGCCCTCACCCGCGCGGTGCAGGACGCGCTCCGGCCGACCCCGGACGTGCGGCTGTTCGTGAACGATGCCGTCGACGTCGCCCTGCTCACCGGGGCCGACGGCGTGCACGTGGGCCAGGACGACCTGCCGCCCGCCGACGTCCGCCGGCTGCTGGGCCCGGACGCCCTGATCGGCGTCTCCGTCGGCAGCGCCGCCGAGCTGGACGCCGTCCTGGCCCTCCCCGCCGGCACCGCGGACCTGGTGGGCCTGAGCCCGGTCTGGTCGACCCCCACCAAGCCGGACGCCGGCGCCGCCCTGGAGCTCGACGGCACCCGGGCGCTGGCCGCCCGCGCCCGCGCCGGGGGGCTGCTGTCGGTGGCCATCGGTGGGATCTCCGCCGCCACGGCGGCAGCCGTGGCCGGCACCGGGGTCGACGGCATCTGCGTGGTCTCCGACATCTGCGCCGCCGCCGACCCGGCGGCCGCCGCCCGGACCCTGCGCTCCGCGATGGCCGGGGAGCTGGTGGCCCGATGACCGCCGCCGTGGCGCTCACCGTCGCCGGCAGCGACCCCAGCGGCGGCGCCGGCATCCAGGCCGACCTCAAGACCTTCAGCGCACTGGGCGTCTACGGCACCGCAGTGCTCACCGCGCTGACCGCGCAGAACACCCGCGGCGTCACCGGCGTGCACCAGGTGCCGGCCGGCTTCGTCGGCGATCAGCTGGCCACGTTGTGGGACGACGTGACGGTGCACGCCACCAAGCTCGGCATGCTGGGCACCGCCGACGTCGTGCGGACGGTCGCCGCGGCGCTGGCCGGCCGCCCGGGCGGGCCGGTGGTCTGCGACCCGGTGATGGTGGCGACCAGCGGCGACCGGCTGATCTCGGCGGATGCGGTCGACGCCGTCCGCACCGACCTGCTGCCGGTGACCGACCTGCTCACCCCGAACGTGCCCGAGGCCGCGGCCCTGCTGGACGTCGCACCGGCGACGACGGTCGAGGAGCTGGCCCCGCAGGCCCGCGCGCTGCTGGCGCTGGGGCCGGCGGCGGTGCTGCTCAAGGGCGGGCACCTGGGCGGGGAGGAGAGCGTCGACGTCCTGGCGACCGCGGCCGGGGTGCTGGAGACCCGGCGCCCCCGGGTGCGGACGTCGTCCACCCACGGCACCGGTTGCACGCTGTCCTCGGCGCTCGCCGCGCTGGCCGCCCGTGAACGGCAGGCCGGGAACGAGCTGGACTGGACGCCGCTGGTCGACGAGGCCCGCGACTACCTGCAGGCCGCGCTCCAGGCCGGGGAGTCGCTCGGCGTCGGCTCGGGGCACGGGCCGGTGCACCACTTCGCCGGGCGCTGGTAGGTCAGCCCTCCTCGGCGAGGACCTCGCGCAGCACCCGGGCGGCCAGCTCGTCCCCGCCGGCGGCGGCGATGGAGAAGTGCTCGACGGCCGTGTCGACGTCGCCGGTCTCCAGCAGCAGCACCCCCAGGTCGTGGTGGGCGTGCAGGTCACCGCCCTCGACACCGGCCCGGTAGGCGGCCTCGGCGGCGACGGCGTCGTCCAGCTCGTCGCGGTAGAGGTTGCCCAGCGGCAGCCAGCTCGCGAGCTCGCCGCGGGCCGCGCCCCGCTCCAGCAGCACCCGGGCCTCCTCGACCCGGCCGGTGCTGCGCAGCAGGTCGGCCAGGGCGGTCCGGGTGTGCGGGTGGTGGTCGGCGCCGGACCGCAGCTCGGGCTCCAGCGCGAGGTCGCGGCTCTCCTGCCAGCGCCAGCAGGCCAGGGTGGCGCGGGCCACCGGGTTGCCGGCGTCCGCGGCGGCCTGTGCCCAGTGCCAGGCCGCCAGCTGCCGGCCGGAGGACCGCAGCAGGTACGCCAGCTCCAGCGCCGCCGGGTGCGCACCGCGCTCGGCGGCCATGCGGAACGCCCGCTCGGCCTCCGGTGCCCGGTCCTGGCCCTGCAACGCCTCGCTCAGCGCGGCCCAGCCACCGGCGTCCCCGCGGTCCACGGCGGTCCGGGCGGCGGCCTCCGCCTCCGACCAGCAGCCCAGCCGCAGCAGCGCCCGCGCCAGGTCGAGCCAGGCGGCGTCCTGCCCGGCGTCGGCCGCCCGGCGGTGCGCCACCGCAGCCTCCGCCCAGCGCCCGAGCACGCCCAGGCAGGCGCCCAGGTGGCGGAGGGCCACCGGGTCGCCCTGCGCCGCCGCCGTCCCGAGGAGCTCGACCGCCCGCTCGTGGTCGCCCAGGTCGGCGAGCGCGCACCCCCGGTCGACGAGGACGTCGACGTCAGGGGTGTTCTCCGGGTCCAGGGGCACGTCGGCAGTCTGTCGTGATCATGGGCTCGGGCGCATGCCCCGAAGGGGCGGGGCCACCCGTTCAGGGGGTCCAGTCCGGCGGATCGGCCGGTTGCAGGTCCGGGTCGTCGGCCACCAGGGTGCGCACCGGCCCGGGCGTCGTGCGCGGGCCCTCGAACCGGACGGTCACCCGGTTGAGCCCGCTGCCCCACACCCAGCCCGACCCCAGCTCCGGGTGGACGACGTCCTGCCCCGGGTACCAGACGACGACGGCGGGCCCCGGCGCCGGATCGGCCGGCAGCTCCACCGGCTCGCCCGGCTCGACGGCATCGGCCGGCTCCACCACCTCGGCCGGCTCGGCGACCTCGGCGAACAGGTCGCCCTGCGCGTAGGGCGACAGCCCCGAGACGCCGACGCCGAGCAGCCGCAGGCCGCCGCTGCGGTCGACGGCGCCGAGCAGCCGGTGGGCGATCTCGGCGATCTGCCGCGGGTCGTCGACGGCGTGGGCCAGGGTCTGGGAGCGGGTGAGGGTGCTGAAGTCGTAGCGGCGGACCTTCAGCGTCACGGTGCGCCCGGAGGTGCCCGAACGCTGCAGCCGGCTGCCCACCCGGGTCGCCAGCGCCTGGATCTCGGCGGCGAGCCGGGCCGGGTCGGTCAGGTCGCGGGCGAAGGTCTCCTCGGCGCTGACCGACTTGGCCTCCCGGTCGGTGATCACCGGCCGGTCGTCGTCCGCGCGGGCCAGCCGGTATAGCCCGGCGCCGTGCGCCTGGCCGACCAGGCTGGTCAGGTCGACCAGCGACAGCCGGTGCAGGTCACCGATGGTCTTCACCCCGATCTGGGCCAGCCGCTCGGCGGTCGCCGGCCCGACGCCACCGAGCGCGCGCACCGGGAGCGGGTGCAGGACAGCGAGCTCCTGCCCGGGCGGGACGACGGTCAGCCCGTCCGGCTTGTCCAGCTCCGAGCCGATCTTCGCCACCGCCTTGGAGGTGCCGATCCCGACCGATCCGGTGACCCCACCGGTGGCGACCGCGATCCGGGCCTTGAGGTCGGCCGCCAGCGCGGTCACCCCGGGGACCGACAGGTCGTGGTCGCCGGCGGCCAGGTCGACGTAGGCCTCGTCGATGGACACCGGCTCGACCAGCGGGGACAGCTCGCGCAGCAGCGCCATCACCACCTCCGACGTCCGCTTGTAGGCCGCGAAGCGGGTGCCCAGGAACGCCGTGCCGGCCGGGCACAGGCGCCGGGCCTCGATGGTCGACATGGCGCTGCGCGCGCCGAACGCCCGGGCCTCGTAGGACGCGGTGGAGACGACGCCGCGGCCACCGGTGCCACCGACGACGACCGGCCGGCCGCGCAGCGAGGGCTTGTCCCGCTGCTCGACGGCGGCGAAGAAGGCGTCGAGGTCCAGGTGCAGGATGCTGGGCTCCCGACGCACGCGTCCATGATGCCGCGCGATGATGACCGCATGGTCGAACAGAGCAGCTGGAGCCGGATGTCCCAGGCGGACCCGGCGCACTCCACCGCCTACGTCGAGCGGTTCCGCCGGTTGGCCGCCGAGGGCATGGACCTGGCCGGGGAGGCTCGGCTGGTCGACGCGCTGCTGCCCCGCGGCGCCCGGGTGCTGGACGCCGGCTGCGGTCCCGGGCGGGTCGGCGCCGTCCTGTTCGACGCCGGGCACGAGGTGGTGGGGGTGGACGCCGACCCGGTGCTGATCGCCGCTGCCGAGGTCGACCACCCCGGGCCCCGCTGGATCGTCGGCGACCTGGCCGAGCTCGACCTGCCGGACCCGTTCGACGCGATCGTCTGCGCCGGGAACGTGATGGCCTTCCTGGCACCGAGCACCCGCGGCGAGGTGCTCCGCCGGTTCCGGACCCACCTGCGCCCGGACGGCCGGGCGGCGATCGGCTTCGGCGCGGGGCGCGGGTACCCCTTCGAGGAGTTCCTGGCCGACGCCGAGAGCGCCGGGCTGACCCCGGACGTGCTGCTGTCCACCTGGGACCTGCGGCCGTCCTCACCGGACGCCGACTTCCTGGTCGCCGTCCTGCGCCCGGCATGACCCTCCTGCCCGACCCGGCGACCTTCTCCCGGCGCGCGGAGCAGCCGTCGGCGGGCCGGACCCGGTTCATCGCCACCGGTGCGCAGACCCGCGGGGACTTCGGGCTGTTCGAGGTGACCATGGCCCCGGGCGGCAGCGGTCCCGGGCCGCACCTGCACCGCACGTTCAGCGAGTCGTTCCACGTGCTGGAGGGGTCGTTGGCGGTGCTGGCGAACGGCGAGTGGACGACGGCGCACGCCGGCGACCTGGTCTACGTGCCCCGTTCCGGGGTGCACGGGTTCCGGTCCGTGGGCACGGACGTCGGGGCCCGCTTCCTCATCCTGTTCACCCCGGGCATCCCGCGGGAGGAGTACTTCACCGGGCTGCTGGAGCTGCACGCCGGTGGGCGCACGCCGACGACGGAGGAGATCGACGCCTTCGCGCTCCGGCACGACCAGCTCAACCTGCGCGACTGAGGCGTGCGGCGGCGGGTCATTCGCAGGCGGTGCCGTCCCCGTCGCCGTCCATCGCGTCGGACCACCCCGGGTCACCGCGGTGCAGGGGTGCGGCGCCGGCCGCCCGGGCGGCGTCGCAGTTGGCGAAGGGCTCGACCGCGGTGGGCGTTCCCGCGGGAACGCCCACCGCGGGTGACGTCGGGACCGGTTCGCCGGGGCAGGTGTCCAGCACCCGGGCGATGGCGTCGTGCTCGGCCGGGGTGACCCACAGCCCGTAGCCGGCCTTCACCGCGACCTGCCGGGCGACGTAGGCGCAGCGGTACCCGCGGTCGGCCGGCAGCCAGGTGGCCGCGTCGCCGTCGCCCTTCTGCCGGTTCGCCGAGTAGTCGACGGCCAGCAGGTTGAGCGGGTCGTTGGCGAAGGCGGTGCGGCGGGCCTCGTCCCACGCGAAGGCGCCGGTCTGCCAGCCGTTGCTGAGGGCGACGACGTGGTCGATGTCGACGCTGCTGCCGTCGCCCTTCTGGAAGGCGATGGTCTGGCCGGTGTAGGGGTCGACGAGGGCGCCGCTGACCACCACGCAGTCCTGGGTGCCGGGCCGGAACTGCTCCTCGGTGAGGTCGCGGGCCAGCACGTCGTTGCGGGTGTCGCAGCCGTTGCGGTCGACGTCGGCCCAGGTGGCGCCGAACTCGTCACGGTCGTACCCGGTCTTCGCTGCGCGGCCCTTCACCGGGAGGGTGGCCAGCACGTCGGCGGCGGAGGCGGACTGCTGGGCGGCCTCGGAGACGGCGTCGGCGGCCGGGGTGGCCGGGGCGTCGGCCGGGGCGCAGGCGGCGGTGCCGAGGACGGCGAGCGCGGCCAGTGCGGTGATGCGGTGTTTCACGTGGAGCCCCCGGGAGTCGGCCAGCCCCGACGGTAGGTTCCGCGATCCTGGATCCGGGGACCTGCCGGGCGCGCCGGGCGACGTGTCGCCGCCCGGCGCGCAGGCGGGATCAGCCCCGGCCACCCCGGCCGTTGCCGTTGCCCTGGCCGTTGCCGGCTGCGTCGCCGGTGCTGGCGACCTCCGCGGACTCGGCCACCTCGACGCTGTCCGTCTCGGGCGCGGGCTCGGTGACGGGCTCGGTGACGGGCTGCTCCTTGCCCGCCTTGCTGCGTGCTGCCGAGGAGACGGCCCGGCCGTGCTCCCGGCCCGACTCGAAGCTGGAGTGGGCGACGGACGAGACGGCCTCGCCGTGGTTGGCCGGGGCCGGCACCTCGGGCGTCGTGGGCTCCTCGACGGGCTCCTCGACGGGCACCTCGGTCGGGTCCTCGGTCGGCTCCGGCGTCGGCTCGGTGGTCGGGTCGGTCGGCTCCGTGACCTCCGGCTCGGGAGCCTCGGTCGGCTCGGCGCTCGGGTCGGACGTCGGCGTCGCGACGTCGGTGGGCTCGTCGGCGCCGGTCGGCTCCGTGGTGCCCACCTCGGCCACCGTCGGCTCGGCGGCGGCGGTGACCACCTGGGTGGTCACGGCAGCACCCCCACCGGCCACGACGACAGCCGTTGCGCCGGCGGCCACCTTGGCGGCCAGTGAGGCGGAGACGGCCTTGGCGAGCAGGCCGGAGAAGAGCGAGAACACAGGTGACCTCCAGGTCGGGGACGGAGCGTTGCCTGGAGCATCGGCAGCAGGGCGCCGATGGTTGAGTCGCGACGGTCTCGTATCCCTGATCGGGTGAACGCGCCGCTCAGCGAGCGAGCGCGATCCAGTACCGCCGGGTGCGGCCCAGTTCGGTGTCCCGGACGTCCTCCAGGACCCCGCCCACCCGCTCGATGACCCCCGCCGACGCGACGTTGCCCTCTGCGCAGGTGACGAGCACCCGGTCCAGCCCCAGCGTGCGGGCCTGGGGCAGCACCTGGCGCAGCGCCCACGTCGCCAGGCCGCGGCCACGCGCCGACGGCCGGATGCCGTACCCGACGTGCCCCCCGGCGCGGAGCAGGAAGTCGGTCAGCTCGTGCCGCAGCGCGATCGCACCGAGCACGGTCTCCCCCTCGACGACCCACCAGTACGTGCAGTGCACCCGCCCCTCGGCGGGTGGCAGCGCCGGGTCGGACTCCCCGCGCAGCCGGTCGACCCAGGTGCCGAAGCCCTCGTGGGTGTCGACGTCGTCCCCGGACTCCAGGCCGGCGCCGTCCTCGTGCACCCCGACGCCCCACTCGCGGTGCGCGGCGAGCCACGCGGCGTACCGCCGCGGAGTCGGCTCGACCAGCTCGGGCAACAGGATCAGTTGGCCATGTCGACGAAGCGTGAGTAGTGGCCCTGGAAGGCGACGGTGACGTTCGCGGTGGGGCCGTTGCGGTGCTTGACCAGCATGATGTCGGCCTCGCCGGCCCGCGGGGACTCCTTCTCGTACATGTCCTCGCGGTGGATCATCATCACCATGTCGGCGTCCTGCTCGATCGAGCCGGACTCGCGGAGGTCGGAGAGCATCGGCTTCTTGTCCTGACGCTGCTCCGAGCCACGGTTCAGCTGGCTCATCGCGATGACCGGGAGCTCGAGCTCCTTGGCCAGCAGCTTCAGTGCACGGGAGAACTCCGAGACCTCCTGCTGACGGCTCTCGACCTTCTTGCCCGAGGTCATCAGCTGCAGGTAGTCGATGACGATGAGCTTGAGGTCGTTGCGCTGCTTGAGCCGCCGCGCCTTTGCCCGGATCTCCATCATCGTCATGTTCGGTGAGTCGTCGATGTAGAGCGGGGCGTCGGCGATCTCGCCCATCCGGCGGGCCAGCTTCGACCAGTCCTCGTCCGACAGCGTGCCGGCGCGCATGTGGTGCAGCGGGACCTTCGCCTCCGCCGACAGCAGACGCATGGTGATCTCGTGCTTGCTCATCTCGAGGGAGAAGATCGCCGCGGGCATGTGGTGCTTCACCGTGGCCGACCGCGCGATGTCCAGCCCCAGCGTGCTCTTGCCGACACCAGGTCGGGCGGCGATGACGACCATCTGGCCGGACTGCAGGCCGTTGGTGAGCTCGTCGAGGTCGCGGATCCCGGTGGGGACACCGCGCGCCGTGCCACCCCGG
Organism: Modestobacter sp. VKM Ac-2985; assembly: GCF_026967925.1. Classification (GTDB taxonomy): domain Bacteria; phylum Actinomycetota; class Actinomycetes; order Mycobacteriales; family Geodermatophilaceae; genus Modestobacter. Next base: position 242,949 of record NZ_JAPVBI010000002.1, on the reverse strand, counting down.
GAGGCGATCGCGTCGAGCTCGTCCATCGTCGGCTGCAGGACGTCGGCGAGGCGCGAGTAGTCCTCGCTCATCCGCTTCTCGGTGACGTCGTAGATCTCCTGCTGGGCCCGGTCGACGATGTCGTCGACGTCGCCCTTGCCACCGGCGGCGCCGTAGCCGAGCTGCACGACCCGGGTACCGGCCTCGACCAGCCGCCGCAGCACCGCCTGCTCGGCGACGATCGCCGCGTAGTAGCCGGCGTTCGCCGCGGTGGGGGTGGAGGCGATGAGCGTGTGCAGGTAGACCGCACCGCCCATCTTGGACAGCTGGTCGGTGCGGTTCAGCTCCGCGGCGACGGTGATCGCGTCCGCGGGCTCGCCGCGGCCGTACAGGTCGAGGACGACGTCGAAGACGACCTGGTGCGCCGGGCGGTAGAAGTCGGGACCGGCCAGGACCTCCACCACGTCGGCGATCGCGTCCTTGCTCATCAGCATGCCGCCGAGCACCGACTGTTCGGCAGCGACGTCCTGAGGGGGCTGCCGGTCGTACTCCGGAGCCGTGACCCTCGGCCTGCTGATGTCCTCGACGACCGCCACGCTGATGTCCTCCTCGTCCCGCGCCCGCCCAGACCTGGAGGTCTGCGTGCGGCGCGCCCTGCTCTCGCTGTCGCTCGAACTGCTGTTCGCACAACAGCTACCACCGGGCGCCGACAGTTCGCGCCCGGCGGTAGCTGGGGTGACGTTAGGAACCGGGGAGGGGGCGCGTCCAACACCGCTGTGCACGCCGATCTGCACAACTTGTGGACAAGTCGGTGGACGGAGGCGGTCACCGTGTGGAGACCGTGGTGGACCCACCGACGTCGTGTCCCCGTCACCCCCTCGTCACCTGCACCGGGACCTGTCCCGGGGTGTGGACGGAAGAAATCCGGCAACTTCCCGCAGAACTCGCGGCTCGGGCGTGTCGGCCGATCCCCGCAGGTCACACGCGTAACGACCGACGGCCCGGCTCGGCCACCCCGGACGCATGCGCTCGCCGAGGGCACCCGACCCGCCGGCGATGCCGTTCACCTGCCGTCCACGGTGGCGTCCGCACCCGTGTCGACACGGGAGGGCGTCGACCGGGCATCGGGAACGCCACGAGGGGCGCCGGACCGGAGTCCGACGCCCCTCGTGGGCAGTGCTGTGGAAAAGCGGCCTCGATCAGCCGGCGACGACGTCCAGGGTGACCGGGACGGAGACCTCCGGGTGGACCCGCACCGTGACGGTGTGGGTGCCGAGGCTCTTGATGCTGCTGGGCAGCTCGATCCGGCGACGGTCGAGCTCCGGGCCGCCGGCAGCGGTGACCGCAGCGGCGACGTCGGCGGTGGTGATGCGACCGAACAGGCGGCCGCCGTCACCCGAGCGGGCCGGCAGTGTGACGGTCAGCTTCGAGAGCTGACCGGCGACCGTCTGGGCCTCCTCGAGCGAACGCACGTCGCGGGCAGCCCGCGCCCGGCGCAGGCTGTTGACCTGCTTCTCGGCACCACGGGTGGCCAGCATGGCCAGCCCGCGGGGCAGGAGGTAGTTGCGGGCGTACCCGCCCTTGACCTCGACGGTGTCGCCGGAGGAACCGAGACCGGTGACCTCAGCAGTCAGGATCAGCTTCATGGTGCTCATGATCAGCGCGCCGTGGAGGTGTAGGGCAGCAGTGCCATCTCGCGGCTGTTCTTCACGGCCACGGCGACGTCACGCTGGTGCTGGCTGCAGTTGCCGCTGACGCGGCGGGCACGGATCTTGCCGCGGTCGGAGATGAACTTCCGCAGCAGGGTCGTGTCCTTGTAGTCGATGTAGGTCGCCTTGTCCTTGCAGAACTGGCAGACCTTCTTCTTGATCTTGCGGGGGGGAGGCTTGGGCACTGGGTTCTCCAGAGATCAGTACAGAGAGGGGGGATCAGAAAGGCGGTTCGTCGGACGACGCCGGCGGGGTGGACCAGGGGTCGCTCGCTCCGCCACCGGAGAAGCCACCACCACCGCCACCGCTGTTGCCGCCGCCACCGCTGTTGCCGCCGCCGCCGAACCCGCCGCCGCCACCCTCGCTGCGCGCAGCGCGGGTGACCTTGGCGGTGGCGTACCGCAGAGAGGGGCCGATCTCGTCGACCTCCAGCTCGATGACGGTGCGCTTCTCGCCTTCCTTCGTGTCGAAGGACCGCTGCTTCAGCCGGCCCGACACGATGACCCGCGAACCGCGGGTGAGCGACTCGGCGACGTTCTCCGCCGCCTGACGCCAGACGTTGCACCGGAGGAACAGCGCCTCGCCGTCCTTCCACTCCTGCGACTGACGGTCGAAGGTGCGGGGGGTCGACGCCACGGTGAAGTTGGCGACAGCGGCGCCGGACGGGGTGAACCGCAGCTCCGGGTCGGCCGTCAGGTTCCCGATGACGGTGATGACGGTCTCGCCGGCCATGGTCAGTGAGCCTCGGGGCGCATCAGCTTGGTGCGCAGGATGGACTCGTTGAGGTTCAGCTGACGGTCCAGCTCGGCGACGGCGGCCGGCTCGGCCTGGATGTCGACGATCGCGTAGATGCCCTCGACGTTCTTGTCGATCTCGTAGGCCAGCCGACGGCGGCCCCAGATCTCCGTCTTGACGGTGCCACCGGAGTTGGTGACGACGGTCAGGAAACGATCCAGGCTGGGAGCGATGGTCCGCTCCTCGAGCTCGGGGTCGAGGATGATCATCAGTTCGTAGTTACGCACGGAGAACCCCACCTCCTCTGGTCTCAGCGGCCGCAGGGTGTCTGCAGCAGGAGGGTCGTACATGCGTCGCGCGCCCGGCCCTGCAGGAGGCAGGAGAGGACGCGCACCGGCCAGGCTACCAGTGCCCTCCACCCACCGGGTCCGCACGGCGGGTGCGCCTACTCTGCTGCGGGTGGCTGAGCAGCTGATCGGCGTGCACGTCGGACCGGGTCTGACCGAGGACAACGAGCTGGCCGACGGCGGCCCGCTGGCCCGCGCGGCCGAGCTGGACGCCGATGCGGTGCAGGTGTTCCTCGCCGACCCGCAGGGCTGGAAGGCACCGAAGCCGAGGCCGGACGCCGAGGCGCTGCTCGGCTCCGACGTCGCCGTCTTCGTGCACGCCCCCTACGTGCTCAACGTCGCCTCGACCAACAACCGGATCCGCATCCCGAGCCGCAAGCTGCTCGGCCAGCACGCCCAGGCGTCGGCCGCCGTCGGCGCCCGCGGCATGGTCGTGCACGGGGGTCACGTGCTGGCTGGTGACGACCCGGCGGCCGGGGTCGACAACTGGCGCAAGACGTTCGCCAGGCAGGCCGACGAGGGCGGCTTCGGCGTCCCGGTGCTGATCGAGAACACCGCGGGCGGGGACAACGCGATGGCCCGTGACCTCGACGCCGTGGCCCGGTTGTGGGAGGCGGTGGGCGAGTTCGGCGCGGGGTTCGTGCTGGACACCTGCCACGCCTGGGCGGCCGGATGGGACCTGGCCCGGGTGGTGGACGACGTCCGGGCGATCACCGGCCGGATCGACCTGGTGCACCTGAACAACAGCCGCGACCCCGCCGGTTCCGGCCGTGACCGGCACGCGCCGCTGACCGCCGGGGAGATCCCGCTGGAGCTGCTGGTCGGCGTGGCCCGCACCGCCGGCGCCCCGGTCGTCCTGGAGACCCCGGGTGACACCGCGGGTCACGTCGAGGAGATCTCCCTGCTGCGCGAGGCCCTCGCGGGCTGAGCCCGGCCCACGGGCCGGGGGAGCACCCACCGGTCGGGGGCGCCGTCGAGCGGGCCGCCGGCGGGGTCGTCGGTGCCCGGCCAGCTGCGGCGCACCAGGTCCCGGTCCGGCGACCAGACCTCCCGCACGACCAGTGCCATCAGCACGAGGACGGCGACGTCCCGCACGATCACCGCGAGGTAGAACCACTCCACGCCCACGCCGTTGTCGTCGGCACCGAGGTAATAGAGCATGGTCATCACCCAGACCAGCACCTCGGTGGCCTGCCAGAGCAGCAGCGAGCGCCAGCGCGGCCGGGCCAGCACCGCGAGCGGCAGCAGCCACAGCGAGAACTGCGGGCTCCACACCTTGTTCAGCAGCAGGAAGGCCGCGACCAGCAGGAACGCCAGCTGGGGGAGTCGCGGGCGCAGCGGGGCGGCCAGGGCCAGCCAGGCGACCGCGGCGGCCGACAGCAGCAGCACCACCGCGACGGTCGCGTTGAGCACCGACGGGGTCTGCCCCTCGGCGAGCGGGCCGTCCAGGATCCGCTCGCCGGTCAGGTCCAGGGCGATCGCCCAGATGCTCTCCGGGTTCGCCGGCCGGATGTCGCTGAAGGTGAAGAACCGGGCCCAGTTGTCCGGCGCGACGAGGGCCACCGGCAGGTTCACCGCCAGCCAGGCCAGCCCGGCGGCCAGGACGGCCGACAGCCAGGCCCGCAGCCGGCCGGCGCGCAGGCACAGCACGAACAGCACGCCCAGCACGATGACCGGGTAGAGCTTCGCCGCGATCCCCAGCCCGATCAGCACGCCGGCCAGCACCGGGTGCCGGCGCGCCCAGGCCCACATCCCGAGGGTGGTCAGCGCGATGGCCAGCAGGTCCCAGTTGGTGAAGGCGTGCACCAGCAGCAGCGGCGAGAGCGCCACCATCGCGGCGTCCCAGGGCCGGCGCCCGGCCAGCCCCAGGACGCCGCGGGTGACCAGCAGCGCCAGCGCCGACAGCAGCAGGCAGGTGACGACGTAGAAGCTCCCCACCGGCGCGCCGGAGATGCCCGCCGCGAGCCCGTCCCAGGCGCGCGCGACCACCGCGGCGCCCTGAATCGACGCACCGATGAGCACCGGGTACTCGACGGCGGAGTCCAGGTAGGGCACCTGCCCGTCACCCACCCCGTGGGTGAAGAACAGCGGGATGGGATCGCTGTAGCAGAAGTGCGTGTACTGCTTGCTGCCCGACCAGTCGCCGCCGGCACACGGCGCCTGCTTCAGCCAGGCCAGACCGAGCACGACGACGGTGAAGAGCAGGCACACCCGCAGCGGTGTCCAGAACCGGGCGCGCCCGGTGACGGCGTGCCGACCCCAGGGACCGCCCACGGCCTCGCTGGCCTGGACAGCCACCGGGTCGGTCCAGGTCGGCACGATCCGGTCCGGCTCCGGCGGCGCAGACACCTCGGGCCCGCCCCCCAGCCGGTCGGCTGGAACGGACGGGCCCGTCGGTGTCGCACTCACGCGGTCAGTCTGCCTGCTGCCCGGGTCAGTTGGTCGCGACCGTCGGCGTCGGCGTCGACGTCGGGGCTGGGGCCGGGGCCGGGGTGGTGGAGGGGACCGGCTCCTCCTCCACCACCTCGGGCACCGGACTGGGGGCCGGAGCCGGAGCGCTGCTCGTCGTCCGGCTGGGCGCCGGAGCCTGACGGGTGACCTGCGCCGGTGCGGGTTCCGGTTCCGGTGCCTCGCTCGTGGTGGGGGCCGGGGCCTGCGTCGTCGGCTCGGGGATGCCCCTGTCCGGGTCGCCCTTGATCAGCGCCTTGGACGGGAGCGGCTCCTCGGCGGTGCCGGCGAGCACGGTGTCCATGAACTGCTGCCAGATCTCCCCCGGGAGACCCGAGCCGTAGACGATGTTCCCCCGGGAGTTGACGATGGCGTCGGTGCCCTTCGTGCCGATCCACACCGCGGTGGAGATCGACGGCGTGTAGCCGACCATCCAGGCGTCGGAGTTGTCGGTCCGGTTCGCGCCCTGGGTGCCGGTCTTCGCCGCCACCGGCCGGTCGCCGTCCAGCGGCAGGTCGGAGCTCTCGGCCACGTCGGTCAGGGCGAAGGTGACGTCGTTGGCCACCTCCGCCGACACCGCCTGCGTGGTCGCGGTCGTCCCCGTGCCCAGCACCGTGCCGGCGCTGTCGGCGACCGAGGCGACGAAGTGCGTCGCGTGCTGCACCCCGCCGGCGGCGAAGGTGGCGAAGCCGGCGGCCTGCTGGATCGGCCGGACCGGGTACTCGCCGATGCCGATCGAGCCGCCGGTGATGTCGGTCTTCGGGATGCTGAGCGTCTCGTAGCCGGTCAGGTCCTCGGGCACCGTGTTGTCGTCCCGGTTGGGGTCCCAGGTCGCCGGCAGCCCGGCGACCTTCCGGGCCGTCTCGGCGACCACCTCGGGACCGACCTCGTAGGCCAGGCCGTAGAACGTGGTGTTCAGCGACCTGGTCATCGCCTCCTTCAGCGTGCAGTTGCCGCACTGCGCGTTGCCGGAGTTCACCACCGGCAGCCCGGGCCGGTCGTCGAACTCCTGCGGTGAGCTGCCGTCGCGGCGGGTGCCGACGCTGTAGCCGTTCTGCAGCGCGGCGGCCAGCGTGTACGGCTTGAAGGACGACCCGGGCTGCTTGAGCGCCTGGGCGTAGTCGGTGGTGTCGACCGCCGGGTCCTCGCTGCTGCTCAGGTCGTTGCCGTAGTAGGCCAGCACGCCGCCGGTCTTCGGGTCCACCGCGACCAGCGCCTCCCGGAGGTTCTCCGGTTCGCCGGCCATCACGTCGTTCACCGCGGCGAGCGCGGCGTCCTGCTTGGCCTTGTCCACCGTCGTGGTGATCCGCAGACCGGCGGAGTAGATGTCGTCCCGGGTGTAGCTGAACGGCTGCTGCTCCAGCTCGGCGAGGACCTGGCGCACGATCAGCCCCTCCGGGCCGGTCGGGATGCCGGAGCTGCTGCCGGTGTTGGGCAGCACCGCCGGGTAGACGGCGGCCTCGCGCGCTGCGGCGTCCAGCCAGCCCTGCTCGACCATCGCGTCCAACACCAGGCCCCAACGGTTCTGGGCACCCTCCGGGTTGGTCTCCGGGTCGTTCGCGCTGGGGTTCCGGATGAGCACGGCGAGCACCGCACCCTGCTCCGGGTTGAGCTCCGCGGCGGACACCCCGAAGTACGTGGTGGCCGCCGCCTCGATGCCGTAGGCCCCGCGACCGAAGTAGATGGTGTTCAGGTAGTTCTCGAGGATCTGCTCCTTCGAGTACTCGTTGTCCAGCTTGACCGCGAGGAAGAGCTCCTTGAACTTGCGGCTGAACGTCTGGTCGGAGGTCAGGAACGCGTTCTTCACGTACTGCTGGGTGATCGTGGAGCCACCCTGGGTGGAGCCGCCGGTCAGGTTGTTCCACGCCGCCCGCACGATGCCGGTGAAGGAGATGCCCGGGTCGGTGTAGAACGCCCGGTTCTCCGCGGCCAGCACGGCGTTCTGGGCCGGCTCCGAGATCTGCCCGAGGGAGACGTTCGTCCGGTTCTCGTTGCCCAGCCGGGCCATCTCGGTGACACCGTCGGCGTAGTACACGACGGTCGTCTGGTCGGTCTGGACCGACTCCGGCGTGGGCACCTCGGTCGTGGCGTAGACCACGCCCACGAAGACGCCCAGCAGCACGAGCATGCTCAGGAACGCCCCGGCGAGCACCTTCAGCCAGCGCCGACGCTTCGGCTTGGCACCCTTCTTCCCGCCACCACCGGGCGGCCGGCTGCTGCCACCGGGCCGCCGCCCACCGGTCGGGGGCTTCACCGGGGGACGGCCACCGCCGCTGCCGCCACCGGACCGAGCCGCCGGACGCGCACCACCGTCACGGGACGTCGTCGTCCGGGCCCGGGCAGCGGGCGGGCGGCGGGCACCGGCTGCACCGCTGCCGCCGGAGCCGGCGCGGGCCCGGGCCGGCGGGGGACGGCGGACCGAGCCGGCACCGGGGGTGACGCGGGCGGTCTCGTCGTGGGGAGGCACGCGGTGGGCCCCTTCCTGCAGGTCGTGGGGTGCTCAGCCGCCGAGGTGCAGGCGGTCCTGGGCGCCCAGGGTGACGTCTTCAGCTGTGTGTCGACTGGGAGCGCGTCAGCGCTGCCCGGCGGGACGCCGCCCGGCGGCGGTCCTCGCGAGGTCCGCGTCGCGGCGACCCAGCGCGTCGTCCAGCACCGGCCGACGTCCGGGCACGGCCGCCAATGTACGCACTGAGCAGGGCGTCATGGTCCCTCCAGAGATCGACATGGGGCTGGTGAGGCGCCCGTGGCCGGGCTCTCCGACTTGCGCGCAGTACAGCGCCCAGATGTATCGTGCCGATACATCGATCCGGTGAACGCCGGCAGACCTGGAGGTGGCGCCGTGCTCGAGTTCGCCATCCTGGGCCTGCTGCAGCAGTCGCCCATGCACGGCTACGAGCTCCGCAAGGAACTGGCCGCCGTCCTCGGTGGGCTCCGGTCGATCTCCTACGGCTCGCTCTACCCCGCGCTCAAGCGCCTCCAGGCCGCCGGCCTGATCGCCAGCGACGACCCGACCCCGCGGTCCCTGCTCCCCGCCGACGCCCCCGCGCTCACCGGCCGGCGGGGCAAGGTCGTCTACGCGATCACCGCCGAGGGCAAGGAGCGCTTCGCCGACCTGGTCAGCCAGACCGGGCCCGAGGCCTACGACGACGAGGGTCGGTTCGGCGTCCACCTCGCCTTCTTCCGGCACACCGCCGCCGACGTGCGGCTGCGCATCCTGGAGGGCCGCCGGCGCACCGTCGAGCGCCAGCGCGACCGGCTCATGGACTCGCTGCGCCGCACCCAGGAGAAGCTCGACCGCTACACCCTCGAGCTGCAGCGGCACGGCCTGGACTCGGTCGACCGCGAGGTCCGCTGGCTCACCGAGCTCATCGACAGCGAGCGCGACGACGCGCGCGCCGAGGCGGCCCGGGCTGAGCAGTCGCCCACGCCACCGGACGACGGCACCACCTGAGCTGCACCACCTGAACCACTGCACCGCACCCATCGCACACAGTCCGGACCCGGGTCGGGTCCGTCGGAGGGAGTCATCTCATGGCATCGGTCAAGGTCGCCATCGTCGGCGTCGGCAACTGCGCCGCATCGCTCGTCCAGGGCGTCGAGTACTACCGGGACGCCGACGAGACCGCGTCGGTCCCCGGCCTCATGCACGTCCGGTTCGGCGAGTACCACGTCTCCGACATCGAGTTCGTCGCCGCCTTCGACGTCGACGCCAAGAAGGTCGGCCGCGACCTCTCCGAGGCGATCGTCGCCAGCGAGAACAACACCATCAAGATCGCTGACGTGCCGCCGCTGGGCGTGACCGTGCAGCGCGGCACCACCCTCGACGGGCTGGGCAAGTACTACCGCGAGATCGTCGAGGAGTCCGACGACTCTCCGGTCGACATGGCCGCCGCGCTCCGGGAGTCCGGCGCCGACGTCGTCGTCTGCTACCTCCCGGTCGGCTCCCAGCAGGCCGCGGAGTTCTACGCCCAGGCCGCGATCGACGCCGGCGTCGCCTTCGTCAACGCGCTGCCGGTCTTCCTCGCCGGCACCAAGGAGTGGGCGGACAAGTTCACCGCCGCCGGGGTGCCGATCGTCGGTGACGACATCAAGAGCCAGGTCGGCGCCACGATCACCCACCGGGTGCTGGCCAAGCTGTTCGAGGACCGCGGCGTGCAGCTGGACCGCACCATGCAGCTCAACGTCGGCGGCAACATGGACTTCAAGAACATGCTCGAGCGGGAGCGCCTGGAGTCCAAGAAGATCTCCAAGACCCAGTCGGTCACCAGCCAGGTCGACCGGGACATGGGCAAGGGCAACGTGCACATCGGCCCGTCGGACCACGTGCCGTGGCTGTCGGACCGCAAGTGGGCCTACGTCCGCCTGGAGGGCCGCGCGTTCGGCGACGTCCCGCTGAACCTGGAGTACAAGCTCGAGGTCTGGGACTCCCCGAACTCGGCCGGCATCATCATCGACGCCGTCCGGGCCGCGAAGATCGCCAAGGACCGCGGCATCGGCGGGCCGATCCTGTCCGCGTCGTCGTACTTCATGAAGAGCCCGCCGGTGCAGTACAGCGACAGCGAGGCCCGGGACGCCGTCGAGGCCTTCATCCGCGGGGACGTCGAGCGCTGACACAGCCCGACCACGGAACGGCCCGCACCCCGCACCGGGTGCGGGCCGTTCCGCGTCCGGGGCCGGCACCGGCTCCTAGTGTTGAGGCATGCCGCTGCGTCGCCCGCCACTGCTCGTGCCCGCCCTGCTGGTGGTGCTGGCCCTGCTCGCCGGGTGCGGGGACGACGAGACCGCACAGCGCGTCCCCGGCGACCCGGTGAGCTCCGCGGAGGCCGAGGTCCTCGGTCAGGTGCTCTACGCCGACCGCGAGGAGGGCGGCGCCGACTTCGAGGTGACCGCCCCCTACGCCGAGGGCTCCGTCCTCACGCTCACCGGCGAGATCGACTTCACCGAGGGGACGGGCCGGGCCCAGGCCGCCACCAGCTACGCCGACGGGCGCCCCGAGGACACCCGCACCCTCTTCTTCACCGGCGAGGACCTCTGGCAGGGCGACGTGCCGGGGCTGGCCGAGGAGCTCGAGGAGGCCGGCCTCCCACCCGCCACGTACGTGCGCCGACCGATCGCCACCACGCAGGCCGGCGGTACGGCCTCACTGCTGGACGTGCTGGTCCAGATGGTGCCCAGGCTCGCGTCCACGACGGCGGACGACCCGCAGTCCTTCGCCGGCTACACCTGGGCGGGCAGCCGGTCGATCAACGGGGAGCTCGCCTCGGTGTTCCAGAACCCCACCGGGACGACGATCGCCGTGGCCGCCGACAGCGAGCTGCTGGTGCAGTACGCCACCACGCTGCAGGGCGTGCCCGTCACCATCACCCTGGCCGACCACGGCGAGCGGGAGATCACGCTCCCGGCCGAGGGCGACACGGTGAGCCTCACGGAGCACCCGGAGATCGCGGCGGCGCTGGGCCTGTGAACGACAGAGCAGGAGGGGGCGGCCTCTTCCCCAGGTCGCCCCCTCCTGCGGGCTCATTCCTACCAGGTCCTGGCCGCCACCGGGAGTCGACACGCGGGCATGTCGGTCAGGCGCCCGCGTCAGTTGGCGGAGGGGTCCGCCGTGGCGGTGGAGAGCACGGCGAGCCGACCCGACTGGCGGCGCAGCACCGACCGCCACAGCTCGGGTCCGGAGGCGCCGGTCAGCACGTCGGCGGGGATCCCGGCGACGCAGGCCCAGGCGCCCTCGGCGAGCTCGCCGGCCAGCTGCCCGGCTGACCACCCGGCGTAGCCGGCGAACACCCGCAGGCCGCCGATCTCGCCGTCCAGCTCTGCCGGGTCGCTGTCCAGGTCGACCAGGTGGACCGCCCCGGCGACCGCGCGCAGCCCGCTGTCGGCCGGCAGTGGCTCGCTGCCCCGGCGGGTGGCCAGGCACAGGGCGGTGTCGGCCTCACACGGCCCGCCCACGTGGAAGACGCCCGGCTCGACCGCCAGCTCCGACCACCCCGGCAGGACGTCGCCGATCCGGACCTCGCTGGGCCGCCCGAGCACGACCCCGATGGTGCCGGTGTCGGTGTGGTCCAGGACGTAGACGACCGCGCCGGCGAAGGTCGGGTCGGTCAGGGTCGGCATCGCGACCAGCAGGCAGCCCGGCCGGACGTCGTCCAGCGAGCCGACCGACAGCGCCGGGATGCCGGTACGCCTGCTCCGCCCCGCAGCCTTGCCGGCTGTGGGGCGATGCTCGGGTTCGGGTGACGAGGGCACCGGGTTCATCGCCTCCAGTGTGCATCAGGGACGGGCCGGAGGGGTGGCTGATCCGTCCGCCTCCTGACCGCCGGACGTCGGGTGCCCGCCGACCGCGGGCGACGTAGTGTGGCTGGGATGCAGCAGGCGCCCACGACCGTGCGTCACCTCCTGCTGCGTGGTGACTTCCGTCGGCTGCTGGCCACCCGGCTGTCCTCCCAGTTCGGTGACGGCGTCTTCCAGGCCGCACTGGCCGGCACGGTGCTGTTCAACCCCCAGCAGGCCACCGACCCGATCGACGTGGCCGCCGGGTTCGCCGTCCTGCTGCTGCCGTACTCGCTGGTCGGTCCGTTCGCCGGGGTGTGGCTGGACCGCTGGAGCCGCCGACAGGTCCTGCTGGTGGCCAACGTGGTGCGGGCCGTCCTCGTGGTCGTGGTCGCGGCGCTGATCCTGCTGGGGGTCCAGGGCCCCGGGTTCTACGTCGCCGGCCTGCTGGTGTTCTCGGTCAACCGCTTCGTGCTGTCCGCGCTCTCCGCCGGGCTGCCGCACACCACCGACGCACCCTCGCTGGTCTCGGCCAACGCGCTGTCCACGACGTCCGGCGCGGTCGCGGCCGTGCTCGGCGGCGGGGTCGCGATCGGCGCGACGGCGCTGACCGGCTCCGCGAGCGGCGGGTACGCAGGCCTGGCACTGGCCTCTGCGGTGCCCTACCTGGCCGCCTCCGCCATCGTCTCCCGCTTCTCCCGCGGCCACCTCGGCCCCGACCACCTCACGCTGGCCGCCACGGTCAGCGCCCGGGACGTGCTGCACGGGATGGTGGCGGGTGCCCGGCACATGCTGGCGCACCCCCCGGCGACGGCGATCCTGTCGGTGATGGCGGTGCACCGGCTGATGTACGGGCTGCTGACCCTCATGACGTTGCTGCTCTACCGCAACTCCTTCGCCGAGGACACCGGGCTCTTCCCGGGCGGGCTGGCCGGCCTGGGCCAGGTGCTGGCGGCCGGCGCGATCGGCACCCTGCTGGCCGCCGCGGTGACCCCATGGGCGGTGCGCCGGTGGGGCAAGGCCGCGTGGGTGTTCGGCCTGCTCGTGCTCGGCGGCACCGGCCAGCTGGTGCTGGGCGGGGTGTTCCGGCCGGCGGCGATCGTGGCCGCCGTCCTCGTCCTGGGGTTCGTCGCGCAGGGCATCAAGATCTGTGTCGACACCACGCTGCAGGAGTCGGTGGACGACGACTTCCGCGGCCGGGTCTTCTCCGTCTACGACACCCTCTTCAACGTCACCTTCGTGGTGGCCCTGCTGGCCGGGGCGTTCCTGATGCCGGCCTCGGGGGTCAGCTGGGCGCTGCTGATCGGGGTCGCCGCCGGCTACCTGCTCACCGCCGTGGCGTTCAGCCGCTGGGCCCGGACCGAGGCCCGCCGCACCGACGACGCCCCGCTGGCCCTGCGGGTGTCGCTGACCCCGTAGTCAGCCGACCTGGCCGCGGGCCCGCCACCAGGCGAGCAGCTCGGCCTCGGCCTCCTCCGGCTCCAGCGGCCCTCGCTCCAGCCGCAGGTCCTTGAGGAAGCGCCACGCCTCGCCGACCTCGCGGCCCGGCGGGATCTCCAGCAGCTCCATGATCCGGTTGCCGTCCAGGTCCGGCCGCACCCGGGAGAGGTTCTCCGCCTCCGACAGCACCTCGATGCGCTCCTCCAGGGAGTCGTAGGTGGCTGACAGCGCCGCGGCGCGCCTCTTGTTCCGCGTCGTGCAGTCGGAGCGGACGAGCTTGTGCAGCCGGGGCAGCAGGTCACCGGCGTCGGTGACGTACCGGCGGACGGCGGAGTCGGTCCACTCACCGCGGCCGTAGCCGTGGAAGCGCAGGTGCAGGAAGGTCAGCCGGGAGACCGCCTCGACGACGTCCTTGGGGTACTTGAGCGCCAGCAGCCGCTTGCGCACCAGCTTGGCGCCGACCACCTCGTGGTGGTGGAAGGAGACCCGGCCCCGGTCCTCGTGCCGCCGGGTCGCCGGCTTGCCGATGTCGTGCAGCAACGCGGCCAGCCGCAGCACCAGGTCCGGCGACGGCGACTCCGGGTCCGCCTTCTCCAGGGCGATCGCCTGGTCCAGCACGGTCAGCGAGTGGACGTAGACGTCCTTGTGCTGGTGGTGCTCGTCGATCTCCATCCGCAGCGCGGCCAGCTCGGGCAGGACGACGTCGGCCAGCCCGGTGGCGACGAAGAGGTCCAGCGCGGGGCCGGGGGCGTCGTTCAGCAGGGTGCGGGAGAACTCGTGCTGCACCCGTTCGGCGGTGATCCGGCCGAGCTCGGGGGCGAGCGCGGTCATCGCCTCGACCACCTCGTCGTCCGGGGTCAGCTCCAACTGGGCGACGAAGCGGACCGCGCGCAGCATCCGCAGCGGGTCGTCGGCGAAGGAGTCGACCGCCCGGCCCGGGGTGCGCAGCCGCCGGGCCAGCAGGTCACCCAGCCCGCCGAAGGGGTCGGTGACGGTGCGGTCCGGCCCCAGCGAGACCGCCATCGCGTTGACGGTGAAGTCGCGGCGGGCCAGGTCGTCGGTGAGCGAGGTGCCCCAGGCGACCTCCGGGTTGCGGGACTCCCGGTCGTAGCGGTCGGCCCGGAACGTGGTGATCTCCACCCGCTCACCGCGCACCTCGGCGCCGACGGTGCCGAAGGCGATCCCGGTGTTCCACGTGGAACTGGCCCAGCCCCGCAGCACCTCCAGGGTCTGCTCCGGCCGCGCGTCGGTGGTCAGGTCCAGGTCGCCGGTGGGCAGCGGCCGTCCCGTCCCGGCCGCCAGGAGGGCGTCGCGCACCGAACCGCCCACGAGGTGCACCTCGTGACCGGCGGCGGTGAACCGCTCGCCCAGGGCGACCAGCACGGGGGAGACCTCGACGAGCTCCCGCACCGTCTGCTGCACCGCCGCGGGGACGGGCTCGGGCGGCGGGGTCGGGCCGGAGGGGGCGCGACGCGACGGGTCGGTTGACACGACGGTCGAGGGTAGTGCCGTGCCGCGCGCTACCCTGCTGGCATGGCTGGAACGGGCGGGCGGCAGCGCCCCGGCCGCCGGCTGCGCCGGGTCGACGAGACCTCGGCAGGAGGCCTGGTGGTCGCAGACGACGAGGTCACCGGGCCGCGCGCCGCCCTGATCGGCCGCACCGACCGCCGGGGCCGCCTGCTCTGGTCGCTCCCCAAGGGGCACATCGAGCCGGGCGAGACGCCGGAGGACACCGCCGTCCGCGAGGTGGCCGAGGAGACCGGCATCATCGGCCAGGTCGTCGCCCCCCTGGGCATCATCGACTTCTGGTTCGTCGCCGACGGCCGCCGCGTGCACAAGACGGTCCACCACTTCCTCCTCCGGGCCACCGGCGGCGCGCTGTCCGACGCCGACGTCGAGGTCACCGAGGTCGCCTGGGTGCCCCTGACCGAACTCGGCGGGCGACTGGCCTACGCCGATGAGCGCGCCCTGGTCGAGCGCGCGCCCGGCCTGCTGGCCGACAGCGCGTGACCCGGCGGGTCGCCGGCCGCGCCGACGGCCGCCCCAGCACCTCCGCACCGAGGACGACGCCGGCCGGTGGCCGCCGGGAGGGCGGTCGTCGGCTGGCGCTCGGTGCCCTCGCGACCGTCGTCACCGGCCTGCTGGGCGTCCCCGCCCCGGCGCAGGCCGCGCCGGGCGACCCCGACAGCTCCACCGGCTCCTCGGCCGACCGGCCACTGGAGCTGACCGTGAGCCGGCTGGAACCCCGCACCGTCACCCCCGGTGCCGCCGTCGAGGTGACCGCGACCCTCCGCAACGACAGCACCGAGACCTACGACGACCTGGAGGTGCGGCTGCAGCGGGGCGAGGTGCTGACCTCGCGCAGCGGGCTGGCCGACGACCTGGCGAGGCCGGGTGACCACACCGCGGCGTCCACCGCCTTCCTCGGGGTGCCCGGCGGCGAGCTGGAGCCCGGCGGCACGCGCACGTTCAGCTACGTGAGCCCGGCCGATGCGCTGCAGCTCACCGTCGACGGCGTGTACCCGCTGCTGGTCAACGTCAACGGCACCCGGGACGACGGGGTCACCGAGCGGGCCGCCGAGCTGTCCACCCACCTCGTCGTCGAGTCGGCAGTACCCGCGACCCCGACCCAGATGGCGTGGCTCTGGCCGGTCACCGACCGCCCGCACCGGGACGCCACCGGTGCCTTCACCGACGACGACCTCGCCACCCAGGTGGCCGACGGCGGCCGGCTGGACCGCGTCGTGGAGACCGTCGAGCAGCTCCCGCGCACCACCGGCGCGACGGCCGCCGAGACGGTGCCCGCCGTGCCGGTCACCCTCGCCGTCGACCCGGCGCTGCTGGAGGAGCTGGCGGCCATGGCCGCCGGCCCCTACCTGGCGGACGGCGAGGAGGGCACCGGCACCGCGGACGCGGCCGAGCTCCTCGAGCGACTGCGCCGGCTCGCCGCCGACCACGACGTGGTGGCCCTCCCGTACGCCGACGTGGACGCCGATGCGCTGGTGGCGGCCGGGGAGCCTGAGGCGCTCCTGCGCACGCTGCCCGGCGCGGGCACCGTCCGGCAGCCCAGCACCGCCGACGGTTCCCTCGTCCCGGCGCCGGCTGCGGGCGCCACCCCCACCGGGGCGGGGGCCGGGGTCGTCGAGGAGGTGCTCGGGGTCCAGCCCCGCACCGACCTGGCCTGGCCGGCCGGCGGCACCCTGGACGAGACCACCCTGACCACCCTGGGCACCGGCGGGGTCGGCACCGTGGTGCTGGCCGAGGACGGGCTGACCGACGGCAACCAGGCGGTGGGGGACGACGGCGACCCGGCGGCTGCCCGCGGCGTGCTGGAGACCACCGGCGGGCCGGTCACCGCGCTGGTCGCCGACGGGGAACTGGCCGAGGCCGTCGAGGCCGCCACCCTGCGGCCGGAGACCGGGCGCCTCGTCGAGCAGCGCTACCTGGCCGAGCTCGCCGCGCTGCACGCCCAGCAGCCGGACGGCGCCCCCGCCACCGTCCTCGTCGCCCCGCCCCGCTGGGTCGACCCCGACCCGGGCACCGTGGCCGCGATGATGAGCGACACCGCCACCCAGCCGTGGCTGGCCCCGGCGTCGGTCGCGGCCCTGGCCGATGGTCCGGCCGCGGAGGTCGGGGAGCTGACCGGCACCGACCCGGACGTCCGGCTGTCGGGCGCGGCGATGGCCGGCATCGTGGAGACCTCGGGGGTGCGGGACGACGTCGCCGCCGCCGTGGTCGGCGACGCCGACGAGGCGCTGGCCGGCTACGACGCGGCGATCGCCCGGGCGGCGTCCGCGCAGTGGCGGGGCGACCCGGAGGCGTTCCAGGCCGCGGTCACCGACCTGCAGGGCACGGTCGCCCGGCTCCGTGAGCAGGTCAGCCTCGTCTCCCCGGCGGACGGGACCTACACCCTCGCCTCCAGCGACGCCCCGTTGGTGCTCACCGTGCGCAACGACCTGCCCTTCGCCGTCGACGTCCGGCTGGACCTGCAGAGCCGGCGCAACGTCGGGCTGGTCACCGAGGACATCGGCGTGCAGACGCTGGCGCCCGAGTCGATCACCACGATCGAGGTGCCGGCCGACGTCCAGCAGTCCGGCGGGTTCGCGGTCACCGCACGGCTGACCACGCCGGCCGGGGGCCCCCTGGGCGAGCCGGTGCAGCTCCAGGTGCGGAGCACCGCCTACGGCCCGGTCACCCTGGCGATCACCCTCGGCGCTGCCGCACTGCTGGCTCTGCTCTTCCTCCGCCGGGCGGTGCGCTTCGTGCTGCGCCGCCGGCGGGGCGAGCCGGCAGCGACCCCGGACCAGGCAGCCGGTCTGCCGCCGACCCGGAGCCCGGTGTGAGCGGCCCACCGGCGGGTTCGGAGGACCAGCGCGCCGACTCACCCGACGCCCGACCCCGGACACCGGCACCACTGCCGCCGCCGCCGTACCGGGGGGCGCAGCCGGGGTCGGCGGCCACCCCGCCCGCCCCGGTCCCGGGCCCGGTGGTCGGCAACCGACCCGAGGCGCTGACCCCGCCGACCCCGGCGCGACCGCTGCCACCGCCCCCCGCCGGCTACCCGGCGGCGCGGCCGGTGGGCGACCGTTCCGCCGGTGACGGCGCCCGGCGGCGGGCCGCGCTGCCGCCGGTCCCACCGCCGGCCCGGCCCCGGCGCTTCGTGCCCGGCCCGGACGACACCCAGCTCATCCCGGTCATCCCGGCCGTGCCCCGCTACCTCGAGGACGAGCCGGAGGACACCGACGTCGGCCCGGGCCGCTCGGGGGGCAGCGGCGGCATCCTGCGTGCGGCCGGGACGATGGCCGTCGCCAGCCTGGTCTCCCGGCTGACCGGCTTCCTGCGCACCGTCGTGCTGACTGCCGCCCTGGGCTTCGGCCTGGTCGGCAACGCCTACACGGTGGCCAACACGCTGCCCAACATCGTCTACGAGCTGCTGCTCGGCGGGGTGCTGACGTCGGTCGTCGTCCCCCTGCTGGTCACCGCCCAGGAGCGGGACGCCGACGGCGGCGTGCGGTACACCCAACGGCTGCTCACCCTGGCCACCGTCGGGCTGGCCGTGCTCACCGTCGTCGCCGTGCTCGCGGCGCCGGCGCTGACCTGGTTGATGGGCATCCGGGAGGACCCGGGACAGGTGGAGCTGGCCAACTGGCTGGCCCGGATCCTGCTGGTGGAGATCGTCTTCTACGGGATCGGGGCGCTGGCGACGGCGGTGCTCAACTCCCGGCAGGTGTTCGGGCCGCCCGCCTGGGCACCGGTGCTCAACAACGTCGTGGTCATCGCCACCGGCGCGGTGTTCCTGCTGGCGGCCGGGCCGGGTGACCTGACGCCGGTCACGATCACCGCCTTCCAGGTGTGGCTGCTGGGCATCGGCACCACCCTGGGCATCGCCGTGCAGGCGTTCGTGCTGCTGCCGCTGCTGGGCCGCAACGGTGTGCCGCTTCGGCCCCGCTGGGGGCTGCGGGGCACCGGCCTGGCCGAGGCCGGCACGCTCGGGCTCTGGGTGATCGGCTACGTGCTGGTCAGCCAGGTCGGCGTCGTCGTCGCGAGCATCGTGGCCAACGAGGCCGCCGACGCCGGTGGCCTCGGCCCACTGGCGTTCGCCAACGCCAGCCTGCTGTTCCAGATGCCCTACGGGATCATCGGCGTCGCGCTGCTCACCGCCCTCCTGCCCCGGATGAGCCGGGCGGCCGCCCGGCACGACATGGACGGCGTCGTCGCCGACCTCTCGCTGGGCACCCGCCTGTCGGCGACCGGGCTGCTGCCGGTGACCGCTCTGCTGGTGGTCCTCGGGCCGGCGGTGGGCATCGTGGCCTTCGCCCGGGGCAACGCCGACGTCTCCGACGCCCGGGGGGTGGGCGTCGCCCTCGCGGTGGGCGCGTTCGGGCTGCTGCCGATGGCGGTGACGCTGCTGCAGCTGCGGGTGTTCTACGCCATGAAGGACGCCCGGACCCCGACGCTGATCCAGGTGGCGATGGTCGCCGTCCGGGTGCCGCTGCTGCTGCTCGTGCCGGTGCTGGTCGACCCGGAGCACGTCGTGGCCGGGCTGATGATCGCCACGAGCGCCACCTACGTGGCCGGCTGGGTCGTGGGTGCCATCGCCCTGGACCGCAAGCTCGGGGTGCGGGCCAGCGCCGAGGCCGGCACCACCGTCCTGCGGATGGGCGCGGTCTCGGCCGTCGCCGGGGCGCTGGGCTGGGCCGCCGTGTCGCTCGCGGGCAGGTCGCTGGGCACGTCGGTACCGGGCTCGCTCGGGACGGTCGTCCTCGGTACCGTGGTCATCGGCAGCGCGGTCGTCGCGGGTGCCGTGATGGCCGGTGTCCCGGAGCTCCGGGGCGTCCTGGCCGGGGTCCGGGCTCGACTCGGGCGCTCACGGTGACCGGACGCCGCTCGGCCGGAACCGGGGACGCCGTTCCCGGCCGAGAGTGACCAGGGGGTCGGCAGCGTCCGTGACGTCGACGACAACCGGCCTGCCCGATCGCTACCGTCCGCTGGACCAGGTGGCGCCCGACGAGGAGACGCCCACCGGCGTCATCCGCTCCTGGCGCGCCCGTGACCGCGTGCTCAACCGCGACGTGGCCCTGCGGGTGCACACCCCGGGTGGCCCGGCCGCGCGCGAGTGGATCAACCGCGCGCTGACCGCCGGTGGGCTGGCCACCCCCGCGCTGGCGATGGTCTACGACGCCGCCGAGGGCACCGGCCGCAGCGAGCCCGGCGGCGCCGCCTACGTCGTCAACGAGTGGATCGACGGCATCCGGCTCTCCGACCGGCTCGCCAGCGACGGCCCGCTGTCGGAGCGGGAGGCCCGGGCGGTGGTCCGCCGGCTGGCCGAGGGGGTCGCGGAGGCCCACCGGGTGGGTCTGGCCGTCGGTGGCCTCACCCCCGAGCACGTCGTGCTGCGTCCCGGCGGCCTGGTGGGCCTGCTGTCGGTACCGGCCGCCAGCGGCACCGAGAAGGGCGACATCACCGCGCTCGGGGCGCTGCTGGAGCTGTGCCTGACCGGCGGCCGCTCCACGGAGATCTCCTCGCCCGACCTCGCCGCCCTGGTGCGCCGGGCCCGGTCGACCGACCCGGCCACCGGCCTGTCGAGCGTCAGCACGATGGTCTCGCTGCTCGCCGACCGCCCGCGCACCGGCCCGCAGGAGACCGCGCGGCCCGACGGTCTCACCGACAGCGGCTGGGTGCGCCGCCTCCGCGACCGTCGCGACCTCGCCGACACCGAGGAGGGGGACGACGAGGAGGAGCCGGTCCGGATGGGCCGGCACCGCCTGCCGCCCGTGCCCGGGGGGGCCCTGCCGCGCCCGACCTCCGCCGGGCCGGGGAGCCACCGGGCCGAGGACGAGGACGACCTGGTCTTCGACGAGACCTTCGCCGCAGCGGACGACGACCCGGCGGACCCCGAGCCGGCGTCGTCCGCCCGGCGGCGGCTGGCCGTGATCGGCCTGCCCCTGCTGGCGTTGGCGCTGGTCGTGGCCATCGGCTGGTGGTTCGGCACCAACGTGCTCTCCGTGGCCGGCAGCGTCGAGGGCGGTCCGACCGGGTCGACGCCGCAGCCGAGCGTCACCGCCGGGGCCGACCCGGCAGAGGCTCCGGCGCCCCCGGCCGTCGGGGCCCCCGTGCCCATCACCGGCGCCTCGGTCTTCGACCCGTTCGGCGACGGCGAGCCGGAGAACGACGACGACGTCCCGCTGTCCTACGACGGTGACCCGAGCACCGCCTGGTCGACGCTGACCTACCGGGGCTCGGCCGACTTCGGCAACCTCAAGCCCGGTGTCGGCGTGCTGTACGACCTGGGCAGCGAGCAGACGATCGGTGGCGTCGCGCTGCGGACGACCCAGCCCGGGGCGACGGTCGAGGTGCGCACCGGCGGCTCGCCGGGCGCCGCACTGGAGTCCTTCCCGGTCGCCGCCTCGGGAGAGCTCACCGGCGACGACGTGCTGGCCTTCTCCGAGCCGGCCACCACCCGCTACGTGCTGGTCTGGGTGACCGGCCTGGTGCCCGTCGACGACGGCTTCAGCGCCGACCTGGCCGAGGTCACCGTCACCGCAGCCGGCTGAACCGCCCCCCGGGAGGGGTCAGGCCGGGAATGCGCGTCCTAGGCTGGCGGTTGTGCGCCCCGTGACGACGAACCAGCCGACGCCCGGTCCCGCGGTCTCGACCGACGGCCCGCCCGCCATCCCCCCGGCGGAGCACGACGGGATCCGTGACCTGATCATCATCGGGTCCGGCCCCGCCGGGTACACCGCCGCCACGTACGCCGCCCGCGCGAACCTGCACCCCCTGGTGTTCGAGGGCTCGCAGTTCGGCGGCGCCCTGATGACCACCACGGAGGTCGAGAACTTCCCCGGCTTCCCCGAGGGCGTCCAGGGCCCCCAGCTCATGGACGACATGCGCACCCAGGCCGAGCGCTTCGGCGCCGAGCTGGTGGCCCGGGACGTCACCGAGGTCGACCTCACCGTCGACCCCAAGGTGGTCAAGGTGGGCGACGAGGTGCACGTGGCGCACGCGGTGATCGTGGCCACCGGCTCCAAGTACCGCTACCTCGGGCTGGACAACGAGCAGCGCCTGCTCGGCCGCGGCGTCTCCGCCTGTGCCACCTGCGACGGCTTCTTCTTCCGCGACCAGGACATCGTGGTCGTCGGCGGTGGCGACTCGGCGATGGAGGAGGCCACCTTCCTCACCCGCTTCGCCAAGTCCGTCACCGTGGTGCACCGCCGCGAGGAGCTCCGTGCGTCCAAGATCATGCAGAAGCGTGCGCAGGACAACGCGAAGATCCGCTGGGCGCTGGGCAAGCAGGTGACCGACGTGCACGGCGACACCACGGTCGAGGCCGTCGAGCTGACCGACCTGGCCACCGGCACGACCGAGAAGATGCCGGTCAGCGGCCTGTTCGTGGCGATCGGCCACGACCCGCGCACCGAGCTCTTCGTCGGGCAGTTGAAGCTGGACGACGAGGGGTACGTGGTGGTCGACCACCCGACGACCCGCACCACCATCGACGGCGTGTTCGCCTGCGGCGACGTCGTCGACCACATCTACCGGCAGGCGATCACCTCGGCCGGCACCGGTGCCGCCGCGGCGATCGACGCCGAGCGCTGGCTCGCCGAGACCTTCGACGAGCGCTGAACCACCGACCGCGCTGAACCACAGACTGCACCGTCCCCTCTGAGCAAGGAGCAGCACCATGGCAGGCAAGAACACCGTGACCGTCACCGACGCGAGCTTCGCCAGTGACGTCCTGGGCAGCGACAAGCCCGTTCTCGTCGACTTCTGGGCCGAGTGGTGCGGGCCGTGCAAGATGGTCGCCCCCGTGCTGGAGGAGATCGCGGCCGAGCACGCCGACAAGCTGACGATCGCGAAGCTCAACATCGACGAGAACCCGCAGATCGCCCGCGACTACCAGGTCATGTCGATCCCGACCATGACGGTCTTCCAGGGTGGCAAGCCGGTCAAGAGCATCATCGGTGCCAAGCCCAAGGGCGCCATCCTGTCGGACCTGTCCGACTACCTCTGATCTCGTCGGGCCGGTCACCGGCCGACGGATCGCCGTGGCCCCCGCCACGGTGTGCGAACCACGGTGAGGCCCGCCCGTCCCCCCGGACCGGCGGGCCTCGCTCGTTCCCTCGAAGGTCACCCGGACGGGGGCAACGGACAACCCGGTGCACTGCTCGATCGTGCACACCCGCCACAATCGTCTCCAGCGTCACCCACCGGCCATCCCGACCCGAGCGAGGAGCGACGACCTCCGCATGGACGTCCTGCGACCTGGCAGCACCGGCCCCGCCGTGGCGGAGGTGCAGGCCATGCTCCGTTCCCTCGGCCTGCTGGTCGATGAGCCGGCGCGACCGGAACGGGCCGAGGAGCCGACCTACGACGCAGCGACCGAGCTCGCCGTCCGGCACTTCCAGCAGGTGCGTGGGCTCTCCGTCGACGGCCGGGTCGGTGACGAGACCTACCGCGCGCTGCACGAGGCCCGCTGGTCGCTGGGCGACCGGCTGCTGCGGTACGACCCGGAGCGGCCCACCCGGGGCGACGACGTCCGCCGGCTGCAGGAGCTGTTGCTCGAGCTCGGCTACGACGCCGGCCGGGCCGACGGCATGCTCGGCGCCGACACCGAGCTCGGGCTGCGCGCCTTCCAGCGCGACTACGGGCTGACCGCCGACGGCACGTGCGGCCCGGCCACGCTCCGCGCGCTGAAGCAGCTGGGCCGCCGGGTCACCGGCGGCCGGCCGCAGCTGCTCCGGCAGAGCGCCTACCTCGTCGACTCCGGGCCGCACCTGATCGGCCGGGTCATCGTCATCGACCCCGGCCACGGCGGCGACGACAGCGGGTACACGGCCGGGGAGACCACCGAGTCCGACCTGGTGTTCGACCTCGCCTCCCGGATCGAGGGCCGCCTGGCTGCCGCCGGCGCCACGGTCTACCTCACCCGCGGTCGCACCGTCGACCCGACCGCCGAGGACCGCACCGCCTTCGCGAACCAGGCCCGCGCCGACCTCTTCCTCTCCCTGCACATGGAGGCCCACGGGTCGGCGCACGCCCGCGGGGTCGCCAGCTACTACTACGGCACCGGTTCGGGCGCGAGCTCCACGGTCGGCGAGGAGTTCGCCAACCTGGTGCGTCGCGAGGTCATCGCCCGCACCGGGATGCTCGACTGCGGCTCGCACCCCAAGACCTGGGACATCCTGCGGATGACCAGGATGCCCGCCGTCCGGGTCGACTGCGGCTACCTCTCCCACCCGGTCGACCGCCTGTTGCTGCTGGACGCCCGCCTGCGCAGCACCGTCGCGCAGGCGGTCGTGGCCGCCGTCCAACGGCTGTTCCTGCCCGCCGACGCCGACCCGCCCACCGGCACCTTCCTGCTGCCCGCCCGCGGCTGACGGACGCGCCGGGGGAACGGCCCGGCAGCACGGACGGCCTAGACTCCCTGAGGTGACCCCTCCTGTGCCCGGCCCCTCGGTCGGAACCGGTCAGGCCGGGGCGCACTCCAGCGGTGCGTCCCCGCACGTCTCCCCGCGGCACCCGCGGCTGGACCCCCTGGCAGACCGGTACGCAGCACGCACCCACGGCATGAAGAGCTCGGAGATCCGGGCGCTGTTCTCCGTGGTGAGCCGCCCCGAGGTCGTCTCGCTCGCCGGTGGCATGCCCGCCGTCACCGCCCTGCCGCTGGACGCCGTCGGTTCGATGATCGGCGAGCTGGTGTCCGGCATGGGCGCCCAGACCCTGCAGTACGGCCCAGGTCAGGGCGACCCCCGACTGCGGGAGCGGATCTGCGACGTGATGGCCCTGGAGGGCATCACCGACGCCTCGCCCAGCGAGGTGGTCGTCACCGTCGGCTCCCAGCAGGGGCTCGACCTGGTCACCCGCGTGTTCGTCGACCCGGGTGACGTCATCCTCGCGGAGGCGCCGTCCTACGTCGGGGCCCTCGGTGTCTTCCAGGCCGCCCAGGCCCAGGTCCGGCACGTCGCGATGGACGACGACGGGCTGATCCCCGAGGCGCTGGAGGAGGCCCTGCTGGAGTGCCGGGCCCGCGGTGACCGGGTGAAGTTCCTCTACACGGTGCCCAACTTCCACAACCCGGCCGGCGTCACGCTGAGCGAGCCCCGCCGTGAGGCGATCATCGCGATCGCCGAGCAGTACGACCTGCTGGTCATCGAGGACAACCCGTACGGGCTGCTCGGCTTCGACCAGGAGCCCATGCGTGCCCTGCGCGCGCGCAACGAGCACCGGGTCATCTACCTCGGCTCGTTCTCCAAGACCTTCGCCCCGGGCCTGCGGGTGGGCTGGTTGCTCGCCCCGCTGGCCGTGCGGGAGAAGCTGGTGCTCGCCACCGAGGCGCAGGTGCTCTGCCCGCCCTCGCTCACCCAGTACGCCGTGGCCCGTTACCTGGACACCCAGCCCTGGCGCGAGCAGATCAAGGTCTTCACCGAGCTGTACCGCGAGCGGCGCGACGCCACGCTGGAGTCGCTCACCGCGCTCATGCCGCCGGGCACCAGCTGGACGAAGCCGGACGGCGGGTTCTACGTCTGGCTCAAGCTGCCGCACGGCCTGGACGCCAAGTTGATGCAGCCCCGTGCGGTCGCTGCGCACGTCGCCTACGTGCCCGGGATCGGCTTCTACGCCGACGGTGGCGGCCGGGAGCACATGCGGCTGTCCTACTGCTATCCCGAGCCGGACCAGATCCGGGAGGGCGTGCGCCGGCTGGCCCGGGTCATCGAGGCCGAGCTGGACCTGCACTCCACCTTCGACGCCGTCGACACCGGGACGTTCCGGGCGGTCCGCCCGGCCGCGACCCGGCCGGCGAGCGGTCGACCGACCCCGCCACCGGTGATCGGGCCGGCGAACAGCGACCAGAGCGAGGACCGTCAGCCATGACCGACCAGGCGGCCGCACCGGTGGCGGCACCCGGTGCTCGGACGACACCGCTGCGGGCCCTCGTGCTCGCCGGCGGCCTGACCTTCGAGCGGGAGGTCAGCATCAACTCCGGTGGGCAGGTGGTCGAGGCGCTGACCCGGGCGGGGGTGGAGGCCGAGATGCGCGATGCCGACGCCGAGCTGCTGCCCGGCCTGGCCGCTGCCCCGGCCGATGCGGTGTTCATCGCGCTGCACGGCGCCACCGGCGAGGACGGCGCACTGCGGGCCGTCCTCGACCTGGCCGGGGTCCCCTACGTGGGCTCACCGGCCGCGGCCTGCCGGCTGGCCTGGGACAAGCCCGCCGCCAAGTCGGTGGCGCGCACCGCCGGGATCTCCACGCCGGACTGGGTCGCGCTGCCGCACAGCACCTTCCGGGAACTGGGCGCCGGCGCCGTCCTGGACCTCATCGTGGCTCGCCTGGGACTCCCGCTGATGGTCAAGCCCGCCTCGGGTGGCTCCTCGCTCGGTGTGCAGAAGGTCAGCCGGGTGGACGACCTGCCGGCTGCGATGGTCAGCTGCTTCGCCTACGGCGACACCGTGATGGTGGAGCGGTTCGTCGACGGGGTCGAGCTCGCCCTGTCGGTGATCGATCTCGGGGAGGGCCCCGAGGCGCTGCCCGCGGTCGAGATCGCCCCGGAGTCCGGCGTGTTCGACTACACCTCCCGGTACACGCCCGGGATGACCGAGTACCACTCCCCGGCGCGGGTCTCCGACGAGGTCGCCGCTCGTGCCGCGGAGGTGGCTCTACGGGTGCACGAGGTGCTGGGGCTGGCGGGTCTGTCCCGCACCGACGCGATCGTCACCCCGGACGGCGAGGTGCAGTTCCTCGAGGTGAACGTCTCCCCGGGGTTGACCGAGACGTCGATGTTCCCGATGGCCGTCGAGGCAGCCGGCTACACCCTCGGCGAGGTGCTGGGTCGACTGCTCGCCCGAGCGGCCGCCGAGGGGCCGATCACGGGATGACGAGGTGCTGGTTGCGTCTGTGACGGAACCAGCACCGTCAGTCCTGCTGGCTCCGCCCGGTGATGTCCGGGGCCATCATGCCGACGATCCGCTGCAGATCGTCGACCGAACCGAACTCCACGACGATCCGGCCCTTGGCGCGACCGATCTGCACCTTCACCTTGGTCTCGAAGACGTCCGACAGCCGCCCGGCGAGGTCCTCGACCCCCGGGGCGCTGATCTTCCGCGCGGAACGGCGCGCCGCGGTGGGGGAGTCGGCGACCGCCATCGCGACGGCCTCCTCGGTCGCCCGGACCGACATGCCCTCGGCGACGATCCGGGTGGCCAGCGCGTCCTGGGCCTCGGCCTCGGGGAGACCGAGCAGCGCCCGGGCGTGACCGGCGGAGATCACGCCGGCGGCGACCCGGGTCTGCACCTTCACCGGCAGCTTCATCAGCCGGATGGTGTTGGTGACCTGGGAGCGGCTGCGCCCGATCTTGCTGGCCAGCTCCTCGTGGGTGGCGCCGAACTCCTCGAGCAGCTGCTGGTAGGCGGCCGCCTCCTCCAGCGGGTTGAGCTGGACCCGGTGGATGTTCTCCAGGAGGGCATCGCGCAGCATCGCGTCGTCGGTGGTGTCCCGGACGATCGCCGGCACGGTCTCCAGGCCGGCCGCCCGCGAGGCGCGCAGCCGGCGCTCGCCCATGATGAGCTCGTAGCGGCCGTCCCCGGCCTCCCGGACCACGATCGGCTGCAGCAGGCCGAACTCGCGCACCGAGTGGGTGAGCTCTTCCAGCGCCTCGTCGTCGAAGACCTGACGCGGCTGCTTGGGGTTCGGGACGATGTCGTCGACCGGGAGCTCGCGCAGCTGCGCGCCGGGCACGCCGGCGACCTCCTCGAGCGCACGGCTCGGGAGCTCGTGCACCGACGCCGTCCGGCCGGGCAGCTCGGAACGGGTGGCCCCCGCCTGGCCGACCGCGGTGGCGGCGACCTCGGCTGCTTCTGCGGCCTCCGCGGCGCGAGCCGCCGGGGTCGCCGTGGGAGCCGGTGCACTGGTGGGGATCAGAGCCGCCAGGCCCCGCCCCAGACCGCCGCGCTTGGTCACTGGTCCTCCTCGCTGATGCCCGGTGTCCGCAGACGCGGCTCGGGAGTGGGAATGGGGCGCACCGGGGTCATGTCGCGTGCCGTCCGCGCTGGGCGGGGGTCGTCGCTCGCTCACCGAGCACCAGCGCCGCCACCGACGGCGGCCCGCTCACCGGTGGCGGCGACCCACCCACCGGCGGCGGGTAGGCCGGTGCGGGGGCCGGTGGTGGGGGAGGAGGCTGGGTGATCGGCTGCGCCGTCGAGGCAGGCAGGGCCGCCCCCCGGCGGGCGAGCTCACGAGCCGCCTCCACGTAGCTGGTCGAGCCACGGGACCCCGGGTCGTAGGTGAGCACCGACTGCCCGTAGCCCGGCGCCTCGCTCACCCGGACGTTCCGCGGTATCACCGCGCTGAGCACCAGCTCACCGAAGTGGTTGCGGACCTCGTCGGCCACCTGGTCGGCGAGCTTCGTCCGGCCGTCGTACATGGTGAGCAGGATCGTGCTCACCGAGATGCCCGGGTTCAGGTGGGCGCGCACCAGGTCGATGTTCGAGAGCAGCTGCCCGAGGCCTTCCAGGGCGTAGTACTCGCACTGGATGGGGATGAGCACCTCGTCCCCGGCCACCAGCGCGTTCAGCGTGAGCAGCCCCAGGGACGGCGGGCAGTCGATGAGGACGTAGTGCGGGCGTTCCTCGGCGGGGAGCTCGTGCAGGTACGTCTCGATCGAGCGCCGCAGCCGGTGCTCCCGCGCGACCACGGAGACCAGTTCGATCTCGGCGCCGGCCAGGTCGATCGTCGCGGGGACGCAGAAGAGGTTCGGGCTCGCCGTCGTCGGGTGGGTGACCTCGGCGAGGGTGTTGTCCCCGACGAGTGCGTCGTAGATCGACGGAGTGCCCACGGTGTGCTCCACCCCGAGAGCAGTGCTGGCGTTCCCCTGGGGATCGAGGTCGATGACCAGCGTGCGGAGCCCGTACATGGCCAGGGCGACGCCGAGGTTCACCGTCGAGGTCGTCTTCCCGACCCCACCCTTCTGGTTCGCCACCGTGACCACCCGGATCCGGCCCGGCGCCGGGAACGGCTCCTGGTCGGCAGCGTGCAGCACCCGGGTCGCCCGCATCGCCTCCATGGCGATCGGGCTGTCGAAGTCGGGACCGACCGGCAGATCGGCAGCGAGACTGTTGCGCAGCCGCTCGCCCGGGTCCGTCATCGGTGCGTCCTCCTCACCACCGTGTTCCACGTGGAACAGGGTGCGGTCGCTGCGGCGAGTTCCACGTGAAACGGGCTCACCCTGCCGATCGCCCGGACCGGGAGCTGTCAGCGCGCGTCATGAGCACCACGGTAGTGGCTGCAGCCCCGAGCTCGACACCGACTGCCCGCGTGTGCACGTCCCGCATCCCCGCCGCCTCCAGCTCGGGCACCAGCGCGGGCACCTCTGCCGCTGCCCGCGCACCGACGAGGGCGATCAGCTGCGCTCCTGGGGTCAGCAGCCCACGGCACCAGCCCACCAGTCGGGGCAGCGGCGCCACCGCCCGTGCGGTGACCACGTCCACCGGCCCGACCGCGCGGACGACCGATCGCTCCTCGGCGCGCCCGCGGACCACCCGCCAGGGCGCACCCAGCTCCGCCACGACGTCCTGGAGGAACTCGACCCGGCGGGCCATCGGCTCCACCAGCGTCAGCGTCAGGTCCGGGCGGGCGAGCGCCAGCGGGATCCCGGGGAGCCCGGCGCCACTGCCCACGTCCACCACCCGGCTGCCCTCGGGCACCACCTCGGCCAGCGCAGCGCTGTTCAGCACGTGGCGGTCCCACAGCCGGGGCACCTCACGAGGCCCGATCAACCCACGGACCACACCGTCACCGGCCAGCATGGCGACGTAGCGCCTCACCTGGTCCACCGCAGGACCGAACAGCGCGGCGGCCACGGCAGGAGCTTCCGGAACAACAACTGTCTGATCCCCGGTCGTGGCCGCCTCCTCGGCCGGGCCGTCCCCGTCGATCACCGGTCCGGCAGGACCACGACGCGCCGGTTCGGCTCCTCGCCCTCCGACTCACTCCGCACGCCGGCAGCGGCGGCGATGACGTCGTGCACGACCTTCCGCTCGAACGGGTTCATCGGCGCGAGGCGCTCGGGAGCCCCGCTCTCGGCGACCCGCTCCGCCGCCTCGGAGGCGAGGCCGGTCAGGTCGGCCCGCCGCTTGGCCCGGAAGCCACCGATGTCCAGCATCAGGCGGCTGCGGACGCCGGTGGACTGGGCGACCGCCAGCCGGGTCAGCTCCTGGAGCGCCTCCAGCGTCGCGCCGTCCGGCCCGATGAGGGTCTTCAACTGGCCACCGACGACGGCGACCGATGCCCGGTCACCCTCGACGTCCAGGTCGATGTCGCCGTCGACGTCGAGGATGTCGAGCAGCCGCTCCAGGTAGTCGCCGGCGACGTCGCCCTCGCGGACGAGCAGGCCGTCCCCGCCCTCGTCGGCGTCCTCGTCGGTGTCGTCCTCGACGTCGACCGGCTCGACGACGGCGTCCGAGGACGCCGGGTCGGCGTCGGGCAGCGCGGGGTCACCGGTCCCACCGGCCGGGGTCAGCAGGGCGTCCGAGGTCGCCTCGGACGTGGCCACGGTGTCGTTGTCGGATGCACTCACGGAGTCCTCCAGGGTCGTGCAGGCGGCCGGGCGAGCCCGGTGGTCAGGGGGCGGGCACGCCGCAGGCTCACGCCCGGGTGCCGCAGCCGGTCAGCGGCGCTTGCGTTTGCCTCGGTTGGCGGGGCCGGCCGAGGACCGACTGCCCGAGGAACCCGTCCGCGGACGGGCACCACCGCCACCGGCGGGCCGGCCGTTGGTCGAGCCGCCCTCCACGTGCCCGTTGCCCGTGGCGGGGGTCGCACCCGCCGGCGGGACGTCGGCCGCGCCGGCGTCGCCGTCCACCGGGGACACCGGGGCCGCGGACGCGGGACGGGTGCCCGACTTGGGGCGCACCGGCTTCGCGCCCGGCTTGGGGGCGAGCGTCTTCGGGTCGACCTGCGGCTTGTCGGCGGCGGCCTTGGCCAGCGCGGCCGGCGATCCGGGCGGGGGCAGCTTCTTCAGGATGTAGAACTGCTGGCCCAGGGTCCACAGGTTGTTGGTGAACCAGTAGAGGAGGACGCCGATCGGGAAGAAGAAGCCGGAGACGAAGAGGCTCAGCGGCATGCCGTAGAGCAGCAGCTTCTGCACCATCGCGGCCTGACCCTCGACCGGGCCGGAGCGCTTCATGATCTGCTTCTGCGTGAAGAAGGTCGTGAAGCACATGATCACGATCAGCAGGAACGCGACGATCCGGATGTTCGTGTAATCGGCGATCTCGAGGATCGCCTGCTCCTTGGCCCCGGTCATGTTGAACGAGGAGGAGATCGGCGCGCCGAAGAGCTCGGCCCGGGCGGCCTGGTCGGTGAGCTGGTCGTCCCAGCTGTAGAGACCCGGGCGGTCGGGGGCGATCCGGCGCAGCACGTGGAACAGGGCCAGGAAGATCGGGATCTGCGGCAGGATCGGCAGGCAGCCGGCCAGCGGGTTGACCCCGCGCTCCTTGTTCAGCGCCATCATCGCCTGGCTGAAGCCCTGCTTGTCGCTGCCGTACTGCTTGCGGAGCTTCTGGATCTCCGGCTGGATCTCCTGCATCGCCCGCTGGCTCTTCACCTGCTTGACGAACAGGCGGAACAGCAGCACGCGGATGGTGACGACCAGGAAGACGATCGACAGCGCCCACGCGATGCCGCTCGCCGGGTCCAGGAACGTGGAGAACAGTGCATGCCACTGCTTCATCACCCACGCGATCGCGGTGTACAGCCAGTCAAGCAACGCCAGCCTCCTGCTGCGCAGACCGGCGCGGAGCCGGCGGGGTGGCACGGTCGGGACGACGAGTGCCGTCAGCCGTCGACGCGGTCGCCGCGGACGGTGCCGGCGGTTGCGCCGCTGTGCACGACGAGTGGGTGGGCTCAGCGGTTCCTGAGCCAGGTGGGTGACCTGCGTCGCCGGGGGGCGCCGAGGCGCCGCGCCGAGGGGGGACCAGGTCGACGCCGCCGCGGTGCCAGGGTGCGCACTTCGCCAGCCGGCACACGGCCAGCCAGCTGCCCCGCCCGGCGCCGTGGACCTCGATCGCCTCGGCCGCGTAGGCACTGCAGGTGGGCTCGAAGCGGCACCGCGGCGGGAACACCGGGCTGATCGCGCGCTGGTAGAAGCGGACGGCGGCCAGCAGCCCGCGGGCCGGCGAGCCGGTCACGGCCGTCGACCCCGGGAGCCACGGTCGCCGAGCACCCGGTCGAGCCCGGCGTCCAGGTCGCGGCTCAGCACGGCAGAACCGGCCTCGGCCGCCTCCGGGCGGGCCCGGATGACGAGGTCCGCCGTCGGCGGGAGCCGGTCCAGGCGGTCGCCGACGAGGTGTCGGAGCTGCCGGGTGACCCGGTGCCGGCAGACGGAGTTGCCGACGGTCTTGCCGACCACGAAACCGGCCCGCGGCCCGGTCGCAGGGTCCGCAGGACCCCCGACCCGGGCGACGGGCCGTTCGGAGAGGTAGTGCACCACCAGGGTCGGCCGCCCGGCACGCCGGCCGGACCGCACGACCGCGGTGAACTCCGGCCGCCGGCGCAGGCGTGCCTGCGCAGGCAGCACCTCAGGCGGAGAGCTTGTTGCGACCCTTGCCACGGCGGGCGGCGAGGATCGCGCGCCCGGCCCGGGTGCGCATCCGCAGCCGGAAGCCGTGGGTCTTGGCCCGGCGACGGGTGTTCGGCTGGAACGTGCGCTTGCTCACGAGGGACTCCCACTGCTGACGACGTCGGTGCGGCGCGGACCCGGTCGGGCAGCGCACGCGCGGGGCCGGGCAGGTCGTCGGCCCCGGTCTTCCCGGTCCCTGCGACCGTCCCGGGCTCCCGAGGCTGGTCTGCTGCGCGCCGGGCCCGGCGTTCACGCCCCACGAACTGGGGACGTACACCGGCTCCCGTGCACAGACTCCGACCAGCATAGCCGAGACCTGGCGGGTCCTGGTCTGCTGGCCGGACCCGTCATGGTGCACCGCCGCCGGAGACCTCCTGCGGCGGACACGCCGCGACCGGTCAGCGCGCCGCCGCCGTCGTCGTTGCCCGCCTGTGGACGGGGCTGTTAGCGTCGCCGTCGCTCCGGGTCGGACGACTGGGCGCCGGTTCTCCTGCCGACCCCGTCGGCCGACCTCTCGCCGGACCCCTCTCCGATCGCCCGCTGTCCGGGCGCTCACCAGCCACGACGTCGTGACCGGCAGCGCGCACGCCGGTCCCCTGGACCAGGTGTCGCCGAGCGTGCACAGACTGTGGACACTCGTGTGGACACAGCAGCGCTGGACGTCCACAGCTGGGGACCCGGCGGGGGATCCAGCGATCCGCCGACATCCGTCCCACCTGTGGACGAAGACTGCGGAGCCGCACCGAGGCTCCGGGGCCGCACCGGACGCAGCGCACGGGACACAGAGCACCGAAGGCACGGGAAGGGACACAGTCGATGGCCGACGATCCGGTCGACCTGGCGACGGTCTGGGACCAGGCCCGAGAGCGGCTCGCCAGCAGCCTGACCCCGCAGCAGAAGGCGGTGCTCA
This sequence comes from Modestobacter sp. VKM Ac-2985, assembly GCF_026967925.1. Taxonomy (GTDB): domain Bacteria; phylum Actinomycetota; class Actinomycetes; order Mycobacteriales; family Geodermatophilaceae; genus Modestobacter. The sequence continues at coordinate 210,003 of NZ_JAPVBI010000002.1, read as the reverse complement.
ACCTCACGCGCCCGCTGGGCCTGTTCGAGGACACCGCCGTGCTCGCCGCCCCCAACGAGTTCACCCAGACGGTGCTCGAGTCCCGCATGCGCATGGTGCTGGCCGAGGCGCTGTCGGCGGAGATCGGCCGGGACATCCGGGTGGCGGTCCAGCTGGAGGACATGCCGCTGCCGCCCACGACCCCCGAGGTGCCCCGGCCGGGCGTCGAGCCGGAGATCCGTCGCTGGCCCAACGCCGAGCAGGACCGGCTGGACCAGGACCGCCTCACCCAGGACCGGCTGGCGCACGACCGGGCCTCGGAGGAGCTGGCCGCTCGCGAGCGGGCCGCGCACGACCGGGCCGCCGAGGACCGTGCCGACCGGGACCGGGTCGACGACGGGCGCAGTGCCTTCGGGGTGCGCGCCGACGCCGCCCGCGCCGAGGCGTGGCTGCCCGAGTCCGGGGACGGCCGCGACTGGTCGCGCGGGTCGGCCAACGACGACCAGTCCGACGGCGCTCCTCGCCGGCTGGCCCCGTGGGACCGTGACCCCGGCGACGCCGCCGGCCGTGACCAGGCACCGGAGGACGACCGCCGCCCGGCCGAACGCGCCGGGCGTGGCGGCGCCGCCGTCCCGCTGTTCGCCGACCGTCGCCCCGCCGGCCTGGACCCGGGCCTCAACGCCAAGTACGTCTTCGACAGCTTCGTCATCGGCAACAGCAACCGGTTCGCGCACGCGGCCGCCGTGGCCGTCGCCGAGGCCCCGGCCCGGGCGTACAACCCGCTGTTCATCTACGGCGACTCCGGCCTGGGCAAGACCCACCTGCTGCACGCGATCGGTCACTACGCGGCGCGGATGTTCCCCAACGTGCGGGTGCGGTACGTCAGCACCGAGGAGTTCACCAACGAGTTCATCAACCTGGTGCACTCCGGCCGGGCCGAGGACTTCCGACGCCGCTACCGGGACATCGACTTCCTGCTGATCGACGACATCCAGTTCCTGGAGCGCGCCGAGCGGACCCAGGAGGAGTTCTTCCACACCTTCAACACGCTGCACAACGCCAGCAAGCAGATCGTCATCACCTCCGACCGCGCGCCGAAGAAGCTGACGACGCTGGAGGACCGGCTGCGCACCCGCTTCGAGTGGGGCCTGATCACCGACGTCCAGGCACCGGACCTGGAGACCCGGATCGCGATCCTGCGCAAGAAGGCCTACGGCGAGCGGCTGCAGGCGCCCGACGCGGTGCTGGAGTTCATCGCCAGCAAGGTGCAGACCAACATCCGCGAGCTCGAGGGCGCGCTGATCCGGGTCACCGCCTTCGCCAGCCTGAACAAGCAGCCGGTCGACCTCGCGCTGGCCGAGATGGTGCTCAAGGACCTGATCAGCGACGAGCAGGGTCCGCAGATCACCGCGGCGATCATCATGGCCGCGACCGCCGAGTACTTCTCCGTGACGATGGAGGAGCTGCAGGGCGCCAACCGCAGCCGCACGCTGGTCAACGCCCGGCAGATCGCGATGTACCTGTGCCGGGAGCTCACCGAGCTCTCCCTGCCGCGGATCGGTGCCTCGTTCGGCGGCAAGGACCACACCACGGTCATGCACGCGGTCAAGAAGATCACCGGGTTGATGAGCGAGCGCCGGGCCACCTACACCCAGGTCACCGAGCTCACCGCCCGGATCAAGAGCCGCGCCCGCTCCTGACCACCGGCCTCGCTCGGCCCCGTCCGGGCCGAGCGAGGCCGCCGCACGTCCCGCCACCGACCGGTCCCCGGTCCGGGGCCCCTGCGGCATGCCTCGCCGGCCTGCAGCGCGGGTGCGCTCGCAGCAGGCCGGATGCGTCCCATGTCTCCTTGTCCCCAGATCTGTACACAGCCTGGGGAGAGCGGGCGTGCACGGACCACGGCCGGGCGGATCCCGCAGCCAGCCGCATCTGCGCAGGTCGAGCGGGTGCACCCGGGCGTCGCCGTCCCCCGGGTGTCCACAAGTCGCCCACCGGGGCCGGTGGACAGCCCCCTGAGCCCACACCGGATGGGGACGGACCTGCGGGTGGAGGGGGGACGCGGGGTGGAGAGGGCACGACGACGGTGCACGGCGGTCGAGTTGTCCACGTGTCGACACAGAAAGGCGGCTACCAGCCCACAGCGGGCCAACAGGCCCATTCCGGGGATGACCTGCGCGAAGAGGTCCCGTCCCCAGGATCCACACCTGTGATGACGAGGATGAGCTATATCTCCCAGGTGTTCTCGAACCACACTCTCGGTGGGGACGGGCCGGATCGGGGGGCTGCGCCACCCCGCCCGGCAGGCACCCAGGAAGCTGTTCCCTCGCCCTGAACTGCAGCTGTGACCAGGGGACTGGTCACGCAGGGGGGACGGCAGGAGAGGATGGGCGCCGCACACCGCGCGGGAGCAGCCGGCGCAGACGAGCTTGGGGTGGATGACGAGATGAAGTTCCGGGTGGCACGTGAGGTGCTCGCCGAGGCCGTGGCGTGGACGGCGCGCAGCCTGCCGCCGCGGCCGTCGGTGCCGGTGCTCGCCGGGATCCTGCTGGAGGTGGAGGGCGGCCAGCTCGCGGTCTCGGGCTTCGACTACGAGGTCTCGGCACGGTCGGAGGTCGACGTGCAGTCCACAGAGGCCGGCCGCGCGCTGGTCCCCGGCCGGCTGCTCGCCGAGATCACCCGGGCCCTGCCGCCGCACCCGGTCGACGTGGTCGCCGAGGGGGCCCGGCTGGCCATCAGCTGCGGCAACGCGAAGTTCAGCCTGCCCACGCTCCCGGTCGAGGACTACCCGTCCCTGCCGTCGATGCCCTCCACCGCGGGGGTCGTGGACAGCGACGCGTTCGCCGAGGCCGTCGGCCAGGTCGCCGTCGCCGCCGGCCGGGACGACACCCTGCCGATGCTGACCGGCGTCCGGCTGGAGATCGAGGACGACCTGGTCACCCTGGCCGCCACCGACCGGTACCGGCTCGCGGTCCGGGAGTTCGCCTGGCGCCCGGAGACCCCGGGACTGTCCGCCGCCGTCCTGGTGCCCGCCCGCACGCTGGCCGATGCGGCGAAGACGCTGACCAGCGGCCCCGAGGTGGTGCTCTCGCTGGCCTCGGGCGGCTCCGGGGAGGGCATCCTCGGCATGTCGGGCAAGGACCGCCGGACCACGACCCGCCTGCTGGACGCGGAGTTCGTGAAGTACCGCGCGATCATGCCCAGCGAGTCCTCGTCCTTCGCCACGCTGCCGGTCGGGCTGTTCACCGACGCCGCCAAGCGCGTGGCCCTCGTCGCCGAGCGCGGCACGCCGCTGCGGTGCGAGTTCACCCCCGGGCAGGTCACCCTGCGGGCCGGTGGCACCGACGACGAGGGGCAGGCCGAGGAGCGCTGCGACGTCGAGTTCGACGGTGAGCCGCTGACGATCGGCTTCAACCCGACGTTCCTGCTCGACGGCCTGGCGGCGGTGCACACCGACCGCGCCCGGATGGACTTCACGACGGCGCTGAAGCCGGCCGTGCTGTCCGGCGTCGACGAGCCCTCCGCCGACGACGAGGGCAACGGCAAGCCGGCCGAGCGGGCCGGCTCGTACCGCTACCTGATCATGCCGGTGCGGCTGCCCGGCTGACAGCGGGCCCGGCGCGCGTGCGCCGGGGAGGGCGAGCACGATGGACGGTGGCGTGCGCCCTGGGCCCTGCCCGGGTGCACCGGGTGCGCTGCAACGGTGCGGCTGCCCACCGAGACCTGCCGCGGGAGGACCGCGGCCCACGAGCGACATCGAGGACTGAGGAGCGAGACGTGCAGCTGGGCATGGTCGGACTGGGCAAGATGGGCGGCAACATGGCCGAGCGGCTCCGCCGCGCAGGCCACGACGTGGTCGGGTACGACGCGTTCTCCGAGAAGCGGGACGTGGAGAGCCTGGAGGCGTTGGTCCAGGCGCTCGAGGCGCCCCGGGTCGTCTGGGTGATGGTGCCCAGCGGCGAGCCCACCCGCTCGACGGTGCGCGAGCTGGGTGAGCTGCTGAGCCCCGGCGACGTGGTCATCGACGGCGGCAACTCCAAGTTCACCGACGACAAGGTGCACGGCGAGGAGCTGGGCGCCAAGGGCCTGGGCTACATCGACGCCGGGGTCTCCGGTGGGGTGTGGGGCCTGGAGAACGGCTACGCGCTCATGGTCGGTGGCTCGGTGGAGGACGTCGCCAAGGCGCAGCCGGTCTTCGACGCACTCAAGCCGCCGGCGCCCCACGACGAGGCCGGGCAGCCGATCGAGGGCGCGGGCTTCGTGCACGCCGGACCGTGCGGGGCCGGCCACTTCGCCAAGATGGTCCACAACGGCATCGAGTACGCGATGATGCAGGCCTACGGCGAGGGTTACGAGCTGCTGGCCGCGGTCGACCTGATCGAGGACGTGCCCGGCGTCGTCGCCTCCTGGACCCAGGGCACCGTCATCCGCTCCTGGCTGCTGGACCTGCTGGTCCGCGCGCTGCAGGAGGACCCGGAGCTGGAGAAGATCGCCGGGTACGCCGAGGACTCCGGGGAGGGCCGCTGGACCGTCGAGCAGGCGATCGAGCACAGCGTCCCGATGCCGGCGATCTCGGCGTCGCTGTTCGCCCGCTTCGCCTCGCGGCAGAGCGACTCCCCGACGATGAAGGCGGTGGCCGCGCTGCGCAACCAGTTCGGTGGGCACGCCGTCCAGGCCGTCGATGCGGCCGAGCCGGCGGAGGCCGAGTCCCCCGCATGAGCACCGGATCGACGGCCGTCCTCCACCAAGATGGCCATTTTGGTGGAGGACGGGGTCGGGGCTGACCGGTGTACCTCCGGCACCTGCAGGTCGGGCAGTTCCGCAGCTGGGAGGCCGTGGACCTGGCACTGACGCCGGGCCCGACCGTGCTGGTCGGCCGCAACGGCCAGGGGAAGACCAACCTGGTCGAGGCGGTCGGCTACCTGGCCACGCTGGGCAGCCACCGGGTCTCCTCCGACGCACCGCTGGTGCGGCACGGCGCGACCCAGGCGGTGGTGCGGGCGGCGCTGCGCCGGGACGACCGCGAGCTGCTGGTGGAGGTGGAGATCAACCCCGGCCGGGCCAACCGGGTGCGGGTCAACCGGGCGCCGCTGCCCCGGCCGCGGGAGCTGCTCGGGCTGGTCCGAACGGTCCTGTTCGCCCCCGAGGACCTCGCCCTGGTCCGCGGCGACCCGGCCGAGCGCCGGCGCTTCCTCGACGACCTGCTGGTCAGCCGCACACCGCGGCTGGCCGGGGTGCGCAGCGACTACGACCGGGTGCTCAAGCAGCGCAACGCCCTGCTGAAGACGGCGAGGCTCGCCCGCGGCAACGCGCTGGCCACCCTGGACGTCTGGGACGGCCACCTGACCGAGCTCGGCGGCCAGCTGCTGGCGGCCCGGCTGGCGCTCATCGCCGACCTCGCCCCCTACGTGGCGGAGTCCTACGCCGGGGTGGCCGGCCCCGGCGCCGACCGAGCGGCGCTGGGCTACAGCAGCTCCGTGCCGCTGGCCGGTGACGGTGCGCCGGTCGACCCGGCGCGGGCGCTGCCCGGTGCCGAGGAGCTGGCCGCGGCGCTCCGCGAGCGGGTCGCCGAGCGGCGCAAGGACGAGGTCGACCGCGGGGTGACCCTGGTCGGGCCGCACCGCGACGACCTGGTGCTGCACCTGGGGCCGGCGCCGGCCAAGGGCTACGCCAGCCACGGTGAGTCCTGGTCGTTCGCCCTGGCGGTGAAGCTGGCCTGCTTCGCGCTGCTCCGCGCCGAGGGCGACGACCCCATCCTGGTGCTGGACGACGTCTTCGCCGAGCTGGACTCCGGTCGCCGCGCCGCGCTGGCCGAGGTCGCCCGCAGCGCCGAGCAGACCCTGATCACCGCGGCCGTCGCCGAGGACGTCCCCGCGGTGCTGCTGGGCACCCGGGTGCAGGTCGCCGACGGGGAGGCGCGGATCCTGCCCGGTGAGCCGGCTGAGCACAGCGCGGCGGAGGAGGCAGGGGTGGACCGTGGCTGAGGAACGTCCGGCACGACCCTCCGACATCGCCCGTGCGGCGCTGGAGGCCGCCCGGGCCGCCTCGGCGTCCCGCCCGCAACCCACCCGTCGCCGGGTGGCCGGCCCGCGGCGCCGCTGGACCGGTCCGGGCCCCGGCGCCGACGACCCCCAGCCCCTCGGTTCCCTGGTCGACTCGCTGGTCACCCAGCAGGACTGGACCGCCCGCACCAAGGTCGGTGCGGTCTTCGGGCGCTGGGACACCCTGGTCGGACCGGAGATCGCCGCGCACTGCCGGCCGCAGTCGCTGAACGAGGGCGAGCTGCTGGTGGTCGCGGAGTCCACGGCCTGGGCGACCCAGCTGCGCCTGCTGGCCCCGAGCATCCTGGGCAAGCTGCGCGCCGGGGTGGGCGGGGACGTCGTGACCACGCTGCGCGTTGTGGGTCCGACGGCGCCGAGCTGGAAGAAGGGCCCGCGCACCGTCCGTGGCCGTGGGCCGCGCGACACCTACGGATGAGCCCGGACGAGCGACCACACCGGATGAGCGACGAGACGACGAGGAGTCAGCGATGAGCAGCCCGCGCGACCGCGACCGGGACGGTTTCGACGACGGCGCAGGCGGCCAGTGGCAGGAGCCCGCGCACCTCGGTGAGGACACGCCCAGCGGCGGTGAGCCCGGCCCGGCCGCCCCCCGCCCGGACCGGGACCGCCCCGACCAGCCTGCGGACGACCGTTCGGGGTCCCAGGCCTGGACGCCACCGGGCTGGGACCTGCCGGCGGTGGAGCCCGATCGCCCGGCCGCGTCCAGCCCCTCGCCGTCCACCCCACCGGCGCAGCACCCTCCGGCCCAGACCCCGCCGCCCGCGCCACGGGACGAGCCCGCCTGGCGGCCACCGGAGGCCGACCAGTGGCAGTCCGACGCGCCGCCGCCGGAGCAGGCCGAGCGCCCCCGGCGAGGGCTGGGCGGCCTGTTCGGTGGCGGACGCGCCCGGCCGTCGGGCGACGCCGGCGCCGGGGACCGCGAGGTGCAGCCGGACCCGGCTGCCGCGGAGGACCCCTACGGCACGGAGTTGTGGGCCCGGCAGTTCGGCTGGGCGCTCTCCGACGGGACCGCACCGGAGGACGAGCCGCTGGACGCACTGGTGCGGTCGGCGCCGGTCCGGCCCGGCAAGGAGGACCAGGCGAGCCGGGTGGTGCGCGGCCGGGGCAACGGACTGGACCTGGTCGCCTTCGACATCGTCTCCCCGGTCGGCCGCGGCTTCGTCAGCACCCACGGGGTCACCGCCGCGCCGGTGCTGGGCGCGGTGCCCGCGTTCCGGCTCTCGCCGGCCCGGATGTGGCGGCACGGCACCGGCGGCATGCTGCAGATCCCCAGCCCGGACCCGGAGTTCGACCGGCGCTGGGTGCTGCTCGCTGCCGAGGACGGCCCGCAGGTCCGCCGGATCGCCGAGGACCCCGTCGTCCGGCAGTCGTTGCTGGGCAGTGACGACGGCGACGAGATCTGGTCCGCGGCCGGCTTCGTCGCCGCCGTCCGGCCGGACGCCAACCGGCCGCAGCTGATCGAGCACCACGCCCGACTGCTGGCCGCCGTGGTCGGCGCACTCGCCGCCGCGGCCTGACCGGAGCCCCGCGATGACCAGCGGCGGGTCGACGACGGCGGAGCCGACGCCGACCGCCGGGGTGCGCGAGCTGCTGCCCCTGCTGCGCCCGCACCGCAGGGCGCTCGGTGCGGCCGCGGTGCTCTCGCTCGTCTCGGCCGCGGCCGCGTTGGCCCAGCCCGCACTGGTGGGCCAGGTGATCAGCGCGGTGGGCTCGGGCGGTGCGGTGCTGCCCGGGGTGGTCGCGCTGGTCGTCGTCCTGGTGGTGGCCGCGGTGCTCGGTGCCGGGCAGCAGTACCTGCTCCAGCGCACCGCCGAGGGCGTCGTCCTCAGCACCCGGCGACTGCTGGTCGACCGACTGCTGCGGCTGCCGATCGCCGAGTACGACCAGCGGCGCACCGGGGACCTGATGTCGCGCGTCGGCTCGGACACCACCCTGCTGCGGGCCGCCGTCACCAGTGGGGTGGTGGAGCTGGTCGGGTCGGTGGTGGTCGGCGTCGGTGCGCTCGTGGCGATGGCCCTGGTCGACGTCTGGCTGCTGCTGGTCACGGTGCTCGCGGTGAGCATCGGGGTGACCACCGCGGTGGTGGCGTCCCGCCGCGTCCGGGTGCTGTCCCGGCAGGCGCAGGAGCAGGTCGGTGCGATGAGCGCGGCGGTGGAGCGGGCGCTGTCGGCGGTCCGCACCATCCGGGCCAGCGGTGCCACCGCCCGGGAGGTGGACACCGTGGGCACCAGCGCCGAGCGGGCGTTCACCGCCGGTGTGCAGGTCGCCCGGCTGGAGGCGCTGGTCTCACCGGCCGGGTCGATCGCCGTCCAGGGTGCGTTCCTGGCCGTGCTCGGGCTGGGCGGCTACCGGGTGGCGACCGGCTCGATCGCCGTGGCCGACCTGGTCACCTTCATCCTCTACCTGTTCCTGCTGGTCATGCCGCTGGGACAGCTGATCGGTTCCTACACCCAGCTGCAGGCCGGCCTCGGGGCGCTGGCCCGGGTGCAGGAGGTGCTGGCCCTGGAGCCCGAGCACGACGAGCGGCCGGAGCGACCGGCGACCGGCCGGTCGCCGGCGGTGCTCCACACCCCCACGGGCGGTGACCCCGTCCCGCTGCTCGAGCTGGAGGACGTGGGCTTCGGCTACCCGGACGGGACGGCGGTGCTCCACGGCGTCTCCTTCGCCGTGCCGGCCGGCACCCGGGTCGCGCTGGTCGGGCCGTCGGGCGCGGGCAAGTCCACGGTGCTGGCACTGGTGGAGGGCTTCTACCCGCTCTCCTCCGGCACGGTCCGGTGGGGCGGCACCGACGTGCGCGAACTGCCGCGCGCCACGCTGCGGGCCCGGATGGGCTACGTCGAGCAGGAGGCGCCGGTGCTGGCCGGCACGGTGCGGGAGAACCTGCTGCTGGCCGCGCCCCATGCCGGGGAGGAGCAGCTGTGGCAGGCGCTGGCCGACGTCGGCCTCACCGGCGTCGTGCAGCGCTCCGCCCGCGGGCTCGACGTCGCCGTCGGGGACGACGGGGTGCTGCTGTCCGGCGGGGAGCGCCAGCGGCTGGCGATCGCCCGGTCGCTGCTGGCCCGGCCGGCGCTGCTGCTGCTGGACGAGCCGACCGCCAGCCTGGACGCCCGCAACGAGGGCCTGCTGCGGGACACCCTCGCCGCGGCGGCGGCCGACCGGGCCCTGCTGGTCGTGGCCCACCGGCTGTCCACGGTCATCGACAGCGACCAGATCGTCGTCCTGGACGGCGGGCGGGTGGTCGCCGTCGGCACGCACGCCGAGCTGGTCGACACCAGCCCGCTCTACCGCGAGCTCGCCACCGCCCAGCTGCTCGTCTAGTCCCCGGTTCCACGTGGAACCGGCGGACACCAGTCGCCGCAGGACGGCGTGTCGACCCGGGGGGCAACACGGGTGGTGGCGCATGGGTCGGGAGAGGCTCTCGCGCCACGTCAGGCCCCGGACGGGCGGTCTGGGGTGTACGCACCCGTTACTCTGGAGGGGACACACCCCCAGCAGCCCGCTGAGAGCCGTCCTGCGCGCCTCGACATCGTCGTCGACGTGGCGCCGCGGCCGCGAGGTTGCGCAAGAGAAGGGCCCCACGTGGTCGCTCAGCCGCAGACCGAGAACGCCTACTCCGGCAGCTCCATCACCGTCCTGGAGGGGCTGGACGCGGTCCGTAAGCGCCCCGGCATGTACATCGGCTCGACCGGTGAGCGGGGCCTGCACCACATGGTGTGGGAGGTGGTGGACAACGCCGTCGACGAGGCGCTGGCCGGGTACTGCGACACCGTCCGGGTGACCCTGCTCGCCGACGGCGGCGTCCGGGTCGAGGACAACGGCCGTGGCATCCCGGTCGACATGCACCCGGTGGAGAAGCGGCCGACGGTCGAGGTCGTCATGACCATCCTGCACGCGGGCGGCAAGTTCGACGGCAAGAGCTACGGCGTCTCCGGTGGTCTGCACGGCGTCGGCGTGACCGTGGTCAACGCCCTGTCCCACGCGCTCGACGTGCGCATCTGGCGCAACGGGACCGAGTGGACCCAGCACTACGACGTGGCCAAGCCCGGCGCGCTGACCGAGGTGGGCCCGACCGACAAGCGGGGCACGGCCATCACCTTCTGGGCCGACCCGTCGATCTTCGAGACGACGGTCTACTCCTTCGACACGATCAACCGCCGGCTCCAGGAGATGGCCTTCCTCAACAAGGGCCTGACCATGGTGCTGCGCGACGAGCGTCCCGGGCACAGCAAGGCCGAGACGGGTGCCGGCGACGAGGCCTCGCTGGCCGAGGCCGCACCGACGGTCGGTGCGGAGGAGGCGGCCTTCGAGCCCACCGAGGTCACCTACCGCTACGACGGCGGCCTGGTCGACTACGTGACCTACATCAACCGCCGCAAGACCGCGATCCACCGTTCGGTCATCGGCTTCTCCGCCGACGGCGTGGGCAAGAACGACACCGCGATGTCGGTCGACGTCGCCATGCAGTGGTCCGACGCCTACTCGGAGTCGGTGCACACCTTCGCGAACATCATCAACACCCACGAGGGCGGCACCCACGAGGAGGGCTTCCGTGCGGCGCTGACCTCGATCGTGAACAAGTACGCGATCGAGAAGAAGCTGCTCAAGGAGAAGGACGACAAGCTCACCGGTGACGACATCCGGGAGGGCCTGGCCGCGATCGTCTCGGTGAAGCTCGGCGACCCGCAGTTCGAGGGGCAGACGAAGACCAAGCTCGGCAACACCGAGGTCAAGGGCTTCGTGCAGAAGGTCTGCAACGACCAGATCGGGCACTGGTTCGAGGCCAACCCGGCCGAGGCCAAGACGATCATCACCAAGGCCACGTCGGCGGCCCGCGCCCGCCGCGCCGCGCAGGACGCCCGCAAGCTCGCCCGCAAGAGCCTGCTCACCGTCAGCGGCCTGCCGGGCAAGCTGGCGGACTGCCGCTCGACCGACCCGCGCAACTCCGAGGTCTACATCGTCGAGGGCGACTCCGCCGGCGGCTCGGCGAAGTCCGGCCGCGACTCGATGTACCAGGCGATCCTGCCCATCCGCGGCAAGATCATCAACGTCGAGAAGGCGCGCATCGACCGGGTGCTGAAGAACACCGAGGTCCAGTCGATGATCACCGCCTTCGGCACCGGCATCCACGACGAGTTCGACCTGTCGAAGCTGCGGTATCACAAGATCATCCTGATGGCCGACGCCGACGTCGACGGCCAGCACATCACCACGCTGCTGCTGACCCTGCTGTTCCGCTTCATGCGGCCGCTGGTCGAGGCCGGCCACGTCTACCTGGCGCAGCCGCCGCTGTACAAGATCAAGTGGGGCAACAAGACCCCCGACGACTACGTCTACACCGATCGGGAGCGGGACGAGCTGCTCAAGAGCCGCGCTGCCGAGGGCCGCAAGCTCCCCAAGGACGACGCGATCCAGCGGTTCAAGGGCCTCGGTGAGATGGACGCCAAGGAGCTGTGGGAGACCACGATGAACCCGGACAGCCGGATCCTGCGCCAGGTGACCCTCGACGACGCCGCCGCCGCGGACGAGCTGTTCAGCGTGCTCATGGGCGAGGACGTCGTCGCCCGCCGGAGCTTCATCACCCGCAACGCCAAGGACGTCCGCTTCCTCGACGTCTGACGAAGGACCCCCTCGCCCCCCACCGCTCGCGAGCTCGCGGCGGTGGGGGGCGAGGGGGCCGGGGGCGAAGACCCCGGGGGCGCGTGTAGCGCGCATTCATCCACCGCTGTGTATCGACTTGTGGAGAACCAGACGTGACAGAGACACCCAGCCGCGACCGCGTCGAGCCGGTCGACCTCCAGCAGGAGATGCAGCGCAGCTACATCGACTACGCGATGTCGGTCATCGTCGGCCGGGCACTGCCCGACGTGCGGGACGGCCTCAAGCCGGTGCACCGCCGCGTGCTCTACGCGATGTTCGACCAGGGCTTCCGGCCCGACCGGGCGACCGTCAAGTGCGCCCGCGTCGTCGGCGAGGTGATGGGCAACTACCACCCGCACGGTGACTCGTCGATCTACGACGCCCTCGTGCGGCTGGCCCAGCCGTGGTCGATGCGCTACCCGCTGATCGACGGCCAGGGGAACTTCGGCTCGCCGGGCAACGACCCGGCCGCGGCCATGCGGTACACCGAGGCCCGGCTCACCCCGCTGGCCATGGAGATGCTCCGGGACATCGACGAGGACACCGTCGACTTCCAGCCCAACTACGACGGCAAGAACCTGGAACCACTGGTGTTGCCGGGGCGCATCCCCAACCTGCTGGTCAACGGCTCGGCCGGCATCGCCGTCGGCATGGCGACCAACATGCCGCCGCACAACCTGCGCGAGGTCGCCGCCGCCGTCTTCTGGATGCTCGAGCACCCCGAGGCCGAGGCGGAGGAGGCGCTCACCGCGTGCATGGAGCGGGTCAAGGGCCCGGACTTCCCCACGCACGGGCTGATCGTCGGCCGCGAGGGCATCGAGGACGCCTACCGGACCGGCCGCGGCTCGGTGCGGATGCGCGCCGTCGTCACCGTCGAGGAGGACAGTCGGGGCCGGGTGCAGCTGGTCGTCACCGAGCTGCCCTACCAGGTCAACCCGGACAACCTGGCCGAGGCGATCGCCGAGGGCGTGCGCGACGGCCGGCTGCAGGGCATCTCCGAGATCGCCGACGAGTCCAGCGACCGGGTCGGCCGCCGCCTGGTGATCACGCTGCGCCGGGACGCCGTCGCCAAGGTCGTGCTGAACAACCTCTACAAGCACACCCAGCTGCAGACGACCTTCGGCTGCAACATGCTCTCCATCGTCGACGGCGTGCCCCGCACCCTGCGGCTGGACGAGCTCATCCGGCTCTGGGTGACCCACCAGATCGAGGTCATCGTCCGGCGCACGCGCTACCGGCTGCGCAAGGCCGAGGAGCGCGCGCACATCCTGCGCGGCTACGCCAAGGCGCTGGACCACCTGGACGAGGTCATCGCCCTCATCCGCCGCAGCGAGTCGGCCGAGGCCGCCCGCAGCGGGCTGATGGAGCTGCTGGACGTCGACGAGATCCAGGCCGTCGCGATCCTGGACCTGCAGCTGCGCCGGCTCGCCGCCCTGGAGCGCCAGCGCATCCTGGACGAGCTGGCCGAGATCGAGGCCCGGATCGCCGAACTGCAGGCGATCCTGGACTCTCCTGCGCGGCAGCGGCAGATCGTCCACGACGAGTTGGCCGAGATCGTGGAGAAGTACGGCGACGACCGGCGCACCCAGTTCGTGGCCAACGACGGTGACGTCTCGATGGAGGACCTGATCGCCGAGGAGCAGGTGGTCGTCACGATCACCCGCACCGGCTACGCCAAGCGCACCAAGGCCGACCTGTACCGCTCGCAGCGCCGCGGCGGCAAGGGCGTCATGGGCGCTCAGCTCAAGCAGGACGACCTCGTCCAGCAGTTCTTCGTGGGCTCCACCCACGACTGGATCCTGTTCTTCACGAACAAGGGCCGGGTGTACCGGGCCAAGGCCTACGAGCTCCCCGAGGCGGCCCGCACCGCCCGCGGTGCGCACGTGGCGAACATCCTGGCCTTCCAGCCGGACGAGAAGATCGCCCAGGTCATCCAGATCAAGGACTACACGGTCGCGCCGTACCTGGTGCTGGCCACGGCCCGCGGTCAGGTGAAGAAGACCCGGCTCACCGACTTCGACTCCCCCCGTTCCGGCGGGGTCATCGCGATCAACCTGCGGGACACCGACGAGCTGGTCGGGGCGGCGCTGATCAGCCCGGACCAGAACCTGCTGCTGGTCACCCGCAAGGCGATGTCGATCTGCTTCAAGGCCAATGACGAGCAGCTGCGCCCGATGGGTCGCGCCACCGAGGGTGTGCGCGGGATCTCCCTCGCCCCGGACGACACGCTGCTGTCGATGATCGTGGTCCAGGAAGGGGTCGACGTCCTGGTCGCCACCGAGGGCGGCTACGCCAAGCGGACCGGGATCGAGCACTACCCGGAGCAGGGCCGGGGCGGGAAGGGCGTGCTCACCGCCGACCCGAAGGCCCGCAAGGGGGTGCTGGTGGGTGCCCTGGCCGTCGTGCTCGGTGACGAGCTGTACGCCATCACCTCCGGCGGCGGGGTCATCCGCACACCGGTGAACGGCGTCCGGCACACCCGGGACCGGGCCACCATGGGTGTCAAGCTCATGAACTTGCCGGAGGATGTCTCCATCGTGGCTATCGCGCGTACGACGGACAACGACGAGCCCGACGCCTAGGGTGGGCGCGGATGCCGAACCGGTGTCGCGGACGACGACGTCCGCGATCCGGGTCGGCAACGACGACCACCGCAGTGACCGGCCCACCGCGCTCTGCACCATGGCGGACCCGGTGGGTGCACCGACGCGGCGCGGGCCGCAGGGCGACAGGAGACTGGGATGAGCGACCGGGCACGCAGTTCGGTGCGTACCGACTCCCGTGAGGGGGACGGCGCCGCCGATGCGGCACCGGACGGCGCCACCCCGGTCGCCGCCCGGCCTGGGCCGGCCGGCTCGGGCACCGCGCCCTCGGCCGAGGACGGGGGCGAGTCGTCGTCCGGCTCGCCGGCCGGGCCAGCAGCTGCCGGTCCCACCCCGGCCGCTCCGGCGAAGGCGACCACGGCACAGGCAGCCCCGGCCACGTCCGGGCCCGCGAAGGCCGCGCCCGGGAGGTCCGCGAACGGCGGTCCGGCCGAGCGGGCCGGTGCGTCCCCGGCCGGTACGTCGGCGACGGCCAAGTCCCCGACGGCCAAGCCCCCGGCGGTCGTGCCCCCGGGGGCCGGCGCCCAGGCTGCGGACCGGCCCGTTCGGCCCGCTGCCTCCGGACGGGACGGTGCGCCGGCGACCGGCTCGCCGGCCTCGCCGGGGAACCGCGCCACGAGTGCTGCCCGGTCGAACGCCGCCCCCCGGAGCGGGGTGCCGGCCGCCGGCTCGGCCCCGGTCGACTCGACCCAGGCGGTCGGCCTGCCTCCCGCCGCGGCACGGCCGATCGACCCTGCGGCCCGACCCGACCCGGCGCGCGCCGCGGCCCGGCCGTCCGGTCAGGGCGCCGGTCGACCCTCGGCCGGGAAGGGACGCAGCACCGTCAACCGGGGCCCGCGCCGGGCCCGGCTGCAGCTGCGCCACATCGACACGTGGTCGGCCCTGAAGATCTCGCTGGTGCTCTCCATCGCGCTGTTCTTCGTGTGGATGGTGGCCGTCGGCATCCTCTACGGGGTGCTCGGCAGCCTGGGTGTCTTCGACACGGTCAACGACCTGATCGGGCAGCTCGCGACCACCACCGACGCCACCGAGGGGGGCGGTGAGGTGATCACCGCCGGCGTCGTCTTCGGCGGTGCCGCGGTGATCGGCGCGATCAACATCGTGCTGCTGACCGCGCTGTGCACCGTCGGCACGTTCGTCTACAACCTCTGCTCCGACCTGGTGGGTGGCCTCGAGGTCACCCTCGCCGAGCGGGACTGAGCCGGCCGCCCTCGCCAGGCCCCCTCTGGCCCCCCGCGTCGGGGGGCCTCGAGGGGGCAGGTAAGATGTTCACCGGTCCACGGGCCTGTAGCTCAGACGGTTAGAGCGCATCCCTGATAAGGATGAGGCCGGAGGTTCAAGTCCTCCCAGGCCCACCCGTGCACCGACGGCGGGCGACGGAGATCTCCACGGGGATCACGGTCGCCCGCCGCTGGTTCCCGGCAGCGGTCACCGGCACCGCGGTGGTCGACACCGTTCGAGGAGGTCCCGCGTGCTGAAGAAGCTGGCGATGGCAGCGCTGGCGGCCACTGCCCTGGCGGCCGTGCGCAAGCGCAGCAGCGGCAAGGGTGAGGCCGACCTGTGGGCCGAGGCCACGCGTGGCCCCGGGTCGGTCAGCACGCCGCGCGCCTCCTGATCCCGCGGCTGCGGCCGATCGACCACCGCAGCCTCTCCGGGGACGTAGCTCAATTGGCAGAGCACCGCCTTTGCAAGGCGGGGGTTAGGGGTTCGATTCCCCTCGTCTCCACTCCAGCCCGGACGGGCCGTCGCCGGGCGACCGGCCACAGCCCGGTCGCACCGGTCGCCCAGCAGCCGCACGGGCCGCAGTGGGAGAGTGGTGGTCGTGACTGAACAGACCTCCGCCGCACGGCGCGCCGTCCTGCACACCAACCACGGCGACATCACCGTCGACCTGTTCCCCGACCATGCCCCCAAGACGGTCGCGAACTTCTCCGAGCTCGCCGAGGGCAGCCGCGAGTGGGTCGACCCGCGCACGCGCGAGAAGACCACCGACAAGCTCTACGACGGCACGGTGTTCCACCGGGTCATCCCGGGCTTCATGATCCAGGGCGGCGACCCGCTCGGTCAGGGCACCGGCGGCCCCGGCTACCGCTTCGGTGACGAATTCCACCCCGACCTGTCGTTCAACCGCCCCTACCTGCTGGCCATGGCCAACGCGGGCCCGGGCACGAACGGCTCCCAGTTCTTCATCACCGTCACCAGCACGCCGCACCTGAACAACAAGCACACGATCTTCGGTGAGGTGGCCGACGACGCCAGCCGCCAGGTCGTCGACGCGATCGCCGCCACCCCGACCGCCCGCGGTGACCGCCCGGTCGAGGACGTCGTGATCAACTCCGTCGAGGTGCAGCGCAGCTGAGCACCCCCGAGGGCAGCGGGGGTGCCGGCGCGGAGAACCCGCAGCCGGCGCCCCCAGCCACCTGCTACCGGCACCCGGACCGGCCGACCGGGGTCCGCTGCACCCGCTGCGGCCGGCCGATCTGCCCGGAGTGCATGAACCCGGCCGCGGTCGGCTTCCAGTGCCCGGACGACGTCCGGGCCGGGAACGCCACCGTCCGCCGTCCCAAGCGCACCACCGGGCTGCGCGGCGCAGCGCGGCGCTGGGGGCCGGTCACCCTCTCCCTCATCGCGCTGAACCTGCTGGTCGCCCTCGCGACCGCGGTCTCGGCGATCAGCGTCGGCGTCAACCCGCTCCGCAGCTTCCGCTCACCGCTGCAGGACGAGTTCGCGATCGTCCCCTACCTGGTCGACGTCGGTGAGTGGTGGCGGGTGGTCACGAGCGCCTTCACCCACGTCGGGCCGGTGCACCTGGCTTTGAACATGCTCGCGCTGCTGCTGTTCGGCTCCGAGCTCGAACGGATGCTGGGCCGGGGCCGCTTCCTGACCGTCTACCTGGTCTCCGCGCTGGGCGGCGTGGCCGCCCTGCAGTTGTTCGGCACCTACCTCGGTGCGGTGGTCGGCGCATCGGCGGCGATCTACGGCCTGCTCGGGGCCCTGGGCGTCGTCCTGCTGAAGCAGAAGCAGGACCTGCGCGGGCTGCTCACCCTCCTGGTGATCAACCTGGTGATCAGCTTCCTGCCCGGGGTCTCCCTCCTCGGGCACCTCGGCGGTCTGGTGGTGGGCGTGCTCACGGCCGGCGTCCTGGTCCTGGCCCGCGGCCGCCGGTCGGTCGCCGTCGGCGGGATCGCCGCCCTCGCGGTCGTGCTGCTGGTGCTGGTCCTCGGCGGCTGGCGCTAGCCGGCTCCCGCACCGGCCGCGTGCAGTGCCCGGGCCACCGTGGCCGGGTCCTCGCCCAGCTCGCGGCGGCCCAGCACGACCAGGACGGCGTCGTCCGTGCCGTCCTCGAGCTCCAGGGTCTGCGCCCGCAACCCCCACCGTCGCGAGGTCCGCACCCGGGCCCGCAGGGCCGGCCAGGCGATCGTCGTGCCGCCGCTGAGCGCCCGCACGGTGACGCCCTGCGCGTCGGCCCGCAGCCGGGGGCGGAGCAGCAGGTCGCGGGCGGCCAGGCCGAGCAGCAGCAGGGCGCCGCCACCGACGAGGACCCGGCCCAGGGGGTCGACCACCAGCGTGGCCAGCGCGAGGGCCACGCCGGTGGCGGCCATCGCCACCGCCTCGCCGATCCGGGGCGCCCAGTGCACGGGCCCAGCTTGTCAGCACCGACCGCGGACCCGCAGCCGCCGCTTAGCATCACCGGTACCGGACGTCTGAGACGTCCCCTGTCGGCGAGGAGTGGTCCATGCGTGATGCCGTCATCTGTGCCGCCGTCCGCACACCGGTGGGGAAGCGGGGGGGCGGACTGTCGGGCGTGCACGCCGCGGACCTGTCCGCGACCGTGCTGCAGGCGCTCGTGGCGCGCACCGGCCTCGACCCCGCCCTCGTCGACGACGTGTTCTGGGGCTGTGTGAGCCAGGTCGGGGAGCAGACCAGCAACATCGGCCGGGTGGCGGCGCTGGCGGCCGGCTGGCCGGAGTCGGTGCCGGGCACCACCATCGACCGGCAGTGCGGCTCCTCCCAGCAGGCGGTCGCCTTCGCCGCCGCGACGGTCGTCAGCGGGCAGGCGGACGTCGTGGTCGCCGGCGGGGTCGAGTCGATGAGCCGGGTGCCGATGGGCTCCTCGGCCGGTGACGGGTCGGCCGGCCGGCCGCTGGGGCCGCAGTACCTGGCCCGCTACGGCGGTGTCGCGCCCGACCAGGGGGTCGGCGCCGAGATGATCGCGACGCGGTGGGGCCTGTCCCGGGCCGAGCTCGACGAGTTCGCCCTGCGGTCGCACGACCGGGCTGCCAAGGCACGGGCCGACGGGGCCTTCGACGCGGAGCTCGTCCCGGTCAGGACCCCCGAGGGCGTCGTGGTGTCCGCCGACGAGGGGATCCGCACCGGCGGCACCCTCGAGGCGCTGGGGGCGCTCAGGACGCCCTTCCAGGCCGATGGCGTGATCAGCGCCGGGAACGCGAGCCAGATCTCCGACGGGTCGGCCGCCGTGCTGGTCACCACCTCCGACCGGGCGCGCGAGCTCGGGCTGACCCCCCTCGTCCGGGTGCACACGACGGTCGTGGCCGGCGACGACCCGGTGATCATGTTGACCGCTCCGATCCCGGCCACCCGCAAGGTGCTGGACCGCTCCGGGCTCGCCCTGGCCGACATCGGGGTCTTCGAGGTGAACGAGGCGTTCGCCCCGGTGCCGCTGGCCTGGTGCCGGGAGATCGGCGTCGGAGCCGACGTGGTCAACCCCCTGGGCGGTGCGATCGCGCTCGGGCACCCACTGGGCGCCTCGGGGGCACGCATCATGACCACGCTGGTGCACCACATGCTCGCCAGCGGGACCCGGTACGGGCTGCAGACGATGTGCGAGGGCGGCGGCATGGCCAACGCCACGATCCTGGAGCTCCTCGACCACTGAGGTCACCGACCGGTCCGCCGCACTCCGTCCACAGCCCCCGTCCCCACGGCCGGGGGCTGTGCCGTTCCCGGCGACCCCCACCAGGGTGGGGATGTCGACAACTCTCCCGGACACGCGCGGGAACGGCCCGTCACGCTGCTGGTTTGCGGTTGCCAGCGACGGGTAGTAAGGGCCCGGTCGGGCGTCGTCCGCGATCGGGTTTCCCACAGCTGTGTACACAGCTGGGGACGGAGTTCCACGGGTGTAGTTACCCCTGTGCCGTTTCCGTCCCAGCAGTCACAGCCCCGGCATATCCGCAGGTCAAGCTGGGATGTGGTCGGCTCGACAACCCACAGATCGTGGACAGACCCGTGGACGGCCGGACCGGTCGCCTGTGGACGACGATCGGCGCTGTGCACAGACGATCTTCCGGCGGGCCGCTGACCTGCGGGTTGACCGTTTGTCGACCCTGCGAGCCGGTCACTGAACGCTGTGCACCGGTGACCGTTCGGAGTACCGGGAGTTCGACCTGGGCTCCGGCGGCGGCCTCGGTCCGGGAGGGTCACCGTGCCGGAACGACGAAGGCCCCCGTCCCCGGAGGGACGAGGGCCTGTCGGTCGGGCCGTGCGCGGGTGTCAGCGCCAGCGCATCGACATGATCAGACCGGCGACCATGGCGCCGAACCCGATGGCGAAGTTCCACGGGCCGAGCGTCACCATGACCGGGATCCGGTCGCCTGCGACGTAGTAGACGACGATCCACAGCAGGCCGAGCAGCATCAGCCCGATCATCACCGGGGCGTACCACCGTGGGCTGGGCTTCGCGGCCTGCGCCCGGGCCGCGCTCGAGGGCAGCACGCCCTCCGGCGGCGTGTAGACCGACTTCTTGCGCACCTTCGACTTCGGCACCTGGCGGACTCCCTCCCGGGCCGGTGGCCTGACGCCCCGGCGTGAACGGTCACCAGCCTAAGCTGAGAGACCAGCAGTCCCGCCCCGTCACGCGGCGACGTCACCCGGTCCGCCCTCCCGCGGTGGACGTCGACACCAGGAGGTGTGCATGGCCCGCACCGCGCGCTCCCGCCGGTTCGACCCGTGGGTCGGGCTCGTGCCCGTCGTCGCCCTGGCTGCCGGCCTGCTGTTCGCCACCTCCAGCCGGACGGCGCAGGGCACCGATCTACGGGGCGGGGAGATCACGGAGCTGTCCGCGCTGATCGAGCAGCGGGACTCCGCCGTCGCCCGCCAGCAGGCCGAGCTGGCCGCCCTGCAGGAGCAGGTGCAGGCGCTCACCGACCTGGCGGCCTCCCGGAACAGCGAGGTGGCTGCCGCGCAGCAGCGGGTCGCCCCCGGGGTCGGCTCCGCCGGGCTCGCCGCGCTGACCGGGCCGGGGATGTCCATCGTGTTGGACGATGCACCGCGCCAGCTCACCGGCATGTCCCCGACCGAGGGCAACCCGGACAACCTGGTCATCCACCAGTCCGACGTCCAGGGCGTGGTGAACGCCCTCTGGGCCGCTGGTGCCGACGGGGTGGCCATCATGGGGCAGCGGCTGATCGCCACCAGCGCGGTCATCTGTGTCGGACCGACCCTGCTGTTGCACGGCCGGAAGTACTCCCCGCCGTACGTGGTCACCGCCGTCGGCGACGCGGACGAGATGCAGGAGGAGCTGGCGGCCTCCCCGGAGGTGCAGGTCTTCCAGGACGCGGTCGAGGACTACGGGTTGACCTTCGACCTCGACGAGCAGGACCAGCTGACCCTGGCGGCCTACGACGGCGCGCTGGACATGCAGTACGCCGGCGTCGGCTGAGCCCGTGCCCAGCCCGGCCGTCCGCCCCCCAACGCCCTGGAGATCGAGCCCCGTGTCCCGCACCTACGTGAGCCTCGCGCGATGAGCCTGCCCGCCGTCCGGCCGGTGCTCGTCGTCGACAACTTCGACAGCTTCGTCTACAACCTGGTCCAGTACCTCGGTCAGCTCGGGGTGCCCAGCCTGGTGCGGCGCAACGACGCGGTGACGGTCGACGAGCTCGCCGACCTGGACGTCGCCGGGGTGCTGCTCTCCCCGGGGCCCGGCACCCCGGTCGACGCCGGGGTGACCGTGCCGATGGTGCGGGCCGCCGCCGACGCCGGGCTGCCGGTGCTCGGCGTCTGTCTGGGCCACCAGGCGATCGCCGAGGCCTTCGGTGGCGTCGTCGGCCGGGCGCCGGAGCTGCTGCACGGCAAGACCAGCCAGGTGGTGCACGACGGCGTGGGCGTGCTGACCGGGCTGGGCAGCCCCTTCACCGCCACCCGGTACCACTCGCTCGCGGTCGAGTCCGACAGCGTCCCGGCCGAGCTGGAGGTCACCGGGCGCACGCCGTCGGGCATCGTGATGGCGCTGCGGCACCGGGAGCTGCCGATCGAGGGAGTGCAGTTCCACCCGGAGTCGGTGCTCACCGAGGGTGGGCACCGGCTGCTGGCGAACTGGCTGTCCGGCTGTGGGCTGGCGCCGGACCCCGCCCGGGTCGAGGCCGCGGCGGCCACCGCCCGCCGGCTCACCACCGTCACGGTCTGAACCGGCCACCTCCCACGCCGCCGAGGCGCGGTGGGAGGTGGCACCCGATCAGCTGTCCGGCAGGGCTGGGTCGGGCACCGGCGCCGTGGGGGTCGGCGCCGTGGGGGTCGGCGTCGGCGTGGGGGTCGGCGTGGGGGTCGGCTCTGCCGGCGTCGGGACGGCGATCAGCAGGGTGACCGTCTCGCCGGCCGACACCGAGGCCCGCGGCCCCGGATCGGTGTCGACCACGGTGCCCGGGGTGGCGTCGTCCCGCTCGACGTTGTTGGGCACGATGACCCCGTTGTCGATCCCGGCGTCCACGAGGGCCTCCCGGGCAGTGGGCTCGGTGAGACCACGCACGTCGGGCAGGGTGATCGAGCCGGTGGAGATGCTCAGCCGGAACGACACGTCCGGGGCCGCCTGGCTGCCCGGCGCGGGGTCGAGGGCGACGACGGTGCCGGCGGGCTCCAGGCTGTCGACCTGGTCGGTGCTCGTGCTCCCGGTGAAGCCGGCCCCCTCCAGCCGGTCGATCGCCGCGTCCTGCTCGTCGCCGAGCACGTTGGGGACGGCGATGGTGTTCGGGCCGCCGCCGACGACCAGGGCCACCCGCGTCTCCGGGTCCACCTCGGTCCCTGCTGGCGGGTCGGCGCTGAGCACGGTGCCCTCCTGGGCCTCCGTGCTCGGCTCGCGGGTGATCGGGCCGATCAGGAGGCCCTCGGCCAGGATCTGGGCCTCCGCGTCGGCCTGCGGGACACCGACCAGGTCGGGGACCGCCACCTGCTCGACGACCGGGGTGTCGGGCTCGTCCGACGCACCGTTGAGGGCCAGCGCCAGGCCGATGGCCCCGGCGAGGAGCACCACCACGGCGACGACCACGGCGATGATCCGGTTGCGCCGGCGCTTGTCGTCGTTCTGCCCGTCGTCCCACTCGTCGTTGCCGTACCCGCCGGGGGTCACGCCGATGATCGTGGTCTTCTCGGCGTCGCTCATCACCGGCGTGGCCTCGACCCGCTGGCCGGCCACGGCGCGCAGCAGGTCCGCCCGCATGTCGGCGGCCGACTGGTAGCGGTTGGCCGGGTTCTTGCTCATCGCCTTGAGCAGGATGGCGTCGAGCTCCGGGGGGATCTCCGGGTTGATCGACGAGGGCGTCCGCGGGTCCTCCCGCACGTGCTGGTAGGCGACGGCCACGGGGGAGTCGCCGGTGAAGGGCGGGGTGCCGGTGACCAGCTCGTAGAGCAGGCACCCGGCGGAGTAGACGTCGGAGCGGGCGTCGACCCCCTCACCCCGGGCCTGCTCGGGGGAGAGGTACTGGGCGGTGCCGATCACGGCGGCCGTCGAGGTCATCGTCGCAGCGGAGTCGGAGACCGCGCGGGCGATGCCGAAGTCCATCACCTTGACCGTGCCCTGCGGCGTGATCATGACGTTGCCGGGCTTCACGTCCCGGTGCACGATGCCGTTGCGATGGCTGAAGTCCAGGGCCGCGCAGATGTCGGCGGTCAGCGACATGGCCCGCTCGGGGGGCAGCCGCCGCTCACGGCGCAGCACGTCGCGCAGGGTGTCGCCCTCGACGTACTCCATGACGATGTACGGGGTCGCGCCGGTCGCGGTGCGGTCCTCCCCGGTGTCGTAGACCGCGACGATCGCCGGGTGGTTCAGCGACGCGCTGGCCTGGGCCTCGCGGCGGAACCGGACCTGGGACGACGGGTCCCGGGCGAGGTCCTGACGCAGCACCTTGACCGCGACCTCGCGCCCCAGCCGGAGGTCCCGCCCCCGGTGCACCTCCGCCATGCCGCCGCGGCCGAGCACCCCGCCGATCTCGTAGCGCTCGCCGAGCACCTGGGGGGTGGTCATCGGTGGTCCTCTCGGGTGGTGCGGTGCGGCGGTCGCAGCTCCGGGACGGCAGGACCGGGGAGCGGTGCGCCGTCGCGGAGCCTAATCGCTGGCCGCGTCGCGACAGGCGCGACGCGAGCGCCGGGGGACGCGTGTGTCATGGGGTTCTCGCGAGGTCTGCTGACGCCAGTGTCCCGGCCCCCTGGCTGTCCGTGGACGGCGTCGGCTCGACTGGTTCTGGCGCTGGTTCGGGCGCCGGCTCAGGGGCTGGGGCCGGCGCTGGGGCCGGCGCCGGGGCCGGCGCCGACCGGGTCGCCGTTGTCGTCGGCGACGAGGTGGCTGCGTCCCTCGGGGTGCTCTGCGTAACGGTGGCCGTCACGGTGGCGGTCGTCGGGGCGGTGGCACCGCCGTCGTCGTCGGCCTCGGAGGTGGGAGCAGCCTGTGTCGGCTCGTCGTCGTCAGCCTCGGGCGCGTAGGCCTCGGCGGCCACGGCCAGCGTGACCGTCGAGCCCTGCGGCAGCGTGGCCCGCGCCGGGTTGGCGGTCACGACGGCGTTCTCCGCCAGGGCCACGCCGGCTGCCGCCAGCTCGGCGGCGGTCGCGTCCCGCTGCCGCACCTCGAAGCCCAGCTCCTCGAGCTCGTCGGAGACGGTGTCCGCGTCGTCCCCGACGTAGTCGGTCACGTCGAAGGCGAGTGCGCCGGAGGCAGTGGCGGTCGCCGGTGCGGAGGTCGACGGGGAGCTGGTGCCCGGGGACGCGGCCGAGCCGTCCGGGTCGTCGGTCCCGGACATGACCAGGAACACCCCGGCGGCGACCAGCCCCACGAGGGCGAGTGCGGCGGCCGCCCACAGCAACCGGGTGCGCCGGACGTCCGGCGGGTCGTCCTCCCCGCCGGTCCAGGTGCTCGCCCCGTCGCCGTCGACCGGGGGGCCGTGCAGCGGGGGCATGGTGCGGGGCGCGGTCGAGGGGCCGAGGGCGGTGCCGGGGCCGGTCGCCGGGAGCATCGTGGTCGCCGTGCCGTCGTCCCCGACCACCTGGGTCATGGCGGTCGCGGCCGGCACGGTGCCACCGGCCGCGACCCGCCGCACCGCCTCGGCGAAGGCCGCCCCGTCGGGGAAGCGGGCAGCGGGGTCCTTGGCCAGGCACCGCTCGATCAGGGCCCGGACCTGCCAGGGCACGTCCGCCGGCATCGGGGGTGGGGGGCGGTTGATCTGGGCCAGCGCGATCGCCACCTGCGACTCGCCGTCGAACGGGCGCACCCCGGCGATGCACTCGTAGCCGAGCACGCCGAGTGAGTAGACGTCGGAGGCGGCGGTCACCACGTGCCCCTGGGCCTGCTCGGGGGAGAGGTACTGCGCGGTGCCGACCACCATGCCGGTGCGGGTCAGGGGGGCGGCGTCGCGGGCGTAGGCGATGCCGAAGTCGGTCAGCTTGACCACGCCGTCCGGACGCACGAGCAGGTTCCCGGGCTTGATGTCCCGGTGCACCATGCCGGCCGCGTGCGCGGCGGAGAGGCCGTCACCGGCCTGCCCGAGGACGTCGAGGGTCTGCTCGGCGGTGAGCCGCCCGCGCTCGGCGAGGACGGTGACCAGCGGCTTGCCCTCGACGAACTCCATGATCAGGTAGGCCAGCCGTTGCCCGTCCTCGGTGGTCTCGCCGTAGTCGTAGACCGAGGCGATGTTCTGGTGCGACAGGGCGGCGGTGTGCCGGGCCTCGTTGCGGAACCGGATGAGGAAGCTCGAGTCGCCGGTGTACTCGCTGCGCAGCACCTTGACCGCGACGATCCGGCCGAGGGTGCGGTCGCGGGCCTGCCAGACCTCCCCCATCCCGCCGGTGGCGATCGGGGCGGTGATCTCGTAGCGACCGGCCAGCATGCTGCCCACGCGGACCGCCATCAGCCGCCGCCCTGCAGGTGGGCCTCGATGACCTCGCGCGCGATGGGTGCGGAGATGTCCCCGCCGGTGCCGCCACCGTTGCGGATGAAGACCGCCACGGCGATGCTCGGGTCCTCGGCGGGGGCGAAGCCGATGAACCAGTTGTGGTCGGGGCCGGCGTTCTCCGCCGTACCGGTCTTGCCGGCCACCTCGATGCCGCTGATCTGCGCGCGCCGGCCGGTGCCCTCGTCGACGACGTTGGTCATCATCCGGGTCAGCTGCTCGGCGACGTCGGCGGAGAAGGGCTCGGAGAACGTCTCGGGCTCGGTCTGGTCGATGACCGTCAGGTCGGGGGCCTGGACCGACTCGACCAGGTACGGGTCCATCAGCACGCCGTCGTTGGCGACCGCGGCCGCGATCATGGCGGCGTGCATCGGGGTCAGGGCGACGTCGCGCTGCCCGATCGAGGTCTGGCCCAGCGCGGCGTCGCTCTCGATGTCGCCGATCGTGCTGCCTTCCACCGGGAGCGGGATGTCGAAGCTCGTGCCGTCGATGCCGAGCGCCTCGGCCATCTCCCGGACGGCGTCCTCGCCCAGGTCGATGCCGAGCTGGGCGAAGGCGGTGTTGCAGGAGATGGTGAGCGCCTCGATCAGCGGCTGCTCGCCGCTGGGGCTGCACGGCCGGTCGCCGAAGTTCTGCAGGTCGGTCGAGGTGCCGGGCAGGATGTAGTCCTGCGGCGCCGGGATCACCGTCTCCGGCGTGTACTCGCCACTGGCCAGGGCCGCGGCGGCGACGACCACCTTGAAGATCGACCCGGCCGGGTAGCGCTCGGAGATGGCGATGTTGGTCCGGGGGTCGGTCTCCTGCGCCTCCAGCTCCTCGGCGTAGGCGCGGATCGCAGTGGGGTCGTGGCTGGAGAGCAGGTTCGGGTCGTAGGTCGGGGTGCTGGCCAGCCCCAGGACGGCGCCGGTCTGCGGGTCCAGGGCGACGACGGCACCGACCCGCCCCTCCAGGGCCGACATCGCCGCCTCCTGCACCGCCGGGTCCAGCGTGAGCTCCACGCTGCCACCCGAGAGGTCCTGCCCGGTGAACAGCTCGGTGAGCCGCCGGAAGCTGAGCGCCAGCCGCGCGTCGTCGCCGGACAGCACCTCGTCGACGGCCTCCTCCAGCCCCCGGTTGCCGAAGATCAGCGAGTTGTAGCCGGTCACCGGTGCGTAGAGGGGGCCCTGCGGATAGCGGCGCAGGTAGGTGAGCGGACCGTCGGTCGCCTCGGACACGGCGATCTCGGTGCCGTCGACGATGATCGAGCCGCGCTGCTCGTCGTACTGCTCGACGAGCACGCGGGTGTTGCGCGCGTCGGCCCGCAGCTCGTCGGCGCGGAAGACCTGGATGACGTTGACGTTGACGATCAGCAGCGTGAACAGCACCAGCACGCTGATGGCGACCTTGCGCAGCGGGGCGTTCACTGCTGCACCACCTCGGTCGGTGCGTCGGTGAGCTTCGGCGGCGTGGCCACGGCTGCGCCGGCCGGCCGGCGGGCGGCGTCGCTGATCCGCACGAGCAGCGCGACCAGGCCGAAGTTGGCGACCAGCGAGGAGCCGCCGTAGGCGAGGAACGGCGTGGTCAGCCCGGTGAGCGGGAGCAGGCCGGTGACCCCGCCGAGGACGACGAACACCTGCCAGGCGAGGGAGAAGGCCAGCCCGGCGGCCAGCAGCTTGCCGAAGCCGTCCCGGACCACCAGGGAGGTGCGCAGCCCCCGCTCGACCAGCACCAGGTAGATCACGATCATCGCGACCAGGCCGAAGAGGCCGAGCTCCTCACCGATGGCGGCGGCGATGAAGTCGCTCTTGGCCACCGGCACCTGGTCCGGCCGCCCGCCACCGAGCCCGGCGCCGAACAGGCCGCCGGTGCCCAGGCTGAACAGCGACTGGACCACCTGGTAGCCACCGGTGTCGGCGTAGGCGAACGGGTCCAGCCAGGTGTCGACCCGCACGCGGACGTGACCGAACAGCTGGTAGGCGACGAACGCCCCACCGGCGAACAGCAGCAGGCCGATGACCAGCCAGCTGGCGCGCTCGGTGGCGATGTAGAGCATCACCACGAAGATGCCGAACAGCAGCAGCGAGCTGCCCAGGTCGCGCTCGAAGACCAGCACCAGGATCGAGGCGACCCAGGCCAGCAGCACCGGGCCGAGGTCGCGGCCACGCGGCAGCTCCAGGCGCAGCACCCGGCGGCTGGCCAGCGCCAGCACGTCGCGCTTGTCGACCAGGTAGGCGGCGAAGAAGACGATCAGGCAGATCTTGGCGAACTCGCCGGGCTGGATGGAGAACCCACCGAACCGGATCCACAGCTTGGCGCCGTTGATCTCGGAGTTCGGCAGCACCGCGGGGAGCGCCAGCAGGACCAGCCCGATGAGGGCCAGGGTGTAGGCGAAGCGGGAGAGCGCCCGGTGGTCGCGCACGATCACCAGCACGGCGATGAACAGCACCAGCCCGACGGTGGCCCACACCAGCTGGACCGGGGCGTCGACGCTGACGGCGCCGTTGCTGCCGACCTGTTCACCGGCGATGTCCAGCCGGTGGATCATCGACAGGCCCAGCCCGGAGAGCACCGCGACGCAGGGGAGCAGCAGCGGGTCGGCGTAGGGCGCGAACCGCCGGACGACGACGTGGGCGACGACCCACAGGGCGGAGAACCAGAGGCCGAAGGTGACCATCTCGGTGCCCGGGGACCCGGTGACGGTGATGTCGATGATCAGGTGCGCGGCCAGCGTGATGAGCACCGCGAAGCCGAGCAGGAGCAGTTCGGTGCCCCGCCGGGTGGGGACGGCCGTGCCGGGGGCGAGGGCAGCGCGCGGGTCGGTGCCGGGGCCGTTGACCGGCGCAGCCACTAGTCGACCTCCCGGCAGTCCACTCCGGGCTCACCGGAACGCGTCAGCCCGGGGGCCGCGGCCGAGCGCGTCGGCTCGGCGGTGCCGGGGACGGTCGTCGTGACGGTCGTCGTGGCGGCCGCGGCGTCCGGCTGGCCCGGGACGGCGGCGGGGGTGGGCTCCGCTGCCGGCGTGGGCGTGGCGGACGGGGTGCTGGCGGCCACCGCCGGGGTCGTCCGGCACAGCGGCAGCTGCTGGCCGCGGAGGTTGGAGAGGATCCGCTCGGCGTCGTCCGGGTCGTCGGCGGGGATCCCGTCGGCCACCCGGTTGCGAGCGGCCGGGGTGAGGTCGGTGGTGGCCAGCGCCGTCGCCTCGTCCAGGCGGTAGAGGTCCAGGCCGACGACGGAGGCGTTGAGCCCGCGGAAGACCCCGACCCGGTCGCCGTCGGCGGTCTCGGCGACCCCGACGAACCAGTGGCCCATCACGAACAGGTACG
Organism: Modestobacter sp. VKM Ac-2985; assembly: GCF_026967925.1. Classification (GTDB taxonomy): domain Bacteria; phylum Actinomycetota; class Actinomycetes; order Mycobacteriales; family Geodermatophilaceae; genus Modestobacter. Next base: position 181,255 of record NZ_JAPVBI010000002.1, on the reverse strand, counting down.
CACCGATCGTCGCGGCGCCCAGCACCACGACGGCGGCGAGGGCGAACAGGGCGGTGCGCAACGGCCGTCGACGTCGCGGCGGTGGGGAGCTGGTGGTCAGGGCGGTGGCGTGCCCGGCCGCCTGCGGGTCGGCGAGCGCGGCGCGACCGGCGGCCGACCGGGGATCGACCTCCCGCTGACCCACGTGGTCGCCGGCGGCGCCGTCGACGACAGGCTCGACGAGCACACCGCGGCCGTCGTCCTCCACGACGTCGGCGACGATGCAGGTGATGTTGTCCGGACCCCCGCTGCGCAACGCCAGTTCGATCAGCCGGTCTGCGGTCGCCTGCGCATCGGGCTCGTGCATCGCGGCGGCGAGCGTCTCGTGGCTGACCACGCCGGACAGTCCGTCGGAGCAGAGCATGTAGCGGTCGCCGGCGCGGGCCTCGCGCATCGACAGGTCCGGCTCGACGTCCTGGCCGTTGAGGGCCCGCAGCAGCAACGAGCGCTGCGGGTGGCTGTTCGCCTCCTCCTCGGTGATCCGGCCGTCGTCGATCAGCGTCTGCACGAAGGTGTCGTCGTGGGTGATCTGGTGCAGCTCGCCGTCGCGCATCAGGTAGGCGCGGGAGTCGCCGACGTGGCACAGCCCCAGCCGGCCACCGGCGAAGAGGACGGCGGTGAGCGTCGTCCCCATGCCCTCGAGCTGTGGGGACTCCCGGATGACCTCGCGCAGGTGCTCGCTGCCCTCGAACACCGCATGGCGCAGGGCCTGGAGCAGGTCGCCGGAGGGGGCGTCCTCGTCGAGGTGCTCGAGAGCGGCGATCACGACCTTGCTGGCGACGTCGCCCGCCGCGTGCCCGCCCATGCCGTCCGCGACGGCCAGCAACCGGGGCCCGGCGTAGACCGAGTCCTGGTTGGTGCCGCGGATCAGGCCGCGGTCGGAACGCGCCGCATAGCGGAGGACCAAGCTCATGAACGCAGCTCCAGGACGGTCTGCCCGATCCGGATCGGCTGGCCGGGGGCGACCAGCAGCGGACCCTGCACGCGCTGCTGGTCGAGGTAGGTGCCGTTGGTGGACCCGAGGTCCTCCACGTACCACTGGCCGCCGCGGTTGGTCAGCCGCGCGTGCCGGGAGGAGGCGAAGTCGTCGGTGAGCACCAGCGTCGAGTCGTCGGCACGACCGATCAGGATGGCCTGTTCCCCCAAGGTGATCCGGGTGCCCGACAGCGGGCCGGCGGTGACGACGAGGTGGCGGGGCCCGCGGCCACCGCGCTTGCGGGCGGCGGCGGCGCGCGGCGGCACCGAGGCCACCCGGCCGGCCCGGCCGCCGAACAGGTCGGCGCGGACCACCCGGAAGGCGGCGAAGACGAACAGCCAGAGCAGGAGCAGGAAGCCGAAGCGGAAGGCCTGCAGCACGATCTCCGCGGTCACTGCTCGGCCCCGCCCGGGCCTGCGCTCAGCCTTCTCACGCGCCGTCCTGCCGGTACACCAGCACCGAGTGGCCGATGCGGAGGACGTCGCCGTCGGCCAGCTCCTGCCGGCTGACCCGGCGGCCGTTGACCAGGGTCCCGTTGGTGGAGCCGAGGTCCTCGACGACGACCGTGCTGCCGGCCAGCTGGACGTCGGCGTGCTTGCGGCTCACCCCGGTGTCGGGCAACCGGACGTCGGCCTCGGTGCCGCGGCCGAGGACGTTGCTGCCCTGCTCGAGGACGTGCTTGGTGCCGGGGCCGTCGACGACCAGGACGTGGCTGACCCGCTGGCCGGCCCGGCCCACGACCGAGGGTGGCTGGGCGCCGGTGTCGGTGGTCCCCGTGGCGGCGCCGGGGAGCCGCGGGAGCGGGGGGAGCCCGGGCGGCGGGGGCGGCGGGGCGGCCGAGGAGCGGCTCGGGGCACCGCCGGTGACGTGCGAGGCGACCTCGAAGACCCCGGTGCGCAGCTCCTCGTCGAGCTCCAGCCGCACCTCGATGTCACCGAAGGTCTGGTAGCCCTCGCGCTCGATGTGCTCGGCGACCATGTCGGCGAGCTCGGCGGCCAGCTGCTCGGACCACTCGACCAGGTTCTCGTGGTCGGTGGGGCCGAGCATCACGACGTAGACGTTCGGGGCGAGCACCCGGTCACCGCTCAGCACCGAGCGTTGCTCGTCGGCCTCACGTTGCAGGGCGTGCGCGATCTCGGCGGGGTGGACCTTGCCCTTGAACACCCGGGCGAAGGCCAGCCCGACCATGCCCTCGAGGCGTCGCTCGAAGCGCTGCAGCACACCCACAGTCGCTCCCTTGCGCTCGGTCGACCTCCCACTGCCTGAGCGCTGATCGTAACCGGGGGAGGGTCGCCGGGACGTCGCGCAGCGCAGGACGCCCCGGACGATGTCGTCCGTGCCGCGTCGGCACACCGTTCTACCAGCGCACCGCCCGCCGTGGGGCGGCGCCGTGCCGACCGGGGGCCTGCGGGAACTGCCTCGAAGGGGGCTGCTACTGTTCTTCCTCGCCAGGGCAAGTGGCGGAATGGCAGACGCGCACGGTTCAGGTCCGTGTGTCCGAGAGGACGTGGGGGTTCAAGTCCCCCCTTGCCCACCAGAACGACCAGCAGGGGCCACCCATCGGGCGGCCCCTGCTGCGTTGCCGGGCCCTCTCTGGGTGCCTGGCCGCACGGGCCAGGTCAGGCCGTGCCGCTGCGGCCCTGCAGGAAGGCGGCCGAGTCGTAGTACGTGCGGACGCCGCTGAGCTGCTCCTCGTCGCCCTCGATCACGGTGACGCCGCGATAGGTGAACGGCTTCCCGCTGCGCAGCGTGCCGGTGGAGGTCCACTCCAGCGCCGCGCTGGACTCGCCGACCACGGTGTGCGTGAACGTCGTCTCGATCTCGTCGAAGACGTCGCGGTAGTCGGTCCAGAACGTCGTCGCACCCTCCCGGCCGCGCGTCTCGTGCTGTTCGTCGAGCTTGACCAGCTGGGTGTCGTCACCGGCGAGCTCGACGAGCGGGCCGGTGTCGCGGTCGGCGTCCAGGCGGTGCAGTGCGTCGGCGAAGCGGTCGGTCATGGTGTGCATCGGGTCCTCCGGGATCCTGGGCTCGGTCCCGGTCGCCTACCCGCTCCGGTCCCGGCTGACCCGGGACACGCCCGGCTCAGTCCCCGGTGCGGTGGGGGAGCTGCTGCCGCCGGTCGGGCCCGCGCTGTCCGCTGACCGTCTGGGCCAGCAGGACGAGCCCCCACGGCCCGATCACCCAGATCGGCCAGGGGTAGATCCAGCCGTCGGTGGCCAGCGAGGTGATCAGCCAGATGCCCACCACGATGACCGCGGTGCTCAGCCAGCTCGCCCAGGCCGCCCGCATGCTCGACCCGCCGGCCCAGGCGCCGGCGCCCCCGTGCCAGCCGTGGACCGCCCAGGGGCCGCCGCCGGCCGGGCCGGTCGGTGGACCGGCGACGGCAGGTGCCTCGGCGGTCCGGCTGCCGGCCGGCTCGGCGGGGGGGAGGTCGGTGGTCAGCTCGGCGAGCTCACCGTAGGTGCGGGCCGCGTAGGCGCGGGCGAGCCGGTCGTCGTACTCCTCGACGCTGAGCCGGCCGGCGGACATGTGGTGGCCGAGGATCTCGGCCACCGCGGCCCGGTCGGCGTCGGCGGCACGCAGGTGTGGCTCGGGCATCGGGGGCTCCTCGTCGTCGGTGCGTGTCCAGTCTGTCGCCGCACGGCCCGCCGAGGCCACTGACGTCTGTCACGACCCTCTCCGGCGCCGGTGGTTCCACGTGGAACGGGTGCACCGGTGCTGTGGTGAGCTGTCCCGGAACCGTCTCCCCGGGAGGACCGCATGTCGCTCGCACCCTCGTCCACCGACCGCCCCTGGCCGGCCACCGAACCGCGGGACGTCGAGGTGGCCGCTGGTCCCGCCCGGCTGGCCGTGGACCTGCGCGGCGGAGCCCTGCGCGAACTGGTGGTCGGTGACTGGCACGTGCTGGACGGCTACGCGTCGGGCACCGTCCCGGCCGGCCGGCGCGGCGGTGTCCTGCTGCCCTGGCCCAACCGGCTCCGCGGCGGGCGCTGGTCCTGGCGGGGCCGGGAACTGCAGCTCGACGTGGTCAGCGGGTCCACCCCGAACGCGGTGCACGGGCTGGTCACCGCCCAGCCCTGGCAGGTGCTGGCCCAGCGGGCGGACGCCGTCACGGTCGGGACGACGATCGAGCCGCGCACCGGCTACCCCTTCCGGCTGGCCGTCGCGGTCGACCACACGCTGACCGCCGACCGGCTCACCGTGACCGTGCGGGTGCGCAACGCCGGGGACGAGGACGCACCCTTCGGGGCGGGGATGCACCCCTACTTCTCGGTGGGGGCGCCGGCCCCGGGCGACGTGGCCGCGGCCGAGCTGACCGTGCCGGCCCGCACCGCCCTGGTGCTCGAGGGCGGCCTGCCGACCGGGGAGCGGCGGCCCTACGACGGCGCGGTCGGCCGGGTCGGTGACCAGGCGATCGACACCGCCGTGACCGACCTCGTCCGGGACGACGACGGCTGGGCCCGGACCCGGCTCAGCGGGCCCGCCGGTGCGCTGGAGGTCGCCGTCGACCCGGCCTGGACCTGGCTGCAGGTCTACACCGGCGACACCCTGCCCCCGGACCAGCGGCGGCGCAGCGTGGCCGTGGAGCCGATGACGTGCCCGGCGAACGCGCTGGCCGATGGGGTGGACGTGCTCGTCCTCGCGCCGGGGGAGGCCTGGTCGGGAACGTGGACCGTGGGCTGGACCCCGGCGTGAGCGATGACCTCCGGGTCGCCGAGGTCTGGCGGTTCCCGGTGAAGTCGCTGCAGGGTGAGCGGCTGGCCCGGGCGGAGATCGGCCCGGAGGGCGTCGCCGGTGACCGCGGCTGGGCGCTGTTCGACCTGACCACGGAGTTCGGGCTGACCGCCCGCCGGGTGCCCGAGCTGCTGTTCGCGGCCGGCCGGTTGCGCGCCGACGGCGGCGCCGAGGTGGTGCTGCCCGACGGCACGGTGACCGCCGAGGACGACGTCCTCTCCGACTGGGCCGGGCGCCGGGTCGGCCTGCGCCCGGCGGCGGCGGTCGCCGGTGCCCGTCGCTATGAGAACCCGTCCGACGCCGAGGACGAGGACACCGGCCGGTGGAACCCCTTCTCCGGCGCGGACGGCGCCTTCCACGACAACGCCGACGCCCGGGTGACGCTGGTGTCCGCCGGCACCCTGGGCGGCTGGGACCGCCGCCGTTTCCGGGCCAACCTGGTGCTGGCCGGCGCGGGGGAGGACGAGCTGGTGGGTCGGCGGGTGCGGGTGGGCGGCGCGGAGCTGGACGTCGTCCGGCGGGTGCCCCGGTGCGTGATGACCACCCGGCCGCAGTCCGGCGGCGTCGGACGGGACACCGCCGTGCTGAAGGCGATCCACCGTGACCGCGGAGGTGCCCTCGCGGTGGGGGCGCTGGTGGCCCGCCCCGGCGAGCTCTCGGTGGGCGATGTGCTGACCCCGGCGTGAAGCGGGGAGGATCAGCGGCGTGCGCACCATCGAACTCCGCTCCGGCGAGGACACCATCCGGCTGGGTCAGCTGCTCAAGCTGGTCGACGCCGTCCCCACCGGCGCCCAGGTGAAGGACGTGCTGCTCGCCGGGGAGGTCCGGGTCAACGGTGAGCCGGAGGAACGCCGCGGCCGCCAGCTGCACCGCGGGGACGTCGTCTCGGTGGCGGGGCAGGACGACGTGCGCATCGGCTGACCTGCCGATCCCGTGCGTGACCGTGCGCGTGGTGTCACCCCGCGCGGGCGGTGGGGATGAGTTAACCCAGATGTCACACAACTCGCGTGCACGCCGCCGGGATGCGGGCATGAGATGCACTGCCCGGGCGGCGGTGCCGCGGAACCCGCCGCCCGGGGCACCCTCTCCCCGCTCCGGTCAGCCGGCGGCCGGGAGCCGCAGGTCCGCGACGAGTGCCCGGTGGTCCGTCCCGGGCACGTGCACCACCTGCAGACCCTCCACCGCGATCCGCGGGTCGACCAGGACGTGGTCCAGGGTGAGTCGCGGGTGCGGCACCCGCATCGGCCACCAGGTGGCCCGCCGGGCCTGGCCGGTCGCCGCCGCGGCGTCCACCCAGCCCCGGCCCAGCAGCCGCCGGAACGCGGCGTGGTCGGGCGTGGCGTTGAAGTCGCCGGCCAGCACCCGCAGCACGCCGGGCTCCGGGTCGGGCAGCAGCCGGAGGTCCTCGACCCAGCTGGCCACCTGGGCGGGGGAGCTGGTCGGTGGGTCCGTGTGCACCGCGGTCAGCTCGACGTCGAGCGCACCGGGCACGGTCAGCAGGGCGGCCGGCTGCCCGAACCGCCCCGGCACCACCGTGCGCCCCCGGACCTCCAGCCGGGTCCAGAGCGCCCCGCCGGCGCCGGCGGGCTGCCCCTCGCCGGCGGGCACCACGTGCCCGGCGGGCAGCAGGTCGGCGACCCCGGCAGCCAGCAGCGCGGACACCGCCTCCGGGGTGACCTCCATCAGCGCCAGCACGTCGGCGTCCTGGTCGGCCGCGAGGGCCACCAGGGCCGCCGGGTCGGCCCGTCCGTGCCGCATGTTGGCCGAGACGACGCGCAGCCGCGGCCCCTGGGGCGGCAGCGCCGGGGCGGCGGGCGCGGCCGGCCGGCGCATCGCGGCCGTCAGCACCGCGGCCGAGGCAGCCGCCAGCACGGCGGCACCGCGCGACCGGGACACCAGCGCCGCGGCCAGCGGGAGCGCGCTGGTGGCCGCGATGTAGGGGGTGAAGGCGAGCGCGGGCACCAGGGGGAACCCCCGTTCGGTGCCGGTCGACCGGAGCACGGCCGCCGCAGCCCACGGGACGGCGAAGACGGTGGCGGTCCAGCGGCGGCGGGTCGGGGGTCGGCGGGACACGGCGTCCATGGTGCCCACCGCGGTGCGATGATCATCAGCGGGTGCGCCGTTCACCTGCGTGCGGTAGGACGGTGAGCTCACAGCGGGGCGCCCAGCAGGGGTGGCCCGGCAGAGGAGGCGTGGCACTGGTGGCTGTCGAGCATGTGGAGATCGAGCGGAAGTTCGACGTCGACGAGGCGTTCGAGCTGCCCGACCTCGGCGGCGCGCCCGGCGTGGTCGAGGTCCGTGAGCCGGTCGAGCACGCGCTGGAGGCCGCCTACTACGACACCGCCGATCTCCGGCTTGCCCGCGCCCGGGTGACGATGCGGCGCCGCACCGGCGGCCCGGACGCCGGCTGGCACGTGAAGCTCCCGGCGGCCGCCGGCGCCCGCCGGGAGCTGCAGTCGCCCCTCGGCCGGGCGACCAAGACGCCGCCGAAGGCGGTGCTGGAGCCGGTGCTGGGCATCGTCCGCCGTGCCCCGGCGGCGCAGGTGGCGTCCCTGCGCACCCGTCGGGTGGTCAGCGAGCTCGTCGCCGACGACGGGCGGGTGCTCGCCGAGGTCGCCGACGACCACGTCACCGGCACCGCGCTGCCGGCCGCTCCCGGCGAGGCCGCCGTCGTCACCACCTGGCGGGAGGTGGAGGTGGAGCTCGTCGCCGGCGACGAGCAGCTGCTCTCCGACGTCGCCGGGCTGCTCGTGGCCGCAGGCGCCCAGCCGGCCTCGTCCCCGGCCAAGCTGACCCGCGTGCTCGCCCACCGGCTGGCCGACGCCGCCGCACCGCCGGCCCCGGCGCAGGCCGGGAAGACCAAGAAGGGCAAGAAGAAGAAGCACCGGCACGCGCCGGGCACGCCGGCCGGCGAGGTCGTCCGTGCCGCGCTGGCCGCGCAGGTAGGGGCTCTGCAGGACGCCGACCTGATGGTCCGCACCGGGCAGCCCGACGGCGTCCACCAGGTGCGGGTGGCCTGCCGCCGGCTGCGCAGCACGCTCGCCGCCTTCCGCCCGGTGCTGGACCGCACGCAGACCGACCCGCTGCGCGAGGAGCTCGCCCGGGTCGGGTCGGCGCTGTCGCCCAGCCGGGACGGCGAGGTGGCGGTCGCCCACCTGCGCGAGCTGGTCGACGCCGAGCCGGCCGAGCTGGTGCTGGGCCCGGTGGTCGCCCGGCTGCAGCAGGAGGCGGTCCGGGACGAGCAGGCCGGTGACGCGCAGGCGCGCAAGGCGCTGAACGCGCCCGCCTACCTGCAGCTGCGCGACGACCTCGACGCGCTGGTCGAGGAGCCACCGCTCACCGAGGCCGCCGGCCGCCCGGCGGACGAGGTGCTCCACGAGGTCGTCGCGCGCACCGGCCGCCGGTTGCGGCGCAGCGTCGAGGCGGCCCAGGACACCGACTCCCCCGAGGCCCTGCACGACGTGCGCAAGGCCGCCAAGCGGCTCCGGTACACCGCCGAGGCGGCGGTGCCGGTGCTGGGCGCACCGGTGGTCGAGCTCGTGTCGGCACTGAAGAGCGTCCAGGAGGTGCTCGGCGACCGGCAGGACACCTTCATCACCCGCCCGCTGTGCCTCCAGCTCGGCCGGGCGGCCTTCGCAGCCGGGGAGAACACCTTCACCTGGGGCCGCCTGCACGCCCTGGAGGAGGCCCGGTGCGAGCAGGCGGAGCGGGACTTCTGGCTGCGCTGGCCGGAGTTGCGTTCGGTGCTGAAGAGCCGGTCGACGTAGCGTCGGGGTCCCACCTCGACCTCCAGGAGCGCGCCGGTGTCCCTGATCGGCCTGCTCGGCTTCGGCCTGACCGTGCTGCTCGCCGTGTCCCTGCTGCACGGCTATCTCTGGTGGCGGCTGGTGCGCAGCACCACCCGGACGGGGCCCGTCCGGCGCAGGCTCACGGTGCTCCTGGTCGTGCTCGCCGTGCTGCCGGTGCTCGTCGTGCTGCTGCGCGGCCGGTTGCCGGTCGTCGGCCCGGTGCTGGACTGGGTCGGCTTCACCTGGCTGGGCCTGGCCTTCTACCTGTTCCTCGCCACGCTGGCGACCGAGCCGATCCGCCTGCTCGCCCGGCTGGTGCAGCGTCGTCGCCGGCCGGATGCCGTCTCCGCGCGGGAGCCGGGTGATGTCGAGTCCGCACCGAGCCCGGTGCTGGTGCCGGACGGGGCACGCCGCACCGACGCGGCTCCTCCCGGGCCGGGCCCGGCACCGGAGGGCGGTGCGGTCCGCGCGGACCGCGGTGTCGTCGACCCGTCCCGCCGGCTGTTCCTGGCCCGCACGCTGGCCGTCGGGGCGGGTGCGGTCGCGATCGGGACGGCGGGCACCGGCGTCGTCCTGGCCAACACGACCCCCGTCGTCCGCCGGGTGCCGATCCGGATCCCGCGGCTGGACCCGGCCCTGGCCGGGCTGCGGATCGTCACCTTCTCCGACGGGCACCTGTCCACCACCTACGGCGGGCGGCGCTTCGAACGGCTCGTGGAGACCGTCAACGCCCAGCGTCCCGACGTGGTGGCGATCGTCGGTGACCTGGTCGACGGCGAGGTGAGCGAGCTGCGCGAGGACGCCGCCCCGCTGGCCGACCTCGTCAGCGACCAGGGCGTCTACTTCGTGACCGGCAACCACGAGTACTTCGTCGACACCGGCCAGTGGCTGCGGCACCTGTCCACGCTGGGGGTCGACGTGCTCCGCAACGAACGGGTCTCGATCGGCCGCGGCGGGGCGACGCTGGACCTGGCCGGCATCGACGACCGGACGGCGGCCGCCTCCGGGTTGCCCGGGCACGGCGCCGACCTGGACGCCGCCCTGGACGGCCGGGACGACGCCGTCCCCGTCGTCCTGATGGCGCACCAGCCGGTGCAGGTGGAGCAGGCGCGGGCCGCGGGGGTCGACCTGCAGCTGTCCGGGCACACCCACGGCGGTCAGCTGTGGCCCTTCGACTACGCCGTCCTGCTGGACCAGCCGGCGGTCGAGGGCTGGTCGACCCACGGGGACACCCAGCTGTACGTGACGTCAGGGGCCGGCTACTGGGGGCCGCCGATGCGGGTGGGCGCCCGCCCGGAGGTGACCGTGATCGAGCTGCAGCCCGGCGAGCCGACCCCGCCGCGCCGCTGACCCCCGGCCGGCCGGGTCAGCCGGTGAAGGCGGTGGTCTCGCCGAGGCGGGACGGGGGCACGGTCTTCAGCCGCGCCACGGCGTCGGCCAGCGGGACCAGCCCGATCTCGGTGCCCTGCAACGCGACCATCTGCCCGACGTGCCCCTCGTGGGCGGCGATCGTGGCGTGCAGCCCGAAGCGGGTGGCCAGCACCCGGTCGAACGAGGTCGGGGTGCCGCCGCGCTGCACGTGGCCGAGCACCGTCGTCCGCACCTCCTTGCCGGTGCGTCGTTCCAGCTCCTCGCCCAGCTGCTGGGCGACCCCGGTGAACCGCCGGTGGCCGAACTCGTCGAGCCCGCCGTCGCGCAGCGGCATCGTGCCCGGCTTGGGCGTGGCGCCCTCGCTGATCACCCCGATGACGTGCCGGTGGCCCCGCTCGAACCGGGCGGTGACCATCTCGCAGACCTCCTCGATGTCGAAGGGCTGCTCGGGGGTGATCACCAGGTGCGCGCCCGCGGCCATCCCGGAGTTCAGCGCGATCCAGCCGGCGTGCCGGCCCATCACCTCGACCAGCAGCACCCGCTGGTGGGACTCGGCGGTGGTGTGCAGCCGGTCGATCATCTCGGTGGCGATGCTGACCGCGGTGTCGAAGCCGAAGGTCAGGTCGGTGCCGTCGATGTCGTTGTCGATCGTCTTCGGGACGCCGACCACCGGCACGCCCTCCGAGGACAGCCACGCCGCGGCGGTGAGCGTGCCCTCGCCGCCGATGGGCACCAGCACGTCGACCCCGTGGGCGTCGAGCACCTCGCGCATCCGGCCCAGCCCGGCGTGCAGCTTCTCCGGCGCCACCCGGGCCGAGCCGAGGATCGTGCCGCCGCGGGTGAGCAGGTTGTGGACCATGGGCCGGTCCAGCGGCATCGCGTCGTCGTCGAGCAGTCCGCGCCAGCCGTTGCGGAAACCGACCACGTCGCTGCCGTACTGCTTCTCCGCGGTGCGGACCACCGCTCGTAGGACGGCGTTGAGACCGGGGCAGTCTCCACCGCCGGTCAGGACTCCGATGCGCACGTGCTCTCCTCCGGACGAGGGGGTCGGGCGGGTGAACCGTACGTCATGACGTCTAGACGTCTCATGGTGCAGTACCTTTCTGGGCGTGGCGAGTTCGGAGGCGGGGCCCAAGTACCTCGCCGTGCGCGAGGCGTTGCGGCGACGCGCCTCCGCGCTGCCTGAGCACACCCTCCTCCCCCCCGAGCCGGTGCTGTGCGCCGAGTACGGCGTCAGCCGGATCACGCTGCGCCGCGCGGTCGACGGACTGGTCGCCGACGGGCACCTGATCCGCGAGCAGGGCCGGGGCACGTTCGTCAGCCGGCCGGGTATCCGGCACGAGTACCGCGAGAGCTTCGTGCACCGGATCGCCGGCTTCCACTCGGTGATGACCGAGCAGGGCGCCCAGGTGGGCACCTCGGTGCTGACCCAGCGGGTCGTCCCGGCCGCCCCGCCGATCGCCGTCGAACTGGCGGTCGCCACCGCCGACGACGTCGTCGAGCTGGTCCGGCTGCGCAGCGTCGACGGGCTGCCCAACCACGTCGTCCGCAGCTTCCTGCCCGCCACCCGCTACCCCAAGGCGGCCACCGAGGACTTCAGCCACGGCTCGCTCTACGAGTTCCTGCGCCGGGAGTACTCCGCCGACCTGGCGCACGCCCGGCTCGTCGTCGACGTCGGGACGGCGGCCGCCGACGAGGCCGACGTGCTGGCGGTGACCGCGGGCTCGCCGCTGCTGGTGGTGCGCACCACCGTCCGGGACACGTCCGGGCACCCACTGGTGCACTCCTTCAGCCGGCTGCGCCCCGACGTCAGCCAGGTCGAGTTCGAGGTCTCCGTCGGCGGTCGCTGAGCCCTGCCGACCAGGCTCAGCCTCGGTCGGGCCCGGGTGGCCCGAGCGGCAGCTCCGCCAGCCGCAGTCGCTGCTCGCGCAGCAGCACCCGGTCCAGGGCGTGGCCGACCGGGCGGGCCAGGTCGGTGACGACGGCCCGCACCGGCGCGTCCAGCATCCGGGGCTGCCGCCAGCTGACCAGCAGTGCGGCATCGGAGTGGTGCTGACCGAGCGGCAGGTGGACGGCGAGGACCGGACCAGCACCGGGGAGCTCCCGCAGCCCCGGGAGGGCTCGGACCTCCCCCGGGGTGGCGATCGCCACCAGTTGCCGGTCACGCATCGCCGCCGCCAGCGGGTGCGCCTCGTCGACCCCGAGGAGCGCGACGGGACCGCTCCGTGAGCCGGCCGTCGCCGACCAGACCTGCAGTTCCGGGCACCCCACCTCGGCCACGCCGAGCAGCACGGTGGTGGCGCCCAGCGGGGACCGGACCAGCCGGTCCACCGTGTGCAGCAGGTCGGGGAGCGTCTCCGCCGACAGCAGGGCGGTGCTGAGCCGGGCGACCACGCGGGCGCGATCGGCGTCGGCCTCGGCCAGCACGAACGCGGCGCGCGCCGCCTCCGCGGCGCTCTGCGCGGCGCTGTCGTCCCGGAGGGCGACCGCGTGCGCCTCCTGCTCGGCCAGCTCGATCGCCCGGAACCGGAGCTGCCGCGAGCTCTCGTCGGCCATCCGGTGCAGGGTGGCGAGCTCGTCGCCGGTCCAGTCGCGGGGGCGGGTGTCGATGGCGCACAGCACGCCGATGGGCTGTCCGTGCACGCCCCACAGCGGCATCCCGGCGTAGGCGACGGCGTGGAGCTCCTGGACCGAGGGGCCGGTGGCGAACTCGGGGTGCTCCCGGGCATCCCGCAGCGCCAGGGGGCTGCCGCTGGTGGCCACCTGCTTGCTGATCGAGTGGCTCAACGGCATCGAGCGGCGGCTGGCCCACGGCTCGGGCAGCCCGAAGGCCCCGGGGAACACCTGCCCGGCCTTGGAGACCAGGACGACCAGTGCCCGCGGGGCGTTCAGCTCCTCGGCCACCGACTGGGCCAGCCGGTCGAAGGCAGCGTCGGCCAGGGCCGGCAGGACGGACCAGGTCGGCAGTTCGTACGCAGCGGTCACCGTGCCCCCCTGTCTTCTGCGGCTGCCCGGCGACGTCCACCGTGGTGCTCACCTCTCGGGAGCACGACGATGCTGTCAGACTCCAGGGGTCGATGCCCGGCTCCGATGGGGGACGACGTGGAGCAGTTCCGGGAGCAGTGGGCGACCGGTGTCCGGGCGGTGATCGCGGACCGGGCGCTGACCAGCGTCTTCCAGCCGATCGTCGAGCTGGCCAGCGGGCGGGTGGTCGCCTACGAGGCGCTCGCCCGCGGCCCGGAGGGCCCGTTGGGCGCGCCGGACGCCCTGTTCGCCGCCGCCCGAGCCGAGGGCTGCCTGACCGAGCTCGACCAGGCCTGCCGGGCCGCCGCCCTGCGCGGGGCGGTGTCGAGCGGCCTGCTGGCCCCGTCGACCGTCTTCGTCAACGTCGAGCCCGAGGTGCTGGACGACACCCCGGTGGCCGCGCTGTTCGACGCCGGCGAGCCGGTGCCCGCGGGGCTGCGGGTGGTCCTGGAGATCACCGAGCGTGCGCTGGCCGCCCGTCCCGCGGAACTGCTGCGCACCATCGCCCGGGTGCGCGAGTTCGGCTGGGCGATCGCCCTGGACGACGTCGGCGCGGACTCCCTCTCGCTGGCCTTCATGCCGCTGCTGCGCCCCGACGTCGTCAAGCTCGACCTGCGCCTGGTGCAGGACCGCCCGGGCCCGGCGATCGCCGAGATCATGAACGCGGTCAACGCCTACGCCGAGTCGACCGGGGCGCTGGTGCTCGCCGAGGGCATCGAGAACGGCACGCACCTGACCATGGCGCGGGCACTGGGCGCGACCCTGGGGCAGGGCTGGCTGTTCGGGCGCCCGGGGCCCGGTGCCGCCCCGGGGGCACGACCCGGCACGCTCCGGCTGCCCGTCGTCCGGCCCACCGACCCGCGGGGCGAGCTGGCCTCCCCGTTCGCCTGCCTGCCGGCGCGTGCACCGGTCCGGGAGGCGCCCAAGGCGTTGCTGATCGAGCTCAGCAAGCAGCTGGAGCGGCAGGCCATGCGCCTGGGGGAGACCTGCGTGGTCGTCGCCACGTTCCAGGAGGCGCGGCACCTCACGCCGGCGACCCGGCTCCGCTACCGCGACCTGGTCGAGCGGGTCGGGTTCGTCGCCGTCCTCGGTGAGGACCTGCCGGTGGAGCCGATGCCCGGCCTCCGCGGCGCGGACCTGGCGCCCGGTGACCCGGTGCGCGGCGAGTGGGACATCGTGGTGCTCAGCCCGCACTTCAGCGCGGCCCTGCTGGCCCGCGACCTGGGGGACGACGGGCCGGACCGGGAGCGTCGCTTCGTCTTCGCGCTCACCTACGAGCGCGACACGGTCGTCCGGGCTGCCCAGGCACTGCTCTCCCGGGTCGCGCCCAGCACCGCGCAGCGCGCGTCGGCGGCGGACGGCGAGGTGCCGCCGGTGCCCGCCGGCGTGCTCCCGCCGTTGCCCGGGCGGGCGGCCGGTGACCCGGGTGAGGCGCTCCTGCAGCGTGCGCTGGCCGCGGTCGGCACCGGCGTCACCGTCGTCGACCTGCGGCTCCCCGACCAGCCGCTGGTCTACGTCAACCCGGCGTTCGAACGGCTGGCCGGGCAGCCCGCCGCCGAGCTGCTGGGCCGCAACTGCCGCTTCCTGCAGCACCCGGACACCGACGCCGCCGCCGTGGCCCGCATGCGGGCGGCGATCGTGGCCGGTGCCGAGTGCCGGGAGGTGCTGCTCAACCGGCGGGCCGACGGCAGCACCTGGTGGAACCAGTGCACGCTCACCCCGGTGACCGACGAGTCCGGCGTCGTCGTCCAGTACATCGGCATCCAGGCCGACGTCACCGACCAGGTGGAGACCGAGCGTGCTCTCCTCACCGAGCGGGACCGGGTGCGCCGCCACCTGGCCCGGATCGCCGAGCTGGACCCGCGGGTCACCGTGCCGGTGTCCTCCGCGACACCTCACGCCTCGATGGACTCCCCGGGGGCCAGGCGCGCGTAGGGCACCGGCTGGCCGGGGCCGCGCTCTCCGAGCAGGCCCGCCACCAGACCCAGGCCGGTGTCGTTGAGCAGGCCGTCGTGCACGGCGAGTGCCCGCTCCGCGCGTACCTCGCGCAGGTAGTCGATCAGCTCGGCGGTCTTCGACCACGGCGCGTGCGCCGGCAGCAGCAGTGTCCGGACGGCCACCTCGGGCACGGTGAGCGCGTCGCCGGGGTGGAAGACCCGGCCCTCGACCAGGAACCCGACGTTGCGCACCCGTGGGAGGTCCGGGTGGATGACGGCGTGCCACTCCCCGTGCACCGTGACCTCGAAGCCCGCGGCGGTGACGGCGTCACCGGCACCGACCACGTGCACCCGCGGACCCGCGCCCGCCAGTTGCTCGGCCACCGCGGAGTTCGTCCACACCTCCAGGGCCGGGTCGGCGTCCAGTGCGGCGCGGACCTTCTCGGGCACGAAGTGGTCGGGGTGCTGGTGGGTGATCAGCAGGGCCGAGGCGCCGTGCCAGGCGTCGTCCGCGGTGAACGCACCCGGGTCGACCACCAGCCGTCGGTCGCCGTCGGACAGGACGACACAGGCGTGTCCGTGCTTGATGAGCTGCACCGGGGCCTCCTCGCAGGCGGTGGGACGTCGCTGGGCACGGTGCCACGGCCGGCGCCACACCTGCGCAGCGGGCGGGGTCATCCGATGGGGTGAGCCGGCGACGGAGCCGCTGCGCCGGCGGGCCGGGGCTGCCGACGACCCAGGGGTGACCACGCAGACGCTCACGTTCGCCGCCGCCCGCAGCCGTGCACACGGGCCGACCGCCGCGCTGTGGCACGCCGTGGAGGTGCACCGGGCCCCGGCCGACCTGGACGGCGCCTGCGAGCTGACCGTCTGCGGCACCCTGGCCCGGGTCAGCACCGAGGAGCACTGGCCGGTGCGTGGCGCCGACGTCTGCCCCGCCTGCGCCACCGGTCGCTGACGGGTTCCACGTGGAACCCGTCAACGACCGGTGAAGACCGCCGGTCGCTTGCCCAGGAACGCCTCGACGGCCTCGCGGTGGTCGGCGGTCGCCCCCAGGTCGGTCTGCAGGCTCGCCTCCAGCGCCAGGGTGTCCGCCAGGCTGTCCGTGGCCGCCGTGGCCAGCACCGTCTTGATCGCGCGGTAGGCCCGCGTCGGTCCGGCGGCGAGCCGGGTGGCGAGCGCGGTCGCCTCGACGAGCACGTCCGCGGCCGGGACGACGCGGTGCACCAGCCCCCACTCGGCGGCGGTCTCGGCGAGGAACGGCTCGGGGAGCAGCAGCAGCTCCGTGGCGCGGGACCCGCCCACGCAGTGCACCAGCCGCGAGGCCAGCGCCGAGTCGCTGGAGAGCCCGATGCCGGCGAACGCGGTGGTGAACTTCGCGCCGGCGGCCGCGACCCGCAGGTCACCGGCGAGCGCGATCCCCAGCCCCGCGCCGGCACAGGCGCCGTTGACCCCCACGACGAGGGGCACCCGCAGGCCGGCCAGGGCCAGCATCAGCGGGTTGTACTCGGCCTCGACCACCGACAGCGAGGGCTGCGCGTCCGGGCGCTCGGAGCGCAGTCCCTCGACGTGCTCGGCGAGGTCCTGGCCGACGCAGAAGGCCCGGCCGCTGCCGGTGAGCAGCACCGCACGCACCGACGCGTCGGCGGCCACCTCCTGCACGTGGGCCAGGAGCTCGGTGCGCAGCCGGTGGGACAGCGCCGGCCGCTGCAGGGTCAGGGTGGCGACGCCGTCGGCATCGGCACGCGTGACGGTGGGCTCGGAGCCGGGTGTGGACATCGTCGTCCTCTCAGTCCTGCGCGTAGTCGTGGAAGCCGCGGCCGGTCTTGCGGCCGAGCTCGCCGGCGGCCACCTTGTCACGCAGCAGCTGCGGTGGGGTGAAGCGCTCGCCCAGGGTGCCGGCGAGGTACTCGGCGATCGCCAGCCGCACGTCCAGGCCGACGAGGTCGGTCGAGCGCAGCGGGCCCATCGGGTGCCGGTAGCCCAGCTCCATCGCGGCGTCGATCGCCTCGGCGTCGGCGACGCCCTCCTCCAGCATCCGGATCGCCTCCAGCCCGAGCAGCACGCCCAGCCGGGACGACGCGAAGCCCGGGGAGTCGCGGACCACCACGTCGGTCTTGCCCAGGGCGCGCACCCAGACCCGGGAGGCCGCGACGACGTCCTCGGCGGTCTCTGGCGCCACGACCACCTCGACCAGCTTCGAGGCCGGCACCGGGTTGAAGAAGTGCAGGCCCAGGAAGCGCGCCGGGCGCTGCAACGCGGCGGCCAGCTCGGTGACCGAGAGGGAGGAGGTGTTGGTGGCCAGGACGGCGTCGGGCCCCAGCACGGACTCCGCGGCGGTGAGCACGGCGACCTTGAGGTCCGCCCGCTCGGGCACCGCCTCCACGACCAGGCCGGCGTCGCGGGTCAGCTCGGTGGGGGAGTCGACCAGGGTGAGCCGGTCGAGGGCCTCGGCGACCTCGCCGGTGAGCTTGCCGCGCCGGGCCGCCTCCTCGAGCCCGGAGGACACCCGGCCGCGGGCGGCCTCGGCGGCCTCGTCCCCGGCCTCGACCACCTCGACCCGCGCGCCGGCGGCCAGGAACGCCTGGGCGATCCCGGCGCCCATCCGGCCGCCGCCGATCACCCCGACCTGGTGGGGCAGTGCGGTGCTGATGGCATCGCTGGTCCGGTCGCTGCTCGTCACGGGGTGTCCTGGGGGTGCATCGACAGCTCCTCTGCTGGCGGCGGTCCGGGCGCGGCCCATTCTGCTGCCCGGACGGCTCCGGGGCGCCCGGGGTCGTCCCACCGGTGGATGCGCAGGGACCAGTGATGTCGCCGAGCCGGCCGACCCCGCGCCGACCCGTCGTCCGGGGCGGCGGCCGACGGTGTTCCTGCCGGCGCTCGTGCTCTGGCCGCGCTGGTGCGCCAGAGCACGAGCGTCCAGAGGGCAGGTCGGTCGGGAGCCGTCGCGAGCGGCTGACCCGGGGCTCCCCGGCGTGGGCTGCCGCGGGCTGGCGACCGGTGACCGGTCCGGCGTGCCGTCAGGCGGGGCAGGCGAGGGGCTGCTGCACGCCGTGCCGGGCCAGCACGTCCAGCAGGGCGGTGATGTCCTGGATCGTCCCCGCCGACGCCGGGCCCAGGGGCAGCGCCGCCCAGGTCTGCTCCAGGTAGGCGCGGGTGATCGGGTGGCCGGCCGGCAGCTGCCCGGTCAGGCGGTCCCGGGCGACGGCGGTGGCCAGCGCCGGCACGAGTGAGCGACCGTCGGCCCGCTCGCCGTCCGCGGTCAGCTGGACGCCGGTCGCCTCGGCGAGCAGCGCGCGGTCCTCGGCGGTGAGCGCGGCGAGTGCGTTCCGCCGCCAGCGCGCCGGGTCGGTGGCGCGCATCGTGACCGGCCGGAGGGCTCGGGCCGGGGTGGCGGACGTGGACGTGGCACCGATCATCGGACCTGCACTCCTGGTCGTGGGCTTGCGCGAGCGGCCGTCGGGCTCCTTCTCGGCACCGCGGGTATCGGTCGGAACGTGCCGGCGGCACATTTCTCCGCCCCCGGACCCGGCCGGCTTGCCGCCCGCCCCCGGCACCGGCGAGGCTGCCCGTCATGTGCTGCTGCGACGACGACGGTGACCGCGGGTGACCCGGGTGGTGATCGCCCCCGACTCCTTCAAGGGCACGCTCGGCGCGGCGGCGGCCGCCGAGGCGCTGGCCGAGGGCTGGCGCCGGGTGCGGCCGGAGGACGAGCTGCTCACCGTCCCGCTCGCCGACGGCGGTGAGGGCACCCTCGAGGCGCTCGGGCACGACCTGCCCGCCGGCTGCTGGCGCAGCGCACCGGTGACCGGGCCGGACGGGCGCGCGGTGGACGCCGCCTGGCTGCTCCTCCCGGACGGGACGGCGGTGGTCGAGATGGCCCGGGCCGCCGGGCTGCCGCTGCTGGAGCGACCTGACCCGCTCGGCGCGACGACCCGCGGGCTGGGGCAGCTGCTGGCCGCCGTCGCCGCCGACCCGGCCGTGCACCGCGTGATGCTCACCCTGGGCGGCTCGGCCACCACCGACGGCGGCACCGGTGCGCTGGCCGCCCTCGGCGCCCGGTTCCTGGACGCCGACGGTGCCGAGCTGCCCCCGGGCGGCGGCGCCCTGTCCCGGCTGGCCCGGGTCGACCTGACCGGGCTGACCCCGCCGCCGGCCGGCGGCGTGCGGTGCCTGGTCGACGTCACCGCGCCGCTGCTGGGGCCGCTGGGCGCCGCCGGCCAGTTCGGGCCGCAGAAGGGCGCGGACCCCGGGCAGGTGACCGAGCTGGACGCGGGCCTGGCCCGGCTGGCCGACCTGCTCGGTGGTGACCGGGAGGCGCCGGGGGCCGGCGCGGCCGGCGGCACCGCCTACGGCTTCGCGGTCTGCTGGGGGGCGGAGTTCGTCAGCGGTGCCCAGGCGGTGGCCGCCGCCGCCGGCCTGGACGAGGCCCTGCGGGGCGCGGCCCTGGTGGTGACCGGTGAGGGGCAGTTCGACGCCCAGTCGCTGCGGGGCAAGGTCGTGGGCGACCTGGTCGACCGGGCGGCGGGCGCGGAGGTGCCGGTGGCGGTGGTCGCCGGCCGCGTCGTGGCGGCGGAGCGGCTGCCGGTGTCCCGTGCCCTCTCGCTCACCGAACTGGCCGGTTCGGTTGCAGGAGCCATGGCCGAACCGGCCCACTGGCTGGCGACGGCGGGGGAGCATCTCGCACGGGAACAGTCCGTCTCGACCTGACGTTGCGGCGGTGGCTGAGAATCCGGCCGTGGGCAGGTGTACGAACGCCAGTACGGGGCACCCACCCCGTCGGTGCGTCCAGCCGCCAGCGCCGGCCGGCTGGGATCGCATCCGATGACGAGGCAGGACGAGGGGACGGCGCACGGTGGTGGAGCCCGCGAGGAAGACCCTCGGGAACCGCTACGAGTTGGCGACCCTGCTGGCCTCCGGTGGCATGGGCCAGGTCTGGCGCGCGCACGACCAGCTGCTCGGTCGGGCCGTGGCGGTCAAGGTGCTGCGCAGTGAGTACACCGGCGACGAGCTGTTCCTCGCCCGCTTCCGGGCCGAGGCGCACCACGCGGCCGCGCTGAGCCACCCGAACATCGCCGCCGTCTACGACTACGGCGAGGAGCCGGCGGTCGACGGGTCGGGCGAGCACCTCGCCTACCTGGTCATGGAGCTGGTCGAGGGCCAGTCGCTGTCGACCGTGCTGGCCCGCGAGGGGAGCCTGTCGCCGGACCGCACGCTCGACGTGCTCCGGCAGACCGCCTCCGCGCTGGCCGCCGCGCACGCAGCCGGCGTGGTCCACCGGGACGTCAAGCCGGGCAACGTGCTGGTCCGCTGGGACGGCACGATCAAGATCACCGACTTCGGCATCGCCTGGTCGGCCGGGAGCGTCCCGCTGACCCAGACCGGCCAGGTGGTCGGCACGGCCTCCTACCTCTCCCCGGAGCAGGCCGCGGGCGCGCACGCCACCCCGGCCAGCGACGTCTACGCCCTCGGCATGGTCGGCTACGAGTGCCTGACCGGTCGGCGCGCCTTCGACGGCGACAACTCGGTGACCATCGCGCTGCGCCACCTCCGCGACCAGCCTGACCCGCTCCCGGCGGAGCTCCCCCAGGGCGTGCGGCGGCTCGTCGAGTGCGCTGTCGTCAAGGACCCCGCCCAGCGCTACCCCGACGGTGCGGCCGTCGTCGCGGCGATCGACGAGGTGCTCGCCGGGCGCGAGCTGCCCGCGGTGCAGCGCACCGACACCCAGAGCTTCTGGCTGCTGCCGGACGCCGCCGCGCTGGCCGGTGCCTCCTCGGCGAGCGAGCCCGCCACCCGCCGTCCCGCCCCGCGGACCGGCGTCGGCCGGCTGCTGGTCCCGCTCGTCGCGCTGCTGGTCGGGGCCGGCCTGGCCGCCGTCGTGCTGCAGGCCCTCGCCCCGACCGGGACGACCCCGATCGCCGCCGCGGTGGAGGTCCCCGGTGAGGTCGTCGCCTCCCCGGCGACCGTGGTCCTGGACGCCGAGGACTACCTGGGCCGCCCGGTCGACGCCGTCCGCGCCCAGCTGGAGGCCCTCGACCTGGTCGTCGAGGCACAGCCGACGGAGACCGACTCCGCCGAGCCCGGCACGGTCGTCGACGTGGCGCCGCTGGCGACCGAGCTCCGGGCGGGCGGCACGGTGCTGGTCAGCTACGCCGTCGCCCCCCGTGACACCCCGGCGCCGGTCCGGCCGAGCCGCGGGCCGGTCGACGCCGTGGTCCAGCAGCCGGCCCCCGTGCCGACCCCCACGCCGACCCCGACCCCGACCCCGACGCCCAGCGGGTCGCCGACGGGTGCGCGCGACGAGGAGTCGACCGAGGACGAGTCCACCGACCCCGACCAGTCGGCCGACCAGGACGAGTCAGCCGACCCCGCGGAGCCGACCGGGGACGAGGGCACCGACGAGGACGAGGGCACCGACGACGGCACCGGCGAGGACGCCGACGGCGAGGACGAGGCCGCCGAGACGCCGGACTCCCCCGGCACCGGGACGCCCACGCTCCCCGCCGGCAACGGCAACGGCCCGGTGAACGGCCCTGGCCCTGGGAGCGGCAACGGCCCCGGCAACGGGAACCCCGGCAGAGGCTGAGCGAGGCCGCCCCGGCGGGGGTCCGCGCCGGTATGTTGCCGATCACCGGCCCGGTCCGACGGGGCGGTGGCCGTGGGGGGCATGAGGGGTCGTGGGCGCGCGGGCGAACGGGCCGGACCAGACCGGCGCCGAGGTGCCAGCCGGTGGCTCCGGCGCGGGCGGCGCTCGCCCAGCACTGCCTGACCCAGCACTGCCCGACCACGCAGCGCTGTTCGCTGCGATGCCCACTCCCTACCTGGTGCTCACGCCGGAGCTGGTCATCGCCGACGCCAACCCCGCCTACCTGGCCACCACCGGCCGGACCCGGGACGAGCTGGTCGGTCGGCCGGTCTTCGATGCGTTCCCCGGCAACCCCGACGCGACCGCGACGGACGGCGCGGGCCGCATCCGCGCGTCGCTCGAGCGCGCCCGGGACAGCTGCCGGCCGCACACCCTCCCGGTCCAGGAGTTCGACATCCCGGACGGGTCCGGTGGCTTCTCCAAGCACTTCTGGAGCCTGATCAGCATCCCGGTGCTGGACGACGCCGGGCGCTGCCGGCACCTGCTCCAGCGCGCGGAGGACATCACCGACTACGTGCGCCAGCAGGCGATGTCCGACCACCCCAGCGGCAGGGGGAGGCGCTGGCACCGCCGGGTGCTGGAGGTGGAGAGCGACCTGTTCGCCCGCGGCGCCGAGCTGCGCGCCGCCCGGCAGGCCGAGGCCGACGCGGCCCGTCGGCTGGCCGCCCTCTCCGGCGTCGCCCTGGCCCTGGGCCGGGCCGAGACCCTCGACGACCTCGCCCGGGTGGTCAACGAGCGCGGCCTGGTGGCGCTGGGCGCGCACGGCGGCGCGATCGGGGTCTGCGACGGGGAGCACAACCTGCGGCTGGTGCTCACCGACGGGATCGCCCCGGTCGGCGTCGGACCGGACACGGTGCTGTCGCTGGACGGCCCCTACCCGGGCTGCGTCGCAGCCCGCACCGGGGAGCGGGTGCTGTTGCCCGACCAGGCGGCCACCGACCAGTTCTCCCCCCAGCTGGCCCGGCTGGCCGCGGAGACCGGGGTCCAGGCCTGGGCGGCGGTGCCACTGGAGAGCGGCTCGCGCCGGATCGGGTCGCTGAGCGTCGGCTGGACGCGCCCGGCGACGCTGGACCAGGGCGACATCGAGCTGCTGCTCGCGCTGGCCGGTCAGTCGGCGCAGGCGTTGGAGCGGATCCGGGCGCGGGCGGACGAGCGTGCCCAGCACGCCGTCGTCGAGGGCATGGCGGAGGCCCTGCAGCGCAGCCTGCTCACCGAGCCGCCGGAGACCGAGCACCTGGAGGTCGCCGTCCGGTACCTGCCGGCCGCGTCGTTGGCCCAGGTGGGCGGGGACTGGTACGACGCCTTCCTGCTGGGCGACGGCCGGCTCGCGCTGGTGATCGGCGACGTCACCGGGCACGACCGGCACGCCGCGGCGGCGATGGCCCAGGTCCGCAACGTGCTGCGGGGGGTCGCCCACAGCCGCCGGGACTCCCCGGGGGCGGTGCTCGGCGCGCTGGACCGGGCGCTGCAGGACCTCCAGGTGGCCGCCCTCGCCACCGGCGTCCTGGCCACGGTCGAGTCGGCAGGGGACGACGGCCGGCTGCTGCGCTGGAGCAACGCCGGGCACCCGCCACCGCTGCTGATCGACCCCGACGGCACGGTCACCGTGCTGGAGCGTGCACCGGACCTGCTGCTGGGCGTCGACCCGTCCTTCCTCCGCAGCGACCACGTCCAGCTGCTGGTGCCCGGTGCGACGGTCGTCCTCTACACCGACGGGCTCGTGGAGCGCCGGGGTGCGGTGCTGGACGACGGCATCGACTGGCTGGCCGATGAGCTCGCCCGGTGGGCGCACCTCCCGCTGGAGGAGCTGTGTGACCGGCTGCTCGCGGCGCTCGACGGGTCGGTGGAGGACGACGTCGCGGTGCTCGCGGTGCGGGTGCGCGGGTAGCGCCCGCGCTCAGCCCGCCGTGCCCTTGACCCACCGGGTGCCCGTGACCCACCGGGTGCCCCTGGCCCACCGGGCCGGGACCACACGGTGCCCGGCAGCCCGGCAGCCGACCACCAGGCACGCCGCCGCGCCGGCCAGGGCCAGCCGGCCGGACGAGGCGTCCAGCCCCCCGAGCAGCAGCCCGACCCCGGCGGCGACGAGCGCGGCGGTGAGCCACTGGTCCTGCCCACGGCGCAGCCCCACCACCCCCAGGGCCAGGGCGGCGAGGACGGCGACCCGGGCCGGGTGCCCAGCGCCGGACAGCTGCCCGGCCCACGGCAGCCCGAGCGAGGCGAGGGCGAGCGCCGCGGCGCCGAGGAACCAGCCGCGGCCCGGGGTCACTCCGGGCGGCCGGGGGACAGGGCCACCGCCGCGCCCGTGGCGGCCAGGGCGGCGGTGAGCCAGAAGCCACGGTCGCTGACGGCCAGCGGGAGGGCCACCAGCACCCAGAAGGCGGCGAGTGCGATCGAGCCGCCGGCACCGACCCGCCACGCCGTACGGGCGGATGAGCCGCGGCCGGCCAGCGCGGCGACCGCGGGGGCGAGTGCGACGAGGGTCGCGACGGTGGCGAAGGTCGACCAGGTCGGCACGACCTCCCACAGCGACTGGTTGCCGAAGTCGAGGGCGAGTCCCAGCTGGACCAGCGCGATCCCGAGGACGCCGAGCGCGAGGGCGACCAGCTCGGTCCCGGGACGCCCCGGCGAGCGGACTGCGGCCAGCCGGGAGCGGACCGAGGACGACGACGAGCCGCCGCCCTGCTGCCCCGCGGACGTGCCGCCGGGCGCGGTGCCCGGGGTGGTGGCCGGCCCCGGGACCGGCGGCGGCGTGGGCGTGAAGCCGGGGACGACGTCGACCGGGCCGGTCCGGTGGGTGCCGGTCGGCGGGTCGTAGGACGGCTGGTAGGGCGGGTGGCTGCCGTGCTCCCCGGCGTCCGGCTGCTCCGGCTCGGCCGTCTGGCGCTGGCTGGGCGGCAGCAGGATCGACTGGGTGCGGGGGTCCTCGGTCGGACCGGTGACCGCGGGCTCGGTGGCCGGGTGCTCGGTGACCGTGTGCCCGGTGGCCGTGTGCCCGGTGGCGGCCTGCTCGTCCCCGGCCTGCTCGTCGGCAAGGTCCCGGGTCGCGCCGGTCGGTGCCGACCCCGGCTGCGGCTGCGGTTCGGGGATCGGTGGGTGCGGCTGGCTCACGTGTCCTCCTCGTGGGGTGCGCCGAGGCGCTGGCGGCCCGGTCCCGTCCGGCAGGACGGCGGACAGCGCGCTGGTCACCGTAGCCGCGCAGGGCTGCGGGGTCCGTCCCCCGCGCCGTGGTCCGCCCGCCCGCCTAGGGTCGGTCCCGTGGCAGCGCGCGCGGGCATCCTCGTCACCGGCACCGAGGTGCTCACCGGCCGGGTGGCCGACCGGAACGGGCCGTGGCTGGCCGAGGCGCTGCGCGTGCTGGGTGTCGACGTCGCGGCCGTGGTCGTCGTCGGTGACCGGCCCGAGGACCTGCGGGCCGCCCTGGCCTTCCTGGCCGGCGGGGGCACCGACCTGGTGATCACCACCGGCGGGCTGGGCCCCACGGCCGACGACCTGACCGCCGCGCTGGTCGGTGACTTCCAGGGCCGGCCCTCGGCGGTCGACCCGGCCCTGGAGCAGCGGATCGCCGCCGTGGTCGCCCGGCTCAGTGCCCGCCGCGGCTGGCGGCTGGACCCGGCGGCGACCGCTGCCGGGGTGGCCAAGCAGGCACAGGTCCCGGCGGGGGCGACGGTGCTGGAGCCGGTCGGCACGGCCCCGGGCCTCGTCGTCCCGGTGGCCGACGGCCGGGCCGGGCCCCCGGTGCTGGTGCTGCCCGGGCCGCCGACGGAGCTGCAGGGGATGTGGCCGGCGGCGCTGGCGGCCGAACCGGTGCGCCGGGCGCTGGCCGGGGCCACCGAGCTGCGCCAGTCGACGCTGCGGTTGTGGGGCACGCCGGAGTCCGAGCTGGCGGCCACCCTGCGGCGGGTCGAGGACCAGGTGGCCGGCCTGGAGATCACCACCTGCCTGCGGGACGGCGAGCTGGAGATCGTGACCCGGTACGCCCCGGACGACGACGTGGCGCACCAGCGGCTGGTGCAGGCGGTCACCGCCGACTTCGGCGACACGTTGTTCAGCGACGGGCCGACGGTGGACGAGCTGGTCGCCGCCGCGCTGGACGAGCGCGGGTGGACCGTGGGCATCGGCGAGTCGTGCACCGGAGGCCTGCTCACCGCTCGGCTCACCGCTCCGGCGGGCTCGTCGGCCCGGGTGCTCGGCGGGGTGGCGGCCTATGCCGACAGCGCCAAGACGCAGCTGCTCGACGTGTCCGTCGGCACGCTGACCAGTGGCGGTGCGGTCAGCCACGAGGTCGCCGCGGCGCTCGCCGCCGGCGCCCGGAGCCGGTTCGGCGCCGACGTCGGGGTGGGGGTCACCGGCATCGCCGGTCCGGGTGGCGGCACCGCGGAGAAGCCGGTCGGCACGGTGCACCTCTGCGTCGTCGGCCCGGACGGCGCGGTCGCCCGCACGCTGACCCTCTTCGGGTCGCGGGAGGCGGTGCGGCAGCGGTCGACGACGCTCGCCCTGCACCTGCTGCGACAGCTCCTGCTCGGCGGCCCGCCGGCCTGACGGTCGCTCAGGACGGGTCGTCCGCCCAGCCCACCACGCGGCTGCGGCGCTCGAGGAACAGCACGTCGTGCCAGCTGGCCCGCCCGTGGACGACCCGGCGACCGATCCGTTCGCGGCGGCCGACCACCCGGAAGCCGAGCCGCTCGTGCAGGGCGAGGCTGGCCGGGTTGGTCGGGAAGACGGCCGCCCGGATGGTCCAGATGCCATCGGCCTCGGTGGAGTCGACCAGCGCCTGCAACAGCAGCCGCCCGACACCGCGGCCGGCCGCGTCCGGGGCGACGTAGACCGAGTGGTCGACCACGCCGGCGTAGGCCGCCCGCGGCGACTCTCGGGTGCACGCCACCCAGCCGAGGACGGTGCCGGCGTCGTCCGTGGCCACGTGCCGGTGACCGGGCAGGCGCGAGGCGTCGAAGGCCGTCCAGCTCGGCGGCTCGGTCTCGAAGGTGGCGAGGCCGGTGGCGATCCCGGCGGCGTGGATCGCGCGGACGGCGGGCCAGTCGCCCGCCGTCATCGGGCGGAGGACCGGGGAGGGAGGGGACCCGGGCACGGCACGATCCTCGCGCGCGGCCCGGGCCGTGGTCCGCGGGGGTTCCACGTGGAACCGGACCTGCAGCGTCGGCGGGTGGGGCGCATCATGGTCCCGCGCGGATGGACTGGCCTGGGTCACTCTCGGGGGCGGACCCCGGCCATGAGCCCGCCCGGGTGTCAGTCGGCAGCTGGGCGGGCACCCGTCCCGGGTGACCACACTGACCCTGCACGCCACCGGCCCGATCGAGCCCGACGAGGTCTGGGACCGCTTCGTGCGCCCCGCCCGCTGGTCGGAGTGGTCCCCGCAGATCAGCCGGGTACAGGCCACCGCCCCCCGGATCGCCCCGGGCGTCACCGGCCGGGTGTACGACCCGCTGCGCACCTCCGTCCCGTTCGTCGTCGACGGCGTCTCCGACGCGACGCGGTGGTGGAGCTGGCAGGTCACCGTCGGTCCGACCCGGCTGCGGCTGGCGCACTGGGTGAAGCCGGCCCCGGACGGCGGGACGACGACCGGCCTGCGGATCAGCGGGTTCGCGCCCCTCGTGCTCGGCTACGCCCCGCTGGCCCTGCTGGCGATCAAGCGGCTGGTGACCATCGCGACCTGAGCGCGCGGGCATCTCGTACGGTGCCGGGGTGAGCTGGTCGCGATGCCGTCGTCCCGGCGACGGAGCGGTCCGGTGACCGGCCGCCGTCGGCGACGGGCGACCGCCCCGGGCGGCACGCCCACCGCCGTTCCGCGACCACTGGACCCGCGGCCGGACCCGGACCGGCAGACTGAGCCGATGACCGAGATCCTCGACGACGCGACCGGATCGGTGGACGGGCACGACGAGTTCTCGCCCGAGGGGCCGCGCCCGTCGCTGGACCTCCTGGTGTGGGACGCGCCGAACATCGACATGACCTTGGCGAACGTGATCGGCACGCGCCCCACCGCGGCGTCCCGGCCGCGGTTCGACGCGATCGCCGCCTGGTTCGTCGAGGGGGCCGAGGAGTTCGGCGCCGTGCAGCCGCCGGACGTGGAGGCGTGCGTCTTCGCCAACGTGCCGCCGCAGCACGCCACCTCGCTGCAGCGCTGGGTGGAGGCGCTGCGCAGCTTCGGCTACGCCGTCTTCGCCCGGCCGAAGCTCCAGCCCGACGACGACATCGACCAGTCGATGCTCGACCACATCAGCGTGCGGGCGCACAGCCACCGGCTGCGCCGGCTGGTCGTCTTCTCCGGTGACGGCCGGAACTTCGCCGAACCGCTCGAGGACCTGGCCCGCGCCGGGACCGAGGTGGTCGTCGTCGCGTTCAGCGAGGTCGCCGGCTACGCGATCAGCTCCGAGTTGCTGCAGTTCGTCGACATCGAGGACGTCCCCGGGGCGTTCGTCGAGCCGCTGGACCGCGTCCGGCTGGACGCCCTGCCGACGGACGGCGCATGGCTGCGGCCGACCAAGAGCCTGCGGGACGCCGCCGGTCTCTTCGCCGCCCGCCGGTCCTGACGGCCCCGTGCCGGGGGGCACGGGGCCCCCTCGCTAGCGGCGGGCCAGCCGGCGCACGCCGCCGGTGTAGGGCATCGAGTAGTGCGCGAAGACGTCGGGCTCCTGCTCGACGGTGAGCTCGCCGTCGGTGTCGATGGACGGTGCGTTCTTGGTGAGGTCCTTGGACACGGTCACCGTGATGTGGTCGGGGGACACGGTGGCGCCGGTCAGCGGCACGAACGTCAGCTGGCGCCGGCCGATGAAGCCGGTGATGACCGCGGCGAAGAACGGTTGGTCGGTGGTGGTGTCCACGTACACCGACTCCAACGTGCCGATCTTGCTCCCGTCCGGGTCGACGACGTTCAGGGTGCGCCAGTCACGGATGTTCTCGGCCGGGAACACGGGGTCCTCCTCAGTTCTCGGGACAGTTGCCCCCTCCATGCCCCCGGTGATCGCCCCGCAACCGTCCGCACCGAGCCACGCCCGGACGTGCACCCGGTCGGTCCCGGGTGAGAGGACGGCGTGGCGCACCAGGAGCTCGTGGTGATGGTCGGGTTGCCGGGCGCGGGCACGTCCACCTGGGTGGCCGAGCGCCTGGCCGGCACGCACGCGGTGGTCAGCGAGGACCACTGGCCGAACGCCCGCCGTCGTGAGGCCGCCGACAGCGGGTGGTGGCCGCCCTCCTCGCCGAGGGCGCCAGCGTCGTCGTCGACGACACCTCGCCCTCGCCGGCCGAGCGGGCGCCACTCGTCGCGCTGGCGGCAGCGACGTGCGGCGCGTCGGCGGTCGACCCGGGCGGTCCGGTGGGAGTGGGGCCGAGGTCGTCGCGCGCAGGGAGGAGCCCGGTCAGAGACCCGGGCCGGAGGAGGAGCGCGGCCGGGGGACCGACGCGGTGGCGAGCCCGGAGGGCAGCCGGGCCCAGACGTGCTTGCGCTCGACGTCGCTGCACCAGCCGTAGTCGACCGACAGCTGGGCCACCATCGGCAGCCCCATGCCGCCGTACGCCGGGTCGCGGTCGACGGCGGGGCGGGGCGGGGCGTCGGGCGAGCCGTCGGTGAGCACGATCAGCCAGCCGGTCGGGACGGCGACGATCAGCGCCACCACTGCACCGCCACCGTGCCGCAGTGCGTTCGAGCTGAGCTCCTCGAAGACCAGCAGCAGGCCCTCGCGGGCGTCCTCGGTGGACCGAGCGGCCAGGGACGGGTGGGCGAGCCGGGCCCGCAGGTCCATCCGGACCCGGGACGCGTCGTGCACCGTCGGGAGCTCCCACCGCCAGACGTCGCCGTCCTCGTGGGGCACGTCGGCCGATGGCCAGACCAGTGCACTCACTCTTCGGGCCTCCCGCCGGCCGGTGTCTCCGCCGCGACCATGGTGGCGGACGCAGGGGCCCGGCGCAGCACGGGGGGTCACGTACCGGCTCGGCGGGGTCAGCGCCGCGCCCGGTCCTCACTCCGCTGCGCGGGCGTGTCGGCCCGTTGCGCGGCGGTGTCGCTCTCCTGGGGGCCGGCGGCGACGCCGGGCATGCCGTGGACGTCCAGCCGCTGGAGGAGGCCGGTCAGCTCCAGCGGACCGGTGACGATCCGGCTGGTGGCGATGACCCCGACGTGCTTGCCGGCCGCCTCGGGGTGCTGGCTGACCCAGACCAGAGCGGTGACGCCGGCCGACCCGAAGAAGCTGACCCCCGACAGGTCGATGGTCAGCAGCCGCTCTGCCCGGCGCAGGGCGATCAGCAGGGTCTGCTGCAGCAGCGGGTTGCTGGCGGCGTCCATCTCACCGGACACCGAGGCGACGAGCTGCCCCGGCTCCGGGCCGTCCGCGAGCCGCACCTGGAACGGGGCCTCGTCGGCTGCCGACCTGACCGTGTTGATGGGTCCTCCTCCAGACCAGGACACGTGCGTCGCGTCCGTCCTCGATCGTCTCCGCCACGGACGTGCCCGTGGAGGAGGTCGGCTGGTGTCCCTACCCCGATCGGGGCAGCGGCAGTCACCGCACGGCGCCCCGGCCGAGAACCGTCATGACCTCGTCACACGGTTGAGGTCGCCAACCGTGTGACGGGTGTGTCACCGTGTCACACGGCCGAGATGAGGCCGCCGTGCTCGGTACCGCTGGGGCGCGGCGGTGGAGCCCTCGCTGCCGCGCTGTGCGCGCCGGGGGCGCTCGCCCACCAGGTCGCCCGTGTCCTCGCCGGACCGTGTGCGGCGCCGCGAGGACGACGAACGCCCCGACCCGTCGTGGTCGGAGTGCGGAGAGGGGGTGGGCCGATGTGGGAGTACCTCGTCGACCGGCGCGGGCTGATCGCCTTCCAGGCCTTCCAGCACGTGAGCCTGGTCGTGCAGTGCGTGCTGCTGGCCACCGTGATCGCGATCGGGCTGGCCGTGCTGGCCTACCGCAGCCCGCGGCTCACCGGGCTGGCCAACGGTCTCTCCGCCATCGGGCTCACCATCCCGTCCTTCGCGCTGCTGGGCATCCTGCTGGCGCCGTTCGGGTTCGGGATCACCCCGGCCGTGCTGGCGGTGACGTTCTATGCCGCCCTGCCGATCCTGCGCAACGCCGTCGTCGGCCTGGCCGGCGTGGACCGCTCGCTGGTGGAGTCGGCCCGCGGCATCGGGATGAGCAGGCTGAGCACGCTGTGGCGGATCGAGCTGCCGCTCGCGTGGCCGGTGATCCTGGCCGGGATCCGGGTCTCCACCCAGATGGTCATGGGCATCGCCGCGATCGCCGCCTACGTGCTCGGCCCCGGCCTGGGCAGCTTCATCTTCTCCGGACTCTCCCGGCTGGGCGGTGCGAACGCACTGAACGCCACGCTCGTCGGGACCATCGCGATCGTCCTGCTGGCCCTCGTCCTCGACGTGGTGCTCGTGCTGGTCGGTCGCCTCACCACCTCGAGGGGCATCCGTGTCTGACACCATCGCTGCGGCCACCGGCGACACCGTCGAGCAGCCCGCAGGCACCGAGCGCCAGGTCAGCGGCGTCTCCATCCGGCTCGAGGGCGTGACCAAGAGCTACCCCGGGCAGGGGAAGCCGGCCGTCGACGCCGTCGACCTGGACATCCCGGCCGGCCAGATGGTCATGTTCGTCGGCCCCTCCGGCTGCGGGAAGACCACGCTGCTGAAGATGCTCAACCGCCTGGTCGAGCCCACCAGCGGCAAGATCTTCCTGGGTGACGAGGACGTCACCGGTCAGGACGCCGACCAGCTGCGCCGCCGGATCGGGTACGTCATCCAGGCCGGCGGCCTCTTCCCGCACATGACCGTGGCCACCAACATCGGCCTGGTCCCCGGGATGCTCAAGTGGGACCGGAAGCGGATCGCCGCCCGGGTCGACGAGCTGCTCGAGCTGGTCGGCCTGGACCCCGAGGTCTACCGCGACCGCTACCCCCGCGAGCTCTCCGGTGGCCAGCAGCAGCGCGTCGGGGTCGCCCGGGCGCTCGCCGCGGACCCGCCCGTGCTGCTGATGGACGAACCGTTCGGGGCGGTCGACCCGATCACCCGCCAGCGGTTGCAGGACGAGCTGCTGCGCATCCAGGAGGAACTGGGCAAGACGATCGTCTTCGTCACCCACGACTTCGACGAGGCGGTCAAGCTCGGTGACCGGATCGTCGTCTTCGACGTCGGCGCCCGCGTCGTGCAGTACGACACCCCGGAGGCGATCCTCGCCGACCCGGCGGAGGAGTACGTCGCCGACTTCGTCGGTGCCGGGGCGACGCTGAAGCAGCTGACCCTGACCCGGGTCGGGGACGTCGAGCTCCTCTCCCCGCAGCTGGCCCGGGTGGGTGAGGACGCCGCCGAGGTCGTCCGCCGCGCGTCGGCTGCCGGGGAGAAGTACGTCGTGGTCACCGACCGCAAGGGCCGGCCGATCAGCTGGCCGTCGCTGGCGGAGCTGTCCCGGGTGGCCACCGTGCCCGACACCGTGGACGAGAAGCTCCCGGTGGTCGGCCTGCGCTCCACGCTCAACGACGCGCTGGACACCATGCTCGCCGCCAGCCAGGGCGGCGTCGTCGTGACCGGCCGGGACGACGTCGCCGGCGTCATGGTGGTGGAGACGGTGATGGCCGCGATCCAGCGCACCCGCGACGAGGTGGAGGGATGACGGCGCCCCGCCCCGCCGCCACCGGGGCGTACCCCGAGACCGAGGTCGACGACGCGCTGGCCCAGACCCAGACGCCGGTCGCCGGCCGGTCGGACGAGGCCCGCGGGGCCTGGCGCGGTCTGCTGGTGCAGCCGGTCCTGGTGCTGGCCGGCGTGCTGGCCTTCGTCGTCTGGCGGTCGACCGCCGAGCTCGCCGACACCGAGCAGCGCCAGCTCGGGTGGAGCGTGCTGGGCCGCAGCATCGTCGAGCACCTGGAGCTCACCCTGCTCGCCGCCGCGATCGTGCTGCTGATCGGCATCCCGCTGGGGATCCTCCTCACCCGCGGGCCGTTCCGCCGGGCCACGCCGCTGGTGCTCGGCGTGGCCAACACCGGCCAGGCCGCGCCGGCGATCGGGCTGTTCGTGCTGCTGGCCACCTGGCTGGGCTTCGGCTTCCGCTCCGCGGTCGTGGCCCTGGTGCTCTACACGGTGCTGCCGGTGCTGCGGAACACCATGGTCGGGCTGCAGGGCGTCGACGCCCGGCTGGTCGAGGCCGGCCGGGGGATGGGCATGAGCGCCCTCGCCGTCCTGCTGCGGGTGGAGCTGCCGCTGGCCGTGCCGGTCATCCTGGCCGGCGTCCGCACCGCCCTGGTGCTGCTCGTCGGCACCGCCACGCTGGCGACCTTCATCAGCGGCGGCGGCCTGGGCCAGCTGATCACCACCGGCATCAACCTCTCGCTGGACAGCCTGCTGTTCAGCGGGGCCGTCCTCGTCGCCCTGCTCGCGCTGGCCATCGACTGGCTCGGCCGCGTCGTGGAGCACGTCGCCCGACCGAAGGGACTCTGATGCGGACCCGCGCAGCCGCCGCGTCCTCGCTCGCGGCAGCCACCCTGCTCACCGGGTGCGGTCTGCAGGCCGCCACGCAGTACACCCCGGCGTCCGCGCCGGCCGACATCCAGCCGATCGAGGGGGTGGCGGGCGAGGAGATCGTGGTGGGGTCGAAGAACTTCACCGAGCAGCTGATCCTCGGCAAGATCGCGGTGATCGCACTGCAGACCGCCGGGTTCGACGTCGTCGACCGGACCAACATCCCCGGCTCGGTGCCGGCTCGCCAGGGCATGGTCAACGGCGAGATCGACATGGAGTGGGAGTACACCGGCACCGCGTGGCTCTCCTACCTCGGCGAGACCGCCCCGATCGCGGACCCGCTGGAGCAGTACGAGGCCGTCCGGGACGCCGAGCTGGCCACCGGCCTGACCTGGCTGCCGCCCGCGGAGGCGAACAACACCTACGCCTTCGCCGTCCGCAGCGAGGCGGTCGACGACCTCGGCGGGATCAGCACGCTGTCGGAGATCGCCGAGCTGCCCGTGGAGGAGCGCACCTTCTGCGTGGAGAGCGAGTTCGCCAGCCGCAACGACGGGTTCGTCCCGATGCTGGAGACCTACGGCCTGGAGCTCGGTGATGCGCAGGGCGTGCCGCGGGACAACGTCAGCACGCTGGACACCGGCGCGGTCTACGAGGCCACCGACCAGGGTGCGTGCAACTTCGGCGAGGTCTTCACCACCGACGGCCGGATCCCGGCGCTGGACCTGACGGTGCTCGAGGACGACCGGGCGTTCTTCCCCAACTACAACATCTCGCCGGTGCTGCTCACCGAGACCTTCGAGGAGCACCCCGAGCTGGCCGACCTGTTCGGGCAGATCACCCCGCTGCTGACCAACGACGTGCTCCAGGAGCTGAACGCCCGGGTCGACGTGGCCGGTGAGCAGCCCGGGGACGTCGCGCTGGAGTGGATGGTCTCCGAGGGGCTCGTCGAGCCGGCCTGATCAGGCCCGCTCGGCCAGCCCGCACATCCGGCTGACCAGGAACTCCACCGCTGCCTCGCTGTCGACGCCCTCGGCCACCGCCACCGCGGTGGCCGAGGACGACGTCGTCCGGCGGTCCACCAGGGTCTGCCCGCGCCCGGCCCCGTGCCCGGTGTCCACCACGACGTCCCGGTGCACCGTGGTCAGCGTGCCCGGCACGATCGCCTCGGTCAGCGCCAGGGCGTCGTGCACCACCACCCCGTCGACGCCGTAGCTGCTGCGGGCGTGGTCGACGTACTGCCGCAGGATCGCCGCCGCCTGGGCGCCGACCGGGCCGGCCGCGGCGAAGCGGGCGATCCCCGCCTCGGTGAGCACCGTGGGCAGCGTGACGTCCAGGCCGACCAGCACGGTCGGCAGGCCGGCCCCGAACACCGCTGCGGCGGCCTCCGGGTCGGCCCACACGTTGAACTCCGCGGCCGCGGTGACGTTGCCGCCGCGGGCCGCCGAGCCGCCCATCACCACCAGCCGGCCGATCCGCGCCGCTGCCTCGGGGTACACGCCCAGCAGCAGGGCGATGTTGGTCAGCGGGCCGATCGCGGCCACGGTCACCGGCTGCTCGCTGGCCAGCAGCAGCTCGGCCAGCGCCACCACCGCCGGCCTGGGGTCGAGGGCAGCCGGGGACGACGGCAGCACGACGCCGCCCAGGCCCGCCGTCCCGTGCACGTGCCCGGCGCGCTGCGGCTGGGGGAAGACCAGCGAGGTGCGGGCGCCCGCGGCCACCGGCACGTCCGACCGCCCCGCCAGGTGCAGCACCCGCAGCGCGTTCTCGGTCGTCTCGGCCAGGCCGACGTTGCCGTGCACCGTCGTCACCAGCTGCAGGTCGACCTCGGGACTGGCCAGCGCGAGCAGCACGGCCAGCGCGTCGTCGATGCCCGGGTCGGTGTCGATCACCAGGGGGGTGCGCATCCGCCCATCCCACCAGACCGGCCCGACACGCCGGTGCGCCGGATCGGCAGCCGAGGTCATCGGCTCGCGAGGGCGGCGCTGACCTGGCCTTTCGCCCGGGGTTGTCGACTAGTGCCCGGGTCCGGAGGTGGGTCATCGACCGCTGCAGAGGGGTCCGGCAACGGTTGGGTCACGCGGTCGGGGAGGGGTGTCCCGAACGGGGGTCCGGGGGTTCCGCCGTCCGTAACTTCTTCCTTGCCCGCGGCCCCTTCCCCGGCCGCGGCGACTACTTCCCCGGGAGGGCAGCAATGGCGATCCAGCTGGCACCGGTCCGGTCGACCGCCCTGCCCGCCCCCCGGGAGACCGGGCGGCTCGGGCTGTTCGGCACCGACACCCCGGCGCCCAACACCACCGACCTGGCGTTCGGCCTCGCGGTCGGCCTGGCGTGCGGCGTGCTGGGCATGCGCCCCAGCCCGCTGGCGGACGACGCCGTCCCGGTGCGCCCGGCCCGGTCCCGGCGTCGCCAGCTCGCCCGCCGCGCCGCCGGCTGGGGCGCCGGCGAGGACGGTGCGCACCTGGCCTGGCGCCCGAGCCCGCTGCCGGTCTACCGGCTGACCGACGGGCCGGCCCCGTCCGCGCGGCGTGCGGCGCCCCCGTCCCCGGTCGCCCCGGCGGTGCGGCCGGCCCCCGCCCCGTCCCGGCCACCGGCCGTGGACCACGAGCTCGAGGCGGCGATCGAGTTCGCCACCGACTTCTCCGTCGACCTGCTCACCACGCCCGTGCGGCTGGCTGCGCCGGCGCCGCGGCTGACCGCCCCGGTGCGGCAGCTGCTCGGCCGACTGCGGGGCGTGCGCCGGCGGGCGGCGGCCTGGGGCAGCGGCCCGAACGGGGCCTCGCTCAGCTGGGGCCGTCCGCTCCTGCCCCCGGTGCACCAGCTGACCCTGGCGGCGCTCCCCGAGCCCGATCCGCGGCCGGCCCGGGTGGT
Organism: Modestobacter sp. VKM Ac-2985; assembly: GCF_026967925.1. GTDB lineage: Bacteria > Actinomycetota > Actinomycetes > Mycobacteriales > Geodermatophilaceae > Modestobacter. The sequence goes on along the minus strand of NZ_JAPVBI010000002.1, from coordinate 145,407 downwards.
CGTGCCCGCGCCCCGGCAGCCGGTCGACCTGTGGCCCGCCGGCGTCGACCTGCGGCAGCACGACATCGTCCTCCGGCATCGAGCCCCGGAGGACGACGACGCCCCGCCGATGCGGGAGCTGCCCAGCACCCCCACCGCACCGCCTCGGCCCCGCAGCGCGGTGACCGAGCCCCGCAACCCGGGGACCGAGCCGTCGCGACCCAGCGCGAACCGGCCCCCCCTCTCTAGGGTGGCTGGGTGTTCACCACGCGGCCGGAGCTCGCCGGCACCTTCGGGATGGTCGCCTCGACGCACTGGCTCGCCAGCGCCGCGGGCATGGCGACCCTCGAGGCCGGTGGGAACGCGTTCGATGCCGCGGTCGCTGCGGGCCTCACCCTGCAGGTGGTCGAGCCGCACCTCAACGGCCCGGGGGGCGAGGTCCCGATCCTCTTCGCCCGGAGCCCGCGGGCAGCCTCCGGCGCGGGGGTCCCCGTGGTGCTGTCCGGTCAGGGGGTCGCCCCCGCCGGCGCCACGATCGACGCCTTCGGGAGCCTCGGTCTCGACCTGATCCCAGGCACCGGTCTCCTCGCCGCCACCGTGCCCGGCGCCCTCGGCGCCTGGCTGACCCTCCTGCGCGACCACGGCACCCTGCCGCTGGACGCCGTCCTCCGCTTCGCCATCGAGTACGCCGAGCACGGCCACCCGGTCCACCCCCGGGTCGCCGCGACCGTCGCCTCGGTCTCCGAGCACTTCCGCACCCACTGGCCGACCTCGGCCGCCACCTGGCTCGCCCCCGACGGAGCACCCCCCACCGCCGGCCGCCTGTTCCGCAACCCGGTCCTCGCCTCGACCTACCGCCGACTGCTCGACGCAGCGCGCGGACCCTCCCGAGAGGCGCAGATCGACGCGGCACTGGCGTCCTGGTACACGGGGTTCGTCGCCGAGGCGATCGACGAGTTCTCCCGTGTCCCCGTGATGGACGACTCCGGTCGTGCCCACCGCGGCCTCCTCACGGGTGAGGACCTGGCCAGCTGGGCACCGAGGTACGAGCCGCCGGTCACCCTCGACTGGCAGGGGTGGACGCTCGCGAAGGCCGGGCCGTGGTCCCAGGGCCCGGCGCTGCTCCAGGCGCTCGCGATGCTGGACGGCCACCCGGCAGCAGGGGCCGGGGCCGGGTACGCATCGGGCACCGCCGATGCCGACCTGGTCCACGTCAGCGCGGAGGCGGTGAAGCTGGCGATGGCCGACCGGGAGGCCTGGTACGGCGACACGGCCGAGGCCCCCGTGGACGACCTCCTCTCCACCAGCTACACCGAGCAACGGCGGGCGCTGATCAGCGACCGGGCCAGCACCGAGCTGCGGCCCGGCTCGCCAGGGGGGCGCCCGCCCCGGCTCCCCGCGTTCGTCACCGACGCCGCCGCCGGCGTCCGGGTCGACCGCGGCACGATCGCCGGGGTCGGGGAGCCCACTGTGGACACCCGGGGCACCACCCGGGGCGACACCTGCCACGTCGACGTCGTCGACCGCTGGGGCAACCTCGTCTCGGCCACCCCCTCCGGCGGCTGGCTGCAGAGCTCGCCGGTCATCCCCTCGCTGGGCTTCGCGCTGGGCACCCGGGCGCAGATGTTCTGGCTGGAGCCCGGGCTCCCCAACTCGCTGCAGCCGGGCAAGCGGCCGCGCACCACGCTCACCCCGTCGCTGGCGCTGCGCGGCGGCGTGCCGACCCTGGCCTTCGGCACCCCCGGCGGTGACCAGCAGGAGCAGTGGCAGCTGTGCTTCTGGCTGGCCCACGTGCTGGGCGGGCTGGACCTGCAGGCGGCCATCGACGCGCCGGCCTGGCACACCACCAGCTTCCCGTCGTCGTTCTACCCGCGCGAGATGTCCCCGGGCGAGCTCGTGGTCGAGTCCCGGCTCGGCGACGACACCATCGCCGAGCTGCGCCGTCGCGGCCACGCGGTCACCGTCTCCGACCCCTGGTCGCTGGGCCGGCTGTCCGCGGTCTCGGTCGACCCGGAGACCGGCATCCTGCGCGCCGGGGCCAACCCGCGGGGGATGCAGGGCTACGCCGTCGGTCGCTGAGCCGTCGGTCGCTGAGCCGTCGGTCGCTGAGCCGCTGGTCGGTTCAGCTGGGCGCCTCCTCCTCGGCCAGCTCCTCGGGCACCACCGCGGCCAGGCAGCGCCGGATCGCCAGGGCGATGCTGCTGGCGGCGAAGAGGTCGTCGTCGGTGTGCCGCCGGGCGCGCCGCAACTGGTCCTCGAGGGCGTGCAGCTCGTCGTAGGCGGCGCGGGTGACGTCGGGCTCGGCGGTCGGGCCGTCCACCGAGCGCAGCACCTCGGCCAGCCCGCCCAGCGCCGAGGCCGCGCACGGCCGCAGCGACGGGCCGAGCGCCACGTGGGAGAGGTCGGCGGTCTCGGTCTCCGCGATCAGCTGGGTGAGGTCCTCCACCATCAGCGTCAGGCGTTCCAGTGCCCGGGCCTGGGCGTACTGCCGATCGGCGTCCTGCTGGTGCCGCCGGGCCCGGAGGTTGCCCCGGCGGGCCTCGTCGGTCTGCTGGACCGCTGCGCGGGTCTGCGCCAGCACCGGGTCGATGGTGTGGATCCGCTCGCGCCACTCGTCCTCGGTGGGCGGGTGCTCCAGTTGCAGGCCCTCGGCGAGGTCCTCCAGCTGGGTGGCCAGCAGGTCGCGCAGCCGGCCGAGCTCGGTCTGCGAGGGCGCCAGCGGCAGCGGCGGGAAGAGCGCCAGGACGGCCGTCCCGATCAGCGCACCGAAGAAGGTGAGCCCGGCGTACCCCACCACGTAGTCGAGTGGGTCACCACCGCCGATGATCAGCACGAAGATCGCTGCGGTGGGCACCCAGCTGCCGGAGCTGCCCAGCCGGTGCCAGCCGGCGAAGAGCACCCCGACGGTCACCACGATGGCCACCCGGGCCACGATCGGGACGGGCAACGCGTCGACGGCCAGCGCCACCGCCGCCCCGAGGGCGATCGCGGACACCGACTGCGCGGCCGACCGGGCCGAGCCGGCCAGGGTGGTGGAGATGGCGATCACCGCACCGAACGGCGCGTAGTAGGGGTACTCCTGCGCCGCTCCCGGGATCAGGCGGGCGAGCGCCCAGGCGATCGTCGCCGCGAGCGCGGCGCGCAGGGCCAGGCCGATCTGCGGGTGCCGGGCCCAGCTGCGCTGCACCGCACCGGACCAGGAACGGGGGTGCCACGAGCGCGGCCGGCCGACCTGCGACCACGGGCGGGTGGTTCCGTCCATCCGGTCATCGTCCCCCGTGGGCGGCGGCGGCGCCTGGGATGGCTCTGTGCAGTGCGCCGGTGCCACGAGGCATGATCAGTTCCGGTACGCAGCGGTGGAGACCCCCGCCGGCGGGCGTACGGAGCGGGGGCAGGTAGGCCATGTCGGTGCAGCACCCCGATCGCGTGGCGCCGGTCGCCGGTCCCCTGCTGCAGCGGCTGACCGATCTGGCCGTCCGGCTGCTGGGGCCCGACGTCGCCCAGCTCTCGCTGGTCGGCGCAGCGGAGTCGGCGGCCGTCGTCAGCGGTCCGGCTGCCGGTCCCGCGGGTGTCGGGACGCCGCTGGTGGAGGCGCTGTGCGCCCTGACCGTCGAGTCGGGGGAGCCGCTCGTCGTCCGGGACGCCGCGCACGACCCCCGGGTGGCGGGCCGGTCGCCGGCGGTCTCCGGTGCGGTCGGGGCCTACCTCGGGGTGCCGCTGGAGGGCATGGCAGCCGCGCTGTGCGTCGTCGGTGCAGCGCCACGGGACTGGACCGACCGGGACGTCGCCGTCCTGGAGCTGCTCGCCGAGTGCGCCGCGAGCGAGCTCCGGCTGGCCGGGGTCAGCGCGGAGTCGGAGGCCGCCGGGTGGCGGTGGGCGCTGGCCATCGACGCGGCCGAGATCGGCAGCTTCGACTGGGACGCCGTCGCCGACCGGCTGATCTGGGACGACCGGCTGCTGCCCCTCTACGGCTGGGACCGCGCGGACTTCCCCGGCACGCTGGACGCCCTGGTCGTGCGGGTGCACCCGCACGACCGGGAGGGCGTCATCGCGACGATCAGCACGGCGCTGGCGACCGGGGACGGCTTCGACCAGGAGCACCGGGTCCAGCTGCCCGGCGGCGAGGTCCGCTGGGTGCGTGCCCGCGGCCGTGCCGTCCTGGACGACGCCGGGACCGCGGTCCGGGTCGTCGGGGTCGCCCATGACGCCACCCAGCGGCGGCGGACCGAGGCGCAGGTCTCCCGGGTGCTGGAGTCGATGCCGGCGGCCTTCTTCTCCCTCGGCCGGGACTGGTCCTTCACCTACGTCAACGCCGAGGCCGAGCGGCTGCTGGGCAACGGCCGGGCGGAGCTGCTGGGCGGCGACCTCTGGGAGCTCTTCCCGGCCGCGGCCGGCAGCGACTTCGAGCGGCACTACCGGCACGCCATGGACAGCGGCGAGCCGGCGCTGTTCCGGGCGTGGTACCCGCCACCGCTGGACAGCTGGTACGAGGTGCGGGCCTGGCCCAGCGACGAGGGGCTGTCCGTGTACTTCCTCGACGTCACCGAGCGTCACCGCGCCGAGGAGGCCGCCCGCCGGGACGCCGAGCGCCTCGCGCTGGTCGCCCGGGTGTCGGACGTCCTCTCCACCGCCCTCGTCGACCGGCGGGGTGCACGCGGTGCCCTGCAGGAGATCGTGCAGGCCGTCGTGCCCGACCTGGCCGACTGGGCGATCGCCAGCCTGGTCGAGGAGGACGGCCGGCTGCACGACGTGGCCAGCTGGCACCAGGACCCGGCCGCCCGCCCGGTCGCGGCCACGTACGCCCGGCTCCGGCTGGCGGCGCTGACCAGCACCGCCCCGATCGTCGACGCCCTGGCGACCGGTGAGGTCACCGTCGTCCCCGACATGGCGGCCGCCGTGGGGAACGGGCTGCCGGCGGGAGAGGTCCGCGAGGCGTACTGGGTGCTGGACCCCGGGACCGCGGTGGCGCTGGCGCTGGTCGCCCGCGGGCAGGTGCTCGGGGCGGTGACCCTCTACCGCGACCGGGGCCGGGCCCCGATGGACGCCCGGGAACTCGAGCTGCTGCGGGAGGTCGCCGACCGGGTGGCGGTCGCGCTGGACGGGGCGGCGCTGCAGGAGCAGCAGCGACGGATGGCCGAGGAGCTGCAGCGCAGCCTGCTCACCGACCCGCCGGAGTCCGACCACTGCGAGACCGCCGTGCGCTACGTGCCCGCCGTCCAGGCCGCCCAGGTGGGCGGCGACTGGTACGACGCCTTCCGCCAGCCCGGCGGGGCGACGGTGGTGGCCATCGGGGACGTCGTCGGCCACGACACGGTGGCCGCCGCGGCCATGGGGCAGCTGCGCAGCCTGCTGCGCGGCATCGCCTACAGCGGCGGTGCCGGGCCGGCCGGGGTGCTCACCGACCTCGACCGGGCGATGGAGGGGCTGCAGGTGCGCACGCTGGCCACCGCGGCCGTGGCCCGGCTCGAGCGCGAGCAGGTCGACCGGGACCGCGGCGAGACCCGGCTCCGCTGGTCCAACGCCGGCCACCCGCCGCTGCTGGTGCTCACCCCGGACGGGCGGGTGGAGGTGCTGGCCACCGAGCGGGCCGACCTCATGCTCGGCATCGACCCGACCACTGCCCGGCGTGAGCAGGTGACCGTGCTGGAGCACGGGTCCACCGTGCTGCTGTACACCGACGGCCTGGTCGAGGGCCCCGACCTGCCGCTGGACGAGGGCGTCGCCCGGCTGGTCGGCCTGCTCGCCGAGCTGGGGCAGCTGCCGCTGGAGCTGCTGCTGGACCAGATCGTCGTCCGGCTGCGCCCGCAGGGGTCGGAGGACGACGTCGCGCTGGTCGCCGTCCGGCTGTACCGGGAGGACCTGACCCGCCCGGTCGAGAGTGGGTCGGACGTGCGGTCGCCGGGGAGCTGAGCCGGCTCAGCGGCGGGGGACTCAGCGGCGGGGGAGCAACGCCCAGACGCTCTTCTGGCCGTCGGTGAGGTGCCAGCCGTGCGCGTCGGACATCTCGGCGATCAGGTAGAGGCCGAGCCCGCCCTGGCTGGGGTCACGATCCACCGCCGGCTGCGGGGGGCGCTGGGCCGCGGAGTCACGCACCTCGATCAACCAGGCGTGCGGCGTCCGCTGGACCGAGGCCTGCACGCCACCGCCCCCGTGCCGGAGGGCGTTGGAGGCCATCTCGTCGAACGCGAGGACGACGGCCTCGTCGAGCTCGATCGCCTCGCGGTCGCCCCGGGACTCCTCGGCCAGCCCACGGCGCAGCTGGGCGCGCACCCGGGGGAGCTCGGCCACGCTGCTCAGCGCCCAGTGCCAGCGGTCCTCGGCGGGCGGCGGAGGGGACGACGGCCACGCAAGGCTGGTGCGCTCGCCCGTCACCCGGTCTCCTCGCTGTCTGGCCGCCTGTCTGCACGGCGAACCCCTGTCTTGTCTCGGCAGGGGCAGGTCCAATCATGAACCTGCTGTGATGCCCACCTCACCGGTCCGGGGTGGGTCGCGCCAGTCGAACGGCGCGTCGTCCCTCAGCCGGTGAGCACGGCCAGGTGGTCCCGCACGGACGACGGGTCGCGCATCACCCCGCCCATCACCGCCACACCCCGGGCGCCGGCGGCGAGACAACCGGCGACGTCGTCGGGGCCGATGCCGCCCAGCGCGTAGACCGGCGGCCCGTGCGGGACCAGCTCGGCCAGGCCGGTCAGCCCGAGTGCCGGGCCGTGGCCGGGTTTGGAGGCGGTCAGGAACACCGGGGACAGGAAGGCGTGGTCGCACCCCTCGGCCCGGGCCCGGGCCAGTTCGGCGGCGGTGTGGCAGGAGCGGCCGAGCCGGCCGGGGCGCGGCGTCGGCAGGGGGTCGGCCGCCGACAGGTGGACGGCGGACCACCCTGCGCTGCCGGCGGCCCCGGCCCAGACCAGGGCGCCGCCCACCGGGGACAGCAGGGCCTGCAGCTCGGTGGCGAGGCGCGCCCGCTCGTCGAGCGGGAGGTCCTTCTCCCGCAGCACCACCGCCCGGGCGCCGGCGTCGACGGCGGTGGCCACGGTGGCGGTCAGGCTGCCCCGGCACTGTGTGCGGTCGGTGAGCACGAGCAGCCGCGGCAGGGTCACAGCTCGGGCAGCCCCTGCATCGACGTCGACGCCTCGGCCAGCCAGCGACGCGGGATCCGGCCCGCCCCGCGGGCCAGCCGGCCGCCCTCGACGGCCTGCCGCATGGCCAGCGCCATCTGGACCGGTTCCCGGGCCCGGGTCACCGCCGACGCCAGCAGCACCGCGTCGCAGCCCAGCTCCATCGCCAGGGCCGCGTCGGAGGCGGTGCCGATCCCGGCGTCCAGCACCACCGGCACGCTGACCTCCTCGCGGAGCAGGGCGATGTTGTAGGGGTTGCGGATGCCCAGCCCGCTGCCGATGGGTGAGCCGAGCGGCATGACGGCCGCGCAGCCGACGTCGGCGAGCCGCCGGCCGAGGACCGGGTCGTCGGTGGTGTACGCGAGCACGGTGAAGCCGTCGGCGACCAGCTGCTCGGCGGCGTCCATCAGCTCCACGGCGTCGGGCAGCAGCGTGCGGTCGTCGCCGATGACCTCCAGCTTGATCCAGTCGGTCTCGAACGCCTCCCGGGACAGCTGGGCGGTGAGCACCGCCTCCCGGGCGGTCTGGCAGCCGGCCGTGTTGGGCAGCAGCCGGACCCCGCAGCGGTTGAGCACCTCGAGCATCGCGCTGCCCGCAGCTGCCTCGACCCGGCGCAGCGCCACGGTCACCAGCTGGGTGCCCGAGCTGCGCACCACCCGTTCCAGCACCTCCAGGCTGGGCAGGCCGCCGGTGCCCAGGATCAGCCGGGAGGTGAACGTCTCCCCGCCCAGGGAGAACGGGTCGGTGGCCTCTTCCTGCTCGAGTGCGGGAGCCAGTTCCTCGGTCAGTTCGCGGTCCTTCTGCATCTCAGCCTCCTGCCGTGGGGGCGAGCACCTCGAGGCGGTCGCCGGGGGAGAGCTCGGTCGTCGTCCAGTTGCTGCGCGGGACGACGTCGCCGTTGCGGGCGACCGCGACCCGGTCGTGCCCGCTGGTGCGCTGCGCGACGAGCGCGGCCACGGTCGTGCCGGCCGGCAGCTCGACGGGGCTGCCGTTGACGGTCAACGGGATGGTCATCGGTGTGGGAACCTCTCGACGGTGAACGGGGCGGCCAGCTCGGGCAGCTCGCCGGTGGCCAGCAGCTCGGCGACGACGTCGCCGGTCACCGGGGTGAGCAGGACGCCGTTGCGGTGGTGACCGGTGGCGAGCACCAGCCCAGGCAGCCCGCTGGGGCCCAGCAGCGGGGCGTTGTCGTCGGTGCCGGGCCGCCAGCGGGCGAGGGTCTCGAGCAGCTCCAGCTCGGTCACCCCGGGCACCACCTCGATCGCGTCGTGCAGCAGGTCGTGCACCCCGCCGGCGGTGACCGTGGCGTCGAAGCCGCGGTCCTCGGTGGTCGCCCCGACGATCAGCCCGTCCTCGCCGTAGGGCACCAGGTAGACCTGCCGGCCGCGGACCAGCGCCCGCACCGTGCCGGTGAGCAGCCCGGCCGCGCCGGCCATCCGCAGGATCTGCCCCTTCACCGGCCGGACCGGCAGCGGGGGCACCCCGGGGAGGGTGCCGCTGTGCGCGCCCAGGGCCAGGACGACGGTGCTGGCGGACAGCACCGAGCCGTCGGTCAGCTGCAGCCCGGTGGCCCGCCCACCGGCGACCTCCACGCCGGCCACCCGGTCCCGGACGAACCGCACCTCGGCGGCCTCGGCGGCTGCGGTCAGCGCCCGGTGCAATGCCCGGCCGTCGACCGAGTGGTCGCCCTCGACGGCCAGTCCACCGCGCAGGCGGGGGGTGAGCGCGGGCTCCCGGCGGCGGGTCTCCCGCGGGGTCAGCCGCTCGACGGCCAGCCCGAGCTCCTGCTGGTAGCCGTGCAGCGCGTCCAGCGCCCGCACGTCGTCGGCGTCGAAGCCGACCACCACGGTGCCCGCGGTGCGCAGCCCGACCGGCAGGCCGCCGGCCGCCTCGACCTCGGCGGCGAACGCCGGGTAGCGCTGGAGTGAGGCCAGGCACAGCCGGAGCAGCGCCTGCTCGCCGTAGGCGGCCTCGGTGACCGGCGCGAGCATCCCGGCGGCGGCCGCGGAGGCGCCGCTGCCCGGGGCGTCGTCGACGACGGCGACTGAGAGGCCGCGCTGGGCCGTCCGCCAGGCCACCGACAGCCCGATCAGCCCGCCTCCGGCGACCGCCACGTCGATCACCGGGGGGCCGCCAGGGCCCGCAGCAGCTCCGCCGTCGCGGCACCCGGGTCGGCGGCGCCGGTGACCGCACCGACCACCGCGACCCCGGCGGCGCCGGCGGCCAGCAGCTCCCCGACCCGTGCCGCGGTGACCCCGCCGATGGCGATGACCGGCACCGGCACCGCGGCGGCCACGGCACCGATCCCGGCGACCCCGATCGGGGCGGGGAGACCGGTCTTGGTGGTGGTGGCGAAGGCCGGGCCGACCCCCAGGTAGTCCGCGCCCTCGGCCACCAGCTCCCGGGCCCGCTGCGGGTCGCGGGCCGTGCCGCCGAGAAGGTGCCCCGGCCCGGCGACCCGCCGGGCGGCGGCGAGGGGGAGGTCGTCGGCGCCCAGGTGCGTCCCGTCGGCGCCGACGGCCAGGGCGACGTCGACCCGGTCGTTGACCAGGACGGTGGTGCCGGCGGGCCGGCAGAGCTGCACGACCGCGGAGGCGAAGTCGTGCAGCACCCGGTCGCTGCAGCCCTTCGCCCGGACCTGCACCACCGGCGCCCCCGCGGCCACCGCGGCCGCGACCACGGCGAGCGCACCGGGGCCGCCGTCGGCGTCGGTGAGCACGTGCAGCCGGCCCAGCGACCCGGTCATGCCCGCTGCCGCCCGCGGCGGGCGTCGAGCAGTGCGACCACCGCGGTGAGGGACGCCGCGACCGCCAGGCTGACCAGCGAGGCCGACCAGCCGTTGGCCGGGTCGATGCCGAGGTCGGCCTGGCGTGCGGCCCACCAGGAGGTCCAGCCGGCGCCGACGCCGGAGAAGAAGGTCGGCAGGGTCAGCTGGTAGGCGACGAACCCGGCCAGCCACGGCAGCAGGTAGACCAGCCGGGCCGGGGCGGTGTCCGAGGTGTCCCACCGGCCGGGGGCGCTCAGCGCGTAGGCGACCAGGAAGACGCCGATCAGCGGGACGAAGACCGCGCCGATCAGGAAGAGGAACGGCTCGTAGGCGACGATGTCGAAGCTCAGCGCGAGCACGGTGGCGGTGGCACCCACGCCCAGCGCGAGCAGCCGGCGGTCCAGCCGGGCCACCACGTTCTGCGCCGACACGGCCGTGGAGTAGACGTTCGCGAAGGCCTCGTCGAGCTCGACCACGACGAGCACCAGCACCGCCACCGCTCCGAGCTGCACGGCCAGCAGCGCGTCGATGACGTCGAGCCCGGAGCTGCCGTAGGCGGCCAGCGCCAGCACGCCCAGGGTGAACATGGCGGTGGTGGCCAGGCCGTAGCCCAGGGCGGTGCTGGTGCCGGCGACCCGGCCGCTGCGCACGTGCCGGGTGTAGTCGGCGGCGAGCGGGAACCAGGAGACCGGCAGGGCGATCACGATGTCGGTCGCCGTCCAGAACGAGGCGGCGCCGCCGGCGTCCAGCGGGGCCAGCGGCTCGGAGAGCACCTCGACGAACAGGTAGACGATCGCGGCCAGTGCCAGCCACACCGCGTACCGGGACAGCACCCGGACCACGCCGAGGGGCCGCAGCGCCATCGCGGTGGCGAGTACTCCCGCGACCAGCACGAACGGCCACCGCGGCGCGTCCAGCACCCGGGACGCCGCCTCGGCGATGATCACGATCTCGAAGGTGGCCCAGCCGATGCACTGCACCAGGTTCAGCGCGGTGGGCAGGTAGGAGGCCCGCCGGCCGAGGAGGCCGCGCAGCAGCACCATCCCCGGCACGCCCTCGCGGGCGCCCGCGGCGGCGGCCAGCCCCAGCAGCGATGCGCCGATGACGGCGCCGACGACGATCGCGGCGAGCGTGACCGACAGCGGCCGCCCGGGCAGGACGACGTAGACGGCGGCCACCGGCAGCAGCAGGCTGATGCCCAGGTTGCCCCACAGGCCCGCGGACTCGCGGAAGCCCAGCGTGCGGGCCGCCGGCTCGGTGAGGGTGAGCGGTGCGTCCGCCCCGGACGTGGTCGTGCCGACGGTTTCAGATGTGCTCATCACGGGCTCCCTACGCCGGCATTACCCGGTCAGGTTCCAGCGGTCGGCGGCGCGTCAGCCGCCCTCTCAGCCCGGTCCTCCGAGCTCCCGCACATGGCTCGACGCCATGACGTGGCCACCCTAACCACCTCGTAGAGTCCGCGCCGTGCCGGTCTCCGAGCTGCTCCGACGTCATCCCGAGAGCTGGCGCGCGGCCACCGCGCACCCGTTCCTGACCGCGGTGCGCGACGGGTCGCTGCCCGCCGGCGCCTTCGACACCTGGCTCGTCCAGGACGCCCGCTTCGTCGCCGACCTGCTGCGCTTCCAGGCCCGGCTGCTGGCCCGCGCGCCGCGGCCCGCCCAGGCCGTGCTCGCCGGCGGCCTGGTCGCCCTGGTCGAAGAGCTGGCCTGGTTCGAGGAGCAGGCGGTCGCCCGCGGCCTGGACCTCACCGCACCCGCGCTGCCGGCCACCGCGGCCTACGCCGAGCTGCTGGACCGGCTGGACGCCGCCGAGGTGCCGGTCGCGCTGACCGCGCTGTGGACCATCGAGCGCACCTACCTCGACGCCTGGACGACCGCGCTGCCCGGCGCCCCGGCCTACCGCGAGTTCGTCGAGCACTGGACCGTGCCCGGCTTCGCCGGCTACGTCGCCGGCCTGGAGACGGCGGCCGACACGCTGGGTGGCGGACAGGACGACGTCTTCGCCGAGGTCGTCGCCGCCGAGATCGCCTTCTGGGACATGGCCCTGGAGCAGGCGGCGTGAGCCTGGCCGCTGACCTCTGGGCCGCCAACGCCGATCTCGCCGCCGTCGCGCTGGCGCATCCGTTCGTGCAGGGCATCGGCGACGGCAGCCTGCCGGCGGAGCTGTTCGCCGGCTACGTGGCGCAGGACGCGTTCTTCCTGGAGTCCTTCGCCCGCGCCTACGCCCTCGGCGCCGCGCACAGCCCCGACCGGGCCGGGCTGGACGTCTTCGCCGACCTGCTCGCCGGGGTCCGCGAGGAGCTGCGGCTGCACGAGGGCTACGCGGCCCGGTGGGGCATCGACCTGGCCGCGGTGGAGCCACTGCCGGCCACGCTGGCCTACACCGAGTTCCTGCTCGCCACGGCGTCCCTGGGCGGGGCCGGGTTGACCTGCGCGGCGATGACGCCGTGCATGCGGCTGTACGCCCACCTCGGGCAGTCCCTGGCCGGCCGGTCGGCGAGCACCTACGCCGAGTGGGTCAGCACCTACGCCGACCCGGGCCTGGAGGAGCTGACCGGCACGCTGGAACGGCTGCTGGACGGGACGGCTGCCGACACCCCCGCGGTGCGCCGCGCCTACCGCCGGGCCATGGAGCTGGAGGTCGGCTTCTTCGACGCCGCCTGGCGCGGTGGTGTGGTGCCCGGCTGAGGCCTGCTCCCCGGTCCGCGAGCCGACGGTGACGATGCCGGGCTCCGGTGGGCCCGGCCGGGTGCGCGAGCCCGCTGCACCTGGTGCTATGCACTGAGGCAGCACGGCGGGCCGGACGACCGTGGCCCGCCGACGTACTCGACGAGGAGATGCAGTGGCTCAGCAGCGGACGGCGATCATCACAGGAGCGGCGCGCGGGATCGGCGCTGCCATCGCACGGCGGTTCGCCCAGGACGGGATGGCCGTCGCCGTCCTGGACCTGGACGAGGCCGCGTGCGCGGGCACGGTCGAGGAGATCCAGAAGGCCGGGGGCGAGGCGCTCGCGGTCGGCGCGAACGTGGCCGACGAGGCGTCGGTGGACGCCGCGGTCGAGCGGATCGCCGCCGAACTCGGTGCCCCGACGGTGCTGGTCAACAACGCCGGGATCACCCGGGACAACCTGCTGTTCAAGATGAGCGTCGAGGACTGGGACGCCGTCATGGGCGTGCACCTGCGCGGTGCCTTCCTGATGAGCAAGGCCGCGCAGAAGCACATGGTGGAGGCGGAGTTCGGCCGGATCGTGAACCTCTCCAGCGTCTCGGCGCTGGGCAACCGCGGCCAGGTCAACTACTCCGCGGCCAAGGCGGGCATGCAGGGCTTCACCAAGACCCTCGCCATCGAGCTCGGCCGGTACAACGTGACCGCGAACGCGATCGCCCCCGGCTTCATCGAGACCGAGATGACCGCGCAGACCGCCGAGCGGGTGGGCGTGCCGTTCGAGCAGTTCAAGGAGATGGCCGCCAAGCAGATCCCGGTCGCCCGGGTCGGCCAGCCCGAGGACATCGCGCACACCGCGTCGTTCCTGTGCAGCGAGGGCGCAGGCTTCGTCTCCGGCCAGGTCATCTACGTCGCCGGCGGCCCCCGCGACTGACCCGGGCCCGCCATCCCCCGGGCGTGGCCGGGTCCCCGCACGATCAGGTCACCTGGTCGTGCGGGGACCCACCTGGTGGCAGACCGTGCGGTAGGTCCCCACGGGATCAGGTCACCTGGTCGTTGAGATGGGCCGCGCGGCGGCTGGACCGGTCTGACCGGTCACCCCGCGCGGCGGCTCGGTCCGCCGTGCACGCCGCGGCGGGCGAGTTCGGCGGTGAGCCGGGTCCACAGCCGGACCGGCAGCAGCCGGGCCAGCTTCATCGCGACCATCATCGGCACCGGGAAGACGACCTCGGCCTTGTCCCGGGCGATGCCGTCGGCGATGGTGCGGGCCGCGACGTCGGCCTCGACCTTGAACGGCATCGGATGGGTGTTCCGGTCGGTCAGCCGGGTGGTCACGAACCCCGGGTTGACGATCTGGACGACGACGCCGCGCGGGGCCAGCGAGCCGCGCAGGCCCTCCAGCAGGTTGATCAGCGCCGCCTTGCCCGCGTTGTAGGCCTCCGAGCCCGGCAGGCCGCGGTAGCCGGCGACCGAGGCGACCCCGACGACCCGGCCGCGCCCGGCGGCCAGCATCTGCGGGACGACGGCCTCCATGGTGTGGACCGCGCCCATCACGTTCACCTGCAGGTGGTCGGCGAACAGCTGCGAGTCCCACGGTTCCACGTGGAACGACGACCAGGTGCCGGCGTTCAGGACGGCGACGTCCAGGCCGCCCAGGGCCTCCCGCACCCGCTCGCCCGCCGCCACGGTGGCCGCCCGGTCGGTGACGTCCACCGGGACGACGACCATCCGGCTCCCGGCCACCTCGGTGAGCTGCTCGGCGTTGCGGGCGCTGATCGCCACCCGGGCCCCTCGATCGGCCAGCTCCGTCGCCAGCGCCGCACCGATGCCGGTCGAGGCGCCGGTGACCCAGATGCGCGCACCGGAGATCTCCATGCGGCCCAGCCTGGATGATGGCGGGCATGGCAGCACGCAAGAAGTCGTCCGCCGGGCCGGCCCCGCGGCTGGGACACGGCGAGTTCGTGGCCTACCCGGGTGGCCCGACGGCGATCTACGACCTGCTGGAGCGCCTCAGCGCAGCAGCCGGGGACTCCCCGGACTTCGGCACCCCCGGGATCAGCCTGGACCGCAAGCGGCTGACCGTGCGCTGGCACGGCGAGCTGCCGGGGCCGGTGCGCGCCGTCCTGGCCGACCCGGGCGTCGAGGTGACCGTCCAGCAGACCCCGTGCCGCCCCGGTGACCTGCGGGCGGAGGCCGAGCGGCTGCTCCGGGAGCACCCCGACGTCCTCGCCGCCGCCACCGCCCGCCCGGAGGGCGACGGCATCGAGGTGCTGGTGCCCCCGGCGGTTGCCGACCCCGCCGGCGGACCGGATCAGGCGGTGGCCGGGCTCAGCGACGTCCCCCTGTTCGCCGAGGTCGGCGAGGCCCCACCGGCCTGAGGCCGGCGACCGGGGGGGGGCGAAGTCGCGATCGTGGCCTCTCGGTGGCCGGCTCTCGCGCCGGTCCCTCCGCTCTCGCGCCGGTGCAGCGGCGCAGGAGAGCGGGGAACGGCGCACGAGCGAGGCGTCAGCCGGCGGCCGGGCCGTAGGTGAGGTGGGCGACGCCGTTGCTCAGCGACTCGGTGCCGAGGAGGGACAGCGACTGGGACGTGCCCTCCGGGAACAGCCGGATCCCGGTGCCCACGGCCAGCGGGTAGACGTAGAGGTGCAGCTCGTCGACCAGCCCGTCGGCGAGCAGTGCCCGGACCAGCGTGACGCTGCCGCTGACGTACAGGTCGCCGTCCACCTCGTCCTTGAGCGCCCGGATCCGGTCGGCCGAGTACCCGCCGAGCACGGTCGAGTTCCGCCAGACCGACTCCGCATCGGTCAGCGTCGAGCTGACCACGTGCTTGCGGGTGTCGTTGAAGAACGGGGCGCCCTCGTCGTCCTCGACGGTCCGGGTCGACCAGGCCGGGGCGAACATCTCGAAGGTGTTCCGGCCGAGCAGGATCCCGGTCGAGGCGCCGGTCAGCGTGCCGATGGAGGCGGCCAGGTCGTCGGGGAAGCCGTAGTCCATCGTCCACATCGGGGCGTCGACCACCCCGTCGACGGTGGTGAACTCGTGGACCTTGATCGCGCTCATGTGCAGTGCTCCTCTGTCGGGGGCCGGCGGTGTCGTACCTGAGACGGCGCCGGACGCCGTTCCTCATCGGTGCGGCGGTGCTCAGCCGTAGCTGGGGTCCAGCGGGGTGGACGGGTCCACGGCCACGGCGTCGAGGTCCGGGGCGGTCAGGACGGCGTCGATCGCCGCGCGGCTGCCACCGACGTAGGTCAGGTAGCCGTCGATCTCGGTGGCGACCAGCCACGCCCGGTCCGCCGGCCACCACAGGCTCGCGCACCGCCACGGCACCTCGGCGGGCAGCACCGGTGCAGCGGCGACCGGGCCGGTGAGCAGGTGGTACGCCCGGTGGGGGATCTCCACGCGCATCGGCCGGTCGGTCCAGGCCTCGGTCTCCTCGAGGCCGAAGCCCTCCCAGAGACAGAAGCAGGCCTCCGCCGGCGTCCCGGTGAACTCGCTCAGCACGTCGGCGAGGGTTGCGGTCTCGCGGGCGTCCAGCCCGCCGTCCGAGGGCCGGCCCCAGCGGCTGGAGCCCGCCACCAGGTCGTCGAACCGGATGTCGGCGGTCAGCGGCACCCCGGTGACGGCGGCGATCTCTGACCACCGGTGGCGCGGCTCGCCTTCGGAGTCCTCGTAGCTGGGCGGCAGCACCCGGGCGTAGGCCTCGAAGACCGGCGGGACGAGCCCGGCGACCGTCCACGAGGTGGGCCCCGGGGTCAGCGCGGTCTCGATCCACTCCGCCGGGCCGGTGTCGGCCAGGATCGACATGCCCGGCGCCCAGCCGACCGGCTCCCGCGTGTCCATCCCGGCATCCTGCCGGGTGAGGGGTCAGCTCAGGAAGGTGCTGACCAGCAGGTAGGCGTTCAGCGCGATGATCAGCGCGGCGACGACCGACCCGACGAGGGTGGTGACCCGCCGGTTGACCCAGCCGCCCATCAGGTCCTTGCGAGAGGTCAGCCACAGCAGCGGCACCAGGGCGAACGGGATGCCGAAGCAGAGCACCACCTGCGACCAGACCAGCGCCGTCGTCGGGTCACCGCCCAGGCCCAGGACCAGCAGCGCTGGGGCGAGGGTGACCAGCCGGCGGACCAGCACGGGGATGTGCTTGCGCAGGAACCCGGCCATCACGACCTGGCCGGCGTGGGTGCCGACCGAGGAGCTCGCGAACCCGGCGGCGAGCAGGGCGACGGCGAAGGCGAGCGCCGCGCCGCTGCCGAGCTGCTCGCCCAGGCCGGCGTGCACGCTCTCCAGTGACTCGATGCCGTCGCCGGAGGTGAACAGCTGCGCGGCGATCACCAGCATCGCGGCGTTGACCAGCCCGGCCAGGCCCATGGCGATGAAGACGTCGATCCGCTGGGCCCGCAGCAGCCCGCGCCGTCCGGAGTGCGACCTCCCCGCGGTGACGGTGTCGCCGTACCGGCCCGGGGTGAGCGCGGAGTGCACGTAGATGACGTGCGGCATCACCGTGGCGCCCAGGATGCCGGTGGCGAGCAGCAGGCTGTCGGTGCCGGCGAAGCTCGGCACCATGCCGGAGGCGACGCCGCCGGGGTCGATGCCGGAGCCGATCAGCGTGTAGACGAACCCACCGCCGATGACCAGCAGCAGCCCGGTGATCACCCGCTCGAACGGCCGGAAGCCGCGGGACTGGGCGGCGAGCAGGATGAACGCGACGATCGCGGTGATGATCCCGCCGATCCACAGCGGTACCCCGAACAGCAGGTTCAGCGCTACCGCCCCGCCGACGATCTCGGCCAGGTCGGTGGCGATGGCGACCGCCTCGGCCTGCGCCCACAGCCCCCAGGTGACCGGGCGGGGGAACCGCTCGCGGCAGCAGGTGGCCAGGTCGCGCCCGGTCGCCAGCCCCAGCTTGGCGGTGAGGGTCTGGATGAGCATCGCCATCAGGTTGGCCGCGACGATCACCCACAGCAGGGTGTAGCCGAAGGAGGCGCCGCCGGAGAAGTTGGTCGCGAAGTTGCCGGGGTCCACGTAGGCCACCGCGGCGACGAACGCTGGCCCGAGCAGCGGCCAGAGCCGCCGCTTCGGCGCCGGTGGGGTGGGCCGCGGCAGGGTGCGCGGCAGCGTGCTGGTGAGGACGGCGGCCTCGGTCTTCGACAGGTACACGGTGACCTCGCGGGGGCGGCGGCAGGAACGGTCGTCCCTCTCCTGCCCGACCCCCGCGGGCCACCGGGGCCGACCTGTGGCCCCCAGGGGTCAGGTCAGGCTCACCTGCGTCGGGTCAGCTCCGCTTCGGCTGGCGGACCATGGTCCAGATCGGCAGCTCGTGGTCGACCGCCGTCCGGGTCGAGTGGGTGACGGCGAAGCCCGACCGCTGCAGCCACCGGACGACGGTGGAGGTGTAGACCGTCGCCGCGGCCGGCACCCGGTCGGCGTCGCAGCGCTCGAGCACCGGCTGGAGCACCGCCGCGCCGAGCCCCTGGTGCCGGGCGGCGGGCCGGGTGCCGACGGCGTGCAGCCACCAGTGCGGCTCCTCGGGCCGGCCCAGTGCGCCGAGCCGCTCGCTGGCCAGCACGACCGGCTGGCGGGCGCCGAACACCCGCGGCAGGTCGCGGTCGATGACCGCCTGCAGATCCGCGGCGTGCTCTCCGGCATCGGGGGCGACCCAGGCAGCGGCCGCGCTCACGTCGTCGGTCACCCACGCCGTCCCCGCCAGCACCGGCACCAGCGCGCCCCACAGCTCCGCCCAGCGGGACAGTCGCTGGGTGCGGCCGTCCTCGGGCAGCGCCCAGGAGGTCCAGCGGTAGTCGGGGTAGGCGACGGCCAGCGTGGCCGCCAGCCGGGGGACGTCGGCGCGGGTGGCCTTCCGCACGACGGGGGGTTCGCTCACCCGAGGATCAGACCACGGGTGGCTGCAGCGTCGCCCGGGTCCCGGCGGCCTGCTGCAGGATCGCGTCGATCCGGGTGGCGTGCGCGCCGCGCCAGTAGACCTGGCCGCACCGGGTGCACCGGGAGAACTCCTCGACGGTTCGGCGGGTACCCGGCTCCAGCAGGTCGGCCACCGCGGCCTTGGGCGCCGGCCGCAGCTCGCCGTTGCACGTGGTGCACCGGGTCAGTGGCGCCGGGACGACGGCGAACCGGTCCAGGACATCGGCGAGCTGCTCGTCCGTGCCGCCGCCGCGCACCAGGGCCCCGGCCGGGAGCGCCCGGCGCATGAGCAGTCCGCGGTCCTGGGTCAGCAGCACCCGGTCCTCGGCCGTTGCCTGGGCCACGAGCTCGGGATCGTCGGCGTCGTTGCGCCAGGCGGCGTCCAGGCCGAGCAACCTCAGCCGCCGGGCCAGTCCGCCGAGCCCGACGTCCAGCAGGAACCCCCCGGTGGGGACCGGCTGGGGGCGGTCTACCGGCCGCACCTCCAGGACGGCGCCCGGCGCGGGCCGGACGTCGAGCGCCGCCTGCGCGCCGGCGACCACCACCGGGCCGACCTCGGTCAGCGGGACGCCGGCCGCCTGCACCAGGTGCCCGACGGTCGCATCGGGGTCGAAGGGCAGCCGCCGGTCGCCGGCGGACCGGAACCGCGGCGCGAGCAGCCACCGCAGCTCCGGGTCCAGTCGGACGACGACGTCGTGTGGCACTGGTCCGGACACGTCCCGGCCCTACCCGCTCCGCTCGGGCGGGTCACACCGTCGGGATTTTGCTTGAAGAATCAAGTAGTACGGCGCAGACTGGGCACCTCGACCGATCCCAGGAGTGCACCGTGCCCGTCCAGCGCCTGAACCACGCCGTCCTCTTCGTCCGGGACGTCGACCGCAGCACCGCCTTCTACCGCGACGTCCTCGGCTTTCGGGTGCGGACGGAGATGCCCGGTCGGGCGGTGTTCCTGCAGGCCGAGGGGTCGACCAACGACCACGACCTGGGGCTCTTCGCGGTCGGTGCGCAGGCCGGCCCCTCCGGTGCCGGGCGCAGCACGGTGGGGCTGTACCACCTGGCCTGGGAGGTCGACACCCTCGCCGAGCTGGCCCGGATCCGTGGCGCGCTGGCCGACGCCGGGGCGCTGGCCGGGGCCTCCGACCACGCCACGACCAAGGCGCTCTACGCCAAGGACCCCGACGGCATCGAGTTCGAGGTCTCCTGGCTGCTGCCGGCCGACCTGATCACCCCGGACGTCCAGGCCCTGGGCGCGACCACCCGCCCGCTGGACCTGGACGCCGAGATCGCCCGCTACGGCGCCCAGACGCGAGGCGGCATCGGCGTCAGCGTCCCGGCCTGACGGTGCCAGGCGCGCGTCGAGTGCGCAGTTCTGGTCGCCGACACGGCACGACACGCCGCGCGGGGCGACCTCGACTGCGCACTCGAGGACGGCGCGGGCCTCAGCCGACCTGGGTGCCGGGCTGCGGGCGGATGACCAGGATGCTGCTGCTCGCGGTGCCGAGCAGCCGGTCCTCCGCGTCGAGCAGGCGGGCCTCGGCCAGCGCCGTCCGGCCGCCCAGGTGGGTCACCGTGCCGACGCAGGTCACCCGGCCGGTGTCCAGGGTGATCGCGCGGAGGAACTTCACCGTCAGGTCCAGGCTGGTGTAGCCGACGCCGGCCGGCAGCATCGAGTGGACGGCGCAGCCGGTGGCCGAGTCGAGCAGCGTTGCGTAGACGCCGCCGTGGACCGAGCCGATCGGGTTGTAGTGGTACTCGGCCGGCTCGAACGCGAAGACGACGCGGCCCGGCTCCACCTCGATCAGGTCGAACCCGAGGGTGTCGGCGATCGGTGGCCCGGGGAGCTCCCCGGCCACCACGGCGCGCAGCACGTCCACCCCGGCGCTCGCGCGGGCGGCCGTGGCGGTCTGCATCGGGTCGCCCCAGGCGAAGGTCCTCGTCCGATCGGTCACGGGCGGACGCTAGCGCGGGTCGTGGACGGCGGGCGCACGGCGGTGCGGAGTTGACATCGCCCGCGCCCGGCGACGATCCTCCGGTCAACTGGTCATGACCAGTTGACCACCCGACCGGCGCCCGGCGCGCCCCGAGCACCCGAGGGGGCCGTGATCCTGAGCGGCACCGCGCCCGGCTCCGTGCTGCGGGGCCGGCTGGTCACCGGCGGCTCGGTCGTGGACGACGGGGTGCTCGCCGTCGCCGGCGACCGGGTCGCGTTCGCCGGCCCGGCGCGGGACTGGACCGGTGCGCTGCCGGCCCCCGCGCCGGGGACGCTGCTGCTGCCCGGCCTGGTCGACCTGCACTGCCACGGCGCGGCCGGGCACGGCTTCCCCGATGCGGACGTCGCCGGGGTGCGCGCCGCAGCCGCCCACCACCGGGCGCACGGGACGACGACGGTGGTGGCCAGCCTGGTCTCGGCCCCGGCGGCGGTGCTGCGCGAGCGGCTGACCGTGCTGGCCCCGCTGGTCGAGGCCGGCGAGCTGGCCGGGGTGCACCTGGAGGGACCGTTCCTCTCCGCCGCCCGGTGCGGCGCCCAGGACCCGGCTGCACTCGTCCCGGGAGATCCGGCGCTGCTGGCCGAGCTGCTGACCCTCGGGCGGGGGACCGTCGTCTCGATGACCCTGGCGCCGGAGACCGCGCACCGGGCCGAACTGGTCGACCTGCTGCGCGCACACGGGGCGCTGCCCAGCTTCGGGCACACCGCCGCCGCCGCCGCCGAGGTCACCGCCGCGATCCGGTCGGCTGCCCCTGGCGGCCCGCTGTCCGCCACCCACCTGTTCAACGGCATGCCCCCGCTGCTGTCCCGGGCGCCGGGCCCGGTCGCCGCCTGCCTGGCCGCCGCTGTGCGCGGCGAGCTGGTGGTCGAGCTGATCGGCGACGGCGTGCACCTGGCACCGGAGACGGTGGCGACGGTCTTCGCCCTGGTCGGTGCGGGGGCGATCGCACTGGTCACCGACGCGATGGCCGCCGCCGGAATGGCGGACGGCAGCTACCGCCTCGGCTCGCTGCCGGTCGAGGTGCGCGACGGCGTCGCCCGGCTCGCCGGGGGATCGGGCGCCATCGCCGGCGGCACCGCCCGGCTGGTGGACGTCGTCCGGTCGACGGTGGCAGCTGGAGTCCCACTCGCTGATGCCGTCCGTTCGGCGACCGCCACCCCGGCCCGGTTGCTGGGCCGCGAGGACGTGGGCGAGCTGGCTCCGGGCCGGCGGGCCGACGTGCTCGTCACCGACCTGCACCTGAACCCCACCGCCGTCCTGCGGGCCGGCGCGTGGGTGCACCGAGAGGAGAGCTGACCGTGGAGGTCGTCCTGCTGCCCACCCCCGAGGACTGCGGGCGGGTCGTCGCCGACGCCGTCGCCGGGTCGGTGCTGGCCGCGCTGGGCCGGGGCGGGCCGGTGGTGCTGGGCCTGGCCACCGGGTCCTCGCCGCTGCTGGCCTACCGCGAGCTCCTGCGCCGGCACCGGGAGGAGGGGCTGTCCTTCGACGGGGTGCAGGCGTTCCTGCTCGACGAGTACGTGGGCCTGCCCGCCGGCCACCCGGAGAGCTACCGCGAGGTGATCCGCCGGGAGCTGACCGACGAGCTCGGCCTCGACCCGGCGGTGGTGCACGGCCCGGACGGCGCAGCGGCCGACCCGCTGCAGGCCGCCCACGACTACGAGGACCGGCTGTTGGCCGCCGGGCCGGTGGCGGTGCAGGTGCTCGGGATCGGGGCCAACGGGCACCTGGGTTTCAACGAGCCCGGCTCGTCGCTGGCCAGCCGCACCCGGGTCAAGACGCTCACCGAGCAGACCCGGTCCGACAACGCGCGGTTCTTCGGCGACGACGTCACCGCGGTGCCCCGGCACGTGATCACCCAGGGGCTGGGCACGATCCTGGGTGCGGAGCACCTGGTGCTGGTGGCGACCGGGGAGGCCAAGGCCGCCGCGATCGCCGCCGCCGTGGAGGGGCCGCTGACGGCGTCCTGCCCCGCGTCGGTGCTCCAGCTGCACCGGCACGTCACCCTCGTCGTCGACGAGGCGGCCGGTGCCCAGCTGGCCCGGGCCGACTACTACCGCTACGTGCTCAGCCACAAGCTGACCGACCAGAGGTGGTGACCGCGCTGATCGTCGACGGGGTGGTGCCCAAGCACGAGCAGCTGCGCGCCCGGCTGACCGAGCTGGCCACCCGGCTCCCGGCGGGCGCCCCGTTGCCCGGGGAGCGCCAGCTGTGCGTCGAGCACGGGGTCAGCCGGATCACCGTGCGCGAGGCGATCGGCCAGCTGGTCAGCGAGGGCGTGCTCGTGCGGGTGCGGGGCAAGGGCACCTTCGTGGCCGAGCGGCCCGCCCGGTCCCGGCTGCACCTGGCGTCCTTCCACTCCGACATGCGCCGGCTCGGGCTGCGGCCGAGCACCGTCGTCCTGGCGGTCGCCCGCGCCGTGCCGCCGCCGATGACCGGGGCCGCGCTGGAGCTGGCCGCGGGCGAGCGGGCCTGGCACGTGCGCCGGCTGCGGCTGGCCGACGACCAGCCGATGTCGGTCGACGACGGCTGGTACCCGGTCGCGGTGGCGCCCGACCTGGACGAGGCCGACCTCACCGGCTCGCTCTACACGCTGTTCGCCGAGCGGTACGGCTGTGCGATCGAGCGGGCCGAGCAGACGGTGCGGGCGGCGGAGGCCGACCGGGAGTGCGCCGTCCTGCTGGGAGTGTCGCCGTCCCGCCCGGTGCTGGTGTTCGACCGGGTCTCCTACAGCGCGGGCCGGCCGGTCGAGCACGCGCTGTCGACCTACCGCGGAGACCGGTACGAGGTGGCGATGACCGTCGAGCTGGGGCAGGGCTGAGCCGGGTGAGCTGCGACCGACGACCCGCCCCCGGCGCTGCACCGAGCCGGGGTGCGGACGTCGTGGCTCAGGCGGCGGCGGGGGTGCTGCTGAGCAGCCGGCCGTGCTCGGCCGCCTCCCGATCCGCGGTGGCCTTCAGCTCGGCGGCCATGTCCGTGAAGGAGTCCAGCGCCGGGTTGACCCCGACCAGGGTGAAGTCCCGCTCGACCACCCGGAGGTCCAGCTGCCAGACGTCGGCCAGGATGCGCCGCAGCCAGGAGGTGGCGTGGTCCCAGCCCTCGCGCGGGGTGCCGGCGCTGTAGTTGCCGCCGCGCACCACCGCCAGCACGGCGGGCTTGCCGGCCAGCGGGGGCTCGGCGCGGGGACCCATCCGCGGGTCGGTGATGACCAGGTCGACCCAGGTCTTGAGGTGCTGGGAGACGCCGAAGTTGTACAGCGGGACGGCGAGGAGCAGCGCCTCCGCGTCGACGAGCTCGTCGGTCAGCGTCGCCGCCAGGGCCAGGGCGTCGGCCTGCTCCGGCGTCCGCTGCTCGGCCGTGAGGTAGGAGCCGGCGACGGCGGCGCCCCAGGCGTCGGCCGGCAGCGGCTCGGTGCCGACGTGC
Organism: Modestobacter sp. VKM Ac-2985; assembly: GCF_026967925.1. Taxonomy (GTDB): domain Bacteria; phylum Actinomycetota; class Actinomycetes; order Mycobacteriales; family Geodermatophilaceae; genus Modestobacter. The sequence continues at coordinate 121,559 of NZ_JAPVBI010000002.1, read as the reverse complement.
CGGCGGGTGACCGGGGCGTCGGGGTTCCCGGACCGCCACTCGCGCTCGACGATGTCCGCGATCTCGCGGCTGGCCGACCCCTCGACCCGGATGCTGGCGTCCAGACGGAACAGCGACATGACACTCCCTCGAAGCTAGTTGCTAGCGGATTGCTAGCACTTCGAGAAAGCTAGCACTTCGATCCCAGGAGCACGAGGGTCGACGGCTCTACGATGACCGGGTGGTCGAGGACGTGGTGCACGCGCCGGAGGCGTGCGACGACGCGCTGGCGCGTGCGTTCGGCTTCCTCGGCAAGCGGTGGAACGGGCTGATCATCGGCGTGCTCGCCGGCGGGCCGGCGACCTTCACCGGGCTCCGCCGGGCCGTGGGCGGGATCAGCGACTCCGTGCTCTCCGACCGGTTGAGCGAGCTGGCTGCGGTCGGGCTGGTCCACCGCGCCGTGGACGAGGGGCCGCCGGTGGCCGTGAGCTACCAGCTGACCGACGCGGGCCGGTCCCTGACGCCGGTGCTCGAGCAGCTGACCACCTGGGCCCGCGAGAGCCTCCCCGCGCAGTCGTGTGCGGGCCGGCACTGAGGCTCAGCAGCCGCAGCTGACCCCTGCTGGGGCGGTGAGCGGGTCGACCGCCGGGCGGGTGGTCCCGGTCGCGGTCTCCACCGGCAGGCCCTCCCGGGCCCAGTACTCGAACCCGCCGATCATCTCCCGCACCCGGTAGCCCAGCCGGGCCAGGGTCAGCGCCGCGCGGGTGGCACCGTTGCAGCCGGGCCCCCAGCAGTACGCCACCACCGGGACGGCGGGGTCGAGCTCGACCGCCGCCCGCCCGGCGATCTCCCGTCCGGGCAGGTGGACGGCGCCGGGCACGCGCCCCTGCGCCCAGGACTCCGCGCTGCGGGTGTCGACCAGCGCGAAGCCGGGCCGGCCGGACTCCAGGGCCGCGTGGACGTCGGAGACGTCGGTCTCCACGGCCAGCCGCCGGACGAAGTGGGCGGCGGCCTCGGCGGAGGTGGTGGTCCAGTCCATGCCGTCGATGCTGGCGGCGGTGCGCCGGGGCGGAACAGCGCCCGCCCTGCCGACGACCGCAGCGATCCGGCCCTTGACATCGCAGGCAACTGACATGTCAGATGTCAGTTGTGCCCCTCGACCCTGTGCCGCGCGTGCTGCTGCGCGACGAGGCGCTGACCCGGATCCGCGACGCGATCGTGGCCGGTGACCTCCCGCCCGGGACGGTGGTGAAGGACGCCGCGCTCGCCAGCCGGCTCGGTCTCTCCGTGGCCCCGGTGCGCGCCGCCCTGGCCCGGCTGACCGACGAGGGGCTGGTGGAGGCCAAGCCGCAGAGCCACACCCGGGTGACGCCGCTGGTGCTCGAGCAGGTGCGGGACGCCGCCGTCGTCGTCCGGGCGATGCACGAGCTGGCGGTGCGCGAGGCCGCCGGCCGGGTCACCGCCGAGGACGTCGCCGCGATGCGCGCGGCCAACGAGCGGTTCGCCGCCGCGCTGCGGGCGGCGGACGTCGACGCGGCGATGGACGCCGACGACGAGCTGCACGACGTCCTGCTGGCCCGCTGCGGGAACGCCGCCCTCACCGCCACCGTCGACCGCTTCACCCCGGCGATCCGCCGGCTGGAACGGCAGCGCTTCGCCGCCCACGGCGAGGGCTCGGTCGCCCTGCACGACCGCCTGATCGCCGCCTGCGCGGCAGCCGACGCCGACACCGCCGTCGCGACCACCACCGAGATCTGGACGGCGCTGCTGTCCCAACTGGAGGAGACCACCGATGGCCAGCCTTGCTGACTTCCCCCGCCACTCCCTGCTCTTCGGCCCCTCGCCGGTGCACCGGCTCGACCGGCTCACCGAGCACCTGGGCGGCGCCGCGGTGTGGGCGAAGCGGGAGGACGTGAACTCCGGCATCGCCTACGGGGGCAACAAGACCCGCAAGCTGGAGTACCTGGTCGCCGACGCGCTGGCCCAGGGCTGCGACACGCTGGTCTCGATCGGCGGGGTGCAGAGCAACCACACCCGGCAGGTCGCCGCGGTCGCCGCGCACCTCGGGCTGAAGTGCGTCTTGGTGCAGGAGAGCTGGGTCGACTGGCCGGACGCCGTCTACGACAAGGTCGGCAACATCCTCATCTCCCGGCTGGCGGGGGCCGACGTGCGACTGGTCAAGGCCGGGTTCGGCATCGGGTTCAAGGAGAGCTGGGAGACCGCGCTGGCCGAGATCGAGGCGCGCGGCGGCAAGCCCTACCCCATCCCGGCCGGGGCGTCGGACCACCCGCTCGGCGGGCTGGGCTTCGCCAACTGGGCGCACGAGGTCGCCCAGCAGGAGGCGGAGCTCGGGGTCTTCTTCGACACCGTCGTCGTCTGCTCGGTCACCGGCTCGACCCAGGCGGGCATGGTCGCCGGCTTCGCGCAGCTGGAGGAGCAGGGCGCCCGGCCGCGCCGCGTGCTCGGCGTCGACGCCTCGGCGAAGCCCGCGGAGACCCGGGACCAGGTGCTGCGGATCGCGCAGCGGACGGCGTCGGCGATCGGCGTGCAGCGCGAGCTCACCCTGGACGACGTGGAGCTCGACGAGCGGTACCACGCCGGGATCTACGGCATCCCGGACGAGACGACGATCGCCGCGATGGAGCTGGCCGCGCGCACCGAGGGGATGGTCACCGACCCGGTCTACGAGGGGAAGTCGATGGCCGCCACGATCGACCTCGTCGGCCGGGGCGAGATCGACCGGTCGTCCACCGTGCTCTACGCCCACCTCGGCGGCCAGCCGGCGCTGAACGGCTACAGCGCGCTGTTCTCCTGACCCGCCCCGGTCGCCGTCCGCTCCCTGCGCCGCGGAGCGGGCGGCGGCCGACGTGGGAGCATCCCGCGGGGCCACTCGACCGGGTGCGCAGCAGGACGACAGGAGGGCACGACGTGCCGCAGAGCAAGCGGGTCATGGTCACCGGAGGTGCCGGCTTCATCGGCTCGCACCTGTGCGACCGGCTGATCGACCTCGGGCACGACGTGCTGTGCGTGGACAACTTCTACTCCTCGACGAAGTCGAACGTGGCCCATCTGCTCGGGCACCCGCGCTTCGAGCTGATGCGGCACGACGTCACGTTCCCGCTGTACGTGGAGGTCGACGAGATCTACCACCTGGCCTGTCCGGCCTCGCCGATCCACTACCAGCGCGACCCGGTGCAGACCACCAAGACGGCGGTGCACGGGTCGATCAACGCGCTCGGCCTGGCGAAGCGGACGAAGGCACGGATCCTGCTCACCTCGACGTCGGAGGTCTACGGCGACCCCGAGGTGCACCCGCAGACCGAGGACTACTGGGGCCGGGTCAACCCGATCGGCCCGCGAGCCTGCTACGACGAGGGCAAGCGCGCGGCGGAGACGCTGTTCTTCGACTACTGGCGGCAGCACGAGCTGGACATCAAGGTCGTCCGGCTGTTCAACACCTACGGCCCGCGGATGCACCCGCAGGACGGCCGGGTCGTCTCCAACTTCGTCGTCTCCGCGCTGGCCGACGAGCCGCTGACCGTCTACGGCGACGGGTCGCAGACCCGGTCGTTCTGCTACGTCGACGACATCATCGACGGGCTGGTGGCGATGATGGCCAGCTCCCGGGAGGTCACCGGCCCGATCAACCTCGGGAACCCGGGCGAGTTCACCATCCGGGAGCTCGCCGACCTGGTCGTGGAGCTCAGCGGTTCCGGCTCGACGCTGGACCGCCGGCCGCTGCCGGTCGACGACCCGACCCGGCGCCAGCCGGACATCACCCGGGCCCGGGAGCAGCTGGGCTGGGCGCCGACGGTGGAGCTGCGCGAGGGCCTGGAGCGCACGATCGAGCACTTCCGCACCATCGTCGGCTGAGCCGCGCCCAGGCCTGGATCAGCCTGGCGCCCCCAGCAGCCTGCCGTTGCGCTGCACCAGCTCGGGGAACGGGGCCACGTCGACCAGCCGCCCGTCGTCGACCAGCGCCACCCGGTCGCAGTCCTGCACGGTGCTCAGCCGGTGCGCCACGGCGATGATCGTGCGGTCGTTCCGCAGCGCGGACAGGGCGGCCATCAGCTGGCTCTCCGTCTGGCTGTCCAGCGCCGACGTCCCCTCGTCGAAGAAGATCACGCTGGGCCGCCGGTACAGCGCCCGGGCGATGGCCAGCCGCTGGCGCTGCCCGCCGGAGACCTTGACCCCGCGTTCGCCGATCACCGTGTCCAGCCCCTCGGGGAGCGAGGAGACGAAGCCGTCGAGCTGGGCCAGGGTGACGGCCTCGGCGACCCGGGTCTCGTCCACCTCGTGCGCGGGCACGCCGAGGGCGATGTTGCCGCGCAGCGTGGTGTCGGACAGGTGGACCACCTGGTGCACCACGCCCAGGCTGGTGTGCCAGCCGGCCGCCGAGGAGGCGATGTCCCGGCCGTCGACCGTCACCCGACCCGAGGCGGGTTCGATCAGCCCGAGCATGACGTCGACGAGCGTGCTCTTGCCGCCCCCGGTCGGACCGACGATGCCGAGGAACTCCCCGGCCCGGACGGTGAGCCGGACGTCGGTGAGGGAGTTCCGGTGTGCGCCGGGGTAGCGGACGCTGACGTCCTCCACGCACAGCTCCTCGCGCAGCGGGACGGGCTCCACCGAAGGGCTGCCGGAGGTCCTCGGCGGCGGGAAGAGCCGCAGGTCCGCGTGCAGCAGGTCGATCCCCGGGCTGACGAACTTCAACGCGTTCAGCGCGGCCAGCACCTCGTTCAACGAAGGCTGCAGGCGCACCGCCGCGTAGCCGAACAGGCCGAGGGTCGGGAGCGCGTCCAGCGCTCCGCCCTCGGTCAGCAGGCTGACCCCCAGGACGCTCAGGATGGCGAGCACCAGGCAGCTCTCCAGCGCCACCCGGGGCACCTCCTTGGCCGTCGACCGGAGGTAGCGGGTGCGGGACAGGCTCCGGCGGTCCTCGGCGAAGCGCTGCACGAAGAACGGCTGGTTGCCCAGCAGGGTGATGTCGCGCCAGCCGGCGAGGCTCTCGCTCAGCGTCTGCAGGGTGGTCTTGGACATCGCCTGGGAGACCTGGCCGAGTCGTTTGACCCGCGGCTGCACCAGCCGCAGCAGGGCCCACACGAGCGGCCCGAGGACGGCGATCACCAGGAGGGTGGCCACCGGGCTGGTGACCAGCAGCACCGCGACCAGCCCGACGATGATCAGCGAGTGCGAGAGCAGCTTGACCGCGGGCACGAGGGCCTCGCGGACGAACTGCTGCACGATGTCGTAGGTGTTGCGGACCAGCTCGGCCGAGTTCCGCTGCAGGTGGAAGGTGTTCGGCATCGCCAGGTAGCCCTCGAGCAGCCGGGTCGCCAGCCGGGCCCCGGCGTTCTCGGCCACCCGGTACTGCACGTAGGCCTGCCCCACGATCACCACGCCGCGCAGCAGGAAGACCCCGGCGATCGACCCGCCGACGACGACGGCCAGCACCGTCTCGTCCCAGCCGGGCAGGACGTCCCGCAGGTCGCCGAGCAGGGGCAGGTCGAAGGCGCTGGCCTCGGTGGTGATGCCGGCCAGCAGCCACACGACCAGCAGCGCGCCGAGCACCTCCAGGCCGGCGGCGAGCAGGGCGAGGAGCAGGACGACGACCCACCGGAGGCGATGGCCGGGACCGATCAGGTCGGAGCACTTGCGAGCGAGGTCGAGCATCGCGATGAGGGTCCCGGGGGTGCGCCGACGGTGGTCAGGTCCAGCGGCCGAGGCTACTCAAGCGCGACCGGGCGGCACCCGGACCGGCCCGGGTGGGGGCGCGTCGCTGTGCCACCCTGGTCCCCGTTCGACCGCCGCCCGAGGACGAGGAGCTCATGGACACCGGAACGGCCAGCGAGGCCACGACCGCCACCGGATCCCAGCACGTGGTCGTCCTGGGCGCCGGTCCGGCCGGCCTGACGGCGGCCTGGCGGCTCAGCCGGGACGACGTCGCCGTCGAGGTCCTGGAGGCCGACCCGAGGAAGGTCGGGGGCATCTCGCGCACCGAGGAGTACAAGGGCTTCCGCTTCGACATCGGGGGCCACCGCTTCTTCAGCAAGTCACCCGAGGTGGAGAAGCTGTGGCGGGACATCCTCCCGCCCACGGAGTGGCTGTCCGTGCGGCGGATGTCCCGGATCTACTACCGGCGCCGGTTCTTCGACTACCCGATCAAGGCGGTCGACACCCTGCGCAAGCTCGGGGTGGGCACCTCGGTGCTGTGCGTGCTGTCCTACCTGCGGGCCCGGGCCTTCCCCCGCCGCGAGGTGCGCAACTTCGAGGACTGGATCGTCAACAACTTCGGGCTCCGGCTGTACCGGATCTTCTTCAAGACCTACACCGAGAAGGTCTGGGGCCGGCCCTGCACGGAGATCTCCGCGGACTGGGCTGCGCAGCGGATCAAGGGCCTGTCCCTGCTGTCCGCCGTCCGGCACGCGCTGCCCCGGCGGCAGCGGGCGGGCAGTGCGGTGATCAAGACGCTGATCGAGGTCTTCGCCTACCCGCGGCAGGGGCCGGGTCAGATGTGGGAGCACGCCGCCGAGCAGATCCGCTCGGCCGGTGGCGCCGTGACCCTCGGCACCCGGGTCGTCGAGGTCCACCACGCCGGTGACCGGGTGACCCACGTGGTGGCCGAGGACGCCGCGGGACGGCGGGAGGTCGCCGGCACGGACTTCATCGCCACCCTGCCGCTGCGGGAGCTGGTGTCCGCCATGCGACCGGCCGCACCGCCGCACGTGCGGGAGGCGGCCGCCGCCCTGGACTACCGCGACTACCTCACCGTCGTCCTGGTGGTGGACCGCCCCGACGTGTTCCCGGACAACTGGATCTACATCCACGAGCCCGAGGTGCTGCTCGGCCGCATCCAGAACTACAAGAACTGGTCACCGGACATGGTCCCGGACTCCTCGCAGACCGCGCTGGGGCTGGAGTACTTCACCACCGAGGGCGACGTGCACCTGTGGGAGCAGGACGACGAGGCCCTCATCCGGCTGGGCATCCGCGAGTGCGCGCAGATCGGGCTGGTGGACCCCGCCGAGGTCCAGGACGCGACCGTGGTGCGGATGCCCAAGGCCTACCCGGTCTACGACGACAGCTACGCGATGAACGTCGGGGTCATCCGCGGGTGGCTGGACGCCGTCGCCACGAACCTGCAGACCGTCGGCCGCAACGGGATGCACAAGTACAACAACCAGGACCACTCGATGATGTCCGCGCTGCTGGCCGCGCGGAACCTCCTCGGCGAGGACTGGGACCCCTGGAAGGTCAACACCGACGCGGAGTACCACGAGGAGGTCGTCGCGGGCGCCGACCAGGCCGGGCGGCGGATCCCGGGGCGCGCCGCACCCGTCCCGCACCGGTCATGACGTCCTGCACCGTCGTCGTCCCCACCCGGGACCGGCCGGCGCTGGTCCGCGACGCGGTGGACAGCGCGCTGGGCCAGACCGCCGCGGACACCCGGGTGCTGGTCGTCGACGACGGGTCGCAGACCCCGGTCGAGCTGCCGGCCCACCCCCGGCTGGACGTCGTCCGCCACCTGCGTCCCCGGGGGGTCTCGGCGGCCCGCAACCTCGGGATCTCGCTGGCCACCACCGAGTTCGTCACCTTCCTCGACGACGACGACCGGCTCCGGCCGGCGATGGTGCAGCGCTCCCTCGAGGTGATCGCCGCGGCCGAGGCGCCGGCGCCGGTGGCCGCGCTGTCCGGGGTGGCGGTGCTCGACCGCGACGGGGCCGAGGTCGACGTCCGGCTGCCGCCCGACCTGTGCCCGCGCGGCGCGCACTTCTCCCTCGAGCCGGTCCAGGAGGGTCGCTCGTACTTCGGGAAGCAGACCCTCGTCGTCCCCCGCGCGGTCCTGCTGGCGATCGGTGGCTTCGACGAGACCTTCCGGTCGCGGGTGGTCACCGAGCTGTTCTGGCGGCTCAACCCGGTCTGCTCGATCGTCGGCCTCCCGGAGGTCACCTACGAGCTGCGGGCGCACGAGGGGCCGCGCATCTCCACCGACCGGCGGCTGCGGCAGCGCAGCTTCCGGCAGCTCGTTGCCACCCACGGGGAGCTGCTGCGCGCCCATCCCGAGGGGTATGCCGACCTCCTCGCCCAGCACGCCCGCACCTCGGTGCGCGCCGGTCAGCCCGTGGCTGCGTTCACCGCGACGGCGCGGCACGCGCGGCTCGACCCCCGGCGCACCACCGGTGGCCTCCGGGACGCGCTGCGCCGGGCGCCGACGTCCCGCCGGGGGTCAGCGACGCCCTGACCCCACCCGGTCCCGCACCGCGGCCAGGGAGCTGCGCCCGGTGGTCAGCGGGTGCAGCCGGAGTGCCCGGACCCAGGTGCTCAGCGCCGGGCCGCGCTGACCGCCGTCCCAGAGCTTGACCGCCTGGTGGCACACCAGCTCGGCGTGCCGTCCCCGGCCGGCGGCGGCGAACACGTCGCCGTGCTTGGCCTCGAGCATCCGCATGCTGCGCGCCCGGACCGCCGGGTCACCGGAGACCTGCGGGCCGTCGTGCCGCCGCCGCCGGTAGGTGGTGGTGGGCAGCCCGAGGAGCGAGCAGACCGGGTTGAGCCGGAGGAACAGCTCGGTCTGCACCCGGGAGCGGAAGGACTCGTCCCACCCGCCGATCTCCTGCAGCACGGTGCGCTCCACCACCAGGGTCGACTTCAGCGCGAACGAGCGACCGGGCTGCGGGGGCTCCAGGTGGAACCGGGCGCCCCGCGGCAGGGTCGGGGGCAGCCGGGTCTCCACGACCCGGCCGGTGCGGTCCACGACCTCCACCCCGGACAGCGAGGCCACCGGCGCGGGGAGGTCGGTGTCGGCCAGCGCCGTGAGCGCCACCTCGAGGTGGTCCGGGAGGAGCAGGTCGTCGTCGTCGAGGTAGGTGATCCACCGTCCGCGCGCCTCGGCCAGGCCGACGTTGCGGGCCGCGGAGACGCCCCGGTTGGTCTCGAGCCGGACCACCCGCAGCAGGGGGTGCGGTTCGAGCCGGACCGGCGTGGTGGACGCGTCGTCGACGACGAGCACCTCGTGGTCGACCCCGGTCTGGGCCAGTGCGCTGTGCACGGCCTCGGCCAGCAGCTCGGGCCGGTTGAAGGTCGAGATGACGACGGTGGCTGCGACCATCCGTGGACCCTACGACGGGGCGGTCCGGCGGTGCGCTGGGCGCGGGAGCCCGCGCGTTACTGTTCTGGCGCCCCGACGCGGACGTCGGAGGCCCAGGCCGATGTCCAGCCCGGGGGGCGCCGTGATCGTGGAGCTGGCCGACGTGCACGAGGACGTCGCGCACGCGGACGTCGCCGTCGTGGGGGCGGGTTTCGCCGGGATCGACCTCGCCGTGCAGCTCGGCCGCCGCGGCGTCCGGGTGCTGCTCATCGAGGCCGGCCGGGACTCCTTCGACCCGGCCGCCCAGGACCTCGCGCGGTTCCGCAACGTCGGCAAGCCGCTGCGCGAACCCGATCCCGAGGGCCCGCACAACCCCTACCTCGACCCGAGGTTCCGTGGCGAGACCCGGATCCGGCAGCTGGGCGGCACGTCGACCATCTGGACCGGCAAGTGGCGGCTGCTCAACCCGCTGACCTTCCAGCAGCGGGACTGGGTGCCGGGCAGCGGCTGGCCGGTCAGCCGCGCGGAGCTCCTGCCCTTCCACGCCGAGGTGGCGCGGGACCACGGGATCGCCGACGTCGACACGCTGGTGGACGGCGGTGAGCGGCACCCGCTGGCCGCGGAGTGCGCCGCTGCGGGGATCGACGGCTCGCTGCTGCACTGGCAGGCGAGCCCGCTGCGGATGGCGGAGCGCTACCGCGCGGAGCTCCGCGACACGCCGAACGTCCAGGTGCTCCTCGGGGCGACGGTGACCGAGCTCGTGCTCGACGACGCCCACCGGCGGGTGCGGACCGTCAGGGTCGCCTCGCCCGGCGGGCGCCGGGCCGACCTCACCGCCGACCAGGTCGTGCTGGCCACCGGCGGACTGGAGCCGGCCCGGCTGCTGCTGGCGTCCTACCGCCAGGTCCCCGAGGGCATCGGCAACGCCCACGGCCTGGTGGGGCGCTACTTCCAGGACCACCCCAAGACCAAGCGGGCGGTCCTGCGGCCGAGCCCCGCCCTGCGGGGGATGGCCGACTGGCTGGCCACCGACCCGCTGCCCCGGGACCAGCTGCTGTTCGGCCTCTCCCTCGACGAGCAGCGGGAGCACCGGCTGCTGGACCACGCGGTGTCGGTGCGTCCGGTCTTCGACTACGAGCTGGACTACCCCGCCGCGGACGTGATCGCCGTGCGGGAGGCGCTGCGGACCCGCAGCGCCCGGGGGCTCACGGCGGCGACGCTGGCCCGCGCGGCAGCTCCGCGCACGCTGCGCCAGTACGCCGGCCAGCGGGTGCACCGCCGGCGACGCGGACGGGTGGCGCACTACGCGACGGCGATCTACCTGGAGCAGGCCCCCAACCCGGAGAGCCGGCTGCGGCTGGGCCCGCGCCGGGACGCGCTGGGCATGCCGGAGCTGGAGATCGACTGGCAGCTCAGCCCGCTGGACCACGAGTCCTTCGCCCGGCTGCAGCGCCTGTTGCCCGCCGCCTTCGCCCGCGCCGGCCTCGGCGAGCTCGACTTCGGGCCCGACGAGCTGACCCTCTCCGATGCCGGGGACGCCAACCACCACATCGGGGCGACCCGGATGGCGGCGCGACCGGAGGAGGGGGTGGTGGACCGGGACTGCCGGGTCTTCGGCACCGACAACCTGTACATCGCGACCGCGTCGGTGTTCCCCACCGGCGAGTGCGCCACGCCGACCTTCACCATCATGGCGCTGGCGCGCCGGCTCAGCGCCCACCTGCTGTCCCTGCGGGACGACGACCGGGTCACGGTGACGTCGACGCCCGGCTCCCGGTGACCGTCAGGGCCGGGGCGCGCTCCTGACCGACGGCGTGGCGGTGGGCGCCAGGTGGTGGCGGACGACGACGTACCCGAAGACCGCGCCGCTGTAGGCGTAGGAGAGCCACAACCACGGGACGGTGGCGGCGGCGAACGGCACCCCGCGGTGCCGGGCGTAGAACCGCAGCAGGGGGGCGTCCAGGGCCAGCAGCGCGCCTGCCGATGCCGCCGCGAGCCCACGCCCGGCCCCTCGCCGTCCGGCGAGCAGGCCCAGCAGCAGGGTCCCGGTCGCGGCCACCTTCGCGCGGCCGGCCCGGTCGATGTTCAGGTCGTCGTCGAAGCCGGTGCGGCTGACGATGAGCTCGCTCCAGGGCAGCGCCCGGGACAGCACGTCGGCGCGCACCAGCGAGGTCGCCGTCCACCGCTTGAGGTGCTTGACCTGGATCTCCGGGACGACGTGGATGCGCCCACCGGCGGCCCGCAGCCGCTGGCCGAGCTCGATGTCCTCGATGCTGGGCTCGGTGTAGGACTCGTCGAAGCCGCCCAGGTCGGTGAACGCCGACCGGCGGATCGCGCCGCACGCTCCCCAGAAGGTGAACCCCTCCCGGCGGGAGCGGTGGTGCACGAAGTGGTTGAGCAGGTTCTTGTACTGGGAGAGGAAGTTCGGTGCGCCCGGGGAGTCGTCGTAGGAGCCGATGAGCGCATCGATCTCGGGGTGGGCCTCCACGTGGGCCGCGACCCGGCCGACGAGGTCGGTGGGCACCTCGACGTCGGCGTCGATGAAGAGCAGCACGTCTCCCCGCGCGGTGCGCGCGCCGATGTTCCGGGCGCGACCCGGGCCGCCCCGGGTGGTCAGCGGGATCACCTCGGTGGCGTGCGGCCGCACCCGCTCCACGACCTCCGGATCGGCGCCGTCCACGACCACGACCACCTCGACCGGTGCCGGGTCCAGGGCGTCGATCGCGGCGAGGCAGCGGCGCAGCTCCGGGCCGTCCCGGTGGACGGGCAGCACGAGGGAGAGCGACGGTGGTCCGCTCATCGGAAGGCTCCCTGTCGGTGCGGTGCGGCACCCGTCGTGGGCACGCCCGAGGGCGTTGATCAGGACCGGAGCGGACGCTAACACGCCGCCGGCGCCCGTCCCGGCGACCGACGGGACGGGCTGGGTCCGGCCGCTAGCCTGTTCCGGAACGTCGCCACCCGCCCGGCGGCGCCGTCGAGCCAGGGGAGTGGACGTGAGCGCACCGATCGGCGTGGGCCTGGTGGGCTGTGGCCGGATCGCCCGGATGTTCCACCTGCCGATCCTGCGCGACCTGCCCTCGGCCCGACTCGTCGCCGTCGCCGAGCAGAACGCCGGTGCCCGGGCGGCGGCACTGGAACTGGCGCCCGGCACGGTCGGCGTCGCCGACGTGGAGGGGCTGCTGGCGATGCCCGCGGTCGAGGCGGTGGTCATCTGCCTGCCCACCCACCTGCACGCCGAGACCGCGATCGCCTCGTTCGAGGCCGGCCGGCACACCTACGTGGAGAAGCCGCTGGCGCTGGACGGCGAGGAGGCGCGCCGGGTCCACGCGGCCTGGGCGGCCAGTGGCAAGACGGGCGCGATGGGCTTCAACTTCCGGTTCCACCCGCTCTACCGGCAGGTCCGCCAGGTGCTCGCCGACCAGCAGCTGGGGGAGGTCGTCGCGCTCCGTTCGGTGTTCAGCTCGGCGCCGCGCGAGGTGCCGGAGTGGAAGCGCGTCCGGGAGACCGGTGGCGGCGCGCTGCTCGACCTCGCCTCCCACCACGTCGACCTGGTCCGCTTCCTGCTCGGCGCGGAGGTCCAGGCCGTCTCTGCGTCGATCTCCTCGCGGCACAGCGTCCAGGACACCGCCGCGGTGACGCTGCAGCTGTCCACCGGCGCTGTCGCCCAGCTGCTGGCCACGGTGTCCGCCGCCGCCAGCGACCGGATCGAGGTCCTGGGCACCAGCGCCACCCTGGAGGCCGACCGGATGGGCCGGCGGCGGCTCACCGTCGTCCCGGCCAGCGCTGCCGGTGGCCCGGCGGCCGCGGCCCGGGCGCTCGTCTCCGGCGTGTCGGCCACCCTGGACCGCCTGCGTCCCCCGCCCGAGCCGTCGTTCGCCGCCGCTCTGACGGCGTTCGTCGACGACGCCCGGACCGGGGCCGCGACCGGTGCGACGATCGAGGACGGCGTGCGCAGCCTGGCCGTCGTGGAGGCGGCGGAGGAGTCGGCCGCCACCGGTGCACTGGTGTCCGTCGCGCAGTCCGCGGGGCCGACTGGGTGAGGGTGCTGCTGCTCAACGACGGCGGGACCCCGGTCGGGGGTGCCGAGCTGCAGGCCCTGCGCACCCGGGACCTGTTGCGGGGTGCCGGCCACGAGGTCCGGCTGCTGTCCTCCGGTGCCTCGGAGCTCGGGGTCCCCTCGCAGGCGGACGCCGTCTGCTTCGGCACCACCCACCCGAAGCTGCGGGTGCTCTCCCAGACGGCCAACCCCTCGGCCGCGCTGGCCCTGCGCCGGGAGCTGGCGAGCTTCCGGCCCGACGTCGTCCACCTCCGGATGTACCTGACCCAGCTCTCCCCGCTCGTCCTCCCGCTGCTGCGGGGCGTCCCGACCGTGTGGCAGGCCGTCTACTACAAGGCCATCTGCCCGCGCGGGACGAAGGTGCTGCCCGACGGCTCGCGCTGCGCGGTCCCGGCCGGGCGGGCCTGCCTGCGGAACCGGTGCGTGACGCCGCAGTCCTGGGTGCTGGACATGACCCAGCAGCAGCTGCGCAGGCGCTGGGCCGGGTCGCTGGACGCGGTGATCACCCTGAGCGAGACGATGCGCCGGCGGCTGGAGGAGAACGGCATCCCGGTGGCCGACGTGATCCCCAACGGCGTCCGGCAGCGGCCGGCGCGCCCGCCGCTGACCGGACCGCCCACGGTGGCCTTCGCCGGCCGGCTCGTGCCGGAGAAGGGCGTGCAGGTGCTGGTCGACGCGTTCGCGCAGGTCGCCGCCGCGGTGCCGGACGCCCGGCTGCTGGTCGCCGGGGACGGCCCCGGCCGCGCAGCGCTGGACGAGCAGGTCGACCGGCTGGGCCTCGCCGCGCAGGTCGAGGTCACCGGGCACCTGGATCGGGAGACCCTGGAGCGGCGGTTCGACACCGCTTGGGTGCAGGCCGTCCCCGGGGTGTGGGAGGAGCCGCTGGGCAACGTCACCCTGGAGGCGATGATGCGTGGCACCGCCGTCGTCGCCAGCGACCTCGGCGGACCCGGCGAGGTGGTCCGGCACGACAGCACCGGCCTGCTGGTCCGGCCCGGTTCCGTGGACTCGCTCGCCGCAGCGCTGCGGTCCCTGCTGATCGACCGGCCGCGGTGCGAGGAGCTCGGTCGCCGTGGTCGGGAGATCGCGCTGACCAGCTACGCCGAGCACGTCACCGTCCAGCGCCTCGAACGGCTCTACCGCTCCCTGCTGCCCCCTGCCGCCGACGACGTGAGGTCATCTGCATGAGCACCGGTCCGGCCCTGTCCATCGTGGTCGTGAGCCCGCACGACTTCGCGCACGTGCGGCGCACCGTCCGCCACCTGCGTGAGCAGGACGACGCCGACCAGCTGGAGCTGGTGCTTGTCGCCACCACCGAGGCCGCGGTCGCCGATGCCCGGCCCAGCGAGCTGGTCGGTTTCGCGGCCACCCGCACGGTGGCCGTCGGCGCGATCCCCAACGTCGACCGGGCCGCAGCCCGGGGGGTGCTGGCGGCGAGCGCGGACCTGGTCGCCGTCATCGAGGACCACGCCTACGTCGCCCCCGGCTGGGTCCGGGCGGTGCTCGCGGCCTACCGCGACGCGCCGTGGGTCTCGGTCGGGTCGGTGATGGAGAACGCCAACCCGGACAGCAGCCTCAGCTGGGCGAACCTGGTGCTCGGGTACGGCTGGTGGATCGACCCGGCCGCGGCGGGGGAGATGCGCGACGTGCCGAGCCACAACGGGTCCTACCGACGGGCGGCGCTGGCCGCCTTCGGCGAGGAGCTGCCCGACCTCATGGTCCGGGGCGGGGGCCTGCACGACCGGCTGCGAGCGGACGGCGGACGGATGTTCCTGGCCGCGGACGCCCGGATCGCCCACGTCAACCCCTCGACCCTCCCGGCGACGGCGGACCTGCGGGTCAACGCCGGCCGGCTCTACGGCGACGAGCGGCGCCGCCAGGAACGGTGGCCGGCGGCCAAGCGCGTGCTGTACGCCGTTGCCGCGCCGCTCATCCCGGCGGTGCGGTTCCGGCGGATCCGTGCCGAGCACCTGGCACCGGGGCGCGAACACGCGCGGCTGTTCCCGCGGGCGCTGCCCGGGATGATCGCCGCGCTGGTGCTGGACGCCGCCGGGCAGGCTCTCGGGTACCTGCGCGGGGCCGGGCGGGCACCGGAGGTCCTCGCCGTCTTCGAGATGGACCGGATGCAGCACCTGCGCCGCAGGGACCGGGAGCGGCTGGCCGAGGCGGTGCCGGCCCGATGAGCGAGCCCGACGTGTCGGTCGTCATCCCCGCCTACCGGCGTCCGGACCGGCTGCGCAGCTGCCTGACCGCGTTGGCCGGCCAGGACCACCCCCGGGACTCCTTCGAGGTGGTCGTGGTGGACGACGGCAGCCCCGAGCCGCTCGCCGCGCTGCTCCCGGAGTTCACCGACCGGCTGCGGCTGACCGTGCACCGGCAGGCCAACGCCGGCCCGGCGGTGGCGCGCAACGTCGGCGCCGAGCAGGCCGCCGGGCAGCTGCTGGCGTTCACCGACGACGACTGCGAGCCGGAGCCGGGCTGGGTCGGGGCGCTCGCCGCCACCCACCGGGCCACCCCTGAGGCGATGATCGGCGGCTCGATCGTCAACGCGCTGCCCGACCAGCGGTGCGCCGAGGCCAGTCAGCTGCTGGTCGGCTTCCTCTACGAGTGGTTCTCCGACGGTGCGGCGAGCCGCTTCTTCGCCAGCAACAACCTCGCCGTCCCCCGGGCGGACTTCCTGGCGCTGGGTGGCTTCGACACCACCTTCCCCCGGCCGGGTGGGGAGGACCGGGAGCTGTGCGAGCGCTGGCGGCGGACCGGCCGGGACATGGTCGAGGCCCCGGACGCGGTCGTCCGGCACTCGCACACCATGGCGCTGCGCGGCTTCTGCCGGCAGCACTGGAACTACGGGCGCGGTGCCTACGACGTGCACCGCCGCCGGGTCGCCGCCGGGGAGGGGAAGGTGCGGATCGAGCCGGCGCGCTTCTACTGGGAGCTGCTGACCTACCCGTTCGGCCGGGCCCCGCTCGCCCGGGCGGTGCCGCTGGCCGGGCTGATGGCCGTCTCCCAGGTCGCCAACGCAGCCGGCTTCGCCTTCGAGCTGCGGCAGCAGCGCGGCCGGCGCGGCGGCGTCGAGGCGGCGGCGTGAGCACGACGGCGACGCGAGCCGAGCCCCGTACGTCCGGCTGGCACGCAGTGACCCGGGAGCCCTGGCGGACGGTGGCCGTGGTCGCCCCGCTCGCGGTCGTCGGGCTGCTGCTCGCGCCGCTGTTCCGCAACGACATCGGGCTCGACGGCCTGGCCTACGTGTCGATCGCCCGGCAGTACGCCGAGGGCGGGCTGCCGGTCAACGGCTACTGGGGGCCGCTCTGGTCGTGGTTCCTCGTGCCGCTGCTCGTGGTCGGCGTGGAGCCGCTGCTGGCCGCCGGCGTGCTGCAGGTGGCCTCCGCCGTCCTCGCGCTGGTGGCGTTCCGCCGGCTCGCGGACGTCGCCGGGGCGCGGCCCGCCGTGCGCGACGCCATGGCCCTGGCGATCAGCCCGTTCCTGCTCGCCATGGCGCACTACGGCGTCTTCGTCGACGTGCTGATGGCGGGCTTCCTGCTGCTGTGGTGCAGCGAGGTGCTCCGGCCGGACTTCCCGACCAGCCGGTCAGTCGCGCTGCGGGCCGGGCTGTGGGCCGGGCTGGCGGTGCTGACCAAGATCTACGCGCTGCCGTTCGTCGTCGTCCACCTGGCGGTGGTGCTGGTGCTGCACCTGTACCGGTCGCGGGGTGTGCCCGGGGCCTGGCGCCGGGTGGGCGCCTCCGGCGTGCTGGCGGTCGTGGTGATCGGCGTCCTGTTCGCGCCCTGGGTGGCGGCGCTGACGGCGACCTACGACCGGTTCACCGTGACCAAGTCGGCCCGCTACAACGTGACGATCGCCGGGCCGGGGTCGGAGGGCAACCCGATCCGCTACGCCGGGCTGCTGACGCCGCCGAGCGAGGAGGCGGTGAGCATCTGGGAGGACCCGTCCCGGATGCCGGTGAACGCCGACGGCTGGGACGCCGGCGGCGAGTCGGCGGACCGGCTGCTGGACAACGTCACCGACACCGTCCTGCTGGGCACCGACCTGCTGACCGACGACATGGTCGTGGTGTCCGCGCTGGGCATCGCCGGCACCGTGCTCGTGCTCTTCGTGCGACGCCGTGAGCGAGTGGAGTCGTCGTCCCGGCTGGTGGTGACCGGGATCGTCGCCGCGGGGGCGATCTACGCCGGCGGCTACGCGGTGCTGTTCGTGGAGCGCCGGTACACCTGGTTCCTGCTGCTGCTGCTCGCCGTCCCGGCGGTGCTGCTGGTGCAGGAGCTGCTGGCCACCCAGCCCGCCCGGCGGCGGCGCTGGCTGCTGCCGGTGGGTGCGACCGTGCTGGCCCTGACGGTGGCGCTGCAGGCGGTGCCGCGGATGCTGGAGCAGGCGGACGAGGGGGCCCGGGCCCAGGAGGTGGCGGCCGCGCTGCGCAGCGCCGGCGGGGTGACCGGCCCGGTCGCGTCCAACGGCTTCTGGGAGCGGACGGCGGTGATCTGCTTCGAGCTGGAGTGCCAGTTCTACGGCCAGCCGCGCGACCACGAGCTGGGCGAGGGGCTGGACGAGCTGCTGGAGGAGCGGGGGATCGCCACCTTCGTCGCGTGGGGTGACCCGCTGACGGACCCCCCGGGCCGGGAGGTGACGCCGGACGGGCTGGAGAACGTGCACGTCTACGAGGTGTCCTCCGCGAACTGACGGCTGCTCGGTAGCACAAGTGCTACTTTGGTGGCATGGCGACCGTCGGACTCCGTGAGCTGCGCCAGCAGGCCTCTGACCTCATCCGACGCGTCGAAGCGGGCGAGGAGGTCACCGTTACGGTGGCCGGCCGGCCCAGCGTCCGTCTCGTGCCCGCCAACGCGCGCACCTGGCGTTCGTGGGCCGACGTCGAGGAGCTGTTCTCCGGGCCCGCCGACCCGACGTGGGAGCAGGACCGTGAGCTCGTCGACCGGGAGATCAGCGACCCGTGGGTGCCACGGTGAGGGCTGTCCTGGACACCAGCGTCGTCATCGCCCGGGACGTCGGCCCACTGGCCGGTGAACTGGCCGTCAGCGCCGTGACGCTGGCCGAGCTGCACTTCGGTGTGCTCGTCACCGCCGACCCAGCGGCGCGGGCCGAGCGGCTGCGCCGCTTGTCCGTCCTGCAGGGGCGGTTCGACGCCCTGCCCGTCGACGAGGCCGTTGCGGCCAGCTACGGGCAGTTGGCCGCCGCAGTGGTCGCGGCAGGTCGTCGACCGCGTGCCCGGGCGATGGACCTGCTGATCGCCGCGACCGCGCACGCCCACGGCGCACGGCTCTACACCCGCAACGCGGCCGATCTGCAGGGGGCTGACGAGTTCGTCGAGGTCATCCCGGTCTGACGTTCATCGCGCGGCGATGTCGGCCTGGATGCGTCGGATGACGTCCGCCAGGACGCCGGTGGCCAGGAGCCCCGGACCGAGGGGTCCGGCCGAGTCCTCACCCAGCCGCGGCAGCTGCCGCAGCGCCGATCGGGTCGGCATCGTGAGGCGGTCGAGCTGCCAGCGCACCTCGTGGACCACGGCGTCGGGCTCGGCTGCCGCGAGCCCGGCGGCCTTGGCGGCGTAGGCGGCTGCGCCGAGCGCGTGCGCGCCCATGTGGGCGACGCCGGCCGCCTGCGCCCCGGCACGGGCCGCCGCCGCAGCAGCGGGTGAGGTGACCGCGCCGGCTGCTCGACCGGCGAGGAAGCGCCGGCGGATCTCTCCTGCCGTGTCGAGCTCGCCACGGCCGAAGGCCCGGGCGCGCGCGATGGCGTCGCGCATGCGCTCGTCGTCGGGCGCCGCGGCCTCGAACAGCGGCAGGACGTGTTCGGCGCAGTCGGCGGCCCAGCCGGCGAGGAGCCGTCGGTCGGCTGCGCTGAGCGTCTGGGGGCTGGGCACGTGGTCCTCGCTCAGTTCGACCGCTGGTACCGGGACCGCGCGTTCTCCCACGCGACCGTCAGCAGTGCGCGCGTGATGGCCTCGGTGCGCTCGCCGGGGTTGATGACGGTCAGCCACCCTGCGCGGCCGTAGGTCGGGTGGGGGCGCAGCACGTCGGCAGCGGCCAGCTCGCTCCCGCCCGGCTGCGCGCCGGTGCAGTCGGTGCTCCGCTGCTGTGCGAGGGCCCGGGCGGCGGCGTCCGTCCCGACGTGGATGTTGACGCGGAAGGTCCCGGGGCGGTGCAGCTGGCTGCTGGAGTCGTCGGGGTAGTCCTTGGTCACGATGGTGGCGAAGGGCTGGGTGGCCGCGGGAACCGTGCCGCCGGGGGAGTAGTAGACGAAGGAGTCGCCCCAGGCGATCTCGGGTGATCCGTCGCCCGGGGACGCCGTCCAGACCACCACCCCCTCCAGCGTGGCGACACAGGTGGTGACGTCGTCGTCGGTCATTGCTCCAGGGTTGCAGTGAAGTGCTGGTGGAGGCTTTGCTGCACGAGTGAGCGAGTCCTCGGGCAGAACCCTCCAACGGGCCGTTCTGCGGCCGGTGGACGTCGCTCGCGCTCTGGGCTGCTCGGTGCAACTGGTGCGCGACCTGGAGGCCCAGGGAGTGCTCCCGGCCGCCGACCGCGCCGACAGCGGCTACCGGCGCTACA
Organism: Modestobacter sp. VKM Ac-2985; assembly: GCF_026967925.1. Lineage (GTDB taxonomy): Bacteria > Actinomycetota > Actinomycetes > Mycobacteriales > Geodermatophilaceae > Modestobacter. Next base: position 101,857 of record NZ_JAPVBI010000002.1, on the reverse strand, counting down.
CGGAGAGCCACGTGAACGCCGGCCGCGCCTACCGCGCGTTCGCCGCGGGGATGGGGCCGGTGGCCGCCAAGGTCCTCCTGCGGGCCTTCCACCGGGGAGAGGTGGAGACGGCACTGGCGCTGCTGGACTCCGCCCACGCGCAGTTGCACCACGAGCGCTCGTTGCTCGAGCAGACCCGCAGCGCGCTGGACCACCTCGCCGCGGAACCGGTCCTGCCGACGCGGCCCGCCGACGCGATGGGGATCACCGAACTGGCCGACGCGCTGGGGATGCGTCCCTCGGCGCTGCGGCACTGGGAGGCGGAAGGCCTGCTCACCGCCGACCGCCAGGGGGAACGTGCGGCGAGGCGGTACTCCCCCGAACACGTGCGCGACGCCCGCGTCGTCCACCAGCTGCGGGCCGCCGGGTACCGCATCCCCACGATCAGCCGCCTGCTGCCCGAACTCCGGCGCGCTGGTCGGTCCGCCCGCGTCGCGGCAGCCCTGGGCGACCGGGAGTCCACCCTGACGAACAGGTCCAAGGCGCTGCTGGACGGTGCAGCCTGCCTGTCGAAGGCCGCCTGGCCGTCGCCCGCTCGATGACCGCCCAGCGCGGGACGACGAGCGCGACGCCGACGGTGTTCGGCTGTGCCTCCTGTCCGTCGAGACCGAGTTGGTCAGTCGTGGTGCCGGACGTGCTGGCGCACCGGTGCCGTCAGCAAGGGCAGTGCCTGGCCGAGGAAGCTGAGCGCCACGAGCGCGGCGCGGGGATCGGTGAGTGCGGCGAGGCCGTAGACGACCACGCCGACGAGCGCGCTCACGACGACCACCCCGCGAGCCACCCGGCTGTGCCCCCGGTACACGGTCGCCAGCAGCAGGCAGCCGACGACCATCCAGGACCAGCCAGCCGCTTCCGCGCCCACGTGGCCGTGGTCGGTCAGGACCACCTGGAGCGCGAGGAAGAGGGCGGACAGGCCGAGCGCGACCCGGACGTGCTCCCGGTGCGGAGCCGCGACGGCAGTCTCATCGGTCGATGGCTGGACAGGTGCGCGCACCGGGCCATCCTCGCCCAGGCCACCGGGTCGCGGAAGGGCACGGCCACGGGTCAGAGCGGGACGGCGAGGCCCTCGGGGCTGGGCTGGCGCAGCGCCTCGGCGATCGCCTCGGGCATCGGCGCCAGCCCGGCCCCGGCCAGGACGACGTCCCGGGCGAAACGGTGCCAGCGCTGCGACCGCCGGACCATGCCGTGCCCGCCGACGATGGTGAACCGGGCGACCCGGGCCTTCGCCCGGCGGGCCCGCACCGCGAACTCCGCGGACAGCCGCGGGGGCACCCAGCGGTCACCGCGACCGTGCAGGATCACCACCGTCTGACCGCCCAGGTGCATGACCGGCTCGCCGGGTGGGGTCCACGGGGCGAGGGCGCAGACCGCGGTCACCGAGGGCTCACCGCCGGCCCGGAGCGCGGCCCGACCGCCCATCGAGTGCCCGACCAGCACGATCGGGACGTCGGTGCCGTGCTCCTCGCGCAGCTGCGCGATCGCCCAGCGGACGTCCTGGTACGCGTCGGCGGCCTCACCGTTCCAGCCGGCCACCCGGTAGCGCAGCACCGCGGTGGCGATGCCCTGGTCGGCGGTGCTGGCGTGCACGTACTGCTCGAAGGCGCGCATCCGCACCAGCGAGAGGGCCCGGGTCTTCGGTGGCTCGATGCTGGCGGGAGTTCCGCCGTGACAGAACAACGCGACGCCCCGGGTCTCCCCGACCGCCGGCCGCTGCTCGAGCTCGGGGGAGCGGGGGTCGGGGCGGTCGGCGTCGGGGCTGGGGGATTCGGTCACGTCGTCCTCGTGGGTGTGGGCTGCGGTCAGCGGCGGCGCTTGCCGCCCAGCTTCACACGCGCCTTCTCGCCGAGGTCGCCGGCCTTGAGCAGCCCCTTGCTGATCGCCGACGGTCCCGTGCGCTTCTCCAGCGCCTGGCCCAGCTTGCGCAGCACCGTGATGACCACCGGGGCGAGGACGGTGAGGATGACCCACATGCGGAAACGGCGGGTGAGGAAGAGCCACATGATCAGCACTCTGCCCGGATCTCGCGGCCGCCAACCGGGTGGCCGCCCATGATCACCACGGGCTGACGGTGGTCTCGGTGGGCCGGAGACAGCCGTGAGCCCGTGGTGATCATGATCAGGACGGGTCGGGCGCCAGCCGGACGACCATCTTCCCGGTGTTGCCGCCGCTGAGCAGCGACCGGAACGCGTCGACGGCGGAGTCCAGCCCCTCGATCGTCGTCTCCCGGGCGACGAGCGAGCCGTCCCGCAGCCACCCCGACACCGCACCGATGAACTCCGGCCGCAGGTCGGCGTGGTCGCCGACGATGAACCCGCGCAGCGACAGCCGCTTGCCGACGATCAACCCCAGGTTCCGCGGCCCGGGGGGCGCCGTGGTGGCGTTGTAGCCGGAGATCGCCCCGCAGAGCGCCGCTCGCCCGTAGGTCCGGAAGGCGCCGATCGCCGCCTCCAGGTGCTCCCCGCCCACGTTGTCGAAGAAGACGTCGATCCCGTCGGGTGCGGCGGCGGTGAGCAGCTCGGCGACCGCGCCGTCGTGGTAGTCGAACGCCGCGGAGAAGCCCAGCTCCTCGCGCAGCCAGCGGACCTTCTCCGGCGTCCCGGCGCTGCCCACGACCCGCGACGCCCCGCGCAGCCGGGCGAACTGACCGACGAGGCTGCCGACCGCCCCGGCGGCGCCGGAGACGAAGACGGCGTCCCCCTCGCGGAAGTCGGCCAGCCGGAACAGGCCGGCCCAGGCGGTGAGCCCGGGCATGCCGAGCACGCCCAGGTACAGCGAGAGCGGCAGGCCGGGGAGCGACTCGACGACGGAGACGTGCGTGGCCGGGAGGACGGCGACGTCCCGCCAGCCCTGGCCGTGCAGCACGAACGCGCCCTCGGGGACGGCGTCGGAGCGGGAGGCGACCACCTGCCCGACCGCCCCGCCCTGCATCGTCTCGCCGAGCTCCCAGCTGGCGGCGTAGGACTTCGCGGCGCTCATCCGGCCACGCATGTACGGGTCCACCGACATCGCGATGGTCTGCACCACGACCTCGCCCTCCGCGGGGTCGGGCCGGGTGACGGTCACCAGCCGGAAGTCCTCGGCCACCGGCTCGCCGTGCGGACGCCGGACCAGCTGCCACTCGCGGGCGGAGATGCTCATCGCGGGAAGTCCGGCTCGTTGCGGGGGATGACGAAGGCCTCGGGGACGAAGCTGGTGTCGGGCATGGTGACCATGGTGAGCACCATCCGGGCCACGTCGGACGGCGGCATCATCCGGTGCGCCGGGATGCCCCAGCGCTCCATCATCGGGGTGTCCATCGCGGCCGGCACGATGCTGTGCACCCGCGCCGGGAAGGGGACCTCGGTGCCGTCGGGGGTGACCGTCCCCTTCTCCCGCAGCTCCCGCTGGATGCACCGGGTCGCGCTGCGGAAGGCGGCCTTCGAGCTGTTGTAGGCGATCGCGCCGCTGCCCGAGGTCACTGCGGACAGTGACGTCACGTGCACCACGTCGGCGACGGTGTCGGCCGGGCGGTGCTGGACGGTCTTGAGGAACTCGCTGGTGAGGAAGACCGGGCCCTCGCAGTTCACCGCCTGCACCATCCGGTAGTCGGCCAGGTCGATGTCGGTGATGTAGCCGGGGCGGTCGATGCCCGCGACGTTGACCAGCAGGTCGAAGGCGTCCCCGTGCCGGGCGAACAGGTCGGCGACCACCCGGCGGCGGGTGTCGTCGTCGGTGACGTCGAGTTCGACCACCTCGGCGTCCCGGCCGATCTGGGCGCGGGTCGTCTCCGCGCCCTCGGTGTCGACGTCGCCCAGCGCGACCGTGGCCCCGGCCTCGGCCAGGGCGACCGCGACCGCGCGGCCCAGGCCGCTGGCCGCGCCGGTCACCAGGGCCACCCGGCCCGTCAACTGATCTCCGGTCTGCTGTGTCGTCTGCACCGGGCCACCTTCGCCGACCCGCCCCGAGGCCGCAGGTCGGACCTACGATCGGATCATGTTCTTCTCCCGCGCCAGGACCCGGCCGGTCACCGCCGCGGACGCCCTGACCGGCCGTTCCGAGCCGCTGCCCGGCGTCCCCGAGGTGCACGCGGTCAACGGCAACCGGATCCAGCCCCCCTTCCCGGCGGGTCTGCAGACGGCCGTCTTCGGCGCCGGCTGCTTCTGGGGGGTGGAGAAGGTGTTCTGGGAGACCCCGGGCGTGTACTCGACCGCCGCGGGCTACGCCGGCGGGTACACCCCGAACCCCACGTACGAGGAGGTCTGCTCGGCGCGCACCGGGCACACCGAGGCGGTGCTGGTGGTCTTCGACCCGGCGGTCACCTCCTACGACCGGCTGCTGAAGGAGTTCTGGGAGGAGCACGACCCGACCCAGGGGATGCGCCAGGGCAACGACATCGGCACCCAGTACCGCTCGGCGATCTACCCGCAGGGCCCGGAGCAGGAGGCCGCTGCCACGGTCAGCCGCGACGTGTTCCAGGAGCGCCTGACGGCGGCCGGCTACGGCGGGATCACCACCGAGATCGCCCCGCTCGGCGACTTCTTCTACGCCGAGGGCCACCACCAGCAGTACCTGTACAAGGTGCCCGGCGGCTACTGCCCGGTGAACTCCACCGGCGTCAGCTGCCCCGTCGGCCTCCCCGGCGTCTGACGTCCGGGTCTCCTCGATAGCGTCGGGCGGAGTCCCACCAGTCGAGGAGGCCTGTGATGGACGCGCTGCGCACACCCGAGGACCGGTTCGCCGACCTGCCGGAGTTCCCTTACCAGCCCCGGTACGTCGAGGTGGACGACGGGGACGGCGGCCGGCTGCGGGTCGCCGTCCTCGTCGAGGGGCCGGACGACGGCGAGACGGTGCTGCTGATGCACGGCGAGCCGTCCTGGTCGTTCCTGTACCGCCGGATGATCCCGGTGCTGACGGCGGCCGGGCTGCGCGTCGTCGTCCCCGACCTGGTCGGCTTCGGCCGCTCCGACAAGCCCACCGAGCTGACCGACTACACCTACGCCCGGCATGTGGGGTGGCTGCGGCAGGCGCTGCTGGACGAGCTGCGGCTCACCGACCTCACCCTGGTCTGTCAGGACTGGGGCGGGCTGCTCGGCCTGCGGCTGGTGGCCGAGCACCCCGACCGGTTCGTCCGGGTCGTCGTCGCCAACACCGGCCTGCCCACCGGCGACCGCCCGATGAGCGAGGCGTTCCTGGCCTGGCAGCGGGCGGCGGCCGGCATGACGGACATGCAGGTGGGCCGGATCATCTCCAACGGCACGGCGACGGAGATGGCGCCCCAGGTGGTCGCGGCCTACGACGCCCCGTTCCCCGACGCCCGGTACAAGGCCGGCGCCCGGGTGTTCCCGTCGCTGGTGCCGACCCACCCCGACGACCCGGCGGCCGAGGCCAACCGGGCCGCCTGGGGTGTGCTGCGCAGCTGGGAGAAGCCGTTCCTGACGGCGTTCTCCGACAGCGACCCGATCACCGGCGGCGGCGACGCGGTGTTCCAGAAGCTCGTGCCCGGCGCCCAGAGGATGCCGCACACCACGCTGGCCGGCGGCGGGCACTTCCTCCAGGAGGACGTCGGCCCGGAGCTGGCCCAGGTCGTCGTCGACCTGATCGCAGCCACCCCGCGATAGCGCTGCTGGCTCGACACGGGCACGGATCGAGCCTGCAGGGAGTCAGAGGCGCAGCGCTGTCCGGATGAGGTCGGCGACGGGCCGGGACCTGCTGTGCGGTGGCCAGGCGATGACCGTGGTGACCTCTGGTGCGTCCACGATCGGCACGGCGACGAGGTCGTCGTGCAGCTGCGACCTGCAGGAGTCGGGCGCGACCATCAGGGCCCGGCCGAGGGAGATGAGCTGCAGGAGCTGGCTGTGGCTCTGCACCTCGGGGCCGGGACCGTCCGGGTAGCTGCCGTCGGGGCGGGGCCAGCGGGGCATGGGCAGGTCCGGCACGTCGGCCAGCTCGCTGAGGTGCAGGTCCGTGCGGACGGTGAGGGCATGGCCGGCCGGGAGCACCGCCATCTGCCCCTCGGTGAGCAGTTCCTCGACCTCGAAGCCCGTCGTCTCGTCGAACGGACGGTGGAGGAGCGCCACGTCGGCACGGCCGTTGCGCAGCAGCCGCTCCTGCTCGCCGGGACCGCAGAGCAGCACGTCCACCTGGATCGACCTCGGTTCGGCGGCGTAGGCGTGCAGCAGTTTCGCCAGCAGTTCGCTGGAGGCGCCGGCCTTGGTGGCCAGCACGATGCTGGCCCGACCGGCGGCTGCCAGCGCTGCACGCTGGGCGCGGTGCTCGGCTGCCTCCACCGCGTCCAGGGCCGTGCGACCTTCCTGCAGCAGGACCGCGCCGGCCTCCGTCAGCGTCACCGACCTGTTCGTGCGCTCCAACAGGACGACGCCCATGCGGCGCTCGAGCTGGCTGATCGCGCGGGACAACGGTGGCTGGGCCATGCCCAGGCGTTGCGCCGCCCGGCCGAAGTGCAGCTCCTCGGCGACGGCGACGAAGTACCGCAGCTCGCGAGTCTCCACAGCGGGGAGCCTAGCCAGGTCCGGCCCGGCCGTCGATACCCGTGCGGTATCGCTGCTGACCGAGGCGGTGTTGGACGGTCACCCGGACGGCCCACAGGCTGAGGACATGAGTGAGACGAAGACCGCCCTGGTCACCGGGGCGAACAAGGGCATCGGCTACGAGATCGCGGCGGGGTTGGGCGCGCTGGGCTGGAGTGTCGGGATCGGTGCCCGCGACCGGGCCCGCCGTGAGGATGCGGTGGGTCGGCTGCGCGATGTCGGCGTCGACGCCTTCGGCGTCCCGCTGGACGTGACCGACGACGGCAGCGTCACCGCCGCCGCCGAACTGATCGCCGAGCGTGCCGGACACCTGGACGCCCTGGTCAACAACGCCGGCATCACCGGCGGGCACCCGCAGCAGCCGAGCACCGTCGACCCGGCGGTCATCCGCACGGTCGTGGAGACCAACGTCATCGGCGTCATCCGGGTCACCAACGCGATGCTGCCGCTGCTGCGCCGCTCGGCCTCGCCGCGGATCGTGAACATGTCCAGCGGCGTCGGTTCCCTCACCCGGCAGTCCGGCCCCGGCAGCGAGACCACCACCGGTCCGGTCGCCGTGGCCTACGCGCCGTCGAAGACGTTCCTCAACGCGGTGACCCTGCAGTACGTCCAGGAGCTGGCCGACACGAACGTCCTCGTCAACATGGCCTGCCCGGGTTTCGTCGCCACCGACCTCAACGGCTTCCGCGGCGGGCGGACCCCGCAGCAAGGCGCCGCGACCGCCATCCGGCTGGCCACGCTGCCCGACGGCGGCCCGACCGGTGGCTTCTTCGAGGACGCCGGCGTCGTGCCCTGGTGACGGCACGGCACTGACCCACCCCGAAGCTCCGCTCGCCCCGACACGACGGTCCCCGGCACCAGGAAGAGGCCATGAACATCGCGATCCTCGGCAGTGGCGGGGTCGGAGCACTGTCAGTCCGGCGATCGACCGTCCTCAGCTCTGCCTGAGTCGGGAGCCGAGAACCACCCGCGGCTCCGACCGATCCGGTGGTTGCGGCGAGCCAGCCACAGGTACGCGGTGGCTCCGACGAGGCAGCCCAGCCCGAGACCGACCTCGTCGTGCCACAGGGACCATGCGGCAAGCCCGATGAGGACGATCGACATGGCGACGGTGACCCGGATGTCGCTGCGCACGTCCGCTGGGTCATCCGGGTCGAGGCTGCGAGAGAACCTCAGTGAGCTCTCCGTTCCTCGGGAACACCACGCCTGCTGTCCGTCAGCCTCTCACTGCCCGACCCGGGCGGCCTGGAGTCCGCCACGCCGACTCGGAAAGGTCGTGCAGTGGCTCGCCGTCGTCGCGCCCAGATCGCGGGCCGGCCCGCTCACCAGGTGAAGCGGCCCACCGCCCCGCGCAGGCCGGTCGCCATCCGGGAGAGCTCGGCCACCGCGGTCGTCGTCTGGGTCAGTGCCTGGGTGGTGGAGTCGGCTGCCTGGGAGACGCCGGTGATGTTCGCCGCGATCTCGCTCGACCCGCTGGCCGCCTCGGTCACCGAGCGGGCCATCTCCGCGGTGGTCGAGGTCTGCTCCTCGACCGCGCTGGCGATCGTGGTCTGGTGGTCGCTGATCTGCCCGATGACGCCGCTGATCCGGTCGATGGCGGTGACCGCGCCGGCGGAGTCGGCCTGGATCGCCTCGACCCGGCGGACGATCTCCTCGGTGGCCCGGGCGGTCTGCTCGGCCAGTTCCTTGACCTCGCCGGCCACGACGGCGAAGCCCTTGCCGGCCTCCCCGGCGCGGGCCGCCTCGATGGTGGCGTTGAGGGCGAGCATGTTGGTCTGCTCGGCGATCGAGGTGATCAGCTTGACCACGGCGGTCACCTCCCGGCTGGACTCGCCGAGGGCGGTGACGGTCGCGGTCGCCTGCTGAGCCTGGGCCACCGCGGCGGCAGCGACCACGGCCGCCGCGTTCGCGCTCTGCGAGATCTCCCGGATCGAGGCGCCCATCTCCTCGGCGCCCGCCGCCACGGTGTCGACGCTGCGGGACACCTCCTCGGCGGCCGAGCTCACCACCTGGGACTGGGCGCTGGTCTCCTCGGCCGAGGAGGCGATCTGGGCCGCCGAGGCGGACAGCTCCTCCGCGGCGGCGGCGACCGCGTCGGCGGACGACCCGACCTCGGCCAGCACGCCACGCATCGCGCCGGTCGCCTCGTCCAGCGCCGCGCTCATCCGGCCGAGCTCGTCCGTGCTGGTCAGCCCGGTGCTGCGGGTCAGGTCGCCCACGGCCAGCCCCTCGGCCACGTACTGCACCGAACGGATGCCCCGGGTGATCACCGAGGCCACCAGCAGGCCGATGCCCGCCGCGACCGCCAGCCCGATCCCGAGCACGACGAGGGCGACGGTGCGGTGGTGCTCGTAGGACTCCCGGGCGTTGGCGGCTGCGGCCGCGGCCTCGCGGGTGTCGATGGTGCGGAGCTCGTCGAGGTCCGCGATCACCTCGGTGAGCAGCGGGTCGACCTCCTCGGCCCCGGGCGGCACCGCGGTCGTCCCGCCGCCCGCTGCGGCGGCGGGCACCAGGACGGTGCTGGTCAGCGTGTCGATCTGCGCCAGGTCCTCGGTCGCCTCGACGAGCAGGTCGTGCTCCCGGCCGGCTTGGTGGGTGGCGGCGTAGGCGCTCACCTGGTGTCCGTAGTCGGCGATCAGGGTGTGGACGTCGGAGAGCTGCGGGGCGTGGGTGTCGATGGCGGTCGCAGCGCTGATCGCCAGCCGGATCTGCTCGACGTCGTCGATCATCAGGCCGATCTCCTCGATGCTGAGGACGTTGTCGGCGTAGATGGCCTCACTGGTCGCGGCCGAGTCGGCCAGCGCGGTCAGGCCCAGTCCGCCGACCACCGCGGCGACGGTGCCGGCGGCGGCCGTGGAGGCGAGGACCTTGATCCGCACCGGACGGTCGGCGAACCACTGGGTGGTGCGGGGCATCGGGTTCTCCCGGAGACGGTGATCCGCCGACCGTGGGGCCACGACCGGCAGTACGCACATCGGCAATGGGAGCGCCCTTCCGGAACAGCATCACCCGATCGGGCGTACGGGGGCGGTGTCGGTCCGTGCCTGGCCGCCGGGCACAGTGGGACGCGTGGTCCCCGACGAACTGTTCGCCCAGCTCCGCCGCGAGCCCGACGTCGACGCGCCCGAACTGGTCGCCGTCGACGCGACCGACCGCCTGCTCCTGGACGAGGCGGCCGAGCTGATCCGGCAGCACCCGGACGGCGTGGTCGTGATCGACGACTCGCACGGCGCGCTCACCCTCGGCGCGGTGGCGCTGCACGGGGCGACGGACGTCCGGGTGCACCAGGACCTGCTGGTCGGTGAGCTGGCCCTGGCCGGCAACGCCGAGCGCACCGGGTACGCCGGCACCTACCGGTCACTGCCGCTGGGGTCGGAGCTGGTGCGCGGCGCCCGGGTGGTGCTGGCCCAGGCGCCGAAGGGGCTGGACGCGCTGCGCGAGCTGGCCGAGGTGGTCGCCGCCGACGCCGCCCCCGACGTCACGCTGCTGGTCGGCGGGCGGGTCAAGCACATGACCCACGCGATGAACGACGTCCTGGGCGAGCGCTTCACCGACGTGCACGCGACCCGCGGCCGGCAGAAGTCCCGGCTGCTGGTCGCCCGGGGGCCGAAGCCGGGGACGTCGTCCTTCCCGGTCTGCCGGGAGCACCCCGACCTCGGGCTGACCGTGTGCGCCCACGGCGCGGCCTTCGCCGGTGCCAAGGTCGACCGCGGCACCCGGGCACTGCTCCGGTCGCTCCCCGGCGCCGTGCCGGACGCCGCGACGGCGCTGGACCTGGGCTGCGGCACCGGGGCGCTGGCCGTCGGGCTGGCCATGGCCCGGCCCGGCCTGTCGGTCGTCGCCTCGGACCAGTCGGCGGCGGCCTGCGCCTCGGCCGAGGCGACGGTGGCCGCCAACGGGCTGACCGGCCGGGTCACCGTCATCCGGGACGACGCCGCCAGCAGCGTCCCGGACGGCAGCGTCGACCTCGTCGTCTGCAACCCGCCGTTCCACCTCGGCGTCGCCGTGCACGCCGCCGCCGCAGAACGGCTGTTCGACGCCGCGGCCCGGGTGCTGCGGCCTGGCGGTGAGCTGTGGGCCGTCTACAACAGCCACCTGCCGCACCGCGACGCGCTCCGTCGGATCGTCGGCCCCACCCGCCAGGTGACCCGCGACCCCACGTTCACCGTCACGGCCTCGACGCGCCGCTAGGCCGGGTCCTCGTTCAGTGGCCGGTGCCGCCGCGGGAGACGACCGGCGGGAGGGTCGACCACGGGAAGTCGATCCAGGCGTCGGTGTGCTTCCAGGTGTAGTCACACCGCACCAGTGACCGCGGCTTCTCGTAGACCACGGCGGTGCGCACCTCGGTGACGTGGCCGGCGCAGAACTCCTTGACCAGCTCCAGGGTCTTGCCGGTGTCGGCGACGTCGTCGGCGATCAGCACCTTGGTGCCGGTCAGGTCGACGACGTCGAGCGTCGGCGGCAGCACCACCGGCAGCTCCAGCCGCTCGTCGACACCGGTGTAGAACTCGACGTTCATCACGAAGAGGTTCTTCACGTCCAGCGCGTAGCCCAGCGCGCCGCCGAGGAAGAGCCCGCCGCGGGCGATGGACAGGATCAGGTCCGGCTCGAAGCCGCTGTCGGCGACCTGCTGGGCCAGCTCCCGGGCCGCCCGGCCGAAGTCCTCGTAGGTCAGGGTCTCCCGCTCGTCGCTCACGCACGGATCTTGGCAGGTCCGGGGTGGACCCGCGGACGGGGCGGTGGACGTGTGATGCACAAGACGGACGTGCGCGGCTCGCCTTCCGTTTGTTGCGGTTCCGTTGTGATACCCGTCTCGGCTGCAGACCGTCGCGTCCTGGTCGACAACGGAGGTACGGCAACTGTGCCGTCGACGACGGGAGCACGGCATGGCCACACGACTGCGGGAAGCCCTCACCGGCGGGGGGTTGCGCCGGACCCGGATCAGCACCCGGCTCCTGGCGCTGGTGCTGGTGGCCGTGGTCGGCATGGGCACGATCGCCGTGATCGGCGCCCTCCAGGTGCGCCAGACCATCGAGGCCGAGCAGCGGAACAAGGCCCAGTCCGCGGTCGAGGCGGTGCTCGGTGTCGTGGCCTTCTACGGTGCGCAGGAGACCGCCGGTGCGCTGACCCGGGACCAGGCGCAGGCCCAGGCCAGGAGCGCGCTCAGCGGGCTCCGGTACTCGGGGCAGGAGTACTTCTGGATCAACGACATGGACCCGACGATGGTCATGCACCCGATCAAGCCCGAGCTGGACGGCACCGACCTCAGCGCGAACACCGACCCGACCGGCAAGGCGCTGTTCGTGGAGATGGTGCAGGTCGTCGAGCGTGACGGCAGCGGCTTCGTCGAGTACATGTGGCCCAAGCCCGGTGAGGAGGAGCCGCAGGCGAAGATCTCCTTCGTCGCGGGCTACGAGCCCTGGGGCTGGGTCGTCGGTTCGGGGATCTACGTCGCCGACCTGAACGGCGCCTTCCTCGACGTCCTGGGCACCATGCTCCTGTGGGCGACGCCGGTGGTGCTGGTGATCGCCCTCGTCTCGCTGCTGGTGTCCCGCAGCGTCACCCGGCCGCTGCGCCGGATGACCGACGTCCTCGCGGCCGGAGAGCTGCAGGAACGGCTGGACGTCGGCGCGGGGCGCAACGAGCTGGACCAGCTCGCCGGTGCGCTGAACACCACCCTCGATCGGGTGTCCGACGTGGTCGACGAGGTGGCCGAGGCCTCTCGGATGCTGGACGGGGCTGCCAAGTCCCTGTCGGCCACGGGGACGACGATCGCCGGCGCGGCCGGGCGGTCCACCGGGCAGGCCGACGCCGTGACGACGGCGGCGAAGGACGTCAGCTGCTCGATCGACGCCGTCGCCACCGGGGCGGAGGAGATGGGTGCCTCGATCCGGGAGATCGCGCACAACGCCGCGGAGGCGGCGCGGGTGGCCGGGAGCGCGGTGACCGCGGCGGAGAGCGCGAACCAGACGGTGGCCCGGCTGGGTGAGTCCTCGGTCGAGATCGGCAACGTGGTCAAGGTGATCACCTCGATCGCGGAGCAGACGAACCTGCTGGCGCTGAACGCCACGATCGAGGCGGCGCGGGCCGGTGAGGCCGGCAAGGGCTTCGCGGTGGTCGCCAACGAGGTCAAGGAGCTGGCGCAGGAGACGGCGAAGGCCACCGAGGACATCGCCCGGCGGGTGGAGGCCATCCAGGCCGACACCGACAGCGCGGTCGGCGCCATCGGCGGGGTCACGTCGGTCATCGCCCAGATCAACGACTACCAGATGACGATCGCCTCGGCGGTGGAGGAGCAGACCGCCACCACGAACGAGATGAGCCGGGCCATCGGCGAGGCCGCGCAGAGCGGGCGGTCGATCGCCGAGACGGTCGCCGAGGTCGCCCGGGCTGCCCAGGAGACCCACGCCGGCGTCGCCGAGATGCAGTCGGCCACCTGCGACCTGGTCCGGATGTCGGAGGCCCTGCAGCAGTCGGTGGACACCTTCCAGCGGTGACCCCCGGGGTGGCCGGTGCGCCGGCCACCCCGGCTCAGGTACCGGTCCCGGCCGCTGCCGACAGCTCGGCCATGCTCAACCGCTCCTCCAGCACCGCCTGGGCCACCGCGTCCAGGTCCTGGTCCGAGCCGTAGGCGTGGGCGCGCAGCAGGCTCAGCGCATCCGTGTTGTCCAGCTCCAGCCCGATCCCCACGAAGCCGACGGCCTGCCAGACGAGCGAGCGGCGTCCGGCGGCCGGCGCGTCCAGCCAGGACGGTCCGGTCTCGCTGCGCGGCTCCTCGTCCATCGCGATGGCGAAGAGCGCGCTGAGCGCAGTGCCGACGGTGAGGGTGTCGGCCAGGCTCAGGTCCCGGACGGAGCCGGGCGGCGTGACGTACAGGTCCAGGGCGCCGATCCCCTCCAGTCCGCCGCGCAACGGCAGCGACACGATGCCGCGGAAGGGGGTGTGCGTGGCGAGTGCGTCGTGGAAGACCGGCCAGCGGGTGCGCAGCTCGTCCTCGTCGGCGAACACCGGCTGGCCGAGGCCGTGCGCGGTCAGGCAGGGCCCCTCCCCGACGGTGAACTGCAGGCGCTCCGCGGCGGAGGCGATCGGCTCGCTGCCGCCCAGCGGCAGTCGCCGGTCCGCGGAGAAGTAGACGCTGATGCCGGCGGCGGCGACGGGCAGCACCTGCGCGCAGGCCCGGGCCAGCCGCACGGGCAGCAGCTCGGGGCCGGGCAGGTCGGCCTCCGCTGCGGTGACGTGCGCCGTGAACTCCTGCGTGAGGTCCATGCCTCCCTCTCCGGGAGCGGACCGCGGTGGAGGGGGCCGGGGCTGGGCCGCGGGTCCGCGGTCTCGCCGCGTCCGGGTACCCCCACCCGCGGGCCCGGCACACCTCCGGTGCGGGTCAGCAGAAGCCGGGGGTGCCCACCCAGGCGGCCGGCGCGGCCGGGACGTCGTCCCGCAGCACCGTCCCCTCGATCAGCCCGTAGGGCCGGTCGTCGGCGTGGTAGACCACCGCGCCCGGGCCGTCGAGGTCGTTGTCCAGTCCGAACGCGGAGAGGTCCTGCAGGAAGTGGTGCTTGTTCGGCATCGACATCCGCACCTCGGCCACGTCCCGGTGCTGCTCGAGCACCGCCTCGCCCATCGCGTAGAGCGACTGCTGCAGCGCGAGGGAGTGGGTGGCGGCGAAGGTCTCCAGCAGCGTCGTCCGGACGGCGTCGTGGGTGGTGTTCCAGTCGACGTCGAGACCGGTGTACCGCCACCGGGCGGTCACCGCGGTGGCCAGGATCCGGTCGGTGGTCTCCGGCAGCGTGGTGTACCGGTCCCGGGGGAACCCCCAGAACTCCGAGCCGGTGGTCTTGAGGACGACGAGGTCGCTGAGCCCGGCGAGCACGTGCAGGTCCCCGCCGTCCGCGGTGACCACCGCCGTCCGGACGTCGCCGCCGGTGCGGGAGAAGGCGTGGTCGTGCGGCGCCCCGCCGACCGCGATCCGGTCCCAGCCGTAGGACTCGATCGCCACCCGGGCCCCGGTGACCCAGTCGAAGGAACCGGCGAGGTGCCGGGCCAGCCGGAGGCCGAACTCCTCGGGCGAGCCGATGCCGTCGCGGGCGAAGGCGAAGACGGTGTTCTTCTGCGCGTCGGTGGTCAGCACGTGGGCGTTGTCGCCGGCGGTGTGCGCGGCCGCGAAGTCACCGCGCAGCGCCGAGCTGACGTTGAGGTCGACGAGGGAGTGCCGGGCGGTGGAGCGGTCGACCGCGACGACCCGCACCTCCGCCTTCCCGTACTGGTTGGGCCCGAGGACGATCGCCATGCGCGCACTCTCGCTCATCTGCGTTGCGGGGATGTTGCACGTGGAACCGGAGGTTCACGAACCCCGGTAGGTGGAGTAGGCGAACGGGGAGAGCAGCAGCGGCACGTGGTGGTGCTCGGCCGGCTCGGCGACGGTGAAGGTCAGCACCACCTCGGGCCAGAACGTCTCCCGGCCCAGCCCGGCGGCCCACTCGCCGGTGCCGAAGACGATCCGGTGCGGGCCGGCGGCGGTGGGCTCCTCGGTGAGCCGGCAGCGGCCGTCGGCGTCGGTGACCCCGGCGGCGACCTGTCCGGCGTCGTCCAGCAGCTGCACCGTCATCCCCGCTGCCGGGCGACCGGCCACGGCGTCCAGCACGTGCGTGGAGACGCTCATGCCAGGAGTCCTGCGACCCGCAGGCCGGTGATCTGGGCCAGTTGCTCGGTGGCCTCGGCGCGCTCGGTCTCCGGGTCGTTGCCGAGCCGGCGGTGCAGCTCGGCGAGCATCTCCTCGGCCGACCGGCCGGATGCACGGATCAGGAAGACGTGGCCGAACCGCTCCTCGTAGTCGTGGTTGCCGTCGACCATCGCGGTCCGCACCGAGTCGGCGGCCGTGGTCATCCCGCTCTGCTCCTCCCGCGACGTCCGGGCCTCCGCCGAGGCGCCCTGCATCCGGTCGCCGATCCGGGCGTGCGCCGCCAGCGCGGCGCCCACCTCGGCCCAGGGAAGGGCACGGCTGACCTCCTCGGCGCGGGCGACCAGTGCCTCGGTGGAGTCGTAGGGGCGGCCGGCGGTGACGGTCGGGGCGAAGGAGGGCGCTGCGTTGCAGGACCGCAGCAGCTCCTCGGCCCGCGCTGCCGGTTCGGCGTTGAATCTGTCCAGCGGGGAGTCGGGCACGGCTGACAGGATGCCAGCCCATGATCCCCGCACAGCTGTACGACGAGCTCGACCGGCGGCTGGCGCCCGTGGACGCCGCCCGACTGGCCGCCTACCCGGGGGAGTCGTCGGCCCGGCAGCCGGTGCACACCTGCTACGTGCCCGCCGACGCCGTCGTCCCCGGGTTGATCTCCTCCTGGGGTGCCGCGGCGCTGTCCGCGCTCGACGAGCACGGCCTCCCCGACCTCGGCCTGGACGCCGGCCTGGTCGACCAGGTGCTGCCCCGGGTGCGGGCCAAGCTGGCCACCGAACCGGTCGAGGACCTGCGCATCGACGCCGAGGACGGCTACCGCGGCGGCGGTGACGCCGAGGACGGCGACGTCACCGCCGCCGCCGCGGTGCTCGCCGCCGAGACCGGGCTGCCGCCCTTCCTCGGGGTCCGGGCCAAGTCGCTGGAGGAGCCCACCCGGCGCCGCGGGGTGCGCTCCCTGGACCTGTTCCTCACCGGCCTCGCCGGGGCCGGCCGGGAGCGGGCGATCGTGACCCTGCCCAAGGTGACCGCGGTCGAGCAGGTCGCCGCGTTCCTGCCGGTGCTGGACGCCCTGGAGCAGGCCAGCGGGCTGGCGCTGGACCTGGAGCTGCAGGTGGAGACCCCGCAGGCGGTGCTGGGTGCCGACGGGACGACGACGCTGGCGCGGATGCTGCACGCCGGCGGAGGCCGGGTGGTCGGTCTGCACTACGGCACCTACGACTACAGCGCCGCCCTGGGCGTCGCCGCGGCCCACCAGTCCTCCGACCACCCGGCGGCCGACGTCGCCAAGCAGACGATGCAGGTGGCCGTGGCCGGCACCGGGGCGCGCGCGGTCGACGGCTCGACCAACGTGCTGCCCGTCGGCACCACCGCCCAGGTGCACGAGGCCTGGCAGGTGCACGCCGGGCTGGTCCGCCGGGCACTGGAACGCGGTTTCTACCAGGGCTGGGACCTCCACCCGGCACAGCTGGTCACCCGCTACCTCGCCACGTACGCGTTCTTCCGGGCAGCTCTGCCGGCTGCCGCCGCACGGCTGGCCGGCTACGTCAGCCGGGTCGAGGGCGGGGTGCTCGACGAGCCGGCCACGGCCCGGGCGCTGGCCACCGTGGTGCTCCGCGGCCTGGACTGCGGGGCGCTGGACGTCGCCGAGGTCACATCGGCCACCGGGCTGGACCGGGCGGAGCTGGACACCCTGGCCGGGCGCCGCCGCTGATCCGACACGCGGGCGGCCCTCACGCAGCGCCTGCGGCTGGTCGCTCGCGGTGCGACTGTGCGGCGGTTCACCCGTTCGGGGGAGTGCCGTTCCCGGGGCCGGTTGCCGAGACCAGGGGTGGGTGATTGAGAATGCCAGCAGTTCCCAGGGTCCACCGTCGGTCGAGAGGTGTCGTGTCCGTTCTCGGAGCTCGGCCAGCGCTGCCGGTGCAGCGCGCCCTGGACGAGGCGCCGAGCTCCCGGCCCGCGCCGACGCGCGGCCACACCGCACTCGTGGTCGGCTCCGACGACGCGCTGCTCGCCGGCGCCGTCCCGTGGCTGGAGGCCGGCCTCGCCGCCGGGGACGTGACGGTGCTGTCCTGCGCGGAGGAGACGGCCGAGCTGCTGCGCTCGGCGGTGGGGGCCCCCGACACCCGGCTGCTCAGCGACCCCCGCATCGCGATGCGCGGCGCCCGGGCGCCGGACGCCGTCATCGCCACCCGTCGGCTGCTCGACCAGGCCGCCGCGTCGCACACAGGGGTGCTCCGGGTCCTGGGCACCCCGGACTTCGGTCCGGCGCCCCGCACCTGGCGGGAGGGGCAGCGCTACGAGTCGGTGGTCAACGACCTGCTCGCCGGCTCCCCGCTGGACGCGCTGTGCGTCTACGACCAGCGGCAGCTGTCCACCGACGTCATGAGCAGCGCCGGGTACACCCATCCACACCTGCTCGTCGACGGCGTCCGGGTGCCCAGCGCCGACTACCTGCCGCCGGCGCACTACCTGGCCACGCTGCCGCTGCCGCGTGAGCCGATGGAGGACGGCCCGCCGCTGTTCGCCGTCGACGGCGCCCGGGCGCTGGCGACCCTGCGGCACCAGCTGGCCGCGGTGCTGGCCACCTGCGTGCCCGACCGGGACCAGGGCACCGACCTGCACCTGGCGGTCAGCGAGATCGCGGCCAACGCGTTCCGGCACGGCACCCCGCCGGTGGCGGCCCGGGTGTGGGCCTCGACCGACCGGGTGGTCTGCACGATCAGCGATCGCGGAGCCGGGTTCGCCGACCCACTGGCCGGGTTCCAGCCGGCGCACGGCGACGACCTCTCCCAGGGCGGGATGGGCCTGTGGCTGGCCCGCAAGCTCTGGGACCACGTCGACCTGGTCAACGAGCCGGACGGCCTGACGGTCCGGCTGAGCTCACCGCTGCGCTGAGCCCGGCCCCGGCGACGGCCGGGGTCGCGCGTCGGTCCGCCGATGCCCTCGATCTCCCCCCATCCGGGCACGGGAGCTGCCCGGGGAGGTCCTTCAGAACTAAGGTGTCCGGTGTGATCGTGGTGACTGCGGCCGGCGGCCTCACGGGAACGGCGGTCGTGCGCGCGCTGCGCGCCCGAGGGGAGACCGTGCGGGCCGTGGTCTCCCGCCGAGGCCCCCGGCCCGAACTGGCCGAGCTCGGCGCCGAGGTCGTCGTCGCCGAGCTGACCTCGCCGATGGCCTGGTCGTCGGTGTTCGCAGGCGCGGACGCCGCGTACCTGATCTGGCCGAACTTCGACCCGGACGAGGCCGAGGGGGCCTCCGCGCTGTTCGCCGAGGCCCGCCGGGCCGGGCTGCCGCGGATGGTCTACCACTCGGTGATGCGCCCGCAGCTGCGGGTGATGCCCCACCACGCCGGCAAGGACCTCGCCGAGGAGGCCCTGGACGCCAGCGGGCTCTCGTCCTGGCGGGTGCTGCAGCCCTCCTCCTACGCCGAGAACCTGCACCCCGAGCTGGAGGCGGCGCGCACCAGCGGCGTGCTCCGCAGCATGTGGGGCCTGCGGGCGGCGCAGTCCCTCGTCGACGTGCGGGACGTGGCCGAGGCCGCCGCCGTGCTGCTCACCGAGGACGGCCTGGACGGCGGCACCTTCGAGGCGGCCGGCCCGGAGGCGCTCACCGCACCGCGGATCGCCGAGCTGATCGGCGAGTGGCTCGGTGACGAGGTCGTCGCCGACGACGTCATCCCCGGGGGCGAGGTGCCCACCGGCTACGCCGCCCGCTGCCGGCGCACCATGTTCGACCACTACCGGGCGCACGGCTTCGTCGGCAGCCCGCGGGTGCTCACCGACCTGCTCGGCCGCCCGCCGCGCACGTTCGCCGAGCACCTCGCCGACCTGCCGCGGGCTGCGGAGCCGACCCCGTGAGCGACCTGCTCGACGGGTCGACGCCCATGCGCGGCGGCGAGGACACCGGCACCGGGGACGCCATGGACGTGATCCTGGCGCAGTGGGCGCAGGAGCGGCCGGACCTCGACTGCTCGCCGATGGGCGTCATCGGCCGGATCAGCCAGCTGCAGCGGGAGGTCTTCCTGGCCCAGCGGGCCACCTTCGCCCGACACGGGCTCGATGCGCCGTCCTTCGACGTCCTCGCGGCCCTGCGCCGGGCGGGGGAGCCCTACCAGCTGACCCCCACCGCGTTGATGCGCACCGCGCTGGTCACCTCCGGGGCCATCACTCAGCGGCTGGACCGGCTCGAGGAGAAGGGCCTGATCACCCGCGGACGCAGCGAGGCCGACGGGCGGGCCGTCGTGGTCACGCTGACCGCCGCAGGCCGGACGGCGCTCGACGCGGCGCTGCCGGACCACCTGGAGACCGAGCACGGGATGCTCGGGGCCCTGTCGCCCGAGGAGCGCACGGAACTGGCCAGTCTCCTCCGTCGCTGGCTGATCAGCCTCGGCCGCGTGCCCGGCGGCAACCCCGACCCCAGCTGTCCGCGGTGGGGCAGCGCCACAGCGCTGCCCCACCGCGGGAGATCGAACCGGTGATCAGCCGTCGGTCTCCTCGTCGACCTCCTGCTCGGCGTCGTCGACGCCCTCCTCGATCTCCTGCTCAGCGTCGTCGACGCCCTCCTCGACGTCGGTGACACCCTCGTCCACCTCCTGCTCGACGCCGTCGTCGACGACGTCGTCTCCGCAGGCGGCTGTGGTCACTGACGCAGCGGCGATGGCGAACGCGGCGAACGCGCGGCGGACGGTACGGGGACGGGTGGAGCGGGACATGCGACCTCCTCGGTGGGTCCTGCTGACCAGGAAGGGGTGCCCGGTGCCGCCCGTCGGAAACGAGGGGACCAGAAGGTCAGCTGTGCTCGGGGCTGCGCGGGGTGGCCTCGTGCACGTCCTCCGGGTGGCCCTCGCGGCGGTCGATGATGGTGAAGCGCCGCCACAGGCCGCTGAGCTGGAGGGGGCGGGCGACGGCGGCGGTGTGCACCACGAGCGGGGTGTCGATGCCCCGGGGCTGGGCCATCCGGTCCAGCTGCACCAGCGTCGCCATACCGGCGGAGTTCATGAAGGTCACCTCGCACAGGTCGACCCGGACCTGCTTGAGCGTGGCCCCGGCCAGCATCAGGTCGGTCATCGCGCGCACCAGGGGCCGACGCGCGTGCTCGGTCAGCTCACCGAGGACCGTGATCTCGGCGGACTCCGCATCGTGCGTGGTGACCGTGACCTCGACGTTGGGGGCAGGTTCGTCCATGGCTCCTCGTTTCCCGTCCGGGCTGGAGTTCACTCCTCGGGTTCCCCCACCGGCGCCGTGTCGGTCTTCGCGGCGCGGGCGAGCAGGAGCAGGCCGTAGGCGGCCAGCGAGGGACCGTCGGAGAACCGGCCGTCGCGCACCATCGCCCGGAACTCGGCCTCGGTGACGAACGCCGCGCGCATGTCGGCCTCGGTGGCCTCGCGGTCGGTGGGGCCGGGCGTCAGGTCCTCGGCCAGCCAGACGTCGAACTCCTGCGTGGTGAGCCCCGGCGCCAGGTCCAGGTGCCCGAGGTGTCGGAGGGAGGCGGCGCGCAGACCGGTCTCCTCGGCCAGCTCGGCGCGGGCCAGCGCGTCCGCCGACCCGTCGGCGCCGTCGGGCTGGACGCCCCCGGACCAGGTGCCCTGCGGGAACTCCCAGGTCCGCCGGCCCAGCGGGTGGCGGAACTGCTCGACCAGCCAGAAGCCGTCCCGCTCGGCGCCGATCACCAGACCGAAGTGGGGCCGCTCGACGACGGAGTAGATGCTCGGCGATCCGTCGTCCAGTTCGATGGCGTCCTCCCGAAGTCGGAGCCACGGGTTCCGGTAGACCTCGCGCGTGCTCGTCGTCCGCATGCGTCCCAGACTGGCAGAGGAGCCGGGTGGGGGAGCGTGGAGGAGGACGCCGATGACGGAGCGCAAGCCGGAGGGCATGTCGTTCGAGAGCTGGGTCGAGCACCAGATCGCGCAGGCCCGCGAGCGGGGAGACCTGGAGGGGCTGGCCGGCGCGGGCAAGCCGTTGCCCCGGCGGGACCGGGAGAAGACCACCTACGAGTGGGCGCTGGAGTGGGCGCGGCGGGAAGAGGCCGACGTCGCCGCGATCATGCCCACCGGGCTGGCCCTGCGGAAGGAACGCGAGGAGCTGCCCGCCCGGGTCGCCCGGCAGCCGACCGAGGAGCTGGCCCGCGCGGTGGTCGAGGCGCACGTCGCCCGGGTCGACCGGTACTACCGGCAGCCGGTCGACGGGCCGTGGATCGCGGTCGGGATGCCGGACGTCGAGGAGGTGCTCGCCGAGTGGCGGCGGGGCCGCCCGTTCGTCGTCCCCGAGCCCGAGGCGCCGGAGCCGGTGGTGTCACCCCGCCGGCGGCGGTGGCTCCGGCGACGGGCGGCCTGACCGGTCGGGCTCGTCGGTCCCGTCGTCGTCGGAGTGGCGGGCCTGCAGCTCGCGGGTGGCCATGCCGCCGGTGCCGCCCTCGTCGTGCTGGCCGGGGTGCAGGTTGGGCTGGTCGGTCTCGGTCTCGGGCTCGTTCATCGCGGTCGAGCCTGCGGCGTCCGGTCGACGTCGGCCACCTGGTGCGGCGCGTGCGGCACCCTCCCGGGCACCACACGAGCCCGCACGGGGGTCACGGTGGCGTCACTCGGTCTCGGTCGGCACCGACGTGTCGACGCTGTCCGCGGCGATGTAGTCCTGCAGCTCGAAGTCGGCGAACGCATCGTCGGCCAGGTCGATCCCCAGTTCCTCTTCGACGGTGGTCTCGCTGTACCCGCTCTGCACGGTGCCGGTGACCTGCACGACGTCGCCCTCCGTGAGGGCGTCCGACGAGTCCGCGCCCACGACGAGCAGCGGCTCGACGGAGGTGTCCTCGGTGCCGCCGATGCTGAAGGAGTTCGGGCCGAAGACCTCGTTCACGGTCGCCGACACGGTCACCTGCTGGCCCACGTAGTCGCTCGTCCCCAGGTAGAACGCGGAGTCGTAGAGGCCGTCGTAGCCCAGCCCGGCCTCCGCGCCGGGGTCGACGCCGGCGTCGACCCCGGGGTCCTCCTGGATCTCCGCGACGCTCACGTCCTCCTCGGGGCCGGCGGTGTCGTCGCCACAGGCGGCCAGGGTGAACGGGGCCACGACGAGGCCACCGGCGAGCAGGAGCTGGGTGATGGGACGGGTGTGCTGCACGGTGGTTCCTCTCGTCGGGGGCGGGCCCGGGAGAGCCCGCCGCAGAGTTCGGACACCACGGTCATTGCCTCAGCTGACCGCATCACGCTCGACGGCGGGCAGCTGATGCGAACTCGTGACGGACCGGTACGTACCTCCCGCCCTGCACTGCTCCCCGGGGCAGGCGTGACCCGGTCGTGACGAGCCCGGTCAGAGGAGGTCGAACTCGTTGTAGGCCTCGCCGCCGGAGAGCAGGGCGTAGCCCGGGCCGCGGTCGAAGAACGGCTCGACCTCCGGTCGGGCGGCCCGCATCGACGCCCGCAGGGTCTCGCTCGCGGCGTCGTCCGCCGTGCCGTCGTCCCGGACCACCACGCCGTAGTCGTCCCGGGCGCCGGCGACGCTGACCTTGTGCCAGGCGATGTCCCGCAGCACCTCGTCGACCGGCCGGTCCAGCGGGTCGCCCCAGCCGCCGCCGCCCGTCGTCCGCACCCGCACCACGGTGCCGGCCGTGAGCGGCTCGGCGTCGGCGAGCGCGTCGACCTCGTGCTCGTCCGGTCCGCCCGGGTCCACGGTGATCGAGAACGGCCGCCCGGCCTTGCCGCCCTTGACCCCCCAGCAGGACAGGATCGACCGGTCCGCGATGGACATGAAGTGCGCGTCGCGGAGCACCCGGATGTCCTTCTCGTAGCCGCAGCCGCCGCGGTACCGGCCCGGCCCACCGGAGTCCTTCGCCAGCGCGAGCCGCTCGATCCGCAGCGGGAACCGGGACTCGGTGAACTCCGTCGGCAGGTTCCGGGAGTCCGGCACGACGTGGATGGTGTCCTCGCCGTCGGCGTAGTACCGCCCACCGGAGCCGCCGCCGAGCACCTCGCGCATCAGGTACGGCTCACCGGTGGCGTCGGTGCCGTAGACGCCGGTGTAGCGGATCGTCTCCTGGTCCGCGGGCATCCGGCCCCCCGTGGCCTTGGCCAGCACCCCGGCCAGCACGCCGAGCAGCCGCAGGATGACGAACGTCCGGGCGTTGGTGGGCGCCGGGAAGATCGGGGTGAGCAGCGTCCCCTTCTCCGGGAACCGCATCTCGATCAGCGGGACGACGCCCTCGTTGACGTCCAGCTGCGCCATCCGCTCCGGCGACTCGGCCAGGTTGCGCAGGATCGGCGCCAGCCACTTCTTCAGGAAGTTGCCGTCGGCGTAGTCGCCGCAGTGGTTGATCGGGCCCTTGGCCTGCGGGCCGGTGCCGGTGAAGTCGATGACCAGCGGGACGTCCTTGGTGGAGTCCATGGTCAGCGTGATCCGCTGCCGGTGCAGCTGGGGGGCGTCGACGCCGTCGTGCTCGGCGTAGTCCTCCCAGACGTAGGAGCCGTCCGGGATCTGGGAGAGGATCTCGCGCCGGTACACCTCGGTCGAGCTGCTCAGGATCGACTCGAAGCAGGCCTCCACCGCGGCCACCCCGTACCGGTCGAACAGCTCACCGAGCCGGCGTGCCCCGGCCAGGCAGGCCGAGCACTCGGCGTCCAGGTCGGCGGCGAGCGAGTCGGGCATCCGCGAGTTGCGGGTCATGATCGTCAGTGCGGCGTCGTTGCGGACGCCGCGGTCCCACAGCTTGATCGGGGGGACCATCAGGCCCTCCTCGAACACGCTGGTGGCCGCGGACGGCATCGAGCCGGGCACCGCGCCGCCGATGTCGTCGTGGTGGCCGAACGCCTGGATGAAGGCCACGACCTCGGGCTCGCCGGTCGGGCCGGCCGCGAAGACCGGGACCGTCACGCACAGGTCGGGCAGGTGGCCGATCCCGCCCTCGGAGAGGTAGACGTCGTTGTGGAAGTAGACGTCGCCGGGGTTCATCGTGTCGATCGGGTGGTCGCGGACCACCGGCTGCACCAGCGCGGAGTACGAGCGGCCGGTGAGCTTGCGCAGCTGCCGGTCGTGGATCCCGGCCCGGAAGTCGTGCGCGTCGCGGATCATCGGGGAGCGGGAGGTCCGCCCGATCGACGTCTCCACCTCCTTCTCGATCGCGGCCAACGTGCCGGCGACGATCTCCACCAGCACCGGGTCGGCGGCGTCCGAGCCACCAAGATGGCCATTCTGGTGGTTCATCGGGCGGTCTCCTTGGTGAGCAGCAGGTTGCCGAAACGGTCGACGGTGGCGGAGAAGCCCGGGTGCACCGGGACGGTGGAGCCGAACTCCTCGACGATCGCCGGGCCGGTGACGACGTCACCGGGGGAGAGGTCCGGTCGCCAGAACAGCGGCGCCTCGACCCACTCGTCGAAGAAGACCGGCCGGGTCCCGCGGCGGGCGTCCCGGCCGGACGGCGCGAGCTCGACGATCTCCGGCCGGCGGATCGGGCCGATCCCGCTCACCCGCAGGTTCACCCACTCCACCGCCTGGCGCGGGTCGGTCGCGAAGTCGTAGCCGTAGAGCTGGCGGTGCGCCGCGTGGAAGGCGGTGGCCACCGCGTCGATCGCCGCCTGGTCCAGGTCGCCCGCACCGACCGGGACCCGCACCTCGAAGGCCTGGCCGACGTAGCGCAGGTCGGCGGTGCGCTGCATCCGCTGCTCGCCGCGCGGGAACCCCTCGCCGTCCAGGGCGACCTCGGCCTGGCCCTCCAGGTCGGCGAAGGCGGTGGCCAGGGTGGCGGGGGAGACGTCGGCGTGCCGGGCGACCATCGTCTGCACGTAGTCGTTGCGGACGTCGACGGTCAGCAGCCCGAAGGCGCTGACGTTGCCCGGGTTCGGCGGCACCAGGGTGCGCGGCAGCCCCAGCACGTCCATCAGCCGGCAGGCCAGCAGCGAGCCGGAGCCGCCGAAGGTGGTGAGGGTGAAGTCGCGGACGTCGAGGCCGCGGGCGACGGTGACCTGGCGCAGTGCGTTGGCCTGGTTCCACGCCGAGATCTCCAGGATCCCGCTGGCCAGCGCCTCGACCGACAGGCCGAGCTCCCCGGCCAGCTGCTCCAGCCCGACTCGGGCCGCGTCGACCGACAGCGGGATCTCCCCGCCCAGCAGGTGCGGGGGGATCCGGCCGAGGACGACGTGCGCGTCGGTGACGGTGGGCTGCTCGCCGCCGTTGTCGTAGCAGATGGGCCCCGGGTCGGCGCCGGCCGACTTCGGCCCCACCTTGAGCGTGCCCTCCGGCGACAGCCAGGCGATCGAGCCGCCGCCGGCGCCGACGGTGACGACGTCGATCATCGGGATCTTGGACGGGTAGTCGCCGACCGAGCCCTCGGTGGTCAGCGTCGGCTCGCCGTCGATGACCACGGTGACGTCGGTGGAGGTACCGCCGCCGTCGCAGGTGAGCACCCGGTCGAACCCGGCGGTGCCGGCGATCAGCGCGGCGCCCAGCGCGCCCGCGGCGGGGCCGGAGAGCATCGTGGTGATCGGCTGGTGCACCACCTCCGCCGCGCTGAGCACGCCGCCGTTGCTCTTCATCACGTAGAAGGGGACGGCGGGGGCGATCTCGTCGAGGCGGCGGCGGATGTTGGTGACGTAGGCGCCGACCTTCGGCTTCACCGCGGCGTCGACGAGCGTGGTCACCGAGCGCTCGTACTCGCGGTACTCCCGCAGCACCTGGGAGCTGATCGACACCACGGCGCCGGGATGTTCCACGTGGAGCACGTCGAGCATCGCCCGCTCGTGGGCGTCGTTCGCGTAGGAGTGCAGGAAGCAGACGCCGATCGTGGTGATCCCGGCGTCGCGGAAGAACCGGGCGGCGGCGACGGCGTCCTCGGGCGAGAAGGGCCGGACCTCGGCGCCGCTGACGTCCAGTCGGCCGCGCACCGTGCGGACCAGGTCGGCCGGCACGATCCGCGGCGGCTTGACCCAGAAGTAGCTGTTCCCGTAGCCGTCGGGCACCGACTGCCGGGCGATCTCCAGCACCGACCCGTAGCCCTCGGTGGTGATGAAGCCGATCCGGTCCAGCTTGCCCTCGAGCAGCTGGTTGGTGGCGACCGTCGTCCCGTGGCTGACCGCGGTCACCGACGACCCGTCCAAGCCCAGCTGGCCGAGCACCTTCTGCACGCCGGCGAGGAAGCCGTCGGCCGGGTCGCTCGGGGTGGACGGCGTCTTGGTGGTGGCGACCTCCCCGGTCTCCTCGTCGACGGCGACCACGTCGGTGAAGGTGCCGCCCGTGTCGATCCCGATGCGGACCCGGCGAGTGCTCATGCCGAGAAACCTTAGTGCTGAGATACCTCGACCGGAAGACGTCGACCGACGAACGTCGTCCTGCTCGTCAGTTCGACCGGCGGACGGCGCATCCCGACCGGTCGCCCGGGGCAACGAGCCACCATGGACATCACCGAGATCATCCTGGAGCAGCACCACCAGCAGCGGCGCATGTTCGCGCTGCTCGACGAGATGCCGCGCGGTGACAACGAGGCGCTGGGCGCCATGTGGGACCGGCTGGCCGCCTTCCTCGAGGTGCACGCCGAGGGTGAGGAGAAGTACTTCTACCCGCAGGTGCTCGAGCTGGGGAAGGGCAACCCGGACGGCGGCGTGCACGACGAGGTCGAGGACGCGGTCTCCGACCACAACGAGATCCGGGACGCCGTCCGGAAGACCCAGGACCACCGGGTCGGCAGCGACGAGTGGTGGACGGCGGTGTGGGAGGCGCGCAAGGCAAACGACGACCACATGGCCGAGGAGGAGCGGGAGGACCTGCTCGACTTCCGGCACCACGCCGACCTGCAGGTCCGGCACGACATCGCCGTGCAGTTCCTGACCTACGAGGCCACGCATCCCGTCGGCGTCCCGATCCGGGACAAGGACCCGGAGGAGTACATCGCCGCGAACAGCTGACCGGTGTCGGCGGCGGGGGACCCCGCACGGCGCGCGCCGCGCGGGGCCATGGACCTCAGCCGGCGAACACCCCCGCCAGGTGCTCGCGCAGGGCCGGCTCGCTGACCGGCCGGGTGCGGAAGCCGACGTGCCCGTCGGGCCGCACCAGGTAGGCCGCCGTCCCCGCCCCGCCCGTGCCGTAGGCGGCGGCGAACGCACCCCGCGCATCCCGCAGGACCGGCAGGTCGACCAGCGGCGGGACGGCGACGTCCGGACCGGCGACCAGGTAGGGGCGCACCTGGCCCCCGGTCGACCGCCGGACCGACGCGGCCAGCTCCTCCAGCGCGCGCAGCTCGTCGGCGCCGGCTCCGTCCCCGGCGGTCAGCAGCAGCGTGGCGTGCGTGCCCCGGGTGAGGTCGAACAGCCGCAGGTCGTGCGCGACCCCGAACCGGCGCAGCCCGAGCACGTCGGGTGCCCGGTGCCCGGGCTGCGGCCCGCCGGTGAACCCGGCCGGGCCGGTGACCTCCCCGACCAGCGGGCTGTCGGCGTAGTTCATCGTCATCTGCATCTCGAGCAGGAACTGCGCCCGCTCGTCGTCCATGTCCATCTCGTCGGTGAACGCGACGGCCACGGCGCGGTCGACGATGGCCTTGCCGGCGGGCCGGCGCTCGGCCTCGTAGCTGTCCAGCAGCCCGGGGGCGCCCTGCCCGCGGACGGCCAGGGCCATCTTCCAGGCCAGGTTCCAGGCGTCCTGGATGCCGGTGTTCATGCCCTGGCCCCCGGCCGGCGGGTGCAGGTGCGCGGCGTCCCCGGCGACGAAGACCCGGCCGGTGCGGTACCGGTCGACGATGCCGTGCTTGACCCGGAAGATCGACGACCAGCGCAGGTTGCTCGCCGTCGTCCCGGCCGGGCCGAGGTCGTCGATCGCGGCCTGGATGTCGGCCAGCCCCGGCGGGTCGTACTCCTTCCAGAACCCGGGCGGCACGACCCCGCTGCCGATCGTCTTCTGCAGCCGCTGCGGGGCCAGCGTCGCCACCCGGTACCGGTTGTGGCCCTTGAGCGGCACGCACACCAGCATCCCGGTGAAGTCGCCGTCCTCCTCGATCCGCACCCAGCGCACCAGGTGCCCCGGCGGCATCTCCCAGTCGACGTCGACGTCCCCGAGCATGAACAGCTGCGGGAACATCGACAGGCCGCCGTCGAAGGTGAGCCCCAGCTGCTCCCGGACGACGCTGCCGGACCCGTCGGCGCCGATCAGGTACTGCGCGCGGGTGCTGGACCGGTTCCCGGCGGCGTCGACGAGCTCGGCGGTGACGCCGTCGTCGTCCTGGGTGAAGCCGGCGAGCTCGACCCCCCGGTCCACCGGGACGCCGAGGGAGGTCAGCCGGTCGATGAGGATCCGCTCGGTCTCGTACTGCGGGAGCCCGAGGTGGGCGTAGGGCAGCTCCTCCAACCCGGACCAGTCGACCTGGTGGGTCTGCTTCCCGTTGACGAACACCGTCTGCCCGTGCAGCCAGCTGCCGGCGTCCATCGCCTCCGTGACGATGCCCTGGTCCTCCCAGATCTCCATCGTCCGGCAGTGCACGCCGATGGCCTTGTCCGCCTGGGTCGCGGGCCCGCTGCGCTTGTCCAGCACGCGGACGGCGATGCCCCGCCGGGCCAGCTCGATCGCCGCGGTCAGCCCGGTCGGTCCCGCGCCGACCACCAGCACCTCGCACGCCGTGCGGGTGGGGGCGGCCACCGGCGGGGTGACCGCGGCGACCGCCGGCTCGGGCCGGGGCGCCGGCACGCCGGTGGCGGCGGGCGCCGCTGCCGGGGCCGGGGCGGGCGCCGTGGCCCGGACTCCGCGGACCCCGGCCTCCTGCGGGCGGAAGCGGATCTCGTACAGCTTCCGCTCGAAGAAGACCGACAGCCAGCGGATCAGCGGACCGCTCTGGTCGGCGTGCGAGGGGTCGTCCACCCAGTTGCGGAAGTCCTGGTCGGACTCCCACTCGGCGAAGATGTGGAAGATGTCCGAGCCCGGTTCCCGGAGCAGCTCCTCCCGGATCAGACCGGGCGTGCCGCGCAGCCGGTCGGTGACGATCGCGTACGCCCGCTCGAACGCCTCCTCCTCCCCGGGCGCGACCCGCGTGCTGATGTCGACGCGGACGTGCGAGGCCTGCTCGCCGCCGGTGACCCCGTACCGGATCTCGTAGGTGCTGCGGTCGGCGTCCTCCCGCAGGTCCCGCAGCGCCGCGGTCAGCGCCTCCCGCGCGGCGGACCGGCCGAAGGAGTCCACCGCCGCCCGGTCGACCCACTCACCCACGACCACGAAGGTCCGCGGGTCGTTGGCGTCCCGCATCAGCTCCTGCCGGAGGTTGCCCGGTTCCCTGGCGATCTGGACCGCTGCCGTGCGCCACGCCTCCTCGAACTGCTCCTCGCACCCCTCCCGCACCCGCATCCGCAGCAGCGTGCGCACCGCGCCGCCCTGCTCGGCGGCGGTGGCCGTGGTCGGGTCCTCCAACGTCGTCATGACGTCCTCTCCTCGGTGGGGCGGCGCAGGACCAGGCTGCTGTTGAAGCCGCCGAACCCGCGGGCGAGGACGACGACCGTCTCGACCTGCTGGGCCCGGCTGTGCTGGACGAGGTCGAGGCCGGGGGCGTCGACCGGGTCGTCGAGGTACGCGGTGCCGGGCACGATCCCGTCCCGCATGGCGAGCAGGGCGGTGGCGACGTTGAGCGCCGAGCCGCCGGCCATCAGCCGTCCGGTCCAGGACGACGGCGCGGTCACCGGGACCGGCCGGGACCGCGCGCCGAAGACCCGCTGCAGCGCCTCGAGCTCGAGGGCGTCCAGCTCCGGTACGCCGGCCCCGTCGGCGAGGACCAGGTCCACGTCCTCGGGGGTGATCCCGGCGTCGGCGAGGGAGAGCTGGATGGCCCGGGCGTACTGCCGGGCGTCGGGTGCGGCGTCGGCGTGGTGGTGCGCATCGTGCGTGGCACCGTGGCCGGCCACCTCCCCCCACACCCGTTCCACCCCGCGGGCCCGGGCGGCGCCGGGCTCCTCGACCAGCAGGATCGCCCCGCCCTCGCCGAGGACGTGGCCCGAGGCCCGCCGGTCGAACGGCTTGTACGCGTCCTCGGGGGCCGTCGCCGTGGAGAGCCGGCCGCTGGTCGCCTGGCAGAGCAGGGCGTACGGGGTCACGCCGGCCTCGGTGCCGCCGACCAGCACGGCCGGGGTGCCGCGACGGACGACGCGGCGGGCCCAGCCGATGCTGTCCAGCCCGCCCGCCCCCTCGCTGACCACGACGCCGGAGGGCCCCTTGTAGCCGTCCCGGATGGAGATCTGGCCGGTGCTGGCCGCGTAGAACCAGGCGATCGACTGGTACGCGCCGACCGACTTGGGTCCCTTGGCCCACAGCCCCTGGATCTCGTGCTGGCTGAACTCGTTGCCGCCGGAGCCCGCGGCCAGGAACACCGAGGTCGCGTAGGCGTCCTCCGGCGCGGTGTACCCGGCGTCCTGCGCGGCGAGGGTGGCCGCCGCCAGCGACATCCACGTCCACCGGTCGGTCTGCACCATCAGCCGGGGGTCGACGTGGTCGGCGGGCACGAAGTCGGTCACCTGCCCGGCGAGGGAGACGCCGTACTGCGCCGGGTCGAAGCCGACGATCGGCCGGATGGCCGGCTCGCCGCGCACCAGGGAGGACCAGTGCGCCTCCACGCCCACGCCGGTCGGCGCGACCACGCCGATCCCGGTCACCACCAGTTCGGTCATGGGGTCCTCCTCGTCGGGTGGGCGAGCACGATCGCGGACTGGAAGCCGCCGAACCCGCTGCCCACCGACAGCGCGACGTCGACCTTCTGCTCCCGGGCGGTGTTGGGCACGTAGTCCAGGTCGCACTCGGGGTCGGGAACCGCGTAGTTGGCCGTCGGCGGCACCACCCCGCGCTGCACCGCGAGCGCGGTGGCGGCGATCTCGATCGAGCCGATCGCGCCCAGCGAGTGGCCGATCATCGACTTGATCGAGCTCATCGAGACCCGTTGGGCGGTCGGGCCGAGGCTCAGCTTCACCGCGGCCGTCTCGTGCCGGTCGTTCTGCTTGGTCCCCGAGCCGTGCGCGTTGACGTAGCCCACCTCGTCGGCGTCGATCCGGCCCTGGTCCAGCGCCAGCCGGATGGCCTCGGCCATCTCGACCCCGTCGGGGCGCAGCCCGGTCATGTGGTGGGCGTTGCACCGGTTGGCGTAGCCGCTGACCTCGCAGTAGACGTCCGCCCCCCGCCGGCGGGCGTGCTCGAGCTCCTCCAGCACCAGCACCGCGGAGCCCTCGCCCATCACGAACCCGTCCCGGCGGGCGTCGAACGGCCGGGCGGCGTGCGCCGGGTCGTCGTTGTTGCCGGTCGTGGCCCGGATGGTGTCGAAGCAGGCCATCGAGATCGGGGAGATCGGGGCGTCGCTGGCCCCGGCGATGACGATGTCGGCGTCGCCGTCCTCGATCAGCTGGCTGCCGTAGCCGACCGCGTCGATGCCCGACGTGCAGCCGGTGGAGACCACGGTCGCCGGCCCGCAGGCGCCGAAGCGCACCGCCAGCTCGGTGGCCCCGCAGCTGGGCACCAGGGCGTGGTGCAGGAACCTCGAGGCGTACTGCGGGTCGACCAGCCAGTGCGCGCCGGCGTCGCTGACCGCGACGTACTCGTTCTCCAGCCGCATGGTGGCGCCGACCGCACTGCCGAGGACGACGCCCACCCGGTCGGGATCGGGGGCGTCCAGGGCACCGCTGCCCAGCCCCAGCCCGCTGTCGGTGACCGCCTCGTCGGCGGCGACCATCGCCATCTGCACGAAGCGGTCGTTGCGGAACACCTCGTGCGCGGTCAGGCCCTGCGCGCGACCGTCGAAGTCGACCTCGGCGGCGACCTGGGAGCGGAAGCGGCTGGGGTCGAAGAAGGTGATCCGCCGGGTCGCCGTCCGGCCGGCGGTGATCATCTCCCAGAAGCCCTCACGGCCCATCGACCCGGGCGCGACGACACCGATCCCGGTGATGACCACCCGGCGCCCGGTGGTGCTCACCGGACGCCCATGGAACCCGGCGAGGGCTCGGTGTCGACGTGGCCGAGCTCCGGGCGCGGGGCCAGCGGGCCGGCCAGGAAGACGAAGAACGCCGGCTCCACGCCGTCGTTGACGATGCGGTGCCGGACGCCGATCGGGATGTGCAGCGCCGACTCGCCGCCCAGCCGGCGCTCCTCGCCGTCCAGCGTGACCAGCACGTCGCCGGAGACGCAGTAGAGGAACTCCTCGGAGTACGGGTGCCAGTGCTCGGTCACCACCTCGCCCGGCTCCATGGTGAGCGTGCCCATGAACCCGGCGGTGGCGCCCACGCTGGTCGGCGAGAGCAGCACCCGGATGTCACCGCCGCGGCGGCGGTTGGGGGCGGCGTCGGACCGGGACACGGTGGGCCCGCAGCGCACCTTGGTCGTGGGGTGCTGGATGGTGGTCATCTCTCTCCTCTGCTGGGCGCAGCGCCGGTGAGCGCGTGTGCGGGACGTGCGGGCGGGTCGGGCAGGCCCGGTCCGGTGGCCAGGTGGACCGGGAGGTCGGGGTGGACCTGGCGGATGAGCGGGCCCAGGGTCGGGACGGCGCCGACCTCGACGACCCAGGTCGCGCCGGCCTCCTCCACCAGGGCGTGTGCGGTGGCCTCCCACTGCACCGGCGACGTCAGGTGCCGGTGCAGGCAGCCGGCCAGGTGTTCCGGGTCGCGGGAGGGCCGGGCGTCGACGTTGGACAGGACGGGCACGTCCGGGACGGACCAGTCCAGCTCGTCGAACGAGTCGGTGAGGCGGGCGGCGATCGACTGCATGAGCGGGCCGTGGCCGGCGGCCCGACCCGGCAGCCGGACCAGGTCCAGGCCGGCGGCGAGGACGGCCTCCCGGGCATGGGCCAGCTCCGGGCACCAGCCGGAGAGCACCACCTGGGCCGGGCCGTCGTGGGCGGCGATCGCCAGACCCGAGGTGCCCCCCAGGTCGGCGATCACCGCGCGGGCGACGTCGCCGGCCCCCGGCCCCACGACCGCGGCCATCCCGGCGGTGGACGGACGGGGCGAGTGCGCCAGCATCTCGGCCCGGCAGTCGACGAGGTCGACCACCTGGTCCAGGCGCAGGGCGCCGGCGGCCACCAGGGCCGCGTACTCGCCGACGCCGTGCCCGGCCACGGCGACCGCCCGCAGCCCGGCACGCGCCAGGCTGCGGGCGCCCGCCACCCCGACCACGAGGGAGGCCAGGTGCGCCACCGCCGGGTCGTGGAGGTTCAGCGGGTCGCCCCACCACTCGACGACGTCCCGACCGAGGACGTCGGAGGCCTCGGCCACGACGTCCCGGGCGGCCGGGTCGGGCAGCCAGGCCTCCAGGGCACCGGGTGCGGTGGTCCACTCGCCCGGGAGGACGAGGGCCGCCCCGGTGCGGGGGCCGGTCACCGAGCAGGCTCCGGATGCCGTGCTGCCGCCTCCACCTTGTCCCGGATGATCGCCATCTGGACCTTGCTGTTCGCGTCGATCCGCTCGGTCATGCCCGCGGTGTCGATGGGGGCCTCCGGGCGCATCCGGAAGTCCTGCACCCACTGCATCCGGGTGCCGGTGCCCTCCGGGGCGTAGCTCCACCGGATGTCCATGAACTCGAAGGGACCGGGCTCGACGCGGTGGGCCACCACCTCGTGCCGGGCCTCGTCGAGGGTCCGTTCGGAGACCCAGCTCCAGACCCGGCCGCTCTCGTCGGGGTGCATCTTGAGCCGGAACCGGAAGGTCGAGCCGGTGTGCGCGAGCACCTCCACCTCGGCGTACTCGGTGAACAGGTCCGGCCAGGACGGCAGGTCGTTGGTCATCCGCCACACGTGGTCGATGTCGGCGTCGATGAAGATCGAGTTGTCGGTGTGGCCGACGGTCCGACCGGTGTTCTCGGGAGTGCTCATCTGGGTCCTCCGGTTGTCGATGGGGTGTGACGGCGGGGTCCGGGGAGGGACGGGGCCGGCGTCAGGCCGGCTGGGACTGGGCCGCGGAGACCTTCTCGACGATGTCGCCGAGCGTGTAGCGCTCCGCGTCGTCGTCGGGCATCTCGGTGCCGAAGCGGTCGTGCAGCTCCGTCTGCATCGAGAGGAAGGCCAGCGAGTCCAGCCCGATGTCGGAGAAGTGGGCGTCGGGGTCGGTGGTGCGCGACTCCGGCGGGAGACCGGCCTTCTCCGACAGCAGGTCCATCAGGTCGTCGAGGGTGAACGGGGTGTCGGACATGGCGGTGTTCCTTCCTGGGACGGTGCCGGGGCGGGAGCCTCCGGCCGGTGCTGCTCGGGGGCCGGGACGAGTTGCAGGGGGCCGTGCGGGACGGGGAGCCCGGTGGCCGAGCTCTCCACGAGGGCGGCTGCCTGCACGAGGAGGTCGGGCAGGGCACGGTCGAGGAACTCGATGTCGTGGCGGTCGGCGCACACGTCGGGGTGGCGCAGCAGGGCCCGGTGCAGGTCGACGGTGGTGCGCAGGCCGGGGCCCTCGACCCGCAGCTCGGCCAGCGCCCGGTCCATCCGCCGGATCGCCTGGTCGCGGTCGGGCGCCCAGACGATGAGCTTGCCGAGCAGCGAGTCGTAGTGCGGGCTGACGTCGTCGCCCTGGCGGTAACCGGTGTCGAACCGCGTCCACGGGCCGCCCGGCGGGCGCAGCACGTCGAGGTGACCGGGTGCCGGGGCGAAGCCGCGGGTCGGGTCCTCGGCGTTGATCCGGCACTCGATCGCGGCCCCGCGCGGGACGACGTCCTCCTGCCGCAGCTGGAGCCGCCGGCCGCCGGCGACCAGCAGCTGCTCGCGGACCAGGTCGACGCCGGTGAGCATCTCGGTGACCGGGTGCTCGACCTGGATCCGTGCGTTCATCTCCATGAAGTACGCGCCCGCCGCGTCGACGAGGAACTCGACGGTGCCGGCCCCGGTGAAGCCGACCGAGAGCGCGCCCTGCACGGCCAGGGCCCCCAGCTCCTCCCGCTGCTCGAGCGAGAGGTGACCGGCCGGGCCCTCCTCCAGCAGCTTCTGGTGCCGCCGCTGGAGCGAGCAGTCCCGCTCGCCGAGCGAGACGCCCGAGCCGTGCGCGTCGCAGAGGACCTGGACCTCCACGTGCCGGGCCCGGGTCAGGTAGCGCTCCACGTAGACGGTGGCGTCGCGGAAGACGGCCCGGGCGACCGCCCGGGTGCTGGTGTAGGCCTCGGCGAAGTCCGCCGGGTCGGTCACCACGGTCATCCCGCGGCCACCTCCGCCGGCGACGGCCTTGATGATCACCGGGTAGCCGATCGCGTCGGCGATGGCGCGGCCCTCGTCCGCCGTCCGGACGGGCTCGACGACCCCGGGCAGCAGCGGCAGGCCGGCGTCGGTCATCAGCCGCCGGGCGGTGGCCTTGTTGCCCATCTGCTGCATGACCTCCGGCGGCGGGCCGACGAAGGTGAGCCCCTCCTTCTCGCAGATCTCGGCGAAGTCGGGGTCCTCGGAGAGGAAGCCGTACCCGGGGTGCACGGCGTCCGCGCCGGTGCGCAGGGCCGCCTCGATCAGGTTGGGCATGTGCAGGTAGCTGTGTCGCGGCGCAGCCGGGCCGATGTGGACGGACTCGTCGGCCATCTCCACGACCGCGGAACCCCGGTCGGGGGTGGAGCAGGCAGCGACCACCTCGATGCCGAGCTCCCGGCAGGCGCGGGCGATCCGGACGGCGATCTCGCCGCGGTTGGCGATGAGCAGCCGGCTGATCACCGGGGCCCCCCGTCGCAGCGCAGGTACATCAGCACCTGCCCGTACTCCACCGACTCCGCGTCCCCGGCGACGACCTGGGCGACCACGCCCGGCTCGTCGGCCACGATCGGGTTCATCAGCTTCATCGCCTCGACGATCCCGAGCGTCTGTCCGGCCTCGACCTCGTCGCCGACCTGGACGAACGGCCCGGCGTCCGGTGCGGGGCAGGTGTAGAACGTGCCGACCAGGGGCGCGTGGACGGCGGTGAGGTCCGCCGGGACCTCCGGGTCGGCGGAGGGGTCGGCCGCGAGGGTGAGACCGCGCTGGCCGGGGACGCCGGGCGTGTCGACCGCCGCGTGGTCCTCGGCCGCCCACTCGACCTCGATGGAGCTGTCCCCGCTGCGCACGGTGAGCCGGCGCAGCCCCGCGGGCAGGGTCCGGGCCAGGTGCAGCACGTCCTCGCGCAGCGAGCGGACCGCGTCGTCCTCCCCGGCCGGCGGGCCGGGCACCTCGGCTCGCTGGGCGAGCTCCCCGGGGCGCACGGTCACCGCTCCACCGGCAGGACGGGCTGCAGGGCCCGCACCGGCCGGCCGTCGTCGACGTCGATCCGGGAGAACCGTCGCGACCGGGCCGCGAGCAGGGTCTCGACGTCCTGGCCGGCGAGCTCGTCCAGCTCCCGGCGGACCGCGGCGCGGAGCAGCCTCGCCGCCGCGGCGGGGTCGGTGTGGGCGCCGCCCGGGGGCTCGGCGACCACGGAGGTGGCGATGCCGGACCGGTACAGGTGGGCCGCACCGAGCCGCATGGCCCGGGCTGCGGTCGGTGCTGCGGTGGCCGTCCGCCACAGGATGGCGGCGCAGCCCTCGGGGCTGATCACCGACAGGTAGGCGTTCTCCAGCACCAGCAGCCGGTCGGAGGTGCACAGGGCCAGCGCGCCGCCGCTGCCGCCCTCCCCGGTCACCACCGAGACCACCGGCACGCGCAGCCGGCTGCTGCGCATGATGATCTCGGCGATCGCGTGGGACTGGCCGTGCTCCTCCGCCTCCGGGCCCGGGTGGGCGCCGGGGGTGTCGACCAGCGTCACCACGGGCAGCGAGTGCGTCTCCGCGTGCCCGAGCAGCCTCAGCGCCTTGCGGTACCCCTCCGGGTGCGGCATCCCGAACTCGTGGGCCACCCGTTCGCGGACCGAGTGGCCCTTCTCGTGGCCGAGGACGACGACGGAGTGCCCGCCGATCGAGGCCACGCCGCCGATCAGGGCAGGGTCGTCGCCGAAGGCGCGGTCGCCGTGCAGCTCGACGAA
The DNA here is from genome assembly GCF_026967925.1 of Modestobacter sp. VKM Ac-2985. Classification (GTDB taxonomy): domain Bacteria; phylum Actinomycetota; class Actinomycetes; order Mycobacteriales; family Geodermatophilaceae; genus Modestobacter. Next base: position 64,755 of record NZ_JAPVBI010000002.1, on the reverse strand, counting down.
GTCGTCGAAGGCGGTGTGCAGGTAGTCCAGGGTGGTCGGCCGCTCGACCACCCTGGCCCGCTGGACGACCTCCCACGGGTCGCTGTCCAGCGGCGGCGTGTCGTCGGCGGCGGCGGCCGGCTCGTCGTCAGGCACCCCGCGTGGCCGGTCCGGCGCGTGCAGGGCCAGCAGCCGGGCGAGCAGCGGACGCAGCTCGGCCCGGCTCTCCACCCGGTCCACCAGGCCGTGTGCCAGCAGGAACTCCGCGGTCTGGAAGTCGCTGGGGAGCTCGGCGCGGATCGTCTCCTGCACGACCCGCGGGCCGGCGAAGCCCACGTGCGCACCGCGCTCCCCGACGAGGACCGAGGCGAGGGTGGCGAAGGACGCGGACACGCCCCCGTAGGTCGGGTCGGTGAGCACGCAGACCGAGAACAGCCCCGCCTCGCGGAGCCGGCCGAAGGCCTCGCTCACCCGGGCCATCTGGAAGAGCGAGAAGACGCCCTCCTGCATCCGGGCCCCGCCGCTGGCGCACACGGCCACCAGGGGCAGGCCGCGCTCGAGCGCCAGGGCTGCGGCGCCGCTCACCCGGCGCCCGACCTCCACGCCCATGCTGCCGCCGAGGAAGCCGAAGTCCATGACGGCCAGGGCCGCGGGGGCGCCACCGATCGTGGCCACCCCCACGACGACCGCCTCGGACTCCCCGGAACGGTGCGCGGCGTCCCTCAGCCGGTCGGGGTAGGCACGCAGGTCGGTGAAGTCGAGCGGGTCCCCGTCGCGCTGCGGGAACACCGTCTCGGTGAAGCTGCCGGGGTCGACGAGCTGGTCGATGCGAGCCCGGGCGCCGAGCCGGAGGTGCGCGTCGCACTCCGGGCAGACGTGCAGCTCACGCTCGAGGCGCTTGCGGTACAGCAGCCACCCGCAGGCGGGGCAGGAGGTCCAGTCCGCCGGTACCCGGGGTGCGGGCACCCCGGGCGTGGTCATCGAGGAACGTGTCATGTCGGCCTCTCAACCGTGTGCTGCCGCTCGCCTCACTCGGGCGAGGACGTCCAGTGGTAGAAGCGGCGGGCCATCGCGTCCTGCGGTGAGCGCCAGGTGGGGCTGTACGCCTCGATGTAGGGCTTCAGGTCCTCGCTCACGGCGCGGAAGGCCGGCAGCGACTGGGCGACCTGCATCGAGTCCGCCGGGGGGCGGTCGAAGCCGATCAGGTGCACGTAGAGACCGTGGAACTGGAAGAGCGACCGGTGTCGCACCCCGATCTCGTGCGGCATCGACGTCGCGTCGTAGCGCCCGAAGACGGCGGCCACGTCGTCGGCGTCGGCCGGGTCCATCTTCGCGATGATCATCGTCTCGTGCACGGTTGCTCCTACGGCGTCGGGACCGGACGAACGAGACGAACGCTAGGGCGGCGGCGGGTGCTCGGGCATCGGCCGGACGGGCGGTTCCGGAGGCGCGTCCCGGGGTGGGGGAGGGGGGGCACCTCGTCCGGAGGGAGGGCGCCGGTGCCCGCCGGACGCGCGGGGTGGCCCACCCGCCGTCGGTCACCCCCGCCGCCCGGAGCAGGCACGGAGCGCGCCCCGGAGCGCAGGGACCACGACCCGGGTATGAACCGGCGGGGCATTCGGCCCGGACGCGCCCAAGGCGGTGGCGCTCACCGTGCGTCATCCCCTAACTTCCGAGACCGGTGGTGTCCAGGCGACCACTCCCGCCCGTCACGAGCGGAGTTGACAGGGATGACCGGCGACTCGTTCGCAGGCACGGCACAGGAGGTGCTGTCCGGGAGCGATGGCGTCCCCTTCCGGGTGCTGATCTGCGACGACCACGAGGTGCTGCGGCAGGGGCTGCGCGCGGTGCTGCTCCGGGCGACGGACCTGCGCGTGGTGGCCGACGCCGGCTCGGCGGTCGATGCGCTGGCCCTCGCCGCCCGGCTCCGGCCCGACGTCACCGTGGTCGGGCTGGGTGCGTGGGGGCCGGTCGTGGCCGAGCTCGTGCGGTCGTTGAGCGGCCTGGGGGTGCGGGTGATCCTGCTGGGTGAGCCCGGGTCGGGCGGCGACCTGGTCGACGCGTTGCAGGCCGGTGCGTGCGGCTACGTGCACACCACGGTCAGCCCGCAGCGCCTCGTCGACGGGGTGCGTGCGGTCGCCCAGGGCGAGGTCGTGCTGGACGCGGCCGCCACCGGTGAGCTGCTGCACCGGCTCGACGACGCCCCGCGGCACGCCGACGGTTCGCGGGCGTCGTCCGTCGGGGCGCTGACCGGGCGGCAGATGGCCGTGTCCCGGCTGGTCGCCGAGGGCCTGACGAACGCGGAGATCGCCGAGCGGCTCGAGGTCAGCCGGGCGACCGTCAAGGGGCACATCACCGTGGCGCTGCGTCGGCTGGGGCTGCGCGACCGCACCCAGCTGGCGATCCACTTCCACCGCACGGCCGGCGACCTACAGGCCTGAGCGCGGGCTGTGAGTTCCGTGGACAGAAATCGACACGAGCACTCAATTGTCCGTTACCGTTCTGTCACCGCAGCTCCCGCCGACTCGTCGGGGAGGTCAGGGGGCGCTCGTTGCGGCAGCAACAGGGGGAGTCCGCATGAACCTCGCCGAACCAGGGGCCGATCCGGGGCACGCCGATGCACGCCTCCGCCCGGCCGAGCCGCCGAGCGCCCGGGCCCTGCTGCACGACGTGGCGCTCGGGCCGGCTCCCGCACCGCCCCGCTCCGACCTCCGGCCCTGTGCGCATCGACCGCCCCGGCCCCTGGTGCGGGTGCTGCTCTGCGAGGACCAGGAGGTCTTCCGCCTCGGGCTCCGCACGGTCTTCGAGGCGCAGCCCGACATCGCGGTCGTCGCCGAGACCGCTGACCTGGCGGAGGTGCTGGCGGCCGCTGACGGCCCCGGGAGCCGGGTCGTCGTCGTCCGGCAGAGCCTGGTGGGCAGCGCCGCGCTGCCGGTGCTCCGCGAGCTGTGCCAGCGCGGGATCGGTGTGCTCGTGCTCGCCGAGGCGAACGGCGGGAGCCGGACCAGCCTGATGGACGTCCTGCAGTGCGGGGTCCGCGGCTTCCTGCCGCGCCGCGCAGCCGCGCAGCGGCTGGTCGAGGCGGTGCGCGCGCTCGCTCGCCAGGAGCCCGCCCTCGACGCCGCCGTGACCAGTCAGCTCGTGCGGCAGCTGACCGGGGAGGTGCCGCGGCCCACCGCGGTGGCCCGGGCCCTCGACCGGCTGACCGAGCGTCAGCGGGAGGTGGCCGAGCTCGTGGCGCAGGGGCTGAGCAACGAGGAGATCGCCGGGCGGTTGTTCCTCAGCTCGGCGACGGTGAAGAGCCACCTGACGGCGGTGATGCGCCGGCTCGACGTCCGGACCCGGACGCAGCTGGCCATCCTGGTCAACCGGGACCACGCCCCGGCCGCCTGAGCACGGGACCTGCCCTCCCCCCGCGCACGGGAGGAGGGCAGGTCCCGTGCTCAGACGACGTCCCGCCGGGTCAGCAGCAGTGCGGTCAGCACGGTGAACAGCACGAGGAACCCGGCCAGCACCCCGGCGGCCTGGGCCCCGTCGACGATCGCCGCCACCCCGGGTGTGCGGAGGGTCGCGCCGTCCCCGGCGAGTGCGGCGACCAGCGAACCCGCGTTGACCCCGGGCAACGCGGCCTGGGCGGTGTCGAAGGCCCCGAGCAGCGGCGCGGCGACGTTCACGATCAGGTTCTCCACGGCCAGCACCCAGACCAGCCCCAGCGCGATCGGCAGGGCAGTGCTGCGGAGCGCGTGCCCGAGCAGCAGTCCCAGCGACCCCCAGGTGGCCGCGATCAGCAGGCCGCCGCCGAGTCCCCGCAGCAACCGGCCGACGGTCGGCCAGTCGGCGGTGGCCGACTCACCGGCGGCGATCGCCCCGCTCGCCAGGGCGGTCAGCCCGAAGCTCACCAGGACGGCCACGGCCAGCACGACGAGCAGGGCCAGCAGCTGGGCCGCCAGCACCTGGAGTCGGCGGGGGCCCTGACCGAGCAGCGTCTTCAGGGTGCCCCAGCCGTACTCGCTGCCGGCCAGCAGGGCACCGAGGGTCAGCAGGAGCGCCCCGCCGAACAGCGGCAGCCCGGAGAGCGAGTTCAGCACCAGCTGGTCGGGCAGCATGCTCGCCAGGACGGCCTCCGGCGGGAGTCCCTCGAAGGTGGCGCCGCGCTGGTAGCTGACGAAGGGGATGACCGTGCTGAACACCAGTTGCAGCGCGGGCCAGAGCCCGACCAGCACCCAGGTCGCCGGTCGCCGCAGCAGCTTGGTCAGCTCGGCCCCGGTCATGGCCCCGAGCGACCCCGCCGTCCGGCCCGTCGGCTCCGTGCGCCGCCCGGCCTCGGCCGTCCCGCGGGCGGGCCCCGCAGGCTCCGGCGTCCCGCTCCCGGTGCCCTCGGTCTCCGTCGTCGTGCTCACCGCTCCGCTCCTCTCCGGGACAGCCGCCCGGTCCGCTGCGCCGGAGGACCGTCCGGATCGGGGCCGGCGGCGACCAGTTCCGACCCGGTCATCTCCAGGAACACCGCCTCGAGGGTCTGCGCCTCCTGGCGGAGCCCGGACACCTCGACGTCGGCCAGCACCAGCGCCCGGTTGATCCGGGCGGCGTCCTCCGGCCCGGCCTGGGCGTGCACGGCCCCGCCGACGACGGAGACCCGTTCCGGGCCGAGCAGCCGGGTGGTGATCGCCGCGGCCTCGTCCAGGGGCTCGGCCTCGATCACCAGGCGATGGAGACCGAGGAGCTCACCGACGCTGCTCTCGACGACCAGCCGGCCCGAGGAGATCACCGCCACCCGGTCGCACACCTGCTCGACCTCCCCGAGGAGGTGGCTGGACAGCAGCACGGTGTGGCCGTCGGCGGAGAGCCGGCGGAGCAGGGCCCGCATGTCGGAGATGCCCGCGGGGTCCAGCCCGTTCGTCGGTTCGTCCAGGACGACGAGCTCCGGGTCCTTGAGCAGCGCCGAGGCGACGCCCAGCCGCTGCTTCATGCCCAGGGAGTAGGTGCTGTAGCGGTCGCGGGCACGGTCGGTCAGGTCGACCGTCCTCAGCACGGTGTCGACCCGACCGGCGGGTGCCCCGGCGTAGCGGGCCAGCACCCGGAGGTTCTCCCGGCCGGAGAGGTACGGGTAGAAGCCGGGGCCCTCGATCAGCGCGCCGACGCCGGACGACGCCGCCCCGGCCGGCCGGCCCAGCACCAACGCCGTCCCGCTGGTCGGGCGCACCAGTCCGAGGAGGGCGCGCAGGGTGGTCGTCTTGCCCGCCCCGTTGGGGCCGAGGAAGCCGTACACCTCCCCGCGGCGCACGGTGAGGGAGAGGTCGTCGACGACGGTGCGCGACCCGTAGCGCTTCGTCAGGCCGGCGATCACCACCACCTCGTCAGCGGGGCGGGGCTCGACGGGTGGCCGCACACCGACGGCCTGCGCTGGGGGCATGGCGGGACTGTGCTCCCAGCGCCTGCCCGCTGTCGACGGCGACCCGGGGTCGATCCGCAAATCCCTCGGCGGGCGGCAGACCTGGGGTGCGCGCCACAACCAAGGCCTACGACCCGGGACGCGTCCGGGACACGACCTCGGTCGGGGGTCGACTCCGCCGCCGGTCGGGATGTGCCACCTCGGGTGGGTGGGAGTTGTCGACCCGCGGCGTCTGGGCGCGGTGCGGTGCGTCATCGATGGTTGTCCTCGCCTCGGGACCGATGCGGGACCGGGACGTCGGAGTGGGCGCCGCACCGGCGCGGCTCACCAGTGCGGTTCCTTCCAGGAGGGCGAGAATGAGAAGCACCAGCACAGCCAGGGCAGACCGGACCAGCTGGCAGACCCGCGGCCGGACGATCGTCCTGGCGGCGGCACTGACCATCGGAGCCCTGCCCGTGGGAACCGCCGCCGCGGGCGGCCCCAGCACCCTCGTGGTGCGGCCTGGCGAGTCGATCCAGGCGGCGGTCGACCGGGCGTCCTCCGGGGACACCATCAAGATCGCGGCCGGCACCTACCAGGAGGCCGTCTGCGTCGAGGGCAAGGGCCTCACGATCGTCGGGGCCGGCCCCAACACCACGCTGATCACCTGGCCGGAGTGGGGCCAGGGCGCACCGCTGCCGGAGGTCGCGCCCAACGCCTGCTGGGAGGCGCACGAGGCCACGGACGCCGAGGGCGACCCCGGCACCCTCGCCGACGACGTCTCCGGGATCTTCTTCCTCAACCCGGACAGCCCGGTCAGTGTCGCCAAGCTGGGCACCCGCAACCACCCGGCCAGCGGGATCCTCGGCTGGCAGGCCCACGGCTTCACCGTCAAGGCCACCTCCGGCATCGGCCACGAGCGGTACGGCGTGCTCGCCTCGGCGTCCACCGACATCACGATCGCCGGCAACGTCGAGAAGGGCGTCGACCGGGGCGCTCCCTGGTTCTCCGGCACCGCCGGGATCGGGATCGGCGACTCCGACGGTGCGAACGCCCGGGTCACCGCCAACTACGTCGAGGGCTTCAACCTCGGCATCTTCGTCCGCGAGTCGCGCGGCGGCTCCATCGTCGCCAACAAGGTGACCGGCAACTGCGTCGGCGTGCTCTTCTTCGACGACGCGGTCACCGAGGTCCCGGACAACACCCGGCAGGTCCAGGGCGGTGACTTCACGATCAAGGGCAACGCCTCGATCGCCAACAACCGGTACTGCATCGCCGGGCGCGGCGGCGAGCAGCTGGTCTCCGGGGTCGGGATGTCGATCACCAACGCGGACTCGGTGCGGGTCGTCGGCAACCTGATCAAGGGCAACCGTCCGGTCGTCCCGGCCGGTGCGGAGCCGGTCAACTACCCGGCCGGTGGGCTGACGCTGGTCAGCTTCGCCCCGCCGCCGGGCACCCTGCCGCCGGGCGTCGAGGGGCCGGGGCTCGTGGAGAACATCGAGGTCACGTCGAACCGGATCCTGGACAACCAGCCGGTCGACATCTGGGTGACCCGGCCGATCCCGAACACGCTGCTGCAGGAGGCGGGCCCGGGGATCACCTTCCGGGGCAACAACTGCCGGGTGAGCGACCCGGCGGGCATCTGCGCCCGCTGACGAGCGCACCGTGCGAGGCCCCCTCCCGAACGGGAGGGGGCCTCGTGCTCGTGATGGCGGGCCGCCGCCCTGGTGAGCTGGACCGATCGACCCCGAGGAGGCTGCCGTGCCCGACCGACCGCGGATGACGTTGACCGCCACCGTGCTCGACACCCCGGACCCGCGCGGGCTGGCGCGCTTCTACGCGACGCTGCTCGGCTGGCCGATCGCCGCCGACGACCCCGAGTGGGCCACGCTGCGCCCGGGCGGTCCGGGTCTGTCGTTCCAGCTGGAGGCCGACCACGTGCCCCCGGTCTGGCCGGCCGGCCCCGGGGACCCGCGGATGCAGGCGCACCTGGACATCGCCGTCGACGACCTGGACGCCGCGGTGCAGTTCGCCTGTTCCCTGGGTGCGACCGTCGCGGAGTTCCAGCCGCAGGCCGACGTGCGGGTGCTGCTGGACCCGGCCGGCCACCCGTTCTGCCTCCACCTCCCGGAGTAGGACCGGCCGGGCCTGTCGTCAGTTCGTCCCGGCGCCGACCCGGTCAGCCGGCTGGGTGGCCAGCCGGTCCCGCAGGAAGGCCACCACCTGCTCGCGTGCCTCGTGGGTCGGGTGGCCAGGGGTCTCGACGTCCCGGCTGGTCAGCACCTGGTGCTCGCGCTGGCCGATGCCGGCGTCGTTGCCCGGCCGGTTGTTCAGCGACACCGGCAGCCAGCTGTCGCCGAACGCCGCGCGCAGGGCCCGGAAGCGGTCGCTGGGGGAGGCGGCGTCCTCGCTGAACCGCAGGCCCATCAGGCACAGGCCCTCGCTCGTGACCCGTCGCTGGACGGCCTCGCGTTCCCGGTCGGACATGCCCACGTCGCGGCGGCGCCCCGGGGTGAGGGGCAGCGGCGTCGACGGTTGGCTGGCGACGGGCGCGAGCACGGCCGGCTCGGCGGCGGAGGCCAGCGCGAAGCCCCCGCTGAAGCACATGCCGATGACCCCGACGCCCGGCCCGCCCACCCGGTCGTGCACCCGACGGGCCACGGCGCGGACGTACTCGGCCACCGGCCGGTCGGCCCGCTTGGCGAAGGCGCGGAACTCCCGGCTGATGCAGGCCCCGGCGAAGCTGCGTGCCGCGTACCCGGGGCTCATCGGCCGGCCCGGGTCACCGAACAGCTCCACGACGGTGACGGTGAAGCCGGCGCCGACCAGGTGGTCGGCGAGGCCCAGCACCTCCGGCGTCAGGCCCGGTACCTCGGGCAGCAGCACCACGCCCGGCCCGGAGCCGCGCGTGTACAGGGTGTGGGTGATGCCGGCGTTGGTGAAGGGCTCGGGGGCCCAGCCGGCCAGGACGGCGGATGACGACTCTGTCATCGGCTGATCGTGGAGCACGGAGGCCGATCGGTCGAGTCCTCCCGCCGTGTCCGTCGATCCGGTTCACCTGTGCGTGACGATCCGGCGTCGGTTCCCCGGCTCCGCGTGTGGCACCGACCGCGCCGGGCGAAGCTGGGTGCATGGGCGAGCCACGACTGGTCGAGCGATCGCGGGACGACCACGCGGCGCAGCGGGTGACGGCCGACCGTGCGGCGCTGTCCGGGCTGCTGGCCGCGGCCACGGGCATCGCCGTGGTCGAACTGGTCGCCAGCGCCGTCGGCGCCGTGCCGTCGCTGGTGATCTCGGTGGGGGACACCGTCATCGACAGCGTGCCCGGTTGGTTGGAGCGCGCGGCGATCGCCGCGCTGGGCACCAACGACAAGCCGGTGCTGCTGGCCTGCATCGCGCTGGTCGCCGCCCTGCTGGGCGCCGCGACGGGTCGGCTGGCGCGGCGCCGGTTCCTGCTGGGTGCGGTGGCGTTCGTGCTGATCACCGCGCTCGGTGTCGCTGCCGGCCTCGCCGCGCCGGACGCCTCGCCCGTGCCCACCGTGCTGACCGGCGCGCTGGGCGCCGCGGTCGGGGTCGCCGTCCTGTACCGCCTGCTGGCTGCGGCGGCCGAGGAGCCGCCGGCCGACGGCTCCTCGACGACGGACCGCCGCAGCTTCCTCCTGCTGGCCGCCGGCGCCGCCTCGGTGGCGGTGGCCGGCGGTGTGGGCGCCTGGTTCCTGGGTGGGCGGGAACGGCTGACCGAGCTGCGGGCGGCGATCCGGCTGCCGGTGCCGGTGCGGCCGGCCGGGCCGGTACCCCCGGGCGCCGACCTGGAGGTCCCTGGTCTCACGCCGCTGTTCGTCCCCAACGACGAGTTCTACCGGATCGACACCGCGCTCCGGGTGCCCATCATCGACCCGGCCGACTGGCAGCTGGAGATCCGGGGCATGGTGGACGAGCCGTTCACCATCACCTACGACGAGCTGATGGCGATGCCGCAGATCGAGGCGGACATCACGCTGACCTGCGTCTCCAACGAGGTCGGTGGGGACCTGGTCGGCAACGCCCGGTGGCAGGGCGTGCCGCTGCGCGCGCTGCTCGAGCGCGCCGGCGTGCAGGCGGGCGCCACCCAGCTGCTCGGCCGCTCGGTCGACGGGTTCACCGCCGGCTTCCCCACGCTCACCGCGCTGGACGTGGAGGAGGCGATGGTGGCGGTCGGGATGAACGGCGAGCCGCTGCCGACCGAGCACGGCTTCCCCGCCCGGCTGGTCGTCCCGGGGCTGTACGGCTACGTCTCGGCCACCAAGTGGCTGTCCGCCATCGAGCTGACCGACTGGGACGTCGACGGCTACTGGATCCCGCGCGGCTGGGCCAAGGAGGGACCGATCAAGACGGCGTCGCGGATCGACGTCCCCCGGCTCGGGGGCACCGTGCCCGCCGGCCGGCAGCCGATCGCCGGGGTCGCCTGGGCGCCCACCCGGGGGATCGAGGGCGTGGAGGTGCGCATCGACGACGGGCCGTGGCAGCAGGCCGAGCTGGCGGAGCGGCTCGACGTCGACTGCTGGCGGCAGTGGTACCTGCCCTGGGACGCGACGCCTGGCGTGCACGTGATCGCCGCCCGGGCCACCGACGGGCTCGGGGAGCTGCAGACCGACGAGCAGCTGCCGGTGGCGCCCGACGGTGCGACCGGCTACCCGGTGATCGAGGTCGTCGTCGAAGGCTGACCGGCGGCCGGGGGTCAGCCGCCGGTTGCGGCCTGGGACCGGTCCAGCAGGTCGTCCAGGGCCGCGTCCACGGCGTCGGGGTGGGTGGTGTTCACCATGTGCCCGGCGCCGTCCACCATGACCAGCTCGGCCTGCTCGCCGATCTGCGCCGACATCCGACGCGCGGAGTGGGCGGGGATGGTGCGGTCGTGCGTCCCGGCCAGGACGAGGACCGGCACGGCGCGCAGGACCGCGATCGCTGGTCGTAGGTCGCCAGGCTCCGCAGGTAGGCAGACAGGACACCCACCGGGGTCTGCGCCCACATCCGGTACGTCGCCTGCGCCGCGCCCGCGGGCGGGTCCCCGGCGAAGAGCTGCCGGCGCAGCACCCGGCGCCCGGGCCGGGTGCGGAACGGTCGGAGCGTGCCGGCCAGCGGAGCCGCCAGCCACAGCGACCACGCAGCGCCGGCGGACAGTCCGGTCCAGGCCCGGGCGGTGACCCGGTTGTCGGCCCGTTCTGCGCCGGTGAGCGGCGCGGCTCGGGTGCTCAGGAGCGCGGCACCGCGGATCCGGGAGCCGAACAGCTCCGGCCGCTGGGCGGCCAGCGCGAGCACGGCCATGCCGCCCATCGAGTGCCCGACCACCACGACCGGCCCGTCGCCGTCCAGCTGGTCGACCACCTGGCCGAGGTCGCGGCCCAGTCGGGCCACCGTCGCGGCCCGCCCGCCCGCCCAGCCGCTGGCCCCGTGCCCACGCTGGTCGTAGCGGACCACGCGTGCCCGGCCACGCAGCGCCGTCCACTGCGGGTCGAACATCGTGGCGTCTGCGCCGATGCCGTGCACGAGGACGACCGTCGGCGCGGGGACCTCCTCGGCGACCTCCACGTGCAGCCGGATCCCGTCGTCGGTCCGGACGGACGGTGACGACCCCGTCGTCCGGCGGGCCAGCCGGCGGGCCTCTGCCCGGCGGGCTACGACCGCGGCGACCAGGCCGGCCGAGGCCAGCGCGGCGGCGGCCACCCCGTGGTCGCGTGCGCTCATCCGGCGACGTGTGCGGCGTCCAGGGCGGCGGCGGCCGGGGGAGTTCAGGGCGTCAGGCACGACGGTGGCCTTCCGTGGGAGCGGTGCGATGGTCAGAGGGCGTCCGACAGACGACGGCGTCCCCGGACCGCAGCAGCTGCGGGCCGGGGACGCCGTCGTGGGTCCAGCGTGGGATCACTCCACGAGGGTGATCTCCGACGCCTGGACGTAGTAGTCGCCGGTCTCCAGCTCGTCAGCAGGCGTGTAGAGCTGCAGGCTGGAGAGGAACTCCTCGTCGATCTGCTCGAGGGTCCCGCCGAAGCTCACCGTGTCGCCCTCGGCGACCTCGAACGGGGACTCCGTGCCCTCCGTGCCGCTGAAGGGCTCCAGCCGGACCATGATCGTCTGGCCGGCCTCCGGGCCGACGAAGAACGCCTCGTCGGCGACGACCGCCTGCACCTCGACGGTGTTCGCCTGGACGGGCTCCCCCACGCTGGCGCTCAGGTCGACGTCCGGGGACAGGACGTCGAGGTCGCCGATGAGCACGGCACCCAGCCCGATCTCGGACGCTGCCGCCGGCGTCTCGGTCTCGGTCCCGGTCACCTCCGTCTCGGTCTCGGTGGTCGTCTCCTCGACCACGGCGCCCGTGTCGGCGCCGACGTCCAGGTCGTCGTCGTCACCGGCGAACTCGGCGATCAGCCACCAGATGACGAGCGCAGCGATCAGGGCGGCCAGCAGGAGCCATGGCCAGATGGGCCGCTTCTTCGCGGCGGCGACGGTGGCGCCGCTCGTGCGTGGGTCGGTCATCGGTAGGTGTCCTCCAGGTCGGTGACGGATGTGCGCTCACTGGGGTGCCCGGGGAAGGCCGTGCGGCGCATCAGTCGGTGGAACGTGACCGGATCGCAATCCGGCCGGTCACTCGTCGGTGGTCTCCTCGACCGGGTCGGGGAACCCGGTGTCGTCGGTCGGGTCCTCGTCCGGGTCGGGGAAGCTGAACCCCTCGAACGGCTCGCTGTCGTCCGCGGACACCGGCACCTCGACGGTGATCTCGCCGGCCTCCTCGAACACGAAGGTGACCGGGATCGACTGGGACGAGCGCAGTTCGGTCTGCAGGCCGACCAGGACGATCGAGGGGGAGCCCTCGGCGCCGATGTAGGTGTTGTCGTTCTGGGCGACGACGATCTCGAGGGCGTCGCTGTCCTCGGCGCTCCCGCCGGTGCTGACCGCTTCCTCGAAGTCGGGGCCGGTGACGTCCACCAGGGTGACCGGCTCGGTGCCGGTGTTCGTCAGGGCGGCGTAGAGGGGCACCTCCTCGCCGACCTCGTAGAGACCGTCGACCGGGTAGGCGAGCTCGATGCCGACGAGCTCGACGTCCTCGTTGATGCTGACCACGGGGGAGTCCGGTCCGCCGACGATCTCGGCACCCTCGTCGTCGACGACCTCACCTTCGTCGTCCTGCAGGCTCGGGGAGTCCTCCGTGTCGCCGCAGCCGGTGACGAGGAGCAGCGGTGCGGCGACGGCGAGCGCGACGCCCGGCCACCGCCGGTGGCGAGGAAGGTGGGAGGTCATGAGCCAGTCCGTTCTCTCGGCGAGCAGGGATCGGACGGCCCGTACCCGGCGCCCCGGGGGGTAGGCATGCGCCGCAGGTCACGGTGTCGCAACGATGACCGGTGTTCCGGGCCGAGCTGGGTAGCGGGAGTCCCATGAGTCGGCCCCTCCCCACCTCGACCCAGTCACCGCCCGACCAGGAACAGTCGCGGGCAGCCGGCCGGTTCAGCGGCCGTGCGGTCCTGGGGCTGGTGGCCCTGCTCGTCGGCGCCGTGCCCTTCCTGGCGCTGTGGCTGCTGGTGCAGCAGAGCTGGTCGCCGCTGGCATCCCTCGACGGGGACGTGGCGGCGGACCTCAACGAGGCGGTCAGCGGCTCGTCGGTGACGGTGAGCATCCTGCGCGGCGTGACCGACCTCGGGGGCACCGGCGCCTCGGTGCTGGTGACGGTGCTCGCGACGCTCTTCCTGCTCATCCGCCGGCACCGGCGGATGGCCGCCTACGTCGCAGTCACCGGGATGGGCCTGCCCGTCCTCATCCTGCTCACCAAGTACGTGGCCGACCGGGCCCGCCCCGTGGTGCTGAACCCGGTGGTCGACACCCCCGCCAACCAGAGCTTCCCCAGCGGTCACGCGATGACCGCCGTGGTGACCTGGGGGGTGCTGCTGCTGGTGCTGCTGCCGGTGGTCAGCCGCCGGGTGCGCCCATGGCTGATCGCGCTGTTCGCGCTCTTGGTGTTCGCGATCGGTTTCACCCGGCTGGCCCTCGGCGTGCACTTCGTGTCCGACGTGCTGGCCGGCTGGGCACTCGGAGCGGCCTGGCTGGCGATCATGACGGCGGCCTTCCGCGGCTGGCAGCACGACCGGCACGAGTACACCGACGAGCCGCTGGACCCGCTGGAGGTCGACCCCGCGGAGATGCCCCGTCCGGCCCCCACCCACCAGGCGGTGCTCCCCGCCGGACGGACGACGGTCCTGCAGCTGGTCGGTGCGGCGGCGGCGTTGTACGCCGTGCTAGTAGGGCTCGGGCTGCTGGTCACCCGCGTGCTGCGGGACACCGCTCTCGGCCGGCTCGACCAGAGCATCACCGTCTGGTTCGTCGACCAGCGCACCGAGACGCTCACCACGGTGGCCGACGCGGTGGGGATGTTGTCCGGCACCCGGGCGGTCATCGCGGTCGGGCTCACCCTGGCGGTCCTGTCACTGGCCTGGGTGGGCAGCTGGCGCCCCGTCGCCTTCGTCCTGGTCACGATCCTCGGCGAGGTGGTCATCTACTTCCTCGTCGGCCTGGCGGTCGGCCGGGTGCGGCCCGACGTCGTCGACCTGACCGAGGGGTTGCCGGCCGGCGCCAGCTGGCCGTCGGGCCACTCGGGGATGGCCGTCGCCCTCTACGGCGGCCTGGCCGCGCTGGTGATCGGCTACCGGGTCAGCCGCTGGCGGTGGGCCGTGCTCGCCGTGCCGGTGCTGCTCGCACCGGCGATCGGCATCACGCGGATCTACGTCGCGGCCCACTTCCCGACCGACGTCCTCGCTGGGCTGCTGCTGGGCACCGTGTGGGTCCTGGCCTGCGCCTGGGCCTTCCGGCTCGGATCCGGGCAGGGCGTCCGGCATCCCGCCACGGGCGCGGGCATGGCGAGCCGGTGATGCGGCGCTGGTTCGTCCGTGGCGGGGTGGCCCTGCTCGCGGCCCTCGTCCTGCTCCTCGGCTACGGCGTCCTCATCGAGCCGCGGTTGGTCCTCGACGAGGACCGGTACGCGGTCGAGCTCCCCCGGCTGCCCGCGGAGTCGGCCGGGCTGGAGGTCGCCCTGCTCGCCGACATGCAGATCGGCATGTGGTGGGCCAACACGGGGATGGTCGAGCGCGCCGTCGAGCGGGTGGTGGAGGAGGACCCCGACCTCGTCCTGCTGGGCGGGGACTTCGTCTACCACGCCGGCCCGGACGTCGAGCCGGAGGTGGCGGCGGCGATGGACCTGCTGAGCCCGCTGCTGGACTCCGGCATCCCCACCTACGCCGTCCTCGGCAACCACGACTACGAGAGCGACGCCGCTGAGGAGCTGACCGCCGCGCTGGAGGGCGCCGGGGTCCCGGTGCTGCTCAACGAGTCGGTGCCGGTGCCCGGCACGGGGGACGACCCCCTCCACGTCGTCGGCGTCGGGCCCGCCCGACCCGGCCTGGTCGACGTCGACCAGGCGCTGAGCGGGCTCCCGGCAGAGGCGCCGCGCGTGGTGCTGATGCACAACCCGACGGCCTTCCCGGAGATGCCGCCGGGCAGCGCGCCGCTCACCGTGGCCGGGCACACCCACTGCGGGCAGTTCGCCCTCCCGGGTACTCCGCACCGCAGCTGGCTCGGCCTCACCGAGGAGGAGGCGGTGGTCGCCGACGGGTGGGCGGAGGCCGGTCACGGGGCCGAGGGCAACGCGCTCTTCGTGACCTGTGGCCTCGGGTTCAGCGTGGTGCCGGTGCGGATCAACGCCCCGCCGGAGGTCGTGTTCTTCGAGCTGCGACCGGCGGACTGACCCTCCGACCGAGGGCGGCCGGTCGCTCAGTCGGTGAGCTGACGCAGTATCCGTTCGAGCTCGGCGCGGTCTGCGGCCGACAGGCGGGCGAACAGCTCGTGGGAGTCCGCAGCCCGGGCGTCGTCCACCTCGCGCTGCACCCGGCGGCCGGCCTCGGTCGGGGTCAGCCGCACCGCCCGCCGGTCCGCGGGGTCGGCGGTGCGCTCGACCAGGTCCCGCTCCTGCAGCCCGTCGGCCACCTCGGTCGCCGAGCGCGGGGCGATGCGCAGGGCCTCGGCCAGCTCGGAGAGCCGGACGCCGTCGCGCGAGCAGACCACCCGGAGCGCCCGGGCCTGGTGCGGCGAGAGGTCCCAGGGGGCGAGCGTGGCGATGAACCGGCGGCGCAGCGTGCGGGCGACCCGCATGAGCAGGTCGCCGAGCGTCGCCGTGCCGCCGTTCCCCATGGCGGGAACAGTAGCGGCACCCCTGAGGTTGCCACACGGTGAGGTAACCTCAGGAAAGCAGAGAGGGGTGCTCGCCATCGACGACACCATGAACCCCGGCCGGGGCGGCGGGCGCTCCGGCGGCCGGCCCGACCCGGCCGACCGCGCGCAGCTGGAGCGCGCTCCCGTGAGCTGGCGCCGCGTGGCCCGGCTCTTCCGGCCCCACCGTCGACAGCTCGCGGTCGTGGTCGCGCTCATCGTGACCAGCTCCGCCATCGCGCTCGCCACGCCGTTCCTCATCCGGCTGGTCATCGACGAGGCGATCCCGGAGCAGGACGTGCCGCTGCTGGGCTGGGCGGTCGCCGGCATGGTCGCCGTCGCGGCGGTGACCGCCGTCCTCGGGGTGCTGCAGACCTGGCTGTCCACCACCGTCGGCCAGCACGTCATGCACGGGCTCCGCACGTCGGTCTTCACCCACCTGCAGCGCCAGTCGCTCGGCTTCTTCACCCGCACCAAGGGCGGCGAGGTCCAGTCCCGGCTCACCAACGACATCGGCGGCATGCAGTCGGTGGTCACCACCACCGCCACCTCCTTCGCCGCCAACGCCACCACGGTGATCGGCACCGTCGTCGCCATGGCCGTGCTGAGCTGGCGGTTGTCACTGCTGTCCCTCGTCGTCCTGCCGCCGGCCGTCTGGCTGACCCGGCGGGTGGCCCGGATGCGCCGGGAGATCACCGCCGAGCGCCAACGGTCCCTGGCGGACATGCACTCCCAGGTCGAGGAGGGGCTCAGCGTCAGCGGGGTGCTGCTGGGCAAGACCCTCGGCGCGGGCCCGGCCCAGTCCCGGCGGTTCGCCGGCACCTCCGACGTCCTGGTCGGGCTGGAGGTGCGTTCGCAGCTGGCCGGTCGCTGGCGGATGGCGACGATGAGCATCGTGTTCGCCGGCATCCCGGCGCTGATCTACCTGATCGCCGGGCTGCCGGCGACGTCGGGCGGGATGACCATCGGCACGCTGGTCGCGTTCACCGCGCTGCAGGGGGCGCTGTTCCGCCCGCTGATGGGACTGCTGGACATCGGCGTCTCGCTGACCGCCTCGATGGCGCTGTTCAGCCGCGTCTTCGAGTACCTGGACCTGCCGGTCGACATCGACGACCCGGCCCACCCGGTGCCGCTCGACCCGCGGACGGTGCGCGGCGAGGTGCGGTTCTCCGCCGTCGGGTTCCGCTACCCCGACGGCGCCCGCGACGCGCTGGACGGCGTCGACCTGACCGTGCCCGCCGGGGCGACCCTGGCGCTGGTGGGGGAGACCGGGTCGGGCAAGAGCACGCTGGCCTCGCTGGTCGCCCGGCTCAACGACCCCACGTCCGGGCGGGTCACGATCGACGGCGTCGACGTGCGGGACGTGGCCCTGGCCGACCTGGCCCAGGTGGTCGGCGTCGTGGCGCAGGAGACCTACCTGCTGCACGGCACGATCGCCGACAACCTGCGGCACGCCAAGCCCGACGCCACCGACGCCGAGATGGTCGACGCCGCCCGCCGGGCGCAGGTGCACGACGTCATCGCCGCGCTGCCGGCCGGCTACGAGACCGTCGTCGGCGCCCGTGGCCACCGGTTCTCCGGCGGGGAGAAGCAGCGGCTGGCGATCGCCCGCACGCTGCTCCGCGACCCCCGGGTGCTGGTGCTCGACGAGGCGACCAGCGCGCTGGACAACACCACCGAGCGCGCCGTCCAGACGGCCCTGGACGAGGCCAGCCGCGGCCGGACGACGATCACCATCGCCCACCGGCTGTCCACGGTGCGCGACGCCGACCTGATCGCGGTGCTCGCGCAGGGCCGGGTGGTGGAGCAGGGCACGCACGAGGAGCTGCTGGCGCTGGGTGGCCGCTACGCAGAGCTCGCCGGCGCAGCCGAACGGGACGCCGTCCTGGTCGCCTGAAGCCGCAGGGCACCGGGTAGGGGACGGCGATGACCGAGACGCGCTTCGAGCCCTACGTCCACCTCGTCGACGTCGGCCCCGACCGGGCCCTGATCGCCTGGGGCGGCTTCTGGTTCCGGCGCCCGGACGGCGGCGCGCGCTGGCGGCTGGTCGACGACGAGCAGCTGGACGCGGTGGACGAGGGCCGGACCGGCAGCATCGGAGCCCGCTCCCGGTCCTACGGCGAGGCGGTCGTGGAGGTGCTCGACGACGAGGGTGGGACGGTCGGCCGGGCGGTCACCGGGGAGCGGAACCACGCGTGGGTCGGTGGTCTGCGCCCGGACACCCGCTACCGCTACCGGATCACCGTCGACGGCCGGCCCTGGGCCGACGGCGAGCGGTGGGACTGGGGTCCGGTGTCCCGCGGCGGGCTCGACCTGCGGCCGGCCGGGCGGGGCTACGACCTGACCTTCCGGACGCACCCGGCACCCGACGTCCGGGCTCCGCTGTCCTTCGCCGTCCTGGGCGACTACGGCGTCGGGGTCGTGGTGGACTCCGAGGAGGGCCGCCGGCAACGGCGGGTCGCCGCGGTGCTCGACCGGCTGGCCGACGACCGCGGGATCCGGCTGGTGCTCTCCACCGGCGACAACGTCTACCAGGGCGAGAGCGGCCGGGTGAGCACCGGCACCGGCGTCGCAGACGCCGACTGGTTCTCCAGCTTCTACCAGCCCTACCGGTACCTGCTGGCCCGGGTGCCGGTGTACCCGACGGTCGGCAACCACGACACCAGCGACAGCGAGTCCAGCGACGACCGCGAGCAGGTCCGCGACAACTTCCACACCGACCTGCGTTTCACGCCCGAGTCGGCCGGTGAGCGGGCGTCGATCGACCCGGGCATGTTCTACCGGTTCCGGTACGGCGCCGACGTGGAGTTCGTGTGCATCGACACCTCGCTGGCCGATCCGCTGCCCACCGAGCACTTCTTCCAGAACCCGCGACACCAGGCCTGGTTGGACCGGGCGCTGCCCGCCGACGACCACGGTGGGCCGACCTGGCGGCTCCCGTTCTCCCACCACCCCACCTACTGCGCGGGGCCGCACCATCCGAACACCGACTCGATGGTGCGCGAGCTGGTCCCGCGGTTCCGCCGGGCCGGTGTCCGGGCCGCCTTCGCCGGACACGAGCACAACTTCCAGCTGTCCCGGGTCGACGGCATCGACTACTTCCTCTCCGGCGCCGGTGGGCAGCTGCGCGACGACCCGCCCACGGAGTTCGCCGGGGCCGGCACCGTCGCCTGGGCGGCGCAGTCCCACGTCCTGCTCGCCGAGATCGACGGCGACCGGCTGGTCGTGACGCCGTTCAGCGGCATCGCCGAGGACGGACGGCTGCAGCCGATGACGGCGCTGTCGCCGGGCGACGAGGTCGTGGAGGTGCCGTTCGTGGTGTCGGCCGGCTGATCAGCGCCCCGGCTCGCGCGGCGCCTCCGTCATCGCCAGGACGCTCCCCGCGACGCCGATGACCAGCAGCGCGAGCCCCACGCTGACCCAGCCGAAGGTGTCCCAGTAGACGTCCTCCAGCTGGATCAGCAGCGCCGCCTCGTCGACCACCAGCGCCAGCCCGATGCCGAAGAACAGGCCCAGCCCTGCCCGCACCCGGGGGGAGCGGTCGCCCAGCGCGACCCCGCCGACGAGGGCGAGCAGCAGGATGCCCCAGAGGTGGTGGTGCAGGTGCGTGCCGCCGACGGCGACGTCGCCCAGCAGCGCGACGTCCTCGCGGATCAGCCAGGTGATCAGCCGCAGCAGCGCGAAGGTCGCGGTGAAGCCCCACCAGGCGAGCACGTACCCCCGGCGGGTCGCGAGCACCTCGCGCAGCCGATGGGGACGACGGTCGGTCTGCTCGCGGGAGGTCATCGGCAGACCGTGCCCCGCTGCACCCCGGAGAACTCACGGCGGCCGACTTGATCGCGCACCATCCGTGCCGATAGCTGGGCATGACGACGACGTCGACCGGAGTCCCTGCGCGCGTCCCGTTCCTGCCGCGCGGTGTCCGGTTGGACGAGGCGAGCTTCGCGGCCCGCCACCGGGTGATCTCCCTGGTGCTCGCCGCGCACGTCCCCGTGCTGGCCGGACTCGGGCTGGTCCGGGGCGTCGGTGGGTGGCTGCTGTGGGGTCAGCTGGCCGTGCTGGTCGTGCTGTTGCTGTCGGGTCAGGTGCTGAGCGGCCAGGTCGCCCGGTCCAGCGCGATCGCCGTCGGCCTGATGATCGGCGCCGACGTCCTCGTGCACGTCGGCGGCGGCCTCACCGACCTGCACATCTGGTTCTACGTCGTCCTGGCCCTGGTCGCCCTGTACCAGGCCTGGGTGCCGTTCCTGCTCGCCGTCGTCTTCGTCGCCGTGCACCACGCGGTGATGAGCCTGGCCATGCCCATGTCGGTCTTCTCCACCGCCGAGGCCCAGGCCGACCCGGTGCTCTTCGCCCTGCTGCACGCGGTGTTCCTGCTGGCCGAGGCGACGTTCCTGGCCTACGGCTGGAAGTTCGCCGAGCAGGCCGAGCGGGCCCGGCAGGCCCAGCAGCAGCTCGCCGAGGAGCAGCTGGCCGCCCAGGTGGCGGCCCAGGAGGAACTGGCCGAGGAACGGGCCCGGGTGGCGGAGGAGGCAGCGGACCGGCTCCGGGAGCGCGCCGACCGCGCGGCCGCCCAGCAGGACCAGCTGGCGGGGCTGCTCGGCGCCGGGCAGCGGCTCGACGCGAACGTCGGGGTGGCGACCGAGGTCATGGTCGGGCTGCGGGAGGCGATCGGGGAGATCGCCGCGGCCGCGTGCCAGGCGACGTCGACGGCCAACCAGGCCAGCCTCCAGTCCCGGGACAGCGCCGCCACGGTCGAGCGCCTGGCCGGCACCATGGCCGAGATCGACCAGATCGCCGGCAGCATCTCCAGCATCGCCGACCAGACGAACCTGCTGGCCCTCAACGCCACGATCGAGTCGGCGCGCGCCGGTGAGTCGGGCAAGGGCTTCGCCGTCGTCGCCGGGGAGGTCAAGGACCTCGCCACGGAGACCGCGCAGGCCACCGAGCGGATCCGGCGGGTGGTCGACGCCGTTCGCGGCGACGTCGCCGCAGCCGGGGCTGCGCTGAACGGCGTGCAAGAGGTCATCCGGGGCGTCGTCGACGCCCAGACGACGATCGCGGCCGCGGTCGAGGAGCAGAACGCCTCGTCGGCGCAGGCCCAGGAGGCGATCACCGGGGCCTCCCGGGAGGCCGCCCGGATGGCCGCGGACCTGCGGGGCCTCGTCTCCGGGATGTGACCCGGCCGGACACGCCGAGGTGGCCGGCGGGACAGCGGGCGAGTCGTCTCGGACGTCTTGACACCGTTTCGAGAGCGCCGTTAACGTGACGCGCCTCACGTGGGAAACCGCTTTCCCACCGCCTTCGAGATCTTGGAGTGACATGCGCGCACTGCGTCGCACGCTGATCGTGACCGCGGCCGGAGCACTGGCCGTCACGCTCGCCCCCACCGCTGCCGCCGCGCACGGCAAGGACGTCGGCCGGCAGGTGCTCGGCCCGCAGGACGGCTGGGCCGCCGCCGAGGGGGGCACCACCGGCGGCTCCACCGCCGCCCCGGAGAACGTGTTCCACGTCCGCACCTGGGAGGAGTTCCGCGCAGCCCTCGGTGGCGACGCGGCGCGGGGGGACACCACGCCGCGGGTCGTCCACGTCCACGGCGTCCTGGACGCCCAGCTGCGCACCGCCGACGGCGCCGTGGACTGCGCGGCCTACGAGGTCGAGGGCTTCGACATGGCCGACTACATCGCGGCCTACGCGCCCGAGGTCTGGGGCACCGAGGCCGAGCCCACCGGCCCGCTGGAGGACGCCCGGGCGGCGTCCGCGGACGTGCAGGAGGCCCAGGTGCGCCAGTACGTCGGCTCCAACGTCACCATCGTCGGCGTCGGCCGGGACGCCGGCATCGTCGGCGCCGCGCTCACCGTGCGCGGCTCGGACGACGTGATCATCCGCAACCTCCGGCTGTCCGACGCCTACGACTGCTTCACCGCCTGGGACCCGACCGACGGCGACGCCGGCGCCTGGAACGCCGCCTACGACAACCTCTGGCTCGCCGAGTCCACGCACGTCTGGGTCGACCACAACACCTTCGACGACGGGCAGAACCCCCCGGAGGCGCTGCCCACCGTGTACGGCCAGAAGTTCGAGGTGCACGACGGCCTGCTGGACATCACCAACTCCACCGACCTGGTCACCGTCTCCTGGAACGAGTTCCGCGACCACGACAAGACCAACCTCGTCGGCTCCTCCAACAGCCGGGTCGCCGACCGCGGCCGGCTGCGGATCACCTTCCACCACAACCTGTGGGAGGACATCGGCCAGCGGGCGCCCCGGGTGCGCTACGGCGACGTGCACGTCTACAACAACTGGTACGTCGTCTCGGACCCGGAGACCTACCAGTACAGCTGGGGCGTCGGCGTGGAGGCGGAGATCGTCGCCGACAACAACTTCGTCCAGCTGGCCCCGGGCGTCGACCCGGCGTCCTTCATCGAGGACTGGCGCGGTGACGCGCTCGACGGCACGGGCGTGGACGAGTCGGGGACGCTGGTCAGCAGCGGCCGCTCCTGGCCGCGCCGGACCAGCCTGGTCGAGGCCCACAACGCCGCGAACGACCCCGACATCCCGACGACGGTGAGCTG
The DNA here is from genome assembly GCF_026967925.1 of Modestobacter sp. VKM Ac-2985. Classification (GTDB taxonomy): domain Bacteria; phylum Actinomycetota; class Actinomycetes; order Mycobacteriales; family Geodermatophilaceae; genus Modestobacter. The sequence goes on along the minus strand of NZ_JAPVBI010000002.1, from coordinate 42,615 downwards.
GACGCCCACCTTCGTGGAGCGGATCGACCCGACCCCCGCGGTGCCCGCGCTGGTGCGGGTCAAGGCCGGCTCCGGCCGCCTCCGCTGAGCGGGGCCGCCCTCCCCGCCGAACCGGCGGGGAGGGCGGCCGTCACGGGCGGACCAGGACGTCGGGGCGCAGGAGCCCCAGCTCGTCGCGGGTGGTCGGCCACAGGCCGTCGGTGGTGAGCACCTCCAGGCCGCCCTCGCCCAGCAGCAGGGTGTCCTCGATCTTCACCCCGGGGGCGGACGGGTTCCAGGCCAGGGCCTGCCCGGCCACCAGCCGCACCGCGCTGTCCGGGGTGGCGACCGGGTCACGCCCCCAGTAGCCGGTCGGGCCGCCCTGGTGGTGCCGGGTCCACTCGTCGGCCGGGAAGCCCTGGTCGGCGTAGGCGCTCGCACCGGCGGCGAAGACCTCGCCGAGCGACCGCCCGGGGGTGGACGCGGCCAGGAACGCCGTCTCCACCGCCCGGATCCGGGCGTCGGCGTCAGCCTCGGCCGCGGTCGGCGGGGCGAGGGCCACCCAGCGCGTCGCGTTCGCGATCAGGCCGTGCCGCCGCGCACACACGACGAGCATCACCCGCCGGCCGAGCACCCCGTCGGTGGGCAGCGCGTGCCGGAAGGGCAGCCGCGCCTCCCCGGCGACCAGGACGACGAACGGCTCGGCCCCGCGGGCGATCAGCTCACCGCCGAGTCGGGCCGCCGCCTCGCGCTCGGCCGTCCGGGGCTCCAGCGACAGAGCGGTCGCGGTCAGCGCCTCGGCGGCGTCCCGGCCGAGCCGGCGGTACCGCTCGGTCTCGACCGGGAGCAGGCCGGCCCGGGCGGCCCGCAGCCCCTCAGCGGCGACCGGGTCGGCCTCGGTCAGCACGCCCGGGGTGCCCGGGGCCAGGTCGGGTCCCAGCAGCGGGGCCCACCAGTCGGTCACCTGCACCCGGACGTCGCTGGGCAGCTCCTCGGCGGCGAGCCGGTCGGCCTCGTTGTTCGGCACGAACACGGTGTCCCCGGAGGCGTCGACCACGACGGCGATCACCCCGTCCTCGGCGGACAGCTTGACGGCCGGCCGGGCGCCGTCCAGGTACCAGGACAGCGAGCCCACCGAGGTGAGCACCAGCCGCTCCTGCCCGGTCCGGCGCAGCAGGTCGAGCACGCGTTCGCGCTTGACCGCCCGATCGGCGGCCGACGGTCGGTCCAGGTGGTGGTGCACGGTGTCCTCCGGTGGTGGTTCAGGCGAGCCGGCGGGTGCTGTCCCGCAGCACCACCTCGGCGCGGACCTTGACGGCCTGGCTCGTGGTCTGGGGTCCGGTGTCCAGTGCCAGCTGGGCCGCGCGGGCGCCCATCTCCTCCAGTGGGAGGTGCACCGAGGTGAGCGAGGGGACGACGTCGCGCAGCGGGGCGATGTCGTCGAAGCCGGCCAGCGAGACGTCCTCGGGCACCCGCACGCCGGCGGACCGGAAGGCGGCCAGTGCGCCGAGCGCCATCACGTCGTTGACCGCGAAGACACAGGTCGGCAGCGGTCCCGCGGCGATCAGCTCGGCGGCCAGGCTCTCCCCGCCCTCCCGGGTGAACTCCCCGTGCAGCACCTGGAGGTCGGCGACGTCGACGCCCTCGGCGGTCAGCCCCTCCCGGAAGCCGATCAGGCGGTCGCGGGAGGTCAGCAGCCCGCGGGGGCCGGCGAGCACCGCGAAGCGGCGGTGGCCCAGCCGGCACAGCTCCCGGGCCAGGGCGCGGGCACCGGAGCGGTTCTGCGGCACCACGGCGTGCGTGCCCAGCCGGTCCTGGCTGATCACCGCGGCCTGACCGCCGGCCGCCGCGTAACCCTCCAGCTCGTGGGCCAGGCGCTCGTTGTGCACCCGGTCGGTGGTGCGGCTGCCGCAGATGATCAGCGCCCGCACCCGGTGGGAGCGCATCGTCTGCACGAACTCCAGCTCGCGGTCGACGTCGCTGTGCGTGCTGGCCAGGAAGACCACGAGCTCGCGCTCCTCCACCTGCCGCATCACCCCGCCGGCGATGCTGGAGAAGTACGGGTCCAGGACGTCGTGGATGATCAGGCCGACCACGTTGCTGGCGCCACGGGCCACCGCCTGGGCCTGCGCGTTGGGCGTGTACCGCAGCTCCTGGGCAGCGGCCAGGACCCGGCCGCGGTGCGGTTCACCGACCGAGCGGCTGCCGCTGAGCACCCGGGAGGCGGTGGCCAGCGAGACGCCGGCGTGCGCGGCGACCTCGGCGAGCAGCACGGGGCCGTTCCGGCGGACGGCGAGGGGGCCGGCAGCCCCGTCCTGCTCGGTGCGACGGCCGGTCGGGCTCTCCCGAGCAGTGGTCATCGCGACCCACCCTGGCCCGGCGTCGTCGCGAGCGCATCCCCGATGGCCGCGGTGCCCGGCGTCCCGTCGGCCACCAGGGCCCGGAAGCTGCGGGTCGTCGCCTCCCCGGCGGCCAGTCGCACCGGGTGCTCGGCGGCCAGCTGGGAGCCCAGCCCGGGGTAGTCGTCGACGCGGACGAACCAGGGATCGGCCCGGGTGGCCTCGTCGGCACCGGCCAGGGCCACGGTGAACGGCGCCGGGCCGGTGGCGGCGAAGGCCACCCAGGCCGCGTTCGAGCCGTGCACGGCCTCCTCGCCCTCGGCGTCCGGGCTCCACACGCGGGCGCCGGAGACCGGTGGGAACCGCCAGAACAGCCCGCCGTAGCCGGCGCCGCTGCGCCCGTTGGTCGCGGGGCTGCCCAGCCCCAGCGGGGCGTCGGTGGCGTTGCGCAGGGTGGTGGTGAGCTCCAGGCTCCAGGCGCCGGGGAGGGTGGCCCGGGCCGCCCGCACGGTGCGTTCCTCGGTGAGCAGCGTGCGCCCGTCCGGCCCCTGCCAGTCGAGGGTCTCCCGGAAGCCGTCGGGTGCCTGTGCCGCCCAGCCGGTGTGCACCTGGCGTCCGTGGTCGGCCCGCCAGGTGTAGCCCTGGTCCCGCAGGTAGGTGCGGCCGCCCCAGACGTTCGCCCCGCCGACGTCCTGCAGGGTGACCGAGACGCCGAGGTGCCAGCGGTGGTCGTCGGGCTGGGCGTCGGTGACCGGGACGCCGCTCAGGGTGGTGACCGGGTGCAGGAACGGCCGGGGGGCGAGCACGCCGGGCAGTCCGGCGCCGTCCCAGCAGGTGGCGACGACGGTGCCGGCCACGGTGAGCGAGGCAAGCGCACTGCCGGCCGGCGACGGCTCGTCCGGGACATGGCCCTGGTGCAGGGTCTTGAGGGCCACGGTCAGCTCCCCACGGCGGCCGGCTGCCGCACCGCCGGTGAACGGGCCCAGGGGGCGCCGAGCTCGGAGAACAGCCGCAGCTCCTCGGCGGCCCGGTCGACCAGCGCGTCGACGCCGGGTACGACCTGGTGGGCGGTGGCGCCCTCGCCCTCGGCCCGCCGGTGCCCGGCCGGGATCTCCGCCGGGTCCGGGGCGCAGCGCACCGCCTCCACGACCTCCATGAAGGAGCGCGTCGCTGCGGGCGGGACGAGCAGCGGCCGGGTGCGGTCGCGCAGGTGGGCCAGCAGGTCCTCGAGCAGGTCGGTGCCGGTGTGCGTCGTCGTCTCGTCGACGCCGTCGCTCTGCAGCCGCACCTCGCCGGTCTTGTAGGACAGCGTGATCCGCCCGGCGCTGCCGTGCACGACGAGCACCGGGTCGCGGGGGTGCTCCGCGGCCAGCGTGGCGGCGACGACCACCACCTGCCCGTCAGCGGTGCGGATGCGCAGGCAGGAGGTGTCGTCGGCCTCGATCGGGTTGGCCCGGTAGAGCTCCACCTCGACCGACTCCAGCGAGCCGGCGTGCGTGGCCCCGGTCAGCGCCAGGGCGGTCGCCACGGCGTGCGCGAAGGGGTTGGTCAGGGCGCCGTCGACGACCGGCACCCCGTCGACGCTGCGTCGCCCGGCCCAGCTCGCCCGGCCGTAGTAGGACGCGTCCCGGACCCACGCGCAGGCGCCGCCGATGCCCCGCACCGTGCCGATCGCGCCCTCCTCCACCAGGTCGCGCACCCGGCCGATGGCCGCCGAGCCCAGGCTCTGGAAGCCGATCTGGCAGGCCGCGCCGGTGGCCTCGATCCCCTCGACCAGCCGGTCGAACTCGGCCAACGTCGGGGTGGGGGGCTTCTCCAGGAGCACGGCGCTGCCGGATCGGGCCGCGGTGAGCGCCAGGTCGGTGTGCGTGTGGATCGGCGTGCAGATGACGGTGACGTCGGGGCTGGTCGCGGCGAGCAGCTCCGCCAGCGACGCGGCGACGGGGACGTCGCCGGCCAGTGCGCGCAGCTCGTCGTCCAGCGGCCGCGGGTCGCAGATCCCGACCAGCTGGGCGTCGCCGACCGCGGCCAGTCGGCGGAGGTTCTGCAGGTGCCAGCGACCGTGGCCGTGGGCGCCGACGAGCACCACCCGGCCGGGGAGCTCGGACAGTTCTGGCACGTGATCCCCCTTGATCGAGCCAGGCGCCGGCGCGGTCGCCGACGGGGGCCGAGCGTAACCAGACCGGCGTGTCTGGGAAAGCCCTTGCCGGGGGGTGCGCCCGGTCCCGCCGGTCGCCGACCTCGGCGACGAGGGCGAAGAACCTGGTCAGAGCCGCGCACGAGGCGTCGTTGCGCTTTCGTGACCGGCCGGTCCGAGTCGACTCGTTGACATCGTGGAGCCGTCCCGAGTAGAAAGCGCTTACCCAGTTGTGAGGCAGCGCACAGCTCCAGCCGGGTGGTCAGGGCTCCCTCGCCGAGCGTTGACAGGGTCCCGGACGAGGGTCTAGAAAGCGCTTACCGAGCATGTGACCTGCTGCACACCAGACGCACCGGACGACGAGGTCCGACGAGCTGCACAGAGAGGTGAGAGCCCGTGTCGTCAACGCTCGACGTCCCGCCGCGCGAACGCTCGCACGGCGAGGCTCCCGGGGGCGCGAGCCGCGCTGCCTCCCGTGCACGGAGACGGAGGTCCGGCTGGCTCACGCCCTACCTGTTCCTGGCCCCGTGGTTCGCCGGCCTGCTGTTCATCACCGCCGGGCCCATCGCCGCCTCCGCCTACCTGTCCTTCACCGACTACAGCCTCATCGGCGCGCCGGAGTGGATCGGGCTGGACAACTTCCAGCGGATGTTCGACGACCCGCGGTTCTACCAGTCGCTGAAGGTCACGTTCATCTACGTCGTCGTCTCGGTGCCGATCCAGCTGGCGTTCGCACTGTTCCTGGCGATGATCCTGGACCGCGGCCTCCGCGGCCTGGCCCTCTACCGGTCGATCTACTACCTGCCCTCGCTGATCGGCGGCAGCGTCGCGATCGCCATCCTGTGGCGGCAGATCTTCGGCTCCGACGGGCTGCTCAACCAGGTGCTCCGGTTCGTGGGGTTCGAGAACCCGCCCGGCTGGGTCTCCGACCCCGACTACGCCCTCGGCACGCTGATCATCCTGAACGTCTGGACGTTCGGCGCCCCGATGGTCATCTTCCTGGCCGGGCTCCGGCAGATCCCGACGATGTACTACGAGGCGGCGTCCCTGGACGGCGCGGGGAAGGTCCGGCAGTTCGTGCAGGTCACGCTGCCGCTGCTCTCGCCGATCATCTTCTTCAACCTCGTGCTGCAGACCATCAACGCGTTCCAGACGTTCACGCAGGCGTTCATCGTCAGCGGCGGCACGGGTGGCCCGGCGGACTCGACGCTCTTCTACACGCTCTACCTCTACCAGCGCGGCTTCGGCAACTTCGACATGGGCTACGCCTCGGCGCTGGCCTGGTTCCTGCTGCTCATCGTCGGTGGGCTGACCGCGATCAACTTCATCGCAGCGAAGTACTGGGTGTTCTATGGCGACTGACCTGACCGTGGCCCCCCCTGTGGCTGCCACGGAGAAGCTGCCCGACCGGAAGAAGAAGCAGCGGCCGCGCTGGCTGGCGCACATCGTGCTCATCCTGGGCGCGCTGCTCATGCTCTACCCGCTGCTGTGGATGCTCTCCAGCTCGTTCAAGTTCACCGAGGACATCTTCAGCCAGACCGGCTTGATCCCCGAGCGGGTCACCACGGAGAACTACCCCGACGGCTGGACGGCGCTGCCCCGGGACTTCGGCCACTACATCTGGAACTCGCTGGTCATCGTCGTCGGCTCGATCATCGGCAACCTGCTGGCCTGTTCCGCGGCGGCCTATGCGTTCGCACGGCTCGACTTCAGGTTCAAGAAGTTCTGGTTCGCGGTGATGCTCGGGACGATGATGCTGCCGATCCACGTGGTGATCGTGCCGCAGTACATCCTGTTCGCCGAGCTCGACTGGATCAACACCTACTGGCCGTTGATCGTGCCGAAGCTGCTGGCCACCGACGGCTTCTTCATCTTCCTGATGGTGCAGTTCATCCGGGGCATCCCGCTGGAACTGGACGAGGCCGCCCGGATCGACGGCTGCGGGCACTTCGCCATCTTCTGGCGGATCGTGATCCCGCTGTCGGTGCCGGCCCTGGCCACCACGGCGATCTTCACCTTCATCTGGACCTGGAACGACTTCTTCAGCCAGCTGATCTTCCTGACCGACCCGGAGATGTACACCGTCCCGGTCGCCCTGCGGACGTTCGTCGACGCGACGAGCCAGACGCCGTGGGGTCCCGTCTTCGCCATGTCGATCGTCGCCCTGGCGCCGGTCTTCGGCTTCTTCCTCGCGGGCCAGCGCTATCTCGTCCGAGGCATCGCCACCACGGGTCTCAAGTGACGACACCCGGCACCTCACCCGACATCTCACGCAGCACTTACAAGGAGGTAAGGAACGTGCACACGAACCGGAGCAATGGGGCGCGTACGCCCTGGCCCACCCGCATCGGCGTCACCGGCGGCGTCCTCGGACTGCTGCTGACCACCGCGGCCTGCGGTGGCGACGACGGAGGCGGCGCAGCCGCCGACGGGGGCACGACCCGCGACGACGGGCCGGTCACCATGCGGATGTCGTGGTGGGGCAGCGACACCCGGCACGCCGCCACCCAGGAGCTGATCGACCTCTACGAGTCGGAGAACGAGGGCGTCACGGTCGAGGGCGACTTCACCGGCTTCGCCGACTACTGGGACCGGCTGGCCACCAGCACCGCCGGCGGTGACGCGCCCTGCCTGATGCAGCAGGACACCCGGTACGTCCGGGAGTACGCCGACCGTGGGGCGCTGCTGGACCTCACCCCGTACATCGAGGACGGCACGATCGACACCAGCAACCTCGACCAGAACGTCGCCGAGACCGGCACGGTCGAGGACGCCACCTACGCCATCCCCACCGGCGTGAACGCCTTCTCCGTCGTCATCGACCCCGCGGCCTACGCCGCCGCCGGGGTGGAGGTGCCCGACGGCGAGTCCTGGACCTGGGACGAGATGGTCGACACCGCCGCCCAGGTCACCCAGGCCACCGGTGGCCAGGTGTACGGGATGCAGGCGATGGGCCTCAACGGTGGGGACACCAACTTCGAGGTCTACGCCCGCGAGCAGGGTGAGGCGCTGTTCGACGAGAACGGCGAGATCGGCTTCACCGCGGAGACCCTGGCCGACTGGTGGGCGATCGAGAAGGAGGCCTCGACCACCGGGGCCGAGCCGCCGCCGTCGACCACCGTCGAGGTGTTCAACGGCGGGGTCGACCAGGCGCTGGTCGCCACCGGCGCCGGGGCCTCCGGCTTCTGGTGGACCAACGAGCTGCCGGCGTTGACCGCCGGGGCCGGCACCGAGCTGCAGTTCCTCCCGTTCCCCACCACGGAGGGTGACGGGGAGACCGGCATGTACCTGAAGCCGGCCATGTTCTGGGCGATCAGCAGCGACTGCGAGAGCCCGCAGGAGGCGGCCATGCTCCTCGACTGGCTGATCAACTCCGAGGAGGCGGTGAACATCGTCAAGGCCGACCGCGGGCTGCCGGTGAACACCGAGCTGCGCGACCAGATCGCCCCGACCCTGGACCCCGCCGGCCAGGCCGCGGTGGCCTTCGTCGAGGAGATCACCCCGAGCCTGCAGGAGCCGCCGGCGCTGCCCCCGCAGGGCGCCGGTGAGGTGCAGGCGATCCTGCAGCGCTACACCGAGCAGATCCTGTTCGACCAGATCTCGGTGGAGGACGCCGCCGAGCAGTTCATCACCGAGGTCGAGTCGGCCATCGCGTGACCCCCGGCCAGGGGGCGGCCGGTCATCGGCCGCCCCCTGGCCCCGGTCCCCGGACCACCTGCCGAACAGTCGAGAGGGAGACGTGACCACCACCGACCCGTCCGGAGCCCCGGCGCCACGTCGCTACGCGATCGTCGGCACCGGCCACCGCGCCGAGATGTACGTCGCCGCGCTGCTGGGCAGCCACGCCGACGTCGGTCGGCTGGTCGCCCTCTGCGACCCCAACCGCACGCGGATGGCCTACCACCAGCGCCAGTTCGCCGCCGCCCACCCCGACGCGGCCCCACTCCCGGCCTACGTGCCCGAGGACCTCGACACGATGCTCGAGCGCGAGCGGCCGGACACCGTCATCGTCGCCAGCGTCGACCACACGCACGCCGAGCACGTCTCCCGGGCGCTGCGTGCCGGGTACGACGTGATCACCGAGAAGCCGCTCACCGTCGACGCCGCGGGCTGCCGCACGATCGCCGATGCCGTCGCCGACAGCGGCCGCGACCTCGTCGTCACCTTCAACTACCGGTACTCGCCGCGGAACGCCGAGGTCCGCCGGCTCATCGCCGAGGGCGTCATCGGTGCGGTCACCTCGGTGCACTTCGAGTGGGTGCTGGACTCCGTCCACGGCGCCGACTACTTCCGCCGCTGGCACCGGGACAAGTCGCTGTCCGGCGGCCTGTTCGTGCACAAGGCCACCCACCACTTCGACCTGGTCAACTGGTGGGTCGATGCGGTCCCGGAGACCGTCTTCGCCCTGGGTGACCTGCGCTTCTACGGCGACGCCAACGCGAAGGAGCGCGGTCTGGGCGACCGCCCGGCGCGCAGCCACGGCGCCCCGGACGCCCACCGCGACCCGTTCGCCCTCGACCTGGCCGGCAACGACCGGCTGCGCCAGCTCTACCTGGAGGCGGAGGCCGAGGACGGCTACATCCGCGACCAGGACGTGTTCTCCCCGGGCATCACCATCGAGGACAACATGGCGCTGCTGCTCCGCTACGCCGGCGGCCCGATGCTCAGCTACTCGCTCAACGCCCACGGCCCCTGGGAGGGCTACCGGGTGAGCATCAACGGCACCGAGGGCCGGATCGAGCTGTCGGTGGTCGAGCGGGCGGCGGTGGTGGCCGCGGACGACGTCATCGGCGGGTTCGGCGTCGCCGTCGACCCCAGCGCCACGCCGGAGGAGGTCGCGGCGGCGTCCGGTGCCCGCACCGAGGGCACCGAGCTGGTGCTGCAGCGCCGCTGGGAGACCGCCCAGCGGATCCCGGTCCCCGAGGGGGCCGGCGCCCACGGCGGTGGCGACGCCGTGCTGCTGGACGACCTCTTCCGCCCCGGCACCCGGCCCGACCCGCTGGGCCAGGCAGCCGGCTGGCTCGACGGCGTCCGCAGCGTGCTCGTCGGCGCGGCCGCCAACCAGGCACTGACCACCGGCCAGGTCGTCCACCTGGCCGACTTCGGCATCCCGCTGCGGCCCCAGGCCGCAGCCGCTCCCGCCGGGAGCACCCGATGACCCCCTCACCCGCTTCGGAGGCAAGAACCGTGTCCAGCTCGATCGGCATCATCATGAACGGCGTCACCGGCCGGATGGGCTACCGCCAGCACCTGGTCCGGTCCATCCTCGCGATCCGGGACGCCGGTGGCCTCCTGCTCGCCGACGGCAGCCGGGTCGTCCCCGAGCCGATCCTGGTCGGCCGCAACGAGCGCAAGCTGGCCGAGCTCGCCGCCCAGCACGGCATCGAGCGGTGGACGACCGACCTCGACGAGGCGCTGCGGGACGACTCCGCGCCGATCTACTTCGACGCGCAGGTGACCCAGGCGCGGGAGAAGTCGATCAAGGCCGCGATCACCGCCGGCAAGCACATCTACACCGAGAAGCCGACCGCGGAGTCGCTCGAGGGCGCTCTGGAGCTGGCCCGGCTGGCCGCCGAGGCGGGCGTCAAGAACGGCGTCGTCCACGACAAGCTCTACCTGCCCGGCCTGGTCAAGCTGAAGCGGCTGATCGACGGTGGCTTCTTCGGCGAGATCCTGTCGGTGCGCGGCGAGTTCGGCTACTGGGTGTTCGAGGGCGACTGGCAGGAGGCCCAGCGGCCCAGCTGGAACTACCGCAAGGAGGACGGCGGCGGGATCGTCGTCGACATGTTCTGCCACTGGTCCTACGTGCTGGAGAACCTCTTCGGCCGGCCGGAGGCGGTCACCGCCAAGGCGGTCACGCACATCCCGACCCGGATCGACGAGCACGGGCAGTCCTACCCGGCCACCGCCGACGACGCCGCCTACGGCATCTTCGAGCTGCCCGGCGGCGTGATCGCGCAGATCAACTCCTCCTGGGCGGTGCGGGTCTACCGGGACGAGCTGGTCGAGTTCCAGGTCGACGGCACCGAGGGCAGTGCCGTCGCCGGGCTGCGCGAGTGCAAGGTCCAGCACCGGGCCACCACCCCCAAGCCGGTCTGGAACCCCGACCTCCCGGTCACCGAGCCGTTCCGGGACCAGTGGCAGGTCGTGCCGGACAACGCCGACCTGGACAACGGCTTCCGGGCGCAGTGGGAGCAGTTCCTCCGGCACGTGCTCGAGGACGCCCCGCACCCCTACGACTTCCTCGCCGGTGCCCGCGGCGTGCAGGTCGCCGAGCTGGGCCTGCAGTCCTCGGCCGAGGGCCGCCGGATCGAGATCCCCGAGGTGACGGTGTGACGGCGATCCGCCTGCCCCGCACCGACGGCACGCTCGCCGAGCACCAGCTCGGCGAGCCCGGCGCCTTCACCCGCCCCGACGGACCGCTGACCAGCCGCACCGCCTACGCCGCGGCGCACGTGGTCGCCGACCCGTTGGGCGACAACACCCCCGGCGCGCCGGTGGACGTCGACTGGGAGGCGACCCTCGCCTTCCGCCGGCACCTGTGGTCCTACGGCCTGGGCGTCGCCGACGCGATGGACACCGCCCAGCGCGGCATGGGCATGCCGTGGAGCACCACGGCCGAGCTGATCCGCCGCTCGGCCGCCGAGGCCCGGGCCTGCGGCGGGCTGCTGGCCTGCGGGGCGGGCACCGACCAGGCGCCGGCCGAGCTGGCCAGCACCGACGAGGTGCTGGCCGCCTACCTCGAGCAGATCGAGGTGGTCGAGGGCGCCGGCGCCAACGTGATCATCATGGCCAGCCGGCAACTGGCCCGGGTGGCCCGCAGCGCCGAGGACTACGCCAAGGTCTACGCCCGGCTGCTCGAGCAGGTGTCCCGGCCGGTTGTCCTGCACTGGCTCGGCCCCATGTTCGACCCGGCGCTGGCCGGCTACTGGGGCTCGGCGCAGCTCACCGAGGCCACCGACACGGTGCTCCAGGTGATCGCCGACCACAGCGCCAAGGTCGACGGCATCAAGGTCTCGATGCTCGACGAGGCGCACGAGGTGGACATGCGCCGCCGGCTGCCCGACGGCGTCCGGCTCTACACCGGCGACGACTTCAACTACCCGACGCTGGTGCGCGGGGACGGCGAGTCCTACTCGCACGCCCTGCTGGGCATCTTCGACGCCATCGCCCCGGCCGCCTCCACCGCCCTGCAGGCACTCGACCGTGGTGACCTGGCCACCTACGACCGGCTGCTCGAGCCGACCGTGGCGCTGTCCCGGCACCTGTTCGGCGCGCCCACGTACTACTACAAGACCGGGATCGTCTTCCTGGCCTGGTTGGCGGGCCACCAGCCGGGCTTCCGGATGGTCGGCGGGCTGGAGAGCTCGCGCAGCCCGGTGCACCTGGCCGAGGTGTTCCGGCTCGCCGACGCCGCCGGGCTGCTGCCCGACCCGGAGCTCGCCGCGGGCCGGATGCGCACCTACCTGCAGACCGTCGGGGTGGCCCAGTGAGCGTCGACCCCCGGCTGGACCGCCTGTCGATCAACCACAAGACGGTCGAGGGCTGGCCGATGCCCGACTTCGTCGACGGCGTGGCCGCGGCCGGGCTGTCCGCGCTCGGCACCTGGCGCGAGCCGGTCGCCGAGTACGGCCTGGAGCGCTCCGCCAAGCTGATCCGGGACGCCGGGCTGCGGGTCACCTCGCACTGCCGCGGCGGGTTCCTCACCGCGACCGACCCGGCCGCCCGGGCCGCGGCGGTCGAGGACAACCGGCGGGCGATCGACGAGACCGCCACGCTGGGCGCCGAGTCGCTGGTCATGGTGGTCGGCGGGCTCCCCGCCGGCTCCCGCGACCTCGCCGGCGCCCGCGAGCGGGTGGCCGAGGCGCTGGCCGAGCTCGCCCCCTACGCCGGCGAGCGCGGGGTGCGGCTGTCCCTGGAGGCGCTGCACCCGATGTACTGCGCCGACCGGGCCGTGCTCTCCACCCTCGGCCAGGCCCTCGACCTCGCGGCGCCCTTCCCGTCGGCGCAGGTCGGCGTCGTCGTCGACACCTTCCACCTCTGGTGGGACCCGGAGGTCTGGCGGTCGATCGCCCGGGCCGGTGACCGGATCGCCTCCTTCCAGGTCTGCGACTTCCTCATGCCGATCCCGGCCGACGCGCTGATGGCCCGCGGCTACATGGGCGACGGCGTGATCGACTTCCCGCCGTTCGTCGCCGCGGTCGAGGCGGCGGGGTGGACCGGGGACGTCGAGGTGGAGATCTTCAACGCCGACGTCTGGGCCCAGCCCAAGGCCGAGGTGGTCGAGACGGTGAAGCGGCGGTACCTGGACGTCGTCGTCCCCGACGTGGTGCCGGCATGAGGGTGCTGGTCACCGGGGGCGCCGGCCGGCTGGGCCGCAGCGTCGTCGACGGGCTGGCCGACGCCGGGCACGAGGTGGTCTCGGTCGACGTCACCGCCGCGCCACTGGAGAAGGCCGCCGACACGTTCCCGGCCGACCTGACCGACCTCGGCCAGGCCTACGGGGTGATGGCCCGGTACCGCCCGGACGCCGTCGTCCACCTGGCGGCGATCGCGGTCCCGTTCAGCCGGCCCGAGTCCGTCATCCACGCCACCAACACCGCGCTGGCCTACAACGTGCTGCAGGCGGCGGTCGACCTCGGCGTCGGCACCGTGGTGACCGCGAGCAGCCCCACGGTGATGGGCTACGGCAGCCCGGCCGGTTGGGCGCCGCAGTACCTGCCGCTGGACGAGGCCCATCCGCCGCGGCCGTGGAACGCCTACGGGCTGTCCAAGCTGGCCGCCGAGCAGACCATGCGGATGTTCGCCGCCCAGCACGGCGACCGGGTGCGGCTGGCGGCGTTCCGGCCGTGCTTCGTCATCGCGCCGGAGGAGTGGGCCGGCGCGCCGACCCAGCAGGGGCACACGGTGCGCGAGCGGATCGCCGACCCCCGGTACGGCGGGGTCACGCTGTTCAACTACGTCGACGCCCGGGACTGCGCGGACTTCCTGGACACCCTGCTGGGCAAGGCCGGCGAGGTGCCCAACGGCGAGGTGTACTTCGTCGGCGCCCAGGACGCGCTGGCGGACGCGCCGCTGGCCGAGCTGCTGCCCGAGTTCTCCGGGGTGGCCCCCGAGCTGGCCGCCGGGCTCACCGGCACCAGCCCGGCCTTCAGCAGCGCCAAGGCGGAGCGGCTGCTGGGCTGGACGGCGTCCCGCAGCTGGCGGACGGAGCTGCGATGAGCACCGTCGCCCGGCTGTCCAGCCGGCTGTTCCGGCTGCCGCTGGCCCGGCCGTGGGGCGCCGACGTGCCGGCGCTGCACCTGCTGGTCACCGAGCTGGAGACCAGCGACGGGCGCACCGGCACCGGCTTCAGCTGGACGCCGTCGATCGGGGCCCGGGCGCTGCAGGCGCTGGTCGACCACGACGTCGCCCCGGTGGTCGTGGGCGGGCCGGTGGAGCCCGGCGTCGTCTGGGACCGGCTGTGGTGGCACCTGCACGAGGCCGGGGGCGGCGGGCTGACCACGATGGCGATCGCCGCCGTCGACACCGCGTTGTGGGACCTGTCGGCGAAGGCGGCCGGGCAGAGCCTGGTCGACCACCTGGGCCGCCGGCGCGACTCGGTCGCCGTCTACGGCAGCGGGGTCAACTTCCACTACTCCCTCGAGGAGCTGGTCGCGCAGACCGAGCGCTGGGTCGCCGACGGGTGCACCGCGGTGAAGATCAAGGTGGGCCGGCCCGACCTGGCCGAGGACGTCGAGCGGGTGGCCGCCGTCCGGGCGGCGCTCGGGCCGCACCGGCGGCTGATGGTCGACGCGAACCAGCGCTGGGACCTGCCGACGGCGCTGCGCGCGGTCCGGGCGCTGGCCCCCTTCGACCTGTACTGGGTGGAGGAGCCGCTGGTCGCCGACGACCTGCCGGCGCTGGGCCGGCTGCACGACGCCGGGCTGGGGGTGCCGATCGCGGTGGGGGAGAACGTCTACACCACGTTCCAGTACCGGGCGCTGCTCGCCTCCGGGGCCGCGGACGTCGTCCAGCCCAACGTGGTGCGGGTCGGCGGGATCACCCCGTTCCTGCGGATCGCCCAGCTGGCGGCTGCGGCGAGCGTGCCGGTCGCCCCGCACCTGCTGCCCGACGTATCCGGGCAGCTGGCGATGTGCCTGCCGCTGGCCACCATGGTCGAGGACGTCGAGGACGCCTCGTTCGCCGCACTCGGCGCGCTGGCCGAGCCCAGCGGGGTGACCATCGCCGACGGCGTGCTCCGGGCGCAGACGGCGCCCGGCCACGGGCTGGTCTTCGCCACCGACCGGATGGAGTCGCTGGACGGCTGAGCAGCCATCGACCTGCACGACCCACCATTGATCGCGGAAAGCGCTTGCCGTACGGTGACGGCAGTCACAGGCGCGACAGCGGACGAGCGAGGGAGCTCCCCATGGCATCGGTCACCTACGACAAGGCGACCCGGCTCTACCCCGGCAGCGACAAGCCGGCGGTCGACCAGCTCGAGCTGCAGATCGAGGACGGCGAGTTCCTGGTGCTCGTCGGCCCCTCCGGGTGCGGCAAGTCCACCTCGCTGCGGATGCTCGCCGGCCTGGAGGAGGTCGACGGCGGCGCGATCCGGATCGGGGAGACCGACGTCACCGACGTGGCGCCGAAGGACCGGGACATCGCGATGGTGTTCCAGAACTACGCGCTGTACCCGCACATGAGCGTCGCGGACAACATGGGCTTCGCGCTGAAGATCGCCGGGATGGGCAAGGAGGAGCGCCGGGAGCGGGTCGTCGAGGCGGCGAAGCTGCTGGACCTGGAGCCCTACCTGGACCGCAAGCCGAAGGCGCTGTCCGGTGGTCAGCGGCAGCGGGTGGCGATGGGCCGGGCGATCGTCCGCAAGCCGCAGGTGTTCCTGATGGACGAGCCGCTGTCCAACCTCGACGCGAAGCTGCGGGTGCAGACGCGTACCCAGATCGCCTCGTTGCAGCGCCGGCTGGGCATCACCACCGTCTACGTCACCCACGACCAGGTCGAGGCGATGACGATGGGCGACCGGGTCGCGGTGCTCAAGGACGGACTCCTCCAGCAGGTCGCCAGCCCGCGGGAGATGTACGACCGGCCGGCCAACGTGTTCGTCGCCGGCTTCATCGGCTCCCCGGCGATGAACCTGGCCGAGGTGCCGCTGGTCGAGGGCGGTGCCCGGCTCGGCGACGTGGTGGTCGAGCTCCCGCGCGAGACGCTGACCGCAGCGGGGTCGGACCGGTCCGTCACGCTCGGGTTCCGGCCCGAGGCGATGGAGCTGGCCGAGCCCGGGAAGGGCTTCCGAGCCCAGGTCGACCTGGTCGAGGAGCTGGGCTCCGACGCCTTCGTCTACGCCTCGATCGCCGACCCCGAGCTGGCCGAACACCTGCACGGTGGCGAGACCGCGCAGATCGTCGCCCGGGTCGACGCCCGGCGACCACCGGCCAAGGGCGGCGAGATCTGGTTCAGCATCCGCCCCGGCGAGGAGCACGTCTTCTCCACCAGCACCGGCCGTCGGCTGTCCGCCTGAGGGAAGGCCCGTCCTCGAGCTGAGGGCAGGCCCTGGTCACGGGGCCACGGAGGTCGGAGCGGAGTCCGGCATCGGGTGGCTGATGCTCAGGGCGCGCACCGGGACGGGGCCGCCTGCACAGACGGGGAGTCCAGGGGTGTCGACGTCCGGCGCCGCGGCGTCCACTCCTGGGCGCTCGCCGCGCTGGCTGTTCCAGCTGCTGGGCGTGATGGCCCTGATCCAGGCGGCCATCGCGGTCGCCCGGCCGGTCTCCGCGTACCGGGCGATCGACCTGGGCGCCGGGGCCACCGAGATCGGCCTGCTGACGGCGGCGTTCGCGCTGCTGCCGATGGTGGTGGCGCTGCCGCTCGGCCGGGCCGCCGACCGCTGGCGCCCGGAACCGATCCTGGTCAGCGGGGTGGCGCTGCTGGTCGTCGGCTGCGTGCTGCTGGCGACCAGTGGCTCGCTGCGGGCGCTGGCACTCGGCAACGTGGTGCTCGGGCTGGGCAACCTCGGCTGCATCGTCGGCGGGGAGAACGTCGTCGCCCGGCTGCCCGGCGACCGGCTGGACTCCGGGTTCGGGCTGTTCACCGCGGTCGTCTCCGCCGGTCAGCTCGTCGGGCCGGCGCTCGCCGGTGCCGTGCTGGCCACCGCGCCGGGGGAGCTGTCGACCGGCACGGCCCGCGCCCTTGTGCTGTCGGCCGCGCTGGGTGCCCTCGCCCTGCCGGCGTCCTGGTGGCTCGCCGCCGGACGGCGGTTCCCGGCGGCCGCGGCCCGGCCGACCGGTCGGACGTCGGCCTTCCGGCTGCTCGGCCGGCCGCCGGTGCGCTCCGGGATCTTCGCCAGCCTGGTGCTGGCCGCGGCGGTCGACCTGCTGACCGCCTACCTGCCGCTGCTCGGGGAGGACCGCGGCATCTCCCCGGCGGTGGTCGGGGTGCTGCTCAGCGTCCGGGCCGGCGCGACCGTGGCCTCCCGGGTGCTGGTGCAGCGGATGCTGGTCCGGGTCGGCCGGGCCCGGCTCGTGGTGCTGAGCACCGTCGGCTCGGGGATCGCCGTGGCGTTCCTGCCGGCCACGGGCAACGTCTGGGTGCTGGGTGCACTGCTCGCGCTGATCGGTTTCCTGCTGGGCGTGGGTCAGCCGCTGCTGATGACGTTGATCATCCGGGCCGTGCCGGACGACGCTCGCGGCACCGCGCTGGCGCTGCGGCTGGTGGGCAACCGGGTCGGGCTGGTCGGCACCCCGGCGGCGGCCGGACTGCTCGCCGGGGCGGCCGGGGTCTCCGCCGCGTTCTGGCTGCTCGGCGGCCTGCTCGCGGTGGCCGTGGTCGGCGCCCGGCACAGCGACTGACCGACCGGCAGGGGGAGGCGCCTTCGCCCAGTGACAGCTGAGCGGGCTCTCGTGCCCGGGGAAGCCCGCTCAGCTGTCACTCGGCGCCGGTCACCACGACGGAGGAGTCAGTCGCCGAATGTCACCGCGCAAACAACCTGGGGCGAACTCACTGTGCAGGTCGCTGTCGGAGCCGGTTTGAGCAGTATGGCGAACAGTGCGACGCCAGAACCGACTAGCACGAGTCCCCACCCGACGAGACTGAACCGCTCAGCCCAGCGCTCCGTCATGTCCTCCGCAATCTGGAGGAATTGGACCACCGCACCAGCGCACAGCGTCGCGGCACCGGTTGCCTCGATGAGCTGGTGTTCTCGGATTCCGAAGACGAGCAGTGCGCCGAGAGCTACTGACGCGATGGCCGCGACGACGCCGATGCAATTCAACAAGAGAACCCAGCGGATGCGTGATCGGCGGAGTTGCTGACGCGGCCACCCTGCGGCTACCGCTCCGGCGACGACACCAATCCCCAGGAGGCCCACGACCGATGTGGTGACCATGTCCCCTCCCGGGCTCCGTCCCTCGAGTTCCCAGGTCGCTCATCGGCAGGGTGTCGTCGCGGAGTGACGGTCGCCGCAGTCGGCGTCCGACTGGAATGGTGCGCCGGGGCAACGACCTTCCACCGACCATGGACTTGTTCTCCCCCATCACGCTCGGCGACCTCGAGCTCGCCAACCGCGTCGTCATGGCGCCGCTGACCCGCATGCGGTCCGGTGCCGCCGGCGTCCCCGGGGACCTGGTGATCGAGCACTACGCCCAGCGGGCCGACGTCGGCCTGATCATCACCGAGGGCACCTACCCGAACGTCGAGTCGCGCGCCTACCCCGGCCAGCCCGGGATCACCGACGACGAGCAGGAGGCCGGCTGGCGGCGGGTCGCCGACGAGGTGCACGCCCGGGGCGGGCGGATCGTGATGCAGGTGATGCACGGTGGCCGGGTCTCGCACACCGACATCACCGGCACCGACCGGATCGTCGCGCCGTCGGCCATCGCCATCCAGGGCGAGGCGCACACCCCGAAGGGCAAGGCGGCCTACCCGGTGCCGCACGCGCTGACCACCGAGGAGGCGCGCGCCACGCTGGCCGACATCGTCGCCGCGTCGAAGCGCGCCATCGCCGCCGGCCTGGACGGCGTGGAGGTGCACGGCGCCAACGGCTACCTGCTGCACGAGTTCCTGTCCCCGGCGTCCAACCAGCGGGACGACGTGTACGGCGGCTCCCCGGAGAACCGTGCCCGGTTCGTGGTCGAGGTCGTCACCGCGGTCGCCGAGGCGATCGGTGCAGGCCGGGTCGGGCTGCGGATCTCCCCCGCGCACAACATCCAGGACGTGCTGGAGACCGACCCGGACGACGTCCGGGCCACCTACGGCGCACTGCTCGACGCGCTCCGCCCGCTGGGCCTGGCCTACCTGTCGGTGCTGCACTCCGAGCCGGCCGGCGACCTCGTCCAGGAGCTGCGTCGCCGGTTCGGCGGTCCGCTGGTCGCCAACAGCGGCTTCGGCACCGTGACCACCCGCGCCGAGGCGGTGCAGCTGATCGAGGCCGCGCACGCCGACGCCGTCGCGGTCGGCCGCGCGGTCATCGCCAACCCCGACCTGGTCGCTCGCTGGGCCGGCGAGCACCCGGAGAACGAGCCGAACCCGGCGACCTTCTACGCCGTCGGCGCCGAGGGCTACACCGACTACCCGACCCTGCAGCTCAGCCAGAGCTGAGCCGCGGGCCCTCCCGTCGGCGCCGTGGGCGATGCGTCCCGGCGCCGGCGGGCGTCCTTCCCCTGATGCGCCGGTGACCCGGCGCCCGCGGCCGTCCGGGCGGTGGGGCGCTGCCCGCGTGTGAGGTATCGATCCGGTGACGGTCCAGGCCGGCGTCGTGCAGGAGCCGATCCGGTGGGCAACCACGGAGTTGCGGGCCGCCTGCGTCATGCGCGGCGATCGCCACGGGCCGACACACGACATCCTGGGCCGGCACGGCCTGGTGAGGAGACCGTCATGCGCACCTCCCCCCTGTTCCGCTCGTCCTCCGCCCGTCCGGGTCGGCGCAGCCGCCTGGTCTCGGTGCCGGTCACCGGAGCGGCCGCACTCGCCCTGGTGCTCACCGGGTGCGGTGTGGAGGAGGAGGACGGCGTCACCGCGGTCGACCTCTACAACCAGGAGGCCGAGGTCCTCGAGCAGGACACCGAGCCCCTGCCCAACGTCGGGGTGCTGGACGACCTCGGGGCTGTGGAGGACGAGGCCGGCGAGGACGGGGCTGTGGAGGACGGGGCTGTCGAGGACGGGGCCGGGGAGGCCGAGGCCGCCGTCGTGCCGGGGTCGTTCGTGGCCGGTGGCGTGGCGATCCCGCCGCTGCTGGCCGAGGTGGACCCCCAGGCCGCGCTGGCCGAGCTGCCCGACGTCCCGGCTGTGGCCACCCTCGTCCCGGTGCTGGCCGTCCCCACCGACGAGGGGTTCTGGGTCGGCAACGAGCAGTCCCGGATCTGGGTCCAGCTGGTCGAGCCGGGTGAGTCCCCGGTGAGCGTCGCCCCGGGGGACCTGGTCTCCTTCACCGGTGAGGTCGTGCCGAACGCCGACGGCTTCGTCGAGGGCCTGGCGCTGCCCGCCGACCAGGCCGCCGCGCTGACCGCCCTGGGCTACCACGTCGAGGTGCCGGCGGGCGACGTCACCGTCGGCTGATCCATCGCTGGACCGATCACTGTGCGCTGATCGTCGCTCCTCCGCAGCGGGGTCGACGGTCAGCGCACAGCGCTGTGCGGATCAGGCGGCGTGCTGGGCGGGGAGCTGGTCGGTGAGGGCCTCGGCCAGGTGCCGGCCCCGGGGCGGGAGCGGCGGCGCCGCGCGGATGACCTGGACCGGCTCGGGCGTGGTCTCGGCCGCCGGGGTCTCGGCTGCCGGGGGCTCCACGGCCCGGACCGGCTCGGCCACCGGGGCGGCCTCGGGCAGGGGCATCCGGACCGAAGCCGGGTTCTCCGCGATGGTGGCGACGGCGGCCAGGCCATCGGCGTGGATGCCTGCGATGGACGCCAGGACAGCGGTGGCCATCTCCTCGATGGCCTGCGCGTCCGTGGTGGCGCGCTCGGCAGCAGCGTGGATGCTCATGCCTGGGTTCTCGGCAGCCTCGTGCGCCGTCGGAACCGGTTCGTCACCGGGATCTGCGAGCGAGTGGCGGAGACGGCGCACCCCGCCCGCCACGGACGTCAGCCGGGGCGCGGGACCTCGTCGTCCGGGGCCGGGCGGTGCCAGCCCTGTTCCACCGAGGCGCGGGCGCGCTCGGGGTCGTCGCCGCAGGCGGTGAACAGCGCGCTGAGCAGCAGCGGGCCGTGATCGAGGGCCTCGCGCGGCAGCGGACCGGTGGCGACCAGGGAGACCAGCCCGTGGCCGATCGCCCAGCTCTGGATCGCCAGGTCCAGCGGGACGACGTCGGCGCGGACGCGCCCGGCGTCCCGGCCCCGGCCGGCGGCCTGGACCAGGTGCTCCAGGGTGGCGTCGGCGGCCGGGAGGTCCTCCAGGTCGACGCTCGCGTCGAACATCACCCGGTAGAGGTCGGGATGGGTGAGCGCGTTGTCCAGGTAGGCCGCGGCCAGCGCGGTCAGGTCGCGCACCGGGTCGTCGGACGTCGCCACGCTCGCCAGCCGGGCGCCCAGCCGGGTGAAGCCCTCCTGGCGCACCGCCTGCCACAGGCCGTCCATGCCGTGGAAGTGCGTGTAGACGGCCATCGTCGAGACGCCGGTGCCGGCGACCAGCGAGCGCAGGGTGATCGGCTCGCGCGCCCGGAGCATGACGGCGGCCCGCTCGATCAGCTGGGTGCGGACCGCCGGGTCCTTCGGGCGGGCCATGGCCGGAAGACTACATGGCATAGCAATGCTATGTTCAGCGCAGCCCGGAACGGCCGGGTGTGCTCGAAGGAGGAGCCAGCATGGCGATCACCCTGGTCAACCCGAGCGGGCTGCCGGCCACCGACATGTACCACCAGGTCTCGGTGGCGAGCGGCTCGCGACTGGTGTCCGTCGCCGGCCAGGTCGCCGTCGACGCCGCGGGGGAGAAGGTGGGCGTGGGCGACTTCGCCGCCCAGGTCGAGCAGGCCTACCTCAACGCGGGCACTGCGCTGGCCGAGGTCGGCGCCACCTTCGCCGACGTCACCAAGCTGACCCTCTACGTCGTCGACTGGACGCTGGACAAGATGCCCGCCTTCCTCGACGGGGTGGCCCGGGCGGCGGCGCGGCTGGGCGTCACCCCCGCTGCCCCGGGTTCCATGATCGGGGTGTCGGTGCTCTTCGACCCCGACTTCCTGGTCGAGCTCGAGGTCACCGCCGTCCTCGACTGACCCGGGCCGGCGAGGCCGCCGGTCCGGGCCGCAGGACCGCTACCGGCGGCGGGCCGCCGTGGCCAAGGCGGGCGTCGTCCACATGTTGTCGCCGACGTTGACCGTGTGGCCGGGCGGGACGATCGCGTCGATGCGGTCGAGCACGTCGGCCGAGAGCTCGACCCCGTCGGCGGCCAGGTAGGACTCCAGGTGCTCCATCGTGCGCGGGCCGACGATCGCCGAGGTCACCGCCGGGTGCCGGACGACGAACGCGATGGCCAGCTGCACCAGCGTCAGCCCGGCCTCGTCGGCGAGCGCGCCCAGGGCGTCGGCGGCGTCGAGCTTGGCGGCGTTGGCCGGGTTCGCGGCGTCGTAGACGCCGGGGAACCGCTGGGCGCGGCCGACCGAGCCCGGCCCGCTGACCTCCTGGCCCTTCCGGTACTTGCCGGACAGCCAGCCGCCGGCCAGCGGGCTGTAGCTGAGCACGCCCATCCCGTACCGCTGGGCTGTGGGCAGGACGTCGGCCTCGACGGCGCGGGTGAGCACCGAGTACGGCGGCTGCTCGGTGCGGAACCGCTCGCGGCCCCGGCGCTCGGCGGTCCACTGTGCCTCGACGATCTCCGACGCCGGCACCGTCGAGGCGCCGAAGGTCCGGATCTTGCCGGCGTGCACCAGGTCCGACAGTGCGCCGAGCGCCTCGTCGACGTCGGTGGCCGGGTCCAGGCGGTGCACCTGGTAGAGGTCGATCCAGTCGGTGCCCAGCCGGCGCAGCGAGTTCTCCACCGCCTGGGTGATCCAACGCCGCGACATGCCGCGCTGGTTGGCGTCCTGGCCGAACGGCAGGCCGACCTTGGTGGCGAGGACGACGGCGTCGCGCCGGCCGCCGGCCAGCGCCTTGCCGACGACCTCCTCGGACTCGCCACCGGAGTAGACGTCGGCGGTGTCGATGAACGTGATCCCGGCGTCGAGCGCGCGGCGCACGATCCGCACGCCCTCGTCGTGGTCGGGGTTGCCGACGGCGCCGAACATCATGGCGCCGAGGCAGAGCTGGCTGACGGACATGCCGGTCCGGCCCAGGGGTCGCTGTTCCACGGTGTGCTCCTCGCGGTGGGTACGATCTGCCCGAAGTGGACAGGCTGTCCACCTACCGTACCGGACACCCTCTCCACTTAGGGAGCCATGCCTGCGAGACGTGCCGACGCCGAGCGCAACCGCGAGCGGATCCTCGCCGCCGCGCGAACCGGGTTCGCCGAGCCGGGCGCCCCGCTGTCGATGGCCGAGGTCGCCCGCCGGGCCGGGGTCGGGATGGCCACGCTGTACCGCAACTTCCCCGGACGGCGGGACCTGCTGGAGGCGCTCTACACCGACCAGGTCGACGCCGTCTGCGCGGCCGCGGCCTCGGTCGACGGGTCGCCCAGCGACCGCTTCCTCTCGTGGGTCGACCACTTCGCGGGCTTCTTCGCCAAGAAGCACGAGATCGCCGGCGAGCTGCTCGCCCAGGCCGAGGGCCCCGGCCCGGTGCTGGACCGGAGCCGGGAGCGGGTGCTGGCCGCCGGCCGGCCACTGCTCGCCGCCGCACAGGAGGCCGGCGAGGTCCGCGGCGACCTGTCGCTGGAGCAGGTGCTCGACATGGTGATCGCCGTGAGCGCGATACACGGCGACCCCGAGTACTCCCGCCCGATCCTGCAGACCGCACTCGACGGGCTGCGCGTCAGCTGACGAGCACCGCCGACAGCGGGGTCAGTCCCTGGCGTCGTCCCCGCTGTCGGTCCACCGCTGCCACCGGTCGCCCCAGGCGTCGTCCACCCGCTCGGTGATCCACGCCTCCAGGTCGGCCAGGCGCTCGTCGGCCTGCTCCTGGGTCAGGTCGCCGTCGGCGACGGCCTCGGTGACGCGCTCCTGGGCGGCCGCGACCAGGGCGTCGACCAGGGTGTCCACGGCCACGCCCTGGTCCTCGGCCACCGAGGCGAGCGTGGCGCCGTCGGCCTGCAGGGCCGTCCGCAGGTCCTCCTCCGTCATGCCCAGGGCCGTCGCCGCGGTCTCGAGGCCACCGCCGTCGCCGAGGCTGCCGTGCCACCCGCCGTGCCACCCGCCGTGCCACCCGCCGTGCCCGCCGTCGTGTCGACCACCGAGGTCGGCGGCGTCGAGGGTGGTGGCCACCTCGTCGACCTGCTCCTGGGTGAGCGAACCGTCCTCGACCAGCCCGGCCAGCGCCTCTGTGATCCGGTCGGCCCGCGAGGAGCCCGCCGCGGCGGGGTCGGCCGAGTCCGTGTCGGCCAGGGCAGGGACGGCGACGGCGGCACCACCCACGGCGAGCAGCCCGGCGGTGGTGAGGGTGATCAGCTTCGTGCGCACGATGGTCTCCTCCGACTCCGGTCAGGCGATCCGACCGCTGCCCTCAGCGTCGGCTGCCCGGCTGTGCGCAACCTGTGGTCTCCCTGCGCATCGCCCCTCGGGATGGCCGACCCACCGCGACCAACCACCCCCTAGGGGGTGGTCGAGAGCGCCCCACGAGGGGGACGGCGGCGCGGCTGGGAGTCCCTACGGTCAGGATCATGACGTCGGTCCCCCGAGCGGTGCTCGGCCTCGCCCGGCAGGAACTCGCGCCGCGGGCCTCCGCGCAGCGGAGCCTCCTCCTGCTGGGAGCGCTGCTGCTCGCCTCCTCGGCCGTGCACGGCGGCATCGCCCTGGTGGCGGCCGTCGACGGGGCCGCCTGGGGTGGCAGCGTCTGGCGCAAGCCCGTGCTCTTCGGCTTCTCCTTCGGGGTGCTGCTGTGGTCGGTGGCCTGGCCGAGGCTCAGCCGCGGCGGCCGAGGAGGTAGCCGATCCAGACGCCGAGCAGGGTGAGCAGGCCGCCGCCAGCGGCGCCGACCAGCAAGGGCCGTGCCTCGGTCGGTACCCACCCACCCTCCGCGGACGGGGTCTTGGCGTAGGTCACCGGCGCAGTGGGGGTGGCAGCAGACGGTTCCGCGGAACCGTCGTGCGTGACCGGGAGGGCCACCACCTCGGCCACCACGTTCGGCTCCACCAGCTCTTTGTCGATCGCGGAGAAGAACTGCCCGGCCATCTTCTTCGCGACGCCGGTGATCATCCGCTGCCCCACGCCCGCGACCGCGCCACCGACCACGGCGTCCGCCGAGTAGGTCAGCTCTGTGCCCTCACCCGAGGGG
This sequence comes from Modestobacter sp. VKM Ac-2985, assembly GCF_026967925.1. Taxonomy (GTDB): domain Bacteria; phylum Actinomycetota; class Actinomycetes; order Mycobacteriales; family Geodermatophilaceae; genus Modestobacter. Next base: position 17,812 of record NZ_JAPVBI010000002.1, on the reverse strand, counting down.
ACGAGCTCGATCTGCACGGTGGCCCGCACGGACCCCGGCCCACCGGAGCCGGACGCGTGCATGACGTAGGAGGAGGGGAAGGCCAGGTCGCTCAACCGCACCTCGCCCGCGTACTTCCCGCGGATCGCGCCCACCCCGGCCGAGACGACGATCGTGTAGCTGTCCTCGCCGACCTGCTGCAGCGATTCACACCCCGGGATGGTCCGCGCCAGCACAGCCGGGTCGGTGATCACCGCCCAGACCTGCTCCGGTGCCGCCGAGAGGACCGCACTGCCGTCCAGGTTCACGCCATCGCTCCAGAGTCGTGGGGAGAAGAGTTGGTCACGCGCTCGGCGTCCGAGCGCACCAGGTCGTACAGCTCGGTGGGGGAGATCGGCATCGCCGCGATCCGCCGTCCCACCGCGTCCTCGATCGCCGAGGCGATCGCCGCCGAGCCGGGGATGACGCCGGCCTCGCCGGCGCCCTTGATGCCCAGCTCGTTCAGCGGCGACGGCGTCGACTGGTGGTCGATGTCCACGTCGGGCACCTCGGAGGCGTACGGCATCAGGAAGTCCATGAACGAGGCGTTGGTCAGCTGCCCGTCGCGGTCGTAGGCCATTCGCTCGTACAGCGCCCCGCCCACGCCCTGCGCGACACCGCCGTGCACCTGACCCTCGACGATCATCGGGTTGATGATCGTGCCGCAGTCGTGCACCACCGCGTACTGCTCGATCGCGATCTCCCAGGTCGCCGGGTCGATCTCCACCACCACGGCGTGCGCACCGGAGGCGAAGGTCGAGCGCAGCGGGGAGTAGTAGTCGGTGTGCTCCAGCCCCGGCGCGTCCCCGACCGCCACCGGCGGCTTGGAGTCGTCGCCCGGCCCGGAGAACTGGGTCGCCTGCCGCGCCGCCTCGTCGAAGGCGTACCGCAGCGGGTTGGACAGGACGGCGACCGTGCGCAGCGGGATGGAGGCGCCCGGCGTCCCCTTGACCTGGACCAGACCCTCGTCGATCTCCAGGTCGGCCGGGTCGGCCTCCAGCACCTCGGCGGCGATCCGCAGCGCCTTCTCCTTCACCCCGCGCGCCGCCAGTGCGACGGCGTTGCCGCTCACCACCGCGGCCCGGGAGGCGAACGTGCCGACCGCGTACCCGAAGCGCCGGGTGTCGCCGGTGGTGACCACGACGTCCTCCATGGGGACCCCGAGCTCCGCGGCCGCCAGCTGGGCGAACACCGTCTCGTGCCCCTGGCCCTGCGAGGTCAGCCCGGTGGAGACCAGCACCTTGCCGCTGCCCAGCACCTGCACGTGCGCGCCCTCGTACGGCCCCGGCCCGGTGCCCTCGACGTAGGGCGCCATCCCGATGCCCAGCAGCTTCCCGCGCGCCTCGGCCGCGGCTCGCCGCTCGGCGAACCCGTCCCAGTCGACCAGCACCTTCAGCTTGGCCATCATCGCCGGGTAGTCGCCGGAGTCGTAGATCAGCGGCCGGCCGTCCTGGAACGTCAGGCCCCAGTCGTAGGGGAACTGGTCGGGCTGGATCAGGTTCCGCTCCCGGACCAGCGCGCGGTCGATCCTGAGCGCCTGGGCGATCCGGTCCATCGTGCGTTCCATCGCGAACGTGCCCTGCGGCCGCCCGGCCCCGCGGTACGGGGTGACGATGACGGTGTTCGTGTAGACGCTGTTCACCCGGGCCCGGTAGACCGGGATGTCGTACGGCCCGCAGAGCTGGGTCGCCGTGTTGATCGGCACGATGATCCCGTAGGGCGTGTACGCGCCGTTGTCGTGCCAGACGAGGACGTCGAGGGCCGCGATCCGCCCGTCGTCGTCGTACCCGACGGTGATCTCCTGCCGCTGCTGACGCTCGTGCGCGCTGGAGATGAAGTGCTCGCGCCGGTCCTCGGTCCACTTCACCTCGTGGCCCAGCAGCCGAGCGGCCATCGGCACGAGCAGCTCCTCCGGCCACGGGTGCACGATCTTCACGCCGAACCCACCGCCGACGTCGGGGGCGATGACCTCGACCTTCTCCATCGACAGCTCGAGCTTGGCCGCGATCGCCGCGCGCACCGACGTCGAGGCCTGGGTGGAGGAGTAGACCCGCAGCGAGGAGTCGGCGTCGTCCCAGCGGGCGTGCACGCCCTTGCCCTCCATCGGCATGGAGGCGCTGCGCTCGAAGTACTGGGTGAAGGACAGGGTGTGCGCACTGGCGGCCAGCGCCGCCTCGACGTCGCCGGTCTCCTGGTGGTGCCGGGCGGCGACGTTGTCCGGGACGTCGTCGTGCACGGTGCGCTCGGCGGCCTCGGCCGCGTCGACGCCCACCACGACCGGCAGCTCCTCGTAGCTGACCTCGATCAGCCCGGCGGCGTCCTCGGCGATGTACCGGTCGGTGGCGACCACCATCACGATCGGCTCGCCCACGTGCTGGGCGACGTCCTTCACCAGCGGGTAGCCGGTGCGCGGGGCGGTGAGCTGCGGGTGCGGGATCAGCACCGGCAGCGGCTCGGCCATCGGGCCGGTGAGGTCCTCGTAGGTGTAGATCGCCAGCAGGCCGTCGACGTCCATCGCCGCGCTGACGTCGATGTCCAGCACCCGGGCGTGCGCGTACGGGCTGCGGACGAACGCCGCCTCGTAGGCGCCGGAGCCGATGTCGTCGAGGTAGCGGCCCTGGCCGATGATCAGCCGGGCGTCCTCCCGCCGGCGCACCGGCTCCCCGAACAACTTGGTCGTCACCGCCCTGCCTCCTCGTCCCCGGCAGAGATGGCCATCTCTGTCGGGGTGGCAGCCTCGCGCATGGTCGCTGCTGCGTGCCGGCAGGCCTTCTTGATGTTGGCGTAGCCGGTGCAGCGGCACAGGTTGCCGCCGACCATCTCGTCGACCTCCTCCTCGGTGATCTCCACCGACGGGTCCCGGGCGTCCAGGCCGGCCGCGATCGTGGTCAGGAAGCCCGGCGTGCAGAACCCGCACTGCAGCGCGTGGCACTCCCGGAACGCCTCCTGGATCGGGTGCAGCACCTGCCCGCCCTGGTGGTCCGACCGGGACAGGCCCTCCACGGTGGTCACCTCGCGGCCGTCGACCTGGACGGCGAGCACCAGGCAGGAGCGGGTCGGCTGCCCGTCGACCAGCACCGTGCAGGCCCCGCAGACGCCGTGCTCGCAGCCCACGTGGGTGCCGGTCAGCCCGAACCCGTGCCGTAGCGCATCGGACAGCAGCCAGCGCACCGGCACCGTGGCTTCACGTGGAACACCGTTGACGACGACGGAGATCGCCCGCTCGGTACGAACCTCGGTCACGCGGTCCTCCTGGCTGCTTCGGCGCCGGCGTCGGCCAGCGTGCGGGCGGTGAGGGTCGCGACCAGCAGCCGCCGGTAGTCGGCGCTGGCGTGCAGGTCGCCGTCCGGGTCGACCTTGCCGCGGGCCAGTTCGCCGGCCGCAGCCCAGTCCGCGGAGTCGACCGGCTGGCCGACGACGGCGTCGGTCAGGTCGTGCACCTCGGGCACCAGCCCGACGGAGAGGTAGGCGGCCCGGGCGGAGCTGACCCGCCGGTCGTCGTCCAGCGTGACGACCACGCCGGCCCCGCACACGGCGTAGTCGCCCTTGCGTCGCGAGATCTCGGCGAACGCGGTGCCCGACCGCTCTGGGAGCGCGGGGAAGAAGGCGTCCAGGACGACGGCCGGGCCGTGCACCGAGGTCTCCAGCGGGCCGAGGAAGAAGTCGGCCCAGCCGACCGTCTCGCGGCCGTCGGGCGTCGCGACCGTGACGGAACCGTCCGTCAGCGCCAGCACCGCGGTCATCTCACCCGAGGGGTCGGCGTGCGCGATCGAGCCCACCGTCGTCCCGCGGTTGCGGATGGCCGGGTGTGCGACGTTCGCCGTCGCCCGGCCGAGCAGGGGCTGGACGCCGGCCGCCTCGGCCGAGGCGAGCAGCTGGGCGTGCCGGACCAGTGCACCCACGCGCACCCCGTCGGGGCCGGCGGAGATCTGGTCGAGCCCGGGCACCCGGTTGATGTCCACCAGGGTGGTGGGCGCGGCCAGGCGCATCGAGAGCAGGGGGAGCAGCGACTGCCCGCCGGCGAGCACCTTCGCCCCCTCGCCCTCCGCGGTCAGGACGTCGAGCGCCTCCTCGACCGAGGTCGGGTCGGCATAGCTGAACGGAGCGGGCTTCACCGGGTGCGGGTCACCTCCGAGTGCGGGCCTACGGATCGGGGAAGGCGCAACTGTGTCACCGGATCCGGGGACACGGAAGTACCTCAGCGCTAAATCTTCGTCGCTGCAATGCGGCCTGGAACTACCTCACCGCTGAGACAGTTTCTCCGGTAGCGTCCCGCCAGGTGAGCGACAGTCCAGTCCGGCACGTCTCCCTGCGCAGCGGCGTCTACGCCGACTCCGTCCGGCTCATGCAGGTCAGTCGCGAGATCGGTGACCGCCCCGGCGTGCACACCGTCGTCGTCGCGATGGCCACGCCGCTGAACCTCGAGCTCGCCGCCGGCATGGGCCTGGCGCCCGACGGCGAGGCCAAGCCCGACCAGCTGCTCATCGCGCTGACCGCCACCGACGACGCCGAGCTGGCCGCCGCGGTCGCCGCCGTCGACGCCGCGCTCACCGCCCGCGCCGACCGGGGCGAGGCGCAGACCATCCCGGCCCGCACGATCGGCGCCGGCCTGGACGGCGCGGACGACCCGGCGCTGGCGATCATCAGCGTGCCCGGGCCGTACGCGGTCGCGGAGGCCGCCGACGCCATCGCCGCCGGCCGGTCGGTGCTGATCTTCAGCGACGGGGTGCCGGTCGAGCACGAGGTCGCGCTCAAGCGGGCCGCGCACGACGCCGGCGTGCTGGTGATGGGCCCGGACTGCGGGACGGCGATCGTCTCCGGCCTCGCCCTCGGCTTCGCCAACGTCGTCCGGCGTGGCCCGGTGGGCCTGGTCGCGGCGTCGGGCACCGGCGCCCAGCAGGTCAGCTGCCTGCTCGACGCGGCCGGCGTCGGCGTCTCGCACGTGCTCGGCGTCGGCGGTCGCGACCTCTCCGAGGCCGTCGGCGGGCTGGCCACCCTCGACGCGCTGGCCGCGCTGGACGCCGACCCGGCCACCGAGCGGGTGCTGCTGGTCTCCAAGCCGCCGGCGCCCGCGGTCGCCGCCCGGGTGCAGGAGGTGGCGGCCGGCCTGTCGGTCCCGGTGCGCTCCGCCGCGCTCAGCCCGGAGCAGCCCGACCTCACCGCCGCAGTGGAGGCGCTCCTCGCTGACCTGGGCGTCGCCGTCCCCGCGTGGCCCTCCCGGCCCGGGACCGCGGACGCCGTGCCCGCGGGCGCCGTCCTCAAGGGCTTCTACTCCGGTGGCACCCTCGCCGACGAGACGATGCTGATCGCCGCCCCGGCCCTGGGCGACATCCGCTCCAACACCCCGCTGCGTCCGGAGCTCGACCTCGGCACCGACCTGGCCGCCCGCGGGCACGTGGTCGTCGACTTCGGCGACGACGCGCTCACCGTGGGCCGCGCGCACCCGATGATCGACCCGACGCTGCGGCTGGAGGCGATCGCCGGCCTGGCGGAGAGCGGAGAGCCCGCCGTCCTGCTGATCGACGTCGTCCTCGGCCACGGCGCCGACCCCGACCCCGCCGCCGCCCTCGTCCCGGCGATCCGGTCGGCCGGCCTGCCCACCGTCGTGGCGCTGGTCGGCACCGAGGCGGACCCCCAGTGCTGGTCCCGGCAGGCCGACGCCCTCGCCGAGGCCGGCGCCGCGGTCTTCGCCTCCAACGCCGCCGCCACCCGCCACGCCCTCAGCCTGATCGGAGACGGCCATGAGTGAGCCCCTCGGCGGACTGCTGTCCGCCCCGCCGTCCATCGTCGCCGCCGGCGTCGAGGTCTTCTCCACCGCGCTCCGGCAGCAGGGCGCGAGCGTCACCGACGTCGACTGGCGCCCGCCGGGCTTCGGCAGCCCCGACGACCTCACCCAGCTCGCGCTGGACCCGCGCCGGGCGGCCGCCAACCGGGTCGCCGTGGAGCGGGTGCTCGCCGCCGGCTCGCTGCTGGTCGACGTCCGGCCCGCCCGCGAGGTCCTCGACCTGCCTGACCGGATGCTGTTGCACTCCGGACCGCCGCTGACCTGGGAGACCGCCTCCGGCCCGATGCGCGGGGCGCTCATCGGCGCCTGCGTCTTCGAGGGCTGGGCCACCGACGTCGCCGACGCCGAGCGGATCCTGGCCGCCGGGGAGATCGCGCTGGACCCCTGCCACCACCACCGCACGGTCGGCCCGATGGCCGGGGTGACCAGCCCCTCGATGTGGATGTGGTGTCTGGAGGACCCGGCCAACGGCGGGCAGGCCTGGTGCAACCTCAACGAGGGCCTGGGCAAGGTGCTGCGGATGGGCGCCTACAACGACGAGGTGCTCACCCGGCTGGCCTGGATGCGCGACGTGCTCGGCCCGGTGCTCCAGCGCGCCGTCCGGAGCCGGCCGGAGCCGCTGGACGTCAAGGCGATCCTCGCCCAGATGCTGCAGATGGGCGACGAGGGGCACAACCGCAACCGCGCCGGCTCGCTGATGGCGCTGCGCGAGCTGTCGCCGTCCATCGTCGGCGTCGACGCGCCGGCCCAGGACATCGCCGAGGTGCTGCGCTTCATCGGCGGCAACGAACACTTCTACCTGAACCTCGGCATGCCCACGGCGAAGCTGGCGATGGACGCCGCCCGCGACGTCCCGGGTTCGACGATGGTCACCGTGCTGTCGCGCAACGGCACCGAGTTCGGCATCCAGACCGCCGGTACCCGGGACCGCTGGTTCACCGCCCCGGCCAACACCCCGGTCGGTCTCTACCTCGGCGACTACGGCCCCGAGGACGCCAACCCCGACATCGGCGACTCCGCGATCATGGAGGCCTACGGCGTCGGCGGGTTCTCCATGGCCGCGGCACCGGCGATCGTCCGGTTCGTCGGTGGCACCGTCCCCGACGCGCTGGCGACCACCGAGCGGATGTACCAGCTGACGCTGGCCGAGAACCCGGCGATGCAGATCCCGATCATGGGCTTCCGCGGCTCCCCGACCGGCATCGACGTCCTCCAGGTCGCCCGCACCGGCTGGCTGCCGCAGATCAACACCGGCATGGCCGGCCGGGTCGCCGGCACGGGCCAGGTCGGTGCCGGTCTGGTGCAGCCGCCGCAGGCATGCTTCGAGCAGGCGCTGGCGGCGCTGGCCGAGGAGTCCCGGGCGGCCTGACGGGCCTGGACGGTGCTCGTTCACCTCCCCGGGTCAGCGGGTAGTCGCCGACGGCGGTCGGAACCGGCCGCGACGACGGAGGGTGGGGCCATGGCCAGCTGCGAGGTCTGCGGGAACGACTACCGGCTCAGCTTCGAGGTGCACGCTGCCGGCGCGGTGCACACCTTCGACAGCTTCGAGTGCGCCATCCACGCCCTGGCGCCGGTGTGCGAGCACTGCGGCGTGAAGGTGGTCGGCCACGGCGTCGAGGCCGACGGCGTCTTCTTCTGCTGTGCGTCCTGCGCCCGGATGCACGGGCAGGACAGCGCCGAGCAGCTGGTCGACCATGCCGGCCGGGCACCGGACGAACGGTGAGCGTGGACGCATACCCGGTCGTCCGCGCGCTCGTGCGTCCGCTGGTCCTGGGCCTGTTCCGGCCGCAGGTCGAGGGGGCCGACCACCTCCCGGCCACCGGGCCGGTCATCCTCGCCGGCAACCACCCCTCCACGCTGGACCAGTTCTTCCCCCCGGTGCTCAGCCACCGCCGGGTGACCTACCTGGCCAAGAGCGAGTACTTCACTCGCCCCGGGCTGCTCGGGCGGGCGATGCGCCTGCTGCTGGAGAGCATCGGCATGGTCCCGCTGGACCGCGGCGGGGCCACGGCCGCCGAGGCCGCCCTGCGGCGCGGCCGGGAGGTGCTCGCCGACGGCGGGGTGCTGGGCATCTACCCGGAGGGCACCCGGTCGCCGGACGGCCGGCTGCACCGCGGCAAGACGGGGGTGGCCCGGCTGGCGCTGTCCACCGGGGCCCCGGTCGTGCCCATCGCCGTGATCGGCAGCCGGGCGCTCATGCCCCCGGGTGCCCGGCTGCCCCGGCCCGGCCGGGTGGTCGTCCGGATCGGCGAACCGCTGGACTTCTCCGACCACCCGGGGCCGGCCGACGACGGCGCGGCGCTGCGGGAGGTCACCGACCGGGTCATGGCCGAGCTGCAGCGGCTGTCCGGCGCCGAGTACGTCGACCGCTACGCCGCCGACGTCAAGGCCGAGGGCCGCGGCCGCGCGGCCTGACCCGCCGGTGCCCCGTGCTCAGCCGGGGACGCGGACGGCGAGCAGGGCCACGTCGTCGTCGACCCGCCCACCGAGCTGGCCCAGCAGGTCGTCGCAGAGCCGGTCGAGGGGTTCCCGGCCGGTCCTGGTCAGCTCGCCGACCACCCAGGTCAGCCCGTCGTCGAGCGGTGCGCCGCGGCGTTCGACCAGCCCGTCGGTGTAGAAGAGCAGCGTGTCGCCGGCGCCCAGCTCCAGGGTGTGGTCGGTCCGCCGGACGCCGGGTGCGATGCCGAGCAGGCTCTCGGGGGCGGCCGCCAGCAGGCCGACCTCGCCGCCGGCCCTCGCCAGCACCGGTGGCGGGTGGCCCGCGTTGGACCACCGGAACCGCCGCGTGCCCGCAGCGGACGACGGTGCGTCGACCTGCGCCACGATCACCGTGACCAGGGTGTGCAGCTCCAGACCGGCGAGCACCTCGTCCAGGGCGCACAGCACCTCCGCCGGCGAGCCGGTCGAGCGCTGGGCGATCGCCCGCAGCATCGCCCGGACCTGTGCCATGGTGGCGGCCGCCGGCGCGTCGTGGCCGGCGACGTCCCCGATGACCAGCATGGTGCTCCCGTCCGGGAGGGGGAACGCGTCGTACCAGTCGCCGCCCACCTGGGTGTGCCGGCTGGCCGGCAGGTACCGCACGGCCGACTCCAGGCCCGCCACCCGCGGCGGCGGCCCGAGCAGGTTCAGCTGCAGCGCCTCGGCCGTCTGCAGCGCCGCCTCGGTGGTCGCCGCCTGCGCGCTCAGCCGGGCCAGTTGGGCCTCGCGGCGCAGCCGGAGGCTGCAGGCGCCCACCGCCAGGACGCCGCCGCCCGCCACCGCCAGCAACCGGACGACCTGGGGGAGCAGCGTGCTCGCGGTGTACTGCTGGTCGTAGACGCCCAGCAGCGCCGCCAGCACGAGGGCCAGGACGGCGTAGCCCACCGTGCCCCGCCTGCCGAGCGTCGTCGCCGCCAGCAGCGGCGCCATGACGACCAGGCCGAGGACCACCTGCTCGGGCCCACTGACGACGTCGGTCACGGTCACGACGGCCAGCACCCCTGCGGGCAGTGCCCGCTGCAGGCGTTGCGACCTGGTCACTGCTGCAGCTCCTCGTCCGTCCGGTCTCCCCCCGCGGGTCCGGCGCAGCGATCAAGGTAGCGAACCCACTGGTCAGGACCACGCACCCGAGGAGTGTGAGCGAGATCGGCCTCGGGACGGACGTGCGGCCGGTCCGCTGGGTGCACAGTGGGTGGTACACCCAACCACCTGGAGGACCGCTCATGCCCAGCGTCTACACCGCCGTCGCCACCGCCACCGGTGACGGCCGCAACGGCCACACCCGCTCCTCCGACGGTCTGATCGACCTCGACCTGGCCACGCCGAAGGAGATGGGTGGCGAGGGCGGCGCCACCAACCCCGAGCAGCTGTTCGCCGCCGGCTACGCCGCGTGCTTCCTGTCCGCCCTGAAGATGGTGGCCCGCACGCAGAAGGCGCCGATCAGTGACGCCGGGGTCACCGCGGAGGTCGGCATCGGGCCGAACGACGCCGGTGGCTTCGGTCTGGAGGTCGCCCTGCACGTCGAGCTCGGCGGCGTCGACCAGGCGACCGCGGACCAGCTCGTCGAGGCCGCGCACCAGGTCTGCCCCTACTCCAACGCCACCCGCGGCAACGTCCCGGTCACCCTGGAGACCACGGTCGCCTGACGGAGCGCCAGGATCGCGTCGGCGGGCCACGTGGACGCGATCCTGCCGTGACGCCCGGGCAACACGGCCCGGTCACCCTCGGCGCATGAGCTTCAGCGTCCCGGTCGTCGACATCTCCCCGTACGTGCTCGGCGGATCCGTCCAGGAGCAGGCCGCCGTGGCGGCGGCGATGGACGAGGCCTGCTGCACGGTGGGCTTCATCCAGGTCGTCGGCCACGGGGTTCCCGGCCGGGTGGCCGAAGGCCTGGCCGCAGCGATGGACGGCTTCTTCGGTCAGCCCCTGGAGGCCAAGCAGGCCTGGCGCACGCCCCCGGAGGTCAACCGGGGCTACAGCCCACCGAAGAGCGAGTCGCTCTCGCTGTCCCTGGGGGTGGAGTCCGCGACGCGGATGAACGACTTCTTCGAGGCGTTCAACGTGGGCGCCTCGCAGGCCAGCTACCCGCACGCGCCCGGACTGCCCCAGCCCGACTACGCGGAGAACACCTGGCCCGACGTCCCCGGCTTCCGGCCCGCCGTCGAGGCGTGGTTCGGCGAGGCGGGCCGGGTCGCCCGGGTGCTCACCCGCGTCTTCGCCGACGCCCTGGGGCTGCCGGCGGACTTCTTCGCCGACCTGACCGGGCACTCACTGGACGTGCTGCGGATGAACAACTACGCGCTGCCGGAGGGCACGGTCCGGCTGGACGGCGAGCTGACCGGGATGGGGGAGCACACCGACTACGGGATCGTCACCGTGCTCTGGGCCGACCAGGTGGCCGGCCTGCAGGTGCTCGACGCGGACGGCGGCTGGCACGACGTGCTGCCCGCGGACGGCGCCCTGCTCGTCAACCTGGGCGACGTCACCGCCCGGCTGACCAACGACCGGTGGACGTCCACGCTGCACCGGGTCACGCCACCGGTCGTCGACGGCACCATCCAGCGGCGCAGGTCGGCCGCCTTCTTCCACGACGGGGACGTCGAGGCGGTGATCGCGCCGCTCCCGAGCTGTGTGGGGCGGGGCGAGGAGCCCCGCTACCTGCCGGTGACGATCGGTGAGCACATCGCCGCCAAGCTCCGCGGCTCCCGGGCGGGGGTGGTCAACACCGCCGCCGAGCGGGAGGCCGCCCGCGTGCTCGCCGCCCGCGGCTGAGGGCGCCGGCCGGGCTGACCCGGCCGGCGCCGTCGCTCAGGCCTTGACGATGGCGGCGACCGGGCCGCCGCCGGAGGGACCCTGGTGCACGGCGGCCACCGACACGAACACCGCGGGGTCGCCGGTCACCGAGGCGGCGACGCCGCCGACGGTGGCCTTGATCTGCCGGTGCCAGAAGACGTCGGAGTCGTCGAGCATCGCGTTGCGCCGACCGCGCACGTAGCCGGTCGGGTCGGCCTCGCACTTGAGGAAGACGTTGACCAGGTCGTCGCCCAGGTCGGAGGTGTGCGGGCGCTCCGGCAGGTCGAGGCCGGCGTCCCGGATGGCGTTCCAGATCCCGTCCTGGTCGAGGGCGTCGGTCATCACCGAGTGACCGATCCGGTAGTCGCCGCCGTGGCCGCGGGCGTTGCCGACGACGATGATCTGCGCCCGGTCCAGCTCGACGCCCGAGGAGCAGGAGGCGACCGCGCTGAACAGGTCGAAGTCGCGCATGACCTGCTTCTGCTCCGGCATCTCGATCTCGCCGAGCGCCAGCGCGATGCCCAGCGCCGTCGTGCCGTTGGAGAGGTCCATCGAGCCGTGCGGCTCGTCGTAGTAGGTCTCCTGTCCGCGGGACTTGGCCTCGCGGATCGTCTCGATGGTCAGCAGCGGCGTCTTGGTCTGCACGTAGTGGACGTCGGCCGGGTCGGTGATGCCCGCCTCGGCCATCGCCCGGCGCACCCCCTCGGCCACCTTCTCCACCATGGTCAGCCGGCCGATGTCCTCGGGCAGCAGCACCTCGCTCATCGCGAACCCGACGGTCAGCCGCGGCTCGTCGGTCTTCTCCACCGAGTCCTCGGGCAGCGTGGCGAAGATCGTGGCGTGCGGGCTGATGACCCCGTCCGTGCCGCCGGACCACACGATCGGGATCTCCCCGACCTGCTCCTTGCTGCGCGAGCCCTTCTCCATCAGCACCTCGCGGAACGCGCGGTCGGCGATGATCCGGGTGTAGTCGTTGACCCCGCCGTTGCCCTCCGTCTTGCCGATGACGGCGATGATGCGGTCGGCCTCCATGACGCCGTCGTCGATGAGCTTGGCCAGCTCGGAGGCGTCGCTGACGTTGTGCAGCGGGACCTTGCGGACCTCGATCGGTGCGGGCATGTCTTCTCCTTCTATGCGGTGACGACGGTGCCGACGTCGTCACGGGCGACGGCGTCGGAGATGTGGGGCAGTGCGGTGATGACGGCGCGGGCGCCCTGACGGCCGTCCCCGGAGTCGGTCACGAACCGGAGGGCAGCCTCGACCTTGGGGCCCATGCTGCCGCGGGCGAACTGGCCGGCCTCGGCGTGGGCGCGCATCTCGGCGGCGGTGACCCGGGCCAGCGGGCGGGCCGACGGAGCGCCGAAGTCGACCATCACGTGCGGGACGTCGGTGGCGATGACCAGCGTGTCCGCACGCAGCTCCCGGGCGAGCAGGGCGGCGGTGAGGTCCTTGTCGATGACGGCCTCGACACCGATCAGCGCGTCGCCGTCCGCGGCGCCGGGGACCACGGGCACGCCGCCCCCGCCGGCGCAGACGACCACGAACCCGGCCCCGCTGAGCGCCGAGATGGCCGGGACGTCGACCACCGACAGCGGCTCCGGCGAGGCGACCACCCGCCGCCAGCCGCGCTCACCGCGGTCCTCCCAGTTCTGCCCGAGATCGATGAAGCGCTGCGCCTCGTCGCGCGGCAGATACCGGCCGACCGGCTTGGACGGCGTCGCGAACCCCGGGTCGGCGGGGTCGACGAGGGTGCGGGTGACCAGCGCAGCGGTGCGCTGGGGGGAGCCGAGGGCGGCCAGTGCGGCGTCCAGCTCGTCGGCGAGGGTGAAGCCGATGGTCGCCTGGGTCTGGGCGACGTTCCAGTCCAGCGGGACCGGTGGGACCACGTGCGCCGCCAGCTCGTTCTTGACCAGCAGGTTGCCGACCTGGGGGCCGTTGCCGTGCGTGAGGACCACCTCGGCCCCGGTGGCGACGACGGCGGCGATGTGCTGGGCGGCCGCGGAGATGGCGTCACGCTGGGCGCGGGGCGTGGCGGAGCCGTCGGCGCCGGTCATCGCGTTGCCGCCGAGGGCGATGACGACACGACGGGGGAGGGCCATTGCGTGACCCTAGCGGGGAACTGCCTTAGCGGTGAAGTAGTTCCGCCAGATCAGGCGGCGGCTGCGCTCCCGGACCGGAGGACGACCGCCGGCCGCTCGGCCGTGCGGAGCACCCGGACGGGGTCGGCCGGCTGGTCCCAGCTCTCGGCCAGCGCGGCGATCGCCGCCAGGGCCTCGTCGTGCAGTCGGGCGATGACGGCGAGGCCGGTGGTCGTCGCGTCCTGGACGACGGTCTGCGGGCCGAAGGGGACGGGGTCGTCCCCGTCGGTCGGGGCCTCGAGGGCAGCCGGAGCGGTCACGCCCTCCTCATCGGCAGTCCACGACCGGATCGACACCCACCGTTCTCGGCCCCTCGTCGTCCCGTGGGCGGCCTCAGCGGCGCCAGAAGTCGAAGCGGTCCCGTCCGGGTCGGAAGCCGGCCTGCTCGACGACGTCGACCGCCAGGTCGAACCGCTGCCCGACCAGGTGCGGTTGGTGGCCGTCGCTGCCGAAGCTGACGGCGTCGCCGCCCTCCTCGCGGTACCAGCGGAGCAGCTCCACCGACCACAGCGGGCTGGTGGTGTTCACCTCGAGGGCCCGGTCGCTGGCCGCCAGCGCCCGGAACACCGCCCGGTACTCCTCCTCGAACACCGCCTGCGGGTACTGCTCGCGGCCGCCGGGCCAGTAGCGCCGCGGGTAGTCGCAATGAGCCAGCACCTGGAAGACGTCGCTGCTCTCGATCATCGCCACCATCTCGGTGAGGTACCGGCGCATCGTGGCGATGACGTCGATGCCCGGGGCGTGCAGCAGCCGGTTGACGCCCATCAGCCGGCCGTCGACCGGCAGCGAGTGCAGGGAGCCGAGGACCCGGTCGACCGGGGAGGCGCCCAGGTGAGCAGCCACACTGGCCCCGAACAGGTGTGGTTCTCCGGCCTCGACGCCGGACCACACCCGCAGCGTCGGGAAGCGCTGCCGGGCCTCCCAGATGGTCTCGGCGTAGAGGTCGACGTCGATCGGCAGCTGGTTGGCCGGGTGCCGATCGGTGAGACCTTGCGCGGTGGCGCGGTCGGCGGCGTCCCAGACGGTGAAGTCCAGGTGCTCGGTGAAGGCGATGGCCGGGAGACCGATCTCCACGGCCCGCTCGCAGGCACGCAGCAGCGACGCTCGTGGGCCGGTGTCCCAGGAGAACTCGGAGTGCACGTGGTTGTCCGGGGGCAGCATCGACGCCCATCCAACCGTCCGTCCACAGCCACCGCACGCCCAGGTCCCCGTCGTCGGTGTCGCCGCCTACGGTCGGGGCATGAGCACCGCTGTCGAGACCGATCTGGCCGATGAGGCGCTCGGCGTCCTGCGCGAGCTCACCGGCCGCGCCGACGCGGTCTTCCGCGAGGGTCAGGACGCCGCCGTCACCGCGCTCGTCGAGCGGCACGAGCGCGCCCTGGTCGTGCAGCGCACCGGCTGGGGGAAGTCCGCCGTCTACTTCGTCTCCACCGCCCTGCTGCGCCGCCGCGGAGCCGGGCCGACGCTGCTCGTGAGCCCGTTGCTCGCGCTGATGCGCGACCAGGTGGCCGCAGCCGCCCGCGCCGGGATCAAGGCCGTGGAGATCTCCAGCTCCAACGTGACCGAGTGGGACGACATCAACGCCCGGCTCGCCGCCGACGACGTCGACGTCCTGCTGGTCTCCCCCGAGCGGCTGACCAACCCACGCTTCCGTGACGAGCAGCTGCCCAGCCTGGTCGAGCGCTGCGGCCTGCTGGTGGTGGACGAGGCGCACTGCGTCTCCGACTGGGGGCACGACTTCCGGCCCGACTACCGCCGCATCCGCGACCTGCTCGGCCAGCTCCCCGCCGGCACCCCGGTGCTCGCGAC
The DNA here is from genome assembly GCF_026967925.1 of Modestobacter sp. VKM Ac-2985. Taxonomy (GTDB): domain Bacteria; phylum Actinomycetota; class Actinomycetes; order Mycobacteriales; family Geodermatophilaceae; genus Modestobacter. The sequence continues at coordinate 2,791 of NZ_JAPVBI010000002.1, read as the reverse complement.
GACCGCCACGGCCAACGAGCGGGTGGTCGCCGACGTCGCCGAGCAGCTCGGCGCCGGCGGTGTCGAGGTGACCACCGTCCGCGGCCCGCTGGCCCGGGACTCCCTGCGGCTGGGCGTGCTGCGGCTGGACACCGACCGCGCACGGCTGGCCTGGCTGGCGGCGCACATCGGCGACCTGCCAGGCAGCGGGATCGTCTACACGCTCACCGTGGCCGCGGCCGAGGAGACGGCGGCGCTGCTCCGCGACGCCGGCCACGAGGTCCGCGCCTACACCGGGCGGCTGGACGACGCCGACCGCAAGGACGCCGAGGAGGCGCTGCGGGAGAACCGGGTGAAGGCCCTGGTCGCCACCTCCGCGCTGGGCATGGGGTTCGACAAGCCGGACCTTGGCTTCGTCGTCCACCTGGGTGCGCCGTCGTCGCCGGTCAGCTACTACCAGCAGGTGGGTCGTGCCGGCCGCGCCGTCGCCAACGCCGACGTGCTGCTGCTCCCGGGCCCGGAGGACATCGCGATCTGGCAGTGGTTCGCCACCTCCTCCATGCCCCGGGAGGACCACGCAGCCGCCGTCCTCACCGCGATGGCCGACGGCAGGGCCTGGTCGGTGGCGAGGCTGGAGACAGTGGCCGACGTGCGCCGCTCCCGGCTCGAGCTGCTGCTCAAGGTGCTCGCCGTCGACGGTGCGGTGGAGCGGGTGCAGGGCGGCTGGCGTTCCACCGGCGTGCCGTGGGTCTACGACGCCGAGCGGTACTCCCGGGTCACCGCGACCCGGGAGGCCGAGCAGCGGTCGATGCTCACCTACGCACGGCCCGTCGACACCGCGGAGTGCCGGATGGCCTTCCTGCAGACCGCCCTCGACGACCCGACCGCCAGCCCCTGCGGGCGCTGTGACGTCTGCGCCGGCCCCTGGTACCCCACCGACGTGCCGGCCGGCGCAGCCGAGGCGGCCGATGCCCGGCTGGACCGGCCCGGTGTCGAGCTCCCGCCGCGGGCGCAGTGGCCCACCGGCGCCGAACGGCTCGGGGTCGAGGTCAAGGGCAAGATCGCGCCGGGTGAGCAGATCGCCACCGGCCAGGCCGTGGCCCGGCTGACCGACCTGGGGTGGGGCCAGCGCCTGCGCACCCTCCTGGGGGACGACGGGGTCGGTGGCGTGGCCACCCTGGCCGAGGACCTCGAGGCGCCCTCGATCGAGGAGGACCCAGACGCCGCCTACGAGGTGAGCCACCGGGTCATGCGCCCCGGCCTGCCCAACGACGCACCGCCGGACGCAGAGCTGCTGAAGGCCTGCGCCCGGGTGCTCGGCGCCTGGGACTGGGCGCAGCGCCCCGCCGGCGTGGTCGCCATGCCGTCCCGCCGGCGGCCCGCCCTGGTCACGGGCGTGGCCCAGGGGCTGGCACAGCTGGGGCGGCTGCCCTACCTGGGCGCCCTCGACCTGGCCCACGGCGGCCCCACCGGCGGGCCGGGCGGCAACAGCGCCTTCCGGCTGGCCGGGGTCTGGCAGCGCATCGTGGTCGGGCCGGAGCTCCGGGCCCGGCTGGCCGAGCTCGGCGATGCCCCGGTCCTCCTCGTCGACGACCTGGCCGACTCGCGCTGGACCATGACCGTCGCCGGCCGAGAGCTGCGGCTGGCAGGGGCCGGCTCCGTCCTGCCGTTCGTGCTCGCGCTCAGCGCCTGAGGGAGCATCCCGTCCTCATCCCTCCGGCGAGGGAGGACGAGGAGGCGGTTGTCCACAGGTTTTCGAACACCTGTGCGAAACCGGGAGTAGCCTCCCTCCATGTCGCTCGCACACCAGCCGTCCATCTGGGACGTCGCCGGCGAGGTCGCGCTCACCCCGCTCGCTGGGCGGGTCTCCCGGCACCTGTTGAGCCGCGGTGCCTGGGTCGACCACCTCGCCGGCTGGGTCGAGGGCTCCGACAGCGTGCTCGACGTCCTGCTGGGCGACATCGGCTGGCGGGAGGACCGCCGGCAGATGTACGACCGCGAGGTGGCAGTCCCCCGACTGCTGCGTTGGTACGGGGCGGGGGAGGCGCTGCCGCACGCTGTGCTCGCCGAGGCCCGCGCGGCCCTCGACGCCCACTACCGGCCGGAGCTGGGCGAGCCGTTCGTGACGGCGGGCATGTGCCTGTACCGCGACGGGCGCGACAGCGTCGCCTGGCACGGCGACCGCATCGGGCGCAGCCGCACCGAGGACACGATGGTCGCCATCGTCTCGTTCGGCTCTCCCCGGCCACTCCTGCTGCGGCCGGTGGGTGGCGGCGAGAGCCGGCGCTTCACCCTCGGGCACGGCGATCTGGTGGTGATGGGCGGTTCCTGCCAGCGCACCTGGGAGCACTGCATCCCGAAGACGACCAAGCCCGTCGGTCCCCGCGTGAGCGTCCAGTTCCGCCCCCGCGGGGTGGCCTGAGCCCCGTTCTCCCAGCTCAGCAGCACATTCGGACCGTTCGAGGACCCCGCCGGGGGACCCCCCTGCAAAGCCCCTCTGAGGGCGTGTAGTGTTCTCCATGCACCAAGCGAGAACGGACCGGGCCGCAGGGCCTGGGAAACCGCCGGACGAACCCCCGAGGTTCACCCGCTGCGGAACTTGGTGTAAAGTGGAAATCACCGCCACGAAGAACGGCCAAGAAATTGGTCGGGGAACGTGCGCGTCCGCTCCTTGAGAACTCAACAGCGTGCCGAAAGTCAGTGCCAAGTAACAAATCCCCCTTCGGTGTCCTTCGGGATGCTGATTGGGTTCCTTTGGTTGATTGAACGAGAGTGCCAACTCTCGGTCTCAGCTGCGATCAAATCATCTACG
>NZ_JAPVBI010000001.1:1387893-1919881 GCF_026967925.1 Modestobacter sp. VKM Ac-2985 | reverse complement strand
CGTAGATGATTTGATCGCAGCTGAGACCGAGAGTTGGCACTCTCGTTCAATCAACCAAAGGAACCCAATCAGCATCCGAAGACACCGAAGGGGGATTTGTTACTTGGCACTGACTTTCGGCACGCTGTTGAGTTCTCAAGGAGCGGACGCGCGGCGAACCAGACCCTCTCAGGTCGTCGTCTCCGGCTTGTGTTGTCCTGCTCGGCGCCCGGTCCCGGCCTCGCGGTCGTTCCCGGCGCAAAGAGAAAGTTACGTGGCTCCGCTGGACGTGTCAAACCCGGACCGAGTGACGCCCGCCACCTGGCTGGAACGTCGCCGTCACCCGGCGTTCACACGGGGCGGGCGGCGGAGCCGGGACCGCCCGGCTCAGGTGGTCCGACCGGCGCCCGGGCAGTGCACGCCGGCCACCGAGCGCTTGCCCTTGCGGAGCGCGAGCCACCCGCCCGGGAGCCAGTCCCCCGGCGCCGGCACCGCGTCCGGGTCACCGACTCGGACGTTGTTGACGTAGGCCCCGCCCTCCTTGACCGTGCGCCGCGCGTCGGTCAGCGACGACGCCAGGCCCGCCCGCTGGAGCAGGACGGCCACCGACAGCGCCGGGTCGTCGACCTCCACGGCGCCGGCCTCGGTCAGCGCGGCGGCCAGGGTCTGCGGGTCCAACTCGGTGAGGTCGGCCCGGCCGAACAGCGCCCGGCCGGCGGCCTCGGCCTGCGCCAGCTCCGGAGCGCCGTGCACCAGCCGGGTCAGCTCTTCGGCCAGCGCGCGCTGGGGCGCCCGGGACGCCGGACGTTCCTCGGACTCCGCGATCAACGCCGCCACCTCCTCGGCCGGGCGCTCGGAGAACAGCGGCAGCCAGGCCCGCGCGTCGACGTCGTCGATGGTGAGCCAGTACTGGAAGAACGCGTACGGGCTGGTGTGCTCCGGGTCCAGCCAGATCGTGGCGCCCTCGGTCTTGCCGATCTTCTTGCCGTCCGCCGTGGTGATCAGCGGGGTGGCCAGGGCGTGGGCCGAGCCCCCCTCGGTCCGTCGTACCAGGTCGGCGCCGGCGGTGATGTTCCCCCACTGGTCGGACCCGCCGCTCTGCAGCGTGCAGCCGTGCCGGCGGAACAGCTCCCGGAAGTCGTTGGCCTGCAGGATCTGGTAGCTGAACTCGGTGTAGCTGATCCCGGCGTCGGAGTTCAGCCGGGCAGAGACCGCCTCTTTCGCCAGCATCCGGTTGACCCGGAAGTGCTTGCCGAGGTCACGGAGGAAGTCGATCGCCGACAGCGGCGACGTCCAGTCGAGGTTGTCCACGTAGATCGGCTGCCGCAGCCCGTGCTCGGCCGCCGGCAGGTCGAGGAACGGCGCCACCCGGCGGCGGATCCCGCTCACCCAGGTCGCCACCTGAGTGGGGTCGTTCAGCTGTCGCTCGGACGACGGGCGGGGGTCACCGATCAGCCCGGTCGCCCCGCCGACCAGCACGATCGGCTGGTGCCCGGCTCGCTGCAGGGCGCGCAGCACCATGAACTGGATCAGGTGGCCGACGTGCAGGCTCGCCGCCGTGGGGTCGAAACCGCAGTAGTAGGTGACCGGGCCCTCCGCGAGGTGGGCGCGCAGGGCGTCCTCGTCGGTGCTCTGGGCGATCAGCCCGCGGCGGTGCAGCTCGTCGATCACGGAATGCGCAGAGGTCACGGTCGTCCATCCTGCCTGGGGCCCCGGCGCCGCGGCTTCCCGCCTGCCCGGAAGACGCTCACCGAGGCGGCGTCGGTCGCCCAGAACCGCCAGGGCAGCTCGGTCGCCACGCTGATCCCCACCCGGGGTCCGGCCGAGATGCCGGCCGGTGCGGGGCCGGCGTGCAGGCGCACCGGCGAGGCCGGGTCCAGCAGGTCCGTCCCCCGGTCGTCGGGGCCGATCGCCAACGCCTGGGTGAGCCGGGCCGGACCGCGCGCCAGGTCCCGCGGCACCCGCGCGGCCGGGCGTCGGGACGCCGCCAGCGACTCCCCCACCAGCACCTCACCGGCGCGCATCAGGACCGCCGAGCCGCGCCCGGCCGGGCCGACGACGACGTTGGCGCACCAGTGCACCCCGTAGCTGAAGTACACGTACAGCCGGCCGGGCGGACCGAACATGATCTCGGCCCGCGGGGTCGGGCCCCGGTGAGCATGGGACGCCGGGTCCTCCCCCTGCCCCGAGTACGCCTCGACCTCGGTGAGCCGGAGCGCGACCTGGCCGTCGGGGCGGTCGGTCACCACGAAGCAGCCCAGCAGCGACCCGGCCACCTCGTCGACCGGCCCGAGCAGGGCGTCCTCGGTGAGGAGAGGCCCGGGCCGGTCGGACGACGGGACGTCGGCGGCCACGTCGGCTAGAGGGCCCCGGCCACCGGCGACCACGACGCCCACTCGGTGTGCTGCCGCGCCAGCTCGGTGAGCGTGCCGAGCTGCTCGGCCACCCGCTCCGGCGCCGTCCCGCCGCGGGCCCGCCGGGCCGCCAGCGCACCGGGCACGGTGAGCACCGACCGCACCTCCGGGGTGAGGCGTTCGTCGATGGCGGCGAGCTGGTCGTCGTCCAGCTCGTCGAGCTCGAGGCCTGCCTCCTCGCAGAAGGCGACCATCGCGCCGCTGATCTCGTGCGCGGACCGGAACGGGACGCCGTTGGACACCAGCCACTCGGCGACGTCGGTGGCCAGGGCGAAGCCCTGCGGGGCGGCGGCCTCGATCACCTCCGCGCGCAGCGTCAGGGTGGCGACCATCCCGGTGACCGCGGGCAGCAGCAGGAGCAGCTGCTCGACGGAGTCGAAGACCGGCTCCTTGTCCTCCTGCAGGTCGCGGTCGTAGGCCAGCGGGAGGCCCTTGAGCATGGTGAGCAGGCCGGTCAGGTTGCCGACGAAGCGGCCGGCCTTGCCCCGGGCCAGTTCGGCGATGTCCGGGTTCTTCTTCTGCGGCATGATCGAGGACCCGGTCGCCCAGGCGTCGTCGAGGCGCGCCCAGCCGAACTCGGTCGACGTCCAGAGCACGACCTCCTCCCCCAGCCGGGACAGGTGCACCCCCAGCAGGGCCGCGACGAAGCAGAACTCCGCGGCGAAGTCGCGGTCGCTGACCGCGTCGATGCTGTTGTCGGCGGCCCGGTCGAAGCCCAGCTCCGCGGCGACGGCGTCGGGGTCCAGCGCCAGGGAGGAGCCGGCCAGCGCGCCGGAGCCGAGCGGGCTGACCGCCGCCCGCCGGTCCCAGTCCAGCAGCCGGTCGACGTCGCGGGACAGCGAGTGCGCGTGGGCGAGGAGCTGGTGGGCGATGAGCACCGGCTGGGCGTGCTGCAGGTGGGTCATCCCCGGTGCGGCGACGTCGCGGTAGCGCAGGGCCAGCCCGACCAGCGCGTTCTCCAGCGCGGCGAGCTCGCCGACCAGCCGGCGCACGTTGTGCCGCAGGTACAGCCGCAGGTCGGTGGCGACCTGGTCGTTGCGGCTGCGACCGGCGCGCAGCTTGCCGCCGAGCGGCCCCAGCTTGTCCAGCAGGCCGCGCTCGAGCGCCTCGTGCACGTCCTCGTCGGCCTCGATGGGCGCGAACGTGCCGTCGGCGACCTCGGCGGACAGCTCGGTGAGCGCACCGATCATCCTGGCCAGCTCGTCGACCGTCAGCAGCCCGGCCCGCTCCAGCACGCGGGCGTGCGCCCGTGAGCTGGCCAGGTCGTAGGGCGCCAGCCGCCAGTCGACGTCGGTGGACTTCGACAGCGCCGCCATCGCCGGTGACGGGCCGCCGCCGAACCGGCCGCCCCACAGTCGGGTCTGGCTGCCGGCGTTGCCCTCGGTCACTCTTGGCTCTCTTCCACGTCGGCGTGCAGGTCGGTGTCGTCCCCGTGCGCCGGCCGGGCGCGCTCGGCGAGCGCGCGCAGCCGGGCGGCGAGCGCGGGGCCACCGTGGGGGTCCCGGGAGACGACCATCAGAGTGTCGTCCCCGGCGATCGTGCCCAGCACGTCGGGGAGCCCCACCTTGTCCAGCCCGGAGGCGAGGAACTGGGCGGCGCCCGGCGGTGTGCGGACGACGGCGAGGTTCGCGCTGCCCTCGGCGCTGGTGAGCAGGTCGGCCAGCAGCCTGGTCAGCCGGGCCGGTGCCGACTGCGCCGGACGCAGCGGGGCGTTCTCCGGCGGCAGCACGTAGGAGGCCGGCGCCCCGTCGGACCCGCGGAGCTTGACCGCGCCGAGCTCCTCGAGGTCGCGGGAGAGCGTCGCCTGGGTGACGTCGACCCCGGACTGGGCCAGGAGGCGAGCCAGCTGGGTCTGCGAGGTGACCGGGCCGGCGGTGATCAGCTCGGCGATCCGGGCGTGCCGGGCCGAGCGGGTCAGCGCCGTGGTCACTGCGACCGTTCCAGCAACCACAGCAGCAGCGCCTTCTGCGCGTGCAGCCGGTTCTCCGCCTCGTCCCACACGGCGCTCTGCGGCCCGTCGATGACCGCGGCGGCGATCTCCTTGCCGCGGTAGGCCGGCAGGCAGTGCAGGACGACGGCGTCGTCGCCGGCCCGGGCCAGCGCCTGCTCGTCGACGGCGTAGGGCACGAACGGGCCGGTCCGGGCGGCGTGCTCGGACTCCTGGCCCATCGACACCCAGGCGTCCGTGGCCAGCACGTCGGCGCCGTCGGCGGCGGCGGCCGGGTCGGCCGTCCACTGCACCGACCCGCCGGTCTCCGCCGCGATCTCCCCGGCGCGGGTCAGCACCGCCGGATCGGGCTGGAAGGCCTCCGGCGAGCCGATCCGCACGTGCATGCCGGCCAGGGCGCCGCCCAGCAGGTAGGAGTGCGCCATGTTGTTGGCGCCGTCGCCCAGGTAGCTGAGGGTCAGCCCGGCCAGCTGCGTGCGCCGTTCCAGCACCGTCTGCAGGTCGGCGAGGACCTGGCAGGGGTGGAACGTGTCGGTCAGCGCGTTGACCACCGGGACCCGGCTGACCGCTGCCATGGCGTCCATCCGCTGCTGGCCCGAGGTCCGCCAGACGATCGCGGCGACCTGCCGGTCGAGCACGCGGGTGGTGTCCTCCACCGACTCCCCGCGGCCGAGCTGGCTGGCCGCGCCGTCGATGACCAGCGGCTGCCCGCCGAGCTCGGTGACCCCGACGGCGAAGGAGAGCCGGGTGCGGGTGGAGGGCTTGTCGAACAGCACCGCGACGGTGCGCTGGGTGCCGTTGGCCGCGCGCAGCGGGGTGGGCGCGGCGGCGGTGTGCCGGCCGGCCTTGAGCTGGGCGGCCAGCGCGAGGACCTCCGCCTGCTCGGCTGGGGTGAGGTCGTCGTCCCGGGTGAGGTGCCGGACCGTCACCGGTCCGCGTCCCGGAGGGCGGCGTCCAGTGCGGCGGGGAGGGCGGCGACGAACGCGTCGAGCTGGGCGTCGGTGACGACCAGCGGCGGGGCCAGCCGGACGACGTCGGCGGCCACCCCGTTCACGAGGAACCCAGCCGCCCGCAGGTGGGTCTCGACCGCGGCGGCGACCGGCGCGGTGAGGACGACGCCGAGCAGGGCGCCCCGGCCACGGACGCCGCTGATGCCCTCGTGGCCCAGCGCGTCGACGCCCGCGGCGACCCGGTGCTCGATCTCCTTGGCCCGCTCCAGCAGCCCCTCGTCGCGGATCGTGTCCAGCACCGCCAGTGCGGCGGCCGCGACGATCGGGTTGCCGCCGAACGTGGAGCCGTGCGAACCGGCGGTCATCAGGTCCGCGGCCGCGCCGAAGGCCAGGGTGGCGCCCAGCGGCAGGCCGCCGCCGAGGGCCTTGGCCAGGGTGACGACGTCGGGCTGCAGGCCGTCGGCCTGGTGGGCGAACCACTGCCCGGTGCGCCCGCTGCCGGTCTGCACCTCGTCCACGGCGAACAGCGCGCCCGCGGAACGGGCGGTCTCCGCGGCGGCGGCGAGGTACCCGGGCGGGGCCGGCAGCACGCCGCCCTCCCCCAGCATCGGCTCCAGCAGGATCATCGCGGTCTGCTCGCCCACGGCGGCCGCCAGGGCGTCGGCGTCGCCGTAGGGGACGTGCTGCACGCCGCCGGGCAACGGGGCGAACGCTGCGGCCTTGCCCGGCTGCCCGGTGAGCGCGAGCGAGCCCATGGTGCGGCCGTGGAAGGAGCCGATCGCGGTGACCACCTCGGGCCGCCCGGTGAGCCGGCTGAGCTTGAACGCCGCCTCGTTGGCCTCGGCGCCGGAGTTGCAGAAGAAGACCCGGCCGGGCCGGCCGGCGAGCTCCAGCAAGCGCTCGGCCAGCAGCACACCGGGCTCGTGCATGGCCAGGTTGGACACGTGGCCGAGCAGCTGCGCCTGGGCGGTGATCGCGTGCACCACCGCCGGGTGGGCGTGGCCGAGGATCGTGGTGGCGATCCCGCCGAGCAGGTCGGTGTACTCCTTGCCGTCGACGTCCCAGACGGTCGCGCCCGCGCCGCGGGCCAGGGCCACCGGCGGCGTCTTGTAGTTGCCCATCATCACGGCCGACCAGCGGGTGGCCAGCTCCTCGGTGTGCGTCATGGTGCGGTCACTCCCTCCGGTGTCGGTGTCGGTGATGTGGTGTCGGTGCCGGCCGGGACGACCATCGTCCCGGTGCCCTCGGTGGTGAAGGTCTCCAGCAGCAGGGCGTGCGGCAGCCGCCCGTCGATGACGGTGGCCCGGCGCACCCCGCCCTCGACCGCCCGCAGGCAGGCGGCCATCTTCGGGATCATCCCGGCGTCCAGGGTCGGGAGGATCTCGGCCAGCTCGGTCGCGTCGATCTTCTGGACCAGGGAGTCGCGGTCGGGCCAGTTGGCGTAGAGACCCTCGACGTCGGTCAGCACGACCAGCTTGACCGCGCCCAGGGCGACGGCCAGCGCCGCGGCCGCGGTGTCGGCGTTGACGTTGTGCACCTGGCCGGAGGCGTCCGGGGCGACGGTGGCGACGACCGGGATGTGCCCGGCCTCCAGCAGCGCGGTCACCGGTGCGGGGTCGACCGCGACGACGTCGCCGACCAGGCCGACGTCCACCGGCTCGCCGTTGACCATGGCGTGCGTCCGCTCGGCGGTGAACAGCCCGCCGTCCTCACCGGACAAGCCCACGGCCAGCGGCCCGTAGGAGTTGATCAGGCCGACGACCTCGGGCCCCACCTGCCCGGTCAGCACCATCCGGACGACGTCGATCGTCTCCTCGGTGGTGACCCGCAGCCCGCCGCGGAACTCGCTGGCGATGCCCAGCCGGCTGAGCATGCCGTTGATCTGCGGGCCGCCGCCGTGCACGACGACCGGCAGGATGCCGCAGGTCCGCAGGAACACCATGTCCTCGGCGAAGGCGTGCCGGCACTGCTCGTCGACCATGGCGTGCCCGCCGTACTTGACCACCACGACCTGGCCGTGGAACTCCCGCAGCCAGGGCAGCGCCCCGGTGAGGACGGCGACCTTGCGCGCGTCGCCCTCGGGGTCGTGGGTCCGCATGACCCGGTGAGTGCCCACCGAGCGCCGGGCCGGCGGGGTGGCGAGGTCGGGGGCGACGTCGGGCGGCGTGGGGTCCTGCGCCGGGCTGTCGCTGCTGGTCGGGTCACTGGTCATGTCGAGTAGGCCGAGTTCTCGTGGACGTAGGCGAGGGACAGGTCGTTGGTCCAGATCGTGGCCTGCTCGGTGCCGGCCCGCAGGTCGACGTCGATCGTGATGGCCCGTCCGGACAGGTCGACGCCCTCGCGCGGGTCGCCGATCGCCCCGGCACGGCAGACCGTGACGCCGTTGATCGTCACGTCCACCTGGTCGGGCTCGAACTGAGCGTCGGTGGTGCCGATCGCGGCCAGCACCCGGCCCCAGTTGGGGTCGTTGCCGAACAGCGCGGTCTTGAGCAGGTTGTTGCGGGCGCAGGCCCGGCCGGCGGTCACCGCGTCGGCGACGCTGGCCGCGTTCCGCACGGTGATCGCGATGTCCTTGGTCGAGCCCTCGGCGTCGGCGAGCAGCTGCATCGCCAGGTCGGTGGCGGCGGCGGTCAGGGCGGCGGTGAACTCCTCCGCGCTCGGGGTCACCCCGCTCGCACCGTTGGCCAGCACGATCACCGTGTCGTTGGTGGACAGGCAGCCGTCGGAGTCGACCCGCTCGACGCTCACGCTGGTCGCGGCCTGCAGCGCCGGCTGGAGGACCTCGGCGGGCACCACGGCGTCGGTGGTGAGGACGACGAGCATCGTGGCCAGCGAGGGGGCGAGCATGCCCGCGCCCTTGGCCATCCCGCCGATGGTCCAGCCGTCCCCGGTCTGCACCGTCGTCTTCGGCACCGAGTCGGTGGTCATGATCGCCCGGGCGGCGTCCGGCCCGCCGTCGGCGGACAGCCCTGCGACCGCGGCACCGACCCCGGCGAGCAGGGCGTCCATCGGCAGCCGGACACCGATCAGGCCGGTGGAGGCCACCGCGACGTCGACGGCCCCGATGCCCAGCTGGGCCGCGACGTGCTCGGCCGTGGCGTGGGTGTCACCGAAGCCCTCGGGGCCGGTGCAGGCGTTGGCGCCGCCGGAGTTGAGCACGACCGCGCGCAGCCGGTGGTCGGCGAGCGCCTGCCGGCTCCACAGCACCGGGGCGGCCGGGAAGCGGTTGGTGGTGAAGACGGCGGCCGCGGCGTCGTCCGGCCCGTCGTTGACGACCAGCGCGACGTCCGGCGCACCGCTGGACTTCAGCCCGGCGGCGACGCCGGCCGCCCGGAACCCCTGCGGGGCGGTGACGGTCACGGTGCGACTCCGACGGTGGGGAGACCCGTGGTCTCCGGGAGGCCCAGGGCCAGGTTGGCGCACTGGAGGGCGGCGCCGGCGGTGCCCTTGGTGAGGTTGTCGACGGCGGCCACCACGACCAGCCGGCCGGCGTCCGGGTCGATCGCCACCTGCAGCTGCACCGTGTTCGCGCCGAGCACCGCGGCGGTGGTGGGCCACTGGCCCTCCGGCAGCAGGTGCACGAACGGCTCGTCGCCGTAGGCCTCCTGGTAGGCGGCCCGCGCCCGGGCGGCGTCCACGCCGTCGGCCAGCGGGGCCGAGCAGGTGGCCAGGATGCCCCGGCTCATCGGCACCAGCGTGGGGGTGAAGCTGATCCGCACCGGCCCACCGGCGGCCTGCGCCAGGTTCTGCACCATCTCCGGGGTGTGCCGGTGGACGCCACCGACGCCGTACGCGCTGGCCGAGCCCATCACCTCGCTGCCGAGCAGGTGCGGCTTGGCGCTCTTGCCGGCCCCGGAGGTGCCGCTCGCCGCCACCACCACCACGTCCGGCGTGACCAGCCCGGCGGCCAGCGCCGGGGCCATCGCCAGGGTGACCGAGGTCGGGTAGCAGCCCGGGACGGCGATCCGCCGGGCACCGGTCAGCTGCTCGCGCTGACCGGGGAGCTCGGGCAGGCCGTAGGGCCAGTGCCCGGCGTGCTCGCCGCCGTACCAGCGGGCCCAGGCCGCCGGGTCGTTGAGCCGGTGGTCGGCGCCGCAGTCGATGACCAGCGTGTCGGCGGGCAGCTGGGCCGCGATCGCCGCGGACTCCCCGTGCGGCAGGGCCAGCACGACGACGTCGTAGCCGGCCAGCGAGGCCGCGTCACTGCCCTGGACCTCCAGGTCGGCGTAGGGCAGCAGGTGCGGCTGCAGCTCGCCGAGGCGTCGGCCGGCGCTCGAGTTGGCATGCACCCCGGTGAGCTGGAGGTTCGGGTGCCCGGCCAGCAGCCGGCACACCTCACCCCCCGCGTACCCGGTGGCGCCGGTGACCCCGACCGTCCACGTCCGTTGGCTGTTCACGGTGCATGACCATACCCGACCGTGCATGACCGTGCAGTTCGTGGTGCGCCGCTGCGCGCGGAGCCGTGTTCTCGGGCAGGGTCCCAGCGGGCAGCCGTGCCCGACCACGCCGAGGAGGCCGTCACCTGTGAGCCCGTTCGACCGGATCGTCGTCATCTTCAACCCGAACAGCACCGGCGAGGCATCGGGGTCGGCCGAACAGCTGCAGGCCGAGCTGGCCCGGCGCCTCCCCGCCGTCCCCGTGTCGCTCTGCCCGACCCAGCGCGCCGGCCACGCCCGCGAGCTGGCTCGCGAGGTCGCGGCCACGGGGCGGCCGCTGCTGGTCTCGGTGAGTGGGGACGGCGGCTACAACGAGGTCGTCGACGGGGTCATGCAGGCGGGCAACCCCGATGCGGTCTGCGCGGTGCGGGCGGCCGGGAACGCCAACGACCACCGCCGGACGACGCGCGAGCACCACCTGGCCGACGCGATCCTGGCCGGCGACGTCCGGCGGATCGACCTGCTGCGGCTCACCCTCGGCAGCGGCGCCGACGCCCAGGTGCGGTACGCCCACTCCTACATCGGCGTCGGGGTCACCCCGGTGATCGCCGTCGACCTCGAGAAGGGCGGCAAGGGGTCGTGGCGGGAGGCGCTGTCGGTGATCCGCGGCTTCACCCGATTCCGGCCCTTCCCCATCCGGATGGAGGACGGGGAGGAGCGCACCGTGGACAGCCTGCTGTTCGCCAACATCGCCCAGATGGCCAAGGTGGCCCGACTCAGCGAGGGCGCCCGCCCCGACGACGGGCGCTTCGAGGTGATCGCCCAGCGGCGGACCGGCAAGCTGCAGGTGCTGGCCACCGCGCTGCGGGCCGCGACCCGGGGGCTGGGCCGGCAGCCGAGCGTGACCCACTACGCCTTCACCACCCTGGCCCCCATGCCCCTGCAGCTGGACGGTGAGCTGGTGGAGCTGGAGGCCGACACCGAGATCGCGGTCGACATCGCGCCACGGGCGCTGGCCACCGTGTTCTGACGCGCCGGCTGCCCACGGCGCGGAGGTGACGGCGCCCGCGGGCCGGCCGATCTCCGACAGGCTGGTGCGCGGCAGCCGACCGGGACGAACCCGAGGAGATCCGGCATGGACGAGAACAGCCTCCCCGTCCCCGCGACCTACGACAGCTGCGGGCACGTCGCGGGCCCCTTCTTCCACGGGACCCGGGCCACCCTGGCGCCCGGTGTCGAGCTGGTCCCCGGCCACGGTTCGAACTTCCAGGCGGGCCGGGTGTCCCACCACGTCTACTTCACCGCTCTCGTGGAGACCGCCGCCTGGGGCGCCGAGCTGGCGGTCGCGCTCGCCGGCAACGGGGAGCCGGGACGCATCTACGTCGTCGAGCCCCTGGGCCCGTTCGAGGACGACCCGAACGTGACCGACAAGCGGTTCCCGGGCAACCCCACCCGGTCCTACCGGACCCGCCACCCGCTGCGCGTCGTCAGCGAGCTGGACAGCTGGCAGGGGCACGACCCGGAGACGCTGCAGGGGATGCTGGACCACCTGGCGCGGTTGCGGGCGGAGGGCCGGGACCTCATCGAGGACTGATCGTCGTGGCGTCCGTCCACCGATGAGTCCGGCCGTCGGCACCGGTCTGACCGGCATGACGCAGACCCAGCACCAGACCACCACGTTGACCCAGCTCGCCGTCACGATGTTCTCCGTCCGCGACCAGGACGCCGCCCGCGCCTTCTACACCGAGGTGCTCGGCTTCGAGGTGCGCGGCGACGACCGCTTCGGCGAGGACGGCGCGGACCGCTGGCTGGAGGTCGCCCCGCCCGGGTCGTCGGCGCGGCTCGCGCTGAACCCGCCGATGGGCGGCTCCCCCGGCGGCGGCGCGATCGGGGTCGAGTCGACCGACGTGCTCGCCGAGCACCGGCGGCTCGCCGCCCGCGGCGACGTCGACCTCGACCCGGCACCGACCCGGGTGCCCGGTGCGCCGCTGCTCTTCGCGGTCCGCGACCCCGACGGCAACACGATCTGGGTCGTCGAGGAAGCGGCCGGCTGACGGTCGCCGCACAGCCGGTCCTCGGACTGCTGAGGGGTTTCTGTCAGCAGGGCAGTGCACAGTCCCCCCTGTCCCGGCGATCGACGCCGGGACAGGGGGAGGAACACCGCCATGCGCGACGTCCAGCAGCTGTCCGGCGGGATCGACCTGGTCGAGGAGGACGGCGTGACCGTGCTCCGGTTGTGCGGGGAGGTCGACAGCCTGGTGGTCGAGGCCTGGGACGCCGGCGGGCCGCGCACCCCCGGGGCGGGCGCCGTCGACCTCTCGGCGGCCACGTTCCTGGACGGCCGGGCGCTGCGGCTGATGGTGCGGGAGACCGAGCAGGCCCGCCGGGCCGGGGGGCTGCCCGAGCTCCGCCGCCCCTCCGCCATGGTCCGGCGGATGCTCGAGATGACCGGCACCGGCGTGCTGTTCACCGCCGTCTGCTGACCGCCCCGGTCACCGCGGTCCGCGGGGTCAGCCGATCGGGTCCTCGGCGCCGTAGGGGCGCAACCGGAGCTGGCGGGCTGCGTCCGCCGGCGTCGTCGCGCGCAGCACGTCGAGGTCGTCGGCACCGGCCCGGAAGAACCGCCCCGACCACTGGTCCAGCTCCCCGGCGGCGATCGCCAGGGCCAGTGCCACGACGTCCTCCGGGCGGGTCCACTCGGTGCGCCCGGCGTGCATCGGCATCGCCCGGGTCATCTCGGTGTCGATCACCCCGGGCGCGAGGTCGAAGGCGCGCACCCCGTGCTCGGCACCGGCCAGGTCGATCGCCTCGGTGATCCGCATCTGGGCCGTCTTGCCGGCCGAGTAGGCGCTGTAGACGTCGCTCCCCCGGGTGCCCAGGCCGCTGGCGAGCCCGATCACCCGGCCACCGCCGGCGGCCAGCATCCCGGGGACGACGGCGCGGGAGACCAGGAACGGGCCGCGCACCTGGCTCTCCACCACCTGCCACCACTGGTCGGGGTCGGCCTCCCACAGCGGCACCTCGGCGGCGTCGATGAGGCCGGCGTTGTTGACCAGCAGGGTGACCGGTCCCAGCTCCGCGACCACCTGGGTGACCGCGGCCTGGACGGCGTCGGGGTCGGTGACGTCGGCGGCCACGGCCAGCGTGCGGGCACCGGTGGCGTCGGCGACCTCGGCCATCGCCCCGTGCAGCCGGTCGGCCGAACGGGCCAGCCCGGCCACGGTCGCGCCGCGCTCGGCCAGCCCCTGCGACAGGTACCGGCCGATGCCGGCGGAGGCGCCGGTGACCAGCGCGACGGTGCCGGTGAGGTCGGGCCGACTCGCGTCAGCCACGGAGGACCGCCCCCGTGCGCTCCACGGCGACCGCGATCGCGGCGTCGCGGGCCGCGTTCGCCTCCTCGCCGGTCAGCGTCCGGTCCGGTGCCCGCAGCGTCAGCGCGTACGCCAGCGACCGCGAACCGGCCGGCACCGGGGCACCGGTGTAGACGTCGAAGAGCCGCAGCACCTCCAGCAGCTCACCCGCGCCCTCCCGCAGCGCCGCCTCGACGTCGGCAGCCGGGACGGCGTCGGCGACGACCAGCGCCAGGTCGACCAGCACCGGGGGGAAGGTCGAGACGTGCGGTCCGACGGCCACCGGCGCCGCGGGCAGGGCGTCGACGTCGAGCTCCATGGCACAGGTGCGCGCCGGGAGGTCCAGCGCCGCACACACCCGCGGGTGGAGCTCGCCGGCGTGGCCGACCACCCGGTCACCGACCAGCAGCTCGGCGCAGCGGCCCGGGTGCCAGGGCGCCAGCTCCCCGGCCCGCACGGTCAGCTCGACGCCGGCCGCGGCGGCCACGGCGCGCGCGGCCTGCACGGCGTCGGCCCAGCTGCCCGGCCGGCCCGGTCCCCACCAGCCGCGCGGTTCGACGTTCCCGGCCAGCACCACGCCCACGTGCCAGGGCTGCTCGGGCACCGCGCCGAGCAGGGCGGCCAGCACGTCGTCGTCCGGGCGCCGGTCGACCCCGGGCACCGGGGCCTGCGTGCTCGGGCCGCCGGGGAAGACCGCACCGTGCTCGAAGACGGCGACGTCCCGCTGTCCGCGGGCCAGGTTGCGCGCCAGCGTGCCGAGCAGGCCGGGGAGCAGCGTCGTCCGCATCGCCGGAGCCTCCTCCGACAGCGGGTTGCGCAGCGTGATCAGCTGCCGGCGGGCGTCGTCCGCGGGCACCCCGAGGGCATCGAGCTGCGCTTCCCCCACGAACGGGTAGGACGGCGCCTCGACGTACCCGGCGTCGGCCAGGGCGCGACCGATGCTGCGCCGGCGGCGCTGGCGCTCGGTGAGCCCGCGGCCGGGCGGTGCGGTCGGCAGCACGGAGGGGATCTCGTCGAAGCCCAGGTAGCGCACGACCTCCTCGACCAGGTCGGCCGGGTCGGTGAGGTCACCGCGCCAGGAGGGCGGGGTGACCTGCAGCTGCTGGCCGTCCCCCTCGACCGTCGCGCCGATGGCCTGCAGCACCTCCACCACCTGCGACGGCGGGTACGCCACGCCGGCGATCCGGCCGGGCCGGCCGGCGTCCAGCGCGATCGCCGGGCGCGGGCGGCGCGCGTCCAGGTCGACGGGCGCACCGACGACGTGGGCGCCGCCGTGCTCGGCCAGCAGCGCCGCGGCCCGGGCCAGGGCCACGACGGTGACGTCGGGGTCGGTGCCCCGCTCGAAGCGCTTGGCCGCCTCGCTGGGCAGCTTGTGCCGGCGCACCCCGCGACCGATGCCGGCCGGCTCCCAGTGCGCGGCCTCCAGCAGCACCGCGGTGGTGTTCGCGCCGATCTCGGTCGAGGCGCCGCCCATCACCCCGGCCAGCCCGATCGGCCCCGACTCGTCGGCGATCAGCAGGTCGTCGCTCGTGAGCGCCCGGTCGACGCCGTCCAGGGTGGTCAGCCGCTCACCGGTCGCCGCGAGCCGCACCGTGATCGGCCCGGTGACGGTGTCGCGGTCGAAGGCGTGCATCGGCTGGCCGAGCTCGAGCATCACGATGTTGGTGACGTCGACGGCCAGCGAGATGCTGCGGATGCCGCACTGGGCCAGTCGCCGGCGCAGCTCCCAAGGGCTCGGGGCAGCCGGGTCGAGCCCCTCCATCGCCAGCATCGAGAACCGGTCGCAGCGGGCCGGGTCGGCGACCTCGACGGCCCAGCCCGGCTCACCGGACCACGCCGGGGGTGTCAGGGCGGCCGGGTCGCGCCAGTCGACGCCCAGGGCACCGGCCAGGTCACGGGCGATGCCCCGCAGGCTCATCGCGTAGCCGCGGTCGGGGGTGACCTCCAGGTCGAAGACGACGTCGTCCAGCCCCAGCACGCCGGCGGCCGGCGTCCCGGGGGTGAAGCCGTCCTGCCCGAGCACCAGGATGCCGGCGTGGTCCTCCCCGATGCCCAGCTCCCGAACCGAGCAGATCATCCCGTCGGAGACGTGGTCGTAGGTGCTCCGGGCGGCGATGGCGAAGCCGCCGGGGAGCACGGCGCCGGGCAGCGCCACGACGACCAGGTCGCCGACGGCGAAGTTGCGGGCGCCGCAGACGATGCCTCGTACATCCCGCCCACCAGCCCCCGGGGACGCCTCCTCCCCCACCTCCACCTGGCAGTACCGGATCGGCTTCTTGAAGCCGGTGAGCTCCTCGATCTCCAGCACCCGGCCGACCACCAACGGGCCGGTGGTGACCGGCGCGCGGAGCACCTCCTCGACCTCGAAGCCGAGCCGGACGAACGCCTCGTCCAGCTCCTCGACCGTCGTCCCCGCAGGGATGTCGACGTGCTCGCTCAGCCAGCTGATCGGGACCTTCACTGCTCAACTCCGAACGCACTCGTGAAGCGGACGTCGCCCTCGACGATGTCGCGCATGTCGCCGACCCCGGAGCGGAACTGCAGCGCCCGCTCGATGCCCATCCCGAAGGCGAAGCCGGTGTGCTCCTCGGGGTCGATGCCGCAGGCGACCAGCACCCGGGGGTTGACCATCCCGCAGCCACCCCACTCCACCCAGCGCGGCCCGTCCCGGTGCTCGGGGAACCAGACGTCGAACTCCGCCGACGGCTCGGTGAAGGGGAAGAAGTGCGGCCGCCACCGGGTCAGCGCGTCGGCACCGAACAGCTGGCGGGCCAGGTGGTCCAGCGTGCCGCGCAGGTGGGCCATGGTCAGGCCGCGGTCGACGGCGAGGCCCTCGACCTGGTGGAAGACCGGGGTGTGCGTGGCGTCCAGCTCGTCGGTGCGGTAGACCCGGCCGGGCGCGACCACGTAGATCGGCGGACGGCGCTCGAGCATCGTGCGGGCCTGCACCGGGCTGGTGTGCGTGCGCAGCACCAACCCGGAGTCCTCCGGTGCGACGAAGAAGGTGTCGGCCAGCGACCGCGCCGGGTGGTCCGGGCCGGTGTTCAGCGCGTCGAAGTTCAGCCACTCGGCCTCGAGCTCGGGGCCCTCGGCGATCTCGTACCCCATCCCGACGAAGACGTCGGAGATGCGGTCGGTCAGCGTGGTGAGCGGGTGCCGGGCGCCGGGCAGGGCGCGGTCCCAGGGCAGCGTGACGTCGACGCGCTCCTGGCGCAGCACCCGCTCGTCACGTTCGGCCTCCAGCACCGCCAGCCGGGCGGCGTGCGCCTCGGTGACCGCGACGCGGGCGGCGTTGACCCGCTTGCCGGCGTCCGAGCGGGCGTGCGGGGGCAGGGCGCCGAGCTCGCGACGGGCCAGCAGGATCGGCGCGCGATCGCCCAGGTGGGCCGGTCGCACGGCCGCCAGGGCGTCGAGGTCACCGGCGGCGGCGAAGGCCTCGGTCGCCGCGTGCACCGCGGCGTCGAGGGCCTCCGCGGACAGCGCGGCGACCTGCTTGGGGTCATAGGGGTCGTTGGCGCCAGACACGGGAGGCCATTCTGCCCGGACGGAGCTGGTCGGCGCGCCCGGGTCGGGCGCCACGGGCACGGCGAGGACGTGGACGACGCCCACGACTCACCCCCTGGGGTGGTGTGCGGTCCGCCGCAGGCCAGTTCCGTCCCGCCGGCGCCGATCTCCCGCTCGTGACCTCGACCCACGCCCCTGTCGCGACGATCGACGCGGTGCTCGCCGCCGGCAGCGTGCACAGCGTGTACCAGCCCATCGTCGAGCTGGACTCCGGCCGCGTCGTCGCCTATGAGGCGCTCGCCCGCGGGCCGCAGGGTCCGCTGCACACCCCGGACGCCCTCTTCGCCGCCGCCCGGTCGGCCGGCCGGCTCGCCGAGCTGGACGCGCTGTGCCGGTCGGCCGCGCTGCGCGGCGCCGTCGCCGCCGAGCTCGGGCCGCCGCTGACCGTGTTCGTCAACGTCGAGCCGCAGGTGCTGGAGTCGGCGCCGCTGGAGGAGCTGCTGGCCATCGCCACCACGGCTCCGGCCGGGCTGCGGGTCGTCGTGGAGATCACCGAGCGGGCGCTGGCGACCCGCCCGGCGGACCTGCTGCGCGCCGTGGAGCGGGTCCGTGAGGTGGGCTGGGGCATCGCCCTGGACGACGTCGGGGCGGAGTCCATGTCGCTGGCGTTCATGCCCCTGCTGCGCCCGGACGTGGTGAAGCTCGACCTGCGCCTGGTCCAGCAGCGGCCCGGGCCGGCGGTCGCCGAGATCATGAACGCGGTCAACGGCTACGCCGAGCGCACCGGTGCGCTCATCCTCGCCGAGGGGATCGAGGACGAGGCCCACCTGGCCATGGCGCACGCCCTGGGCGCCAGCCTCGGCCAGGGCTGGTACTTCGGCCGGCCGGCGGCCACCGCGGACCCCGGCCGGGCCGTCGGGCAGCTCGGCCTGCCCTCGTGCGGGTCCTCCGCCGTCGACCCGGAGGAGAGCCCGTTCAGCTGCCTGCCCCCCGGGACCCAGCTGCGGACGGCGCCCAAGGCGCTGCTCATCGAGCTCAGCAAGCACCTGGAGCGCCAGGCGATGCGGCTCGGCGAGACCTGCGTGGTCGCCGCCACCTTCCAGGAGGCACGGCACTTCACCCCGGCCACGTCGCTGCGCTACCGGGACCTGGTCGCCCGTACCGGCTTCGTCGCCGCGCTGGGCGAGGACCTGCCCATCGAGCCGGTGCCCGGCGTGCGCGGGGCACACCTGGCCGCCGACGACCCGGTGCGCGGTGAGTGGGACGTCGTCGTGCTCAGCCCGCACTTCAGCGCCGCGCTGCTCGCCCGGGACCTCGGGGACGGCGGGCCGGACCGGCAGCGCCGGTACGAGTACGCCCTCACCTACGACCGCCTCACCGTCGAACGGGCCGCCGTGGCCCTGGTCGCCCGGGTCGCCGCCCAGCAGGCACCGGACGTGCCGGCCGCTGAGGGAGCCGAGACCCCGGCCGGCCCCGGCACCGTGGCGGTGCGGCCGGACGGCGGCACCGTGGAGGAGGTGCTGCTGCACCGCGCGCTGGCCGCGACCACGAGCGGGGTCGCCATCGCGGACATGACGGCACCGGACCAGCCGCTGATCTACGTCAACGCCGCCTTCGAGCAGCTCGCCGGCCTGTCGGCCGCCCAGGTGCTGGGGCGCAACTGCCGCTTCCTGCAGGGGTCGGACACCGACCCGGGCACGGTGGACCGGATGCGGCTGGCGATCCGGGAGGGCGCGGAGTTCCGGACCACCCTGCTCAACCACCGTGGGCCGCAGCGGGAACCGTGGTGGAACGAGATCCACCTGGCCCCGGTCCGCGACTCCGCCG
The DNA here is from genome assembly GCF_026967925.1 of Modestobacter sp. VKM Ac-2985. Taxonomy (GTDB): domain Bacteria; phylum Actinomycetota; class Actinomycetes; order Mycobacteriales; family Geodermatophilaceae; genus Modestobacter. The sequence goes on along the minus strand of NZ_JAPVBI010000001.1, from coordinate 1,901,533 downwards.
GTGCGGTCGTCCAGTACATCGGTGTGCAGACCGACGTCACCGCACGGGTGACCGTGGAGCGTGAGCTCCTCCAGGAGCGTGACCGCACCCGCCGGAACCTGGCCCAGATCGAGGAGCTGGCCTACACCGACCCGCTCACCGCGCTGCCCAACCGGCGCCGCTTCGAGGAGCGGATGGAGTCGGCCCTGTGGCAGGCCCGGCTGGACGGCACCGCCGTCGCGCTGCTGTTCCTGGACCTCGACGGCTTCAAGGCGGTCAACGACGCCCTGGGCCACGGCGCCGGGGACGAGCTGCTGCAGGTGGTCGCCGACCGGCTGCGCCACCGGCTGCGCCGCGGTGACCTGCTCGCCCGGCTCGGCGGCGACGAGTTCCTCGTCGGCCTCAGCGGGCTGGACCCGGCGACGGCGGCCCAGGAGGCGGCCCGGGTGGCCGCGCAGCTGCAGGCCGCGGTGACCGCACCGGTGCAGCTGGGGAGCTCCACGGTGCAGGTGCAGGCCAGCGTCGGGATCAGCGTCCACCCGGACGACGGCGCCGAGTTCGGCCCGCTGCTGCACCGGGCCGACGCCCGGATGTACGCCGCCAAGCACCCGGCCGGCGTCTGACCTACTCGGCGAGCTGGGTGGCGTAGAGGCAGATCGAGGCGGCCACCGACAGGTTGAGGCTCTCCGCCCGGCCCCGCATCGGGATGCGCACCCGCGCGTCGGCGAGCGCGGCCAGCGCGGGGTCCAGTCCGCGGGCCTCGTTGCCGAACAGCCACAGCACCGGCCCGTGGAGCAGCCCCTCGTCCCCGGCGGCGTCCAGGGCCACCTCTCCCCCGCCGTCGGCGGCCAGCACGGTCGTGCCGGCGGCCTGCACCTGCGGCACCAGGTCGGCCAGCGGCGTGCTGCGCACGACGTCGACGTGGAACAGGCTGCCGGCGCTGCTGCGCACCACCTTGCCGCCGTAGGGGTCGGCGGAGCCGGTGCCGAACACCACCGTGCGGGCACCGCAGGCATCGGCGGTGCGCAGCACCGTCCCGGCGTTCCCGGGGTCGTTGAGCTCGGCCAGCGCGACCGCCAGCCGCGGCGGGTCGGTCACCAGCGTCGCGGCCGGCACGTCGCGCAGCGCGCAGACCGCGACCAGCCCCTGCGGCGTCACGGTCTCCGACAGCGAGGCGACCGCCCGGTCGGTGGCCACGTGCACCGGCACCCGGGCGGCAGCCAGCAGGTCGCGGTGGGTGTCCGCCGCAGCCTCGGTGACGAACAGCTCGCGGACGGCGCCCGGGTCGGCCTCGGCCTGCGCCAGCGCCTCGCTGACCGCCTGCCGCCCCTCGGCGAGGAAGGCCCCGGCGTCGTCCCGGCCGCTGCGCCGGGTGAGCTTGCGGGCGCCGACGACCCGCGCCGAGCGCTCGGTCAGCACGTCGGGCACGGGGAGCTCCTCTCGCAGGGTGGGCGCAGACGACGACGCCGTCCCCAGCGGGTCACGAGGACCCACCGGCGACGGCGTCGAAGGTGGTTCTGGTTCAGGCGGCCTGGGCGCCGGTCGCCTCGGGGTTCGCGGCGAGCGCGGCCCGGGCGGACTCCACCAGCGTGGCGAAGGTGGCGGGCTCGTTCACGGCGAGCTCGGCCAGGACACGACGGTCCAGCTCGATGCCGGCGAGCTTGAGGCCCTGCATGAACCGGTTGTAGGTCATGTCGTTCTGCCGGGCCGCGGCGTTGATCCGGGTGATCCACAGCTTGCGGAAGTCACCCTTGCGGACCTTGCGGTCGCGGTAGTTGTAGGTGGCCGAGTGGAGGATCTGCTCCTTGGCCTTGCGGTACAGCCGCGAGCGCTGGCCGCGGTAACCGCTGGCCGCCTCGAGGGTCGTACGACGCTTCTTCTGGGCGTTGACCGCCCGCTTCACGCGTGCCACGTGAGAGCTCCTGTCTGCTGGTTACGGGAAGGGACGGTCAGAGACCGAGGAGCTTCTTCATCCGGCTGGTGTCCGCCGGAGAGAGCTCTGCGGTGCCGCTGATACGGCGCTTCCGGCTCGAGGACTTGTGCTCGAACTTGTGCTGGTTGTTCGTGTGCTCAGCCACCAGCTTCCCGGTGCCCGTGACGCGGATGCGCTTGGCCGCGCCCTTGTGGGTCTTGTTCTTCGGCATGTCCTCGTCCTTGTTCGTGTCTGTCCGCGCCAGGAGCAGCGGGCTGCTCCTGGCGCGGGCCGTCTCGGTCGTGCGGGGCCCTCGCCCGGCTCAGGCCGGGGGGGCCTGCTCCCCGGATGCCGCCTGCTTCTCGGCCTTCGCGGAGCGCCGCGCGTCGTCGGTCGCCGCCTGGTTCCGGTGCGGCGCGATCACCATGACCATGTTCCGGCCGTCCTGCTTGGGGTTGGACTCCACCACCCCGAGGTCGGCCACGTCGCCGGCCAGCCGCTGCAGCAGCTTGTAGCCCATCTCCGGGCGGGACTGCTCGCGACCGCGGAACATCACGGTGATCTTGACCTTGTCGCCGCCCTTGAGGAAGCGCTCGACGTGGCCCTTCTTGGTCTCGTAGTCGTGCGGGTCGATCTTGAGGCGCAGCCGCATCTCCTTGATGACGGTGAGCGCCTGGTTCCGCCGGGCCTCTCGGGCCTTCTGCGCGGCTTCGTACTTGAACTTCCCGTAGTCCATGAGCTTGACGACGGGAGGCCGGGCCATGGGCGCGACCTCGACCAGGTCGAGCTCGGAGTCCTGGGCCAGGCGCAGCGCTTCGCCGATCGGCACGATGCCGACCTGCTCGCCCTCCGGTCCGACCAGGCGGACCTCGGGAACGCGGATGCGGTCGTTGATGCGGGGCTCGGTGATGGCCTCTCCTCTGCTGCTGCGGGGAGGAGTCGCACCCGTCCCGGGCCGCCGACGCAGCAAGGCCCCGTGAGCTGGTGCTCACGGGGCCCACTCGCCGGGTTGCCGCGGCGGGCACCCCGGGGCGGGGGTGCCGTCGCGGCCACGCGAGCCGGCCGGGGCCGACCTGCGCGATCCGGGGACCTGGACGCCGGTACGGCGCCAGGTGGGAGCGGGCTCCTCTTTGGTCAGTGACCGCCGGTCTCTGCAGACGACGGCCGCTGTGGTTCACGCGCCTCGATGTAGCGGGGGGAGGCGTGCTCACAGTACAGCGCGCGGACCCCCGGCGTCATTCCCGGGGGTACAGCAGGTCCTCGCGCGGCGCGGGGTTGCGCTCCCGGTGGTCGGCCAGCAGCGCCCGCAGCCCCCGCACGGCGACCAGCGCCCGCTGGCCGTCGGCGGCCTGGATCCCGCCCATCGCGACCTCGTCGTCGTTGGTCAGCAGCAGACTGGCCCACGGCGAGTGCTGGTCGAAGCGCACCGCGCGCACCGCCGACCAGGGCACCTCGTGGTTGATGACGACGTTGCGGATCCGCACCCCGGAGGCGTCGGCGTCCACCCGGGACCGTCCCAGCATCAGCACCCCCGCCCCCATGGCGAGACCGAGGCCCACCATCGCGACCTGGTCGGAGGTCTGGAAGGCCACCACCCCGGTGGTCGACTCCTTGAGCAGCAGCGCGACCACGCTCATCACGATCACCAGACCGGCCGCCATCACCGCGGTGATCACCCGCAGGCGGCGCGGGACGGCGGAGAGCGGGTGGGGCGCGGGGTCGGTGGGCGTCGGCTCGGCGGGCACGCCACCATCCTGCCCGCTCCCCGGGACGCCGCGCAGACGTGCAGGTCGGGACGGCGCCAGCTGAGCACCGCACCCCGGACGTCCGCTCCTGAGGCGGGACGTCACACGGATGGAACACCGAGGACGCACCATGGAGCAGTGACCGACAGCCAGCTCGACCACCCCGTGGCCAGCCCTGCCGGAGAGCCGCCGGTGCCCGACCTGCTGCCGCTGGCCGGTTACACGGTGGCGGTGACCGCGGCCCGCCGCAGCGAGGAGCTGGGTGCACTGCTGGACCGTCGGGGTGCGCGGGTCCTCTACGCCCCGGCGATCCGGATCGTGCCGCTGTCCGACGACGCCGACCTGGTCGCCGCCACCCGGGAGGTGCTCGCCGCACCGGTCGACCTGGTGGTGGCCACCACCGGGGTCGGGTTCCGCGGCTGGCTGGAGGCCGCCGAGGCGTGGGACCTGCCGCTGCGCGAGCACCTGGCCACCGCCCGGGTGCTGGCCCGGGGACCGAAGGCCCGCGGCGCGATCCGCGGGGCCGGCCTGGTCGACGCCTGGTCCCCGGAGTCGGAGAGCTCGGCGGAGGTGCTCTCGCACCTGTTGTCCGGGGCCGAGGGCCCGCTGCCCGGCCGCCGGATCGCCGTCCAGCTGCACGGTGACCCGCTGCCCGAGCTCGTCTCCGGGCTGGTGCGGGCCGGTGCCGAGGTGGTCAAGGTCCCGGTCTACCGCTGGGTGCTGCCCGAGGACACCGCCCCGCTGCGCCGCCTCGTCGCGGTGATCGCCGCGCGCGCCGTGGACGCGGTCACCTTCACCAGCGCCCCCGCTGCCGCCAGCCTGCTGCAGGTCGCCGAGGAGGAGGGCGTGTACCCCGGCGTCCTCGGTGCCCTGGCCGACGCCGTGCTCCCGGTCGCCGTGGGGCCGGTCACCGCCGGCCCGCTCCAGGCGGCCGGCATCCGGGCGGTCCAGCCCGAGCGGGCCCGGCTCGGTGCACTGGCCCGCGAGGTCGTCAGCGCGCTGCCGGCGCGGCACCCGGTGCTGCACTCCGGTGCGCACACGCTGCAGGTACGCGGGCACGCCGCCGTCCTCGACGGCCGGCTCGTGGAGCTCGCGCCCGGGCCGATGGCGGTGCTGCGCGCGCTGGCCCGCCGGCCCGGCGTCGTCGTCTCCCGCGCCGACCTGCTCGGCGAGCTCTCCGGCGGCGGTGACGCGCACGCGGTGGAGATGGCGGTGACCCGGCTGCGCGCCGCCCTGGGCGCCCCGGTCGTGCAGACCGTGGTCAAGCGCGGCTACCGCCTGGCGGTCTGAGCCACCCACCGTCCGGCGACGGCTGCGTGTCCTCGGCCGCACAGCGCGGGCACCGGGCCGGTGCGGCCGTTGTCCCATGGGGGTCACGCCACCGCGCCGCCGTCGAAACTCCTCGTGCCTAGCGTTCGCGGTGCCCGGGCTGGACCGCCGGGCGACCTGGCCGACCGCACCCGAGGAGCTCGATGACGCCCGTCCTCCCGAAGTCCGACGCCGCCGACCTGGTGGTCGCCGCCCGGATCAGGCACGGCCTGACCTGGGCCCAGCTCGCCGAGGAGATCGGCGCGCCGGTCGTCTGGACCACCGCCGCGCTGCTCGGACAGCACCCGATGACCGCAGAGCAGGCTGCGCAGGTCTGCCGGCTGCTGGAGCTCGACGAGACCGTCGAGGAGAGCCTGCGCCTGCAGCCCTCCCGTGGGTCCGACCCGGCCCGGATGACCGACCCCACGGTCTACCGCTTCCTGGAGGCGCTGTCGGTCTACGGACCGGCGCTGAAGGAGCTGATCCACGAGGAGTTCGGCGACGGGATCATGAGCGCGATCAACTTCCGCGTGGACGTCGCCCGCCGCCCCGACCCGGACGGCGACCGGGTCGTCGTCACCTTCGACGGGAAGTTCCTGGACTACCGCTGGTGACCCCGCGCCGGTTCCCCCCACGCGCCGCCGCGGTCGCTGCGCGCGCTCCCCTCCCACTCGCACAGCCGAGGAGCCACCCATGTCCTACGTGAGCCCGAAGGACTTCACCACCAAGATGATCGACGCGGGCGAGGCGAAGGTCTTCATGGCCACCCGCGACACGTTGATCCGGGCGTTCATGGCCGGGGCCATCCTGGCGCTGGCCGCGGCCTTCGCCGTCACGGTCACCGTGCAGACCGGCCAGCCCATCGTCGGGGCGCTGCTCTTCCCGGTCGGCTTCTGCCTGCTCTACCTGCTCGGCTTCGACCTGCTGACCGGGGTCTTCACGCTGGTGCCGCTGGCGCTGTTCGACAAGCGTCCGGGCGTGACCGTGCGCGGCATGCTGCGCAACTGGGGGCTGGTCTTCACCGGCAACTTCCTGGGCGCGTTCACCGTCGCGGTGATGATGGCGGTGATCTTCACCTACGGCTTCGCGATGCCCCCGAACGAGGTCGGTCAGGCCATCGGCACCATCGGTGAGGGCCGGACCGTCGGGTACGCCGAGTACGGCGCCGCCGGGATGCTGACGCTGTTCCTGCGCGGCGTGCTGTGCAACTGGATGGTCTCCACCGGCGTGGTTGCGGCGATGATGTCGACCTCGGTCTCCGGCAAGGTCATCGCGATGTGGATGCCGATCCTGCTGTTCTTCTACATGGGCTTCGAGCACTCGATCGTGAACATGTTCCTGTTCCCCTCCGGCCTGCTGCTCGGCGGCGACTTCTCCGTCGGTGACTACCTGATCTGGAACGAGATCCCGACCGTCATCGGCAACCTGGTCGGTGGGCTCGCCTTCGTCGGGCTCACGCTCTACGCCACCCATGCCAGGACCGGGGCCTCCCGCAAGCCGGCGCTCTCCGCCGACCTCCCCCGGGACGCAGCCGTGCCGGCCGACACCACGCCGGTCGGGGCCCGCTGACCCCGGCGCCGGCGGCGCACCTGCGGACGACGAACCGGTCCTCTCCCTCGGGAGGGGGCCGGTTCGTCGTGCTGGTGGTCCAGGCTCAGCGCCAGCGGTACAGGTCGCGCAGCAGGGCGATCTCTGCACCGTGGTGGGCGAGCTCGTCGGTGGCGTGCACCAGCAGGTCGGCCCAGTCGGCCGTCCAGGTGCCGTCGCCGCCGCGGCGCACCGACCAGGCGCCGTCCACCGGCTCGTCGAGGTACTCGTGTCCCCCAGGCCGGCCAGCCGCTGGTCCAGCCGTGCGCGTGCGTCGTCCCAGCCCCCGAGCAGCACCGGGAGCACGAGTCCGGTCATGCCCTGCGACCGTGGGACGACCCGCCCCCGTTCGGGGGCCCGCCCGGCCTCACATCCCGATCCGGTGGCCCGTGCGAGGCATGTACCGCGCCGGTCACGCCGTCGCGGTCGGGGGGAAACCCCCTGTTCCTAGCGTCGTCCACGGCGCCGCCCCGACCGGGGCGGGCGCCCGCCGGCCGGCCTCGAACCAGGGATGAGCTCATGACAGACACCCAGCTGCACCGCCCGGGCGCACCCGCCGCAGCACCCCCAGCTCCCCGGGACAGCCGGTGGATCGACGACTACACCCCCGAGGACCCGGCCTTCTGGGCCTCGCCGCAGGGGAAGCCGGTCGCCCGCCGCAACCTGGTGTGGTCGGTGCTCGCGGAGAACATCGGGTTCAGCGTCTGGCAGATGTTCAGCGTCGCCACCGCCGTCCTCGCCTCGATCGGCTACGGCTTCACCAGCGACCAGCTCTTCTGGCTGGTCGCCACGGCCGGCCTCGTGGGCGCGATCATGCGGGTGCCCTACACGTTCATGCCGGCGCTGCTCGGCGGGCGCAACTGGACGGTCGTCAGCGCGGCGCTGCTGCTGGTACCGGTCACGATGCTCGTCGTCGCCGCGACCACCGGCCAGCCCTACTGGTTCTGGGTGCTGACCGCGATCACCTGCGGCTTCGGCGGCGGCAACTTCGCCTCCTCGATGGCCAACATCTCCTTCTTCTACCCGGACAAGGAGAAGGGCTTCGCGCTCGGGCTGAACGCCGCCGGCGGCAACATCGGCGTCGCGATCATCCAGCTCGTCGGACCGCTCGCCGTCACCGCCGGCACCATCGCGGTGATCGGCGGGAGCACCGGGACGACGGCCGGCGGCGACGCCCGGTACGTGCAGAACGTGGCGCTGATCTGGGTGCCGTTCATCGTCCTGGCGGTCGTCGGCGCCTGGTTCGGGATGAACAACCTGTCCGGGGCGAAGGCCAACATCGCCGACCAGGCGGCGATCGCCCGGCGCAAGCAGACCTGGATCATGTCCTTCCTCTACATCGGCGCGTTCGGCTCCTTCATCGGGTTCTCCGGGGCGTTCCCGCTGGTGCTGGCCAACGAGTTCGCCGCCGACACCTACCGCTACGCCTTCCTCGGGCCGCTGGTCGGCTCGCTGTCCCGACCCTTCGGTGGGTGGCTCGCCGACCGGGTGGGCGGCGCGAAGGTCACGGTCGTCACCTTCATCGGCCAGGCCGTGGCGATCGGCGCCGCCATCGCCGCCCTGGGGGCCGGCAGCTTCGGTGGGTTCCTGGCCAGCTTCCTGGTGCTGTTCGCCGTCGTGGGCATGACCAACGGCTCGACGTACCGGATGATCCCGATCATCTACCGGGCCGAGGCTGCCGCAGCGCGGTCCGGCGACACCCCGGCCCAGGTGCTCTACCGGGCGCGCCGGGACACCGCCGCGGCCGTCGGCATCATCTCCGCGGTCGGTGCGCTGGGGGCGGTGTTCATCCCGCGGATCGTGTCGGAGTCCTACCTCGCCACCGGCAGCGTGGTGACCGCGCTGGGCGCGTTCTGCGGGTTCTACGTGGCCTGCGTGGCGGTGACCTGGTTCGTCTACCTGCGCCGCGGCACCCTGATGCAGCAGGCCGGCGTCTGACCAGCTGCACCCGGCCGCTCCGCCCCTGCTCCGGGGGTGGGGCGGCCTCCTGCTGCCCCGCCGTGGTGAGACGCGGTCGCCGCCAGGTGCAGCAGGGCCCGCGGCGGTCCATGATCACCGCGTGAGGGAACCCATCGGCGATGAGCGCGTGCCCGGCCGGGACCTGGTCGAGACCGGGGAACTGGTCGCCGGGTCGATGACCCGGGCCGTCGCCGGGCTGCTCTTCGAGCCCGACTCAAGCCCGCTGCGGCTGGACGAGCGGTTGGCCTCCTGCCTCCGGGACGCCGCCACCTCCGCCGCCGAGCTGCCGCTGACCTGGGAGCGCGCCCGGGCCGGCGCCGTCCTGGCCTTCGCCGCCGAGCTGTCGGTCACCCGCGCCCACCAGGGCCGCCCGGTGCGCAGCGACGGCTTCTTCAGCGTGAGCACCGCGGCCCGGTCGGCCGCCGAGCGGCTGGTCGAGGACGTCGTCCAGGCCGCCCGGCGGACCACCGAGGAGCGCCGGGTGCGGCACCTGGGCTACCTGGTCGCCGAGGTGGTCGTCTCCCCCGACATCGACGTGGCGCTGGCCGCCCGGGCGCTGCAGCTGGCCGAGTCGTGCAGCTGGCGGCAGCTGGTCTTCCTGGCCGCCGTCGGCCGGCGCGACCGGGCCCCGCTGCCACTGGGCGCACTGGAGGACGACCCGCGCGGCTGGCGGGCCTGGGGCGCCCGGGAGGACGTCACCGACCTGCAGCGCAGCGGGTTGCTCGACCCGGCACCGGTCGTCTCCCGTCCCGGCGCCGTCCGGCCCAGGCTGCGCCCGACCGACCTGCGGCTGACCCGCCGCGGGGTGCTGGTGCACCGGCTGCTGGCGCTGGACTTCGTCCGCGAGGACGACGTCGCCGCCGCCCTCGCCGACCTCGAGCTGCCACCCACCTGACCCCGCCTGCTCAGCAGTGATCAGGTGCCCTGATCACTGGCTCTCCCCCGGCACCAGCGTTGGTGCGGGAGGCCAGTCGTTGCTGCGGGGGGACGACGGACCGGTCGGGTCGCGACCGGGTCAGTGCGCGGACCGCGCGTAGGCCGCTGGGGTCGTCGCGATCATCCGGCGGAAGTGCCGGGTGAGGTGCGATTGGTCGGCGAACCCGGCCGCGCCGGCCACCTCGGCGGCGGGCATCCCGTCCAGCAGCAACCGCCGGGCCAGGTCGATCCGCCGGCCGGTCAGGTAGCGGTGCGGCGGCAGTCCGTGCCGCCTCGTGAACGCCCGGACGACGTGCGTGGCGGAGACGCCGAACAGCGCCGCGGCCTCCTGAAGCGCCAGGCCCTCGGTCACCCGGGCGTCCAGCAGCGCGCGCACCCGGTCGGCGAGGACGTCGTCCCGCACGTCCGGTGGAGCGACCACGGTGCGGTCGAGGTGCTGCCCCAGCCGCTCCTGCACGAACGCCCACCGGCTCTGCGCCTCCAGCGGGTCACCCCCGGGCCGCAGCGCGGCGTGCAGCGCGGAGAGCCGGGAGCGCAGCGCGTCGTCGTCGAACGCCGGCTGGTCGACCGCCACCCCGACCCGGTCGGCGCCGAGGGTGTCGGCGGCGAGGTACAACACCCGCTTGTGGAACCCGTCGGGCGACCAGGACCGGCCGTCGTGCGGCACGCCGGGCGGCAGCAGGGTGACCTCGGCCCGGGAGGCCCCGTGCGGGTGCCGGTCCAGGTCGTAGCGGACCACCCCGTCATCGACCAGCAGGAGCGTCCAGGCCTCGTGGGTGTGCGCGGGGTAGACGTGGTCGGTGAAGTGGGCGTGCAGGACCTCGGTCAGCCCGGGCACGTCCGGCCGCCAGGCGACCACTTCGCTCACGTCAGGAACGTACAAGACCTCGGGGACGGCGAGGCCGACGCTGAGCGGCATGGACACCCCCGACGAGGCACCCCGCTGGGCCACGAAGATCGCGGTCCTGCTGCGCGAGGACCTCCCGACCTGGCAGGCTCTGAACGTCACCGCCTTCCTGGTCAGCGGGATCACCGCGACCGGTCCGGAGCTGGTCGGTGAGCCCTACCAGGACGCCGACGGCACCGGCTACCTGCCGATGCTGCGCCAGCCGGTGCTCGTCCTCACCGGGCCGGCCGCGCTGCTGCGCACCGCCCGCGACCGGGCGCTGGAGCGGTCGCTCACCCCCGCCGTCTTCACCGCCGATCTGTTCTCGACGCCCGGTGACGTGCAGAACCGGGCCGCCGTCCGGGCGGTCGCCGGTGCCGACCTCGACCTGGTGGGCCTCGCGGTGCACGGCCCGAAGAACGCCGTCGACAAGGTCGTGAAGGGCGCCCGCATGCACCCGTGACGGACTCCCTCGCCCCGACCGCGAGGGGGCCGGACTACACGGTGACGACGAGCGCGCCGTCGCGCTCGGCGACAGGGAAGAGCCGCACCGGCGGTGCAGCCCCGGTGCAGGCGCCGTCGGACCAGCGGAACGCGTACAGGTGCAGCGGGCAGACCAGCACGGAGGCGTCGGTCTGCCCGTCGGCCAGCGGCCCGCCGGAGTGCGGGCAGGCCGCCTGGGTGGCGTGCAGCGACCCGTCGCGCAGCCGGAACACGGCGACCTGCACGTCGCCGGCGACGAACGCCCGCCCCTCCCCCGGCGGCACGTCGTCCACTCGGCCGACCTCGTGCGGCACACCCGCTCCGCCGGTCACCCCTCCCCCGGTGACAGCACCGTCGGCGACCTCGGTGGCCGGCGTGCCGGCCTTCGGCGGTCCGCTGGTGGGCGCCTCGGGGGCGTCGGAGTGGGTGACGCTCATCGGACCGGCACCATCGGCAGGTCCACCAGCGGCAGGGCGGTGCGGAACTGGCCCGGGGTGGCCGGCTGCGCCCCGTCCTGGCCCCATGGGTCGGTGTAGGCGTCGATCGAGCGTTGCAGGCCGGCGTCGAGGCCGGCGAGCACCTCTGCGCTGCCCTCCAGCAGCACCGCCCTGATCTGCTCCAACCCGACCCGGGGCACGAAGTCGTAGGTGCGCTCGAGCCAGTTGGCGTTCTCCCGGTAGTACTGGATGAACCGGCCGCTGAGCTCCATCACCGCGGCCGGGGAGTCGACGGTGGCCAGCAGGTCGCCCTTGCGCACGCTGGCCCCGGCCGCACCGCCGACGTACACCTCCCACCGTCCGTTGCCGACCGCGACGACGCCGACGTCCTTGACGTAGGCCTCGGCGCAGTTGCGCGGACAGCCGACCACGGCCATCTTGATCTTGGCCGGGCTCTCGATGCCCTGGAAGCGGGTCTCCAGGTCGATGCCCAGCTGCGTGGAGTCGCCGAGCCCGAACCGGCAGAAGTCGGTGCCCACGCAGGTCTTCACGGTGCGGAAGCTCTTGCCGTACGCGTAGCCCGAGGGCATGCCCAGGTCGGCCCACATGCCGGGGAGGTCCTCCTTGCGGACGCCGAGCAGGTCGATCCGCTGACCGCCGGTGACCTTGACCATCGGGACCTCGTACTTCTCGGCCACGTCGGCGATCTTCCGGAGCTGGGCCGGGGTGGTCACCCCGCCCTTCATCTGCGGGACGACGGAGAACGTGCCGTCGCGCTGGATGTTGCCGTGCACGCGGTCGTTGATGAACTTCGCGTCGTTCTCCTGCTCGTACTCCGCCCCCCAGACCAGCCGCAGGAGCGAGGTCAGGCCCATCTTCGACTTGGCGTCCTCCTCACCACCCGGCGCCAGGGCGGTGAAGACGGCGGAGACGCTGCGCAGCTGCTGGTCGCGGATGGCGGCGATCAGCTCGGGCTTGGCCAGCGGGATGCCGGGGACGTACCAGTTGGCCGAGGCGTCCTCGGTGACGTCGCCGTCGGCGGCCCACTCGACGACCTGCTTCACCAGCAGCTTGCACGAGCCGCAGCCCTTGCCGGCGCGGGTGGCGTCCATGCAGCCGCCCACGCTGGTGGTCCCTGCCTTCACCGTGTCGACCAGCGCCTGCTTGGTCACCCCGTTGCAGTTGCAGACCTGCGAGTCGCCGGGCAGCTCGGCGACGCCCACCTCGGCCGCGCCGTCGGAGAGGTCGACGAGCAGCTTGATCCGCTCGGCCGGCAGCGGGGTGCCGCGGTCGAAGGCCTGGGTGAGGAAGGCGACCTTGCGGGTGTCGCCGAGCAGCGTGGCACCGATGAGCTTGTCGTCCCGGACGACGACCGACAGGTGCACCCCGCGGCGGGGCTCGGAGATGACCAGGAACTCGTCGGTGTCCCGCTCGGGCCGGTTGACGCCCATCGTGGCGACGTCCACCCCGGCGACCTTGAGCTTCGTCGCCGTCCGGGAGCCGTGGTACTCGGCGTCCGGGTCGGTGCCGGTGAGCAGGTCGGCGAGCACCCGAGCCTGCTCCCACACCGGGGCGACCAGTCCGTAGAGCTCGCCGCGGTGCTGGGCGCACTCCCCGACGGCGTAGACGTCGGGGTCGTCGGTGCGCAGCTGGTCGTCGACGACGATGCCGCGCTCGACCTCCAGGCCGCTGAGCAGCGCGACCTCGGTGACCGGGCGGATGCCGGCGGCGATGACCAGCATGTCCGCGTCGACCGCCCGGCCGTCGGCCAGGACGACGCCGCGCACCCGGTCCGGGCCGATCGCCTCGGTGGTGCGGGTGGCCAGGTGGACGACGATGCCGAGGGCCTCGACGCTGTTCTTGAGGATCGCACCGCCGTCGGGGTCCAACTGCTGGTTCATCAGGTGGGTGCCGGCGTGCACGACCTCGACCTGCAGCCCGTGCCCCTGCAGGGCGCGGGCGGCCTCCAGACCGAGCAGCCCGCCGCCGACGACGATGGCCCGCTCGTGCTCGGCGGCGGCGGCCAGCATCGCCCGGGTGTCGTCGATGGTGCGGAAGCCGAAGACGCCGGGGAGCAGCTGCTCGTCGGCGGTGTACAGGCCGGTCATCGGCGGGATGAACGAGCGGCTGCCGGTGGCCAGCACCAGCTGGTCGTAGGCGGTCGTCGTCCCGTCGGCGGCGTAGACGATCTTGGCGTGGGTGTCGATCCGGTCGATCCGCACCCCGGCGCGCAGCGTCACGCCCTGGTCGGCGTACCAGTCGTGGCTGTTGAGGACGATGTCGTCCTCGTGCTCCTCCCCGGCCAGGACGTGGGAGAGCATGATCCGGTTGTAGTTGCCGTGCGGCTCCTCCCCGAACACGGTGATCGCGAACTGCTCGCCGCCGCCGCGTTCGAGCACCTCCTCGACCACCCGCGCGCCGGCCATGCCGTTGCCCACCACGACCAGCCGCTGCCGGGTGTCGACGCCGTCGGCGTCGTCCATGGCGAAGTGCAGGGTGCTCACGCCTGCCGGGCGCCCGCCCAGGACCGCCGTCATCAGACCTCCACCAGACCGAGGTCGAGGACCAGCTCACCGGCGACACCGACCGGGGCGGCGGCGTGCAGCTCGACGACGGTGCCGCCGTCGAGGTCCTCCACCACCCGCAGCGGCACGTGGCAGTCGCCCTTGGCACCGATCGGGAACCAGCGCATCGGCTGCCCGTCGCGCACCAGCAGCACGTAGACGAGCTCCTCGGTGGAGTTGCCGCCGCGGAAGTAGAGCGCCTGGGCGCTCTTGCCCTCCGGCACCTGGTAGCGCAGGGCGGGGTCCAGCGGGCCGGGTTTGCCCAGCCCCTCGCCGGTGATCGGGTAGACGCCGTGCAGGAAGCGCGGGGTGCTCTTCACGCTGGTGGTCCTCCTCCGGGATGGGGCGTGCGGGGTGTGGGCCGTCGGTGCGGCGTGCGGGCCGGGCTGCGGTTGGGTGGCCGGTGCCGGTGGCGGGAGGCGCTCCGCGGGTTCGCCGACGCGGGAGACGGCGACCGCACAGGCCTTGAAGGCCGGCATCCGGCTGGTGGGGTCCAGCGCCGGATCGGTGAGCGCGTTGGCGCTGGAGCCGCCGCCCCAGTGGAAGGGGGCGAAGACGACGTCCGGACGGATCGCGTCGGTGATCAGCGCGTGGAAGCGGGCCCGGCCGCGCCGGGTGGCGAGCTCGACGACGTCGTCCTGGGCGATGCCGAGGCTGCGGGCCAGGTCGGGGTGGATCTCCGCCCGCGGCGTGGGCGCGACCAGCTGCAGGCTGCGGGAGCGGCGGGTCTGGGTGCCGGACTGGTACTGGGCGAGCACCCGGCCGGTGGTGAGCACGTAGGGGTACTCGGCGTCGGGGCGCTCGTGGGCGTCGACCTGCTCCACCCGCCAGAACCGGGCCCGCCCGTCGGGGGTGGCGAACCGGTCGGCGAACAGCCGCGGGGTGCCGGGGTGGTCGGCGTGCGGGACGGGCCAGAAGAGGCCCTGCTCGTCGTCGATCCGGCGGTAGGTGATCCCGGAGTAGTCGGCCGGGCCGCCGGCGCTGGCCCGGCCGAGCTCGGTGAAGACGGTCTCGGCGTCCCCGCTGAACCCGGCGACGCCCAGCCGGCCGGCCAGCTCGGCGAGCAGCTGCAGGTCGTCCCGGACGCCGGTGGGCGGGTCCATCGCCTTGCGGCGGCGGATCACCCGGCCCTCCAGGTTCGTCATCGTCCCCTCCTCCTCCGCCCACATGGCGCTGGGCAGCACCACGTCGGCGAGCTCGGCGGTCTCGGAGAGGAAGAAGTCGCTGACGACGAGGAAGTCCAGGTCGCGCAGCCGGCTGATCACCCGGCGGGCGTCCGGGGCGGAGACGGCGACGTTGGAGGCCATCACCAGCAGGGTGCGGACCCCGCCCTCGGTGCCGAGGGCGTCGAGCAGCTCGAAGGCGCTGCGGCCGGGGCCGGGCAGGTCGTCGGGGTCGACGCCCCAGACGGCGGCGACGTGCTGGCGGGCCGCGGGGTCGGTGATCTTCCGGTAGCCGGGCAGCTGGTCGGCCTTCTGGCCGTGCTCCCGCCCGCCCTGCCCGTTGCCCTGCCCGGTGACGGTGCCCCAGCCGCTGCCCTCGCGGCCGGGCAGGCCGAGGGCCAGCGCCAGGTTGATCCAGGCCTGGGTGGTGTCGACGCCGCTGCGGTGCTGCTCGGCGCCCCGGGCGGTGAGGATGATCGACCGCCGTCCCCGGGCGAGGGCGAACACGGTGCGGCGCTGCTGCTCGACCGGCACCCCGGTGAGCCGCTCCACCCGGTCGGGCCAGTACCCGGCGGCCCCGGCCCGGACGTCGTCGAAGCCGGTGGTGCGCGCGGCGACGTAGGCCTCGTCGACCAGGCCCTCGGCCAGCGCGATGTGCAGCAGCCCGTTGGCCAGGGCGAGGTCGGTGGCCGGCAGCGGCTGCAGGTGGAGGGTGGCGTTGCGGGCGGTGTTGGTGCGCCGCGGGTCGACGACGATGTGCTCGGCGCCGCGCTCCCGGCCGGCGTCGAACCACTGCATCGCCGGGGGCATCGTGTCGGCCGGGTTGCTGCCGACCAGCACGACGACGTCGGCCTCGGCGATGTCGGCCAGCGGGAACGGCAGGCCTCGGTCCAGCCCGAACGCCCGGATCGCCGCCCCGGCCGCCGAGGACATGCAGAACCGGCCGTTGTAGTCGATCGCGCTGGTGCGCAGCGCCACCCGGGCGAACTTGCCGAACTGGTAGGCCTGCTCGTTGGTCAGCCCGCCGCCACCGAAGCAGCCGACCGCGTCCAGCCCGTGGTCGCGCTGCGTCGCCTGGATCGCCGTGACGACCCGGTCGAGGGCGACCTCCCAGCTGGTCTCGACCAGCGGGCTGGTCCGGTCGGTGGCGTCGGCGCGGACCAGCGGCCGGGTGAGCCGTTCGGGGTGGTCGAGCAGCTCGGGGGCCGACCAGCCCTTGGAGCACAGCCCGCCGCGGTTGGTCGGGAAGTCGGCGGGCACCAGGGTGGCCGGGCGGTCGCCGGCGGTCATCGTGACGCCGCACTGCAGCGAGCAGTACGGGCAGTGGGTCTCCGTGGTGCGCGTGCCCCCGCCTGGACCCCGGCCGGGGGTGGGCAACGAGACGGCGGCGGACACATCTGCGAGCGTGCGGGGGCCCGGTTTCCCGGTGAGGGCGCTCAGGTCAAGCTCGCGTTCCGTCGCCCTCACACCGGCGCACCCGGGACGGTGCACCGTTCCTCCGCGGCACACGCGCAGCCGTCGTCCGGCGAGTGACAGCTGAGCGGGCTTCCGCGCTCCGGGAAGCCCGCTGTGCCGTCACTCGGCGCGTCCCCCTGCTGTGACGGCTGGGGTCGCCTCCGTGACGGGGGACGTCCTACCGTCGAGCGACGCGGTCCCGATCGACAGGCGGGTGGAGAGACGATGCGACGGTGCCTGGTCCTGGCCAACCAGACCCTCGGTGGGCCCCGCCTGCTCGAGGCCATCCAGCAACGGATGGCCGTGCGGGAGCACGTCTTCTACGTCGTCGTCCCCGCCACGCCGGTCGCCCACCAGCAACGCGCGAGCACCGAGGACGACGCGCCGGCCGACCCCGCGCGCGCCCTGGCCACCCAGCGCCTGACCGACGCACTGGTGCAGATCCGCGGACTCGGGGCAGCCGCGGACGGCGAGGTGGGCGACGCCGATCCGCTGCAGGCCGTGCGCCTGGCGCTGCGCCGGTTCAGCGCCGACGAGATCGTGGTGTCGACCCTGAGCCGCAACGTCTCCCGCTGGCTTCGGGCCGACCTGCCGAGCCGGGTGTCGCGGTCCTTCGACCTGCCGGTCGAGCACGTGGTGGGCGAGCCGGGGCCGGACTGACGCCGCGCCGGGAGCCGGGCGCCGGGCGTCTGGTGCACGGCGTGCCCGCGGGGCAGGCTGGCTGCCGTGGACGAGCAGACGGAGCAGCGACTGGTGCAGGTGGCGACGGACGAGATGCGGGTGCCGTTCTGGGTGGTGCTCGCCGGCGTCGGCGTGGGGTCGTTCTGGACGCTGATGGGCGTGCTCGTCGGCACCCGGGTCGCCCGACGGCGCTGAGCTCTCCCCGTCCGTCCCGGCGATCCGTGCCAGTCTGAGCCGGTGTTCGAGGACGGCGGCGAGGCCCTGACCCTGCTGATCCCGGCGGTCGGTGCCGGGGTGGGTGGGCTGTTCGGCCGGCGGCTGCGCCACCAGCGGCTGCGGCGCCGGATGCGCGAGGGCCACACGGAGCTGTCCGCGCGCGCCACGGACGGCTGGGGCCCGTCGCTGTCCCGGAACTGGCGGAGCTACCTCGCGACGCCGCGGCGGGGCGAGCTGGTGCTGCGTCGCAGGTTCCGAGGTGACCGCTCGGCCCGTGCGGTCCCGGTGCTCGGCGTCGATCCCGGGTCCCGCCGTCCGAAGGCCCGCGAGGTGTGGCGCATGCAGGCGGTGAGGTCCCGGGTGCTGACCGTCCGGACCCCCGAGGGCCGCCTCGAGCTCGCCGTTCCCGACTACCAGGACGCCTGGCTGCGGGACCGGCTGGCCGGCCCCGCCGATCAGGCCGCCGCCCCGGGCGCTCAGTAGCTGGAGATCTCCACCAGGTTGGCGTCCGGGTCCCGCACGTACACGCTGCGCATCCCACCCAGCGCCCCCTGCTTGGTCACCGGGCCCACCTCGACGGGCACGCCGTGGGCGGCGAGCTCCTCGCACACCTGGTCCAGCGGGTCCTCGGTGACCAGGCAGAAGTCGGCCGTGCCGGTGCCGGCCTGCGCGGCCCGGGGCTCGAACTCGGCGCCGCGGACGTGCAGGTTGATCTTCTGCCGGCCGAACCGCAGCGCCGTCCGCCCCTCCCCGAACGTCTCCGCCGTCATGCCGAGCACCTGCGTGTAGAAGGCGAGGGTCCGGTCGAGGTCGGCCACGGTCAGCACCAGGTGGTCGATCCGGTCGATGCGCATGCGCCGGTCCTACACCTTCGACAGCGGGGCGGTGCTGCTCAGTCCCACCGGCCGCGCAGCCGCTTCGTCTCCCCGCGCTGCTTCTTCGCGGTGATCCGCCGCTCCTTGGAGCCGCGGGTCGGCTTGGTCTTCCGCCGGGCCGCGGGCGGGGGTGCGATCGCCCCGCGGAGCAGCGCGGCCAGCCTCGCCCGGGCGGCCTCGCGGTTGCGCAACTGCTGCCGGTGCTCGCTGGCGGCGATGGTCAGCACGCCGTCGACCATCCGGTCACCGAGCCGCTCGACCAGCCGCCGGCGCTGGGTCTCGGTGAGCCCGGGCAGCTGCAGCGGCGAGACGGCCAGCTCCACCCGGGAGTCGGCGGTGTTCACCCCCTGCCCACCGGGCCCCGACGACCGGGAGAACCGCCACGACAGCGCCCCGGCCGGGACGACCAGACGGTCGCTCACCGGCAGGTCGCCGAACGCGTCGTCTCCAGGCACGTCGCACAGTCTCCCGGACGGCGGCCGGCGCCACGACCGAGTTCCCGCTGCGGTGCCAGACTCGGGCGGTGCCGACCCGCCGCCTCGTGCTCGTCCGCCACGCCGAGGCGGGCTCCGCCGCCGTCGACGCCGACCGCCCCCTGACCGCCACCGGAGCCCAGCGGGCCACCGCGATCGGCGCCTGGCTCGCCGACCACGGCCTCGCACCGGCGCAGGCGCTGGTCTCCCCCGCCCGCCGGACGGTGCAGACCTGGGAGCGGGCCGGCGGGGTGACGCCCGTCCTGGACCCGCGGGTCCAGGACAACACCGTCGAGGCGCTGCTGGCGGTGGTGCGGGAGACCCCCGACGAGGTGGACCAGCTGGCCGTCGTCGGCCACAACCCCTCGATCAGCGTGCTCGTTGCACTCCTCGACGACGGCCAGGGGGACGACGCCGCCCGGCGCGGCTCGGCGAGTGGGTTCCCGGCCGGTGGGGTGGCCGTCCTCGACCTGAGCACGCCGTTCTCCGACGTGAGCCCCGGCGCCGCGCGGCTGTCCGCCTTCGCGGTCCCGGGCAGCGACTGAGCGTCACGCGGAGCCACCGGTCGGGTGAACGCGCCGGTCCGGGAGGCGCCACCGCCGGCACCGGGCGGCCCAGTTGTCGCCCGGTCGGCTGAAGCACATCGACTCACCTGGCCGAGTCGGTCACCGGGTGTGACGCTGGGCGGGTGACTCAGGACGCCTCGCCCCGGCTGCACCTGGTGACCGGCAACGCCGTCGAGCCCCTCGGGGTCACAGCCGCCAGCGGCCGGCCGGCGGCGACCGAGCCGGAGAACGCGGTGTTCGCCGACCTGCTCCGCCGCGCTGAGGCGCTCGACGCCCGGACCGCCGCGGAGACCACGGCGCGCCCGCTGCACCCGGCCTGGCTGGTCGCGGTCGGGGCGGCGCTGACCGTCCTCCTCGCCCTGCTGGGCCGGCAGCAGTGGGAGCTGCCCAGCCGGGCCGGTGGGTCGGTCACCGACGTCCCGCAGTCGCTGGTCACCTTCCTGCTGCTCGGCACCGCACTGTGCGTCTGGGCCGCCGGCCGGCTGACGCGGCCGGCGGAGACGCTGCGCTCGGCCAGCGCCGTCCAGACCTGGTGGGTACTGCTGGGCGGCGCCGCCGTCGTCTCGCTGGCCGCCACCGTGTCGCTCGCCTCCTTCGCCGGCGTCGAGGGACCGGGTGACGTCGTCGCGCGCTGTGCCGTCATCGCGGTGCCCGCCGTCCTCGCGGGGGTCGTCGCCCGGCACGACGGTCGTGCTGCCCGGGTGCGACTGGCCCTGGGCACCGGGCTGGTCACCGTGCCGCTGTGCGGCCTGGGCTGGGCCCTGCTGTCCTCCTCCGCCCGGTCGACGGCCGGTCTCGCCGACGTCCTGGCCGTGACCGGCATCGCCGCCGCCGCCCCGCTGGCCCTGGCCGTCGCCTTCGTGGCGGCCGACCGGCGGCAGCGATCCCGGTGACCCTCGGGCGCAGCGGGCCGGCGGTCGGTCACACCGGCGTGATGTCGGTCGTGTACGCCAGCTCCCGTGAGGCCTCGATGTCGGCGCTCAGCGCCTCGACCCTGCTGCGGGCGAGGGCGTAGGAGTCCGACCCGAGGAGCTGGTGCAGGGGCGCGTCGCCGGAGGTGACGACGGTGATCACCGCCCGAGCGGCCTTGGCCGGGTCCCCCAGCTGGGTGCCGGGCATCGCCAGGTGGGCCTCGGTCATCTCCCGGATCGCGCCGTACCCCTCCCTCGGGCTGGTGGGGAGGCCGAGCGAGGAGGGCCGCAGGAAGTCGGTCTGCAGGTAGCCCGGCTCCACGAGGTGCACCTGGACGCCGTCCTCGGCCACCTCCGCAGCGAGGGACTCGGTCAGGCCCTCGAGGGCGTACTTGCCGGCGCAGTAGAGGCCCCAGCCCGGGAAGGCCGTCAGACCGAGGATGGACGAGACGTTGACGACGTGGCCCCCGCGACGGGCGCGGAACAGCGGCAGCACGGCCCGCAGCACGTTCCAGACGCCGAAGACCTGCACGTCGAACATCTCCCGCGCCTCCGCATCGGTGACCTCCTCGACGGCGGCGAGGAAGCCGTAGCCGGCGTTGTTGACCACGACGTCGAGTGCATCGAAGCGCTCGGTCGTGCGGCGGACCGCGTCGGCGACCGCCCGCTCGTCGGTGAGGTCGAGCTCCACGGGGAGCAGGCGCGTGGTGTCCACGGCGCCGAGGGCGGCGGAGAGGCGCTCGATCGACCGGGTGGTCGCGGTGACGTTGTCGCCGCGCTGCAGCAGCTGGCGCACCAGCTCCAGGCCGAGGCCGCGCGAGGTGCCGGTGACGAACCAGGTGGCGGGGGCGGGGACGGACGAGGACACAGGGATCTCCTTCTCGGGTGCGGACGACAGCGCCCCGGTCACGACCGCTGCTCGATCCGGGACACCGACGAGCCTGCTGTCCGGGCGGCCGCCGCGGAGGCAGCCAGCAGGCCCAGCGCGGACCGGGAACGGCCTGCCGGGGAACGGCGTGCCCACCCAGGCGGGCGCCGGTCGGCCCCGCGGGCGGCACACTGGCGGCATGGCAGGACGCACCGAGCTGGGCGAGTTCCTCCGCAGCTGCCGCGCCAACGTGACGCCGGAGCGCGTCGGGCTGGACGACGCCGTCCCGTCCGGCCGGCGGGTCCGCGGGCTTCGTCGCGAAGAGGTTGCGCACCTGGCCGGGGTGAGCGTGGACTACTACACGCGGTTGGAGCAGGGGCGGCACGCCAGCCCGTCCCCAGCGGTCGTCGACGCGCTCGCCCGGGCGCTGCAGCTCGACGCCGCCGCGCACCTCCACCTGGCCGATCTCGCCCGGCCGGGGCGCGGCCGGCCCGAGCAGCAGCAGGCCCAGCGTGTGCGGCCCGCCGTGCACCAGATGCTCGATTCGCTCGTCGACCACCCGGCCTTCCTCATCGGCCGGCGGACCGACGTGCTCGCCGCCAACCCGCTGGCCCGGGCGTTGATCGCCGACTGGGACGCGCTCCCGGCCCGGCACCGCAACTACACCCGGTGGCTGCTGCTGGACCCCGCTGCCCGGGAGACCTACCAGGACTGGGCGGCCGTGGCCGCCGACGCCGTCGGCAGCCTGCGCCTGGACGCGGGCCGCCACCCCGACGACCCGCTGCTCGAGCGCCTCGTCGGCGAACTCTCGATCAAGAGCGCGGAGTTCCGCGGCTGGTGGCAGGACCGGCGAGTGCACGAGCGCACCCACGGCACCAAGCGGATGCGACACCCGGCGATCGGCTCGGTGGTCATCCACTACGAGGCCCTCGCCCTGCCCGGTGACCCCGACCAGACGATGTTCGTCTACAGCACCGAACCCGGCAGTGCCTCGCACGACGGCATGCGGCTGCTGGCCTCCTGGACGGCGCAGCAGCGGGCGCGGACCGGCCGGGTTCCACCGGGTGGCGACGACCGCGTCGTCCCACCCGGCGCGCGGGGGCCGGCGGCGTGACCACCCTCGCCGAGGCACTCCGCACCGGGACCGTCGTGGCCGACGGCGGCCTCTCCACCGAGCTCGAGTTCCGCGGGCACGACGTCACCTCCTCGCTCTGGTCGGCCCGGTTGCGGCGCGACGACCCGGAGGCCGTCGTCGCCGCGCACGCCGCCTTCGCGAGCGCGGGCGCCCAGGTCGCCACCACAGCCAGCTACCAGGCGTCCTTCCCCGGTTTCGCCGCCGCCGGCATCGACGAGGCGGAGGCCTGCACGCTGATGGCCCGCTCGGTGCAGCTGGCCCGCGACGGCCTGGCCCGGGCGGGCCGGGACGGCTGGGTGGCCGCCTCGGTCGGCCCGTACGGCGCATTCCTGGCCGACGGCTCGGAGTACACCGGTGACTACGTCCAACGCGTCTCCGTCGCCGAGCTGCGGGCGTTCCACCGGCCGCGGCTGGCCGTGTTGGCCGAGGCCGGCGCGGACGTGCTGGCCTGCGAGACGCTGCCCGCCGCCGCGGAGGTCGAGGCACTGCTGGCGGAGCTGGCCGAGCTGGGCGTGCCCGCCTGGCTGTCGCTGACCTCGACGACCGGCGCCGACGGCGTCGCGCGCACCCGCCGCGGCGAGGCGCTGGCCGAGGTCTGCGCGATGGCCCGGGACGTCGAGGAGGTCGTCGCCGTCGGGGTCAACTGCACCGACCCGGCCGGTGTCGCCGCCGCGGTGGAGGTGGCTGCGGCCGCCAGTGGGAAGCCGGTGGTGGCCTGCCCGAACAGCGGCGAGGTCTGGGACGCCGCCGCCCGCCGGTGGACCGGCGAGCCGGGGGTCGGCGACGTGTCGGGGTGGCTGGCCGCCGGCGCCCGGCTGGTCGGTGGCTGCTGCCGGGTGCGCCCGGACGACGTCCGCGCGATCGCCGACGCCGTCCCCCGCGAGTGAGCAGTTCCGGTCGCCGACACGCACGGACACGCCGGCGCCAGCGACCGGAACTGCTCACTCGGCCGGAGAGCCGGTGACCTCAGGCGGCGCTACAGGATCGGCCGGCCGCCGGTGACGGCGATCCGGGCACCGGAGACGTAGCTCGACTCGTCACTGGCCAGCAGCACGTACACCGGCGCCAGCTCGGCCGGCTGGGCAGCCCGGCCCAGCGGGGTGTTGCCACCGAAGGCGGCCACCTTCTCCGCGGGCATGGTGGAGGGGATCAGCGGCGTCCACACCGGCCCGGGCGCGACGCTGTTGGCGCGGATGCCCTTCTCCCCCAGCAGCTGGGCCATGCTGGCGGTGAAGTTGGCGATGCCGGCCTTGGTCATCGCGTACGGCGCCAGGGTGGGGCTCGGGTTGTCCGAGTTCACCGACGAGGAGTTGATGATCGAGGCGCCCGGCTGCATGTGCGGCACGGCATCGCGGATCAGGGTGAACATCGCGGTCAGGTTCAGCGCGAGGGTGTGGTCCCACTCCTCGTCGGTGATCTCGTCCAGCGACTCGTGGTTCATCTGGAAGGCCGCGTTGTTGACCAGCACGTCGATCCCGCCGAGCTCCTCGAGGGCCTTGGGGACGATCGTCCTGGCGTGCGACCGGTCGGCGAGGTCGCCGGGCACGAGCACGCACGTCCGGCCGGCGTCCTCGACGTGCTTCGCGGTCTCCCGCGCGTCCTCGTGCTCGTCGAGGTAGGCGATCAGGACGTCGGCGCCCTCGCGCGCGAAGGCGATCGCGATGGCACGGCCGATGCCGCTGTCGCCCCCGGTGATCACGGCGCGCTTGCCGATCAGCTTCCCGGAACCCCGGTAGCTCTCCTCGCCGTGGTCGGGCCTGGGGTCCATCTCACCGAGCGTGCCGGGCGGGGTCTGCTGCTGCTCCGGCTGGGACTCGGGGCGGGGTGACGACACGGTGGTTCCTCCTGCGAGGTCCGGGCGGCAGCCCTGCGCTCTGCTCACGCAGCCGGCGCCCGTGCGCCGGCCCGGTGCCGCTCGTGCTCGCGCCTACCCCCGCCGGTGACCGGCGAACCGGTCGGGTCCAGCGTCAGGCGGCCCGGCGGGACAGGCCGGCGGCAGGGCCCGGGAAGGCGACCACGGCGCTGCCCGGGCGGTCCCACCGCATCTCCAGATGACGACGGCCATCGCCGTCCACGACGGGCACCCAGCGACACTCCGGGCAACGACTCTCACGCATGTCTGGTCCACCTTCCGTTTACCTGCTGTTCACCCGGTGACCAGGATCGACCTGTGCCACCCCTCTCTGCAGTGGTCGTGACCGAACCGTGACCTTGACCGCCCGGAGGTGGTGACGGCGGCGTCGGTGCGGGAACGTCCGGGGCGTCGGGCACGCTGTTCCCCACGATGACGCTCTCTCCTGCCGGTACCGACTCGACCCCGGCCGACTCCCCCGCCGCCGCGCTGCCCTCGCCGGACGCACCGCCGCTGATCGCCGACCCCGGCGACCTCTCGTCGCTGTTCGCCCTGGGCGACGACCCGGACGCGGTGTTCACCCGCTTCGCCGAGTGGGCGCAGGCGTCGGGCACCACGCTGTACCCGGCCCAGGAGGAGGCGCTGATCGAGCTGGTCAGCGGCGCCAACGTCGTCCTGGCCACCCCGACCGGGTCGGGCAAGTCCCTGGTGGCCACCGGCGCCCAGTACGCCGCACTCGCCACCGACCGGGTGAGCTTCTACACCGCGCCGATCAAGGCGCTGGTCAGCGAGAAGTTCTTCGCCCTGTGCGGGGTCTTCGGCGCGGAGAACGTCGGCATGCTCACCGGCGACGCGAGCGTCAACGCCGACGCCCCGATCATCGCCTGCACCGCCGAGGTGCTGGCCAACATCGCGCTGCGCGAGGGGCCGGACGCCGACATCGGCCTGGTGGTGATGGACGAGTTCCACTTCTACGGCGACCCGGACCGCGGGTGGGCCTGGCAGGTGCCGCTGATCGAGCTGCCGAAGGCGCAGTTCCTGCTGATGAGCGCCACCCTCGGCGACGTCACCTCCCTCCAGGAGGACCTCACCCGGCGCACCGGCCGGCCCACCGCGCTGGTCGCCCACGCCGAGCGGCCGGTGCCGCTGCACCACTACTACGCGACGACGCCGATGCACGAGACGATCCAGGAGCTGCTGGACACCCGGCAGGCGCCGGTCTACGTCGTCCACTTCACCCAGGCCTCGGCGCTGGAGCGCGCCCAGGCGCTGATGAGCGTGAACGTCTCCACGAAGGAGGAGAAGCAGGCGATCGCCGACCTGATCGGCGGCTTCCGGTTCTCCTCGGCCTTCGGGACGACGCTGTCCCGGCTGGTGCGGCACGGCATCGGCGTGCACCACGCCGGCATGCTGCCCAAGTACCGGCGGCTGGTGGAGCAGCTGGCCCAGGCCGGGCTGCTCAAGGTCATCTGCGGCACCGACACCCTCGGGGTGGGCATCAACGTGCCGATCCGCACGGTGGTGTTCTCCGCGCTGAGCAAGTACGACGGCACCCGCACGCGACTGCTCAACGCCCGGGAGTTCCACCAGATCGCCGGGCGGGCGGGGCGGGCCGGTTACGACACCGCCGGCACCGTCGTCGTCCAGGCGCCCGAGCACGAGGTGGAGAACCTCAAGCAGTTCGCCAAGGTCGCCGACGACCCGAAGAAGCGCCGCAAGCTGGTGCGCCGCAAGGTCCCCGAGGGCATGGTCCCGTGGAGCGAGTCGACCCAGCAGCGACTGATCACCGCCGCTCCCGAGCCGCTGAGCAGCCACTTCCGGGTGTCCACCGGGATGGTGCTCAACGTGCTGGCCCGGCCGGGCGACCCGGTGGCGGCGATGCGCCGGCTGCTCACCGACAACCACGAGCCACGCCCACGGCAGCTGAAGCACATCCGCGAGGTGATCGGCATCGCCCGGTCGCTGATCACCGCCGGGGTGATCGAGCGGCTCGAGGTCCCCGAACCCGATGGCCGCCGCTACCGGCTGACCCTGGACCTGCCGCCGGACTTCCAGCTCAACCAGCCGCTGTCGACCTTCGCGCTGGCCGCCATCGGCCTGCTCTC
The DNA here is from genome assembly GCF_026967925.1 of Modestobacter sp. VKM Ac-2985. Lineage (GTDB taxonomy): Bacteria > Actinomycetota > Actinomycetes > Mycobacteriales > Geodermatophilaceae > Modestobacter. The sequence goes on along the minus strand of NZ_JAPVBI010000001.1, from coordinate 1,875,437 downwards.
CCCCGGTCCGGACGCCGAGGGCAACGACACCTACGCCCTGGACGTCGTCTCGGTGATCGAGGCGACGCTGGACGACCCTCGGCAGATCATCTCCGCGCAGCTGAACAAGGCCAAGGGCGAGGCCGTGGCCCAGATGAAGGCCGAGGGGATCGAGTACGAGGAGCGGATGGAGCTGCTCGAGGAGATCACCTGGCCCAAGCCGCTGGAGGAGCTGCTCGACCACGCGTTCGAGGTCTACTCCGCCGGCAACCCGTGGGCGCGCGACGCGCAGCTCTCCCCCAAGTCCGTCGTCCGGGACATGTGGGAGCAGGCGATGACGTTCCGGGAGCTGGTGAACCACTACGGGCTCACCCGCTCCGAGGGCGCAGTGCTGCGCTACCTCTCCGACGCCTTCAAGGCGCTGCGCTCCGGCGTGCCCGCCGACGCCCGCACCGAGGAGGTCACCGACATCGTCGAGTGGCTGGGTGAGCTGGTGCGCCAGGTCGACTCCTCGCTGCTGGACGAGTGGGAGCAGCTGACCAGCGCCGACCAGCCGCTGGACGCCCCGGTCGCCGTCCCGGCCCGGCCGCGGCCGCTGACCGGCAACGAGCGGGCGTTCACCGCGATGATCCGCAACGCGCTGTTCCGCCGGGTCGAGCTCATCGCCCGGCGGCGCTGGTACGACTTGGGCGAGCTGGACTCCGCGGCGGGCTGGGACGCCGACCGGTGGGGCGAGGTGGTGCAGGCGTACTTCGCCGAGCACGCCGACCTCAACACCGGCGGCGACGCCCGCGGCCCGGCGCTGCTGATCGTGGACAGGTCCGAGCCGCGGCTGTGGCAGGTGCGGCAGATCCTGGACGACCCGGCCGGGGACCACGACTGGGGCTTCGACGCCGAGATCGACCTGGACGCCTCCGACGAGGAGGGCGTGCTGGTGATGCGACTGCTCGACGCCGGCCGCAAGGACTGAGGAAGGACCCCGTCCTCCTCAGCCCTCGCGAGCTCGGGACGAGCCTCTGGACGGGGCCGGCCGGCGGAAGGTCGGGCCGGGGGGCGGCGGGACGGCGGCGGCCGGGTCGCGGCGCCGGCGGAGCTCCAGCGCCAGGCTCTCCTCGCCGCGGGCCATCGCCCACCGGTGGTTGGCCTCGAACGCCGGCCGCAGCAGCCAGCTGAGCCGGGCCAGCAGCGGCTTGGCCGCACGCACCTGCCAGTCGTAGGTGATCACCACCTCGGGACCCTCCTGCGCGAAGGCCCACCGGCCGCTGCCCACCAGGTCCCCCACCGCGGTGAGGGCGAACCCGTCGTCGGTCATCGTCTCGGTGATCCGCAACGTCCAGCGCAGCGTGTAGGGCGCCCAGCCCGTGGTGAACACCTCGACCGTGCGCCCCACGCCGTCCGGCCCGCCGTCGGCAACCGGGACGACGTCGAGGTAGACCGCCGGCCACCACCGGGGCAGCGCGGCGCTGTCGCTGAGCACTCCGCGGACCTCGGCGATCGTGCCGGGCACCCGCCAGACGGTGACGAAGCGGTACGCGGGCGGGTGGCGGGGCACGGTTCGCACTCTGCTCACCTGCGTGGGAGCTGTCCAGGCCCCGGGCAGGCAGGCAGCGCTCGGCGTGATCGACCCGGACGGGTGATCCAGGTCCTGCCCCCGGACGCCGAAGACCTGGGTGGACGCTCCGGCGAGCAGAGCCGGGCTCGAGGACGAGGACCGCCATGCCCCCACCCCCGGCGACACGCTGGTCGGTCTTCCGTCGTCCCGCCGATCTCGTCGAACGCACCCGCTGGCTCTTCTGCGCCGCCGCCCTGGTCTCCCTCGTGCTCACCTCGCTGGGAGCCGTCCCCGGGGCGGAGACCTGGCAGCTGGCCGCGATCACCGGGGCCGTGGCAGCCCTGGTCACGTCGTGGCTGCACCGCTACGCCACGGCTCGTGCACCGCTCGCCCTGGACCTCCTCGACGCGGTGGCCATCTGCGTGTTCGCCCTCGCCTCGCCGGTACCGGCGGCTGCCCTCGGCGTCACCTTCGCCGCGTTGTGGTTCCGCGCCGTCTACGGACGCACCTGGGAGACCGGGGCCTACACGGCCGCGCAGTGCGCCGGCCTGGTCGCCGCCCTCGCGCTGTGGGAGGTCGTCCCCGGGCACGCCACGGCGGCTCCGGCCGCCCCGCTGCTCGGTGCGCTGCCGATCGCCCCGCTGCTGGCCGTGGTCGCCCGACACCTGGCCCTGGTGCTGCAGGAGCACCAGCTGGCCCAGGCCTGGGACGCCACGCTCGCCCGGCTGGTGGGCCAGCTGCTCGGGGTCACCGACGTCGAGCAGATCCGCCAGCGCGGCTGGGAGGCCGTCGAGCACATCTGCCGGCTCACCCCCGGGCTGTCCGTGGTCCTCGTCGAGGACGACGGGGCGCTCCTCGTCGTGCAGCGGTCCGCCGGCTCGGTCCGGCAGCTGCCCCCCACCCTCAACCGCACCCCGGCCGCCGCCGGCCTGGCCGCGGCTGCCGTCGCGCACCAGCCCTGGCGCATCACCCCGCCGCGGCAGCTCGTGGCCTGCACCGGAGGGGCGGGCAGCTGGGCGGCGATCCCGATGCCGGACGAGCCTGGCCGGCACCTGCTCCTGGGCGGCCGGTACCTGCGCCCGGAGGGCATGGTCGCCATCCAGTCGCTGGTGAACCAGGTGTCCCTGGCCGTGCGGGCGACCAGCGCGCACCGCGAGCTGGAGGTGCAGGCGCGCACCGATGCCCTCACCGGCCTGGCCAACCGCAGCAGCTTCTCCGCCGCCCTGGCGGCAGCGACCGCCGGCCCCGCCGGCGACCCGTGGGTGCTGTTCGTCGACCTGGACGACTTCAAGCCGGTCAACGACCAGCTGGGGCACGCGGCGGGCGACGAACTGCTGCGCGCCGTGGGCGCACGGTTGGCCGGGGTGGTCCGCGCGCCGGGGCTGTGCGCCCGGCTGGGCGGCGACGAGTTCGCCGTCCTGGTGCACGCCGCCGACGCCGGCGAGGCCGAGGCCCTGGGCCGGCGACTGGTCGAGGTGGCCTCGGATCCGGTGCAGCTGGCCGCCGGGACGGCGCGGGTCGGGGCGAGCGTCGGGGCCGCGTGCGTGCTGCCCGGCGTCTCCTGGACCAGCACCCTGCAGCAGGCCGACCTGGCGATGTACGCGGCCAAGGCGGCGGGCAAGAACCGGGTGCAGGTCGCCGGCTCCGCACCGCCGGTGACCACGGGAGCGCTGACCCGCGCCTGACCGCCGTGCGCGGCCTCACACCAGACCACTGTGACACCCTCGCGCCGATGTGGGCATGACGGTGTGGGAGATGGTCCTGGTGGCCGCCGCCGGACTGGCCGCGGGCGGGATCAACGCCGTCGTCGGCTCCGGCACGCTGGTCACCTTTCCCGTGCTGCTGGCCGTCGGGCTGCCCCCGGTGACGGCGACCATCACCAACTCCCTGGGCCTGGTGCCCGGCAACCTGACCGGCGCGATCGGCTACCGGCGAGAGCTGCACGGCCAACGCCGGCTGCTGCTGCAGCTGCTGCCGGCCTCGGTGCTGGGTGCGCTCACCGGCGCCTTCCTGCTGCTGCACCTGCCCGCCTCGGCCTTCGAGGCGATCGTGCCGGCGCTGGTCGGGCTGGCCGTCGTGCTGGTCGCCGTCCAGCCCCTGCTGCAGCGTCGGCTGGCTGCCCGGCGCGCCCGGGCGGGCACGGTCGAGGATGAGCAGGGGATCGGCCGCGGCCGGCTGGCTGCGCTCTTCGCCGGCGCCTACACGACCGGCACCTACGGCGGCTACTTCGCCGCCAGCCAGGGAGTGCTGCAGATCGGCATCTTCGGCCTGCTGCTCCGCGAGCCGCTGCACCGGCTCAACGCGATCAAGAACGTGCTGACCCTCGCCGTCAACGCCGTGGCGGCGCTGGCCTACGTGATCGTGGCGACGGAGCGGATCGACTGGGGCGCGGCCGCGCTGGTGGCCGGCGGTGCACTGGTCGGCGGGTACGTCGGGTCGACGCTGGGCCGGCGGCTGCCCGCGGCGCTGCTGCGCAGCGCGATCGTGGTGCTCGGGGTGACCGCGATCTGGGTGCTGCTGCGCCGATGAGCGCCCTGGAGTTCGGGCTCCTCGTGCTGGCCGGCCTGGGGGCCGGGCTGATCGGCAGCATCGCCGGCCTGGCCTCCCTGATCAGCTACCCCGCGCTGCTGGCCACCGGCCTGTCACCGGTGTCGGCCAACGTGACCAACACCGTCGCCCTGGTGCTCAGCGGGGTCGGTGCGGTGAGCGCCTCGCGGCCGGAGCTCACCGGTCAGCGCGCCCGGTTGGTCCGGCTGGGGCCCGTCGGGCTGCTCGGCGGCGTCGTCGGGGCGGTGCTGCTGCTGTCCACCCCGAGCGGGGCGTTCGAGAAGCTGGTGCCCGTCCTCATCGCCGGAGCGGCCATCGCCATCCTGGTCCAGCGGCCACCCCGGGAGCTGGCCGCCGACGGGGCGGCGGGGCCGGCGGCTCGGGACCACTGGAGCCTGGTCGCGGGCACCTTCGCCGCCTCCGTCTACGCCGGGTACTTCGGGGCTGCTGCCGGGGTGCTCCTGCTGGCGGTGTACCTGCTGGTCACCGGCGAGGGCGTGCCGCGCAGCAACGCGCTGAAGAACGTCGTCCTGGGCCTGGCCAACGGGGTGGCCGCACTGGGCTACGCCGTCTTCGCCGACGTCGCGTGGCTCGCCGCGCTCCCCCTGGCCATCGGCTTCCTGCTCGGCGGCCGGCTCGGCCCACGGGTGGTGCGCCGGGTGCCGCAGACCCCGCTGCGCCGGCTCATCGCCGTGGCCGGCCTGGCCCTCGCCGTCCACCTCGGGCTGGACGCCTTCGGCTGAGCGCGCTCCGGTGGTGCACCGCCGTTCCGGCCGCCAGGCTGGCCGGGCGCGGCCCCGCGCCCTCGGACAGGAGCAACCATGGACGGCCCCACCCCTGCGTCACAGCGGTTCAGCGCTGCACTCGGTCAGCTGCCCCCACCCGAGCTGCGCGGGCCGGAGCTGCTCGGCGTCCGGCTGGCCCAGGCCTGTGTGGCCGCCCTGCCCGTCGACGGGGCGGGTCTGAGCATCCACGACGTGCACGGCCGGCGGACGCCGATCGGCGCCAGCGACCCGACGACCTCCCGGGCCGAACGCCTGCAGTTCACCCACGGCGAAGGTCCCTGCCTGCGCGCGCACGACGACGGCCACGCCATCGCCTTCGACACGGCGGACATCGCCCGGAACTGGCCGGACCTGCACGGCGCGCTGGTCGGCGAGACGCCGTTCCGCGGCGTCCTGTCCGTGCCGTTGCCGCCACCCCTGGGACCCCTGGTCGTCCTCGACCTCTGGGTGCGTGACCTGGCCTCGCTGTCGGCCACCGACCGGGGCGACGTCGCGCAGGTGACCGAGACCCTGACCCGGGCCATGGCCGCCACCGTGACCGGCGCCCCGCTGACGGAGGCCCGACGCAGTTGGTGGGACACGCCGGACGCGTCGAGCCGGGCGAGGGTCTGGCAGGCGACCGGCATGGTGAACGTCGCCCTGGGCCTGGACACCGCCGACGCACTGGCCGTCCTCCGGGCGCACGCCTTCGCCACCGACCGGGTCGTGGACGACGTCGCCGACGACCTCGTGACCGGCCGGCTGTCGCTGGCCGAGCTGCGGACCGCGGGCACCGGCACCTGAGCGCACCCGGCAGCACGACGCCCGCTCAGCTTTCTCAACCAGCTGGTTGACAAGGATCCCGACCAGGACCACCCTCGTTGTCAACCAGTCGGTTGACAACGAGAGGAGGTGCCGTGGCGGCAGATGCCCTGTCCCAGGTGTTCTCGGCACTGGCCGACCCCACCCGACGGGACATGGTGGCCCGGCTCGCCGTCGGCGACGCCACGGTCAACGAGCTCGCCGCCCCCTACGACGTGAGCCTGCAGGCGGTGTCCAAGCACCTGAAGGTGCTCGAGGACGCCGGCCTCGTCAGCCGCAGCCGGGAGGCCCAGCGCCGCCCGGTGCACCTGGAGGCGCAGGTCTTCGACCTGATGACGACGTGGATCGAGCGCTACCGGCGCCAGGCCGAGGAGCGCTACCGCCGGCTCGACGACGTCCTCGCCGCGCTGCCGGACGACGTCCCACCCATGCCACCCACACCGGAAGGCCCCCCGACATGACCACCACCGACGCGCCACAGACCCAGATCGTCGCCGACCCCGACGTCCCGCTGGTCCGGATCACCCTCGAGTTCGACGCACCCCGGGAGAAGGTCTTCCGGGCGCACACCGACCCCGACCTCGTCGTGCAGTGGCAGGGCCCCCGCGACATGCAGGCCCGGATCGAGCACCACGACTGCCGCACCGGCGGCTCCTACCGGTACGTGCACGTGCAGGACGGCGTCGAGTACGGCTTCCACGGCTGCTTCCACGAGGTCCGCCCGGCCGAGCTCATCGTGCAGACCTTCACCTTCGAGGGGATGCCCGACGGTGTGGCCCTGGAGAAGCTCGTGCTGGCGGAGCTGCCCGGCGGGCGCACCCGACTGGTCGCGACCTCACTGGTCGACTCCTTCGCCGACCGGGACGCCTTCCTGGCCAGCGGCATGGAGAGCGGGGTGCGGGAGGGCTACCGACGTCTCGACGCCCTGCTCGCCGGCTGACCCGGGCCGGTCGGGGGCCCGGCCCGGGCGCGGCCCGGTCAGCGGGGGCAGAGCTGACCGGCCGCACCCGGCTCGAGCCGAGGGTCAGACCCCGCCGTTGGTGACGTAGGCGCTGAGCAGGAGCACGAAGGCGCTCGCGGTGATCAGCAGCCGGGCCGGGGTGAGACCGTTGAGCAGGCCGGCGATCACCCCCGCGTTCGACGCCCGCACCTCGGCGGCCTGGGCACCGCGACGGAGGAGCCGGACCTCATCGGCCAGCAGGGTGCCGCCGGCGCCCAGCAGGGTCAGCCCGAGGACGACGAACACCAGGGACAGCCGCTGGTCGAACGTGTCCACCGCCGGCGCCAGGAAGAGCACGACCACCAGGCCCAGCAGCAGGCCGAGCCCCGCGCCGGCCACCGGTGCCCACGGGCCCATCCGCACCATCGGGCCCCCGCGCCGGGGCATCCGCGGCCGTGGCCGGAAGCCGACCGGCGCGGTCGGGTGTGGAGCGGCCGGCAGCTCCCCGGCCGCATCCTCCCGCGGGTCGGGCTCGCCGTCCGCGGCGGGCGCCGGGACCGATGCTCCCGCGGGCACCCCGTCCGGTCTCTCCTCCGCCGGAGCCGCCGGCGGGGCCGCATCCGGCACCGTCGGCGGTGCCTCCGGCTCGCCCTGCGTCCGCTGGTCGGGCACCACCGCCGCCGTCGACCCGGTCTCCGTCCGTCGTCCCCGGTCGACCGTCCCGGCCGCCCGCACGTCCTGCTCGTCGCTCATCTGTGTGATCACCTCGGGTGCGGACGGTAGGTGCGCCCCCCGACGAAGCTGCGCAGGTGCCGGGGTGTGGCGGGTGGGACACGCGGGACCACGGCGGGGAGTGACCCACCGTGATCCCGTGAGGCCACAGCGTCAGCTGCAGACCACAGCATCAGCTACAGGATCCGGCGGCTGTCCTCGGCGACCACCCGCAGCCAGCGGTAGCCGTAGCCCTCCAGCGCAAGCTCGACCGAGCCGTCGTCGGCCAGCTGGGCGCCGCCCGCGGTGAGCAGGTCCTCCAGCCGGTGACCGGCCCCGCAGCCGGGCACCGTGACCGGCACCGAGAGCGGCTCGGCACCGAGGTTGTGCACCGCGACCAGGGCTCCGTCGTCCCAGGTGCACAGGTGCGCCAGGACGGCGGCGTGCGGCTGCTCCAGCAGCTGGAACCCGCCCCAGCCGAGCTCCGGCGACTCCCGGTAGCGGCGGATGAGCAGCTTCATGAACGACAGCAGCGAGTCCGGGTCCCGGCGCTGGTCGGCGACGTTGACGAACTCGGGGGCGAAGCCACCGTCGACGACCGGCCGGGTCAGCTCCTTCGCCGGCGCGTCGGAGAACCCGCCGTTGGCGCCGCTGGTCCACTGCATCGGGGTGCGCACCGACAGCCGGCTGCCGGCCGAGAGGTCCTCCCCCATCCCGATCTCCTCGCCGTAGAAGAGCACCGGGGTGCCGGGGAGGGAGAACAGCAGGCTGTAGACCATCCGGACCCGCCGGGGGTCACCGGCCAGCATCGGCGGCAGCCGGCGGATCAGGCCCCGGTCGTAGACCTGCATCTCCTCCTCCGGGCCGAAGGCGGCGAACACCTCGGCGCGCTCGTCGTCACCGAGCTTGTCCAGGGTCAGCTCGTCGTGGTTGCGGACGAACGTGCCCCACTGGCTGTCCGGGGAGATCTCCGGGCGGGCGGCGAGGGAGGCGGCCAGCGCACCGGCGTCCCCACGGGCCAGCGACAGGTACATCTGCTGCATCGTGTTGAAGTCGAACTGCATGGTCAGCTCGTCGCCGTCCTGGCCGCCGAAGAACTCGGCCTGCTGCTCGAACGGCAGGTTCACCTCACCCAGCAGCACCCCCGAGCCGGTCCGCCGGCCGAGGAAGGCGCGCAGCGCGCGCAGGTACTCGTGCGGGTCGGGGAAGTGCGCGGCGGAGTCCTCGTCCACCCCGGCGGTCTCCAGCAGGAACGGGACGGCGTCGACCCGGAAGCCGGCCAGCCCCAGCTGGAGCCAGAAGCCCATGATCTTGGCGATCTCGTCCCGGACCCGGGGGTTGGTGACGTCGAGGTCGGGCTGCTCGGCGTAGAAGCGGTGCAGGTACCACGTGTCCGTCTCCGGGCTGTGCGTCCAGATGCCCTCCTCGGCGTCGGGGAAGACCACCTGGCCCGAGGTGTCCGGGGGCTCGTCCTCCCGCCACACGTAGAAGTCCCGGTACGGGGAGTCCGTGCTGGCCTTCGCCGACTGGAACCAGGGGTGCTGGTCGGAGGTGTGGTTGACCACCAGGTCCGCGATCACCCGCATGCCGCGGTCGTTCGCGGTCCGGATCATCTCGACCAGGTCGCCGAGGGTGCCCAGCCGGGGGTCGACGGCGTAGTAGTCGGTGATGTCGTAGCCGTCGTCCCGCCCGGCGGTCGGGTAGAAGGGCATCAGCCACAGGCAGGTGATGCCGAGGTCGGCCAGGTGGTCCAGCCGCTGGGCCAGCCCCTCGAGGTCGCCGACCCCGTCGCTGTTCCAGTCCATGAACGTCTCGACGTCCAGGCAGTAGACGACGGCGTTCTTCCACCACAGGTCCGAGGTGTCGGTGATCCGCATCGGTGACGCTCCTCAGTCCAGGATCGCGGGCTCGGGGGCCTGCGCCGGGCGGCGGGGCTCGACCGGGCCGGGTGGGTCGATCGCGACCGCGGGGGCCGGTGCGGTGACGTCCAGCTGGGGCAGGACGTGCTCCCCGAAGGCGTCCAGGAAGGGCAGCTGCTCCTTGGGCACGTGGTGCAGGTGGACCTGGTCGAACCCGAGGTCCACGTACTCCTGGATCCAGGCCGCGTGCTGGGCCAGGTCGCTGGAGATGCGGACCGACTCCCCCACGGCCTCCGGGCTGACGTGCGCGCTGGCCTGGTCGAAGGCCGTGGTGCTGTCCAGGTCCCAGCACAGCGGCGGCGGGAAGACGTTGCTGCGCCACTGGTCGTGGGCCAGCGCGACGGCGCGGTCGTGGTCGGGGTCCCAGGAGACGTGCACCTGGATGGCGAGCGTCCCCTGGCCGCCGGCGTCCCGGTAGGCGGCGATGACCTCGCGCAGCACGTCGTGCGGCTGGTTGATGGTGACCAGGCCGTCGGCCCACTCGGCGTGCCGGGCGGCGGTCTTCGCCGTCACGGCCGGGGCGATGAGCGCCGGCTGCTGCTCGGGCAGGGTCCAGATCCGGGCCCGGTCGACGGTGACCAGCCCGTCGTGGCTGACCTCCTCACCGGCCAGCAGCGCCCGGATGATGTCCACGCACTCGCGCAGCCGCGCGTCGCGCAGCTCCTTGCGCGGCCAGACGTGCCCGGTGATGTGCTCGTTCATCGCCTCACCGGAGCCCAGCGCGACCCAGAACCGGCCGGGGAACATCGAGCCCAGGGTCGCGATCGCCTGGGCGATGATCACCGGGTGGTAGCGCTGCCCGGGGGCGTTGACCGCCCCGAACGGCAGCCCGGTGGTCGCCATGGCCGCGCCCAGCCAGGACCAGGCGAACCCCGACTCGCCCTGCCGTGGGTTCCACGGCTCGAGGTGGTCGGAGCACATCGCCGCGGTGAAGCCCACCTGCTCGGCGTGCTGCACCGCGCGGAGCAGGTCGCTGGGGTGCACCTGCTCGTGGGAGTTGTGGAAGCCGATCACCGTCATGCCGCATGCCTACCGGCAGTGGTGATCATCCGCAGGGTGAGTGCAGGCGGCAACGATCAGGTGCCCGCCACCCGGCGGTAGATCCGGCGGCCGGGTGCCGAGGTGATCCCGTGTGCGACCGTGCTGGCCGCGACCACCAGGGTGCCCGCCGCCCACAGCCGGGGATCGGTCACGCCCTCCTCCTCGCTGAAGGTCAGGTAGAACAGCGCGCTCACCCCGATCGGCCCGAACCAGCCCAGGAACACCGCGTCCCGCAGCTGCAGCCCCAGCGGCCGCATCAGCGCGAGCAGCACGGGGGGACGCCGGAGCAGCAGCACGGCCACCGGGAAGACCAGCGCCGTCCAGCCGAGGTCCGCCCAGGCCGACCAGGGCAGCAGGATGCCCAGCAGCAGGAACAGCGGGAGCACCAGGTACCGGTTGACGCCTTCGTCGATGGTGTTCTGCGGGCCGACCTCGTCCTGCCCGACGGCGACGTTGTAGGCCAGCCCGGCGACGAAGACCGCGAGGATGCCGTCGGCGTTGGCGATCCGGGCGATGCCGAGGACCGCGATGGCCAGGACCAGCGTGAACACCAGCGAGGCGCCTTCGGAGACGTCGTTGCGGCTGATCGCGAAGCTGACCGCACGCCCGGCGATCCACCCGACCACGGTGCCGACGACCACGGCGACGACCACCTGGTAGACGCCGTCCAGGGCGGCGTGCCCCAGGGAGTCCCCCAGCACGAGGGCGATCCCCAGCAGCACGAGCGGCAGCGCCAGCCCGTCGTTGGTGCCCGACTCGGCCGACAGCAGCTGGCGGGTGCGGGCCGGCAGGTGCTCCTCGGCCGGCTCCCCGGTGACCACGCTGGAGGCCAGCACCGGATCGGTGGGCGTGATGCAGGCGCCGATGAGCGCCGCCAGCGCCAGCGGGACGCCGAGCACCAGCCAGGCCAGCCCGGCGGAGAGCACCGCCATCCCGGCCATCCCGGCCGTCACCAGCAGCGCGGCCGGGGTGACGATCGGGCGCAGCCGGCGCACCGGGTAGCGCAGGGCCACGCCGATCAGCGACACGGCGAGCAGCACGCGCGCGGTCTCCTCGACCAACGTCGACCGCGTCGCCTCGGCCACCTCGATCAGCCCCAGGACCTGCGGGCCGACGACCACCCCGAGCACCAGCGCCAGCAACGGCTCGCTGAACGGCAGCTCGCGCATCTTGCTGGACAGCGCGGCCAGGGCCACCGCGAGGCTGCCGACGAGCGCATAGCCCAGGTGCAGGTCCTCCACGACGTCCCCCTCCCCCCGGCTCGGGTGCGGCAGGACGACGCGCCGGTCACGTGCCCCGGCGCCCCGTGCCCACCGGCCGCCCGGCGGGAAACGCCGGGCCGGCCCCTGGTCCCGCGGCCGGCGGGTGAGGAGGTCAGAAGGTGATGCCCAGGGCGACCCCGCCGAGGAAGTAGACCGCGGCGGTGATCAGCACGATGCCGATCACGTTGAGGACGGCGCCGGCCCGGATCATCTGCCCGATCGTGACGTAGCCGGAGCCGAACACGATCGCGTTCGGCGGGGTGGCCACCGGCAGCATGAACGCGCAGGTGGCGGCCAGCGCCGCGGGCACCAGGAGCACCAGCGGGAAGAGGTCGAGCCCGAGGGCGACCCCGCCGAGGACCGGCAGGAAGGCCGCCGCCGTCGCCGTGTTGCTGGTGACCTCGGTGAGCAGCAGGACCACGGCAGCGGTCACGACCACGAGGACGATGGCCGGCAGCGTCCCGACGGCCCCCACCTGGTTGCCCACGTACTCGTCCAGCCCGCTCGCCTGCACCGCGGCGGCCAGGCTCAGGCCCCCGCCGAAGAGCAGCAGCACGCCCCAGGGGAGCTTCTGCGCCTGCTGCCAGTCCAGCGCGGAGACGCCCTCCCGGGCCTTGACCGGGATGAGGAACAGCGCGACGGCCGCGGCGATGGCGATGGTGGCGTCGTCGAGGTTGGCCACGAACGGCAGCACGTCGGTCAGCGCGCCCCAGCCGGTCAGCGGCTGGCGGAACACCCACAGCAGCGCGGTGGTCACGAACACCACCAGCACGGTCCACTCGCCCCGGGACATCGAGCCGAGCTTCTCGATCTCGGACTGGATCACCCGCTTCCCGCCGGGGATCTCGCGCAGCCCGGAACGGAACACCACCTTGGTGAGCACCAGCCAGGCCAGCACCAGGAAGACCGCGGCCAGCGGCAATCCCATCAGCATCCACTCGCCGAAGCCCAGCTCGATGTCGTAGTTCTGCTCCACGAAGGCGGCGAGGATGAGGTTGGGCGGCGTGCCGATCAGCGTGGCGAGCGAGCCGATGCTGGCCGCGTAGGCGATGCCCAGCATCATCGCGACGGCGAAGTTGCGGGTGTCGGAGTCCTGGATCAGCTCGGTGACCGCCGGGCCGCCGTCACCCGGGGTGTCGCCGCCGGTGCCGCCGTCGGTGTCGGTGGCCGCCGCGACGGCCTCGGCGTCGGCGCTGCCGGCGGCCACCCGGTCCAGCACGAGCATCAGCACGCTGAGCCCGATGGGCAGCATCAGCACCGTGGTCGCGGTGTTGCTCACCCACATGCTCAGGAAGGCGGTGGCGAGCATGAACCCGGCGATCAGCCGGGGTGGCTTGGTGCCCACCGCCCGCACGGTGAGCAGCGCGATCCGCCGGTGCAGCTCCCACTTCTGCATGGCCAGGGCGATCATGAACCCGCCCATGAACAGGAAGATGTTCGAGTTGGCGTAGGGCGCGGTCGCCTCCGCCACCGACAGCACGCCCAGCAGCGGGAAGGCGACGATCGGCACCAGCGCGGTCGCCGGCAGCGGGAGCGCCTCGGTCATCCACCAGACGGCGAGCAGCACGCCGATCGCCGCCGTCGTCCGGCCGGCGGTGCTCAGGGCGTCGTCCTGACGGAGCAGGAAGTAGACGACCAGCGCGGCGACCGGCCCCCCGATCCGGCCCGCCCACTGGCGGCCGGGCGGGACCGACGTGTCGGTGACGTTCGACTGCTCCCCACCCCGGCCGGTCGCCGGCTTGCTGCGGTCGGTCACCTCGGCGCCGGGCGCCTGCTGGTCTCCCCGTCGTGCCACGGTGGCTCCTCTCCTCGTCGCTCGACCGGTGCCGCCGGCCCGGGCTCAGGCCGGTTGCAGGTCGGCGACGACGGCGGCCGGGGCCGGCTCGTGGCCCAGCGGGCGGCGGGTGAACCGGCCGGTGCCGTGCGACACCGACCGCAGCGCGCGCGGGTAGGTGATCAGCTCCCGCTCCGGCACCTCGGCGTGCACCGTCGTCTCCTCCCGCGCGGGGTCGGCGGCGCTCCCGGTGACCCGGGCCCGCCGCCCGGCGAGGTCACCGAGGACCGGGCCGACGTGCTCGGCGGGCACCGTCACCTCCACGGCGCACCACGGCTCCAGCACCTGGGTGCCGGCCGCGGCGGCGAGCTCGCGCAGGGCGAGCGCGCCGGCGGCGGAGAACGCGGCGTCGGAGGAGTCGACGGAGTGCGCCTTGCCGTCGACGAGGACCACCTCCACGTCGACCAGCGGCCGGTTCGCGCTCACCCCGCGGGCGGCCTGGGCGCGCACGCCCTTCTCCACGCTGCCGTGGAACTGGGTGGGCACCGCCCCGCCGACCACCCGCTGGCTGAAGGTGACCCCGGACCCGGGCGGCCCCGGCCGGGCCTCGAGGACCACCACGGCGTACTGGCCGTGCCCGCCGGACTGCTTGACGTGCCGCCCGGTCACGGTGGCCGGGCCGGCGAGCGTCTCCACCAGCGGCACCCGGACCGGCGGGGTCTGCACCGCGACGCCGTACCGGCCGCGCAGCCGGTCCAGCAGCACCTCGGCGTGCGCGTCGCCCACGCACCACAGCAGCAGCTGCCCGGTGTCCGGACGCCGCTCCACCCGCACCGCCGGGTCCTCGGCGGCCAGCCGGGTCAGCGCGGCGGCCAGCCGGTCCTCGTCGCTGCGCGAGGCCGCCTCGACCGCCACCGGCAGCTGCGGGTCCGGCAGCGGCCAGGGCGGCACCACCAGCGGGTGCTCCGGGTCCGACAGGGTGTCGCCGGTCTCGGCGCTGGTCAGCCGGGCGACCGCGCAGAGGTCACCGGCCGGGCACTCGGCGACCGGCCGGAGCGTGCTGCCCAGCACGGCGGCGATGCCCCCGACCCGCTCGTCGGCGTCGTGGTCGGGGTGCTGCTCGCCCCAGCCGTGCCCCGATCCGGCGCCGCAGACGTGCACCGGGGCATCGGGTCGCAGGGTGCCGGAGAAGACCCGGACGAGGGAGATCCGGCCGAGGTAGGGGTCGGTCGTCGTCCGCACCACCTCGGCGACGAGCGGCCCGGCCGGGTCGCATCCCACGTGCCCGGCCGGCCGTCCGTCCGGCCGGACGACGGGTGGGCACGGGCGTTCGAGCGGCGAGGGGAAGGCGCTCACCAGCAGGTCCAGCAGCTCCCCCACCCCGAGCCCGGTGGGCGGGGCGGCGCACAGCACCGGGTGGAAGTCCCCGCGGGCGACCGCCGTCTCCAGGTCGGCGACCAGGTCGGCGACCTCGATCGGCTCGCCGGCGAGGTAGCGGTCCATCAGCGTCTCGTCCTCGCTCTCGGCGATCACCCCCTCGATCAGCTCGGCCCGCAGCCGGTCGCGCTCCGGGTTCCCGGGCAGCGGCTCCAGCAGCGAGGTGAGCGCGCCGTCGTCCCCGAGCACGTGCAGCGGGTGGACCCCGGCGCCGAGCAGCTCCCGGCAGCTCCGCACGACGGCCGGGACGTCGGCCCGCGGCCGGTCGACCTGGGTGACCACCACCGCCCGCGGCAGCCCGGCGGCGGCGCACTCGTCCCACACCTGCACGGTGCCGGCGTCCACCCCGGTCACCGCGGAGACGACGACCAGCGCGGCGTCGGCGGCCCGCAGCGCCGCCCGCAGCTCGCCGACGAAGTCCGGGGCGCCCGGGGTGTCCAGGAGGGTGACCCGGTGGCCGGCGTGCTCGACCGTCGCGGCGTGCAACGAGACCGAGTGCTGGAGCCGGACCTCCACCTCCTCGGTGTCCAGGCAGGTGGTGCCGTCCTCCACCCGGCCACCGCGGGGCAGCGCCCCGGCAGCCACCAGCAACGCCTCGGCCAGGGTGGTCTTGCCCGCGCCGGCGCGACCCACCAGCGCCACGTTGCGCACCCGCTCGGGCGGGCGGGGTGCCGGTGCACCCACGCCGGTTCGGTTGCCGCTGCCGCTGTGCGTCGCCACGCAGACCTCCGGACGTCGTCGTCCCAGGTGCCCACCCTGGCCCCGGATGCCGACCCGGACAAGTCCTGGGCGGGCTCGGGTCTGCACCGCAGGCGAGACTGGCCGGCGTGCTGCCGCCGCCAGGGACGCCCGGGACCGACCTGCCGGTCCGCTCGGTGCTGCCCGCACTCGACACGGCGCTGACCGCGGCCGGCGCTGCGGTGCTGGTCGCCCCGCCGGGCACGGGCAAGACCACGCTGGTCCCGCTCGCGCTGGCCGACCGACTGCCCGGCCGGGTCCTGGTGGCCGAGCCGCGGCGGGTGGCCGCCCGGGCCGCCGCCCGCCGGATGGCCGCGCTGCTGGGCGAGCCGGTGGGACGCTCCGTGGGCTACAGCGTGCGCGGCGACAGCCGGCGCAGCGACGCCACCCGCGTCGAGGTGGTCACCACCGGCCTGCTGGTCCGCCGGCTGCAGGCCGACCCCGAGCTGCCCGGGGTGTCGGCCGTGGTGCTCGACGAGTGCCACGAACGGCAGCTGGACACCGACCTCGCGCTGGCCTTCACCCTCGACGTCCGGGCGGCGCTGCGCCCGGAGCTGGAGCTGCTGGCCATGTCGGCGACCGCCGCGGCCGACCGGCTGGCTGCCCTGATGGGCGGTGCGCCGGTCGTCCAGGCGACCGGCTCGCTGCACGAGGTGGAGCCGATCTGGTGCCCGCCCAGCCCGCCGGTCGCCCCGCCGCACGGCACCGTCGTGGACCCGCGGCTGCTGGCCGCGGTCGCCGGCACCGTGCGTCGGGCGCTGGCCGAGACCACCGGCGACGTGCTGGTCTTCCTCCCCGGCGCGGCCGAGATCGGCCGGGTCGCCGGCCTGCTGACCGGCGTGGACGCCGACGTCCGGCCGCTGCACGGCCGGCTGCCACCCGACCAGCAGGACGCCGCCCTCACCCCGGGCCCGCGCCGCCGGGTGGTCCTGTCGACCGACGTCGCCGAGACCAGCCTGACCGTGCCCGGGGTGCGCACGGTGGTCGACGCCGGCCTGGCCCGGGTGCCGCGGTTCGACGTGGCCCGCGGGATGGGCGCACTGGTCACCGTCCGGGTCTCCCGCTCCTCGGCGGTGCAGCGCGCCGGGCGGGCCGGCCGGGAGGCGCCCGGGCGGGTGTACCGGCTGTGGTCGGCCGCCGAGCACGACCGGCTGCCCGCGGCTGCCGAGCCGGAGGTCGCCCTCGCCGACCTGACCGGGCTGGCGCTGGAGCTGGCGGTGTGGGGCGCCCCGGACGGCGCCGGGCTCGCGTTGCCGGACGCACCGCCGGAGGCCGCGTTCGCCGTGGCCCGAGCGACGCTGCGCCGGCTGGGCGCGGTGGACGACGGCGGCCGGGTCACCCCGCGCGGCCGGGCGCTGACCGCCGTCGGGGCGCACCCGCGGCTGGCCCGGGCACTGCTCGACGGCGCCGCGCAGGTGGGCCGGCGGCGTGCGGCCGAGGTCGTGGCGCTGCTGTCCGGTGACGTCGCACCCCGCTCCGACGACCTGGTCGCCGAGTGGCGGTCGCTGCGCGGCCAGTCCGGCGGCCCGGCGGCCCGCTGGCGGGACGAGGTGGCCCGGCTGACCCGGGCGGCCCCGTCGGCGCCGGACACCGGGCTGCCGGACGACGCCGCCGCGGGGCTCCTCGTCGGGCTGGCGCACCCGGAGTGGCTGGCCCGCCGCCGTCCGGAGGCCCAGCGCACCTACCTGCTGGCCGCGGGCACCGGCGCGGAACTGGCGCCCGGGACCGCGCTGTCCGGGGCGGACTGGCTGGCCGTGGCCGCGGCCGACCGCGCGCCCGGGCGCCGTGACGCGCGGGTGCGGGCCGCGGTCGCGATCGCGATCGACGAGGCGACCGCGCTGGCGGCGGGGGCGGCCGCGCACACCGACGGGCCGGAGATCAGCTGGCGGGACGGCGACGTCCGGGCCGCCCGGGTGGAGCGGCTGGGCGCGATCGTGCTCGCCGAGCGCCCGCTGCCCGACCCGGACCCGACCGCCGTCCGCGCGGCTCTGGCGGAGGGGCTGCGCCGGGACGGGCTCGCCCTGCTGAGCTGGACGCCGGCCGCCCGGGCGCTGCGCGAACGGCTGGCCGCCGCGCACGCCGGGCTGGGCGAGCCGTGGCCGGCGGTGGACGACGAGTCGCTGCTCGCCGCGCTGGCCGACGGCGCGGCACTGTCCGGCGCCCGCAGCCGCCGGGACCTCGCCCGGGTGGACCTCACCGCGGCGCTGCGCGGGCTGCTGCCCTGGCAGCTGGCCGGCCGGCTGGACGAGCTGGTGCCCGAACGGGTCGAGGTGCCCACCGGCTCCAACGTGCGGGTCGACTACGCCGACCCCGAGGTGCCGACCCTGTCGGTGCGGGTGCAGGAGGTGTTCGGCTGGGCGGCGGCCCCGGTGGTCGCCGGCCGGCCGCTGCGCCTGCAGCTGCTCTCCCCCGCCTCCCGGGTGGTCGCGACGACTGCGGACCTGGCCGGTTTCTGGGTCACCGGCTACCCGGCGGTGCGCAGCGAGCTGCGCGGCCGCTACCCCCGCCATCCCTGGCCGGAGGACCCGGCCACCGCCGTCCCGACCCGCCGGGCCAAGCCCCGCGGGACCTGACCGTGTACGGCTGTACACATGATGTGTACGGTCGTACGCATGAGCAGCGACGGGCGCTCGATGTACGAGCGGATGACGGCCGGCGACCCCTACGTCGCCGACGACCCCCAGATCGCCGCTGCGAGCACCCGCGCGCAGGGGCTGTCGCACCGCTACAACACCATGGACCCCACCGACGGCGCGGCCCGCCGCGCCGTGCTGGAGGAGCTGCTGGGCGCCTTCGGCGCGGGCAGCGAGATCCGCCCGCCGTTCCACTGCGACTACGGCCGGCACACCACGGTCGGGTCGCGCACCTTCGTGAACTTCGGGCTGGTCTGCCTGGACGTCGCCCGGGTCATCATCGGCGACGACGTGCAGCTGGGCCCGAACGTCCAGCTGCTCACCGCGACCCACCCGCTGGAGGCCGGCCCCCGGCGGGACAAGTGGGAGTCCGCCGAGCCGATCGTGATCGGGGACAACGTCTGGCTCGGCGGCGGCGTGATCGTCTGCCCCGGCGTCTCGATCGGCGCCAACACCGTGGTCGGTGCCGGGTCCGTGGTGACGCGTGACCTGCCCGCCGACGTCGTCGCGGTCGGCAGCCCGGCCCGGGTCGTCCGGCCGCTGCCGTGACCACTGACGCCCCCGAACCGCACGACCGGCCGGTGCGGCGGCACGACCCCGACCGACGGCAGCGGATCGTCGAGGCGACCGTCGACGTGATCGCCGAGCACGGCGTCGCCGGCACCACCCACCGGCTGATCGCCGCGGCCGCCGACGTCCCGCTGGGCTCGCTGACCTACCACTTCACCGGCCTGGACGACCTGCGTGCGCAGGCCTTCGCGCTGCACGCCGAGCGGATGGCGGTGAAGTACGAGGCGCACTTCGCCGAGGTCGGCAGCGTCGCGGACGTCGTCGACGCGGTGACCGACCTGATCCACGCCGATGCCGACGCCGACGACCGCGACTGGGCGGTCGCCTACGAGCTCTTCCTCGCCGCGCTGCGCGACCCCGGGCTGCGCACGGTCACCGAGTCGTGGATGCGCCGCAGCCGCAGCGTGCTGGAGCGGTTCGTCGACCCGACCACCTCCCGCGGGCTGGACGGGCTGATCGAGGGCCTGGTGATGCACAAGGTCCTCTCCACCCGGCCGGTCTCCCGCGCCGAGACCCACGAGATCATCGCCCGGGCCGTACGCCCCACGAACTCCCAGGAGCCTCCACGGTGACCAGCACCGACGTCCGCCGGTCACCCGACCCGGCCCAGGTGACCACGGCCATGCGGGCGGTCTACGTCGCCTTCATCGGCGCGGGGTTCGCCTTCGCCAGCTGGGCCAGCCGGATCCCCCAGGTCCGCGACCGGCTCGACCTCGACCCGGCCGCACTCGGCCTGGTGCTGCTGGCCATCGCGGCCGGCTCGGTGATCGCCCTGCCCCTCGCCGGCACCCTGATCGGGTGGATCGGCTCGCGCGCCACGGTGATCGTCATGGCGCTCGTGCTCGCCGCGGCGATGGGCGTCATCGCGGTCGGCTCGGTCACCTCGGTGGCGGTGCTGACGGCCGGGCTGTTCGTGATGGGCCTGTCCAACGGCGCATGGGACGTCGGGATGAACGTCCAGGGCGCCGTGGTCGAGCGGCACCTGGGCCGGGTGGTGATGTCCCGGTTCCACGCCGGCTTCAGCCTGGGCACGGTCATCGGCGCGCTCCTGGGGACGGCGATGGTCGCCCTCGACGTGCCGGTGCCGCTCCACCTGGCCGGGGTCGCGGTGCTGGTCGCGGCGGTCGTGCCGCTGACCACCCGGGGGTTCGTCCCCGACGTCGACACCGATCCCGACGGCGTCCCGACCGAGCGGGTGAGCGCGCTGTCCGCCTGGCGCGAGCCGCGCACCCTGGTGATCGGGGTGGTCGTGCTGGCCTTCTCCTTCGCCGAGGGCGCCGCCAACGACTGGCTCGCGGTGGCGCTGATCGACGACCACGGCACCTCGGAGACGGCCGGCACCCTGGGCTTCGCGCTGTTCCTCACCGCGATGACCCTGGCCCGCTGGTTCGGCGGCGCGCTGCTGGACCGGTACGGCCGGGTGCCGGTGATCCGGCTGCTGGCCGGGCTGGCCGTCGTCGGGCTGCTGCTGTTCGTGTTCGGCTCCCCGCCGGTCGCCTTCCTCGGCGCCCTGCTGTGGGGCGCCGGCGCCTCCCTGGGCTTCCCCACCGGGATGAGCGCCGCCGCCGACGACCCGGCGAAGGCCGCCTCCCGGGTCAGCGTCGTCGCCTCCATCGGCTACTGCGCCTTCCTCGCCGGGCCGCCGCTGATCGGGCTCCTCGGGCAGCAGGTCACCGTGCTGCGCGCGCTCACCGTCGTCGCCGTCCTGCTCGGCGTCGCCGTCCTGGTCGCCGGCTCGCTCCGCCCTCCTGCCGGGACCGTCCCGGCCCCGGACCGGACGCCGGAGCAGCGGGTGTGACCGCCTCCGCAGCGACCCCAGTGGGCAGAGCCCGCCGGGACCGGTGAGGATCGGGGGGTGACCAGCACCGCCCCACCGCCGAAGTCCGCGACCGCCCCGCCCACGGACGCGCCGACGACGGGCGCCCCGACCACGGACGCCCCGACCACGGACGCGTGGGGCATCGACGCCAGCTGGCTCGACGCCCTCGACGAGGAGCACACCGTCGCGCAGTCGACGATCGACCGGCTGCGGGAGGTGATCGGCACCCCGCCCGCGGACCTGCCGGACCGCGCCCCGATCGTCGCCCGGCCCGGGGACGCCCTGGAGGTCGACCTCGCCGACGTCGAGTGCGAGGACGGGCGGACCCGCCAGATCGACGGCGAGCTGCCCGAGGACTTCCCGCTCGGCTACCACCGACTGCGCACCCCCGACGGCCGGGAACGCCGGCTGATCGTCTCCCCCGGGCGCTGCTGGCTGCCCGAGGGCTGGCGGGCCTGGGGCTGGGCGGTGCAGCTCTACGCCACCCGCGGCCGGGAGAGCTGGGGCATCGGCGACCTCGGCGACCTGCGCACCGTGCGCGAGCTCGCCCAGGCGCAGGGCGCCGGCTTCGTGCTGGTCAACCCGCTGCACGCGGTCGCCCCGACGCCGGGCCAGGAGGACAGCCCCTACCTGCCGGCCACCCGCCGGTTCCGCAACCCGGTCTACCTGCGGGTCACCGAGGTGCCCGGTGCCGACGCCGTCGACGTGGAGGCCGACGCCGGCCGGGCGCTCAACGACGGCGAGCTCATCGACCGCGACGCCATCTGGGCGCTCAAGCGCCGGGTGCTCCAGCGGGTCTTCGACGCCGGTGTCGACGAGGGGCCCTTCCGCGACTGGTGGTGGCACGAGGGCCAGCCGTTGATGGACTGGGCCACCTGGTGCACGATCGCCGACGAGCACGGCCCGGACTGGCACACCTGGCCCGAGCCGCTCCGCGACCCCCGCGGCTCGGGCGTGGCCGACTTCGTCGCCGGCCACGACCGGGAGATCGCCTTCCACGCCTGGCTGCAGTGGCTGCTCGACGTCCAGCTGCGCGCGGCCACCGAGGGCACCACCGTGATCCAGGACCTGCCGATCGGGGTGGCCGGCGGCGGTGCGGACGCCTGGGCCTGGCAGGACGTGCTGGCCCAGGGGGTGAGCGTCGGGGCGCCGCCGGACGCCTTCAACAGCCAGGGCCAGGACTGGGGTTCACCCCCGCTGGTGCCCTGGCGGCTGCAGGCCGCCGACTACGAGCCGTTCATCCAGTCGATCCGGGCGACCATGGCCGGCGCCGGCGGCCTGCGGGTCGACCACGTGATGGGCCTGTTCCGGCTGTGGTGGGTGCCCTCCGACGGCGGCGCGGCCGAGGGCGCCTACGTCCGCTACCCGCACGAGGACCTGCTCGACATCGTCGCGCTGGAGAGCCACCGCGCGCAGGCGATCGTCGTCGGCGAGGACCTGGGCACCGTCGAGGACGGCGTCCGGGAGGCGATGGCCGAGCACGGCATCCTCTCCTACCGGCTGCTGTGGTTCGAGGACGACGAGCCCGCCCAGTGGCCGGCCGAGGCGATGGCCGCGATCACCACCCACGACCTGCCGACGGTGGCCGGGCTGTGGACCGGGTCCGACCTCGCCGAGCAGCGGGACCGCGGGCTGGGCACCGAGGAGGAGCTGCTGCGCGGCCGCGCCTCGCTGCTCGGGCACCTGGAGTTCATCGCCGAGGACGCCACCCCGGCCGAGGCGGTGGAGGCCGCCCACCGGCAACTGGCCACCGCGCCCTCGACCCTGCTGTCGGCGACGCTGGACGACGCGCTCGCCGAGGAGCGCCGGCCCAACATGCCCGGTGCGAACGCCCGGCCCAACTGGTGCCTGCCGCTGCCGGTGCCCACCGAGGAGCTGGCCGCGCACCCCGGCGTCCAGGCCGTCGCGGGCGTGCTGAACGCGGGGCTGCACCCGGTCACCACCAAGGGCAAGGTCAAGAGCGGGAAGCGCAGCAAGAGCACCGGCCGGAGCACCCGCACCAAGCACCGGTGAGCCGAGACCGGGCTGGTGGCTGCCTCGACGATCGCGAGACAGCCACCAGCCCGCGGTCGGGCGGAGCTGACCCGGCCCGGCGGCCGGCCGAGCGCCGCCGCCGCCCGGTCGTGGGGGTCCAGCAACCCAGCGGGGCCGTCACCGAGTGACAGCTGAGCGGGCATCCCGAGGGCGGGAAGCCCGTTCTGCTGACACTCGACACCCGGGTGGCCCTGGTCGAACGTGTGTTCGAATCCGTGCGACGATGTCCGGGTGGCCGGGGGGATGCAGCGCGGGCGGCACGGCGGGTCGCTGGCCGACCGCGCCGCCCGCTCCGGCGTATCCGCTCCCCCGCCGGAGCCGCCTGCCCCGCCGGAGCCGCCCGCCCGACCGGCCGCCGAGGTCCGGCGACCGGCGGGCAACGGGCACGGCCGGCACTGCTGGGTACAGGACCCGCCCGACGCACCCGGCACCTGGCCGGGGCTGCTGGTGGAGTGGCGGCAGCGGGAGGACGGCTGGCACGGCCGGGTCGCCTACACCGTCGTCGGCGCGCACGGCCCCGTGCTGGTCGAGGCGTGGCTGCCCGCTGAGCAGCTCAGCCAGGGCTGACCCCCTACCGTGCGCGGCATGACGGAAGAGCAGGACCAGCCGGTCGTCGTCCGCGCCCAGGGCCGGCCGGACGGCAGGGAGCTGCCGGTCATCGGGGCCCTGCCGTACCCCGGGGAGCACCACCCCGGCGTCGGCGTCCGGTGGGTCGAGGACGGCGCCCTCCTCGCGGTGACCACCTGGGGCAGCAGCAGTCATCCCACCGTGCCCCGGGCCGCGCGGGTGCAGGACGGCGAGCTGACGCTGACGATCGGCCGGCGGGAGACCGCCCCGCTCCCCCCGGGCTCCGTCGACGTGATGACCGCCGACCTCGCCTCGTACACGACGCTGATCGAGCCGCCCACCGGGCTGGACCTCCACTCGACCACGCGGGTGCACGTCGGCGACCAGGTCGTGGAGCTGCTCCCGGCCGGCACACCACCGCCTCCCCCGATCCCGCTCCTCTCAGGACCGTCGCCCCGACCACCGTCACCTCACTCGGGTCCGCCAGAGGCCTGACCGGCGCCCGCGTGCGGCCCGGCAGCTGGCGACGGGACGAGTCCGTGGCCGTGCACCCCGACCGGGGCGAGCAGCCGGCTCTGCGCCACCACATCCGGGCCACCGGTATGAGGCGAATCAGTGCCCGGCGGTGCCGAGCGCGGTCCGGTAGCGCGTGGGGCTGGTGCCGACGACGGCGGAGAACCGCGCCCGGAGGTTGGTGGCCGAGCCGAGGCCGCTGGCCGTGGCGATGCGCTCGACGGACCAATCGGTGGTCTCCAGCAGTCGTTGCGCCCGCCGGACCCGGGACCGGGTGAGCCAGGCGCTGGGAGTGGTGCCGACCTCGTCGGCGAAGCGGCGGTTCAGGGTCCGCACGCTGACGGCGCTCACCTGGGCGATGTCGGCGATGGTCACGGGCCCGGCTGCGTGCTCCTCGATCCACTGCAGCGTCGCCGCCAGCCCGCCGTTGCCCAGTCCGTCGTCCCGGATGTACTGCGCCTGGCCGGCGTCCCGGGTGAGCGGCACCACCGCGGTCCGGGCGGCCTCGGCGGCCACCGCTCCCCCGTGGTCCCGGGAGATCATGTGCAGGCACAGGTCCAGGCCGGCCGCCGCGCCGGCGGAGGTGAGGACCTGCCCGTTGTCCACGAACAGGGAACCGGCGTCGACGTCGACCGCCGGGTACCGGGCGGCGAGGACGCCGGCGGCCTGCCAGTGGGTCGTTGCCCGCAGCCCGTCGAGCAGTCCGGCGGCAGCGAGGTCGAGGGCGCCGACGCAGATGGACGCGATGCGCGCGCCCCGCCGGGCCGCCTCCTGGAGGGCGGCCAGCGCCCTGGGCTCCGGTGAGGCGCTGGGATCGCTCCGGCCCGGGACGACCACGGTGTCCGCAGCGATCAGCCGGTCGAGGCCGTGCGGTACCGACAACGACATCGGCCCGGCGGAGACGGTCCGCCGGGGACCGGCGACGACCACCTCGTAGGCGGGCGCGCCGTCGACGGCGGTACGGCCGAACACCTCGACCGGTGTGGCGAGGTCGAAGGCGATGACGCCGTCCAGGGCCAGGACCGCAACGGTGTGCACGCCGTGGACGGTAACGCTGGGCATGGCGAGATGGTTGCGGAGCATGGCTGATGAGCCACTCGTGCGACGGCCTCGACAGTTCCTACGCTCGCCGCACACCCCCGAGAGAGGAAGCCCTGTGCTGGCCCAGATCGTCTTGTTCGACGGGTTCGACCCGCTGGACGTCATCGCACCCTTCGAGGTGCTCAGCGCCGGCGCTGCCGCAGTCGGCGGCCGGCTCGAGGTCCGGCTGGTCGGCATCGACGCCCCGGGCCCGGTCACCAGCGGCACCGGTGGCCTGCAGCTCACCGCCACCCACGTGCTCGCCCCCACCGAACCGGGCTTCGTGATCGTGCCGGGCGCAGCCGGCCCGGTGTCCGCCGACCCCGACGTCGTGGACACCATCCCCGTCCTGCTGGCCCGCGTGGGTGAGACCGGCCTGCCCGGCAAGGTGCGGCAGGCGTTCAGCGCACCGGACACCGTGGTGGCCACGGTGTGCGGCGGGTCCCTCGCGCTGGCCATGGCCGGACTGCTCGAGGGGCGTCACGCCGTGACCCACCACCTGGGCAACGACGTCCTCGAGGCCACCGGCACCCACGTCGTCCACGCCCGGGTCGTCGACGACGGCGACCTGGTCAGCGCCGGCGGGGTCACCTCCGGCCTGGAGCTCGCGCTGCACCTGCTGGACCGGCAGTTCGGGCCGCAGGTCGCCCACGCGGTAGAGGAGCTCTTCGAGCACGAACGCCGCGGCACCGTCTGGCGCCCCATCGGCTCCCAGCCCCTCCCGGCCTGACCCCGTGAGCCAGCTCCCCGGCCGCTGGGCCCTGCGCATGCGGACCCCGATCGGCAGCATCGAGGCAGAGATGACGTTCACCGAGCACGACGACGGCCTCACCGGCCAGGCCGCCGGGAAGGGCGAGACGGTCCCACTGCACGACGTCCGGACGGCGCCCCACCAGGACGGGGAACGGGTGACGTGGACGCAGACCATCACCCGGCCGCTGCGGCTCACCCTGGCCTTCGACGTCGTCGTCGCCGGCGACGAGCTGCACGGCCACTCCCGCGCCGGCCGTCTCCCGCAGTCCACCGTGACCGGGCACCGCCTCCCGGGCTGACCGTGCCCGCGACCGGGCCGGTTTGCGCAGGCACCCTCTCGGGATACCGGGGAGGGGACGCCGCCCGGAGCCGCCGGGCCACGAGAGCGGAGGACGCGATGACCAGCCCGCACGACGAGCCGACGCTCGACGACGTGATCACCCCCGAGGAGCCGGCCCCCCGGGACCGCACCGAGCACGCCAAGGACCCGCACCTGTCCGACGAGGCCCTCGAGCACCGCACCGAGCTCGAGCGCCAGGCAGTGCAGTCCGACGACGCCGACCCGGCCGGCGCCTACGAGCACGACGCCACCGAGGCCTGAGTCACCAGGACCTGAGTCACCAGGACTCGAGCGAGCAGGGCCTGAGCAAGCAGGGCCTGAGCCGACCGAACTCCGACGAGGGCGGCGCACCGGAAACCACCCGGGGTGCCGCCCTCGTCGCGTGCGGGTCAAGGCGTCCGGGTCAGGGCTGCAGCGAGCGGGTGCGGCCGAGCGCTCCGGTGAGCACCAGGGCTGCGAGCGCACACCCGCCGGCGAGCAGCACGACCCCGGGCCAGCCGGCCTCCTGCCAGGCCCGGCCGGCAGCCGTGCCGCCCACCGAGGAGCCGACGTAGTACCAGAACGAGTACAGCGAGGCCGCCTGACCGACCGGCCGTCCGCCCAGCTGGGCCCGCGCCGCGACCCAGCCGCTGGCCACGCCGTGGGCGGCGAAGAACCCGACGGTCAGCACGCACAGCCCCAGGACGACGCACCACAGCGGCGTCGGCAGGGTCAGGGCGATCCCCGCCGCCATCAGCGCCACGGCGCCGGGCACCACCACGCGCCGCCCCAGCCGGTCGGCCAGCCAGCCGGCAGTCGGTGAGCTCGCCGAACCGAGCAGGTAGGCCAGGAACACCAGCCCGGCCACCGCGGGCGTCAGCGAGTAGGGCTCGGACTCCAGCCGGAACGTGCCGGCGTTGTAGACGGCGACGAACCCGCCCATCAGCAGCGCGGCCAGCCCGTACAGCGCCAGCAGCGCCGGATCGGTGAACGCTGAACCCAGCTGGCGCAGCAGCCGCCCCTGCCGGAGCAGCGGGGTGAACCGGCGGGCGGGGGGCAGCAGCAGCCGGACGGCGACCGCGCAGCCGACGGCCACCACGGCCGCACCGCCCAGCGCCGTCCGCCAGCCGCCCAGCTCGGTGAGGACACCGGTGAGCAACCGGCCGGACAGGCCGCCGATCGCGGTGCCGCTGACGTAGAGCCCGATCGCCCGCGAGCTCATCGCCGGGTGCAGCTCCTCCCGCAGGTAGGCCACCGCCACGGCGGGCAGCCCGGCCAGGGCGAAGCCCTGCAGACCGCGGAGCACCAGCAGCGCCTCCCACCCGGGGGCCAGCGTGATCAGCACGGCGAGCACCGCGGCGGCGGCGAGGCTGGCGTGCAGGATGCCGGTGCGGCCGCGGCGGTCCGAGAGCGGCCCGAGCACCAGCAGGCCCACGGCCAGCGCGGCGGTGCTGACCGAGATGACCAGGGTGGAGGCCGCCGGGGTCACCCCGAAGGAGCGGCTGAACTCCGGCAGCAGCGCCTGCGGGGCGTACAGGCTGACGAAGACGGCGATGCCGGCGAGGAAGACGGCGGTGGCGGCCCGGCGGAAGGCGGGCTCACCGGCCCGGTGGCCCGGCCACTCCCCCGTCGTCACGCCCGGGAGCCTGCCCGGGTGGAGCTCGGCACCCAGCGCGGGGGGTCAGCAGGCCTGGTCCTCCACCAGCTCGGCGGCCCGGGAGTCCAGCGCCTCCTGCGCCACCTCGGCGTCGTCGAAGGGCACGGGGGCGCCGCCGTCGGTGAGCGTGGTCTCGTGGCCGCGACCGACGAGGAGCACCACGTCCCGGCTGCCGGCGGCATCGACGGCGGCGGTGATCGCCTCCCGGCGGTCCAGCACGGTGTGCACGGTCGCGGTGCTGCCGATCAGACCGACCCGCAGCTCCTCGACGATCGCCTCCGGGCGCTCCCCGTGACTGCCCTCGTTGGTCAGCCACACCACGTCCGCGGCGCGGGCGGAGACGCCGAGCCCCTGGCGTTTGTACCGGTCGCGGCGGCCGCGGGCCCCGAGCACCAGGTGCACCTGACCGCCGGGTCCGGTGAGGTCACGGGCGGTCTGCACGGCGGCGGCCAGCGCTCGGGGGGTGTGGGCGTAGTCGACGACGACGAGGGGACCGCCCGGTCCGCGCAGCAGGGTGTTGCGCCCCGCCGGTGCCGCGGTGGCGGCCAGGCCGGCGGCGATCGTGTCCGCCGGCAGCCCGAGCGAGCGGCCGGTCGCCCAGGCCGCGGCGATGTTGCCGACGTGCACCCGGCCGACCAGCGGGGAGCAGACCCAGTGCCGCCCACCGCCGTCCTCGACGACCAGGCTGGTGCCGTCCGCGCCGGTGTGCCAGGCCAGCACCCGGACGTCGGCCGCCACCCCTGGCTGGGTGGCCACCCGGGTCACCGGCACCCGAGCCTGGTCGGCCAGCCGGCGTCCCCACGGGTCGTCGACCACGACGACGGCGCTGTCGGTGCGCTCGGGGGTGAACAGCAGCGCCTTGCTCGCCCAGTACTGCTCGATCGTGCCGTGGTGGTCGAGATGGTCCTCCTCGAAGCCGGTGAAGACCGCCACCTCGACGTGGACGGCGTCGACCCGGCCGACGTCCAGCGCGATGGAGGAGGCCTCGACCACGGCACTGGTCGCGCCCGCCTCGAGCATCCAGCGCAGCAGCCCGTGCAGTTCCGGTGCCTCGGGGGTGGTCAGCCGGGTGCCCCGGGTCTGCCCGTCGACCCGGGCGCCCAGCGTGGTGACCACCCCGGCGCACTCCCCCGCTGCCTCGAGCACCCCGCGCACCAGCGTGCTGGTCGTCGTCTTGCCGTTGCTGCCGGTCACGCCGACCAGCCGCAGCTGCTCTCCGGGGTCCCCGGCCAGCAACGCGCCCAGCGGGCCGAGCAGGGCCCGGACCGAGGGCACCAGCAGCTGGGGCGCCGCCACCGGCAGGGGCCGGTCGACGAGGAGCGCCGCGGCGCCACGGGCCAGGGCCGACGCGGCGAACCGGTGTCCGTCACTGTGCGCCCCGCGCACGCAGGCGAACAGGCAGCCGGGGGTCACCGCCCGGGAGTCGGTGACCAGTCCGTGCAACAGCAGGTGGTCCTCGCCTCCGGAGCGGACGACGGGGCCGGCGGCCACGGTGCGGGCACGGGACTCGACGGATGCCCAGGGCACCGCGGGGAGCGACACGCGGCCGACGGTAGGCGAGCGGCCGGCACTCGGCAGCACGAGATCCGGTGGCGCGCCACCGACCCCCTCGCCGACACGCGGGGCGACCTGGTTGGCTCCGGACGTGCCGCAGCTGACCGCCGAGGACGTCGCCTGCTGGGTGCTGAAGAGCAGCCGGCCGCCGGAGGCGCTGCTCCCCGACTGGCGGCCCGGCGCCGTCGCCGTGCTGGACCGGTGCGTCCGGCCCTCCTACCGGCTGACGCTGCTGACCCCGGGCCGGCCGTGCCTGCTGTGGGTGAGCGGCCGCGACCGGCCCGGGGTGCACGCCCTCGGTGAGCTGGCCGGGCCGGTGGACGCCGCGGCCCCGGGCGGGCCGGCGGTCGCCGTCCGGTGGACCCGGCTGGCCCACCCGGTGGACCGGGCGGACCTGCTGGCCGACCCGGAGACCCGCTCGGCGGAGGTGCTGCGGATGCCCGCGGGGAGCAACCCGTCGTGGCTGTCGCCCGCCCAGTACGCCGCCGTGCTCACCCACGCCGGGGTCACCGCCTGAACGAGCTGCTCAGGCGCCCCGGGGCGCGTACATGATCAGCGCGACGCCGAGCAGGCAGACCAGCGCACCGCCGACGTCCCAGCGGTCGGGCCGGAAGCCGTCGGCGGCCATCCCCCAGAGCAGTGACCCGGCGACGAAGACCCCGCCGTAGGCGGCGAGCACGCGGCCGAAGGCGGCCTCCGGCTGCAGCGTGGCGACCATGCCGTAGAGCGCCAGCGACACCATCCCGATGCC
Source organism: Modestobacter sp. VKM Ac-2985 (assembly GCF_026967925.1). GTDB lineage: Bacteria > Actinomycetota > Actinomycetes > Mycobacteriales > Geodermatophilaceae > Modestobacter. The sequence goes on along the minus strand of NZ_JAPVBI010000001.1, from coordinate 1,845,701 downwards.
CACCCACAGCCAGCCGCGGTGCTCCCGCAGGCCCTGCCAGACCAGCCAGGCGCCGCCGATCTCCAGCAGGGCGGCGAGCACGAACAGGGCGATGGAGCGGATGGTCACACCGGCCAGTCTCCCGGTCGCACAGCCGGGGCTGGGACCATGGCTCACCGTGACGGACAGCCGGTACCGCTGGGGCGGGCTCGCGTGGGTGCTGACCCTGCAGTTCTTCGTCGTCGAGGCGATCGCGGCGCTGCAGTACGAGGGCTACTCGTACTCGGCGGACGTGATCAGCGACCTGGGGACGGCGGCCTCGCCCGCCCGGCTGCTGATGAACGCCTCCTTCGTCCTGCAGGGGGTGCTGATCATCGCCGGGGCACTGCTGCTGCGGCCGGGACTGGCCGGCACGGGTGGCCGACTGGCCCGCCCGGTGCTGGTCGTGGCCGGGCTCGGGGTGCTCCTGGTCGGGCTCTTCCCCTCCGACGGCAACACGACGGTCCACGCGATCGCGGCCGGCGCGCACTTCCTCGGCGGCGGGATCGGGCTGATCGCGCTGGCCTACGGGGTGCGGCCGCGCTCGGAGCCGCTGGGCACCACGCTGGCCCTGCTCGGGCTGGTCGGCGTCATCGCGACGATCTTCTTCGCCTCGGCCGTCTTCGTCGGCCTCGGCGAGGGCGGCATGGAGCGGGTGGCCGGCTACGTCGTGCCGCTGGGCCTCCCGCTGGCCGGTGCGTTGCTGTGGCGGCAGAAGGACGACTGGCTGGCGCTCACCAACCCCGACGGGACGCCGAGCCGCCGGCAGCTGCGCGAGGACGCCCGGCTGGAGCGGGCCCAGCGGGCCGCGGAGCGGGACGCCGCCCTGGAGGCCGCGGCCCGCCCGGCCCCGGGCGCGAGCACCGCAGGCACGGCGGCGGACGAGTTCGACGACTTCGACCCCGACGACCCCTGGGCTCCCCGCCGGCGCTGACGGACGGCCCGGGTCAGGTCAGGAGCAGCAGGCGTCGGCGCCCTCGGGGGTCAGCGCGGCCAGCGTGGCCAGCGCCTTCACCGGCCCGGCGAGGGCCTCGCAGCACAGCGCGTAGACGTTGCTGCGGCCCTTCGGCGTGATGCTGACCAGGCCCTGCTCGCGCAGCGGCGCCAGGTGGTGGCTGACCAGGGTCTGGCTCATGCCGGCGGCGTCGGTCAGCTCCCGGACCGTGCGCGGGCCCTCGGCCAGCAGCAGGAGCAGGTGCAGCCGGTTCGGGTCACCGAGCGCCTTGAGCTGCGGGGCGAGCAGGCGGGCACGGTCGGCGGGAGAGGTCAGCTCGTCGACGTCGAGCAGTCGCACGTCCAGGTCCTGGCGCATGCCGACCAGTCTGCCACACGACGGTTGTTGTCAACAGCATTCGCTGTTAACGTCACTCGACGTTGGACGGACCACCGACGAGCGAGGACGTGAGCACGGCATGAGCGCGAACCCGACGAACGACCTGCCGGTCGTGGTGATCGGCGCAGGCCCGGTGGGCCTGGCCGCCGCCGCACACCTGCTGGAGCAGGGCATGGAGCCGCTCGTGCTGGAGGCCGGCGACCAGCCCGCGGCCGCGGTGCGGGACTGGGGGCACGTGCGGCTGTTCTCCCCCTGGGAGTACGACGTCGACGACGCCGCCGTCCGGCTGCTGGAACAGACCGGCTGGGAGTCCCCCGACCGGACGGCGTTGCCCACCGGCACCGAGCTCGTCGAGCGGTACCTGGCGCCCCTGGCCGCGACGCCGCAGCTGGCCGGCCGGATCCGCACCGGCACCCGGGTGGTCGCGGTCAGCCGGGCCGGGGTGGACAAGACCCGCACCGTCGGTCGGGAGGGCCGGGCGTACGTGGTGCGCACCGTCGTCGACGGCCGGGTGCAGGACCTGACCGCCCGCGCGGTCGTCGACGCCTCGGGCACCTGGGGTCAGCGCAACCCGCTCGGCGCGGCCGGTCTCCCCGCGATCGGGGAAGAGCAGGCCGGCGACTGGCTGGTCGGGCCGCTGCCCGACGTGCTCGGCCGGGACCGCGCCCGGTTCGCCGGGAAGCACACCGTGGTGGTCGGCATGGGCCACTCGGCGGCGAACACGCTGCTGGCCCTGGTGGAGCTGCAGCAGAGCGAGCCGGGCACGCGGATCAGCTGGACCATCCGTGGCCGCTCCCCCGCCCGGCTCTACGGCGGTGGCGACTCCGACGGGCTGCCCGCGCGCGGGCTGCTCGGCTCGACGCTGAAGGCCGCCGTCCAGGCCGGGCACGTCGAGCTGCACCGCGAGGTCACCTGGACCGAGCTCGCACCGACCGGTGACGGCCGGCTGCGCCTGCTCGGCACCGGCCGGGACGGCGCCCCGCTGGAGCTGGCGGTCGACGCGGTGGCCGCCGCCACCGGCTTCCGCCCCGACCTGGACCTGCTGCGCGAGGTGCGGCTCGACCTCGACGCCGCCCTCGAGGCCCCGGCCCGGCTGGCGCCGCTGATCGACCCGAACTCCCACTCCTGCGGCACCGTGCCGCCGCACGGGCACCGCGACCTGGCCCACCCCGACGAGGGCTTCTACCTGGTGGGCATGAAGTCCTACGGGCGCGCCCCCACGTTCCTGCTGGCCACCGGCTACGAGCAGGTCCGCTCGATCGCCGCCGCGCTGGCCGGGGACACCGAGGCCGCGGACTCCGTGCAGCTGCACCTCCCCTCGACCGGGGTCTGCAGCACCGACCTGGGCGACCGGGAGGCCGCCGAGTCCGCCGGCGTCGGCTTCGCCACCGGGAGTGCCCACGGGTGGTCGGCCGAGGACCCCGAGCCGGTGAGCTGCTGCGGCGCGACCCCGGAACCGGTGAGCGCCGGGGCCTCCTCGTCGGCCTGTTGACCGCATCGCCCCGGGCAGGCGTCAGCGGGCCAGCCGCAGCCGGGTGGCCCGGTAGGCGATGCCCACGGCGAAGACCGCGGTGCCGGCGACCACGGCCTGCCACGGCAGGGTCGCCACCAGGACCAGGCAGCCCACCAGGCCGAGGACCTGCAGCGCCCGGGGGAACCGGCGGTGCTCGCCGTCCTGGGTGAACGCCGCGGCGTTGGCGACGGCGTAGTAGAGCAGTACACCGAAGGAGGAGAAGCCGATCGCGCCGCGCAGGTCGACGGTCAGCACGAGCAGACAGACGACGACGCCGACGGTGACCTCGGCCCGGTGCGGCACGGAGAAGCGCGGGTGCACCGCCGCCAGGTACCGCGGCAGGTCGCCCTGCCGGCCCATCGCCAGGCTGGTCCGCCCCACCCCGGCGATCAGGGCCAGCAGCGCGCCGAGCGCCGCTGCGGCCGCGCCGATCCGCACCACCGGCCCGGCCCAGTCCCAGCTGCCGGCGGCCACGGCGGCGGCCAGCGGTTCGGCGGTGGCCGCGACGCCGTCGGCGCCCAGCGTCGTCAGCAGCGACACCGCGACCACCAGGTACACCGCGACGGTGAGCCCCAGCGCCAGCTGGATCGCACGCGGGATGGTCCGCGCCGGGTCGCGGACCTCCTCGCCCATCGTCGCGATGCGCGCGTAGCCGGCGAAGGCGAAGAACAGCAGCCCGGCCGACTGCAGCACCCCGAGGACGCCGCCCTCGACCGCCCAGTCCCCCGGCGCCGTCCCGCCCGGCGGGCCGCCGACGAGCATCGCGGCGACCGCGACGGCCAGCGCGGTCAGCACGACGGTGACGATCACCCGGGTGAGCCCGGCGGTGCGGGTCACGCCGCGGTAGTTCGTCGCGGTGAGCGCCAGCACCGCGGCCACGGCGACCGGGCGCTGCCAGCCGGCCGGCGCGGCGTACGCGGCGAACGTGAGCGCCATCGCCGCGCAGCTGGCCGTCTTGCCGATCACGAACCCCCAGCCGGCGAGGAAGCCCCACCAGTCCCCGAGCTGCTCCCGCCCGTAGACGTAGGTGCCGCCGGAGGCGGGGTACTGCGCGGCGAGCTGGGCCGAGGCGGTGGCGTTGCACCAGGCGACCACGGCGGCGATCGCCAGCCCGATCAGCAACCCCGCGCCGGCGGCCTGCGCGGCCGGGGCGAAGGCGGCGAAGACGCCCGCGCCGATCATCGACCCCAGGCCGATGACGACCGCGTCGCCGGTGCCGAGCCGGCGGGACAGACCCGGTCCGACGCTCACCGCAGCACCCGGGCTGGCGCGCGACCATGACGGGAGTCACAGTGGGTGCCCGACCCGACGGGAGGACGAGGATGCGCCGCTGCCTGATCGTCGCCAACCAGACCCTCACCACAGACAGACTCAGCGCGGCCGTGGAGGAGCGGGTCGCCACCGAGACGCACGAGTTCCACGTCGTGGCACCGGCCACGCCGCTGGACGACCAGGTGGACGTCCCCAGCGCCTACCAGCACCTGGGCCCCGCCCCGGCCGACCGCGCCTACGCGCTCGCGGCGCAGCGCCTGGACCACGCCCTCGAGCAGCTCGGGTCGCTGGGGGCCACGGTCACCGGCGAGGTGGGCGACCCGGACGCCCTGGAGGCCGTCCGCATCGCGCTGCACCACTTCACCGCCGACGAGATCGTCGTCTCCACGCTGCCCCGCGGGCTCTCGCAGTGGCTGCACCGCGACCTCCCGTCCCGGCTGCGCAAGGCCACGGGCGTCACGGTCACCCACCTGGTCGCTGACCAGGAGGCCGACGCGAGGACCTGACCGGAGGCCAGGCCCCCGTCCCCGCAGGGCAGGCCGGCTCATCCCGGGCGCAGGCCGACGCCGAGCTCGGTGGCCAGGGCTCGCACCCGGGCGGCGATGTCGTCCCGCACCAGCCGCATCCGGGCCATCCCCTCGATGCCGCGCGCGGAGGGTTCGTCGACGTCCCAGGTCAGGAAGCGGGTGCCGGGCACCGGGACCACCCGGGCCTCGCGGCCGAGGGTCACCACGACGTCGGCGTCGCGCACCAGCTGATCGGTGAGCGGCTCGGGACGCTCCGCGGTGATGTCGATGCCGACCTCGGCCAGGGAGTCCGCAGACTCCCCGTTGACCGCCGCACCCGGCGCCGTCCCGGCGGAGCGCACCTCGACGGCGTCCCCGGCCAGGTCCCGCATCAGACCGGCGGCGAGCTGGGACTTGCCCGCGTTGTGCACGCAGACGAACAGCACCTGGGGTCGGCCGGTCACGGCGCGACCGGCACCTGGAGCTCGGTGATCAGCCCCCGGATGCGCGTCTCGATCTGGTCCCGGATCGGGCGCACGGACTCCACGCCCTTCCCGGCCGGGTCCTCCAGGGGCCAGTCGAGGTACCGCTTGCCGGGGAAGACCGGGCAGGCGTCCCCGCAGCCCATGGTGATGACGACGTCGGAGGCCTCGACCGCGTCGGTGGTCAGCACCTTGGGCCGCTGGTCGGAGATGTCGATGCCGACCTCGGCCATCGCGGCCACGGCCGAGGGGTTGACCTGGTCGCCGGGCACCGAACCGGCCGAGCGCACCTCGACGCCGTCGCCGGCGAGGTGACGGAGCCAGCCGGCGGCCATCTGGGAACGGCCGGCGTTGTGCACGCAGACGAACAGGACGCTGGGGCGGTCGTTCACGGGGTTCTCCTCGTTCAGGGGGCTGCTCACGCCAACGCCGCAGCTCGTGCGGCGGGCGCAGGGGGACGGTGTTCGGAGCTCCAGGCCTGGGCGGCCATCTGCACCGCGTCCCAGGGTGAGCCCAGGGGCGGGGTGTAGGCCAGGTCCAGGTCGGCCATGCCGTCGACGGCCATGCCGTGGAACAGGGCGGTGGCGTAGACGTCGACGCGCTTGGCCACCTCGCTGCCCAGCCGCCCGACCAGCTGGGCGCCGAGCAGCCGGCCGGTGTCGGCGTCGGCGGTGACCCGGATCGTGATCGGCTGGGCCCCCGGGTAGTAGGCCTTGTGGTCGTCCGGGCTCGACTGGGTCGTGACCGGGCGGAAGCCGGCGGCCAGCGCCTCGTGCTCGAGCAGACCGGTGCGGGCGGCGACCAGACCGAAGACCTTCACCACCTGGGTCCCGACACTGCCGGCGAACAGGGCCTGCCCGCCGACGGCGTTGGCCCCGGCGACCCGGCCCTGCTTGTGGGCCGTGGTGCCCAGCGGCAGGTAGGTGAGGCCCATCAACCGGTGGTGGGTGACCACGCAGTCCCCGGCCGCCCAGACGTGCGGCAGCCCGGTGGCCATCGTCTCGTCCACGACCACCGCGCCGCCGGCACCGGTCCTCGCCCCCGCATCGACCAGCAGCTGCACGTCGGGGCGGACCCCGGCGACGACCACCACGACGTCGAAGGAGCGGTGGAGCCCGGCACCGGAGACCGCGATCCGGCCTCCGTCGGTGCGGGCCAGCCCGGTGACGTCGGTGCCGGTGAGCACCTCGACCCCGTGGGCCGCCATCTCCGCCCGGACGAGTGCGCCCAGCTCGGCGTCCACGGTGCTCAGCACCTCGGCAGGGCGCTGGGCGACGGTCGTGGTGACGCCCCGGGCGACGAGCGCCTCGGACATCTCCACGCCGATGTAGCCGGCGCCGACGATGAGCGCCGAACGCACCGGGCGGCCGGTCAGGGTGGCCATCAGCGCGTGGGTGTCGTCGATGGTGTGCAGCAGGTGCACCCCGTCGGCTGCACCCAGCCCGTCCGGACCACCCATCCCCGCGATCGCCGGGACCGACGGCCGGGCGCCGGTGCCCACGACCAGCTCGTCGTAGGCCAGCGTGTCCGTCGCCCCGTCCGGGGTGGTCACCGTGATGCGCTGCCCGGTCACGTCGACGGCGGTGGCGCGGGTGCCGATGCGCACGGTCAGCCCGGCGGCCTCCAGGTCGGCGGAGGTGCGGTGCGCCAGCGACTGCCAGGGCTGCACGTCACCGGACACGTGGTAAGGGATCCCGCAGATGGAGAAGTTGGGGTAGGCGTCGGCCACCACGACGGTGACCTCTGCGGTCGGGTCGAGCTCCCGGGCGCGCAGGCCCGCGGAGATGCCGGCATCGCTGCCGCCGACGACGACCAGGCGGCGGCTCATGCGCCGAGCCCGCTGAGCAGCCCCCGCACCCGGCCCTCGATGTCGGCGGCGATCGCCTCGACCGCAGCCGGCGACTGCCCGGCGGGATCGGCCACGCTCCAGTCCAGGTACTGCTTGCCGGGGTAGACCGGGCAGGCGTCCCCGCACCCCATGGTGATCACCACGTCCGCGGCCCGGACGACGTCGTCGGTCAGCGGCTTGGGGAAGGCGTCGGTCACCGTGATGCCGCGAGCCTCCAGCACCTCCAGCACGACCGGGTCGACCTGGTCGGCGGGCATCGAGCCCGCCGACCGGACGTGCACGCGCCCCTCGGACAGGTGTTCCACCATCGCCGCGGCCATCTGCGACCGACCGGCGTTCTGCACGCAGACGAAGAGCACCTCGGGCGCCTCCTTCGCCAGCACCCCCTTGGCCTGGGCCAGGGCGGTGAGCCGCTCGGTGGCGAAGCGGCAGGTGAGGACCGGCAGGTGCGTCTTGACCCGGGCGGTGCGCCCCAGGGCGGCGTAGGACTCGAAGACCATCCGCTCGACGGTCTCCGCGCTCACCATGCCGGCGAACCGGGCCGACAGGTCCTCGACGTGCCGCCGGAGCACCACCTCGGGGTCCAGCAGTCCGACGAACCGGGGTGTCGACGTCATCGGGACGCTCCTTCGGTACGGGGTGCCGGGACGGTGGGGTCGCCGGGGAACCAGCGGCGGGCGGCCCAGAGGGAGACGTAGACGAGCCCGACCAGCACCGGGACCTCGATCAGCGGGCCGACGACGCCGGCCAGCGCCTGCCCGGAGGTGACCCCGAACGTGCCGATCGCGACCGCGATGGCGAGCTCGAAGTTGTTGCCGGCCGCGGTGAAGGCCAGGGTCGCGGTCTTGGCGTAGCCCAGCCCGAGGCGCATGCCGAGCAGGAAGGAGCCGCCGAACATCAGCGCGAAGTAGGCCAGCAGCGGCAGCGCGATCCGGGCGACGTCCCACGGGTTCGAGGTGATCGCATCGCCCTGCAGGGCGAAGAGCATGACGATGGTGAACAGCAGGCCGTAGAGGGCGACCGGGCCGATCTTCGGCAGGAACCGCCCCTCGTACCAGTCGCGGCCCTTGGCGCGCTCGCCGATCGTGCGGGTCAGGAAGCCGGCGACCAGCGGGATGCCGAGGAAGACCAGCACCGATCCCACGATCGCCCAGAAGCTGAACTCCGCCGACGTGGTCGACAGCCCCAGCCAGCCGGGCAGCACCTGGAGGTAGAACCAGCCGAGGACGGCGAAGGCGAGGATCTGGAAGACCGAGTTGATCGCCACGAGCACGGCGCCGGCCTCGCGGTCACCGCAGGACAGGTCGTTCCAGATCAGCACCATGGCGATGCAGCGGGCCAGGCCCACGATGATCAGCCCCGTGCGGTACTCGGGCAGGTCGGGCAGCAGCAGCCAGGCCAGCGCGAACATCAGCGCCGGCCCGACCAGCCAGTTCAGCGCCAGCGAGGCGCCCAGCAGCTTCCGGTCCCCGGTGACCCGGTCGAGCTCGGAGTACCGCACCTTGGCCAGCACCGGGTACATCATCAGCAGCAGCCCGATGGCGATCGGCAGGCTGACCTCGCCGACCCGGACGGCGTCCAGCGCGTCGTCCAGCCCGGGGACGAACCGGCCGAGCAGCAGGCCGAGGACCATGGCCGCGACGATCCACACCGGCAGGAAGCGGTCCAGGGTCGACAACCGGGCCAGCACCGGTGTCTCGAGGTCGGTGCCGGAGCGGGGGGTCTCCGCGGCGAGATCGCTCATGGGGTGGGCTGCTCCTCTGCCTCCCGGTGCGGGAGGACGTGCATCGACGTCGGTCTATCTGTCCCAGAGGATGCCGGGGGTATCGACACCCGTCAATGCCCGACCGATACTGGCCGGGTGAACATCAGCCGAACGGCGGGGCTGGACCTCGAGCTGGTCGACGTGGGTGCGCCCGGGTGCTCCCCCGCCGAGCTCGCCGGCGCGATGAGCGCCGAGCAGGCCGCCGACCTGGCCCGCACCCTCAAGGCGCTGGCGGACCCGGCGCGGCTCCGGGTGCTCGCCCTGGTGGCCGGCAACGAGGGCCGCGAGGTCTGTGTCTGCGACCTCACCGAGCCCCTGGGCCTGTCCCAGCCGACCGTGTCCCACCACCTCAAGGTGCTGGTGGACGCCGGCTTCCTCGCCCGGGAGAAGCGCGGGGTCTGGGCCTACTTCTCGCTGGTGCCCGGGGCGCTGGACGCGGTGGTGACCGCGCTGCCCGGCGTCCGGGAGCCCAGCCCCCGCTAGACCGTCGAGGTCCCCGCCTCCTGCGGCACCGGCACCGGCCGGCGCACCTGGGTGCGCCGGCGGGACAGGGCCACGCCCAGCAGGCAGACAACGCCACCGACGACGGCCAGCGCCGGCGGCACCTCGTCCAGCAGCGCCCAGCCCAGCAGCACGACGATCGGCGGCACCAGGTAGGTGGTCGCCCCCAGCCGGCCGGCGTCCATCCGGCGCAGCGCGTAGGCCCAGGTGCTGAAGGCCAGCGCGGTCGGCACCGCCCCGAGGTAGACGGTGCCGACGATCGAGGACGCGGGCGCGGTGCCCAGCTCGTCGACGAGCACCCCGGCCCAGGGCAGGCAGCAGACCGCCCCCATGGCACAGGCGGTGAAGGTCACCTGGAGGGCGGGCAGCCGGCGCAGCAACGGCTTCTGCGCCACCACGCCGGCGGCGTAGGTGACCGCCGCGACCACGCACAGGAAGACGCCCAGCAGGTCGGCCCCGGCGTCGCGGGTGGCGAAGCCGATCAGCAGCACCCCGCAGAAGGCCACGCCCAGGCCGATGACCAGCCAGCGCGGGAAGCCCTCGCCCAGCAGCAGGCCGGCGAGGACGGCGATCAGCACCGGGCCGATGTTGACCAGCATCGCCGTGGTCCCGGCGTCCAGGTGCTGCTCGGCGGCGTTGAGCGCCACGTTGTAGATGCCGAACCAGCCGATCCCGCAGACGGCGAGCAGCCGCCACTCCCCCGCCGTCGGGGCCACCCAGCCACGCCGGGCCAGCAGCGCGCCCAGGACGGCGGTGCCGACGGCCAGCCGGCCGAGCGCCAGCGCCCCGGGCGAGAGGTCCTCGCCCACCGCACGGATGCCGATGAACGCCGACGCCCAGGCGAGCACGGTGACGCTGACGGCGAGGAACACCAGCGGACTGCGGGGAACGGGCACGAAGGAGAAGCTAGGGCTCGCGACCGACGTCCTCCGGCGGTTTCCGGCCATGGCACCCCGGGTTGGCGGTCCCGCTCCGGACGATGGCCGGATCGACGCGGTCAGACCGGCGAGGCGGGGTCCGGGTGGTCAGCGAGGAACCGTCCTGCCCGTCTGGCCTCCCGGTGCGTGAGCGCCGCCCCGACCAGGAGCACCACCGTCACGACCGCCGTGAGGACCAGGGTCGACCGCGTCGGTGCGCCGATGGCTCGCCCCACCTGCTGCACGACGACGCCGACGAACAGCAGGAGCTGGTGGTGCTGCAGCACCAGCCGCCGCGCCAGGTCACGGGCCAGCGGCAGGCGTGCCGGGTCGGCCTCCGCACGGCCCCGCACCTGCGCGAGCAGTCCGCGTCGCTGCGCCCGGCTCAGCACCGCGGCCGGCCGCGACCACGCCGCTCGGAAGAGCCCGGACCGCCACGCGACGAGCCCGTACCCGAGCATCACGGTCAGGCCGGCCCCCTGCACGACGAGGCCGGCCGCCTCCCAGCCGCCGGACGGTCCAGGGTCGGGCACCAGCTCATCGGTGGACAGCACCGCCAGGAGCAGCCCGCCGGCCAGCGCGAGCACCGCCAGGGCCAGCACCCACGACCAGGTGAGCAGCCGGGTCGGGCGGAGCCACCGTGCGCCGCCGTCCGGCGTGAGCCCGAGCGCGGAGACAGCCTCGGCCCAGCGGCGGTCGTCGTCCGTCTCCGCTGGTCCGGTGCGCGCCGAGGTCGGATCCACGGCGACCACGATGCCGCAGGTGATCTTGGGCCGCCAGTCACCGGCGTGCGGCAGCATGCGGGCATGCCCACCGAGTCCCGTCACCTGAGCGTCTCCATCGACCGGCCGGCCGCTGAGGTCTACGCCTGGGTCCGCGACCCGGCCCACCTGCCAATGTGGGCCGCCGGCCTGGCCACCGGCATCAGGCGGGAGCGCGGCGAGTGGGTGGCGGACTCCCCGATGGGCCGGGTGCTGGTGCGGTTCGTGCCGGTCAACGAGTACGGGGTGCTCGACCACGACGTCGTCCTGCCCGACGGCACGTCCACCATCAACCCGGTGCGGGTGCTCGCCGACGGCGCCGGCAGCGAGGTGGTGTTCACCCTCCGCCGGGCGAGCGGCGCCACGGCCGAGGAGTTCGAGGCCGACACCGCGGCGGTGGCCGCCGACCTCGATACCCTGAAGCGGGTGCTCGAGGCCGGCTGATCCCCCGGGCGCCCGGGCTCAGCGCTCCTGGTCGGTCGGGCGCACCAGCACCTCGTTGACCGACACGTGGCTCGGCTGGCTGACCACGTAGAGCACCGCCCGGGCGATGTCCTCGGCCTGCAGCCGGGTCATCCCCGCGGCCATATCCTGCGAGGCCCGCTTGGCCTCGGGCTGGGTGATGTGGTCGGTCAGCTCGGTGGCCACCGCGCCCGGCTCGACCAGGCTGATCCGCACCCCGCGGCCGGTGACCTCCTGGCGCAGCGACTCGCTGAAGGCGTTCACCGCCCACTTGCTGGCGTTGTAGACCCCGGCGCCCTTGCGGGCGGTCCGGCCGGCGACGCTGGACATGTTCACCACGTCACCCGACCCCTGCTCGACCATGCCCTCGATCGCCGCGTGGGTCATGTACAGCACCCCCAGCACGTTGGTGTCGAGCATGCGCCGCCAGTCGTCGGGGTCCGCGCCGACGATCGTGCCCAGCAGCATCACCCCGGCGTTGTTGACCAGGACGTCGAGACCGCCCAGCTCCTCGCGGGTGCGGGCGACCGCCGCGGCGCAGGCCTGCTCGTCGGTGACGTCCAGGTCCAGCTGCAGCACCCGGGCGCCGTCGTCCCGCAGCTTCGTGGCCAGCGCATCGAGCCGGTCCTTGCGCCGGGCGCCGATGGCGACCGCCGCCCCGGCCTCGGCCAGGGCGACCGCGGTCGCCTCGCCGATCCCCGACGAGGCCCCGGTGACCAGGGCGACCTTCCCCTGCAGCGGCCGGCTGTTCTCGGTCATGCGTCCCTCTCTCCCGGGACCGAACGGTGCGGCCCCGGAGCCCCAGTGCCCCGGCCCCCGCCGCGCCACGCACGGAGTGCGAGCTCAGCGGGCGAACGGCCCGGACAGTGCGGCCCACTGGAGCAGCAGGATCGTCTTCGCGTCCACGATCGTCGCGCCGATCGCGGCCAGCGCCTCGTCGACGTCCAGTTCGAGCACCTCGATGTCCTCGCCCTCGTCGGCCAGCCCGCCCCCGCCGGCCGTCCGGGTGCCGGCGTCGTAGGGGCCGGCGTAGAAGTGCAGCCGCTCCGTGACCGAACCGGGGCTCATGAAGACGTCGAAGACGTGGGTGAGCTCGCCGACGCGGTGGCCGGTCTCCTCCTCGGCCTCCCGGCGCACCGCGGTCACCGGGTCGTCGTCGTCCAGCAGGCCGGCGGCGGTCTCGATGAGCAACCCGTCGGGGTGGCCGTTGACGTACGCCGGGAAGCGGAACTGACGGGTGAGCAGCACCGTGCGCCGCGCGACGTCGTAGAGCAGCACGGTCGCGCCGTTCCCGCGGTCGTGGGTCTCCCGCTGTTCGGTGCTCCAGTGCCCGTCGCGGTGGCGCATGTCGAACGTCGTCCGCCGCAGCACATACCAGTCGCTGGACAGCACCTCGACGTCCCGCACCCGGACGCCGTCGTTGCCGGAGAGGTGCCGGCCCACGTGGGTGCGAGGTCAGCGGGTCCGGTTGACCCGGTCGACGTCGGAGGGGTCGGGCCCACCCGGGTCCGTGTTGTGACTCCCGGCAGCCCCCAGCGCCGGGCCGGTGCCGGCGGCGAAGCCACCCTCCTGGTACAGCGACGCCTTCATCTCCGCCGGGGCCAGCATGCGGGCGACGTGCCAGCCGACGACGGCGACGATCGTGCCCAGCGCGATGCCACCGATGGAGTACTCGCTGCTGAACCGCAGCTGGACGTCGCCGATGCCGATGATGATCCCGGCCGCCAGGGGCACCAGGTTGATCGGGTTGGCGAAGTCGACCCGGTTCTCCTTCCAGATCTTGGCGCCGAGCAGGCCGATCATCCCGTAGAGGACGACGGTGATCCCGCCGAGCACCGCACCGGGGGTGGCGTTGACGATGGCGCCGAACTTGGGCACCAGCCCGAGCATGATCGCCACCAGCGCGGCGACGTAGTAGGCCGCGGTCGAGTAGACCCGGGTGGCGGCCATGACGCCGATGTTCTCCGCGTAGGTGGTGGTCGGGGAGCCACCGACCGAGGTGGCGACCACGGTGGCGGCACCGTCGGCGAAGACCGCCCGGCCGAGCACCGGGTCCAGGTCGCGCTTGGTCATCTCGCCGACCGCCTTGACGTGGCCGGCGTTCTCCGCGACCAGCGCGATCACCGCGGGGAGCACCAGCAGCGCGAAGTTGACCGAGAACGAGGGTGCGGTGAGCTCGGGGAGCCCGAACCACGCGGCGTCGCCGACGCCGCTGAGGTCGACGCGGTCGTGCGCGGTCCCCACACCGGCGGCGTCGTAGGTGACCGCCTGGGAGAAGGTGTCCAGCAGCAGGGAGAGCAGGTAGCCGAAGAGCAGGCCGAGCAGGATCGAGATCCGGGCCCAGAAGCCGCGCAGCGCCAGCGAGACCAAGATGACGAACGCCATGGTCGCCAGCGCGACCCACTGGTCCTGCGGCCAGTACAGGCCCGCGGCGACGGGCGCGAGGTTGAAGCCGATGAGCAGGACCACCGCGCCGGTCACCGCCGGGGGCAGCACCCGGTTCACCACGGTCACACCCGCGGCCTGGATCAGCAGCCCGACCAGCGCGAGCACGATGCCGGAGACGAGGATCGCGCCGACCACGTCGGAGCTGTCCCCGCCCTGGGCGCGGACCGCCGCGACGCCGCCGACGAACGCGGCGCTGGTGCCCAGGTAGGAGGGCACCTTCCCCTGCACGATGAGCAGGAAGATGATCGTGGCGATCCCGCTCATCATGATCGCCAGGTTGGCGTCCAGCCCCATGATGAGCGGGAAGACGAACGTGGCGCCGAACATGGCGACCACGTGTTGCGCGCCGATGCCGACGGTCAACGGCCAGGACAGCCGCTCGTCGGGCGCCACCGCCTCACCCAGCGGTGGGGTCTTCCCGTCCCCGTAGAGCTTCCAGCCGAACGCCATCGGTCCTCCTCGCAGCTCCGCCGAACAGGTAGCTCAGCGCTGAGGTATCGGACAGTGGCAGAAGTCCGTTGATCACACCAGGGGGTCCTGGACACGTTCCCATCACGGACCGGCAGGTGAACGGCGCCGCAACACCGCGGACACGCCGCCGGCTCACACCAGTGACTCGAGCCCGTCGTCCAGGACGGCGGCGACCACGCTCTCCACCGGCGGCCGGTGCGGCTGGTCCAGCCCGCGGATGCGGGCGGCGTGCAGTGCGAGCAGCAGGTTCAGCCGCAGCGTGGGGTCGGTGGTGAAGGGACCGAGCAGCCGCTCCAGCTTGCCGATCCGGTACCGCATCGTGTTGTAGTGGAAGTGCAGCCGGCGGGCGGACTCCGCGACGTTGAGGTTGGTCTCCAGCAGCACCCGCAGGGTCTCCCGCAGGTCCATCGCGTCCGCGTCGGAGGAGTCGGCGAGGGTGCCGAGCACCTCGTCGACGTAGGAGCGCAGTTCGTTGCTGTCCGGGATCAGCGACAGCAGCCGGAAGACGCCGAGCTGGTCGAAGTGGGTGACCGCGTGGCCGCCGTGGATCTCCTGCCCGACCACGAGGGCGCGCTGGGACTGCTGGTAGGCCTCGCCCAGCGCCGACAGCGACTCGGCCGGCCGGCCGATCCCGGTGCCCAGGAGCCGGCCCACCCGGCGCAACCGGGCGTTCACCCGGGCGGTCACCGAGGCGACCAGGCTCGAGAGCTCCTCGGGCGTGCGCCCGTCCAGCGGGAGCACGGTGACGATCTCGGTGGCGAGCCCGGCGACCGCGGCGCCGGCGACCTCGCTGTCGACCGCGGCCCGCCAGCCGTCGGCCAACCGGTCCAGCACGTCCAGCGCCCGGGTCGGGTCCGCACCGGCGTCGGCCACCGTCTCGGTGGCGGTCACCAGGACGACGACCGGCCCGTCGAGCCGCCAGCCGAACGAGCGCGCGTAGGCGAGCGCCCGCTCGGTGTGCGCGAAGGTGCCGCCGACCAGCCGGCGCACCATGTCGCCCTGGAACCGCAGCTCCACCGAGTGCACCGCCTGCGAGCGGATCTCCGACAGCGCGGCGATGACCGCGGCCTGCTCGAGGACCGCACCGGCACCCAGCAGCATCGGGCCGTGCCGGTTCACCGCGACCAGCCAGCCGTGCCGCTGGTCACCGGCCATGATCGGCGCCACCGCGTACTCCCCGATCCCGCCCGGCAGCTCGTGGTGCCCGGGCACCAGCAGGATGCCGTCGGCCGGCGAGAGATCGGCGTCGGCGAGCACGTCGGCGGGGGTGACCACGCTCTGGTCGGCGCGGTTGCCCGACAGCCGACGGGAGGGGGTGAGGTCGGCGAACGCGTCGTCGGCCGCGGCGTCGAGCAGCCACAGCCAGTCGCGGATCTCGGTGACCTCCTCCGGCGGGCCGGCATGGGTGGCGACCTCGCGGTCCGGGCCCAGGCCGAGCACGGCGGCTCCGGCGAGGAAGGTGGACACCTGGGTGGTGACCTCGGACAGCCCCCCGCCGGACAGCGCCACGTCGATGAACTGGTTGTGCATCCGGTTGGCGAGGCTCAGCGCCTGGGTCTGCTTGTCGATGATGGCGCCGAGCACCTCGGCGACCACCTCGTCCAGCCGGGCCCGCGCGGGCAGGGCGAGCACCGGGAAGCCGCGGCGGTCGGCCTCGGCGAGCAGCTCGGCGGGGACGTCGCCGGCCGGGTTGCCCGAACCGGCCTCCGAGCGGTAGGCGAGCGCACCGCTGCCGGCCTGGTGCAGCCGCTCGATCAGCGCACGGCTCTGCGCCGGGTCGCCGCTGGGGAGCCGGGCACCGAGGACGACGAGCAGGTCGGGGCCGGCACCCGCGACGGGGTCGGCAGGGTCCTCCACGGCGACGTGCCGGACGATCCGGCGGGTGCCGGTGGCCCCGCCGACCACGAGCGCGCCGGTCAGCCCTGGCAGCTGCAGGAGCTGGTCGACCGTCAGGCCCATGCTGTCCTGCAGGGCGGTCCGATCGGCCGGCGGGAGCTGGGAGAGGACCGGCTCGGCCGACGCAGGGATGGTACTGAAAGTAGCCACCCGGTCGCTGTGTGAAGCGTAAGTCACGGACGAATCACGTTCAGTCACTGTACGTTCCCCCAAAACACCGTGCACGAGCCTGCTGTGCGAGATTCTGTCAGACGTCTCTGGACGGCAGAAGGCACGCTTGGCGACAATCGCCATACAGGCACGGGGGACGCGCCACCAGGTTCGAGCCCCCGGTCCTGTGTCCCGGCTCGGATGGTAGGCGGCTCCGTCGATCGACGGGTGGCCCGGCGTCCCGGCGGGGAGAGCCAGACCGGGACGGGCCCCGCTGCAGGCGTCGCCCGTCGACCGCACGGGTGGAGGGCACATGCGCACCATCGACGAGAGCACCGGCGGCCACGGCCGGGACACGACCCCCGACGACATCAGCACCGGGCGCGCCGCCCGGGCCGGCGTCCCGACCATCCCCCTGCCACGTGAGTCCGCAGCAGCCGGCGCCCGGGCGTCCGGCGCCTCGGTGCCCGCCCAGGCCAGCACCGGCATCGCCGACCTGCTGCGGGGGCCGGTCCGGTCGGCGCGGGTCCTGCTGTCGGTCCCGGCAGCGGTGTACCTGACCGTGCAGACCCCGCAGGGTCCCGACGTGGTGGGCGTGCTGACCTCCGACGCCGCCCGGCTGCCGCTGGGCTGCGTGCTCTTCCGGCCCTCCAACGGCCGGCCGCTGGTCTCGGTGCCCAGCGGAGCCCCCGCCCGGCTGGGCGGCGGCCGGTTGACCGTCGGCGACCTGACCATCAGCGCTGCCGCGTGGTGGGACCCGCGGCCCAAGCTGCCCACCGCGCGCCCGGCGCTGCTCCCCGAGGGGGTCCGTCAGCTCCGCTCGGCCCTCTACGGCGAGGGCGTGCCGCACAGCGCGTTCGTCCTCCCCGGCCTGCCCAGCGGTCCCAGCGGTCCGCTGGCCGCGCTGCGCGGCGCCGTCCGCCGGGCCGACGTCGACGCCGCGCTGCGCACCGCGACCCGGCTGATCGGGCTGGGCCCCGGCCTCACCCCTGCCGGCGACGACGTGCTGGCCGGCGTCACCGCCGGCCTCGTGCTGCTGGGGCACCCTGCCGCCGAGCGCTTCGGCGCCGGCGTGACCGGGCTGGCCGCCGGGCGCACGACCGAGCTGTCCCGGGCGCTGTTGCGGCATGCCGCGGCCGGCCGGGTCAGCGGGGAGTTCGCGGCCGTGCTGCGGGGCCTGGTCGGCCACGGTGCGCTCGCACCGGCGATCACCACCCTGCTGGCCACCGGCTCGACCAGCGGGCGGGCGATGGCGCTGGGGCTGTGCACCGCGATCGACCTCGTCGACCGGACCAGCCGGCCCCGCTGACCGGTGGGGGCCGGCCGGTCAGCCGGCCGGCCCCGGGAGCAGCGGCCCGAGCCGGTCCCACTGCGCGATCCGACAGCCGTCGGTGCGGGAGAGCTGGAGGTCGACGGGTTCGCCCCGCCACACGCCGGTGACGTGCGCCGTCTGGGGCCCGCCGTACTGCTGGGTGCAGATCGCGTCGTCCGGCACCGGGGCGAACGGCTCCTCGAGCTCCCCCAGGTGCTCGCAGGCCGCCTCGGCGTCGGGGAGGTCGCCTTCGACAGTGCCTGCGCAGGTGAGGGTGTGACGCTCCACCGGCGCGCCCTCGCCCGGGTCGTACTCGACCACCAGGTCGCCGATGGCGTCCCCGGGAGTGGTGGTGGCCGGGTCCGACGAGGTCGCCGGTGTCGTCGAGGAGCCGACCGCCTGGCCGGCGTCGTCCGCGGTGCCGCACGCGGCGAGCAGCATCAGCGGGACGGCCAGGGACAGCAGGACGGCGCGGCGCATGCCCGCCAGTCTGCCCGGGTCAGATGCGGGACGCAGCGATGCTGGTGACCAGGATCGCCCGCGCGCCGAGCTCCCACAGCTCGTCCATCACCCGGTTGGTGTCCTCCTTGCGAACCATCGCCCGCACGGCCGACCAGCCCGGCGTCTGCAGCGGGCTCACCGTCGGCCCCTCCAACCCCGGGGTGCGGGCCGTGGCCTGAGCCAGCAGGTCGTTGGGGCAGTCGTAGTCGAGCATCACGTACCGCCGGGCGACCAGGACGCCCTGCAGCCGGCGACGCAGCTGCGCGACCGCCGGCACCTCGTCGGCCCCGGCCCGGCCGACGAGCACGGCCTCGCTGGCCAGCACCGGGTCGCCGATGATCCGCAGCCCGGCCGCACGCAGCGTCGTGCCGGTCTCCACCACGTCGCAGACGGCGTCGGCGACGCCGAGCCGGCAGGCGGTCTCCACGGCGCCGTCGAGCTTGACCACGGCGGCCTTCATGCCCGTCTCGTCCAGGAAGCGCTGCAGCAGCCCCGGGTAGGCGGTGGCGATCCGCTTGCCCTCCAGCTTCGCCACCTCGTCGACCGGGGACTCCGCCGGGCTGGCGAAGCGGAACGACGACCGGCCGAAGCCCAGGGGCATCACCTCGGCCGCCACCGCGTCGCCACCCTCGGGCGGGGTGGTCTCCAGCAGCATGTCGCGCCCGGTGATGCCGACGTCCAGCGTGCCGGCCGCGACGTAGATCGCGATGTCGCGAGGGCGCAGGTAGAAGAACTCGGTGTCGTTCTCCGGGTCGTACACCGCCAGCTCGCTGGAGGTGCGCCGCTGCCGGTACCCGCTCTCGGCCAGCATCGCGGCCGCGGGCTCGCTGAGGACACCCTTGTTGGGCACGGCAACGCGCAGCACAGAAACAGCTCCTTTGAACCCGGGGGTGGCACCGTCGGCCCCCTTCAGAGGCTCGCCCCGAGCTTGCGAGGGGTGAGGAGAAGGGGGTCCTTGCTCAGAGGTGAGCGTAGACGTCGTCCAGGCCGAGCCCGCGGGCCAGCATGAGCACCTGCACCCGGTACAGCAGCTGGCTGATCTCCTCCGCCGTCCGCTCTGCGCCTTCGTGCTCGGCGGCCATCCAGGACTCCGCCGCCTCTTCCACGACCTTCTTGCCGGCGGCGTGCACCCCGTCCTGCACGGCGGTGACGGTGCCCGAGGCCGGGTCACCGGCGGCGACCTTCTCGCTCAGCTCGGCGAACAGCTGGTCGAACGTCTTCACGCCGGGCCGACCCCGAAACCGGTGCTCTGCTTCGGGTTGCGCAGCTCGCGGAGCACCAGGGCGGTCTGCAGCGCGGCGGCGGTGGCCTCCCAGCCCTTGTCCTCGGCGGAGTCGTCCATGCCGGCGCGGTCGCGGGCCTGCTGCTCGCCCTCGGTGGTGAGGACGCCGTTGCCGACCGGCTTGCCGGCGTCCAGCGACACCCGGGTGAGGCCGGCGGTGAAGGAGTCGCAGACGTACTCGAAGTGCGGCGTGCCGCCGCGGACGACGACCCCGAGGGCCACGACCGCGTCGTGCGTGGCGGCGAGGGCCTGGGCGACCACGGGCAGCTCGATGGCCCCGGGCACCCGGACGACGGTGGGCTCCGGGATGCCGGCGGCCTTCGCGCAGGCGATCGACCGCTGCAGCAGCGACTCGGTGATGTCGCCGTGCCAGGTGGTCGCCACGATGCCCAGGGTCAGCCCCGCGGCGTCGACCGGCTGCTGCCCCGGCGCTCCGGACCCGCTCATGAAGTTCTCCTCGGTGCTGTTCGTCGTCAGGTGGGACGGTTCGGAAGGGACGGTGCAGTGTGCCGTGGGCCGGGGTGGAAGCCGGTCACATCGGCTGCTCGTCGGCGCGCCGTTCCGGCGCGGGCGGCTGGCCGCCGGTGTCGGGACCGTCGGGCTCGATGATCTCCAGCAGGTGCCCCATCCGGTCCCGCTTGGTGCGCAGGTACCCGACGTTGTCGGCGGTGACGTTGCTGGGCAGCGCGACCCGGCCGGTGATCTTCAGGCCGTACCCCTCCAGCCCCGCGCGCTTGGCCGGGTTGTTGGTCAGCAGCCGCATCGTGTGGATGCCCAGGTCGACCAGGATCTGCGCGCCGGTGCCGTAGTCACGTGCGTCGGCGGGGAGCCCGAGGTCGAGGTTGGCGTCGACCGTGTCCGCGCCGGCGTCCTGGAGCTGGTAGGCCTGCAGCTTGTGCAGCAGGCCGATGCCCCGGCCCTCGTGGCCGCGGATGTAGAGGACGACGCCGCGCCCCTCCTGGGCGACGGCGGCGAGGGCTGCGTCCAGCTGCGGGCCGCAGTCGCAGCGCAGCGAGCCGAAGACGTCGCCGGTGAGGCACTCGGAGTGCACGCGCACCAGCACGTCCTCACCGTCGTTCGCGGTGAGGTCGCCGTAGACGAAGGCCACGTGCTCGCGCTCGTCGTAGGAGCTGCGGTAGCCGACCGCGGTGAACTCCCCGGCGCGCAACGGCACCCGGGCCTCGGCGACCCGCTCGACCAGCTTGTCGAACCGCTTGCGGTAGGCGATCAGGTCGGCGATCGAGACCATGACCAGGTCGTGCTCGTCGGCGAAGACCCGCAGCTCCTCACCGCGCGCCATGCCGGTCGGGTCCTGCTCGCTGACCACCTCGCACAGCGTCCCCGAGGGACGCAGCCCGGCCAGGACGGCGAGGTCGACGGCGGCCTCGGTGTGGCCGGGCCGGCGCAGCACCCCGCCGTCCCTGGCGCGCAGCGGCACCACGTGCCCGGGGCGGGCCAGGTCGGCGGAGGTGGTCTCCGCGGCGGCCAGGGTGCGGATGGTGTGCGCCCGGTCGGCGGCCGAGATGCCGGTGGTCACGCCCTCCCGGGCGTCGACGGTGACGGTGTACGCGGTGCCGCGGCGGTCCTGGTTCACCCGGAACATCGGGGGCAGGTCGAGCCGGTCGGCGTCGGACTCGGTGACCGCGACGCAGATGTAGCCCGAGGTGTAGCGGACCATGAAGGCCACCACCTCCGGGGTGGCGAGCTCGGAGGCGAAGATGAGGTCGCCCTCGTTCTCCCGGTCCTCGTCGTCGATGACGACGACGGGCCGGCCGCTCTTGACCGCCGCGATCGCGCTCTCCACGGAGTCCAACCGGAATCCGCTCATCGGCGTGCTCCCAACAGTCGTTCGACGTACTTGGCGATGACGTCCACCTCCAGGTTGACCCGGTCACCGGGGGCGCGGTCGCCCAGGGTGGTCTCGCGCAGCGTGGTGGGGATGAGGCTGACCTCGAACCAGGGCTCGGGGTGGTCGGCGAGCGCGCTCACGGTGAGCGAGACGCCGTCGACGGTGATCGAGCCCTTCTCCACCACGTAGCGCGCGAGCTCGGTGGGGACGGCGATCCGCACGACCTCCCAGTCGTCGCCGGGGGTGCGGGAGACCACGGTGCCGACGCCGTCGACGTGGCCCTGGACGATGTGGCCGCCCAGCCGGGTCTGCGGGGTGACGGCGCGTTCGAGGTTGACCCGGTCACCGGAGCCGGTGGTGCCGAGGCTGCTGCGGCGCAGGGTCTCGGCCATCACGTCGGTGCTCCACACGCCGCTGCCGTCGGGGGCGGGTTCGACGCCGGTGACGGTCAGGCAGACGCCGTTGACCGCGATCGAGTCGCCCAGCGCGACGTCCTGCAGGGCCTTGCGTGCCCGGATGCGCAGCACGGCGCTGTCCGCGCCGTCCTCGCGCACGACCAGGGTGCCGAGCTCTTCCACGATGCCGGTGAACACCTCAGCTCCCTCCGCCGGTCGACAGTGCCCGCCCAGTGTGCCCGGTGGGCCGCAACCGGATCTGCACGTCCCCGCCCATGCGGGTGACGTCGGTGACCTGCAGGTGCAGCGCATCGGTGATCGTGCTGATTCCCAGGCCGCCCACCATGCCGGCGCCAGCGCCCAGCAGGGTCGGCGCGACGTGCACCACGGCCTCGTCGACCAGGCCGGCGGCGAGGAAGGCGGCGGCCAGCGTCGGGCCGCCCTCCAGCAGCACCCGGCGGACGCCGGAGCCGAACAGCTCGGCCAGCAGCGCAGCCGGCGTGGCCGCCCGGCTGACCAGCGTGGGTGCGGCGCCGTCGTGCACCCGGGCGGTGGCCGGCACCCGGCCGCGGCGGTCCAGCACCACGCGCAACGGCTGGCGGACGGCGGGGCGGCCCTCGGCGTCGCGGACGGTGAGCTGCGGGTCGTCGGCGAGCGCCGTCCCGGACCCGACGAGCACCGCGTCGCAGGTCGCCCGCAGCTCGTGCACGGCGGCCCGGGCCTGGGGCCCGGTGATCCAGCGGCTGGTGCCGTCGGCGGCCGCGACCCGCCCGTCGAGGGTCGTGGCGACCTTCCAGACCACCTGCGGCCGGTGCTCGCGCACGCCGGTGAGCCAGCCGGCCAGGGCTCCCTCGGCGGCCGCGGCCTGCTCCGCGCCCAGCTCGAGGTCGACCCCGGCCGCACGCAGCCGGTCCGCGCCCCCGGTGGCGAGCCGGGTCGGCTCGGGGACGGCGACGACGACCCGGGCGACCCCGGCGGCGATCAGCGCATCCGCGCAGGGCCCGGTGCGCCCGGTGTGCGCGCAGGGTTCCAGCGTGACCACGGCGGTGCCCCCGCGGGCCCGCTCACCGGCCTGGGCCAGGGCGTGCACCTCGGCGTGCGGGCCACCCGGCGGGGAGGTCGCCCCCTCTCCCACGACGGCGCCGGCGGCGTCCAGCACGACCGCACCGACCGGCGGGTTCGGGCTGGTGGTGCCCAGCACCCGCAGCCCCAGCTCCCGTGCCCGGGCCATCGCCGCCTGCTCGGCGGCGTTCACCGGGCGCGCGCGGCCTGGGCCCGCAGGGCGGCGATCGCCCGGGCGGGGTCCTCGGCGCCGTAGACGGCCGAGCCCGCGACGAAGACGTCGGCCCCGGCCTCGGCGGCCTGCTCGATGGTGTCGGCGTTGATCCCGCCGTCGACCTCCAGGAACAGCCGGAGGTGACCGGCCTCGACCAGCCGCCGGGCCTCGCGCACCTTGGGCAGCACCTCGGGCATGAACGACTGCCCGCCGAAGCCCGGCTCGACCGTCATCACCAGCAGGGTGTCGAACTCCGGCAGCACGTCGAGGTAGTCCTCCAGCGGCGTGCCCGGCTTCAGCGCCAGCCCCGCGAGCGCGCCGGCGGCCTTGAGGTCGCGGGCCACGGCGCGCGGGTCGGTGCAGGCCTCGGCGTGCACGGTGACGTTGCGCGCCCCGGCCTCGGCGTAGCCGGGGGCCCACCGCTCCGGGTCGTCGATCATCAGGTGGCAGTCCAGCGGCACCGGGCTGACCGCCTGGATCGCCTGCACCACCGGCAGCCCCAGGGTCAGGTTGGGCACGAAGTGGGCGTCCATGACGTCGACGTGCACCCAGTCGGCGTCGGCGATCCGCTGCACCTCGTCGGCGAGCCGGGCGAAGTCCGCGGACAGCAGGCTGGGCGCGATCATGGGTTCCCGGGACACCCGGTGATCGTAGGGGCCGCCCTCAGCGCCCTGGCCGGGCGACCGTGCCGCTGCCGGCCGGCGGGGTGACCGCGCCCGTCACCGTTCGGCACTCGGCGGACCGGGCTGCGGACGTGTCCGTGGCGCACGACCGGGTAGCGGCTCCCCCATGGCTTCGGAGACCTCAGCACCTGCCCGCTACGACGGCTTCGACCGGATGCCGATCGCCGGCACCTGGCGCGCCGGCCGGGCCGGGAAGACCGCGACCGACACCAACCCCTACACCGGCGAGACCCTGACCGAGATCCCCCTCGCCGACGCCGACGACCTCGACGAGGCCTACGCCCGGGCGAAGGAGGCCCAGCGGGACTGGGCCGCCCGGCTGCCCAGCGAGCGCGCCGCGGTGATGCGCCGGGCCGGCCAGATCATGGAGGCCCGCGAGGACGAGATCGTCGACTGGCACATCAAGGAGAGCGGCGCCACCGCCCCCACCGCGGCCTTCGAGTTCGCCATCACGCTGCGCGACTTCCACGAGACGGCGTCCTACCCCTACCGGGTCGAGGGGCGGATCCTGCCGGCCGACATCGAGGGCAAGGAGAGCCGCGTCTACCGGCGCCCGGTCGGGGTGGTCGCGGTGATCAGCCCGTGGAACGTGCCGATGCACCTGTCCAACCGCTCCGTCGCCCCGGCCCTGGCCGTCGGCAACGCCGTCGTCCTCAAGCCGGCCGGTGACACCCCGGTGACCGGCGGCCTGCTGCTGGCCAAGGTCTACGAGGAGGCCGGGCTGCCCGAGGGCCTGCTCTCGGTGCTGATCGGCTCGGGCAGCGACATCGGCGACGCGATCGTCTCCCACCCGACGCCGCGGGTCGTCTCCTTCACCGGCTCGACCCCG
Source organism: Modestobacter sp. VKM Ac-2985 (assembly GCF_026967925.1). Lineage (GTDB taxonomy): Bacteria > Actinomycetota > Actinomycetes > Mycobacteriales > Geodermatophilaceae > Modestobacter. The sequence continues at coordinate 1,821,230 of NZ_JAPVBI010000001.1, read as the reverse complement.
GTGGGCAAGGGGATCGCCGAGAAGGCCGGGCTGAAGAAGCTGTCGCTGGAGCTGGGCGGCAACGGCCCGCTGGTGGTGCTGGACGACGCCGACGTCGGCTACGCGGTGGACGCCGCCGTCTTCGGGAAGTTCTTCCACCAGGGCCAGGTCTGCATGATCACCAACCGGATCATCGTGGACGACGCCGTGCACGACGAGTTCGTCGAGCGCTACGTCGAGCGGGTGCGCGGGCTCAAGGCCGGCGACCCGACCGAGCCGGACACGGTGATCGGCCCGATCATCAACGCCAAGCAGCTGGAGGGCATCCAGGAGAAGGTCGCCCAGTCGATCTCCGACGGCGCCCAGCAGGTGCTCGGCGGCGACCCGACCGGCCCGATCGGCTCGGTGCTGCCCCCGCACGTGCTCCTCGGCGGCAACGACGTCGCGACCGCCCGCCAGGAGGTGTTCGGTCCGGTGGCCACGATCATCCGGGCCCGCGACGAGGACGACGCGCTGGCGATCGCCAACGACACCGAGTACGGCCTGTCCAGCGCCGTGTTCACCGAGAACACGCTGCGCGGGGTGGACTTCGCGCTGCGGGTGGACGCCGGGATGACCCACGTCAACGACTCCCCGCTCAACGACGAGAACAACACCGCGTTCGGCGGGGAGAAGGAGTCGGGCCTCGGTCGCTTCGGCGGCGACTGGGCGATCGAGGAGTTCACCACCGACCACTGGGTGAGCGTCCAGCACACCAAGCGGCAGTTCCCCTTCTGAGGCCCGAGCCGGTGGCGTTCCCGCGGGAACGCCACCGGCGCTCAGCGCGTGCGGCGGAGCAGGGCCATGAACATCGCGTCGGTGCCGTGCCGGTGCGGCCACAGCTGCGCGTGCTCGCCGCGCGCGATGCCGGGCACCTCGGGGAACAGCGCCGCCACGGGGAGCACCTCGACGTCGTCCCGCCGGGCGACCGCGTCGACGATGGCGACGGTCTCGGCGGTGTGCGGCGAGCAGGTCACGTAGGCGACCACTCCCCCGGGCCGGACGGAGGCCAGCGCGCTGTCCAGCAGCTGCCGCTGCAGCTCGGCCAGCGGCGGGACGTCGTCCGGCGTCCGGCGCCAGCGCACCTCCGGCCGGCGGCGCAGGGCGCCCAGGCCGGTGCACGGTGCGTCCAGCAGCACCCGGTCGAACGACCCGGCCGGCCAGTCCGGTGCCGTGCCGTCGGCGACCAGGACCTCGACGTCCTCGGCGCCGGCCAGCGCGCCGCGGACCAGCTCGGCGCGGTGCTCGCTGCGGTCGACAGCGGTCAGGTGCACCCCGGCCGGCCGGACGGCGGCCAGCAGCGCCGCCTTGCCGCCCGGGCCGGCGCACATGTCCAGCCACCGTGCGTCGGGGCCCTCCAGCGGTGCCCGGACCAGGGCGAGGGCAGCCAGCTGGCTCCCCTCGTCCTGCACCGCCGCGGCGCCGGAGCGGACCGCGGCGAGCTTGCCGGGGTCACCGCCGTGCAGCCGGACGGCGTGCGGGGACCACGGGCCGGGCTCGCCACCGGAGTCGGCGGCCAGCTCGTCGCGGTCGACGTGCCGGGCGACGAGGTGCACCTCGGGCGCGGCGTCGTCGGCCAGCAACGCGGCCTCCACCTCGACGTCGTCGGCGAGCGCGTCGCGCCAGGCGTCGACGATCCACCGCGGGTGGTCGGTGGTGAGGGTCAGCCGCTCGTCGTCGTCGGCCGGTGCGAGCGACGTGACCCAGGCGGCCCGGTCACCGCCGGCCGCGACCTTGCGCAGCACGGCGTTGACCAGCCCGGAGGCGCCGGTGCCGACGATCGCCCGGGTGAGCGCCACCGTGGTGTCCACCGCGGCGTGCGCCGGCACCCGCAGGTCGATCAACTGGTAGGCGCCGAGCCGGAGCAGGTCCAGCACCTTGGGGTCGAGCTCGGCCAGCGGCCGGGACACCAGCGTGGTCAGGACGGCGTCCAGGGTGCCGGTGGCGCGCAGCGTGCCGTAGGCCAGCTGGGTGGCGAAGGCGGCGTCCCGGGGCTCCAGCTGCCGCTCGCGCAGCAGCTGGGGCAGCAGCAGGTTGGCGTAGGCCGCCCGGCTGGAGACCCCGTCGAGGACGTCGTAGGCGGTCAGCCGGGCACCGTCCAGGACGGGCCGGTGCCGGCGGGACTGGGGGCGCTGGTTGCCGGTGCCGGGGTCGTTGCGCCGCTTGTGGCCGGCCCGGTCCGCGGGGCCGCTCACGCGGTCACCTGCGCACCGAGTCGCTCGCCCGGTTCCAGACGTGCGCCGCGCGCCCAGTCGGCCGCCGGGAGCATCTTCTTGCCGGCCGGCTGCACCGACGACAGCCGCACCGCACCGCGCCCGGTGCCCACCAGGACACCGGTCGACCCGATCGACAGCTCACCGGGTGCGAGCGCCAGCGACGAGGACAGCGGCTCGACCGAGGCCAGTCGCAGCCGGTTGCCGCGCCACGTCGTCCAGGCGCCCGGGGCCGGGGTCACGCCGCGCACCCGACGGTCGACGACGTGCGCGGGCAGAGCCCAGTCGACCCGGGCGTCCGCGGTCTCGATCCGCGGCGCCAGGCTGACCCCCTCGGCCGGCTGGGGCTCGGGCCGCAGCGAGCCGTCGGCGATGCCGTCCAGGGTCGCGACCAGCAGCCGGGCGCCGCTGACCGCCAGCCGGTCGAGCAGGTCGCCGGCGGTGTCGGTGGCCCCGATCGGCTCGGTGACGACACCGAAGACCGGGCCGGTGTCCAGGCCGGCCTCCAGCTGGAAGGTGGCCGCGCCGGTGACCTCGTCGCCGGCCATGATCGCGTGCTGCACCGGTGCGGCACCGCGCCAGGCGGGCAGCAGCGAGAAGTGCAGGTTCACCCAGCCGTGCCGCGGGACCTCCAGCGCCGCCGGCGGCACCAGGGCGCCGTAGGCCACGACCGGGGCGCAGTCGACGGCGAGGTCGGCCAGCTGGGCGAGGAACTCCGGCTCGCGGGGCGAGCGGGGCTGGAGCACGGGGATGCCCGCGGCGTCGGCACGCTCGGCGACCGGTGACCGGCTGGTGCGCCGGCCGCGGCCGGACGGCGCATCGGGCCGGGTGAGGACGGCGACGACCTCGTGGGCGGAGTCCAGCAGCGCGTCGAGGGCGACGACGGCCGGCGCCGGGGTACCGGCGAACAGGAGCCTCAGTGGGGGCTCACCTTCACCACGGGCGCCGGCACGGGTGCGCCGTCGGGCAGCCAGGACTGCGCCCCCTGCCACTCCGCGTCCTGCAGGACGGCGAGCGCGGCCGCGCGGGCCTCGGTGTCGAGCCGGTCGACGAACAGCACGCCGTCCAGGTGGTCGGTCTCGTGCTGGATGGCGCGGGCCAGCTTGTGCGACCCCTCCACCCGGACCGGGTCGCCGTGCATGTTCCAGCCGGTCGCGGCGACGTACAGGTGCCGGCGGCAGTCGAACCGGAAACCGGGGATCGACAGGCACCCCTCGGCGTCCTCGTCGGTCTCCTCGCCCACCGGCGTGACGTCGGGGTTGACCAGGTGGCCGACCTCGCCGTCGACGTACCAGGTGAAGACCCGCAGGCCGACGCCGATCTGCGGAGCGGCGATGCCGGCACCGCCGGCGGCGTGCATCGTGTCGGTCAGGTCGGCGACGAGTTGACGCAGTTCGGCGTCGAAGTCGACGACGGGGGCGGCCGGGGTGCGCAGCACCGGGTCGCCCATGATCCGGATGGGGGTCACGCTCACGCGGACGATCGTAGGTGCCGGGGACTGCGGCGCCTGCAGGGTGATCTGGCTACGGTGACGGAATGGCCTCACTCGCCGCCCACCGCGTGCACGCCGTGATCAGCACCCTCATCGACGGACTGACGGTCGGGGCAGCCGAGGCGGCCCTCGACCTGCCCCCTCGGTCCGCCGCCCGCCTGCGCGTCTACCTGGCGATGATGGCCGCCGTCGCCGCTGACACGGTGGCGCACGACCTGCCCGCCCTGCGGAGCGCCTTCCAGGGCATGCCGAGCGAGGGCACCTCCCCCGCCGACCGCGCGGTGAACCGGCACCAGGCCCTGGCGACGACGGCCTGGGGCGTGGCGGCGATGGCCGCGCACGGCCCGGTCGTCCGGGCGCTGCGCCGGCGCGGTCACCGGCGTCCGCACCTGCTGGTCGGCGTCGTGGCCGGGGTCGGCGCCGCCGCCACCACCCTGCCGGTGCGCTGGCGCCACGCCACCGAGCTGGCCATCGAGGACATGGCCACCGCGCAGCTGGACGCCGAGCTCGCGCAGCTGCTGGACCAGCCGATCGACTGACCACCCGGGTCGCCCGTGTGGCGGTCCCGCACCGGGGATCAGGCCGGGACGGAGAGCCCCTGCAGCCAGCTCTGCCAGACCGGCTGCTCGCACTGCCGCCACCCGCCACCGGCGTGACCGGCTCGGCTCCCTAGGCCAGGTCGAGCGGGTCCAGCTGCACGCGGACGTGCTCGGCGACCTTCTTGGCGCTCCGCACCCCCTGGACGTCGTGCAGCGCCCTCGCCAGCGCTGCCCCGTCGCTGCGCCGCACCCGGACCAGGTAGCGCTCCCGCTCGCCCTCCTGCCCGGGCCGAGGGGGCTCGGGCACCGGCCCGAGGACGTCGGCGCCCTCGGGCAGCCGCAGCGCCGCCAGGAAGTCCGCCAGCGCGGCCGGGGACGCCGCCAGGGAGGCCATCCGGGTGACCGGTGGGAACCCGAGCTCCCGGCGGTCGGCCAGCTCCCGGGTGGCCAGCCAGGCCGGGTCCCAGCGGACCAGCGCCTGCACGACCGGGTGCGCCGCGTCGGCGGCGACCACCACCTCGCCGCCGGCGCGCACCAGCGCGGCGGCGTTCATCCAGCGCCGCATCGTCTCCTCCCCCGCCCGCAGGTCCGCCCGGCCCAGCAGCGCCCAGGAGTCGAGCAGCAGCGCCGCGCCGTAGCCGCCCTCGGCCACCGGCTCGGCGCCGGGGGTGGCGACCACGATCGCCGGGTCACCGGAGACCGTGGCCAGCACACCGGAGGTGCGGCCAGAGACCCGCACGGCCGCGCCCGGGAACGCCCGGCCCAGTTCCTCGGCCGTGCGCGAGGCGCCGATGACGGCGGCCCGCAGCTTCGTGCCGTGGCAGTGCGGGCAGTCGAAGGTCGCCGCGGGCCGGGCACACCAGCGGCAGGCCGCGATCCGCACGCCACCGGGCCCGGGCGCCGGGGCGATCCCCAGCGGGCCGGCGCAGTGCGCGCAGCGGGCCGGCGCGCGGCACCGGTCGCAGACCAAGGAGGGCACGTAGCCCGAGCGGGGCACCTGGATCAGCACGGGCGCACCGTCGGCCAGCGCCCGCCGGGCCACGGTGAACCCGAGGGTGGGCAGCCGGGCCGACCGCGCGGCCGGGTCCCGGGCCAGCTCGAAGTCGCTGCCCAGCGCCTCCACCCGAGGTGCGGCGGCGCGCAGGGTGGCGCGGTCGGCGATCAGCTCGTGCGCCCACCCGGACTCCACCAGCAGCGCCGCCTCCGCCGTGCGCGCGGTCCCGGCGACCACGGCCGCGCAGGAGGCCAGGTGCGCCCGGTGCACCAGCACGTCCCGGGCGTGCGGGTAGGGCGCCCGCGGCTCGGCGTGCAGGTCGTCGCCGTCGTCCCAGACGACCACCAGGCCCAGCTCGCGCACCGGCGCGAAGACCGAACCGCGGGTGCCGAGCACCACCTGGGCCGTGCCGCGGGAGGCGGTGAGGAAGCGGCCGTAGCGGGTGTCCGGCGCGGAGTCCGCACGCAGCACGGCGACCGAGCCGGCCGGCAGCAGCCGGTCAGCCGCGGCGGCCAGCCGGTCCAGGTCCTTGCCGTCGGGCACGACGACGAGTGCCCCGCGACCGCCGGACAGCGCGGCCTGCGCCAGCTCGGCCAGCCGGGTCGGCCAGTCCTCCCCGGGCAGCGCGGTCCAGACCGCGCGGGCGGGACGCCCCTCGGCGACGGCGGCCAGCAGCTGGGGCCCGGTCGGATAGCGGGCGAAGCCCGCCGGATCGGGAGCCGCGGGCGGCGGCGGCGGGTCGAGCCGGGGTCGCTTCTCGGGAGCTCCGCGGCGCGGCGGCAGGGCCAGCCGCAGCACGTCGGTCAGCGACCCGGCGTACCGGTCGGCGACCGAGCGGGCCAGCTCGGCGACCTCCGGGGTGAGCACCGGCTCGGCGGAGACCACCTTGGCCAGCGGGGCCAGCTGCCCGGTGTGGTCGGTGTCGGCGGCCAGCTCCAGGACGACGCCGTCCACCAGCTTGCCGGCGAAGCGCACCCGGACCCGGCAGCCGGCCACCACCTGCTCGGCGAGCTCCTCGGGGACGGCGTAGTCGAAGGGCCGGTCCAGGTGGGCCAACGGCACGTCGACGACGACCCGGGCCACTCGCACCGGGCCAGTCTCCCCGCTCACTCCGACAGTCCCCGGCGACGTGCTCGCCCGGCCCTCCTGCAGTGCCCCGCTGCGCGCGGTCGCGCAGCGGGGCGCCCCGAGGTCCTCAGGCCACCGCCGACTTCAGCGCGTCGACCCGGTCCAGCCGCTCCCAGGGCAGCTCGATGTCGGTGCGGCCGAAGTGACCGTAGGCCGCCGTCGGGGCGTAGATCGGCCGCAGCAGGTCCAGGTCCCGCACGATCGCGCCGGGCCGCAGGTCGAACACCGCGGTGATCGCCTTCTCCAGCACGTCCTCGGGGATCGTGTTGGTGCCGAAGGTCTCCACGAAGAGCCCGACCGGGTGGGCGGCACCGATCGCGTAGGCGACCTGCACCTCGCACCGGCGGGCCAGCCCGGCGGCAACCACGTTCTTCGCCACCCAGCGCATCGCGTAGGCACCGGACCGGTCGACCTTCGAGGGGTCCTTGCCGGAGAACGCGCCGCCGCCGTGCCGGGCCATGCCGCCGTAGGTGTCGACGATGATCTTGCGACCGGTCAGCCCGGCATCGCCCATCGGGCCACCGATGACGAACTTGCCGGTCGGGTTCACCAGCAGCCGGTAGCCGGTGGTGGGCAGGCCCAGCTCGCGCAGCGCGGGCTCGACCACGAACTCCTGGACGTCCGGGGCGAGCAGCGTGTCGATGGAGATGTCCTCGGCGTGCTGGGAGGAGACCACCACGGTGTCCACGGCGACCGGGCGGTCGTCCTCGTAGACGACGGTGACCTGGGTCTTGCCGTCGGGGCGCAGGTAGGGCACCGAACCGTCCTTGCGGACGGCCGACAGCCGCCGGGACAGCCGGTGCGCGAGCGCGATCGGCAGCGGCATCAGCTCGGGGGTCTCGTCCGTGGCGTACCCGAACATCAGGCCCTGGTCGCCGGCGCCCTGCCGCGCGATCAGGTCGTCGGCCGCCGCGGCCCGGTGCTCGGCCGCGCTCAGCTCGGCCGTGCGGGCCTCGTAACCGATGTCCACGCCCTGGGCGATGTCCGGGGACTGCGCGCCGATGGAGACGCTGACGCCGCAGGAGGCGCCGTCGAAGCCCTTGCGGGAGGAGTCGTAGCCGATGCGGAGGATCGTCTTGCGCACGATGTCGGCGATGTCGACGTAGCCGGAGGTGGTGACCTCACCGGCGATGTGCACCTGGCCGGTGGTGATGAGGGTCTCGACGGCGACACGGCTGCGCGGGTCCTGGGCGAGCATCGCGTCCAGGATCGAGTCGCTGATCTGGTCCGCGATCTTGTCGGGGTGGCCCTCGGTCACCGACTCGGACGTGAAGAGACGGCGTGGCACTCGGTTCTCCCTGCGGTCGGCTGCCGAGCGCGTTGCTCGCGGTCGGCCGGGCTGCACCACGTGGTGGGCGGCCCGACGGCTGAGGCTACCGGCGGGAGCTCCCGCCCGTTCGGTGAGGCGGTGGTGTCACGCCTGCCGGGGCAGCCGGTCGGACACCACGTCCCAGATCGCGGCGGCGACCGCGTCCTTGCGACCGGGCGGCACGGCGGTCGCCGACCCGTCGGTGGCCAGCACCGTCACCTCGTTGTCGGCCCGGCCGAAGACCCGGCCGGCCGAGACGTCGTTGACCACCAGCAGGTCCGCGCCCTTGCGGGCCAGCTTGGCGCGGGCGTGGGCCAGCACGTCACCCTCGGCGTCACCGGTCTCCGCGGCGAAGCCGACGACGAGCTGCCCGGGCGGCCGGGAGCCCACCAGCTCGACCAGGACGTCGGGGTTGCGGACCAGCTCCACCGAGCTGGGCTCGGCGGCCCCGCCCTTCTTCAGCTTGCTGCCGGCGACCGTGGCGGGCCGGAAGTCGGCGACCGCGGCGGCCATGACGACGACGTCGGCCGGCCGAGCCGTCCCCTGCCCGGAGGACTCGTTGTGCATCGCGGTCCGCAGCTCCTCGGCGCTCTCCACCGGCACCACCCGCACCCCGAACGGGGCCGGCAGCTCGACGTTGGCGGCGACCAGCACCACCTCGGCGCCCCGGGCCGCGGCGACCCGGGCCAGCGCCCAGCCCTGCAGCCCGGACGAACGGTTGCCCAGGAACCGCACCGGGTCCAGCGGCTCCCGGGTGCCGCCGGCGCTGATCACCACCCGGCGGCCGGTGAGGTCGGGGGCCAGCGCCCCGGCACCGGCGGTGAGCACCAGCTCGGCCAGCGCCGCGACGTCGGCGGGCTCGGGCAGCCGCCCGGGGCCGGAGTCCGGGCCGGTGAGCCGCCCCACCGCGGGCGGCAGCACGACCGCGCCACGGCGGCGCAGCGTGGCGACGTTGTCCTGGGTGGCCGGGTGCTGCCACATCTCGGTGTGCATGGCCGGCACGAACACGACCGGGCAGTGCGCGGTGAGCAGCGTCGCGGTGAGCAGGTCGTCGGCCCGGCCGGCCGCCGCCCGGGCCAGCAGGTCCGCGGTGGCCGGGTTGACCAGGACCAGGTCGGCGCGCTGGCCGATCCGGACGTGGGCGACCTCGGGGACGTCGTCCCAGACCTCGGTGGACACCGGGTTCCCGCTCAGCGCCTCGAACGTCGCGGCGCCGACGAAGCGCAGCGCCGATGCCGTGGGCACCACCCGGACGTCGTGGCCGGACTCGGTGAGGGCGCGCAGCAGCAGCGCGGACTTGTAGGCCGCGACGCCGCCACCCACGCCCAGCACGATCTGGCTCATGCGGTCCATCCTCCACGCACGACGAAGCCCCCGGCACCAGCCGGGGGCTTCGTCATCAGTACGGGTGCTGGCCTAGTTCTCGCCGGCGGTGTGGGCGAGGAGGCCCTCGTTGATCTCGCGGAGCGCGATCGACAGCGGCTTCTCCTGGGGCGCGGTGTCGACCAGCGGGCCGACGTACTCCAGCAGGCCCTCGGAGAGCTGGCTGTAGTAGGCGTTGATCTGGCGCGCACGCTTGGCGGCGTAGATGACCAACCCGTACTTGCTGGTGGTCCGCTCGAGCAGCTCGTCGATCGGCGGGTTGGTGATGCCCTCAGGGGCAGGTGCGACTCCGGACACGGGCGGGCGTGCTCCTCAACTCGGTGTGCGGGCGGGCGGCGGATGGCTCCGCACGGTCGCCTCGGGTGCGCCCTCGACCGCGGTCAGGGACCAGCGGGGGGAGACGCAGTCAGCAAGCCTACCAACTCGTCGGCGGCCCTGGCCACGTCGTCGTTGACGACGACCACGTCGAACTCCCCGGAGGCGTCCAGCTCGGCCTGCGCGAGCGCCAGCCGGCGGGACTGCACCTCGGGGTGCTCGGTGCCCCGGCCGGCCAGCCGGCTGACCAGCTCCGCCCAGGACGGCGGGGCCAGGAAGACCAGCTGGGCCTCCGGCGCCCGCTCGCGCACCTGCCGGGCGCCCTGCAGCTCGATCTCCAGCAGCGCCGGGGCCCCGGAGGCCAGCTGCTCCTGCACCGGCGCCACCGGGGTGCCGTAGCGGTTGCCCGCGTACTCCGCCCACTCCAGCAGGCCGTCGTGCTCGATCAGCCAGTCGAAGTAGTCGTCGTCGACGAACCAGTAGTGCTCACCGTCGACCTCACCCGCGCGAGGGGCACGGGTGGTGACCGACACCGACACCCAGACCTCCGGGTGCCGGCGCCGGACCTCGGCGACGACCGTGCCCTTCCCCACCCCCGAGGGGCCGGAGAGGACCGTCAGGCGGGCAGGGGTGCGGGCCACGCTCGGCGTCCTCGGGCTGGGGGTGCGGGTCGGTCGGGACAGGGAGGGGCTCAGGGCTCGACGACCTCGCCGGCGAACTCGGCCTCCAGCGCCTTGCGCTGGTTGGCGCCGAGGCCACGGACGCGACGGGTCGGGGAGATCTCCAGCCGCTCCATGATCTTGGCCGCGCGCGCCTTGCCGACACCGGGGAGGGACTCCAGCACCGCGGAGACCCGCATCTTGCCGATGACCTCGTCGGTCTCGCCCTGCTTGAGGACGTCGCCGACCGTCGCGCCCCTGGTCTTCAGCCGCTCACGCAGCTCGGCGCGGGACTTGCGGGCCGCGGCGGCCTTCTCCAGGGCTGCGGCGCGCTGTTCTGGGGACAACTCGGGAAGGGGCACGGAGCAACCCAATCGTGATCGTGCCGGCGCTGCGACCGGCGGTGTCGTTCGGTGTGGAGTGTGCCTGGACGGCGGCCCTCGATGTGAGCCTGGGCGCCAACCTAGTCACCTCGAACCCGCTGGTCATCCTGGACCCCGTGTCATCTGCGCCGGGCCGGTGTGCTGCACGGACACGCGATCGGACCGGACGGTGCAGTAACCGTGCCGTCACCGCTGGTCAGCAGGCCGTCGGCCGGCCCGCCGCCGGCCCAGCGACCACCCGGCCAGGCCGGACAGCCCCAGCAGCCCGGCCACGACCAGCACGGCACCGACGACGTGGCCGGCGGTCCAGAGCACCGCCCAACGGTCGTCGTCGAAGGAGAGGGTCAAGCTGCTCTGGTACGCGGTCCCCGTCGGCAGGGTCGGGTAGGCGGCCCAGCCGCCGTCGGTCGGTGACCCCGACCGGTTGGCCCACCAGAACAGCGCGACACCGAGCGCGCACAGCACCGCCCCGAGGGCCAGCACCAGCCGGGGCGCCGCACGGCTCACGCGGTGAGCTCGGCCGTCCAGCGGTCGGCGGCGGCCCGCAGCGCGGCGGCGTCCGGCCCGGCCTGCAGCACGTCCCGGGAGACGGTGGGGACGACGGCGCGCCCGGTGCCGAACAGCCGGCGCAGGTCCGCGACCGACCCGCCCTGCGCGCCCAGGCCCGGGGCGAGCACCGGTCCCCCGAGCCCGTCGAGGTCGACGTCCAGGTCGGGCAGGGTGGCGCCCACGACCACGCCGAAGGAGCCCGTGGTCGGGCCCCACCGACCCGCCACGTCGCGCACTGCGGCGACGTCGGGCAGCGGGTCGCCCACCACCCACCCCGGGGTGTTCCAGCCACGGACGGTGTCCACCACCACCTGGGCGACGGTCCGCTCCCCCACCAGAGCGTGCTGCAGCGTGCCGGCGTCCGGGTTGGAGGTGCGGGCCAGCACGAACAGCCCGCCGCCGTACAGGCGGGCGGTGTCCACGGCCGGCTGCAGGGAACCCGGGCCCAGGAAGGGGCTGACCGTCAGGGCGTCCACGGCCAGCGGGTGCTCGGGGCGCAGGTAGTCGGCGTAGGCGTCCATCGTGGAGCCGATGTCGCCACGCTTGGCGTCCAGCAGGACCAGCGCACCGGCCGCCCGGGCGCGCACGACGGCCTCCTCCAGCACGGCCAGCCCGCGGGAGCCGTGCCGCTCGTAGAAGGCCAGCTGCGGCTTGAGCACCGCGACGTGCCCGGCGAGGGCGTCCACGACGGCGTCGGTGAACCGGGCCAGCCCCTCGGGGCTGTCGGGCAGCCCCCAGCGCTCCAGCAGCGGCACGTGCGGGTCGATGCCCACGCAGAGCGGACCGCGGGCGGCGACGGCGTCGGCCAGCCGCTCCCCGAAGGTGCCGCTCACGCCGCTGCCCCGGCGAGCTCGGTGACGCACGCCCGGGCGAGGAACGGGTCGGCGAAGGCACCGGTGGCGGTCTGCACGCCGGCCGCGCCGAGCTCCAGCAGCGCCGCGCAGCTCGCGGGGTCGGTCACCCCGCCCATCGCCAGCACGTCGAAGTCGAACCCGCCGGCCGTCCGCAGGTCCAGCAGCCGGGCGGTGAAGTCCAGGGCGAGGTCGCGCACCGCGGCGCCGGAGACCCCGGCCAGCGGCCGCCCCGGGAAGGTGGGCCGGCCGTCGGCGCGCTGCACCGCGCACTGCACCGTGTTGATGGCGGCCACCCCGTCCAGGTGCGGCGCGATCCGCGGCAGCAGGCCGGCCAGCGCCGGCCCGTCCAGCCAGGAGAGCTTGGCGACCAGCCCGGTGCTGCTGGACAGCGCGCGCCGGGTGGTCTCGACGATCGCGGTGGTCAGCTCGGCGTCCAGGCAGATCGGCGGCCGCACCCCGCCCTGGGCGGCGTCCAGCGCGTTGGGGCAGGACAGGTTGAGCTCCACCACCGGGGCGCCGGCGGACTCGGCCAGCCGCGCCGTGCGGGCGAAGTCCTCGGCGATCGCCTGCAGCTGCGGCGGGCCCTCGCCGACGTCCTCCCCCAGCACGCTGACCAGCAGCAGCTGGTCGTCGGCCAGGCAGCGGACGGCGGCGGCGACGTCCTCGGTCCAGACCGCCGGGTCCGGCGACGGCACCCCGAAGGAGTTCGCGCTGGTCACCGCCGGGTCCCCGGGCGGCACCCAGTCCGACGGCTCGGCGGTGACCACCGGCGGCGGGCCGTCGACCGCGAACGGCTCGCGCACCGCAGGAACGAACGCCCAGTTGGGGAACTGGTTGGCCGGGTGCGGGCGGCTGCGGACCGTCTTGTAGGTGAGCAGGTTGAAGCCGTTGCCGGCCAGGTACTGCACCCAGGCCGCGGTGCCGGTCATCGGACAGGCCGGGACGCCGATCGGGAAGCCGGTCCGCCGGCCGAGCACCGACCAGCTGCCGGCGGCCCGCGGGCGGACCGGCAACCGGGGCCCGGGCGGACCGACGCGCGCGGCGGCCACGTCGTCGGTGAGGGCGTAGGCCGGGAAGCGCACCCCCGAGCGGGCCAGCAGCCGGTGCTGTCCCGCGGTGGCCAGCAGCCGGACGAGGGCGGGCAGGTCGTCGGCGGCCAGCCCGTCCCGGTCCAGCGCGGTGGTGAGCCGGACGAGCCAGGCGGGCTCGGGAGCGGGGGCGCCGTCCAGTCGTGCGACGGCCGCGGCGTGCAGGGTCCGGAGCACGGGGCCGGTCAGCCCGGCCGCGCGCGCCTCCCGGCCCAGCTCGGCTGCGGCGCCCCCGCCCCCGGTCACGCCGGGGTCCCGGCCGCCGCCTGGGCGGCGGCCAGGGCCTGGTGCAGGTCCTGCAGGCTGCGCACCCCGATGTCACCGCGGCGCAGGGCCTCCACGCCCTGCACGGTGGCCGCCATGCCCTGCACGGTGGTGATGCACGGGATGCCGGCGCTGACCGCGGCGGCCCGGATCTCGTACCCGTCCAGCCGCGGCCCGCTGTTGCCCGGCGTGCCGAACGGGGTGTTGACCACCAGGTCGATCTCACCGGCCAGTATCCGCTCGACCACGTTGCCCGGCCCCTGGGAGAACTTCCCGACCACCTCGCAGGCGACCCCGTTGCGGCGGAGCACCTGCGCGGTGCCCACCGTGGCCAGCACCCGGAAGCCCAGGTCGGCCAGCCGCTTGACCGGGAAGACCGCCGAGCGCTTGTCCCGGTTGGCCAGCGACACGAACACCGTGCCGCCGGTCGGCAGGTCGCCGTAGGCGGCGGCCTGGGACTTGGCGAACGCGGTGCCGAACTCCGCGTCGATGCCCATCACCTCACCGGTCGACTTCATCTCCGGCCCGAGCACGGTGTCCACCCCGTGGCCCTCCATGGTCCGGAAGCGGTGGAACGGCAGCACCGCCTCCTTCACCGCGATCGGGCCGTCGACCGGCAGGTCGGTGCCGTCACCGGTGGCCGGCAGCACGCCCTCGGTGCGCAGCTGGGCGATCGTCTGGCCGACCGCGATCCGCGCCGCGGCCTTGGCCAGCTGCACCGCGGTCACCTTCGACACGAACGGCACCGTGCGGGAGGCGCGCGGGTTGGCCTCCAGCACGTAGAGGACGTCGTCCTTCAGCGCGTACTGCACGTTCATCAGTCCGCGCACCCCGATCCGGGCGGCGAGCGCCTCGGTGGCCCGCCGGATGGTCTGCAGGTCCTCACCGCCCAGGGTGATCGGCGGCAGCGCGCACGCCGAGTCACCGGAGTGGATCCCGGCCTCCTCGATGTGCTCCATGACCCCGCCCAGGTACAGGTCGGTGCCGTCGTAGAGCGCGTCGACGTCGATCTCCACGGCGTCCTCGAGGAACCGGTCGACCAGCACCGGGTGGTCGGCGCTCACGTCGGTGGCCTTGGTGATGTAGGCCTCGAGCATGGCGTCCTCGTAGACGATCTCCATCCCGCGCCCGCCGAGCACGTAGGAGGGCCGCACCAGCACCGGGTAGCCGATGGACGCCGCGATCGCCACGGCCTCGGCCGACGTCGTCGCCATGCCGTGCTTGGGCGCGAGCAGGCCGGTGTCGGACAGCACCCGGGAGAACTCGCCGCGGTCCTCGGCGGCGTCGATCGCCTCCGGGGAGGTGCCCAGCACCGGGACGCCGGCGTCCTTGAGCCGCTGCGCCAGGCCCAGCGGGGTCTGCCCGCCGAGGGTGCAGATGACCCCGGCGACCGGGCCGGCAGCGCGCTCGGCCTCCACGACCTCGAGCACGTCCTCGAAGGTGAGCGGCTCGAAGTACAGCCGGTCGGCGGTGTCGTAGTCGGTGGAGACGGTCTCCGGGTTGCAGTTGACCATCACCGCCTCGTAGCCGGCGTCCTGCAGGGCCATCACCGCGTGCACGCAGGAGTAGTCGAACTCCACCCCCTGCCCGATCCGGTTCGGCCCCGACCCGAGGATCAGCACCGCCGGGCGCTCCCGCGGCTCCACCTCGGTCTCGGAGTCGTAGGAGGAGTAGTGGTACGGCGTGCGGGCGGCGAACTCGGCGGCGCAGGTGTCCACGGTCTTGTAGACCGGCCGGATGCCCAGCCGCCAGCGCAGCGTGCGGACCCCGTCCTCCCCCGCCAGCTCCGGCCGCAGCACGGCCACCTGGCGGTCGGACAGGCCGTGCCGCTTGGCCTGGCGCAGCAGCTCCGGCGTCAGCGACGGCGCCTCCCGGACCTCCTCGCCGATCTCGTCGACCATGGCGATCTGGTCGACGAACCAGGTGTCGAAGCCGCTGGCCGCCGACACCTCCTCGACCGTGGCGCCCGCGGCCAGGGCCCGCTGGGCGGTGTACAGCCGGCCGTCGACGGGGGTGCGCAGCTGCTCCACCAGCGCCGCGGCGTCCGCGGGCTGGGCGGCGTCGGTCCAGAACCCGGCCGCCGCGGTCTCCGTCGACCGCATCGCCTTGCCCAGCGCCTCGGTGAAGTTGCGGCCCATCGCCATCACCTCGCCGACGCTCTTCATCGTCGTGGTCAGCCGCGGGTCGGCACCGGGGAACTTCTCGAAGGCGAAGCGCGGGATCTTCACCACCACGTAGTCCAGCGACGGCTCGAACGACGCCGGGGTGACCCCGGTGATGTCGTTGGTGATCTCGTCGAGCGTGTAGCCGATGGCCAGCTTGGCGGCGATCTTGGCGATCGGGAAGCCGGTGGCCTTCGACGCCAGGGCGCTGGACCGCGACACCCGCGGGTTCATCTCGATGACGACCAGCCGGCCGGTCTCCGGGTGGACGGCGAACTGGATGTTGCAGCCGCCGGTGTCCACGCCGACCTCGCGCAGCACGGCGATGCCCACGTCGCGCATCTGCTGGTACTCGCGGTCGGTGAGCGTCATCGCCGGGGCGACCGTCACCGAGTCACCGGTGTGCACGCCCATCGCGTCGATGTTCTCGATCGAGCAGATGACCACCACGTTGTCGCTGCGGTCGCGCATCAGCTCGAGCTCGAACTCCTTCCAGCCGAGCACCGACTCCTCGATCAGCACGGTGTGCACCGGGGAGTCGGCCAGCCCGTGGCCGGCCATCCGGCGCAGCATCGGCTCGTCGGTGGCGATGCCCGAGCCCAGCCCGCCCATGGTGAAGCTGGGCCGGATGACCACCGGGTAGCCGACCTCGGCGGCGGTGGCCAGCGCCTCCTCGACGGTCCCGCAGACCGTCGAGCGCGGGGCGTCGGCGCCGATGGAGCGCACGATGTCCTTGAACTTCTGCCGGTCCTCGCCGCGGTTGATCGCGTCGACGTCGGCGCCGATGAGCTGGACGCCGTACTTCTCCAGCACCCCGTTCTCGTACAGCCCGATGGCGAGGTTCAGCGCCGTCTGGCCGCCCAGGGTGGCCAGCAGCGCGTCGGGGCGCTCCTTGGCGATCACCCGCTCGACGAACTCCGGCGTCAGCGGCTCCACGTAGGTGGCGTCGGCGACCTCGGGGTCGGTCATGATCGTGGCCGGGTTGCTGTTGACCAGGCTGACCCGCAGCCCCTCGGCCTTGAGCACCCGGCAGGCCTGGGTGCCCGAGTAGTCGAACTCGCTGGCCTGGCCGATGACGATCGGCCCGGAGCCGATCACGAGCACGTGCTGCAGATCTGTCCGCTTGGGCATCAGGGCTTCTCCCCCGTGGTGTGGTCGACGATCGGCGGGGGCGTGACCGCGTTGCCGCGTTCCCGCTCGGCGGTCATCAGGTCGACGAACCGGCCGAACAGCGGGTTGGCGTCGTGCGGCCCGGCCGCGGCCTCGGGGTGGAACTGCACGCTGAAGGCCGGGGTCTCCAGCAGCCGCAGGCCCTCGACCACCTGGTCGTTGAGCCCGACGTGGCTGACCTCCACCGGCCCGAACGGCGTGTCGACCGGCCGGTCCAGCGGGGCGTCGACGGCGAAGCCGTGGTTGTGGCTGGTGACCCGGACCGTGCCGCTGACCCGGTCCAGCACCGGCTGGTTGAGCCCGCGGTGCCCGAAGCGCAGCTTGTAGGTGCCCAGGCCCAGGGCCCGGCCGAGGATCTGGTTGCCGAAGCAGATGCCGAAGAGCGGACGCCGGGCCTCCAGCACCCCGCGCACCGCGGCGACCGCGTAGTCGGCGGCCGCCGGGTCGCCGGGCCCGTTGGAGACGAAGACGCCGTCCACCCCGTGCTCGAGCAGCTGCTCGGCGGTCGCGGTGGCCGGCAGCACGTGCGTCTCGACGCCGAGCTCGGCCAGGTACCGCGGGGTGGCGGTCTTGATGCCCAGGTCGAGGGCGGCGATGGTGAACCGCTTCTCCCCCACCGCCGGGACGACGTAGGGCTCGTCGGCGCTGACGCTCGGCGCCAGGTCCGCCCCGGTCATGCTCGGGCTGGCGGTCACCCGGGCCAGCAGCTCGTCGGCCCCCAGCTCGGTGCTGATCCCCGCCCGCATCGCGCCGCGGTCCCGCAGGTGGCGGGTCAGCGCGCGGGTGTCGATGCCGCTGATCCCCACCACCCCCTGGGCGACCAGCTCGTCGTCCAGGCTGCCGGTGGCCCGCCAGTTGGCCGGGCGTCGGGCCGGGTCGCGGACCACGAAGCCGGCCACCCACATCCGGCGGCTCTCGTCGTCCTCGCCGTTGACGCCGGTGTTGCCCACGTGCGGCGCGGTCATCGTGATGATCTGGCCCGCGTAGCTGGGGTCGGTGAGCGTCTCCTGGTAGCCGGTCATCCCGGTGGAGAACACCGCCTCGCCGACGGTCGTGCCGGTCGCGCCGTAGGCGTCGCCGTGAAAGGTCCTGCCGTCCTCGAGGACGAGGATCGCGTCGCTCACTTCTGTGCCTTCCCGTCCATCACGGTCGCCACGCCCCGCAGGAACGTGGCGACCACCCGGCCGGGGAGCTCCCGGCCGGCATAGGGGCTGTTGCGGCTGCGGCTGGCCAGCGCGGCCGGGTCGACCGTGGCCCGGTGCGTGGGGTCCAGCAGCAGCAGGTTGGCCGGCTCGCCGACGGCGAGCGGTCGGCCGTGGGTCTCCAGCCGGCCGATGGCGGCGGGGCGGACCGACATGCGGTCGGCGACCCCGCGCCAGTCGAGCAGCCCGGGCTCGACCATGGTCTGCACGACGATCGAGAGCGCCTGCTCCAGGCCGAGCATCCCCGGGCGGGCCGAGGCCCACTCGCTCTCCTTGTCCTCCACCGCGTGCGGGGCGTGGTCGGTGGCGACGGCGTCGATCGTGCCGTCGGCCAGCCCGGCCCGCAGCGCCTGGACGTCGGCGTCCGTGCGCAGCGGCGGGTTCACCTTGAACACCGGGTCGTAGGTCTCCGCGCACTCGTCGGTGAGCAGCAGGTGGTGCGGGGTCACCTCGGCGGTGACCTGCACCCCACGGGACTTCGCCCAGCGCAGGATCTCCACCGACCCGGCGGTCGACACGTGGCAGACGTGCAGCCGGGCCCCGACGTGCCCGGCCAGCAGCACGTCGCGGGCGATCACCGCCTCCTCGGCCGCGGCCGGCCAGCCGGCCAGCCCCAGCCGGGCGGAGCGGTCGCCCTCGTTCATCTGCGCGCCCACGGTGAGCCGGGGCTCCTCCGCGTGCTGGGCGACGACGCCGTCGAGGGCCTTGACGTACTCCAGGGCGCGGCGCATCAGCGCGGGGTCGGCGACGCAGTGCCCGTCGTCGGAGAACACCCGCACCCGGGCGGCGGAGTCGGCCATCGCGCCGAGCTCGGCCAGCCGTTCCCCGCGCAGGCCGACGGTGACCGCCCCGACCGGGACGACGTCGACCAGACCGGCCTCCTGGCCCAGCCGCCAGACCTGCTCCACCACACCGGCGGTGTCCGCGACCGGGTCGGTGTTGGCCATCGCGTGCACCGCGGTGAACCCGCCCAGGGCCGCGGCCCGGCTGCCGGTCTCGACCGTCTCGGCGTCCTCCCGGCCCGGCTCCCGCAGGTGGGTGTGCAGGTCGACCAGCCCGGGCAGCGCGACCAACCCGGCCGCGTCGACCACCTGGGCGCCGTCGGCGGACAGGTCGGTGCCGATGGCGGTGATCACGCCGTCGACCAGCAGCAGGTCGACGGCGTCCTCGCCGTACGGGCGGGCGCCCGTGATCAGGGTGCTCATTCGGGTGCGCCTCCCAGCAGCAGGTACAGGACGGCCATGCGCACGCTCACGCCGTTGCCGACCTGGTCGACGATGGTGGAGCGGGCCGAGTCGGCCACCTCGGCGGCGATCTCCATGCCGCGGTTCATCGGGCCGGGGTGCATGACGATCGCGTCGTCGGGCAACGCGGCCATCCGTCGCCCGTCCAGGCCGTAGCGCCGGCTGTACTCGCGGGCGCTGGGGAAGAACGAGGCGTTCATCCGCTCGGCCTGCACCCGCAGCATCATCACCACGTCGGCCTTGGGCAGCACGGCGTCCAGGTCGTAGCCCACCGCGACCGGCCAGCTGCCCACACCCACCGGCAGCAGGGTCGGCGGGGCCACCAGGGTGACCTCGGCGCCCAGCGTGGACAGCAGCCAGACGTTGGAGCGCGCGACCCGGCTGTGCAGCACGTCGCCGACGATCACCACCCGCACGCCGTCGAGCCGGCCCAGCCGCTGCCGGATCGTGTAGGCGTCCAGCAGCGCCTGGGTGGGGTGCTCGTGGGTGCCGTCGCCGGCGTTCACCACGCTGCCCTTGACCCAGCGGGCCAGCCGGTGCGGAGCCCCCGACGCCTGGTGCCGGATGACGATCGCGTCGCTGCCCATCGCCTCCAGGGTCAGCGCGGTGTCCTTGAGGCTCTCGCCCTTGGAGACGCTGCTGCCCTTGGCGGAGAAGTTGATGACGTCGGCGGAGAGCCGCTTGGCGGCCAGCTCGAAGGAGATGCGGGTGCGGGTGGAGTCCTCGTAGAAGAGGTTGACCACCGTGCGCCCGCGCAGGGTGGGGAGCTTCTTGACCTCCCGGCCCGCCAGCGCGGACTCGATCTGGCCGGCGGTGTCCAGGACGAGGGTCGCGTCGGCCCGGTCGAGGTCCCCGGCCTCCAGCAGGTGCCGCTTCACGCGCCCTCCCCCTCGGTCAGCAGGACCTCGTCCAGCCCGTCGACCTCGGCCAGGTGCACCTTCACCGACTGGGAGCGGGAGGTCGGCACGTTCTTGCCCACGTAGTCGGCCCGGATCGGCAGCTCCCGGTGGCCGCGGTCGACCAGCACCGCCAGCTGCACGGCCCGCGGCCGGCCGAGGTCCCGCAGCGCGTCCAGGGCGGCGCGCACCGACCGGCCGGAGAACAGCACGTCGTCCACGAGCACCACCAGCCGGCCGTCGACCCCGGCACCCGGCAGCCGGGTGTCCTCCAGGGCCCGGACGCCGCGCAGCCGCAGGTCGTCGCGGTAGAGGGTGATGTCGACGGTGCCGACGTCGACCGCGGTGCCGCTGAAGGCCTCGATCCGGGCCGCCAGCCGGCGGGCCAGCGGGGCGCCGCGGGTGGGGATCCCGACGAGCACCAGGTCACCCAGGCCGCCGTCGGGGGTGCCGGCGGAGGAGGCGCTCGCCGCGCGCTCGATCAGCTGGTGGGCGATCCGGTCGACCACCCGGGCGACGTCGTCCGCGCTCAGCAACGGCGGGGGGCCACCGGCGGACGGCTCGGTGGGCGGTGGCACGGGCAGCTCTGATGACGTGGTCATCAAGCCTCCTTCCCCGCCTCACGGGACGGGTCGTTAAAGGAGAATCTGCGCCGCCGGCCGGACCGGCCGACGACGAGGTGGACCGCCGAAGACGGTACTGCACCGCCGGGAGTGGCCCGCATCGCACCGGGCAGTCGCACCCGGCAGACGGCCGCCGTGCGGGCTCCTGACCCGTTGGGGGCTCCCGGACTGTCGCCACACCGGCTGTGCCAGTACTCTGCGTGACCAGAACCGTTCCCTACCGACGACAGTCAGTGAGCAGAGGTCATGAGCACCGACTACTCCAGGGCGCTGGGCGCCCGCCTGCGGGCCATCCGCAACCAGCAAGGGCTGTCGTTGCAGGGCGTGGAGGACAAGTCCCACGGCCGCTGGAAGGCCGTCGTGGTCGGCTCCTACGAGCGCGGCGACCGTGCGGTCACCGTGCAGCGGCTGTCCGAGCTGGCCGTCTTCTACGGCGTGCCCGTCTCCGAGCTGCTGCCCGACCCGCGGCCGAGCTCCGCGGTCACCAAGAGCACGAAGATCGTGCTCAACCTGGAGTCGCTGGGCTCGCTGCCCGCCGACGAGGCCGGCCCGCTGGCCCGCTACGCCTCGACCATCCAGGCGCAGCGGCACGACTACAACGGCAAGGTGCTCTCGATCCGCGCCGAGGACCTGAAGTCGCTGGCGATCATCTACGACATGAGCCCCGACGAGCTGACCACCCGGCTCATCGAGTGGGGCGTGCTCTCCCCGGGCGTCGACGGTGTCGGCTACGCCACCGAGGAGGACGACGACGCGTCCTGGGGCGAACGCCGCCGCGCGCCGCGCTAGCAGGACCGGACGCGAATGGCCCACCCCGCGCTGCGGAGTGGGCCATCGGCGTTCGGCCCCGCTGCAGGGGCCCGCGCCGAACGTGCGAGGCGTGGGAGGCAGCGGGGTCCTTGCTCAGGTGGGGATCTCGGCGCGGACGATGCCGCCGAGGACGCCGTTGACGTAGGCCGGCGAGTCGTCGGTGGAGAGGGCCTTGGCCAGCTCCACCGCCTCGTCGATGACCACCGCGTCGGGGACGTCGTCGACCCACAGCAGCTCGAAGACGGCCATCCGCAGGATCGCCCGGTCGACGTCGGGGAGCCGGTCCAGCGACCAGCCGGAGGCGTGCTCCTCGATCAGCTCGTCGATCCGGGCCTGCTGCGCGACAGCACCCTCGACCAGCCGGACGGCGTGCTCGGGCACCGGCGGGTTGCCGTCGGCGATGCGGTCCCGCAGGACCGCGAGCGGGTCGCTGGAGCGCAGGTCGGCCTCGTAGAGGACGTCGACCGCGCGCTTGCGCGCCTTGGTGCGGGCTGCCACGAGGTCAGCTGACCCGGCCGAGGTAGCGGCCGTCGCGGGTGTCGATCTTCAGCTTCTCGCCGGTGGTGATGAACAGCGGCACCTGGACCTCCGCACCGGTCTCCAGCGTCGCCGGCTTCGTGCCGCCGGTGGAGCGGTCGCCCTGCAGGCCCGGGTCGGTGTGCTGCACGACCAGCTCCATGGTCACCGGCAGCTCGACGTACAGCGGGGTCTCGTTGTGCACCGCCACCGTGACCTCGGTGTTCTCCAGCAGGTAGTTCGCACCGTCCCCGAGGGTCGTGGCGGGGACGTAGATCTGCTCGAAGGTGTCGCCGTCCATGAAGACGTAGTCGGTGCCGTCGGCGTAGAGGAACGTCATCGACCGCTTGTCGACGTTGGCCGTCTCGATCTTCAGGCCGGCGTTGAACGTGCGGTCGACGACCTTGCCGGAGAGCACGTTCTTCAGGGTGGTGCGCACGAAGGCGCCACCCTTGCCCGGCTTCACGTGCTGGAAGTCGGTGACGGTCCACAGCTGGCCGTCCAGGTTGAGGACGGTGCCGTTCTTGAGGTCGTTGGTGGTAGCCATCTAGAGGACCAGCAGTTCCTTGCTCGTGAGGGTCAACAACTCGGGCTCGTCGTCCGTGACGATCAAGGTGTCCTCGATCCGGACACCGCCGTGGCCGGGCAGGTACACGCCTGGCTCCACGGTGACGGCCATGCCAGCGGCCAGGGTACCTGCGCCCAGTGCCGAGATGCCCGGAGCCTCGTGGATCTCCAGGCCGACACCGTGCCCCAGCCCGTGGGTGAAGTGCTCGCCGTGCCCGGCGGCGACGATGACGTCCCGGGCCGCGGCGTCCACCGCGGTCACCTGTGCGCCGACCGCCAGCGCCGCCCGACCGGCCGCTTGCGAGGCAGCGACCAGCTCGTACACCTCGCGCTGCCAGTCCGCCGCGTGCCCCAGCACCAGGGTGCGGGTCATGTCGGAGTGGTAGCCGTCGACGGTGGCCCCGAAGTCCAGCTTGAGGAAGTCACCTTCGGTCAGCTCGGTGGAGTCGGGCCGGTGGTGCGGGATGGCCGAGTTCGCCCCGGCCGCCACGATCGTCTCGAAGCTCGGCGCCTCGGCACCCAGCGCGAGCATCCGGGCGTCCAGTTCCCGGCCCACCTGCAGCTCGGTGCGCCCGGGGCGCAGGGCGCCCTCGGCGGCCAGCTCGGCCAGCGCCGCGTCGGCGACCGCGCAGGCCCGCCGCAGCGCCTCGATCTCGCCCTCGTCCTTGACCGCGCGCAGCACCTCCACCGCCCGGCGGATGCTCACCAGCTCCACGGCGGCGCCGTCCTCACCGAGCATCCGCTCCAGGCCGTGCAGCTCGTCGACGGTCACCACGTGGGACTCGAAGCCCAGCCGGGTCGCCCCGCCGGTGCGGGCGGCCCGGGCCAGGGCGGGCATCGTGGCCCGGTCGACCAGCAGCTCCACGTCGGGCACCTGGGTGCCGGCCTGCATGGTGTACCGGCCGTCGGTGCCGAAGAGGTCCCCGCTGCCCGCGGAGCCACCGTCGGTGCGCAGCAGCAGCGCGCCGTTGGAGCCGGTGAAGCCGGTCAGGTAGCGGACGTTGAGCAGGTCGGTGACCAGGACGGCGTCCAGCCCGGCGGCCGCTGCGGCGGCGCGCAGCCGGTCCCGGCGGCCGGCCTCGGGGCGGGTCACCGGGCTCCCCGGGCGGCCAGGTGGCGCAGCGCCAGCTCGTACCCCTGCACCCCGAGCCCGACGATCACCCCGTCGGCCACTGCCGAGACGTAGGAGTGGTGCCGGAACGGCTCGCGGGTGTGCACGTTGCTGATGTGCACCTCCACCACCGGGGCGGTGACCGCCGCGAGCGCGTCCCGGAGGACCACCGAGGTGTGCGACCACCCGCCGGGGTTGATCACCACCGGGTCGCCGGCGTCGGTCGCATCGTGCACCCAGCCGAGCAGCTCGCCCTCGGAGTCGGTCTGCCGGACGACGACGTCCAGCCCCAGCTCGGCGGCGGCGGACTCGATCAGCTGCACCAGCTCGGCGTGGGTGGTCGTGCCGTAGACCTCGGGCTCGCGGGTGCCGAGCCGGCCGAGGTTGGCGCCGTTGAGCACCTGGATCGTCATGCGCGGTCTCCGTTCACGGCGGCCCAGGCGGCGTCCAGCCAGGCCTGGTCGGGGTCGGTCAGGATGGTCGGCGCACCGAGCCCGTCGAGGACGACGAAGCGCAGTGAGGCGCCGCGGGCCTTCTTGTCCACCCGCATCACCGACTGCAGCTGGGCCCAGTCGCCCCGGTAGGTGGTGGGCAGGCCCATGGCATCGACCAGCTCGCGGTGCCGGTCGGCGTCGGCGCGGGACAGCCGCCCGGCCTGGCAGGCCAGCTCGGCGGCGAACACCAGCCCGACCGCCACCGCCTCCCCGTGCCGCCAGCCGAAGTCCTCGACCCGCTCGATCGCGTGCCCCAGGGTGTGCCCGTAGTTGAGGAACTCCCGGCGGCCGGTGTCGTAGAGGTCGTCGGCCACGGCGTCGGCCTTGACCTGCACGGCTCGCGCGATCAGCTCGGCGGTGTCCGCCCGACCGGTCGGGTCGGCCGCCAGCAGCTCCAGCACGCGCCCGTCGGCGATGAAGCCGCACTTGACGACCTCGGCGAGCCCGGAGCGGAACTCCGCCTCGGGCAGCCCGGCCAGCGCGTCGGTGTCGGCCAGCACCGCCGCCGGCGGGTGGAAGGCGCCGACCAGGTTCTTGCCGGCCGCGGTGTTGATGCCGGTCTTCCCCCCGACCGCGGCGTCGACCATGGCCAGCAGGCTGGTCGGCACCTGCACCACCCGGATCCCGCGGGTCCAGGTGGCGGCGAGGAACCCGGCCAGGTCGGTGACCGCTCCCCCACCGATGCCCACCACGGCGTCGGACCGGGTGAGCCCCAGCCGGCCGAACTCCTCCCAGGCACCGGCGGCGACCTCCGCCGTCTTGGCCGCCTCGCCGTCGGGGACGACGACCGCCTCGGCGGCGACCCCGGCCTGCTGCAGCGTCTCGACCGCGGCACCGGCCGCCCCGGCCAGCGCCCGGCTGTGCACCACGGCGGCGCGGGCGGTGCCGTCCAGCACCAGCCCCAGCTGGGCCTGCACCCCCGGGCCGATGAGCACGTCGTAGGGCCGGTCGCCGCCCACGGTGATCCGCTGGGCGGTCACCGGGTGCCCGCCCCGACCGCGGTGAGCACCTCGGCCACCACGTCCTCGACCGGACGGGCCGAGGTGACGACGGTCGCGGTGGCGACCTCGGCGTAGAGCGGGGCGCGGGTCTCGAGCATGGTCCGTAGCATGGCGCGTGGGTTCACCGCGAGCAGCGGCCGGTCCCGGGACAGCCCCACCCGCTTGGCCGCCGAGGTGACGTCGACGTCCAGCCAGACCACGGCGCCGCCGGCCCGCCCGTGGGCGACCAGCCGCTCCCGGGTGGCCGCGCTGGTGACCGCGCCGCCGCCGAGGGCCAGGACGCCGTCGTGCTCGGCCAGCGCGCGGGCGACGGCCTGCTCCTCCAGCGCCCGGAAGTGCGGTTCGCCCTGCTGCACGAAGAGGTCGGCCACCGTGCTCCCGGTGTGGGCCTCCACGTCGGCGTCGGTGTCCCGGAACGGCAGGTCGAGCGCCCGGGCGACCGCGGCGCCCACCGTCGTCTTGCCCGACGCGGGCGGCCCCACCACGACCAGGGCGGGGCCGGTCACCGGTAGGTCAGGGCGTCGAGGTAGCCCTGCACGTTCCGGCGGGTCTCTGGCACCGAGTCCCCGCCGAACTTCTCCAGCACCGCGTCGGCCAGCACCAGGGCGACCATCGCCTCCATGACCACGCTGCCGCGCGGCACGGCACAGGCGTCGCTGCGCTGGTTGATCGCGACCGCTGCCTCGCCGGTGGCGGTGTCGATCGTGGCCAGCGCACGCGGCACCGTGCTGATCGGTTTCATGGCGGCACGTACCCGCAGCACCTCGCCGTTGGTCATGCCGCCCTCGATGCCGCCGGCCCGGTCGGTGCGCCGGGAGAGCCGGTCGCCGTCCACGTCGATCTCGTCGTGGGCGACCGAGCCGCGCCGGCGGGCGGTCTCCAGCCCGTCACCGACCTCGACGGCCTTGACCGACTGCACGCCCATCAGCGCCCCGGCCAGCCGGGAGTCCAACCGGCGGTCCCAGTGCACGTGGCTGCCCAGGCCCGGCGGCAGGCCGTGGACGACCACCTCGATCACCCCGCCCAGGGTGTCGCCGGACTTGCGGGCGTCGTCGATCTCGGCGGTCATCCGCGCGCTCGTGGCCGGGTCGGCACAGCGCACCGGGTCCTCGTCCACGCGCGGGTTGTCCTCCGGGCCGGGCAGCACCCCGTCGGGGACGGTGACCGGCCCGATCCCCACCACGTGGCTGACCACCCGCACCCCGAGCACCTGGTGCAGGAACGCCTGCGCCACGGTGCCCAGCGCGACGCGGGCGGCGGTCTCCCGCGCGCTCGCCCGCTCCAGCACGGGGCGGACGTCGTCGAAGCCGTACTTCTGCATGCCGGCGAGGTCGGCGTGACCGGGGCGCGGGCGGGTGAGCGGGGCGTTGCGCGCCTGCCCCTCCAGCACCTCGGGGTCGACCGGGTCCGCGGCCATCACGCTCTGCCACTTCGGCCACTCGGTGTTGCCGACCTGGACGGCGATCGGCCCACCCTGGGTCACCCCGTGCCGGACGCCGCCGGTGAGGGTGACGACGTCCTCCTCGAACTTCATCCGCGCACTGCGGCCGTGGCCGAGGCGGCGGCGGGAGAGCTGGGCGTCGAGGTCGGTGGTCTGCACCCGCACCCCGGCGGGCAGCCCCTCCAGGATGGCGGTGAGCTGTTGACCGTGCGACTCACCTGCGGTCAACCAGCGCAACATGCCGGCGATTCTGCCAGTCGACGGCGCACCTCCCGTCAGGGCATGGGCATCGTGGCAGCCAGCCCCAGCGCGACGTAGGCGCCCACCAGCAACGGCGGGCCGAACGCCACGGCCATGCGCCAGCCGACCCGGCCCAGGGCGATGAGCAGCAGCGAGCCCACCGCGCCGAGGACGAACCCGGCCAGCACCCCCGCCACCAGCACGCTCCAGCCCACCCAGCCCAGGAGGAGGGCGAGCAGACCGAGCAGCTTGACGTCGCCGCCGCCGAGACCGCCGGGGTGGACGACCCGCGCGAGGGTGCCCAGGCCGGTGACCACCGCAGCGGCGACGACCCCCCGGGCCAGCGCGGGCCAGGTGCCCAGCACGGCGGCGTCCACGAGCAGGGCGAGGGCACAGGCCGCGGCCGCCGGGAAGGTGACCCGGTCGGGCAGCCGGTGCCGGGCCAGGTCGACCCCGGCCAGCACCACCGCGGCCGCCCCGAACCAGGCGAACGCGACGGTGGCCGGCCGCAGACCGGCCAGGGCAGGTGCGGCGGCGAGCGCCACCGCGGCGCCGACCGCCGTGACCACCACCCGCCCGGACGACGGACGCGCCGCCCGGTCACGCTCGGCCAGCCGCACCGTGACGGTCGCCAGCCACGGGCCGAGCAGCAGCCCCAGGACGGCGGCGGCCCCGGTGAGCACTCCGGTCACCGGGGTGTGGTCAGGCGTCCAGCGCGGCGCGCATGGCCTCGATCGGCGCCGGTCGGCCGGTCATCAGCTCGACCTGGGCGGTGGCCTGCCAGAACAGCACCTCCAAGCCGCTGATGGTCCGCCCGCCGGCCGCCTGCACGCGCTGGGCCAGCGGGGTGGGCCAGCCGGCGTAGAGCACGTCGAGCACCGTCTGTCCGCGCCGCCAGGCGAGGTCGGCGACGGCGGCCTGACCGTCGGCGGGGACCGTGCTGACCACCACCGGCGCGGTGACCGTCCCGGTGCGGTCCAGCCGCTGGACGTCGGCGCTCACCCCGAGGGCGGCCAGCACCCGGAGCAGGTCAGCGGCGCGGGCGGGCTCCCGGACCACGACGTCCACCTGCTGGGCACCGAGGGAGGCGAGCGCGGTGGCCGCGGCGGCCGCCGTCCCCCCGGCCCCGAGGACGGCCGCGTGCTCCACCTGCTCGACACCGCCCAGCTGGAGGGCCATCCCGACACCGGCGACGTCGGTGTTCTCCGCGCGCCAGCCGGCGTCGGTCCGCAGCAGCGTGTTCGCCGCACCCAGCAGCCGCGGCAGTGGGTCGACCTCGTCGGCCACCGCCACCGCCGCCTGCTTGCACGGCATGGTCACCGAGAAGCCACGCCACTCCGGGCCGAGCCCGGCCAGCAGCACCGGCAGGTCCTCGGCCCCGACGTCCAGGGCGTCGTAGCTCCAGTCGTCCAGGCCGAGTGCGGCGTAGGCGGCCCGGTGCAGCCGGGGCGACAGGGAGTGCCCGACCGGCCGGCCGAGGACGGCTGCCCTCATGCCGGCCGGACCGGGTCGCGACGGTGCGTCAATTGCCCGGGTTGTCCCGCAGCCACTGCTGGAACACCAGCACGTTCCGCTGGTGCTCCTCCGCCGTCTCCGCGAACGCCGACTCCCCGGTCTCCGGGTTGGTCAGCACGAAGAACCGCCAGGGGCCCTCGGTGGGGTTCAGCACCGCGCGCAGCGCCGTCTCACCGGGGTTGCCGATGGGGCCGGGTGGGAGGCCCGCGTTCGCGTAGGTGTTGTACGGCGAGGGGTTGGCCCGGTCCTCCGGGGTGGTGAGCAGCCCGGTCTCACCGCTGGCGTAGTTGACGGTGCTGTCCATCTGCAACCGCATGCCGTCCATCAACCGGTTCTCGATCACCCGGGCCACCTTGCCCATGTCCTCCGCGGTGCCGGCCTCGGCCTGGACGATGCTGGCCTCGGTGAGCGTCGCGAGCCGCTGCTCGACCGGGATCTGCAGGTCCGTGAGCACCTGGTCCGTGCGCGCCACCATCCGGCTGAGCACGTCCACGGCCGTCTGGCCGGGCTCGATGTCGTAGGTGGCCGGGAAGAGGAAGCCCTCCAGGGTGCCGTTGGCGTAGGCCGGCAGCCCCAGCTGCGCCGGGTCGGCGGCGGCGGCCTCCAGGTCGGCGAGCGGCAGCCCACCCTCGTCGGCCAGCCGCTGCAGCACCTGGGTGACCCGCAGGCCCTCGGGCAGGGTGACCCGGGTGACCTGCCGGGAGACCGGGTCCAGCAGCAGGTCCAGTGCGGCCTGGCCGGACATCTGCTCGCGCAGGCGGTAGACGCCGGGCTGGATGCCGGTCGCGGCCGGGTTGGCCTCCGCGGCCTCGGTGAACGGCGGCACCGAGGCGATGACCCCGGCCTCCACCAGCGTGGCGCCGATGGCCCGCAGGGAGTCACCCGACTCGACGCGGACGTCGACCTCGCCGGTGCCGGCGCCGGCGTAGTCCTCGGCCACCGGGTTCACCCGCTCCCAGAGGGCCTTGCCACCGAGGAAGATCCCCGCCATCAGTGCGGCGAGGACCACCAGGGAGAGCCCGACCACCACCGGACCGCGGCGTCGGCGCCCGCCCCGGCCTGCGCCGGTGGCTCCGCCGGCGCCGGCACCGTCGTGGCCGTCGGCGTGGTCGTCGTAGAAGTCGTCGTGGTGCTCGTCGTGGTCACCGCCGCCGATGACGTCGAGGCCGCCGGTCTCGGGGGACGCGTCGGCTGCCGGGGCGACGGTGCCGTCGTCGTGGGGGTCGAGATGGGCGGGATCGAGGTCGCCCTCGTCGCCGCCGTGCCGCTCGGAGGCCATCCGCCAACGCTCCTCGTCCGGGTCGAGCTCGTCGGCGGGCAGTGCGGCGTGCACCACCGTCGCCGGCTCCTCGACAGGCGTGTCCCGAGATGCGGTGCGCACCTCGGCGCCGACCGGTCCGGAGACGAGCCCGGCCAGTGCACCGGACGGCCCGTTCGCCGGGACCGACGACGATCCGGCCGACCCGCGGACGGGACGGCTGGATGCCGACAGCCAACCAGGGTCGGTCCCGGCGTCGGCGAACCGGTCCGCGCGGACGTGGTCGGCGGTGGTGGGCTCGGTGGGGGGCCGCGGCGTCGGGACTCGCCGGCCGACCGCCGGGCCGGCCCCGGGCGTGGTGCCCCCGAGGCTCGGGACGGCCGGCGGGGCGGCCGGCATCTCGGCGGTCTGCGGAACGGTCACCTCCCGGGCAGCTGCACCCGGGACGGCCCCACCCTGGCTGCGGCCGAGCCCCGGGGCCGCCGGGCTCGTGCTCCGCCGGCCGAGGTCGAAGGCGCTCACGTCGAGGCCGGCGGCGGCCAGGCCGACGTCGGCGATGCCGGAGGCGGCCAGGCCGGTGATCTCCACGTCCGCCACGTCGACACCACCGACGCCCGAACGGGCCCGGGCGTCGGTGTCGGCCACGTACCGGCGGCGGCGGCGCGGGCGCAGGGTCGCGTCGTCGTCGGGGAGCTGCAGGGTCGCAGCGCCCGCCCACGCGGCGAGCAGCTCGGCTGCCGGGCGTCCGGCGCCGGTGCCGGCCTGGGCGTGGCGACCGCGGGCATGCGGCTGGGTCGGCTCCGTCACGAGTGGCGCCCCCTGAGGTCGGGGCCAGTGTGTCGTCGCTCGTCGAGATGGCTCTGCAGGATGACCACGGCGGCCGCTTGGTCGATCACCGAGCGCTGGCGGCGGGCATCGATGCCACCGGCGCGCAGATGACTCGCTGCGGTCACCGTGGAGAGCCTCTCGTCGACGAGGTGCACCGGGACGTTCCCGATGCGACTGGCCAGGGCTTCAGCGTATGCACTGGCATCTCTTGCCGAGGCGCCCGACGCTCCGGACAGATGCTTTGGCAATCCCACAACCACCTCGACCACCTCGTGTGTCACAACCAGCTCAGCGAGATGGTCCAGGTCGCGTTGGTCCTTCGCACGCCGGACCGTCTCGAGCGGGCTGGCGAGCATGCCCGTGGCGTCGGACAGGGCCAGCCCGACCCGGACCGTCCCGACGTCCACACCCAGCCGCCGGCCGGGGACCCAGGCCCGCGGGGCGCCCTCCGGCGGGGTGGCCTCGGGCGCCGGCGGGCGGCCGGACCGCCTGGTCCGCCCGTCCACCGGCCCGCGACCGGGTCCGTCGGACGCTGCGCTCACGTCGTGGCCGCTCCGATCGTCTGCTCGCCGGCCGCAAGGGCCGCGGGGATGCCGGCGGGATCGGTCCCACCACCCTGCGCCACGTCGGCCTTGCCACCACCGCGACCACCCACGGCCGGCGCCGCCGCCCGCAGCAGGTCGTTCGCCGACAGGCCCTGCCGCTGGGCCGCCGGGTTCACGGTGGCCACCAGGGCCACCTTGCCGTCCGCGGCCGAGGCCAGCAACACGGCCGCCGGCCGCTCACCGAGCCGGCCGCGCACGTCCAGGGCGAGGCTGCGCAGGTCGCCACCGGACAGCCCGGCCGGTGCACCGGTCACGACGGCGACGCCGCCGACCTCGCGGGCGCCGGCCGCCAGGTCACCGGCGGCGGCCAGGGTCTGCCGGGAGCGCAGGTCGGCCAGCTCCTTGTCGGCCTCCCGCAGCCGTTCCAGCATGCTGCTCACCCGGTCGGCGACGCCGTCCTGCGGGGTCTTGAGCAGGTCGGCGAGCTGGCGGACGAGATCGCGTTCGCGGGCCAGGTACCGGAAGCCCTCCAGGCCCACGGCGGCCTCCACCCGGCGTGAGCCGGAGCCGACCGAGCTCTCGCCGGTCAGCGCCAGGGTGCCGATCTGGGCGCTGCCGTGCACATGGGTGCCACCGCAGAGCTCCCGCGACCACTCACCGCCGATCTCCACGACGCGGACCTGCTCGCCGTAGGTCTCCCCGAACAGCGCGAGCGCGCCGAACTCCCGCGCCTCCGGCAGCGTCATGTAGAGCGCGCGGACGCCGTGGTCGGCACGGACGGCGGCGTTGGCGACGTCCTCGACGTCGATCCGCTGCTGCGCGGACAGCGCGCCCTGCCAGGCGAAGTCCAGCCGCAGGTA
The DNA here is from genome assembly GCF_026967925.1 of Modestobacter sp. VKM Ac-2985. Lineage (GTDB taxonomy): Bacteria > Actinomycetota > Actinomycetes > Mycobacteriales > Geodermatophilaceae > Modestobacter. The sequence goes on along the minus strand of NZ_JAPVBI010000001.1, from coordinate 1,789,559 downwards.
GCCGGGCCGGTTGTAGGACCCGGACTGCAGTGCCTGCGGACCGAGCACCTGGCGCAGCGCCGCGTGCAGCACGTGCGTGCCCGAGTGCGCCTGGCAGGCCGACAGCCGCCACTCGCGGTCGACCCGGGCGGTGAGCTCGGTGCCGGCCCGCAGCTCACCCTCCAGCACCCGCACCTGGTGGGCGACCAGGCCCTTGACCGGGCGCTGGACGTCGATGACCTCGGCGCGGCCGCCGTCCCAGGTCAGCTCGCCGGCGTCGGCGACCTGGCCCCCGGACTCGGCGTAGAACGGCGTGCGGTCCAGCACGACCCGGGTCACCGAGCCCGGACCGACGACCGGTTCGCCGCCGGTGTCCTCTTCCTCGACCACGCCGAGGACCCGGGAGTCGGTGTGCAGCGTGTCGTAGGCCCGCCAGTCGGTGGGTCCGTGCTCGGCCAGCAGCCGCCGGTAGGCCAGCACGTCGACCGCGCCGGTGCGCTTGGCGCGCGCGTCGGCCCGGGCACGGTCCCGCTGTTCCTTCATCAGGGCCCGGAAGCCCTCCTCGTCCACGCTGACGCCCTGCTCGGCGGCCATCTCCAGGGTCACGTCGATCGGGAAGCCGTAGGTGTCGTGCAGCGAGAAGGCCTGCTCACCCGACAGGGCCGGGGTGCCGGCCTGCTTCGCCTGGCCGACGGCGGTGTCGAACAGCGCCGTCCCGGCGGTGAGGGTGCGCCGGAACGCCTCCTCCTCGGCGTAGGCGATCCCGGAGATGCGGGCGAAGTCGGTGGCCAGCTCGGGGTAGCTGGGGCTCATCGCATCCCGGGAGACGGGCAGCAGCTCCGGCAGCGACGCGTCCTCGACCCCGAGCAGCTTCATCGAGCGGACCGCGCGGCGCAGCAGCCGGCGCAGGATGTAGCCGCGCCCCTCGTTGCCCGGGGTCACGCCGTCGCCGATGAGCATCAGGCCGCTGCGCACGTGGTCGGCGACCACCCGCAGCCGGACGTCGGCCTCGTGGTCGGCGCCGTAGCGCACCCCGGCGAGCGCCGCGGCCCGGTGCAGCACGGGTGCGACCTGGTCGATCTCGTACATGTTGTCGACGCCCTGGAGCAGGAAGGCCACCCGCTCCAGGCCCATGCCGGTGTCGATGTTCTTCTTCGGCAGCTCGCCGAGGATCGGGAACTCCTTGCCCTCCCCCGGGCCCCGCTCGTACTGCATGAAGACGAGGTTCCAGATCTCCAGGAACCGGTCGCCGGTGGGGTCGACCGCCGGCCCGCCGTCCGGGCCGTACGCCGGCCCGCGGTCGTAGTGGATCTCCGAGCAGGGCCCGGCGGGGCCGGCCGCGCCGGTGGACCAGTAGTTGTCGTCCTTGCCGCGGCGCTGGATCCGTTCGGCCGGGACGTAGGCCCGCCAGGCGTCGAACGCCTCGTCGTCGTCGAGGTAGACCGTCGGCCAGATCCGCTCCGGGTCCAGCCCCAGACCACCGTCGGCGACCGCGCCGGTCACCAGCTCCCAGGCGAAGGCGATCGCCTCGGCCTTGAAGTAGTCACCGAAGGAGAAGTTGCCGTTCATCTGGAAGAACGTGCCGTGCCGGGTGGTCTTGCCCACCTCCTCGATGTCGAGGGTGCGCACGCACTTCTGCACGCTGGTCGCGCGCGGGTACGGCGCCGGCTCCCGACCGGTCAGGTACGGGATGAACGGCACCATCCCGGCGACGGTGAACAGCAGTGAGGGGTCCGGCGACACCAGCGAGGCGCTGGGGACGACGGTGTGCCCACGCTTCTCGAAGTGCTCCAGGAAGCGGCGGCGGATCTCGGCGGTCTGCATGCGGGTGGTCTCGGTCCTTCAGCGCGGGGTGGGCGCGCGCGGCGCCCGGAGGGGATGGCTCAGCTGTCCGCGGCGTGGGCGCCGCGGCGGGGCAGCGCGTCGGACAGGGAGGCCTGGCCGCTGTCGGGCAGCGGGGCGTCGAGGCCCGTGCCCGCGCGCAGCTCGTCCTCCCGGAGCGCGGCCGCGGCGCGGACGTCGGCACCGAAGTCGCCGATCGCGTCGGCCAGCTCGCGCAGCCCGTCGGCGAGGTTCCCGGCCAGGCTCTGCGGGGTCAGCTTCTCCGCCGTCTCGGTCAGCTTGCGCACGACGAGCACACCGATGGTGATGCCCATGGCCAGCCAGAACAGCCGGCGCATCAGGCGGCCCGCCGGGCTGCGCGCCGGTTGCGACGGTCCTCACGGGCGGTGCGCTGGGCGTCGGCGACGGCCTGGCCCTCCCGCTTCTTGCGGGCGGCACTGCGGACCCCGTAGCTGAACGCGGCGACCTTGATCAGCGGGCTGCCGAGGGTGGCGGCGAAGACGCTGGTCAGGGCGGCGACGTTGCTGGAGACGTTCGCGGCGTTGCCGGTGATGTCGTCGACCCGCTCGAGGTTGGCGTTGACGTGGGTGACCGTCGTCGACGCCTGGCTCAGGATCGGCTGGCTCTGCTCCCGGACCTGGCGGATGGTCAGCGTCGTCTCGTCCAGCGTCCGCCCGAGCTTGAGCAGCGGCACCGCCACCAGGATCACGAGCAGCACCAACGCGCCGGCGGCGATGAGCCCGGCGATCTCTCCTGCGGACACTCGGGGGTCCCCTTCGTCGTCTCGTGCACGTTCCCGGTGAGTGGCCACCGGTCGCGCAACACTAGCCGCCGGGGCCCCGGCCCGACCGCGAGCGCCGGGGAGCGTCAGCCGCGACGACGGACGATCGCCCGCAGCTTGGCCAGCCGTGCACCGATCTGCGCCTCCACCCCGCGCCCGGTCGGCCGGTAGTAGTCGCGCCCGACCAGCGCATCGGGCGGGTACTGCTGCGGGACCACGCCGTCGGGGTGGGCGTGCGGGTAGACGTAGGTCGCGCCGTGCCCGAGCTTCTTCGCGCCCGCGTAGTGGGCGTCGCGCAGCCCGGCCGGCACCGGCCCGGCCAGCCCGGCGCGCACGTCGGCCACCGACTCGCCCATGGCCGTGGTGAGCGCGTTGGACTTCGGCGCGGTGGCCAGGTGGACGACGGCGTGCGCCAGCGGGAAGTGCCCCTCCGGCATGCCGATGAACGCGACCGCGTCGGCGGCCGCCACCGCGGTGAGCAGCGCGGTCGGGTCGGCCATGCCGATGTCCTCGCTGGCCGAGATCACCAGCCGGCGGGCGATGAAGCGCGGGTCCTCCCCCGCCTCCACCATCCGCGCCAGGTAGTGCAGCGCCGCGTCGACGTCGCTGCCCCGGATGCTCTTGATCAGCGCGCTGGCGATGTCGTAGTGCTGGTCGCCGGAGCGGTCGTAGCGCACCGCCGCCTGGGCGACCGCCGTCTCCAGGGTGGCCAGGTCCAGCACGTCGGAGCCGGCCGCCCGGGCCGCCCCGGCCCCGCTCTCCAGCGCGGTCAGCGCCTTGCGGGCATCGCCACCGGCCACCCGCAGCAGGTGCTCTTCGGCCTCGGCCGTGAGCGTCACCGCGCCGTCCAGGCCGCGGTCGCTGGTCAGCGCCCGGCGCAGCACCGTGCGCACGTCCTCGTCGTCCAGTGACTGCAGCGCCAGCACCAGGCTGCGGGACAGCAGCGGGCTGACCACGGAGAAGAACGGGTTCTCGGTGGTCGCGGCGATCAGGCTGACGATCCGGTCCTCGACCGCGGACAGCAGCGAGTCCTGCTGGGTCTTGGAGAAGCGGTGCACCTCGTCGATGAAGAGCACGGTGCGCCGGCCGGCGTGGGTCAGCTCGCGCTTGGCGTCCGCGATGACCGCGCGGACCTCCTTGACGCCGGAGTCCAGCGCGGACAACTGCACGAAGGAACGCTGCGTGGCCAGCGAGATGACGTGCGCCAGCGTCGTCTTCCCGGTGCCGGGCGGGCCGTAGAGCACCAGCGACATCGGCTCGTCGGCCTCGACCAGCCGGCGCAGCGGGGCCCGCGGGCCGAGCAGGTGCTGCTGGCCGACCACCTCGTCCAGCGACCGCGGCCGCATCCGGACCGCCAGCGGAGCTCCCGGGTCGACCGGTGGCGGCCCCTCGGCCGGGTCGGGGTCGAACAGGGAGGTCACGGTTGCGACGCTACCCGCGGGGCACGACGGTCCCATGCAGAAGCGACACATCGGGAACCGGACCGTCAGCGCAGTGGGGCTGGGGGCGATGCCCCTGTCCACCAAGGACCCCCGCCCTTCGCCGGACGAGGCCGCGGCCGTGGTGCACGCCGCGCTGGACGCCGGCGTCACGCTGATCGACACCGCGGACGCCTACTCGCACACCGACGCGGACTTCGGCCACAACGAGGAGCTGGTCGCCCGCGCGCTGGCCTCCTACGGCTCCGTGGGCGACGTGCTGGTGGCGACCAAGGGCGGCCACACCCGCCGGGGCGCCGAGTGGGAGCTGGACGGGTCGCCCGCCTACCTGCGCCGGGCGTGCGAGGCCTCGCTGCGCCGGCTGGGCGTCGAGGCGATCGGGCTGTACCAGTTCCACCGGCCCGACCCGGCGACGCCGTGGGAGGAGTCGATGGGGGCGCTCCGCGAACTGGTGGACGACGGGATGGTGCAGCTGGCCGGGATCTCCAACGCCGACGTCGGTCAGATCGACGCGGCCCGGGAGATCGTGGGCGACGCGCTGGTCAGCGTGCAGAACCAGTTCTCCCCCGGCTGGCGCTCCTCGGCCGACGAGCTGGCGCACTGTGCCGAGCACGGGCTGGCCTTCCTGCCGTGGAGCCCGTTCGGCGGGGTGTCGGCGGCCAAGTCGCTGGGCTCGACGGCCGCGGAGTTCGCCGCCGTCGCCGACGAGCTGGGCGCCTCGGTGTACCAGGTGACGGTGGCCTGGCACCTGGCCCAGGCCGACGTCGTCCTGCCCATCCCCGGGGCCTCGAGGACGGAGTCGATCACCGACTCCGCCGCAGGGTCCGAGCTGCACCTCGCCCCCGAACACCTCGCCCGCCTCAACGCCGCCTGACCCTCGACCTCAGCCTGAGCCTGAGGTCGGCCCGCCCATCCCGCGCGAGTGGGCAGTTGTGGTCGTCGACACGGCAGGACAGGCCGTCCCTGACGACCACAACTGCTCACTCGAAGCGGAACCGGCGTCGTCCACAGGGGCCGGCGGTCTCCACAGATCGGGCGGGGTGGTGGTGCGTCCGACTGTCTCCGCATCAGCGTCGGCGGGGTGTCCACCGTTGAGCTCCCGCCGACGTACACCCGCCAGGACGCCCGGTCCGCCGGCCTGACCAGGGCTCAGCTCCGGGACGACGGCGTCCGGGTCAGCCGCGGGGCGTACGTCTCCCAGGCACAGCCGTTGACCGTGCACGCGATGTGCCGGTCACTCGTCGCCGTCCTGCCCGACGCGGCGGCGTTCAGCCACGCCACCGCTGCCGGGCTCCTCGGCGCACCCGTCCGCGAGACCCGCCCGCTGCACGTCGTGGTGCCGCCGGGCAGCCCGCGCCCCCGGCGCCGCGGGCTGCAGGTGCACGTCCGGGACCTGGCTGCCGACGACCGGGTCGCGCATCGCGGACTGTTGCTGACCAGCGGCGCCCAGACCTGGCTCGACCTCGCCGCCGACACGGCCCCGGACGAGCTCGTGGCCATCGGGGACGCCCTCTTCCGGGCCGGGCACCTCAGCGCCGCCGGACTGGAAGCGCGTCTCGCCCGGGCAGAACGGGTGCGCGGGGTCGTGCTCGCCCGCCGATGTGCTCCGCTGCTGACACCGCTGGCCGCCTCCCGCCCGGAGAGCCTGATCCGGTACTGGCTGCTGGACAGCGACCTGCCGGCGCCCGAGGTGCAGGTGCCGGTGTTCGACCGCCGGGGTGTCGCGATGGTGCACGGCGACCTCGGTTACAGCCGCTGGAAGATCGCGGTCGAGTACGAGGGGCGCCAGCACGCGGAGTGGCGACAGTTCGGCCGGGACGTGGACCGCTACTCGTTCATGGCCAGCCGTGGCTGGCTGGTGCTGCGGTTCGGCGCCGTCCACCTGGCGCGCCGGACGGCGGTGGTCGACCGGGTCGCCGACGCCCTGCTCAGCCGGGGTGCTCTGCTGCCCAGCTCGTGAGTGAGCAGTTGTGGTCGCCGACACGGCGGGACACGCCGCAACGGGCGACCACAACTGCTCACTCGGCCGGGGCCCGGAGGGGCGTCAGGCCTTCTTCGAGGGGTCGGTCGGGCCGGGGGCGCCGGGCTCGCCCGGCGCGGGCTCGGCGTCGGGGTCGACGTCGATCCCGGCTTCCTTGCGCTGGGCTGCGGTGATCGGGGTCGGTGCCGCGGTCAGCGGGTCGAAGCCGGCTCCGGTCTTCGGGAAGGCGATGACCTCCCGGATCGAGTCGACGCCGGCCAGCAGCGCCACCGTGCGGTCCCAGCCGATGGCCGCACCGGCGTGCGGAGGCGGGCCGTAGTCGAACGCCTCCAGGAACCAGCCGAACTGCGCCCGGGCCTCCTCCTGGGTCATGCCCAGGGTCTGGAACACCCGCTCCTGCAGTGCGGCGTCGGCGATCCGGACCGAACCGCTCATCAGCTCGTTGCCGTTGCAGACCAGGTCGTAGGCGTCCGACAGCGCTGCGCCCTTGTCCTCGGTGAAACGCTCCCGCCACTCCGGGGTCGGCGAGGTGAACGGGTGGTGCATGAAGGTCCAGTCGCCGTCCTCGGTCTCCTCGAACATCGGGAAGTCGACGACGAACAGGAACGACCAGGACCCGGGGGCGATGAGCTCCAGCCGCTTGGCGATCTCGTTGCGCGCGGCCCCGAGCAGCTCCTGGGCGCCACGGCGGGGGCCGGCGGCGAAGAAGACGCAGTCACCCGGCTTCGCACCGACGGCCTCGACCAGGCCGGCCCGCTCGGACTCGGAGATGTTCTTCGACACCGGGCCACCGAGCGTGCCGTCCTCGGCGATCGTCACGTACGCCAGGCCCTTGTGGCCGCGCGAGCGGGCCCAGTCCTGCCAGGCGTCGAAGGCCCGGCGCGGCTGCGAGCCGCCGCCGGGCATCACGATCGCGCCGACGTAGGGGGCCTGGAACACCCGGAACGGGGTCCCGGCGAAGTAGCCGGTCAGCTCGGTCAGCTCGATGCCGAAGCGCAGGTCGGGCTTGTCGGAGCCGAAGCGGTCCATCGCCTCGCGGTAGGTCATCCGCGGGATCTCCGGCACGGCGTAGGACGCCAGCTCCTGCCACAGCGCCCGGATGACGTCCTCGGCGATCGCGAGCACGTCGTCGCGGTCGACGAAGCTCATCTCGAAGTCCAGCTGGGTGAACTCGGGCTGCCGGTCGGCGCGGAAGTCCTCGTCCCGGAAGCACCGGGCGATCTGGTAGTACCGCTCCAGGCCGCCGATCATCAGCAGCTGCTTGAACAGCTGCGGCGACTGCGGCAGGGCATACCAGTGCCCCGGCTGCAGCCGCACCGGGACGACGAAGTCCCGGGCGCCCTCGGGGGTGGATCGGGTCAGCGACGGCGTCTCCACCTCGACGAACCCGTGGCCGGCCATCACCCCCCGGGCGATCCGGTTGACCTCGCTGCGCAGCCGCAGCACCGACGCCGGCCCCTGGCGGCGCAGGTCCAGGTAGCGGTGGGCGTACCGGACGTCGTCGCCGGCGGCCTGCGCCGTCTCGATCGGGAACGGCAGCGGCGCGGACGCCGAGAGGACCTGCAGCGTGCTGGCGACGACCTCGATCTCGCCCGTCGGCAGGTCGGGGTTCTCGTTGCCGGCCGGACGCCGCTGGACGTCGCCGGTCACGAGCACGCAGTACTCGTTGCGCAGCGCATGCGCCTCCTCCTCGCGGACGACCACCTGGGCGTAGCCCGAGGCGTCGCGCAGGTCGAGGAAGACGACCCCGCCGTGGTCGCGCCGGCGGGCGACCCAGCCGGCGAGGGTGACCGTGGAACCGGCGTCGGTCGCGCGGAGCGTGCCGGCGTCGTGGGTGCGGAGCAAGGTAGTGCCTCTCTCAGGAGTCTCAGGAGGTGCGGGAAGGAGTGGGGGTCACCAGCGGTCGTGCACGTGGGCGCGGATGCGCTCGTCGTACACCCGCTCGAGGTCGGCGAGCTGGCCGGCGCTGAGCGACGGCAGGGAGGCGGCGGCGACGTTGCCCAGTGCCTGCTGCACGTTGCGCGCGCCCGGGATGACGGCGGTGACGCCCGGCTGGTCGATGACCCAGCGCAACGCGAAGGCCGCGGTGGTGACGTCGGGGCCGGCGATCTCGGCGACCTCGCGCGCGGCGGCGACACCGACCTCGAAGGGCACCCCGGCGAAGGTCTCACCGACGTCGAAGGCCTCACCGTTGCGGTTGAAGTTCCGGTGGTCGTCGGCGGCGAAGGTGGTGTCGGTGGAGTACTTCCCCGACAGCAGCCCGCTGGCCAGCGGCACGCGGGCCAGGATGCCGACCTCGGCGCGCTGGGCGGCGGGCAGCAGCTGCTCCAGCGGCTTGCGGCGGAAGACGTTGAGGATGACCTGGATGGACTGGACGCCCGGGTGCTGCAGGGCGGTCAGGCCCTCGGCGACGGTCTCGACCGAGACGCCGTAGGCCGCGATCGCCTGCTCCTCGACCAGCGCGTCGAGGGTCTCGTAGACCCGCTCGTCGGAGTAGACCGCCGGCGGCGGGCAGTGCAGCTGGACCAGGTCGAGGGTGTCGACGCCGAGGTTGCGGCGGCTCCGGTCGATCCAGGCGCGCAGGTTCTCCGCGGTGTAGGTCTCCGCGGCGAACGGGTCGGCGCGGCGGCCGGCCTTGGTGGCCACGAAGGGACGCTCGCCCCGGGCGGCCAGCGCCTTGCGGATGCGCTCCTCGGAGCGGCCGTCGCCGTAGACGTCGGCGGTGTCCAGCAGCGTGACGCCGGCGTCGAGCGCGGCGTCGAGGACGGCGGCGGCGTCGTCCTCGGAGACGTTGCCCCAGTCACCGCCCAGCTGCCAGGTGCCCAGGCCGACGACGGAGACGTCGGCGCCGGTGCGGCCCAGGGGCCGGGTCTCGAGGGGCGTGTTGGCGGATTCGGCGATCCCATCGGTCACAGTCACGCACTCACCGTCGCACGCACCCGGTCGAACAGCTCGGCCAGGGGGACGGCGACCTGCTCGTGCGACCGCAGGTCGCGCAGCTGGGCCACCCCCTCGGCCAGGTCGCGGTCACCGAGCACCACCGCGTGCGAGGCACCGGACCGGTCGGCGGCCTTCATCGCGCCCTTGAGCCCACGGTCGCCGTAGACGGTGTCGGCGGAGACCCCGGCCTCCCGCAGCTGACCGACCAGCTTGACGGCGAGCCGCTTGGCCTCCGCGCCCAGCGGGACGACGAACGCCTGGACCCCGGAGGACGTCACGACGTCCAGCCCCTCGGCCTGCACCGCCAGCAGCGTGCGGTCGACGCCGACGGCGTAGCCGATGCCGGAGAGGTCGGGCCCGCCGAGGGCTGCGGACAGCCCGTCGTAGCGGCCGCCGCCGCCGATCGCCGACTGCGAGCCGAGCCCGGAGTGCACGAACTCGAACGTCGTCTTCGTGTAGTAGTCCAGCCCGCGCACCAGCCGGGGCGCCTCGGTCCAGCGGACCCCGAGGTCGGTCAGGTGCTCGCGGACGGCGTCGTAGTGGGCCTTGGTGGAGTCGGAGAGGTGGTCGACCATCAGCGGGGCGTCGTCCAGCTGGGCCTGCACCTCGGGCCGCTTGTCGTCGAGCACCCGCAGCGGGTTGATCTCCGCCCGGCGGCGGGTGTCGGGGTCCAGGTCCAGCTTCGCCAGGAAGTCGACCAGCAGCTCGCGGTACTGCGGGCGGCAGGTGGCGTCACCCAGCGAGGTGAGCAGCAGCTCGAAGTCGCGCAGGCCCAGGTCGCGGAACCCCTGCGCGGCCAGCGCCACCACCTCGGCGTCCAGCGCCGGGTCGTCGACCCCGATCGCCTCCACGCTGACCTGGGTGAAGTGCCGGTAGCGACCCGCCTGCGGGCGCTCGTAGCGGAACGCCGACCCGGCGGTCCACAGCTTCACCGGCAGCGCGCCGGCGTAGAGCCGGTGCTCCACGAAGGCGCGCATCACCCCGGCGGTGAACTCCGGGCGCAGGGTGATCGACCGGCCACCGCGGTCGGTGAACGTGTACATCTCCTTGGCGACGACGTCGGTGGACTCCCCCACCCCGCGGGAGAAGACGGCGGTGTCCTCGAACGTCGGCGTCTCGATGTAGCCGTAGCCCGCCCGGCGCAGCGGCGCGGTGAGGGTGTCGCGGACGGCGAGGAACTGCGCCGAGTCGGGGGGCAGCGTGTCGAACGTGCCCTTCGGAGCCCGCATGGGCTCGGTCACAGTCTCATCACTCGCTGCGCTCCTGGGTTCGTTCCGCTCCTCGCTCGCTGGCGCTCGCTGCGATGCTCGCTCACAGTCCTCGTCCCTTCGGCGCACTCGCGGCCTCCGCGAGGTACGGGTTGGTGGCGCGTTCGCGCCCGATCGTGGTGGCCGGCCCGTGCCCGGGGAGGACGACGGTCTCGTCGTCCAGCGGCAGGACGACGTCGCGCAGCGAGCCGAGCATGTCCTCCCAGGAGCCGCCGGGGAGGTCGACCCGGCCGACCGAGCCGGCGAAGAGCACGTCACCGGCGAGCAGACCGGGCGCCTCCCCCAGGTCCAGGGAGAAGACCACCGAGCCCCGGGTGTGCCCCGGCGCGTGCCGCACGGTCAGGTCGACGCCGGCCAGCGAGATCGTCGTCCCGTCGGCCAACGGCAGGACGTCGGCCGGGTCCGGGAGCTGCACGCCGGTGATCAGCGGGGCGAGCTGCGGACCGTGCCAGCGCGCCGGGTCCGACAGCATGCCGCTGTCCTCGGGGTGCAGGTAGGCGGGGATGTCGTAGCCGGAGCAGACCGGCAGCACGGAGAAGGTGTGGTCCAGGTGGCCGTGGGTCAGCACGACGGCGACCGGCTTGAGCCCGTCGTCGGCGAGCATCCGGGCCAGCGGCTCCACCGCGTCCATCCCCGGGTCGACGACGACGCACTCCTGCCCAGGCCCGGGAGCGACGGCGTAGCAGTTGGTGCCGAACGCGCCGGCGGGGAAGGAGCGGATGAGCACCCGTGCAGGTTACGCGGGCGAGATCCGCCCAACTGGCGCTGCCAGGGTCCGGACAGGCAGCCCACCTACACTCCGCACTCGACACACACCGCGGTGTGGGCACGCGGCCCGGGGCCGCGACCACCGGCGGCAGAGCGCAGAGCCCGAGGAGCCCGAGAAGAGTGCCGACCAACAAGCAGCGTCGTCAGGCCGCGCAGCGACGGCTGCAGCGGCAGCTCGAGCGCCGCGAGGAGCTCGCCCAGAAGCGCCGACGCAACACGCTGATCGGGGTGGCCGTCCTGGCCCTCCTCGCCGTGGCCGGGGCGGTCTTCATCGTCATCGGCCTCGGCGACGACGAGCCCGCGGACACCACGGCCACCCCCGAGGCCACCACCGCGGCCCCGGTCGTCGACGGCAGCGACGGGACGTGCGAGTTCGTCCCGGACACCTCCGGCAGCGAGACCCTCACCGACGTCGGCATCCCACCGGCAGAGGTGCCGACGACCGGCACCACGAACCTGACGCTGGCCACCTCCGCCGGTGACATCGGGCTGACCCTGGACCAGGCGAACGCCCCCTGCGCCTCGGCGAGCATGGTCTACCTGGCGGAGCAGGAGTTCTTCGCGGACACGCCCTGCCACCGGCTGACCAGCGGCGGCCTGAGCGTGCTGCAGTGCGGTGACCCCAGCGGCACCGGCACCGGCGGCCCCACCTACGACTTCCCCACCCAGGTGACCGGCTCGGAGACCTACCCGCGCGGCACCCTGGCGATGGCCAACGCCGGGCAGGGCACCGACGCCAGCCAGTTCTTCCTGGTCTACGCCGACAGCCAGCTGCAGCCGGACTACACCGTCGTCGGCACCATCGACGAGGCCGGGCTCGCGACGCTGGACGCCATCGCGGCCGCCGGCATCGAGGGCGGCGCCACCGACGGTCCGCCGGCCCAGCCGGTGACGATCGAGTCGACCACCGTCGCCGCACCCTGACCGTTCGCGGGGCGGCGCCGCCACCCGCACACTGAGGCGCGATGGACGCCGACCGGTACGCAGGCTTCCCGCCGGGCTTCTTCGACCGCAGCGACGACGGGCCGGACGCCGGGTTCTACGACCGGCCCCGGCTCGTCACGCACATCGACGAGGGTGCGATCGCCGCCGTCGGTGAGCTGTACGCCGAGCTGGCCATCGACGGCGCCGCACCCCGACCGACGCGGGTGCTGGACCTGATGTCCTCGTGGGTGTCGCACTTCCGCACGCCCCCCGCCGAGCTCGTGGTGCTCGGCATGAACGACGAGGAGCTGGCCGCCAACCCGGCGGCCACCCAGCGGCTGGTGCACGACCTGAACGCCGACCCGCGCATCCCCTTGCCCGACGGGGACGTCGACGCGGCCGTCTGCTGCGTGTCGATCGACTACCTCACCCGGCCCGTCGAGGTGCTCACCGACGTCGGCCGGGTGCTGCGCCCCGGCGGCCGCCTGGCGGTCACGTTCTCCAACCGCTGCTTCCCCACCAAGGCCGTCCGCGGCTGGCTGGCCACCGACGATCGGCAGCACGGGGCCGTGGTCGCGGAGCTGGTGCGGCGCAGCGGCTGGTTCACCGAGCCGACGGTCACGCTGCGCACCCCGCCGGGCACCGGCGACCCGCTGTACGCCGTCGTCGCCACCCGGCTCCCCTGAGGACGACTCCGGCCCCGCTGCAGGGCCCGCGCCGAACGCGGGGAGCTGCGGGGTCCTCCCTCAGGCGGTGACGCGCTCCACGTCGAAGACGCCGTCGACGTTGCGGACGGTCTGCAGCACCGCGCCCAGGTGCGCCGGGTCGGCCAGCTCGAAGGTGAACCGGCTGATCGCCACCCGGTCGCGGCTGGTCTGCACCGAGGCGGACAAGATGTTGACCCGTTCGTCGGCCAGCGCCCGGGTGACGTCGGAGAGCAGCCGGTGCCGGTCCAGCGCCTCCACCTGGATCGCGACGAGGAACACGGCGCCGGGCTGGGAGGCCCAGTCGACCTCGACCAGCCGCTCCGGCTTGGCCTGCAGGTCCGCGGCGTTGGTGCAGTCGGTGCGGTGGACGCTCACGCCGCCACCGCGGGTCACGAAGCCGAGGATCTCGTCGCCGGGCACCGGCGTGCAGCACTTGGCCAGCTTGGCCCACACGTCGGTCATGCCGTGCACGACGACGCCCGGGTCACCGCTGGCGGTGCGGGCGACGGTGCGCTTCGTCGGGATCGCCGTCTCGGCGATGTCCTCGGCCGCGCCCTCCGACCCGCCCAGGGCGGTGATCAGCTTCTCGACCAGCGAGTGCGCCGAGACCTGGTTCTCCCCCACCGCCGCGTACAGCGCGCTGACGTCGGGGTAGTGCAGGTCGGCCGCGAGGGTGGCCAGCGACTCCCCGCCGAGCAGGCGCTGCAGCGGCAGGCCGGCCTTGCGCATCGCCTTGGTCAGTGCGTCCTTGCCCGCCTCGACGGCGTCCTCGCGACGCTCCTTGGTGAACCACTGGCGGATCTTGGTGCGGGCCCGGGAGCTGCCGACGAAGGTCAGCCAGTCCTTCGAGGGGGCGGCGCTCGGCGACCGGGAGGTGAAGACCTCCACGACGTCGCCGTTGGACAGTCGGCTGTCCAGGGACACCAGGTTGCCGTTGACCCGGGCACCGATGCACCGGTGCCCGACCTCGGTGTGCACCGCGTAGGCGAAGTCGACCGGGGTCGACTCCCCCGGCAGGCTGATCACGTCGCCCTTGGGCGTGAAGACGAAGACCTCCTGCGGACCGAGGTCGTAGCGCAGCGTCTCCAGGAACTCGCCGGGCTCCTGCGCCTCGCGCTGCCAGTCCAGCAGCTGGCGCAGCCACAGCATGTCGTCGCCCGGGGCGCCCGGGGCCGGGGTGAGGTCGGCCTTGCCGCCGGCCGCCCGGGCCTTCTCCTTGTACTTCCAGTGCGCCGCGATCCCGTACTCGGCGGTGCGGTGCATGTCGTGCGTGCGGATCTGCAGCTCCACCGGCTTGCCCTGCGGGCCGATCACCGTGGTGTGCAGCGACTGGTACATGTTGAACTTCGGCATCGCCACGAAGTCCTTGAACCGGCCGGGTACCGGCTGCCAGTGCGCGTGCATGATGCCGAGTGCGGCGTACACGTCGCGGACGGAGTCGACCAGGATCCGGATGCCGACCAGGTCCCAGATGTCGGTGAAGTCCCGGCCGCGGACGATCATCTTCTGGTAGATCGAGTAGTAGTGCTTCGGTCGGCCGGTGACGGCGGCCTCGATCTTGGCCGCCTTGAGCTGCTCGGTCACCGCCGAGGTGACCTCGGCCAGGTAGGTGTCCCGGGACGGCGCCCGCTCGGCCACCAGCCGCACGATCTCGTCGTACCGCTTGGGGTAGAGGGTGGCGAAGGCCAGGTCCTCGAGCTCCCACTTGATCGTGTTCATGCCCAGCCGGTGGGCCAGCGGGGCGAGGATCTCCAGCGTCTCGCGCGCCTTCTTCTCCTGCTTCTCCGGCGGGAGGAAGCGCAGCGTGCGCATGTTGTGCAGCCGGTCGGCCAGCTTGATCACCAGCACCCGCGGGTCACGGGACATCGCGACGATCATCTTGCGGATCGTCTCCGCCTGCGCACCGTCACCGAACTTGACCTTGTCGATCTTGGTGACGCCGTCGACGAGATGGGCGACCTGCGGTCCGAAGTCGGCGGTGATCGACTCCAGCGTGGTTCCGGTGTCCTCGACCGTGTCGTGCAGCAGGGCGGCGACCAGCGTCGTGGTGTCCATGCCGAGGCCGGCGAGCACGGTGGCGACGGCGAGCGGATGCGTGATGTAGGGATCACCGCTCTTGCGCTTCTGCTCGGCGTGCGCCTCCTCGGCGACGTCGTAGGCGCGCTGCAGCAGGGCGAGGTCGGCCTTCGGGTGGCTCTGCCGGTGCAGCACAGAGAGCGGCTCCAGCACCGGACGGATGCCGGTGGAGCGCTGCCCGGCGACGATCCGCCGGGCCAGCCGGTCGCGGACCCGGCGGCGGGGCGCGGTCTCGGCTTCCCCGCCCGGCTCGGGGGCCACGTCGTCGGGGCGACGGACGGCGGGCCGCTCGGGCAGCGGCACGCGGGGCGGCGCCTCCTCGACGGCGGGCGCGCCGGACGTCTGCGGTGCGACGACGTCAGAGGCCACGGGTGCTCCTGCACTGTTGAGGAGGTAGACCCTGCCCATGCTAGCCGCGCCCCACCGGGTCGCGCCCCCTGCGCTCACCCGGGATGGGGTGAGGTCGGGCTCAGACCCGCCAGAGCGCGTGGACCGGGTGCGGGGCGAGGCGCTCCCGCCCGCCGAGGGCCATGAGCTCCACGACGACGGCGACCGCGGTGACCACGCCGCCGAGCTGTTCGACCAGCGCGATGGCCGCCTCCAGCGTGCCGCCGGTGGCCAGGACGTCGTCGACGAGCAGCACGCGCTGGCCCGGGGTGATCGAGTCGGCGTGCAGCTCGAGGGTCGCCGTCCCGTACTCCAGCACGTACTCGGCCGTGACGACCTCGCGAGGCAGCTTGCCGGCCTTGCGCACCGGGAGCACACCGGTCCCGGCGTCCAGCGCGACGGCGGCCGCGAGCAGGAACCCGCGGGCCTCCACGCCGGCGACCACGTCGAAGCCCGGCCCACCGTCGGCCCGGCCCAGCGCAGCCGCCCGCGGATCGACGTCGGCGGGCTCGGTGAGCGCGTCGACGACCCGCCGGAACGCGCCTGCATCGGCGAACACCGGCGTCAGGTCGCGGAAGAGCACCCCGGGCTCGGGGAAGTCGGGCACGTCCACCGAGAAGCTGGCGATCAACTCCTCGATCGGCAGCTCCCCGTCCCGGACGGCGCTCACCGTCGCTTCCGGCCTGCCGGACGCTGCCCCGGCCGGCTCGGCCGCTGACCGGGCCGCGGGGTGGTCGTCCCGCCCCGGGCACTCGGGCGCACCGAGGCCGGCGACTCGATCTGCACGTCGGCCATCGGCTGACTCGGCAGGGCGTCCTCCCGCTCGGCGACCGCCACCGCGCTGCGCCGGGTCGCCCCGCTCCCCCGCCGGGCCGTCGCCACGGGGGCGTCGACCCGCACACCGCCCTGGCGGGCCTCGGCCGACCGGCGGGCCAGCACCCGCCGGCGCAGCGCCTGCTGCTCTGGCCGGCGTTCCTCCAGCTCGGAGAGCACCGGCGTGGCCAGGAAGATGGAGCTGTACGTGCCGGCGGCCAGACCGACGAAGAGGACCAGGGCGAGGTCCTTCAGCGTGCCGGCTCCCAGCAGCCCGGCGCCGACGAACAGCAGCCCGGCGACCGGCAGCAGCGCGATGACCGAGGTGTTGACCGAGCGCATCAGCGTCTGGTTCACCGCGAGGTTCGCGGCCTCGCCGTAGGTGGACCGGGCGTTCTTGTCGAGGTCCTTGGTGTTCTCGTCGACCTTGTCGAACACCACGACGGTGTCGTAGAGCGAGAAGCCCAGGATCGTCAGCAGCCCGATGACCGTCGAGGGCGAGACCTCGAAGCCGATCAGTGCGTAGATCCCTGCGGTGACGACGATGTCGTGCAGCAGGGCGACGATCGCGGCGATCGCCATCGTCGGTCGGAACCGGATGGCCAGGAAGGCCACCACCGCGACCAGGAAGACGGCCAGCGCGATCAGCGCCTGGTTGGTGACGTTGCCGCCCCAGTCCGCGCTCACCGACTGCGGGCTGACCTGGGAGGGGTCCACGCCGGCAGCGTCGGCGACCGCGGCGACCACGGCCGTCTCGGTCTCGTTGTCCAGCGCACTGGTGCGCAGCAGGACGGAGTCGCCACCGACCACCTGGGCGCTGGAGACCTGGGCTCCGGCCTCTTCGGCCGCATCGCGGACCTCGCCGAGCTCGGCACTGGTGGCCGGCACCCGCACGCTGTTCCCGCCGGCGAACTCGATGCCGAAGTTGAACCCGCGGAACACCATGGCCGCGACGCACAGCAGCATCACGACGGCGGTGACCCGGAACCAGAAGCGCCGACGGCCGACCACGTCGAGGCCGACCTCGCCGTTGTAGAGCCGGTGCGCCAGGGACGCCCGAGGGCGTGTCCGGGCGGCACCCGGGACCGTCCCCTCGGCGGGGAGCCCGGCGTCGGCGAGCGCCTGGTCGCCAGTGCTGTCACCGGCCGCCTCGTCGCGGACGTCGGAGTCGTCGACGTCCTCGCCGTCGACCTCCTCGCCGTCCGACTCCTCGGTGTCGAGCTGATCGGCAGGCACGGACTCGTCGGCCGACCGCGCCAGCGGCTCGGCGGAGGTCCGCGTGGCAGTGCCATCCGGGCGCACGGCCGGGCCCTGCTCCGCCGGGGCGTCCTCTCCCCAGCCGTGGCCCTGGGGGCCGGCGCCGTCAGCGCCGGTGCGGTCGCGGGGGGTCATCGATTGCTCCCGTTCATGCTGCTGCTGCCGGTGGCTGCGCCGACCAGCTCGCGGTCGCTCCGTGTCGGCTGGACCGGTCGCCGGCTGTGGTCCACCCGGCCCAGCCCGGAGAAGCGGTTGGTCCCGAGTCCCTTGAACCGGCTGAGCACCACCATCAGCGGGTGGGTGAAGAGGAAGACGACGATCAGGTCGAGCACCGTGGACAGGCCCAGGGTGAACGCGAAGCCCTTCACGTCACCGATGGCCAGCCAGTAGAGGATGGCCGCGGCGAGGAAGCTGACCGCGTCGGCGGACAGGATCGTCCGGCGGGCCCGCACCCAGGCGCGCGGCGTGGCGCTGCGCAGGCTGCGCCCCTCGCGCACCTCGTCCTTGAGCCGTTCGAAGTAGACGACGAACGAGTCGGCCGTGATGCCGATGGACACGATGAACCCGGCGATCCCGGCGAGGCTCAGCGCGAAGCCGATCTCCCGGCTGAGCAGGACCAGGCAGGCGTAGACGACCACCGCCGAGAGGATCAGGCTGGCGATCATCACCAGGCCGAGCAGCCGGTAGTACAGCAGCGCGTAGACGAACACCAGCGCGACGCCGATCCCGCCGGCGATGAGCCCGGCGCGCAGCTGCTCCTCGCCCAGCTCGGTGGTGACGGTCTGCGCCGTCGCCTGGCTGAACGTCAGGGGCAGGGCGCCGTACTTGAGCTGGTTGGCCAGCTCGGTGGCGGCGGCCTGGTCGAAGCTGCCGGTGATCTGGGTGGTGCCACCCACGATGGCCGAGTTGATCGTCGGCGCGGAGACGACCCGCCCGTCGAGGGTGATCGCCACGTTGTTGCCGACGTTGGCCGTCGTGTAGTCCGCCCAGGCGGCCGAGCCCGAGGACGTGAAGTCGAGGTTGACGACCCACTCACCGGTGCCGACCTCGGTGCCGGCCGTGGCGTCGGCGACGTCGGTGCCCTCGATGACCGCCGGCCCGAGCAGGAACTTCGCGGTGCCGTCGTCGGAACACGCAGCGATGTAGGACTCGGGCTGGTCGACCTCGGTGGTGGTCGTGTCGCAGGTGAGCGTCGCGTACTCGGCGAGCGCCTCCTCCTGGGTGACGACCGGCGCATCCGGGTCGGCAACAGCAGGCTCGGTGGCCGCCGGGTCCGTCGCCGCGGGGTCCGTCGCCTCGGGGTCGGTCGCTGCCGGGTCCGTGGCCGCGGGATCGGTCGCCTCGGGGTCGGTCGCGGCCGGGTCCGTGGCGGCAGGGTCTGTGGCGGCCGGCTCCGGACCGACGAGCACGGGACGGAACCGCAGCTGCGCGGTCGCCCCCAGCTCGCGGGCCTGGTCGCCGTCCTCGCCCGGCACCGAGATGACGATGTTGCTGTTGCCCTCGGTGACGACCTCGGCCTCCGCGACGCCCAGGCCGTTGACCCGCTGCTCGATGATCTCGCGGGCGAGGTCGAGGTCCTCGGGGTCGGGCGCCTGACCGTCGGGCGTGCGGGCCTCGAGGGTCACCGTCGTCCCGCCCTGCAGGTCGAGACCGAGCTGCGGGGTGCGCTGGTCGCCGGTGAGGAAGACCAGGGAGTACAGCCCGGCGACGATCAGGAGGAACGCCGCGAAGTACCGGCGGGCAGAGAGCTGACGGGCGGCCATGCGTCGACCCGGCTCAGCGGGTGCGGTCGGTGGAGTCGCCGTCGCCGTCGATGGTGCCGGTGGCCCCCTCGGGCGGGACGGCGCCGGACGCCGACTGGCGGATCTCCATGACCGCCGGGCGGGCGACGGTGATGACGACCCCCGGGGCGACCTCCAGGCCGACGATGCCCTCGCCGAGCGAGGCGACCGTGCCGTGGATCCCGCTGGTCAGCATGACCGGGGTGCCCACGGTCAGCGAGGACTGCAGCGCTTCGGCCTTCGCCTGCATCTTCTTGCGCTGCCGGGCGGGCAGCACGATCAGCAGGCCGAAGGCCAGGACGAGCAGGATCAACGGGAAGAACTGTTCCACGACGGGTGAGCCTCTCTACCGCAGCGAGTCGCGCGGTGGGTGCGGCCCGGGATCGGGCCGCTCGGGTACATCGGCGCCGGCGCACGCCCGCCTGCGCAGGGTGGCTCCGGGGCGAGGCGCCCCGACTGCAGCCGGGTTGCGCGCCAGCGCCGATGAGTCTATGCGTCGAAGAGGGTCTGTGACGACGGCGCGTCCGACGGCGGGTCGGCGGTGAGCCCGCTGAGCGGCAGTCCACCCCGCGGCACGGCGTGCCCCAGATGACGGAAGGCCGCCTCGGTCGCCACCCGTCCTCGCGAGGTGCGGGCCAGCAGCCCGGCCCGCACGAGGAACGGCTCGCAGACCTCCTCGACGGTGTGCGGCTCCTCCCCCACGGCCACGGCGAGGGTCGCCACCCCCACCGGCCCACCGCCGAAGCGGACGACGAGGGCCTCCAGGACCGACCGGTCGAGCCGGTCCAGCCCGAGGTCGTCCACGTCGTACAAGGCCAGTGCCGCCTGGGCGACGTCCCGGGTGATCCGGCCGTCGGCCCGCACCTCGGCGTAGTCGCGGACCCGCCGCAGCAGTCGGTTGGCGATCCGCGGGGTCCCGCGGGAGCGCCCGGCGATCTCCGCCGAGCCGTCGTCGGTGAGCTGGACCCCCAGCAGGTCGGCGCTGCGCGCCAGCACCCGCTCCAGGTCGGCGACCTCGTAGAACTCCATCTGCCCGACGAAGCCGAACCGGTCGCGCAGCGGCCCGGTCAGCAGCCCGGCGCGGGTGGTGGCGCCGACCAGGGTGAACGGGTGGATCTCCAGGGGGATCGCCGTGGCGCCCGGTCCCTTGCCGACGACGACGTCGACCCGGAAGTCCTCCATCGCCATGTAGAGCAGTTCCTCGGCCGGCCGGGCGATGCGGTGGATCTCGTCGATGAACAGCACGTCACCGGGGCCGAGGTTGGACAGCATCGCGGCGAGGTCGCCGGAGCGCTCGATCGCCGGCCCGCTGGTGATCTTCACCGCGGTGCCGAGCTCGGTGCCGATGATCAGCGCGAGGCTGGTCTTGCCCAGCCCGGGCGGGCCGGAGAGCAGCACGTGGTCCGGCGGCCGGCCGCGGCGCTTGGCGCCCTCCAGCACGAGGTCCAGCTGGCGGGCGACCTTGGGCTGGCCGATGAAGTCGGTCAGCGAGTTCGGGCGCAGCGCCGACTCGACGACCCGCTCCTCGTCACCGGCCCGCGGGTCGACCGCGTCGTCGGGGAACCGGCCCGGCCCGGCATCGGCGGCGGACAGCCCGCGGTCGAACGGGGTGCTCACGACCGCCCCAGGATCTGCAGCGCCTGCCGCAGGAGGACCGCGACCTGGACGCCGCCGGCCAGCTGCTGCTCCTCGGCCACCGGCTCGAGGGCGGAGACCGCGGTGTCCGCCTCCCGGCTCGACCAGCCCAGCCCGACCAGGGCCGCGGTGAGCTGGTCCCGCCAGGGGGCCACCGGGGTGACCGCGCCGAGGCCGGCCGCCGGTGGGCCGTCCAGCGAGGTGTCCGACGCCGTCGTGCCCAGCCGGTCGCGGAGCTCCAGCACCAGCCGCTCGGCGCCCTTCTTGCCGATCCCGGGCACCTGCATCAGCGCCTTGAGGTCGCCCATCGACACCGCCCTGCGCACCTCGCGGGGCGGGTGGATCGCCAGCACCGCCTGGGCGAGCCGGGGGCCCACGCCGTTGGCGGTCTGCAGCAGCTCGAACAGCTGACGCTCGTCGTCGTCGGCGAAGCCGTAGAGGGTGAGGGAGTCCTCGCGGACCACCAGGCTGGTCGACAGCCGGGCCTGCTCCCCCACCGCCAGCCGGGCGATCGTCCCGGGGGTGCACTGCACGGACAGCCCCACGCCACCGACCTCGAGGACCGCGCCGTCGGGTGAGACCGCGGCCACCCGGCCGTTCACCGACGCGATCATCGGGGCGACACCCCCGTCCAGCGGGGCAGCGTCGCCGGCCGGACGGGGGCGCCGATGCCGCCGGCCAGGGCCGCGACCCGCAGTCGCTGCTGCGCCGGCCCTCGCCACACGTGACAGACGGCCAGCGCCAGGGCGTCGGCGGCGTCCGCGGGCTTGGGCGCGGTGGCGAGCCCGAGGACCCGGGTGACCATCATCGTGACCTGGTCCTTGTCTGCGCGGCCGTTGCCGGAGATCGCGGCCTTGACCTCGCTCGGCGTGTGCCAGGCGACCGGCACGTCGGCCTGCGCGGCGGCCAGGGCGGCGACGCCGGCGGCCTGCGCCGTGCCGGTCGCCGTGCCCTTGTTGTTCTGGGTGAACACCCGCTCGATGGCGACCGCGGTGGGCCGGTGCTCGCGCAGCAGTGCGGTCACGGCGGTGTGCACCTCCAGCAGACGCAGTTCCAGGTCGAGGTCGGGCGAGGTGCGGACGACGCCGACCCCCAGCGCCGTCGGTCGAGCACCGGGGCGCCCCTCGACCACGCCCCACCCACACCGGGTGAGCCCCGGGTCGATGCCGAGCACCCGCATGAGGACCTCCACCAGCCGACGCGAACACGTGTTCGAACCACGCTAACCGCCGAGGTCCAGCTGTCCCCACACCGACACGCGCGTGACCCGCTGGAACGGCCCCTCGCAGGGGCCCGCCGTGAGCGTGCGAACGGTGGGGGGCGAGGGGGTCCTTCCTCAGGCGTCGATCGACTCCATGACCTCGTCGGAGACGTCGTAGTTCGCGTAGACGTTCTGCACGTCGTCGAGGTCCTCGAGGGCGTCGATGAGCCGGAACACCTTGCCCGCGCCGTCGGCGTCCAGCTCGACCTGCACGCTGGGCAGGAAGCCCATGTCGGCGGAGTCGTAGTCGATGCCGGCGTCCTGCAGGGCGGTGCGCACGGCGACCAGGTCGGTGGGCTCGCAGACCACCTCGAAGGTGTCGCCCAGGTCGCGGACCTCCTCCGCGCCGGCGTCCAGCACGGCCATCAGCACGTCGTCCTCGGTGGTGCCGGTCGCGGGGACCACGACGACGCCCTTGCGGGAGAACAGGTAGGAGACCGAGCCGGGGTCGGCCATGTTCCCCCCGTTGCGGGTCATCGCGGTGCGCACCTCCATCGCCGACCGGTTCTTGTTGTCGGTGAGGCACTCGATCAGCACGGCGACGCCGCCGGCGGCGTAGCCCTCGTAGGTGATGCCCTGGTAGTCGACCCCACCGGCCTCGAGGCCGCCGCCGCGCTTGACCGCGCGGTCGATGTTGTCGTTGGGCACCGAGCTCTTCTTCGCCTTCTGGACGGCGTCGTAGAGCGTCGGGTTGCCCGACAGGTCAGCACCGCCGGTGCGCGCGGCGACCTCGATGTTCTTGATCAGCTTGGCGAAGAGCTTGCCCCGCTTGGCATCGATGCCGGCCTTCTTGTGCTTGGTCGTCGCCCACTTGGAATGCCCGCTCACGACGTTCTCCCCTCACTGCCCGCGTCCGCTCCGGCGCCGGCACTGCTCGCATGGTCTCGTGCCCTCATCGCCCTTGCCCCCGGCACCAGCTCCACGACCTCCCGCACCAGCTCCACGAACAGCGCGTGCACCCGGGTGTCCCCGGTCAGCTCGGGGTGGAAGCTGGTGGCCACCAGCCGGCCCTGACGGACGGCGACGATCTTACCGTCGGCCGGTCCGCCCTCCACCCGGCCGAGCACCTCGACGGCCGGCCCGGCCTCCTCGACCCACGGGGCGCGGATGAAGACCGCGTGCAGCGGCGGCCCGGGGACCCCGGCCAGCTGCACCTCGGTCTCGAAGGAGTCGACCTGCCGGCCGAACGCGTTGCGGCGCACCGTCACGTCCAGGCCACCGATGGTCTCCTGGTCGGCCGGGGCGTCGAGCACCGTGTCGGCCAGCAGGATCATCCCGGCGCACGACCCGTAGGCGGGGAGCCCGGCGCGGACGGCGTCCCGCAGCGGCTGCAGCATGCCGAACCGCGCGGCGAGCTTGGCCATCGTGGTGGACTCCCCGCCGGGCAGGACCAGCCCGTCGACCTCGGCCAGCTCACCGGGCCGGCGCACCGGCCGCGCCTCGGCGCCGGTCGCCCGCAGCGCGGCGAGGTGCTCGCGGACGTCGCCCTGCAGCGCGAGCACCCCGATCGTCGGCGGGGTCACCAGCCGCGCTTGGCGTACTGCTCGCTCTCCGGCAGCGTGCTGACGTTGATGCCGACCATGGCCTCACCGAGCCCGCGGGAGACCTTGGCGATCACGCTGGGGTCGTCGAAGAAGGTGGTGGCCTGCACGATCGCGGCGGCGCGCTGCGCCGGGTCACCGGACTTGAAGATCCCCGACCCGACGAAGACGCCCTGGGCGCCCAGCTGCATCATCATCGCCGCGTCCGCGGGGGTGGCGATGCCACCGGCGGTGAACAGGACGACGGGCAGCGCGCCGGTGCGGGCGACCTCGGCCACCAGGTCGTAGGGCGCGCGCAGCTCCTTGGCGGCGACGAACAGCTCGGTCTCGTCCAGGGTGCCCAGCCGCTTGATGCCGGCCCGGATGGCCCGCATGTGCCGGGTGGCCTCGACCACGTTGCCGGTGCCGGCCTCGCCCTTGGAGCGGATCATCGCCGCGCCCTCGGAGATCCGGCGCAGCGCCTCCCCGAGGTCGGTGGCGCCGCAGACGAAGGGCACGGTGAACGCGCTCTTGACGATGTGGTGCGCCTCGTCGGCCGGGGTGAGCACCTCGGACTCGTCGACGTAGTCGACGCCGAGCGCCTGCAGCACCTGGGCCTCGACGAAGTGACCGATCCGGGCCTTGGCCATCACCGGGATGGAGACCGCGCCGATGATGCCCTCGATCATGTCGGGGTCGCTCATCCGGGCGATGCCGCCCTCGACGCGGATGTCGGCGGGCACCCGCTCCAGGGCCATCACCGCGACGGCGCCGGCGTCCTCGGCGATCTTGGCCTGCTCGGGGGTGACGACGTCCATGATGACGCCGCCCTTCAGCTGCTCGGCCATCCCGCGCTTGACGCGGTCGGTGCCGGTGCCGGTGGGCTCGCTGTGGTTCAGGGACACGCTGCTGCCTCGCAGGTCGTCGGGCCGGGGACCGGCGGGAGGGGACGGCCCAGCGTACGGCGGATCAGCCGGTGGGCCGCGCGGTGCCGGAGCCCGGGCCGGTGAGCACCGCGTCGAGGCCGTCGTCGATGTCGAAGTACCGGGGCAGCGGACGGCCGGCGTGCAGCCGCAGCACCCGGGCCAGCCGGCCCCGGCGCAGCGTCCGGGTGTCCCGGACGGCGTCGTTGTAGAACCGCCGGGCCAGGCCCACCCGCATGCCGGCGTCCTCGAGCTCCGGGGGGAGCACCCCGGCGGGGACCCTGCGGAGCAGTCGGCCCAGCGCGTTCTCGGCGGCCTCCCGGTCCCCGGCCGACGGCGCCCGGGCCCCGGCCGCAGCCGAGGCCAGCGCGTCGGCGCGCTCGGGACCGAGGTCACCGGCGTGCTCCCGGGCCAGCGCCGCCGCCAGCTCGGCCCGGCGCCGCAGCGCGGCGTCGAGGACCTCCCGTGCGCGGCGGACCCGCCCGGCCAGCCGGCGCAGCCGGGTGAGCGTCCAGGCGGTCCAGAGGAGCACCAGGGCCACCAGGAGCCCGGCGGCGAGCAGCAGCCAGGTCGCGGTGGTCATGGGGCACCAGGCTAGCGGCGCACCCGCCTGCGGAAGGGCCCCGACGGCCCGGGCCCACCGGTCGCGTCGGGGAGATCACCCAGCAGGGCGGCGTCGGCGGCGGTGGAGGCGGTCACCGCGGTGCCGCCCGGCGGGGCGACCGTCTCGTAGACGGCGAGGATCCGCTGGGCGACCACGGCCCAGTCGTAGTCGGCGACGGCCCGCCGGCCGGCCGCCTGCAGCTCCGCCCGCCGGACGGGGTCGGCGAGCAGGCCGCCGAGCGCCGTGGCCAGCGCGGCGGCGTCCCCACGCCGGACCAGCACCCCGGCGGCGCCGTCCGCCAGGACCCGGCTGAAGGCGTCCAGGTCGCTGGCGACCACCGGCGCACCGGCGCCCATCGCCTCCAGCAGGATCACCCCGAAGGACTCCCCCAGCAGGTTCGGGGCGCAGTAGACGTCGACCGAGCGGAGGAAGGCCGCCTTCGCCGGCTCGTCCAGCTCCCCGAGGACCGTGACGTGCGGGCGCAGGTCGTCGGCCACCAGCTCGTCCAGCTCGTCGGGGTCGCCGCGGCCGGCGATGAGCAGCCGGGCCCGCGGGTGCTCGGCGACCACGGTCCGCATCGCCTCCAGGAGCACCGGCAGGCCCTTGCGCGGCTCGTCGTAGCGGCCGAGGAAGCCGATCGTCGGGGCGTCGGTGCCCCGCTGGTACCCAGCCAGCGTCGGCCCCTCGGCGAACGCCGCGACGTGCACCCCGTTGGGGATGACCACCGCGTCGCCACCCAGGTGCTCGACCTGGACGCGGCGGGCGAAGTCGGAGACGGCGATCCGGCCGGCCACCTTCTCCAGCCACGGGCGCGCCCACGGCCCGAGCGCTGCGAGCACCTTGGAGCGGGTGGTCGCCGCGTGGAACGTCGCCACGATCGGGCCCTCGGCGATGATGCAGACCAGCAGGGACAACGACACCGACGCCGGCTCGTGCACGTGGACGACGTCGAAGTGCCCGTCCCGCAGCCAGCGGCGGGCGCGGGCGGCGGAGACCAGGCCGAAGGAGACGCTGGCCATCGAGCCGTTGTAGGGAACCGGCACCGCGCGACCGGCCCAGGTCACGTGCTCGGCGGGCAGCGACTCCTCGTGCAGCGCCGGGGTCAGGATCTCCACGTGGTGCCCTAGCCCGCGCAGCGTCTCGGCGAGGTCGCGCACGTGGTACTGCACACCACCGGGGACGTCCCACTGGTACGGGCAGACCAGCCCGATCCGCATCACCCCACCTCCGCCGCCGGCGTGGTCACGGCCGGGGACGCCGGGGCACGGCCCATGGGGCCCACCTCGGGCCAGACCCGGCCGAGCACGTGCCAGTCCTCGGGACGCTCGGCGATCGTCGTGGCGAAGGCGTCGGCGACCTGCTGCGTGGCGCTGGTCACCCGGTCCCGCAGCCGGCCCGGCCCGTCGAGCGGCACCGGGGGGTGGACGACGAACTGCCACCCCGCACCGTCGAACTGGCAGACGGCGGGCAGCAGGGTGGCCCCGGTCTGAGCCGCGACCAGGGCCGGGCCGCCGGGCATCGTCGTCCGGCGGCCGAAGAAGGTGACCGGCACACCGCTGCCGGACAGGTCCCGGTCCATCAGCAGGCAAGCGGTCCCGCCGTCGGCCAGCCACTCGCGCAGCACCGCCGAGCTGGGCCGCTCCCCGCCGGTGAGCGGCACGACCCGCATGCCCAGCCGTTCCCGGAAGGCGACGAACCGGCGGTACAGCGACTCCGGCCGCAGCCGCTCGGCGACCGTCAGGAACGGGCCCCCGAGCCAGGCGATCAGCCACACCCCGGCGGCGTCCCAGTTCCCGCTGTGCGGCAGGGCCAGGACGATGCCGCGGCCCTGCGCACGCGCGGCCTCCAGGTGCTCCCGGCCGCGCAGCTCCGAGCCGGCGAGGATCCGCTCGCTGGACAGCGTCGGCAGCCGGAAGGCCTCCTGCCAGTAGCGGGCGTAGGACTGCATCGCCCGCCGGGTGAGGTCGTCCAGTGCCCTGTCGTCCAGGCCACCGCCGGTGACGACGTCCAGGTTGGCCCGCAGCTGCCGGGCACCCCGCCCGCCGCGGCGCACGGCGAGTGCGCCGCCCGCTGCGGCGCCGGCCCGGGCAGCCGGCTCGGGCAGCAGCCGGACGGCCCGCCAGCCGGCCGCGTACCCGGCGTCGGTGAGCCGGGCGAGCAGGTCGGCGCGGCGGCTCACGGGGCGGGGCGCTCGGACGGCTGGTCGGGGGACGACGTCGGCAGTCGACGTCCGCGGGCCTCCCGGCGGACCGCGGCGAACCGCTGCGCGACCGTCACCGCGCTGCCGACGAGCAGCACCCACAGCGCGACGTGGACCGCGTACGGGATGCCCAGGCCGGTGAACCCGGTGCCGACGAGCACCAGGATCAGCCGTTCGGTGCGCTCGACGACCCCCACGTCGGCGGACAGCCCGACCCCCTCGGCGCGGGCCTTGATGTAGGAGGTGAGCACCCCGAGCACCAGGCACAGCAGCGCGAGCAGCACCAGCAGCCGGTTGTCCCCGGCGCCGGAGAACCACCAGACCAGCCCACCGAAGATGGCGGCGTCGGCGGCCCGGTCACCGGCGGAGTCCAGCACCGCACCGAAGACCGAACCGCCCCCGCGGGCCCGGGCGAGGGCGCCGTCCAGCATGTCCAGCAGCACGAAGACGGTCACGGCCAGGGCGCCCCAGAACAGCAGGCCGTTGCCGATCAGGAAGACCGCGGAGAGGACCGCGCCGAGGGTGCCGGTGAGGGTCACCGCGTCGGCGGTGACCCCGGCCCGGACCAGGCCGCGCACCACGGGCGCCCAGAAACGGCCGACGGCCGGCCGGAGGTTGACGCCGAGCACTCAGGCCACCGTGGGGTGCGGGGCGGACCCGGTCCCCTGGCCGGCAGCCGGCCAGGCGCCGGACAGCAGGGCCCTGGTCTCGGCGAGCACCTGCGGCAGCACGCGGGTCAGCCCGACCACCGGCATGAAGTTGGTGTCCCCACCCCAGCGCGGCACGGCGTGCTGGTGCAGGTGGTCGGCGATGCCGGCGCCGGCGACCGAGCCCTGGTTCATCCCGATGTTGAACCCGTGCGCACCGCTGACCGACCGGACCACGCGCATCGCCGTCTGGGTGAAGGCGCCGAGCTCGGCGACCTCGGCGATGGTGAGGTCGGTGTAGTCGGGCACGTGCCGGTACGGCACGACCATCAGGTGACCGGCGTTGTACGGGTAGAGGTTGAGGACGGCGAACACCGTCTCGCCCCGGGCCACGATCAGCCCGTCCTCGTCCGACATCGCCGGGATCAGGCAGAACGGGCAGTCGTGGTCGCCGGTCGGCTTGTTCTCCCCGCGGATGTAGGCCATCCGGTAGGGCGTCCACAGGTGCTCGAACCCCGAGGTCGGCCCGTCGTCGTCGTTGCGCAGCGGCACCCGGTAGGCGGCCGGCCCCTCGCCCATGTCCGTGCCCCCGGTCATCCGGCCACCATCGGGGTCTCCGCGGTCGGGTCGCTGTTGTGCCGGCCCTCGACCCAGGCGGCCACCTGGGCCACCGCCTCGGCCACCGGGACGCCGTTGCGCTGCGAGCCGTCGCGGTAGCGGAAGGAGACCGCCCCCGCCTCGGCGTCGGTGGCACCGGCGATCAGCACGAACGGCACCTTCTGCTTGCTGGCGGTGCGGATCTTCTTCTGCATCCGGTCGTCGGAGTCGTCGATCTCCACCCGGATGCCACGCCGGCGCAGCTGCAGGGCGACGTCGGTCAGGTAGGGCACCTGCTCGTCGGTGATCGGGATGCCGACCACCTGGACCGGGGCGAGCCAGGCCGGGAAGGCGCCGGCGTAGTGCTCGGTCAGCACGCCGAAGAACCGCTCGATCGAGCCGAACTTCGCCGAGTGGATCATCACCGGCTGCTGCCGGGTGCCGTCGGCGGCGCTGAACTCCAGGCCGAAGCGGGCCGGCTGGTTGAAGTCGTACTGGATGGTCGACATCTGCCAGGTGCGCCCGATCGCGTCGCGGGCCTGGACGGAGATCTTCGGGCCGTAGTAGGCCGCGCCACCGGGGTCGGGGACGAGCTCCAGACCGGTCTCCCTGGCCGCCTCCTCCAGCACCGCGGTGGCGGTGGCCCACTCCTCGTCGGAGCCGATGAACTTCGGGCCGTCGTCCCGGGTGGAGAGCTCGAGGTGGTAGTCGTCCAGGCCGAAGTCGCGCAGCAGCCCGAGGACGAAGGCCAGCAGGTGCCGGACCTCCCCGGGTGCCTGCTCCGGGGTGACGTAGCTGTGCGAGTCGTCCTGGGTCAGCCCGCGGACCCGGGTCAGGCCGTGCACGACGCCGGACTTCTCGTACCGGTACACCGAGCCGAACTCGAAGAACCGCAGCGGCAGCTCGCGGTAGGACCGCCCGCGCGACCGGAAGATCAGGTTGTGCATCGGGCAGTTCATGGCCTTGAGGAAGTACTCGCTGTTCTCCAGCTCCATGGCCGGGAACATCGTCTCCTCGTAGTACGGCAGGTGCCCGGAGGTCTCGAAGAGCCCGCGCTTGCTGATGTGCGGGGTGCCGACGTAGTCGAACCCCTCCTCCAGGTGCCGGCGCCGGACGTAGTCCTCCATCTCCCGCTTCACGACCCCGCCCTTGGGGTGGAAGACGGCGAGGCCCGAGCCGATCTCGTCGGGGAAGCTGAACAGGTCGAGCTCGACACCGAGCTTGCGGTGGTCGCGGCGCTCGGCCTCGGCGATCTGCTCCAGGTACGCCTTGTGCGCGTCCTTGCTCTCCCACGCGGTGCCGTAGACCCGCTGCAGCTGCGGGTTCTTCTCGCTCCCCCGCCAGTAGGCGGCGGCGCTGCGGGTGAGGGAGAACGCCGGGATGGTGCTGGTGCGCGGCAGGTGCGGACCACGGCACAGGTCGGTCCACAGCCGGTCGCCGGTGCGCGGGTCGAGGTTGTCGTACATGGTCAGCTGCGCACCGCCCACCTCGACGTCGGCGCCCTCCGCGGCCTCCTCGCCGGCCCCGTCCTGGTCGGCACCGCCCTTGAGGCCGATCAGCTCCAGCTTGTACGGCTCGTGCGCCAGCTCGGCCCGGGCCTCGTCGTCGCCGATCTCGCGGCGGCTGAAGTTCTGCCCCTGCTTCACGATCGCCTGCATGCGCTTCTCCAGCGCCTGCAGGTCTTCCGGGGTGAACGGCCGCTCGGGGTCGAAGTCGTAGTAGAAGCCGTTCTCCACCGGCGGGCCGATGCCCAGCCGGGTGCCCGGGAACAGGTCCTGCGCGGCCTGGGCCAGCACGTGGGCGGTGGAGTGCCGGATCACCGCGCGACCGTCGGGGCTGGCGGCGGGCACCGGCTCGACCTCGGCGTCGGCGGCCGGGGCCCAGCCGAGGTCCTTGAGGTCGCCGGAGGCCACGTCCCGGACGACGACCGCGCCGTCCGGGCCCTTCAGCGGCACCCCGGCGTCCTTGAGCGCCTGCAGGGCCGTCGTCCCGGCCGGCACCAGGATCGCGGTGACGGCGGTGGGCGAAGGCGGGGTGGACACGAGAGCTCCCGGGGGTCGGACACGGTGCCGGCCGGTCGGCCGGGCGCAGTCGAGACTAGTGCGCCGGGACGACGGTCCCGGTCAGCCGGGGACGATCGCCAGCCCCGCGGCCACGGCGCCGCGGTCGTCGAGCACCGCACCGATCCGCGCTGCGCTCTCCGGGTCGGCGGGCACCAGCCGGACCTCCTCCGCGCCCACGTCGATCCGCACCGGCACCGCCTCGGCCTGCGACACGGTGAACCGGCCGTCCTGGCCCCGGGTGAAGGTGAACCGGGCGATCACCGAGTCCTCGGTGGCGTACCCGCGGGTGGCGTGCTCGGCGAGGTGGTTCCCCAGCCCGTAGGCCACCCACTCCCCGCCGATCTGCTCGAACGGCTGGACGACGTGCGCGTGGTGCCCGAGCACCAGGTCGACGTCCGGTGAGGCGAGCAGCGTGCGCACCGCCTCCTCCTGCGCCGCCGTCGGCGCGTGGTCGTACTCGGCACAGCAGTGCACGCTGGCCACCACCACCTCTGCGCCGGCTGCCCGGGCCGCGGCAGCATCGGCCAGCACCCCGCTGACGTCGGGCGCAGCGAAGGTGTCCACCGCCCAGGGCGCGTCGGCCGGCAGCGGGACCCCGTTGAGCGAGAACGTCGTGGCCACGTGCCCGACCCGCACTCCCCCGACGTCCACCACCGTCGGCGGCTCGTCCGCGGTGCGGTGGGTGCCGGTGTGCGCGATCCCCGCGGCGTCGAGGGCGTCCAGGGTGCGCACCAACCCGTCGAAGCCGTCGTCCAGGGAGTGGTTGGAGGCGGTCGAGCACAGGTCGTAGCCGGCGCCGGCGAGAGCGTCGACGATCTCCGGCTGGGCGGCGAAGGACGGGTAGCCCGAGTACGGCCCGCCGACCGGTGCGACCGGCGTCTCCAGGTGGCAGATCGCCAGGTCGGCGGCCTGCAGCACCGGGGCCACCCCGGCGAAGACGGCGGAGAAGTCCCAGCTGCCGTCGGGCTGTTGGGCGCCGGCGGTCAGCGCGCGCCCCTGGTGCACCAGCACGTCCCCGGTGGCGACCAGGGTGAACGAGTCGGGCGCCGGTGGGGGCGTGGACGACGACGCGGCCGACGGGGCCGCCGACGAGGGGGCCGGCGTCTGCGCGACCGGGGACTCCGCCTCGGCGCCACAGCCGGCCAGCAGCGCCACGCACACGGCCACCGCAGCTCTCCGGGTCACGGTCCGGAGGTTAGCGACCGCGGTGGCCGGGACGGGTGGGCACTCGTCAGTCGAAGAGTTGGACCTCGTCCCCCTCGGCGACCAGGCCCGGGGTGCGGACCTCGGCGTACACGCCGAGGCAGTGCCTGGGGGTGCGGACCACGTCGAGCTCCGCGGTGCCGATCCGCAGCCGCCGGCCGACCCAGGACCGCTCGTCCTGCCCGTCGGGCAGGTGCAGCAGCAGGTTCGCGCGCGGGTCGTCGGCGGAGCAGCCCTCGGGCACGTCGCCCTCCGCGGCCCGCTCGACGGCCCCGCGGGACACCAGGTGGACGGCGGCGGCGTCGACCTGTGGGCCCCCCGCAGCGGCAGCCAGCCGGACCGGTCGCCCCAGCACCTCGGTGAGGGTGAGGGTGTCGGCCTCCGTGTCGCCGGTGGGCACGACCTCGCGCAGCCGGGGGGTGGTCTTCACGGTGACCCGCTCGCCGGTGTCGACCTCGACCACCGACCACGCCCGGTCCCCGTGCAGGCCGGCGTCCTCGACCTCCACGGCCGGGACCACCCGCCCGGCCAGGGACTTCACCGGGTACACCGAGATCTGGCCGACCGTGCCCACCGCATCGCTCACGTCACCGACGCTACGCGGGGCGCGACCGGGCGGCCTGCTCGGCGGGCGGGCTCCCCCGACGCCGCAGCCGCCGCAGCTGTGCCTCCACGTGCGGCCGGGCCCGGCGCTGCCCACCGCGCTCGGCGATGGCGTCGTCCAGCGCGGTGAGCACCCGGGTCAGCCGGAGCTCGTCGGGCTGCCAGCCCCGCCGCTCGCACTCCTCCAGCCACGGGACCGGTGCGGTGTGCCCGCGCTCGGAGTTGCAGCGGCTGCAGGCGGCCACCTCGTTCTCCAGCCAGGACGGCCCGCCCTTGACCCGGGGCACCACGTGCTCGGTGGTCGGGGACCACCTGCCCGCCGAACGTCCGGCCGCACCACACACAGGTGGGCCCGTCGCGCTCCACGGCGACCCGCAGTCGGGCGGCCCGGTCCAGTGCCATCACGTCCATGGTGCGCCCGTCCGGGAACGGGTGCGCCGGGACGACGAAGGGCCAGGCTCCCCCGTCTCCGGGTTCACCTGGCCCTTGCATCCGGTGGGCGATACTGGGATCGAACCAGTGACCTCTTCGGTGTGAACGAAGCGCTCTACCGCTGAGCCAATCGCCCGGGTGCGTCGAACATCTTGCCAGATGCTCAACGCCAGAGTGGCACCCACCCCGGCACCCAGCCCGGGACGCCTGTCATGTGCAGCGTCACGAGCAGCACGGCCACCACGAACGCCGCGGTCAGGGCGGCGATGGCCAGGCGGACGACCAGCAGTTGGCGGTTCAGCCAGGCCGACCACCGGGCGACGTGCAGCCGGGTGAACTCCAGCACCCGTTCCGCCCAGGTGAACTCCGTGGCGAGCAGGAACAACCCCGCGATCACGGTGAGCCAGCCGGGTCCCGGCAGCGGGATGGTGACGATGCCGAAGGTCACGACCAGGCCGCCCACCAGCCCGACCGCGCCCCGGTACGGCGTGTCCATGCTGCGGCGGGCGGCGATCCACCGGCGCCAGCTCGCCTCGGCGATCCGCTCCCGCAGGCTGTGCACCTCGTCGGCGTCGTAGCGGGCGCGCCGCTGCTCGGCGGTCTCGGGCAGGTCCGGGTCCGGCGGGCCCGGCACCTGCTCACCCGGCGCTGCCATCGTGTCCTGTCCGCTCAGCTGGTCACCTGCCCGGTCGCGACGATGTCCGTCGGTTCCGACGGAGCCTGTCGACCGGGCTCGATGCTGACGCCGTAGGCGGGGTACTCGTCCAGCCCGGTCGCCGCTGAGCCTACGGTTCGCAGGTCCATCTCTGAAGTGACCACGTCGAACGTGCCGATGGCCACCGGGGGACCATCGGGCAACCCCCAGACGACGTAGGTGGTCTCGCTGGGGTCGTTGACCGGCAGTCCGTCGGCCAGGACCTGCACCTGACCGTCCCGGGCGACGACGGTGGCCAGGTCCGGCCCGTCCTCGTCCCCGGCGAGCGGGGCGATGGTGGCCTGCCCCGGCTCCAGGAGCGCGTCCAGCACCTGCGCCTGCTCGGCCGCTGCGGCCACCGCCTCGTCGCGGGCGCTGGTGAGCGCGACGTTCCAGGCGCCCAGGGCCAGCACCGCGGCCACCCCGGCGGCCACCAGTGCGGTCGGCAGCACCCGCTTCCAGGCCGGGCGCGGGTCGGCGAACCGGGTGGGCAGGGGGAGCTGCAGCTCCCGCGCGGAGGTGCTGCCCGTCCCGGCGCGGACGGGGGTCGACCGGGCAGCGGGACGGGCCGGCGCAGCCGGGGACTGCTCACGCCGGCGCTCGGGGCCGGTGTTCTGCGGCAGCTGCTCGGTCTCCTCGACCGCTGCGCGCAGCCGGTCACGCAGCGCGTCCGACGGCTCCGCCTGCGGCAGGTCGCTGGACATCGCCGTCATCACCTCGGCGGTCTCGGCGACCGTGTCCGCACAGCGGTCGCAGTCGGCGAGGTGGGCGGCGAAGAGGTCCTCGTCCTCGGGCTCGAGGGCGTGCAGCGCCCAGCCGACGGCGAGCTCCTCCCAGCGGCGGTGCTCGTCGTCCCGGCCGCTCGTCGGCGCGGTCATCGGGGGCCCCCGTCGGCCGGCGAGACCCCGGGCAGCCCGGTGCCGAGCGTCTCCTTGAGCCGGCGCATGCCGGCCAGCATCCGGGTCTTGACCGTCCCCAGCGGGGTGCCGGTCAGGGCGGCCACCTCGCGCTGGGTGTACCCGCCGTAGTAGGCCAAGGTCAGCGCCTCCCGCTGCGGATCGGGCAGGGAGTGCAGCGCCGTCCGCACGCGGCCGGCCTCCATCCGCTCCCAGGCCTCGTCCTCGACGTCATGGGTCTCGGTCGGTGCCGCGAGCGCCATGTCCTCCTCCGCCCGTGCCGTGCGGCGGCGGTGCGACTCCTCACGGCGGACGGCGTCCACGGCCTTGTGGTGGACCATCGTCAGCACCCAGGAGGCGACGCTGCCCCGGCTGCCGTCGAAGGCACCCGGGTTGCGCCAGATGCCCAGGAAGACGTCCTGGAGCACGTCCTCCGCCAGCACCTCGTCGGCCAGCACCCGGCGGGCCAGGGCGAAGGCCGGGCGCCGGAAGCGCAGGTAGAGGTCGTCGACCGCCGTGCGGTCACCGGCCGCCATCCGGCGGACCAGTTCGAGGTCGGCTGCGCCGTCCTCGGGACTGCGCACTGGTCGGCTCACGAGGCCCATGGTCACACGCGGCGTTCGGCACGTCGGTGCTGATCGGTTCACCACCTCGTACCGGGCTCGGCGACGGCGTCACGCCGTGTCGGGTGTCCACTCCTGGGGCGCATGTGACCGGTGTGACGCGACACGCCGAGACCATGCGTGACCAAGGGCAGTTCTGGGTCGTTAAGAGGGCATGCCTCGCCACTCGATGTCCGGCTGCACCGCTCGGACGACGTTCCACCTCATCGGCCCCCAGTCCTGGACGGCCGTCCCGGCCGCCCTGGTCTACGACTCCACCGACCCGTTCGCGGTGCGCGTCCGTTTCGGCGACGACAGCGCGGCGGAGGTCGACGTCCCCGCCGAGGAGGCGGCGACGCAGGCGACGGACCTCGACGACACGGACCCGGACGACGAGGGCAGTGTCGAGTGGCTGCTCAGCCGCGACCTCCTGCGGGCCGGCCTGATCGGACCGGTCGGCGAGGGGGACGTCCGGCTGTGGCCGGCACGCAACGGGCTCGACGTCCTCTTCCTGCAGCTGCGCGCCCCCTCGGGCGAGGCCCTGTTCGAGGTGTCCGGCGCAGCGGTCGGCCAGTTCCTGCGCGAGACCGACGCCCTCGTGCCGGTCGGCGCGGAGAGCGAGCTGCTCCAGGTCGACGACGAGCTCACCGCGCTGCTCCGCGGCGGCACCGACAACCCCACGTCACACTGACCGCCACGCACCCCTGACCTGCGGGGATCCCCGTCTCGACACCCTCCGGACCCCCCCGGTTTGGAGGCCCGAACCGGGTCGGTTAGAGTTCTCCACGTAACGCGGACTTGCTCCGCAACGCGGACGTGGCTCAGTGGTAGAGCATCACCTTGCCAAGGTGAGGGTCGCGGGTTCGAATCCCGTCGTCCGCTCGGAACCCCGCGCGTTGGTCTCTGGACCGGCGCCCGGTGTGCGGTGGAGTGGCCGAGAGGCGAGGCAACGGCCTGCAAAGCCGTCTACACGGGTTCAAATCCCGTCTCCACCTCGTCTCCTCCACGGAGCACGGGTGTGGAGGCAGGCCGGTCGGCAGACCGGTACGGGCGATTGGCGCAGCGGTAGCGCGCTTCCCTGACACGGAAGAGGTCACTGGTTCGATCCCAGTATCGCCCACCAGTCACAGCAGGCCCCAGGTCCACGGACCTGGGGCCTGCTGTCGTATGTGCGGCAGCTCCGCGGGCGATCCGGGACGACTGTGACGACCACCACTCAACTGACCGGCACACCGTCAGCAGCCGCGCGGAGCGCCGCCACGTCCAGCTTCCGCATGCCGAGCATCGCCTGCACGGCACGCTGCGCCCGCGCCGGGTCCGGGTCGGCGAAGATCTCGGCCATGCCGGCCGGGACCACCTGCCAGGACAGTCCGTACCGGTCCTTCAGCCACCCGCACTGGCTCTCCTCTCCCCCGTCGCCGACGAGCCGGTCCCAGTACCGGTCGACCTCGGCCTGGTCGGCGCAGTCGATCTGGAAGGAGACGGCCTCGGTGAAGGGGAACTGGGGGCCACCGTTGATCCCGACGAACCGCTGGCCGGCGAGCTCGAACTCCACGGTCATCACCGACCCGGTCCGGCCGGGTGCCCCCTCCGGGTACCGGGTGACGTCGATCACCCGCCCCGCGCCGAAGACGTCGATGTAGTACTGCGCCGCCTCCTCGGCCTGGGTGTCGAACCACAGGTTCGGGACGATCTTCTGCTGGGCCATCTCCACTCCGCTCCTCGACCGGCACCCCGCACCGGGGCCTGCAGGGAGGACTGGACCGGCCGGCGGAACTCATCGCCGCGGTCAGCGCGTCGCCGGCTCCACCCGCTCGGTCCAGAACCGCTGCACCTGCTCCGCGAGCGCCTCTGGCGCACCGTCGTTGCGCAGGACGACGTCGGCGACCGCACGGCGCTGGTCGTCGGTGGCCTGGCTGGCGATCCGCGCCCGCGCGTCGGCGGCGGAGAGCCCCCGGTCCACCAGCCGGGCCACCCGCGTCTCCGGATCGGTCTCCACGACGAGCACGAGGTCGAAGGAGCCCGCCTGGCCGGTCTCGACCAGCAGGGGGACGTCCTGCACCACGACCGACCCCGGCGGCGCGGCAGCGGCCAGCTCAGCGGCACGGGCGCGGACCCTGGGGTGGACGATCGCGTCCAGCCGGGCCCGGGCGGCGGGGTCGGCGAAGACGACCGCGGCGAGCGCGGCCCGGTCCAGCGCACCGTCCTCGGCGAGCACGTCGGGCCCGAACTCCTCGACGATCGCGGCCAGCCCCGGCGTGCCGGGAGCCACGACCTCCCGGGCGAGTCGGTCGGCGTCCACGACGACCGCACCGCGTTCGGCCAGCAGCGCCGCCACGGTGCTCTTCCCCGAGCCGATGCCCCCGGTCAACCCGATCTTCAGCACGGGCCGACCTTAGGAGGGCGCACCCCACCCGCAGGTCTCGGGGAGGTCACGGCGACGCCACCCTCGGCGCGTCGCACCAGTCACACCAGTCACAGGACCTACCTTTCGTCCCGGTGGACTTCCCCCGCCACAGGAGAGAGGCAGAACCGACCATGTCCCGTTCCACGCTCGATGGCGCACTGTCGGCCGCTGGCACTCCCCGCCGTGGTCGGCACCGGCTCGACAACCCCGCCGGGGTGCGCTGCTCGGACCTGCCGGGCGTGCGTGAGCGCCTGCCGCAGAGCCGCCGGGGAGCCGCGTTCTTCCGCGCCCTCATGCCCAGCGTCCGCTCCGGCCGGCACACCTGGGACTTCCTGGCCAACGCCGGCGGCCGTCCGCGGACCGCGTTCGCCATCATCCTCAGCCTCTGACGCAGGGCGCCGGGCTGCATCGGCGGCGAGCGCGCGGCGGGCCCCTGCAGGCGCGCGCGATCCACGGCTGAGCGGCTCCGGCAGCCCGCCCGCCGACGGCGCGCGTACGAGCCAGGGCCGCGCCACCGTCCGACGGCTCAGAGCTGAGCCACGTACTGCGACGACCCCGTCGACCTCCACGGTCGACGGGGTCGTCGCAGTACGGGTGACCGACCGGCAGGTCGGCCCACCTCCTGTACAGACGACCGTGCGCCGCCCACCCGGAGGTGGACGGCGCACGGTCAGGTGCTGCTCAGCAGAACTGCTGGGTCACTCGCCGCCGGCGAGCTTGGCCCGCAGGGCCGCCAGTGCCTCGTCGGAGGCGAGGGTGCCACCGGTCGAGGGGGCGTCCGGGGTGTCGACCGGCTCGCTGGAGTAGCTGCCGCCTGCCGCAGCCTCGGCGTCGGCCTCCTTGGCAGCCGCGATCTGCTTGCGGTGCGCCTCGAACCGGGTCTGCGCCTCGGCGTACTGCCGCTCCCACGTCTCGCGGGCCTCGTCGTAGCCCTCGAGCCACTCGCCGGTGGAGGCGTCGAAGCCCTCGGGGTAGACGTAGTTGCCCTGCTCGTCGTACTGCGCGGCCATGCCGTAGGCGGCCGGGTCGAACTGCTCCTCGTCGCCGACGACGCCCTCGTTGGCCTGCTTGAGGGACAGCGAGATGCGGCGGCGGTCCAGGTCGATGTCGATGACCTTGACCAGGATCTCGTCGCCGACCTGCACGACCTGCTCCGGGATCTCCACGTGGCGCTCGGCCAGCTCGGAGATGTGCACCAGACCCTCGATGCCCTCGTCGACGCGCACGAACGCACCGAAGGGGACCAGCTTGGTGACCTTGCCGGGGACGACCTGCCCGATCTGGTGCGTGCGGGCGAACTGACGCCACGGGTCCTCCTGCGTCGCCTTCAGCGACAGGGAGACCCGCTCACGGTCCAGGTCGACGTCGAGGACCTCGACGGTGACCTCCTGGCCCACCTCGACGACCTCGGACGGGTGGTCGATGTGCTTCCAGGACAGCTCGGAGACGTGCACCAGGCCGTCGACGCCACCCAGGTCCACGAAGGCACCGAAGTTGACGATCGAGGAGACGACGCCCGTGCGGACCTGGCCCTTGGCGAGCTTGTTGAGGAACTCGCTGCGGACCTCGGACTGGGTCTGCTCCAGCCACTGACGACGGGAGAGGACGACGTTGTTGCGGTTCTTGTCGAGCTCGATGATCTTCGCCTCGAGCTCGCGGCCCACGTAGGGCTGCAGGTCGCGGACGCGACGCATCTCGACCAGCGAGGCGGGGAGGAACCCGCGCAGGCCGATGTCGAGGATGAGACCGCCCTTGACGACCTCGATGACGGTGCCGGTGACGACCTCGTCGGCTTCCTTCTTGGCCTCGATCGTGCCCCAGGCGCGCTCGTACTGAGCCCGCTTCTTGGACAGGATGAGCCGGCCTTCCTTGTCCTCCTTCTGGAGGACGAGGGCTTCCACCTCGTCGCCGACCTTGACGACCTCGGTCGGGTCGACGTCGTGCTTGATGGACAGCTCACGCGAGGGGATGACGCCCTCGGTCTTGTAGCCGATGTCCAGCAGCACCTCGTCCCGGTCGACCTTGACGATGATGCCTTCGACGATGTCGCCGTCGTTGAAGTACTTGATCGTCTGGTCGATCGCGGCGAGGAAGTCCTCGGCGGTGCCGATGTCGTTCACCGCGATCTGGGGGGTGCTGTCGGGACGGACCTGAGTGGAGGTCATGTGGTCGAGTGCTCCGGACGGGGGATGCGTAGGGACAGGATCACCCGCGGCCGAGGACGACCGCGGGGAGGTTCACGGGAGACGGCGATGCCGACCCCCGTACAGGGGGGTCGACGCCACAGACCTCTGGCGTGCTCTCCATCGTACGGACCCGGCGAGGGCCGGTCCACCAGGGGTGTGGTCCGGTCGGGACGGTCACCCACCCGGCGGCGTGTCACCATCGGCGCGTCATGGACAGCACCCCCGCGCGCCCCTCCGCCGCCCCGCTCCCGCTCGCCGAGGACGGCTACCCGGCGGCCGGTGGGGTGACCCGCCGCGCGGCCGGCCCGGCCGAGTCCGCCCGGGCCAACCGGGGCTGGTGGGACGCCGCCGCACCGGCCTATCTGGCCGAGCACGGCAGCGACCTCGGCGACGCGGACTTCCTGTGGTGCCCCGAGGGGCTGCGGGAGGCCGACGCACACCTGCTGGGTGAGGTCGCCGGGCGGCGGGTGCTGGAGATCGGCTGCGGGTCGGCTCCGTGCGCCCGCTGGCTGCGCACGGCCGGCGCGTCCCCCGTGGCGTTCGACGTCTCCGGGGGCATGCTCGCGCGCGCCGCGGAGCTGAACCGGTCCACCGGCATCGACGTCCCGCTGCTGCAGGCCGACGCGGGGGCACTGCCCCTGGCGGACGCCAGCGTGGACCTGGCCTGCTCGGCCTTCGGCGGCCTCCCCTTCGTCGCCGACGCGCAGGCAGTGCTCACCGAGGTCGCCCGCGTGCTGCGCCCGGGCGGGCGGCTGGTCGCCTCGGTGAACCACCCGATGCGGTGGCCGATGCCCGACTCCCCCGACCCGGCGGACCTGCGCGTCGTCTCCTCCTACTTCGACCGCTCGCCCTACGTGGAGACCGACGAGGCCGGGACCACGGTCTACGTCGAGCACCACCGCACGATCGGCGACTGGGTGCGGGCCGTCGTCGGCGCCGGGTTCGTGCTGCGCGACCTCCTCGAACCGGAGTGGACGCCCGGGCGGACCGAGACCTGGGGGCAGTGGTCCCCGGAGCGCGGTGCGCTGATGCCCGGGACGCTCGTCCTGGTCTGCGACCTGCCCGGCTGAGCCGCCGTCGACCTGCCGATCGGGGCACGGACCTGCCACGCTGTCCAGCGACGCCGGGCCCGCCCGGTGACACCGGACCGAGCGAGGGAGCCGCGCGGTGGAGCAGAGTGCACAGGCCGTCCTGGGCGATGCGACCGAGACCGCCCTGGTGGTGCTGGTCCCGGAGGCGGACCCGCTGGTCGACGCGCACCGCCAGCAGTTCGACGTCTCCGCGTCGTGGGGGGTCCCGGCACACCTGTCGGTCATCTACCCCTTCGTCACCCCACGCCAGGTGGACGACGCCGTGCTGACCGGTCTGGCCGACCTCCTCGCCGCCGAGTCCCCGTTCGACTGCACGTTCACCAAGACGGCGTGGTTCGGCGACGAGATGCTCTACCTCGTCCCCGAACCGGACGAGCCGTTCCGCCGGCTGACCCGCATCGTCGCCGAGGCGTTCCCCGACCACCCGCCCTACCGGGGCGCGCACGGCGATCCGGTGCCGCACCTGAGCATCGGCCAGCGCCGGCGGGGCGACCTGGCCGGACTCGAGCAGGCCCAGGAGGTGCTGTGCGCGGCGATGCCGCTGCACACCCGCATCGACACCGCCGCGCT
This sequence comes from Modestobacter sp. VKM Ac-2985, assembly GCF_026967925.1. Classification (GTDB taxonomy): domain Bacteria; phylum Actinomycetota; class Actinomycetes; order Mycobacteriales; family Geodermatophilaceae; genus Modestobacter. Next base: position 1,748,482 of record NZ_JAPVBI010000001.1, on the reverse strand, counting down.
CTACGCCGGCACCCGGGAGGCCGGCTCCTGGCAGCAGGTCCGCACCTTCCCCCTGGGCCGCCCCACCCGCTGAGGAAGGACCTCGTCCCCCTCCCCCCTCGCATGCTCGGGGCGAGCCTCCGGACGAGGCCGTCAGTGGGCGGCGTCGTCCCAGCTGGTGCCGAAGCCGACCGAGACCTCCAGCGGCACCGACAGCCGGGCCGCGCCGGCCATCTCCCGCCGCACCAGCGCCTCCAGGGTCTCCCGCTCCCCCGGCGCCACCTCGAGCACCAGCTCGTCATGGACCTGCAGCAGCATCCGTGAGCTCAGCCCCTCGGCTGCGATGGCCCGCTCCACGTTCAGCATCGCCACCTTGATCACGTCGGCGGCCGACCCCTGGATCGGGGCGTTGAGCGCCATCCGCTCGGCCATCTCCCGGCGCTGCCGGTTGTCGCTGGTCAGGTCGGGCAGGTAGCGGCGGCGGCCCAGCGTCGTCTCGGTGTAGCCGGTCTGCCGGGCGTCGTCCACGACCCCGTCCAGGTAGTCCCGGATGCCACCGAACCGCTCGAAGTACGCGTGCATCTGGCCGCGCGCCTCCTCCGGGGTGATCCGCAGCTGCTGGGACAGCCCGTAGGCGCTCAACCCGTAGGCCAGGCCGTAGCTCATCGCCTTGATCCGCCGGCGCATCTCCGGGTCGACCTGCTCGATCGGGATGTCGAACGCCCGCGACGCGACGAAGGAGTGCAGGTCCTCCCCCGAGGTGAACGCCTCGATGAGGCCGGCGTCCTCGGACAGGTGGGCCATGATCCGCATCTCGATCTGGCTGTAGTCGGCGGTCATCAGCGACTCGTAGCCGGCGCCGACGACGAAGGCCTGCCGGATCCGGCGGCCCTCGGCGCTGCGGATCGGGATGTTCTGCAGGTTCGGGTCGGTCGAGGAGAGCCGGCCGGTCGCCGCGATCGTCTGCTGGTAGGTCGTGTGCACCCGCCCCATCTCGTCGACCATCGGGATCAGCCCGTCGATGACGGTGCGCAGCCGGGTGACGTCCCGGTGCCGCAGCAGGTGCTCCAGGAACGGGTGCCCGGTGGAGGCCAACAGCGAGGTCAGGGCCTCGGCGTCGGTGGTGTAGCCGGTCTTGTTCTTCTTCGTCTTGGGCAGGCCGAGCTCGTCGAAGAGGACCGCCTGCAGCTGCTTGGGCGAGCCGAGGTTGATCTCCTTGCCGATGACCGCGTAGGCCTCGTCCGCCGCCTCGGTCACCGCGGCGGCGAACTCGCGCTGCAGTTCGCGCAGGGAGTCCAGGTCCGCGGCGATGCCCCGGTGCTCCATGGCCGCGAGCACCCGGGTCAGCGGCAGCTCGATGTCCCCGAGCAGCTGGTCGCCGCCCTTCTGCCCGAGCACCTGCTCCAGCGCGTCGGACAGGTCGTTGACCGCCACCGCCTTGAGGACGTCGGCGTGCGCGGCGGCCGCGGCGACGTCCTCCTCCGAGGGCCCGAGCCCGTCGAGGGTCAACTGGCCCTCCGGCTCCGCGGCGTCCTTGAGCTCGCGACGCAGGTAGCGAACCGCCAGGTCGCCGAGGTCGAACGACCGCTGCCCGGGGTTGACCAGGTAGGCCGCGAGGGCGGTGTCGCTGACCATGCCCTGCAGGTCCCAGCCGCGGCTCCAGATCGCCAGCAGCGGGCCCTTGACCTCGTGCACGACCTTGGGGGTCGCCGGGTCGGCCAGCCAGCCGGCCAGTGCCTGCTCGTCGGCGGTGTCGAGGTCGGGACCCAGGTCGACGAAGGTGGCGTGGTCGTCGGCGGCGGCCAGCGCGATCCCGGTGAGCTCGCCGACACCGCGGCCCCAGGTGCCCCGGAAGACGACCCCGGTGTGCCCGGTGCGTGCGTGCGCGGCGAGCCACCCGGCCAGGTCACCCGGGGCCAGCCGGTCGGCAGTCACCTCGAACCCACCGTCGACCTCGGGCTCCGGGGTGGCGAGCGTGGCGAAGAGCCGGTCCCGCAGCACCCGGAACTGCAGGTTGTCGAAGAGGGTGTGCACCTCGTTGCGGTCCCAGGGCTGGACGGCCAGGTCCTGCGGCCCGACCTCCAGCGGGACGGCGCGGTCCAGCTCGGTGAGCCGGCGGTTCTGCAGCACCGAGGAGAGGTGCTCCCGCAGCTTCTCCCCGACCTTGCCCTTCACCGTGTCGACCTGGTCGACCAGCGCGTCCAGCGACCCGTACTCGCGCACCCACTTGGCGGCGGTCTTCTCCCCCACGCTCGGGATGTTGGGGAGGTTGTCGCTGGGGTCGCCACGAAGTGCGGCGAAGTCGGGGTACTGGGTGGGGGTGAGGCCGTACTTGGCCTCCACCTCCTCCGGGGTGAACCGGGTGAGGTCGGAGACGCCCTTGCGCGGGTACAGCACCGTGACGTGGGAGTTGACCAGCTGCAGCGCGTCCCGGTCGCCGGTGCAGATCAGCACGTCCATGCCCTGCTCGACCGCCTGCACGGTGAGGGTGGCGATGACGTCGTCGGCCTCGTAGTTCTCCGCGGTGATCACCGGGACGTGCAGCGCGCCCAGGACCTCCTGCACCAGGCTCACCTGGCCGCGGAAGTCGGTCGGGCTCTCGGCGCGGTTGGCCTTGTAGTCGGCGTAGATCTCGCTGCGGAAGGTCTTCCGGCTGACGTCGAAGGCGACGGCGAGGTGGCTGGGCTGCTCGTCGCGCAGCACGTTGATCAGCATCGACGTGAAGCCGTAGACGGCGTTCGTCGGCTGCCCGGTGGTGGTCGAGAAGTTCTCCACCGGCAGGGCGAAGAAGGCCCGGTACGCCAGCGAGTGGCCGTCGAGCAGCAGCAGCCGCGGACGGACCCCGGAGGCCGGGTCTGAGGCGGACGCTGGGTTGCTGGCTGAGGTGCTCACCGGTGCGGACATCGACCGCGAGCTTAAGGGCGCCCACCGACGTCCCGGGCGGGCGGACGAGTCGACCGGGCGCTGCCGGTGACTACGGTGCGCAGATGAGCACCGAGCGTCCGGACTGGCTCCCGTCCGACACCCAGGGCCCGCTGGACGACAAGCTCGGGATCCAGGTCACCGACTTCTCCCCCGACCGGCTGGTCGCCACCATGCCGGTGGCCGGCAACGAACAGCCCTTCGGCCTGCTGCACGGCGGCGCCACCTGCGCGCTGGCCGAGAGCATCGGGTCCTGGGCGGCGATGCTGCACGCCGGGCCCGGCGGGACGGTGGTCGGCATCGAGCTGAACGCCAGTTACCTGCGGGCGGCCACCTCCGGCCTGGTCACCGCGGTCTGCACGCCCGTCCGGCGGGGCCGCACCCTGGCGACCTTCCTGATCGCGGTGAGCGACGAGGCCGGCCGGCCGACCGCCAGCGCACGGCTCACCTGCCTGATCCGCCCCGCGCGCTGAACCCGGCGCGGGACTGCACCGCCCCGCCGCACGGGGCGCCGGGCCGTGCACCCGGGCGACACGTCGGCCCCCGGACTACCGGCGAGTAGCACATCGGCGTGTCGCAGAAGGGTCACAGTGTGTCCCAGCAGGTCGATCCCCGTAACAGCGGTGGGTTACTGTCCCGGCTCACATCCAACGGCTGGGAGGTCGAGTGACGCACGCGCCCCACCGTGCCGCGAGGTGCGGGGAACGCAGCTCCACCCGGGAGGATCCTCCCGGACACCGGCGCACCCCACGCCGGTGGCGCAGCGCCCACCGTCCACTGGTGCTGGTCCTGCTCCTCGCCGCCCTCGGGATGGCCTTCGCCACCCTGGTGCCCGGCGTCGCCGCCGCAGCGGAGGCAGGCGAGCAGGTGCGCGGCACCTTGCAGACCAGCCTGAGCGGCCCGATCGAAGGGGTCACCGTCGAGGTGGCCACCCCCGACGGCGAGACCGTGGACACCGTCCAGACCGGGGAGGACGGCCGCTGGGAGGTCGACCTGCCGGGTCCCGGCCAGTACGTCGTGAGCGTCGACCCCGACGACCTGCCCGAGGGGGTCGAGGTCAACGGCGAGCCCAGCCGCACGGTGACCGTCGACAGCGGACGGGCGCAGCCGGTGAACATCGGCTTGAACGACGGCAGCCGCAACGACGGGGGCGGCACCATCCGGGCCGTCCAGCTGTTCGTCGACGGCCTGCGGTTCGGGCTGCTGATCGCCATGGCCGCGGTCGGCCTGTCCCTGATCTACGGCACCACCGGGCTGACCAACTTCGCCCACGGCGAGCTGGTCACCATCGGCGCGATCGCCGCCTGGTACATCAACGTCCAGGGCGGGGTGCCGCTCATCCCGGCGGCCCTGTTGGCGATGGTGGTCGGCGGGGTCGTCGGTGCCCTCAACGAGCTGGTCATCTGGCGGCCGCTCCGGCGACGCGGCACCGGGCTCATCGCGGCGCTGGTGGTCTCGATCGGCCTCTCCCTGGCGCTGCGCTACGGCTACCAGATCTTCTACGGCGGGTTCTCCAACCCCTACGCCGACTACCAGGGCCAGCGGGCCAGGGACTACGGCGTGTTCACCCTGCAGGACCGGGACATCGCCTCGATCGTCATCGCGGTCGTCGTGCTGGTGCTGGTCGCGCTGATGCTGCAGCGCACCAAGATCGGCAAGGCGATGCGGGCGGTCTCGGACAACCGGGACCTGGCCGCGTCCTCCGGGATCGACGTCAACCGCGTGGTCCTCTTCGTGTGGGTGCTCGGCGGCGCGCTCGCCGCACTCGGCGGCGTGCTCCTCGGCCTCTCCGACCAGGTCCAGTGGGACATGGGCTTCCGGCTGCTGCTGCTGATGTTCGCCGGGGTCACCCTCGGTGGGCTCGGGACCGCCTACGGCGCCCTGCTCGGCAGCCTCATCGTCGGCGTCTTCGTGCAGATGTCCACCCTCGTCATCCCGAATGACATGAAGTACGTCGGAGGGCTGCTCCTCTTGATCGTCATCCTCGTCGTCCGTCCCCAGGGCATCCTGGGCAGCCGAGCCAGGATCGGCTGACCGATGGCCGACCTCCTCAACGCGTTCGCGATCGCGGGCAAGGCGTTCTTCGGGTTCCAGGCGATCTTCTTCGCCCTGCTCGCCATCGGCATCAACGTGCACTTCGGGTACACGGGCCTGCTCAACTTCGGCCAGATCGCCTTCGCCATGCTCGGCGGGTTCGGCATCGCCATCTCGGTGAGCCAGTGGGGGCTGCCGTTCTGGGTCGGCGTCATCGTCGGGGTGCTCGCCGCCGTCGTGCTCGCCCTGCTGCTGGGCCTGCCCACGCTGCGCCTGCGTGCCGACTACCTCGCGATCGTCACGATCGCCACGGCCGAGGGGCTGAGACTGGTCTTCCGATCGGTCTCCGCCACCCCGGTCACCGGCGGCACCCGGGGCCTCTCGGCGTTCAACCGGGACTTCATCGCACTGGCCCCCTGGGACACCGGGCGCCGGTACGACCTGCTGGGCACCACCTGGAGCGGCACCGAGCTCTGGGTCTGCACGATCGGGTGGATCCTGGTGGCGCTGTGCTCGCTGCTGGTCTGGGCGCTCATGCGCTCTCCGTGGGGCCGCGTGGTGAAGGCCATCCGGGAGGACGAGGACGCCGTCCGCTCGCTGGGCAAGAACGTCTACGCCTACAAGATGCAGGCCCTGGTCCTCGGCGGGATCTTCGGCGCCTTCGGCGGCATGGTGTACGCCGTCGGCACCGGTTCCGCGATCCCCGACCAGTACCAGAACGCCAACACCTTCCTGGCGTACGCGGCGCTGATCCTCGGTGGTGCGGCCCGGGTGCTGGGCCCCGTCATCGGGTCCATGCTGCTGCTGTTCATCCTGCAGTTCGCCGACACGGGGTTGCGCTCCCTGATCGCCAACGGGGTCATCCCCTCGGAGCTGCTCTCCTCGACCGACGTGGCGCAGCTGCGCTACGTGCTGGTCGGGATCGGGCTCATGCTGTTGTTGGTGTTCCGGCCCCAGGGCATCTTCGGTGACCGACGAGAGGTGATGCTCGATGCCCGCTGACCCCGCTCCCCACGGCGCGCACGCCGCACGGTCCGACGAGGCAACGGTCCCGGCCGGCGCTGCTGCCCCGGCCGGGGCCACGCGAGCGGCACCCCAGCGGGTGGCCCAGGCAGCCCTCCGGGACGTCCCCTGGGAGGTCGGCGTCGCCAAGCCCGACCCGGCGATCGTCGTCGACCACGTCACCCGCACGTTCGGTGGCCTGACCGCGGTGTCGGTCGACCACCTGGAGATCCAACGTGGCGGTATCACCGGGCTGATCGGCCCCAACGGTGCCGGCAAGACGACGCTGTTCAACCTGCTCACCGGGTTCGACCAGCCCAACACCGGCACCTGGTCGTTCAACGGCCGCGACCTGGGCAAGCTGAGCCCGCACCAGGTCGCCCGGCTCGGCGTCGTCCGCACCTTCCAGCTGACCAAGGCGCTGTCCCGGCTCACCGTCCTGCAGAACATGCTGCTCGGTGCCCAGGGACAGAGCGGGGAGAGCTTTCTCCGTGCCCTCGTGCCCGGCACCTGGAAGGCACAGGAGAAGGCCAACACCGAGCGGGCGATGGACCTCCTCCGACGGTTCAAGCTCGACGCCAAGAAGGACGACTTCGCCGGCAGCCTGTCCGGCGGCCAGCGCAAGCTGCTCGAGATGGCCCGCGCGCTCATGAGCGAGCCGCAGGTGGTCATGCTCGACGAGCCGATGGCCGGGGTGAACCCGGCGCTGACCCAGAGCCTGCTGGGCCACGTCAAGGACCTCCGCGAGGAGGGCATGACGGTCATCTTCGTCGAGCACGACATGGACGTCGTCCGGGACATCAGCGACTGGGTCGTCGTCATGGCCGCGGGCAAGGTCATCGCCGAGGGCGCGCCGGACTCCATCAGCCAGAACAAGGCCGTCGTCGACGCCTACCTCGGCGCGCACCACGACGCCCCGCTGTCCGAGGAGGAGGAGGACCGCTTCCTCGCCGAGGACCAGGCGGCCGAACGTGCCCGGCGCGAGGACGTCATCAGCTCCGACCGGGGCCGCAAGAGGAGGACACGACGATGAGCACCGCCGACGTACCAGGTCCGCCGGAGGACCGCCGGTTCTCGGTCCCGGAGTCCGAGCAGGACCGGCCGGTCGCCGAGGAGCCCGGGGCCGCCACCGCGACGACCATGTCGCCCGCGGAGAAGGCGGCCACCCGGGAAGAGCACCTGCGGCTCGCCGAGGGGGCGCTGGTCCGCGCCGACGACCTGGTCGCGGGCTACGTGCCCGGGGTCAACATCCTCAACGGCTGCGACTTCTACCTCGCCGACGGCGAGCTGGTGGGGATCATCGGCCCCAACGGCGCCGGCAAGTCCACGCTGCTCAAGGCGCTGTTCGGGCTGATCCCGGTCCGGTCCGGCGGGGTCACGCTGCGCGGGGAGGACATCACCTCGGCCCCGGCCCACCGGCTGGTCTCCCTGGGTGTCGGCTACGTCCCGCAGAACAACAACGTGTTCCCCTCGCTCACCATCGAGGAGAACATGCAGATGGGCGTCTACCTCCGTCCGAAGTCCTTCAAGGAGCGCTTCGACTACGTCGCCGAGCTGTTCCCCCTGCTCGGTGACCGGCGGAAGGGCAAGGCCGGCGCCCTCTCCGGCGGCGAACGGCAGATGGTCGCGATGGGCCGCGCGCTGATGATGGACCCCTCCGTGCTGCTGCTGGACGAGCCCTCCGCGGGTCTCTCCCCGGTGCTGCAGGACGAGGTGTTCATCCGCTGCCGGCGGATCAACGCCACCGGCGTCTCGATCATCATGGTCGAGCAGAACGCCCGGCGGTGCCTGCAGATCTGTCACCGTGGCTACGTGCTCGACCAGGGCCGCAACGCCTACACCGACACCGGCAAGTCGCTGATGAACGACCCGAAGGTGATCGAGCTCTACCTGGGGACCCTCGCCAAGGCCCAGTGACACCACGACGACGGCCGGTCTCCCCTGGGAGGCCGGCCGTCGTCGTCCCCGGCAGACTCACCGGGTGCTCCTCCTCGTCCACCTGATCGCGGTCAGCGCGTACGCCGGCTTCCAGTGGACCGTGCGGGTGCTCGTCTACCCCCAGTTCGACCAGGTGCCCCCGGGTGCGTTCCCCGCCTACGAGCGGGCGCACCAGCGCCGGGTGGCCCGGGTGGTGGGGCCGCTCTTCGCCGCGCAGGCGGTGACCAGCGGCTGGCTGCTCCTCGACCGGCCGGCCGGGACGCCATGGGGCCTGGTCGTCGCGGCCGCCACGGTCACTGCCCTCGTCCTCCTGGTGACCGCCCTCGGCGCCGTGCCGCTGCACCGCCGCCTGGACGCCGGCTGGGACGCCGCCGCCCACCGCCGGTTGCTCCGGGTGGACGCCGTACGGGTGGGCCTGGCGACCGCCGGCGTCGTCCTCGCCCTCCTCCTGGTCGACTGACGGTCCTCCGGCCGTGCCCGCACAGCACTGCGGCCCGGCACCTCGAGGGTGCCGGGCCGCAGCCTGGAACGGTGGTGCTGTGCTTCAACGCTGCGGGGTCGCAGCGCGCGGCGCCTCAGCTCAGCGCTGCGGCCCGATGCCCTGGGCGTTGAGACCCTGGATGATCCGCGAGGACTCCTCGAAGCCGATGACCACGACGGCGTCGGGGTTGAAGTCCACCATCCGCTGGACCTCGGAGTCGAAGTTCGCCGCCTGCGGGTCGTAGGTGAGGTACTCGATGCTGTCCTCGGACAGACCACCGGCGACCAGGTTGTCCCGGGTGTTCTCGGCCAGACCAGTGCCGTACGGGTCGTTGATCGCCAGGATGCCGACGGTGTTGTTGCCGTCCTCGGCGATCAGGTCGGCCAGCGCGCGGGCCTGCAGCGTGTCCGGGGGCGCGGTGCGGAAGTACAGCCCGGAGTCGTCGTAGTCGGTGAACTGGTCGGAGGTGTTCGCCGGCGAGATCTGCAGGACACCGGCACCGGTGATGGTGTCGATGACGGTGAGGCTCACACCGGACGACGCGGCACCGACGATGGCGTCGACGCCGGACTGCAGCAGCCGGTCGACCGTCTGGGTCGCGGTGTCGGTCGAGGCGTCACCGGAGTCACCCTCGACGAGCTGCACCGGGGCACCGAGCGCGCCACCGGCCTCGTTGACCTCGTTGACCGCGAGCTGAGCCGCGGCGACCTCGGGCGGGCCGAGGAAGGCCAGGTTCCCGGTCAGCGGCAGCAGGGTGCCGATCACCAGGGGGTCACCCGTGGCGCCCGCCGGCGCGTAGGCCGGGCCCTCGTCGGTGGCGGCGTTGGCCTCGTCGCCGGCGATGACGAACTCCGTCGCCGAGTCGTCGAGCGCGTTGTCCTCACCGAACTGCAGGATCCCGAAGCTGGCCTGGGCCGGCTCACCGGGCTCGGCGAAGCTCAGCGGGCCACTGACGCCGTCGTAGTCGACGTTGCCGCCGGCGTTGATGATCTCCAGGCAGGAGGTGTAGCTGTCGCAGGTCTCGCCACCGAAGGTGAGCCCGTTGATGTAGGGCGCGAACACCGTGGCGTCGCTGCTGCCGGCTGCCTGGGCCGCGAGCGCCGTCAGGATGACGGCGTCGTAGGTCTCCCCGGCGTAGTTGTAGTCCTGCAGGTCCGGGTCGACCGCGAGCAGCCGGTCGGTGAAGTCGCCGGCCAGCTCGGTCAGCGGCGTCGTGCCGCTCATCCCGACCAGCGCACCCTCGTCCGAGAAGTCCTCGCCGAGGGCGTTGCCCATGTTGCCGTCGGTGCCGTAGACGTTGACCTGCTTCTCGCCGCTCGCACCCTCAGCAGCGGTACCGCCGTCCTCGTCGCTGCCGCCACAGGCGGTCAGCGCGAGGAGGGCAGCGCCGGAGAGGGCGGTCGCGCGGGCGAACGTGCCTGTGCGCATCAAGGAACTCCCAGTGAGGTGTGTGCTCCACGCTCCTCGGCAGGCCCCATGGCCTGTCGGGGAGCCGATCAGTGCGGAGAACCTAACTGCCGGTCGGGCGGGCCGGACCACCCTCGACCGCACCGTGATGGGGTTGTGACCTGCACGTTGCGCAGTCGCCACACCGTCGACGGGTGCGACACACCGGCGCAACGCGCCGGGGACTCTGCCCCGGCGAGGCGCTCAGGAGTCGGCGGGAGCGGTCGGGCTGGCGTCTCCGGTCGGCTGCGCGTCGGTGGCCAGGATCGCCTGAGCCAGGGCCTTCATCGACGTGCGCTCGTTCATCGCCGTCCGCTGGATCCAGCGGAAGGCCTCGGCCTCGGTCATGCCGCGCTCGGACATGAGCCGGCCCTTGGCCTGCTCGACGACCTTGCGGGTCTCCAGCCGCTCCTTGAGGTCGCTCACCTCGGCGTCCAGGGCGTGCATCTCCTGGAACCGGCCCACCGCCACCTCGATCGCGGGCACCAGGTCGTTCTTGGAGAACGGCTTGACCAGGTAGGCCATCGCACCGGCGTCCCGGGCGCGCTCGACGAGCTCCCGCTGGCTGAAGGCCGTCAGCACGATCACCGGCGCGATGCGGGCGGCAGCGATCTGCTCGGCCGCGGCGATGCCGTCGAGGACGGGCATCTGGACGTCGAGGACGACGAGGTCCGGGCGCAGCAGCTGCGCCTGCTCCACGGCAGCCTGGCCGTCGCCGACTTCAGCGACGACGACGTAGCCCTCCTCCTCCAGCATCTCCTTGAGGTCCAGGCGGATGAGGGCCTCGTCCTCAGCGATGAGGACCCGGGTCGGTGCGTTGGTCACCGGGTGATCCTATCGGCCACAGGCGGGCTGACCGCGCCAGCTACCCTGCTGCTCACCCGGTTGAGCTGGCCCCCGTACCCCAATCGGCAGAGGGAGCGGATTCAAAACCCGCGCAGTGTGCGTTCGAGTCGCACCGGGGGCACCGAGACACCAGCACGAACTGTCGCACCGGCGGCACCTGAGGACGAGCAGGAACGTGAGCTGGACGACCCACCGCCGCGATGGGCGTCAGCGGCCAATACCGTGGCCCCGTGACCGGCCACATGACCCCTGAGGAGTTCCGCCAGCACGGCCACGAGGTCGTCGACTGGATCGCCGACTACTGGCAGGGCATCGCCGCCCACCCGGTCCGCTCGCGGGTCTCCCCCGGCGACGTCCGGGCCATGCTGCCGGCGACGGCCCCCGAGCAGGGCGAGCCGGTCTCCGCCGTCCTGGCCGACCTGGAGCGGATCGTGCTGCCCGGGCTCACGCACTGGCAGCACCCCGGCTTCTTCGGCTACTTCCCGGCCAACACCTCCGGTCCGTCCGTCCTCGGCGACCTGCTGTCCGCCGGCCTCGGCGTCCAGGGCATGTCCTGGGTGACCAGCCCGGCCGCCACCGAGCTCGAGCAGCACGTGATGGACTGGTTCGCCGACCTGCTCGGCCTGCCGGGGTCCTTCCGGTCCACCGGCACCGGCGGCGGCGTGGTGCAGGACTCCAGCTCCGGGGCCAACCTGGTGGCCCTGCTGGCCGCCCTGCACCGGGTGAGCAAGGGCGCGACGCTGCGGCAGGGGGTCCGCCCGGAGGAGTTCACCGTCTACGTCTCCGCCGAGACGCACAGCTCGATGGAGAAGGCAGCCCGGATCGCCGGGCTGGGCACCGACTCGATCCGCGTGGTCGAGGTCGACTCCGAGCTGGCGATGAGCCCCCGGGCGCTCCAGCAGCGGCTGGAACGGGACGTGGCTCGCGGGTTCGTCCCGGTGCTCGTCTGCGCGACGGTCGGGACGACGTCGACCACCGCGATCGACCCGCTGGCCGAGATCGGCCCGATCTGCCAGCGCTTCGGGGTGTGGCTGCACGTCGACGCCGCCTACGCCGGGGTCGCCGCTGTCGCGCCGGAGCTCCGTCCGCTGCAGGCCGGCGTCGAGTGGGCCGACAGCTACACCACCGACGCACACAAGTGGCTGCTGACCGGCTTCGACGCGACGCTGTTCTGGGTCGCCGACCGGGCTGCGCTGACCGGGGCCCTGTCGATCCTCCCCGAGTACCTGCGCAACGCGGCCACCGACACCGGCGCGGTCGTCGACTACCGCGACTGGCAGATCGAGCTGGGTCGCCGCTTCCGGGCCCTCAAGCTGTGGTTCGTGGTCCGGTGGTACGGCGCCGAGGGGCTCCGGGAGCACGTCCGCGGCCACGTCGCGCTCACCCAGGAGCTGGCCGGCTGGGCCGAGGCCGACGAGCGGTTCGACGTCGTCGCCCCTCACCCGCTGTCGCTGGTCTGCCTGCAGCCGCGCTGGGCCCGCGGCGTCGACGCCGACGTCGCCACCATGACCCTGCTGGACCGGCTCAACGACGGTGGCGAGGTCTTCCTGACGCACACCACCGTGGCCGGCCGGGCGGTGCTGCGGGTGGCGATCGGCGCCCCGGCGACCACCCGCGCGCACGTGGAACAGCTGTGGACGTTGCTCCGCGAGGGCCACGACTGGCTGGCCAACGACTTCGCCGAGCAGCAGGCCGAGCAGCGGGCCCGCGAGCAGGCCGAACGCCAGGCCGCCGCCGAGCGGGCTGCTGCCGACGCGGCCGCCGCCGAGCAGGCTCACGCAGCTGCCGGAGCGGACCCGGTGGCCTCGGAGACCGAGCCGAGCACCGAACTGGCGGCAGAGGGGACGTCCGGCACCCCGGACACCGAGACCCCGACCACCGAGGCGCCCGACGTCGAGACCCCGACCGCGGAGCCCTCGGACGCCGAGACGCCGACCGCGGCGACCCCGGACGCCGGGACCCCCACCGTGGAGACCCCCGCCGCGGGCGACGAGACGGCCACCCAGGCGGAGGCACAGACCGACCTGCACGCCGCGGACCCGGAGAGCCCGCCCCGCTGACCCGGCGGCGGTGCGGACCCAGCGGGGTGGCCGGAGACCGGTCACCCCGCTGAGCGCACGACCGGGCGGCCGGAGCTGCGGCGTCAGCCCAGGGAGCGGATCAGGCCCTCCTGGGCCACGGTGGCCACGTGCGTGCCGTCGGCGGCCCAGATCTGGCCGAAGCACAGCGCCCGCCCGCTGGCGGCCGCGGGGCTGTCGGTCTCGTAGAGGAACCACTCGTCGGCGCGCACCGGGCGGTGGAACCAGACGGCGTGGTCGAGGCTGGCGCCCACGATCGACCCGCCCCAGCCGCCACCGTTGCGGGCCAGCCCGGCCGACAGCAGCGTCAGGTCGCTGACGAAGGTCAGCGCGGCAGCGTGCACGTGGTCGTCGTCCGGGAGCCGGCCGGCCACCCGGAACCACACCCGGAAGGCGGTGTCCGGGGGCAGCCGCGGCTGCGGGTCGAACGGGTCGGCGAGGTACCGCTGCTCCACCGCCCGCCCGATCGCCGCGGACGCGGCGCCCTGGTCGGGGTGCGCCGCGGTCACCTCGGCGAGCCCGGGCAGCCCCTCGGGCCCGGGCACGTCGGGCATCGGCAGGGAGTGCTCGACCACAGCGCGCTCCCCCGCGGTGAAGTCCGCGGTCAGCGCGAAGATCGCCACGTCCTCACCCTTGCGGGTCTGCCGGGCCACCACCCGACGGGTGCTGAACGAGCGACCCTCCCGGATGCGGTCGACCTCGTAGCGGATCTCCTCGTGCGGGTCACCGGGGCGCAGGAAGTACGAGTGCAGCGAGTGCACCACCCGCCCCGGCCCGACCGTCGCGTTCGCGGCGGTCAGGGCCTGGGCGGCGACCTGACCGCCGAAGATCCGCTGCAACGGCGTGCTGGGGGTCTGGCCGACGTAGACGTCCGGACCTCGCTCCTCCAGGTCCAGCACGCCCATCAGCTCCGCGGCCGGGGTCTCCCCCGGCTGCGCGACCCCGGCCGTCACGCCTCGGTCCCCACCTCGTGCACCCGCACCAGGTTCGTGGAGCCGGCGGTGTTCGGCGGGCTGCCGGCCACGATGACGACCTTGTCGCCCTCCTTGAGCCGGCCGATGGACAGCAGCGAGAAGTCGACCTGGCCGACCATGTCGTCGGTGTGGGTCACCTCGGGGACGAGGAAGGTCTCCACGCCCCAGGACAGCGCCAGCCGGCTGCGGACCGCCGGGTCGGTGGTGAAGGCGAGGATCGGCAGCCGGGTGTGCAGCGCGGCGAGCAGCTGGGCGGTCTTGCCGGTCAGCGTGAAGGCGGCCAGCGCGGCGACGTCGAGGGCCTCGCCGATGTCCTTGGCGGCCCGCACGATGGCACCGGAGCGCTGCCGCGGCGGCACCAGCAGCTCGGGCACCCGCACGGCGTCGGACTCGACGGCGTCGATGATCCGCTCCATCGTCTTGACCGCGACGACGGGGTACTTGCCCACCGAGGTCTCCCCCGACAGCATGACCGCGTCCGCGCCGTCCAGGACGGCGTTGGCGACGTCGGAGGCCTCGGCCCGGGTGGGCCGGGAGGCGCTGATCATGGACTCGAGCATCTGGGTGGCGACGATGACCGGCTTGTTCCGCTCCCGGGCCACCTGGACCGCACGCTTCTGCACCAGCGGGACCTGCTCCAGCGGCAGCTCCACGCCCAGGTCGCCGCGGGCCACCATGACGCCGTCGAACGCCTCGACGATCGCCTCGAGGTTCTCCACCGCCTCCGGCTTCTCCAGCTTGGCGATCACCGGCACCTCGACGTCCTCCTGGCGCATGATCTCGCGCACCAGCTCGACGTCCTTGGCGTGCCGCACGAACGACAGTGCGATGAAGTCGACGCCCAGGGAGAGCGCGAAGCGCAGATCCTCGGCGTCCTTCTCCGACAGCGCCGGGACGCTGACGGCGACGCCGGGCAGGGACAGGCCCTTGTTGTTGGAGACGGGGCCGCCCTCGAGCACCAGGCACCACACGTCGGGGCCGTCGACCTCTACCACGGTGAGGGCGAGCTTGCCGTCGTCGATCAGCAGGCGATCACCGACCCGCACGTCGTTGGCGAGGTCCTTGTAGGTGGTGGAGACCCGCTCGGCGGTGCCCGGGACGTCCTCGACGGTCACGCACACCCGGCTGCCGGCGGCCCAGACGACCGGGCCGTCGGCGAAGGTGCCGAGCCGGATCTTCGGGCCCTGCAGGTCGGCCAGGATGGCGACGGCGCGGCCCACCTTGTCGGAGGCCTCCCGCACGTGCCGGTAGGCCGTCTCGTGGTCCGCGTGCTTCCCGTGGCTGAAGTTGAGGCGGGCGACGTCCATCCCCGCCTCGACGAGGGCGGTGATCTGGTCCAGGGAACCGGTCGCCGGGCCAAGGGTGCAGACGATCTTCGCGCGACGAGACATGAGGCAAAACTAGTCGCCCCCCGGGCGGGCACGGCGGACCGGGTCCGTCGTGTCCCCCCGAGGGGCGGTAGTCGTTCCAGACGTCCTAGAACGGTCCCTCCGCCGGGGCCCGCGCCATGCGCAGCGCGTCGTGCGGGGCGGAGGGGCCGTTCCTCAGCGCAGTGGGACGGCGGACGGGGTGACCGGACGGGGCAGCATCGAGTTGCCGGTCAGCCAGGTGTCGACGGCGGCGGCCGCGGCGCGCCCCTCGGCGATCGCCCAGACGATCAGCGACTGCCCGCGGCCCATGTCCCCGGCCACGAACACCCCGGGGACGCTGGACATGTACTCGTCGTCCCGCGCCACCCGGCCCCGCTCGTCGACGCCGCAGCCCAGCTCCTCGACGAGCCCGGTGGTCTCCGGCCCGGTGTAGCCCAGCGCCAGGAGCACCAGGTCGGCCGGCAGCTCCTGGGTGCTCCCGGGCTTGGGCTGGCGCTTCCCGTCGACGACCTCGACCTCGACGACCTCGATCGCCCGGACCCGGCCCTGCTCGCCGCCGAGGAAGGCCTCGGTGTTGACGGCGAACAGCCGCTCGCCGCCCTCCTCGTGCGCCGGGGAGACCCGCAGGATCATCTCGTAGGTCGGCCAGGGGTTGTCCTCGGGCCGGGTGCCCGACGGCGCCGGCTTGTAGTCCAGCTGGGACACCGAGGCCGCGCCCTGGCGGTGCGCGGTGCCCAGGCAGTCGGCCCCGGTGTCGCCGCCACCGATGATGACCACGTGCTTGCCCTTGGCCGACAACGGCGGGTCGTCGAGCTCGCCGAGCGCCTCGCGGTTGCCGTGCGGCAGGTACTCCATGGCGAAGTGCACGCCGTCGAGCTCCCGGCCCGGCAGCGGCAGGTCCCGCGCCACCGGCGTCCCGATCGCCAGCACGACCGCGTCGTGCTCGGCCCGCAGCTGTTCGGTGCTCAGGCTGCCCGCGCTGCCGCCGACGGTGACGTCGGTGACGAAGCGGGTGCCCTCGGCGCGCATCTGGTCCAGCCGCCGGTCCAGGTGGCGCTTCTCCATCTTGAACTCGGGGATGCCGTAGCGGATCAGCCCACCGATCCGGTCGTCCCGCTCGTAGACGGTCACCTGGTGCCCGGCCCGGGTGAGCTGCTGGGCGGCGGCCAGGCCGGCCGGCCCGGACCCGATGACGGCGACCTTCTTGCCGGTCAGCTCCGCCGGCGGCTGTGGGGTGACCCAGCCGTTGACGAACGCCTGGTCGATGATCTCCCACTCGATCTGCTTGATCGTGACCGGTGCGTTCTCCAGGTTGAGCACGCAGGCCGACTCGCACGGCGCGGGGCACAGCTTCCCGGTGAACTCCGGGAAGTTGTTCGTCGCGTGCAGCCGCTCGATCGCCTCCTGCCAGTCGTCCCGGCGGGCGAGGTCGTTCCACTCCGGGATGAGGTTGCCCAGCGGGCAACCGTGGTGGCAGAACGGGATGCCGCAGTCCATGCAGCGCGCCGCCTGCTCCCGGACGGCCTGCACCGGGAAGACGGCGTCCTCACCCGTGTCGCGGGTCAGGTACACCTCCTTCCAGTCCAGCAGGCGCAGGTCGACCGGCCGCCGGGGCGGCAGCTCACGGTCGAACCTCAGGAACCCGGTGCTGTCAACCACGAGCTGCCTCCATCACGGCTCGGTCCACGTCGTACCCGGCGGCCTCGGCGGCCCGCCGGGCCTCCATGGCACGCCGGTAGTCACGCGGCATGATCACGCTGAAACGGCCCGCCCAGCGGCCCCAGTCGGCCAGCAGGCTGGTCGCGACCGCCGAGTCGGTCGCCGCGCAGTAGCGCTCGAGGACGTCGCGCAGCCAGGCCGAGCCCTGCCCGTCCAGCGCCTCGACGTCCACCATCTCGGTGTTGACCCGGTGCCGGGCGAGGTCGAGCACGTACCCGATCCCGCCGGACATGCCGGCGGCGATGTTGCGCCCGGTCGGTCCCAGGATCACCGCGGTGCCGCCGGTCATGTACTCCAGCGCATGGTCACCGACGCCCTCGACGACGGCCAGCGCCCCGGAGTTGCGGACGCAGAACCGCTCCCCCACCCGGCCGCGCAGGAACAGCTCACCCGCGGTCGCGCCGTAGCCGATCACGTTGCCGGCGATGACGTTGTCCTCCGCGGCGAAGCTCGCCTCCGGTGCGGGGCGGACGACGATCCGTCCACCCGACAGGCCCTTGCCGACGTAGTCGTTGGCGTCGCCGACCAGGGTCATCGTGATCCCGCGGGGCAGGAACGCCCCGAAGGACTGGCCCGCCGAACCGGTGAAGGTCAGGTCGATGGTGCCGTCGGGCAGGCCCTCGCCACCGAAGCGGCGGGTGACCATCGAGCCCAGCATCGTGCCGACGGTGCGGTTGACGTTGCGGACGGGGAGCTCGAGGTGGACCGGGCGGGCATCGAGCAGCGCACCCTCGCACAGCTGGATCAGCGTCTGGTCCAGCGCGACGTCCAGCCCGTGGTCCTGGTCGCGGACCTTGCGCCGCGGCGTGCCCTCGGGCAGCTCCGGCACGGCCAGGATCGGCCGCAGGTCGAGCCCGGAGGCCTTCCAGTGGTCGATCGCCGGTGCGACGTCGAGCAGCTCGGCGTGGCCGACCGCCTCGTCGATCGAGCGGAAGCCCAGCTCGGCGAGGTACCCGCGCACCTGCTCGGCCAGGAACTCGAAGTAGGTCACCACGAACTCGGGCTTGCCGGTGAACCGCTTGCGCAGCTCCGGGTTCTGGGTGGCGATGCCGACCGGGCAGGTGTCGAGGTGACAGACCCGCATCATCACGCAGCCCTCGACCACCAGCGGTGCGGTGGCGAAGCCGAACTCCTCGGCGCCCAGCAGCGCGGCGACGATGACGTCCCGGCCGGTCTTCATCTGGCCGTCGACCTGCACCACGATCCGGTCGCGCAGGCCGTTGGCCAGCAGCGTCTGCTGGGTCTCGGCCAGGCCGATCTCCCACGGGATGCCGGCGTGCTTGAGGGAGGTCAGCGGCGCCGCACCGGTGCCGCCGTCGAAGCCGGAGACCAGCACGACGTCGGCCTTGGCCTTGCTGACCCCCGCCGCGACGGTGCCGATCCCGGTCTCCGCGACCAGCTTGACGTGCACCCGCGCCTCGTTGTTCGCGTTCTTGAGGTCGTGGATCAGCTGCTTGAGGTCCTCGATCGAGTAGATGTCGTGGTGCGGCGGCGGGCTGATCAGGCCGACGCCGGGCGTGGAGTGCCGGGTGCGGGCGACCCACGGGTAGACCTTGCTCCCCGGCAGCTGACCGCCCTCGCCGGGCTTGGCGCCCTGGGCCATCTTGATCTGGATGTCGTCGGCGTTGACCAGGTACTCGCTGGTCACGCCGAACCGGCCGCTGGCGACCTGCTTGATCGAGCTGCGGCGCAGGTCCCCGTTGGGGTCGGCGGTGAACCGGTCGGGGTCCTCACCGCCCTCGCCGGTGTTGGACCTGCCGCCCAGCCGGTTCATGGCGATCGCCAGCGTCTCGTGCGCCTCGGCCGAGATGGAGCCGTAGCTCATCGCGCCGGTCTGGAACCGCTTGACGATCTCGCTGACGCTCTCGACCTCCTCCAGCGGGACGGCGGGCCGGGCACCGGTCTTGAGGGTGAACAGGCCGCGCAGCGTCGCCGCCTCGGCCGACAGCCCGTCGACGGTGTCGGTGTAGCGCTGGAAGACGTCGTACTGCCGGGACCGGGTGGCGTGCTGGAGCAGGAACACCGTCTCGGGGTTGAACAGGTGCACCTCGCCCTCGCGGCGCCACTGGTACTCCCCGCCGGTCTCCAGCCGCCGGTGCGCCGTCTCGGTCGGGTTGCTCGGGTAGGCGCGGCGGTGCCGCATCACCACCTCCTCGGCGAGCACGTCGAGCCCGACGCCGTCGAGGGTGGCCGCCGTCCCGGTGAAGTACTCGTCGACGACGGCCTTGGACAGCCCGACCGTCTCGAAGATCTGCGCCATCGTGTAGGAGCCGACGGTGCTGATGCCCATCTTGCTCATCACCTTGAGCACGCCCTTGCCCATGGCCTTGACCACGTTGCGGACGGCCTGGGCCGGCTGGACACCGGTGAGCGTGCCGGTGCGGATGAGGTCCTCGACGCTCTCGAACGCCAGGTAGGGGTTCACCGCGGCCGCGCCGTAGCCCAGCAGCAGGGCGACGTGGTGCACCTCGCGGCAGTCGCCGGACTCCACGACCAGGCCGACCTGCATCCGGGTGCGCTCGCGCACCAGGTGGTGGTGGACGGCGGCGGTCATCAGCAGCGACGGGATGGGGGCGCGCTTCTCGTCGCAGTCCCGGTCGGACAGCACGATGACCCGGGCGCCGGCCGCGATCGCCTTGCTGACCTTGGTGCGCAGGTCCTGGACCGCCTGGGCCAGGGCCGCACCGCCGCCGGCGACGTCGAAGTGGCCGGTGATCCTCACGGCGGCGAAACCGGGCAGGTCGCCGTCGTCGTCGATGTGCAGGATCTTGGCCAGCTCGTCGTTGTCGATGACCGGGTAGGGCAGGAACAGCTGCCGGCAGGAGGCCGGGGTGGCGTCGAGCAGGTTCTGCTCGGGGCCGAACGTGCGTCCGAGGCTGGTGACCAGCTCCTCGCGGATGGCGTCCAGCGGGGGGTTGGTGACCTGGGCGAACAGCTGGGTGAAGTAGTCGTACAGCTGCCGCGACCGGTCCGACAGCGCCGCGATCGGGGTGTCGGTGCCCATCGAGCCGATCGACTCGGCGCCGCTGGCGGCCATCGGCTGCACCAGGATGCGCAGCTCCTCCTCGGTGTAGCCGAAGAGCAGCTGGCGGCGGACGACGGACTCGTGGCTGGGCCGCGAGCGACGCCGCTCGGGCAGCTGGGGCAGGTGCACCTGACCGGCGTGCAGCCAGTCGTCGTAGGGCTCGGCGTCGGCCAGGGAGCCCTTGACCTCCTCGTCGGAGACGATCCGCCCGGCGGCGGTGTCCACGAGGAACATCCGGCCCGGCTGGAGCCGGCCCTTGGCGACCACGTCAGCGGCCGGGATGTCGAGCACGCCGGCCTCGCTGGCCAGCACGACCAGGTCGTCCTTGGTGCGCCACCAGCGGCCCGGGCGCAGGCCGTTGCGGTCCAGGACGGCGCCGATCAGGCTGCCGTCGGTGAACGCCACGCAGGCGGGCCCGTCCCAGGGCTCCATGATCGAGGAGTGGAACCGGTAGAAGGCGCGGCGGGCCGCGTCCATCTCGTCGTGGTTCTCCCACGCCTCCGGGATCATCATCAGGACCGCGTGCGGCAGCGAGCGGCCCGACAGGTGCAGCAGCTCGAGCACCTCGTCGAAGGTCGCCGAGTCGCTGAAGTCGCTGGCGGTGACCGGGAAGATCCGCTCCAGGCCGAGCTCGCTGGCCGGACCGGCCGGGCCGTCGAACAGCTCGGTCTCCAGCTTGGCCTCGCGAGCCCGCATCCGGTTCCGGTTGCCCTTGATGGTGTTGATCTCGCCGTTGTGGGCGATGAACCGGAACGGGTGGGCCAGCGGCCAGCTGGGGAAGGTGTTGGTGGAGAACCGGCTGTGCACCAGCGCGATCGCCGACTCGTACCGCTCGTCCTGCAGGTCCGGGAAGAACGCCGGCAGCTGGTCGGTGGTGAGCATGCCCTTGTAGGTGATCGTCCGGGAGGACAGCGAGGCGATGTAGCAGCTGGTGCCGGCGTCCCGGGCGGCGCGCTCGACCCGCTTGCGCAGCACGAAGGCGCGACGCTCCAGCCGGGTGACCCCGTGCGGGGCGGCGGTGCCGCCGAAGGCGCGGGAGTCGGCGCGAGCACCGATGGTCTCGGCGACGAAGAGCTGGGCGAAGTACGGCATGACCCGCCGGGCGGTGGGCCCGAGGTCGGCGCCGTCCGGGTCGACCGGCAGCTCGCGCCAGCCCAGGACGGTCAGCCCCTCCTCGGCGGCGAGCCCGGCGACGGCGTCGACGACCGAGGCCCGCTCGGTCTCGGCGGCCGGCAGGAAGGCGATGCCGACCGCGTACTCGCCCAGCGGCGGCAGGTCGAACTCGACGCTCTCCCGCAGCAGCCCGTCCGGTACCTGGGTCAGGATCCCCGCACCGTCACCGGAGTTGGGTTCGGACCCCGCGGCGCCACGGTGGTCGAGGTTGTGCAGGGCGGTGAGCCCGGCGGCGACGATCGTCCGGGAGCGGCGGCCCCGGGCGTCGGCGACGAACGCGACGCCACACGCGTCGTGTTCGTTGGCCGGGTCGTAGAGCCCGGAGGCGGCCGGGAGCGCGGAGAACGGCACGGCCGGCGCAGATGCGGCCGGGGACGGCGATCCCGCAGAGGGGGCGGCGAGGTCAGACATGTCACTCCCGTCGTCGGCTGGCCGCGGCGCCGCTCTCCGCCCGGGGTCCGGTCGGCGGGTGGCGCTGGTGCGGGGGGTCGCAGACCCCGCCGGGTGGTCAGAGCGGGTGGGTGGAGCACGGAGGACCGGGGAGGGTCCGACGGGTGGGGCAGCGGAGGCCGGCGGACACGGTACGTCGAGCCGGTATCACGGACCCGCACACCCGCGGGGGCGGGTGGCCGCGGGACGGTCGTGCACGGGGCAGCGCTGGCCCGGTCCGACGTCGCCGACCGGCCCAGGATCACTGGTCGGCCGAGTTCGAGCGTACACAGCGGGGACACCTGCGCGACATGTCGACCAGGTGTCGGGAACATCTCGTCCAGCAGCGCGGACGGCGCCCCGATTCGCCGTCCCGGGGTCAGCCCTCTCCGGGTGCGCCGCCCTCGTCGGTGCGCGCACCGGTCCGGTCCTGACCTGCGCGGTCGGTGACCGTCTCCCCCGCGACCGTGCCGCCTGCCGACGTCCGCCCGGCGGCCGTGCCGCCCGAGGCCGTGGCGCCCGAGGCCGGCGTGCCCGCAGCCGTGGCCGTGGTGTCCGCCGTGGGTGACGACGCCTCGCCCGGGGCTCCCTCGCGGGCCACCTCCGCCCCGCGGGTGATCACCTCGCGCGGCCGGCCGCGGTTGACGATCAGGTAGGCGACGGCCAGCAGGCCGACGACGACCGAGGTGAACACGTTCAGCCGGAGCCCGAGGAACTGCTCGGCGGTGTCGATGCGGAGCATCTCGATCCACACCCGGCCGGCGCAGTAGGCGGCCACGTACAGCGCGAAGGCCCGCCCGTGGGAGAGCTGGAAGCGGCGGTCGGCCCAGATCACCAGCGCGGCGACGCCGACGTTCCACAGCAGCTCGTAGAGGAACGTGGGGTGGAAGGTGCCCAGCACCAGTGGCTCGCCGTCGGGACCGGTGAGCGCCTGACCGGCGGAGGCGTTCCAGCGGTAGATGGTCAGCGCCCACGGCAGGTCGGTGGCGCTGCCGTAGAGCTCGTTGTTGAACCAGTTGCCCAGTCGCCCCACGGCCTGGGCGAGCACGATGCCCGGGGCGATGGCGTCGGCCCAGGCCGGCAGCGGGATGCCCCGCCGGCGACAGCCGATCCACGCACCGACCCCGCCGAGGGCGATGGCGCCCCAGATCCCGAGGCCGCCCTCCCAGATGGCGAAGGCCCGGAGCGGGTCGCCGTCCTCTCCGAAGTAGGGCTGCGGGGTGGTGATCACGTGGTAGATCCGGCCGCCGACGATGCCGAAGGGCACCGCCCAGACGGAGATGTCCAGGACGTCGCCGGGGGCACCACCGCGGGCCACCCAGCGGCGTTCCCCCAGCCAGGCGGCCAGCACGATGCCGGCGATGATGCAGAGCGCGTAGGCGCGCAGCGGGAACGGCCCGATCTCCCAGACCCCCTGGGTGGGGCTGGGGATCGCGGCGAGGACGGCGGCGTCCGCCAGCACGGTCATGCCTGCACCTTCGCACGCCGGACGCCCTCGGCGAGCTCGACGGACAGCGAACGCACGCCGTCGGCGCCGTGGCCGTCGAGCAGCCGCCGCACGTACGCCGAGCCGACGATCACACCGTCGGCGAACCCGGCGACCTCGGCCGCCTGATCGCCGGTGGAGACCCCCAGGCCGACGCAGACCGGCGGCTCGCCGGCGGCGGCGCGGGTGCGGGCCACCAGCCGTTCCGCGGCGTCCCCGACGGAGGCCCGGCTGCCGGTGACGCCCATCGTGGAGGCCGCGTAGACGAAACCGCGGCAGGCGGCGACGGTGGCGGCCAGCCGCGCGTCGGTGGACGACGGGGCGACCAGGAAGACCCGGTCCAGGCCGACCCGGTCGCTGGCGGCGAGCCAGGCACCGGCCTCGTCCGGGATGAGGTCGGGGGTGATGGCACCGGCGCCACCGGCGGCGGCCAGGTCGTCGGCGAACCGGTCGACCCCGTAGCGTTCGATGGGGTTCCAGTAGCTCATCACCACCGGCACCGCACCGGCGTCGGCGACCGCCGTGACGGCGCGGAGCACCTCGGCCATGCCGACCCCGGCCCGGACAGCGACGTCCACGGCCTCCTGGATGACCGGCCCGTCCATCCCGGGGTCGGAGTACGGGACCCCGATCTCCACGACGTCGGCGCCGCCCTCCACCGCCGCGACCATGGCCGCGATCGAGCTGTCGACGTCGGGGTAGCCGACCGGGAGGTAGGCGATGAGCGCTGCTCGTCCCTCGGCACGGGCGGCGCCGATCACCTCGGCGAGGGCGCTGCTCATGCCTGCTCCCCCGCGTCCTGCCCGGCGACGGCCTCGTCGTTGCTCACTGCACCCTGCGTGGTGCGCTGGTCGGTGTCCATGCCGGGCCCGGGCTCGGCGCCCCGGCCGGCCTCGACGGCCCGCTCGTCGGAGTCGGTGGGCGCCGTCTGGTCCGCCAGGTCGAACCAGGCGCTGGCGGTCTCGACGTCCTTGTCCCCGCGGCCGGAGAGGTTCACCAGCAGCAGCGCGTCGGGGCCGAGCTCCCGGCCGACGACCATGGCACCGGCCAGGGCGTGCGCCGACTCGATCGCCGGGATGATCCCCTCGGTGCGGCACAGCAGCGCGAACGCCTCCATCGCCTCGGCGTCGGTGACCGGCCGGTACTCGGCCCGGCCGATGTCGTGCAGGAAGGCGTGCTCGGGGCCGACCCCGGGGTAGTCGAGACCGGCGGAGATGGAGTGCGACTCGACGGTCTGCCCGTTGTCGTCCTGCAGCAGGTAGGAGCGCGCGCCGTGCAGCACCCCGGGGTCGCCGCCGGTGATGGTGGCCGCGTGCCGGCCGGTGTCCACGCCGTCCCCACCGGCCTCCAGGCCGACCAGCCGGACGGCCTCGTCGGGCACGAAGGCGGTGAAGATGCCGATGGCGTTGGACCCGCCGCCGACGCAGGCCAGGACGACGTCGGGCAGCCGCTGCTCGCGCTCGAGCAGCTGGGCCCGCGCCTCGTCGCCGATGACCCGCTGGAAGTCCCGGACCATCATCGGGAACGGGTGCGGGCCGGCGACGGTGCCGAAGACGTAGTTGGTGGTCTCGACGTTCGTCACCCAGTCGCGGAACGCCTCGTTGATCGCGTCCTTCAGCGTGCGCGACCCGGTGGTCACCGGGATCACCTCGGCGCCCAGCAGCCGCATCCGGGCGACGTTGAGCGCCTGGCGGCGGGTGTCCTCCTCGCCCATGTAGACGGTGCAGGACAGCCCCATCAGGGCGGCCGCGGTGGCGGTGGCGACCCCGTGCTGGCCGGCGCCGGTCTCGGCGATGACCCGGGTCTTGCCGATCCGCTTGGTGAGCAGCGCCTGGCCCAGCACGTTGTTGATCTTGTGCGAGCCGGTGTGGTTGAGGTCCTCGCGCTTGAGCAGCACCCGGGCGCCACCGCAGTGCTCGGCGAACTTCGGCACCTCGGTGATCGGGCTGGGCCGGCCGGTGTAGTCGCGCTGCAGGGTGGCGTACTCGTCGAGGAACGCGGGGTCGACCCGCATCGCCTCGTAGGCCGCGGTCAGCTCGTCGAGCGCGGCGATCAGGGCCTCCGGGACGAACCGGCCACCGAAGACGCCGAAGTGGCCCGTGGCGTCCGGCCACTGCGCCGACGCCGTGGCGTCGGGGACGTCAGGGGCCGGGGCATGCGCGGAGAGGGTCATGCCCTCCAGCGTAAGGACCTCGTTGCCCCCGACCGCTCGCAGGCTGGCGTCGGGCCCCTGCACGGAGGCCGTACTAGCGGGTGGTGCGCGGGGTGGCCGGGTGGGAGCCTGCGGTGACCAGGTCGGCGACGGCCTGCCGCGGGTCGCCCGAGGTGACCAGGCCCTCGCCGACCAGCACCGCGTCGGCGCCCGCGCCGGCGTAGCTGATCAGGTCGTGCGGGCCCCGTACGCCGGACTCGGCGATCTTGACGACCTCGCTGGGCAGGCCCGGGGCGATCCGCTCGAAGGTGGAGCGGTCGACCGACAGGGTGGTCAGGTCCCGGGCGTTCACGCCGATCACCGACGCGCCCGCGGCGAGCGCGCGGTCGGCCTCGCCCTCGCTGTGCACCTCGACCAGGGCGGTCATGCCCAGGGACTCGATGCGCTCGAGCAGGCCGATCAGCACCGGCTGCTCGAGCGCGGCCACGATGAGCAGCACGAGGTCCGCGCCGTGCGCCCGGGCCTCGTGCACCTGGTAGCTGCTGACCACGAAGTCCTTGTTCAGCACCGGGACCTCGACGGCGGCGCGGACGGCGGCCAGGTCGGCGTGCGACCCGCCGAACCGGCGCCCCTCGGTGAGCACGCTGATCGCCCGGGCCCCGCCGGCGGCGTACTGCGCGGCGAGCGCAGCCGGGTCGGCGATCGCGGCGAGGTCGCCCTTGCTCGGACTGCGCCGCTTGACCTCGGCGATCACACCGACGCCCGGCGCGCGCAGCGCGGCCAGGGCGTCCAGTGCGGGCCGGGCGTCGCGGGCCGCGGCCTGCACCTCGGTCAGCGGGGTGGTGGCCTGACGGGCGGCGACGTCCTCGCGGACGCCGGCGACGATCTCGTCGAGGACGCTCATGACCCCTCCTCGGACCTCTCAGGATGTGGCACCGGACCGGCCCCCACCACTCGGACCGCGCGGATCACTCTAGAGACGGGTCGGGTCCGGTTCCGTCCGGGGGGCCGGTGCACCGCACCCGGGCGGTCCCTGTTCACACTGTCGGGTCGTCTCCCCGGTCCAGCGCCTTCCAGGCGGCCTGGTGCCGGTCCTCGTCGGTCTCCGGACGGGCGGGACGGGTCGGGCGGGCCGGCGCCGGCGCCGCGTCCGCCGGCCGCCCGGTGCGCTCGTAACGACGCCCCATGCCGGGCCACTCCCGGCCGCGGAGCACCACCAGGGCCCCGGCCAGCACGCCGAGCAGGCCGGCGACGACGGCCACCGCGGGCCAGGTGGCCACGGGGTCGACGGTCACCTGCGCCTGCCCCAGGCCGATCCCCGACGTGGCGACGGAGCTGCCGAGGTCCAGCGAGCCGGTGACCGCCCGCAGGCCGGACCAGCCGAGCACACCCCCGGACACCGCGACGAGCAGGCCGACCACGACGCGGCCGGCGCCGCGGACGGCGATGACCGCGAGCGCGGCGGCGAGCAGCAGCAACCCGCAGGCGGCGACCAGCGGGGCGGCCTGGCTGCCGGTCAGCACCTCCGCCGTCGGCGGCAAGGGCGGTTCGCGCATGATCGTGACGTCGGCCCACGGCTCTCCCGACGCCGACAGCGCCAGCCCCCCGGACAGCGCGCAGAGCAGGACCGCCACGGTGAGCTCCCGCCGGCCCCGGCCGGTGGCCGGGGCCGGCGTCGACGGCGCGGGGTGGCTCACGGCAGCTCCCGCAGCCCCTCCGCGGTGGCGATCGCCGACAGCACGGCGCGGGCCTTGTGCCGGGTCTCGGCCTCCTCGGTGGCCGGGTCGCTGTCGGCCACGACGCCGGCACCCGCCTGCACGTACGCCCGCCCGTCGTGCAGCACCGCGGTGCGGATGGCGATCGCCATGTCCATGTCACCGCTGGCGTCGACGTAGCCGACCGTGCCGGCGTAGAGCGCCCGGCGGGTGGGCTCCAGGGACTCGATGACCTCCATCGCCCGCGGCTTGGGCGCACCGGAGACGGTGCCGGCCGGGAACGTCGCGTCGAACACGTCCAGGGCGTCCCGGTCCGCGGTCACCTGGCCGGCGACGGTGGAGACCAGGTGCATGACGTGGCTGTACCGCTCCACCCGCATGAAGTCGGCGACCTCGACGGTGCCCGGCTCGCACACCCGGCCCAGGTCGTTGCGGGCCAGGTCGACGAGCATGACGTGCTCGGCCCGCTCCTTGGGGTCGGCCAGCAGCTCCTCGGTGAGCCGGACGTCGTCCTCCGGGGTCGCGCCGCGGGGACGGGTGCCGGCCGGGGGGTGCACCACGGCCCTGCTCCCGGTGACGGTGACCAGCGCCTCCGGGGAGGAGCCGACCACGTCGAAGGGCGACTGCCGGCCGGCGAAGCGCAGCAGGTACATGTACGGCGAGGGGTTGGTGGCCCGCAGCACCCGGTAGAGGTCCAGGGCGTCGACGGCGGTGGCCAGCTCGAAGCGCTGGGCCAGCACGGTCTGGAAGACGTCGCCGGCGCGGACGTGCTCGCGCACCCGCTCGACGCCGGCCTCGTACTCCCCCGGCCCCATGTTGCTGGTCACCGGCGGCGCGTCGGCGGTCTCGACCATCGCCACGCCCGGGGGCGCCGCCTCGGCCAGGTCCGCGGCCATCGCGTCCAGCCGGGCGACCGCGTCGTCGTAGCCGCCCGGCGCGCCGCCCAGCACGTTCGCGATGAGCAGCACGGTGCCGTCGGTGTGGTCCAGCACCGCCAGGTCGGTGACGAGCATCAGCGCGAGCTCCGGCATGCCGAGGTCGTCGACCGCGGTCTGCGGCAGCCGCTCGAGCCGCCGGACGACGTCGTAGCCCAGGTAGCCGACCAGACCGCCGGTCAGCGGCGGCAGGCCGGGGGTGCGCGGCGAGCGGAGCCGGCGGGCCAGGGTCCGGGCGGCGGCCAGCGGGTCGGCCGGCAGGTCGTCGGTGAGCCCGGGCAGCGGGTCCCCGAGCCAGGCCGTCGTCCCGTCGACCTCGGTCAGCACCCCGGCGCTGCGCACGCCGACGAAGCTGTACCGGGACCACTGCTTGCCCTGCTCGGCGGACTCCAGGAGCACGGTGCCCGGGCGGTTGCCGGCCAGCTTGCGGTAGATGCCCACCGCGGTCTCGCTGTCGGCCAGCAGCCGGCGGGTGACCGGGACGACGGGGGCGGCCAGGTGGGCGAACTCGGCGCGGGTCGGGCTGGTGCGCCCCAGCTGCAGGCTCATGCCGGCGCCCCGGGCGTGGCCGGCAGCGGGCGGTGGAAGCAGCTGCGCTCGCCGGTGTGGCAGGCCGGGCCCTCCTGGTCGACCAGCAGCAGCAGTGCGTCGCCGTCGCAGTCCAGCCGCACGTCGCGCACCCACTGCCGGTGCCCGGAGGTCTCCCCCTTGACCCAGTACTCGCCCCGGCTGCGGGACCAGTAGGTGGCCCGTCCGGTGGTGAGCGTGCGGTGCAGCGCCTCGTCGTCCATCCAGGCGACCATCAGCACCTCGCCGGTGCCGTGCTGCTGCACGACGGCGGCGACGAGGCCGGCGGGGTCGCGGCGCAGCAGCGCGGCGACGGCGGGGTCCAGGGCGGTGTCGGGGGCAGGGGCGGACATGCAGGGATCGTCCCACCCGGCGGGTCCCGGCCGATCAGGCCCTGGCGGACGGGCCGGTCAGGCCCTGGCGGACCGGCCGGTCAGGCGTCGGGCCAGTGCACCCCTGCGGGCGTCTGCTCCGGGCCCGGAGCAGGTGCCGGCGGGTCGGCCCGCCGGGCCCACGCCCGGGCGTCGGGCAGGAAGGTGAGGCCGACCGCCGTCCCCGCCAGGGCGAGGTAGAGCAGCGGCACGAAGCCGAGGACGTCGCCGACGGTCCGCGAGGAGAGGTCGTCGAGCACGAACACCCAGTACAGGCAGAGCGCGACCTGGACGGCGCCCGCAGCCAGCAGCCACCGCCGGTCGCCGTTCAGCTGCCGCAGCCCCCCGACGACCAGCAGCGCCACCAGGGCCAGCTGGGTCAGCGCCGTCCAGCTGCCGACGCCGGCCGAGGGCCCCCGGGCCAGGCTGAGCAGCGCGCTGAACGCCAGGCCGTAGATCGTGCCGAGGACCACGAGCACCGCGGAGACGAACGCCAGGACCGCGGCGGCGACGACCGACCCCGGCCGGGCCGGGCGCCGGGGCCCGGCCCAGGCCCCCGGCGGACCCCATGCCGGCGGACCCCATGCCGGCGGTCCCCCTGCCTGCGGGCCCCAGCCCGGTGGGCCCCAGCCCTGTGGCGGTGGCCAGCCCTGCGGGGCCGCCCACCCCTGCGACGGCCCCCATCCCGGTGGGAGCCCCGGCTGGGACGGGGAGCCCTGCCCCTGCTGAGGCGGCGGACCTCCGTAGGACGGCGGGCCCGTGTAGGGCACGGCGTCCCAGTCGGGTGCGGCGTCCCAGTCGGGTGTGCTCACAGCGCGGCCGCCAGCGCCCGTCCGGCCACCCGGCCGGAGAACAGGCAGCCGCCGAGGAACGTGCCCTCCAGCGAGCGGTAGCCGTGCATGCCCCCGCCACCGAAGCCGGCGACCTCCCCGGCCGCGTACAGGCCCGGGAACGGCTCACCGCCGGCCCGCAGCACCCGGCCCGACAGGTCGGTCTCCAGCCCGCCGAGGGACTTGCGGGTGAGCACGGAGAGCCGGACGGCGATCAGCGGCCCCGCATCGGGGTCCAGCAGCCGGTGCGGGGCAGCCACCCGGATCAGCTTGTCGCCGAGGAACGTGCGGGCCTGGCGCATCGCGGTCACCTGCAGGTCCTTGGTGAAGGTGTTGGCGATCTCCCGGTCGCGGGAGACGACCTCCCGCTCCACGGTGGCCAGGTCGACGTGCGGGGAGCCGCCGGTGAGCCGGTTCATCCCGGCCACCAGCTCGGGCAGGGTGCGCTCGACGACGAAGTCCTCCCCCTTGTCCAGGAACGCCTGCACCGGCGCCGCCGCACCCGAGCGCACCCGGGTGAGCAGCAGCTTGAGGTCCTTGCCCGTCAGGTCGGGGTTCTGCTCGGAGCCGGAGAGGGTGAACTCCTTCTCCACGATCTTCCGGGTGAGCAGGAACCAGGTGTGCTCGTACCCCGTCGTGCCGATGTGCGCGAGCGTGCCGAGGGTGTCGAACCCGGGGAACAGCGGCACCGGCAGCCGGGACCCGGTCGCGTCCAGCCAGAGAGAGGAGGGGCCGGGGAGGATCCGGATGCCGTGGTGCGCCCAGATCGGTGAGTGGTTGGCGATGCCCTCGGTGTAGTGCCACATCCGGTCGGGGTTGACCACCCGGCCGCCGGCGCCCTGGGCGATCTCCAGCATCCGGCCGTCGACGTGCGCCGGGACGCCGGAGAGCAACCGCTTCGGCACGGGGCCCAGCCGCGCCGGCCAGTTCTTGCGCACCAGCTCGTGGTTGCCGCCGATGCCGCCGGAGGTGACGACGACGGCCTGCGCCGCGTACTCGAACTCGCCGACCTCGGTGCGGGAGCTGGCCACGCCGCGCGCGACGTCACTGGGCTCCAGCACCGCGCCGCGCACGCCGGTGACCGCGCCGCCGGTGACCACCAGGCCGTCGACCCGGTGCCGGTGCCGGACCTCGACCAGCCCGCGGGCAGCGGCGTCGGCGACCCGGCGCAGGAACGGGGCGAGAACACCGGGCCCGGTGCCCCAGGTGATGTGGAACCGGGGGACGGAGTTGCCGTGCCCGGTGGCGGTGTACCCGCCGCGCTCGGCCCAGCCCACGACCGGGAAGAACCGGACGCCCTGCTCGCGCAGCCAGGCGCGCTTCTCCCCCGCGGCGAACTGCAGGTAGGCCTCGGCCCACTCGCGGGGCCAGTGGTCCTCCGCGCGGTCGAAGCCGGCGGTGCCCAGCCAGTCCTGCCGGGCCAGCTCCAGGGAGTCCTTGACCCGCAGCCTCCGCTGCTCGGGGCTGTCGACGAGGAACAGGCCGCCGAAGGACCAGTGCGCCTGCCCGCCGAGGGAGGCGGCCGGTTCCTGGTCCAGGAGCAGCACCCGCTTCCCGGCGTCGGCCAGCTCGGCGGTGGCGACCAGCCCGGCCAGCCCCGCCCCCACCACGATCACGTCAGCGTCGTTGCCCACGCCGGGGACGCTAGCTGGCCCGGGGCGCCGGCCGGGCGGTCCGGCGTGTGCGAGTCGCCCACCGACCGGGGCGGGTGTGCGCTCACCGGGACGCCAGGGGGGTCGGCGCGCCGGTGGGGCCGGTCAGCCGAGGGCTGTGGACGACCGGGCCCCCCGGCGCGCGGTGACCCAGCGGCGCACGCCCGGGAGCGCGGCCAGCACCGCGGTGCCGGCGGGCAGCACCCACAGCAGGACGACGAAGCCGTCGGTGTCCGAGCCGAGCCCGGCCGCGACGGTCCCCCAGACGACCAGGGCGAACACCACGGCGGCCGGCACGAGCAGCGCCAGCCAGGACCGGCCGATCACCAGCAGCAGCGCGCCGGTCAGCAGCCAGGCCGCGAGCAGGACCGGCGTGGCGATCACCAGCCAGCCCCCGTCGCCGAACTGACCGTTGGAGAAGGCCAGGGCGATGACGCTGAAGAAGGCGCTCAGCAGTGCGGTGAGCACCGCTCCCAGCACGGCGAGCAGGGCGGGCAGCGGGGGACGGCGGCGGGCAGGCTCGGAGGGCACGGCCGGACGGTAGGGCCTCCGCGCTCGTCCGGAGCCGCCCGGGCGGTGGGCGGGCGGGACCGTCGGCCCACCCGCCCCAGCAGCCCCGCGGCCCGCAGGTCAGGCGGCGGGTTCGGGCTGCCGCCCGGAGCTCCGCCGCCAGGACGCGTGCAGCCGCGCGTAGGGTCCGTCGGCGTCCACGAGCTGGGCGTGGGTGCCGCGCTGGGCCACCCGGCCGGCGTCGACGACGAGGATCTCGTCGGCCCGCTCCGCGGTGGACAGCCGGTGCGCGATGGTCAGCGTGGTGCGCCCGTCGGTGAGCGCGTCCAGCGCCCGGGTCAGCCGCATCTCGGTGGCCGGGTCGACGGCGCTGGTCGCCTCGTCCAGCACCAGCAGGTCGGGGTCGGCCACGTAGGCACGGGCCACCGCGACCAGCTGCCGCTCCCCCGCCGACAGCGACTCCCCGCGCTGGCCCACCGGGGTGGTGACGCCGTCGGGCAGCCCGTCCAGCCAGTCGCGCAGGCCGAGCTCGTCGAAGGCGGCGACGATCTGCGCGTCGGTCAGGCCCGGCCGGCCGTAGCGCACGTTGTCGGCCACCGAGGCGTCGAACAGGAACCCGTCCTGGGGGACCATGACGACCCGTTCGCGCAGCGAGGCGAAGGCCACCTCGTCCAGCGGCACGCCGCCGACCAGCACCCGGCCCCCGGTGGGGTCCATCAGCCGGGTGACGAGCTTGGCGAACGTCGTCTTGCCCGACCCGGTCTCCCCGACGATCGCGATGCGGGTCCGGGCGGCGATGGTGAGGTCGACACCGTCCAGGGCCTTGGCGCCGCCCGCGGCGTAGGCGAAGGAGACGGCGTCGAAGCGCACGTCCAGCGGCCCGTCGGGCAGCGGCCGGCCGTCGGCGGGGTCCTGGACGTCGGGCTCGGTGTCCAGCACGTCGAGCACCCGGCGGAACCCGGCGACGGCGTTCTGCGCCTCGTTCAGCACCTCGCTGGCGGTCTGCACCGGCGCGACGAACAGCGTGACCAGGAAGAGGAAGGCGACCAGGGTGCCGGCGCTGATGTCCCCGGCGATGCCGAGCAGCACGCCGACCACGACGACCGCTGCGTTGGCGACGGCGGCGATGAACTCGCCGCTGACGTAGACGCCGGCGGTCACCTTCTGCGCGTGCACCGAGGCGCGGTAGTGCCGGTCGATGGCGCCGTCGAGGCGGGCCGCCGTCCGGGCGCGGACGCCGTAGGCCCGCACCGTCGGCGCACCGACGACCGACTCCCCCACCGCGGCCAGCACGTCGCCGACCCGCTCGCGCACGACGCCGTAGACCTCGGCCAGGCGGCGGGCGAAGAACTTGACCGCCACGGCCAGCGGGATGAAGCAGACCAGCACCAGCAGGGTGAGCTGCCAGGAGTAGACCGCCATGACGACGGTGGCCACCACGAGCTGGCCGAGGCTGACCAGCCCCAGCACCCCGCCCCACTGCATGAACACCGACAGCTGGTCGACGTCGCTGGTCACCCGGGAGACCAGCGACCCCCGCCGCTGGCCCTGCTGGTGCAGCACCGACAGGTCGTGCACGTGCCGGAACGCCCGCACCCGGAGCCCGGCCAGCGCCGTCTCGGTCGTGCGGAACAGCCGCACGTTCATCCGGTAGACGGCGAAGCTGGTGATCAGCACGACGACCGCGCAGACCGCTACCAGGTCGCGGACCAGGTCGATGTCCGGGCCGTCGGGTGCGCCGAGCCCCCGGTCCAGGGTCTGCTGCACCGCGATCGGGACGACCACCCGGCCGGCGGTGGCGATCAGGGCCAGCGCGAAGGTGGCGGGCAGCCCCTGGCGGAACTCCGGCATCATCCGCAGGCCCCGGCGCAGGGTCGCGGTGGCGCTCTCCGACCGGCGGTCGGTGGCCAGCACCGGCTCGTCGCTCACGCCGGCACCTCCGCGGGGGCGCGCTCGGCCAGGCCTGGCTCGGGCGGCTGGTAGGCGTGCACCAGGCGGGCGTAGCCGGGCACCTGGGCGAGCAGCTCGGCGTGCGTGCCGCGGGCGACGAGCCGGCCGGCCTCCAGCCAGAGCACCTCGTCGGCCAGCGCGATGGTCGCCTGCCGGTAGGCGACCACGACGACGGTGGCCGGCCGGTCGGTCGCGCGCAGCGCGTCCAGGATCCGGG
This sequence comes from Modestobacter sp. VKM Ac-2985, assembly GCF_026967925.1. Lineage (GTDB taxonomy): Bacteria > Actinomycetota > Actinomycetes > Mycobacteriales > Geodermatophilaceae > Modestobacter. Next base: position 1,714,681 of record NZ_JAPVBI010000001.1, on the reverse strand, counting down.
CCTCCACCGACGGGTCGACCGCACTGGTCGCGTCGTCCAGCACCAGCAGCCGGGGACGGCGGACGATGGCGCGGGCCAGCGCCAGCCGCTGCCGCTGGCCGCCGGAGAGGCTGGCGCCACGCTCGCCGACCCGGGTGTCCAGCCCGTCGGGGAGGCGGCCGACGAAGTCGTCGGCGGCGGCGATCCGCAACGCCTCGTGCACCTCCTCGTCGGTGTACGGCCCGCCCAGGGTCACGTTGTCGCGGACGGTGTCGTCGAAGAGGAAGGTCGTCTGGGCGACGAACGCCACGTGGTCGCTGACCTGGCCCTCGCGGAGGGTGCGCAGGTCGACCCCGTCGAGCAGCACCGCCCCGGAGTCCGGGTCGGTCAGCCGCACCAGCAGGCCGGCGAGGGTGGACTTGCCGGCGCCGGTCGGGCCGACGACGGCGAGCGTGCGCCCGGCGGCGACGTCGAAGGTGACGCCGTCCAGGGTCGGGCGGACGGCACCGCCGTAGCGGAACGACACGTCGTGCAACGCGAGCACGGCGCCCTGGTCGCCGGCAGGGGCCGTGTCGGGCCCGTGCGGGATCTCCCCGGTGGCCTCGAGCACGGGGGTGACCCGGTCGAACCCGGCCATCGCCCGGGGCAGGTCGGCCAGCACCCAGCCGATGGCCCGGATCGGCAGCGCCAGCAGGGTGAACAGGTAGGCGATGGAGACCAGGTCGCCGGCGTCGGCGGCGCCGGCGACGACCCGCTGGGCCCCGATGAACAGCACCGCCAGCGTGCCCAGGTTCGGCAGCGCCTCCATCAGCGGGTCGAACAGGCCCCGGACCCGGCCGACGGAGATCAGCCCGTCGCGCAGCTCGTCGGCCTTCACCGCGAACCGGGTGGTCTCGGTGGTCTCCCGGCCCAGCGTCTTGACGACGAGTGCGGCGTCGAAGCTCTCGTGGGCGATCTCGCTGACCTCGGCGCGCAGCTGCTGGGCGCGGGCCATCCGGGGCGACATGACCTGGCTGTAGACGGCGTTCATCACGAACACCAGGGGGAAGACGACCAGCCCGACCAGCGCGAGCAGGGGGTCGGTGAGCACCAGCGCGACGCTGGTGATGGCCACCATCACCAGCGCACCGCAGGCGAAGGGCAGCGGCTGGACGAAGAACCAGGCCGACTCGACGTCGGAGTTGGCGTTGGACAGCAGCTGCCCGGTGGGGTGCCGCTGGTGCCAGGACAGCGGCAGCCGGAGGTACTGGCCGGTGACCCGGCGGCGGTAGTCGGCCTGCAGCCGGTAGGCCATCATCCCGGCGAACAGCCGCCGACCGATGATGCCGACGATCTTCAGGACGGCGACGACGAGGATCGCCAGGGCGGCCAGGGTCAGCGCGGCCGTGGTGGTGGCCCCCTCGTCGAAGGCCGGCAGCAGCACCCGGGTGGTGATCCCACCGATGACGTAGGCGCTGGCGACCGTCATCCCGCCGTAGAGGCTGCTGCCCAGGAAGGCCAGCGCGAAGATGCCCGGTTGCTCGCGCACGGCGCGGCGCACGTGACGGAGTCCGCGCCGGACGACGGCGTCTCTGCGGCGCGGCACAGGGGTCCTCCAGAGATCGATCGGTCGGTGCCACCAGCCTACGCGCACTCCTTAGGCCCCCTAACGGAATCGGCGGGCGCCCGCGACGGGTCGGGCGGTGCCCGGGACGCCGGGGGCACCGCACGGGTCACGTACCGGTCTCGCCGACGGGCCCCGGACGGCGGAACGGAGATAGCCTCGGCTCGTGCCGACCTCCGCCGTGCCCGTGTCGCAGTCGGAGCGGGCCGCGCTGGCCGACCTGCTGGACCGGTTGGGGCCCGACCAGCCCACCTGCTGCGAGGGCTGGGCCACCCAGGACATGGCCGCCCACCTCGTCGTGCGCGACCGCCGCCCCGACGCCATGCCGGGGTTCGTGCTGGGTGGGCCGTTCGCGCGGTGGACGGACCGGGTGCACGGCCGGGCCCGGGAGCGGCAGGACTTCGCCCGGCTGGTCGCCGATGTCCGGTCGGGGCCGCCGGCCTGGGTGCCCACCGCCTGGCCGGTGCTGGACCGGCTGGTCAACACCGCGGAGATGGTGATCCACCACGAGGACGTCCGGCGGGCGCAGCCCGGCTGGGCGCCGCGCGAGCTGCCGCGCCAGGTGCAGGACCAGCTCTGGAAGAGCGTGCCGTTGCTGGCCCGCGGCGGGGCCGCGCCGCGGCCGACGGCCGGCCTGCTGGTGCAGCGCAGCGACGTGCCCGACGGCTCGGCGGGCAGCGAGCGCCGGCTTCACGACGGCGAGCCGACGACCACGGTGACCGGCGCCCCGCTGGAGGTGCTGCTCTGGGTGAGCGGCCGCCGCGAGGTCGCCTGCGTGGACCTCACCGTCGACTGACCCCGGAGCCGCCGCTCAGCGCAGTGGGTGGTCGGTCTCCTGCCGCACCTGCACGCCGGCGGCGGCCAGCCCCTGCTTGACGTCGCCGACCCGCAGCTGACCGAAGTGGAAGACGCTGGCCGCGAGGACCGCGTCGGCACCGGCGGCCACCGCCGGCGGGAAGTGGTCGACCGCGCCCGCTCCCCCGCTGGCGATCAGCGGCACGGAGACCTCGCGCCGCACCGCGGCGATCAGGTCGGTGTCGAAGCCGGTGCGCGTGCCGTCCGCGTCCATCGAGTTCAGCAGCACCTCGCCGACGCCCAGCCGGGCGGCCTGCACCACCCACTCGACGGCGTCCCGGCCGGTGCCGCGCCGGCCACCGTGGGTGGTGACCTCGAAGCCGGAGTCGGTCTGCACGCCGTCCCGCACCCGGCGCGCGTCCAGGGACAGCACGAGGACCTGGTTGCCGAACCGGTCGGCGATCTCGGCGATCAGCTCCGGCCGGGTCACCGCAGCGGTGTTGACCGCGATCTTGTCCGCTCCGTTGCGCAGCAGCCGGTCGACGTCGGCGACGCTGCGCACCCCTCCCCCGACGGTGAGCGGGATGAACACGCTCTCCGCGGTGCGCCGGACGACGTCGTAGGTCGTCTCCCGGTCACCGGAGCTGGCGGTGATGTCCAGGAAGGTCAGCTCGTCGGCGCCCTCGGCGTCGTAGACCCGGGCCATCTCCACCGGGTCACCGGCGTCGACCAGGTCGACGAAGTTCACGCCCTTGACCACCCGGCCGGCGTCGACGTCCAGGCACGGGATCACCCGGACGGCCAGGCTCACGCCGCACCCCGGACCGCGTCGGCCTCGATCTCCACCAGCATCGCCGGGTCGATCAGGGCGGCCACCTGCACCATCGACGTCGCGGGCCGGGCGTCGCGGAAGAACTCCCCGTGCACCCGCCCGACCTCCTCCCAGCGGCTGATGTCGGTGACGTACATGCGGGTGCGGACCACGTCGCCGAGCGCGAACCCGACCTCGTCCAGCGCCCGCCGGACCCCGGAGAGGGCCACGCGGGTCTGCCCGGCGGCGTCCCCCGGGTGGGCCACCGCGCCGTCGACTGTCGCCGTCGTCCCGCTCACCCAGGCAGTGTCACCGTGCACGACGACCCGGCTGTAGCCGACGACGTCCTCCCAGGGAGCCCCGGAGCCCAGCCGCAGCGCGGTCATGCCAGTTCTTCGGTCAGCGCCAGCGCCTCGGGCAGGGTGAACTGCCCGGCGTACAGCGCCTTGCCGACGATCGAGCCCTCGACGCCCACCTCGGTCAGCGCGGCCAGCGCACGGATGTCGTCCAGCGAACTGACCCCACCGGAGGCGACGACCGGGCGTGAGGTGGCCGCGCAGACCTCGCGGAGCAGCTCCAGGTTCGGGCCGCGCAGCGTGCCGTCCTTGGTGATGTCGGTGACGACGTAGCGAGCGCACCCCTCGGCGTCCAGCCGGGCGAGGGTCTCGTACAGCTCCCCGCCCTCCTTGGTCCACCCGCGGGCGGCCAGCCGGGTGCCCCGGACGTCCAGGCCGACGGCGACCCGGTCGCCGTGCTCGGCGATCGCCCGCGCACACCACTCCGGGGACTCCAGGGCGGCCGTGCCCAGGTTCACCCGGCGGCAGCCGGTGGCCAGCGCGGCCGCCAGGGACTCGTCGTCCCGGATGCCACCGGAGAGCTCGACGTCGACGTCGAGCGAGCCGACCACCCGGGCCAGCAGCGCCCGGTTGGAGCCACGCCCGAAGGCGGCGTCCAGGTCGACCAGGTGCACCCACTCGGCGCCGTCGCGCTGCCAGGCCAGCGCCGCCTCGAGCGGGTCGCCGTAGGAGGTCTCGCTGCCGGCCTCCCCCTGGACCAGGCGGACGGCGAGGCCGTCGGCGACGTCGACGGCGGGGAGCAGCTGGAGCTTCGACACGTGCACAGCCTAGGGAAGCCCGCCGACAGTCGGGTCCGGCCCACCCGGCTGCCGGTGGGCGAACGGATCAGCCGGCCGGCCTCGCGGTGCCCCCGGACGTCCCGGGACGTGCCGCCCGCACGTCGTCCGTCACGCCCTGCACGGTCTCCTCCGGCACGAAGGGCCTCGCCCGGCGCAGCTCGGCGACGCCCAGCGCGGCGAGCACCCCGGCGCCGGCGCCGCAGACGCCGCTGAGCAGCGCGGCGGAGGCGGGGCGGGGCAGCACGGTGTCCAGCGACCGCAGCACCAGGGCGACCGAGGTCCCCACCGTCACCATGCCGAGCAGCCCGGCCCCGCCCAGCAGCGCCGAGGCCCGGCCGGCCTGGCGCGCGCTGTCGCTCAGCTCCTGCCGCAGCCGGTCGAGCTCCAGGCGCACCAGCGACGCCGCGTTCCCCTGCAGGCTCTGCACGAGGCCGCCGGTCGGCGTCCCCCGTCCGCTCGTCGTCATGGCTGCCCCTCGGTCCGGCGGTGGCGACGGCCGGGAGGTCCCCGGCGGCCGCGGTGCGCTCCTACCCGACCGGGGCACCGACAACCTGTCGGGGGCGTGCGGCAGGGTGCTCGGCATGGAGTCGTGCCGTGCAGTTCGCTGACGTCGTCCGCCGCCGCCGCATGGTGCGGGACTACGACCCCGACCGGCCGGTGCCGCCCGAGGTACGGGACCGGCTGCTCGAGCACGCGATCCGCGCGCCCTCGGCCGGGTTCAGCCAGGGCTGGGCGTTCCTGGTGCTGGAGACGCCGGACGAACGGGAGCGCTTCTGGACGGCGACCACCGACGCCGGCCCGGCCGACGGCTGGCTGACCCGGATGCGCCGGGCACCGCTGCTGGTGGTGCCGCTGTCGCACAAGGCCGCCTACCTGGAGCGCTACGCGGAGTCCGACAAGGGCTGGACCGACCGTGACGAGGCCCGCTGGCCGGTGCCCTACTGGGACGTCGACACCGGGATGGCCTCGCTGCTGATGCTGCTCACCGCGGTCGACGAGGGGCTGGGCGCCTGCTTCTTCGGCGTCCCGGCCGAGCGCGTCGACGCCTTCCGCACCGCCTTCGGGGTGCCGGCCGCCTACACGCCGATCGGCTGCGTCTCGGTGGGCTGGCCCGGCACCGAGGACAAGCGGTCGCCGTCGCTCAAGCGCGGCCGGCGGGGCCTGGACGAGGTCGTGCACCGGGGCAGCTGGTGACTGGTTGACTCCGTCCGTGGCCACGCAGACCCCGAGTTCCCGCGCCGTCCTGGTGACCGGCGCCTCCCGCGGCATCGGCCGGGCGATCGCCCTGGCGTTCGCCGGCCAGGGCGACCGGGTCGCCGTGCACTGGGGCGGCTCCCGCGAGCGCGCCGAGCAGGTGCTGGCCGAGCTGCCCGGCACCGGCCACGTGCTGGTGCAGGCCGACCTCACCGACCCCGACGCCGTCGGGCGGATGGTCGACGAGGCCGCTGCGGCGCTGGGCGGGCTGCACGTGCTGGTCAACAACGCCGGCGTCTTCACCGCCCACCCGCCGCTGGAGACCGGCTACGACGAGTGGCAGGCGGCCTGGCAGCACACCCTGGCGGTCAACCTGGTCGGCCCGGCCAACGCGACGTTCCGCGCACTGCCGCACCTGATCGCCGCCGGTGGCGGCGCGGTGGTCAACGTCTCCAGCCGGGGCGCCTTCCGCGGCGAGCCGGCCAACCCCGCATACGGGGCGTCCAAGGCCGGGCTGAACGCCTTCGGCCAGTCGATGGCCCTGGCGCTGGCGCCGCACGGCATCTCCGTCGGCACCGTGGCGCCGGGGTTCGTGCAGACCGAGATGGCCCGCGAGGTGCTCGACGGCCCGGGCGGGGACGCCGTCCGGGCCCAGTCGCCCTACGGCCGGGTCGCCCACCCGGAGGAGGTCGCCTCGGCGGTGCTGTGGCTGGCCTCGCCCGGAGCCCGGTTCTCCACCGGCACGATCATCGACGTGAACGGGGCGTCCTACCTGCGCAGCTGACCACGTCACCGTCCGCCGACGCCGGCCCGGTTGGACCCGGCCCTGCCAGCCAGCGGCGCCGGCCCGGGTCAACCCGGCCCAGCGGGGGTTGAGCCGCGTCAGGACGCGGCTCCGCCCCGGCTCATGCGGCTCAACCCCCAGGCCGGCTGAGCCGAGCACGTCGAGGTCCAGCTGACGGCGGGCCGGCTCGACCTCGGGGGATCGCTCAGTCGAGGGTGTCGAGCCAGTTGGTGAGCAGCTGGGCGCCGGCATCGCCGCTCTTCTCCGGGTGGAACTGGGTCGCCGACAGCGGCCCGTTCTCCACCCCGGCCACGAACCGGTCGCCGTGCTCGGCCCAGGTGACCGCCGGCGGGGTCAGCCGGCCGGTGACGCCCGGCTCGGCGAGCGGGAACTCCCGCACCCCGTAGGAGTGCACGAAGTAGAAGCGCTGCCCCTCGAGGCCGGCGAACAGCGTCGACCCCTCCGGGGAGGAGACGGTGTTCCAGCCCATGTGCGGCAGCACCGGCGCGTGCAGCTGCTCGACGACGCCGGGCCACTCCCCGCAGCCCTCGGTGTCCTGCCCGTGCTCGACGCCGCGCTCGAACAGGATCTGCATGCCCACGCAGATGCCGAGCACCGGACGTCCGCCGGCCAGCCGGCGACCGATGACCTTGGGCCCGTCCACGGCGCGCAGCCCGTCCATGCAGGCGGCGTAGGCGCCCACCCCGGGGACGACGAGCCCGTCGGCCTCCAGCGCGGCCTCCGGGTCGGCGGTCACGGTGACGTCGGCACCCACCCGGGTCAGGGCACGCTCGGCCGAGCGCAGGTTGCCCGACCCGTAGTCGAGGACGACGATCTTCTTCACATCTCCCACGCTACCCACCAGCCGTTCGCGGCCCGCCGGCATTCCCGGGCTGCGGGGCGACCGCCCTAGACCAGCCGCAGGACGCCGGCCACCGTCGCCAGCAGGGCGGCCACCAGCAGGACGACGGCAAAGGCCACCTGCACCCCGGTGCGACCGTCGGTGTCGGAGTCGGCCCTGAAGATGCTGTACGCGCCGCCGAGCAGGAACCCGCCGACGACCATCAGCGCGACGCCGAAGTTCACGAGGTCACAGAGCGCCCTTGGTCGAGGGCACGTCGGTGACCCGCGGGTCCAGGGCGACGGCGGTGCGCAGCGCACGGGCCAGGGCCTTGAACTGGCCCTCGACGATGTGGTGGGCGTCCCGGCCGGCGTAGAGCACCCGCACGTGCAGGCTGATCCGGGCGTTGAACGCGAAGGACTCCAGCACGTGCTTGGTGAGCGAGGTCGGGTAGTCCGGCCCGATCATCGGCGTCATGTTCTCGGGCTCGGCGTGCACGAAGTACGGCCGGCCGGAGAGGTCGACGGCGGCCTGCACCAGCACCTCGTCCATCGGGATCGTCGCGTCACCGTAGCGGGTGATCCCACGCTTGTCCCCGAGCGCCTCGGCGAACGCCTGGCCGAGCGCGATGGCGACGTCCTCGACCGTGTGGTGGGCGTCGATGTGCAGGTCGCCGTCGGCGTGCACCGTCAGGTCGATCCCGCTGTGCTTGGACAGCGCGGTGAGCATGTGGTCGTAGAACCCGACCCCGGTGGCGACGTCGGCCGTCCCGGTGCCGTCGAGGTCGACCTCGACCACGAGCTTGGTCTCCTTGGTCGTTCGCTCGACCCGTGCAGTGCGGTTCATGCCGTCGATCCTCCCAGAGAGCCGCGGTGCGCCGGTGCGACCTCACCCAGCGCGGTGAGGAACGCATCGGTCTCCTCGGTGGTGCCGGCGGTGACCCGCAGCCAGCCGGGCAGGCCGACGTCGCGCACGAGCACCCCCCGGTCCAGCAGCGCCTGCCAGGCCGCGGCGGAGTCGGCGAAGTGGCCGAACAGCACGAAGTTCGCGTCGCTGGGCACGCTGGTCAGCCCCATGCCCGGCAGCGCGGCGACGATCCTGTCCCGCTCGGCCTTGACCAGGTCGACCGTGGCCAGCAACTGCTCGGTGTGCGCCAACGCGGCCCGCGCCGCCGCCTGGGTCAGCGAGCTCAGGTGGTACGGCAGCCGGACGAGCTGCAGCGCGTCGACCACGGTCGGGTCGGCGGCCAGGTAGCCCAGCCGCAGCCCCGCCATCCCGAACGCCTTGCTCATCGTGCGGCTGACGATCAGCCGTGGGCGCCCGGGCAGCAGCGAGAGCGCCGAGACCGTGCCGGTGCGGGCGAACTCGGTGTAGGCCTCGTCCACGACCAGGACGCCGTCGGTGACCTCGTAGAGCGCGGCGATGGTGTCCAGCTCGACCGCGGTGCCCGTCGGGTTGTTCGGGCTGGTCACGAAGACGACGTCCGGCCGCACCTCACGCACCTGGGCGGCGGCGGCCGCCGGGTCGATGGTGAAGTCGGCGCGGCGGTGCCCGTCGACCCAGGCGGTTCCGGTGCCCGCGCTGAGGATCGGGTGCATCGAGTAGGACGGGGTGAAGCCCAGCGCCGTCCGGCCGGCGCCGCCGAAGGTCTGCAGCACCTGCTGCAGCACCTCGTTGGAGCCGTTGGCCGCCCACACCTGCGCCGGGGTGACCTGCTCGCCGCTGGTCCGGGTCAGGTAGGCGGCCAGGTCGGCCCGCAACGCCGTGGCGTCCCGGTCGGGGTAGCGGTTGAGGCCGGTGGCCGCCTCGGCCAGGGCAACCTGGAGGTCGGCCAGCAGCGCCGGGGGCAGCGGGTGCGGGTTCTCGTTGGTGTTGAGCCGGTGCTCGGCAGGTGGCTGCGGCGCGCCGTACGGCGACCGGCCCCGCAGCTCCGGCCGCAGCGGCAACGCCTCCATCGCGGTCACGACCGGGACGGCGACTGCTGCCGGGCCCGGACCGCGGCGGCGTGCGCGGGCAGGTCCTCGGCGTTCGCCAGGGCGTCGATGTGCCCGGCGACCTCGGCGAGGGCCTGCTCGTCGTACTCGACCACGTGGATGCCACGGAGGAACGTCTGGACGCTGAGCCCGCTGGAGTGCCGGGCGCAGCCGCCGGTGGGCAGCACGTGGTTGGAGCCGGCCGCGTAGTCACCGAGGGAGACCGGGGCCCACGGGCCGACGAAGACCGCGCCGGCGTTGCGCACCCGCATCGCCACCGCACGGGCATCGCGGGTCTGGATCTCCAGGTGCTCGGCGGCGTAGGCGTCGACCACGGCCAGCCCGGCGTCCAGGTCGTCGACCAGCACGATGCCCGACTGGGTGCCCCCGAGCGCGGTGGTGATCCGGTCGCTGTGCTTGGTGGCGGCCACCTGAGCAGGCAGCAGCTCACCGACGGCGTCGGCGAGCTCCTCGCTGGTGGTGACCAGCACCGCACCGGCCAGCGGGTCGTGCTCGGCCTGGCTGATCAGGTCGGCGGCGACGTGCACCGGGTCGGCGGTGTCGTCGGCCAGGACGGCGACCTCGGTCGGGCCGGCCTCGGAGTCGATGCCGATCAGGCCGCGCAGCAGTCGCTTGGCCGCGGTGGTGTAGACGTTGCCCGGCCCGGTGACCAGGTCGACCGGTGCGCAGGAGCCCGCGCCGTAGCCGAAGACGGCGATCGCCTGGGCCCCGCCCACCGCGTACACCTCGGTGACGCCCAGCAGCGCGCACGCCGCCAGCACCCCGGGGTCGGGCAGGCCGCCGTTGTCCCGCTGCGGCGGGCTGGCCACCGCGATCGAGGTGACCCCGGCCAGCTGCGCCGGGACGACGTTCATGACCACCGAGCTCAGCAGCGGGGCCAGCCCGCCGGGCACGTACAGGCCGACCCGGCGCACCGGCACCCATCGCTCGGTGACGGTGCCGCCGCGCACCACGTCGGTGGTGACGTCGGTGCGGCGCTGGTCGGAGTGCACGATCCGCACCCGGCGGATCGACTCCTCCAGCGCGGCGCGCACCGCAGGGTCGACGGTGGCCAGCGCCTCGTCGAGGGCGGCCTGCGGCACGGCCATCTCCGGGACGTCCACGCCGTCCAGCCGCGCGGTGACCTCCCGGACCGCGGCGGCGCCGCGCAGCCGCACGTCCTCGCAGATCGGCCGGACGACGTCGAGCACCGAGTCGATGTCGACGCCGGCACGCGGCAGCAGCTGGGCGAGCTCACGCGGCCCGGGCAGAGCAGGACCACGCAGGTCGATGCGGGACAGCACGGAGCACCTCCGGGTACGACGGGAGAACACCCCACGGTAGACGGCGAGTGCACCGGCCCTGCTGCCCGTAGGCTCCCGGCGTGCGCGAGGAGGAGGGAACCGGGGACCGCGAGGTCATCCCGCTGTTCCCCTTGGAGACACCACTGTTCCCCGGCGTCGTCCTGCCGCTGAACATCTTCGAGCCCCGGTACCGCCAGCTCGTCGCCGATCTCTCCGCCCTCCCCGAGGGCGCCCCGCGCCGGTTCGGCGTGGTGGCGATCCGCCAGGGCTGGGAGGTGGAGCGCGTCGCGCCCGCCGAGGCGCTCTTCGACGTCGGCTGCACCGCGGTGCTGCGGGTCGTCGCCCCCCAGTCCGACGGCGGGTACCAGGTGGTGACCGTCGGTGGCGAGCGGTTCCGGCTGCTCGACGTCCTGGCCCCGGCCGACGTGGGCGAGCACGGTGGCGAGGCCGGCGCTGCGCCGACGTACCTGCGCGCGGTCGTCGAGTGGCTGCACGAGGAGGAGGCGGCCGAGGAGGCCGCCGGTGACGCCGAGGGGCTGGTCGGCGTGGACACCGCGCCCGGGCACGAGACCGACGAGGTCGTGACCGACGTGGCCCGCGGGTCCCTGGAGCTGCTCGCCGGGAACGTCCGCGACCTCTTCGCCCGGTACGTGGCCGACGTCGCCGTCCGCCAGGGTGGCGGCGACGGGCTGCCGGACGAGGTGCTGGAGGCCCTGACGTCGGAGGACCTGGTGCCCGAGGACGACGCCGCCCCGGCCGGGATCGCCGACACCGCGGCCCTGCTGCGCGAGGTCAGCGACGACGCCCGCGGCCTGTCCTACCTGGTCGCCTCGGTGGCCCTGCTGACCACCGAGGACCGGCAGGCGCTGCTGGCCGAGTCCGCGACCCGCCGCCGGCTGGCCATGGAGTCCCGGATGCTGCGCCGGGAGCTGACCCTGCTGCGGACGCTCGGCGCGGTGCCGGTGCCGCTGCGCCAGTTCGCCACCCCGATGACCCCGAACTGAGGAAGGACCCCCCCCACCCCCACCGCTCGCTAGCTCGCGGTGGGCCCCTGCGAGGGGGCCTGACGGCGGGGGGCTGACGGTGGGACCGGCGGCAGCGGCGGGCGGGGTGGCAGCTGCTGCTGCGCCCGCGGGGCGTCGTCGGGGCGGCCGAGGTCGTCGTCGGGGGTGAGCGCGGCGGCGACCAGGTAGGTGAGCACGGCGGCGAAGGGCCCGATGGCCAGCGCCGCGGTGGCGGCCAGGTCCACGCCGGTCGTGATCGTCCTGCCCACCTCGGTGAGCTCCGCCTCGGAGGGCCCCGGCCCCAGCAGCTCGCCCAGCTGCCAGGCGACGACCCCGGCGCCGACCATCCCGCCGGCCAGGCCGACCAGCGCAGGCACACCGCGGCGGCGGCGGATCAGCCACACCAGGAGACCGGCCAGCACCCCCAGCCCGGCCAGCACCAGGACGTACACGCCGTCGTCGGCGAAGAGGACCTCAGCGCTCGGTACCCCGACCACCGGCACCACCTGGGTCTCGGTGACCCGGTAGTCGGCCCGCGGGGCCAGCCAGGCCCACAGCGCGCCGGCCCCCAGGCCGGCGACCGTCAGGGCCAGCACGGTGATCAGCCCGGCCCGCACGTCCTCGCGGCTGCCCCGCAGGCCGGTCACCCGACCGGCGCGGGTCGCCGGCTGCTGGGGCACCCAGCCCGGTGGCGGCGTCGCGGGCCGGGACGCCGGCGGCGCGCCGGTGCCGGCCGGTGCGCCCGGCGCCGGCCCAGCGGTACGGGGATCGGTCACCGGTCCAGTGTCGCTGGCCCGGCTGTGTGCCTCGACTCAGGCTGATCCCCGGCCCCCGCCGAGGGTCCGCGGCTCGGGTGCGGGCGGCGGGAGGCGGCGGGGGCCGCCGTCACAGGAGGGCGACGCTGGTGGGGCCCAGCAGCGCCTTGATGTCGCCCATCAGCGCGGTGCTGGGCTGGACCCGCAGCCCCTGGTCCAGGCGCAGCACCGTCTCGCGGCCGCCGTTGAGCAGCTTCAGCTGGACCTCGGTGGTGCCCGGGTGGCTGCCGAGCACCTCGCGCAGCCGCTCCACCACCGGCGGCGTGCAGCGAGCCGCCGGCATGGAGACCAGCACCGGCCCGCGGGGCCCGTCGGTCACCTCGGGGATGTACACCTCGGAGGCGAACAGCGAGGGCGTGTCGTCCCGGCGGCTGATCCGCCCCTTGACCACCACGATCTGGTCCCGGACCACCTTGTCCGAGACCTGCGCCCAGGTCTTGGGGAAGAACAGCACCTCCAGCCCGGCCTCGAGGTCCTCGATGGTGGCGATCGCCCACGGCGCGCCCTGCTTGTTGGTGCGCGGCCCGACGGCGGTCAGGATGCCGGCGATCGTGACGTTGGCGCCGTCCTCGACGCCACCGGCGATGATCTCGGCCAGGGCGGTGTCGGCGTGCGAGGTGAGCACGTGCTCCACCCCGTGCAGCGGGTGGTCGGAGACGTAGAGGCCGAGCATGTCCCGCTCGAACACCAGCTTCTCCGACTTCGACCAGTCGGCGGTGGGGATGGCGATGTCCAGCGACGAGCCGAACGGGTCCTCGGCGGTCTCGCCGAAGCTGCCGAACAGGTCGAACTGGCCCTCGGCCTCCTTGCGCTTGACCCCCATCGCCTGGTCCACGGCGTTGGCGTGGATCGCGGCGATGCCCTGCCGGGAGTGGCCCATCGAGTCGAACGCGCCGGCCTTGGCCAGGGACTCGATGACCTTCTTGTTGCAGGCCACCGTGTCGATCTTGCGCATGAAGTCGGCGAAGTCCTTGAACGCGCCCTTCTCCTCGCGCGCCCGCACGATCGAGTCGACGACGTTGTGCCCGACGTTGCGCACCGAGGCCATGCCGAACCGGATGTCGGTGCCGACGGCGGTGAAGTCCCAGGAGGACTCGTTGACGTCCGGCGGGAGCACCTTGATGCCCATCCGGCGGCACTCGGCCAGGTACACCGGCCGGCGGTCCTTGTCGTCGCCGACGCTGGTGAGCAGCCCGGCCATGTACTCGGCCGGGTAGTTGGCCTTGAGGTAGGCGGTCCAGTAGGAGACCAGCCCGTAGGCCGCCGAGTGCGCCTTGTTGAAGGCGTAGTCGGCGAAGGGGACCAGGATGTCCCAGAGCGTCTTGACCGCCGCGGCGGAGTAGCCGTTGTCCTTCATCCCGGCCTCGAAGCCGACGTACTCGGCGTCCAGGACCGACTTCTTCTTCTTGCCCATCGCGCGGCGCAGCAGGTCGGCCTTGCCGAGGGAGTACCCGGCGACCTTCTGCGCGATCGCCATGACCTGCTCCTGGTACACGATCAGCCCGTAGGTCTGCCCCAGGATCTCCGCGAGCGGCTCCGCCAGCTCCGGGTGGATCGGGGTGATCTCCTGCTGGCCGTTCTTGCGCAGCGCGTAGTTGGTGTGCGAGTTCGCGCCCATCGGACCGGGGCGGTACAGCGCGCCGACGGCGGAGATGTCCTCGAAGTTGTCCGGGCGCATCAGCCGCAGCAGCGACCGCATCGGGCCACCGTCGAACTGGAAGACGCCCAGGGTCTCCCCGCGGGACAGCAGTGCGTACGTGGCCGGGTCGGTGAGGTCCTTGCTGATCTCGTCGAGGTCGACCGGGTCCTTGCCGTTGATGACGATGTTGCGCAGCGCGTCGTCGATCACGGTCAGGTTGCGCAGGCCCAGGAAGTCCATCTTCAGCAGGCCGAGGGTCTCGCAGGTCGGGTAGTCGAACTGCGTGATCACCGCGCCGTCGGCCTCGCGCCGCATGATCGGGATGCTGTCGATCAGCGGGTACCGGCCGATGATGACCCCGGCGGCGTGCACGCCCCACTGCCGCTTCAGCCCCTCGAGCTTGCGGGCCTGGTCGACGACCTCGGCCGCGCCCGGGTCGGACTCGTAGCGGGCCCGGAACTCCCCGGCCTCCTTGTAGCGCTCGTGCTTGGGGTCGAAGATCCCCGACAGCGGGATGTCCTTGCCCATGACGCCGGGGGGCATCAGCTTGGTCAGCTCGTCGCCCACCGAGTACGGCCGGTCGAGCACCCGGGCGGCGTCCTTGATCGCGGCCTTGGCCTTGATCGTGCCGTAGGTGACGATCTGGCTGACCCGCTCCTCGCCGTACTTCTCCGAGACGTAGCGGATCACCTCGCCCCGGCGGCGGTCGTCGAAGTCGATGTCGACGTCGGGCATGGAGACGCGCTCGGGGTTGAGGAACCGCTCGAAGATCAGCCCGTGCTGCAGCGGGTCGAGGTCGGTGATGCCCATCGCGAAGGCGGCCATCGAGCCGGCGGCCGAGCCGCGGCCCGGGCCGACCCGGATGCCGTTGTCCTTGGCCCAGTTGATGAAGTCGGCGACCACGAGGAAGTACCCCGGGAAGCCCATCTGGGTGATGATCCCGACCTCGTAGTCGGCCTGCTTGCGCACGTGGTCGGGGATGCCGGCCGGGTAGCGCTTGTGCAGCCCGACCTCGACCTCCTTGATGAACCAGGAGGTCTCGTCCTCGCCCTCGGGCAGCGGGAACCGGGGCATCAGGTCGGCGCCCTCGGTGAACTGCACCTCGCACTGCTCGGCGATCAGCAGGGTGTTGTCGCAGGCCTCGGGGTGCTCGCGGAACAGCGCGCGCATCTCCGCGGCGGACTTCAGGTAGTAGCCGTCGCCGTTGAACTTGAAGCGGTTGGGCTCGTTGAGCCGGGAGCCGGTCTGGATGCACAGCAGGGCGTCGTGCGCCTGGGCGTCCTCGCGGTGGGTGTAGTGCAGGTCGTTGGTGCCCAGCAGCGGGATGCCGAGCTCCTTGGCGATCTCCAGCAGGGCCGGCTTGGTCTTCTTCTCGATGGACAGCCCGTGGTCCATGATCTCGGCGTAGAAGTTCTCACGCCCGAAGATGTCCTGGAAGTCCGCCGCCGCCTGCCGGGCCCTGTCCACCTTGCCGGCCCGCAGCCACATGTTGACCTCGCCGGAGGGGCACCCGGTGGTGGCGATCAGGCCCGTGCCGTACCGCTCCAGCAGGTCACGGTCGAAGCGCGGCTTGCGGTACTGGCCCTCCAGGCTGGCCAGCGAGGAGATCCGGAAGAGGTTGTGCATCCCCTCGGTGGTCTTCGCCAGCAGGGTCATGTGCGTGTAGGCGGCCTTGCCGCGGTTGTTCCCGCCGTCACCCTCCTCGTCGATCAGCTTGTCGCCGAACTCGAACGGGGCGCGGTCGAACCGGGAGCCGGGCGTGTAGTAGCCCTCCATGCCGATGATCGGCTTCACGCCGGCGGCCTTGGCGGTCTTGTAGAAGTCGTAGGCCCCGAAGACGTTGCCGTGGTCGGTCATCGCCAGCGCCGGCATGCCCTCGTCGGCCGCGGCCTTGGTGACCTCACCGAGCTTGGCCGCCCCGTCGAGCATCGAGTACTCGGTGTGCACGTGCAGGTGCACGAAGTTCTCTGCGGACGGGCTGCTCACGGTGCGTGGTGCTCCTCACGGGTCGTGCTCACCGCCTGACCACCAGCGGTGGACAGGGGCGGCGGGTCGTTCTGGGGTGACCGGCGGGGAAGGCCGTTCAGGGGTGCTGCCGTGCGGGGGTGTCGGTCCACCGATCCTCGCACCTCCGGAGTCCTACGCCGAGGGTCCGACAGAACGTGTCTCGGCGATCCGGACCACTCCGTCACGCCCGCCCCGGCGCCTCACCGGAGGGCGGCCGGCAGCGCGGAGGCCGGCACGAACAGGAACCGCAGGTCGATCGCGGCGTGCAGCAGCACCGGCAGCAGGAGCGACCCGGTGTCCAGGTAGACCCCGGCCAGCACACCCCCGAGGACGCCGGTGGTCACCACCCCCGCCGGCCCCTGGTACGCGTGCGCCAGCCCGAACGCGAGCGCGGCGACCAGCACCAGCCCCAGGGCGGGCAGCCCGGGGGCCAGCGCGGCGACCACGGCGAGGAAGAAGCCGCGGTACAGCCACTCCTCGCAGACCCCTGCGGTGACCCCGACCAGGGCGAACAGCCGGCGCTCGGACCGGCTGCGCGGGAGCAGCGCGAGCGCCGAGTGCCCGGGGGCCTCGGCGTGCCGGGCCTCGCCGGGCCGGGTGCGGCGCAGCGTCTCCGGCGGCGGCCCGGCGACCGCACCACTGCGCAGCGCCCGGGTGGTCAGCACGACCAGCGCCATGAGCACCACGACCGCCAACCAGGTCGCCGGCCCGGGCCAGCCGGTCGGCCAGCGCAGCCCCACCTCGGCCGCGCTCACCCCGGTGGCGGCGAGCCAGACCACGACGGTGACCGCCGCCAGACCCCACTCGAGCACCAGCAACCGGCGGTAGAAGGACCGACGCGCCGCCGGGTCGGTGCGCAGTCGCCCCTCGAAGCGCCGGTGCAGCACGTACCCGACGAACGGCTCCCCCACGACCAGGTAGACGGCGATGATCACCGCCGCCAGCTGCGCAGCGCCGAAGTCGGCGAGGGCAGCGGGGAGGTCGGGGGCTCCGGACACGAGGCGAGCGCCTCAGTTCTCGGCGCGCAGGACAGCCAGGGCGCCGGCCAGGTCGGCCGGGTGGTCGCTGGTGAACTCGACCCAGCGCCCGTCGGCGGGGTGGGCGAACCCGAGCCGCACGGCGTGCAGCCACTGCCGGTCCACCCCGAGCCGGGCGGCCAGCGTCGGGTCGGCCCCGTAGGTCATGTCCCCGACGCACGGGTGGCGCAGCGCGGAGAAGTGCACCCGGATCTGGTGCGTGCGCCCGGTCTCGAGGTGGACGTCGACGAGGCTGGCCGCCGGGAAGGCCTCCACCACCTCGTAGTGGGTGACCGACGGGCGGCCACCGGTCACCACCGCGAACCGCCAGTCGTGCTTGGGGTGCCGGTCGATCGGGGCGTCGATCGTGCCCTTGGACGGGTCGGGGTGCCCCTGCACCAGGGCCTGGTACCCCTTGTCGACGGTGCGCTCCTTGAACGCCGCCTTGAGCAGGGTGTACGCCCGCTCGCTCTTGGCGACGACCATGAGCCCGGTGGTCGCGGCGTCCAGGCGGTGCACGACGCCCTGCCGCTCGGCCGCGCCGCTGGTGGAGATCCGGTAGCCGGCCGCGGCCAGTCCGCCGGTGACCGTGGGCCCGGTCCAGCCGGGGCTGCCGTGCGCGGCCACCCCGACCGGCTTGTCGATGACCACGACGTCGTCGTCGTCGTGCACCACCGTCAGCCCGGAGACCGGGACCGGCGCAGCCGGCTCACCCGGTGGTGGCGGCAGCTCGACCTCCAGCCAGCTGCCGGCGGTCAGCCGGTCGCCCTTGCCCCGGGCGCGGCCGTCCACGACGACGGCACCGCCGTCGGCCAGCTCGGCGGCCATGGCGCGGGAGACCCCGAACAGCCGCACCAGCGCCTGGTCGACCCGCTGCCCCTCGAGCCCGTCGGGCACGGGCAGCGACCGGTGTTCACCGGGTCGCCCGCCGGAGGAGGCCGGTCCGGGACTGCTGATCACCGCACCATTGTGACGGGTGGGGCTCCGTGCCCGGCCGCCGCCGGGCCGTCCCGCGGTCAGTCGGTGACGGTGTCCGGCCGGTCGCTGCTGCGGCTGCCGTCGAACTCGATGCCGCGGAAGGCCAGGATCGCGCCGAGCACGCCGCCGCAGACGATCGCCGAGTCGGCGACGTTGAAGATCGGGAACACCCGCCCGTAGGGGTCGAACACCGAGAGGAAGTCCACGACGCCGCCCTGCAGGAACCCCGGGTCGCGGAACACCCGGTCGATCAGGTTGCCCAGGGCACCGCCGAGCACCAGGCCGAGGGTGACCGCCCAGGCCGCCGAGTACATCCGCCGCGCGCTGCGCACGATCACCACGACCACGGCCAGCGCGATCAGGCTGAACACCACCGTGGCGCCCTCGGCGAAGGAGAAGGCCGCACCGGTGTTGCGGGCCTCGGTGAGGTACAGCGCGCCGCCCAGCAGCCGCAACGGCTCCCGGTCGGACAGCGTGGCGACGACGACCAGCTTGGTGACCAGGTCCAGGGCCAGCACCACGGCCGCCAGGCCCAGCAGCAGCCGGGCCCGGGAGCGGCCGCGCGGTCCGGCCGCAGCAGCCGAGGAACCCGCCGGTGGATCGGGCTGCTCGGACATCGCCGTCCTCTCCGCTGGCGGCCCCGGTGACCACGCCGGTCCCGACGATAGCCGCCGGCTGCGGCCGGTTCGGTGCACTGCCGGGAGGCCCCCTCGGCGGCGCCGCCGGGTGGCGGGGCACGATCGCAGGCCGTCGTCTGCGGGGGCGGCCGGACCCGCCGTCCGGACCCGCGCTGCGGGCGGAGGTGGCTCAGGGGACCCTCAGGAGGCGGCCCTGTGATGCATCTCATCACCTCAGATCGAGGGGACTCCCGGGTTCGGGACGTGTCGCCCGCCGGCGCGGACGACGATGGGCCGGTACGCACTCAGTCACGGAGGCAGATCTTGACCACGGATGGTTCCTCGAACCCCGACGTAGTCCTCGTCGGCGGCGGCATCATGAGCGCGACGCTCTCCGCGCTGCTGGGCGTCGTGGCGCCGGACTGGACCGTCGCGGTCTTCGAGTCCGCCGACCAGGTCGCCGGCGAGAGCTCCGACGCGTGGAACAACGCGGGCACCGGCCACTCGGCCCTGTGCGAGCTGAACTACACCCCCGCGGCACCGGACGGTCACGTCGAGACCGCCAAGGCCGTCGGCATCAACGAGCAGTTCCAGGTGTCCCGGCAGTTCTGGTCGCACCTGGTGCGGTCCGGGCTCACCGACTCCCCCAAACGGTTCATCACCTCCGTGCCGCACGTCAGCTTCGTGACCGGCGAGGCCGGGCGGCGCTACATGCGCACCCGGCACGAGGCGCTGGCCGCCGAGCCGCTGTTCGCGGAGATGGAGTACACCGAGGACCGCGACGTCCTGGCCTCGTGGGTGCCGCTGATGATGGCCGGCCGCCCGGCCGACGAGG
Organism: Modestobacter sp. VKM Ac-2985; assembly: GCF_026967925.1. Classification (GTDB taxonomy): domain Bacteria; phylum Actinomycetota; class Actinomycetes; order Mycobacteriales; family Geodermatophilaceae; genus Modestobacter. The sequence goes on along the minus strand of NZ_JAPVBI010000001.1, from coordinate 1,695,351 downwards.
TCGCCGCCGCGACCCGGTCGCTGGCCGGCACCGACGTGAACTTCGGGGCGCTGACCCGGCTGCTGCTGGACGCCGCGGTCAGCCGCGGCGTCCAGTTGCACACCTCCACCCGGGTCCGCACGGTGCGGCGGGAGTCCGACGGGCGCTGGGCGGTCACCGTCCGCTCCGGCTCCGGCCGCAGCCGCACCGTGCGCACCCGCTTCCTCTTCGTCGGGGCCGGCGGCGGCGCGCTCCCGCTGCTGCAGGGCTCCGGCATCCCGGAGATCCGTGGCTTCGGCGGGTTCCCGGTCAGTGGCCAGTTCCTGCGCACCCGCTCCCCGGAGCTGGTCGGCCAGCACCAGGCCAAGGTCTACGGCCAGGCGAAGGTCGGGGCGCCGCCGATGTCGGTGCCGCACCTGGACCTGCGGCTGATCGACGGCGAGCAGGCCCTGCTGTTCGGGCCCTACGCCGGCTTCTCCCCCAAGTTCCTCAAGGCCGGGTCGATGTGGGACCTGCCGAAGTCGGTGCGCAGCGGCAACCTGGGCTCCATGCTCGGCGCCGGGATCGCCAACATCCCGCTGACCAAGTACCTGATCGGCCAGGTCCTGCAGTCGACCAGCGCCCGGTTCCGCGCACTCGAGGAGTTCGTGCCGACCGCCGAGCAGGACGACTGGGAGCTGATCACCGCCGGCCAGCGGGTGCAGGTCATCAAGCAGGACCCGACGACCGGCCGCGGCGTGCTGCAGTTCGGCACCGAGCTGATCGTGGGGGCCGAGGGCTCGATCGCCGGCCTGCTGGGCGCCTCACCGGGGGCCTCCACCGCCACCTCGGCGATGCTCACGCTGCTGGAGCGCTGCTTCCCGGAGCGGATGGACACCTGGCGCCCGCTGCTGCAGGAGGCCATCCCCTCCTACGGCCACAAGCTGTCCCAGGAGCCGGCCCTGATGGCCGAGGTCCGCGCCGACACGACGAAGACCCTGGAACTCCAGGGCTGAGCGCGCCCGTCCTCCACTGGCCCCGGGGGTTGAGCCGCCTGAGCCGGGGTTGAGCCGCGTCCTGACGCGGCTCAACCCCCGCCCGTCCGGGTCAACCCGGACGTCAGCAGCGATCGTGGAGCCTGGAGGCCTCCCGACCGGGGCGCGGCTCCTGGCCGCGGTGTCGGCCCGGAGGCCGACAGGTCAATCAGTCTCGCTGGGCTGGCCGCTCTCGCCGCGCCAGGTGGCGAGCCGGCCGGCGCGGCTGACCGCGCGCAGCCGCCGCTCGGCCTCCTGGCGGGACCCGCGCGCGGACACCAGCAGCGCCTGGTCGCCGTGCATCAGCCGGGTGGACCGGTCGGGGACGAACGGCTTGCCGTCGCGGACGACGAGGACCACCGCGGCGTCCTCGGGCAGTCGGAGCTCGGGCAGGTAGACGCCGTGCAGGCGGGAGTTGTCCGGTACCCGCAGCTGCATCAGCTCGGCGTCGAACTCCTCCAGCGGCGCGGAGTCGACGTCGACGTCCCGCGGGGTGGTCGGGGCACTGATCCGCAGCAGCCGGGCGACCGCGGGCAGGCCCCAGCCCTGGATGACGGTGAAGATGACGACGAGCACGAAGACGGTGTCGAACACCCCGTCCGCCCCGGGGACGCCGGCGGCGACCGGGAAGGTCGCCAGCACGATGGGGACGGCGCCGCGCAGCCCCGCCCAGGAGATGAACGCCTGCTGCCGCAGCGGCATCCGGAACCAGGTCAGGCTCAGCAGCACCGACAGCGGCCGGGCGATCAGCAGCAGCGCCCCGCCCACGGCCAGCGCGGGGAGCACGGCATCCGGCAGCCGGGACGGGGAGACCAGCAGCCCGAGCAGCACGAACAACCCGATCTGGGCGAGGGAGGCCATGCCCTCGGCGAACCCGATGCTCGCCGCCCGGTACGGCAGCGCCGAGTTGCCCAGCACCAGCCCGCACAGGTACACCGCGACGATCCCGGAGGTCAGGACCAGGGTGGCACTGGAGTAGGCCAGCACGCACAGGGCGAGGGTGGCCAGCGGGTAGAAGCCGACCAGCGGCAGTGCCACCCGCCGCAGCAACCAGGCACCGCCGAAGCCGATGGCCAGGCCGATGGCGGCACCGCCGACCAGCTGCCCGACCACCTCCGCCAGCACCAGGTACCACGGGGCGACGTACCCGCCGGTCAGCCCCTCGGACAGGGCCAGCACCAGGAGGATGACCGGCGCGTCGTTGAGCCCGCTCTCGGACTCCAACGAGGCGGCCAGCCGCCGGGGCAGCGGGATCCGGCGGAGCGTGGCGAACACCGCGGCCGCGTCGGTGGAGCTGATCACCGCGGCCAGCAGCAGCGCGAAGCCCCACGAGTAGCCGAGCAGCCACACCGTGATGGCGGCGGTCACCGACACGCTCACCGCGACACCGACCGTGGCGAGGGTGAGCCCGGGACCGATCGCCCGCCGGACGTCGGTCCAGCGGGTCGTCAGCCCGCCCTCGGCGAGGATGACCACCAGCGCGGCTACCCCCAGGGTCTGGGTCAGCTGGACGTCCTCGAACTCGATGCCGACGCCGCTCTCCCCCAGCGCCACCCCGAACGCCAGGTAGAGCAGCAGCGACGGGAGCCCGATCCGGTCGGCGAGCCGCAGCGCGACCGCGGCGAGGAGGACGACGAGGGCGCCGACGGCCAGCGCGACGGTGACCGTCGTGTTCATCGGCGATCCCCCATGGGGGCAGTCTCCCGTACCGGTCTCCCCGGCCGGTGGCGGCTGCGGACCGACGGCTGCGCGGAGGTGCTGGCGGGGTCGGGGATGATGGGCGGCGTGAGTGCTCCCTCCGGGCCGTTCCAGGCCCTTCCCCCGCAGGTCGACCTGCCGGCCCTCGAACACGAGGTCCTCGAGCAGTGGGAGGCCGACAAGGTCTTCGCCCGATCGCTGGAAGGCTCTGCCGACCGGCCGCAGTGGGTCTTCTACGAGGGCCCGCCGACGGCCAACGGCCGCCCGGGCACCCACCACATCGAGGCGCGGGCGTTCAAGGACGTCTTCCCCCGGTTCAAGACGATGCAGGGCTTCTCCGTCCCCCGTCGCGCCGGCTGGGACTGCCACGGGCTGCCGGTGGAGATCGCCGTGGAGCAGGAGCTCGGCTTCGCCGGCAAGCCCGACATCGAGCGGTACGGGATCGCGGAGTTCAACGCCCGCTGCCGGGAGTCGGTGGAGCGGCACGTCGGCGCGTTCGCCGAGCTGACCCAGCGGATGGGCTACTGGGTCGACATGTCGACGGCCTACCGGACCATGGACGCCAGCTACATCGAGAGCGTCTGGTGGTCGCTGCAGCAGGTGTTCGACAAGGGCCTGCTCGTGGAGGACCACCGGGTCGCCCCGTACTGCCCGCGCTGCGGCACCGGCCTGAGCGACCACGAGGTCGCCCAGGGCTACGAGACGCTGACCGACCCCTCGGTCTACGTCCGGCTCCCGGTGACCAGCGGCGACTGGGCGGGCCAGGCGGACCTGCTCATCTGGACGACGACGCCGTGGACGCTGCCGTCCAACACCGCGGTCGCCGTCCACCCTGACGTCACCTACGTGGTGGCCCGCACCGACGACGGGACGTTCGTCGTCGCCGAGCCGCTGCTGACCGCCGTGCTCGGTGAGAACGTGAAGGTGCTGGCCCGCACCACCGGCCGGGACTGGGAGCGGGTGCACTACCAGCGGCCGTTCGAGCTGGTCGACTTCCCGGAGGGGGACGCGCACTACGTCGTCCTGGCCGAGTACGTCACCACCGAGGACGGCACCGGGCTGGTGCACCAGTCCCCTGCCTTCGGCGCCGACGACTTCACCGTCTGCCGGTCCTACGGCCTGCCGGTGGTCAACCCGATCGACTCGACCGGCCACTTCGTCGCCGACGTGCCGTTGGTCGGCGGGCACTTCTTCAAGGCCGCCGACCCGGCCCTGGTCCAGGACCTGCAGGACCGCGGCGTGCTGTACCGGGAGCTGCGGTACGAGCACAGCTACCCGCACTGCTGGCGCTGCCACACGCCGCTGATGTACTACGCGCAGCCGTCCTGGTACATCCGCACCAGCCAGGTCAAGGACCAGCTGCTGGCGCAGAACGAGCGCACCAACTGGTACCCGGAGAACATCAAGGAAGGCCGCTTCGGCGACTGGCTGAACAACAACGTCGACTGGGCACTCTCCCGCGACCGGTACTGGGGCACCCCGCTGCCGATCTGGCGCAACGACGCCGACCCGAGCCGGATGGTCGTCATCGGCTCGCTCGCCGAGCTGTCCGAGCGCACCGGCCGGGACCTGTCCGACCTCGACCCGCACCGGCCGTTCATCGACGAGGTGACCTTCACCGTGCCCGGTGAGGAGGGCACCTACCGCCGGGTCCGGCAGGTGATCGACGCCTGGTACGACTCCGGGTCGATGCCGTTCGCCCAGTGGGGCGCGCCGCACCGCAACGAGGCGGAGTTCAAGGCGGCGTACCCGGCGCAGTTCATCGCCGAGGCGATCGACCAGACCCGCGGCTGGTTCTACACGCTCATGGCGGTCGGCACCCTGGTGTTCGAGCAGAGCTCCTACGAGAACGTGCTGTGCCTGGGGCACATCCTGGCCGAGGACGGCCGGAAGATGAGCAAGCACCTGGGCAACATCCTGGAGCCGATGCCGCTGATGGACCGGCACGGCGCCGACGCCGTCCGCTGGTTCATGCTGGCCGGCGGCTCCCCCTGGTCCGCCCGCCGGGTCGGCCACGAGACGCTGTCCGAGGTGGTCCGCAAGGTCCTGCTGACCTACTGGAACACCGCCAGCTTCTTCACCCTCTACGCCGAGACCAACGGCTGGGACCCGGCCCTCACCCCCGCTCCCCCGCGCGCCGAGCGTCCACTGCTGGACCGCTGGGCGCTCGCGGAGCTGGCGTCGGTCACCGCCGGCGTCACCGAGGCGCTGGAGCAGTTCGACACCCAGACCGCCGGTCGGCTGATCGCCGAGTTCGTCGACGACCTGTCCAACTGGTACGTGCGGCGCAGCCGGCGACGCTTCTGGGACGGCGACCCGGCGGCGCTGGGCACCCTGCACGAGGTGCTCGACACGCTGACCCGCCTGATGGCGCCGTTCACCCCGTTCGTGACCGAGCGGGTGTGGCGCGGCGTCGTGGTGCCCGGGCAGGTGGCGTCGGTCGACTCGGTGCACCTGGCGAGCTGGCCGTCCGTCGACACCGACGCCCGGGACGACGCGCTGGTCGACCAGGTCGCCCTGGTCCGGCGCCTGGTCGAGCTGGGCCGGTCCGCCCGTACCGCCGGCAAGGCCCGCACCCGCCAGCCGCTGGCCCGGGCGCTCGTGGCCGCCCCCGGGTGGGCGCAGTTGCCGCGTGAGCTGGTCGCCGAGGTGGCCGAGGAGCTGAACGTCGCCGAGCTGACGGAGCTCGCCGGGGTCGACGGCTCGCTGGTCGACGTCTCGGTGAAGGTCGACTTCCGGGCGGTGGGGCGCCGGATGGGCAAGCAGGTGCAGGCGGTCGCCGCCGCGGTCGCCGCCGCCGACGCGGTCGAGCTGGTGGCCGCCTACCGGGCCGGGACGGCGACGGTGCCGGTCGACGGTGCGCCGGTGCCGCTCGTCGAGGGCGACCTGGTGGTCACCGAGACGCCGCGCGAGGGCTGGACGGTGGCCTCGGCCGGTGGGCTCACCGTCGCCCTCGACCTGACCCTCACCCCGGAGCTGGAGCGGGCCGGGCTGGTGCGCGAGGTCGTGCGGCTGGTGCAGGACGCCCGCAAGTCCAGCGGCCTGGCGGTCAGCGACCGGATCGAGGTCTGGTGGACCGGCGAGGGGGCCGTGGCCCAGGCGCTCACCGAGCACGCCGCCCCGCTGGCCGCGGAGGTGCTCGCCACCGCCGTGCACGCCCAGGAGGCCGGCTCCGGCGACGGGCTCGAGGGCCCCGCGGGCGCCCGGGTCTGGATCACCCCGGCGCGCTGACGTCCGACGGGCCCCCGGTGACCAACCGGGGGCCCGGTCTGGTTCGGCCGAGTCAGCACCCGGGGCTCGGCAGCCGGCCCGGACCCCGAGCAGCACAGAGCCCCGCCGGACCAGGTCCGGCGGGGCTCTGTGCTGCTGTGCCTGGTGGGTCAGGCGCTGACGTGCTGGCTCTGCCGGCTGGTGGACGCCGGCTCGGCCGAGCCGCGGCTGTCCAGGTCGCGCAGGTGCGACTCCAGGTAGGAGCGCAGCCGGGTGCGGTACTCCCGCTCGAAGGTGCGCAGCTCGTCGACCTTGCGCTCGAGGCTGGCCCGCTTCTCCTCCAGGGAGCCCATCGCCTCCACCTGCTTGCGCTCGGCGTCCTGGGCGAGAGCGGTGGCCTTGGCGCGGGCCTCGCGCTCCATCGTGTCCGCGCGGGTGCGGGCGTCGCCGAGCATGGCGTCGGCGCGGCTCTTGGCCTCACCGACCATCTGCTCGCTCTTGGCCCGCGCCTCGGACATCATCCGGTCGCTGCTGCTCTTGGCGGTGCCCACCATCTGGTCGGCCTGGGCCTTGGCCTCGTTGACGTGCCGCTCGGCCGTCTCGGTGGCCAGCGCCAGCATCCGCGAGGCCCGGATCGCGTCGTCCTCACGCACCTGGGCCGCCGGCGTCTGCGCCGGCGGGGGCGGCGGGGCCGCGACGGTCATCGGCGCGGACTCGGGCCGCTCCTCCCGCACACCGGACCCGGTGCCACCGGAGCCGCGCAGGTCGTTGTTCTCCTCGATGAGCCGGGCCAGCTCGGCCTCGACCACGTCGAGGAAGGCGTCCACCTCGTCCTCGTCGTAGCCGCGCTTGCCGATCGGCGGCTTCTTGAAGACGACGTTGTGCACGTCGGCGGGAGTCAGTGGCATGCGGCTCACCTCAGGTCGGACGGGAGGAACGGGGACGGATCCAGATCGGCGGCGAACCGGTTCGGGTCCACACCCCGTTCGGGCACGGTACGACGGATCATGCGATGGAGTAGGCCAGGCTGCTCAGGATGCTGCGCAGGAGGATCACGCCGATCAGCAGCACCATAAACCCCAGATCGAGGCGGATGGACCCGAGGTTCAGCGGCGGGATGACCTTGCGCACCGCTTTGAGCGGCGGGTCGGTCGCTGCGTAGACGACCTCGAGCCCCGCCGCGACCAGACCCTGGGGGCGCCAGCTGCGGGCGAGCACCATCACCCAGTCCACGACGAACCGGGCGAAGAGGAGGATCAGGAAGACGAGCAGGATCGACGACACGATCTGCAGAAGGAGAGGCACGGTCCTCGCTCGTTCGGGAGCACCTCACGCCGGGGCGCGGGGTGCAGGGGGTCAGGACTGGCTGAAGAAGCCACCCTCACGGATGCGGGCCTTGTCCTCAGCCGTCACGTCGACGTCCTGCGGACTGAGCAGGAAGACCTTGGCCGTGACTCGCTCGATACTACCGTGCAGCCCGAACGTCAGACCGATGGCGAAGTCGACGAGCCGCTTCGCGTCGGCGTGCTCCATGTCGGTCAGGTTCATGATCACCGGCATGCCGTCCCGGAAGCGCTCGCCGATGGTGCGGGCCTCGTTGTAGGAGGCCGGGTGGACCGTGGTGATCCGGTAGCCCTGCGGAGCCGGAGCCGGAGTCGGAGCCGGCGCGGGGGCCGGGACCGGATCGGGCGCGACGGCCACGGGCTCGCTCATGGCCAGGCCGGCTGCGGCGCCGGAGCCACCGGAGGTGATCCGGCTGCGGCCCGACGAGCCGGACCCGGCGCTCCCGGCGGCGGACAGCCCGCTGCCGGCCAGGCGCGCGGCGGTGCTCCCGCTCGACGGCGTGCCCGCCAGGCCGATCGTCCGCGGCGTGGCCGGCCGCCGGCCGAGGGAGACCTCGGGCTCGGGAGCGCGCTCCTCGACCGGCTCGTCGACCGGGCGCACGCCGGCGTACTCGGTGTCGTAGCCACCGCCGTAGCCGCTGCCGTAGCCGTAGCGGGACTCCTCGGCCACGGGGTCGGCGTCGTCAGCGGCGTACCGGTCGTAGCCGCGGTCGTAGCCCCGGTCGTCGCGGTCGTAGTCGCCCTGCCGTGCGGCGTAGCGGTCGTACCCGCCTCGGGTGTCGTCGTCCTCCACGAGGCCGAGGTAGACCCCCATCCTCCGCATCGCTCCCGCCATCGGACGTCTCCCTCTGGTCTCGTCGGCGCTGGACGCCCCGCGCTGCACTCAGGTGCCTGGGTGGTTCGAGTGGTTCAGGTGGTGCTGGTGTGACTCGGGAGAGCGCAGTCGTGCCGCCTCACTCCCCGTGCCACAGCCCGGTGTCACTGCTCTGCACCGGAGGTTAGGGGGCGCGTCCCGAACAACGCAGTACCGACACGCACCACGGTGGCCCCAGCCGTCACAGCAGCCTCCAGGTCGCCGCTCATGCCTGCCGATGTCTCCGTGGCACCAGGATGGTCGGCGCGCAGCCGGGCGGCCAGCCCGGCGAGCCGCTCGAACGCCGGGGCGGGCTCCTCGCCCCGCGGGGCCACCGCCATCAGGCCACGCAGGCGCAGCTCCGGCGCGCCGGCGATGACGTCCGCGAGGCCGGGGACGTCGACCGGTGCTGTCCCGCCCCGGCTGCCCAGCTCGCCCTCCGGGCCACCCAGGTCGACCTGGACGTAGACGTCCAGGACCCGCTGCTCACGCTCGGCGGCGCGGGCCAGCGCCGTCACCAGGGAGGCGCGGTCCACGGAGTGCACCGCGGCACCCAGTCGGGCCACGGGGGCCACCTTGTTCCGTTGCAGCTGCCCGACCAGGTGCCAGTGCAGTTCGGGGACTGCGGGGTCCTCGGCCAGGGCCGCCGCCTTGCCGGCCAGCTCCTGCACGCGGTTCTCGGCGAAGTGCCGCTGCCCGAGCGCCGCGAGGGCCCGGACGGCGTCGGCCGACCAGGTCTTGCTCACCGCCAGCAGCCGCACCTCGGCCGGGTCACGTCCGGCGGCCCGGGCAGCGTCGTCGATCCGGGCGCGGACGGCCCGCAGGTTCTCGGCGAGGGACGGCCTGTTCTCGGCGACGGGCGACATGGCCTCATCCTCCCCGCAGGGAACGCATCGCTCCCCCGGCGGGTGGACAGCCTGATCCCGTCCCGGAGCCCACCGCGAGCGTGCGTGCGGCGGGCCCCCGGAGGGGATCGGTCAGGAGCCGAGCCAGACGACGCCGGCCTGGCGACCGGTCACGCCGTCGCGGCGGTGGCTGAACAGCCGGGGGTCCTCGACGGTGCAGCGCGGGTCGTGCACGACCTGCCCGACCCCCGCTCCGCGCAGCACATCGGCGATCCCGGCCCGCAGGTCCAGCCCCGGGGTGCCGCGCCGGGTGCGGACCGCGCTGGCCGGGGCGACCCGGGCGACGTCGGCCTGCATCTGCGCGGGCACCTCGTAGTCCAGCCCGCAGACGGCCGGGCCGAGCAGCGCCTCCACGTCGCCCGGCCGGGAGCCCAGCCGGGTCATCGCCGCCAGCGTGGCCGGGACGACCCCGGCCCGCACCCCCTCGCGGCCGGCGTGCACGGCGGCGACCACCCCGGCGACGGGGTCGGCCAGCAGCACCGGCACGCAGTCGGCGACCAGCACGCAGAGCACCAGGCCGGGGGTGGCGGTGACGAGTGCGTCGACGTCGGCGACCGGGTTCTCCTCGGCGTCGGAGACGATCGCGACGCCGGTGCCGTGCACCTGGGTCATCCAGAGCAGCCGGTCGGTCGGCACGCCGAGCTCGCCGGCCAGCCGTGCCCGGTTGGCCGCGACGGCGTCCGGGTCGTCGCCGACGTGCGCCCCCAGGTTGAAGGAGTCGTACGGCGGGACAGAACGGCCGCCCCGCCGGTCGGTGACGACCCGGCGGGGTCGCACCGCCGACGGAGCGGCCGGTCCTGCACTCACAGCTGAGCGGGCGTCACTGGCTGCGGAGGAACTCAGGGATGTCGAGCTCCTCCTCGAAGTCGTCCGAGGCCAGCGGACGACGGGTGGTGCCACCCTGGCCGCCGCCCTGACCGGCGATCGGCGGCAGCGGCGGCACGGTGATCCCACCGCCCTGCGGCGCGCTGCCGGGCTGGCCCGGTCGCGGCGCCGACGGGGAGGCGGCCGCCGGGGCGGCCGACGGCGCAGCCGGAGCCGGACCGGCCGGCCGCTCCCCGGTCTGCACCGGAGCCGACGGACGCGCCGCCGGTGGGGCGCTGACCGGTGCAGCCGGTGCCGTGGGTGCCGACGTCGCCAGCGGGGTGCTGCCGGCGTCCTTGCGGGTGCCGGGCTTGCCACCGTCGAAACCGGCCGCGATCACGGTGACCCGGACCTCGTCACCGAGGGCGTCGTCGATGACGGCGCCGAAGATGATGTTGGCGTCCGGGTGCGCGGCATCGGAGACCAACGAGGCAGCCTCGTTGATCTCGAACAGCCCCAGGTCCGACCCACCCGAGATCGACAGCAGGACGCCGTGGGCGCCCTCCATCGAGGCCTCCAGCAGGGGCGAGGCGATCGCCTGCTCAGCCGCCAGCAGGGCACGGTTGTCCCCGCGGGCACTGCCGATGCCCATCAGCGCCGAGCCGGCCCCGGACATGACCGACTTGACGTCGGCGAAGTCCAGGTTGATCAGGCCGGGCGTGGTGATCAGGTCGGTGATGCCCTGCACACCGGAGAGCAGCACCTGGTCGGCGGTGCGGAAGGCGTCCATCACGCTGACGTTCCGGTCGCCCAGCTGCAGCAGCCGGTCGTTCGGGATGACGATGAGCGTGTCGCACTCGTTGCGCAGCTCCTCGATGCCCGTCTCGGCCTGGACCGCCCGCCGCTTCCCCTCGAAGGAGAACGGACGGGTGACCACGCCGATCGTGAGCGCACCGAGCTTGCGGGAGATGGAGGCGACGACGGGCGCACCACCGGTGCCCGTGCCACCACCCTCGCCGGCCGTCACGAAGACCATGTCGGCGCCCTTGAGCACCTCTTCGATCTCCTCGCGGTGGTCCTCGGCGGCCTGCCGGCCGACGTCGGGCTGCGCACCGGCGCCCAGGCCGCGGGTGAGCTCACGACCGACGTCGAGCTTGACGTCGGCGTCGCTCATCAGCAGCGCCTGTGCATCGGTGTTGATCGCGATGAACTCGACCCCCTTGAGGCCGACCTCGATCATGCGGTTGACCGCGTTCACCCCGCCGCCGCCGATGCCGACGACCTTGATGACCGCTAGGTAGTTGTGCGGAGGTGTCATGCCGCGCTCCCCAACTGGACCCTCATCCTTAGGTTAAGCCTTATAGTTATGTCAACTGAGTCGTTGTGAGGACGAAGTTAGGTGTGCCCATCCAGGGCAGCAAGCACCCCCCTCGGTTCGGCGTGTCCATCCGGCGGATCCCCACGAGGATCGGGCGACACATCCGTCACTTCCCGCTCACGGGACGTGACGACCCGCCTGGTCGGCGTCTCCAGTTGGACTGCAGACATCGCCGGCCCCCTTCGGCACGCCCGAGACGGACGACGCGCGCACCTTTTTCTGGCCGGGCGTGTCGGGAGCCCGACCGGGCTGCACGTGTTCAGCGCAGGACGACCGCGTCGGGGGTGCTGACGTCGAGGGTGCTGGCCGGGTCGAGGGTCCCCTCGTCGATCTGGTCGAGCAGCGCGTCCAGCACCTCGGCCTTGCGGTCGGTCCGTTCGGCGCTCCCCCAGCGCACGGTCCGGCCGTCGGTCAGGGTCAGCGTGACGTCGTCGGCGGAGCGCGCGGACACCTGCGTCACCTGGTTGCGCACGGCGTCCGGCAGTGCGGTGAGCGCACCCAGCCCGGCGGTGGTGGCCGCGTCGTCCGGGCCGGGTTCGCGCACGTCGAGCGGGACCACCCCGCTGGGAGGGTCGCCGGTGATGGTGTCGAACACCACGCCCCCGGCGTCGAGCAGCTGCCGGGTGCCCGCCTGCTCCACGACGGCCACCGGGACGCGTTCCGCCAGCGTGACCACGACCGTCCCCGGCCAGCCGCGGGTCACCTCCACCGAGGCGACCTGAGGCAGCTGAGCCACCCGCCCGGCCGCCGCCCCGGTGTCCACCCGCACCAGCGGGGTGCCCTGCTCGATCCCGGCGACGGAGACGACCTGGGCGTCGGACAGCGCGACGGCGCCGTCGACCCGCACGGTGCGCACCTCGAGCAACGGGCTGGCCAGCAGGACCCACGCCGCGAGCGCCACCACGAGGGACAGTCCGACCGCCACCACGACCAACCGGCGGCGAGGGCTGCGCGCGCGGCTGGGGCGGCCGCGCCGGGAGCCCAGCGAGGTGACCGGTGCAGCCGCTCCCGCCGGGGCGGCGCCGCGCCGTGGTCTGCGGGACCGGTCGCGGGTCGTCGACCCCGTGCGGCTCACCGTGGTGGCTCCGGCCCGTCCTCCACCGCGTCCGTCGGCGCCAGCGCCACCAGCACCTCGGGTCCGACCATCGACACGTCGCCGGCGCCCATGGTCACCACCAGGTCGCCCGGGCGCGCCCGGTCGGCCATCGCCCCGGCGGCCGCCGACCACGAGGGTTCGAAGGCGACCCGCCCGGCGGGCAGCGGCACCGCGTCGGCCACCAGCGCGCCGGTGACCCCGGGGACCGGGTCCTCTCGAGCGCCGTAGACCTCCATCACCACGACCTCGTCGGCCAGGCCCAGGGCGGCACCGAAGCCGGTGGCGAACTGCGCCGTCCGGCTGTAGAGGTGCGGCTGGAAGAGCACCAGCAGGCGGCCCTCCCCCACCACCGCGCGGGCGGCCCGCAGCTGCGCGGCGACCTCGGTGGGGTGGTGGGCGTAGTCGTCGTACACCCGGACCCCGGCGACGGTGCCCTTCAGCTCGAAGCGACGGTGCACGCCGCCGAACCGGCCCAGCCCGGTGACCAGGCCGGCGGCGGGCAGGCCCAGCTCCAGGCCGGCCAGCAGCGCCGCAGCGCTGTTGAGCGCCATGTGCACACCCGGCAGCCGGATGTGCACCGCGCCGAGCTCCTGGCCGTCGAGGACGGCGGTGTACCGCGTGCCGTCCGGGCCGACCTCCAGGTCGACCAGGCGGAGGTCCGCACCGGCCGACTGGCCGTAGGTGCGCACCCGGGCAGTGGCGCCCACGCCCGCCAGCCGGGCGGCACCCGGGTCGTCGGCGCAGAGCACCAGGAAGCCCTCGGCGGGGACGGTGCGCACGAACGTGTCGAACGCCGCCTCCACCGCGGCCAGGTCGCCGTAGTTGTCCAGGTGGTCGGCCTCGACGTTGGTGACGATGCCCCCGCGCGGGGCCAGCAACAGGAAGGACCGGTCGCTCTCGTCGGCCTCGGCGAGGAAGACGTCGCCCTGGCCGGCGTGGGCGTTCGAACCGGACTCGTTGAGCGTGCCGCCGATGGCGAAGGAGGGGTCGACGCCACAGGCCTGGACGGCGACGGTCAGCATCGAGGTCGTCGAGGTCTTCCCGTGGGTGCCCGCCACCGCGACGCTGCGCCGCCCGGCCATCACCGCCGCCAGCGCCACCGCCCGCGGCAGCACCCGCAGCCCGCGCTCGCGGGCGGCCGCGAGCTCGGCGTTCTCGTCGCGGATGGCGGTGGAGACGACCACGGTCGCGGCCTCGCCCAGGTGCTCGGCGGCGTGACCGACCTCGACCCGGGCACCGAGCGCGTCCAGCGCGCGCAGCGCCGGGGAGTCCCGCCGGTCACTGCCGGAGACCGGGACCCCGCGGGCCAGCATGATCCGGGCGATGCCGCTCATCCCGGCCCCGCCGATCCCGATGAAGTGCACCGGCCCCAGCTCGTCGAGCGACGGGATCGGCCCCCGCCAGGCGGCGACGTCGTCGGCGCTCATCGGGTGCGCACCCCCTCGGCGGCGACCTGCAGCACGAGGTCGGCGAGTCGCTCGTCGGCGTCCGGGGTGCCGGCTGCGGCCGCGGCGGCGGCCAGCGCCGACAGCGCGGCCGGGTCGGTGAGCAGCGGCACGAGCTCGCCCCGGATCCAGGCCGGGGACAGGTCCGCGTCGGCGACCAGCAGCCCCCCACCGGCCTCCACCACGGGCAGCGCGTTGAGCCGCTGCTCACCGTTGCCGATCGGCAGCGGGACGAACACGGCCGGGAGCCCGACCGCGGAGAGCTCGGCGACGGTCACCGCGCCGGAGCGGCACAGCGCCAGGTCCGCCGCGGCGTAGGCCAGGTCCATCCGCTCCAGGTAGTCCACGACGACGTAGGGCGCTCCCCCGGCCGGCCGGGCGGGCACCGAGACGTCGGTGTTCTTCGGCCCCCGGGCGTGCAGCACCTGCACCCCGGCGGCGGTCAGCGCATCGGCCGCGCCGACCGCGGCCCGGTTCAGCGACGCGGCGCCCTGCGAGCCGCCGAACACCAGCAGGGTCGGGCGGTCGGGGTCCAGCCCGAACTCCGCGCGCGCCTCGGCCCGCCGGGCGGCCCGGTCCAGCCCGCTGATCGCCGTCCGCAGCGGCATCCCGACGTGCTCGGCGCGGTGCAGCGGCGTGCTCGGGACGGTGACCGCGACGCGGGCAGCGAGCCGGGCGCCGATCCGGTTGGCCAGCCCCGGCAGCGCGTTCTGCTCGTGCACCACGATCGGGACGCCGCCCCGCCCCCGCCCGGCCCGGCGGGCGGCCAGGTAGGCCGGCAGGGCCACGTACCCGCCGAAGCCGACGACGACGTCAGCCTCGAGCTCGGTGAGCAACGCCCGGGTCTCGGCGACGGCCCGGCGGACGCGGCCCGGGACGCGCAGCAGGTCCGGCGTCGGCTTGCGCGGCAGCGGGACGGGCGGGATGAGCCGCAGGTCGTAGCCCCGGGCCGGCACCAGCCGGGTCTCCATGCCCCGAGCGGTGCCCAGGCAGGTGACCCGGGGGGCACCGCCGGCGGCGCCGGTGCGGCGGGTGAGGGCGTCGGCGAGGGCGAGCATCGGCTCGATGTGGCCGCCGGTGCCGCCACCGGCGAGCACGACGTGCACCGGGGTGGGGTCGGAGGAGGGCACGACCGGGCCGTTCTCGCCGGGGTCGTGCTGGGGGGAGGTCACTGCGGGCGTCCTGGCCGTTCTGTTCTCGAGGGGCGGGACCGCGGGACGGGCCGGCCCTGGGCAGCGGGCGGCTCCCCGGACCGGGGACGGTCGCGGAGCCCCTCGCGCAGGGCAGGCCCCGCCGCGGACGAGGGCCGGCTGCGGACGGTCGGGCGGTCACCGGGGTTCTGCCGGCGGTCGACAGTCTGCCGTTCCTGGCCACCGCGGCGCGCGTCCGGGGCGGGCGCCGGACCCCCGGCCCCACGCCCCCGGCCTCCAGGGGACGACGTCGGGTGCCCGGTCACCCGGGCGACCGTCCGGCCGTTCCCGGAGCGGGGTGCCGGGGGCGGCGGTCCGGGGCGGGCGGTGGACCGGCTCTCCCGGCGCCGGCGGGAGGGCACCGGGTCGACGGCCGCGGCGGGGACCGGCGCGAACAGCCGGGCGAGCCGGCCGCGGTGCTGGCCGCGCTGGACGGCGATCGCGGCGGGCTCGGCCCGGGCGAAGCGGACCAGCAGCCCGACGACGAAGAGGGTGAGGACCAGCGAGGTGCCGCCGGCGGAGATCAGCGGCAGCGTCACGCCGGTGACCGGCAGCAGGCCCACCACGTAGCCCATGTTGATCACGGCCTGCCCGACCAGCCACACGGTGATGGCCACGCTGGACAACTGGACGAAGCGGTCGGTGGACCGGCGGGCGATCCGGAAGCCCGCCCAGGCCAGGATCCCGTAGAGGGTCACCACCACCAGGCAGCCGAGGAAGCCCAGCTCCTCGCCGATGATCGCGAAGATGTAGTCGGACTCCGCGTGCGGCAGGAGGTTCCACTTCATCGCGCTGTTGCCCAGCCCGACGCCCCACACCCCGCCGGTGGCGAGCGCGTACAGCCCGCGGATGGCCTGGTAGCCGCCGTTCTCCGGGTCGGCGAAGGGGTCCAGGAACGAGGTGATCCGGGCCATCCGGTAGCTCGCGAACGACACCATCAGGACGACGGCCACGGCGGCGAGCGCCACGGCGCCGACGATGTAGCGGCGGGACAGCCCGCCGGCCCACATCAGCCCGGCCAGCACCAGCCCCAGGCTGACCACCGCGCCCATGTCCGGCTCGAGCAGCAACAGCAGCGACAGCACGCCGAACACCGGCAGCACCGGGACGAGCAGCGACTGGACGGTCAGGTACTTCTCGCGCAGGGCGATGACGTGCGCGCCCCAGAGGGCGAAGACCAGCTTGCCCAGCTCGGAGGGCTGGAAGTTGGTGAAGCCCAGGTCGAACCAGGCGCGCGAGCCGTTCAGCTTCAGCCCGATCCCCGGCACCAGGACCAGCAGCAGCAGCCCGACGACGCCCAGCAGCGCCCAGCCGGAGAACTGGCGGATGCGGCCGACCGGCAGGTGCATCGCGACCAGCATGGCGAGCAGCCCGATGGCGGCGAAGGCGATCTGCCGGACGCCGGGGAGCCAGGCCGGCTGGCCGGCCTTGGCCGCCTCGATCGAGGAGGCGGAGAAGACCATCACCAGTCCGATGGCCAACAGCATGCCGGCCGCCCCGAGCACCAGGTGGGAGCTGGTCATCGGGCCGTCGACCCAGGCCGGGGCGCGGAAGCGCGGTCCCCCGGCCCGGGCTGCGCTGGGCTGCTGCTCCGCGCGGCCGGCGCGGCGGGACGAGCGCTGCCCGGTGGTCGCCGTCACCGGTCGGTCAGCCCAGCGCGCGGACCGCGTCGGCGAAGGCCCGGCCGCGGTGCGCGTAGTCGGTGAACACGTCCATCGAGGCGGCCGCCGGGGCGAGCAGCACGGTGTCCCCGGGGCGGGCCAGCCGGACGGCGGCCGCGACCACCTCACGCATCACACTGTCCCCGTCCGTCACAGCGCCATCGTCGCCGCTGGGGACCACCGTGCGTGGGACCGACGGGGCGTGTCGCGCCAGCGAGCGGGCCAGCACCTCCCGATCCCGGCCCAGCAGCACCACCCCGGCCAGCCGCGGGGCGACCGCGGCGACCAGCGGCTCGACGTCGGCGCCCTTGAGCAGGCCCCCGGCGATCCACACCACCCGCGGGTAGGCGGCCAGCGAGGCGCCGGCCGCGTGCGGGTTCGTGGCCTTGCTGTCGTCGACGAAGTCGATGCCGTCGACACTGCCGACCAGCACGTTCCGGTGGGCGCCGCCGCGGAAGCCGGCCAGGCCGCGGCCGACCGCCGCCGCGTCGACGCCGGCGACCCGGGCCAGGGCCGCGGCGGCCAGCGCGTTGACCGTGTTGTGCGGTCCCCGCACCTGGAGGGCCTCGAGCTCGACGAGCACCTCACCGGCCGGGTCCGGGCTGAACGCGCGGTCGACGAGGGCACCGGACCGGACGCCCAGTTGGCCGCGGGCGGGCTCGCCGAGGGTCACGGTGACCGGGTGCCGGTGGGCCGCGACGAGCGCGGACGCGACCGGGTCCCCGGCGTCGGCGACCGCGACCGGCGCCAGCCGCAGCAGCCGGGCCTTGGCGTCGCGGTAGGCGTCGAAGGAGCCGTGCCAGTCGACGTGGTCGTCGGCGACGTTGAGCACGCAGGCCCCGGCCGGGGCGATCGAGGAGGACCAGTGCAGCTGGAAGCTGGAGAGCTCCACGGCGATCGCGTCGTGGACGGGGACGCCGTCGGCGTCGCGGGCGGTGACCACCTCGACGAGCGGCCGGCCGACGTTGCCCGCCGCGACCGCCCGCCGCCCGCCGGCCAGCAGCACCGCCTCGAGCATCGTGACCGTCGTCGTCTTCCCGTTGGTGCCGGTGACCGCGAACCAGGGGGCGGGCTCCGCGCCCGGCGCCGCGGTCCGCAGCCGCCAGGCCAGCTCCGGCTCGCCGATGACCTCCACGCTGCGGGCGGCGGCGGTCCGCAGCAGCGGGGAGTCCGGCCGCCAGCCCGGGGAGGTGACGACCAGGTCGATGCCCTCCGGCGGCTCGCTGAGCGCGCCCAGCCAGCGGGCGCCCGCCCCGACCAGCTCGGTCAGCACGGCGGGCTCGGTGGCATCGGTGAGCCAGACGTCGTCCCCGCGGGACAGCAGCACCCGCGCCGCCGCGGCGCCGGAGACGCCGAGCCCGGCGACCAGCACGGTGCCCAGCGGCCGGTCCGCCGTCCCGTTCGCGTGGGTCATCTCTACAGCCCCGTGACGGAGAGCCAGTCGGCGTAGAACAGCCCCAGCCCGAAGGCGACCGCCATCCCGGTGACCAGCCAGAACCGGACGATCACGGTGTTCTCCGCCCAGCCGGCGAGCTCGAAGTGGTGGTGCAGCGGGGCCATCCGGAAGACCCGGCGACGGGTGGCCCGGAAGAAGCCGACCTGGATCACCACCGACAGGGTGACCGCCACGAACAGCCCGCCGAGGACGACGAGGAGCAGCTCGGTGCGGGTGACGATGGCCAGCCCGGCCATCAGCCCACCCAGGGCCAGCGAACCGGTGTCGCCCATGAAGATCCGGGCCGGTGAGGTGTTCCACCACAGGAAGCCCAGGCAGGCGCCCATCGCCGCGGCGGCCACCAGGGTGACGTCGAGCGGGTCACGGACCGTGTAGCAGCCGTCGACGAGGCCGCCGGCGCAGTCGTTGCCGAACTGCCAGAACGAGATGACCACGTAGGAGCCGAACACCATCGCCGAGGCGCCGGCGGCCAGCCCGTCGAGGCCGTCGGTGAGGTTGACCGCGTTGGAGAAGCCGGCGATGAAGAGGTAGGCCAGCGCGACGAACGCGACCGTCGGCAGGGTGAGCGGGGCGATGTCCCGGACGAAGGAGACCGTCGTGGTGGCCACTGCGGTCCCGTCCTCACCGTCGGCCATCAGCGCGAGGACGGCGAAGGTGACCCCGATGACCAGCTGGCCGACCAGCTTGGCGGTCTTGTTCAGGCCGAGGCTGCGCCGGTACCGGATCTTGAGGTAGTCGTCGAGGAACCCGACCGTGCCCAGGCCGATGAGCAGGAACAGCAGCAGCAGACCGGTGGCGGTGACGCCACGGCCCTCCTGGTTGATCACGAACAGGTGCGCCACCAGGTAGCCGACCACCGTGGCCAGCACCATCACGGTGCCGCCCATGGTGGGCGTGCCCTTCTTCGACAGGTGGCTCTCCGGGCCGTCGTCCCGGATCTCCTGGCCGAAGCCGTGCTTCCGGAAGGCCTTGATCGCCAACGGGGTCAGCAGGATCGAGACGATCAGCCCGACGGCGGCGGCGACGAGGACGGACCTCACGCGGTCACCTCCGGGCCGCCGTCGGCGATCAGATCGGCGGCGAGCTCCTCGAGGCCGTAGCTGCGCGAGGCCTTCACCAGGACGACGTCACCCGGTCCGACCACCTCGCTCAGCAACCGCCGGGCTGCTGCCCGGTCCGGCAGGTGCACGGACTCCTCCTGCTCTCCCCCGCGGTCGCCTGCGCGACCACGGACGTCCAGTTCCGCGCGGGCACCTGCGTGCACACCGGCCGCGTCGGGCCCGACGGAGACGACGAGGTCGACCCCGGCGCGCACGGCGTCCCGGCCCAGCTCCTCGTGCGCAGCCCCGGCGGTGGGGCCGAGCTCCCCCATCGCGCCGAGCACGGCGATCCGGCGGCGGCCCCGCAGCCGGCGGAGCGCGGCCAGCGCGGCCCGCATCGACTCGGGGTTGGCGTTGTAGGCGTCGTTGACGACGGTCACGCCGTCGGCGCGGGTGGTGACCTCCATCCGCCAGCGGCTGCGCGGCGCGGCGGCCGACAGCGCCTGCGCGACCGCGGCGGGCGTCATCCCGGCAGCCAGCGCCGCGCCGGCGGCGGACAGGGCGTTGGCGACCTGGTGCACGCCGACGACCTGCAGGGCGACCGGGTGCTCCTCGCCGCGCGCGTGGAGGGTGAACCGGGCGCGGGCGGCGTCGTCGAGCTCGACGTCGGTGGCCCGCACGTCGGCGTGCCCGGCCAGCCCGGTGGTCAGCACCGCGGCCTGGGTGCGGGGGGCCATGCCGGCCACCCGGGCGTCGTCGGCGTTGAGCACGGCGGTGCCGGTGGCCGGCAGGGCCGCCACCAGCTCGCCCTTGCTGGTGGCGATCACCTCGGCGCTGCCGAACTCCCCGAGGTGGGCGGACCCGACGTTGAGCACCACGCCGATGGCCGGCCGGGCGATGTGGCACAGCCGGGCGATGTGGCCGGGGCCCCGCGAGCCCATCTCCAGGACCAGGAAGCGGGTGTCCGCATCGGCGGACAGCACGGTCAGCGGCAGGCCGATGTCGTTGTTGAAGGACCCCTGGGGGCTGACGGTCGGGCCGGCGGCGGCCAGCACCTGGCCGAGCAGGTCCTTGGTCGAGGTCTTGCCGGAGGACCCGGTGACGCCGATGGTCACCAGACCCGCCTGCACCAGTCGGCCGTGCACGGCCGCGGCCAGGCGACCGAGGGCCGCCACCGGGTCGGCGACGACGACGCAGGGCAGGGCGGGGTCGGCGCGGGTGGTCAGTGCCCCGGCCGCCCCGGCTGCGGCAGCGGCCGGGAGGAAGTCGGCGCCGTCCACCCGTTCCCCGGGGAGGGCGACGAAGAGGTCACCGGGGGCCACGGCGCGGGAGTCGACCAGCACCGCGCCGGTCACCGTGGCGGAGGGGTCGCCGACCAGGTCGCCGTCGACGGCCGCGGCCACCTCGGCCACGGTCATTGCGATCACGCGTCCTCCTCGCTGGCGCTCGTCGGCCGCATGCTCGACGATGCTGCGCTCATGCGTGACCTCGCGAGCTCGGTCACGTGCCCACCTCGCTCGCGGCCAGCAGCTCGCGCAGCACCACGCGGTCGTCGAAGGGCAGCACCTGACCGCCCACCTCCTGACCCGTCTCGTGGCCCTTGCCGGCCACGAGCAGCGTGTCACCCGCCCGTGCGAGCCCGACGGCGGCCGCGAGGGCGGCCCGCCGGTCACCGACCTCCAGCACCTCGGCCCGCTGGTCGGCCGGGACCTCACCGGCACCGGCGCGCATCGCCGCACGGATGGCCGCCGGGTCCTCCGACCGCGGGTTGTCGTCGGTGACCACCAGCACGTCGCTGGCGGCCGACGCCGCGGCGCCCATCCCCGGCCGCTTGCCCGGGTCGCGGTCACCGCCGCAGCCCAGCACGGTGATCAGCCGGCCCGGGGTCGCCGGGCGCAGCGCGGCAAGCGCGGTCTGCACCGCGTCGGGGGTGTGCGCGTAGTCGACGACGGCGACGAACGGCTGGCCGGCGTCCACCGGCTCCATCCGCCCGGGGACGACGGTCTCCGCGATCCCCGGCAGCGCCGTCTCCGGCGACACGCCTACGGCGTCCAGCAACGCCACGGCGAGCACCGCGTTGGCCACGTTGAAGCTGCCCGGCAACCGCAGCCGTGCGGGCCAGCTGCGCCCGCCGGGGCCGTGCAGCGTGAACGTCGAGCCGCCGGTGGGGACGGCGGCCACGTCGGTGGCCGACCAGTCCGCACCCCCGGCACCGGAGCCGGAGACGGTGACCGTGCCCGGGCGGACCAGCCGCCGCCCGGCGGGGTCGTCGACGTCGACCACCTCGACGGCGGCCCGCCCGTCGAACAGCAGCGCCTTGGCCTGGAAGTAGCTCTCCGGGTCGCCGTGGAAGTCCAGGTGGTCGCGGGAGAGGTTGGTGAACCCGGCCGCGGCGAAGCGCACCCCACCGACCCGGCCCTGCACCAGCGCGTGGCTGGAGACCTCCATGACGACCGCGCGCACGCCGGAGTCGACCATCGTGCCGAGCAGGGCGTGCAGGTCGGCCGCCTCCGGCGTGGTGCGGACGCTGGGCAGCTCGGTGGTCACCGGCGTCCCGTCGGCGTCCTGGCCGCGGGTGCGGGTCTGCACCGTGCCGATCAGGCCGCTGGCCCACCCGGCGGCGGCCAGGCCGGCCTCGACCAGGTAGCTCGTCGTCGTCTTGCCGTTGGTGCCGGTGATGCCCAGCACGGTGAGCCGCTCGCTGGGGAGCCCGTAGACCCGGGAGGCGACCGCACCGAGCACGGACCGCGGGTCGCGGACCACGCAGACCGGCAGGCCGGTGGCCCGGGCCTGCTCCTCCCCCGCCGGGTCGGTCAGCACCGCCCGGGCACCGCGCGCGGCGGCGTCGGCGGTGTAGCGGGCGCCGTGGGTGCGGGCGCCGGGCAGGGCGGCGTAGAGGTCACCGGGGCGGACGTCGCCGGAGGCGTGGGTGACACCGGTGACCTCCACGGCGGTCGCACCGGTCACGGGTGCGCCGACGAGGTCGGCGAGGTCACCGAGGGAGAGCGGGCGGTTCCCGGCCGGCCGGGACGCCGCCCCGGGCGCAGTCGGGGTCACGACGGTCCAATCTACCGGCGTGGAGGAGCGCGACCCGATCACCTGGCGGCTCCGTGTCGCACCGGCGGGTGGGCGGCTCCTGCGCCGGTGGGGTTCAGGGGACGGTGAGGGTGAAGTCCGGGCGCGGCGCGCCGGAGGGGACGACGCCCCCGGAGATCAGCGCATACCGCATGACGTCGGCGAAGACCGGGGCCGCCACCTGGCCGCCCTCGGCGTCGCTGGTGGGCCGCTCGAGGTCGACGGCCACGACGTACTGCGGGTCGTCGGCCGGGGCGTAGCCGACGAAGGTGGTGAAGTAGCCGCCACCGGCGTAGCTGCCCGTCTCGGGGTTGGCCCGCTGGGCCGTGCCGGTCTTGCCGGCCACCCGGAAGCCGTCGATCTCGCCCAGGGGTGCGGTGCCCCCGGGGCCGACCACCGCCTCGAGCATGTAGGTCAGCTGGTCGGCGGTGTCCTCGCTGACCACCCGCACGCCCTCGGGCCGGGGCACCTCGGTGACCGTGCCGTCCTCGGCGGTCAGCGAGGACACCACCCGCGGGGCGATCCGCACGCCGTCGTTCGCGAGGGCCTGGTACGCCGACGCCATCTGCAGGGTGGTCACCGAGACGCCCTGTCCGATCGGCACGTTGGCCGCGCGGCTGGCGGTCCAGTCCGCCGAGTCCTCCAGGATGCCGGCGCTCTCGCCGGGGAGCTCGATGCCGGTGGTCGAGCCGAAGCCGAAGTCCTGCAGGTACTGCTCGAAGGTGCTGTCGCCGACCTCGCGGGCCAGCATGATCGACCCGACGTTGCTGGACTTGGCGAGGATCCCGGTCACGGTGAAGTCGATCGGCTCGTGGTCGTGGGCGTCGGTGACCACGACGTCGCCGGCCTGGATGTGCCCGTCGACGTTGAGCACCGTGTCCTTGGTGGCCTTGCCCTCCTCGATGGCGGCGGCCAGCGTCACCGCCTTCATCACCGAGCCCGGCTCGTAGACCTCGGAGACGACCGGGTTGCCGAGCAGGGCCGGGTCCGTCGTGTTGTAGCTGCCCGGGTCGTAGCCCGGGCAGGAGGCCATCGCCACCACCTCGCCGGTCTGCACGTCCTGGACCACGGCCGACGCCGTGGCCGTCGCCTCGTCGGCGCAGGCCGCGTCCAGCGTCTGCTGGACGACGAACTGCAGGTCCTGGTCCAGCGTCAGCTGCACGGTGCTGCCGTCGGTCGCCGGCTGGGTGTCGTCGATGCCCGAGGGGATCGGGTTGCCGACGCCGTCCACCTCGATCCGCTCCTCGCCGTCGACCCCGGCCAGGTGCTCCTCGAAGGTCTGCTCGATCCCGGCGAGGCCGTCGCCCTCCTTGCCGACGAAGCCGACCAGCTGGCCGCCGACCGTGCCCGCCGGGTAGAGCCGCACCGGGTCGTCCTGGAAGACCAGGCCGGCCTGGGTGGAGGCCGGGAGCTCGCGGATCTGGTCGGTGACGTCGGTGCTGACCTCGTCGGCCAGGACGACGTAGCGCCCGTCCCGGGAGAGCTTCTCGACCAGCTCGTCGACCGGGATGCCGAGCAGCGTGGTCAACGCCAGCGCCGTGCGGGTGGGGTCGGAGACCAGCATCGGGTCCGCCGTCACCCGCTTGGCGTCCACCGACCAGGCGAGCACCTTCCCGTTGCGGTCGACGATCTGCCCCCGGACGGCCTCGATCGGGTACGTGCGCATCCGGTCGTTCTCGGCCGCCTGCGCGTAGGCGGCCCCGTCGACCCCCTGGAGCACGACCAGCTTGCCGACCACCACGACCAGCAGGGTGATCAGGAAGGCCAGCCCCCAGCGGTTGCGCTGGTCCCGCTGCGTCAGCCCCAGCGGCTGGAGGCGCCGCGCGCCGGGCTCGCGACGCGCGCGCGGCGCACCGCGACCGGCCGGCCCGGTGGGCCGCTGCGGGGTGCGGCGACCCCCGACCGGACGATGCGGCGGGAGAGGGCCTGCAGGGGGCACGGATCAGTTCCCGGGGGTCGGCGACACGGGGTCGGTGGGCGTGGGTCCGGGAGCCGGGGCGGACTCCGGCGGGGCGGACTCGGTGGAGGTGTCGGCGGGGGCTGGTCGGGGTGCGGTGGCCCCGTCGGCCGCCGGGTCGGTGGCCCCCGGCTCGACGGGTGCCGTCGCCGGGGTCGCGCTGCCCAGCAGGACGGAGCTGCCGTCGGGCTGCAGCACCAGGTGGGCTGCGTCCCCCGGCGGGACCAGCCCGACCGCGGCTGCGGCGCGGGCCAGTTCGGCAGCAGTGTCGGCAGCGATCACCTGCTGCTCCAGTCGAGCCACCTCCTTGGCCTGCTCGGCCATCGCGACCCGCTGCTCGGTGGCACGCAGGGAGTCCACGGCGATGGCGGTGTTGAGCAGCAGGAGGCCCAGCGTCGTCCCGACCAGCAGGGCGACGAGCACGGCGACGAACGGCGCCCGCCGACCGCGCAGCACCGTCCGGCGGCTGCCACGGGGTGCGCGGGCCGGGGTCGGCCGGCTGGGCGGCACCAGCCGCAGCTGCGGGCCACTCGGGACCGGCCCGCTGCGCCGGGGCGGGGCGACCCGGGGCACGTGCACCGGGCCGGTGGTCGCCCGACCGGTGGTCCGGGCCGTCGTCGTCCGGGCCGTCGTCGTCCGGGCCGTCGTCGTCCGTGCCGTCGTCCGGGCCGTGCCCGTGCGGCCGGTGCCCGCCCGGGTCGCACCGGTGCGCGCGCCGGCGCCCTGGGACTGGCTGCGGGACTGGCCGGTGCGCGGGGTCGGGGCACTGCTGGTCCGGGGGGCGGACCGCGCGGGCTGGCTCATGCCGCCCGCCGGACCCGCTCGGCGGCCCGCACCCGGGCCGAGGCGGACCGGGGGTTGACGGCGAGCTCGGCCTCGCCGGGTGCCTCACCGCCACGGGTGACGAGCTTCAGCACCGGCGCGTGCTCGGGCATCGGGACCGGCATGCCGGGCGGGGTGCGGTCCACCGCTTCTGCGGCGAGCGTCTGCTTCACGATGCGGTCCTCGAGGGAGTGGAAGCTGATCACGACCAGTCGGCCACCGATCGCGAGCGCGTCGATGGCGGCGGGCAGTGCCCGGGAGAGCACTCCCAGTTCGTCGTTGACCTCGATCCGGAGGGCCTGGAAGGTCCGCTTGGCCGGGTGTCCCCCGGTGCGGCGGGTGGCCGCGGGGATCGCCGAGCGCACCAGCTCGGCCAGCCGGGCGGTGCCGGTGAACGGCTCCCGGGCGCGCTCCCGCTCGATGGCGGAGGCGATCCGGCCGGCGAAGCGCTCCTCGCCGTAGACCTTCAGCACCCGGGTGAGCTCGCCCCGGGAGTAGGTGTTGACCACGTCGGCGGCGGTGCGGGGCCCGGTGGGGTCCATCCGCATGTCCAGCGGTGCGTCGGTGGAGTAGCTGAACCCGCGGGTGGGGCGGTCCAGCTGCAGGGAGGAGACGCCGAGGTCGAACAGGACGCCCTGCACCTCGTCGACCCCCAGGTCGGCCAGCACGTCGGGCAGCTCGTCGAAGACGGCCGGGACCAGCGTGGTGCGCTGCGTGTGGCCGGCCGCGGCGATCCGGGCGGCGGCCTCGGCGCGGGCGTCGGGGTCGCGGTCCAGGCCGATCAACCGGAGCTCGGGGTGGGCCCTCAGCAGGGCCAGGGAGTGGCCGGCCAGCCCGAGCGTGCAGTCGACCAGGACGGCGCCGGGTGCCTGCAGGGCGGGGTGGAGCAGCTCGGTGACCCGGTCGAGGAGGACGGGGACGTGCAGCGCGGGCCCGGAGGCCTCGGGGCTGCTCATCGACGGCTCCTCTCGCTGCGCAGGGGCGGACGGGTGGGGTGGGGCGTGCGGGCGGGCGGCGAGTGGGGCCGAGTGGGGTGGGTGGTGCGCGGTGGAGCGCGGGTGGGGCGGGAGCGGGCACCGCCCCGGCCCGCTGCCCCGCCCGCCTCGCCTGGCGCCGGGGAAGCGGTACCAGGTGGAGCCGGGATGGGGCAGCTGGGCGGTGGGGCGGTCGGTGCGGTGGACGTCGAGCCGGGGGGAAGTCGGCTCGCTGTCCGGGCCCGGTCGAGCCGGGGGGAAGTCGGCTCGTGCGGGGTGGCGCGGTCCTGCGGTGCGGTCGTGCGGTGGGGTCGGGTGGGGGCGACTCAGGACAGGGTCGGCATCCCCTCGCTCTCCATGGCGGCGAAGACGGCCTCCTGCTCTGCCACGTAGGCGTCCCAGGTGCCGGAGTCCCAGATCTCGAATCGGGTGTCCACGCCGACGACGACGACGTCGCGGTCCAGGCCGGCGTACTCCCGGAGGGTCGCCGGGATGGTGATCCGGCCGGTCTTGTCCGCCTCGACCTCGACCATCGAGCCGAAGCTCATCCGGGCGTGCATGCGGCCGGCGTTGGTGTCGGCCGGCGCCATCGACTTCAGCGCGGCGCTCTGCTCGGCGACCCGGGCCATGGTCAGGCCGTAGACGCAGCGCTCCTGGCCCTTCTTGATCACCATGCCGTCGGCCACGAGCTCGCGGTAGCGGACCGGGAGGGCGAGCCGGCCCTTCTCGTCGAGCCGCAAGGGGTAGCTGCCGACGAACACCGGATCACCCCCTGCATCAGTCCTCCTGTGGTCGTGCCGGGCACCATCCGTGGCCCCTGCCTCCCCATTGCGCGACACAGTAACCCACTGGCCCCCACTGGACACCACTCCACGCCGTGTCGCCCCCTTCTCCCCACCGGCCTCCACCGGCCCCCCGCCGGGCCGCCTCCGAGCCACCTCCGGGCGGCATCCGGGCCGCATCCGGGCCGCGGAACGGGATCGACCGTGCGCGCCGCTGAGCAGCACGTACCGTGAGCGGGGTGACCGAGGGCACGGCAGAGCTGCGGTCGGACCGGGGGGTCGCGGAGCTGCGCTCCGCCCCCCGGCACGACACCGGCCAGGACGCCGCAGCGACGCAGCCGGAGACCGACGCCGACGTGGCGGCCGAGGGGGCGCAGCTCGCCGAGGCGATCGGCCGGGTGGTGCAGGGCAAGCCCGACGTCGTCCGGCTGGCACTGGTCGTGCTGCTGGCCGAGGGCCACCTGCTGATCGAGGACGTCCCCGGGGTCGGGAAGACCACCCTGGCCAAGGCGCTGGCCCGCACCATCGACGGCACGGTGCGCCGGATCCAGTTCACCCCCGACCTGCTGCCCAGCGACGTCACCGGGGTGGCGGTCTACGACCAGGAGTCCCGGGCGTTCGAGTTCAAGCCCGGCGCCGTCTTCGCCAACGTGGTCGTGGCCGACGAGATCAACCGCGCCTCCCCCAAGACGCAGTCGGCCCTGCTGGAGTGCATGGAGGAGCGGCAGGTCACCGTCGACGGGGTCACCTACGAACTGGCCCGGCCGTTCATGGTGGTCGCGACGCAGAACCCGCTGGAGATGGAGGGCACCTACCCCCTCCCCGAGGCGCAGCGGGACCGGTTCACCGCCCGGGTCTCGATGGGCTACCCCGACCGTGAGGCCGAGCTGGCGATGCTCGGCGGGCGGGCCACCGTCGACCCGCTCACCGCGCTCACCCCGGTGCTCGACGCCGCGCGCGTGCGGACCCTGGTGGCCGCGGTGGGCCGGCTGCACGTCGCCGAGCCGCTGCGCCAGTACGTCGTCTCGCTGGTCGAGGCCACCCGCCGCTCCCCCGACCTGCGGCTGGGTGCCTCGCCGCGCGCGGGACTGCAGCTGCTGCGCGCCGCCCGCGCCACCGCCGCACTGGCCGGCCGCGACCACGTGCTCCCCGACGACGTGCAGGCCATGGCGGTCCCGGTGCTGGCCCACCGGCTGCTGCTGACCCCGGACGCGGCGCTGGCACGGCGGGACGCCCAGCGGGTGGTCACCGACCTGCTCACCACCGTGCCCGTCCACGGCGGCCGCTGACCCATCCCAGAGACGGACGGTCCCCCATGGCGCGCACCCGGATCGCCGACGCGGCGTCCTCCCTCACGCTGCGCGGCCGCTGCCTGGTCGCCGCCGGGCTGACCCTGGGCGCGCTGGGCGCCCTGCTCGGCGAGCGGGCCCTCGTGCAGCTGGCCCTGTTCGTGCTCGCCCTGCCGGTGGTGTCGGCCGTCGGGATCGCCCGCCAGCGCTTCCGGGTCGCGACCCGGCGCACCGTCAGCCCGGCCCGGTTGCCGCGCGGCGGGTCCGCCGAGGTGCTGGTGGAGGTGTCCAACGCCGACCGGCGGGCCGGCGGGCTGTGGTTGCTCACCGAGCACCTGCCGGCCGACCTGGGTGCGCAGCCGCGCTTCGTCGTGGAGCGGCTCGCCAGCGGCGGCACCGCGCCGCTCCGGTACCGGCTGCACGGTTCCCGGCGCGGCCGGTACACCCTGGGGCCGCTGAGCCTGCGGCTCGTCGACCCCTTCGGCCTGGTGCTGCGCACGGCGACCGGCAGCGACACCGCCGCGCTGCTGGTGCTGCCCCGGGTCGTACCACTGCTCGGTGGCGGCGCGCTGACCGGCGCCGGCGGGGACGGCGGCGAGGGCGCCCGCCGCGCGATCGCCGTGCACGGCGAGGACGACGTCAGCACCCGGGAGTACCGCCACGGCGACGACCTGCGGCTGGTGCACTGGCGGGCCACCGCGCGCACCGGCGAGCTGATGGTCCGGCTGGAGGAACGCCCGTGGCGCGCGGCGGCGACCGTGTTCGTCGACACCCGGTCGACCGCCCACCTGCTCGGGGGCCGGGTCGAGAGCCCAGCGGGTGACCCGGCCCCGCCGCAGGACACCCTGGAGTGGGTGGTGGAGGCCGCGGCCAGCATCGGCACCCACCTGCTGCACCGGGGGGCGGCGCTGCGGGTGGTGACCGACGGCGGGGAGCTCACCCCGGCGCTCGGCCGGGGACAGCTGGGCCCGGACGAGCTGCTCGAGCGGCTCGCCGTCCTGGGCGGGGCACCGCAGCCCGGCCTGCAGCTGGGCATGGAGGCGCTGCGCCGGTCCGGGTCCGACGGACCGGCGATCTGCCTGCTGGGCCTCGTCGGACCCGAGGACGTCGCGGCGCTGGTCCGCGCCCGCTCCGGTCCGGGCCGGGACGTCGCGGTGCTCGTGGACACCGCCGGCTGGCTGGACGCCGGGGCAACCCGGGGCCGGCGCACGCTCAGCCCCGCCGCCCGGGCCGAGGTGTGCACCCGGCAGCAGCAGGCCGGTGA
The DNA here is from genome assembly GCF_026967925.1 of Modestobacter sp. VKM Ac-2985. Taxonomy (GTDB): domain Bacteria; phylum Actinomycetota; class Actinomycetes; order Mycobacteriales; family Geodermatophilaceae; genus Modestobacter. The sequence goes on along the minus strand of NZ_JAPVBI010000001.1, from coordinate 1,666,117 downwards.
CCTGCTCCGTGCGGCCGGCTGGCAGGTGGTCGCCGTCGGCCCGGACCGGACCGTGGCACAGCTGTGGAGCCAGGTGGGCAGCCGGGCCGGCACCGCGGGACCGGTGCCGGCATGAGCGGCCAGGTCGACGAGCTGCCGCGGGCCACCCGCGGCGGGCCGGGCACCGGGATCGCCGTCGCGGTCGCCGTGCTGCTGGGCGCGCTGGCGCTGGACCCCGTCTTCGCCGCCCGCACGTGGCTGCTGCCGGTGACGATGGTGGTGGCGGCCGTGGGCCTGGGCGGGGTGGCGCTGCGGGCACTGCTGGACCGGCTGGTGGACGCCGCCGAGGACGACGGCCCCTGGTGGTCCGGTCCGGCGCGGCTGGCCGTGCCGCTGGGCCAGGTGGCGCTGGTGCTCGTCGTGCTCACCGTCGTCTTCACGCCCGACCGCGCCTGGGCGGGCGTGCTGCCGACCCTGGACAGCCTGACCGACCTCGCCGGCCTGCTCGGTGACGGCACCGCGGAGATCCGGGAGCAGGCCACCCCGGCGCTGCCGCTCACCGGGCTGGTGGCGCTGACCACCGTCTTCGTCGCCCTGATCGCGCTGGCCGTCGACCTGCTCGCCGTCCCCGCCCGCCAGCCGGCCCTGGGCGGGCTCGGCCTGCTGGTCCTCTACTGCGTCCCGGTGAGCACCGTGACCGGGGAGGTGGCGCTGATCTCCTTCGCCGCACCGGCCGCCGGGTTCGCGGTCCTGCTGTGGGCCGACCAGCGGGCGCGGCTGGTCGGGAGCGGCCGGGGCGGCAGCGGGTCGCCGATGGGCACCGGCACCCTGCCGGCCCTGCGCACCGGCCTGGTCGCCCTCGTGGCCGGGCTGCTGCTGCCGGCGTTCGTGCCGACCCTGGCCGAGGGCTCGCTCGCGGCGGGGTGGGGCGGGGCGGGCACCGGCAACGGCGTGGGGACGTCGCTGGACCCGGTGGCGGAGATGGCCGGCCAGCTGAGCCTGCCCGAGCCGATCGACCTGCTGGCCGTCGACGCCTCGGTGGCCGACCCGGGGTACCTGCGCTCGGTCTCGCTGGACGAGTACAGCGGCGACGTCGGCTGGCGGATGACCAACCTCGACGGCCAGGCATCGATCGCGGCCGACGGTCCCCTGGCGCCGCTCCTGGACCGGCAGTCCAGCCGCGAGGTGACCGCCCGGGTCACCGTGCTCTCGCACGACGACCGCTTCCTCCCGCTGTTCGACTCCCCGCTGTCGGTGCAGGTGCTGGGCTCCGAGGACGAGGACTGGCGCTTCGACCCGGCCGCCCGGACCGTCTTCGGCCGGGACGTGACCACCGGCGGGCTCGCCTACCGGTTCACCTCGCGGCAGCCGCAGCCGAGCGCGGCGGAGCTGGCTGCCGCACCCCAGGACCCGGGCGACCCCATGGTGGAGCGCTACACGGCACTGCCGGAGCTCGACCCCAGCGTCGTGGCCCTGTCCGACCAGCTGACCGACCCGGCACAGTCGCCCTACGAGCGGGTCCGGGCCGTGCTCGGCCTGTTCACCGACCCGGCCAACGGCTTCACCTACAGCCTGTCCACCGGCCCGGGCACCACCGGCGACGACCTGGCCGACTTCCTCCGGCTGAAGCGGGGCTACTGCGAGCAGTACGCCGGCGCCATGGCCGTGCTCGTCCGGGCGGCAGGGGTCCCGGCCCGGGTGGTGCTGGGCTACACACCCGGTCAGGTCGGCGAGGACGGCGACCGGGTGGTCACCACCGACGACGCACACGCCTGGGTCGAGGTCTGGTTCGCCGGCCTGGGCTGGATCCCCTTCGACCCGACCCCGATCGCCGCCGACCGGGCCGTGGCGCTCCCCTGGGCACCGCGCACGGACGAGGCCGACACCAGCGGCCCGGACCCGTTCACGCCGGGCGGTGCGGCCCCGCTGCCGGCGCCACCGGCTGCCGAGCTGGACCGCGACGACCAGTACGTGCCGCCGCTGGCGGCCCAGTCCGCGCCGGAGGAGCAGCTCAGGCCGTGGCTGCTGGGGGCAGCGGGCACGCTGGTCGTCCTCGCCCTGGCCGCGCTGCCGTTCCTCCTCCGCCGCCGGCAGCGCGCCGCCCGGCTGGCCGACGGGCAGCCGGGCGCCCTGTGGGAGGAGCTGCTGGCGACCACCGTCGACCTGGCCGTCGAGCTGCCCGGGAGGTCGACGGCACGCCAGCTGGCCCAGCAGCTGGCCCAGCGGCTCGCCACCACCGACCCCGCCGCGGTCGCCGCGGTGCAGGTGCTGGCACGAGCCCAGGAGCGTTCGGTGTACGGCCCACCGGCGGCCCGCCCCAGCCCGGACCCTGCGCTGACCGCGGCGCTGGCGACGGTGCGACGGGCGTTGCTCCGGTCCTCCTCCCGCGGGGAGCGGGTCCGGGCGGCGCTGTGGCCGGCCTCCACGCTCGCGACGGCCGCACGGTGGGCCGCCGCCCGGGCACCCCGCCGACCCCGCCCGGCCTGACCACCGGGCCGGGGCTGGCTACGGTGGCCGGTGTCGGTGGCGTCGCCACCGGCTCCCCCCAGCTGCGGAGTGCCCCTTGCGCGAGATCGCCGTCTTCGCCGGCAGTGCCCACCCCGAGCTCGCCGCGGAGATGTGTGCCCACCTGGGCGTGCCGCTGCAGCCGGTCCGGGTGACCCGCTTCGCCAACGACTGCCTCGAGGTGCAGCTGCAGGCCAACTGCCGGGAGCGCGACGTCTTCCTGGTGCAACCGCTGGTCACCCCGGTGCAGGAGAACCTGGTCGAGCTGCTGCTGATGATCGACGCGGCCCGCGGCGCCTCGGCTGCCCGGATCACCGTGGTGATGCCGCACTACGCCTACGCGCGGTCGGACAAGAAGGACGCCCCTCGGATCTCCATCGGTGGCCGACTGATCGCCGACCTGATGGTGGCGGCCGGGGCCAGCCGGGTGCTGGCCATGACGCTGCACTCCCCGCAGGTGCACGGCTTCTTCAGCGTGCCGGTCGACCACCTGCACGCCCTGCGCGAACTGGCCGATCACTTCCGCGCGCTGGACCTCTCCCGCACCACCGTCGTCTCCCCCGACCTGGGCAACGCCAAGGAGGCCGCAGCCTTCGCCCGGCGGCTCGGGGTGCCGGTCGCCGCGGGTGCCAAGCAGCGGTACGCCGACGACCGGGTCAGCATCAGCGCCGTGATCGGGGACGTCGCCGGCCGTGACGTGATCGTGCTGGACGACGAGATCGCCAAGGGCAGCACGGTGCTGGAGCTCATCGACCGGCTGCGGGACGACGGCGCCCGCTCGATCCGGGTGGCCTGCACGCACGGCCTGTTCGCCGCGGGTGCGCTGGAGCGGATCGGCGCCCAGTCCGACGTCGTGGAGATCGTCTGCACGAACACCGTGCCGGTGCCGGCCGGGGCCTCGGAGAAGCTGACCGTGCTCTCGGTGGCCCCCGCGCTCGCCCAGGCCGTGCAGCGGATCCACGACGGGGAGTCGGTCAGCGCGCTGTTCGACACGACGGCGACGCCCGAGGTCTGAGCCGACCGGAGAGCCAGCAGCCGCCGTCCCGGACGGGGTACGGCGGCTGCTGGCTCAGCGGGTGGTCCCGGTGAGTGCTACTGGTCGTAGCGGCGGCGGAAACGCTCCTCGAGCCGGCTCTTCAGCGGCTGGCGGCGCGCCTTCGCGCTGCTGCTGCCCCCGCGGCCGCCGGCCGCCGGCCGCCCGGCCGGACCCGGCGCGGAACCGGCCGGCACCTCACCGGTCGCGGCCTTGTAGTTCAGGACCCCGAGAACGGCCCCGCCGAAGGCCACCAGGAAGCCCAGCACGCCGACGACGGCGTTGGGCAGGGCCACCCCGCCGACCACCACGGCCAGGCCGACGACCACCAGGGCGGCCCCCAGCTGCAGCTTGCGGCGGGCCTTCTGCCGCCGGTCACCGGTGCGGACCGTCGAGGCGAACTTCGGATCGTCATCGACGAGGGCGCGCTCGATCTGCTCCAGCAGACGCTGCTCGTGCTCGGAGAGCGGCACGTCGACCTCCAGGTACAAGTGCAAGAAGCCACCGGCGGCAGTCCGCCCGCGGTAGCACCGAGGATACGAGCCGTTTGCGGCGTGCGAAAGGCGAGTCGCCGTCGACACACCCGGCGAGGATCATGTTGCCGCCCCGCAGCGCCTCCGCGGGGCAGAGGGCCAGGTCAGCGGGGCGTCCCCGAGGAAGGGCCGCGCGCAACCGGACCGGCGCCCGGGACCTGCCGGCGGCCGAGCAGGGTGGCCGGCCGGACGGCGCCGGCCCCGAAGCGCCGGGCAGCCCGGTCGGCGGCCAGCTCGGCGTCCCGGCGGCCGTGCTCGCGAGCCCCCAGTTCGAGCTGTCGCGCGGTCGCCTCGGCCCTCACCAGTCCTTCGGCCCTGACCCCGACCAGCCGGATGCGGGCCCGGTCCAGCCCCAGGGCGTCGAAGAGCGCGCGGGCCGTGTCGTACAGCTCCTGGCCCACGTCGGTGGGGACCTTCAGCGTGCGGGAGCGGGTGATCGTGGTGAAGTCGGCGAAGCGGACCTTGACGGTCACCGTGCGCGCCAGGTGGCCGGTGGAGCGCAGTCGCCCCGCCGTCCGCTCGGCCAGGTGCAGCAGCTCCCGGTGGACCACCTGCGGGTCGTCGACGTCGGTGCCGAAGGTCTCCTCGGCCCCGGTGGACCGGTCGGGCTCGTCGGGCACCACCCGCCGCGGGTCGCGGCCCCAGGCGAGTTCGTGCAGGTGGCTGCCGGCCGCCTGGCCCACCGCCCGCTGCAGGGTCCGCGCCGGCACGTGGGCCAGGTCCCCGACCGTGCGCAGCCCCAGCCGGAGGAGGACCTCCTCGGTCTTCGGGCCGACGCCCCACAGGGCGCCCACCGGCAGCGGGTGCAGGAAGTCCATGACCTCGGCCGGCGGCACCACCAGCAGCCCGTCGGGCTTGGCCCGGGTGGAGGCCAGCTTGGCCACGAACTTGCTGCCGGCCACCCCGACCGAGCAGGTGATCCCCTGCTCGTCGTGGACCCGGGCCCGGATGTGCTCCCCGATCGCCACCGGGTCGCCCAGCCGGCGACCGCTGCCGGAGACGTCGAGGAACGCCTCGTCCAGGCTCAGCGGCTCGACCAGTGGCGTGAGGGAGCGGAACAGCGCCATCACCGACCGGGACACCTCGGTGTAGAGGTCGAGGTCGCCGGGGAGCACGGTGGCCGTCGGGCACAGGCGCAGCGCCCGGGAGGTCGGCATGGCGCTGTGCACGCCGTACCGGCGGGCCTCGTAGGTGGCCGAGGTGACGACCCCGCGGTTGCCGACCCCGCCGACGATGACCGGTGTGCCGGCCAGCTCGGGGTGCCGGCGCACCTCGACGCTGGCGAAGAAGGCGTCCATGTCGACGTGCAGCAACGTGCAGCCGACAGCCCGGTCCCTGGTCACCGCACCCCCGTCGTCCCCGCGGATCGAACACGTGTTCGACCCACGGGGACGATAGCCGGTCACGACGCCGGCGGCGGAGCACCCCGGCGCGTGTCCTCGAGGGTCAGCGGGCAGCGGCGGCCCGGTGCTCCTCGGTGTCCTTCTTGCTCGGCCACATCTTGGCGCCGAGCACGCCACCCAGCGCCGAGGCCGCGATCGACAGCCCCAGGCCGAGGACGGCCCAGCTGGCACCCGACCGGACGGTCTCCAGGGCACTGGCCGCCTGGACGTCCGGGAGGTTGGCCTGGGAGAACGAGCCGACCTGGGTGATCACGTTGGCCAGCGAGCCGAAGAGCGCACCACCACCGAACAGCGTCAGGAAGACGATCGTCACGACGCCCAGCGCCCAGACCAGGATGCCGTGCAGCAGGCCGTCACTGATCCCCCGCCACAGGGCCGAGGCCCCGGCGGTGAGCCCGCCGAGGAAGAAGGCGATCAACCCGACGACGCCGCTGATCCAGTTGGCCTCGTTCGAGCCTCCCCCGCCGACGTCCCACCAGCCGAGGGCGAAGGTGGCCAGCTCCAGCAGCAGGAACGTGGGGACCGCGACGATCAGGCCCGCCCAGACCGGACCCCAGCGGACCCGGTCCCGCCGGGAGGGGGCGATCGACAGCTGCGTCGGTGCGTCGTGCCGTTCCACCTCGTGGACCATCGGCTCGGACCGCACGTCACGGGTCGCGCCGGCCGTCGACTCCGGCGGCACCTCCCGTGCCACGTTGCTCTGGGAACTCACGTCGGTACGCGTACGACTCTCGGTCATGACCGGTCCTCTCTCGTGCGTCGTCGTGTCTGGCACCTCCTGAGGTGCCCGGCCGGGACAGGCCGTCCACGACACGGCGAGGGACCGTGACCCAATCGTCATGAAGCCGGCGCCGCGTCCGGCCCGGCCCGGCGCCCCCCGTGGTCGGGCAGTCGTTGCACGAGGCGACCGGCGTCAGCCGGCGTCGAACCGCGTCGCCAGGTGCGCCAGGTCGGTGCCGAGACCACCTCGTGCCCGCGGCACCCGGCGTGCGGAGGTGCGCACCGGCCCGGCCGGGGCGCGCAGCACGTTCCACCCGCCCCGCCCGAGCGCGTCCACCAGGCTGCGGTCCTCGTCCACGGCCAAGGCCGGGAAGCCACCTGCCTGCAGGTACGCGCTGCCGCGCACGCCCAGGTTCGCACCGTGGACGTGCGGGTGGACGGCGCCGGGTCCACCGGCCCGCCAGGCGCCGTAGTCGGCGGTGAAGGCGGCGACGGCCTCGGCCGGGAACCCGGTCCAGTCGTCGACCTCGACCGTGCCGACCAGGGCGTCCGCCCCGGACTGCGCTGCGGTCACCTGCAGCACCAGCCAGTCCTCCGGGACCCGGCTGTCGGCGTCGGTGGCGGCCACCCAGACCCGGTCGGCCGGCGTCCCGGTGCGGCCCGCATCGGCCAGCACCCGCAGCACGCCGCGGCGCCGGGCCGCCCCGACGTTGCCCCCGCGACCGTCGACCAGCACGGTCACCCCGGCCCGCCGGGCGACCGCGGCGGTCCCGTCGGTGCAGCCGTCGGCCACCACCACGACCTGGACCGCGGTGCCGGCCAGCTCCGGCGCGCGGGCGGCGGCGGCCAGCGCGGCCAGGCAGCGGGGCAGCAGCTCCTCCTCGTCCCTCGCGGGCACCACCACCCCGAGCAGCTCGACCCGACTCACCGCCGCTCCCCGGTCACCACAGGTGCTCGGCGGCGGCGACCGACGCCGCCCGGGGGTCGTCGGCCGCGACCCAGCAGTCCAGCAGCAGGTCCGGCTCCTCGTGGGTGGCGACCCGTGGCCAGGGCAGCGCCGCGCGCAGGGCCTCGTGGACGGCGTCACCGGTCTGCGGGTACTCCGGCACCGGGTGTCGCCAGTGCACGGCCACCACGGTGCCGCCGGGCCGCACCGCGGCGGGCACCTGCGCCAGGAACCGCTGCAGGTCCGCGGCGTCGAGGTAGTACAGCACCTCCGACAGCACCAGCAGGTCGACCTGCGGCAGCGGCCGGTGCGGGACGGCGGCCTGCTCGATCCGCACCTGCCCGGCGCCGGCGACGCGGGCGGTGGCCCGGGCGACCGCTGCGGCGCTGGCGTCCCAGCCGGTCAACCGGTCGCAGCGGCCGGCCAGGCGGGCGGTGAGCTCGCCGACCGAGCAGCCGACCTCCAGCCCGTCCCCGTACCGCTCCTGCGGCAGCACCGCCGTCGTGAGGGAGTACTTGCGCCGCTCGTACCACCGGGTGCGCATCGACCAGGGGTCCTCGGCCGCGGCGTACATCGCGTCGAAGAAGGACGGCGGCAGGCTCACCGGAACAGCACCTCCGAGTCGCGGTCGAAGTGGGCCAGCACGTCCGGGGGCAGCACCGCGCGGTCACCCGCGCCGGGCCCCAGCGCCCGGACCTGGGTGAGGAAGCACGCCACCGCGGCCCGCTTGGCCGCCTGCTCCCGCGGCGACAGCGGCACCCGGTGGGCGGTGTGCCACGGCACGCGCGGGTCCCCCGGCGTCGCCCAGTGCCAGGCCCACACCGGGTACTGCCAGACCGGCACGCCCGCCGTCCGGCCGGCGGTGAGGGCGGCCCGCCCGACCGCCTCGTGGTCGGGGTGCGCGTCGCCGGACCACGGTGCCAGGACGGCGTCGCAGCGGGCGACGGCGTCGGCCAGCCGCCGGGTGAGCTCGGCCTCCCGCGCGGCCAGGCCGGAGTCCGGCAGGCCCAGCCGGACGACCCGGGCGCTCACCCCGAGGGCGGCGAGGGCGTGCTCGGTCTCGGCGACCCGGGCGTACGCCAGCTCAGCCGGGGTGAGCACCGTGCTGCCGGGGTGGCTGCCCTCCCCGTCGGTGACCGCGACCAGGTCCAGCTGCACCCCGGCGGCCGCCAGCCGGGCGAGCGCACCGCCCGCGCCCAGCACCTCGTCGTCCGGGTGGGCGGCGCAGACCGCGACCCGGCTCCAGGCCGGGTCCGGCGTCCAGACCGGCCAGTCGGTGCCGGGCAGCCAGGCGGCCCAGTCGGCCTCCTCGGTGCCCGGTGCGGCGATCCGGTCCCCGCCCGTGCTCACCGGCTCCCCCGTTCGCGGACCAGCGCACCCAGCGCGGCGACGTCCCGCTCGCCGTGGTGCTGCCGCAGGTAGACGGTGAGGTCGGCGACGCGGGCGGCGTGCCCGGCGTCGTGGGCCAGCGGTCCGGCGCCGAGTGCCCGTCCCACGACCCCCAGCACCTCCTCGCCGGCGCGGGCGGCCAGCGCCCGCACCCGCTGGGCCCGCAGCTGGGCCTCCCCGGCGGCGTCGAGCGGGTCGGCGTCGACCTCCGCGGCGGCGACCTGCAGCGCCGAGTCCAGCCCGGCGAGCACGACGTCGACCGCGCCGAGGGCCGCGTCCCGCAGCGGGTCGGGCCCGCGCCGGACGGCGGCGTCGTGCAGGGCCGCCGCCACGCCCCGCGCCCCACCGGCCCAGACGGCGGCGACCCCGATCCCGCCGTGCCAGAAGCCGGGCCGGTCCAGGTACGCCCGCGGGCCGCCCACCGGCACGGCGGGGACGTCGCGCAGGTGGACGTCCGCGGTCTCGGCACCGGCCATGCCGGCGTTGACCCACGGCGAGGCGTCGACCGCCACCCCGGGGTGCCGGAGGTCGAGGAGGAACAGCCGGCGCCCGTCCTCGGCGCTCGCGGTGACCAGGGCGGCGGTGAGCGACCCGGCGCCGGAGCACCACCGCTTGCGCCCGTCCAGCCGCCAGCCGTCGGCGGAGGACGTGGCGGTGACCTGCCCGTCCGGTGGCTCGGCCGCCCACACGCCGAGCCGGGACCCGGGCCGCACGGGCGGCCCGTCGAGCTCGGTGAGCACGGCCAGCGCATCGGCGTGCCCCTCGGCCAGCCGGGCCAGCGAGAGGTCCCGCTCGGCGACGGCGGCCAGCGCCCGCCACCGGGTGAGGGTGGCGCCGGCGCCGGGCCGCGGGGGCGACCAGCCCTCCGCGAGGAGGGCGCGGAAGGCGGCGGCGGTGCCGTCCACCGCCGCAGCGGCGGCTCGACCCGGGCCTGTCCCGACCGTCCCTGATGCGCTCATCGCACCGGACTATGCCGCATCCGGTCGTGCACGACCGGACTGTGGGCGGGCAGGAGGTGTGGGGAGTCGATCATCGCGGTAGAACTGGGCCAGGTGGTCGCCGACCGGTGGCCACGACCTCGACGATCGGAGGAGCCATGGCGCTCGACGACGACGACATGACCAGCACGGAGGGCCCCGCCGACGGCGGTGCCGAGGGCACCCCGGGTCAGCACGACGGTGGCGCGGACGGCGGTGCCGATGGTGGCGCCGACGGCGGTGCCGACGGTGGCGCCGACGGTGGCGCCGAGGGTCCGGCCGACTCCGGTGCCGGCGGCGGCACCCCCGGCCAGCACGACGGCGGCGCGGACGGCGGGGCCGAGGGCCCGGCCGACTCCGGTGCCGGCGGCGGCACGCCCGGCCAGCACGACGGCGGCGCGGACGGCTCGGCCTGACCGTGCTCGACCCAGAACTGCAGGACCGGGCGTCGTCCTCCGCTGAGGAGGGCGACGCCCGCCCCTGGGCCGGGAGCCCCACCCGCCCCGCGTTGCGCCGGTGCATCCGGGTCGAGCCGGAGGTGTTCGCCGCCGAGCACTGGTCCCGCCGGCCCCTGCTCTCCACCGCCGCCGAGCTCGGCGGCACCTTCACCGACCTGCTCGACCTGGCCGCCGTCGACGAGCTGCTGAGCACCCGCGGCCTGCGCACCCCCTTCCTGCGGATCGCCAAGGACGGCGCGGTCGTCGACGCCAAGCGCTTCACCAGCCCCCAGGGCGCGGGCGCCGAGGTGGCCGACCAGGTCTCCTCCGACGCGGTGCTGCGGCTGTTCGCCGACGGCAGCACCGTCGTCCTGCAGGGCCTGCACCGGCTGTGGCCGCCGGTGATCGAGTTCGCCGGCCAGCTCGCCGCCGACCTCGGGCACCCCACCCAGGTCAACGCCTACATCACCCCGCCGTCCTCACGTGGGTTCTCCCCGCACTACGACGTGCACGACGTGTTCGTGCTGCAGGTCGCCGGCGAGAAGCACTGGACGATCCACGAGCCGGTGCTCACCGACCCGCTGCGCACCCACCCCTGGACCGATCGCGCCGACGAGGTCGCCGCCGCCGCGCAGCGCCCGCCCGTGATCGACGCGGTGCTGCGTCCCGGTGATGCCCTCTACCTGCCCCGCGGCTACCTGCACTCGGCGGTCGCGCTCGGGGAGATCAGCGCCCACCTGACCGTCGGCGTGCACTCGGTGACCCGGTGGGGCGCCGTGGAGTCCGCCCTGGACCAGGTGCGCACCCTGGCCGCGGAGGACCCGGCGCTGCGCGGCTCCCTCCCCCTCGGCGTCGACCTGGCCGACCCGTCGACCACCGCCGAGGACGTCGCCGCAGTGCTCTCCGGGCTGCAGCGCTGGCTCGGCGAGGTCGACCCGGCGGCCGTGGCCGACGCGCTGCGGGCCCGTACCTGGGCGCAGGTGCGGCCGGCCCCGGTGTCACCACTGGCCCAGTCCAGCGCGATCGCGGCGCTGGCGGTCGACACCGTGCTGCAGGTGCGGCCGTTGCTGCGCCTGCAGCTGCGCGACCCGGACGGCGACCGGGTGGCCCTGGTCGCCGGTCGCCGCACCCACGACCTGCCGGCCAGCACGCACCCGGCCCTGGCCGCGCTGTTCGCCGCGGGCGAGCTGAAGGTCGGGGACCTGCCCGGACTGGACGCGGCCGACCAGCTCACGCTGGCCCGCCGGCTGGTCACCGAGGCGATCGCGGTCGTGCCGGACGCCACCGCCGGGGCACCGGCCGCCACCGCCGGGCACGATGGGGGTCGTGGCGACACCGGTGGGGCCTGAGCCGATCGGTCCCGTCCAGCCCACCCCGCCACTCCGGTCCACCCCGGCCGGGCGACTGGACCCGGCCCGCTGCTCGGTGCAGGCGCTCCTCCGCGGCGACTCACCCGTCGCCACCGCGCCACCGGCCCGGCGCTGGCTGCTGGTCGAGCAGCCCGGCCCGTGGGGGCGCGACGCACTGCTGGAGTCCCGGTTCGACCGCCGGGTCGCCTCCCGGCTGGCGGCCCGGGCGCGCGAACTGGGCATGCGGATCCAGATGGTGCGCCGGCCCGGCGAGCGGCTGTCGGACTCCGGTCGCCGCTGGGCCGTCGCCGACACCACCCCGGGCCGGGAGACCGTCCGGTGGTCGACCCGGGCCGATGACGCCGAGCTGCTCCAGCTGCCCTGGGACGGCTCGATCGGCGAGCCGACGCAGGTGCCGACGTACCTGGTCTGCACGCACGGCGCGCACGACGTCTGCTGCGCCGTCCGCGGCCGGCCGCTCGCCCGGGCACTGCCCGCCGCCGGGGCGGCCGCCGATGTCTGGGAGACCAGCCACCTGGGCGGTGACCGGTTCGCCGCGAACGTCGTCGTCCTGCCCTGGGGGCTGGTCTACGGGCAGGTGCCCGAAGGCGGCCAGGTGCTGCTCGCCGCGCACGCCGCCGGCCAGGTCGCGCTCCCGTTCCTGCGCGGGCGGGCCGGGCTGGCCCCGGCCGCCCAGGCGGCGCAGCACCACGCCCGCGGGGAGCTCGGCCTGCTCGGCGTGGGCGACCTGCCGCCGCGTCGGGTGACCGGGCTGCCGTCGCCCGCGCCCGGCATCGAGCGGTTCGAGGTGACCCTGGCCGGCCCGGACGGCGACGTCGTGGTCACCGTGGAGAGCAGGCTGTCGGCGGAGTCGCACCGGCTCACCTGCGCCGCCCCGCAGCCGGGCCACTGGCGCACCTGGCACCCGCTGTCCCTGCGGCTGGCGGCGACACCGGCTCAGGGCTGAGCCCCGGCCGGCGCGGAGCGCCTGCCGTTCAGCGCCGGACGTTCAGCCCAGCGCCCGACCGCGGGCGGCCAGCAGCGGGATCGCCAGCTCTGCGGGGGTCAGGGAGCCGTGGTAGGCCGCCAGCATCGACCCGAACGGGTCCCGCTGGACGTCGGTGAACGCCCAGCTGCCCCGGGCCAGCGCGACGACGTCGCCGATCCGGTCGGCCAGCTGCTCCTGGACCTCCCCGAACACCCCGCTGGCGACCGCCTCCGCCCGGCTGACCACCCAGGCGCGATGCCCGAGCACCGCGCGCCAGGCCGCGAGCACGTCCTCGGCGGCCCCGGGCTCGGCGTGCACGTACCGGGCGCGGGGTTCACCGGCCAGCAGCCGCACGCCCTCGGTGAGCGCGGGCTCCGCGCCGATGTCGAGCCGGGTGTCGTCGGGGACGTCGACCATGCCGTGGTCGGCGGTCACGAGCAGCACCGCGTCGTCGGGCAGCCCCTCGGCCAGCTGCTCCACCAGCCGGTCGACGATGCCCAGCTGGGCGCGCCAGGCGGCCGAGTCGACGCCGCGGACGTGCCCGGTCAGGTCGAGGTCGGCGGTGTAGCCGTAGACCAGGCTGCGCTCGCCGGTGCGCAGTGCGGCGTGCATCCCGGCGACCAGGTCGCCGGGGCTGAACGCGCTGGCGTAGTCGGCCCCGCGGTAGGCGGCGCGGGTGAGGCCGGAGCCGGCGAAGGCGTGCGGGGCGACGACGGTGCAGGAGACGCCGTCGGCGGTGGCCTGCTCGAACACGGTCGACTGGGCCTGCCACCGCAGCGGGTCGGGGTCGTCGTCCCAGTGGACGTGGTTGAGGGTGCGCTCCTCGCCGGGCACCGCGGTGACGAAGCCGAGCACGCCGTGGCTGCCCGGCGGCAGGCCGGTGCCCAGGGTGACGAGGCTGACCGGGGTGGTGCTCGGACACGGTGCGGACAGCGTGCCGACCGGGGTGCCGAGCGCGTTGAGCACCGGTGCCTGACCCGGGTGGGCGGTGACCAGCTCCGCACCCAGGCCGTCGACCAGCAGGACGGCGACCCGGCGGGCGCCGGCCACGGCGGCGGTCAGGTCGAGCGGGTCGACGGGCAGGTCGCCGCGGTGCACCGGGACGCCGAGGGCGGTGGCCGCGCTGGGCAGCACGTCGGCGAGGGTGGCGCTCCCGTAGGGCGGGACGCCGAACTCGTCGGGCAGGCTCATCGGCTCGGCCGGCGGCCGGGTCAGCCGGCGGCCGGGCGGGTGGCGAGGACGTGCAGGCCGGTGGCGACGTCCCGGTAGGGCGAGGTGCCGGACAGGGCCAGCTCCAGCGCGCGCAGCGCGTCGGGGTCGGCGCCGGAGGAGGCGCCCAGCAGATCGGCGACGACGGCGACGCCGTGCCACTCCCCCGGCTCCAACCCGGCGCCGGCGAGCAGCGCGAGCAGCTCGGCCGGGTCGAACCGCCGGTGGACGTGGCCGCCGCGGCCGGGGGCCGGGTCGCGGTCGGCCAGGAGAGCGACCGCCTCGACCGGGTGCCCGCTGATCGCCCGCCCGAGGACGGCGCCGGCCCGGTTCGCCACGGCGAGGGAGAGCTGTCCACCGGGCCGCAGCGCACTGGCGAGCTGCTGGAGGGTGCTGGCCGGCTCGTCGACCACCTCGAGGACGAAGTGGCACAGCACCAGGTCGAAGAGGTCACCGGAGGGCAGGGCGGTGAGCATCCGGTCGCCGTCGCCCTGCACGCCACGGACCCGGTCGCCCGCGCCGACGGTGGCGGCCCGGCGGTGCAGGGTGGCCAGCGCATCGGCGCTGGGGTCGACGACGGTGACCTGGTGGCCGAGGGCGGCGAGCGGGACGGCGAACATCCCGCTGCCGCCGCCGAGGTCGAGGACCTGCAGCGGGGAGCCGGCCGTGACCAGCGGGTCGAGCGCGGCCCAGATCGCCGCGGTGCGGGCGGGGGCCTGCGCGGCGGTGGCCGGGGAGTTCGTCACCCAGCGGAGCCTAATCGCGGACCGCCGAGCACACCCGGCCCGGACCGGCGCCGCCGCGCAGCTCGTGGTCGTGCCGCTGCCCAGCCGTGCTGCTGTCGCCGCGGGGCTCGCGGTGGTGCCGTTGGACCCGGCACGGCCCACGACGTCCCTGGTCCTGGGCCGTGCCGGGTCACAGGAGCCACCTCAGTGGCCGGAGCTGCCGGGGCTGGAGTGCCAGAGCTTGCGCGGTGGCGCTGCGGCCGCGCGGCGGGCGGCGGTGGCGGCGTCCTCCCCGGCCGGCTTGATGTCGGCGTAGGGCGACATGCGGAAGCCGGTCGGGTGCACCAGCACCGGCCGCACCACCACCGGCCGGGACGCCCGGGACGCCGCTGCCCCGGCGATCGCCTGCTCGGTGTACTCCCCCGGCGCGGCCATCAGCTCGGCGACCGCCGCGAGCCCACCGGTCTCCCAGGCCTCGTGCAGCGCGGGCAGCTCCCACGCCCCGGTGGCCCGCATCGACACCCCGCGCGGCCCGGTGCGCCGCATCACCCCGCGGACCACCAGCAGCCAGGAGTGGAAGACCGTGGCGGCGTAGGGCCCCTGCACGTCCTCGAAGAAGGTCGCGTCCGCGCAGCCGGTGCCGTCGTCCAGGGTCACGAACACCACCCGGCGACCGGACCGGATCGGCGGGGTCTGGGTGGCCACCTTCACCCCGGCCACCAGCACCTCCGACCCGCTGCGGCACTGCAGCAGCTCCTCGGCCGGCACCGCACCGAGGGCGGCCAGGAACGGCCGGTAGAACTCCACGACGTGCCGGCTGGCGTCCAGCCCCAGCACCTCCAGCTCGGCGCGCACCCGTTCCGCGTCGGTGAACTCCGGCAGCCCGGAGGCGACGAACTCCGGTTGTCCGGTTGCTCCCTCGTCGCCCGCCGGGTCGAACAGCCCGGGCTCGGCCTCCCCGGCCTCGGCGCCGAACAGGTCCAGGCCCAGCTGGCCCGTGCTGCTCGCCCGGGCCCCGCTGCGGCTCCAGCGGTCCAGCTCGCCGATCTGCAGCAACAGGTCGCGGCGGGTCAGCTGCTCCCGCCGCCGCGCCGGCCGGCCGCCCTCGCTGTCGCGCATCCCGAACCCGTAGACGGAGTCGAACCCGCCGGCCAGCACCAGCCGCTCCACCACCGGCCGGGACACCTTCGCCCGGTTCCAGAAGTCGGTCAGCGACCGGTAGGGCTGCCCGGCCCGGATCCGGGCGACCTCCTCGTCGTTGATCCCCTTGACGTCGGCCAGCGACAGCCGGATGCCGTACCGCCCCGGGTCGGGCATCGACGCCGGCATCCACGCCGGGCGGGGGCGCGACTGGTCGGCCGGCCCGTCGTCCGTGCTGCCGTCGACCCGTTCGACCCGGTAGGTGCCGGCCGAGGCGTTGACGTCCAGGCCGAGCACCTGCACCCCGAAGTTGCGGGCGTCGTCGAGGATCAGCCGCTTGGGGTACATCCCCGGGTCGTGGGTGAGCACCCCGGCCAGGAAGGCCGCGGTGTGGTGGGTCTTCAGCCAGGCCGACTGGTAGGTGGGCAGCGCGAACGCCGCGGCGTGGGCCTTGCAGAAGCCGAAGGAGCCGAAGGCGACCAGCACCTCCCACACCTGTTCGACCACCGCGACGTCGAAGCCCTCCGCCAGCGCCTGCGGCGCGAACCAGGCCTTCACCTCCGGGTGGGCGTCCTTCTCCCCCAGCGCGCGGCGCACCTCGTCGGCCTCGGCCAGGTCGCAGCCGGTCATCACCGACACGATCTGCAGCACCTGCTCGTGGAAGACCACCACCCCGGCGGTCTCCGCCAGCGCCGGGACCAGCGCCGGGTGCGGGTAGACCGGGTCACGCCAGCCGTTCCGGGCCATCAGGAACGGGGTGACCATGTCGCTCTTCACCGGCCCCGGCCGGAACAGCGAGATGTCGACGATGAGGTCCTCGAAGGTCTGCGGACCGAACTTGCCGACCAGCTCCCGCTGACCCGGTGACTCGATCTGGAACATGCCCAGGGTGCGGGTGCTGCGGATCAGCTCGAAGGTGGTCGGGTCGTCGCGCGGGACGGCGTCGATCTCGACCTGCTCACCGTCGACCCGGGCCACCTCGTCCATGGCGTGCGCGATCGCCGACTGCATCCGGATGCCGAGCAGGTCCAGCTTGAGCAGCCCCAGCTCCTCGACGTCGTCCTTGTCGAACTGGCTCATCGGGTAGCCCAGGTAGCTGCTCTCCACCGGCGTGCGGTCGAGCAGCGTGGCGTCGGAGAGCAGCACCCCGCACGGGTGCAGAGCGATGTGCCGGGGCAGGCCGTCGAGCCGGGAGACCAGGTCGAAGAGCAGGTCGAGATCGCCACTGCCACCCGTCCGCCGGGAGCCCAGCCGGCTGGCCCGCAGCTCCGGCAGGTCGCGCAGGGCCGCGTGCACCTGGTTGGCCCGGATGTGCGGGAACGCCTTGGCCACCGCGTCGACCTCCGCCGGGGGCAGCCCGAGGGCGGCGCCGACGTCGCGGACCGCGTGCCGCACCCGGTAGGTGTCCATCATCGAGATGCAGCTGACCCGGGAGGCGCCGAAGCGCTCGATCACCGCGTCGTAGACCTCCATCCTGCGGGCGGACTCCACGTCGATGTCGATGTCGGGCAGCTGGTGGCGCAACGGGGAGAGGAAGCGCTCCATCAGCAGGCCGTACCGGATCGGGTCGACGTCGGAGATGCCCAGCAGGTAGGTGACCAGGCTGCCGGCGCCCGAGCCCCGGGCCGCCGCGCGGACCCGGAGCTCCTTGATCAAGGCCACCACGTCGGCGACGGTGAGAAAGTAGGAGGGATAGCCGAGGGAGTCGATGACCGCCAGCTCCTCCTCCAGCCGCTCGCGCACCACGGCCGACGGGGTCATCCCACGCCGGCCGAACCCGGCCTCGCACCGGGCCCGCAGCACCTGCGAGGGGCCCATCCCCCGCTCGGCAGGGGTGGTGACCACGTCGAGCTCGGGGTAGCGGACGGTGCCGATGCCGAGATCGGCCCGGACGTCGACCGCGCACTGCTCGGCGACCCGGGCGGTGGTCTCCAGCAGCTGCAGCGCCGCGTCCCGGTCCGGCCCGGCCAGCTCCTCGGCGAGCAGCGCCATCTCCTTGCCCGACTTCAGGTGCCCCTCGGCGGTGCGCCGGTCGACGTGCCGCTGGCCCAGCGGCACCAGCCGGCGGGCGGCGTCCAGCACGTCGGCGGTCGGGGCGTCGAGGGCGTCGACGTAGCGGACCGCGTTGGTCAGCACCGCCGGCACCCCGGCCTCGGCGGCCAGCCGCAGCATCGCCTGGGCGCGGGACCGGTCGCCCTGGCCGCGGTGGTGCACGACCTCGAGGGCCAGCTGGCCCGGCCCGAACACCGCGCGCCAGGTGTCCAGCCGGGCCCGTGCCAGGTCGGCCCGGCCGGCGGCCAGCGCGCGGCCGACCGAGGACCCCGGCCCCAGCACCGCCAGCAGCCCGGTCGCGTGCGCACCGGCCAGCGTCAGCGAGCTGACCGGCTCACCGCGGGTGCCGCCGAGGTGGGTGGCGCTGGTCAGCCGGCACAGCGACCGCCAACCGGCGCCGTCGCGGGCCAGGAAGGTGGCCCGGGGCAGCCGGGAGTCGACGCTGGCCCCGCCGCGCGCCGGGGCACGGCGGCCGACGGGGTGGGCGGCCCGGTGCCGGGCCGCAGCAGTGATCCGCCCGGGGGCCTGGTCACCCGGCTCGCCCCCGGCGACCGGGTCGACCGCGAGGTCGACGCCGAACAGCGGCCGGATGCCCGCCGACCGGCAGGCCAGCGCGAACTTGACCGCGCCGTAGAGACCGTCGCGGTCGGTCAGGGCCAGGGCGCCCATGCCGTGCTCGGCTGCCCGGGCGACCAGGTCGGCCGGGTGGTTGGCGCCGTGCCGCATCGAGTACCCCGACGCGACGTGCAGGTGGACGAAGGGGTCGCTCACGAGGTGGAGCCGGGACCGGGACGATCCGGGCCGCGCCGATGCGCACCGGGGTCGACCACGCGCAGGCGCGCGGGCGCCGGCGGTGCCGGGCGGCTGATCGCGGTCTCGACGACGCCGAGGAACGTGCCGACGTCCCGGACCAGGTCGTCGGCCTCCCGCGCGGTGACCGCGTGCGAGAGCCCCGCCTCGGCGGCAGCGCGCTTGGCCGCCCCCGCGGCGAAGAACGCCGCCCACTCCGACAGCTCGGGGGCGACCTGACCGATCAGCACCCAGGCGCTGCGCGGCCGGCGACGCCCGGCCTCGGGCTGGGTGCGGGCAGCCAGCACGGCCGCCGCGGCGCGCAGCGCGGCCAGGTGTGCGGTCGCGTACCGCCAGGCCGCGTCGGGGCTGGCGGCGGCCTCGGCCAGCCCGCGATGGGCCTGACCGAGCAGCTGGGCGGCGGCCGCGGGCAGCGGCGGGAGCAACGGGAGCTGCCCGTCGGCGGCGGCCGGGAGGGCCCGGGCGGCGCCCATCAGTCGTGCACCCGGACGAGCAGCCACTGGTTGCCCGCCGGCTCCCAGGACAGGTCGAAGACCCCGGCGAAGCTCATCCGGGACCGGCCGGCGCGGACCGCCTCGACCCGCCAGACCTGCCGGGTGGCGACCAGCTCGGCCGACGCCCCACCCCGTCCGGCGGCGTCGGCCTGCCACCACGGCGCGGTCTCCACCCACGAGTCGAGCAGCTCCCCCACCACGTACCGGGTCGACCCTCGCCAGAACTCGGCCGGCCCCGACGGCCCCTGCTCGACCTGCACCTCTTCACCGGCCCGGCCACCGGCCCCGGCGAGCACTCGGCTCATGTCAGACTCCGCAACTCGTCGCCCCCCACCGGCCGCCCGCCCCCCGGCCCGGCGGGGAAGCGCACGTCGGAGACGTGACGGCCCGGGCCGGCGAACGGGTCGCCGGTGTTCGAACAGGTGTTCGAACACCGATGAGTAGACCGGAGTGGGCCGGAGCGGTCAAGCCGGACATGCGTGTCAACATCCGTGTCGTTACAGCGACTGCACCCAGGTCGTCACGCAACCCTCGACCCGAGCTCGAGGTCGGCGCATCTCCGGGGACGTCACGCCCGACCGTCGGCTCCGGCCCAGGTGCCAGGTGGCGCGCGGTCCCGGACCCGGTGGGAGGATCGCGGGCATGACCGCTGCGGAGACCCCGCACCCACGGGTCGCCGAGGTCGAGCAGGTGCTGCGCGCCTCCGGCGTCGCCGGCGAGGTGTGCGCGCTGCCCGACAGTGCTCGCACCGCCGCCGCGGCAGCGGCCCAGCTCGGCGTCGAGGTCGGGGCGATCGCCAACAGCCTGGTGTTCGACGCCGGCGGCGTCCCGCTGCTGGTGCTCACCAGCGGCGCGCACCGGGTCGACGAGGCACTCGTCGCCGACCTGCTCGGCGTCCCGCGGATCACCCGGGCCACCCCGGAGTTCGTCCGCCGGCACACCGGCCAGGCGATCGGCGGGGTGGCGCCGGTCGGGCACCCGGAGCCGATCGGCACGCTGGTCGACGTGGAGCTCGCCCGGCACCCGCGGGTGTGGGCGGCCGCCGGGCACCCGCACACCGTCTTCCCCACCAGCTACGACGAGCTGTTGCAGCTCACCGGCGGCACCCCCGCGGAGGTCGGCCCGGGGCCCCTCCCGGCCGCCGCCGACGAGGAGACCACCCGATGACCGGCACCACACCCGCAGCCCGGGTCACCGAGCTGCCCACCGACTGGATGCGCGAGCACCTGCACGAGGCACTGGCGATCTACGGGGCTGCGATGGGCTACGGCGACTCCGTCGTCGCCGGGCGCTACGGCTACGCCGTCCAGCACACCGAGCGGGAGGGCTTCCGCGCCGTCGGCGCCTTCGCCGAGGTCAGGCAGGACGACGGCACGGTCGGCGAGCGGCTGGTCGGCTTCGGCTACGGCTACGTCGTCGCCCCCGGCCAGTGGTGGCACGACCAGGTCCGCAACGCCCTGGACCGGCGGACGGCGAAGCAGTGGCTGCCCGGCGCGTTCGAGGTGTGCGAGCTGCACGTGCACCCCGACCGGCAGAGCCAGGGCCTGGGCCGGCAGCTGCTGCACGCGCTGCTGGCCGACCTCCCCCAGCCGGCCGCCCTGCTGAGCACCCCGGACACCGACACCAAGGCCTTCCGGCTGTACCACGCCGACGGGTTCGTCGACCTGGCCCGCGGCTACCACTTCCCCGGCGACGCCCGCCCCTTCGCGATCCTGGGCGCGCGGCTGCCGCTGGCTCCCCCCACCGGAAAGGACTGATCACCGTCGACAGCACGGCCGACGTCGTCGTCATCGGTTCCGGGCACAACGGCCTGGTCGCCGCCTGCCACCTCGCCCGGGCAGGGCTGCGCGTGGAGGTGGTGGAGTCCGACGACGTCCTCGGCGGCGCCGTCTCCACGGTGGAGCGCTGGCCCGGCGTCCGGGTCGACCGCGGCTCCAGCGCGCACGTGATCATCCGGCACAGCGGGGTGGTCGAGGAGCTGGAGCTCGATCGTTTCGGCCTGCGCTACGTCGACTGCGACCCCTGGGGCTTCGCACCGGCACCGGTGCCCGGCGACCCCGGCCCCGACGGCCGGCCGCTGGTCTTCTCCGTCGACCTCGACGCCACCTGCGCCTCCATCGCCGCCGCCTGCGGGGACGCCGACGCCGCGGCCTACCGCCGGTTCGTCGAGGTCTGGGGCCCGCGCAGCGCCGCCGTCGTCAAGGCCTTCGGCGACCGGCCGGCGATGACCCGGCTGGTCCGGCACCTGTGGCCGGTCGGTGCCCCCCGGCGCGGCCAGCCCCGCACCCCGGGCGGGGAGATCGCCACCGACTTCCTCGGCTCCGGCGACGCCCTGCTCGACCGGTGGTTCACCAGCGAGCGGCTCAAGGCGGCCCTGGCCTGGTTCGGCGCCCAGTCCGGCCCACCCATGTCCGAGCCCGGCACCGCCGCGATGGTCGGCTGGGTCGCGCTGCTGCACGACGTCCCGCCGGGTCACCCGGTCGGCGGGTCGGGCGGGCTCACCCAGGCGCTGGCGGCGCGGCTGGCCAGCGACGGCGGCCGGGTCACCCTCGGGGACGGCGCGGCCCGCCTGCTCGTCGACGGGCCGGCCGACGACCGGCGGGTCACCGGGGTGCAGACGGTCTCCGGACGTCGGATCACCGCACCGGTGGTCGTCGCCGCCTGCCACGTGCTGGCCACCCGGGCGCTCGCCGGCGACGACGCCCCGCCCGCGCTGGCCGACGCCGACCCGCCGCTGGGCAACGGCTTCGGCCTGGTGCTGCGCGCCCAGACCGACGCCCTCCCCCAGTACCCCGGCGCGGGCGACGAGGCGCTGCAGGGGCTGCAGCTGCTCTGCACCGACCGGGCCCAGCTGGCCCGGGCGCACGGCGACTGGCTGGCCGGCGAGCTCCCCCGGGAGCCGGTGCCGCTGGCCATGTCGTTCTCCGCGAGCGACCCGACCCTCGCCCCGGCCGGCCAGCACGTGGTCACCGTCTGGGGTCAGTGGTACCCCTACGAGCTCGCCGACGGGTCGGACTGGGAGGAGATCGCCGACCGGGCCGCCCAGCAGCTGATCGCCGCGGTCGACCGGTACGCGCCGGGCTTCGCCGACTCGATACAGCGGCTGTACGTGCAGACCCCGCTGAAGCTGGAGCAGGAACTGTCCCTGCTGCGTGGCAACGTCATGCACGTGGAGATGAGCCTGGCCAGCATGTTCGGCTTCCGGCCCACCCCGGCGCTGTCCGGTCACCGGGTACCGGGCCTCGGTGGGCTGTACCTGACCGGTGCCTCCACGCACCCCGGCGGCGGGGTCTCCGGCAACTCCGGGCGCACCGCGGCCCGGGTGGTGCTCGCCGACCGCCGGCCGGCCGCCCGGCTGCGGGCAGAGCTGACCGGGCGGGCCGGCCGCCTGCTGTCCCGGAGGACGTCGAGGTGACCGGCACGCTGACCACCCGCCGCCCGGGTACCGAGCCGGCGCCGCTGCCGTGGCTGCCGCTGGCGCTGACCGTTGCGCTGCTCGGCGCCGCGATCGCCTACCCGCTGAGCAGCGGGGACGGCCGTGACACGGTCAGCTGGGCGATCGTGCTGCTGGGCTCGGCGGTCTCGGTCAGCCACGCCGCGGTGAGCCGCGGCGTGCGCACCGGGGCCGCGGTGCTGGTCCTGGTCGGCGTCGTCGCGGTGCTGTTCGAGGCGCTCGGGCTGCGCACCGGGTTCCCGTACGGCGAGTACCGCTACAGCGACCTGCTCGGGCCGACCCTGCTCGGGGTGCCCTTCCTGGTGCCGCTGGCCTGGCTGATGATGGCGTGGCCGAGCTGGGTGCTCGCCGCCCGGCTCACCTCCCAAATCCGCCCCGGCCGGCGCCGGGCCGCCCGGGTGGCGGTGGCGGCCTACGTCTTCGCCGCCTGGGACGTCGTGCTCGACCCGCAGCTCGTGCAGGCCGGCTACTGGCGCTGGACGTACCCGGAGCCGGGGCTGCCGGGCATCCCCACCGTGCCGCTCACCAATCTGGTCGGCTGGCTGCTGGCCGGCCTGGTGCTGATGACCCTGCTGGACCTGCTCGTGGAGCGCACCAGCCTCCCGCCGCGGATCGGGGACGCCGCACCGCTGCTCACGCTGGGCTGGATGGTGCTGGGCGGCGCCCTGGCCCACGCCGCGTGGCTGGACCTCCCGGGCTCGGCGGTCTGGGGCGTCGTCCTGGCGGTGCCGGTGCTCGCCGTCCTGGCCGTCCAGGAACGGCGCCGACGCCGATGACCGCTGCCTGGCGCGGGCTGCTGCGGGTGTGCGCCGGGCTCTCGGTGGCGGCCGCGGTCCACGCCGCGCTGAACAGCCGGCTCCTCCGCCGGCCGCCGGCCCTGCCGCGGCCGGTCCCCCGCCGGGTGACCGTGGTGGTCCCGGCACGCGACGAGGCCCACCAGATCGAAGGCTGCCTGGCCGCCGTGCTCGACCAGCGCGGGGTGCCGCACCTGCAGGTCGTGGTCGTCGACGACGGCTCCACCGACGGCACCGCCGACCGGGTCACGGCGGTCGGCGACGCCCGGGTCACCCTGCTGCCCGCGACGCCGCCCGGGCCGGGCTGGCTGGGCAAGCCGAACGCCTGCGCCCAGGGCGCCGCCACGGACCGCCAGCAGGCCGACGACGACGTGCTGGTCTTCCTGGACGCCGACGTCCGGCTGATGCCCGACGCGATCGCCTCGGCGGTCGCCCTGCTCGACGACGCGGCGCTCGACCTGGTCTCCCCCTGGCCGCGCCAGCTCACCGGCAGCACCGCCGAGCGGCTGGTCCAACCGCTGCAGCAGTGGCTGTGGGCCACCCTGTTGCCGCTGCGCCTGGCCGAGCGGTCACCACGACCGTCGCTGGCGGCGGCCAACGGGCAGTTCCTGGTGGTCCGCCGGGCCGCCTACGACCGGGCCGGCGGGCACGCCGCCGTCCGCGGTGAGGTGATCGAGGACGTCGCGCTGCTGCGCGCGGTCAAGGCCGCCGGGGGCCGGGGCGTCGTCGTCGACGGCTCGACGCTGGCCGCCTGCCGGATGTACGACGGCTGGCCCGGCGTCCGGGACGGCTACACGAAGTCGCTGTGGTCGGCGGTCGGCGGGCGCCCGGCGGCCGCCGTCGGGATGGCGGCCGGGCTCAGCGCCGTCTGGCTGCTGCCGCCGCTGGCTGCGCTGACCGGTTCCCGCGTCGGACTGGTCGGCTACGCCGCCGGGGTGGTGAACCGGGCCGTGGTCGCGTCCCGCACGGGTGGCCGGGCCTGGCCGGACTCGCTGGCGCACCCGGTGTCGATCGTCCTGCTCGACGTGCTGGTCGCCCGCTCGGTGGCCGGACACCGGCGGGGCTCGCTCCGGTGGCGCGGGCGCACCCTGCCGGTCGCCGCAGTCGACCAGCGGGCCGAGCCCCGGGCACCCATCCTGGGCAGGTGACGAGCAGCGACCTCCTCGACCTGCGCACCGACACGCGCGCCGCCCTCCTCTTCGTCGGCCTGCGCGGCGACTGGTAGCCCTACTGCTGCGCCCAGGCGGTCCGTCTGGCCCAGTCCCTGCCCCGCATCACCGCCGCCGGCGCCGAGGTGGTGCTCGCCTCGGTCGACCCGCCCGAGGTCCAGCTCGCCATGGACCACACCTGGCACCTGCCGTTCCGGTGGGCCAGCGATCCCGAGGGCACCCGGCTGGCGAAGCCGCTGGGGGCCTGGGACGCCGACGCGTCGATCTTCCGGCCGGTCGTCGTCGCCGTGGCCCCGGACGGCCGCGAGGTCTTCCGGGAGCTGTCCCGGGACTTCACCGACCGCACCGACGACGAGCCGGTGCTCACCGCGCTCGAGTCCCTCGGCCTCCCCGCGCTCCCCGAGCCAGCCCCCTGGACGCCCGAGGGCGTGCAGCCCCACCCCTCGAAGCGTGCGTTCAAGCCCAGCTCCTTCATCCCCTACTTCCGCGCCATCCGGTTCAACACCATGGCGCTGAGCGACCGGATGGTCGACGACCGGGACCGCGACCTGCTGGTCACCGAGCAGCGGATGGCCGAGTCCTTCCTCGGCGCCTTCGACACCTGGCGCGCCGAGCACCCGCCGGACGGGCAGGCCCGCAGCTGAGCCCGGCGACCCGATCGGCGACGATGGGCCGGTGACCGAGCAGAGCAGCCCGCCGCGCGTCTCCTTCGACCCGGCGGAGATGGAGACCGGGGCCTTCTACCGGGTGCTGAACTCGGTGGTGGTGCCCCGGCCGATCGCCTGGGTCTGCAGCCGCTCGGCGGAGGGCGTGCACAACCTGGCGCCGCACTCCTTCTACACGGTGGCCTGCGTCGACCCGCCGGTCGTCCAGTTCACCTCGGTGGGCCGCAAGGACTCGCTGCGCAACGTGGAGGACAGCGGCGAGTTCACCATCAGCCTCACCCCGGAGGCGTTGTTCGAGCAGGTCAACGCCACCGGGACCGACTTCCCGCCGGACCAGAGCGAGGCCGAGCACACCGGGGTGACCCTGGAGGCCAGCGACCGGATCACCACCATGCGGGTCGCCCAGTCACCGGTGACCCTGGAGTGCGTCCTGCACGCGACCCTGCGGCTGGGCGACAGCACGGTGGTGTTCGGCCGGGTGGTGCACGTCTCGGCGTGGGACAGCGTCGTCCGGGACGGCCGGCCACGGATCGAGGCGCTGCAGCCCCTCGCCCGGCTCGGCGGCAACGAGTGGTCGACGATCGGCGAGGTCAAGGAGATCCGCCGGATCCCCTACCGCAGCTGGACCGAGGACCCGTCCATCGGCGACCGCCTCCGCGGCAGCTGAGGCAAAGGAAGCTGTTCACCCACGTGCCGGCCAAGAACCGGGTGAAGAGCTTCCTATGCCTGAGGCAGCGGGGCCTTCCCTCAGCCCGGCAGGTGCGGGGCGACCTCGTCGGCGGCGTCGGTGCCGAAGGCCTCGGCGAACCGCTCCAGGAACGGCGCGCGGGGCAGCGTGTACTCCTGCGTGCCGATCACCTCGACCGCGGCGGTGGCGACCGCAGACCCGACCTGGGTGGCGCGTTCGATGTCGAGCCCCCACTGGAGAGCCGCCACGAACCCCGCCCGCAACGCGTCGCCGCCGCCGGTCGGCTCCACCGGCTTGGTCTCCGGGACGGCGATCACCTCGATCGTCGCCTCCCCCGCCTGCTCGACCCGCACGCCCTTGGCGGCCTGCGTGGTGACCCAGGTGCCCACCCGGGCGAGCACCTCGGCGTCGTCCCAGCCGGTCTTCTGCAGCAGCAGGGCGTGCTCGTACTCGTTGGTGAACAGCAGGTCGGCGCCGTCGACGAGCTCGCGGATCATCGCCCCGTCGGCCCAGGCCAGCTGCTGCGAGGGGTCGGCGAGGAACGGGTAGCCCCGCTGCCGGCACTCCTGCGTGTGCTGCACCATCGCCGTCGGGTCGTTCGGCCCGATGATCACCAGGTCCAGGTCACCGACGCGCGTGGCCACCGGGGCCAGCTCGATCAGCGCGGCCTCGGACATCGCCCCGGAGTAGAAGGACGCGATCTGGTTGTTCGCCGCGTCGGTGGTGCAGACGAAGCGGGCCGTGTGCTTCAGCTCCGACCAGCGCACGCTGCCGGTGTCCACGCCGTGCCGGCTCAGCCAGGCGTCGTAGTCGGCGAAGTCGTTGCCCACCGCGCCGACCAGCACCGGCTCCTGGCCCAGCAGCCCGAGCCCGTAGGCCATGTTCGCCCCGGCACCGCCGCGGTGCTGCACCAGGTCGTCGACCAGGAAGGAGAGCGAGACGTTCTCCATCTTGCCCTCGACGAACTGGTCGGTGAACCTCCCGGGGAAGGTCATCAGGTGGTCGGTGGCGATGGAACCGGTCACGACGACGGGCATGGGGGCGACTCTCTCCGGGGACGGCGGCCACCATCGGCCTGCGGACCCCGGCCGGGAACGGACGCCGGGGCGGGAACAGCGTAGGAGCCGCGGCAGGTGCCCGCTCGCGGAGGTGGGGCAGTCAGTCGGCCAGCGCCCGGCGCAGCTGGACGCCGAGCTGCACCGTCCCGATGACGCCCAGCAGGCAGCCGACCGCCGCCGCGCCGCCGACGGCGAGCACGACCGCATCGGCGCCCCCCAGTTCCAGCTGCACGTCCAGGAGGGAGACGACCCCGGCGCCGACCAGCCCGAGCGCCGCCATCGCCACCCGGCTGGGCCGCTCCCACACCGAGACGGCGCCGGTCTCGTGCACGCCGGCCTGCCCGGCCCGGGCGCGCAGGTAGTCCGGCAGCCAGCACAGCGCACCGAAGGCGGCGGCCAGCCAGCCCGGGGCGCCGGCGACCCAGAAGGCCACGGCGTAGCCGGCCTCGGTCAGCCGGTCGACGGCGGAGTCCAGCACGAACCCACGGCGGGAGGCGCGCCCGCCCGCGATGGCCAGCGCGCCGTCCAGGGAGTCCAGCAGGCCGGACAGCCCGATGAGCAGCCCGGCCGCGATCAGCCACGCCCCACCTGCGGCGGCCGGGGCGATCGCGGCCACCGCGACCAGCAGCCCCAGCGCGGTGGCCACCAGCGGGGAGAGCCGGGCCAGCGGCACGGCCAGGCTGTAGGCCAGCGACAGCCAGCCGCGCACCAGCCGGCTCTCGGCCGGGTCGGTGCCCCCGTGCCAGCGTGACCAGGCCACCAGGTACTCGTCGCGGCTCAGCACGGTGTGCAGTCCACCACGAACCGGGCAGCCCGGTGCCATGGGCAGGGACAGTGGGCTGGTGCTCGCCGGCCTCTCCCCCGTCCGTCGTCGTCTCGCGCTCGCGCTGCTCGCGCTGGTCGCGGTGGTGGCCGTCGCAGCCCTCGCCGTCCACCGGCTGACCGGCCCGGACGACGGAGCCGGGCCGGCCGCCGTCGAGGAGCTCACCCCCGGCCCGGTGCTGCTGGTGCCCGGGTACGGGGGCTCGGTCGGCTCGCTGCAGCCGCTCGCAGACCGGCTCACCGCCAGCGGGCGGGACGCCACCGTCGTCCCGGTGCCGGGCGACGGCACCGGTGACCTCGCCGCCTCGGCGGCGGTGCTGGGCACCGCGGTCGACGAGGCGCTCGAGCGCACCGGCGCCGACAGCGTGGACGTCGTCGGCTACTCCGCCGGTGGGGTCATCGCCCGGCTGTGGGCGGCCGACGGCGGCGCGGAGCAGGCCCGGCGGGTGCTCACCCTGGGCTCCCCGCACCACGGCACGGCCATCGCCGACCTGGCCGCCCGGTTCCTGGCCGCGGAGTGCCCGGACGCCTGCCAGCAGCTGACCACCGGCAGCCCGCTGCTCGCCGAGCTGAACGCCGGCGATGAGACGCCGGCCGGGCCCAGCTGGGTCTCGGTGTGGACGACGCAGGACGAGACCGTCACGCCGCCGGCGTCCGCCGAGCTGGACGGGGCCCTGAACCTCCCCGTTCAGTCGGTCTGCGCCGACGCCGAGGTCTCCCACGGCCAGCTGCCCGCCGACGCGCTGGTGCAGGCCATCGTGCTGGCCGAGCTGGCCGCCGGGCCCCCGGTCGAGCTGGGCTCGGCCGACTGCGCCCGACTCCGCCGAGGCCCTGCGTAGCCCCACCACCGGCCGGTCGTGCGGAGGGACGAGCGCAACCGGCACCTGTTAACGC
This sequence comes from Modestobacter sp. VKM Ac-2985, assembly GCF_026967925.1. Lineage (GTDB taxonomy): Bacteria > Actinomycetota > Actinomycetes > Mycobacteriales > Geodermatophilaceae > Modestobacter. The sequence goes on along the minus strand of NZ_JAPVBI010000001.1, from coordinate 1,637,884 downwards.
TGTGTTCCAGCTCGGCTCAGGGGCTGGACGCCGGTGCGCACCTGCCGCAAGGTAGTCCGAACACGGACGACATTCCGCCGCCCGGTGTCCTGGAGGACTCGATGGACCAGAACTTGTTCAACGACATCTGCCTGCAGCAGCTGAAGCTCTCCGCAGTGCACGAGGGGGAGACCGTGGCGGTGCTCTCCCGCGGCGCCGAGCGGCCCGAGTACGCCGATGCGTTCCTGTGGGCGGCCCAGCAGCTGGGCGCGGAGACCTACCACCTGCGGCTGCCCGCACCGGCCTCGGCGAAGGGCGCCTGGGCGGTGGGTGATTCCGGGCTGGCCACCAACCGGCTGGCCGTCGACGCGCTGAAGGCCGCCGACATGGTGGTGGACCTGACCTTCCTGCTGTTCAGCAAGGAGCAGTTCGAGATCCAGGACGCCAACACCCGGATCCTCACCGCCGTGGAGCCCGCCCCGCTGCTGGCCCGCCTCATGCCCACCCGGGAACTGCGCGAACGGGTCGAGATCGGCGCCGATCTGCTGGCCAAGGCCCAGACCATGCGGATCACCAGCCCCGCCGGCACCGACGTCACCTACCGGCTCGGGGTCTACCCGACCCTGAGCGAGTACGGGTTCACCGACACCCCCGGCCGCTGGGACCACTGGCCGGCGGCCTTCGTGTTCACCGGCGGTGCAGATGACGGCGTGGACGGGACGATCGTCCTCTCCCCCGGCGACGTGCTGCTGCCGTTCAACACCTACGTGCAGACCCCGGTCGAACTGATCATCGAGCAGGGGTTCATCCAGAGCATCCGCGGTGTCGGCGGGGCCCCGAGCCTGGACGCGGACCTGCTGCGGTCCTACATCGAGTCCTTCGACGACCCGCGCGGCTACGGGATGTCCCACGTCGGCTGGGGCCTCGACGAGCGCGCCCACTGGCACGGCCTCACCCAGTTCGGCGGCGGCATGGGGATGGAACTGCGCTCCTTCTACGGCAACGTCATGTTCTCCATCGGCCCCAACAACGAGCTCGGCGGCCCCAACGACACCCCCTGCCACTTCGACATCCCGATGCGCGGCTGCAGCCTGTACCTCGACGACCAGCTCATCGTCGACGCGGGCGAGCTCACCGTCCCCGAGATGCGCCCCGTCGCCCGCCGATGACCGAGGACACGGCAGCCGCAGCCGCTCGCGGGTACGGCGCCGGACGGGACCACCACATCGGCATGATCGTGCCCAGCTCGAACCTGACGATGGAGACGGAGCTGCCCCGGATGCTGGCCGCCCGGGCCGCGCTCCACCCTGACGACCGGTTCGTGTTCCATGCCAGCCGGATGCGGATGCAGCACGTCACCCCTGAGCAGCTCGCGGCGATGAACGCCCAGACCGAGCGGGCATCCCTCGAACTCGCCGACGCCCGGCCCGACGTCGTCGCCACCGCCTGCCTGGTCGCCCTGATGGCCCAGGGCCCCGGCTTCCACTGCACGGCCGAGGACGAGATCACTGCGGTCCTTCGCGGTCAGGGGGTGCCGGCGCCGGTGATCTCCAGCGCCGGTGCGCTGATCAGCGGGATCACCGCGCTCGGCGCGCGGCGGGTCGCCATCCTGACCCCCTACATGAAGCCGCTGACCCAACTGGTGGCCGAGTACCTGGAGGACGCCGGCATCGAGGTCGTGGACACGCTCAGCCTCGAGGTCGCCGACAACATCGCCGTCGCGCGGCTGGACCCGGCCGACCTGCTGGAGCACTGGCGCAAGCTCGATCTGCACGACGCCGACGCCCTCGTGCTGTCGGCATGTGTGCAGATGCCCTCGCTGGCGGCACTGCAGCCGGTGCAGGAGGCGGCCGGGCTCCCCGTCCTCTCCGCCGCCTCGGCCACGACCTACCAGGTGCTGCGCGAGCTGGGCCTGGACCCGGTCGTCCCCGGCGCCGGCGCCCTGCTCGCGGGAGGCCTGCCCGTTCCGGCGGTGTCGCCGTCGGGAGCGGCCGCCGGCTGACCTCCGGGCACGCCGCGGCGGGGTCGGCCGGACGGCCTACCCCGCCGCTGGCCCGCCGCCGACCGGCACCCGATCCTGGCTCGAGAGGTCCACGAGCACCTCCCTGGTCACGGCCAGCGCCCCGGGCACGTTGTCCCAGAAGACCATGTGCCCGGCTCCCGGGATGCTCGCGAACCCGGCCTCCGGGTGCGCTGCCCGGGCTTCGCCGGCGCCGGCCGCCGTCACCACGGGGCTGTCCTCTCCCCACACGAAGACCGTCGACGCCGGCACCTGGGCCCAGAAGTCGAAGAAGTCCTCGCTCTCGAAACCGCGATGGGTGGCCTCGATGGCCTCCGGAGCGCAGCTGGACAGCCAGCGGGCCCGCAGTTCCTGCTCGCGCCGAGGCCAGCGCGGCCACGACTGCGCCACCTCGTCGGCAGTCGTCCCCCGCACGGCAGCGTCCAGCTGGCCCATGAAGGCGGCCAGCGTGGTCGGGTAGGGACTCCGCCCCGGGCCACTCAGCGGTGGGTCGACGAGAACCGAGCCGGTCAAGGGGATCCGCTGACCGGCCGCCCGCACAGCGGCCAACCCGGCGATCCGGGCCCCCATGCTGTGGCCGAGCAGCAGCGGGAGGTGCAGCTGCAGGCCGGTCACCACCGCGAGGACGTCGTCGGCGTAGTCGCTGAGCGTGTAGCTGTCCGCCGAGTCCGACAACCCGCGTCCACGCACGTCGAGCACGACCGGGCGCACCAGGTCGGTGAGTTCCCGGGCGACGAAGTCCATGCCGATGGCCGGCGTCGTGATGCCCGGGACGACCAGGAGCGGGGTCCGCACGTCGTCATCGGTCCGGGCGTAGTCCAGCACGTGCAGCCGGAGCGCGCCGCTGCGCACCCACCGACTGCGCGCGGGGACGTCGGCCAGATCGGCCAGCGCCACCTGCTCGACGACGCGCCGGTTCACCGGATCACCGCCTGCTGGGCCACGGCGAGTGCCGGTTCGGCGAGCTGCGTGGCCGGTCCCGCCGGGCCGGTCTCGACCGAGGCGAGGTAGTCCAGCACCTCGGTCAGTTGGACCACGTCGGCGTACTTGGCCTGCAGGTCGAACAACGCGGCGTCGTGCGGCGCCTGCGCCCGGTCCCCGACGCACTCGCGCGGCACCAGGACCGGGAAGCCAGATTGCACCGCGTCGACGACCGAGGCCCGGACACAGCCACTGGTGGTGGCCCCGCAGACGATCACGGTGTCCACCTGCCAGGCGCTGAGCATCGCGGCCAGGTGCGTGCCGGCGAAGGCCGAGGCGCCCTTCTTCACCAGCAGGGGGTCACGCGGCCCCCGGGGCAACCGCGGGTCCAGCGCAGCCGCGTCCCCACCCTCCCGCAGGGACGCCATCCCGGTGGCCTTCTGCAGCCAGACGATGGCGCCGCTGTCCACCTCTGCGTCGCTGTAGGCGATGGCGGTGAACACGACCGGGGCTCCCACGGCGTGGGCGGCCTCCACCAGAGCGCCGGTGTCGGCGACGACGTAGCTCAGGTCGGCTCCGGTGTCGAACCCCGGCTCGGTGAACCCGCGGGTGAGGTCGACGACGACGACCGCCGGGCGGTGGCCGCGGCGCACGGCCGCACCGAAACCGGCTCGGGCGTAGACCTGCTGGGTGTTCTCGCTGTCGTCCGCGGACATGGGGCTCCTCGTGTGTGTCGGTCGTGGTGGCGACGCGGTGAGTGGTGGTGGAGCGGTCAGCGGCGGGTGGAGCGGTAGAACCGCTCGATCGTGACGGCTCGGCCGAGCACCCAGCCCTGCAGCAGACCGAAGGCCACCAGCGCCACCGGACGCCCGTACTCCTTCAGGACCGGTCCGATCACGAGGCTGAACGCGTTCAGCTCCGAGGCGGCGGGCCTGGCCGGCGCGAGGTCCGGCGCGACGGTCGTGCCGACCGGAGTCGGCGAGCGCGATCCGGCCGGGGTGGGCGCTGGTGCCGTGGCCGGGCTGCCGTCCTGGGCAGCCAGCCGGCCGAGCTCGGCGGCGAACTGCTGCAGGATCCGGGTGGAGACCGCCGCGATGGCGCCCTTCCCGAACTGGGCGATCTTGCCGCGGATGAGCAGATCCGTGTCGATGAGCAGCTCCGAGCCGCCGTCGACCGGCTGGACCCGCACGACCACCTCGGCCTCGGCGTCCCCGCTCCCCCGGGTGTCGGCCCCACGGGCGACCAGCCGCAGCGACCGGCCCGCCTCGTCGACGTCGACGAACCGGACGGTGCCCGCGTAGGCGGCCGTGATCGGCCCGACCTTCACCGTCACCCCGCCGGCCCAGGCGTCGCCGTCCCGGCCGGTCAGTGCGCCACCCGGCACGCACCCCACGATCGCCTCGGGGTCGTTGAGCATGCCGAAGACGACGTCGGCATCGGCCTGGACCACGGCCCGGTTCTCCAGCTTCACGATCTCTCCTCCTGGGGGCAGCGGGCCCGGGCACACGCCTCGACCGCATCGACGATGCTCTGGTAACCGGTGCAGCGGCACAGGTTCGCCGCCACGACCTCGCGGATCTCCTCGCGGCCGGCGGCCGGCCTCTCGGCGAGCAGTCCCTCGGCGAGCATGAGCATCCCGGGGGTGCAGAAGCCGCACTGCAGGCCGTGGTGGTCGACGAAGGACTGCTGCAGGTCGTTGAGCCGGCCGTCGGGCGACAGGCTCTCGACCGTGCTGATCTCCCGCCCCTCCGCCTGGACGGCGAACATCAGGCAGGCCCGAGCGGGCAGTCCGTCGACGAGCACGGTGCACGCACCGCAGACGCCGTGCTCGCACCCGACGTGGGTGCCGGTCAGGCGCAGGTCGTGCCGGAGCGCGTCGACGAGGGTGCGCCGTGGCTCCACCAGCAGCTCGTGCTCGACGCCGTTGACGGTCAGCGTGACCAGCTGCCGCTCGCTCACGCGGCGCTCCCGTGGGCGGCCGAGCGGGTGACCTGCAGTGACCGGTGCACCACCTCCGGACGGATGGGGGTGTCGTCCAGCTCGACCCCGGTGGGCCGCAGGGCGTCGTTGACCGCGTTCAGCACGGCGGCCGGAGCACCGATGGTGCCCCCCTCACCGGCTCCCTTGGCGCCGGTCTCGGTGAACAGGCACGGCGTCTCGAGGTGCTTGATGAGCACGTCCGGTGTCTCCCAGGCGGTGGGCACCTTGTAGTCCAGGAACGACGCGCAGGACGGCTCACCGTTGGCGTCGTAGCTCACCTGCTCGAACAGCGCACCGGCGATGCCCTGAGCGATGCCGCCACGGGCCTGGCCCTCGACGATCGGGGGGTTGATGGCCACGCCGCAGTCCTCCACGCAGACGTACCGCAGGATCCGGGTGCCCCCGGTGCCCGGATCGAGTTCCACCACGCAGGCGTGCGTGGCGTTGGAGAAGGTGCCGTCGCCGGCGACGTCGAAGCTGGCGACCGCGCTGAGCCCCGGGTCGGTCTCCTTGGCCAGCAGGTGCGACTTCAGGTAGGCGACGTCGGCCAGTTGGGTGAACGACAGCCCTTCCGGGGGCACACCGTCCCCGGCGTGCGGGATGGGGCGGACACCGCCGTCGCGCAGTTCCAGCACCTCCGGCCGGGTGCCCAGCAGGTGGGCAGCCAGCTCGCGCAGCTTGACCTCCAGCTTGCCGGCCGCCGCGCCGACCGCGGAGCCGCCGATGACGGCGGACCGGCTGGCGAAGCTGCCCCAGCCGTACAGGACGCGGTCGGTGTCGCCCTGCTCGACCCGGACGTCGGCGACGTCGAGCTTCAGCTTGTCCGCCACGATCTGCGCCATCGTGGTCTCGTGGCCCTGCCCGTGGCTCTGGGTACCGGTCGTGACGGTCACCGTCCCGGACAGGTCCATCCGGATCTCGGAGATGTCGAAGCCGGGCACGACCTTCATCCGGCGCTTGGCGAAGGCGCCGGACCCGTACCCGGTCCGCTCGCTGAAGCAGCTGTAGCCGATCCCGACGAACCGCCCCTCCGCGCGGGCGGCGGCCTGGACGTCGTACCAGCCCTCGTCGCGGACGGTCTGCTCGGCCAGGTCGAGGGACTCCAGGTAGGAGCCGGGGTCGTAGGTGATGTGGTTGACCCCGGTGTAGGGGAACGTGGTGATGACGTTGCGGCGGCGCACCTCGACGGGGTCGAGGTCGAGCACGCGGGCGGCCCGCTCCATCAGCCGCTCCATCACCATCACGTACTGCGGGCGGCTGACCCCCCGGTAGGGAGCCGTCGGCGCCTTGTTGCTGGTGATCGACCGCCCGCGCACCCGGTAGGCGGGCACCCGGTAGACCGAGGGCATCTCCCCCGACGCCATCAGGGGTTCGATCGCCGCGGTGAACGGATAGCAGGAGTAGGCGCCCATGTCGCAGACCACGTCGGCGTCCAGGGCCAGGACGTGCCCCTCCCGGTCGAAGGCGGCCCGGGCCACGTACTGCTGCTCACGGGCCAGGAAGGAAGCGGTCAGCGCGTCCTTGCGGTCCTCGATCCACTTGACGGGGCGGCGCAGCCGCTGGGCCGCTGCCGCGACGGCGATCTCCTCCCGGCCGACCACGCACTTGATACCGAAGCCACCGCCCATGTCCGGCACCCGGACGCGCACCTGCCGTTCGGCCAGCCCCAGGCACCCGGCCGTGACCGTGCGCACCTGGTGCGGCACCTGCGTGCAGGTGTCGAGGACCAGTTGCCCAGCGCGCTCGTCCCACTCGGCCAACGCGCCTCGGGTCTCCAGCGGGAGGGCGTTCTGCCGGCCGGTGCTGCTGCGCACCTCGACCACCGTGTGGGCATCGCTGAACACCTCGTCGATGCCCTCGGTGGCGAACATCGAGACGTCGACCAGCACGTTGCCGGGCGCCTCGTCGTGCACCAGGGCAGCACCCTGCGCCATCGCCCCCTCCGCGGAGGTGATCGCGGGGAGAGCCTCGTACCGCACGCGGGCCAGCTCGAGGGCGTCCTCCACGAGGTAGGGGTCGGCGGCCACCACGATGGCCAGCGGCTCCCCGACGAAGCGCACCTTGCCCAGGGAGCCGTCGGCCTGCGGCGCACCGGACAGGACGGGCATGGGCGTCGGGACGAACTCCTCCAGGGGCCGGTCCAGCAGCGCGGTGATGTCCCCCAGCGCCAGGTCGGCGGCGCTGTAGGCGGCGACCACCCCCGGCAGCGCCCGGACGGCGGTGAGGTCGACCTCCAGCAGCCGGGCGTGCGCGATCGTGGACCGGACGAACTGGGCGTGCAGCATGCCCGGGACGGCGATGTCGTCGAGGAAGCGGCCACGACCGGTCACCAGCCGGGGGTCCTCCCGCCGGGGTACGGCCGCCCCGACGTAGCGTCCGGTGGAGCCGAAGCTCGGGGCTCGGTGCCCGGCATCGGGCTGATCGGTGTCGGCGCCCTGCGGCATCACGGTCTCCTCCTCGCACCGGCCGGCACTGCTGCCGGCCGATCGTCATCTACGGCCCGCGCCGCGACCGACGCCTGCACGCCGGCCCGCTGCACGAGGGTCCGCACCAGCGACCGCCGGTAGTCGGCGCTGCCGTGCTGGTCGTCGCCCGGGTCGACGGCTGCTGCCGCGGCGTCCGCCGCGGCAGCGAAGACCCCGCCGAGCTCGTCGGGGTGGGTCGTACCGGCGGTCAACAGCGCCTCGGCCTCCGGGACCCGGACCGGCGCGTCGGCGACCCCGCCCAGCGCGATCCGGCCGCCGCGCAGCGAGCCGTCGACCAGGTCGAGCGAGACCGCGGCGGAGACGATGGCGTAGTCGCCGTGCCGCTCGGCGTACTCGGTGAGCGCGGCGTGCGGCGCGGGCGCCGGGAACCGCACCTCGACCAGCAGCTCGTCGGGCAGCAGGGCCGTGGTGAAGAAGCCGAGGAAGAAGTCGGCAACCGGGATCTCCCGCCGTCCGTCCGCTCCCTCGGCCACGAGGACCGCGTCCAGCAACGTGGTGAGCAGGCACCACTCCGCCAGTGCGTCCCCGTGAGCCACGCTGCCGCCGACGGTCCCCAGGGTGCGGATCGGCAGGTGACCGATCCAGGACATCGACGCCGGGAGGACCGGCCAGCCGGCCAGGACGGCCGGATCGGTGCAGGTCTCCACCTGGTGGTGGGTGGTGAGCGCGCCGATGTGCAGGCCGTCGTCGTCGACCCACAGACCGCGCAGCTCGCCCAGGCCGCCGATGTCGACCAGATGGGAGGGCCGGGCCAGCCGGAAGGCCATCATCGGCATCAAGCTCTGCCCACCGGCGATGACCTTGGCCTCCCCGCCGAGCTCGGCGAGCAGGCCCAGGGCATCCGCGACGCTGCGCGCCCGCCGGTAGTCGAAGGGTGCCGGTTTCACCGCTCCTCCCTCGGCGGACGGCCGCTCGTGGGGTCGCCTCGCCCCGAGACGGCGCGGCTGTCGAGCGGGGAGCCGTCCCCGCCGGGGACGTCGGCATCCTGCGCTCCCCTCGCCGGGAGCTCGTCGCCGACCTGTTGTCCGGTCCTCATGTCGCGCTCCTCTCGAGAGTTGACCCCGCGCTCCGGCGGGACGTTCGGCGTTCGGGGATCAGCGCCGGAACTCGTAGTCGAAGGGGACGAGGTCGGGGTCGTCCAGCGGGGTCCCGCGCCACAGCCAGTCGTAGGACACATCGGACTCGCCGTTGAACTCCTGCAGCGTGCTGTCCCGCGCCTGCTGCTCGGGGCCGTCGGGCAGGTGGTAGAAGCGCATGTTCTCCAGCGACGCGTCCTGCACCATCCCGGCGTGCTTCGCGCGGCGGGCGACGTAGCGCGCCAGCGCGCCGTCGATGCCGGCATGGGTGACGGCGCCCAGCTCCTCGGCCAGCACGGCGGCGTCCTCCATCGCCTGGGACGCGCCCTGCGCCTGGTACGGCAACATCGCGTGACAGGCGTCGCCGAGCAGTGCGACCCGACCGTAGACCCAGCGCGGGTCGCGTCGCCGGTAGGACATCGCCCAGGCGCTGACGTTGTCCTCGGCCTTGGACAGCATGGCCGTGACCCGGTCGTCCCAGCCCGGATAGGCCGCCACGAGTTCGCTGACCGGGACCGGGCCGCTCCAGGTCTGCTCGATCTCCGGCGAACACGGGACGATGGCGACCACGTTGAGGTACTGGCCCCCACGGATGAAGTAGTGCACCAGATGCCGGTCGGGGCCGTACCAGATGGTGCTGTGGAAGCGGTCGAGCAGGAACCGGGTCGCCGGGTCGTCGGCGATCCGCTTGCCCGGGATGAGCACCCGGTAGGCCATCTCCCCGGAGAAGACCAGGGTGTCCGGTGCGCCCACCAGGTCCCGCACCTTCGATCGGATCCCATCCGCGCCGACGACCACGTCGGCGGTGAATCGCCGCCCGGCGTCGGTGACCGCCGTCGGCCGGGCCGGGTCGGACTGGTCGAGGTCGGTGACCCGGCACCCCGTCGCGAACTCGACCACCGGGCCGGGCCGCTCGGGCGCCAGGCAGGCGGCCAGCAGCAACGCGTGCAGATCGGCCCGGTGGTAGTGCCAGTAGGGCGCACCGTAGTCCGCCTGCACCTCCCGGCCCAGGGGCTTGCTGGCGACGATGCTGCCGTCCTTCCACCGCCGTCGGACCTGGTCCTCGGGCTGGGTGTGGATCGCCTCCATCTGCGGCAGCAGGCCCAGGCCCATCAGGATGCGACTCGCGTTGGGAGCCGTCTGGATGCCCGCCCCCACCTCGCCCAGCTCGTTCGCCGCCTCGAGCACGGTGACCTGCAGGCCCCGCTGCCGCAGCGACAGCGCAGTGGTCAGCCCGCCCAGCCCGCCGCCGACCACGAGCACCTCGATCGAGTGGGACACAGGACCTCCAGGGAGAAGACGAACCGGATCGAACGAGATGATCCGAACACTGACTAGTTGCTCGGGCAAGTGGTCGGTGTTGCGTTCCTGTTACATCCGTCGGGTCGGGCGCGGGTGCATCTCGCACCGGGCCGCACGCCCGAGGCCCGTCGGCCTCCACCGCGTCGACGGGTGGCGCGGACCGACTCGCCAAGTCCGCCGACCCACCTCGCAAGCACCGGACGTCATGGAGACCTGGCGACGAGTGGTCGGCCCAGGTCGGGCGTTTCGGCCTCGTTAACACTGCGTGAGAAGCTTGCCCCGGGCGGTCCGTCCGTGTTCGGATCATTTTCGATTCGGCGAGAACGTGCTGGTGAGATCCCCCTTCAGGCGAGGCTCGACCGCGCAGTCAGTGCGTCTGGCGGGCCATGGCCGTGGGTTCCGCGACATCTGCCGACCGCGGCGCATCGGCCGGAGTACGTGCACGTCCCGCTGAGCACTTCCCGACACAAGGAGCAGACATGAGCGGACCGCGTTCGGCACTGCAGGTCGCCGCCCTGACCACGTTCGCCGTGGTCCTCGCCGGATGCGGCGACCTGGACCCCTCGGCCGGCGGTGTCCCTGCCGGCAGCGGGGAGACAGCGGAGGGCGAGAAGGGGACCGTCAACGTCGGTCTGCTCAACCCCACGACCGGTCCGTTCACCGCCCTCGGCGAGGACGTGAACGCCGGATTCGAGCTCTATCTCGAGCGCAACGGCGGCACGTTGGGTGGCTACGGGGTCGAGGTGGTCAAGGAGGACACCGCCAACGACCCGGGCGGTACCACCACGAAGGCCCGCCAGCTCGTCGAGCAGCACGAGTCCGACATCATCATCGGCCTGGTGAACTCCGGCGTCGCCTACGCCGTGGCGCCCTATCTCGAGGAAGCCGGCGTCCCGCTGCTGATCACGGTCGCCGGTGCGGACGGTCTGACCCGGGAGACCGACCCGAACGTCTTCCGACTGTCCTACACCGGTTCCCAGGACACCATGCCGGCCGGCGACTACGTCTGCGACGAGCTCGGACACCGGACGGCGGCCATCGTGGGCTTGGACTACTCCTTCGGCTGGGAAGCCACCGGAGGGTTCGCGCGGGTCTACGAGGACGCCGGGTGCGAGGTCGTACAGGAGCTCTACGCGCCACTGGGCACCCAGGACTGGGGTCCGTACGTCACCCAGATCGACCCCGCCGCCGACGTCGTCTTCGCGGTTGCCCCGGGCAGTGACTCGGTCCGCTTCTTCCAGGCCATCGACGGCTTCGGGGTCACGACGCCGGTCTTCGTCCACGGCTCGACCACCGACGAGACGCTGCTGCCCTCGCTCGGGGCGACCGCCGAAGGCGTGCAGTCGAGCTTGCACTACGCACCCGGCGTGGAGAACGACGCCAACGACACCTTCGTGGCGGCCTGGACGGAGGCGCAGGGGCGTTCGACCAACCAGTACGCCGAGGACGGCTGGGCAGCCGCCCAGTCGCTGGAGGCCGCGCTGACCGAGATGGAGGGCGAAGCGACTCCGGAGGCGATCCGGGAGGCGCTGGCCGGAGTGCAGATCGATGCTCCCCGCGGCCCGGTCTACTTCGACGAGTACGGCCAGGCCGTCTACGACGTCCAGTTCCGGGAGGTGACCCAGCAGGACGGCGAGTGGGTGAACGAGGTCATCGACACCGCCGAGGACGTCAGCCAGTTCTACACCTACGACCCCGCCGAGTACCTGGAGTTCCCGCCCTACGAGGAGCTCAAGGGCACCTGGGCGGACTGACGGACCACGGATCGAGGGGATCACCATGCTCTGGCTGTCCAACGTCCTCAACGGTCTGGCCTTCGGGTCGCTGCTCTTCCTCGTCGCCAGTGGCCTGACCATCACGTTCGGGCTGATGCGCACGATCAACCTGGCGCACGGCGGGTTCTACCTGGTGGGGGGCTACCTGGCGTTCGACCTGTTCACCCGCACGAACGACTACTGGCTCTCGCTGGTGCTCGCGGTCGTCGTGACGGCGGTCCTGGGGATGATCGTGCAGCGCTTCCTGCTGCACCGGCTGATCAACCAGGAGCTCCCGCAGATCATCCTGACCGTCGGCGTCGCGCTCATCCTCGGCGACCTGCTGCTGGCCCAGTACGGCGGCAACCCGGTGTCACCGCCCGCACCGGCGGGGCTGGAGGGCTCGATCCAACTGACGGACACCCTGGTGTTCCCGAAGTTCCGGTTGTTCCTGATCGGCCTGGCCCTCGCGCTGGCCGCCGTGATCATGGCCTTCCTGCGCTTCTCCTCGGTCGGTGCGAAGGTCCGCAGTGCCGTGGACGACCAGGAGATCGCCCGCACCATCGGGATCCGGGTGCCCCTGATGTTCCTCCTGGTCTTCGGCACAGGGACCGCACTGGCAGCGTTCGCCGGCGTGTGGGGTGGTGCCATGACCAGCCTGTCGCCGGACACGGGTTTCGACATCCTGCTGCTGGCCCTCGTCGTCGTCGTCGTCGGCGGGCTCGGCTCGGTGCCCGGAGCGCTGATCGCGGCCTTCGCGGTGGGGCTGCTGGACCAGTTCGGCCGGGTCCTGTTCCCGGAATGGGCGATGTTCACCATCTACGCGCCCGTCGCGCTGCTCCTGGCGTTCCGTCCCCGCGGGCTGCTGGGCAAGGTCGAGACACGGTGAGGAGACCAGCCATGCACGACAGCCCACGGGACCGGCGACACCTGGTCGTTCCGCTGCTGGTGGCGGTGGGACTCCTCGTCCTGCTCCTCCTGCCGCTGATCATCCCGTCGTTCTACCTCTTCCTGAGCACCCGCATCCTGGTGTTCGGACTGTTCGCCACGGCCTTCAACGTCGTGTTCGGCTACGCCGGCATGCCCTCGCTCGGGCACGCCGCGTTCTTCGGTGCCGGTGCCTACGTCGTCGGGCTCGCCAGCACCCGCACGGAGCTGCCCTTCCCCGTCGTCCTGCTGCTGGCACTGCTGGTCGGAACGGCGCTCGGGGTGGTCTTCGGGCTGATGAACCTGCGGGTGCGCGGCATCTACCTGCTGCTGCTCACCCTGGCACTGGCCCAGGCCGTCTTCGGGCTGGCCTTCACCCAGGTCTCGATCACCGGCGGGGACAACGGCATCTTCGGGATCGCCCGCGAAGGGCTCGTCCCGGTGGGCCTGCCGTACTTCTACTGGTTCGTCCTCGGCATCGTCGGGGTGTCCCTGGCGCTGATGTGGCAGTTCATGCGCTCGCCGGTCGGCATGGCGATCACCGGGCTGCGGGAGAGCGAGTCCCGCCTGGCCGCCACGGGTTACCGGGTCGGCATGTACCGGGTCTGGGCGTTCGCCGTGTCCGGTGCGTTCGCCGCCCTCGCTGGGATGCTCGACGCCTACCTCGTGGGCAGCGTGTCCCCGGCGAACCTGGCCTTCCTGCTCAGCGCCGAGGTGGTCGTGATGGCGATCCTCGGCGGAGCCAGGTACTTCTTCGGCCCGTTCCTCGGTGCGGCCCTGATCCTCGGCCTGGAGTTCTACGTGAGCACCTTCACCACCCGCTGGACCATCGTGCTCGGTGCCCTCTACATCGTGACGGCGCTGTTCATGAGCGACGGAGTGCTCGGTCGCATCGCGCACTGGCGCCAGCGGTCCGGTCAGCGGGCTGGGACCGCGACCGGCCCTGGCCCGGACGGGTCTGCCACGTCGTCCGGAGGTCCCGTCCCGGACGGGGTACCGGCACTGCCGGCCGGGGCCGCGCTGCCGTCGATGAGCGGTTCCGGACCTGCCGAGCCGACTCCGAGCCGCTCGACGGCGAGCGCCCGGACCACGGCGAGCGCTCGGACCACGGAGCCCCGGCCGTGACCCGCCTGGCCCTGGCGACCCGCGGCGTGCAGATGCGGTTCGGGTCCTTCCTCGCCAACGACGACGTCACCCTGGAGGTCCCCGTCGGCGAACGCCGGGTGCTGATCGGGCCGAACGGCGCAGGGAAGTCGACCCTGTTCAACGTGCTGGCCGGCCAGCTCCGACCGACGGCGGGGTCGGTGGAACTGCTGGGTCAGGACGTCACCCGGCTGCCGGCGCACCGCCGAGCGCGGATGGGGCTGGCCCGCACGTTCCAGCTGAACAACCTGTTCACCGACCTGACCGTCCGGCAGAACGTGGAGATCACGCTCGCCTCGCAGTCCCGGTCGCGCGTGGTCTTCTGGCGCGACCTCGCCTCCGTACCCGGCATCCGGGCGCGCTCGGATGCACTGCTGGACACGTGGGAGTTCACCGATCTCGCCGACCTGCCGGTGAGCGAGCTCGCCTACGGCCAGCAGCGGGTCATGGAGATCGTGCTGGCGATGAGCACCGAACCACAGGTGCTGCTCCTCGACGAGCCCACCGCCGGCCTCGCTCCGGCCGATGCCCACCGGCTGACCCGACTGGTGTCCGAGCTCCCCCGGGAGATCACGATCATCATGATCGAGCACGACATGGACGTCGCCTTCGCCCTCGCCGACCGGGTCACGGTCCTGCACCAGGGGAGCGTTCTGGCCGACGACCTGCCCGAACGCGTTGCGGTCGACCGCAGCGTGCTGCAGATCTACCTGGGGGACGCCACCGATGCTTGAGGTCCAGGCCGTCGACACCTTCTACGGCTCCAGTCAGATCCTGCACGCCGCCACCCTGTCGGTGCGCGAAGGAGAGGTGGTGGGGCTCCTCGGGCGCAACGGCATGGGCAAGACGACGCTCGTGCACACGATCGTCGGGCTGCTCCATCCCCGCAGCGGTGAGATCACCTTCGACGGGAAGCGGATCTCCACCCTGCCGGCCGAGAAGATCTCCCGGCTCGGCATGACCCTGGTGCCGCAGGGCCACCGGGTCTTCCCCTCACTCACGGTCCGGGAGAACCTGCGGATCGCCCGGCGCCGCGTCGGTCCGGGTGAGTGGACGATGGAGGAGGTGCTGGAGAACTTCCCGGCGCTCGAGCAGCGATGGAGCGTCAGCGCCGGCAAGCTCAGCGGAGGTCAACAGCAGATGCTCGCGATGGGCCGGGCCCTGCTCGGCAACGGTCGGATCATGCTGCTCGACGAGCCGACGGAAGGGCTCGATCCGCAGACCGTCGCCCGCATGGGCGAGGTGATCGACGAGCTGCGGCGCCGCGGGACCTCGGCCATCCTGGTGGAGCAGAAGGTCAACTTCACCCTCGACCGCGTCGACCGGGCGGTGGTCCTGAGCCGGGGACGCATCGTCCACGAGACCGACCGACCGCAGGAGCTGAAGGCCGACGCGGCCGCGCTCCAGCGGCTGCTGGGCGTCAGCGCCGGTCACGGGGCTGCGGTCCACTCCTGATCCCGGCCGGCGACGTCCGACCAGTGCCCGGAGAGGCGCTCGAGCACCGCCATGACCTCGGCCCGTTCCTCCGCGTCCAGCCCGGCCAGGAGCAACTCGTCCAGCTGGCGGGCCCGCACGTTGCTCCGCGCCAAGGTCTCCCGGCCCTCGTCGGTCAGGTTGAGCAGCTTCCGGCGCCCGTCCTGGGTGTCCGGAGTTCGGGTGATCAACCCCTTCTCCTGCATCCGCCGGGCGATGTCGGCCATGGTCGAACGGTCCAACGCCACGGCTGAGGCGAGTGAGCCCTGGTCGGAGCCGGGGTTCTCGTCCACGGCGACCAGCACGGCGAACTGCGGTCCGGTCAGCACTCCGTCGACCTGCCGTACCCACGAGGCGACGTACGCCTGGTACATCCGGCGGACCAGGTAGCCGGGGGCCGTCAGGAGAGCCCGAGGGGTGTGCAACGAGATCGTCGCCGCTTCGTCCACTGGCTCTGTGCCCGTCTGCCGTGTCACATCTCGGAGCTTACGCAAGACGCTCCGTGCTCGGACGACTCGAGAGGAGACTGCCGTCCCGGCGGGCACCCACCATGCCGGCGTCCTGGGCGCCGCTCAGCTGGTGACGTCCTTGGTGGTGAAGTCGGCCCACGCGGCGCCCACCAGCACCGCCAGCGCGCCCAGGGTGGCGCCCAGCGGGGAGTCGGTGAGCGTGGAGAAGAACAGTGCGAACGCGGCCACCCCGAGCATCGCGACGGTCACGTAGCCGATCGCCAGCAGCGTCCGGACGGCGACCTCCTGGGAGGTGAGCGTGGTGCCCCACAGCGCCGTCCCGCCGATCGGCTGGACCTCGAACAGCAGCTGCCCGACCGGTCGGGCGGCCGGCGGCCACCTAGGGTCGCGGGCATGGCCGCCCCGATCAGCGACGCCGTCGTCGTCGACGTGCTCCGCCGCGTCGACCGTGGGCTGAGCCCCCTGACCCGGCGTCTCGGCCGCCCCCCGCAGCTCCCCCCGGCCGAGCGGGCCGCCTGGTGGGCCGACCAGGTCAGCCGGGTGGCCGCCGGCGTCTCGGCCGCGCCGCGCTTCGCCGGCAAGCTGGCCGACCTGCTGCCGCTGCAGAACACCGTCGGCTCGGCGGTGCAGGCCCTCGTCGTCCTCGGGGTGGCCGGGGAACACGGCCTCGACCGACCTGCTGACCGGGTGTCGCTGCTGGCCCGGGTGCTGCTGGACCGCGACCTGCCCGCCGACCGGGTCCAGCCGCTGCTGGACCGCACCCGTGGGGTCTACGTCGACGAGGCGCTGGGCGAGGACCGCTCCGGGGCGCGGGGCGTCGCGCGCAGCCTGTGGCGGGCCGCCCGGCTGCTCAGCCGGATCGACGACGCCCTGGACGCGCGACCCAAGGGCAAGCTCCGGCACCGGGCGCTGGCCCAGTTCCCCGTCGTGGGGGTCGCCGGGGGCTACGCCGCCGAGCGCGAGGGCCTGCGCCGAGCCGCGCTGGCGGCCGAGGAGCTGCTCAGCTGACCAGGTCCGCGCCGGCCAGGTTGGTGTAGACCTCCCGCGTCGCCGTCGACCGGTTCATCGTGATGAAGTGGATGCCGGGGACGCCCTCGTCCAGCAGCTGCCGGCACATCTGGGTGGCCACCTCGACGCCGAGCGCCCGCACCGCGCGCTTGTCCTCGGGGCGGTCGCCGTCCAGCGCGGCGAACCGCTCGGCCAGCTCCGCCGGGAACGCCTGCCCGGACAACTGCACGATCCGGGAGATCTGCCGGGCGTTGGTCACCGGCATCACCCCGGCGAGGACCGGGACGTCGCAGCCGCGGGCCGCGACCCGGTCCCGCAGCCGCAGGTAGTCCTCGACCCGGAAGAACATCTGGGTGATGGCGAAGTCGGCACCGGCCCGGCACTTGGCGACGAACATGTCGGTGTCGGTGTCGAAGTCCGCCGAGCGGGGGTGCCGCTCCGGGAAGGCGGCCACGCCGACGGAGAAGTCGCCGATGCCCTTGATCAGCTCGACCAGCTCGGCGGCGTACCGCAGGCCCTGCGGGTGGGCCACCCACTCCCCCTGCGGGTCGGCACCCGGCGGGTCACCGCGCAGCGCGAGCAGGTTCCGCACGCCCGCCGCCGCGAGCCGGCTCACCACGTGCCGGAGCTCGGCGACGCTGTGGTCGACCGCGGTCAGGTGGGCCATCGGGAGCATCGTGGTGTCGGTGGCGATGCGCTCGGTCACCGACACGGTGCCCTCGCGGGTCGACCCGCCCGCGCCGTAGGTGACCGACACGAACGAGGGCCGCAGCTGCTCCAGCTGGCGCAGCGCCGTCCACAGCTGCGTCTCCGCCGCCGCGTCACGCGGGGGGAAGAACTCGAAGGACCAGGTGGGCTGCTCGGTCTGGAGCAGCTCGCGCACGGTGCCGGTCATGACCGACGAGCCTACGTGCGCGCGGGCCACCGGCCGCGCACCGACCGCCGCAGATCCGTCCCGGCCAGCTGCATCCACCGGCGGGGTCGCGGCAGAAGCAACCCCGGACGGCGCTCGGACGGCCCGCGACACGGCGGGCCGGCGCGGCCGGCGGAGGAGGAGGCCCAGTGGAGACGACGGCCGCACCAGCCAGGGTGAACGGGCAACGTCCGATCATGACGGGCGATACTGGCTCGGTGACCGCCGGGACCCAACGCCGCCAGCCGCCCGTCCGGGTCCCGATCGAGCCGGGAGCCGCCGACGTGGAGCGGGTCCGCGCGGCTGTCGCCGCCGCGCTGGCCGGGTTCCTGGCCGAGCAGCGGCAGACCCTGGCCGCGATGGACGACTCGCTCGTCCCGGTCGTCGACGAGGTCTGCGCGCTGGCCGAGGGCGGGAAGCGACTGCGGCCACTGTTCGCCTACTGGGGCTGGCGCGGGGCCACGGCCGGCGCGGCCGGCGTGGCCGAGGCCGATGCCGACGTGCTGCGTGCCGTCTCCGCCGTGGAGTTCGTGCACGCCAGTGCGCTGGTCCACGACGACGTGATGGACGGCGCACTGACCCGCCGCGGCCGCCCGGCGACCCACATCGGCTTCGCGACCCGACACGTCGACGCCGGCCTCCACGGCGACGCCACCGGGTTCGGCGTCGGGGCCGCGATCCTCGTCGGCGACCTCGCCCTGGTCTGGTCCGACGAGCTGCTCCGCCGGTCGGGCATCTCCGCACCCGCCCTGGCCCGCGCCCGCGGGGTCTGGGACACCATGCGCACCGAGGTGACCGCCGGGCAGTACCTGGACCTGCTGCGCGCCGACGGCGGGCTGCCCGGGCCCGGTGGCGCCCTGACCGTGGCCCGGTACAAGAGCGCCGGCTACACGGTGCAGCGGCCACTGCAGCTCGGCGCCGCGATCGCCGGGGCCGGCCCCGACGTCAGCGAGGCGTACACCGCCATCGGCCTGCCGCTCGGCGAGGCCTTCCAGCTCCGCGACGACGTGCTCGGCGTCTTCGGCGACCCCGCCGTCACCGGCAAGTCCGTGGACGACGACCTGCGCGAGGGCAAGCAGACGCTGCTGATCGCGCTGGCCGAGGAGCGGGCCGACGAGGCCGGCCTGCGGCTGTTGAGCAGGGCGCTCGGCGACCCGGACGCCGGTCCGGAGCAGCTGGCCGCGCTGCGCACCCTGCTCGAGGAGACCGGCGCCCGCACCCGGGTCGAGGAGCGGATCGCCGACCGGACCGCCGTGGCCCGCGCGGCGATCGCCGCGGCACCCATCAGCGACGAGGCGCGCGCCGCGCTGGACGCCCTCGCCGTCGCCGCCACCATCCGCACCGCGTGAGCAGGACCCTGCGCACCGTCCCCGGGCGCACCGACCGGATCGTGGTGATCGGGGCCGGCCTGGCCGGCCTGTCCGCGGCGCTGCGGCTGCGCGGCGCCGGACGGGAGGTCACCGTCGTCGACCGCTGCCCCGGCCCCGGCGGGCGGGCCGGCCGGGTCGAGCGGTCCGGGTACGCCCTGGACACCGGCCCCTCGGTGTTCACCGCCCCCGAGCTGGTCGCCGACGCCTTCGCCGCGGTCGGCGAGACGATGTCCGACCGGCTGACCCTCACCGCCCTGGACACCACCTACCGGGCCCAGTTCGCCGACGGGTCGCACCTGGACGTGCACGCCGACCGGACCGCCTTCGCCGCCGAGGTGGAGCGGCTGTGCGGCGCCGGCGAGGCCGCGGCGCTGCTGCGCTACCTCGACGACCTCGCCGAGCTCTACGAGCTGCAGCTGCGCACGTTCATCGACCGCAACCTCGACTCCCCCCTGGACCTGCTGGGCCCCGAGCTGCTGTCCCTGGTCCGTCGCGGTGGGTTCCGCCGGCTGTCCAAGCACGTCGAGGCGGCCTTCACCGACGACCGGATGCGCCGGCTGTTCAGCTTCCAGGCGCTCTACGCCGGGGTCTCCCCGTTCCGGGCGATCGCCGCCTACGCGGTCATCGCCCAGCTCGACATCGGGGCCGGGGTCTGGCACCCGCAGGGCGGGATCGGCGCCGTCCCCCGGGCGATGGCCGCCGCCGCCGCCGACGCCGGGGTGGAGTTCCGCTACGGCACGGAGGTGGCCGAGCTGGAGCTGGCCGGCGGCCGGGTCACCGGGGTGGCGCTCGAGGGCGGGGACCTGCTGCCCGCCGACGCCGTCGTGGTGACCGCCGACGCCCCGCACCGGCTGGTGCCCGGGCTGCGCGGGCCGCGGCGCCCGGTCTACTCGCCGTCCTGCGTGGCGCTGCACCTGGGAGTGCGGGCCGAGCTGCCCGGCCAGGCGCACCACACCATCAGCTTCGGCGCCGCCTGGGAGCAGGTCTTCGACGAGCTGACCCGCGACGGCCGCCCGATGAGCGACCCGAGCCTGCTGATCAGCATGCCGTCGGTGACCGACCGCTCGCTCGCGCCCGACGGCGGTCAGGTGCTCAGCGTGGTCGCCCCGACGCCGAACCTCGACCCGCGCAGCGGCGGCAACCCCGACCTGGACTGGCCGGCGCTGGCCCCCCGCTACCGCGACGAGCTGCTGGCCACCCTGGAGGCGCGCGGCTGGACCGGGATCGGCGGGTCGATCGAGGTCGAGGAGCTGCTCACGCCGGTCGACTGGGCCGCCCAGGGCATGGAAGCGGGCACCCCGTTCGCACTCGCGCACACCTTCGGGCAGACCGGGCCGTTCCGGCCGTCCACGCTGCCCCGCAGCGGGCCGGAGAACGTCGTCCTGGCCGGTTCGTCGGTCCAGCCCGGCGTCGGGGTGCCGATGGTGGTGATCAGCGGCCGGCTGGCTGCCGAGCGGATCACGGGAGCCCAGGGATGACCACCGCACCGCCGCCCACCCGGGTGCAGCAGCAGGCCCGGCTGGACGCCGCCTACGCCGTGTGCCGCGGGATCGCCGCCGAGCACGGCAAGTCCTACTTCCTGGCCACCCGGCTGCTCACCCCGGACCGCCGGGCGGCGATCCACGCGCTGTACGCCGCCGCCCGGGTGGCCGACGACATCGTCGACGTCGGCGCCGACCAGCCCGGGCGGGACCCCGAGGGCGAGCTGCTGGCCTGGTCGAAGGCGGCGCTGGAGGAGGTCGAGGCCGGCTGGTCCGACGACCCGGTGCGGCTGGCGCTGGTGCACACCTACCGCCGCTACGACATCCCGATGGAGCACCTGGTCGACTTCCTGGCCGCGATGACCAGCGACCTCGACGTCACCGGCTACGCCGACCTGGCCGCCCTGGACCGGTACATGTGGGGGTCGGCGTCGGTCATCGGCCTGCAGGTGCTCCCGGTGCTGGGCACCGCCCCCGGGGTCGCCCGGGAGGAGGCCGCACCGCACGCGATCGCGTTGGGCGAGGCGTTCCAGCTGACCAACTTCCTGCGCGACGTCGCCGAGGACGTCGACCGTGGCCGGGTGTACCTGCCGGCGGACCTGATGGCCGCGCACGGGGTCACCCGTGAGCAGCTCGCCGCCAAGCGGCACTCCCCCGGCTTCGCCGAGCTGATGCGGGAGATGGTCGCGGTCACCCGGCGCCGCTACGACGACGCGGCACCGGGCACCCCGATGCTGGCCCGCGAGTCCCGGGACTGCGTGCGCGCGGCCACCGCCCTCTACGGCGGGATCCTCACCGAGATCGAGCGCGCCGACCACCGGGTGCTGGACCGCCGGGTGCGGGTGTCCAAGCCGCGGCGTCTGGCGGTGTTCGCCCGCCGGCTGGCCGCCGCCCAGGTCGCCCGGGTCGGCAGCAGGCCCGCGAGGGACACGTAGGCCGACCGAGTACGCCGGGTGGCTACAGCGCCAGGGCCTGGGCCCGGCGGGTGACCTCGGTGTGCCGGTCGTCCCGCAGGGCCTGCACCGGCGTGCCCGGCAGCGAGTCGTCCTCGCGGAACAGCCACTCGAAGGCCTCTTCGTCGGTGAACCGGCCGTCGTAGAGCACCGTGAGCAGGCCAGGCAGGTGCTTGAGGATGATCCCGTCCTGCACGAAGTCCACCGGGATCTTGCTGTTGCCGCTGCCGGGCACGGCCATGAGCTTCCGCTCGGCGATCAGCTGACGGACCTTGTTCGTCGAGACGCCGAGCTGCTCGGCGACCTCCGCGGGGGTGTACGTGTCCATAGGCTGCCAGCCTATGGCGCACAGTGCAGCCCCGGCGAACGGTCCCCGGCTCAGCCAGCCGCAGCGGGGCAGCGATGCCCCGGCCACCCCGGACGACCCCGGCCGCGAGCCGCCGTACCTCGACCTCGACGCGCTCGCCGAGCGGGCCCGGGAGCTGTTGCCGCCCGACGTCGCCGACTACTACGCCGGCGGCGCCGGCGCCGAGACCACCCTGGCCGAGGCGCCGGCCGCCTGGCGGACGTGGCGGCTGCGCCCCCGGGTGCTGCGCGGGGTCACGAGTGCGCAGCTGGGCACCACGCTGCTGGGCGCGGAGGTGGACACCCCGATCGGGGTCGCCCCGTGGGCCTACCAGGCGATGGCGCACCCGGACGGCGAGCTGGCCACCGCCCGCGGCGCGGCCACGACCGGTGCGCTGATGACCGTGTCGACCAGCGCGACGACCTCGCTGGAGGAGGTCGCCGCGGCCCGCCCGGCCGGGCCGCGCTGGTTCCAGCTCTACCGGCTGCACTCCCCCGCCCACACCGACGACCTGGCCCGCCGGGCCGGGCAGGCTGGCTACGGCGCGCTCGTGCTCACCGTCGACCTGCCGGTGCTCGGCCGCCGGCACCGCGACCTGCGGCACGACTTCGCGCTGCCCGCCGGCCTCCGACTGGCCAACCACCCGCCCGTGACGGGGACCCAGCCGCCACTGGCGGCCGCCGAGACGCCGACCTGGACCTTCGCCGACATCGGCCGGTTCACCGACGTCTCCGGGCTCCCGGTGGTGGTCAAGGGGGTGCTGCGCGGCGACGATGCGGCCCGGTGCGTGGCCGCCGGGGCCGCGGCGGTGTGGGTCTCCACGCACGGCGGGCGGCAGGCCGACCCCGCGGTCGCCAGCGCCGACGCGCTGCCGGAGGTGGTCGAGGCGGTCGGGGACGACGCCGAGGTCTACGCCGACGGGGGGATCCGCACCGGGTCCGACGTCCTCACCGCCCTGGCGCTGGGCGCCCGGGCGGTCTTCCTCGGCCGGCCCACGGTGTGGGGGCTGACCACCGGAGGCGCCGACGGCGTGGCCCGGGTGATCAGCGGGCTGACCGAGGAGCTGGCCCACACCATGGCCCTGTGCGGAGTCGACGACGTGCGGGCGGTGCCACGCGACACCGTCGTCCGGCCGTGGCCCAGCCGGTGATCAGCGGGTCGGCGCGCCGTCCGGGCACAGCCACCCCACTGGCCACCGGCGCCCCGGACCGACCACCTCCGGCGACCCCACGCGTCCACCTGGTCACTCCAGGTCCCTGGTGTCCAGACCGTGACCTGGCAGCTCGCGTCGTTCGGGCCACGCACCCCGATCCGCTCCTAGACTCGCCGGCGTGGAGACCGTCGTGACCGACCCCGTGGTCGGCCTCGTCCTCGAGGGGCGTTACCGCCTCGAGGAGCGTCTGGCACGTGGCGGCATGTCCACCGTCTACGCCGCGACCGACCTGCGCCTGCACCGCACCGTGGCGGTCAAGGTGATGGCCGAGCACCTGGCGCACGACCCCGCCTTCGTCGACCGGTTCACCCGGGAGGCCCGGGCCACCGCGATGCTCAGCCACGTCAACGTGGTCTCCGTCAGCGACCAGGGCAGCGACCAGGGGCTGGTCTACCTGGTCATGGAGCTGGTCCGCGGTCGCACGCTGCGCGACCTGCTGCAGGCCCGCGGCCGGCTGACCGTGGGCGAGGCGTTCGCCGTCCTGGAGCCGGTGCTGTCCGGGCTGACCGCGGCCCACCGGGCCGGGATCGCGCACCGCGACGTCAAGCCGGAGAACGTGCTCATCTCCACCGACGGCCAGGTCAAGGTGGCCGACTTCGGGCTCGCCCGCGCGGTGGCCGGCACCGGGCAGACCAGCCACACCGGCGGCGTGCTCATCGGCACGGTCGCCTACCTCTCCCCCGAGCAGCTGGAGCGCGGCCGCAGCGACGCCCGCAGCGACGTCTACGCCGCCGGCGTGATGCTCTACGAGCTGCTCACCGGCCACCCGCCCTACGCCGGCGACACCCCGCTGGCGGTGGCCTACCAGCACGTGCACCACGACGTGCCGGCGCCCTCGGCCGAGGTGCCGACGGTGCCGTGGCAGGTCGACGAGCTGGTCACCCGGACCACCCGGCGCGACCCGGCCGCCCGGCCGCTGGACGCCGGCGCCTTCCTGGCCGAGCTGACCGACCTGCGCGCCGACCTGGGCCTGGCCCGCGTCCCGGTGCCCACCGGCCTGCCGGCCGACAACCCGGCCACGCTCCGCCCGACCAACCGCCCGACCGCACCCCGTCCCCGGCAGCCCAGCGCGCCGGGCGGGCGGGCCGGCGACCCGCACACCGAGGTGATCGGTGGCCCGGTGGAGCGCGGCCGGGGCACCACGGTGCTGCCGGGCATGGGCACCGGCCCGACCACCGCCGTGGGCAGCGCCCGCCCCGGCGTCGGCCCGCGCCCGCCCGTCGTCCGACCCGGGGTGCCCCCGCACATCCGCCGTCGCCGTGCCCAGCTGGGCATCGCGGTGGTGCTGCTGCTGGCGGTGACCATCGGCGCGATCGGCTGGTGGCTGGGCGTCGGGCGCTGGACCGAGGTCCCCGACCTGCTCAACAAGGACCAGGACACCGCGGTCGGCCTGCTGCAGGAGGCCGGCCTGGACCCGGTGCTGACCGAGGAGCAGTTCAGCGAGACCGTCCCGTCCGGTGCGGTGATCACCGCCGAGCCCGCCGCGGGCGAGGCGATCCGCGGCTCGGACGTGGAGCTCGTCGTCTCCAAGGGACCGGAGCGGTTCGCGGTCGACCCGGCGCTGGCCGGCCAGCCCGCCGACGCCGTCCTCGCCCAACTGCAGACCCAGTTCCCCGACCTCGCCTTCAGCACCGTGGAGGACTACAGCGACGACGTCGACACGGGCGACGTGATCCGCTTCGACCCTGCGCCGGGCACGGAGCTCAAGCGCGGTGACACGGTCACCGTCGTGGTCTCCTCCGGCCGGGCGCCCGTCGCGGTGCCCAACGTCGTCGGCCAGAGCCCGGACGCCGCCGAGAGCAACCTGGAGCAGCTGGGGTTCACCGTCGAGCGGGCCACCGGTCGCAGCGCCGACGTCGCCACCGGCGCGGTCATGGCGGTCAGCCCCGGACCGGGTGCGGGCGCACAGCCCTACGGCAGCACGGTGACGATCACGGTGTCCGAGGGCCTGCCGCAGGTGGCGGTCCCCGACGTCACCGGCCGGAGCCGCGAGGAGGCGATCGCCACCCTCGAGGAGGCCGGCCTGGAGGCCGAGGTCACCCAGTTCTTCGGCAACCAGGTGCTGCGGCAGACCCCCGGGGCCGGCGAGGTCGTCGACCTGGGCTCGTCGGTGACCATCCTGGTGACGTTCGGGTGAGCGACGTCCGGGTGACCTGCACGCCGTGACCTCCTCTCCTGCCGTGCTGCCCGCGATCGGGGCGCACATCCAGATCAAGGGCGGCCTGGCCACGGGCGGGCTCGCCTACACCGATGCCGTGGGCGCCCGCGCCGTCCAGGTGTTCGTCGGGAACCCGCGCGGCTGGCGGCCCAGCGCCGGTGACCCGGCGCAGGACGCCGCGTTCACCACCGGGTGCGCCGAGCGCGGGGTGCCCTCCTTCGTGCACACGCCGTTCCTGGTGAACGTCGGGTCCCCGAACGAGGCGACGGTCGAGCAGTCGATCGCGACGATCCGGCACAACCTCGCCCGGGCCACCCGGCTCGGGTGTGCCGGGGTCGTGGTGCACGCCGGTTCGGCGGTCGACGCCGACCGGTACGAGGCCGCACTGGCCCAGCTGCACGAGCGGCTGCTGCCGGTGCTCGACGAGCTCGGAGAGGGCGCGCCCCGCCTGCTGATCGAACCGACCGCCGGCGGCGGCAGGTCCCTGGCGGCCACCGTCGAGGACCTGGGCCCCTACCTGGCCGCCCTGGACCACCACCCCGCCGTCGGCGTCTGCTTCGACACCTGCCACGCCTGGGCCGCCGGGCACGACCTGGCCACCCCGGGCGGGATGGCGGCCACACTGGACGCGCTGGAGGCCACCGTGGGCCCGGGCCGGCTGGGGCTCGTGCACGCCAACGACTCGCTCGACGGCTGCGGCTCCACCCGCGACCGGCACACCACCATCGGGGCCGGCTCGATCGGTGCCGCGCCGTTCGCCGAACTGCTCACCCACCCGACGATGGCCGGGGTCCCGGTGGTCGTGGAGACCCCCAGCGCCGACGACGGCCACGCCAAGGACATCGCGCTGCTCTGCGCCCTGCGCGACGGCGCCCTCGTCCCCGGCTGACCCGCCGCTGCCACGACTCGCCGAGTGGCAGGAAACGCCGGACGCAACCGATTCCCACGGCCGGGCACCTTCCGCTGGTACGACCCAACGGTTTCACTCTCCGTGTCGCAGTCGCAGCTCATTGCGATGACCTGGACCGAGGAGAACCGCCGTGCACATCCGCAGGACCCTGGCCACCACCGCCGTGGCCGCCCTCACCCTCACCGGCGTCGGCCTCACCACCGGGACCGCCGCCGCCGCCCCGGGCGATGCGGCCACCTACATCGTCAGCCTCACCCCGGGTTCGGTGCCGGCCTCCGTCGCCGCCCTGGCCACCTCCCGGCTGGGCGGCCACGTCGAGCACGTCTACACCGCGGCGCTGGAGGGCTTCGCGGTCACGCTGCGCCCCGAGGTCGCCGCCCGGCTCGCCACGCTCCCCGGGGTCGCCGCCGTCGAGCGGGACGCCCCGGTGCAGGTCGAGGCCACCCAGTCCAGCGCCCCCTGGGGCCTGGACCGCACCGACCAGCGCGACCTGCCGCTCGGCGGGTCCTACAGCTGGGACGCCACCGGCGCAGGCGTCACCGCCTACGTCATCGACACCGGCATCCGGCTCGCCCACCGCGACTTCGGTGGCCGTGCGGTCTCCGGCTACGACGCGGTGGACGGCGGGCGGGCCGACGACTGCAACGGGCACGGCACGCACGTCGCGGGCACCGTCGGCGGCGCGCGGTACGGGGTGGCCAAGGGAGTGCGGCTGGTCGCCGTCCGGGTGCTGGACTGTGCCGGCAGCGGCACCACCGCCGGCGTCATCGCCGGGATCGACTGGGTCACCGCCCACCACCGGGCGGGCGCCCCGGCGGTGGCCAACATGAGCCTGGGCGGCGGCGCCAGCAGCGCGCTGGACCTGGCCGTGCAGCGGTCCGTCGCCGACGGGGTCAGCTACGCCGTCGCGGCCGGGAACGGTGACGCCGCCGGGGTCCCGCAGGACGCCTGCACCGGCTCGCCGTCCCGGGTGGACGCCGCCCTCACCGTCGGCGCCACCGACCGTTCCGACGCACCGGCGTCGTTCAGCAACCACGGCCCCTGTGTCGACCTGTTCGCCCCGGGCGTGGGCATCACCAGCGCGTGGCACACCTCGACCACGGCCACCCGCACGATCAGCGGGACGTCGATGGCCACCCCGCACGTGGCCGGCGTCGCCGCGCTCTACCTGCAGGGCGACCCCGCAGCCTCCCCGGCCACGGTGGCCGGCGCGATCACCGCGGCGGCCACCAAGGACCGGGTGTCCACGACGCGCACCGCGGACAACGACCTGCTCTTCAGCCCCTGGTGAGCCCGGCTGGGCCGGGTCGTCCGCTCGCACGGGCGACCCGGCCCGGCCGCTGAGGCGCTAGAGGACGAAGCTCAGCGCCCAGGAGATGACGAAGCCGACCACCCCGATCAGCGTCACCATCACCGTCCAGGTGCGCAGGGTCGTCTTCACGTCCATCTCCAGGAACCGGCCGACCAGCCAGAACCCGGAGTCGTTGACGTGCGAGAGCACGGTGGCGCCACAGGCGATCGCGATGACCACCAGCGCGGTGTCCAGCCGGGAGAGGTCGTTCTCCGCCGCCGCCGGGGCGATCAGCGCGGCGGTGGTCAGCAACGAGACCGTCGCCGAGCCCTGGGCGACCCGCAGGCAGGTCGCGATCACGAAGGCCGCGACGATCACCGGCAGGCCGATCGTCTCCAGGCTGTCGGCCAGCGCCGTGCCGATGCCGCTGGCGCGCAGCACTCCCCCGAACATGCCACCGGCGCCGGTGATCAGGATGATCGCCGCGACCGGACCGATCGAGGAGTTGAGCAGGTCCTCGGTCTCCGCGCGGGAGAACCGCTCGCGGCTGAGCACCGTGGCGGCGACCAGCAACGTGATCAGCAGCGCCACCGGCGTCTGGCCGAGCAGGGTCACCCAGTCCAGCCAGCCGGCCTCGCCGTCGACCGCCCCGGCCGTGACCAGGGTGTTGAAGCCGGTGTTGAGCAGGATCAGCACCAGCGGCAGGAGCAGCAGGGCCAGCACGGTGCTGAACTTCGGCGGCCCGGTCCGGGTGTCCGTCGACGTCGCCGTGCCGGCGGCCACGGTGGCGCCGCCACCCGTGCCCGCCGCCCCACCCCGGCCACCGCCGTCCGGGCCGCCCGCGTCGTCGACGTCGGTGTCGACCCGGGGGTCGTCGGCCTCGGACTTGCGACCGGCCAGGGTGGACGGGATCGGGACCATGATCCGACCACCGATCCACCGGCTGAACAGGTAGCAGGAGATGAACCAGGTGGGCAGGCCGATGACCAGGCCGACGACGACCAGGAGCCCGATGTCGGCGCCCAGGATGTCGCCGGCGCCGACCGGGCCCGGGTGCGGCGGCACGAAGGCGTGCATGACCGCGAAGGCACCCGCCGACGGCAGCGCGTAGAGCAGCACCGACCCACCGAACCGGCGGGCGACGCTGAAGATGAGCGGCAGGAAGACGACGAAGCCGGCGTCGAAGAAGATCGGGAAGCCGAACAGCAGCGACGCGACGCCCAGGGCCAGCGGCGCCCGCTTCTCCCCGAACCGGTTGACCATCGAGTCGGCCAGCACGGTGGCGCCGCCGGTGACCTCCAGCAGCTTGCCGATCATCGCGCCCAGCCCGACCAGCAGCGCGACGGCCGCCAGGGTCGAGCCGAACCCGGCCAACAGGGTGTCGATGACGTCCCCGATGGGGATCCCGGTCGCCAGCGCGGTCAGCAGGCTGACCAGCACCAGCGCCACGAAGGCGTGCACCTTGAACTTCATGATCAGGACGAGCAGCACGGCGACGGCACCCACGGCGATCAGCAACAGCGGTGTGGTGCCCAGGGCGGGTTCGACTTCTGGCACGGGGGACCTCTTCGAGTCGACGGCGACGCGGACTCGACCGCGGGCGCGGACGAGGGGACCACTGTGACAGCGGTGATCACCTGCGCGCGAGTGCTCGCCGGGTGTCGGACGGGTCCGGCTGCGGCATCATCGGCCCGGCGGCCGGCGGCGCCGCGATGCGGGGGGCGCGGGATGTCCCGAGCCGGGCGACGGCTGCGCCGGGCGGTGAACCCGATCTCCACCGGGTTCTCCGGGTGGTGGTGTCACAGCGCGCTGCGCCGTGCGGTCCTCCGCCGGCAGGGGCGCCGCTGACCCCGTCGCCGGCTCAGCCGGCGAGGTCGCCGATCACCTGGGTGAGCACCTTGGCGGCCCGCTCCACGCCGTCCCGGTCGACGTCCAGGTGGGTGACCAGCCGGACCCGCCGGGCGCTGACCTGACCGACCAGCACTCCCTGGGCCTTGGCCGCCTCGGCCACGGCCGGGGCCGGGACGTCGTCGACGACCACCATGTTCGTCTCCACCGTCGCCGGGTCGACGCCGAGGCGCTCGGCGAGCAGGCGGGCGTGCTCGTGGTCGATGGCCAGCCGGTCGAGGTGGTGGTCCAGCGCGTAGGAGGCAGCCGCGGCGAGGACCCCGACCTGGCGCATCCCGCCGCCGAGCCGCTTGCGCCACAGCCGGGCCGCGGCGATCCGCTCGGCGCTGGCGACCAGCACCGACCCGACCGGCGCGCCGAGCCCCTTGGACAGGCACACCGAGGCGGTGTCGGCCAGCCGCCCGTAGGTGGCCAGCGGGACGCCGGAGGCCACGGCCGCGTTGAAGACCCGGGCGCCGTCCAGGTGCACGTTGACCCCGGCGGTGCGGGACCAGGTGAAGAGACGCTCCAGCTCGGCGAGCGGCTGCACCAGCCCGCCGCCGCGGTTGTGGGTGTTCTCCACGGCGATCGCGGCGGTGGCGGTGAGGTGCCAGTCGCCGTGCGGGCGCACCTGGGCGATCAGCTGGTCGGCCGACAGCCGGCCGCCGTCGGAGACGACCGTCCGGGACGAGAGCCCGAACAGCGCCGCCGCGGCGCCCATCTCGTAGGTGAGGACGTGCGCGTCGGCGTCCCCGAGCACCTCCTGGCCGGGCTCGCAGACCAGCCGCAGCCCGATCTGGTTGCCCATCGTCCCGGACGGCACGAACAGCGCGGCCTCGTGGCCGAACAGCTCGGCGACCCGCGCCTCCAGCGCGTTGACCGTCGGGTCCTCGCGGTAGACGTCGTCGCCCACCTCCGCCTCGGCCATCGCCCGGCGCATCGCCGGGGTCGGCCGGGTCAGGGTGTCCGAGCGCAGGTCGACGACGTCCCCGCGGGTGGCCGGGCCGTCGGTGTCGATGCCGTACATCAGCTGCGCAGCATCTCGGTGACCAGGAACGCCAGTTCCAGCGACTGACCGGTGTTCAGGCGCGGGTCGCAGGCCGTCTCGTACCGGCTGTTCAGGTCGGCGTCGCTGATCTCCATGGCCCCGCCCAGGCACTCGGTGACGTCCTCACCGGTGAGCTCGACGTGGATGCCCCCGGGCCAGGTGCCCAGGCCGCGGTGCACGTCGAAGAAGCCCAGCACCTCGTCGACCACCCGGTCGAAGTGCCGGGTCTTGTACCCGCTGGGCGACTCGTGGGTGTTCCCGTGCATCGGGTCGCACTGCCACACCACCTGGTGGCCGCTGGCGGTGACCTTCTCCACGATCCCGGGCAGGACGTCGCGGATCTTGCCGTTGCCCATCCGGCTGATCAGCGTGAGCCGGCCGGGGACGCCGTCGGGGTCCAGCCGCTCCACCAGCTCGGTGGCCTGCTCCGGGGTGGTGCCCGGGCCGATCTTCACGCCGATCGGGTTGGCCAGCTTGGAGACGAACTCGATGTGCGCGCCGTCCATCTGCCGGGTGCGCTCCCCGACCCAGACGAAGTGCGCGCTCAGCGCGTACGGGCGGCCCTCGTACATCCGCGTCAGCGCGCGCTCGTAGTCCAGGATCAGCGCCTCGTGGCTGCTGTAGAGCTCCACCCCGCGCAGCGCGGCGTCGTCGATGCCGCAGGCCTTCATGAACGCCAGCGCCCGGTCGATCTCCTGGGCGACGACCTCGTAGCGCACCCCGGCCGGCGAGCTGGCGACGAAGTCCTTGTTCCAGTCGTGCACGGCGTGCAGGTCGGCCAGCCCGCCCCGGGCGTAGGCGCGGATCATGTTCATCGCGGCCGCGGAGTTGGCGTAGGCGCGCACCAGCCGGTTCGGGTCGGGGATCCGCTCCTCGAGCACCGGGTTCAGCGAGTTGACCATGTCGCCGCGGTAGGACGGCAGGCCCAGGGCGTCGATGTTGGAGCTGCGCGGCTTGGCGTACTGCCCGGCCACCCGGCCCACCTTGACCACCGGCACGCTCGCGCCGTAGGTGAGCACGACGGCCATCTGCAGCAGCGTGCGCGTGGTCGCCTGCAGGTGCGGCTCGGTGTTCAGGTCGAACGTCTCGGCGCAGTCGCCGCCCTGCAGCAGGAAGGCCTTGCCCTGGGCGACGTCGGCCAGCTGCTGGCGCAGGGTGTCGACCTCGGCCGGCGCCACGATCGGCGGCACGCTCGACAGCGTCGACAGCACGGCGTCCACGGCGGCCCGGTCGGGCCACTCCGGCTGCTGGGCGGCGGGCAGTCCCCGCCACCGGTCCAGGTCCGGCAGGAGCTCGGCGGGTTCAGGGAGGCTCACCCCCTGAGGGTACGGCGCACGACTCCCCCTCCGGGCATCCCGTCCGGCTGGTGGGACGCCCCTGCTGTCCCACCGGTACCGGAGATCGACTCGACTGCCGATGAGCTGCGCGAGGCGGGGATCTCTCCCGCCCGGGGAAGCGGGCCAGGGGAGCACGACGTGCGCAAGGACATCAGGACGAAGGTGGTGGCGCTGGCTGTGGCCAGCGTCACCGTGACCGCAGCGGCCATGCTCGGGGTGAGCGCCTGGCAGAGCGGCGAGTTCGCCGCGGACGCCGAGGCCGACGTCCGCGAGATGGTGCAGCACAGCATCGAGCAGACCGCCGACGGCGTGTACGACGTCGTCTCCAGCCAGGGCGACTCCACGGCCGCGGCCGTCGACGGCGACCTGCAGGTGGCCGGCTACGTGCTGGAGCAGGCCGGCGGGTTCGGGCTCGGCTCGGCCACCCGCAACACCGTCCCCTGGGACGCGAAGAACCAGGTGACCAGCGAGGTCGTCCCCGTCGCGCTTCCCCGCGTCGAGGTCGGCGGGACCTGGCTGGGCAAGAACGCCGAGGTCGCGGTGCCCACCCCGGTCGTGGACCAGGTGCAGGAGCTGGTCGGCGGTACGGCGACGGTCTTCCAGCGGATGAACCCGGCCGGGGACATGCTCCGGGTGGCGACGAACGTGGTCGGCGCGACCGGCACCCGGGCGATCGGCACCTACATCCCCGCGGTCGGCGCGGGCGGAGTGGCCAACCCCGTCGTCTCGGCGGTGCTCAGCGGACAGACCTACCGCGGGACGGCGTTCGTCGTCGACTCCTGGTACGTCACCGCCTACGAGCCGCTGCTCGACGAGTCCGGTGCGGTGATCGGCATGCTGTACGTCGGCGTGAAGCAGGAGAACCTGCCTGCCCTGCGGGAGAGCCTGCAGACCACCACCGCCGGGGAGAACGGCACGGTCTGGGCACTCGGTGGCACCGGCGACCGCGCCGGCACGGTGCTGATCAGCAAGGACGGCCAGTCCGAGGGCACCTCCCTGCTGGAGGCGCAGGACGCCGATGGCAAGCCCTGGATCCAGGAGGTGGTCACGGCCGCCGTCGGCCTGGCGCCGGGCGAGCAGGCGACGGTCCGGTACCGCGATGCCGAGACCGGGTCGCACACGGTGCAGGTCAGCTACTACGCGCCCTGGGACTGGGTGCTGGTGGTCGACGCGCAAGACAGCGACTTCGCCGCCGCGGTCGACCGGCTCGACGAGGGCCGCTCCGAGATGTTCAGCGCCCTGGTGGTCTGTGCCGTGCTGGTCGGGCTCGCCGGGCTGGCGCTCGCCTGGTGGCTGGGCCGACGGCTCACCGCGCCGCTGGACGCACTGCGGCAGCGGATGGCCGAGATCGCCGACGGCGAGGGTGACCTGACCCAGCGGGTCGACGACTCCGCCCAGGACGAGGTCGGGGAGCTCGCCGGCGCCTTCAACCGGTTCGTCGACAAGGTGGCCGGCACGATCCGCGACATCGGCTCCGCCGCCGGGTCGCTCGCGGTCTCCGCCTCGGGCGTGTCCCAGGTGGCCGACGGGCTGAGCGAGCGGGCCGGCCGCAGCCGGGACCAGGCCCGGCACGCCCACCAGGCGGCCAGGGACATCAGCGCGGGCGTGACGTCCGCGGCGGCCGGGGCGGAACAGATGGGCTCGGCGATCCGGGAGATCGCCCGCAGCGCGAGCGACGCCAGCCACGTCGGTCAGGGTGCGGTCGAGCTGGCCGCCAGCACCGAGATCGCGATCGCGGCGCTGGGCACCAGCTCGCGGGAGATCAGCGACGTGGTCAAGGTCATCTCCGCCGTCGCCGAGCAGACCAACCTGCTGGCGCTCAACGCCACCATCGAGGCGGCGCGGGCCGGGGAGGCGGGCAAGGGCTTCGCCGTCGTCGCCACCGAGGTCAAGGAGCTGGCCCAGGAGTCCTCGCGGGCCAGTGAGGAGATCCACCAGCGGGTGCAGTCGATCCAGGCCGACACCACGGCCGCGGTCGGCTCGATCAGCCAGATCGTCGCGGTCATCCGGGAGATGAACGACCACCAGACCACCATCGCCAGCGCCGTGGAGGAGCAGACCGCGGTCACCAACGAGCTCTCCCGCAGCGTCAACTCGGTGGCCGACGGGGCCAGCTCGGTGACCGACACGATGAACGACGTCACCACCGACGCCGACCGCACCGCCGCCGACGTCGACTCCGCCCGCACCGCTGCCCGGGAGCTGGACCAGCTCTCCGGGGAGCTGAACCGGTTGATCGGCGTCTTCACGGTCTGAGCCACGAGGGTCGTCGGCGGCGATCTGCCGCCGGCGGCCCTCAGCCCGCCGGGCCCCGTTCCCGGCGCAGGTCCGGTCCGGGATCGGCCGGTCCGCCGTCCTCCAGCCACTGCACCATGGCGGCCGGGTCCCGCTGGACGAGCTCGTCGAGGATGAGGCCACGGACCCGGACCAGGGCGGCCCGCTCCTGCGGGTCGGTCGTCGCCTGCAGTGGCGGGCCCGTGGCCCGCCACTCCCGGATGAGCGCCTCGGTGGGCAGCACGCCGACGAAGTCGCGCAACACCGCCACCCGCCGCGGGTCCGACACCGACAGCGGGGCGGAGTCCCAGTCGGCGATCCACATCCCGGCCACCGTCGCGGCCAGCAGGATCATCCCGATCACCAGCCACGCGCCGGACGGACCCAGCAGCGCGACACCACTCGCGAAGGGCACGCTCAGCGCCGCGGCGGCGAAGGCCCCCAGCACCGCCCGCCGCGCGCGCGGCTGCACCGGGAAGCCCGGGTTGACCAGGCCGGCGACGACGGCGGCGAAGGCGCCGACCAGCGGCGCCAGCAGCAGCATCCGAGGAACGGGGGTCACCACGGATCCGGGCAGGGCGATCCCCACGTACAGGACCGCGAGCAGCAGTCGCAGCGCCCGGGCGACCCGGGTCCAGGTGGCGTCGCTGTCTCCCGGGTGCGTGGACACGGCAGCCTCCTCGGGCTCCGGGCGAGGTCCGCTCAGGCCCTTGCCACCTGCTGACGATGGCCCGTACTCGGGGGGGTCGCACCGGCTGGACCGGGCACCGTCCTCCCACCCCTGGTTGCCGGTTCCCGGCAACCAGCCTCAGTCAGCGACCAGGCGGCGCCGGGGCCAGCCGAGCATCCGGGCCCCGGTCACGGCGACCAGCAGCGGCAGGTGGTCGGCCGGGTCGGTGGCGTCGTGCCCGGTGAGCGTGTGCACCCGTTCGATCCGGTAGCTGACCGCCCGCACGCTCAGGTGCAGGTCGCGTGCGGTGGCCGCGGTGTTCCCGCCGGTGGCGAAGTAGGCGGCCAGCGTGCGCACCAGGGGCTCGGCCCCGCCGCGGGCGCCGACCAGCGGGCCGAGCACCGTCTGCACGAGGTCGGCCATCGCCGCCTCGTCGCGCAGCAGCACCCGGTAGACGAGCAGGTCGCGGGCGTGGACGACGGGCTGCGGCAGGTCCAGCCGGGCCGCGAGGTCCAGCGCGTCGAGGGCCTCCCGGTACGAGTGCAGCACCCCCCGCGGTCCGGCGTGCGGACGCCCGACCCCCACCCGCCACGAGGCCTGGTGCGTCAGCCGCGCGACGGCCCGGCCGACCACCTCGGCCAGCTCCGGTGGGCCGAGCGCGCCGGCCGCACTGCCGTCGTCGGCCGGCGAGGAGAGCATGCACACCAGCCGCCCGTCCTTGGCGGCGACGAGCAGGCCCCGCCCGGCCGTGCGGGCCCGGACCGCCGCCTCGACCGCACCGGCCACGTGCATGCCCGAGTCGATCGGTCGGCCCGTCCCGGCCACGAGGACCACGTGGGTCGCGGTGAGCGACAGGCCGAACGGCTCGGCGCGCTCGACCAGCGACCCGACGTCGGACCCGCCGCTGAAGAGGTCGTCGACGAACTCCCGCCGGTGGGCCTCCTCCCGGCGCACCACCTCGTGCTGGGCGTCCAGGTAGCCGCTGGCCAGGGCGGCCAGCGCGGTGTCCGCGGCGCGCCAGACGGCCTCACCGATGCCGACCAGTTCCGTGGGCCGGACCGGCCGTGACCGCACCCGGCCCAGCAGCGCGGGCAGCTCGGGCCACAGCCGCCGGGACGCCGTCATGTACAGGTCGACCAGGGCCGGCAGCGGCACCCCGGCCCGCGCGGCCTCCCCGCCCAACCGACAGCAGGAGTCCTCCTCGGCGGCGCTGAGCCGGCGGCCGGTCCGCGCCACGGCCAGGACCGCCGGCAGGTAGCCGTCCAGCAGCCCCGCCGGCGCACCGTGCTCACCCGCGGCCGCGCGGGCGATCCGGGCCAGCGCCTCGTCCGCTGTCGCTGCTGCCTCCACCCGGACCAGTGTCGCGCCCCGAGCAGGTCAGCGGGCCGCCGCGCGACCTCCGGCCGCGGCGATGACCTGCCAGCGGGTCAGGTTGTACCGGGCGTCCACCAGCGCGTCGTGGGTGCCGGTCGGCTTGGGAGGCAGCGTGGGCCGGCCGGCGTCGTCCCAGCGCTGGCGCAGCTCGCGGGTGAACCGCGGGATCGGTCGCGGCAGCGCCGGCATCGCACCCCACAGCTGGGCGAGCGCGACGTGGTCGTAGGCGGCGAACCAGGCCCACAGCTCGATCTCCTCACCGGGGGCGGTGAGGAAGGACAGCAGGTCCTCCCGGATCCGCTCCCGGCTGCGCCACGCCTTGTCCGCCGGGGAGGGCAGCTGGTCCAGGACGTTGCGGCGCACCCACGGGATCGCCCGGTCCGGGTCGAACTCGGTGCTGACGGCGTAGAACTCACGGCCGGTCTCGTCGACCACGCCGATCGACACCAGGTCGATGGTGGTGCCGTCCTCGATGAACTCGGTGTCGTAGAAGTACCGCCGCACACTCACCCGCACACCGTAGGCGCCGGCCTGCGGTGCCTCCTCAGACCGGGGTGACCGGGGCAGCGTCCTGCCGCCCGTGGGTCACCACGGCGGCGCCCCGCCGGCGGACGTCCAACCAGGCCATGGCCGGCGTGGCGGCCATCCCGTGCACCACGACCGAGACGAGGACGACGAGGACCGTCACCCGCCACAGCTGCTCGGCGCCGGCGAACTCGGCCTGGCTCAGGCCGTAGGCGAGGTAGTAGAGCGACCCGATGCCGCGGACCCCGAAGAAGGAGATGACGCTGCGCTCCCGCGGACCGGTCCGCCCGCGGAGCAGCCCCAGCCAGCCCGCCAGCGGCCGCACCACGAGCACCAGCACGACAGCCAGTCCCACCTCGGCCACCGTCAGGTCGGCCAGCGCGCCCCGGGCCACGGCCCCGCCCAGCAGCACCAGGACGACGACGGTCAGCAGCCGTTCGAGCTGCTCGACGTAGGTGTGCAGCACCTGGTGGTGACCGTGCGCCCGCTCCGCGGCCCGGATCGTGCAGGCGCAGACGAACACGGCGATGAAGCCGTAGCCCTGCACGAGCTCGGCGACACCGTAGGCGAGGAAGACGATGGCGAGCGCGACGAACCCCTCGGCCCGTTCGACGAGCCCGGCCCGTTCCCGCCCGGCCGAGAAGAAGGTCGCGCGCAGGACCCACCCCACCCCGATGCCCACGGCGACACCTGCGGCGATGCGCCAGCCGACGTCGAGCAGGAGCCACTCCCCCAGCCAGTTCGACGGCGCCGCGCCGAGGGTCGCCATGGCGATCGCGGCGTAGGTGAACGGGAAGGCCAACCCGTCGTTGAGGCCTGCCTCGGACGTCAGCGCGAAGCGCGCCTCGTCCTCGCTGTCCGCCTCACCGGTCGGCTCACCCACCTGCACCTCGGTGGCGAGCACCGGGTCGGTGGGGGCCAGTGCAGCGGCGAGCAGCACCGCGGCCGCCGCCCCCAGCCCCAGCAGCCAGCCGCCGAGCAGCGCCGTGGCCACGACGGTCAGCGGCATGGTGATGCCGAGCAGCCGCCAGGTGGTGGACCAGCGCTTCCAGCCCAGCGGCCGGTCCAGGGCCAGCCCGGCGCCCAGCAGCGAGACGATCACGCAGGCCTCGGTGAGGTGGACGGCGATGGTCTCGTGAGCCATCGGGTCGGGAGTGGGCAGCCCGTCGACGGCGGCGAAGGCGGCGATCCCGATGGCCACCACCACCATCGGCAACGAGATCGGCAGCCCGCGGAGCAACCGCGGCAGCAGTGCGGTCAGCAGGGCGGCGGCGCCGGCGAGGGCGTAGGCCAGCCCGGTGGGGTCCATGCCCGGTCAGCGGGCGGTCGGGCGCGGCAGCGCCGAGGCGTGGGAGCAGGAGCACATCGGATCCCACTTCCCGGATCGCAGTGCGGCGACACCAGCGATCCGTCGAGCGGAGCTCACGCGCCGCACGTCGGCCGGAGCCCCCGGTCTGCAGCGAAGCCGACCTGTGACCTGGGGGCGCGTGCTCAGCCGGCCAGTGAGCTCAGCCGGCGAGTGAGCTCGGCAGCCGGTCGGCGGCCTCGTGCGGCGGGGGCTGCAGTCGGGACACGGCCTCGACGGCGGTGATGCCGGTGGTGTCCATCGACTTCTTCACCTTGGCGCCGTAGAGGTCGACGTACTCCTGGCCGGAGAGCTCCATGATCTCGTACATGATCTCGTCGGTGATCGAACGCTCGACGAAGCGGTCACCCGAGAGCCCGTCGTAGCGGGAGAAGTCCAGCGGCTCCCCGAACCGCACGACGACCCGCAGCAGGTGCTTGCTGAGCCGGCGACCCAGCTTGCCCGGCAGGGGCACCGAGCGCGGCTCGTAGACCATCGCCACCGGGACCACGGGCGCGCCGGTCTCCAGGGTCATCCGGGCGATGCCGGTCTTCCCCCGGAACAGCCGGCCGTCGGGCGACCGGGTGCCCTCCGGGTAGATCCCGAGCAGCTTGCCCCGGCTGAGGATGCGGATGCCGGTGCGGATCGCGTCCTCGGCCGCGGAGGCGTTGGTCCGGTCGATCGGCACCTGGCCGCTGCCGCCGAAGAACAGCCGCTGCGCGGCCCCCTTGGGCCCGGTGCCGGTGAAGTACTCGGCCTTGGCCAGGAAGGTGACCCGCCGGCGCAGGGACAGCGGCATGAAGATCCAGTCCGCCGCGGACAGGTGGTTGCTGGCGATGATCGCCGCACCGGTCGCCGGCACGTGCTCGCCGCCTTCGACGCGGGGCCGGAACACGAGCTTGACGATCGGCCCGACGGCCACGAACTTGAGGAACCAGTAGAACAACGCGCCTCCCTCAGCGACTGTCAGACTAAGGAGGCGCACAACAGCGCGACAATCCCAGCCGACGCCGCACGGCCACTCACCGCTCCGGAGGACCGATGCCGCAGGTCGCACCGCAGGCCGGGCCGCTGATGCCCGGCGCCGACCCCTTCGACCTGCCGGGCGGGCAGGTCGGGGTGCTGCTGTGCCACGGGTTCACCAGCACCCCGCAGAGCCTGCGCCTCTGGGGCGAGCACCTGGCGGCCGCCGGCTTCACCGTGCGCTGCCCGCTGCTGCCCGGCCACGGCACCCGCTGGCAGGACGCGAACGCCAGCACCGAGGAGGACTGGTACCAGGAGCTGTCCGCGGCACTGGACGACCTGCACGCCCGGTGCGGCTCGGTGGTGGTGGCCGGCCTGTCGATGGGTGGCGCCCTGGCGCTGCGCCTGGCCCAGCGGCGTCCGGACGACGTCGCCGCGCTGGTGCTGGTCAACCCCTCGCTGCTCACCGAACGACGCGATGCCCGGCTGCTGCCGCTGCTGGCCCGGCTCACCCCGGCCTGGGCGCCGGTCGCCGGCGACATCAAGAAGCCGGGGTCGGTCGAACTGGCCTACCCGCGGCTGCCCACCCGGGCCGCGCTGGCCCTCCGCCGGCTGTGGACCGCCGTCCGCGCCGACCTGGGCGCCGTGCGGGCGCCGCTGCTGGTGTTCCGCAGCGTCACCGACCACGTCGTGGAGCCCGCCTCGACCCGGGTGCTGCTGGCCGGCGTCGGCAGCACCGACACCACCGAGGTGCTGCTGCACGACAGCTGGCACGTGGCGACCCTGGACAACGACGCGACGATGCTCTTCGCCCGGTCCGTCGAGTGGGTCCGGGAGCGCGTGCCCGCCGCCCGGGAGCGCAGCTCGTGACGCTCCCCCGC
Organism: Modestobacter sp. VKM Ac-2985; assembly: GCF_026967925.1. GTDB lineage: Bacteria > Actinomycetota > Actinomycetes > Mycobacteriales > Geodermatophilaceae > Modestobacter. The sequence goes on along the minus strand of NZ_JAPVBI010000001.1, from coordinate 1,598,406 downwards.
GGTCCGGGCCGCGGCCGGGGCCGCCGGGACAACGGGCTGGACGCGACGCTGTGGCACCCGCTGCGCGACGTCGACCCGCGGGTGGGTGAGCACCTGCTCGACCTGCTGGCCGCGGCGGGGATAGCCGCCTACCTCGAGCCGGCCACCGACGTGCAGCCCTACACCCGCAGCGTCTCCTTCCCCAGCCCGCCCTCGGACCGGTTGTTCGTCGACCGCGCCCGGCGCACCGAGGCCGCCGCCGTCGTCGACCCGCACACCGACGAGCCGGCCGCACCCCGCCCGATGCCGCCCCGGGCGGACCGGGCCACCGACGAGGACGCCGAGTTCGCCCGGATCGTCGCCGCGTTCGAGGCCGAGCACGGCCGCAACGTCGTGGCCGCCGAACCACGCGACGACCCGCCCCCGCCGCCGGCCGAGCGGTCGGTGCTGGAGGCCTTCGACGACCACTACGAGCCGCCCCCGCCCCCGCCCCTGCCGGTGCTCGCGCCGGCCTCGCTGTACGCGCTGCTGCTCATCGTCCTCGGCGCCGTGCTCCTCGTCGCCCCGACCCGGGTCGGCCTGTCGCTGGACCTGGGCCTGGTGCTCGGGGTGGCCGCGGTGGTCGGCGGCGTCGGGGTGCTGGTGTCCCGGATGCGCGACCGGGACGACCGTGACGGGGACGACGGCGCGGTCGTCTGACGAAGGACCCCGCTGCCCCCCACGCCTCCTGAGCTCGCGGCGGGGTCCTGCCCGGGGCTGTCGCTAGCCTGCGGAGATGACCTCCTCGACGCACTCCGCCGTCGTCACCCTGACCGGTCACCTGATGGACACCGGGATCCTCGCCCGGGTGCTCGACGACGTCCTCGAGTACGGCGGTGACTACCGGATCGACCGCCTGGACCTGGGTCGTCAGCACCAGGACGAGTCCCGGGCGCTGGTCGAGGTCAGCGCGAGCGAGCCCGAGCTGCTGGACCGGATCCTGATGCGGGTGCAGGTGCACGGGGCCAACGCCGTCGACCCCGGGACGGCGACGACCCGGCCCGCCCCCTCCGACGGCGTCTTCCCGGAGGACTTCTACTCGACCACCAACCTGGAGACCCTGGTCCGGCTGGACCGGGACTGGGTGCGGGTGGAGCGTCCGGAGATGGACTGCGGCCTGGTCGTCACCGACGGACCGGTCGTACGGACCGTGCCGGTCAGCGACGTCCGGGCCGGGGACGCCGTGGTCTGCGGCGCCCACGGCGTGCGGGTGGAGCTGCCGCCACAGGCCCCCCGCGGCGACGAGGACGACTTCGGGTTCATGTCCTCCTCGGTCTCCAGCGAGAAGCCCCAGGCGCTCCTGGTCCGCCAGATCGCCGAGCGGATGCGGGAGGTCAAGGCCGCCGGGAAGCGGGTGCTGTGGGTCGGCGGCCCGGCCGTGGTCCACACCGGTGCCGCGCCGGCGATGGTCCGGCTGGTGCAGGCCGGCTACGTCGACGTGCTCTTCGCCGGCAACGCGCTCGCGACCCACGACATCGAGTCCTCGCTCTTCGGCACCTCGCTCGGGGTCGACCTCGCCAAGGGATCCGGCGTGCCGCACGGCCACGAGCACCACATCCGGGCGATCAACACCATCCGGGCAGCCGGGTCGATCGCCGCGGCGGTGGGGAACGGCGTCCTCACCGGTGGGGTCATGCACGCGATGGTGCAGGCCGACAAGCCGTTCGTGCTGGTCGGCTCGGTACGCGACGACGGCCCGCTGCCCGACGTCATCACCGACGTCATCGACGGTCAGCGGGCGATGCGCGCCGAGCTGCCCGACGTCGGCTTCGCGATCATGGTGGCCACCATGCTGCACTCGATCGCCACCGGGAACATCCTCCCGGCGTCCGTGCCGCTGGTCTGCGTGGACATCAACCCGGCGACGGTGACCAAGCTGGCCGACCGGGGCAGTGCCCAGGCGATGGGCATCGTCACCGACATCGGCCTCTTCCTGGAGCAGCTGGCCCGCGAGCTCGCCCCCGAGTGAGGCACCCGGCAGCGGGGCCCGCCGGCCCCGCTGCCGTCCTCGCCGTCAGACCTGCTGCTGGTCCTCGCCGTCGGCGACGGCGCGGCGGACCAGGTCGGCGGCGCCGACCATCCCGGCCTGCGCGCCCAGCTCGGCGGCCACCACCCGCGGCCCGGGCCGGAACCCGCGACCGGGCAGGGCCCGCTCCAGGCGCTCCCGGGCCGGCGCGAGCACCGTCTCGCCCAGCACGCTCACCCCGCCGCCGATCACCACCACGTCCGGGTCGAGGATCGCCGAGAGGTCGGCGATCCCCTGGCCCAGCCAGGTGCCGACCTCGCACAGCAGCTCGATCGCCAGCGGGTCGCCGTCGGCGGCGGCCTGCGCCACCACCTCGCCGGTGATCCGCGCGGCGTTGCCGTCCACCCGGTCGAGCAGGTCGGCCGCGGCCGCCGGGGAGTTGTCGGCCACCTCCCGCGCGGTGTGGCCCAGCGCGTTCCCACTGGCGTACTGCTCCCAGCACCCACGGTTGCCGCAGGCGCACAGCCGGCCGTCGGGCACCACGCGCATGTGACCCCACTCGCCGGCCACGCCGTGCGAGCCGCGCTGCAGCCGGCCGTCGACGACGATGCCGCCGCCGATCCCGGTGCCCAGGGTGATCATCAGCATCAGGCTGCTGCCGCGGGCCGCGCCGTAGCGGTACTCGGCCCAGGCCGCCGCGTCGGCGTCGTTGCCCACCCAGAGCGGGCGTTGCAGCCGGTCGGCGAGGTCCTTGCGCAGCGCCTGGTTGCGCCAGGCCAGGTGCGGGCTGAACAGCACGGTGTCCCCGGTGCGGTCGAACCAGCCGGCCGCGCCGACGCCCACGCCGACCAGCGGGTCGCCGTGCCGCTGCGCGAGCTCCTCGACCACCGCCGTGATCGCGTCCTCGGTGGCGGTGACCGACTTCCCGGGGGTGGCTCGGCGGGCGGTGTCCAGGATCGTGCCGTCGGGGGCGACGACACCGCCGGCGACCTTGGTGCCGCCGATGTCGATGCCCAGCGCAGGCAGCTGCGCGGCCCGGCCGGTCGCGGTCGGGCCGTGGCGCTGCAGGTCGGAGACGGTCACGCGACGTCGATCCGCTGGACGGGGGCAGGGGCCGGGTGGGTCACGGTCTCCTCGGGAGGGGCTGGTGCGTCCGCGGCGCGGACGTCGGGAGCGGGGGCCTCGGGCGCGGCAGCGCTGCCGTCCGGATCAGGGTGGGTCGTCTGGGCACGCAACGCGGTGGCTGCGCTGGCGAGCACGTCGGCGAGCGCCTCGACCAGGTCGGGACGGCGTCCGCGCAGCGCTGCCAGACCGGCGCAGACCGGGCACCAGCGGCAGTCCTCCGCCGACGGGGGCGCGGCCGCACCGTCGTCCTCGGGTCGGGCCGGGTCAGGCCGCGCGGCGGGCGTGCCGAGCAGACCGCCCAGCGCGTCGGTCAGCCGCGCGCCGGCCGCGTGCTCGGCGGCCAGCCCGGCAGCCAGCCGGCGGGCCTGCTCGACCCAGTCGGGGCCGGGCGCGGTCACGCCCCGCTCCCCTCGGCCGGCGCACCGGCCGCGGCACCGGCGGCCAGCAGCCCGGCCGGCCACTGCTCCGGGTCGGGGGCGAAGCGGACCTCCAGGACGGCGCGGGCCGTGCCGGGCTCGGTCAGCGACCCGCCGGAGACCGTGCACCGGCGCAGCAGGGCGTCCAGCGCGAGGGACCGGCGCGCCCCGGCGGCGGTGACCACCAGGTCGTCGGCCCAGCGGGTGAGCTCGACCTCGCCACGGCGGGCGAAGGGCAGCGGCACGTCCAACAGCCACTCGCCGTCCACCCGACGGGGCGCGGCCTGCGTCCGCGGCTGCGGTGCGGTCTCGGGCACTGCGGCGTCCAGCGCGAGCAGCTCGGCGACGGTGGCCGGCGCGGCGGCGGCCTCGGCCACCTCGTGCACCGGGTCCAGGAGCGCGCGCACCGAGCGCAGCGCCTGCTCCTGCACCGCGGCCCGCTGCTGCCACCACTCCCCCGGGCCGGCCGGGAGGAGCCGGGCGACCGTGGCCGAGGCGATCCGCTGACCGAGGACGCCCAGCGCGGTCGCCGTGTGCTGCAGGTGGTCGGCGGCCGCTGCCTCGGGGCGCAGCACCAGGTGGACGGCGGTGTGCGCCGGGTCGGCCAGCGGCACGGCGTCCAGCAGCTCCTCCGTCGCCGCGGCGCCGGCGAGCAGCCCCGCGGTGACGCCGGCGCGGCCCGGGGTGGCGGCCGCACGCACCGTGGCGAGCACCCGCAGCCGGGTCGGCGCGGCCTGCGCCACCCACCAGCGCAGCGCCCCCGGGAGGCCGAGCAACGCCGTCGCCGCCGCCGTCGGGCCGGGGTCCAGCACGACGACGTCGACGTCCCCGGAGCGGAGGTGCCCGGCCAGGGCGGTGAGGAGCGTGAACTCGGCGACGCCCGGCAGCGCGACGACCGAGGTCGCCGGTGGCACGGTGAGCAGGGGCAGCGCGCCGGACAGCTGGCCGACGTGCCGGGCCCACAGCTCCTCCAACGCCGGCTGCGGCGTGGCGACATCGACGGTCAGCCGGTCGGGGAGGTCGGCGATCCCGGCCGGCTGACCGGTGAGCAGCACGCACCGGGAGCCGGCCGCGGCGAGCCGGACGGCGGTGGCCGCGGCCACGGTGGAGCTGCCGGCGCCACCGGGGCCGGTGACGAGGAGGACCTGCACGGCGCGCATCAGCCCTCGACGCGCTTCTTGAGCTCCTTGAGCGCGGTGTCGAGGATGACCTTCTCGGCCTTGCGCTTGATCATCCCGAGCATCGGGATCGACAGGTCGATGGTGATCGAGTACGTGACGGTGGTGCGACCACCCGACTCGGCCAGGGAGTAGGAGCCGTCCTGCTGCTTCTGCATCTGGCCCTGCACCAGGGTCCAGTCGACGCGGCGGTCGTCGTCCCAGGTGTAGTCCAGGACGTAGTCGTCCTGGACCGCGCCGGCGTCGAGCACGAAGTGCACCCGGCGGGCCCGCCCGTCGGCCCCGGTCTCCAGCACCTGCACCTGCTTGGCTGCCGACACCCACGACGGGTAGGCCGGGAAGTCGGCGATCACGGCCATGACCTCGGCCGCTCGCGCGTCGATGACGATCGACTGGGTGGACTGGTCAGCCATGGGGCGGAGGGTAGTCGCTGCCCCCCTCCGACCTGGCCTCCTCCCGGGCCACCTGCCTCCTCCGGGGTCGCTCGGCTACTGCGCGGGGGCTGCGCGGACTAGATTGGGTGCCGGACCCTGGTCCGGAGCGGCGGGGCGACGGAGCCCCCGGCCGGCCAGGACAGAGAGGACGGCGTGCGCGAACTGAGCGTTCCCCCCACCGCCAGCGTGGGGCCCGATGACGCCCTGACGGACATGGTCGCCACCAACGCGGCCGAGCACCCCGACGAGGTCGGGCTGCGCCGCCAACAGGCCGGTCAGTGGGCCGACGTCACCTACGCGGAGTTCGCCGCCGAGGTCTCCGGTGTCGCCAAGGGGCTGATCGCCGGTGGCGTGCAGGCCGGCGACCGGGTCGGGCTGATGGCCCGGACCCGCTACGAGTGGACCGTCCTGGACTATGCGATCTGGACCGCCGGCGCCGTCGTCGTCCCGATGTACGAGACCTCCAGCGCCGACCAGGTCGCCTGGATCCTCGCCGACTCCGGCGCTCGGGCGATCGTGGTGGAGAGCGCCGAGCACGCCGCGACCGTCGAGTCCGTGCGCTCCGAGGCCCCCGAGCTGGGACCGGTGTGGGTGATCGACGACGGCGGGCTGGCCACCCTGACCGCGGCGGGCACCGACGTGCCCGACAGCGAGCTGACCGCCCGCCGGGCCACCCTCTCCGCCGACAGCCTGGCGACGCTGATCTACACCAGCGGCACCACCGGCAGGCCCAAGGGCTGCGAGCTCACCCACGCCAACTTCCTGTTCGAGATCCGCAACGGCATGACCCTGCTGAGCCGGTTCATGAACGCCGACGGGTCGCTGCTGCTGTTCATCCCGCTGGCCCACGTGTTGGCCCGGGTCCTGCAGGTGGGCGCGCTCAACACCCGCACGGTCATCGGGCACACCCCCGACATCAAGGACCTCGTCGGCGACCTCGGGCGGTTCCAGCCCACGTTCGTGCTGGCCGTGCCCCGGGTCTTCGAGAAGGTGTTCAACGGAGCCAAGGCCAAGGCCGAGGCCGACGGCAAGGGCAAGATCTTCGACAAGGCCGCCCAGGTGGCCGTCGACTGGTCGCGGGCGCAGGACACCGGCGGCCCGGGGCTGGCACTGCGGCTGCAGCACGCGCTGTTCGACCGGCTGGTCTACGGCAAGCTGCGGGCGGCCCTCGGCGGACGCTGCGCCGGCGCCATCTCCGGCGGCGCACCGCTGGGCGAGCGGCTCGGCCACTTCTTCCGGGGCATCGGGGTGACGATCTTCGAGGGCTACGGCCTGACCGAGACCACGGCGGCTGCCGCGGTCAACCACGACGCGGCGCTGCGCATCGGCACCGTCGGACGCCCGTTGCCCGGGGTCGACACGGCGATCGCCGACGACGGCGAGGTGCTGCTGCGCGGCGGGATCGTCATGCGCGGGTACTGGAAGAACGAGAAGGCCACCACGGAGGCCATCGACGCCGACGGCTGGTTCCACACCGGCGACCTCGGTGAGCTCGACGCCCAGGGCTTCCTCACGATCACCGGGCGGAAGAAGGAGATCCTGGTGACCGCGGGCGGCAAGAACGTCGCCCCCGCCGTGCTGGAGGACAGGCTGCGGGCGCACAAGCTGGTCAGCCAGTGCATCGTCGTGGGCGATCAGCGGCCCTTCATCGCCGCCCTGGTCACGCTGGACGCCGAGGCGCTGCCGACGTGGCTGAAGGCCCAGGGCAAGGACGCCGCGCTGACCTCCGAGCAGCTGCGCGACGACCCCGACCTGCTGGCCGAGCTGGACGCTGCGGTCGCCGAGGCGAACAAGGCCGTCTCGCAGGCCGAGGCGATCAAGAAGTTCCGGGTGCTCGGCGACGACTTCACCGAGGACAACGGCACCCTCACCCCGAGCCTGAAGCTCAAGCGGGCAGTCGTGATGAAGGAGTTCGGCGCCGAGGTCGAAGCCCTCTACGCCCGGTAGCACCTGACCGCCGGCATGTTCGGCCCCGCGCTCACGGCGCGGGGTCGAGCACGTCGGCGAAGGCGGACGCGATCGTCGTCCAGGACCACCGCTGCTCCACCCACGCCCGGCCGGCCGCGCCCATCGCCCGCGCACGTTCCGGGTCGGCCAGCAGGTCGGCCAGCACGTCCGCGACTGCCGCGGCTGACCGCGGGTCCACGACGTGCCCGGTCACGCCGTCCTGGACGGTCTCCGGTGCACCGCCCGAGGTGCCGGCGACGACCGGCCGGCCACAGGCGGCCGCCTCCAGGAACACCATGCCCAGCCCCTCGACGTCCAGCCCACCGCGACGGGTACGGCAGGGCATGGCGAACACGTCCCCGGCCGCGTAGTGCGCCGGCAGGTCCGCCGGCGCCACTCCCCCGGTCAGGACGACGGAGCCGGCCAGTCCCCGGGCGGCGATCGTGCGCCGCAACGCCGGTTCCAAGGGGCCGCCGCCCACCAGCAGCAGCTTCGCCCGGGGGTGCCGGGCCAGCACCTGTGGCCAGCCCTCGACCAGCACGTCCTGCCCCTTGCGGTGCACCAGCCGGGACACGCAGACGACGACGGGGTCGGCCCCGAGGCCGTACCGGGCGCGGACCGCCGCCCCGTCGGCTCCCGGGGTGAACCGGTCGACGTCGACCCCCGGCGAGAGCTGGACCAGCTGGGTGCGGTCCCCCAGCGCCGGGGCCAGCCGGCCGTGGGTGTACTGGCTGATGTAAGTCAGCACGTCCAGGCCGGCGGCGATGCGCTGCAGCAGCTGCCGGGCCGCGGGCAGCGCCACCCAGCCGGTCTCGTGGCCGTGCGTGGCCCCGACCAGCCGCTCGACCCCGGCACGGCGCAGCGCGGGCGCCAGCAACCCCAGTGGTGCCGCGGCACCGAAGAACGCCGTCCGGCACCCGTGCTCGCGGGCCAGCCGGGCGGCCGTCCGGGCGATGCTCGGCGTGGGCAGCAGCATGCCCGTGGGCGCACGCACCACCGGGTAGGGCAGCGCGGCGTCGTACGCGGCCGAGCCGGGGTGGTCCGAGGCCAGCACGACCAGCGACTCCGGCGGCCGGGTGTCCAGCAGGGCCTCGACGAAGGTCTGGATGCCACCCTGCCGGGGCGGGAAGTCGTTGGTGACGACCAGCGTGCGACCCCCGCTCACCGGTCGCGCACCGCCACCCAGTCGGCGGCGAAGGCGATCCGCTGCGGCACCGTGGGGTGCGACCCGAACGCCCACTGCCAGATCGCGGGCGGGTCGGGGTCGTTGAGGTTGGCACCGCCCAGCGCCTGCTGCACCGCCACGAAGGAGTCCGGGTCCCCGGTCAGGTCGAGCGCGTGCAGGTCCGCCCGCGCCTCGATGTGCCGGGAGACCAGGTTCTGCACCGGCGTCGACGCCAGGGTGCCGAGGGAGAGCAGGAGGAGCAGCAGCCCCACCACCGCCCCGTCCCCCGGCCCCTCGGCGCCGGCCCGGCGGAGCAGCGGCGTCGAGCCGAGCAGCCAGCCCAGCAGCGCGACCCCCGCCCCGGCGCCCAGCGCCCCGATCAGCGTGCCGGTCAGGACGTCGTCGTTGGCCACGTGCCCGAGCTCGTGGGCCGTGATCGAGACGACCTCCTCGTCGGGCCGCTGGTCCAGCAGCGTGTCGTAGACGACGATCCGACGGGTCGAGCCGAAGCCGGAGACGTAGGCGTTCAGCGCGGTCGTGCGCCGGCTGGCGTCGGCGACCAGCACGTCCTCGACCGGGGTGCCGCTGCGCTCGGCGAGTGCGATCAGCTCCGTGCGCAGCGGGCCGGCCGGCATGGACTCGAAGCGGTTGAAGGCCGGCTCGAACACCAGCGGGTACAGGAACGACCCGACGACGACCAGCGCTGCGGCTGCTGCGCCCGCCCACGCCCACCACGTGCGGGGGGCCCGCCGGGCCAGCGCGACGAGCGCCAGCAGACCCAGGGCGGTCAACCCGGCGGAGATGGCGAAGGACGTGGCGACGTCACGCGCCCACAGGTCCCATCCCCGCGTGGACAGGCCGTAGCGGCGCCGCACCACCTCGCCGTAGGCGGTCAGCGGCAGGGTCACCAGCCGGCCGACGAGCAGGATCGCGATCGAGCCGAGCAGCACCTGCCATGCCCAGCCACCGCCCAGCGGCCGGGCGACGGCCCGCGCGGTCGCCGCGCCGGCCCGGGTGAGCCCGAAGACCGCCGAGACGAGCAGGCTCAGCACCAGGGCGGTCAACGAGGCCGGCCGCAGCGCTGCGGCGAAGGACTCCGCCCGGGTCACCTGCTCCGGGTCGAATGCGGCGCCCGGATCGACCGGGGTGCGGCCCCCCGGCGGCACCGGGAGCACGTCCCACGGAGTGGCCACCACGATCACGGCGACCAGGGCGGCACCGAGCACCGCGGCCACGAGCAGGGCCGCACGCCGGGAGCCGGCGGCTCGTCCTCGACTCATCCGCGGGCTGTCGAACGAGGCGGGAGGTGCACGACGCCGAGCTTAGGCAGGCTCCCTGTGACCCGGCAGGAAGGCCGGGGCCACCGGATCAGCCGAGGATGCGGCGTGCCCCGGCGTACCCGGCCATGTCGACGCTGGTGACCTGCACCGGGACGCCGAAGGTGGCCGCGTGCACCATCTGGCCGTTTCCGATGTACATGCCCACGTGGCTGATCGGGCTGCGGAAGAAGACCAGGTCGCCCGGCTGCAGTTCGCCCCGGGACACCGCGGTCCCCATCGTGGCCTGCAGGCGGCTGGAGTGCGGCAGGGTCACCCCGGCCGCCGCGTAGGCGTACTGGGTCAGGCCGGAGCAGTCGAAGGCGTCCGGCCCGCCGGCGGCCCACACGTAGGGGTCACCGAGCTGCGCCATGGCGGTGTCCACGGCGACCTGGGCCGAGGAGCTGGTGGCCACCACCTCGGCCGGCGGCTCGAGCACGGGGCCGGCGTGCTCCTCGACCACCTCCTCCTGCTGGACCACGCTCAGCGCGTCGTACTGCGCCTGGTACTCGTCGACCCGGGAGGTCAGGTCCCGCTGGCGGGCGGTGACGTCCTGCAGCGTCTGCGCCGCGGCCGCGGCGGCGGCCTCGGCCTGCGACTGGGCCTGCGCGGCAGCGGTCGCCGCTGCGGTGACCTGGGCGAGGACCTCGTCCGTGTGCCCGGCGATGGCGTCCAGGGTGGTCACCTGGGCGAGGAACTCGTCCGCCGACCCACTGCTCATGAGGGCGTTGAAGCGGGACAGGTGCTCGCCGGTGAAGGCGCTCCGGGCGACTCGGCGCACCTGCTCGTCGAGGGCGGCCAGCTGGGCCTGCGCCTCGGCGACCGTCCCGCCCGCAGCGGCCGCGGCTGCCTGCTGCTGGACCAGCGTCTCCTGCGCCTCGTTGAACTGCTCGGTGACGACCTCGAGTTCGTGGGTCGCGTCGGCGACCAGCTGGGTGGCCTGCTCCGGGCTCGTCGCCTCGGTGACCTGACCACCCGGCGCGGCAGCGGCGTCACCCGGCAGGACCGCCAGGGTCAGGCTCGCGGCGACGACGGCCACGACCCCGATGCCCAGCCGACCGGCGAGACGCCCGCAGGGCGCGGGCACCGGGGTGTCGACGGCGGGGGCCGTCGAGGCGGGCAGGGCGCGGGACTGAGGACTCGCCACGGGCGGCAGGACTCCGTTTCTCGACTCGGACCGCCTACCGGGTCACCGGACGCATCCGGGCTCTCCAGGAGCCCCGGTCGCTGGCACGGTGTCCCGCTGCCCGAGAGCTCACCTCAGCGCTGCGGCGGCCCCCCGGTGCACCACCCCGGCGCGGGTCGGTGGTTCGGCGGCGTCCGACCGAGGTCACCCTCTGTGGCGACTTCGTCTCGCTCAGACATGACGACCGTAGGTCCGTGACCAGACCGAGACCTAGCCCTGTCAAACCCGGAATCGACCCCAGGACCTGCCAAATCACAAGACTGCGATTTGTCAGCTCACGTGGCGGTCGCCGCGGAACGACGCATCCTGATGACGCAACGGCGGAACCAGCCCGAACTCTGCCAAGGCGCGGACGGCCCGCCGTTCCACGTCGTCCCACTCGACGACCGGGCGCGCGACCTCGGCACCACGCTCACCGGGCCCGCTCTGGCCGTCGGCGGTCGCCTCCCCCGGTGCGGTCCCGGCCGCCAGCACGCTCTCGCCGGTCGGGGCCCCGGCCGAGACGCCCGGCCGGCGTCGCGTGAGCGGCACGACGGTGGGTGCACTCCCCCGCCAGTCCGGTGGGGCGCCCAGCAGGACGGTCACGACGCAGTCGTCGCAGCCCTGACCGCGGACGGTGCAGGTGTCGCAGTCGATGAGCACAGCGGCTCTCCTTGTCTCCTGTGATCCAGACACCGCGGACCGTAGGAGCGACCACCGACAGTTCTGCCCAGCTCCCGGCCGGCCAGCGGCCTGCACGGCTCCGGCCAGCGGCCTGCACGGCTCCGGCCAGCGGCCTGCACGGCGTGGCCTCCCGGGGACTGTCGGACCCCCGACCTAGCGTCCGCGGCGTGCCGTCCGTACCTGCCCCGCACCCAGCACCACCTCCGGTCCCGGTCCCACCGACCACTGCGGCGCCCGCCCCCTCACCGTGGCGACAGGTGGCGCTCCCCGGCCGGCACGGGGCGCCGGACGAGCCGCGCTTCCAGCAGTCGACGATCGACGACCTGGGCACCCCGCTGGCCGGGGTCACCTTCGTGGTCGTCGACCTGGAGACCACCGGGGGCTCGCCGAAGAACAGCGCGATCACCGAGATCGGGGCGGTCAAGGTCCGCGGCGGCCAGGTGCTCGGCGAGTTCCAGACCCTGGTCGACCCCGGTCACGAGATCCCGCCCTACATCAGCGTGCTGACCGGGATCACCTCGATGATGGTGGCCGCGGCCCCCCGGATCGACGCGGTGCTGCCGGCCTTCCTGGAGTTCGCCCGCGGCGCCGTCCTCGTGGCCCACAACGCCCCGTTCGACCTCGGGTTCCTGCGGGCGGCCTGCGAGGCGAGCGGAGTGCCCTGCCCGGTGTTCGCGTCGGTCGACACCGCCGTCCTGGCCCGCCGGTTGCTCAGCCGCGACGAGGTGCCCAACTGCAAGCTGGCCACGCTGGCGCCGTACTTCTCCACCTCCACCCAGCCCTGCCACCGGGCACTGGACGACGCCCGGGCGACCGTCGACGTCCTGCACGGGCTCTTCGAGCGCCTCGGCCCCCTGGGCATCACCTCGCTCGAGGAGCTGACCGGGCTGACCCGCCAGGTCGACCCGCGCCGTCGCCGCAAGCGTCACCTCGCCGAGCACGTCCCCTCCGGTCCCGGGGTGTACGTCTTCCGCGGCCCGCGCGACGAACCGCTGTACGTCGGCACCTCGGGCGACCTCCGCAGCCGGGTGCGCAGCTACTTCTCCGCCGGCGAGCAGCGCAGCCGGATGACCGAGATGATCACCCTCGCCGAGCGGATCGAGGCGCTGCCGTGCGCGCACGACCTGGAGGCCGCCGTCCGGGAGCTGCGGCTGATCGCTGAGCACAAGCCCCGGTACAACCGGCGGTCCCGCTTCCCCGAGCGCGCGCTCTGGGTCCGGTTGACCGATGAGCCGTTCCCCCGGCTGTCCGTGGTGCGCCGGGTGCGGCCGGGGGCCGGTTCGTTCCTCGGGCCCTTCCCCGACCGGCGGGCGGCCGAGGCCGCCGTCGCCGCCGTGCACGAGTCCGTGCCGCTGCGCCAGTGCACCTCCCGCCTGTCGCTGACGGTGCTGGGCAGCGCCTGCGCTCTGGCCGGGATGGGCCGGTGCGGGGCCCCCTGCACCGGCGACCAGTCCCGCGAGGAGTACTCCGCGGTCGCCGCGGTGTTCCGTGCGGCCGTCCAGTCCGATCCGCGCGACCTGGTCGCCCCGTTGCTCCACCGGGTCGAGCAGCTGGCCGGGGAAGGCCGGTACGAGGAGGCGGCCGTGCTGCGCGACCGGGTGGCCGTGCTGGTCCGGGCGGTCCGGCGGCGACAGCGCCTGGAGTCGCTGGCCACCGTGGCCGAGCTCGTCCTCGCCCGCCCCGACGGCAGCGGGGGCTGGCAGCTGGCGGTCGTCCGTCGTGGCCGACTGGTCGCGGCCGGCGTCGCCGAGCATGGGCGGTCCGTCCGCGGCCACCTGGCCGACCTGCGCGCCACCGCCGAGACCCCGACCGGGCCGGACGACGAGCTGGCCGCCACCGTCGACGAGGCCGAACTGGTGCTGCGCTGGATGGAGAGACCCGGCACCCGCCTGGTCGACCTCACCGGCACCCTGGCCAGCCGCACCCCGGGCACAGGTGACTACAGCGGCTTCCTCGCCCAGGTGGACGCCGGCCTCGCCGAGCGAGACCCCTTCGCCGACACCCGGTCGCTCAGCACCCGCAGCCAGCCGGACCGGGTCACCGCAGGTGCCCCGGCGGCCGGTCGGCGCACCGCCGGACGGCGCGGCCGGGTCGCGACCGGGCTAACATCCCGGACGTGATCACCGCCATCGTGATGATCGATGCCGCCACCGACTCGATCGGCGAGGTGGCCGAGGCGGTCGCCGCGCTGCCTGGGGTCAGCGAGGTCTACTCCGTCGCTGGCGACGTCGACCTGGTCGCGCTCGTCCGCGTGCACGAGTTCGAGGAGATCGCCCAGGTCATCGCCGGGCGGATCAACAAGGTTCCCGGCGTCGTCGACACCGCCACCCACATCGCCTTCCGCGCCTACTCGCGCCACGACCTCGAGGCCGCGTTCTCGATCGGCTTCGAGTCGACGGACCAGTAGCTCACCCCGGGCGTCGGGCGCTCTCGTCCCGCGTCCACCCGGGTGTGTCCCGGGGCCGGGGGAACGACCTGGTCGTCACTCCCGTGCGGCGCGGCTGACCCGCACCCAGTCCGCGAGCTTCGCGGCCGCCCTGCCGTCGTCGATGGCGGCCGCGGCATGCTCCAGCCCCGCCCCCAGTGCGTCGTGCAGCCGTGACCCACGGGTGTCGAACGCGGCGAGCGCGCCGGCCGCGTTGAGCACCACCGCGTCGCGGACCGGTCCCGGTTCGCCGGCCACCAGCCGACGCACCACCTCGGCGTTGACCTCCGGACCCCCTCCGCGCAGCGCCCCCGGCGCGGACACCGGGATGCCCAGGGCCGTCGGGTCCAGCCGCTCGGAGACCACCTCGCCGTCGCGCACCACCCACACCGCGGAGGTCGTGCTGGTGGTGAGCTCGTCCAGCCCGTCGTCCCCGCGGAACACCAGCGCCCGGCCCCCCCGGTCCGCGAGCACCTGGGCGAGGACCGGGGCCATCCGGGTGTCCGCACAACCGATGGCGGCCGCGACCGGACGGGCCGGGTTCGTCAGCGGGCCCAGGAAGTTGAAGACCGTGCCGATCCCCAGCTCCCGCCGCGGCGCGGCGGCGTGCCGCATCCCGGGGTGGAAGACAGGCGCGAAGAAGAAGCCGATCCCCGCTTCGAGCACGCACTGGGCCACTGCCGGGGCGGGCAGGTCGATGACCACCCCGAGCGCCTCGAGGACGTCGGCGGTGCCCGAGGCCGAGGACGCAGCCCGGTTGCCGTGCTTGGCCACGGGGACGCCGGCCGCTGCGGTGACGATCGCGGCCATCGTGGAGATGTTCACCGTCTGCGCGCCATCGCCTCCGGTGCCGACGATGTCGACGCACTCCATCGGCAGCTGCACCGGGGTGGCCTGTTCCAGCATCGTGGCGGCGAGCCCGGAGACCTCCTCCGGCGACTCCCCCTTGGCCCGGAGCGCGACGACGAACCCGGCGACCTGGGCCGGCGTCGCCTCCCCCGTCATGATCTGGCGCATCGCCCAACGCGTGTCCTCGGCCGCGAGGTGCTCGCCGCGGGTCAGCCGGGTGAGCAGGCCGGGCCAGGTCGGGCTGGCTGACGTCATCGGGTCAGCGTCGGACGGCCGGGCGCTGCGCTGCCCGGTCCCGCAGCAGTCCGGCGACGACCTGAGGCGCGGTCAACGGGTCGACCGGATAGGCCAACGTGGCGTCGGCCATCGACCAGTGGGCCAGCCAGCGGTCCGCCTGCCGAGCGATGAGCACCACGAGGTGCGGGCAGTCGGCGATCTCGTGCTTCAGCTGGCGGCTGATCCCCATGCCACCGGTCGGCTGCGCCTCACCGTCCAGCACGCAGAGGTCGACGCCACCGCGGTCGACGGCCGCCACCACCTCGTCGGCGGTCGCGCACTCCAGGTACCTGAGCGGCCCCACGTCGGCGGCCGGCGCCGTGCCCAGGGCCGTCCGGACGGCGGTGCGGACCTCGGCCCGCTGGCTGAAGACCAGCACGGTGGCCGGTGTGGAGTCGAGGCTCACCCTCGCGAGCCTAGTGCCCGGAGGGAGAGGGGCGGGAGGGCGGCGTGCCGGGCCTCTCGCAGGTGGCCGCACCGAGCGCGCCACGCCCACCGACCCCGCGTCGTGGGATGGCTGTCCCGATGCCATGATGGGCCGGTGACAACGGCCCCCGTGGCGAGCAGCACCTTCGACACCTCGCGGGTGCACTCCCTGACCCGACCGAACATGGTCAGCGTCGGCACGATCGTCTGGCTCGCCAGTGAGCTGATGTTCTTCGCCGGCCTGTTCGCCATGTACTTCACTGCCCGCGCCCGAGCCGAGGACGGCTGGCCGCCGGAGCCCACCGAGCTGAACGTGCCGTACGCACTGGCCTTCACCCTGATCCTGGTCGCCTCGTCGGTGACCTGTCAGTACGGCGTCTTCGCTGCGGAGATCGGCAACGTCTACGGGCTGCGGCGCTGGTTCACCATCACGTTCGTGATGGGGCTGATCTTCGTGATCGGCCAGATGTTCGAGTACCGCACCCTGGTCGTCGACCACGGCACGACCATCTCGTCCTCGTCCTACGGGTCGGTGTTCTACCTGACGACGGGCTTCCACGCCCTGCACGTGATCGGCGGCCTCATCGCCTTCGTCTTCGTGCTCATCCGGTCCACGATGGGCCGTTTCACACCCGCCCAGGCGACCTCGGCGATCGTTGTGTCGTACTACTGGCACTTCGTCGACGTCGTGTGGGTGGGCCTCTTCATCACGATCTACCTGATCAAGTAGGGAACCGGGTGTCCACCACGAACGCCTCGTCCGAAGCCCCCCTCGAGGGCGGCCCCCGCAGGTTGCTGCGCCGCCGGCCGCCCGCTGGCACGCCGGCCGCTGCCGCCCGTGACCGGCACCGCTCCAAGCAGCGCCGCCGCCTGGCCAACGTGGCCGGGCTCATGGCCGCCTTGATCCTGACCGGGGTCGCCTACTCCGCCTTCGCCCCCGGGGCCATCGCCGCTGACGAGACGTCGGACTCGGAGTCCATCGCCGTCGAGGCCGGCCGTGAGCTCTACGTCCTCAGCTGCATCACCTGCCACGGCTCCAACCTGCAGGGGGTGGAGGACCGCGGCCCCTCGCTCATCGGCGTCGGCTCGGCCTCCGTCTACTTCCAGGTCTCCACCGGCCGCATGCCGCTGGTCCGCCAGGAGGCGCAGGCGCCCGAGCACCCCGTGGTGTTCACCGAGGCGGAGATCGCCCAGTTGATGGCCTACGTCCAGGCCAACGGTGGCGGCCCCAGCGTCCCCTCGGGCGACCTCCGCGACGGCGAGCTGGCCGAGGGCGGCGAGCTCTTCCGCCTGAACTGCGCCTCCTGCCACAACTTCGTCGGAGAGGGCGGCGCCCTGTCCTCCGGCAAGCGGGCACCCTCGCTCGACGGCCTGACCGACGAGCAGATCTACGCGGCGATGCTGACCGGCCCGGAGAACATGCCGGTCTTCGGTGACAACCAGCTGACACCGGAGGAGAAGCGCTCGGTCATCGACTACGTGCAGACGATCCAGGACCAGGCCGACCCCGGTGGCGCCGCGATCGGCCGCGCCGGTCCGGTGGCCGAGGGCCTGGTCCTCTGGGTCGCCGGTGTCGGCGCCCTGCTGTTCGGGATCTTCTGGATGGGGACGAAGGCGTGACCACGACGGACAAGAACCCCGGTTCGGCCGGCGGGAGCGCAGCGACCGGCCCCAGCCACGGCGGTCCGGACGACGAGCACACGCCCGCCCAGCTCGCCGCGATGGACCGCACCGAGCTGGACCGGCTGGGTGCCCGCTACGACGGTGTCGAGGTGCTCCACGTCGAGCCCGCCCCGGCCCCGGGTTCGGCACTGGAGAAGCAGGCCACCCGCCAGGTGACCATGTGGTTCGCACTCGCCGGCGTCTTCGCCGTGGCCTTCCTGGTCGTCTACGCCGGCTCCGGGTGGTTCCTCCCCGACTGGGAGTGGGAGGTCGGCGCCGCTCCGTGGAGCGCGCTGTTCACCCCGCTCCTCGGTCTGGCGATGGGCCTGTCGCTGCTGTGCATCGGCATCGGCCTGGTGCAGTACGTCAAGAAGCTGCTGCCCCACGAGACCGCGGTCCAGGACAAGCACGACGGTTCACACTTCGACCGGGTCACCACCGGCGCCACCCTCATGAGCGGCCTGGACAAGTCCGGCCTCCCCCGCCGCAAGCTGCTCCTGGGCACCATCGGTGGCATGGGGGTCGCGTTCGGGGCCATGCTCATCGCCCCGCTCGGTGGCCTGATCAAGAACCCGAACACCGGCAACCCGCTCGGCACCACGTCGTGGGCCGAGGGCGTCCGCCTGCTGCGCGACGACGGCACCCCGATCCGCCCCGGTGACCAGCAGCCCGGCTCGTTGGAGACCGTCTTCCCGGCCGTCGCGGGGGGCAACTTCCAGTCAGACGCGGCGACCATGCTGATCCGGCTCCGGCCGGAGCAGCAGCTCAGCGACGAGCCGCGGGAGGGTCAGGCCGACTTCTCCTACGGCGACTACGTCGCGTACTCCAAGATCTGCACGCACGCCGGGTGCCCGGTCGGGCTCTACGAGCAGGAGACCGGCCGCATCCTCTGTCCGTGTCACCAGTCGCAGTTCCAGGTGACCCAGGGCGCGCGACCGGTCTTCGGGCCGGCGACCCGCGCACTCCCCCAGCTGCCCATCACGGTCGACGACGAGGGCTACTTCGTGGCACGGAGCGACTACATTGAGGCAGTCGGCCCCACCTACTGGAACCGGGAACGGATCTGATGGCCACCACCACGGCGGCGCCTGGTGCGCCGACGACCAAGATCGGTCAAGCTGCACTCGAGGTCGATGATCGTCTGATCGTCGCCGGTCCGCTGCGTCGGACCCTGAACAAGGTCTTCCCCGACCACTGGTCCTTCCTGCTCGGGGAGATCGCGCTCTACTCCTTCATGATCCTGCTGGTGTCGGGCACCTACCTGACGTTCTTCTACGACGCCAGCATGGAGGAGGTCGTCTACGAGGGCGTCTACGCACCCCTGCGGGGCGTGGAGATGTCGGCGGCCTACGAGTCGACTCTCGGGCTCTCCTTCGACGTCCGCGGCGGGCTGCTGATCCGGCAGATCCACCACTGGGCCGCTCTGCTGTTCGTGGCCTCGATCGTGATCCACCTGATCCGCATCTTCTTCACCGGTGCGTTCCGCCGGCCGCGTGAGACCAACTGGCTGATCGGCGTCGTCCTGCTCGTCCTGGCGCTCCTCATGGGCGTCACCGGCTACTCCCTCCCCGACGACCTCCTGTCGGGAACGGGCCTGCGGATCATCAGCGCGATCATCCTGTCGCTCCCGGTCATCGGCACCTGGGCGCACTGGGCCGTCTTCAACGGTGACTACGTCGGCACGGAGATCATCGGGCGGTTCTACATCGCCCACGTGCTGATCATCCCGGCGATCCTGCTCGCGCTGATCGCCGCGCACCTGCTGATCCTGGTCAAGCAGAAGCACACGCAGTTCCCGGGTGCCGGCCGCACGGAGCACAACGTCGTCGGGAACCGGCTCTTCCCCACCTTCGCCGGCAAGGCGACGGCTCTCCTGTTCATCGTGTTCGGGTTGTGCGCCGCCCTGGGTGGCCTGGTCCAGATCAACCCGATCTGGCTGTGGGGTCCGTACAACCCGGCGCAGGTGTCGGCAGGTTCGCAGCCGGACTGGTACATCGGCTTCCTCGACGGCTCGACCCGGCTCTTCCCGGCCTGGGACATCAACCTGCCCGGCGACTACACGATCCCGGCGCTGTTCTGGCCGACCGTCGTCGGTGCCGGCCTGATGTTCGCCGTGCTGGCGTTCTATCCGTTCATCGAGCGGAAGCTGACCGGGGACACCGCGTCCCACCATCTCCTGCAGCGCCCGCGCGACGTCCCTGTGCGGACGGCGGTGGGTGCCATGGCGCTGACGTTCTACGTCATCCTGTGGATCTCCGGTGGCAACGACCTCATCGCGGACAAATTCGACATCAGCCTCAACGCGATGACGTGGTTCGGCCGGATCGGCTGCCTCGTTCTCCCGCCCTTCGCCTACTGGATGACCTACCGCCTGTGCCTGGGGCTCCAGCGGCACGACCGCGAGGTCCTCGAGCACGGCATCGAGACCGGGGTCATCCGGCGGCTGCCCAGCGGCGAGTTCATCGAGGTCCACCAGCCCCTGGGCCCGGTGGACGAGCACGGCCACGGTCAGCTGGCGTACGGCGGTGCCTCGGTGCCGAAGAAGATGAACCAGGTCGGCGGCGCACGCCGGGCGATCAAGGGCTTCTTCAAGCCGATCGAGGAGCCGGCCGAGGTGCAGCGGCAGGCCGAGCTGGACGCCCGCGGGCTGGAGGCGGAGCAGGCTGACCGCCAGTCCATCAGCTCGGGTCGCCCCTCCGAGGGCGGCCGTCCCTCCGAAGGCGGGCGGCCCCAGGCTCCGAGGGACTGACCCACAGCACCAGCCCGACAGCAGGCCCCGACGGACTCGTCCGTCGGGGCCTGCTGCATTCCCTGGTGGACCTCAGTGGCCGAGGCCGGCCCAGAGCCGGCCGAGCACACCACTGCCCGCGCCGTGAGCACTCCCCCATGGCGCAGGTGCCGGCCTCGCTCCCGACGATCATGGAGCTGGCGATCCGGCACGCCGGTCAGCAACGGCGCGTCCTCCCGCTGGGTCCATGATCGTCGGGAGCGCTCCACTCCCCGGGGACCAGGGCGCGGCACCTCGCCGGTCCGCTGGCCCCCCCCCCGGCCATCTGCAGCGGGTGGCGACGCCTCGCTCGCCGGGTCGAGTGCACCTCTGACTGCCCCGTGGCCCGGTCCATCGGCTACAAGGGCCTGGCCCGCTGCCCAGCCCGCCCCGGCCCCCACGCGGCCGCCCGCCACCCCCAGGTCCCGCTGGTGGGCGTGGGCGCTCAGCTCCGGTGCCGCGGCGGTCCACCCGCCGACCCCGCCGCCACCGAGGTCGTCCCGGGCGCCGGATCACGCACAGCTGGGTGCCCGGACCTCCCGTTCCCCGCCCCGGAGCTGGCTCCAGCCTCAGCGCTGCCCCGGGCCACTGCGGTCCTGCCAGGGGCACCGTGGCGAGCACACCGAACGGTCCGTCAGCCCGGGCGTCCTCTTCGTCGCGGACACGTCTCTGGCCGGGAGCTCAGCCACCCGTCCAGGACTGGATCAGGTGGCCGCCCCGTGGGTGCCGGTCGGCGATGCGACCTTCCGGTAGCGGGTCCGGAGAACCCATCGGCCCGGTACCGGGGTGACCGGGACCGGTGGCGTTCCGTGGCTGAGACGGGGCCACCGCACCCCAGCGACGTGTACAGGCACAGACGCCGAGCGGGGCCCCTTCCCGACTGGGAAGGGGCCCCGCTGAGTCGTCCGGTGCTGCTGGCGGTCAGCTGTGCGCGTTCTGCCCGACGTAGTACTCGAACAGCAGCCCACCGATGGTCACGAGGAGCGCGACCGCACCGATGAGAACCAGCCACGGGTACCAGAAGGCCAGCGCGAGGCCCATGATCCCGGCGGAGAACGCCAGCCCGAACGGCCAGTAGCTGGCCGGGCTGAAGAAGCCCAGCTCGCCGGCCCCGTCGGCGATCTCGGCGTCCTTGCGGTCCTCGGGGCGGTCATCGATGCGACGGCTCACGAACCAGAAGAAGCCACCGATCAGGGCGGTCAGGCCACCGGACAGCGCGAGCGCCGTCGTCCCGATGGGCTCCCGCGCCCAGAAGCCGTAGACCACGGCGGTCACGAGGCAGAACACCGTGATCAAGTTGAAGATGAGCGCTTCGACCTTCACGGCCGCTCCTCCAGGTGAGGCTGAGTGATCGGGTCAGTCATCCGAGGCCACCGCCTGCTCGCGCTGCGGCGCGAAGGGCTGCGTGGAGACCGCCGCACCGGGCTCGCCGATGAGCTCCAGGGCGTCGTAGGTCGACAGACCGTCCTCGCGCGCCCCCAGGTAGGTCTCGTACGCGTCCGGGGTGACCGACCGGAGCTCGAAGTTCATGAACGCGTGGTACGTCCCGCAGAGCTCGGCGCAGCGGCCGACGTAGGCACCTTCCTCGCGGA
Organism: Modestobacter sp. VKM Ac-2985; assembly: GCF_026967925.1. Taxonomy (GTDB): domain Bacteria; phylum Actinomycetota; class Actinomycetes; order Mycobacteriales; family Geodermatophilaceae; genus Modestobacter. The sequence continues at coordinate 1,576,995 of NZ_JAPVBI010000001.1, read as the reverse complement.
CGGTGACCTCGAAGACGTTGTCCCGCCCGTTGTCCTGGCCCGGGATGATGTCCAGCTTGAAGAGGAACTCCGGCACCCAGAAGGAGTGGATGACGTCCGCGGAGGCGAGCTCGAAGCGGATCGTCTGGTCGGTGGGGACCACGAGGATCGGGATCTCCGTGCTGGTCCCGACGGTCGAGACCGCCTCACCCGCATCGGTCTCCGTCTCGGGGTAGACGAACTGCCAGTTCCACTTGAAGGCGTTGACCGCGATCGTGACGTCGGGGTCGTCGCTGACGTCACGGACCTCGTTCTGGGTGTTCACGGTGAAGAAGAAGAGCACCGCGATGATCAGGAACGGGATGATCGTGTAGACGACCTCGAGCGGGAGGTTGTAGGCGGTCTGCCGGGGCAGTTCGTCCCCGCGCTTCCGGTACCGGATCGTCGCGTAGGCGATGAGCACCCACACCCCGATGCCGACCACCAGGGCCGCGATCGTCGAACCGATCCACAGGTCGTGCATCGCCTCGGCCTGGTCGGTGATGCCCTCGGGCCATCCCCAACTGAGCCAACTGCCCGTGAGTTCGCACCCGCTGAGCGTCAGCGCTCCCAGGAGACCGAGCCCGGCGACCTTCGCCAGCTTGCTGCGTCGAGCCACTGCCCGCTGCCTCCTCATCCCCCGCGTGGCGACGCCACGCGGTCTCACCGGCGGGTGCTCCTCGGTTGCCCGACGGGCTCTGCCCACCCCGACCACAGTCTCGCCGAGACTAGCCGACCCCGCCTGTCGTCCCGGGGGCGGGAGGACCGTCCCGGCGGGTCGTCCGGAGCGGCTGGTCGGACGCGGTCTGCGTCGTCCACCCCGGCTCACGGCGAGGCCAGTGTCCACCAGCGCCGGGACGGCGGCGTGCTCCGGACCACGCCCTGGGCGACGGCTCGCCGCCGTCCCGGCGGTTACAGTCGCGGGCGTGTACCGACGCCTGCTCAGCCCCGGGTGGCTCTTCATGCACCTGGTCGTCGTCGCGCTCTTCGTGATGACTTTCTTCCTCGGCTACTGGCAGCTGACCAAGGCCGAGGCCGGTGGCGGTGCCGTCAACTGGAGCTACGCGCTCCAGTGGCCGCTGTACGGGTTCATGGGCCTGGGCTTCTACCTCAAGATGTGCAAGGACGAGCTGGCCCGGGACCCCGCGGACGACGAGCCCGGCTCCTCCCTGGTGCTCTACCAGCGGCCACGGATCGACACCACGGGCGATCCGGAGCTCGCTGCCTACAACGCCTACCTCGCCGAGCTGAACGAGAAGGCACTCCGGCCCGGGAGCAGCAGTGACCGCTGACCACACGGCCACCGCCTCGCGCCTGCCGCGCGCGTTGGCCCGCCGGGTCGGGCGCGACGTCCCGGCTGCGCTGCTCCGCTACCGGGTGATGGCCTGGGTCGTCGGCGTCCTGCTGGTGGCCCTCTTCCTGGTCGCCGTCCCGCTGAAGTACCTGGCCGGTGTCGACGGTCCCGTGACCGTCATCGGCACCGCACACGGCTGGCTCTACGCGATCTTCTTCGTGACCGCCTGCGACCTGGCGCTCCGCGCCCGGTGGACGTTCAAGGGCTCGGTGCTGATGCTGCTGGCCGGCACGGTCCCCGTCCTGTCGTTCTTCGCCGAGCGGATCGCGACCCGCAAGACCCGCGCCGGCGAGCGCGTCTGATCCCGGGGCCGTCGGCCCCGCCCCCTCCCCCTCACCTGGAGACCTCCCGCATGTGCGGCCTGCTGGCCTACCTGTCCACCGACGCCGAACGGGTCGACGAGCAGACGGTCTCCGGGGTGCAGCACGCCCTGCGGTGCCTGCGACACCGTGGCCCCGACGACCGGGAGGTCTGGTCGGACCGGCACGCGGTGCTCGGTTTCAACCGGCTGGCGTTCATCGACATCGAGGGCAGCCCCCAGCCCATGCCCTACGCCGAGGGCCGCTACCGGATCGTCTTCAACGGTGAGATCTACAACTACCTGGAGCTGCGCGAGGAGCTGAAGGCCGCCGGCGCCACCTTCGCCACCGAGGGCGACACCGAGGCGATCGTGGCCGGTTACCACCTGTGGGGCGAGGCCATCCTGCCTCGACTGCGGGGCATGTTCGCCTTCGTCATCTGGGACACCCGGACCGGGACGGCGTTCGGCGCCCGGGACGCCTTCGGCATCAAGCCGCTGTTCACCGCCCGACTGGCCGACGGCGGCCTGGCCTTCAGCTCGGAGAAGAAGGCCCTGCTGGAGATGCTCGGCGGCACCCCCGGCACCGGCGGTGTCGACCCGGCGTCCCTGCAGCACTACCTGACGCTGCAGTACGTGCCCGAGCCCGCCACCCTCCACCGGGGCATCCGGCGGATCGAGAGCGGCACCAGCTTCACCGTCACGGACGGCGAGCTGCAGACGAAGCGCTGGTTCCACCCGACGTTCGCGCCGAAGCCGGTCACCCCCGGGTCGGAGCAGGCCCTCTTCGACCGGATCGCCGAGGTGCTCGAGGACTCGGTGGCCAAGCACATGCGTGCCGACGTCACCGTGGGGTCGTTCCTCTCCAGCGGGATCGACTCCACCGCCGTCGCCGCCCTGGCGCACAAGTACAACCCCGACCTGGTCACCTTCACCGTCGGCTTCCAGCGGGAGGCCACCTCGGAGGTCGACATCGCCGCGGAGTCGGCGGCGATCCTGGGCGTGAAGCACGTCCCGGTGGAGGTCACCGCGCAGGAGTTCGCCGATGCGATCCCCACGGTCGTCTGGTACCTGGACGACCCGGTCGCCGACCCGGCGCTCGTGCCGCTGTACTTCGTGGCCCGCGAGGCTCGCAAGCACGTGAAGGTCGTGCTGTCCGGTGAGGGCGCCGACGAGCTGTTCGGCGGCTACACGATCTACCGCGAGCCCCTGAGCCTGGCCTGGGCGTCGAAGCTCCCGGCCGCCGGCCGGCGGGCACTGGGCGGGCTGTCCCGGCTGGTGCCCGAGGGCGTCCGGGGGCAGGACCTGCTGCGCCGGGCGTCGATCCCGCTCGAGGAGCGGTACTACGGCAACGCCCGCAACCTCAACGCCGACGAGCTCGCCCAGCTGCTGCCCGGCCGCGACCCCGACCTCTCGCACGTCACGGTCACCGAGGCCCTCTACCGGCAGACCCGCGAGGCCGGCTACGACGACGTGACGGCGATGCAGTACGTCGACCTCTTCACCTGGCTCCGCGGCGACATCCTGGTCAAGGCGGACAAGATGACCATGGCCAACTCCCTCGAGCTGCGGGTGCCGTTCCTGGACCCGGAGGTCTTCGCCCTGGCCAGCAGCCTGCCGCTGGAGATGCGGGTGCCGAGCCGGGGTGACGCCACCAAGTACGCACTGCGCCAGGCGATGCGGCAGATCGTCCCGCCGAAGATCATGAACCGGCGCAAGCTCGGCTTCCCGGTGCCGACGGCGGACTTCCTGGCCGGCCCGTTGCACGACTGGGCCCGCAGCATCGTGACCGACAGCCAGACCGACGAGTGGCTGGACCGCGACCACGTGCTCGGCCTGCTGGACCGGCTGCGCGAGGCCGAGGTGCCCAGCAAGCGGATCGCCCGGCAGGTCTGGGGTGTGCTGGTCTTCATGATCTGGCACGGGATCTTCGTCGAGGAACGGATCACCCCGGAGATCCCGGAGCCGGTCTACCCCGTCCGGCTCTGACCCGCCGCCGGGTGGTCGCCGTGGCCGGCAGCTCGCTGTCCGCCGACCACGGCTGCCCGGCCACGGACCGGTGACCCGAGGCAGCACTCCCCCGGACGCGACGAGGCCCGGCACCCCTCGCGGGGTGCCGGGCCTCGTGCGTTCGCCGCTAGCCGGCGATCAGTGGAACGAGTCGCCGCAGGCGCAGGAACCGCCCGCGTTCGGGTTGTCGATGGTGAAGCCCTGCTTCTCGATGGTGTCGACGAAGTCGATCGTCGCGCCACTGAGGTACGGGATGCTCATCCGGTCGACGATGACCTCGACGCCACCGAACTCGAAGGTCTGATCACCGTCGAGGAAGCGCTCGTCGAAGAACAGCTGGTACCGGAGACCCGAGCAACCTCCCGGCTGCACCGCGATCCGCAGCCGCAGGTCGTCGCGACCCTCCTGCTCCAGCAGCGTCTTCACCTTCAGGGCGGCGGGGTCGCTGAGGATGACGCCGGTGGCGCCGGGGGCCTGCGTGTCCTGCACGGTCATGTCGTGGTCCTCCCACACTCGAGGGTGTCCTGCTCGGCCCGCCACGGAGGACGGGCTCTCAGAACGGCCAACACCGCCGGGGCGGAGCTGCTTCCCACTGTACGGCGCGATCGGGGCACGGGCGGCCTGCGCACTGCCCACCGGAGGGACAACACCCGCCGGGACCCCCGTCGACGCGTCACGGGCACGTAGACTCCGCAGCCGTGAAGCTCCGCCTGCCCGGCCGCCGTCCCGCCTCCGACACGACGCCGGACGCCGCCGACACCATCACCCCGCACGGGTCGACGGCGCTCGGCACGACGGGCAAGGGCCGGCCGACCCCCCGGCGCAACCAGGCCCAGGGCCGTCGCACCGGCCCGGTGCCGCCGCCGCCGACCACGCGCAAGGAGGCGTACAAGCGGATGCGCGAGCAGCAGGCCGCCGGGCGGGGCACCACCCGTGCCGCTGCCGCCCGTGGCGACGACAGCGCCCTGCCCGCCCGGGACCGCGGCCCGGTGCGCCGGTTGGTCCGCGACGTCGTCGACGCCCGCCGCAACGCCGGCAGCTTCTTCCTGGCGGTGGCAGCCCTGGTGCTGATCGGCTACTTCATCCCCGTCCCGGCCGTACAGAGCTACACCGTGTTCGTCTGGTTCGCCTTCTTCCTGGTGATCATCGGGGACTCCTTCCTCCTCGGCCGCAAGATCAAGGCGAAGGTCACCGAGCGCTTCCCGAACACCGACCAGAAGATGCGCAGCCTGATCTGGTACGGCGTCAGTCGGGCGACGATGATCCGCCGCTGGCGCTTCCCCAAGCCGCAGGTCCCGCTGGGCGCCGACGTCTGAACGAAGGCCGCTGCTCACGGTTGCTGAGCCGCGCTAAGTAGTGTCCCGGCCGTGCACACACGACGCCTCGGCCGTTCCGGCCTGACCATCTCCGAGATCGCCTACGGCAACTGGCTCACCCACGGCAGCCAGGTCGAGGAGGACGCCGCCCACGCCTGCGTGCGGGCCGCCCTCGACGCGGGGATCACCACCTTCGACACCGCCGACGTCTACGCCGGCACGAAGGCCGAGTCGGTCCTCGGCCGGGCGCTGGCCGGCCAGCGCCGTGAGGGCCTGGAGATCTTCACGAAGGTCTACTGGCCCACCGGCCCGGGGGCCAACGACCGCGGACTGTCCCGCAAGCACGTCATCGAGAGCTGCAACGCTTCGCTGAAGCGGCTGCAGACCGACTACGTCGACCTGTACCAGGCCCACCGGTACGACTCCTCGGTGCCGCTGGAGGAGACGATGACCGCCTTCGCCGACCTGGTGCGCCAGGGCAAGGTCCTCTACCTCGGCGTGTCGGAGTGGCGCGCCGAGGAGATCGCCGCCGCGGCCGAGCTCGCCCGGGAGCTCAAGGTGCAGCTGATCAGCAACCAGCCCCAGTACTCGATGCTGTGGCGGGTCATCGAGTCGGAGGTGGTGCCCACCAGCGAGCAGGAGGGCCTCTCCCAGATCGTCTGGTCGCCGCTGGCCCAGGGCGTGCTCACCGGCAAGTACCTGCCCGGTCAGCAGCCACCGGCAGACAGCCGCGGCGGGCACGCCACCGTGGGCGGGTCGATGAAGGACTACCTGACCGACGACGTGCTCACCCGCGTCCAGCAGCTGCGGCCCATCGCCGACGAGCTGGGCCTGTCGATGGCACAGCTGGCGGTGGCCTGGGTCCTGCAGAACACGAACGTGGCCGCGGCGATCATCGGCGCCAGCCGCCCCGAGCAGGTGCACGACAACGTCAAGGCCGCCGGCGTCCAGCTGCCGCCGGAGGTCATGACCCGCATCGACGAGGCCCTGGGCGACGTGGTGGTGCGCGACCCCGCCAAGACCTCCCGGGGCTGACGGAGCCCTCTCCCGAGCTCAGCACGGGGATCGGGACGAGGACACGGGGCGGACGTCGTTGCGGCGTCCGCCCCGGTTCAGCTGGCCGCCAGGCCCATCGGGCCGTACACCCGCTCCCCGTCCTCCTGCAGCGTCACCGTGGCGACCCCGCGCTCCAGCAGGTCGCGCCAGGCCTCCCCCAGCCAGGACTCGGCGTCGCCCTGGTTGTCGCACTCGGGCACCTCCACCCCGAGCGCGGCAGGGTCGATCGGTGCACCCGAGGGGTCTTCCAGCTGCCAGGTCCAGCTCATGGCGGCAGGCTAGCGACCCCGCGGCCCCGGGGCAGCCCCGGACAGAGCGGCTCCGGGCCAACTGCTCCGGTGCACGCATTGGCGATCTTGGTTTACGCGGTAAGCACCCGGGCATGGTGCAGGACACCACCCACGCCCGAGACCGCGGAGGACGAATGAGCCAGCTCACCATGGGCGCCGGCGCCAGCCGGGTGGAGACACCTCCGCCCGCACCCGAGAACGCATCCACCGGCCAGCTGATCGGTCAGCTGTCCGACCAGCTGACCACCCTGGTCCGGGACGAGATCCGCCTGGCCCAGGTCGAGGTCGGCGCCAAGGCGAAGAAGTTCGGCCTGGGGGCCGGTCTCTTCGGCGGCGCCGGGCTGCTCGGCTTCCTCGGACTCCAGGTGCTCGTCGCCGCCGCCGTCCTCGCCCTCGCCCTCGCCCTCCCGGGCTGGTTGGCCGCCGTCATCGTCGCCGTGGTGCTGTTCGCGGTCGCCGGCGTGCTGGCCCTGATCGGGAAGAAGGACGTCCAGCAGGCAGCGCCGCCGGTGCCGACCGAGGCCATCTCGAGCATCAAGACCGACGTCGCCACCGTGAAGGAGAGTGCGTCCCGATGACCGGACCCGACGACAGGACCTCGGGGGGCAAGCCCGACCCCGATGCGATCCGCGCCGACATCGAGCAGACCCGGGAGCAGCTCGGTCGCACGGTCGACGAGCTCAGCCACCGGCTCGACGTCCCGGCCCGGGCCCAGGAACGTGTGGACCAGGCCAAGAGCTCGGCGCTGGAGAGCGCCAACCGGACCAAGGACACCGCGGTCGAGACCTACCGGGAGAACCCGCCCGCCGTCATCGGTGGCGGCGTGGCCGCCCTCACCGCGCTCGTCGGGCTGCTCGCCTGGCGACGGAAGCGTCGGCAGACCGCAGCCGAGCGCGCGGCGGCCAAGGAGGCCGCCCGACGTCGGGCAGCCGCGCAGAAGGCCGCGAAGCGCGCCGGCAAGGAGCGTGCTGCCGCCCGCACGAAGGCGGCCAAGCGGGCCGAGGCCCGCCGGAAGGCTGCGGTCGCGAGCCTCAGCGCCCGCACCCGCAGCACCACCAAGCAGCTCTCCGCCGCGGAGCGGGCGGCCTCGAAGCAGCTGTCCGCCACGCAGCAGGCCGCTGCTGCCCGGCTGCGAGCCGGTGAGCGCGTCGCGGTGAAGCGGGTCTCGGCGACCCAGCGGGCTGCCGGCCGGCGGCTGCCGCGCCGTCGCTCCGGGTGGCGGCGGACGCTGGCACAGCTGACCCGCTGAGCCGCCGGTGGGGCCCGGACGCCGGGCCCCACCGTTCCACCTGCAGACCCGAGACGAGGGGATGGGACCGATGGTCGACGACGGGCGGCAGGGCAGCGCCGTGGAGAACATCCGCGCGCGGGTCCAGGAGAAGGCCGAGCGGCGGGCCGCACAGCGGGCCGCGGAGGCGCGTGTCGCCGGCAACGGCGAGGGCAGCGGCGCCTCGTCGTCGGCCGTCGTCCGCGGGGAGCGGCGCGAAGCGACCCGGCCGGCCCCGGAGGTCCCCGACTCCCAGGAGATGCCGGGCATCGACGCCGACCGCCCGACCGACATCCCGAAGCGCGGTTGGCTGCAGATCGTCAAGCGGTCCTGGGCGGAGAACAACGCCGACAACATGCCGATCATCGCCGGTGGGGTGGCCTTCTTCGCCTTCCTCTCGATCTTCCCGGCGCTGATCGCGACCATCTCCATCTACGGCCTCGTCGCCTCCCCCGAGCAGGTGGCCGCGCAGATCGAGTCGCTGTCCGACCAGCTCCCGGAGAGCGCCCAGGACATCCTCACCGAGCAGCTGACCGACATCACCAGCAACGCCGGCGGGGCACTCACCTTCGGGTTGATCGCCTCGGTGCTCGGCGCACTGTGGACGGCGTCCGGCGGCGTCAACAACCTGGTGAAGGCGGTGAACATCGCCTACGACGAGGTCGAGACCCGCAACTTCCTCAAGCTGCGCGCACTGTCCCTGGCCCTCACCCTGGGCGCGATCGTGTTCGTGCTGTTCACCTTCGCGCTCATCGCCGTGGTCCCGGTCGTGCTGGACGTCCTCCCGCTGGGCGGTGTCGGCACGGTGCTCGCCCAGGTCCTGCGCTGGGTGCTGCTGCTGGCGGTGGTGATCGGTTCGCTGGCCGTCCTCTACCGGGCCGCCCCGGACCGGGATGCGCCGAAGATCCGCTGGGTGAGCCTGGGCTCCCTGGTGGTGACCGTCATCTGGGCGGTCGTCAGCGTCGCGTTCAGCTTCTACGTCAACAACTTCGGCTCCTACAACGAGACCTACGGCGCCATCGCCGGCGTCATCGTGCTGATGCTGTGGCTGTACCTGACCTGCTACCTGGTGCTGCTGGGCGCGGAGATCAACGCCGAGACCGAGCACCAGACCGCGCGGGACACCACCCAGGGCGACCCGGAGCCGATGGGCAAGCGGGACGCCGTGGTCGCCGACGAGGTGCCCGACCCGCCCGTGCCGGCCACGTGACGGGCCGGGCGGCGCCTCAGCGGACGTGCGAGGGCACGAAGGGCGGACGGCGCACGACGACCGCCTGAGGCCGCCCCCGCACGTCGACGGCGACCTCTGCCCCCTCGGCGACACCGGCGGCCCGGTCCAGCAGCGCCAACGCGATCCCGGTTCGCAGGGTCGGGGAGAACGTGCCGCTGGTGACCTCCCCGATCCGCGAGCCGTCGGCACCGAGCACGAGCATCCCGGGCCGCGGGATGCCCCGACCGGGCGCCTGCAGACCCCACAGCTGACGGGCCGGGCCGGCCGCCTTCTCCGCCAGCAGCGCCTCGCGCCCCCAGAAGGCGCTCTTGCCCCAGCCCACGGCCCAGCCCGACCGCGCCTGGTTGGGGGTGATGTCCCGCGACAGCTCGTGGCCGTGCAGCGGGTAGCCCATCTCGGTGCGCAAGGTGTCCCGGGCGCCGAGACCGCACGGCCGGATCTGCTCGGGCGCACCGGCGGCCAGCAGCGCATCCCAGAGCTGGGCGGCCCGGCCGGCGGCGACGAGCAGCTCGTAGCCGTGCTCGCCGGTGTAGCCGGTGCGGCAGACCGTGACCTCGTCCCCGCCGGAGCCGGGCGTCTCCGCGAAGGACATGTAGGACAGCCCGCCGGGCAGGCCGACCGCCGCCAGCACCTCGGGTGAACGCGGACCCTGCAGCGCCAGGACAGCGACGTCGGTGTGCCGGTCGGTGACGGTGACCCCCGCCGGCGCCTCGGCCGAGAGCCGGGCCAGCACGTCGGCGGCGTTGGCGGCGTTCGGCACGAGCAGGACGTCGTCCGCGCCGTGCAGGTAGGCGATCAGGTCGTCGACCACTCCGCCGGCCTGCGGCTCACCGTCGGGGAGGCAGCACAGCGTGTACTGGGCCTGCCCGGGCCCGATCTTCCCCAGGTCGTTGGTCAGGCAGGCGTTCACGAACTCGGCGGCCCCCGGGCCACGCACCGTGCCGGTGCCCAGGTGCGAGACGTCGAAGAGCCCGACCCCCTCCCGGACGGCGGTGTGCTCGGCCAGCACGCCACCACCGGCGTACTCGATCGGCATGGACCAGCCACCGAAGTCGGCGAACTTCGCGCCGGCGGCGACGTGGCGATCGTGCAGCGGGGAGGTCAGGGGGCTCACCGTCAGCACGCTAGTGGTCGGAGACCTGCCGGTCGTACGCCGTCCTCACCACCTCCTTACGATCGTCGGGTGCCGCCTACCATCTCCGCCACCGACCGCCCGCTCGAGAAGCTGACCGCCGACGCCGTCGTCGTCGGGGTCGGCAAGGGACCCGCCGGCCTGGTGTCCACGCCCGGTGCCGACGCGGTCGACCGGCTCCTCGGTGGCCGGCTCCTCGCCGCGCTGGCCGATCTCGGCGCCCGGGGAGCCGAGGACGAGGTCACCAAGCTGCCCACCTTCGGCCAGGGTCCCTTCCCGGTCGTGGCCGTGGCCGGGCTGGGCGCCCCGCAGGCCGACGGCTCGTACCCGGCCGAGGCGGTCCGCCGGGCCGCCGGTGCCGCCAGTCGCGCGCTGACCGGCCGCAGCTCACTGGTCAGCCTGCTCGCCGCCGTGGGCGGGGCGCCGGACGCCGAGCGGCTGCACGCCGTGGGCGAGGGGTCGCTGCTGGGGGCGTACGAGTTCACCGCCTACAAGTCCGACCTCCCGGCGGACCGCCCCGCCCCGCCGTCCTCGGTGGAGCTCGTCGTCCCCGACGCCGGCGCCGCCAAGGCACCGCTGGCCCGCGTGCGCGCGGTCGCCACCGCCGTGGCCCTGGTCCGTGACCTGGTCAACAGCCCGCCCAACGACCTGTACCCGGCGGAGCTCGCCGCCCGGGGTGCCGCCGCGGGCAAGAAGGCCGGGCTGTCGGTCGAGGTGCTCGACGAGAAGGCCCTGGCCGCTGGCGGGTACGGCGGCATCCTCGCCGTCGGCGGCGGCTCCAGCCGCGGGCCGCGGCTGCTGCGCCTGGAGTACAAGGGCAAGAAGGCCAGGACGAGCGTGGCCCTGGTCGGCAAGGGCATCACCTTCGACTCCGGCGGCATCTCGATCAAGCCCGCCGCGAAGATGGAGGACATGAAGAGCGACATGGCCGGTGCCGCGGCCGTGATCGCCACCATCTGCCTGGTCGCCGAGCTCGGTCTCCCGGTCGACGTGACCGCCACCGTGCCGATCGCCGAGAACATGCCCAGCGGCACGGCCTACCGCCCGGCCGACGTGGTGACGTTCCGCAACGGCAAGAAGGCGGAGATCACGAACACCGACGCCGAGGGCCGGGTCGTGCTCGCCGACGCCATCTGCCGGGCCGTCGAGGACTCCCCCGCCCACCTGTTGGAGACCTCGACGCTGACCGGCGCGCAGCTGGTCGCCCTGGGCACCCGCACCGCCGGCGTGATGGGCAGCGACGACCTGCGGGACGCCGTCGTCGCGGCCAGCCGGCGCAGCGGGGAGCCGATGTGGGCGATGCCGCTGCCGCCGGAGCTGCGCCGCGGGCTGGACTCCCCGATCGCGGACATGGTCAACGCGAACGCCGACCGGATGGGCGGGATGCTCGTGGGCGGGCACTTCCTGTCCGAGTTCGTGCCGGCCGGCCTGCCCTGGGCGCACATCGACGTGGCCGGTCCGGCCTACAACACCGGGGCGCCCTGGGGCTACACGCCCAAGGGCGGCACCGGTGTCCCGGTCCGCACCCTGCTGGCCACGATCGAGGGCCTGATCGCAGCCCAGTGAGCCGATGGCCCCCTGCCCCTCAACGGGGTGGGGGGCCGTCCGCTAGAGCTTGTCGGCCGCCTTCTGGCGGGCGCTCCAGTCGCGCATCCGCTGCGGGTAGCCGGTGATCTGCGCGTCGTAGACCGGGACGGCGAGGTCCCGGGACAGCTTGCGAGCGGTCTCCGGGCCGTCGATCCGCCGACGTGTCCACTCCCCGTCGGCGGCGACCAGCAGGATCGTCGTCTCGGTCACCGTCGTGCGCGGCTCGACGTACCCCTCGACACCCCGCCGGGTGGCGACGAACTGCTCCAGGTGGCTCAGGTCCGCCGACCCCGAGGCGCGGTCGAGCGTGCCGCGCCGGCCACGGCCCTTCCCGGCGGCCCCGCTGCTCCCGCGGCGGCCACGCAGCCGGTCGATCAGCCCCATCGCACTGCTCCAGTCCTCGCCGGTCGCGGGCTGCTCCGCGACGCACTCGAGCAGTGCAACGGAGCATCCGAACGCGTCGTTCCCGGGAGTGGCAGGATGGGCACGCGCAGGATCGCCGTGCCCGGAGGACTCCGGGCCACCCAGCACTGAGGAGCAGCCGTGAGCGCACCGACCACCCCCGCTGACCTGGTCATCCTCGGTGGTGGCTCGGGTGGCTACGCCGCCGCACTGCGCGCGGCGGAGCTGGGCATGTCCGTCGTCCTGATCGAGCGCGACAAGGTCGGTGGCACCTGCCTGCACCGCGGCTGCATCCCGACCAAGGCCCTGCTGCACACCGCCGAGGTCGCCGACAACGCCCGCGAGGGCGAGCAGTTCGGCGTCAAGTCGACCCTGTCGGGCATCGACATGGACGGGGTGAACGCCTACAAGGACGGCGTCATCTCCAAGAACCACAAGGGCCTGCAGGGCCTGATCAAGAGCCGCGGGATCAACTACGTCACCGGCGAAGGCAAGCTCGTCTCCCCCACCGCCGTCCAGGTGGGCGACCAGACGTTCGAGGGCAAGCACGTCCTGCTCGCCACCGGCTCCTACGCCCGCTCGCTGCCGGGCATCGAGATCGACGGCACCAAGGTCATCACCAGCGACCACGCGCTGAAGCTCGACCGGGTGCCGGCCTCGGCGATCGTCCTCGGTGGCGGGGTCATCGGCTGCGAGTTCGCCAGCGCGTGGAAGTCCTTCGGCGTCGACGTGACCATCGTCGAGGGCCTGCCCCACCTGGTCCCGCTGGAGGACGAGTCGTCCTCCAAGCTGCTGGAGCGTGCGTTCCGCCGGCGCAAGATCGACTTCTCCCTGGGCAGTCGGGTCGCCAGCGTGCAGACCACCGCCGACGGCGTGAAGGTCGCCCTGGAGAACGGCAAAGAGTACGAGGCCGAGCTGGTGCTCGTCGCCGTCGGCCGCGGCCCGGTCAGCCAGGGCCTGGGCTACGAGGAGGCCGGTGTCGCCATGGACCGCGGCTACGTCCTCGTCGACGAGTACTGCCAGACCAACGTGCCGACCATCTCCGCCGTCGGCGACCTGATCCCGACCCTGCAGCTGGCGCACGTCGGCTTCGGGGAGGGGATCCTCGTGGCCGAGCGCCTCGCCGGGCTGCCGGTCGTGCCGATCGACTACGCGGGCGTCCCGCGGGTCACCTACTCCGAGCCCGAGGTCGCCTCCGTCGGTCTGACCGAGGCCCAGGCCAAGGAGAAGCACGGCGAGATCGAGGTCGCCACCTACGACCTGGCCGGCAACGGCCGGGCCGCGATCCTGAAGACGGCCGGTGCGGTCAAGCTGATCCGCGTCGCCGGCAACGGTCCGGTGGTCGGCGTGCACATGGTCGGCAGCCGGGTCGGCGACATGATCGCCGAGGCCCAGTTGGTCTACAACTGGGAGGCCCTGCCGGAAGAGGTCGCCCAGCTGATCCACCCGCACCCGACGCTGAGCGAGGCCCTCGGCGAGGCGGCGCTGGTCCTGGCCGGCAAGCCGCTGCACGCGCACAACTGACCCACCACCTGCTCAGCACGACCCCACGCAGCACCACCCGCTCAGCACGACCCCACGACTTGAGGAGACCCGCCTTCGATGCCGACGTCCGTCACCATGCCCGCCCTGGGCGAGAGCGTCACCGAGGGCACGGTCACCCGCTGGCTGAAGCAGGAGGGTGAGCAGGTCGAGGTCGACGAGCCCCTCCTCGAGGTCTCCACCGACAAGGTCGACACCGAGATCCCCTCCCCCGTGGCGGGTGTGCTCACCAAGATCGTCGTGGCCGAGGACGAGACCGTGGAGGTCGGCGCCGAGCTGGCGGTGATCGGCGGCGAGGACGGCGGCGACGCCGGCGCCCCGGCAGCGGACGCCCCGGCCCAGGAGGCACCGGCCGAGGACACGGCCGCTGCCGAACAGCCGGCCCAGGACGAGCCGGCCGAGGAGGCCCCGGCCGAGCAGCCGGCCCCCGCGGCCGCAGAGCAGGACGGCGACCCGGGTGGTTCCGACGGCGAGGGCACCTCGGTGACCATGCCGGCGCTGGGCGAGAGCGTCACCGAGGGCACGGTCACCCGCTGGCTGAAGCAGGAGGGTGACCAGGTCGAGGTCGACGAGCCCCTCCTCGAGGTCTCCACCGACAAGGTCGACACCGAGATCCCCTCCCCCGTGGCGGGCGTGCTCACCAAGATCGTCGTGGCCGAGGACGAGACCGTGGAGGTCGGCGCCGAGCTGGCCGTCATCGGTGGCTCCGGTGGCGGCTCCGCGAAGGCCGAGTCCGCACCGAAGGCGGAGCCCGCCGCCGAGGAGAAGCCGGCTCCGAAGGAAGAGCCGAAGGAGGAGGCGGCGCCGAAGGCGAGCCAGCCGACGCCCGTCGAGGCCAACACCGACACCGGCCAGCCCGGCGCCGACTACGGCTCCAGCGGCAGCATGCCGACCGAGTCGCCCACCGACCAGCCGTCGCCCGCCGAGGCCGTCGCCCCGACCTCCCGGCCCGCCGCGGCACCCGCGCCCGACGGTGGCGGCGCCTACGTCACCCCGCTGGTGCGTCGGCTGGCCGCGGAGCACGGCGTCGACCTCGGGTCGGTGACCGGCACCGGTGTCGGTGGCCGGATCCGCAAGCAGGACGTGGTCGCCGCCGCCGAGCAGTCCAAGGAGGAGCCGGCCGCCGCGCCGGCTGCCGCCTCCTCCGGTGGGGCGCGCACCCCCTCGCCGGCCGCGACCCCGGACTCCTCGCTGCGCGGGAACACGGAGAAGCTCTCCCGGCTGCGCACCGTCATCGCCAAGCGGATGGTCGAGTCGCTGCAGATCAGCGCGCAGCTCACCACCGTCGTCGAGGCGGACGTCACCCGGATCGCGAACCTGCGCAACCAGGTGAAGAACGACTTCGCCGCCCGCGAGGGTGTGAAGCTGTCGTTCCTCCCCTTCTTCGCCAAGGCAGCGGTCGAGGCCCTCAAGGCGCACCCCGTGGTCAACTCCTCGGTCGACCTCGAGGCGGGGACGGTCACCTACCACGACGCCGAGAACCTGGGCGTCGCCGTGGACACCGAGCGTGGCCTGCTGGTGCCGGTCATCCGCGGTGCGGGCGACCTCAACGTGCCCGGCATCGCCCGGAAGATCGCCGACCTGGCCGAGCGGACCCGCACCAACAAGATCACCCCGGACGAGCTCGGTGGCGGCACGTTCACGCTGACCAACACCGGCAGCCGGGGCGCGCTGTTCGACACCCCGATCATCAACCAGCCCCAGGTCGCCATCCTGGGCGTCGGTTCCGTGGTGAAGCGCCCCGTGGTCGTCCAGGACCCGGAGCTCGGCGAGGTGATCGCGGTCCGTTCGATGGTCTACCTGGCGTTGAGCTACGACCACCGGATCGTCGACGGCGCCGACGCCGCCCGCTTCCTCACCACCGTGAAGGAGCGGCTCGAGGGTGGGCAGTTCCAGGGCGACCTGGGCATCTCCTGATCCACCGATGAAGGGCCCCGGCTTCGGCCGGGGCCCTTCGTCGTCCGCCTGACGCAGGCCCGTGCACTGGTCCGAAGGAGCACTCCATGAAGGTGGCGGTCACCGGGTCCTCCGGGCTGATCGGATCAGCGCTCGTGCCCGCGCTGGTGGCCGACGGGCACGAGGTGCTGCGCCTCGTGCGGCGCACCCCGCGCACCGCCGACGAACACCGCTGGGAACCAGCGCACCACGGCATGCCCGACGGGCTGCTGACCGACGTGGACGCCGTGGTCAACCTGGCCGGTGTCGGGGTCGGTGACCGGCGCTGGACGGAGAAGCACAAGAAGCAGGTGCTGGCCAGCCGGGTCCACAGCACAGCCACGGTGAGCCAGGCCCTCGTCGATGCGGTCGCCGCTGACCCCGACCGGGAGCGGGTGCTGTTGTCGGCCTCCGCTGTCGGCTGGTACGGCGACACCGGCGAGCGGGTGGTCGACGAGACCGCGCCGGCCGGCGACGACTTCCTGGCCCAGGTCTGCGTCACCTGGGAGGGGACGACCGCCCCGGCGGCCGCCGCCGGGGTGCGGGTGGCGACCCTGCGCACCGGGCTCGTCCTCGGCCCCGGCGGGTTGCTCGGCCGGCTGCTCCCGCTGTTCCGCCTGGGGCTGGGCGGCAAGCTGGCCTCGGGCCAGCAGTACATGCCCTGGATCAGCCTGCAGGACGAGGTCGACGCGATCCGGTTCCTGCTCACCGCCCCGGTGTCCGGTCCGGTGAACCTCACCGCCCCCAGCCCGGCCACCAACGCGGAGTTCACCGCCGCGCTCGCCGAGGTCGTGCACCGGCCTGCGGTCTTCACCGTCCCGGGCTTCGCCCTGCGGTTGGCCCTCGGTGAGTTCGCCGACGTGGGGGTCCTGGCCGGCCAGCGCGCCGTGCCGGAGGTCCTGCGGTCCGCTGGCTTCCAGTTCACCCACGAGGACCTCCAGGCGGCACTGCGCGCCGCCGTCGCCGCGCGCTGAGGTCACCCGCCCAGCAGGGCGTCGGCGATCCGCCAGCCGTCCGCCGTGCGCTCCAGGACGAGCCGGACCGGCGCCTCACCCCGGGCAGGGACCTCGGCCACAACCACGGGCTCGGCCGCGCCGGCTCGCACGACCCGGTAGGCCGGCAGCGCGTCGACCAGCCGCACCTCCACCCGGGTGGGCCCCTGGGCCGTCACCTCGACCAGGCGGACCAGCCGGGGCGCGAAGCCGTCCAGCCGCTGACCGGCCCCGACCAGTTGCACCACCTGGTCGGTGTCACGAGCCAGCAGCGCGCTGCCGGACGCGTGCACCTCCGCCAGCACCGTCGGATCGGCCTCGCTGAACGCGGTGCTGCGCCGGTCGTAGAGCTCGGTGAGCACGGCGGCCCACTCGCCGTCCTCGATCGGAGCTGCTGACCGGTCGGCCGGCGATGCCGCGCCGTCACCCGCGCGCTCGTCCGGGGAGGTCGGTGTCGGGGACGCGGGGAGGACGGTGACCGCTCCGGCTCGGTCTGCGGCCGGCACCGGGTCGGCGCTCGACCCACCCCAGCTCGCCCCCAGCCAGGTCACACCGGCCAGCGCGGCCGCGATGGCGACGAGCACCAGACCGGCTGTCGCCGCGCGCCGCACCACTCCCGTGACCAGCGGCCCCACCCCCCGGTCGCTGTCCCCTCGAGAGGCGGTGACCCGGTCACCGAACCGCCCTCGCAGCTGCGCCCACCGACCGTCGGGAACCGGCACGGCATGCGCGGCCCGGGGGCGGCGGCCCGGCACCTGGTGCGTCAGCTCGGTCCGTGGGCCCCGCCCGGTGAGCCCGAGTTCGCCATCGGGCACGTCGGGCACCGGGAGGCGGACCGGCTCCGGCCGGCAGGAGTGGCGGAGGTCGAGGGCGAACGCCGCGGCGGACCCCCGCAGATGCGGCTCGGCCGACAGCCCGCGGAGGACCACGCGGACCAGCTCCTCGGGTGCCTCGGGGGCCAGGAGCGTGAGGTCGGGCAGGTCGCCGCCGGCCGCGACGGCGAGCGTGCCCGCCGGGTCTGCGGCATTCCAGGGGGCGACCCCGGTGAGTGCGTGGAAGGCCGCCGCGGCGACGCCGAAGACGTCCGACGCCGGACCGGGCGCACCGCCGCGGGCCACCACCGGGTCGACGTACGCCGGGGTGACCTCGGCCCGTGCGGTGTCCCCCACCAGCCGGGCGGTGCCCAGGTCGGTGAGCACCGGGCGTCCCTCGGCCGTGAAGACGACGTTGCCCGGCGACAGGTCGCCGTGCACGACCCCCCGCTCGTGGGCGTGGGCCAGCGCGGCCGCCACCGGGGCCACCGTCGTGACCACCTCGCCCGGCCGCAACCGTCCCCGCCGGGCGAGCAGGGCTGCGAGGCTGCCGCCGGCGAGCAGGTCGAGCACCAACGCCACCTGGGCCGGGCCGTCACGCACCTCCCGGCGGACGACGTGGTGCAGCCGCACCAGGTGCGGGTGGTCGAGCTCGCCGAGCAGCCCCGCCTCGCGCTCCTGCCGTTCCGGGTCGCCCCGCACCAGCACCTTGATCGCCACCGGCGGGCCTCCCGACCGCGGCCGGGCTCGCCACACCTGCCCGGAACCGCCCCGGCCCAGGAGCTCTTCGAGCACGAAGCCGGGCACGACGGGAGCCGCGGACGGGGCGGGCTGCGCAGGCATGCCGGGACCGTAGGGCCGACGGGTGAGCTCCCGCTGGGTCCGTCCACAGGCCGCGATGCAGTCCACAGATCCGCCGCCGGGCGGGGCGGGCCGGCCCGGGACCGCCTAGGTTCGGGCCATGTCGCTGCCAGCCCGTGCCGAGGTCGTCGTGGTCGGTGCTGGCCTGGCCGGGCTGAGTGCGGCCACCCGGCTGGCCGCGGCCGGCCGCGACGTCCACCTGGTCGACGCCGCCCGGCACCCGGGCGGCCGGCTGTCGACCTCCCGGGTCGACGGGTTCCTGGTCGATCGCGGGTTCCAGGTGCTCAACACCGGCTACCCACGGGCCGCCGACCTCGACCTGCCGGCGCTCGACCTGGGCTGGTTCTGGACGGGCGCGGTGGTCCGGGTCGACGGGCGCGCCCACCGGGTGGTCGACCCCCGCCAGCACCCAGGCACCGTCGTGGACACCCTCCGGGCGCCCCTGGGCGGGCCGGTCCGGGCGGCCGCGCTCGCCGCCTTCTCCGCCCGGGCCGGCTACGCACCGGTGTCCCGGTTGCTCGCGGCCCGGGAACGCACGGCCGAGGAGGCCCTCCGTGCCGCTGGGGTCGGCGAGCAGGCCCTCGAGGTGTTCTTGCGCCCCTTCCTGGCCGGCGTCCTGCTGGAGGACCGCCTGGAGACCTCCAGCCGCTACCTGGACCTGGTCTGGCGCAGCTTCGTCCGGGGCCTGGTCGGCCTCCCCGCCGGTGGGATGCAGTCGATCGGCGAGCAGCTCGCCGCCCGGCTCCCCGCCGACCGGGTGCACCTCGGCGTCCGCGTGACGCGCGTGGAGGAAGGTGCGGTCCACACGGACGTCGGCGCCACGAGCGCCGACGTCGTCGTGGTGGCGACCGACCCCGACACCGCCGCAGTCCTGCTCCCCGGGGTCGAGGCGTCGGCGCCCCGGCAGGTGATCACGCACCTGCACGTGCTGCCGGAGTCGCCCTGGTCGGCGCCGCTGATCGTGCTCGGCCGACCCCGTGGTCAGCTGGTGAACAGCGCGGTGGTCTCGGACGCGCAGCCGGCGTACAGCCCTGACGGCCGGGCGTTGGTCGCCAGCTCGACCCTGGCGGTGACCCGGGAGCCCGACGTCCGCGAGGAGGTGGCGCGCCTGCACGGTGTCGCCACCACCGACCTGGAGCACCTCACCACCGTCACGGTGACCGGGGCGCAGCCGGCGGCGACTCCTCCGCTGCAGCACCGCCGCCCGGTCGACCTGGGCGGTGGGCTGTTCGTCTGCGGAGACCACCGCGACACCCCGTCCATCCAGGGCGCGATGGCCAGCGGCGCCCGAACCGCACGGGCCGTGCTCCAGCACCTCCGTGCTCCGGCCCCGGTGACCACGACCGACCCGACCACCACCGACCCCGCGGCCGGTTGAGCACGGATCGGCGGTGGGGCACACGCGTGACGGTGCACGGCATACGCTCGGCGGCATGAGCGAGCTGGTGGTCGTACGAGCAGGTCTGGTGCCCTACGAGCAGGCCTGGGCGCAGCAGCGCGAGCTGCACGAGCAGCGCGTCGCCGGCACCGGCCCGGACACCCTGCTGCTGCTGGAGCACCCGCCCGTCTACACCGCGGGCAAGCGGACGGAGCCGCATGAGCGGCCCTTCGACGGCACCCCGGTGATCGACGTGGACCGCGGCGGCAAGATCACCTGGCACGGCCCCGGCCAGCTGGTCGGGTACCCGATCGTCGCGCTGCCCGACCCGGTCGACGTGGTCGCCCACGTACGCCGGCTGGAGCGCGCCCTGATGGAGGTCTGCGGCACCTTCGGTCTGGCCACCGAGCAGGTCGAGGGTCGCAGCGGCGTGTGGGTCCGGGCCGACGAGCGCGGCCCGGACCGGAAGATCGCCGCCATCGGCGTCCGCGTCGCCCGGGGCGTGACGATGCACGGTTTCGCGCTGAACTGCGACCCGGACATGGCCGCCTTCACCAACATGGTGCCGTGCGGGATCCCCGACGCCGGGGCGACCTCGCTGAGCGTCGAGCTCGGCCGCGACGTCACCGTCGCCCAGGTCATCGACACGGTCGAGACCGCGATGCGCCGCGCGCTCACCCGCACCCCCGTCGCGTGAGCCGACTCCCCACCAGCCGCTACGTCAGCCTCACCACCTTCCGGCGCACCGGCGAGCCGGTGGCGACCCCGGTCTGGGCAGCACCCGACGGCGATGCGCTCGTGGTCTGGACGCGGGCGGACTCGGGCAAGGTGAAGCGGCTCCGACACACGAGTCGGGTCACCGTCGCCCCGTGTGACATGCGCGGTCGGCTCGAGGGCCCGGCCGTCGACGCTGTCGCCGAGTTCCTCGACCGAGCCGAGTGGTCCCGTGCGCGGGGTGCCCTCGCCCGGCGCTACGGCTGGCAGTGGCGGATCACCTACGGCACCTCCCGCATCGCGGCGCGGGTCACGCACCGCGGACGGGAACGTCAGACGATGATCCGCATCACCCCCGCCACCTGAGGCCCCTCGGCCCCGTGCCGGTCCCCCTGCACCACTGGCTGTCCTCCCGCACCAGCGTTGATGCGGGAGGACAGTGTTCGATCAGGTCACCTGATCACTGCTGAGCGGGAGGCGGCGGTGATCAGCCCAGGACGAAGTTGACCAGCCGGCCCGGCACCGCGACCACCCGGCGCACGGTCGCGCCCTCGAGGTAGCCGGCGATCCGCTCGTCCGCCCGGGCCGCCGCCTCCAGCGCCGCGGCGTCCGCGTCGGCCGGGACGGCCACCTGTGCCCGCACCTTGCCGTTGACCTGCACGGCGACCTCCACCGTGTCGTCGACCAGCCACTGCGGATCCGCCACCGGGAACGACGCCCAGGCCACGGAGCCGGTGTGCCCCAGCCGGGACCACAGCTCCTCGGCCAGGTGCGGGGCCAGTGGCGCGACCAGCAACACGAGGGCCTCGGCGACCGAGCGGGGCACCGGCGTCCCGGGCGGGCAGGCCGAGGTCAGGTGGTTGGTCAGCTCGGTGATCCGGGCGATGGCGATGTTGAACCGCAGCGTCGTCATGCCGTCGCGCACGGCCTCGATCGCCCGGTGCAGGGCGCGCGAGGTGTCGTCGTCCGGCTCGACGTCGGCGGCGCGCGCCGCCCCGGACTCCTCGTCGACGACGACCCGCCATACCCGCTGCAGCAGCCGCTGCGACCCGACCGCGGCCTTGGTCTCCCAGGGCCGGGACTGGTCCAGCGGCCCGGTCGACATCTCGTAGACCCGGAAGGTGTCCGCACCGAACATGGCGATCATCTCGTCCGGCGTGACCACGTTCTTCAGGCTCTTGCCCATCTTCCCGTACTCCCGGGTCACCAGCTCGCCGTGGTACCGGAACTGGCCGCCCTCCTCGACCACCTCGGCTGCGGGCACGTGGAAGCCGCGGGCATCGGTGTAGGCGAAGGCGGAGATGTAGCCCTGGTTGACCAGCCGGCGGAACGGCTCCTCGCTGGACACGTGGCCCAGGTCGAAGAGCACCTTGTGCCAGAACCGGGCGTACAGCAGGTGCAGCACCGCGTGCTCGACACCACCGACGTACAGGTCGACGCCGCCGACGTCACCGGGCTCCCGCGGGCCCATCCAGTAGGCCTCCAGCTCCGGGTCGACGAACCGCTCGTCGTCACCCGGGTCCAGGTACCGCAGGTGGTACCAGCACGAACCGGCCCAGTTGGGCATCGTGTTCGTCTCGCGCCGGTAGCGCCGCGGCCCGTCGCCCAGGTCCAGCTCCACCGTCGTCCACTCGGTGGCCCGGGACAGCGGCGGCTCGGGCTGGGAGTCGGCGTCGTCGTCGGCGAACGTGGTGGGCGAGTAGTCGTCGACGTCGGGCAGCAGCACCGGCAGCATCGACTCCGGGACGGCGATCGGCAGGTCGGCGTCCTCGCCGTCGGTCGCATAGACGACCGGGAACGGCTCGCCCCAGTAGCGCTGCCGGCTGAACAGCCAGTCCCGCAGCTTGTAGGTGGTCGTGGCCTCGCCGGCGCCGGTGGCGACCAGCCACTCGGTGACCTTGGCGATCGCGGCGGCCTTGTCCAGCCCGTCCAGGGACAGCTGCTCGTTCGAGCTGTTGATCATCGGCCCGGTGCCGGTGTACGCGCCGCCGTCGAAGTCGGCCGGCGGCTGCACGGTGCGGACGACGGGCAGCCCGAACTCACTCGCGAAGTCCCAGTCGCGGGCGTCCTCACCCGGCACCGCCATGATCGCTCCGGTGCCGTAGCCGGTCAGCACGTAGTCGGCGATGAAGACCGGCAGGTCGGCTCCGGTCAGCGGGTTGCGCGCGGTGACGCCCAGCCAGACCCCGGTCTTCTCCCGGCCCTCGGCCTGCCGGTCCAGCTCCGAGCGGCGGGACGCCTGCCGCTGGTAGGCGGCGACCGCTTCGGCCGGGGTGTCCGCACCCGCGGCCCAGCGCGGGTCAGTGCCCTCGGGCCACCGGTCGGCGGTCAGTTCGCCGACCAGCGGGTGCTCGGGGGCCAGCACCAGGTAGGTGGCGCCGAACAGGGTGTCCGGCCGGGTGGTGAAGACCTCGACGGTCTCGCCCGACACGGGGAACCGCACCCGGGCACCGGTCGAGCGGCCGATCCAGTTGCGCTGCATCTGCTTCAACGAGTCCGACCAGTCCAGCCGGTCCAGGTCGGTCAGCAGCCGCTCGGCGTAGGAGGTGATCCGCATCATCCACTGGGTCAGCGGACGACGGAACACCGGGAAGTTGCCCCGCTCGGACCGCCCGTCCGGGGTGACCTCCTCGTTGGACAGCACCGTGCCCAGCCCGGGGCACCAGTTCACCGGCGCCTGGTGCAGGTACGCCAGCCGGTGGGCGTCCACGACCCGGCGGCGCTCGACGTCGGACAGCTGCACCCAGGTGCGGCCCTCCGGCAGGGTGCCCTCGGCGGGCTCGCGGGTGCCGGCGTCCAGCTCGGTGACCAGCTCGCTGATCGGACGGGCCCGGTCCGTCTCCGGGTCGAACCACGCCTCGAAGATCTGCCGGAAGATCCACTGGGTCCACTTGTAGTAGCCCGGGTCGATCGTGGCGAAGGTGCGGCGGGGATCGTGGTCGACGCCCAGCCGGCGCAGCTGGGCGCTGATCGCGGCGATGTTCGCCTCGGTCGTGACGCGGGGGTGCTGCCCGGTCTGCACGGCGAACTGCTCGGCCGGCAGGCCGAAGGCGTCGTAGCCCATCGGGTGCAGCACGTTGTGGCCGTCCATCCGCAGGAAGCGGCTGGTGACGTCGGTGCCCAGGTAGCCCAGCGGGTGCCCGACGTGCAGCCCGGCACCCGAGGGGTACGGGAACATGTCCATCAGGAAGGCCTTGGGCCGGTCGGCCACCCGGTCGAAGCCCTCGCTCAGCCGGCCGACCGGGTTGGGCGTGTGGAACGTGCCCTCAGCCTCCCACCGGTCCTGCCAGGCGAGCTCGATCTCGTTCGCCAGCGCCGGGGTGTATCGGTGCGGCGGCACTCCGTCGGCGGTGGGCTCGGTGTGCTGGCTGGCCGTCTGGCTCATCGTCGGTGCTCCCACGGGAAGGATCTGGCGGCGGACAGAAAAAGACCCCTCACACAGGAGGGGTCGCCGTGCTGGTCTGGATCAGGTCAGATCAGCACGGCTGGGGAAGCAGGAGTCCGCCGGTCACGCAGCCGATCCTAGCGCGCCGCCACGGCCCCCCACCTCGACGGCGGGGTCCTCCACGCCGTAGCCTGCAGTGGCTCGACTGCGGACGGGCGAGGAGATCCAGCGGGGACGGCCCCGGCGGGACGACCGCTGCCCGCACGCACCGGGACGTCGAGGTCCACCGGGACTCAGCAGCGCCGCTCGGCACGCGGCAGCGCGACCGGAGGACCAGCCCCGGTGCCGGCCGGGTGCACCGCCGCCCCGAATCGGTGCAGTGGCGCACCCGGACGCACCACAGCACCGCAACAGGACGCACCGCACTGCCCCGCTGGCGCCAGCAGAGGCCGCACCCGTGGCCGGTCGGTCACCGCGCACACGCACCGGTCGAGCCGGACCGACGGAAGAGGAGTGAGTGCATGACAGAACGCCCAGGCCCGCAGCGGGCCACGAGGTGCACCCGATGCCGGGTGACCGCACCCTCCTCCGTCCGGAGCCGACGACGGTGAAGGTCGTCTTCAACAGCTTCGGCGGCCGGTACAACGACAACCCGCGGGCGATCTACGAGGCCCTCCTGGCGCGCGGCACCGAGATGGACGCCGTCTGGCTGGCCCGCCCCGAGCTGCGCGGCGACTTCCCGGCCGGGGTGCACACCGAGGAGCACTGGGGCCCCGGCGCCCGAGCGGCCCTGGAGTCCGCCGACGTCATCGTCTCCAACGACGGCCTGTCCCGGGAGTGGGACAAGCAGCCGACGACGACCTACCTGCAGACCTGGCACGGCACGCCGCTCAAGCGGCTGCACCGGGACGCGGTCTGGGCGCCGGAAGGCCGCCTGGAGATGGTGATGCGGGACATCGCCCGCTGGGACCACCTGCTCTCCCCCAACGCGGCGAGCACGCCGCACCTGCGCAGCGCGTTCGGTTTCGACGGGCCGGTGCACGAGACCGGCTACCCGCGCAACGACGTGCTCAGCGCACCGGACCGGGACCGCCGCCGCGCCCGGGTGCGGGAGTCCCTCGGGATCGCCGAGCACGTGACGGCGGTGCTCTACGCGCCGACCTGGCGGGACGACCTGGTGCTCAGCGACGACGGTCCGGCGCACTCGTTCCCGGTCGACCTGGGCGACCTGGCGCGTGGCCTCGGCCCGGATCACGTGCTGCTGGTCCGACTGCACGCGATGGTGTCCGACCAGCTCGTGGTCCAGGGCCCGGCGCCGCTCGTGGACGTGTCCCGGTACCCCGACATCAGCGAGCTCTACCTGGCCGCCGACGTCCTGGTCACCGACTACTCCTCGACGATGTTCGACTTCGCCGTCACCGGGAAGCCGATCGTGCACTTCACCTACGACCTGGAGCACTACCGCGACGACCTGCGGGGCTTCTACTTCGACCTCGCCGAGATCGCCCCGGGCCCGCTGCTGACCACCAGCGACGAGGTGCTGGCGGCCATCGCCCGGCTCGGCGACCGCCCATGGGAGCCCTCGGCGCGGTACAACCGGTTCCGGGAGCGCTTCTGCTCCCTGGAGGACGGTTCGGCCACCGAGCGGGTGCTCCAGCTGTTCTTCCCCCCGGACGGCCACCCCGGCCGGCCGGGCGCCACCCCCGTGCCCACGAACGACGAACCGAGGAGATGAGCATGCGCACTGCTGACCCGATCCTGACCGGGGGCCGCGATCAGCGGTCGCGTTCCCTGGTCTCCGTCCCCGCCGCCGACCCGGTCATCACCGCCCCCCAGGTGGTCGTGCTCGCCGCTGGCATGGGCACCCGGCTGGGCCGCAAGCTGCCCAAGCCGCTGACGCCGTTGATGGACGGCCGCAGCATCATGCAGCAGCAGCTGGACGGCATCCGCGCCGTCTTCGGCGACGCCGCCCCGATCACCGCGGTGGTGGGCTACCGGGCCAAGGCCGTCATGCGCGCGCAGCCGGACCTGCTGTTCGCGTTCAACCCCGACTTCGCCGTGACCAACACGTCGCAGAGCCTGCTGCGCGCCCTGCGCAGCTCGCAGGCCGGCGGCGTGCTCTGGCTGAACGGTGACGTGGTGTTCGACCCGGCCGTGCTCGACCACGCCGCGCCCCTGGTGCAGGCGGACCAGAGCTTCGTCTGCGTGGACACCTCCACGGTGGCCGACGAGGAGGTCAAGTACGCCCTCGACGGCGACGGGTTCATCCGCGAGCTGTCCAAGACCGTGGTCGGTGGTCTCGGTGAGGCGGTCGGGATCAACTACGTGTCCGGTGCGGACAAGCCGGCGCTGATCGAGCAGCTGGCGGCCTGCGAGGCCTCCGACTACTTCGAGCGCGGCATGGAGCTGGCGATCCAGCGGTCGGGCGTGCGCTTCCAGCCGCTGGACATCTCCCGGTTCTCCGCCGTGGAGATCGACTTCGACGACGACCTGCAGCGGGCGAACACCTGGCTGGGCTCCCGGGCGGCGCTGGAGCCGTTCGCCTCCGAGCTGGGCTGAGGCCCCGGCGTCCCGCCCGTCCTCGTGGACGGGCGGGCGCCGCTGTGCTCCTCAGCTGCCGCTGTGCTGCTCAGCTGCCGCTGTGCTCACGCCAGCTGAGGGGCGACCTCGGCCGCCACCAGGTCCAGGTGGTCGAGGTCGGTCAGGTCCAGGACCTGCAGGTACACCCGGCTCGCCCCGGCCTCGGCGTACCGGCCGAGGGTGTCCACGGCCTCGGCCGGCGTGCCGGCGACCCCGTGGGCCCGGAGTTCCGCCACGTCCCGGCCGATGGCGGCGGCGCGGCGGGCCAGCTCCGACTCGTCCCGGCCGACGCAGAGCACCAGGGCGGAGCTGTGGACCAGCTCGCCGGGGTCACGGCCGACCTCCGCGCAGGCGTCCCGGACGCCGGCGAACAGCCGGACGTTGTCCTCGACGGAGGCGAAGGGCACGTTGAACTCGGCCGCGTACCTCGCCGCCAGCCGCGGGGTGCGCTTCTTGCCGCTGCCACCGACCAGGATCGGGACGCCGCCGGGCTGCACCGGCTTGGGCAGCGCCGGGGAGCCGGACAGCTGGTAGTGCTCGCCGGTGAAGTCGAAGGTCTCCCCCACCGGGGTGCCCCAGAGGCCGCTGATGACGGCGAGCTGCTCCTCGTAGCGGTCGAACCGCTCCCCCACCTCGGGGAAAGGGATGCCGTAGGCGCTGTGTTCGGCGGCGAACCAGCCCGAGCCGATGCCCAGCTCCACCCGCCCGCCGCTCATCTGGTCGACCTGGGCCACCGAGATGGCCAGCGGCCCGGGCAGCCGGAACGTCGCCGCCGTCATCAGGGTGCCGAGCCGGATCCGGGAGGTCTCCCGGGCGAGACCGGCCAGGGTGACCCAGGCGTCGGTCGGGCCCGGCAGCCCGTCCCCGCCCATGGTCAGGTAGTGGTCGGACCGGAAGAAGGCGTCGAAGCCGGTCTCCTCGGTGCGCCGGGCCACCGCGAGCAGGTCGTCGTAGGTGGCGCCCATCTGGGGTTCGGTGAAGATCCGTAGCTGCACCAGATGGAAGGTAGTCAGCGCAGCTGTCCGCTGCTGGCCACCCAGCACCCCCGCCTGCCGGGCGGATTCGGGTCCGCCACCGGACCGGGTGAGGGTTCAGGGTGTGCCCGGCGGCGGCAACGGGCAGGATGATCGCCGAAGCGATCAACTCGGAGGTGCTGGAGTGTTCCGCAAGAAGAGCTCGACAGAGGTCATCGGGACCGAGTTGCAAGAGGGGTTCGCCCACATCGGCGCGGCGGTCACCGAGGCCCGTCGGGCGACGGCGGAGCAGCTCGCCCCGCAGGTGGCAGCCGCGACCAAGGCCGCGCAGAGCGCCTACGCCGCGGACGTGGCCCCGCGGGTCGGGGCAGCCGTGGCCGCCCTCGCGCCCCAGCTGGACGCGGCCCGGGAGGTGCTCGTCCCGCGGCTGGAGGCGGCGCAGAAGAGCCTCGCGCCGCACATCGACGCGGC
This sequence comes from Modestobacter sp. VKM Ac-2985, assembly GCF_026967925.1. Lineage (GTDB taxonomy): Bacteria > Actinomycetota > Actinomycetes > Mycobacteriales > Geodermatophilaceae > Modestobacter. The sequence continues at coordinate 1,549,390 of NZ_JAPVBI010000001.1, read as the reverse complement.
ACAGAAGGCCTATGAGAAGGACCTGGTGCCCCGTCTCGACGCGGCGACCCGGGCCGCTCGGGCGAACCTCGAGGTCGCGGTGGCCAGCGCGGTCCCCCGGCTCGAGGCCGCCCGCGAGGCCAGCGGCCCGGCCTTCGAGGCCGCCGCCAAGTCGGCGCGGGCCAACCTGGAGTCGGCGATCGCCGCCGCGGCACCGCGGATCGAGGCGGCTCGCGGCGCAGCCGGCCCCGCGCTGGACAACGCCCGGGCCGGCCTGGCCAGCGGCGTCGAGGCGGCACGGGCCCAGCTGGACGCCCGTGGGGCCGACCTCGCCGCCGGTGCCGCGACCCTCGGTGCGGCCACCGCGAAGCAGGGCGACAAGGTGCGCCAGGACGCCACGGCTGCCGCCGAGGCCGCCCGCGCCCAGGCCGCGCTGCGGGTCGCGGCGGTGCGCGCCGCGACCGAGAGCAACCGCAAGGCCGCCGGCAAGAAGGCCGACAAGCTGGGCAAGAAGGCCGACAAGCTGTCCAAGAAGGCGGCCAAGCGGCGCGCCGAGCTGGAGAAGGCCGCCGGCCGGGCCAGCAAGGAGGCCAGCAAGCGGACCGCGAAGACCGTCACGTCGGTCAAGCGGCGCGTCGGTGTCGAGCCCACCCCCCGGCGCTGGCCGTGGGTGGTCGGCGTCCTCGCCGTCCTGGCTGCGGTCGCCGTGGTGCTGCGCAAGACGATGAAGTCGACCGACCCCTGGACCCCGGCGCCGACCGGCGATGGTCCCGTGCCCAGCTACCGAGAGGACCCCGTGCCCACCTCCCCGAGCACCCCCGCAGGCGGAACCGAGAGCCCCGAGGCCCAGGGCAAGACCGTCTCCACGGCCGAGAACGCCGTCGGGGACGCGACCCCGCCCGACAGCGACCTCGGCGCGCAGACCGCGCAGCCCGCGTCCGGTCCTGGCGAGTCCAGCAACCAGGAGCGGCCGGACACCGCCACCGGCACGAAGGACGCCGGCGACGCCCCGTCGAAGACGGCGGGCCCGGCCGACACCCCGTCCAGCCTGGGCAAGATGCCCAGCGAGGACTGATCTCCCGCACCACCCCGTCTCGAGGGCCCAGCCGATCCGGCTGGGCCCTCGAGCCGTCTCCGGGCCCGGGAGCCGTGGCCGGCACCGGAGTACCGTGCTGGACATGAGCCTGGGCATGGAGGAGGCAGCCACGACTGCAGGGCCGGAGGCCCCGGCGACGTCCTCGCCGATCGAACCGGCCGGCCGCAAGCTGCTGCGCCTGGAGGTCCGCAACAGCCAGACGCCGATCGAGCGCAAGCCCGAGTGGATCAAGACCAAGCTCAAGACCGGCCCGGAGTACACCGAGCTGAAGTCGCTGGTCAAGCGCGAGGGCCTGCACACGGTGTGCGAGGAGGCCGGCTGCCCCAACATCTACGAGTGCTGGGAGGACCGCGAGGCCACCTTCCTCATCGGCGGTGACCAGTGCACCCGGCGCTGCGACTTCTGCCAGATCGACACCGGCAAGCCCGCGGACTTCGACGCCGACGAGCCCCGCCGGGTCGCCGAGAGCGTGGCCACCATGGGCCTGCGCTACGCCACGATCACCGGCGTCGCCCGCGACGACCTCCCCGACGGCGGAGCGTGGCTGTACGCCGAGACGGTGCGCCAGATCCACCAGCAGATCCCCGGCTGCGGTGTCGAGCTGCTCATCCCCGACTTCAACGCCGAGCCCGACCAGCTGGCCGAGGTGTTCTCCTCCCGGCCGGAGGTGCTGGCGCACAACGTGGAGACGGTGCCCCGCATCTTCAAGCGGATCCGCCCGGGCTTCCGTTTCGAGCGCTCGCTGTCGGTGATCACCGCAGCCCGCGACGCCGGCCTGGTCACCAAGTCCAACCTGATCCTGGGCATGGGCGAGGAGCCGCACGAGGTCGTGGAGACCATGCAGGCGCTGCACGACGCCGGCTGTGACCTGCTCACGATCACCCAGTACCTGCGGCCCAGCGTCCGGCACCACCCCGTCGTCCGGTGGGTCAAGCCCGACGAGTTCGTCGGCTTCGCCGCCGAGGCGGAGCGGATCGGCTTCCCCGGCGTCCTGGCCGGACCGCTGGTGCGCAGCTCCTACCGCGCCGGCCGGCTGTACCAGCAGGCCGCCGAGGCCCGCGGGCTCACCGTCACCCGCTGAGTTCGTCGTCCGGCTCACGACAGGGGCCCCGCCGCGAGCCCGCGCGTGGCGGGAGGTGACCGGTCCTCGGACTATCCTGGGCCGCATGGCACGCAGCAGGTCCACCGACACCTCCGCCCCCGCCGGCGCCGCAGGCCGCGGGCCGGCCGGCGCACCGCCCGGGCGCGGCACCAAGGGCTCGACCGCGGTCGGCGCTCCTGCCGCGACGGGCAAGGGCCGTCGGGGCAGGAAGCCCAAGCTGGGCAAGGACGGGCAGCCGAAGGTCTCGCGGCTGGCCAAGCTGAAGCGGCAGGCCGGGATGATCCGGCAGGCCTATTCGATGACGTACAAGAACGACCCGAAGCTGCCCTGGATCATGCTCATCGTCTTCGTGGCGGTGGCCGGCGTGGTGGAGCTGGTCGGCATCCTGCTCAGCTCGCCGTTCCTCTTCCTCCCGTTCGCGATCCTGCTCGGCCTGCTCGGGGCGATGATCGTCTTCGGCCGCCGGGCGCAGGGGTCGGCCTACCGGCAGGTCGAGGGCCGGCCGGGTGCCGCGTCCTGGGTGCTCGAGGGCATGCGCGGGGACTGGCGGGTGAGCTCCGGCGTCGCCGGCAACCGTGAGCTGGACTCCGTCCACCGGGTGCTCGGCCGGCCGGGCATCGTGCTGGTCGGTGAGGGCGACCCGCAGCGGGTCCGCAGCCTGATCGCCGCCGAGAAGCGCCGGATCGCCAAGGTCGTCGGCGACACCCCGATCTACGACGTGACCGTCGGCGACGGGGAGGGTCAGGTGCCGCTGAAGAAGCTCAGCGCCCACGTGATGAAGCTGCCGCGCAACCTGGACGGCGGCGAGGTCAACGCCCTCGGCAAGCGGATGTCGGCGCTCGGTGGCCCGCGCCCGCCGGTGCCGGGCGGGCCGCTCCCCGGCGGCCGCCAGATGTCGGTCAGCCAGCGGCAGGTCCGCCGCCGCTGAGCAGCACACCACGTACCGCAGAACGCCCCCGAGCCGGTCGGCTCGGGGGCGTTCTCACGTCTCGGGTGGGTGCCGGGCCGCGCAGCCGGCGGTGCAGCGAGCGCGGTCAGCGATCGCGGATGACGGCGGTACCGGTCCACCGGTCGTGCAGGCCCCGGCCGTCGACGTCGACGACCAGCGCCGGGACCAGCAAGATGAGCAGCCCGGTGCGCACCACCGCCCGCCAGAGCGGGAGTCGCCGCTCCGGCTCCCGGTGGGCCAGCCGCAGGCCGAGCAGCCGCATGCCCGGGGTCTGGCCGGCCAGCACCAGGAAGACCACGGTGATCAGCGCGAAGGCCAGCAGGCTCCAGTTGCGCGGCAGCTGCGGTGCGGTGAACAGGCCGGCGACCAGCGCCGCGGCCAGCGCGTCGACGACGAAGGCGACCACCCGCTGCCCGAAGGACGCCAGCGAGCCGAGGCCGGTGCCGGGCAGCCCCAGTGCGGCGCCCCGGGGGCGCTCCTGAGAGGGTTGAGCGTCGTCGCCGGCCACTCCACCAGCGTAGTGAAAGGACCTCCTGCCTCTCGTCACTCGCACGCTCGCAGCGGGTCACGGCAGGAGTCCGACGCGACACGCCAGGAGTGGTGTTACCGCGACGAAACACAAGAGACACCCCGGAGCAACCCCGCGCTCGTAACTTGCGGGTGGCTTTCCGTCCACTCCCGGAGGATCGATGTTCAACAGTCCCGAAGAGGTCACCGCTTACATCCGCGACAACGACGTGAAGTTCGTCGACGTCCGGTTCTGCGACCTCCCTGGCGTCATGCAGCACTTCACCATCCCCGCGGAGACCTTCGGGCCTGACACCTTCGCCGACGGCCTGGGCTTCGACGGCTCGTCCATCCGCGGGTTCCAGGCGATCAACGAGTCCGACATGCTGCTGCTGCCCGACGCGAGCAGCGCCTTCGTCGACCCGTTCCGCATCCACAAGACGCTGAACATCAACTTCTTCATCCACGACCCGATCACGCGCGAGGCCTACAGTCGCGACCCGCGCAACGTGGCGAAGAAGGCCGAGGCCTACCTGGCGGCCAGCGGCATCGCCGACACCGCGTACTTCGGCCCCGAGGCCGAGTTCTACGTCTTCGACTCGGTACGCCACGGCACCTCGATCAACGAGGGCTTCTACCACGTCGACGCGGTCGAGGGCTCCTGGAACACCGGGTCGCTCACCGGCGAGAACGGCGGCCCGAACCTGGGCTACAAGACCCGGCCCAAGGGCGGGTACTTCCCGGTCGAGCCCTACGACCACCAGAGCGACCTGCGCTCCACGATGATGGTCAACCTCGCCAACGCCGGGCTCGAGCTCGAGCGTGGTCACCACGAGGTCGGCACCGGCGGCCAGGCGGAGATCAACTACAAGTTCGACACGCTGCTGCGCTCGGCCGACAGCCTGATGCTCTTCAAGTACATCGTGAAGAACACCGCCTGGGCAGCCGGCAAGTCGGCCACCTTCATGCCGAAGCCGCTGTTCGGCGACAACGGCTCGGGCATGCACTGCCACCAGAGCCTCTGGAAGGACGGCGAGCCGCTCTTCCACGCCGAGACCGGTTACGCGGGGCTGTCCGACATGGCCCGGCACTACATCGGTGGCCTGCTGGCCCACGCCCCGTCGCTGCTGGCCTTCACCAACCCGACGGTCAACAGCTACCACCGGTTGGTGCCCGGCTACGAGGCGCCGATCAACCTGGTCTACTCCGCGCGCAACCGGTCGGCGTGCACGCGCATCCCGATCTCCGGGGACAGCCCGAAGGCCAAGCGCATCGAGTTCCGGGTGCCCGACCCGTCGGCCAACCCCTACCTCGCCTTCTCGGCGATGCTGATGGCCGGCCTCGACGGCGTCAAGAACAAGATCGAGCCCCCGGCACCGATCGACAAGGACCTCTACGAGCTGCCGCCCGAGGAGGCCCTCGGCATCGAGAAGGTGCCGGCGTCGCTGGACGCGGTGCTCGACCGGCTCGAGGTCGACCACGACTACCTGCTCGACGGTGGCGTGTTCACCTCCGACCTGATCGAGACCTGGATCGAGTACAAGCGGGAGAACGAGATCGACCCGATCCGGCTCCGCCCGCACCCGCACGAGTTCGCGATGTACTACGACATCTGATCGACGGGGCCGTCACCGGCCCTGACATGCACGACAGCGCAGCCCCCGCCGGTCTCCCGGCGGGGGCTGCGCTGTTCGTGGGCTGCTCGAGACGCTCACCCGGCCGGCGCGGGCACCGCCGGGTCCTCCGCGGTCCGGGCGCGCGGGACCTGTACCGACGGTGCGGCGACCGCGGCACCGGGGTGCTCGGGACGCCCGAAGTGCCAGCCCTGCCCGAGGTCCACCGCGAGGCCGCGGAGCGCCGCCGCCTCGGCAGCGGTCTCGATGCCCTCGGCCACGACGCTCGCCCCGCAGCCGTGCCCGAACTCGACCAGGGAGCCGACCAGCCGGGTGAGCACCGGGTCGGCGTCGATGCCGGAGACGATGCTGCGGTCCAGCTTGATCACGTCCGGTGCGGTGATGACGATGTGCCGCAGCGAGGAGAACCCAGCACCGACGTCGTCGATGGCCAGGCGCATCCCACGAGCCCGGAACGGGCTCAGCACGGCGGCCAGGGCGGCGTAGTCGGCCACCTGGTCGTGCTCGGAGAGCTCGAGCAGCACCCGGTCCAGCGGCAGGGTCTCCATCAGTGCTGCGAACCCCGGCTCCAGCAGCGTCGCCGGGGAGATGTTCATGGCGACGTACCCCTGGACGACGCCCAGGTGGTCCGCCGCCCGGCGCAGCGCCAGCAGTTCCAGCTCGTGCCCCAGCCCCACGCTGTGCGCCTCCTCGAAGCACACGTCCGGCGGCTTGCCCCACGATGCGGGGAACCGGCTGAGCGCCTCGGACCCGACCCGCAGCCCGGTGGCCAGGTCGACGATGGGCTGCAGGAGGACGACCGGCCCCCCGCTGGAGAGCACCGGCTCCAGTCGGCCCAGCAACTCGGTCCGCCACTCCCGCTCGCGCACCGAGGGCTCGATGAGCACGGCGGCTGCCGAGGCGAGCACGGTCATCAACGACTGGTCCCGCCTGGTCAGCCCTTGTCCGTGGTGAGACCGGCGGCGCAGAAGGTGCCGTAGAGCTCGCCGTCGCTGAGCACGACGGGCACGGAGACGAAGCTGCGGATCCTCGGCAGCCGGGCGGCCGGCAACGCCATCGCCACCGGGTGCTGCCGGACGTCGGGGATCACCGCCGGCAGCTCGCCGTCCAGGATCGCCTGGCAGAAGGTCGTCTCCTGGCGCTGCTGGTTGCCCTCCTGGAACAGGAAGGGCACCGAGGACTCGACGACCTCCAGGTGCTGGGTCGTCCCGTCCAGCCGGCTGAGGAAGGCCACGGAGAGCTGCAGCGACTCCTTCGCGGTCCGGAGCAGCTCGGCGACCTTCTGGTCGGCTTCCGACCGTCTCTTCTTCACGTGCACTCCTCGTGGCCTGTGCCCGTCTCATCGGCCGCGGTCGCCCCGAGCTCAAGCACCTCACCCGAAGGGGTCAGATCGGGCATCGACGGGCACTGGAGCCCGCATGGACCTCCCGATCGGAGAGACCCGGCTCATCCCGGTCGGCGACAGCCCGGTGAACGTCTGGACGGCCGGTGACGACGGTCCCACCGTCCTGCTCGTCCACGGCATCCCGACCAACCACCGGCTCTGGTGGGACGTCGTCCCGGTCGTGGCGCAGCGCGCCCGGGTGCTGGCCGTGGACATGGCCGGCTACGGCGACTCCCCCGCTCCCGACGGGCAGCCGGTGGACCTCGCCGCCCAGGCCGCCCGGTTGCTCGGCCTGCTCGACGCCCTCGACCTGGACCGGGTGATCGTGGTGGGACACGACCTCGGTGGCGGTGTCGCGCAGATCCTCGCCACGACGGCGAGCACACGCATCGCCGGCCTGGGCGTCGTCGACGGCGTCTGCTACGACGCGTGGCCGGTGCCGCTGGTGCGGGCGATGAAGGCCGGCTGGCCACTGGTCCGGCAGCTGCCCCCCGCAGCCCTGGGGACGGCGCTGCGGCCGGCGCTGCGCACGCTGTTCGCCCACCAGGAGCGCGCGACGCCCTTCCTGGACCGGTTCGTCGAGCCCTGGGAGCGGCCGGACGGACCCCGGCTGCTGAGCCGGCACCTCCGCTCCCTGGACTCCGTCTACACCCAGACGGTCGCCCCGTTCCTGCCGCGCCTCACCGTCCCGGCCGAGGTCGTCTGGGGCCGGCAGGACCACCAGATGAAGCCGGAACACGGCCAGCGGCTGGCGGACGATCTGCCCGGTGCCCGGCTCACCTGGGTCGACGACGCCAGCCACTTCGTCCCGGGGGATCGCCCCGACGTGGTGGCGGAGGCGGTGCTGCGGCTGGTCGACCGCGCCTGACCCGGCACGGAGAACGGCCCGCCTCCTCGCGGAGACGGGCCGTCACCCGCACGCCGGTCAGCCCGCTCTGCAGATCAGCCCTGGTTGCCGGCCGAGATGTCCAGGGTGTGCACCATGTGGTCCAGGACCCGGACGTTCCGGTCGTAGTCGAATCCCGACAGCCCCACGGTGTTCACCACCAGCGTGGCGGCGCCGTCCGGACCACCGGCACCCAGGTCGATCAGGTAGGTGGTGATCGGGGTGCCCTCCGGCCACAGGCCCTCACCGGTCGAGGTGCGCTGGACCCGGACGCCCTGCCGCCCGTCGACGATGGTGCCGCTGCGGCTCTCCTCCGCGCCCTCCTGCGGCGCGCTGACCCGGGCGTACGGGACCGGCTCCACCGAGGCGGAGATCGGCGCCGTCCGGACGTCGGTCCCCTCGGTCAGGGTGAACGGTTCGGGAGCGAACCGGGAGCAGGGCGGCAGCACGTCACCGGCGTTGGTCGACCAGGACCCGGGGTAGCTGATCGCGAAGCCGTCCGGGTGCTCGCACCGGTTGCCGAGGTCGACCGGCGACAGCCCGTCCTGGGCCAGCACGTCGACGACGATGCGCTGCGGCGAGGAGAGCCGGGACACCGCGAACGGCCGCTCCGCGTCGAGCCCGGCGAAGAACGTGTACTGGCCCTCGAAGAGGGTGTCCTCCACCAGTGCCTGCAGGACCGATGCCCCGGGCACCTGCTGCTGATCGGGGCCGTCCCAGGGCTGCACGCCCTCCGGGGCGTCGGCGGGGAGTGCGATGTTGGTCAGGGTGATGCCCAGGGTGGCGTCCCCCGGCACGTCGATGGGCGCACCGGAGCCCTGTGCCCGCGGGTCGTCGGTGTACCCGATCCGCCAGCCGGCCGCCCCCTCACCGGCGACCTCGAAGACCATCCGGTCGAAGCCGGGGTGGGCCCCCAGCCGGACGTCGGTGACCGCCACCGGTTCCCCGGCCCCGGAGACCACGGAGTCCGCGACGTCCCCGGCCCCGATCGGCTCGATCGACTCCGCCGGGTCCTGGTACAGGTCCACGACCAGCCGGGTCGGGTCCTCCAGCACCGCGACGCCGAAGGGCACGCGCTGCTCCAGCCCGATCGTCCAGGCCAGCTGGCCCTCGAAGTCGCCGGTCTCGACCACCTCGGTGACGACGGCGCCGTCGGACGGGGCGACCCGGTCCGGACCGGTGTAGGTCTCCCGCGGCTCGGAGCCGGACAGGTCCACGCCGCTGGCGGGCGCGACCCGCACCTCGAGGAACGCCTGACCGGGCACCGCGACCTCGGCGCCGGAGCCGTCCTCGGTGATCGGGGGCTCGACGTAGGACACCCGGTACCCGGGTATCGCGTCGCCGGCGAACTCGAGGACGACGCGGTCGAAGCCGTCGTGCCCAGCGGTCCGCACGCCGGTCAGGTACGCCGTCGGCCCGGTCACGTCAGGGAAGCCGCCCGCCTGCACCGGGTCGGTGCCCGGCGTGCCCACGGGTTGGAGCCCGGTCGGCGGTGCCTGGTCCCCGGCGGACGGCACCGGGGTGGGTGGTGCGGGCGGCGGTGCGGTGGTGGCACCGCCCACCAGCCCGCTGGCCGCCAGCAGTGCAGCCGAGGAGAGAGCGAGGAAGGTGTTCATGAGACAGACCCCGATTCGATCGTGGTTGTGTCGTTCATGTCCTGTGGCCCTTGCCACTCCACATGGCCGCAAACGTGGATCGGGGACGTTCTCCGGGGCGGCCGGACGGGCCGCGCACGACCGAGTTGTCCCCCGGCTCAACTGCCGCCGTGACCTGCCGATGTCCATGACGAGCTGGGCCGACCGCTGCTGGGGTCCGGGCAGCTCCGCACGCCGCCGCGATGCTCGCGGCCGGCGCCGAGCTGCGATGGAGGACACGGATGAGGCGGCGCACCAGCACCCCGGTCACGAACGGGATCGACGTGGGGCACATGCCCCGCGACGTCGAGGCCGTGGAGGCCGTGATCGCCCGCCTCGACCAGGGCGTCACCGACGAACCCCAGGCACACCGGGTGATCGTCGAGACGCTCGTCCACGAGCTCGACATCGCCTACGGCGCGGTCTGGCTGGTCGCGGACGGCGGCGTCTTCCACCTGACGCACGAGTCCGGCCCGCTGGCGCCGACCATCGCTGCGAGCTTCGGCGGCCAGGCGCTGCAGATGACCGCCTCCGACGGCTACGGCGGGGAGGCGATCCGTACCAAGCGGGCGCTGGTGACGGATGGGAGCAGCGACCCGCGGAGGTGTCTGCGCTGGGCGGCTGCGCTCGCCGCGGGCGCCACGGCCGGGTGCATCCTGCCGTTGGTCGAGAACGGCCGGGTCGTCGCGCTCTACGAGTACTACAACGCCGGTGAACTGCCCTTCTTCGGTGCCCGCCAGGGCAAGTGGGACTCCCTGGGCCGGCTGCTCAGCCACGCCCGCAGGGCCGCGCTGGGCAAGGCGGAGCTGCAGGAGACGCTCGACGACCGGGTCGCGGTCACCACCGTGGTCACCGAGCTGAGCGCCGCCCGCGACCAGCAGTCCGCCCTGCGGATCGCGCTGGACACCGTGCGCGAGGCGTTCGGCTGGGCCTACGGCTCCTACTGGGCACTGGACGAGAGCGCGAACGTGCTGCGCTTCCAGCAGGAGTCCGGTTCGGCCGGGGAGGAGTTCCGCAAGGTCACCCTCACCGCCAGCTTCGCCGAGGGGGTCGGCCTCTCGGGACGCACCTGGCGGTCCCGGGACCTCTTCTTCGTCCGCGACATCGGTGAGATGACCGACTGCGTCCGCGCGCCTGCGGCCCAGCGCGCCGGGGTCAAGTCCGGCGTGTGCTTCCCGCTGCTGGTCGGTGGCCGGGTCGTCGGCACGATGGACTTCTTCGTCACCTCGACGATCGAGCTGTCGGAGTCCCGCCGCTCGGCGTTGCGGAACGTGCAGCAGCTGGTGTCGCAGCGACTGGACGTGCTGCGCCGCACGGAGGAGTCCGCGGACAACGCCCGCGAGCTGCTGGACACCGTCTCCCGGCTCCGCGAGGCCGCCGACGACGCCGGCCGGGTGGCGGAGAGCGCGGTCAGCCAGGCGTCCACGATGACCACCGAGGTCGAGGCGCTGGACGAGGCCTCGGCTGCCGTCGGCGAGGTGATCCGGATCATCTCCGGCATCGCCGACCAGACCAACCTGCTGGCGCTGAACGCCACCATCGAGGCGGCCCGCGCCGGCGAGCTGGGCAAGGGCTTCGCGGTCGTGGCCAGCGAGGTCAAGGACCTGGCCCGGGAGACCGCCAACGCGACGCAGAAGGTGTCCGACCAGATCGCCGGGATCCAGGCCAGCAGCAAGGCGGTGGCCGACGGCATCCACACCACCGGGGAGATCATCGGTCAGCTGGACGCCGTCCAGGCGCGGATCGGCGAGGTGCTGGAGGAGCAGGCCCGGATGGCCTCCGCCTTCGACCGGAACATCTGACCTCGCAGCACGCCGGGTCCCGCCCACGGACGTGCGGCCCGGCAGCAGGTGGTGCACCACCGATCGGCCGGTGCAGGTTCCGGACGGCGACCGGCTGGGCATGACCGGACCCATGCGCCTTCCCAAGCCACGGGGCCCCGTCAGTGCCGCGCTGTGCGCGGACCTCGCCGCCGGGGCGACTCTCAGCACCCGCACGCTGGCCGCCGCCGAGGGGCTGGCCGCCTCGGCGGCCGACCCGCTGACCGACGAGGACCTCCAGCTCACCCTGGCCATCTGCTACGAGCTGCACTACCGCGGTTTCGACGACGTGGACGACGCCTGGGAGTGGGACCCGGAGCTGCTGCGCCTGCGCGCTCTGCTCGAGCAGCGGCACCTGGCTGCGTTGCGAGCCCTGGTCACGCCGGTGGAGGTCACCGACGCGCCGGTGGACCAGCAGCTCAGCGCGGTGATCGCGGCCGACGACGGGCCCTCGCTGTCGAGGTACCTGGCCAAGCACGGCACCCGCGAGCAGTGGCAGGAGTACCTCACGCTGCGCTCGGTGTACCACCTGAAGGAGGGCGACCCGCACACCTGGGCCATCCCGCGGATCAGCGGGCGGGCCAAGGCGGCGATGGTCGAGATCCAGGCCGACGAGTACGGCGGCGGGTCGGCCGAGCGGATGCACAGCCAGCTGTTCGCCGGGATGATGGCCGACCTGGGCCTGGACACCGGCTACGGCGCACTCTGGGACGACGCCCCCGCGGTGGCCTTCACCTCGGTCAACACCATGTCGCTGTTCGGGCTGCACCGCCGGTTCCGGGGCGCGTGCCTGGGACACCTGGCGGCAGTGGAGATGACCTCATCGGAGCCCAGCCGCCGCTACTCCTCCGGGCTGCGGCGCCTGGGGTACGGCGAGGCGACCAGCGTCTTCTACGACGAGCACGTGGAGGCCGACGCGGTGCACGAGCAGATCGCCTCGGTCGACATGTGCGGGTCGCTGGTGGCCGAGGACCCGTCGCTGGCCGCCGACGTCCTGTTCGGTGCGCAGTGCTCGCTGGCGCTGGACGGTCTCACCGCCGAGCACCTGCTGGGCGCCTGGGAGGCCGGCCGCTCCGGCCTGCGCCGGGAGCAGCCGGTCGCCGCCCAGGTCTGACGGCGACCGGCTGCCCGCCGGTCAGCGGAGGCCGAAGACCGACAGGGAGCCGTCGTCCTCGTTGCTGGTGACGAACAGCCCGCGGGACGGGATGGCCAGCAGCCCCTCGGGCGCCTCGCCGACGGGCAGCACCTGCAGCAGCTCCGGCTCGGCGTCCCGGTCGGTGTCGTAGACGAGGACGGCGTCCCCGCGCTCGGAGGCGATGAAGGTGTAGTCGACGCCGCGCATCCGGGCGACCTCGGCGCCCTCGAACTCCGCGCCCTTGTCGTCGCTGCGCCCGTCCGGGTAGGCGCCGGCGGCCGCGAGCGCCCGCTCGGCGGAGCCACCGCTGCTGTACAGCACCGTGCCGGCCTGGTCGAACACCGTCCAGCCGCGGCCGCCGGCCGGCTCCTCGGCCAGGTCGCCCTCGTCGGCGGTGACCAGGTTGCCGCGCAGCGTCCACTGCACCGTGTCCGGCTCCCGCGGGGCGACCAGCAGGTCGTCGAAGGCGATGACGTCGTCGTCGACCGTGTCGGCGTCGGTACGGGTCACCGTGCCGGCGGAGAAGGAGCTGACCACCGTGCGGCGGGCCAGGTCGACCAGTGCGATCGCGTTGTTCTCCTGCAGGGTGACCGCGGCGATGTCCCGGCCGTCGACGTCGACGAACTCGGGCTCCGGGTCGTCGGCGAAGACCGCGCCCGGCAGCCCGGTCAGCTCCACCCGGCCGACCGTCCACGCGCTCACCGGGCCGCGCAGGTCCACGACCGAGAGGAAGCCGGCGGGCAGCTGCGGCAGGCCGCCCTCCACGGCGCCCACCTCGATGTCCTCGTCGCGCTGGTTCTCGATCGCGATCGCGGCGAAGACGCCGCTGGGGCCGATGTCGATGGAGTCGGGCTGACCACCCAGGTCGATGGTCCGCACGATCGCGCGCCGGGGCAGGTCGATGACCGCCAGGTGGCCCGAGGGCCGGGCCAGGTCGGTGGTGGTGTCGACCGCGACCAGGGCGTACCGGGCGCTGGAGGTGACGGTGACCGAGGTCGGCGAGCCGCCCACGTCGATGGCCCCCCGGTCCCGCGGCGCACTCGGGTCGGTGAGGTCGACCAGCCCCACCCGGCCGAGCTCGGAGTCGGTGTAGACGACCGTCCGCCCGTCCGGGGTGGCCGAGATGATCTCGGCGACGTCCCCTGCCACGGGGAAGGTCGACAGCGGCGTGAAGGTGCGTGCCGGTGCGGCCGCGGCCGGGCCGGCGGCTGCCAGCAGGGCGAGCGCGCTGAGCGAGAGGACAGCGGTGACGGGACGGAGCGGACGACGGAGCACGGGCCACCTCAGGAGTTCGGGTCAGGGTCGCCGCCGACCCTGGTCCGCCCGCACGGCCAGCAGGTGGCCCACCGGCGAACACGCGGTGGACCGGGGCCGACGTCCGCTCAGGTCGGCGGCCGGTGCCCGTCGTCGGACTCGCGACCGGGCTCCTGGAACAGCCGGGCCGCCGGCCGGGGACGGGACGGGGCGCTGCCGGAGTGGAACCCGGCGCGCTTGTGGGTGCCGTCGCAGAACGGCTTGATCCCGGACTTCCCGCAGCGACACAACGCCACCGTCTTGCGGCCCGGGTCGATCTCCTGGCCGTCGGTGTCGACCAGCTGGAAGTTCCCGCGCACGATCAGCGGACCGTCCCGGTAGGGGGTTATGGTCGCCGTCGGCTCGTCGGCCGGGGGCTCGTCGCGCACCCGGGCGTCGGTCACGTCGGCGGGGTCGTCGGGCACGGCGGCCGGGCTCTGGTCGGTGGGCACCGCTCGATGGTGCCCGGGACCGGCCGTGCCCAACCGACCGCCCGCCCGCCACCTCGCCGAGGCCGCCTCAGCCCTCGTCGGTGTGGCCGTAGAAGACGCGCTCCACGACCGTGCGCGCGTGCCGGGTGACCCGCCGGTACTCGTCGAGGAACTGCCCGGCGTCGGTCTCCGGCCCGTAGCCGCACGCCCGGGCCACCCCGCTCAGCTCCAGCCCCTGCCGGGGCAGCTGGTCACCCGGCCGACCGCGGACCAGGAAGACGGCGTTGCGCGCCCGGCTGGCCAGCTCCCACGCCGACCGCAGCGCGTCCCGCTGCTCGGCGTCCAGCAGGCCGGCCTCCCCCAGCGCCTCCAGGGCCGGCACCGTGCCGGTGACCCGCAGCGCCGGGTGCGTCGCGGCGTGCTGCAGCTGGAGCAGCTGCGCGGTCCACTCGACGTCGGCCAGTCCGCCTCGGCCGAGCTTGGTGTGCGTGGCCGGGTCGGCGCCACGGGGCAGCCGCTCGCTGTCCACCCGGGCCTTGATCCGGCGGATCTCGGCCACCTGCTCGGGCGACAGCCCCTCGGCCGGGTACCGCAGCGGGTCGATCAGGGCGATGAACTCCCGGCCGAGCGCCGCGTCGCCGGCCACCGGCTCGGCGCGCAGCAGCGCCTGCACCTCCCAGGTGGAGACCCAGCGCTCGTAGTACTCGGCGAACGCGCTCAGGCTCCGCGACATCGCCCCCTGACGGCCCTCGGGACGCAGGTTGGCGTCGACCTCGAAGGCCGGGTCGGGCGCGGGTTCGCTCAGCAGCCGGCGCAGCGCGTGCGCGATGGCGGTGGCCGCCGACGTGGCCCGGCCCTCGTCCGCCCCCGGGCGCAGGCGGTGCACGAACAGCACGTCGGCGTCCGAGCCGTAGCCCAGTTCGGCACCTCCCAGCCGGCCCATGCCGATCACGGCGACGTCGACCGGGACGTCCTCGACCGCCAGCCCGGTCTCGACGGCCCAGCTGCGCACCGCGGCGTCCAGCCCGGCGCGCAGCGTGGCCACCGCGACGTCGTACAGCGCCTGGCCGACCCGGAGCACCTCCAGCCGGCCGAGCAGGTCGGCGCAGGCGATCCGCAGCAGCTCCTGGCGGCGCAGTGACCGGAGCACCTGCACGCCGGCGCTCGGGCTGTCGGCTCGGGCCACCGCCTGCCGCCATGCCGAGGTGAGCGTCTCGGCGCTGCGGGGCTCCAGCTGGGCGTCGTCGGCCAGGATGCGCATCGCCTCCGGCGTGCGGGTCAGCAGGCCGGCGACGTACTGGCTCGAGCCCAGCAGCACGGCCAGCCGCTCGGCGGCCTGGCCCTCGTCCCGCAGCAGCCGCAGGAACCACTGGTCGTTGCCCAGCGCCTCGCTGACCTTGCGGTAGGCCAGCAGCCCGGCGTCGGGGTCGGCGCAGGAGGCGAAGGTCTGCAGCAGCACCGGGAGCAGGTAGCGCTGCATGGACGCCGACCGGCTCAGCCCACCGGTGAGCACGGTCAGGTGCCGGAGCGCACCATCGGGGTCGGCGAAGCCCAGGGCCCGCAGCCACTCCCCCGCCGCCTTCGGCCCCAGCTGCAGCTGCTCGCCCGGCACCCGGGCGACCGAGGACAGCAGCGGCCGGTAGAAGAGCTTCTCGTGCAGCCGGCGGACCACCCGGTTGTGCAGTGCCAGCTCCGCCTGCAGGACGGCGACCGAGTCGCCGCGGTCGTCGGGCTTGTAGCCCAGCGAGCGGGCCAGCCAGCGCAGCTGGTCGCCGGCCACCGGCAGCAGGTGGGTGCGCCGCAGCCGCAGCAGCTGCAGCCGGTGCTCGACGGTGCGCAGGAAGCGGTAGGAGGCGATGAGCGTGGCGGCGTCCTCGCGCCCGATGTACCCACCGGCGCCCAGGACGGTCAGCGCCGGGATCGTGCCGCCGGCGCGCAGGGACACGTCGGCCCGACCGTGCACCAGTTGCAGCAGCTGGACGCTGAACTCGACGTCCCGGAGGCCACCGCGACCGAGCTTGAGCTGCCGCTCGGCCTGGGCGGCCGGGATGTTCTGCTCCACCCGGCGGCGCATGGCCTGGATCTCCGCGACGAAGCCGGGCCGGTCGCCGGCCTTCCAGACCAGCGGCCAGATCTCGTCCACGTACTCCCGGCCCAGCGCCGGGTCACCGGCCACCGGCCGCATCTTCAGCAGCGCCTGGAACTCCCAGGTGCTGGCCCACTGGTCGTAGTACGCGCGGTGCCCGGCCACGGTGCGCACCAGGGGTCCGGCCTTGCCCTCCGGGCGCAGCGCCGCGTCCACCTCCCAGGCGGCCTGCCCGCAGATCCGCATCAGTGCCCCGGCCACCCGGGCGGCGCTGGCGACGGCCGCGGCGTCGTCCTCCCCCTCGACGGGCTCGGCGACGAAGACCACGTCGACGTCGCTGACGTAGTTCAGCTCCCGGCCACCGCACTTGCCCAGCGCGATGACGGCCAGCCGGCACGGGGTGGCGTCGGCCGGCTGCTCCGCGAGGGCGAGGGCCAGACCGGCGGTGAGCACGGCACCGGCGAGGTCGGACAGCTCGGCGGCCACCTCGTCGGCGGGCAGCCCGTCGCCGAGGTCACGGCCGGCCAGCGAGAGGACGGCCCGCAGGTAGGCGTGCCGGAGGTCGCGGACCCGGGCGGGGTCGGCGTCGGGTGCCGCGGTGCCCAGCCGGACGCCCCACGGCGGGTCGTGCGGGTCGGCCCCGACGGCGAACAGCAGCTGCTGCTCGAGCTCGTGCGGGCCGGGGCGGGCGGTGCGGTCCGCGGTGTCCAGCACCACCCAGTCGGTCGGGTGGGCGGCCAGGTGGTCGGCGAGGCCGGCGGAGGCCCCCAGCACCGCCAGCAGCCGGGAGCGCACCGTCGCCGAGCCGCGCAGCCGGGCCAGCAGCGCGGCTGCGAGCTCCCCGTCGGCGTCGGCGGCGTCCAGCGCCTCGACCAGCCGGGCCAGCGAGCGGACGGCGAGGTCCGGGTCGCCGGCGCGGGCCAGCGCCGAGACCACCGGCGCGGCCTCGGGGTCGGCCGGCTCGTTCCGCTCCAGGTCCCACAGCCCCAGCGCCGGGGAGGCCAGCAGCCGGGCCACCCGGGCGCCGTCGTCGAAGCCGAAGCGCACCAGCCGGACGACGGCCCGGCGGGGCACCTCGTCGTCGAGCTGCGGAGCGGCCACCGTCAACCCCTGGTGGTGGCGCGGGCGCGCACCAGGTCGGCGAACCGGGCCGCGAAGGGCGCCCAGACCTCGGCGAGGTCCGGGTGCACGGCGCTCGCGCGGGCGCAGATCGTCTCGACGTCCAGGCCACTGCTGGCCACGCCCACCGCATCGCCCTCGGCCCACCGCCGCACCAGGTCCGGGTCGGTCTCGATGTGGAACTGGAGGCCGTACACGTGGTCGCCGACCCGGTAGGCCTGGTTCGCGTACCGCGGGTTGCTCGCCAGCAGGGTCGCGCCGGCCGGCAGCCGGTCGATCTCGTCGTGGTGCCACTGGAGCACGTCCGGCGACAGCGGCAGCGGGCCGAACAGCGGGTCGGCGTCGGCGAGGTCCCGCTTGGCCACCAGCGTCGCCCCCACCTCCGGTCCGTCGGCACCCACCCGGGTGCTGCCGCCACCGACCTGGGCCAGCAGCTGGGCGCCCAGGCAGATCGCCAGGGTCGGCACGTCGGCCGCGACCGCCTGGGCCAGCAGGTGCCGCACGCCGACCAGCTCAGGTGAGACCTCATCGGCATCCAGCGACGACTGCGGGCCGCCCATCACCAGCAGCCCGTCGAACCCGGTCAGGTCCGCCGGCAGCGGCTCACCGGCGGACAGCCGCCGCTCGTCGAGCTCCAGCCCGGCCTCGCGCAACCACTCCCCCAGCCGGGTCGGCGGGTCGGTGTCGGAGGGGACGACGACGAGCAGACGGGCCATGGGAGGAAGGCTAGTTCCCCGTGCCGGCACCACCGAAATGGCCATTTCGGTGGCGCCGGGCGCGTTACAGGCCGGGGAGGTAGCGCTTCAGCTCGAAGGGGGTGACGTTCTGCCGGTAGGAGTTGAACTCCTCCCACTTGTTGCGCAGGAAGAAGTCGAAGACGTGCTCCCCGAGGGTCTCCGCGACCAGTTCGCTGCCCTGCATGGCGGTGAGCGCCTCGCCCAAGGAGACCGGCAGGTCCTCGTACCCGGCCGCCCGCCGCTCGGTGTCGGTCAGCGACCAGACGTCGTCCTCGGCCTCGGGCGGCAGCTCGTAGCCCTTCTCGATGCCGCGCAGCCCGGCGGCCAGCAGCACCGCGAAGGTGAGGTAGGGGTTGCACGCGGAGTCGGGCGAACGCACTTCGACCCGGGCGGAGTTGCCCTTGTTCGGCTTGTAGGAGGGCAGTCGCACCAGCGCCGACCGGTTGGCCCGGCCCCAGGTCGCCGCCGTGGGCGCCTCGGTGCCGGCCAGCAGCCGCCGGTAGGAGTTCACCGTCTGGTTGGTGACCGCGGTCATCTCCCGGGCGTGGGTGAGCAGCCCGGCGATGAACTGCTTGCCGGTGGTCGACAGCCGCATCGGGTCGGCCGGGTCGTGGAAGGCGTTGCGGTCGCCCTCGAACAGCGACAGGTGGGTGTGCATCGCCGAGCCGGCCAGCTCGGTGAAGGGCTTGGGCATGAACGTGGCGTGCACGCCCTGGGCCAGCGCCACCTCCCGGACGACGTGCCGCAGCGTCATGATGTTGTCGGCCATCGACAGCGCGTCGGCGTACCGCAGGTCGATCTCCTGCTGACCGGGGGCGACCTCGTGGTGGCTGAACTCCACCGAGATGCCCATCGCCTCCAGCGCGAAGACCGCCTCCCGGCGGAAGTCGTGCGCCACGTTGTGCGTGGAGAGGTCGAAGTAGCCGCCGACGTCGGCGGGTTCCGGTGCGCTGCCGTCGCTGGGCAGGTCCTTGAGGAGGAAGAACTCGATCTCGGGGTGGGTGTAGAAGGTGAAGCCCATGTCGGCCGCCTTGCTCAGCGCCCGCCGCAGCACGTGCCGCGGGTCGGCCCAGGCGGGTGAGCCGTCGGGCAGCGTGATGTCGCAGAACATCCGCGCGGTCTCGCTGGCCTGCCCACGCGAGCCCGGCATGACCTGGAAGGTGCCCGGGTCGGGCTTGGCCAGCATGTCGGACTCGTAGACCCGGGCGAAGCCCTCGATCGCCGAGCCGTCGAAGCCGATGCCCTCCGCGAACGCGGCCTCGATCTCGGCCGGCGCCACCGCGACGGCCTTCAGGTAGCCGGAGACGTCGGTGAACCACAGCCGCACGAAGCGGATGTCGCGCTCCTCCAGGGTGCGCAGGACGAACTCCTGCTGGCGGTCCATGCTCGGCATGCTCCACTCCAGTCGTGACATCGGTGTTACGTGGCCCCCAGCCTGCCCCCTGAGGGTGGCCGGGCGGAACAGGCGCCCCGGACCGGTCGTACTCCGTCGTGCATGTGGCGGGGACCACACCCACCCGAGGAGTCCCCACCTGGGCGACCGGGCGGGGTGGCGACCACACTCACGGGTGTGAGCGATCAGCAGCGGACGGCGGAGTCGGTGCGACAGCTGCGGGTGGCCCTCGCCCAGGTGGACACCCGGGTCGGCGACCTCGCGGGCAACGCCGAGCTGGTCGTCGACTGGACCCGGCGGGCCGCCGGCCGGGACGCCCACCTGGTCGTGTTCCCGGAGATGACGCTGACCGGCTACCCGGCCGAGGACCTGGTGCTCCGGGAGTCCTTCGCCCGGGCCAGCGAGCAGACGCTGGTCGAGCTGGCGGGGACGCTGGCCGAGCAGGGCCTGGGCGGCACCGCCGTCGTCGTCGGCTACCTGGCGCACACGGAGGGGGCCGGCCCCGCCCCGGTGGACGAGATCCCCACCGATGCGGACGACGCCCCCGGCGACGCCAACCCCCGCCGAGGGGCCCCGCGCAACGCCGCGGCCCTGCTGCACGGCGGGGAGGTCGTGGCCCGCTACCACAAGCGCCACCTGCCCAACTACGGCGTCTTCGACGAGGCCCGCTACTTCGTGCCCGGCACCGAGCTCCCGGTCGTCCGGCTGCACGGGGTCGACGTCGCGCTCACGATCTGCGAGGACCTCTGGGTCGAGGGCGGCCCGTGCGGGGTGGCCGGGCAGGCCGGGGTCGACCTCGTCGTCTCCCCCAACGCCTCGCCCTACGAGCGCGCCAAGGACGACCTGCGGCTGCCGCTGGTGCAGCGCCGCGCCGCAGAGGCGAACGCCCCGATCGTCTACTGCAACCAGGTGGGCGGCCAGGACGAGCTGGTCTTCGACGGCGACTCGCTCGCCGTCTCCGCCGCCGGTGAGCTGCTGGCCCGCGCCCCGCAGTTCGTCGAGCACCTGCTCACCGTCGACCTGACGGTGGACCCGGCAGCCGTGCCCGAGCGGCGGGCGGGCCGGATCGGCCCGATGACCGTCACCCGGCACCTGGTCTCCGAGGAGCCGGTGCCGGCCTACCCGGCACAGCCCGCGTCGGTGGCCGAGCCGCTGAGCGACTGCGAGGAGGTCTGGCGGGCGCTGGTGCTGGGGCTGCGCGACTTCATCGACAAGAACGGCATGCCCTCGGTGGTGCTCGGCATGTCCGGCGGCATCGACTCGGCCCTGGTGGCCGCGCTGGCCGTCGACGCGCTCGGTGCCGACCGGGTGGTCGGGGTCGGGTTGCCGTCGAAGTGGTCCAGCGAGCACTCCCTGGCCGACGCCGCGGACTCGGCGCAGCGGCTGGGCATGCACTACTCCGTCGTCCCGATCGCCCCGGTGGTGACGGCGCTCGAGGCGGCGGTGGAGCTGTCCGGGGTGGCCGCGGAGAACCTGCAGGCGCGGGTGCGCGGCACGCTGCTGATGGGGCTGTCCAACCAGCACGGCCACCTGCTGCTGGCCACCAGCAACAAGAGCGAGGTCGCCGTCGGCTACTCGACGCTCTACGGCGACGCAGCCGGCGGGTTCGCCCCGATCAAGGACGTGCCCAAGACCCTCGTCTGGGACCTCGCCCGCTGGCGCAACGCACACGCCCGGGACCGCGGTGAGGTGGAGCCGATCCCGCAGAACTCGATCGACAAGCCGCCGTCGGCCGAGCTCGCCCCCGGGCAGCAGGACAGCGACTCACTCCCCTCTTACGAGGAGCTGGACGCCGTCATCGCCGACTACGTCGACCGTGACCTGGGCCTGGCCCAGCTGCTCGAGCGCGGCCACGACCCGGAGGTGGTGGCGCGGGTGCTGCGGCTGGTCGACCTGGCCGAGTTCAAGCGCCGCCAGTCCGCGCCGGGCACCAAGATCTCGCTGAAGGCCTTCGGTCGGGACCGCCGGCTGCCGATCACCAACCGCTGGCGGGAGAGCCTGCCCAGCGTCCGCGAAGGAGCGGCCCAGTGACCGAGTCCCCTCTCTACGGCGGCACCTCCACCGCCCGGGTGCGCGTGCACCACCTGCAGCAGGCCAAGGACCGTGGCGAGAAGTGGGCGATGCTCACCGCCTACGACACCTACGCCGCAGCGGTGTTCGAGGAGGCCGGCATCCCGGTGCTGCTGGTCGGTGACTCCGCGGGCAACGTCGTCCTCGGGCACAGCTCCACCGTGCCGGTGACGGTCGAGGACCTGCTGCTGATGACCCGGGCGGTCACCCGCTCCACGAAGCGCTCGCTGATCGTCGCCGACCTGCCGTTCGGCAGCTACGAGTCCGGTCCGCAGCAGGCCTTCGACACCGCGGTGCGGATGATGAAGGAGGGCGGCGCCCAGGCAGTGAAGCTGGAGGGCGGCGTCCGGGTGGCACCGCAGATCCGGCTGCTGACCGAGGCCGGCATCCCGGTGATGGCGCACATCGGCTTCACCCCGCAGAGCGAGCACGCCCTGGGTGGCTACCGGGTGCAGGGCCGCGGCGCCGGTGCCGAGCAGCTGCTGGCCGACGCGCACGCCGTGCAGGACGCCGGCGCGTTCGCCGTGGTGATGGAGATGGTGCCCGCCGAGATCGCCGGCCAGGTCACCAAGGAGCTGACCATCCCGACGATCGGGATCGGCGCCGGGCCGGACTGCGACGCCCAGGTGCTCGTCTGGCCGGACATGGCCGGGATGACGTCGGGGCGGGTACCGAAGTTCGTGAAGAAGTACGCCGACCTGCGCGGCGAGCTCCTCCGCGCCGCCCAGGAGTACGCCACCGAGGTCCGCCAGGGCGCGTTCCCCGGACCGGAGCACTCGTTCGACTGACTGCACTCCTGACTGGCAGGAGAGGTGGTCGGCGGCCCGAGGTCGTCGTCGGCCCGCTCGCCGGGGCCGACGAGGGGTCAGCCCTCCATCGGAGGCGCCTCGCGCCCGGTGGCCCCGTCGACGACCGTGCGGTCACCCAGCGCCTCATCGAGGGTCACGGTCACCGTGTCCTGGCACGCGTCGCCCGGGTCGCGCTTCGTCGAGATGACGGTGACGGTCACGGCGTCCTCGGCGTGGACCACCTCGAACTCCGGGTCGCCGTTGCAGGTGTCCAGCCACAGGTGCAGCACGTCGTCGGCGGCAGACCACCCGACGATCGGCCGCGGCCCGCGCCCCTCGTCCGATGAGCACGCGGTCAGCAGGGCGACCGATGCCAGCGCGCCCACGACGCGTCGAACCGATCTCATCGGGCCTCCTCACCAGCCGCGCTGGGAACCGGCTCCCAGCCTCGGCCAGGGTTCCACGCCGCCTGGTGGTCGATGGCGGCTACCGGGACCCGCTGCTGGCCGAGCTCCTCCGCCACAGGAGCGTCGGTGATGTGCAGCGAGGGTGCGTTCCCAGCCGGGAACGCACCCTCGCTGCACATCACCCTCGGCCGTGCGGGGACCTGCCTCAGACGTCGGTGATG
Organism: Modestobacter sp. VKM Ac-2985; assembly: GCF_026967925.1. GTDB lineage: Bacteria > Actinomycetota > Actinomycetes > Mycobacteriales > Geodermatophilaceae > Modestobacter. Next base: position 1,526,719 of record NZ_JAPVBI010000001.1, on the reverse strand, counting down.
CGGACGCCGGCGTGGGCCTTGTAGCGGCGGTTGACCGAGACCAGGTTGATCGTGAGCGCCTCGACCTGGCGGGCGTTGCGCAGCCGGCCGGCGTAGACCCCGCGCATGCCGGGCAGCCGCCCGGCGAGGGCCTGCACCAGGTCGGTGGCCTCCCGGACGTCGCCGACCACCATGACGTCGCCCTCCAGCGTCGGCTGGGAGAGGTCCTCCAGCGTGACCGCCGAGAGGTGGTGGAAGGCGCCGACGACGGAGCTGTCCGGCAGCAGCGCGGCGGCCTGCTGGCACACGCTGCCCTCGGCCACGTCCAGCACGTAGGCCCCGAGCTCGTCCCAGCCCATCGGGACGACGCAGTCGACGACGACCTTGCCGGCCAGCGGGGTCGCCAGCTCGGCGAGGGTGTCGGCGTGACCGGCGTACGGGACCGCGACGATCACCAGGTCCGCCGCCCCCGCGACGTCGGCGTTGGACCCACCGCGGACCGACACCCCGACGCCGCCGGCGGCCGCATCGGCCCGGGTGGCCACCTCACCGGCGACCTCCTCGGCGCGTTCGGCGTCCCGGGAACCCAGCAGCACGCGCTGCCCGGCTGCGGCCAACCGCACCGCCAGACCCCGGCCCTGCGGCCCGGTGCCTCCGAGCACGCCGACCACGAGGTCCTCCATCGCGCGTCCGTCCGTCACGGCTCCTCCTGTCGTCCGGGCGCCCTCACGGACGCACCTGCCGACGATCATGCCCCGAGCGGCCGTGGACGGCCGAGCGGGTCGGCTACTCCCGCCCCTCCTCCCAGGCGCGGTCGGCGGCGTCGGCTGCCTCGTTCCGCTCGGCGACCTTCTCCAGGGCGTCCTGGGCCTCCGCGCGGGTGTCGTACGGACCCAGGCGGTGCCGCTCGGCACAGCCGTCCCGCGTCTCGACGGCGTGGTGCTTCAAGCAGTAGAACCACGGTCCCTCCGCCATCGCCAGCTCCTCTCGTGGTCATCCGGCCGGTGGTGTCCGACTGGGGTGCCCAGCCTCGCACCCGACGGTCGTCCCCGCCGCCGACCGACGGTTGCCTCCGACAACAGAACGGGTTCCGGAAATGGCACGCTCCAGCCGGTTCTGCTGAGCGCGCTCCTGCGGCATGCTGCTGCCCATGGCGGGGGCCCACACGCCCGGTACGCGCTGCGGCGGGGAGTCCACCCACCCGGCGCGCGATCCCCTGCGCGCGGGACGGGGCCCGGAGAACGGCCTGGTCGCCTGGGCCCTGGCGGCGTTGCTCGGGGTGCTCACGGTCCTGGGCTCGATCAACCTGTTCGTCGACGGCGCCGTGCGGGACGGCGCCGGCCGTCCCGTCTACGCCGTCACGCTGGCCGCCTGCCTGCTGATCGCCGCCGCGCTCGGGGTGCGTCGACGGGCCAGCGCGGCGGTGACCGTCGCCCTCGTGCTGTTCGGGGACCTGGTCTACGTGGTGCTCGCCTGGGCGACCGGCGACCCGCTGCGCTACGCCCCTCCCCTGATGCTGCTGTTCACCTGTCTCGTCGCCGCCTGGTTCCTGCGCGCCCGGGCGCTGGCGGTGCACATGGTCGCCGTCGTCGTGGCCTGCTGGACGGCCCTGGCCGACAGCTATCCGGGCACCGCGGCGCTCGTCGTCGCCGTGGCCGCCAGCGCCGGGTTGCTCAACGCCGCCACGGTCGGGGTCTTCGTGCTGCGCCGACGGGTGGAGCGGCTGCTGGCGGCGACCCAGGCGCTCTCCTCGACCGACCCGCTGACCGGCCTGGCGAACCGGCGGTCCCTGGTCGAGCAGGCACCGCGGATCTGGCGGCAGGCCCGGCGCGACGGCCAGCGGGTGGCGGCCCTGGTGCTGGACCTGGACCACTTCAAGCGGCTCAACGACACCTACGGCCACGCGGTCGGGGACGCCGTGCTCCGCTCGGTGTCCCGTGCACTGGCCGCCAGCGTGCGCCCCGCCGACGTGCTGGCGCGCACCGGCGGTGAGGAGCTCGTCGTCCTCGGGCTGGTGTCCGACCCCGACGAGGCCTGGCGGCTGGCCCAGCGGCTCCGGCTGGCCGTCGTGGACAGCGGACGCGCGCAGCAGCGGGAGGTGACCGCCTCGATCGGGGTCGCGCTGGCCGGGCCGGTCGACGGCGAGGACCCCACCGACGCGCTGTGGCGGCTGGTCGACCGGGCCGACGCGGCCATGTACGAGGCCAAGCAGGCCGGACGGGACCGGGTGGTCGTGGCCGGCGGCACGCTCGTGCCCCAGGTGACCGGCGGCTCGCGGCGGAGTCCGGCCGGCGGCACGACGGCCTGACCCGGACGCGGCACCGGCGACGTCCCCGGGCGGTGCGGACGGCGGTCTGCTTTCCTGCCTGCATGACCGCGACCGCCGAACGGGTGGCCCCCGACCCCACCCGCACCGTGCCGCTGCCCCTGCGCGAGCAGGCCGACGTCCAGGACCGCTGGCTGACCCAGCGCCTGCTCGACGTGCTGCCCGGGCTGATGGACCGGGCGGGGATCGACCTGTGGGTGGTCATCGGCCGCGAGTACAACGAGGACCCGGTGCTGCCGACCCTGCTGCCGGCGACCTGGCTGTCGGCCCGCCGGCGGACGATCCTGCTGTTCCACCGCAGCGACGACGGCGTCACGGCCGCGGCGGTCTCCCGGTACCCGGTCGGTCAGTTCCTCGGCTCCTGGGACGCCGACGAGCAGCCGGGGCTGACGGCGGAGGAGTCGCAGTGGGCCGCCGTCCGCCGCTTCGTCGACCAGGCCGCGCCGCGCACCATCGGGGTCGACGTCTCGGCCACCTTCGCCCACGCCGACGGCCTGGCGCACACCGAGCACGACCTGCTGGTGCGGGCGCTCGGCCCGCACGCGGAGAAGCTGGTGTCGGCCGAGGAGCTCGCCGTCGGCTGGCTGGAGACCCGGCTGCCGGAGGAGATCGCCGCACTGCACGCGCTGAACCGACTGGCCCACGAGGTCATCGCCGAGGCGTTCTCGCCGGCCGTGATCACCGTGGGCGAGACGACGGCGCTCGACGTCGCCTGGTGGATCCGGCAGCGCTTCGCCGACCTGGGGGTGGACGCCTGGTTCCAGCCGACGGTGGGGCTGCAGCGGGCCGGCAGCCCGCTCACCGACGAGCGCGGCACGGTGCTGCCCGGCGTCGCCTACGACGCGGTCATCGAGCCCGGCGACCTGGTGCACTGCGACGTCGGCCTCTCCAGCCTGGGCCTGATGACCGACACCCAGCGCAACGGCTACGTGCTCCGCCCCGGGGAGGACACCGCCCCGGCCGGGCTGGTCGCCGCACTGGCCGTCGGCAACCGCATGCAGGACCTCACGACCGCGGCGCTGCAGCCGGGCCGGACCGGGGACGAGGTGCTCGCCGCTGCCCGCTCCGCGGCGGCCGCGGCGGGCATCGACGGCGACGTCTACTCCCACCCGGTCGGGGTGCACGGGCACGGGGCCGGCCCGGCGATCGGGATGTGGGACCAGCAGGACGGCGTCCCCGGCGCCGGCTCGGCACCGGTGCACCCGGACACCGTCTACGCCCTCGAGCTCTGCGTGCGGGTGCCGGTCGCGGAGTGGGGCGGTCAGCTGGTGCGGATGGCCCTGGAGCAGGGCATCGCGCTCACTGCTGCCGGGGTGGAGTACCTGGACCAGCGCCAGACGGCGCTGATCCTGATCCCGTCGGCCTGAGCTCGCCGGCCGGCTGCCCGCCCAGGTCCGCGCGCAGCCGGCGGACCTCGTCGGTCAGGTCGGCCAGCTGCGCGCGCAGTGCGGCCTCGTCGGCGTCGTCCTTGGCCTGCGCGGCATCGGCGACCCGGCCGACGAACCAGGAGGCGACCGCCGCCGTCACGACGCCGAGCAGGGCGATGCCACCGACCATCAGCAGGGCCGCCACCACCCGCCCCTCCGAGGTGACCGGGTACTCGTCGCCGTAGCCCACGGTGGTGATCGTGGTCAGCCCCCACCAGACCGCGTCGCCGTAGCTGGTGATGACCGCGTCGGGGGCGTCCCGTTCCGCGTCGTAGACGGCCAGCGAGGCCATGAAGACGACGAGGGCCGAGATCGAGGTGACGTAGTAGGCGACCCGGCCGTGCAGCGAGACGGTGAGCCTGCGGTCGAGCACCCGGGCGACCCGGACGAGGCTGATGATCCGCAGCGGGCGGAGCAGCGGCAGCAGCACGGCCAGGCCGTCGACCCAGTTTCGCCGGACGAAGTGCCACCGGCGTTCGGCCAGCACCAGCCGCACCACGTAGTCGACCAGGAACACCGGCCAGACCGCGACGGTCACCACCAGCAGAGCCGTCCGCGCCCACCCGGGGACGTCCGGTTGCAGCACCCGCCAGGCGTAGGCGACGACGAACAGCACCGCGATGACGATCAGCGGCCACTGGCTGGCCCGCTCGTAGCGGGCCCTGATGTCCTCCCTCTGCACCCGGTCAGTCTCGCCGGGTCACTTCTCGCGCGCCTCGGCGGTCTTCTGGTCGTTGGCCTTCTGGATGGCGTCGACCAGTTCACCCTTGTCCATCGTCGACCGGCCCTCCACGTCCAGCTCCTTGGCGACGTCGTAGAGGTGGGACTTGGAGGCGTTCGCGTCCACGCCGCCCTTGGTCTCCCGGTCGGTGTCCCGGCCGCCCTCGGCCTGGGGGTCACTCGGCCCCTTGTGGTCCTTCGGCTCCCAGTGGTCGCCCACCTTCTCGTGCGTGTGCTTCACCGCGCTCCAGGCCACCTGGTTGGCCCGCTGCTCGTCGTCGTAGGACTCGGCGGCGGAGTCGTGCGCCTTGGCGAAGGTCCGCTGCGCCTTCTCGTCCGAGCGCTGCAGGGTGCTGGGGATCTCGCTCTGCTTCGCGTCGCCGCTCTTCGTGGTCTTCGGCACGGCCGTTCTCCTCGGTCGTCGGGACGGTTGACGCCGAACGGCTACCCGGCGGGGAGCCCGGCCAGTCACCGGGCTCCCCACCGGGTTCAGACGGTCCCGGCCGTCACCGGATGCCCAGCCAGCGGGCCTTGGCGAGGGTCACGGCGAGCGCCCAGTAGGCGGGCTTGCGGGTGTAGTCCTCGAACATCACGTTGGCCGCCCCGGTGCCCTCGAAGAAGACCGGCACCCAGGAGTACTTGTCGTTGAAGCCCCAGATGGTGAAGGAGTTGCAGTCCTCGACGCCGAGGCAGGCCTCCAGCGCCCAGCGGTACCAGTCGGCCTGCTGGGCCAGCTGCTCACTCGTGGGCCGACCGCTCTCCCCGATCGGCATGCGGACGTCGAGCTCGGTGATCGCGGTCTCCAGCCCGAGGTCGTCGAAGCGCTGCAGGTTCTGCTCCAGGGTCGACGGGAACGGGTACTCGAAGCTCAGGTGCGCCTGGGTGGCGAACCCGTGCAGCGGCACGCCCTGGGCGAGGAGCTCCTGGGACAGGGCGTAGTAGGCGTCGCTCTTCGGCCCGATGTCGTCGACCGCGTAGTCGTTGAGGAACAGCTCCGCCGTCGGGTCGGCCTCGTGCGCCCAGCGGAAGGCGTCGGCGATGATGCCGGGCCCCAGCTCGCTGATCCAGATGTTCTCCGGCCGGAGGGTCGGGTTCGCCCCGTCGGTGAAGATCTCGTTGGCGACGTCCCACTGCTGGATCTTGCCCGCGTAGCGGCCGACCACGGTCTGGATGTGGTCCTTGAGGATCGCGCGCAGTTCCTCGGGGGTGAACTCGCCCTCCTGCAGCCACGCCGGGTTCTGGCTGTGCCACAGCAGGGTGTGGCCGCGCACCTCCTGCCCGTGCTCCTGGGCGAACTCGACGATCGCGTCCATGGGCGCGAAGTCGTACTCCCCCTGCTCCGGGTGGATGAACTCCCACTTCATCTGGTTCTCCGGCGACAGGGAGCTGAACTCGCGGGCCAGCGCCTCGCGGTACTCCTCGTCGTAGGTGAACGGGTCGGGGTAGTCCTGCTCGAGGTGGTGCCCGCCCCCGGCGACGGCGGTGCCGATCTCCAGGTCGGCCGGCGCCACGTCGCGCAGGCCGTACCGGTCGAGGGCCTTGTGGACGCGCTGCTCGACTGCCTTGTGGACGCGCTGCTCCGCGGCCTGGTCAGGAGCTCGACCACGTTCCCCGGCGGCCGCCGGGGCGAGGGTGGCGCCGAGGAGGACGGGCAGCATGCCCACCCCCACCGCGTACCGGACGAACGTTCGGGACAGGGACTGCTGGGACCGCATGGCGCAACCTCTCGTCGGCGTCATTGCCATACCGGGAACTTCCGGAACTGCTGCGCGCACGTTACGAACGAACAGGTGCCGTGACAACCGCTCCTCGGCGTGTCCCGGTCGGCTCCGGTGGGCGCGCCGCAGCGCCGTAGGGTGAGTCCTCCGACGACGAGGAGGGGCACGTGTCCGAGACCCGCACGGTCACCATCGCGGCCATCGCGGCCGAGGCGGGGGTGTCGGTGCCGACGGTCTCACGCGTGCTCAACGGCCGGTCCGACGTCGCGCCCCACACCCGGGAGCGGGTCGAGCGGCTGCTGCGCGACCACGGCTACCGGCGTCGCGGGGGCCGGCCCACCAGCGCTGCCCGGCTGATCGACCTCGTCTTCAACGACCTCGACAGCCCCTGGGCGGTGGAGATCATCCGCGGCGTCGAGGACGCCGCCCACGCCGAGGGCGTGGGCACCGTCGTCACCGCGATCCACCGGCGGGCCAGCGACACCCGCTCGTGGCTGGACAACCTCGCCGGCCGCAACAGCGACGGCGCGATCCTGGTGACCAGCGACGTCGACCCGGCGCTGCACGCGGAGCTGCGCCGGCTGCACGTCCCGGCCGTGGTGATCGACCCGGCCGGGGTCCCCGAACTGGACGTGCCCACCATCGGCGCCACCAACTGGGCCGGCGGGCTGACCGCCACCGAGCACCTGATCGGGCTGGGCCACCGGCGGATCGGCGTCGTGACCGGCACGCCCACCCTGCTGTGCAGCCGCGCCCGCCAGGACGGGCACCGGGCCGCACTGGAGGCCGCCGGCCTGCGGCTCGACCCCGACCTGCTGGTCGTCGGCGACTTCAGCCACGAGGCCGGCTTCCGCGCGGCCACGGCGCTGCTGCGGCTGCCCGAGCCGCCGACCGCCATCGTGGCCGCCAACGACCAGATGGCCTTCGGGGTCTTCGAGGCCGTCCGCCGCGCCGAGCTGCGGGTGCCCGAGGACGTCAGCGTGGTCGGCTTCGACGACCTGCCGGGCGCCCAGTGGTCCTCACCGCCGCTGACCACCGTGCACCAGCCGCTGTCGGAGATGGGGTCGCTCGCGGCCCGCACCGTGCTGCGGCTGGTGCGGGGCGAGCACTTGGAGACCCCGCGGCTGGAGCTGTCGACCCGGCTCGTCGTCCGGGAGAGCACGGCCCCGCCGCGCAGCCGCTGAGCCGCCGGGTCAGTCCGCGGTGTCGGCGGACCGGCGGTGCCCGCCCTGGGCGTCGTCGGGGTCGGCGTGCACCGTGCGCTCCTCGGACTCGGCGAGGATGACGGCGGCCTGGACCTTGGGGTCCAGGCCCTCGTTGGTGGGGTCGGTGTCGCCCTCGACCGACTGCTCCTCGGGCAGCAGGTGCGCCCGGGTCTCGACGTTCTTCTCGGTGACGTTGGCGATCGCCTCGGGGGACGGGTCCTTCATGGAGGGCATGGGGCTGCCCTACCCACGTCCCCCGAGGCGATGCCTCACGATCGGAAGCGCTGCGGTGCGGTCTGGGCTCCGGGGATCAGCTGGCGGTGGATGCGTCGGTGTAGCGCAGGACGGCGGCCACCGGGATGTCACCGGGCATCGCCGTCCGCGGGACCACGACGACCGCCGCGTCGCTGCCCACGGCGGCGCGCAGCAGGGCCTGGTCGGCCGGGACGCGCTCGGCGTCGGAGACCCCGAGTGCGGTCATGTCCGACTCGTCCACCCCGATCTGCAACGGGTCGGCACCGACGAGGAGCTGCTCGTCGTCGACCTGGTCGGCGAGGACCAGGGTCTCGACCTGGGCCTTGCGCAGCGCCTCGACGACCAGCGCGGTGCCGGTGACGGCCAGTCCGTGTGCGGAGGCCGCCTGGACCTGCTCGACCGCCTGCGCCTGCCCGTGCGCCTCGTGCTCGGCGACGAGCTCCAGCGCCCGGAGCTCGACCGGCCCCCGGTCGGCCCCGGCGGCCCGGCCGCCCTCCTCCATCGAGACCAGGACGTCGCCGACCTCCTTGCTGGCCTTGTCGGCGAGCAGCTGACGGGCCCGGACGTCACCGGCGACGAGCACGAACCGGGCGCCGCTCTGCAGGACCAGCTGGTGGAGGTGGTCGGCCACCTGGCCGACGTTCTCCTCCCACTGGTTCTCCGCGGTGTGCATGTAGGTGTTGTGGGCCCAGCCGCCGACCTTGACCTTGCGCATGTGGAAGGTGTCGCCCTCGATGGTCTCCTCGTCCGTGGGGCGGCCGGGGACGGTGGCCACGGAGACGTCGGCGCCCACGCGGTCGGCGACGACCACCACGTGCGGCACCCGCCCGGCGAGCTGGCGCAGCACCGGCAGCAGGTCCGGGTAGGGCGACCAGCGGGCGACCGGGTCGCGCGGTACGTCGGCCAGCGCCTCGTCGAGGACGACCGAGCCGTCGGCGGCGACGACCAGGGCGCGGCCGCGCAGGGTGGCGATGTCACCACCCTCGTTGGCCTGCAGCAGCTGGCTGCGCACCGACTCGACCACCCCCTCGGGTGCGCCGCCGGCCGCCAGCTCCTCGCAGATCGCGCGGACCCGCAGCTCCACCTCGGCGTCGGCGTTCTCGGTGGTGTGGGTGACGTCAGCGCAGACCGTGGCGTACGGGCCGGGTGCGCTGAACACCTGTTCCAGGAAGGTCACGTCCATGGGACGGGGGCTCCTTCGATGTGGTCGGCGTGTACGGACGGGGCCGGGTCTGGGCCCCGATCCGTGCGTCGTCGCGGCCTACCCACCGGTCCGGCCGTCTCACACCCGGTGTGTCAGCCCGCGCCGCCTGGGTAGCAGAAGGACCCTCCTGCCCCCACCACTCGCCGGCTCGCGGCGGGACCCTGCAGGAGGGCCGAGGAGCACAACAGGAAGGAGCCGGGATGTCCGAGCGCGACAGCCTCCCGTTGCCCGACTACGACCACCTCCCCGTGGGGAGCCTGACCTCACGCATCCGCACCCTGGACGTCGACGGCCTGCAGACCGTGCTGGCCTACGAGAAGTCGCACGCCAACCGCGTGCAGGTCGTCTCCGCGATGAACCACCGGCTCAGCGAGCTGCAGTCCGGCGCCCAGCCCTCCGGCGGCGCACCGGACGGCACGCAGCCGGAGGCGGCCCCGGCACCGTCCGGTGGCTCGCCGGTCTCCGAGGCGACCACCGGCCCGACGATCAACCCGCCCTCGCAGGGCGTCCCGACGAACCCGGCCCAGCCCCGCCCCACCGGCTGAGCCGTGCCGTCCCGGGGCCGGCTGGACCGGCCTCGGGACCGTCAGTCCCGGTGGACCGGGACGGCCGGGCCGAGCAGCCGCTCGATGATGCGGCGATCCCCCGGCCAGGCGTCCAGCAGCACCTCTCGGGGGACGCGGCGGGCGGCGTAGCGCAGGGCCAGCGCGACGACCACGACGTCGTCCAAGGGCCCGATCACCGGCAGGAACTCCGGGATCAGGTCGATCGGTGAGAGCACCCACAGCCCGGCGAGCAGGAGCACCACCTTGGCCCGCCGCGGGACTGCGGGGTGCCCGCGCAGCCGGCGGACGGCGGTGGCACACGCAGGGATGAACCGGGCGAGCTCACGGGCGGCGCCCGGCGGCAGCGTCCGGGCCAGCACGATCAGCAGGGCCCAACTGAGCAGCAGCCCGGCCACGGCCACCCCGAGTCCGCGTGCCCAACCGTCCACGCCGTCATCCTGGCCCCACCCGTCACCGACGGTCCGGCGGGCCTGCTCCCGACGGGTGAACTCGCGGCGTCGGCCTCCACCCCACGCCCCGCGGAGCCGATCACCCCCGCATGTCCGCCGTCCCCCGCCCGCGACTCCTCCCGGGAGCCCCGCGCTGGGCCCTGGTCGTCGTGATGGCCGCGGCAGCTTCGGTGGCGGTCGGTCTGGCCGACCCCGGCGCGCCCTCCCTGGCGAGCGCAGTCATCTCCCTGGGCGGTTCGGTCGCCCTGTGCGTCGGTGTCGGTGCGGCACTGAACTGGCGCGCCCACCGGATCGGGCCCGAACGGGAGCTGTGGACCCGGCTGGGGCTGGCGGCCATGGTCACCGCCCTCGGGTTCGCAGCGTCCCGGGTGCTCGAGCTGTTCGACGTCCCTGCAGCGGTTGCCGCCCTGCCCGCCGGCTGGGCTCCCGTGCTGTCCTTCCCTCTCGCCTACGCCGGTCTGGTCCGCTGGAACCGGTACCGGACCAACCTCGCCGACCCGAACGACGTGCTCAACGGCCTGGCCGCCGTGCTCGCGGTGGTCGCACTGCTGGACGTCGTCCTGGACCGCGCCGACAGCCCGGTGAGCGCGCTGCCGTGGTGGCAGCTGCAGCCGCTGCTGGCCCAGCACGCCGCGCTGTTCGTGCTCGCCGGGACCGCGCTGTCCATGGTCTTCCTGGGGGCGATGGGCCGGGACCCACGGACCTGGCTGGTGCTCGCGGCGTTCATCGTGCCGCTGTCCGGCGTGGCCATGACGACCGCCGGCAGCTCGGCCACCGGGTGGCCTGCCCTGGCGCCCGTGGGCGGTCTGCTGTGTCTGGTCCTGGCGGCGCTCCGGCACCCGGCCCCCTCGGAGCCGCAGCCGACCGACCCGACCGCCTCCACCGTCGGGGCGTTCGTCGTGATCGCCGCCTCCACCGCGATCCTGGTGACCGGTGCCGTCAGCCACTCCACCGCCCTCGCCACCTGGTGCGCTGCGGCGGCCGCCACCGGTTCCAGCATCCGGCTGCTGGTCAACGTCCGGGAGCTGTCCCAGCTGGAGGTGAGCCGCCGCGAGGCACTGACCGACGACCTCACCGGGCTGGCGAACCGCCGGGCGGTGCTCCGCCGGGTCGAGGAGCTGTGCGGAGACGGTGAGCCGGTGGCGCTGGCCCTGCTGGACCTGGACAAGTTCAAGGAGGTCAACGACGGTCTCGGCCACGCGGCCGGTGACGACCTGCTCCGGCTGGTGGCCGACCGGCTGCGGTCGGCCCTGGGCATCGGCGAGCTGCTCGGCCGCCTGGGTGGCGACGAGTTCGCCGTCGTCGCCCGGGCCGACGGTCCCCGGTCCCCCGCCGACCGGGCCCTGCTGCTCGGCACCCAGCTGGACGCCCGGTTCGCCGAGCCCTTCGAGGTGGGCGGGCTGACCCTGCACGTGGCGGTGAGCATCGGGGTCACCCACCGTGACGCCGGCTCCTCCGCCGGGGACGCCGGGAACGTCACCCGGGCATCGCTGCTGCGACAGGCCGACGCCGCCATGTACGACGCCAAGCGCTCCGACGTCAGCGTGGTCGTCTACGACCGGACCCGGCACATCGACAGCAGCGGGCGGCTGGCCCTGGTCGAGGAGCTGCGCCGGGCGCTGGTCACCGGGGAGCTGGTGCTGCACCACCAGCCGCAGGTCGACATCGCCACCCGGCGGGTCGTCGGTGTGGAGGCGCTGCTGCGCTGGGCCCACCCGGTGCGCGGCCTGCTGGGACCGGCGGAGTTCCTCCCGCTGGCGGAGGTGCACGGGTTGATGGGCGCGATCACCGACGAGGTGCTCACCCAGGCGGTCGCCCAGGCCGCCCGCTGGCGGCAGCAGGGCCGCGACCTGCGGGTCTCGGTGAACCTGTCGGCGAGCAACCTGCTCGACACCCGGCTGCCGCAACGGGTCGCGGACCTGCTCCGCCGCCACGACCTGCCCCCCTCGGCACTGGTCCTCGAGGTGACCGAGACGGTGCTGCTCAGCGATCCCGACCGCAGCCTGGCCGTCGTCGGCGCGCTCGCCGACCTGGGCACGACGGTGAGCATCGACGACTTCGGCACCGGCTACGCCTCGCTGACCTACCTGCACCAGCTGCCGGTCGCCGAGCTGAAGCTCGACCGCTCGTTCACCGCCGACCTGCTCACCGACGCCCGGGCCGCCGCCATCGTCTCCAGCACCATCGCCCTGGCCCACGACCTCGGGCTGCGGGTGGTCGCCGAGGGCGTCGAGGACCCTGCGACGCTGCTGCACCTGCGCGCACTGGACTGCGACGAGAGCCAGGGCTTCCTGCACTCCCCGCCGCTGCCGGCTGCCGAGCTGGAGGAGTGGCTGACCGTCCACGAGCGGCAGCGGGCCGACGTCCGGGCCTGAGTCCCGCCGATGACGTGGTGCCTGCGGGACCGGAGACGCCTCGTGTGCCCCTCGGGACGGCGGTGAGACGACACGGTGCCGCAACGTGCGGAGAACCGCTGGACGGTCTGCCTACCGTCCGTCCATGCGCGAGAAGCGACTCCCCCCGGTCCCCCAGCCCACCGCCCGGCTGCAGCAGCTGACGCTCATCGCCGCCGCCCGGGTGAGCGCCTGCCGGACGGCGTCCAGCCAGCAGATCACCGACATCGTGCGGGTCACGGTGGACGACGAGGTCGACACCACCACGTTCCGGGCGATCGTCGCCGAGGTCGGCGGCGACGCGCTGCGCTGACCATCGGGCGGACGCCGGGCGGCCAGGTGCCGCCTGGGGCCACGAGCCGGTTTACAGGCCTGAGACGACGGGCAGGAGCCGGACGATCCCGGCTCTCGTAGTGGGGTCCCCGCCGCATCCAGTAACCGGTGCCCAGGCAGGGGTCCGCTGCGCGTGGGTGCGCCCACGGCTGTGGCGCGAGGAGGACCATGACGACGACCGCACCCGGCGATGCCGTGCTCGCCGCTCTCCCGGAGGCCCCCGCGTCGACGTTGGAGACGATCGGCACGCCCGTCCTGTGGGCGGCGACCATCGGCGCCGTCCTGGCCCTGCTGGTGCTCGACTTCGTGGTCACCCGCCGGCCGCACGCGGTGTCCATGCGCGAGGCGGTGGGCTGGTCGGTCTTCTACGTCGCGCTGCCGCTGGCCTTCGCCGTCTTCATCTGGCTCCAGTACGGCTCCCAGACCGGGTTGGAGTACCTGACCGGCTACCTGGTCGAGAAGTCGCTCTCGGTGGACAACCTGTTCGTCTTCATGCTGCTGCTGTCGGCGTTCGCCGTGCCGGTCGAGCTCCAGCAGCGGGTCCTGCTCTACGGCATCGTGGGTGCCCTGGTGCTGCGCGGGATCTTCATCGCGCTGGGGGCGGCGGCCCTGCAGAACCTCAGCTGGGCCTTCCTGCTGTTCGGGGCGATCCTGCTGCTGACCGCGGTCAAGGTGCTGCGCGACCAGCGGTCCGGGCACGGCAACGAGCTCGACATCTCCTCGATGCGGTCGGTCAGGCTGCTCCGGCGGCTGATGCCGGTGACCGAGACCTACCACGGGCCCCAGCTGTTCATCCGGGAAGCGGGCAAGCGGACGGCGACCCCCTTCGCGCTGGTGGTCGTCGCCGTCCTGGCCACCGACGTCGTCTTCGCCGTCGACTCGGTGCCGGCCGTCTACGGCATCACCGGCGACCCGTTCCTGGTGTTCGCCACCAACGCCTTCGCCCTGCTCGGGCTGCGGGCGCTCTACTTCGTCCTGCAGGGCGCGCTCAGCAAGCTGGTGCACCTGGGGTACGGCCTGGCCGCCATCCTCGGCTTCATCGGCGTCAAGCTGGTCCTGCACTGGGCGCACGGGGTCTGGCCGGAGACGCCGGAGATCCCGACCCTGGCGTCCCTCGGGGTCATCGTGGGGATCCTGGCGCTGGTGACCGCGACCAGCCTCTACGCGACCCGGGACGACAGGCGCGGGGAGGAGCACCCGGAACACCAGACCGGCCACGTGAGCCACCCCGGTGGGCAGCCGCGGGCCCAGCGGACGGACGATGCCGCCGACGCCTCCCGGGAGGGAGGCGGCGGCTGAGGGGGCGACGGACGAGTCGGCCTGTACGCCGGGTTCTGTCCCCGGGCGCCTCGCGGCGTCCCGATGAGCGGCCATCCATCTAGGCCTGCCGTTGCCGACAGGCTCGAGCGGTCCACCCGCAGGCTCGGGCGGGCAGCCCTCGAATGCCTGCGCAGGACGGCGGCGGACCGCCGTCCCTTTTCGACCTTGCTCCGGGTGGGGTTTACCGAGCCACACCGGTCACCCGGTGTGCGGTGGTCTCTTACACCGCCGTTTCACCCTTACCAGTGCGAGCACTGGCGGTCTGTTCTCTGTGGCACTGTCCCGCGGGTCACCCCGGGTCGCTGTTGGCGACCACCCTGCCCTGTGGAGCCCGGACGTTCCTCGGCGGCAGGGTCTCCCCCACCGACGCGACCGCCCAGCCGACTCGTCCGTCGTGCCGGCAGCCTACCCCGGCCGCCCTCGGGCGGGGCTCAGCCCCAGTAGAGCCGGAAGCCGACCTGCCGGCCGCCGTCCTCGGTCAGGGTCGCCATGTCGACCTGCCGGCGGGCCTGCTCCTCGACCGGGTCGTCGGACAGCGCCTCGAGGTAGCGACGGTGCTCGACGAGGGAGGCGACGGCGGTCTTGACACCGGCGCTGACGTCGACCACGTGCGGCGGCGGGTACCCGACCGCGTGCACGGCGACGTACTGCACGCCCGACCACGGCGTCTCGGCCAGGTCCGGGAAGATCCACTCGTTGCCCGCGTCGGCGACGGCGTCCAGCAGCGACCGGGTGAGCGCGCGGTGGTCCGCGGAGTTCAGCGCGCCGGGGGTGACCTCCGGCGGGGTCCAGGTGTCCCCGCCGTGCATGACCACGACCAGGTCGGGCCGGTGCCGACGCAGGGCCCCGGCGAGGTCGCGGCGAAGCTGCAGGTCGGCGACGAGCACGCCGTCGGAGTGGTCGAGGAACTCCACCTCCGAGACGCCGACGACGGCGGCGGACCGGCGCTCCTCCTCCTCGCGCAGCGGACCGGCCTCGGCCGGGGACAGCCCGGCGATGCCGGCCTCCCCGCGGGTGGCCAGCAGGTAGTGCACCTCCTTGCCCGCCGCCGTCCACACCGCGACCGCGGCCGCGGGGCCGTACTCGATGTCGTCAGGGTGCGCGGCGACGACGAGCGCACGCTGCCAGTCGTCGGGGAACGGGGCGGGAGCGGAGGCCATCCCCGGAGTCTGCCCGCTCAGCGCGCCGGCTCCGGCTCCGGCTCCGGCGCCGGCTCCGGCGTCCGCGGCCCGCCCGGGTTCGGCGCCGCGGCCCGCACCAGCCACAGCACCAGCAGCCCGCCCACGATGCCGGCGCCACCACTCACCCAGAAGACCTCCCGCAGCCCGCTGGCATAGGCGCTGCCCAGCAGCTCGGCGAGCCCGGCGCGGTCCGCGGCGGGCGCGGAGCCGACGAGCTGACCGGCCTGGCCGGCGGTCAGCGCGGAGGCGGTACCCGCGGGGTCGGCTGCGCCGGCGTCCCGGAGCACGCCGGCCGCCTGCGCGGTGAAGACGCTGCCGAGCACCGCCACGCCGAGGGCGAACCCGAGCTGCCGGGCGGTGTTCACCGCACCCGAGGCCATCCCGCTGCGCTCACGCGGCACCGTGGCCAGGGCCGAGGACGCCAGCGACGGGTTGGCCACCCCGACCCCGATGCCCAGCACGGCCAGCCCGGGGACGAGCACCCGCCACGAGGAGTCCGCCTGCACCGACGCCATCAGCAGCGCGGCGACACCGATGACGATGATCCCGCCGCCGACCACGAACCGCGGGGGCAGCGTCTGGAGCCACCGCCCGGCGACGGCGGCGACGACGAAGCTGATCGCCGAGAGCGGGATGAACACCAGCCCGGCCTGCAGCGGCGAGAGCCCGAGCACCGACTGCAGCCACAGCGAGATGTAGAGGCTGTTGGCGAAGGCGGCGGCGTTCAGCAGCAGCGCGCCGAGCATGATCCCGGTGAAGGACCGGTTGGCGAACAGCCGGACGTCGAGCATCGGGGCCCGGCGACCGAGCTCGACGCGCACCCAGGCGGCCAGCACGAGGACACCGGCGGCCAGCGGCCCCCAGGCGACCGGGGCGCTCCAGCCGTCGGCGGCGGCCCGCACGAGGCCGAAGACGATCCCCGAGGCGCCCAGGGTGAACAGCACGATGCCCGGGACGTCGGGCCGTGGCGCACCCGGCTGGCGTGACTCCTGGACCGCCATGAGGGTCAGCACGACACCGAACACGCTGATCGGCAGGTTGACGAAGAAGATCCACCGCCAGTCCAGCTCGGTCAGCAGACCGCCGAGGATGGGGCCCAGGGCCGCGGCCGCCCCGACGACGGCCCCCCAGATCCCGAAGGCGGTCCCGCGGTCGCGCCCCTCGTAGCTGGTGTTGATCAGCGCGATGGTGGTGGCCAGCATGGCCGCCGCCCCGATGCCCTGCACCGCCCGCGCCCCGATCAGCAGCTCAGCACTGGGGGCCAGGCCGCAGGCCAGCGACGCTGCGGCGAAGAGCGCCAGCCCGATCAGGTAGAGCCGGCGCCGCCCGTAGAGGTCGGCGAGCGACCCGGCGCCCAGCACCAGGGCCGCCAGCGCGAGGGCGTAGACGTCGACGACCCACTGCAGCTGGCCGAAGCTGGTGTCCAGGTCGGTGGCCATGTCGGGCAGTGCGACGTTCACGATCGTGACGTCGATGAGGAGCATGAACGTGCCGGTGCAGATCGCGACCAGCGGCAGCCACTTGCGCATGCTCACACTGTGCAACGGATCCACGACGAAGCTCGCCTCGGCCGGCCGCTGCTGACGGGATCCTCCATCTCAGCGGCCGTGGTGCAGGATGGCGACCGTGCTCGACGCCCTGGACCGCCAGATCGTGCACGCCATGCAGGTCGACGGCCGGGCTCCCTTCAGCCGCATCAGCGCCGCCCTGGGCGTCTCGGAGCAGACCGTGGCCCGCCGGTGGCGGCGGCTGCGCGCCGACGGCGTGGTGCGGGTGCTCGGGCTGACCACCCCGGAGGCCACCGAGCCCAGCTGGCACATCCGGATGCGGGTGCAGCCGGCCGCCGCGGGCGCCGTCGCCGAGGCCCTGGCCCGCCGTCCCGACGTCTCGTGGGTGAGCCTGACCGCCGGCGGCGCGGAGATCACCTGCTCGACGCGGCCCCGCACCGCCCGCCAGCGCGACGCCCTGCTGCTGGACCGGCTGCCGCGCACCGTCCAGGTCATCGACCTGGCCGCCTTCTCGGTGCTCCACTCCTACGTCGGCGGCGCCTACGAGTGGACCGACTTCGACGACCCGCTCAGCGCCGAGCAGATCGCCGCGCTGGGCCCCGACTCGGCCCGGGCCGACCCCACCCCCGTGGTGCTCGACCCGGAGGACGAGCTGCTGCTGGCCGCGCTGGCCACCGACGGCCGGCTCAGCTGGGCCGAGCTCGCCGGGGTCACCGGCTGGTCGGAGAGCCGGGTGGCCCGGCGGGTGGAGGCGCTGCGTTCGGCCGGTGCCCTCTACTTCGACCTGGAGATCGCCACGGAGCTGCTCGGGCACCCGGTGAGCGCGCTGCTCTGGCTCGGCGTCGCCCCGAAGGACATCGCCCACGTCGGTGAGTCCCTGGCCCGCGCACCGGAGACCGGCTTCACCGCCGTCGTCACCGGCCCGGCCAACCTGATGGTCGCGGTGACCTGCCGGGACACCGCCCACCTGTACCGCTTCCTCACCGACCGGGTCGGCGCCCTGCCGGTGCGCACGCTGGAGACCTCGACGGTGCTGCGCCGGGTCAAGCAGGCCGGCAGCCTGATGGACGGCCCGCGGCTCACCGACCCCGAGCCACCCCCGGTCCGCGGCCGCTGATCAGCGGCCGCGGGCGACCCGCAGGGCGGCGCCGAGCATCGGCGCCTGGAGCGGGATCCGCGCCACCGCGACGGCCAGCTTGCCCGGCTGGTGCCGGAACGCCCGCAGCGTCTGCGCGTGCGCGGGCAGGACGCCGACCAGCACGGCCACCGCGGCCCAGCCCCCGATCCGGCGGGTCCGCGGGACGGCGAGCAGGGCAGCCGTGGCCAGCTCCGCCACCCCGCTGCCGGTCACCCACGGCCGCGCCGGCCCCAGCTCCGGGGGGATCATCCAGTCGTAGGTCTGCGGGCGCACCAGGTGCACCGCGCCCGACCCGGCCATGCCGGCGGCCATCACCAGTGCGCGCACGTGGTCCCTCATGAGCCGGACAGTAGGCTCCGCGCCCGTGTCCGCTGTCGACCTGCTCATCGCCGCAGGGGTCGCCCTCCTGGCCGGCGGCATCAACTCGATCGCCGGCGGCGGGTCGCTGATCCTCTTCCCCGTGCTGGTCGCCCTGGGGCTGGGGACGGTGGCGGCCAACGTGACCAACTCGGTCGCCCAGTGGCCGGGCTACATCGGCGGGGTGCTCGGCTTCCGCAAGGAGTACAGCGGTCAGCGGAGCCGGATGATCCGGTTCTCGGTGGTCGCGGTGCTCGGCGGCACGGTGGGGTCGGTGCTGCTGCTGACGACGCCGACCGAGGCCTTCGACACCGTCGTCCCCGTGCTCGTCTTCCTCGCCAGCACGCTGCTGGCCTTCCAGACGATGATCACCAAGCGGCTCAAGAAGCAGCCGGAGGGCGTCGTCCACGTCGACCCGGTGTGGCTGTACGTGGCGCTGTTCCTGGCCACCGTCTACGGCGGCTACTTCGGCGGCGCGCTGGGCGTCATCCTGGTCGGCGTCCTGGGGTTGGGCCTGGGTCGGCTCAAGCTGGCCAACGCGATGAAGAGCGCGATCTCGCTGGTCACCGCCTCGGTGACGGTCGTCGTCTTCGGCATCTGGGGCCCGGTGGAGTGGGCCTACGTCGCCGTCTGCGCGCCGGCTGCCCTGCTCGGCGGGTTCCTCGGCGCGAAGGTGGCGACCCGCATCCCGACCACGCCGCTGCGCGTGCTCATCGTGGCGTTCGGCATCGGGGTGTCGATCTACCTCTTCCTCCGCACCTGAGTTCCGCTACTCCCCACCGCGGCCGGGCTCGCCGATCGCGATCATCGCCTCGACCGCCCGCCGGGCGCGGGCCGCGGTGTCCGGGTCGACGTCGATCGCGCCCTCGCCGGTGCGCAGCGTGTGCAGCAGCTTCGCTGGGGTGATCATCTTCATGTAGCGGCAGGCGGCCCGGGCGTTCATCGGGATGAACTCGGTCGTCGAGTTCAGCGACCGCAGCTGGTGCAGGATGCCGATCTCGGTGGCCACCAGCACCTGTCCCGCGGTGCTGGCCGCGGCGGCGGTGGCCATGCCCCCGGTCGACAGCACCCGGGTGCGGTCGGCCGGCAGGTCACCGTGGCTGACCAGGTCCAGCACCGAGGTGGTGCACCCGCACTCGGGGTGGACCAGGATCTCCGCGTCGGGGTGGGCGGCGATCTGCGACCGGACGTCGGCCGGGCTGATCCCGGCGTGCACGTGGCACTCCCCCGCCCAGATCGAGATGTTCTCCCGGCCGGTGACCCGCTTGACGTGGGCGCCGAGGAACTGGTCCGGGAGGAAGAGGATCTCCTGGTCGGCGGGGATCGACCGCACGACGTCGGCGGCGTTGGACGACGTGCAGCAGATGTCGGTCTCGGCCTTCACCGCGGCGGTGGTGTTGACGTAGCTGACCACGACGGCGCCGGGGTGCTCGGCCTTCCACTCCCGCAGCTGCTCGGCGGTGATGCTGTCGGCCAGCGAGCAGCCGGCGGCGAGGTCGGGCAGCAGGACGGTCTTGTCCGGCGACAGGATCTTCGCCGTCTCGGCCATGAAGTGGACGCCGCAGAAGACGATCTCGCGAGCTTCGGTCTCGGCGGCGACCCGGGAGAGGTACAGCGAGTCGCCGGTGAAGTGGGCGACGTCCTGGATCTCGGGGACCTGGTAGTTGTGCGCCAGGACGACGGCGCCGCGCTCGTCGGCCAGCCGGCGCACCTCGGCCGCCCACGTCTCGTACTCGGCGGCGGACATGGTGCGGTCATCGGCGGCGACGGTCGCGGTCACAGCGCTCCTCAGGAAGCCGGGTTGAAGTACCAGTGAGTGCAACGCCGGGGGCCACCGGCGGCTTCCCGGGCGGTCGACCCAGGTGCCGGTCAGCCCAGGTGTGAGGTGTCGTTGACCAGCCGCACCGAGGTGCGGCCGTCCGACGACCAGGTGACCGTCGACAGCGACGCGGCCTCCAGGAACACCCGGTGCACGATCTCGTCCCCGACGCCGAGCCCCGCGGCCAGCAGGAGCTTGATCGGGGTCACGTGGCTGACCAGCAGCACCGTCTTCCCGGCGTGCCGGTCCAGGATGCGCACCCGGGCCCGGGCCACCCGGGTGGAGACGTCGGCGATGGACTCCCCACCCGGCGGGCGGACGTCGGTGGCACCCGACCAGCGCCGGAACGCCAGCGGGCTCTTCGCCTGGGCCTCGGCCGCGGTAAGACCCTCCCACGCGCCGAAGTCCAGCTCGCGCAGGTCGGTGTCGACCTCGACCGGGACGCCGAGCACCTCCGCGGCCGCCTCGGCGGTCTGCCGGGTGCGCTGCAGCGGGGAGCTGACGATCACGTCGATGCCCCGCCCGGCCAGGTGCCGGGCGGCGGCTGCGGCGTCCGCGCGCCCGAGCTCGGACAGCGGCAGGTCGCTGCTGCCACTGAACCGACGCTCCGGCGTGTGCTCGGTGCGCCCGTGCCGCAGCAGGTGGGTCACAGTGACGACGACGGGTGCGGGCTCGGCGGCCGGCTGGGTGTCGTCCTCGACCACCACCGGCTCGGTGGCCAGGTCGCGGCGCACCGGCCTGCCGTCCATCGCGCTGTTGGCCAGTGCGTCGGCGGCGCTGTTCTGCGCCCGGGGGATCCAGGTGTAGCGCACCGAGCCGAGCTGTCGGGCGATGTCCCGGGCCTGCACCGCGAGCTTCTTCATGTCCGGGTGCTTGATCTGCCAGCGGCCCGACATCTGCTCCACGACCAGCTTGGAGTCCATCCGGACCTCGACGCTCGAGCTCGGGTCGAGGTCGAGGACGGCCTGCAGCCCGGCGACCAGACCGCCGTACTCGGCGACGTTGTTGGTGGCCCGCCCGACGGACTCGGCCCGCTCGGCGAGCAGCCGGCCGGTCTCCGCGTCCTTCACCAGCGCGCCGTACCCGGCCGGTCCCGGGTTGCCCCGCGACCCGCCGTCCGCCTCGACGATGAGTCGGCGGCTCACAGCCCGGACTCGGCGGTGCGGACCAGGACCCGGTTGCAGTTCTCGCAGCGGAGCACCGTGTGCGGGTCGGCGTTGCGGTAGGAGGCCAGCTCGGTGCCGTAGAACTCGATCCGGCAGCCCTGGCAGCGACGGGCCTTGAGCTCGGCGGCGCCGGTGCTGCCGGTCTGCGCGGCGACCCGGTCGTAGACCTTCAGCAGGTCGGCGGGGACGGTGCCGGCGATCTCGTCGCGCTTGTCCTGGTGCTGCTGGGTGGCCTCGGCGATCTGCGCCAGTGCCTCGTCCCGCCGCTGCTCGGCCTGCTCCTGGTCGGCCTGCGCCCCGGCCAGCCCGCCCTGCGCCGTGGCGAGGGCGGAGTCGGCGGTCTCGCGGCGCTCCATCAGCTCGAGCACCTGGTCCTCCAGGTCGCCCTGACGCCGACGCAGCGACTCCAGCTCGTGCTGGAGGCTGGTGATCTCCTTGGGGGTGGCCCCGCCGGAGTCGATCCGCGACTGGTCGCGGGCGGCGCGCTGCCGGACGGTGTCGACGTCGGCCTCCAACCGCTTCTGCTCGCGGTCGAGGTCACGCACCTCGGTCTCGGCCCGGACGACGTCGTCGAGGAGGGCCCGCTGCGCCTCCTGGGCGGCATCGACGGCGGCGAGTTCGGGAAGGGTGCGCTTGCGGTGGGCGAGTTGCGCGAGGGCGACGTCCTCCGCAGCGAGAGCCAGCAGCTTCTGCTGGTCGAAGTGGTCAGCCTGCACGGGCTCAACCTACCCGCGCCGCGGGGGCCGCCGGACCACCCGGCCCGGCCCGCTCGGCGGCAGCCCGACCTGGTGCGTCAGCGGCGGGGAGGGCTGTCGACGCGGAACGTCCACGGGTCGGTGCGCCGGCCGGACACGGTGACCCGGACCTGCCCACCCAGGTCCCGGTGCAGCAGGTCGGCGGCGACCGGCAGCCACGGCCACTCCGACGCGTAGTGCGCCACGTCGCAGAGAGCCGGTCCGGGGACCTCGGCCGCGTCGACCGCCGGGTGGTGCTTGACGTCGCTGGTCAGGAAGACGTCGGCGCCGGCGTCGGTGGCCGCGGCCAGCAGGGAGCCGCCGCTGCCGCCGCAGACGGCGACGGTGCGCACGGGCCGGCCGGGGTCCCCGACGACCCGCACGCCCCCGGGTGTGGTGGGAAGCGCGGCGGCCACCTGCTCGGCGAACCGCTGCAGGCTGGTCGCCTCCCGGAGCACCCCGACCCGGCCGAGCCCGGCCCCGGGGGTGGCCGCCGGCTCCAGCGGCACCGCGCCCACCAGCCCCACGGCCGCGGCCAGCGCGTCGTTGACGCCGTGGCCGGCGGCCCGGTCGGCGTTGGTGTGCGCGACGAACAGCCCGATGCCGGCGCGGACCAGCCGGTGCACCAGGCGGCCCTTCGGGTCGTTGGCGGGCACGCCGTGCACCGGGGTGAGCAGCAGCGGGTGGTGGGTGACCACCAGGTCGGCGCCCAGCTCGATCGCCTCGTCCACCACGGCGGACGTCGGGTCGACGGCGAACAGCACCGAGCGGACCACCTCGGCGGGGTCGCCGCACACCAGCCCGACGGCGTCCCACGGCTCGGCGAGCGCCGGGTCGTACCGGGCCTCCAGCGCGGCGGTCACCGCACCCAGGGGGCGGCCGGAGCCGCTCCGCTCCCCCACCGCCGGACCACTCATCGCCCACCTCGCACCGCGGCTGCCACGGGAGGGGACTGTAGGGCAGCGCCCTCCCCGGCCACCGCCGTCACCGGAGGCGGACCGGACCGGCCCCGATCGGGGTGCGCAGCAGCAGGTAGGGGTACCGGCGCTGGTCGACGCCGCCGGCGTAGCGGGCCTGCCGGTGCAGCTGGTTGGCGGTGACGTAGAGGTGGCCGTCGGCGGCCACCGACATGGTGTCCGGCCACAGCAGCCGGGGGTCGTGCACGACGGTCTCGATCGTGCCGTCGGGGCGGCGGCGCAGGATCGCGTTCTGCTCCCCCGCGGTCGCGTAGAGGTTGCCGGCGTCGTCGGTCTCCAGGCCGTCCCCGGCGCTGCCCTTGTCGCCCTCGTCGACGACGGTCGCCGCCACCGCGTCGTCGTCCAGGCTGCGGTCGACCAGCGCATCGGTGGCCACGCTGTACCAGTGCCGGGCGGCCAGCGGGCAGTACCAGAGCCGCGCGCCGTCGGCGGAGATCGCGATCCCGTCCGAGCCCATCGCCACCGGCTGCGGCTCGGCGTCGGGCTCGGGCTGCTCCAGGAACGGCCGGCCCTCCACCATGAGCAGCAGCTCCGGCGGCACCTGCGCCTGGGTGGAGGGGTGGTCGCGCAGCCGGCGCCAGGAGTCACCGCTGGCCAGGTCGACCACGATGATCGCGTTCTCGCCGGAGTCGGCGGAGTCGGTGATGTAGGCGACCCCCGCCTCGCCCCGGCGCAGGTCGAACCGGACGTCGTTGAGGTACGTCGTCTCCAGGGCGGTCTCCCGCGGGAGGACGATCGTCTGCACGACGGTGTCGGTGCCCAGGTCGATGCAGACCAGCTTCGGGCCACCGATCTGGGTGGGCTGGAAGAGCGGGGAGCCGGTGTCGAGCACCCAGAGCCGGTCGGCCGGGTCGACGACGATGCTCTGCACGCTGACGAAGGCACCTCGGTCGTCGTCGCCGGAGGGTGAGTTCCACGCCTCGTCGGGGAAGGCGACGACCTCGCCGTCCCGGATCTCGGCGACCGTGGCGCGCACGTCGTCGCCCCACTTCGGGAAGTTCACGAAGACCCGGCCGGTGTGCGACACCGAGACCCCGGTCGGCATCGGCCCCTCGGTGAAGGCGTGCACCACCTCCAGCTCACCGGAGGTGCGATCGGTCTGCAGGTCGGCGGCGCTCGGTGTCATGGACCCGTTGTGCCCCGCCCACCGTCGGCTGCAACCTCAGGCGGTCGGCCGGACCATGACGACCCGCGGCCCGTGCCGGTCCAGCCCGAGCTCGGTCTCCCGGCGGCGCAGCGCCTGCAGCCCGGGGGTCAGCTCGGAGGTCACCACCCAGCCCTGCCGGGCGTAGAACGGGGCGTTCCACGCGACGTCGGCGTAGGTGAGCAGCGTGACCCGGTCGGCTCCGTGGCGCCGGGCCGTGTCCAGGGTGGCGTCCAGCAGCGCGGTGCCGATGCCGCGCCGACCGTGCGCCGGGTGCACCGACAGCTGCTCGAGGTGGACGGCGCCGTCCACCAGCTCCAGGACGGCGAACCCGGCGACCGGGCGGCCGGCGACCAGCACCCGCCAGGCGCGGGCGCGTTCCGCGGCGGACGCCGGCGCCGGGAGGCCGGTGATGCCCAGCGGCCAGAAGAGCTCGTCGGCCGCGGCCTCCACCGCCGCCAGCTCGGCCAGGTCCGCGTCGTCGGCGTCCCGCACCTGCCCACGGGCCGACATGTCGACACCCTGACACGTCGCGCAACCGACTTCTCGCCCGCGGCTGCACCGCTCGTCGCCTCGCCGAGTGCGCAGAACTGGTCGCTGACACGCGCCGACGCGCCGGGGCGGGCGGCACGAACTGTTCACTCGCGACGGGGCGCTCCTCCTGGTGAGGACCAGCTGCACCTGTCAGCGTCGACCGCATGAGCGTTCCCACCGGGGAAGACGTCAGGACCCCGCAACCGCCCCCGCCGGTGCACGGCCGCCGGGTCGCGCTGCTCGCCGCGATCGCCGTGCTGGCGGTGGCCCCGTACCTGGCCGGCGTCCTCGTGCCCTACTACGTCAACGACCTCGATGCCGTGCCGCTGGCCGAGGTGGCCGGTGGAGCACACGACCCGAAGGACCTCTGGCCGCACGGCACCGCCGGTGGCCTCGTCCAGCTGGCCGGCCTCCTCTCCCTCAGCCTGACCCCGATCGGCCTGGTGGCCGTGCTGGTCGCCGCCCTGAACGGCCTCTTCCGTCGGCGGCCCACCCCGGTGCTGGCCGTCGGCCTGGGCCTGGTGACGCTCGGCTGCCTCGCCGGGCTGGCGTTCTTCCTCTCGCCGCTGGGCGGTGCGCTGATCAGCTGGCGACTGGACTGAGGACGGCGCTCAGTCCATCAGTGGGTCGGCGTCCTCGTCGGCGGTGTAGGCCGCCCACAGCGCCGCGTAGGCACCACCGGCGGCCAGCAGCTCCGCGTGCGGCCCGACCTCGACGACCCGCCCGCCGTCCAGCACCGCCACCCGGTCGGCGCGGGCCGCGGTGGTGAGCCGGTGCGCCACCACGAGCGTCGTCCGCCGCCGGGCGACGACGTCGGCCGCCCGGGTGACGGTCGCCTCGGTGGCCAGGTCCAGCGACGCGGTCGCCTCGTCCAGCAGCAGGACGTCGGGGTCGACCAGCTGCGCGCGGGCCAGCGCCAGCAGCTGCCGTTGCCCGGCGGACAGCGACCGCCCGCGCTCCCCCACCCGCGTCCGGTAGCCCTGCGGCAGCCCGGTGACCATGGCGTGCGCCCCCACCGCACGGGCGGCGGCCTCCACCTCGGCGTCCGAGGCGTCGGGCCGGCCGTAGGCGATCGCGTCGCGCACCGTGCCGGCGAACAGGAACGCCTCCTGCGGGACGACGCCCAGCCGCGCCCGGTACTGCAGCAGGTCCAGCGAGCGCAGGTCGGCGCCGTCCACGCAGACTGCCCCGGACGTCGGGTCGTAGAAGCGGGCGACCAGCTTCACCACCGTGGACTTGCCCGCCCCGGTCTCGCCCACCAGCGCCAGGGTCTCCCCCGGCGCCACGGTCAGCGAGACGTCGCGCAGCGCGGGAGCGGGTGCACCGCGGTAGCTGAACGTGACGTCGACCAGCCGCACCTCCCCGCGCAGCCGGCCCACCGGTGCGGGGTCGGTCGCGGCCGGGGTGGAGGTCGGCGTCCGCAGCAGGCCGCGCAGTCGCCGCAGCCCCACGGAAGCCTGCTGGTAGCTGTCGAACACCTGCGAGAGCTGCTGCACCGGGGAGAAGAAGGTGTTCACGTACAGCACGAAGGCCAGCAGCACGCCGGCGGTGATGTCGCCGTCGGCCAGCCGGGCGGCCCCCACCGCCAGCACCGCCGCGGCGGCCACCTCGGAGAGGAACTCCACGAACGGGAAGTAGGTGGCGATGTACCGCTGGGCCCGCAGCCGCACGTCGCGGTAGGCCTGCGCGTACCCGTGGAAGACGGCGGTCGAGTGCTCGCCCCGGTCGAAGGCCTGGGTCACCCGGATGCCGGCGACGTCCTCCTGCAGCCGGGCGTTGACCGCGCTGACCCGCTCCCGGGCCTCCGTGTAGGCCGGCACCGACCGGGACCGGAACCACACGGTGGTCACCACGAGCACCGGCAGCGACGCGACGAGCACCAGGGCCAGCACGACGTCGTAGAGGAAGACCACGACCAGCACCCCGATCAGGGTGAGCACGCTGATCACCGCCGTGGTCAGCCCGGTCTGCAGGAACGCCGACAGCGCGTCGACGTCGGTGGTCATCCGGGTCATGATCCGGCCGCCGAGCTCGCGCTCGTAGTAGTCCAGCCCGAGCCGCTGGAGCTGGGCGAAGGTCTTCACCCGCAGCGTGTAGAGCAGCCGTTCACCGGTGCGCCCGGTGAGCCACGCGGCCCCGCGGGCGACCACCAGGCCGACGGCGACCACGGCCAGCGCGATGCCGGCGACCCCCAGCAGCAGGGACGTCGACCCGGCCGTGATCCCCCGGTCGACGCCGGTGCGCACCAGCGCCGGGATCGCCAGCTGGGCCGCGGTGTCCAGCGCGACCAGCACCAGCGCGCCCGCCAGCGGCCACCGGAACGGCCGGATCAGCCGCCACAGCGAGAACTCCCGGTCCCCGGCGCGGGCGCGCTCGGCCGGCACGTCCGGGTCGTCGACCGTCGGGGGCAGCCGGTCGACCAGCTGCCGCAGCGCCGGAGTGGGCGCCGCGGCCGCCATCGCCGAGCCCCGGCCGCCGATGGAGGGGGTCGCGGGCTGTGCGGCGCCGTCGTCCTCGGCGACCGGCTCGGGCTCCGGCCAGGCGGCCGGGGTGACCGTGCCGGCCGGTGGCGTGTCGTCGACCTCCGGCTCCCCGCCGGTGCCCGACAGCAGCAGCCGGTACAGCGGTGAGCGCGCCTCCAGCTCCGCCGCGGTGCCGACGTCGACCACCCGGCCGGCGTCCAGCACGGCCACCCGGTCGGCCAGCGCGAGGGTGGAGCGGCGGTGCGCGACCAGCAGCGTCGTCCGGCCCCGGACGGCGCTGCGCAGGGCGACGTGGATCCGGGCCTCGACCGCGGCGTCGACCGCGGACGTCGCGTCGTCGAGCACCAGCACCCGCGGGTCGGTGAGCAGCGCGCGGGCCAGGGCGACCCGCTGCCGCTGCCCACCGGAGAGGGTCAGCCCCTGCTCGCCGACGACGGTGTCGTAGCCGTCGGGCAGCTCGCTGATGAAGCCGTCCGCCTGGGCGGCGCGGGCGGCGGCCCGGACCTCGGCGTCGCCGGCGTCCGGGCGGCCGAAGGCGATGTTGGCGCGCACCGAGTCGGAGAACAGGAAGCTGTCCTCGAAGACGACGCCCAGCGCGCCGCGCAGCTCACCGATGTCCAGGTCCCGGACGTCGCGGCCGCCGATCCGCACGGCACCGGCGGAGACGTCGTAGAAGCGCGGCAGCAGGCTCACCACGCTGGACTTGCCCGATCCCGAGGTGCCGATCAGCGCGAGGGTCTCCCCCGGCTCGACCCGCAGCGACACCTCCGACAGCACCGGCCGGCCCGGCCCGTACCCGAAGGTCACCTCGTCCAGCTCCAGCGGCAGCGGCCCGGCAGGCAGCGGGTCGGCGCCGGACACCACCGTCGGGCGGGCATCGACGATCTCCAGCACCCGCTCCACCCCGGCCCGCGCCTGCTGCCCGATGGTGAGGACGGCGGCGAGCTGGCGCACCGGCGAGACGAGGACGGCCAGGTAGGTGGCGAAGGCCAGGAAGGTGCCCAGCGTGATCGACCCGCGCAGCGCCAGCCACCCGCCCAGCGCGAGCACGCCGACCTGGCCCAGTGCGGGGACCGCCTGCAGCAGCGGGTTGTAGCGGGCGGTGAACCGGACCACCCGCATCCGGGCGCCGAACAGCCGGCGGGCGCCCTCGTCGAGCCGGTCCAGCTCCCGGTCCTCCTGCCCGAAGCCCTTCACCACCCGCACCCCGGTGACGGCGGCCTCGACGTCCCCGGCCACCGCCCCGGCCTGCTGCTGAGCGGCCCAGTTCGCCGGGAACAGGTCCTGGCGGGAGCGCAGCGCCAGCCACCACAGCGCCGGCCCGACGGCCAGCGCGACCAGGGTGAGCAGCGGGGAGAGCCAGGCCATCACGCCGAGGGAGACGACGAACAGCAGCGCGTTGCCGGTCAGGTTGGGCAGGAAGGCCAGCAGCCCCTGCACGAGGGTGATGTCGCTGATCGAGCGGCTCACCGCCTGCCCGGTCTGCAGCCGGTCCTGCCCCGGCCCGTCCAGCCGGGACAGGGCCGCGGCGACGTCGTTGCGCAGGTCCTGCTGGACGTCCAGCGACAGCCGGCCGGCCAGGTAGCGGCGGACGAAGCCGGCCGCGAAGCGGAACACCCCGGCCAGCACGAGCGCGACGATGAAGGGGGTGACGTCGACGGCCGCCCCCGACTCGGTGCCGGCCACGACCCGGTCGACCACCTCGCGGGTCAGCAGCGGCACCCCGGCGGCGATCACCGAGCCGATCAGCGCCGCCCCGAACGCGCCGATCAGGTCACGCCGGTGCCGCAGGCAGTAGCCGACCAGCCGGCGGAACCAGCCACCCGCGGGCACCGGTGCGGTGGGATCGGCGGGCCGGGCGGCGGCGGTCTGCTGGACGGTGGCCGTCACCGCCGGACCAGGCCGGTGCAGCGGTGGTCTCCCGGGCACGGCACGTCGTCCAGTGTGCGTCGTCCTGGGCCGGTGCGCCGCGCCCGGGTGGGAGGCTGCTCCCGTGGCGGAGCGGGGGTTGCGGGCGCCGGCCTGGCTCGAGGAGCTGGTGCACACCAGTCCGGCGAGCGTGCCGTGGCGCGACGTCACCCGCTTCGCCCTGGTCATCCCCGGCCCGCTGGCCCTCGCCCTGGCGGTCGGAGGCGTGCAGGGACCGGCGGTGGGGGCCGGGGTCTTCGCCACCATGGGAGCGCTGGCCGCGACGCTGGCGCCGCAGTCGGGCCCGCTCCGGGTCCGGTTGCGCCGGGTCGCCGCGGCGTCGCTGCTGGGCGGGGCCGGCCTGCTCGTCGGGCAGGGCCTGACCGGCGGCGGCTGGCAGCCGGTGCTGCTGATGGTCGTCGTCTCGGCGATCGCCGCCCTGCTCAGCTCGATCAGCGGGGCCTTCTCCCTGGGCGCCCTGCAGCTGCTCATCTACACCGCGATCTCCTCCGGGCTGGAGACCGAGCTGTCGGCCGGCGTGGAGCTCGGGTTCTTCCTGGCCGGGGCGGCGTGGGGCGCCCTCGCCGTCCTGGTGCAGGCGCGCACCGAGCCGCTGGACCCCGACCGGTCCGCGGTGGGAACGGTGTTCACCCGGGTTGCCGAGCTGCTCGAAGCGATCGGCACCGACCGCACCGAGGCGGCCCGCCGGGAGCTCACGCTCGCGCTGAACGCCGGCTACGACCGGGTGCTGTACGCGCGCAGCCGCTCGGCCGGCCGCAGCCGGGAGCTCGCCGAGCTGGCCGGGGTGCTCAACGCCGCGGCACCGCTGGTGGAGGGTGCGGTGGCCAGCGCCCGGGGCGGGGTGCCCGCCGACTCCCGCGACATCGGCGCCGCGCACGCCCTGGCCACCGCCGTCACCAGCCGCCGTCCGGTGCTGGGCGAACGGCCGCCACCGGTCGAGGACGCGCCCGCGCCGCGCCGGGCGGTCCGGCACGGCCTCCGCCTGGTGTGGCACGTCGTGGGCGACCCGGAGCAGCGGGCCTCGGCGGCGGTCGTGCGCGCCGAGCGCGAGTGGCGGGTCCGGCTGCACGACCTGTTCGACCGGACCCTGGGCAACGCCGACTCCCGCGCCTTCGTCGTCCGGCTCACGCTGTGCATGACGGTCGCCGAGATCGCCCGCCAACTGCTGCCCATCGAGCGGCCCTACTGGGTGTTGCTGACGGTCGCCATCGTGCTCAAGCCCGACTACGGCTCGGTGTTCACCCGGGCGGTGCAGCGCGGGGCGGGCACGCTGCTCGGGGTCCTGATCGGGTCGCTGCTGCTGACCTTCCTGGAGCGGGACGCCTGGGTGCTGCTCCCCCTGGCGCTGTCCGCCGGTGCACTGCCCTGGGCCCGCAGCGGCAACTTCGGGCTGTTCTCGGTCTTCCAGACCCCGCTGATCATCCTGCTGCTGGACCTGGCCACGCCCGGTGGTGCCGGGCTGGTCGGTGCCCGGCTGGTCGACACGCTGATCGGCTGCGGGATCGTGCTGGTCTTCGGCTACCTGCTGTGGCCGCAGACCTGGCGGGCCCCGCTGGACGATGCGCTGCGCAGCGCGACCCTGGCGCTGGACCGCTTCGTCGAGGCCGCGTTCACCGAGGGCCCCGAGGCCACCCGCCGGGCCCGCCGAGGCAGCTACCGGGCGCTGACCGAGCTGCAGACCCAGCTGCAGCGCCGGCTGGCCGAGCCGCCCCCGATCAGCAGCCGGGCGGCGGCCTGGTGGCCGGTCATCGTCCAGCTGGAGCGGGCGTCGGACGCCGTCACCGAGGCGGTCATCGCGCTGCGGTCCGGCGAACCGGCCCCCGACGCGGCGCAGGTCGGCGTGCTGCGCAAGGCGATCCGCGAGCTGGAGCAGGACCTGCGCGAGCACCGCGTCCCCGACGACGCCGAGATCCACGCCGACGGCGTCCTGGCCCCGGTCGCCCGGGAGGTGGACGCCGCCCGGCGGCTGATCCGGGAGACGACCCCGGGCCGGCGGTCCGGCGTCCGCGGCACCGAGGACTGATCCCTCAGGACGGCGCGTGGAGACCCTGCTGCTGCAGGAGCGCACCGGCCTCGTCGGCGGGCAGTGCCCGGTGGAACAGCCACCCCTGGGCCTGGTCGCACGCGTCGGCCCGGAGCCGCGCCAGCTGCTCGGGCTCCTCGACGCCCTCGGCGACCACGGTCAGCCCGAAGGTGTGCGCCGCCCGGATCATCAGCGCCACCAGGTCGCCGTGGCCGGGTTCCCTCGAGCCGATGAAGCTGCGGTCGATCTTGAGCGTGTCGACCGGCATGTGCCCCAGCTGGCCGATGGAGGTGTAGCCGGTACCGAAGTCGTCGATGGCGACAGCGGCGCCCAGTGCCCGCAGGGTGGCCAGGTGGTCCATCGCCGACGGGTCGGCCACCAGGACGGTCTCGGTCACCTCGAGCACGAGCAGGTGGGCCGGCAACCCCGAGGCGGCCAGCGCATCGGCGACGTCCTGGACGACCCGACGGTCGGTCAGGTGCCGGCCGGAGATGTTCACCGCGACGGTCGGCTCCGGCTCGTCCTGGGCCACCCCGGCGGCGCTGCGCCACTCGGCGAGCTGCCGGGTGGCCTCGTGCAGCACCCAGCGGTCCAGCTCGCAGATCAGCTGGGACTCCTCGGCCGCCGGGATGAAGACGTCCGGCGGGACCAGTCCGTGCCCGGGTCGCTGCCAGCGGACCAGCGCCTCGTACCCGATCACCCGGTCCGAGGCTACGTCCACCACGGGTTGGTAGTGCAGCTGCATCTCACCGTCGGCCAGACCCGCCCTGATCGCCGCCTCCAGCGCGGCCCGCTCGGCGAGCTGCCCGCGCAGCACCTCGTCGAAGACCTCGGCCCGGCCCCGCCCGTGCCGCTTGGCCCGGTAGGCGGCGGTGTCCGCCTCGACGAAGAGGACGTCGGCGTCGGTGTCGGCGTCCCGGCTGACCGCCACGCCGACGCTCGCGCCGACCCGCACGGTGTGGTGGTCCAGCCGGATCGGCTCGCCGGTCGCCGCGATCAGCCGCTCGGCGAGCTCGACCAGCGCACGCTCGTCCTCCACCGCCTCGACCAGGACGACGAACTCGTCGCCGCCCAGCCGGCACACGACGTCCCCCGCCCGGACCGCCGCCGACAGCCGGCCGGCGACCTCCCGCAGCACGTCGTCCCCGGCAGCGTGCCCGTGGGTGTCGTTGACCGACTTGAAGCCGTCCAGGTCGACGAAGAGCAGCCCGGTCATGGTCCCCGAGCGCTGGCCGCGGGACAGCGCCGCCGCGGTCAGCTGCAGCGCCTGCGCCCGGTTGGGCAGCTCGGTCAGCGGGTCGTGCGCCGCCTGGTGGGCGAGTGCGGACTGCAGCTCGTCGCGTTGGCGCACCGAGCTGACGATCTGCCGCACCGAGGCGTGCACGACCGCACCGAGCGGGCCGGGCAGCGGCTCGGCCAGGACGCTGTCGGCGAGGTCCCCGCGGGCCACGGCCTGGGCCTGGTCCTGGATGCGGCGGAGGCTGGCGACCGCCGCGCCCAACGCCGTGGAGACGGTGCGCACCTCTCGCGGGCCACCACCTTCGACCTCCACGAGCTCGCCGCGACTGACCTGGTCGGCCTGCCCGGCCAGCACGCCGAGCGAGCGGGACACGCTGCGGCCCAGGACGACGGCACCGATCGCCGCGGTCAGCAGCAGGCCGAGGCCGGCCAGCAGCGTGGTCGCCCGGCGACCGTCCGCCGCCTCACGGTCGGCGGCCGCGCTGGCCTGCGCCCCGGCGACCGCGGTGTCCAGCAGCTCGGTGAAGGTGGCGTCCCGCGCGGTGCTCCCGTTGACCAGGGCCGCGACCTGCTCGATGGAGAGGGGGGCCGCGGCGTCCTGCCCGGCCTGCGCGGCGAGGACGTCGTCCACCGCGGTCACCGCCGCGGCCGTGCGGACCCCGTCCCAGGCCGCGGCCAGGGTCGGCTGGGACAGGTCGTCCAGCTGCCGCTGGGCGTCGGTGTAGGCGACCCACGCGGACCGCCAGTCCAGGTCGCTGCCCTCGGCGCCGGAGAGCCGGAGCTGCGCGCCGAGGAACAGCGGGACCACCCGGCTGGAGGCCTGGGTCAGCTCGGTGACCAGCTCGACGTCGCGGGTGGCCCGGTAGGTGGTGCCCGTGACCTCCTGGTCACTGGCCTCCGCTGCCGCCTCCTGCTGAGCCGCCAGGAGCAGACCGGAGACGGTCAGGTAGCCGGTGTAGGTGTCCGCCAACGAGAGGGTGCGGGTCTGGGAGCCGGTCCGGACGTCGACGAGCCGGGCGATGGCCCGTTCGGCCGCCCAGGCGCCCACGGAGCCGGCGGGCACCGCGGCGAGCGCCCGGTCGGTGACCTGCTGCGCCTGGGCGATCGCCTGCTCGGCCTGCACCAGCTGGGCCTGCACCATCTCCGGGGAGAGCCCGGTCATGGCGCTCAGGTCCGGGTCGAGCAGCACCGTCGCGGACAGCACCGGCACGACCTCGTGCTCCACCCCGCTGCGTGCGGCGTCCAGCTGCGCCACCGCCTGCACGGCGGCCTCGGCGCGCTCGGCGGTGGCCGCCTCGGACACCGCGGCGCGCACGATCGCCGCGGTCAGCGCGACCACCCCCACCAACGGGACCAGCACCAGTGCCACGAGGTAGGCCCAGAGGGGCACACCGCGGCGCAGGGGTCTGCGCGGGGACGACGGTCTGGGCTGCATGCCATGGCATCGGCCCGACCTCGGCGTGGGTCGAGCCGCGGGCACCCGTCCGGGTGAGGCAGGGCCGCGTGTCGGTTTGGGGTGGGCGCGGCAGGGATCGAACCTGCGACCGCTCGCTTGTAAGGCGAGAGCTCTCCCGCTGAGCTACGCGCCCGTGCGGCCAGGGTAGCGGGAGGACCCCGCCACCCCCGCCGTCCGACGAGCTGCCGGCAGACCGCTGCTCAGGCGGCGGAGAGCGTGGCGACCGCGTCCTTCCAGCCGGACTGCGCACGCGCGTCACCGGGCTGGTTGACCTCGGAGAAGACCAGCGCGCCCTCCGCGTCGACCAGGAACGTGCCGCGCAGCGGCATCCCGGCCCGCTCGTTGAACACCCCGTAGGCCTGGGCGGTCACGCCGTGCGGCCAGAAGTCCGACAGCAGCGGGAAGCCGAAGCCCTGCTCGGCCCGGAACGCCTTGAGGCTGAAGGTGGGGTCGGTGGAGATGGCCACCACCTGGACCCCGGCGTCGGTGTAGGTCGCCAGCTCGTCGCGCAGCTGGCACAGCTCGCCGGTGCAGATCCCGGAGAAGGCGAACGGGTAGAACACGACGAGGACCGGAGCGCCCCGTAGCCCAGACAGGGAGACGACCTGCTTGTCCTGGTCAGGGAGGCTGAACTCGGGGGCGGTGTCGCCGACGGTGAGGGTCATCACCCGATCGTGCCTCAGCGGCGCGAGCGGGCCGCCTTCGGGGTGACCAGCCGGATGCCCGACCAGTCCTTGGCCGCGGAGATGCTGGAGGTCTGTGCGAGCCCGGCGGTGGGGGCGGCCTCGGTGACGTCACCGGGCTCGACGTGGCCGGGGCGCCCGGACTTCGGCACGAGCAGCCAGACGACGCCGTCCTCGGCGAGGGAGGCGATCGAGTCGACGAGGGCGTCGATCAGGTCGCCGTCCTCGTCGCGCCACCACAGCAGGACGACGTCGGCCACCTCGTCGGAGTCCTCGTCGACCATCTCGCCGCCCGACAGCTCGACGACCGAGTCGCGCAGGTCCTCGTCGGCGTCCTCGTCCCAGCCGAGCTCCTGCACGACCATGCCCGGCTTGATCCCCAGCCGGGCAGCCATGCTGGTGCTGCCCGAGTCGACGCTCATCCCCGCTGTTCCTCCGTGTGCTCGCTGCCCGGTCTGTTCCGGGCGGTGTCGTGTGCTGCTGTGCCGTCTGTCGCGCCCGCCGCGTGGTGCGCCGGTGCGATCGTCCTGGGGGGATGGTGCCCTGTCCTGGCCCGGCCTGCCTGGTCGGGACCTCTCGTGGACTCGACCCGCCCCCCTCTGCCCGGGTGGAAGGCGACCCCTGGCGCACCCGTCCCCCGCGTCTCGCGGGGGTGCGGAGGTGCGCTGTCCGGGCCACCGTTGCAGCGGAGCGTAGGGCATCGACGGGCAGGCGCAAGGCCCCGACCGGACGGCGCGGCGGCGCCGGACGTCCCGTTCGGCACGACACGAGACGGGGCGGACGTGACGTGCGCCGCCCCGGCAGGAGACGATGTGGCCATGAGCGCAACGCAGCAGTCGGACGGAGACCCCGCCCGCACCATCGGCAGCCCCCGTGCGGTCATCACCGACGGGCGGGCCAGCCAACTCCCCGACACCGACCCGGACGAGACCCAGGAGTGGCTGGAGTCCCTGGACGCGGTGGTCGACCATGCCGGTCGCGGCCGCGCCCGCTACCTGATGCTCCGGATGCTCGAGCGCAGCCGCGAGCAGCAGGTCGGCGTACCCGCGTTGCGCAGCACCGACTACATCAACACGATCGCGCCGGAGCAGGAGCCGTGGTTCCCCGGCGACGAGGACGTCGAGCGCCGGATCCGGGCCTACATCCGGTGGAACGCCGCGATCATGGTCCACCGCGCACAGCGTCCGGGCGTCGCCGTCGGCGGTCACATCTCGTCCTACGCGTCCTCGGCATCGCTGTACGAGGTGGGCTTCAACCACTTCTTCCGCGGCAAGGACCACCCCGGCGGCGGCGACCAGATCTACTTCCAGGGGCACGCCTCCCCCGGCATCTACGCCCGGGCCTACCTCGAGGGCCGGCTCGACGAGCACCAGCTCGACGGCTTCCGGCAGGAGGTCAGCCACCCCGGTGGCGGCCTGTCGTCCTACCCGCACCCGCGGTTGATGCCCGACTTCTGGGAGTTCCCCACCGTCTCGATGGGGCTCGGCCCGATGAACGCGATCTACCAGGCGCGGTTCAACCGCTACCTGCACGACCGCGGCATCGCCGACACGGCCGACCAGCACGTGTGGGCGTTCCTCGGCGACGGCGAGATGGACGAGCCCGAGTCGCTGGGCCCGATCGGCCTGGCCGCCCGGGAGGAGCTGGACAACCTCACGTTCGTCGTCAACTGCAACCTGCAGCGGCTCGACGGCCCGGTCCGCGGCAACGGCAAGGTCATCCAGGAGCTGGAGTCCTTCTTCCGCGGCGCCGGCTGGAACGTCATCAAGGTGATCTGGGGCCGCGGCTGGGACAAGCTGCTGGCCGCCGACCGCGACGGCGCCCTGGTCAACCTGATGAACTCCACGCCCGACGGCGACTACCAGACCTACAAGGCCGAGGACGGCGCCTACGTCCGCGAGCACTTCTTCGGCCGCGACCCGCGCACCCGCAAGCTGGTCGAGGGGATGAGCGACAAGGAGGTCTGGGAGCTCCAGCGCGGTGGCCACGACTACCGCAAGGTCTACGCCGCCTACAAGGCCGCGATGGACCACAAGGGGCAGCCCACCGTCATCCTCGCCAAGACCATCAAGGGCTGGACGCTCGGCAACCACTTCGAGGGCCGCAACTCCACGCACCAGATGAAGAAGCTGACCGCGGAGGACCTGGCGAACTTCCGGGACCGGCTGTACCTGCCGATCCCCGACGAGCAGCTGGACAAGACCCTGCCGCCCTACTACAAGCCGGCGGCCGACTCCGAAGAGATGCAGTACATGGAGGAGCGGAAGCGTCAGCTGGGCGGGTCCATCCCCCGGCGCAGCTACGCGGCCAAGCCGCTCAAGGCACCCGACGACAAGGCCTTCGAGGTCGTCCAGCGGGGCTCGGGCAAGCAGGAGGTCGCCACCACCATGGCGTTCGTCCGGCTGCTCAAGGAGCTCATCAAGGACCCGGAGCTCGGCCCCCGCTTCGTCCCGGTGATCCCCGACGAGGCCCGCACCTTCGGGCTGGACTCGCTCTTCCCGACGAAGAAGATCTACAACCCGCACGGCCAGAACTACACCTCGGTCGACCGCGAGCTGATGCTGGCCTACAAGGAGTCCACGACCGGGCAGATCCTGCACGAGGGGATCAACGAGGCCGGCTCCACGGCGTCGTTCATCGCCGCCGGGACGTCGTACGCGACGCACGACGAGCCGATGATCCCGATCTACATCTTCTACTCGATGTTCGGCTTCCAGCGGACCGGCGACTCGTTCTGGGCGGCCGGTGACCAGATGACCCGCGGGTTCCTGCTGGGCGCCACAGCCGGGCGCACCACGCTGAACGGCGAGGGCCTGCAGCACGAGGACGGGCACTCGCTGCTGCTCGCGGAGACCAACCCGGCGGTCGTCTCCTACGACCCGGCGTTCTCCTTCGAGCTCGGGCACATCTTCAAGGACGCCCTGCGGCGGATGTACGGCGAGGACCCGGGCGCCCCGCTGGGCGGGCACCGCAGCCCCGACGTCATGTACTACCTGACGGTCTACAACGAGCCCTACGTCCAGCCGGCCGAGCCGGAGGACCTGGACGTCACCGGGCTGCTGGCCGGCATGTACCGCTACGCCGAGGGCCCGCAGGTGACCGACGGGACGAAGGCCCAGGTGCTGGCGTCCGGGGTGGCGGTGCCGTGGGCGCTGCGGGCGCAGGAGCTGCTGGCCCAGGACTGGAACGTGTCCGCCGACGTCTGGTCGGTGACCTCGTGGAACGAGCTGCGCCGCGAGGCGGTCCAGGCCGAGGAGTGGAACCTGCTGAACCCGGCGGAGGAGCCCAAGGTCCCCTACGTGACCCAGCAGCTGACCGACGTCCCGGGCCCGATCATCGCCGTCTCGGACTGGATGAAGGCGGTGCCGGACCTGCTCACCCCGTTCATCCCGGGGGGCATGACGTCGCTGGGCACCGATGGGTTCGGCCTGTCCGACACCCGCCCGGCGCTGCGCCGGCACTTCCGGGTCGACGCGGAGTCGATCGTCGTGCGCACGCTGGCCTCGCTGGCCCAGCGCGGTGAGATCGAGCGCGACGTCGTCCGGCAGGCGGTCGAGAAGTACCAGATCGGTGAGGTTCAGGCCGCTCCGGCCGACACCAGCACCGCCCCGGAGCAGCAGCCGGAGGCGTAGTCACCGACGAGCCGGCGCCCCCGCGCTCACCAGTGATCAGGTGACCTGATCACTGCCTGTCCCCCCGCACCAGCGTTGGTGCGGGGGGACAGGCGGTGGTGCGGGCGGACGCCGCCCAGGCAGCGTCCTGACACGAGGACAGGCGAACACGCGGTCCGGCCTCCACATCCCTGGCCCACGTCCACAGATCCCGGTGGCCCGGTGCACCGCGTCTCCGGCGTTGAGACCTTTCCGCCGTGGATCCTCTCCTCGCCGACGCGATGGCCCGCCAGGCCGACGTCTTCAGCACCGCCGATGCGCTGGCCACCGGCATCGACCCCAACGCCATCGGCCCCCTCGTGCGGTCGGGCGTCTGGCGGCGGGTGCGCTATGGCGTCTACACGACCGGCGAGGCCTGGCGCCGCCACGAGGCCGCGGGGCGGACGCACCGGCTCGAGTGCGCCGCCGCCCTCCGCCGTCTCGATCGCACGACCGTCGCGGTCAGCCACACCTCAGCCGCCCGGCTGCACCGCCTCATCGTGCCCCGAGCCGCCGGCACCGAGGTCCGGCTGACCGATCCCGCGCAGTTCCGCGTCGGCCGCGGGTACCGGATCAGCCAGGGGACCCTTTCTCCTGAGGACGTCGTCGTCCACGAGGGGCTGCCGGTCACCACGGTAGCGCGCACGCTCGCCGACGTCGGCCGGGAATGGCCGCTGCTCGACGCCGTGGTCGCCGCCGACGATGCACTGGCCGACGGCCGGACCTCCCCGGCGGCGCTGCGAGCCGCCGCGCTCGCCCAAACCCACTGGGTCGGCTGCGGCAACGCCGCGCGGGCGTTCTCGCTGGCGCGCGTGGGTGCGCACTCGCCGCACGAGACCCGCACCCGGCTGGCCCTGCTCGGCGCCGGTCTGCCCGAGCCGTTGCTGCAGTGCGCCGTCCTCGTCGGTTCGCGCCTGGTCGCCGTCCTGGACATGTACTGGCCCGACTACGGCGTCTTCCTCGAGTGCGACGGCATGGTCAAGTACACCGACCCATGGCGGGATCGCACGCCTGCCGAGGTCATGTGGCAGGAGAAGCGCCGCCAGGACGCCCTGCTCGACCTCGACGTGCACGGTGTCCGGGTCGCCCCGGAGGACCTGCGGGAGTGCTGGGACGAGAAGGTCGCAAGGCTGTGGTCGCTGCTGGATCGCGGGCGCGCAGCACCACCGCGATACCGGACGGCGCATTGGCATGACGGACTTCGGACGGCACCCCGGGCCCTCGCCGGCTGACCTCGTCCCCGCTCCCCCCGCACCAGGAACCGTCCCCCCGCAGCAACGCTGGTGCGGGGGGACACTCAGTGATCAGGTGACCTGATCACTGCCGCACAGGGACGTCAGCCCGCGAGGGCCTGTGTCGCCATGAAGGCGTACATCGCCACCCCGGCCGGCAGGGCGTCCTCGTCGAAGACCACCAGGTCCGAGTGGTTGCCCGGGGCCGTCGCCGGGTCGAGCTCCGGCGGGCAGGCGCCCAGGAAGGCCATCGCGCCGGGCACCTGCTCCAGCACGTAGGAGAAGTCCTCCGCACCCATCAGCGGCGCCGCCATCACCGCGCTGGCCTGCTCCCCCAGCAGCTGAGCGGCCGCCTCGGTCACCTGGGCGGCCACCCCGGCGTCGTTGACGGTCACCGGGTAGCCCTCGACCCGGACGAACTCCGCCCGCAGGTCGTGCGCGGCGGCGACGTGCTCGGCGACCCGCTGCACCGAGGCGAGGACGTCGGCCCGCCGCTCCGGCGAGAGGGTGCGGATCGTGCCGTCCATGACCGCCGACGGCGGGATGATGTTGTCCTTCGTGCCCGCCTCCAGGTGCCCGATCGTGACCACGGCCGGGTCGAAGACGTCGACCCGGCGGGTGACCATCGCCTGCAGCGCCAGCACGATCTCCGCCGCGACCGGCACCGGGTCGGCGGCCAGGTGCGGGGTCGAGGCGTGCCCGCCACGACCGTGCACGATGATCCGGAACTGGTCGGCCGAGGCCATCATGGCGCCGGCCCGGACGTTGATCGTGCCGGTCGGGAACACCGTGGAGATGTGCAGCGCGAACGCACCGCTCACCGGGGCGTCCGGGACGACGTCGAGCAGCCCCTCCTCCAGCATGAAGCGGGCGCCGTGGTGGCCCTCCTCCCCCGGCTGGAACATGAACACCACCTGCCCGGCCAGGGTGTCCCGGCGCGCGGCCAGCAGCCGGGCGGCGCCGGCCAGCATCGCGACGTGGGTGTCGTGCCCGCAGGCGTGCATCGCCCCGGGCACCTCGGAGGCGAACGGCAGCCCGGTGGTCTCGGTCAGCGGCAGGGCGTCCATGTCCCCGCGCAGCAGGTAGGTGGGGCCGGGGCGGGCGCCGCGCAGCACCCCGACCACCGAGCTGGTGCTGGTGCCGGTGGTCAGCTCGATCGGCAGGTCGGCCAGCGCCGCCAGCACCATCGCCTGGGTGGCGGGCAGTTGCAGGCCGACCTCGGGCTGGCGGTGCAGCCGGCGGCGCAGGTCCACGGTGCGGTCGGCGTCGGCCCGGGCGGCGGCGAGCAGGTCAGCGGCGAGAGATGCGTCGGCAGGCATGCGGCCAGTCTGTAGCAGGGCTCAGCACCTGCACCAGGTCAGTCCGCCCAGGCCGGCCGGGCGGCGTCCAGTTGCCAGACCAGCACGGCCGCCGGGCCCTCGACCGGGCCGTCCCCCGGCGCGACGGTCACCTCGCCGTCCCGGACCAGCACCCGCAGCCCGGGCGGCACGTCGGCGCCGGCCTGTCCTACCCACAGCCGGGCGTCGGGACGGCCGAGGTCCACCCACCCGGTCGGCCGCAGCAGGACGTCGTGGGCCGGCTGCGCCCCCGGCTCGGCGGCCCGCAGGTAGGTCTGGACGACGTGCACCCCTCCTGCCCCGGCCACCTCGTCGTGCTCCAGCCCCCGTCCGGCGCGCAGGACGGCGACGTCCCCGGTGCCCAGCACGGCCTCGCGCCCCCAGGCATGCCGCAGCGACCCGGCGAGCACGACCGCCACCACGTCGACGTCGGCGTGGGTGTGTCGGCCGTAGCCGGTGCCCGCGCCGAGCCGGTCGTCGGCCAGCCGCAGCAGCGGGCCCAGCGACCCGTCCTGCGGGGCCACCAGCACCCGGGAGTCCAGCCCGCTCATCGGCCGGCCTCCCGGCGGGCGGCGGGGACGGGCTGACCCGGAGGAGCGGTGTGCACGACTCCACGATGCCTGACCAGCGGTGCGCCGTGACAGGCTGGCGGGATGGGAGCCGGTCCGGTGCGCACACAGCCCTCGGAGGCGACGTTGCGCCGGCTCGAGCGGTCCTCGGGCGCGCTGGCCACCCAGGCGGTGGCCCGGATGGACGAGGAGCTGTCCTGGTTCCGGGCGATGCCCGCCAGCCAGCGGTCCTGGGTGACCCTGGTCGCGCAGGCCGGGATCGCCTCGCTGGTCGAGTGGTGCCGGAACCCCGGCCGGCCGCCGCGGCTGACCGGTGAGGTGTTCGGCGCCGCCCCCCGCGAGCTGATGCAGGCGGTGCCGCTCAAGCGCTCGGTCGACCTGATCAAGGTCACCGTCGAGGTCGTCGAGGACCGGGTCGAGCAGGTCGCCGAGCCCGGGGACGCCGACCGGCTGCGGCTGACCGTGCTGCAGTTCAGCCGGGAGATCGCCTTCGCCGCGGCCCACGTCTACGCCAGCTTCGCCGAGAACCGCGGCGCCTGGGACGCCCGGCTGGAGGCGCTGGTCGTCGACGCCCTGGTCCGCGGTGACCGCTCCGAGGAGCTCCCCGGTCGGGCCGCGGCCCTGGGCTGGACGGAGACCGAGCCGGTCGTCGTCCTGGTCGGTTCGGCTCCGCCGGGTGAGGACGACGCCCGCGCCGCCGTCCGCCGGGCGGCCCGGTCACTGGGCTGCGAGGTGCTGGTCGGGGTGCACGCCGACGAGCTGGTCGTCGTCCTCGGTGGCGCCTCCGACCTCGCCCAGG
This sequence comes from Modestobacter sp. VKM Ac-2985, assembly GCF_026967925.1. GTDB lineage: Bacteria > Actinomycetota > Actinomycetes > Mycobacteriales > Geodermatophilaceae > Modestobacter. The sequence continues at coordinate 1,484,866 of NZ_JAPVBI010000001.1, read as the reverse complement.
TGACCTCCCGGGTGTGCCGGGAGTTCGGCCCCGGCCCGGTGGTGCTCGGCCCGCGGGTCGGGTCGCTCGCCCATGCCGGGGAGTCGGCGACCGTGGCCCTGGCCGGGCTGCGCGCCGCCCCGGCCTGGCCCGCCGCGCCGCGGCCGGTCGAGGCGGAGGACCTGCTGCCCGAACGGGCGCTGGACGGCGACCCGCTGGCCCGCTCCGCACTGGCCGAGCAAGTGGCGGTGCCGCTGCAGGCGGCCGGCCCCGAGGTGCTCGAGACGGTGCGCACCGTGCTGGGCAACGGGGGCAACCTGGAGGCCACCGCCCGCGCGCTGTTCGTGCACACCAACACCGTGCGGTACCGGCTCAAGCGGGCCGCCGAGCTCACCGGGTACTCGGCCACCGACCCGCGCGGCGCCTGGACGCTGCAGCTGGCGCTGGCCCTCGCGCAGCTGGAAGGTGGCCGCTCCCTCTGGCACTGAGGTGCCACCGGTTGTGGTCTCTGCGCCCGACACGCGGCCCCGATGTCGGCTTGCTCCGCCTCGATTTGGAGGGATCCTCCAAGAGGAGGTCGTAGATCTTCGTGGGCGATGCCGTCCCGCGCGGGCCTCCGGACTGGCACGGTGAACACGTGTTGGCCGTTCTCGCCCCCGGACAGGGTGCACAGAAGCCCGGGATGCTCACCGACTGGCTCGAGCTCCCCGGCGCCGAGTCCTTCTTCCGTTGGGCCGGCGCCATCGCCGGCGCCGACCTCCTGGAGCTCGGCACCACCGGTGACGCCGAGGCCATCAAGGACACCGCGGTCACCCAGCCGCTGGTCGTGGCGATGAGCCTGTTCATCGCCCGCGAGCTCGGCGGGATGCCCGGGCCGGTGGTGCACTCCCCGCACGCCGGGCGGGACGTGGTGATCACCGGGCACAGCGTCGGCGAGCTGACCGCCGCCGCGCTGGCCGGCGTGCTCTCCGTCGAGGCGGCGATCGCGCTGACCGCCGTCCGCGGCCGGGCCATGGCGCGTTCCTGTGCCCAGACCCCGACCGGGATGTCCGCCGTCCTCGGTGGTGACCCCGACGAGGTGCTCGCCGCGATCGAGCAGCACGGCCTGGTGCCGGCCAACCGCAACGGCGGCGGGCAGGTCGTCGCCGCCGGCACCCTCGACGGGCTGGCCGCGCTCGAGGCCGACCCGCCGGCCAAGGCCCGGATCATGCCGCTGCCGGTTGCCGGGGCCTTCCACACCCACCACATGGCCTCCGCCCGGGCGGAGCTCGAGGGCCTGATCGGCGGGCTGCGACCGGCCGCCCCGAGCCGGCTGCTGCTGTCCAACGCCGACGGCGCCGCGGTCGACGACGGCGCCGAGGTGCTGTCCCGGCTGGTCAGCCAGGTCACCAGCCCGGTGCGCTTCGACGCCTGCCTGGCCACCCTGCGCGACCTCGGCGTGACCGCCGTGCTGGAGCTCCCGCCCGCCGGCGCGCTGGCCGGCCTGGCCAAGCGCGAGTGGAAGGGGAGCGACATCGAGGTGCTGGCCCTGACCGGCCCGGCCGACCTCGACCGCGCCCGCGAGCTCATCGCCGCCGAGCGCGGCCGCGCCGAGGCCGAGCACTCCCCCGACTGGCGCGTCGTCGTCTCCCCGGTCCGTGGCACCGTCCGCCCGGCCGAGGTCCCCGAAGGCACCCACCTCCCCGCCGGCAGCCCGCTGGGCTCCGTGCGCAGCCGGCGCGAGGAGGTCAACGTCTCCACCGGCTACGACGGCGTCCTCGCCGAGTGGCTCGTGCAGGACGGCGACCTCGTCGACGCCGGTGACCCGATCGCCCGTCTCTACCCGGAGGTGTCCGAGTGACCACCATCAAGCTGCGGGAGGGGGCTGCCGGCGCGACGATCCTCGGCCTGGGCTCCTACCGCCCCCGCCGCCGGGTGACCAACGACGAGCTCGCGCAGGTGATGGACACCAACGACGAGTGGATCCAGTCCCGGGTCGGCATCGCCGAGCGCCGCTGGGCGTCGGAGGACGAGACCCTGGTCGACATGTCCATCGCCGCCGGCGGCAAGGCGCTGGCGGCCAGCGGGCTGGCCCCCGACCAGATCGACCTGGTGATCGTGGCCAGCGCGAGCCTGACCGCCCCGATCCCCGGCATCGGCCCGCAGGTCGCACACCGGCTGGGCATCCCTCGCCCCGGCGCCTTCGACCTCAACGCCGGCTGCGCCGGGTTCTGCTACGCGCTCGGCGTGGCCAACGACGCCATCCGCACCGGTGAGGCCACCAACGTGCTGGTGGTCGGGGTCGAGCGGCTCTCCGACGTCACCGACCAGACCGACCGCAGCACCGCGGTGATCTTCGCCGACGGGGCCGGGGCCGCCGTCCTGGGCCCCACCGACGAGCCCGGCATCGGCCCGGTCGCCTGGGGCAGCGACGGCGACCAGTACACCGCCATCGAGATCGCCGCCGGCCGCTCCACCATGACGATGGCCGGCCAGACCGTCTACCGCTGGGCCACCACGAAGCTGACCCAGACGCTGCTGGAGGCGATGGAGAAGGCCGGCGTCACCGCCGCCGACATCGACGTCTTCGCCCCGCACCAGGCCAACCTGCGGATCATCGAGTCGATGGCCAAGAAGCTCGGCTTCAGCGAGGACACCGTGATCGCCCGGGACATCGTCCAGTCGGGCAACACCTCGGCCGCCTCCGTCCCGCTGGCGCTCACCGCGCTGCTGGAGTCCGGCGAGGCCAAGTCCGGTGACCTGGCCCTGGTGCTCGGCTACGGCGCCGGGCTCACCTTCGCCGGTCAGGTGCTGCGCCTCCCCTGAGGCGCTGCACCGATCGGCCACAGACCCCCGGGACACCCGTCCCGGACGAGGCGGAGACCCTCCCGGGCCCCCGCCACCCACGCCAGAGAGAGGACCCCGCGTGCCCAGCACCGCAGACATCCAGGCCGGTCTCGCCGAGATCCTGGAGGAGGTGGCCGGGGTCGCCCCCGCCGACGCCACCCCCGAGAAGTCCTTCACCGACGACCTCGACGTCGACTCGCTGTCGATGGTCGAGATCGCCACCGCCGTCGAGGACAAGTTCGGCGTGGCGATCCCGGACGACGAGCTCGCCAACATCAAGACCGTCGGCGACGCGATGTCCTTCATCGAGAAGAACCAGGGCTGACCCAGCCCTCCCTGCACTCCCCCCGGCCGTCCGGCCAGGCCCAGCCAGTCCCAGGAGGAACGTCCATGAGCACGCCCACCGCTGACGTCGTCGTCACCGGGCTCGGCGCCACCACACCCCTCGGTGGCGACGTGGCCTCCACCTGGGACGCGCTGCTGGCCGGCCGGTCCGGGGTGAGCCGCCTCACCGACGACTGGGCCAAGGACTTCCCTGCCCAGCTCGTCGCCCGGCTGACCACCGAGCCGGCCGAGGTGCTCGACCGGGTGCGCATCCGGCGGCTGGACCGCAGCCAGCAGGTCGCCGTGATCGCCGCCGAGGAGGCCTGGCGCGACGCCGCCGGCGCCGACTCAGGGGTCGACCCGCTGCGGGTCGCCGTCGTGTTCGGCACCGGCATCGGCGGTGCGGTGACCCTGCTCGACCAGGACGACATCCTCGAGGCCAAGGGGCCCAAGCGGGTCTCCCCCTTCACCATCCCGATGCTCATGCCCAACGGCCCGGCCGCGGCCGTCGGCCTCGCCGTCGGTGCCCGGGCCGGGGTGCACGCCCCGGTGAGCGCCTGTGCGTCCGGGGCCGAGGCCATCCGCTGGGGCCTGGACCTGCTGCGGCTGGACCGCGCCGACATGGTCGTCGTCGGCGGGACCGAAGCATGCGTGCACCCGCTGCCGATGGCCGGCTTCTCCGCGATGCGGGCGATGAGCACCCGCAACGACGAGCCCCACCGCGCCTCGCGCCCGTTCGACAAGGGCCGGGACGGGTTCGTGCTCGGTGAGGGCGCCGCCGCCCTGGTGCTGGAGCGCGCCGACGCCGCCACGGCGCGCGGCGCGAGGATCCACGCCCGGCTGGCCGGCGCCGGTGGCACCTCCGACGGGTACGACCTGGTCGCCCCGCACCCCGAGGGCGAGGGGGCCGGGCGGGCGATCACCGCCGCCATCCGGGACGCCGGGCTGACCGCGGCCGACATCGGCCACGTCAACGCCCACGCCACCTCCACTCCCATCGGCGACACCGCGGAGGCTGCGGCGATCCGCGACGCGATCGGTGACCACCCGCTCGTCACGGCCACCAAGAGCCAGACCGGGCACCTGCTCGGTGCAGCGGGTGCGCTGGAGTCGGTCTTCACGATCCTCGCGCTGCGCGAGCAGCTGGTGCCGGCCACCGCCAATCTCGACGACCCCGACGACGACGCCGCCGTCCAGGCCCTCGACATCGTCCGCCGCGACGCGCGGAAGGCGACCTTCTCCGCCGCACTGAACGACTCGTTCGGCTTCGGCGGCCACAACATGGCCCTGGTGTTCACGACGGCGTGAGGACGGGCCCCGTCCACCCCCGGACTCGCGGCGGTGCCCTGCTGCGCGGCCACCCCCTCCGGACCTGCGCTTCGAGGAGTTGCTCATGACCACCATCTCCGCCGCACCGCCGACCACCCCGACCATCGACCCGCGGGACCCCGAGGACCGGCTCGCCCGGTTCTTCGACCCCGGGTCGATGCAGCTGCTGGCCGCCCGCGACACCTCGGGGGTGCTCGCCGCCCGGGGCACCGTGGCCGGCTCCCCCGCCGTCGCGTACTGCACCGACGCCACGATCATGGGCGGCGCCATGGGCCTGGACGGCTGCCGGCACATCGTGGACGCGATCGACACCGCGCTGCGGGAGCGGGTGCCGGTCGTCGGCATCTGGCACTCCGGCGGGGCCCGGCTGGCCGAGGGCGTCACCGCCCTGCACGCGGTCGGTGAGGTGTTCGCCGCGATGGTGCGCGCCTCCGGGCGGGTGCCGCAGGTCTCCGTCGTCCTCGGCGCAGCCGCCGGCGGGGCGGCCTACGGGCCGGCGCTGACCGACCTGGTGATCATGGGGCCGGCCGGGCGGGTCTTCGTCACCGGTCCCGACGTCGTCCGCTCGGTCACCGGCGAGGTGGTCGACCAGGAGCAGCTGGGTGGCCCGGACACCCACGGCCGGCGCTCCGGTGTCGTGCACGTGGTGACCGAGACCGAGGCCGAAGCGCTGGAGACCGCCCGCCAGGCCGTCGACCTGCTGGCCGCCCAGGGCACCTTCGCCCCCGCCGCCGAGGAGCCCGCGGTCGACCTGGGTGCCCTGCTCCCCGAGCAGCGCAACCGTGCCTACGACGTCAAGCCGCTGGTCGCCTCCCTGCTGGACGGCCCCGGGCTGGAGCTGCACCCGCGGTTCGCGCCCAACGTGGTCACCACGCTGGGCCGGCTGGCCGGCCGGACGGTGGGCGTGATCGCCAACAACCCGCTGCGGCTGGGTGGCTGCCTGGACTCCGCGTCGGCGGAGAAGGCAGCCCGGTTCGTGCGGATGTGCGACGCCTTCGGGGTGCCGCTGGTCGTGCTGGTCGACGTCCCCGGCTACCTGCCCGGCGTCGGACAGGAGTGGGACGGCGTGGTCCGCCGCGGCGCCAAGCTGCTGCACGCCTTCGCCGAGGCCGTCGTGCCGCGGGTGACCCTGGTGACCCGCAAGTCCTACGGCGGCGCCTACATCGCGATGAACGCCCGCTCGCTGGGCGCCACCGCCGTCTTCGCGTGGCCGGGCGCCGAGGTCGCCGTGATGGGCGCGAAGGCCGCCGTCGGCATCCTGCACCGCAAGAAGCTCGCCGCCGCCCCGCCCGGGGAGCGGGAGGCCCTGCACGCCGAGCTGGCCGCCGAGCACGAGCGGATCGCCGGCGGGGTCAACCGGGCCCGGGAGATCGGCGTCGTCGACGAGGTGGTGGAGCCGGCGCAGACCAAGCGCCGGCTGGTCGCCGCGCTGGCGGAGGCACCGTCCGGGCGGGGAGCGCACGGCAACATCCCGCTCTGATCCCCACACGTACAGCGGCCCGGCCCCTCTGCGGAGGGTGCCGGGCCGTCGTGCGTCGTGGGCCCGCACGATCAGGTGACCTGATCGTGGGGAGACCTACCGCGCGGTCTGCCGTGGGGTAGGTGCCCACACGGTGCGGGAGGACGAGCAGACGGCGGTCGAGTCAGGACGCCGTCCGCTCCCACTGCCCGCCGCGCTCACGAGTGTGGGAAGCAGTTCCTCAGACGACCTGGTGCAGCCAGGTGGCCGGGGTGGCGTCACCGGCGTAGCGGTAGGCCTCGAGGTCGGCGTCCCAGGCAGCGCCGAGGAGGGCGTCGACGCCGTGGCGGAAGGCCTCGACCGAGGTCGCGGTGGCCGCGAGGTGCCGCAGCTGCTGCTCGCTGATGATCAGGTCGCCGTTGGCGCTGACCGGCGACCGGTGCACGCCGTGCCCAGGCACGTAGGACATGCGCTCGCCGTCGTTGCCGTGACTGGCCTCTTCGGTGACCTCGAAGCGCAGCATCGGCCACTGCTTCAGGGCAGCGACCAGCTTGGCCCCGGTGCCAGGTGCGCCCGTCCAGGCGATCTCGGCACGGTAGGACCCGTGCGCCACGGGCTGGTCAGCCCATGACAAAGACACCGGCGCGCCGATGACGCGCTCGAGCGCCCATCCGACGTGCTGGCAGAGCGCCTTCGGGCACGCGTGCACGAAGACGACACCCTGGGTTGACCGTCGCTGCACGGCACACCTCCATCGACTCGACTGGTTCGTCTTCCCCAACGGACCTGTCGCGTGATGACTGCGTTCGTACTTCGGCGGTTCCCGGAGCAACCGCCCGACAGTTTGCCTGATCGTGACCTTGCTGCGCCAGTGCGGAGCGGTGCAGATGAGACGTCTGGGACTCGAGTGGTCCAACGAGACGCATGATCCACCAGGTCAGAGCGCCGCATCCCGCGACACGTGGACGATCTGGGTCAGGAATGTCCATGGTGTCGCCGGCGCCTGCGGGGACGTCCGACCCCTGCGAGGATCCCCGCATGCTGCGGACCCAGTCCCTGCCCCTCGCGCTGTGCGCCAGCATCTCATCACTGGCGCTCGTCGCTGGCTGCGGCTCGGACGGTGGCGTGGCGGAGGAGGCGGAGGCGGAGGCCACCGTCGGTCCGACGGTGCCGGCCTTCGTCAGCCGCCCCGACCTCACCGCCCCCGACATCGAGATCACGCCGGCGGCAGCAGCGCCCGAGGCGGACGGGTCGCTGGTCATGCTCGGCCCGAAGAGCGACGGCGCACCGCTCACCGGGGTGCTGATCGTCGACGAGGCAGGCGAGCCGGTCTGGATCCACCCGACCGAGAGCCGCAGCTACGACGTCCGGGTGCAGGAGCTCGACGGCGAGCAGGTGCTGACCTGGTGGCAGGGCACCAGCCCGGTGGTCGGGATGGGCATCGGGGAGTTCGTGATCGTCGACGACTCGTACCGGGAGATCGCCACGATCACCACCGGCGGGGACGTCGACCCCGGACAGGCCGACATCCACGAGGGCCGGCTGACGCCCGACGGCACCGCACTGATCGCCGCCTACGTGAAGGAGCAGGTCGACCTGACCGCGTTCGGCGGCCCGGAGGACGGCTGGGTGTGGGACAACGTCGTCCAGGAGGTCGACGTCGACACCGGTGAGGTGCTGTTCTCCTGGCGGTCCCTGGACCACGTGCCGATGGAGGCGACCAAGAGCGAGCTGCCGGAGGACGGCGGCACGGAGGACGCGCCGTTCGACTACTTCCACGTCAACTCCGTCGCCGAGGACGCCGACGGGTCGCTGCTGGTCTCGGCGCGGAACACCTGGGCGGTCTACGACGTCGACCGGGAGTCCGGCGACGTGCTGTGGACCCTCGGCGGCGAGGAGGGCGACTTCGAGCTCGGTGACGGGGTGGAGTTCGCCTGGCAGCACGACGCCGAGCGGCAGGCCGACGGCACGCTGACGCTGTTCGACAACCAGTCCGAGCCGGACATCGGCCCCACCTCGCGAGGGCTGCGCCTGGACCTGGACGAGCAGGCCCGGACCGCGACGCTGGTGACCGAGTACCTGCCGCCGGACCCCGACCGGCTCGCCGGCAGCCAGGGCAGCCTGGAGCAGCTGGCCAACGGCAACGTCTTCATCGGCTGGGGATCGCGGCCGTTCTACTCGGAGTTCGCCGCGGACGGCACGCTGCTCTGGGACGCCGCGCTGGGCAGCGGCGACAACTACCGCGCCTACCGGCAGGAGTGGACCGCGACGCCGGCGGAGCCGCCGGACGCGGTGCTCGCCGACGGCGCCGTGCACGTCAGCTGGAACGGCGCGACCGAGGTCGACTCGTGGCGGCTGGTCGCCGGGGACGACGAGGTGTCGGCCGAGGCCGGGCAGCCGGTCCCGCGGTCCAGTTTCGAGACCCGGCTGCCGGTGGACGGCGACCCGGCGTACCTGGCCGTCGAGGCCCTGGACGCCGACGGGCGCGTGCTGGGCAGCACCGTGCCGACCGACTGAGGGCGACCGCTAGCGTGAACGGCCTGGGGCGGTAGCTCAGCCGGTCAGAGCATGGGACTCATAATCCCTGGGTCGTGGGTTCGAGCCCCACCCGCCCCACCACGCTGACCAGCGAAGATGCTGGCCAGGGCCGGGAGTGCCGCAGGGGGTGGCAGCACCGGTGGCAGCACCAACGGGGGGACGAAGCCATGCCGCAGCTCAACCAGCGCACCGTCAGGTTCTTCGAGATCACCGGACCGAACCTGGAGCGCCTGCCGAAGGACCTCCCCTTCGAGCCGATGCTCGACGCGGTCAACGACGTCGACGACGACAACGCCTACGTCCAGCTGGGCAACAGCATGGAGCTGCTGGGATCGGTGTACCGGCCCACACCAGGCGCCAACCCCGTCGTGCCCCTGCTCGCCCTCGATCGGATCACCCGGGACGTCCGTCTCCGGATCGAGCGGCGCAGGAACTACCGCCCCCTGCAGCTGCTGGAAGACGAGACGCTGGCCGAGCCAAGCTTCTTCTCCATCTTCCCGAGGAACGTCCTGGCGATCCTGCGCAACAGCGGTAGTGCACCTGGAGTGGCGTCGTTCCGTGACTACATCAACAAGCTCGACATCCTCGACGGGGAGATCGGCATCACGCCCCTGGTGGACAAGAACGCGCTGCGCGCCCTGCAGGACGTCGACACCCTCACCCGGCTGACCGTTGCCGTAGGCGCGGACGCCGACCCGGACGACTTCGAGGGCAGCCCCATGGTCCGGTCAGTACTGAGGGACGCGCGCCAGCGCCTCGGCGCCGTGGCGTTCGAGTTCACCGTCAAGCTCAGCCCCAAGGGACAGCACGACGCATCAGAGGCGGCGATCGAGGAGATCCGCCAGCTGGCCTCCAACCCGGAGTCCCTGCTCAGCGCGACCAAAGCACAGATCGCCTACCGGCGCATCGAGAACGGCCGGGCTGCGACTTACGACTTCGTCAACGAGGCCGTGACGCAGGCCGCCGACGTCGAACTCGAGGCGGAGACGGCCCAGCCCACGGAGCGCTCCGCTTCGGAGGCGATCGCCAAGGCCTACAACACAGACAAGTACGACGACATCCTGTCGGCTCTGGCTCTGTCCGAGTGACAGACCCCGCGACTACCTTGCGGAGCATGTCGGGGGTGGGGGGCGAGAAGCGATCCCCGATCCGCCGTGCCGGGTCTTGGGTAGCCGATCGCTGGGTGCAGTGGTGGTGGATCGACGTCCCGCTCGCCGCAGCGCTGACCCTCTTCTTCGCCTTCACACCGGGCGTCCACGCCGTGTTCGATCTGCTGGGCAACTTGAGGCTGGCAGACCGCCGCAGCATCTACACGGACATGCTCACCATCGCCACGCTCTTCGCCGGCTTCAGCACGTTGGCGACAGCCACCTACCTCGGATGGTCCAGCCGAGGTGTACGCGCAGTCAGAGACCTCGTCGGCAAAGACCTGCTGTGGCTCTGGCTCAGCGCCACCACGATGCCCTGGCTGTGCGCCACGACGCTGGTCATCGTCAAGATGGTCGACCGAGGAACACCGCCGACCAACCCGACCCGATGGATCGCGATCGGAACCCTGATCGTCGTGGGAGAGCAGCTCGCCCGGGTGATCTACCTGTTCTACAGCCTGGCCATGATCGAGCAACGACCGAACAGCCAGACGCCAGTCCGACCAGTCGCCTCTGTCCCCATCGGCATGAAGAGGAAGGCCGAGGGCTAGCGGGTACCGGCTCCACCCCAGAGTGCCGCGCTCATCGCGACAGCAGCCTGCTCAGCCAGCTCAGGTGCGACGTGCGAGTACGTGTCCAGGGTGAGCTGCACGGTGGAGTGGCCGAGGATGCCCATGACGACCCGGGCCGGGACGCCCTGGACCAGCAGGAGCGACGCGGCGGTGTGCCGGGCGTCGTGCAGCCGGAGGCGTGGGACGCCGGCCCGGTCGCAGAGCTTCCGCCAGGCGGCCCAGTCGGCGCGAGGGTCGATCGGGGCGCCGTCGGCCTGAGTCCACACGAGCTCACCGAGCGGGCCGCCGCCGCGCCAGGCTGAGCCGGCGGCCAGCCGCTCCTCGAGCTGCTCGGTGCGCCGGGCGCGCAGCTGGGCGGTGAGTTCGGTCGGCATGGCCACGGTGCGCCTGGAGCGCATCGACTTCGGCTCGACGAGGACCAGGCCGCGCCCGGCCTGCCGCTGGAGCGCGCGCCGGACGGTGAGGGTGCCGGCGTCGAGGTCGACGGCGTCCCAGGCCAGGCCGAGGACCTCGCCCTGCCGCAGGCCGAGCGCGAGGCCGGCCGTCCACCGGGAGGCGAGCCGGTCGGCGGCCGCGGCCTCGATGAGCGCCCGGGCCTGCGCCGGCGTGTAGGACGGCACCTCCGCACGGACGACAGACGGACCATCGAGCAGCGTCGCCGGGTTGCGCACTAGGTGCCCGCGGCGGACTGCGACGGTGAGCGCCCGGGACAGGATGCGGTGCGCCTGCCGGATGGTCGCCGGCGACAGCCCACGGGTGGAGAGCTCGGCCCAGGATTTCTCGATGTGCTCCGGGCGCAGCCGGTCCAGGCGGTGCCGGCCGAGCAGCGGCACGAGGTACCGCTTGAGGTAGCCGGCGTACCCGGCGCGGGTGGACTCCCGGATCCGGTCCGGCGCGATAACGGTGAGCCAGTGGTCCAGCCACTCCCCCACCGTCGGGACGGCGCCGGTGGTCAGGAAGCCGCTGTCTCGGGCCGCGATCGCCTCGTTGAGCTTGCGCACGACGATGGCGCGCTGCTTGCTGCGGAAGGTCTTCCGCTTAGGCTTCCCGTCGCTGGTCCAGCCGATGACGATGGCACTACGCCAGTAGCCCTCAGAGTCGCGGTAGATCGAGCCCTCGCCGGTTCCTCTCCGGGCCATGGGCGTCTCCTCATCTGGTCAGGCGGCGTGCTCGACCTCGGCGAGATCGAGCACGAGCAGTCCCCGCTCGGCGGGGCGCAAGGTGTCCAGGCGGCAGCGGAGGACGTCGACGGTGACGTCGAGCTCCTCGGCGACCGCCGCGGGGTCGTGCGGGTGGACGCGCATCGCCAGCGCGAGCGCCTGGACCTCGACCAGCCGGCGCGCGGCCTCCCGGTCGGCCCGTCGCTCCTGGCGCTGGGCGAGCCGGGGCCCGTCCGGGCCGATGGCGAAGACCTGGACGTCGCCGCGGTCGACGTGCTGCAGCTCGTGGGCGAGCGCGCAGCGCCGTTCGACCCGGGTCAGGCGCCGGTCGAGCACGATGCCCATGACGTCGGGCAGCCACCAGCCGACGCCGGTCGGCAGCTCCACGGTGTGCGAGTCACAGCAGATGTGCGGGCGGGACCCCAGGTCCGCCCACGGGTTGTACGGCGCCAAGCTCAGTGCTCCCCCCGATCCGCGCGCATGGCGCGGATGACCGCTTTCACCGCCTCGATCTGCACCGCGCTGAGGCCCGCTAGGTCGAGCGGCTCGGTGCCGGAGCCGACCGGTAGCTCCGTGCTGGCGAGCGCCTCCTCCAGCTTCGCTAGCTCGGCGGCCGCGTCTTCGCGGCCGACCTCGGAGAGCTGCTCCGGCTTTACGCCCACGGCGTGGGCCATGCGGGCGACCGTCTCGGGAGGACCGGACACGGGAACGTACAGGTCACCGACGGGCTGATAGCCGGCCACGATGTGACGCCAGCGCGTGTCCGAGATGCCCGAGGCGGTGGCTGCGGAGCGGGCGGACATGCCGCGGCGCTTCATCGCGTCGCCGATCAGTTTGCCTTCCGGCGGCTGTGGAGGCTTCTCGGACACGAACGGCAAGCTACGCGAACCTTCGCGCATCCGGACCACCGGACCCCTCGGAAAAGTTTGCACCGACACGCTGACCATGCGGGCAAGTGTGCAGGTCAGGCGCAATGTTTGCAAGAGTTTGTGCAAACGTCTTGGCTCTTCGCGATGTTTGCGCCTACGGTCTGTCGTCATGGAGCAGCGCAGACCACAGACGCGCCGTCCGGGTCAACTGAATCACGACCCGGTGGCCCTCCGATGGGTGATCAGCCAGTCGAAGTTCACCCAGAAGGAGCTGGCCGAGAAGGTCGGTTTGCACCCCAGCACGCTCAGCCTCATCGTCTCCGGGCAGCGCAACTGCACCCCCGCCAACCTCGCGAACATCGCGAAGGCGCTCCAGTGCCCGAAGTCCGCGATCAGTGCGAAGGTTCGCAGCGCCGACGAGGCAGCAGCCTGATGGCCGCCGATGTCATCCAGCTGCCGCTAGCGCCCGAGGCCGTGCCGTTCCGGCTGATGCACCCCACCGACGAGTCCGCCGCCCTCTTGGGCGTCGGCCGCAGCGTCCTCTACGGCCTGCTGCGCAACGACGTCATCCCGTCGATCCGCCTCGGCGGCAAGCGCCTGGTCGCCCGCGCCGACCTCGAGGCCTACGTCGACCGGCTCCGGTCCCAGGCCGAGCCCTACGCCGACACGGCGCCCTGATCCCCCGGCGGCGGTCGCACTGAGCCTGCCCTGCCGCCGCCGGGTGTCCTTCCCCCGCACATGACGAAGCCCTCCCGCACACCGCCTGTCAGCAGCGCGGGAGGGCCCGACCGAAGGAGCGTACCGATGCTGCACCTCCCCACCACCCCGATCCCGGTGGTCGACGGCGACGTCGCCCCGGCTCCGGCCACCACCGAGCTGCCGGTCTGGTCCGGGCTCCCCCCGGTCACCCGCACCCGCTACGTGCGCCGCTCCCGCTGGACCCGCCTGGTGCGCTTCGGCCGGGCCGCCGGCCGACGCCTCCGCGCCCTGGGCCACGGCCCGGCCGAGGCCCGGGCGCTCTTCCTCCTCGCCGTCGTCGTCCTCGGCGGGCTCATCGGCGCGCTGATCGTGCTGGAGGGCTACTGGCCCTCCGACTACCTCGGCACCGCCCGATGATCAGCCACCAGGCTCGGGAGACCGCCGCCGCGGTGGGCCTGACCCTCGTCGGGCTGGCGTGCGCGGCCTGGCTGCTGGTCAAGGCCTTCCAGGAGATCTCGGCCGGCGTCGCGCTGCCGCGGGGTGCGCGATGACGGTAGTCGCGATCGTGGTCACCGCGTGGGTGCTGCTCGTGGCGCCGGCCATCGCGCTGGCGCTCGGCAAGGCCGCCCGGGTCGCCGAGGCGCGGGAGCGGGCCGACCGGCAGCGCAGCACCCGGGCACTGACCGAGCTGCTCGAGCAGTCCGCGCCGCCGAGGGGTGCGGCGTGACCGTCCCGACCCCGGCCGGGGTGCGCGCTGGCCGGGTGGTGCGCCTGCTGGGCCGTCACCGCACGTGGACGTCCGGCCCCATGGTCCCGGACGCGGCCGAGCAGCTGGCCTCCGACCTGACGGCCGAGATCGAGGCCATCGGCGACACCCCGCGGATGCTCAGCTCGTTCACCTGCGAGGACGGCCGGATCGTGCGGCCGCGTGCCCGGGACCTGACCGGTGTGGAGACGCAGTCGTCCACCACCGCGGCGGTGCACCCGTGACCGCGGCCATGACCCGGCCCGGACCGCAGGGGCTGCTGCCCGGTGCCCCGCCGGCGACCGGCTGCGAGCACCAGCGGCCCGGCCAGCCCCCGTGCGGGTCGACCACCGGCCTCGTGCGTCTGTTCATCGGCTGGGTGTGCCGCACGCACGCCCTGCCCGGCGCGCAGGTGTACGCCGTCGCCCCGCTCCCCGGTGCGCCCCTGACCGGGCCGGGCCTCGTGGTGGCCGACGACGGGTCGTTGCGTGCACCCGGCATCGGCCGCCACCCCGACGACGCGCCCCGCGTGGCCGCCGACCAGCCGCTCGCGCCGGTGCGGCGCCTGCCCGACCCCGCCCGGGCCGCCGCGGCTGTGCACGCCGACGCCACCGGCGCCGAGGCGCAGGCCGCCGTCCTGGCGATGGGCCGCACCGGCAAGCCCCGCCGCCGACTCCTCGAGCACCTCGCCACCCTCGGCGCCCAGGGCGCTACCTCCACCGAGGCGTGGCGCTGGTACTGCACCACCCACGGCCCCATCGACCTCTACACGGTGCGGCCCCGGCTGACCGAGCTGAAGCGCGACGGGTGGCTCATCGACTCCGGCCGGGTCCGCCGTCCCCGCAGCGACGGATCCTCCGACGCACCCGCCGAAGAGGTCCTCGTCCTGTCCGACCGCGGCCGCGCCCAGCTCGCCGCCCAGGCAGGTGCCCGGTGAGCGCCGCCAGCTTCACCCCGGCGGCCACCCTGCTGCGGACCGCGCCGACCACCCCGCTCGCGGCCACCCCGGCCGGGTCGGTGGTGCACATCCTCAACCGGCCCGGCGGCGCCCCGATCTGCCACCGCGACCGGCAGACCGTCACCCCGCTCCCGGCGGCCGGCCCGGCGCCGGCGGTGCGCGTGTGCGAGTTCTGCATCCGCGCCCTCCCGGCCAAGGTGCGCCTCGACCTGGTCCCCACCGACGTCGAGCGCACCGCGGTCCGGGAGCACGCCGCCCGCCAGCGTCCCGAGCCGCTGCCCCTCCCCGACCAGGGCGGCGCGTGATGGCCCGCGCCGCCGCCCACTGCCCGGGCTGCCAGAACCCGGTCCTCCGCGCCGTCGACGTCGACACCGGCGAGGAGTACCTCGTCGACGTCGAGCCGGTCGACGAGGGCCACGTCGACATCTGGATGGCCGGTGGCTACGCCGCCGCCCGACGCCACGGCGCCCCCTCCAAGCGGCAGCCCGCCCACGAGCTGCACGCCTGCGCCGCCGTGACACCCCCGCCCTTGCCCGACCCCTACGCCGACAAGCCGCCGGCCGACCAGCAGCACGGAGGATGGCGATGACCGCCACGAACGTGATCGAAGAGCTCCTCGCCGAGCGCGCCCGCCAGGACGCCAAGTGGGGCGAGCAGAACCACCCGGACCTCCGCCCGGGACTGGCTCACTACCTCGGCCTCCCCGCCGGCCACACGCCCGACGTGGTCGACGTCGCCGACTACTACGGCCTGCCCACCTCCGACGAGGCGAAGATCCTCACGGACACCACCGCCGCGGAGGGCAACGGGTCGTGGGTGGCCATCGCCACCGAGGAACTCGCCGAAGCGCTGGAGGCCTTCGCGCTGGGCGACGAGCTCGCCGGCCGAGCCGAGGTCGTCCAGCTCGCCGCCGTCTGCATCCAGTGGGTACAGGCCATCGACCGCCGAGCTGGTGCGCGATGAGCCTCACCCTGACCGACCTCTTCTGTGGAGCCGGTGGCTCCGCGCAGGGCGCGCACGCCGTCCCCGGCATCGAGCTGCGCCTGGCCGCCAACCACTGGCAGCTGGCCGTCGACTCCCACGCCGAGAACTTCCCCGACGCCGACCACATGGTCGCCGACATCTCCCAGGTCGACCCCCGACGCGTCCCCCGCACCGACCTGCTGTGGGCCTCCCCGGAGTGCACCAACCACTCCCAGGCCAAGGGCGTCAAGCGCATCACCGGACAGGCGGACCTGTTCGGGGAGACGCTGCCCGACGAGGCCGCGGAGCGCTCCCGGGCCACGATGTGGGACGTCCCTCGGTTCGCCGAGCGGCACGCCTACCGGGCGATCGTGGTGGAGAACGTCGTCGACGCCGCGAAGTGGGTGCTCTGGGACGCCTGGCTGATGGCCATGACGTCGCTGGGCTACGCCCACCAGCTGGTGTCGCTGAACTCCATGCACGCCCCCGCCGCGGTCGCGCCCCGGGCGCCGCAGTCCCGCGACCGGCTGTACATCGTCTTCACCCGGGCCGGTGACCCGCGGCCGGACGTTGCTCCCCGCCCGCTGGCGCACTGCACCAGCTGCGACAGCGAGGTCCCCGCCGTCCAGACCTTCAAGCCCGGCCGGAAGGTCGGCCGCTACCGGCAGCAGTACCTCTACCGCTGCCCGCGCACCAGCTGCCGCGGCGCGGTCGTCGAGCCCTACGCGCTGCCCGCCGCGCACGCCATCGACTGGACGATGCCCGGCCAGCGCATCGGGGACCGCGCCAAGCCGCTGTCGGCGAAGACCCTCGCCCGCATCGAGGCCGGGCTCATCCGCTACGCCGGCCAGGCCCTCACCTTCGAGGCCCGCGGCAACACCTTCGTCCGCACCGGCGCCGACGGCCGCCCCGTGTACGCCCGGGCGTGGCCGGTCAGCGAACCCACCGCCACGCTGACGACCACCGAGACGCGGGCACTCGTCGTCCCCGTCGAGGGCCGCGACGGCAAGCAGGTCCAGGCCGCGGCCGAGCCGATGCGCACCATGACGACCCGGTCGGAGACCGCGCTGGTCGTGCCCTACTACGGCAGCCAGCGCGAGGCCGTGCCGGCCGGTCGGCCGATGCCGACGATGGGCACGGTCGACACCGCCGGGGTCGCCTTCATCGCCGAGCTCCGCGGCGGCGGCTCCACCCACCGCCCGGTCACCGAGCCGCTGGCCACCATGACGGCCTCCGGCACCCATCACATGCTCGTCCGGCACAACACCGCCCGCGGCAACCCCGGCCAGATGTGCACTCCGACCACCGAGGTCGCCCGCACCATCACCACCGCCGGACACCAGTCCCTCGTCGGCTGGCCGCACAGCACGCCAGCCGTTGACGACTGCACCTTCCGGATGCTCGAGCCCCACGAGATCCAGAAGGCCATGGCCTTCGGCGACACCTACCGGGTGCTCGGCAACCGCCGCGAGCGGGTCCGCCAGCTCGGCAACGCCGTCACCCCACCCGCCGCCGAGTTCCTGCTCAGCGCCGTCGCGACCGCCCTGGACGGTGCCGCGTGACCGCCGCCGAGCTGGACCGGGTCGAGTGGGTGCCTGGCCAGCAGCTGTTGGCGCCGCGGCGCATCCAGCTGAAGCGGTCGAAGGGCTGGCGGAAGCCCGCGGACGCCGTCGTGGTCGCGCGGCCCTCGAAGTGGGGGAACCCCTACAAGGTCGGTGGCTACCTGGTCGCCGGCCGGGCGTGCGGGCCGATCACCCCGGCGCAGTGCGTCGACGCCTACCGGGCCCTCTTCCTCTTCGCCGCGTGGGGTGACCTGCTCGACCTGGGGGAGCTCGTCGGTCGCGACCTCGCCTGCTGGTGCCCCCCCGACCGGCCCTGCCACGCCGACGTGCTGCTGGAGCTGGCCAACAGCGAGGCGTCGGCATGACCGCCCGCAAGCGGCAGACCGAGGCCACCCGCGGCACCGGCCCGGTGATCGTGGACCCCGCCGTCATCCGGCAGGTCCTCGCCCACGCCGACCGCACCAGCTACGTCGCCGCGGCCGCGCGCTACCAGGTGTCGGTGCGCACGGTGACCCGCTGGCAGCGGCGCCGCCGCGACGCGGCAGCAGCAGGGAGCGTGTGGCCAA
The DNA here is from genome assembly GCF_026967925.1 of Modestobacter sp. VKM Ac-2985. Classification (GTDB taxonomy): domain Bacteria; phylum Actinomycetota; class Actinomycetes; order Mycobacteriales; family Geodermatophilaceae; genus Modestobacter. Next base: position 1,467,169 of record NZ_JAPVBI010000001.1, on the reverse strand, counting down.
GCGACGCCGACGTGGCCCACTGGCGCGACCGCCAGCCCGCGCGCTCGGTGGCCAGCCGCCGCACCCAGCGGTGGCAGGTCCGGCGCCTGGCCGAGGGCCCGCTGCTCGTCGACCCGGCGGGCACGGCCCGGCGGCTGCAGGCGCTGGCCGCCCTCGGCTACCGCTACGAGGACGTCGCCGGGGTGCTCGGCCTCTCGAAGTCCCGGGCCCGGGACCTGACGCTGATGCGCGGCGCTGGCCGCGTGCACCGGGACACCGCGGGGGCCGTCGCCGCGGCGTACGAGCAGCTGTCCATGACCCACGGCCCCTCGCCTCGCTGCCGGGCGCTGGCCGCCAGCCGTGGGTGGCCACCGCCGCTGGCGTGGGACGACGAGTCGATCGATGACCCGGCGGCCCGCCCGGTCCTCGGTGACGCCGACGCGGTGCTCTTCGACGAGGTCGCCGTCGCCCGGGCCGTCCGCGGCGAGCAGGTGCACCTGCGCCCGGTCGAGCGCCGGGAGGCCGTCCACCAGCTGGCCGCCGCCGGCCTGACGCGTGGCGCGATCGCGGCGCGGCTGCAGATCAGCACCCGCGCGGTCGAGCGCCACCGCGCCACACCCCGCCCGACCACCGACACCGCAGCAGCCTGAGGAGCCCCGTGCACATCACCGTCGGCACCACCGACCTGCGCGCCGCGCTGCAGGCCGTCGCGCCCCACGCCTACCGCAAGTCCAACCTCGCCGATCTCCATCGCATCCGCTGCGACATCGGCACCCACAACCTGACCGTCACGGCGACGAACCGGTGGACGGCCGGCATGGCGATCGTGTCGATCTGGGACAACCACGACGCGGAGGCCGGTCCCTTCGACATCTCCCCCACCGACGCCGCCGAGATCCTGGCCCTGTTCCGGGGCACCGGCGGCGGTGAGGAGGAGGCCGGCGACACCCTGGAGCTGGAGCTCACCGGCAAGGAGCTCACCGTCACCGACACCGGTGGCCTCTTCAACGGCAAGAGCCTCACCCTGCCCCGGCTGCCGCACGGCACCGGCTACCCCGACGTCGCGAAGTTCGTGAACCGCGCGGTGCGCAACACACGGGTCGACGGCGGCCGGTGGATCGCCGACGGCACGATGCTCGGCCTCTTCATCAAGGCCACCCGGGCCTACGGCCAGCTCCTCACCCTCGAGCCGACGAAGTGGGGCACGCAGGTGATCGGCTGCGGGGAGTCCTTCCTCGGCGTCTACGCCCCCACCCGGGACGAGGAGCTCGACCAGAAGCTCAACGGCTGGCGGGTCGACTGGCTGAACCGTCTCCCCGACGACGACGAGGAAACCGGCCAGTTCGTCCTCTGGAACGAGGTCAACGCCCGCCCGGTCGACGAGCACGCCGCGGCGCACGACGAGTACACGAGCCAGGTCGCCGACCACGCGCTGCTCATGCAGGCCGCCGTGCTGGTCATCGAAAGCCAGTTCGGGTCCACGTCGATGCTGCAGCGCAAGCTCCGCGTCGGCTTCGCCAAGGCCGGCCAGCTGATCGACCAGCTGCAGCAGGCCGGCGTCGTCAGCGCACCGCCCGGGCCGGGCAAGGCCCGCGACGTCCTGCTCGGCGACACCAGCACCCTCGACGTCCTCCTCCCCCCGCCGGCGGAGCAGTCATGACCGAGGAGCAGCTGCTGCAGGCCGTCCGCGACCTGGCCCGCTACCGCGGGTGGCTGGCCTACCACACCTACCGGTCCACCAAGTCCGAGCCGGGGTTCCCCGACCTGGTGCTGGTGCACCCCCGCACCGGGCAGGTCGTGTTCGCGGAGCTGAAGACCGCGACCGGCCTGCTGTCCAAGGCCCAGCAGGGGTGGCTGGCCGCCCTCCGGGTCGCCCAGTCGCACCGGCTGTCCGTGCACGTGTGGCGGCCGGCCGACCTGGCCAGCGGGCTGATCGGCCGCGTGCTCACGCCCACCGCCAGCGCGGCGGGGGCGACCCAGTGATGTACCCGCCCCGCCGCGGCCGCATCGAGCGCAGCGCCACCCGGCAGCCCACCGACTGGACCGCCCGCCGCCACGTCCACCCGATGCCGGCCAACGCGAGCGAGCTGGCCGACCAGCTGCGGCTGATCGTCCCCCACCACGCGCAGTGCCGGTGGAACACCAACCCGGTCCGCCGAATCGGTGAGCCCCTCGGCCACACCGAGGCCAGCCGCTGCACGTGCACCGCCATCCCCGACCGCCAGCACCTGGCCGACGTCGTCCAGGCCGCGGCGACCGGCCGACTCCCCGCAGAGGTGACCCGATGACCGCACCCAGCACCGACTTCCCCGTCGACGCGCCCCCGGCCGACGACCTGGACTACGTCGTCGGCCTCATCGCCCACCGGCTGGCCAACGGGCAGTCCGTCGACCACGTCATCGACGTCGGTGAGCGCACCGGCTGGTGGTTCCCCGACCTCGTCGACTGGGTCGCCGACGGCCGCCACGGCCCGACCCCGACCGGCCCGGCCCCCGTCCTGCCCACGCCGACCGAGCAGGACCACTCCCCCAGCTGCGTCCTGGACACCGACCACGACTCCGGCTGCCGCCCGGCCGCCGAGCCCATCGGTGCGCTGGCCGACCAGCCGCGGGCCGTGGACGCCATGACCAGCGAGCAGGCCGCCGCTGAGGTGGACCGGATCGAGCAGGCGCACGCCGCCACCGGCCAGCCGGTGGCCGGCCCCTACGTCGCCGTCCTCCGCCTCAACGAGCTGTTCGTCGACCACACCTACCAGCGGCCCCTCGACGAAGCCCGCGTCCGCCGAATGGCCACCGCCTGGGACCCGCGCCTCCTCGGCCTCCTTGACGTCTCCGACCGCGGCACCGACACCGAGCCCGTCAACCGGTACGCGATCGTCAACGGCCAGCACCGCGCCGCCCTCGCCGCCCTCGTCGGCCTCACCCACGTGGCCTGCAACATCCACGACGGCCTCGACGTCCCCGCCGAGGCCCAGCTGATGGCCACCCTGGACGCCACCACCAAGAAGCTGTCCGGCTTCGAGAAGTGGCGGGCCCGCCGCGGCGCCGGCGACCAGGCCGTCCAGCAGGTCGAGGACATCGCCGCCCGCCACGGACTCACCGTCGGCCCCGGCCGCGGCGACGACGTCCTCACCTCCTACGGCGCCGCCGAGAAGCTCCTCCAGCTCGGCGGCCCCCAGCTCCTGGACAACACCCTCGCCGTCCTCCACGGCGCCTACGGGCTGACCGCCGCCGCCTGGCAGGCGCCCCTGGTCACCGGCGTCGGGCAGCTCCTCCACCGCACCCCCGACATCGACATCGACCGGCTCGGCCGCGCTCTGGCCTCCAACCGCCCCGAGCAGCTCCGCGCCCAGGCCGCCGCCGCACGCGAGATCGAGCCCGGCACCCTCGCCCAGCTGATGACCCGGGTCATCACCACCCAGTACCGCCGGGCAGCCCGCTGATGGCCACGCCCGCGCCCCGCCGGCGCCCGACCCGCACGCCCAGCGAGCAGGACGACGTCGACCGCCTGGTGCGCCACATCGCCTCCGAGCCGCACCTGGAGGCCTGGCTCCGCGAGCACGTCGCCGGCCACCTCGAGCAGACCGCCCACGAGCTGTCCCGCGCCGACCTCAACCGGGTCTCCCCCGAGTCCGTCGTCGCCCGCCGGGCCGACGCCCACCGCCGCGGCGACACGGCGATCTGGTGACCAGCCCTCCGCCGCCCCCGCCCCACACCGTCCCCGAGGAGCCCCGATGACCACCCCCACTCCCCTGACCCCGCCGGGCTCCTTCGGGCTCTCCCGGATCGGAGGACTGCTCGGCATGGCGGTCGCCGCCGGCCAGGCCTTCACCTTCGACGGCTCCCGGTACACGCACGCGTTCGTGGTGGTCGACGGGGGCTCGGTGGTGCAGGCCATGCCCTCGGGAGCCGAGCTGGCGCCACTGGCTGACTTCGTGGGACGGGACGACGTCCGCTGGTGCGACGCACCGGTGCAGTCGACGCTGGCCTTCTACCGCGAGGCCCTGCTCACCCGGATGACCGACCTCGAGATGGTCGACCGCCTGGCCGACACGTACGAACGCAACCTGCGGCAGGCGCTCTCCGCTGAGGCCCGGCAGCTCGTCGGCACCGGCTACTCGTTCGCCGACTACCTGGCCCTCGGCCTGGCCCACCTCGGCGTCCGTCCGCACTGGCTCCGCCGGTACATCGCCGCGTCGGGCCGGCTGATCTGCAGCCAGCTGGTCGACGAGACGTACCGCCGGCAGGGCGTGCACCTGTTCGACGACGGCCGGCTCCCGATGGACGTCACCCCGGGGGACCTCGACGCCTACCGGGTCACCCACCTCGAGCAGCTGGCAGCGTCCCGGTGACCGCCCCGACGAAGGGCCGGCACGCCGCCGAGTCCACCGACCTGCAGGAGTCCACCGGCCGCATCATCCGGGCCGGCGCCAGCCTCCTGGAGCTGGGCGCCACCTGGGCCGAGGACACCGCCCAGGTCGTGCTTTCCCAGCCGACCATCCGCCAGGCGCTGGCCGACACCGAGGTGCTCGCGCAGCTGCGGTCCCGCCACCGCGAGGTGCCCTGGGGTGACTCCGCCCTGTCGACCGTCTGCGGCTGCGGCGCGCCCTGGCCCTGCCCCGACGCCCTGCTGCTGGCAGCCGACCGATGACCGCACAGCGAGGTCCCGGGCCTTCTCCCCAGGGGACCAACCCACGACGGCCGGGCCCCTACTTCCTCAACGTCGACGAGGTGGCCGCCTTGATGCGCGTGTCGAAGATGACCGTGTACCGGCTGATCCACGACGGGGAGCTGCCGGGATCGGTGCGGGTGCGACGTTCCTTCCGGGTGCCGCGCCCGACGGTCGATCAGTACCTGCGGGACGCCGCCGCGATCCAGGCGGCCGACTCGGGCGTGATGCGCAAGGGCGCGACCTGCCCGCACTGCTCCGGCCCGATCGGCGCCTGCTGGTGCCCGCCCGCCGGGACCACGACGTGACCGGCCTGCAGATCGCCCTCACCGTCCTCGTGGTCCTGGCCGCCAGCATCGCGATCTGGGGGACCTACGCCGACCGCCGCGACTACCTGGAGATCCGCGCCGACCTCGACGAGCTGGCCGGTGACTTCCACTCTCCAGCTGACCGGGCCGCCCGGCAGGAGAGCGACCTCGGCCAGCTCGACCGCCGCCTGGTCGACGTCGAGCACGAGCTCACCGGCGACCAGCCGTCGTCCGGCCGGCACGCCCACACCGACGAGCAGCCCACCGGACCGATCGCGCTCGGCGCCACCCGCGCCGCCATCAACCCCAGCAAGGAGCAGCAGCCGTGAGCGACCTCGTGCCCGCATTGGAGATCGAAGAGATCGTCGGCGTCGACCGCCACCCGACCGAACACTGGGGGCGCGCCGTCTCCGCCGAGCAGACGGTCTACATCCTCCACTCGGAGGCGTGCCTGGCGTCCGGCGTCGACCTGCGCGACTGCGAGTTCTCGGTCGCGCTGGACAGCGGCATCGACATGCGGGACTGGTCCAAGCGCGAGGACCAGCCGGTGCAGCTCGGCATCGACGCTGACGGCTGGCTCGTGCCCGAGGCCGGTGCCGGGTGACCGCCTCTACGCCCCAGCCCGAGCACCCGTCGAACCCGGACCAGCTCATGGCCCGCGCTCTCGGCGTCTGCTGGCACTCGCCGACGTCCGACCGCTGGCCCTGCACCCCCGCGCCGTCGGAGCCCCCCACAGCGGCACAGGGGGACAGCAAGCACCCGATGGTCTGTGGCGACTGCCGTCTCGGTGACCACGCGACCTGCGCCGGGGAAAGCCCGAGCTTCTACTGCCCGTGCACCCACCCCACCCCGCCCGCTGACGCCCCGGAACAGCAGGACGGCGAGCGGCACCCCGGCCTGGTCACCCGCGAGGACCACGCCGTCGCGATGGGTCTGGTGCGCAAGGCACGCGCGGCCAGCAGCGACGAGGAGGTGGACGCCGCCCGCGATGCCATCGCCCAGGACATCGCGGACGAGCGCGCTCTTGCCGCCCGCCGTCCCACCGAGGCCGAGCAGCTGCGGGACGCGCTCCGCGTTCACCACCCGGTCATGCGCAGCGAGACCGGCCCGTTCTCCGGCTGCCGGTGCAAGGGTGTGCGGCTGGGCGAGGACGTCATCGCGCACGTGGTCGGCCACCTTCGCGCTGCCCTGGATGGCGCCCAGCCCGACCCCGGCCCACAGTGCCCCAGCTACAGCAACGGCGTCGACGGGTGGCGCTGCGAGCACCGGGTGCACGGCGACGAGGTCAAGCACCGCAACGGGGAAATGACGTGGTGACCGCCGAGGCCGACTACCTGGCGGCCCGCCGGGTCGCCTCGGATCCGGCCACGGCGCTGGCCGAGCGGGCCGTGGCGAACGCCAGGGCCCGGGGCCTGCGGCGCGTCGTGGGCCCGTACCGCACCGCCGAGCTGGACGACCAGGTTCACGCCGAGGTCCTCGCCGACCTGGCGCGCGCCGGCGGCGACCGTGGCTGACCCGGCCGTGGCGGGCCTGTGCCCGCGCTGTCTCCACGCGGTGCCCGTTCGCCGGGCGGCGTCTGGGGCTGTCCGCCTGGTGCGGCACGCCTGGCAGGGCCGGTCGTGCACCGGCACCGGCTGGGAGGTGACCCCGTGACCGGTCAGCCCAGAGCGCGCAGGTCCTCCGCCGGGTGCCAGCCGAGCTCGGCGCCCTCGAAGAACCGGCCGCGGTGGATCGTGGCCAGCCCCAGCCAGGTGCCGTCCGTGGTCCTGAGTTGCCCCCAGAGCCAGCCGGTCGCCTTTTCCTCGCCGGCCAGCTCCACCGGGCGGGGTGGCCGGACGTGCAGCGCCCCGGGCCGGGCGAGCGCGGCGTCCAGCTCGCGCTGCAGCGCCTCGTCCGGCTCCGGGGTCCACACGTCGACGACCGTAGGGGTCTCAGCGCATGTGCTTGGGCACCAGGTCCTCGCGCAACAGCGCGACCAGCGCGTTGACCTTGCTCATCAGCTCCCCGAACCGACGTTCGGCTTCCATCAGGTTGCTCTGCTGGTGGCGCGGGATGGTGTCGCGTACCGCCTGCGCTCCAGCTCGGACGTCGGCCGGCGACACCAGGTCGAGCCGTTGAAGCGCGTGCATGAGGGCCCGCAGCTTCGTCGGGTCGAGGGCGTCCTGCTTCTGCTGGGGGCCAGTCACACCGCCGAGCACATCGTTGGCCGCGTCCAAGAAGGCCGCGTACGTGTCATGTCGCTCGTCCAGCAGCCAGTTCCGCCGGCTGCTCCGAGCAGACCTCGAAGCGACGAGCAGCGCCACCAGCCCGGCGACGACCGCGCTCGCCAGTGGAGTTGCAGCGCTGATCGCGAGCTCTGTGCCAGTCACGGTCGCTGAGTCTGCCGCGCCGCCCAGCCGGCGCCGCACATCTGTCGCACATCTGTACGCCCGTCCCTGGAGGAGGTGACCCCCGCATGGCCTGGCTCCGCGTCGGCGACACCCTCGCCAGCGACCCCCGCGTCCTCGTCCTCCACGACCCGAAGAACCCGCACATCGCCCCGGCCTGCGTCGGGTTCCTCACCCTGCTCGGCACCCTGTCCACCCAGAACGGCACCGACTACGTCATCCACCCCGGCTTCCTCCACCTCGCCGGCGGCGCCGCCGCCCCCGACCTGCTGAAGCGTTGCATCCGCGCTGGCCTGATCACCTTCCTGGGCGGCACCGGCATGAAGCGGCGCTGGAAGCTCATCGACGACGCCCCCGAGCTGATCCACATCCGGCTCAAGGACGAGATCGCCTGGGAGAAGCAGCAGAAGTCCGACACCCAGAAGAAGGACCACCTCGTCCCGGTCCTCCTCCGCGACGGCGACGCCTGCCGCTGGTGCGGCATCCCCGTGCAGCCCATGGACACCCGCTCCTCCCGCGGCCGCACCATCGACCACCTGCGCCCCGGCCTCGCCGCCCGCGGCCCCCACGACCTCGTCGTCGCCTGCCGCGGCTGCAACAGCACACGCGGCGCCGACCGTGAGCGCACCAAGGACGACGAGACCCCCGACGCCTTCGCCGCCCGCTGGGCCCCGCAGCTGCGCCCGGTCCCCGACCGCCTGCTCTTCGTGCGCACCGACGTCAACCTCATCGAGGGAGCCGGCCACACCATCCCCGCCGGCTCGACCATCGTCGACCGCGCCTACCCCGCCCGCGACACCCCGGGCACCACCACACAGACCCCCGGCCCGGACGCAACGCACCACGCCACCCAGGCGCGAGTCGCGGCCCCAGGCCGGAACACCACGTCGACCGACCAGCACCCCGCACCCGCGGGAGTCGCGGCCACCGACGCGGCCAGCACCACCCCCGCGCGCCCCGGCAGCCAGCCAGGCGCAGCGCACCCCGCGGCCGACCAGCACCCCGCCACCCCGGCGGGAGTCGCGGCCACCGCGGACAGCACCACCGCACCCGAATGCACCCCGCACCCCGCCCCGGCGGGAGTCGCGCACGCCTCGGAGTCGCGCACCAACCACTCAACGACCGATCGGTCCCGGGCTGGAGGCCCGGGTCGGGTCGGGGCGGGGTCGGGTCGGGAGGGCTCTCCCACCCCCCGGTCCTCCCCCGGTATCCCACCTGATCCACCGCCACCCCCGGCCAGCACCACCCCGCCCCGCCGCACCCGCCGGGGCAAGCGCCGTCCCCGCTCCGCATGACCAGCCCACCGAGGAGAACCCCACCCGTGGACACCATCGAGCACTCGTCCTCCCCGGTCATCGCGACCGACGAGGAGCGGTGCCGCCGCGGTGCGCAGTGCCTGGCCGCCGAGCGAGTCGACACCGGCCGCGTCGGTGCACCGAGCAGCCGGCCCCTCTGCGACCCGTGCACCGACGCCGTCCGACAGGCGCTCGGCGACGCCCCGGAGCTGTACGTACGGCTGCGCCTCGGCCTCGGCGACGCGGGCAGCACCGCACCGTCCGAGCAGGTGACCAAGTCCAAGGGCAGCCCGCTGCCGCTCAACGCCTCGAAGCTCGACCTCACCGACCAGCTGCACTGGCTGGCCACCACCTGGGCCGACGAGGTCATCCACACCGCCGGCCGCCCCGGGCCGGACAGGACGAGCCAGCCCGAAGGTGCCCAGATCGCAGACAGCTGCCAGCTGCTGCTCCGCTACCTGACCGTCTGGACCGTCCACGCCCCGGTCGACCTGAACGTCACCCGCACCGAGTCGATCACCCAGTCCGGATGGGAAGCCGCCGACGTCCTCCTCACCTGGAAGCGCGCGGCCCGCCGCAACCTCGGGCTGACCGAGCTCACCCACCGACCGCCCGAGCCCTGCCCGGCCTGCGACGTGCCCGGCGTGCTCGAGCGCCGCGACGGCGACGACAAGGTGCGCTGCAGCAACTGCGGCAAGAGCTGGACACTGGAGACCTACGAGCTGTTCGTGCACGCCTGGATCGGTGCGGCGTGAGGCTCAACCTCCACCTGCGCGGCATCGACCTGGTCGACGTCGAGTTCCACCTCGGCAGCCGAGGTCTCTACCTCGACGTCAACGTCTTCCAGCCCCGAGCCGAAGACGCGCCAACACCACCGGCGCAGAAGGCAGACCTGTCCCGCACGGCGAGCGGAACCTACGAGCGCGGCGCCGGCCCCGTGTGGGAGGACGACCAGCCCGTCGTCGTGCGCGGCTTCGGCTTCGGAGCAGCTGCGAAGGAGGAGCGATGACCGCGGCCTGGCCCGATCCGAACGCGACCCCGCTCGACCGTGCGCGCGCCGTCGCCCGGACCTACCGCGACGCCCTGGTCAAGGCGAACCCGCAGCAGGCCGAGCTGTTCGACAGCGCGGCCCGCCGGGTGGGTGAGGCGTGGGTGTGCGGCGTCGACACCGGCGAGCGGGTGTGCACCGTGCCCGAGGCGGCGCTCCTGCTCGCCGTGACCGAGGGACGCGTCCGCCAGCTGGTCGGCAAGGACATCCCGTCGGCCGGCCGCACGAGCACCGGCCACGTCCTCCTCGTCGCGGATGTGCTGGCCTACCAGGCGCGGCGACGTCCTGGTGGACGGGCGGGTGCTAGCGCGCTATCGTCTGCTGCCAGCGGAGGAAGTGTCTCTGCACCCCGGCCAGCTCCCTCGCGCGAGCGGCCCTGCTGATGGCCACGAGGCCCGCCACCCGCTGCTCAAGCTGCAAGCGCCTGCACCCCGGCATCGGGATGTGCGCGGCCTGTCGCCGAGCTGGCGACCGGGGACGCGGTACTGCAGCGCAGCGCGGCTACACCGCCACGCACCGCTCCCGCTTCCGGCCCGGCGTACTCGAGCGCGACCCGATCTGCGTGCTCTGCCACGTCCGGCCGGCGACGGTCGCTGACCATCACCCGCTGGGTCGCCGCGAGCTGGTGGCCGCGGGGCTGGATCCGGACGACCCGGTGCACGGCCGCGGGCTGTGCGAGCGGTGCGATCGACCGCAGACGGCCCGTCGCCAGCCGGGTGGATGGAACCGCCGGTGATGCATAGATCCTGCATGGTTATGCAGGGTGGGGGGACCCCCCGCCCCCCTCATGATCAACATGAGACCGCCAGGAGGAGCGCGCACACCATCTCAGAACTGTGATGGGGGGTCCTGCATGTCCATGCATCGGACCTGCATAAACGCCCCGCGCCGGGGTGCGGCGAGCGGGGGTGCGTGATGGCTCGTCCGCCCACGCCAGCCCCCCTGCAGCTGCTCCACGGACGTGGCGAAGGCGTCGACTCCGGCGGCCGGAAGGTCAAGACCCCGCCACCGTTCCGCCGGATCGCGCCCAAGCCGCCGACCTGGCTGTCCCGGGAGGCGAAGGCCGAGTGGCGCCGGGTCGTGCCCGGCCTCCAGCGGCTGGATCTGCTGAAGGAGGAGGACCGGGCGGTCCTGTCCGCCTACTGCGAGACCTGGTCGACGTTCGTGGAAGCCACCCGCGTCGTCCAGCGCGAGGGCCTGACCATCGACGCGAAGCAGGGCACCCTCCCCCACCCGGCCGTTGGCATCGCCCGCAACGCCGGCCGGGAGCTCCGCGCGTTCGCCAACCAGTTCGGCCTGTCGCCGTCCGCTGAGCTCGCGCTCGGGAAGGTGTCCGACGATGGCGCGGAGGAGAGCAACCCCTTCTCCGGCTGACGAGCTGGAGCTGCCCTCCGCCGAGGAGCTCGAGCGGCTCAAGCTGAGCCCCGAGGTCGCCTGGTATCTGGTCTCCCGCGGCATCCCGCTGCCGGACTGCCCGCCGGCCATCAAGACCCCAGAGCCCGGCCAGACGTGCCCGGGCGCCCGCTTCGACCCTGACCGGGTCGACAAGGTACTGAAGAGCTTCGGCCTGCTGCGGCACACCAAGGGCAAGTGGGCCGGGACGCCGCTGCAGCCGGACCCGTGGCAGGTCGCCTACGTCCTGGCCCCGGTGTTCGGCTGGGTCCGGTTCGACGAGGACGTCAGCCGCTGGGTGCGGGTCATCCGCGAGCTCTACGTCGACATCCCGCGCAAGAACGGGAAGTCGACCACGCTCGGCGGGATCGCGATCTACATGACCGCGGCCGACGGCGAGCACGGCGCCGAGGTCATCGCCGCGGCGACCACCGCAGAGCAGGCCGGCTTCGTCTTCGCCCCGATCAAGGCGATGTGCGACAAGGCGCCCGCGCTCAAGGGGCACCTGAAGGCCTACTCGAAGCGGATCGTGCACCCCCGGTCGGCGTCGTACTTCCAGGCGATCTCCTCGGTCGCCGACGCCCAGCACGGCGCGAACATCCACTGCGCCGTCATCGACGAGCTGCACGTCCACAAGTCCGCCGACCTGGTCGAGACGCTGGAGACCGGCACCGGATCCCGTGACCAGCCGCTCGTGGCGACCATCACCACGGCGGACGACGGCAAGCCGAACACGATCTACGCCCGCAAGCGGACGCGGATCGAGCAGCTCGCCCGCCAGGCGCTGACCGACCCGACGACCTACGGGGTCATCTGGGCGGCGGCCAAGGACGACGACCCGTTCGTCGAGGAGACCTGGCGCAAGGCCAACCCCGGCTTCGGGATCTCGCCCACCCGCTCCTACCTGGCCAAGGAGGCGGCGAAGGCCAAGGACTCCCCCGCCGAGCTGGCGAAGTTCCTGCGCCTGCACCTGGGGATCCGCACGAAGCAGGAGACCAAGTACCTCCGGCTGGAGGACTGGGACGCCTCGGCGGGGATGGTCGATGAGCTGAAGCTGAAGGGCCGGGCCTGCCACGGCGGTCTGGACCTGGCCAGCGTCAACGACGTCACCGCGCTGTGCTGGGACTTCCCCGGCGAGAACGACCAGCACGAGCTGCTGTGGCGGTTCTGGCTGCCCGAGGCGCGCATCGACGACATGAACAAGCGGACGGCCGGCGCCGCAGCGGTGTGGGTGCGCGAGGGCCGGCTGCAGCTGACCCCGGGCAACGTCATCGACCTGGACTACATCTTCGAGCAGGTGAAGAAGGACGCCAGCGTCTTCGACGTGCGCACCATCGGCTACGACCGGTGGGGCGCGAACTCGCTGGTCACCAAGCTCGGCGACGAGGGCATCACCTGCGTGCCCGTCGGGCAGGGCTTCGCGGCGATGTCGGCGCCCATGAAGGAATGGCAGCGACTCGTCCTCACCCAGCGGTACACGCACGGCGGTGACCCGGTGATGCGCTGGATGGTCGACAACCTGGCCGTGAGCATGGACCCGGCCGGCAACGTGAAGCCGGACAAGAACCGCTCGGCCGAGAAGATCGACGGCGTCTCAGCGGCAGTGACCGCGCTGAAGGAGTTCATGGACGCCGAGGTCGCTGAAGAAGACGAGCCGGACCACATCGCGTTCGGGATCTGACCCGAGAAGGAGGTGCGAGTGCCCACCCCCATGCAGTGGACGCTCCGCCTCCTGGCGAAGATCGAAGAGCAGCGGCGCTACGCGAAGCCCTACGAGGCCCGGTACCGCAACGAGTACGTGCTGCCGTTCATCGCCAACGAGTACCGCGAGGTCTACGGGACCGCGGTCGACCAGGTGTTGCCCTCGCTGCGGCCTCCGCAGACCGGCATCGCGGCGATCGGCATCGACGCGCTGGCCGAGCGGATGACCGTGCTCGGCGGCACCTCCGACGACCCGCAGGTCGCTCGGCGCATCGAGGCGGCGTGGGAGGACAACGACCTCGACGTCATGCACCGCGAGGCGACGCGGGAGGCGCTGATCAAGGCCCGGTCGTTCGCGTCGCTGCACCGCTCGACCGACGGCGCCCGGGCGATCGTGGGCATCGAGTCCCCGGAGCAGATGGCGGTGCACCGGCAGGCTGCGCCGCCCTACGACGTCGATGCCTCGCTGAAGATCGGCGTCGACGAGTGGACCGGCAAGCAGATCGGCCTGCTGCGGCTGGACGGCGTCGACATCGACCTGGTCGAGGGCCGGGACGTCGTCCGCGACCCGGACGGCTCCGACGTCCAGTCCCGCTGGGTGATCGCGACGAACCGGCCCAACAACGGGGTGACCGAGACGCGGCTGGTCGGTGTGCCGGTCGCCGAGTTCGCGTCCCGCCCCCGGCTGCTGGCCGAGCCGATCAGCGAGATCGAGCCGATCACGACCTTCGTGGACCTGGCGGACCTGATCGAGGGCCTGATGGTCTTCGCCGGCCACTTCGGTGCCGTCCCGATCCGCTACGCCACCGGCATCACCGTTCCCCGGGACCCGAACGACAAGACGAAGCCGCTGCTCGGCGCCGACGGGAAGCCGATGATCAGCTTCAAGCCGCGGGCGGACCACTTCTGGGCCGACACCAACCCCGACGCGAAGTTCGGGCAGCTCACCCCGGCGGTGCTGGACTCCTTCGTCACCTGGGCCGATCACGCCTCGGCGCGGATCCGGGCGCAGACATCGATCGCCTCGACGTACTACAGCCTGGACCTGAAGTCGCACATGTCCGCCGAGCTGCTGAAGACCGACGAGGCCCCGATGGTGCGCCGCGTGCTGTCGATGGGCCGGGATGGGGCGTTCAACCAGTCCTGGCGGCGGGTGATGCGCTACATACTGATGATCGAGGACCCGTCCTCCACGGCGCGGGTACGCCCGCGCTGGGCCGACCCGGAGACCCGCGTCGAGGCGCAGGCCACCGACTCCTTCCAGAAGGTCGTCGCGCAGGGCGTCGGTCCACGATTCGCAGCCGAGAAGATCCTCGGCTGGAGCCCCGAGGAGGCGCAGCGGGCGATCGAGGAGGGCACCGCGGTCAAGGCCGCAGCAGCCGCGGCCGGTGACCCGGCACTGGACCGGATGGCCGACAAGCTGCTGAACGCGACCAGCCCGGTGCCCGCCACCGATGCCCTCGCCTGAGACAGCCCGCGCCTTCTACCTCCGGCTGCAGCGCCTGCAGCTGCTGCTCCTGGCCAGCAGCCGCCGGGCCTGGGCGGGCATGGGCGCGGACTTCGACAGCTCGTGGTCCGAGGTGGCGCCGGGGCTGGTCACGGTGACAGCGGCCGGCCAGCTCGCCGCCGCCCGGGCGGCCACGGAGTACGTGCCGGCGGTGCTCGAGGAGACGGGGCAGCCAGACCAGCCGGAAGCACAGGTGCGGCCGCAGGCCTTCGCCGGCCGCGCCGCAGACGGCCGGAGCCTCGGCGGGCTGCTGTACGGCGCGGTCGTGCACGCCAAGACCGCGGCCGGAACGGGTGCTGCCCCTGCGGTCGCGCTCGAGGTGGGCGGCCGCTGGCTGGACACGCTGGTGCAGACGGTCACCGCTGATGCCGCCCGGCAAGCGACCCAGGCCGAGATCGCGATCCGCCCGGACATGGGCTTCCTGCGGATGGTCAACCCTCCCTGCTGCGGCCGGTGCGCGATCCTGGCTGGCCGCTGGTACCGCTACGACGCAGGGTTCCCACGGCACCCCCAGTGCGACTGCTCGGCGGTTCCGTCGACGCAGGAGGGCTGGCGGCAGCTGAGCGTCAGCCCCACCGAGCTGTTCGACCGCGGCGACGTCCGCGGGCTCACCAGGCGGGAACGGGACCGGCTGGCCGCCGGCGAGGACCTGCACAAGGTGATCAACGAGTCCCGCGACATGTGGCGGGCCCGGATCTCCGAGCAGCGGCGCCAGGACAAGGAGGCCGCGACGGCCGCCCGCCTCGGCATGGACCTCCCAGCCACCGCCGCCGCGCGCGACCGGCAAGCACGGCAAGGGCTCGAGGACCTGTTCGCCTCCACCCGCAGCCGCATCGAAGCCCTCTCTGCCATGAAGGCGCAGGGCTTCACCCAGTGAGCTCCGTCCCGGCCGTGCCGGGACGATCCCAGCCGGTCGTTGGCCGGCTGGTCACCACGCCCCGCGACGGGGCCCCAGCAAGGAGACGCGATGTCCGCAGGTTCCCTCCCCTGCTCCCACCCGCGCACCGGCGACCCGCTGCGCCCCATCGGCTTCCGTAAGAACGGCCGTGCGATCTGGCCGATCCTCGGCGCCGCCGACGACGCCCCGGACATCAGCAAGCGGCCGGACGGCGTCCCCGAGGACGCGTGGAACGCGCTGGGCGACCCGGGCAAGGCCGCGATCGTCCGGGAGCGGGAAGCCCGCTCCTCCGCCGAGCGCGCCCGCGACGAGGCCGCGCAGGCCCGCACCGCCGCAGAGCAGGCGCTGGCCGCGGCGAAGGCCAGCACCAAGCAGGACCCCCCGAAGACGGACGCGACGAAGACCGCCACCGGCGACCAGGTGGACGTCGCGGAGCAGATCCGGCTCGGCATCGAGGCCGCGATGGCCCCGTACCGGGAGCGCGACGAGCAGCGCGAGGCCACCGAGGCCGCGCAGAAGGTGCGCGACGCCGTGACCCGCGCGGCCGGTGAACGGTTCCACGACGCCGGCGACGCCGTCAGCCAGCTGGACCTGACCACCCTGATCGACGACCAGGGGCGCGTCGACACCGCGAAGGTGGACACCGCCCTTGGAGAGCTCCTCGGGCGCAAGCCGTACCTGGGCAAGGCCGTGGACCACCGGCGTCGTGCGCCGGACGGCTCCCTGATCGGCGGTGGCGGAGGCGGCGCCGCCTCGCTCGCGGACCGCGTCAAGGCGCAGCTGGCGCTGATGAACGACGGCCAGCCCAGCCAGTAGTACCGCAGCACCCCGGCGCGACGCCGACCCATTCCGTTCTGACCAGAGAGGCAGCACCGTGGCCGACTTCGCGCCCACCCGCAACACGTACAGCAGCACCCAGCCCATCTGGGCCCGTGACCTCCTCAAGTCCGAGAACCACGGCCGCCTGATCGACGGCGACGCGATGCTCGCCGCGTTCCCCACCGGTGTCGTGCCCTCGGGCACGCCGATCGCCAAGGTGAACACGACCAGCCTCGGGGCCCCCGCGGCCACCGCGGACTCCACGCCCGACGGCTTCCTCATCAACGAGCTCAAGGTGCAGGCCGGCGGCCGGTACCTCGAGGGCGTGTTCCACGCCGGGACCATCACCGAGCGCCTCCTGCCGGGGGGATCCGCCCCGGCCGCCTTCAAGACGGCGCTGACCGCCGTCTCCTTCATCTGAGCCGGGGAGACCAGCCACCATGCAGATCGTCGACCTCGTCCCCGACCTCCAGGCCGTCATCCTCGCGGCCCGCGAGCAGCGGGACGCCCGCAACACCCTCGCCCGCTTCCTGCCCAACGTGAACGTGCAGGACGTGTCCTACCGGCTGGGCCGCTCGCAGCGGCTCGACCAGGTGGTGCCCGTCCGTGCGCTCGACGCGCCGGCCACCCCGATCCGTCGGCCCGGCGTGATCGACGTCCGCGGTGACCTGCCCGCGGTCACCCCGATCGAGTACCTGACCGAGGACGACCTGACCCGCGCCCGCCGGCTCGCCGGCGTCAGCGTGGACCTGGCGCCCTCGGTGGCCGTCGCCGCCCGCCGCGTCGCGCTCGCCGTGGACAACACGTTCGAGCAGATGCGCGGCCAGGCCCTGTCGACCGGCGTCGTCACCCTCCAGCTGGAGGACGGCAACGTGCGTCCGGTCGACTTCGGCGTCCCGGACAGTCAGAAGTTCGCTGCCCCGGTCGCCTGGGACGCGGTCGGCTACGACGGTGACCCGTTCGAGGAGCTCGAGGCCTGGCACTCCGTGTACGGCGTCGCGGCCGGCAGCGACGCCGGCGTCATGCTGACGACCCGGAAGGTGGTCAGCCTGCTCGGCCTCCACCTGCGCCGGAAGTACCCGCAGCAGCCCATCGGCGCCGCCACCGTCGCCGGGGAGCTCGCGCTGCGGAACCTGCCGCCGCTCGTCACCTACGACCGGACGCTGACCACGTACGAGGGCACCCGCCAGCGGGTGTTCCCCGAGGGTGGGCTGACCTTCCTGCCGCCGGAGGACGTGCCGATCGGCCGTACCGAGCTCGGCGTCACCCAGGAGGCGGTCCAGCAGGTCGAGAACCGCGTCCTGACCGCCGAGCAGGCCGCCGGGCTCACGATCGTGACCCTCGGCCAGGACAACCCGGTGCAGCGCGCGGTCAAGGGCGCCGCGATCGGCCTGCCGGTCATCCAGGACACCGACGTGATGGTCACGGTGTCCGGGCTGGCCGCCTGATGGCCCGGGTCCTGGCGCTGACCGTGATCGTCGGTGGGGAGACCCTGCCGGCGGGGACGGAAGAGACGCCCGCGCTGAAGGCCAGGATCACCAACCCGGTGGCCTGGCAGGGCGAGTCCGACCTGCCAGCCGACGAGCCGGAGACGCCGGAGGAGCCGCCCCGCGGCGGTCCGGGCTCGGGCAAGGACGTGTGGCGCACCTACGCGGAGGGCCTCGGCGTCGAGGTCCCCGCGGACGCCGACCGGGACGCCATCGTCGCCCTGGTCGACGCCCGCAGCTCCGAGAAGTGACGGGAGGGGGCGGAATCGTGGACAACCCGGTGCAGGTCACGGACATCGAGGCGCGGTTCCGCCCCCTCACCGACCTGGAGAAGGTGACCGTCCAGGACCTCCTCGACGACGCATGGGGGCTCCTCGGCCCGCACCAGCCCGCGATGACCCGGCGGGTGGAGGCAGAGCTGCTGCTGCCCGCAACCATCAAGGCCGTCGTCAAGGCGATGGTGCTCCGGGTGCTCCGCAACCCCGACGGCATCCGGCAGTTCGGCTCCGATGAGGCCTCCTTCACGCGGGACAACACGGTGTCCACCGGTGAGCTGTACGTGTCGGCCACCGAGCTGGAGACGCTCACCGGCGAGTCGCCGGCGGCCGCGGGCGCCGAGCCGCACCTGTCGTTCTCCGTGCCCTACCGGTTGGGCTGGCGGTGACCAGCCCCTACGCCGCGGGGATGGCGGTGCTCACTGCCGAGGTGGAGCGGCAGATGGCCGACTGGTGCACGGTCACCCGACCGGCTGACCTGCCTCCCACGCCGGTGCTCGACTCGGACGGCTACGTCCCGGCCGTCCCCGCTGCCGCGGTCTACGACGGGCCGTGCACCATCGCCGATCCGTCGCAAGCGCTGCTGAGCAACCGCACGATCGACGACCAGTCCGGTGTGCCGAACCAGCGGACCGTGAAGCTGCCGCATCGGGCAGCTCTGCGCCCTGGGGACCTGGTAACCGTCACCGCCGCGGCGTTCTCCCCGGGTCTGGTCGGCGACGTCTTCGTCGTCCTCGGCGAAGAGGAACGCACGTACGCCACCTACCGCCGCTACCTGCTCCGGGGGTCTTCATGGGTGTCCGCAACGACTGGCGGGTCAACGGAGCCTCCGGCCTGATCGCCGAGCTGCAGGCCGCCGCCGCCCGCACCCCGCTCGTCATCGAGACCGTGGTCGACACCACCGCTGAAGCGCTGGTCGCCGCCGTACGGGCCAACGCCACCGGCCGACCGGGCCCCGAGGACCTGACCGGCGAGTACCTGGCCTCCTGGGACGTCGAGCCCGTCGACGGCGACGGGCCCGAGGAGATCGCCCGCTCCGTCGGCACCGACGAACCGCAAGCCCACCGCCTCGAGTGGGGGTTCGTGGGCACGGACTCCCTCGGCCGCGACTACAACCAGCCGCCGTATCCGCACATGGGTCCGGCCAGTGACGCGATCGAGCCGCTGTTCGTCGCGGCGATGGACCGGGCCGCCGCGCAGGCCATCCGATGGTGAACCGCCCGATCGCGCGGGGGCAGCGGTGACTGCCCCGGTGTACTCCGCCCCGCTGGACCTGGTCACGACAGCGGTCGTGGAGCTGATCAGGTCCACCGGCCGTGACACCTATGACGGGGAGTACACGGGCAGCCCGGCGCGGCCGGCGTACCCCTACTTCCTGCTGTACCGCATCCCCGGCGGCTCCAGCGACGTCACTCCCGACATGGACGGCGACGCGCGCACTGTGACGGTGGCCTACCAGCTGACCACGGTGTCCAACCGGCGCAACCAGTGCGAGGCGGCGGCCCGCGTCGGGCGCGACAGGCTGCTCGGCAGGGACGGCGCCGGCTGGGTGTACGGCCTGTCGATGCCCGCCGGATGGCTGTGCATCGATCGCAGCGCCGACCGGACCATGGCCGGCATCGACCGCTCGGGCACCGCGCCGTCGGCCGTCTTCTCCCTGCCCTCCCGCTACTACCTGACCATCACCCCCGCCTGAGGAGCCCCCGTGTCCTTCGTGATCAGCCATCCCAGTGTCGAGGGCACCCAGGTGATCCCCGAGCACACCCTGCCCACCTACGCCGCCCGCGGCTGGGTCCTCACCGGCCGCGACACCGACCCGGCCGCGGCGCCCGCTCCGAAGCTGGAGCAGCCGAACAAGTCGGCGACCGCCGCCGAGTGGAAGACGTACGCCGTCGCCCTCCCCAACGAGCACGGCGGCCTGGACTACGAGACCGCCATGACCATGACCCGTGACGAGCTCGCCGAGCACTACAACCCCACCCCGAAGCCGGAGACCCCGGCCAAGACCACCTCCAGGGAGTCCTGACCCATGTCCCGGTTCAACCGCAAGAAGACCACCAAGTTCATCGCCTGCCCCCTCGTCGCCGACCCGCTCACCGGGCCCTCCCGCGCCGAGATGGCCGCCGGCACCCCCCTCACCGACATCGCGGCCGTCACGGGGTTCAGCCTCACCGGCTCCACGATGCCCACCCCTGACCTGGACTCGCGCTTCGTGTCCTCCGTGCCGGGCGACGACACCGTCTCGGACCCGAGCATCACCTTCTGGGACGACGACGAGGCCACCGTCATCCGCGACGTCCTCGCCAAGGACACGCAGCTGTTCATCGTGTACCTGCCCTACGGCGACGTGCCCGGCAAGCGGTGCGAGGTGTGGGACGTGGCCTGCCTCGGCGTCAACGACCAGATCGACCTGTCCACCGCCGCGCAGTTCATGGTCGGGTTCTCCGTCAACGAGGAACCCGTGCAGAACGCCGTCGTGCCGCCGGCCGCGGTCTGACCCATCCCCTGATCTGGCCTCGGGTCGGTTGGTCGCGCAGCCGACCCGAGGTCACCCCCTACGCGACTAGGAGCACCACGTGACCAGCACCAAGAACGGCACCGCCAACAAGCTGTCCCTGCTCAAGGGCAAGAAGCCCCGCGAGGGCACCCACTCTGTCGTCCTCGACCACGAGGCCGTCGAGGAGTACGCCTACGCCCGGCAGCTTCTCACCGCCGCGCAGGACCAGCTGCGCCTCGCCCGCCGCCGCTCCGAGCCCGACGTCACCCTCAGCGAGCTCCAGGCATACGTCGACGAAGCGCAGTTCCGCGCCGACGAGCTCGAGCCCGCCGCCGACGAGGGCGCCGGCATCGTGAAGCTCAAGATCCGGGCCATGGCGCCCCTGGCGTACGCCGCGCTGAAGGCGGAGTTCCCGCCGACCGACGAGGACCACAAGCGCGTCCGCGACGGGGCCGACGAGAAGGCCAAGGCCCGCTGGAACCAGGCCGACTTCGGCCCCCGCATCGTCGCCCACTGCGTCGTCGACCCCGACGTCACCCTCGAAGACGCCCAGGGCTTCCGCGAGACCTGGACCGAACCCGAGTGGAACCTCCTCGTCGGCGCCTGCATGGACCTCCACGAGCGGGCGGTCGACACGGCGAGCCTGGTTTTCAGCTCCGGGCGGACCCGCGGCTAAAGGAGGAGCTGGACTACATCGTCCCGAAGGGCATCTCGTACGACGCCTGGACGGAGTGGTCCCCCCTCGCCCGCGGCTACGCCCTCGCCTGGATGCGTGACGACCGGGCCACCTGCTCCTGCGGCACCCGCCACGACGAGTGGGACCCCAAGCAGGGCGGCGACCGGGACGCCTACGTCGCCGACACCACGTACTGCCGGGGGCACGCCCTCCTCGGTGAGCACCAGCAGGCGCTCCCGAAGGACGGGGACGGCCGGCCCATCCCCGGCTTCATGCCGCACCTGCGCCCCCGCACCGCCGAGGACGACGACGACTGAGACGGAGGTGGCAGGTGGCGACCAGGACTTTGGAGACGGTCCTCGTCGGTCGCGACCTGCTGTCCCCCGTCCTCGGCAAGGCCGGCGCCAACGTCGCCGCGTTCAACACCACGGTCACCGGGGCCAACGAGAAGGCTGCTGCCGCCTCCACGGTCTCCGCGCGGGTGCAGCAGACCAACGCCGCCACCTCTGCGGCTGCCGCCGGGAAGGCGTCCACCGCGGCTTCGGCGGGCGCTGCCACGCAGGCCGCAGCCTCCGGTCGCGTCGTCGCCGCCAACACCACCGCCGCCACCTCGGCGAGCACCTCCGCCGCCACGCAGTCCCGCGCCCACTCGCAGGCCGCCACCTCTGTCAGCACCTCCGCCCGCATCCAGCAGTCCGCCATCAACGGGCTCGCCACCTCCAACGGGATGCTCGGCACCAGCCTCACGCCACTCACCGCCGGCCTCGGAGCCGTCGGTCTCGGCCTCGGCTACGCCGCCTTCCGGGGCGCGGAGTTCGGTGCGGCCATGTCCGAGGTGCAGGCCGCCTCCGGTGCCACAGACACCGACATGCAGGCCCTCCGCGAAACCGCCATCACCCTCGGCGCCGACACCAAGTACTCCGGCGAAGAGGCCGCGCAGGGCATCACCGAGATGGCGAAGGCCGGCGTCACCACCACCGACATTATCAACGGCGGACTCAAGGGCGCCCTCGACCTGGCCGCGGCCGGGCAGATGGAGGTCGCGGACGCCGCCGAACTCGGCGCCACCGCCCTCTCGGTGTTCAACCTCGAGGGCGACCAGATGTCCCACGTCGCCGACCTCCTCGCCGCCGGCGCGGGCAAGGCGCAGGGCTCCGTGCACGACATGGGCGCTGCCCTCAACCAGTCCGCGCTCGTCGCCGACCAGGCCGGCCTGTCCATCGAGGACACCGCCGGGGCGCTCGCCATGTTCGCCTCCAACGGCCTCACCGGCTCCGACGCCGGCACCAGCTTCAAGACGATGCTGCAGGCCCTGAACCCGAACTCCGTGGCTGCTGCTGAGGCGATGGAAGCCATCGGCTTCTCCGCCTACGACGCGCAAGGCAACTTCGTTGGCCTGGACTCCGTCGCCGGCCAGCTCAAGGAGGGCCTCGCCGGCCTGACCGTCGAGCAGCAGAACGCCACCCTCAAGACCATCTTCGGGTCCGACGCCGTGCGCGCCGCCTCCGTGCTCTACAAGGAGGGCTCGGCCGGGGTCCAGGAGTGGGCGAACAACGTCAACGACGCCGGCTACGCCTCCGAGTACGCCGCCACCCTGCAGGACAACCTCAAGGGCGACATCGAGAAGCTGGGTGGCGCCTTCGACGCCACCATGACCACCATCGGCGACGGCACCCAGGGCGCCCTGCGCGAGCTCGTGCAGATGATGACGTTCCTGGTGGAGACCGGGGCTGACGTCGTCGGGTTCTTCGCCGGCCTGCCGGGCCCGGTGCAGATCGCGCTGGCCGCGTTCGTCGGGTTCACCGCCCTCCGCGGCCCCCTGGACACCATGTTCACGGGCCTCGCCGGGCGCCTGACCGGCGTCGTCACGGGCATGGGCATGGCGACTGGCGCCACGACCACGTTCACCATCGCCACTCGTGCCGCCCGGACCGCCATGCTCGGGCTGCTCACCGCTGCGGCCCCGTTCGCCGCGATCGCAGCCATCACCTACGGCATCACCGAGATCATCAAGTTCAGCAACGCCGGCGACGACGCGCGGGAGAGCATCGCCGCGATGGGTGACGCCATCGACGAGGCCGACGGCAACGAAGCCATGTTCGCCAACACCACGAGCTCCCTCGACGAGCTGCGCGACAAGGTCGACGAGCTCGGCCCGCACGTCGAGTCCTGGTCGAAGGAGAACCGCAACTGGTTCGAGCAGGCGTTCATCCCCGTCACCGGTGAGGTGCAGGACGCCCGCGAGTCCCTGCAGCTGTACCAGGACAAGCTGGCGGAGCTCGAAGAGGTCGAGGAACGGTACGGGCAGAACATCAACGTCCTGGCCGGGCACTACAAGGCCACCCGCGAGCAGGTCGTCGAGTTCGCCGACGCCCACGGCATCAACCTGGCCGGCTCCCTGCAGGTCACGCAGACCGAGTTCATGCGGGTCGCTGCTGCCACCGGCGAGTTCTCCACCCAGCTCGCTCCCCTGCCGGGCGCGGTCGCCGCCGGCACGGACGCCCTCGCCTTCCTCGGCGACACCTCCAGGATGACCGAGGAGCAGATCGAGTCCGCCACCAAGGCGATCGAGGACTGGCGCGGTGAACTGCAGAAGGTCGGCGAGTCCTTCGTCGAGCCGCTCAGCCTCTACAAGGGGCAGCTGCAGGAGAAGACCGAGGCCGAGCAGGCTCAGGCGCAGGCCACCGCGGACGCGACCGAGGACTCCTCGGACTCGTGGAAGGACTACGTCACCGAGGCCACCGTCTCCCTCGACGAGTGGGCCGCCGAGCTCGAGCAGCAGATCCTCGACCAGGATGCCTGGCGGGAGAACATCGTCCGGATCACCCAGCGCGGTGGCCTGGAGGTGGGGCAGGCGTTCGCCGCCATGGGCGCGGAGGGTGCCTCGCAGACGGCGGCGATGGCGAGCGCCACCGACGAGGACTTCAACCGCATGGCCACGGCCATGGCCGAGGATGCCCGCCGCGGTGGGTCCGATGCTGCCGCCGAGCTGGACACGCAGATGCGGGTCATGGCCGCCGTGGGTGCCGCCGGTGCGAAGGGCACAGCGGAGGGCATCGCAGCTGAGCTGGGTCTCGGTGTCGACACCGTGCGGGGCATCGCCTCGCAGTACGGGGTCGAGCTGGCCGCCGGCATCAACCCCCTCCTCGAGGGCCTCGGCAAGCGGGCTGTGACGCTGCGCGCGCGCGGCGGTGGCATGGCAGGTGGCGCCAACTACGACGTCGGCGGCTACACGGGCGACGGCGACAAGCTGGAGCCCGCCGGCATCGTGCACCGCGGCGAGTACGTGCTCACCAAGGAGGAGACCTCCCGGTTGGGCATCGCCCGGATCGAGGAGTTCGCCAACAACGGGTACGCCGACGGCGGGTTCGTCACTGCTGCCGACGTGCCCCGACCGTCGTCCACCGCCCCGTACAGGATGCCGATCTCCACTGCGGGTGACGCCACCATGCAGAAGGGCTTCGACGAGGTCCGGGCGTGGATGGACGCCAACGTCGGGGCGCTGGGTGCCGGACAGCTGGCAGGCGGCGGGTGGCAGGCCATCTGGAACACCGGCAAGGCCGCGTTCCCGGGCGCTGTCCTCACCTCGGCCTACCGCCCGGGTGACCCCGGGTATCACGGGCGTGGGCTGGCAGCCGACTTCGGTTGGCCTGGGAACTCGAAGCCGCAGCTCCGCGACATCAAGCGCTGGTGGCACGACAAGTACGGCTCCACCCTGGCTGAGCTGATCGGCCCTCGCGGCGACCGCTCGAACATCAAGAACGGCGCCGCCTACCCGTACAGCGCGGGTGTGCAGGCGGACCACGAGGACCACGTGCACGTGGCTGCCCGCGCCAACGGCGGCCCCGTGTGGCCCGGCCAGGACTTCCTGGTTGGGGAGCGTGGTCCGGAGATCGCCCGCTTCGAGGCACCGGCCACGGTGTACCCGACGGGCACCGCACCCGCTGCGATGCCCGGCTACGGCATGGGTGGCGGCATGGGTCTGGACTACGAGCGCCTCGGCGCGATCGTCGCCAGGCACGCGGGCCGGCAGACGTCCATCGCAGTCGACGCACGAGGACTGGGGGCGGACGCTATCGCACGGGCCGTAGTCACCCGCCAGCAGCAACAGGACGCACTGGCGCCAGCATGGTGAGGGGGCGGGGTTGAGCACCTACTTCCTCGCCCCCTCAACCCCCACCCCAACACCGGATCAGCCGGATCAGCCGAATCAGCCCGGCGCACCGATCCAGCCGAGCAGGCCCGGCGTCCGGCCTGTCCGCCCCTTCCAGGAGCGACGCAAGCTGACCCTGGAGTCCCTGGACGGGCAGCGCTCCATCCCCCTCGACGGCGCCACGGGTTGGCGCGCACAGTCCGGCACCACCGGCCTGGAGATGCCACCCATGGACGTGGTCACCAGTGCCGTGCCCGGTGTCGCCGGATCGGTGCTGCAGGATGTGCGGGCGCAGGAACGGCCGGTGTTCGTGCCGGTGCTGGTGCAGGCCCCGACACTGATCGCACACCTGGACCTACTGTCCGGGATCCGCGACCTGGTCGATCCTCTCCGCGGGGAGTTCCGGATCGTGGGCGGCACGTCGCGGGGCGAACGGGAACTGACCGTCGTCTACACGGGCGGGTTGGAAGGCTCCAGTGGGCGGGACGTGTCCGGCGTGTACTGGCGCAAGATCGGCCTGACCGCCACGGCCTGCCAGCCGTTCGCCGCCGCCCGCAAGGACCGGCTCGTGGAGTTCGCCACCGCCGGGGGTGCTGGCCCGTTCCTGGGGTCTGTCGGCGGCACCAACGCGCTGTGGCCCGGGGCGATCGCCTCGTCCGCGGTGATCGGCGAGAACATGCGGGTGCAGGTGACCAGCGAGGTCCCGGTGTACCCGACCGTGGAGCTCGTGGGCCCGATGGACAGCTTCACGGGCACATTGCGCCTGGAGGACTCCACGCTGCCGCCGTTCTTCGGTGGGCAGTCCTGGTCGGTGAGCATCCCGACGGGCGTGCCCGCTGGTTCGACGCTGCGGCTCGTCACGGATCCGCGTGCCCGGTCGATCCGCATGGACGGGCAGCTTGCCGCCGGCCGCGTGGCCCGCGGCTCCACTCTCCGCCCGTTCTACCCGGGGGTGAACGTGCTCGACGTGTCTGCCCCTGGTGGCACAGAGGAGACCCGGGTCCGCATCCGGTGGCGAGAACTGCACCGGTCGATCTGGTGAGCGACTGGCAGATCCACCCACGCAACGCCAACCTGTCGCGCAGCTACGACCCCGTGTCGGGCTGGTCCAGTCTGGTGCTCGTCGAGCGGTACGGACCCCCCGACTCATGGACGATCACCGGCCCCGCTTCTGCACTCTCGGTGTTCCAGCCGGGCATGGGCTGCATCCTCGACCGCGACGGCGAACAGATCACCTCCGGGCAGGTCGCGGGCATCAACCGGTCCGGCGCCGTCGTCGACAACCGGTCCGTGGAGACGATGACCCTCGCCTTCACCTCCGATCTCGGGCCGCTCGGTGACCGCATCGTCCGCCCCACCCCCAGCCAGGCACTCAGCGCGGCGATCAGCACCTTCCCCGCTGCCTACGACCTGCGCACCGGCACCGTCGAAGCCCTCATCCTCGGCTACGTCAACGGCCACATCGGACCCGGGGCGCTCGCCGACCGCCGCCTCTCCCGACTGCGGCTGCCCGCATCCCTTGGCCGCGGCGGCACCACCCAGGTGTCCGGGCGGCTCGACAACCTCGGCGTCCTCGTCACCTCCCTGGCCGAAGCTGGGAACCTGCGGGTCAACGTCCGCCACACCGAAGACGTCGACGGCGCCTGGCTCGACCTCACCATCGACGCCATCCGCGACCTGTCCAACGACGTCCGCTTCGGCACCGCCGACACCACCGCCGCCGGACTCATCACCGAATGGGACTACGACCTCTCCCGGCCCACCTCCACCCGCCCCATGGTCGGCCTCGGCGGGGAACTCGCAGCCCGCGAGTTCCTCGAGCTCCGCGACACCGCAGCCGAAGCACTGTGGTCCGCGGTCGTCGAGACCTTCGTCGACCAGCGGAGCGTCGACCCCGACTCCACCGACAAGCTCGCCGAAGCCACCCGCGCCGGCCAAGAGGCACGCGACGCCGGCAAGGGCCCCACCCGGGTCGCCTTCGTACCCACCCTGGGCCCCGACCTCGAGTACCGGCGGGACGTGCGGGTCGGCGACATCGTCGGCTACGACCTGCCCGGCCTCGACCCCGCCGCGGACAAGATCCGCGAGGCCACCACCACGGTCACCGTCGAGCAGGGCCAGGCCACCGAACGGGTCGCCGTCGTCATCGGCACACCCGACGCGCCCGCCACCCGAACCCAGCAGCAGACCGCGCGCGCTCTGCGGGCCGTCACCGCGATCCAGAGGAGCACATGAAATGACGCAGGTGTCCGCACCCCTCGTGAACGAGCAGTTCACCGACGCAGCGTGGCGGGACCTGTTCGGCGACGAGCCCGGCGTGGTCGGCGACCTCGACGGCACGTCCTACAACATCAACCTGCCGCCCGACTCCAACGTCGCGCTGATCGGCTCACCCACCCAGGACTCGCTGTCCCGCGTCGCCGGGTTCTCCCACAAGATCCCCGCAGGTCAGCTGGAGAGCATCGTCATCCCAGAAGCCCCCGGCAGCACTCGCACCGATCTCGTCGTGGTCCGCTACGACCCGGCCAACAACGACGCGCCCGGGCCTTGCCGCTTGGCGATCGTCACCGGGACCTCTGCCGGGTTCCCGGCCTACGACTCATCCGCCCCCGGCGTAGAAGACCTCCCGCTCTGGGCGGTCACACGGAAGGCCGACGAGGCGCTCTCGCAGGCCACAGTGCGCCGCCTCTACCCGCGGCTCGCCCCCCTCCTCAACCTCCCTCTCGGCGCCCTGCTGCCCACGTCGTCGCCACTGGGCACCCTGGTTCGCCGTGGGCAGCTCACCTACGTGCGCGAGCTCGACACCTCCGGGGTGCCCACCTGGATCCCCGACCGGGGCATGGAACAGATCGACACGCTGTGCGCCCCGGACATCGGCGGCCCCCTCGAGCAGAACTCCCCCCGAGGACTGCACTCCTCGGTGCGGATCAGTCAGCCCTTCGGGCCCGGGGTCCCGTTCCGCGGGGAGATCACCGCGCAGTGCTACGTCGTCGTCCAGGCCGGCAGCGAGATCGGGTTCGCGGCCACCGGCGACCCGAGCGGCCCCACGACCCGGCACGCCCGCTCCCGCAACGACGGCAGCATCGCAGAGCCCCGCACCGTGACCGCGCACGCGCGCATCGACTCCGGCAGCTCCGACGCCTTCAACTTCCAGCCGATCATGCGGCAGCTGTCCGGCACCTCCGAGGTCGTCGCAGAGCCACGGCTGGCGTTCTCCACCGCTCACGTCTGGCCGAAGTAGCCCACCCCCTCAGCACCCGACCACCAGCCGGTGGCCGGGTCGGACCCATGCCCAGGAGGCAACCGATGACGGCCTACCTCATCGCGAACCCGCCGAAGGTCCGGCAGTTCTACGCCACCCGCAACAAACCGCTCACCGGCTGCACCGTCCTGCACACCTCCGAATCGATCATGGACTCGGTGGGTCCGGACACCGGCGCGGAGAACGTCGCCGAGTTCATCCGCACCCGCAGCACCGCCGGGAGCTACCACGACCTCGTGGACTCCGACTCGGTGGTCAACCTCGTCCCGTACGAGTCGGGCGCGTTCCATGACGGCACCGGGTCCAACAACTGGGCGCTGTCGATCTCCTTCGCCTGCGCCACCTCCGACTGGCGGCGCATGACCCCGGAGAAGCGGGCCGCGTTCCTCCGCAACGGCGCCTGTGCGTTCGCCGCCCAGCAGGCGTGGCGCCGCGCCCACGGCTACCCGACCACCGAGCTGCGCCACATCACCAAGGCCCAGTCCGACGCGGGCATGTCCGGCTTCTGCTTCCACGGCGACCGCGACCCCGATCGACGCAGCGACCCCGGCGTCGCCGCTCCCAACCTGTTCCCGTTCGACGAGTTCATCACCCACTGCCGTGCCGCCCTGGCCGGCGACCTCGAGGAGGACTTCATGGCCACCATGAGCGACAGCGAGAAGGCCGAGCTGCTGAACTTCGTCCGGCGCGGCCCGATCGCCGTCTGGGACGACCTGAACGGCAACCCGCTGATCATCGAGCGGAACAGCGGGCAGCCGCGTGAGGCCCGCGGGGTCCTCGGCGACGTGTACGTGCACACCGTGGCCCTGATCAACATGGTGCAGGAGCTCGTGGGCCGGCCGGGCGCCGATATCGACGAGGAGGCGCTGGCCGTCTCGCTGGCACCGCTGCTCACGAAGGCCACCGCCACCCTCTCCGACGCCGACCTGGCTGCGGTGGCGACGGCAGTCACCGACGAGCAGGACCGCCGCGCCCGTGACGGCAACCCCGTCACCGGGCCCGTCTCCTGAGGTGACCCTGCACGGCGGCCACGAGATCAGCTGGTTCGCCCGCACCTTCCCAGTGCCAGCCCCTTCGTGGGTGGCGCCCGGGCTGACCCTGTCCCTCGTCATCGGGGCCGCCGGCCGGGCACAGGACTACCTGACCCGGTCGGTGTCATCGGACGGCATCACCCGCGGGGTGGAGGTCGCCGGGTTCGCCGTGTGGGGCGGGTTGTTCGCAGCCTTGGCCATCGCCTCTGTCCTGGGTGTGGTCGCCCTCAACGCCGTCGTCCACTCCCGCTGGCCGGTCCTCATCTCCCACGTCTTCGGCGCCGGGGTGCACGTCTCCTACGTGCTGGCCCTCGCTGACGCCGTGGGGGGCAGTGGTCGGGGGCTCGGGGTGGTGATGCCGCCGCTGGCTGCGGCCGCCATTCACCTGGTGTGCGTGGGCCTCTACGTCGGCCCGCGGCCGAGGAAGGTGAAGCCACCCCGTGGGGACTGAGACCGTCGCCCTGTTCACCCAGTTCGGTCCCGGCGTCGCCGTGATGGTGCTGCTGATCGTGCTGCTGGTGAAGCTCCGAGACCGCGTCGGCTCCCGCGTCGATGAGTCCGTCGAGGACTGGATCAACCGGCTGGAGAAGAAGCTCGACGCCGTCGAGAAGGAGCTCCGCGATGAGCGCGAGTCTGGGCGCCGGTACCGGCGGGCCCGGGAGATGTGCGACGCCGAGCACCGCCGCTGGGACTCCCTCGTGCTCCACACCGCGCTGGCCGGCGGGGACGTCGCCAAGCTGCCGGATCCGCCGGCGCTGACCCCACACCCGTCCACGTACGAGCTCGACGAGCCCAAGCCGTGACCGCTCAGGGGCCGCTGTTCCGCGACTACCTGCCCATGCCGCCGCGCCCCACCGTGACCGCCTCAGAGGAGCCCGCAGTGCCGTCGTACCAGATCGCACCCCAGACCCCGGGCGAGCCCGACCACGCCGCACCGCGGCCGCCCCGCCTCGCGCGGGTCCGCAAGGCCATCGTCGCCGGCCTGGGCTTCGGGGCGACCCTCGTCGCCGCCGGTGTACTCGACGACCAGACCGAGGCCATCGTGACCGGCGTCCTGGCGCTCGCCACCGTCCTCGGTATCTACCGGGTGCCCAACGAGCAGAAGCCGGCCTCCTGAGCCGTGCTCGCCGGCGCCCCTGCAGGCGCCCGATCGAACCGCTGACCGCCTCGCTACCGCCTGCTGAGGAGCTCCCCCATGCCCGACTTCACTTTCTCCCCCTCGGCCGTCCTCGTGGAGTCCACCGGGGACTTCGCGATCGGCGCCACCGGGGTGCTGCGCGTCGTCGCCGGCGGCGCCACCGTCCCCGTCTACGACCTCAACGGGTCCGCGCTGCCCAACATCGTCGTCGGGCCGAAGGGCGCGCACCAGGCGTTCAAGGCCGACATCCCCGACGGCATCCTCGACTTCGGGTCGGTGCTGCTGCCGGCCGTGTCGAACGAGTCCCTGACGGCTGCCATCGACGCACAGCAGGCCGCGCAGGCAGCGCAGTCCGCCGCCGAGTCCGCCGCAGCTGCGTCCCTCGGCAAGGCCGACGCGAACCACACCCACGGGCCCACCGCCCTCCAGGGCTCCGGCACGCGCAACAACACGACCTTCTACCGGGGCGACGGCGTGTGGGCTGTTCCCCCGTCCGCGCTCGGCGGCGGCAACGTCATCGGCGACGGCATCCTCAACATCCGCAAGATCAGCCAGGCCAACTACGACGCCCTCGCCACGAAGGACGCCGCCACCCTCTACGTGATCCAGGGCTGACCGGATGGCCATCGCACTCCAGGGCTCCCCGACCACCGCCGAGAACGCCGGCAACTCCGTCACCGGCCTCGTCCCTGGCGGCACCGCTGCTGGTGAGCACCTGCTCGCCCAGGTGTCCGCCGAGATGGCCTCCGCCATCCCCACCCAGACCGGCTGGACGCGGATCGCCACCAGCTTCGAGGGCACCGTCTCCGTCGCCCTGTTCATCCGGCAGGCCACCACCTCCGAGCCCGCCTCCTACACGTTCAGCGGCCTGCCCTTGGGCGGTCACTCCGTGCAGATTGCGCGCGTCTCCGGCATCGACCCGACCAACCCGCTCGACGCGGCCGGGATCAGCTTCGTCACCGGCGGCGCCGCCACCACCATCACCGCCCCCGCGCTGAGCACGGTCACCGCCAGCACCGTCATCCTCTACGGCCTCGGCGTGCAGTCCACCGGGGCGACCCGCACCCTCACCCCACCCGCCGGGGTCGCCCTCGTCGGCAAGGACGACGACGCGACCGCGACCGGCCGGCGCGGGTTCATCTTCGCCACCTCCCAGCCCACCGCCGGCTCCACCCCCACCCGCACCTTCACCTGCACCGCGTCCCTGCCGATGGCCGGGGTCGCGGTGGCCCTTCGCGCTGCCTCCGACGCACCCACCGGCCCCGCCGCGCCCACCGTCAACGCCGGTGCCGACACGACCCTTGTGTCCGGTGAGACGTTCTCCCGCACCGCCACAGAGAACGACAACGGCTCCGAGATCACCGCCCGCTCTTGGACGATCCTGTCCGGACCGATCGGCGCCGGTCAGGTCATCGGCAACTCGGCGACCCTCTCGTTCCAGGTGGTCACGACCGGGACGTACGTCGTCCGGTACTCCGCCACCAACGCGGTCGGCACCAGCAGCGACGACGTCACCGCCACGGTGACCGCCACCAGCGGTGGCGGCACGGCGCTCACCCCATCACTCCTGCACGCCATCAACGGGCGCGCCACCCCTACCCGCTTCTCCGCGGCCGTCGAGTGCGGCAACACCACCAGCGTCCGCATCCAGGCCGCGACCGACACCAGCTTCACCACCGGTCTCGTGACTGGCTCGGCCAGCAGTGCTGTCGTGCGCGGCGGTGTCGGCTGGGCACACCCTGAGGTCTCCGGGCTGGCGCCGCTGACGGACTACTTCTACCGGCTCGGGCTGGCCGACTCCAACGGTGTCGTCACCTGGACCGGGCAGGTCGGCACGTTCTCGACCGGCTCCGTCAACTCAATGGACCACCGACTCGTGTTCGGGTCCTGCCTCAACGGGTCGAGTTCCTCGGCCACGGTGGGCATGGCGACCCGGGGCGCCGACCTCGCGTTCATCACCGGCGACCTGTACTACCGCGACGGCGCCTCGCAGACCGTCGAGTCCTTCCGTGGGTCCGTCCGCACCCAGGTGCGTGCCGCTGATCTGCGGAACCTGCTGCGCAACACGCCGATCTTCGGCTACGTCCCCGATGACCACGACGCGCACACCAACGACGGCACCTACTCCTCCACCCCGACCGGGTGGACGAACTGGAACGCCATGCACCGGGAGATGTTCGCCACCGGCAGCCTCCCGACCGGGCGCGGCTGCTACGAGGCGTTCTCCTGGAAGGGCGTCCGCTACATCCTGCTCGACACCCGCTCCTTCGCCACCCCCGGCTCCACGGTCCTCGGCGCCACCCAGAAGGCGTGGCTGTACAACGAGCTCGACAACTGCCCCGACCGGGCGATCGTCATCGTCCAGGGATCCGTGTGGGCCGGTGGACTCGACGCGGGCGAAGACGGCTGGCTGGGGACCCCCGTCGAGCGCAACGAGATCGCGTCCCGGATCAAGAACTGCGGCACCCCCGCAGCCATCATCGCCGGGGACATGCACGCCCTCGCCGCCAACGACGGCTCCACGTCCCCCGGGAACGTGCCCGTCTTCCAGGCCGCGCCCCTCTACAACTCCACCAGCCACAAGGGCGGGCCCTACACCGCCGGCCCCTACCCGGGTACCGGTGTCACCGCCCAGCAGTACGGGCAGCTGGACATCGCCTTCACCGACACCGCCGTCACCTACAACTTCACCGGCTTCTCCGCTCCCTCCACGGCGCGGATCACCGAGTCCGTCACCTTCGCCTCCGCCGCCCCGGACCCGCAGCCGGAGCCGGACCCGACCGATCCCACCGGCGCCGACGTGCAGAACCTGCACCTGGGGCTCGCACAGATCGTCGGCATCTACATCGGCTCCACGCCGGTGCTCTCCGTGTGGCTGGGCTCAACGCAGGTGTGGGGCGCCGACACCAGCACCCCCACCCAGCCGACCAACCCGACGCCCTCCCCCGAGCAGCTCACCTGGGCGCCGCCGTCCGGGTGGGAGACCTACCCGACCCGCACCGTCACCGCATCCACGTCGCTCACCACCATCAGCGGTTCCGGCGACGTGCGGATCATCCTGCCCAGCACGGTCGCCGCACCCATCACCGTGTCCGGGTTCCGCAACGTCGTCATCATGGGCGGCCACATCAAGGCTCAGCCCGTCTCCCAGCTCGGCGGGGTCGACCAGCGGTGCATCTACGCCACCAACATCAGCGGCATCCTGCACATCGAGGGCGTGCTCCTGGACGGCAACGGTCGCAGCGGCGTGGGCACCGAGGCCGACGCGATCACCGTCAACGGGCCGAACACGATCGTGCAGATCCAGAACGTGCGGGCCGCCGACTTCCGTGGCACCCAGACCGGCAACCACGCCGACATCTTCCAGACGTGGCTGGGCGTCAAGGAGCTGCGGTTCGACAAGCTCACCGGCTCGAGCAACTACCAGGGCATCAAGTTCGAGCTCACCAACACCTTCGTCATCGACAAGGTCACGCTGCGGCGGGTCAACCTGATCGGCAACGACCTGACCCCGACTGACGGTGGCGGCTACTACTTCTGGATGGAGCCCGCCGAGCTCCAGCCCATCGTCTTCGACCAGGTGTGGATCCGGCCGCGCGGCACCCGACCGTTCGGGCAGTCCGTGTGGCCCGGCATCACCAACTCGACCAATGCGGCAGTCATCAACGGCTCCGGCCAGGCGACGTGGCCGACCCGCCCGCAGACCAGTGGGGTCATCAACAACGGCATCCCGCCGGCCGGTGACTTTGTGCCCGCCGGGTCGGTCGGGGTCGGCTACGTGTCCCCCGGATACGTGGGTGATCCGGTCATCACGGAGCCGACGACGACTACGACCACGGGTGGCGCGGGTGGCTCGTTCTCCGACCAGATGTTCGTGACCCACACCGACGCCGCAGGAACCGCCTCCACCGGGCACGTGTTCGCCGCGGGCCTGGACTGGACGCGCCCGGTCGGCCTGCTGGTCTACTGCGACGGGTCCGGAGAGTTCGGGCTGAACAACCCGACCTCGAGCTACCTGCTCGCCGGGGCGAACGGTCTGGTCGCGGTGGCGAAGAAGCACAACCTGCTGCTCGTCACCCCGATGGCCCCCGGCGACGAACTCCCCGACGGTGGCGGCGTCGGCTGGTACATGAACTCCAACGACGGCACCACGGTCGCGCAGAAGATCGCGTGGTCCCGGTCCATCATCGACCGCACCTACGAGCTGTACAACATCGACCTGACCCGGGTCGTGCTCGGCGGCTACAGCAGCGGCGCGCAGTGGCTCACCGAGTTCTTCGGCCCCGCGCACGCCTCGCAGATCATGGACGACGGTGTTGCGGTCGCCATCTCCTACGGCGGCTCCCCGAAGGTCACCGCTCAGCACACCGCGGCCCACAAGGCCGCGGTGCCCTACGTGTGGGACACCGGCGACCAGGACCCCGCGTGGACCGACCAGGCGTCGATCTACGGCGTGAAGGCCGGTTACGACTGGTACACCGCCGCCGGGTTCACCACTCAGCTGCACCTGGTCGCGGGCGAGGACCACTACCGCGACGGCCAGTTCGGTGCCGTCATGGACCGGGAGATCACCGAGCACGTGACACCGGCCTAGCCCACCGCTCACAGGAGCCGACACCCACCCGGGTGGACGGCCCATTCCGTCTGACCTAGGAGCATCCCGTGTCGCAGTTCGTGCTCATGTACCACCCGCAGCTCGGGAACGCCCGCGCCTCGGTGTCCGTGGCGTCGGTCGACGACCACGCGGCGGTCGGGTGGCTCCTGGTCGACGGGGTCACGCCGGCCCCGACCGCCAAGTACCTCACCCCCGCGCTCGGAGACGCCCGCTACGCGAAGATCGGCGAGGCCGGAAGCGGTCTGGACGACGCTGGCATCGCCGCGCTCGTCGCTGACGACGCCACCGACACCGGAACGGCGCTGAAGGCGGCCTCTGTCGCAGCGGTCGAGACCGAGGCGACCGTCGCCCCGACGGGAGCGTGGGACTTCACCCAGGCGCCCACGGTGGCCGGCGTGCCGATCGGCACGGACGGCGGCGCGGCGGTGTCGGACGCCTCGACCACGACCAAGGGCATCGTCGAGCTTGCCACCAACACCGAGACGACGACCGGCACCGACACGAGCCGCGCGGTCACGCCCGCCGGGGTCAAGGCGGTCGTCGACGGGCTCGCCATCCCGGCCGCCTACACCGACGCGGCGGCCGTAGGCGCCGTCGAGGCCGCCACCTCCCTGTCGCTAGGCACCGTCGACTTCCGCGCGGCGCCCACCGTCAACGGCGTCCCCTTCGGATCCACGCCTACCGGCGCCCTCACCTTCGACGACTACACCTACCTGCGCGGCGTCAACACCGCCGGTGGTGGCGGCTCACCCGAAGACGCGACCCGCGTCCCCGGCACCGTCGAGACCGACTACCACTTCAACTCGCAGGCGTTCTACGACTACATCGCCTCCCGCGGCCACACCATCGTGCGCATCGACTTCCTGTGGGAGCGCGTGCAGCCCGTCATGGGCGGCGCCCTGGACGCCACCAAGCTCGCCGAGCTCAAGGACGCCGTGCAGCGCGCCGCCAACTCCGGGCTGCTCGTGCTGCTGGACATGAAGAACTACGGGCGCCGCTGGCTGGCCGACGACACTCAGGTGGTCATGGGCGCCGGCATCACCCCCGCCCAGTTCGCTGACGTGTGGTCCCGCCTCGCCACCGAGTTCGCCAACCAGCCCGCAGCCGCCGCCTACGGCCTCATGAACGAACCCCACGACCTGCCCGGCACCGACACCTGGAAGACCCACAGTCAGGCAGCCGTCACCGCCATCCGGGACACCGGCGACACCCGCCCCATCTTCGTCGCCGGAGACGCCTGGAGCGGCGTCTGGGGCTGGCAGCAGAACAACGGCGACCCCTGGATCACCGACCCCGCCAACAACATCGTCTACGAAGCGCACATGTACCTCGACTCCGACCGGTCGGGTACCTACGAGAACGGCAAGACGTACGCCGGGGAGAACCAGAAGGACATCGACGCCGGCTGGTCCGGTGGCATCACCCAGCGCGTCACCGCCGACGCCAACAACTTCATCACCTGGCTGAGCACCCACAACCAGCGCGGGTTCATCGGCGAGATGGGCTGGCCCAACGACGAGTCCACCGCCGAGTGGAACGCCCTCGGGCAGCTCGCCCTGGACCTCCTCAACGCCGCCGGGATCGGCGTCACCTTCTGGGGCACCGGCGAGTGGATGTCCGGCGACGTCCCGCCGAACAGCTACTACAACCAGGACCTGTACCACCGGGGCGAGCAGGACCCCCAGTCCCAGACGCTGATCGTGGAAGCTGAGGGCAACCAGTCCGTACTGGACCCGTCCGCGTCGACCGGCTACAGCGATGCGGACGCTGTTGCCGCTGTGCAGAACGCCGCCACGCTCAACCTGGGCGACGTCGACTTCGCCAGCGCGCCGACGGTCAACGGTCAGCCGATCAGCAGCGGTGGCACGGTCGCCGCCGCTCTGCCGAACTGGGCGGCCAAGCTCGGCACCGCCCCCGAGACCGCGAAGGTGGCCTTCCTCGGGGACTCCACGTCCGACCCCGGCTTCCAGGAGATCGGGCAGCTCAAGACGCAGCTCGTCAACGTCCACGCCGCGACCAGCGGCGCCCTGGCCGGAGTCGTCGCCGCCAACGTCGAGATGTTCGGCATCGCCGGGCACACCTCGGAGGGCTACTGGGCTGAGGCGACGGTCGGCGGACCGGTCACCACCTTCAGCCCCGACCTGATCGTCTACAGCATGGGCATCAACGACGTCCGCTTCGGGGCCACCACGAGCACCCTCGTGTCCCGGATGATCACCGAGATCGACGCCATCCGGGCCGACCTGCCCAACGTCGACCTGATCCTGCGAATCCCGAACTCGATCTGCACCGACGGCGGCGACGGATCCATCACCAGCGCGCAGGCCCAGCAGTACAGCAACACGATGCGCAACGCCTACCTACAGCTCACCAACCGGTGGGAGCGCTGCGCGGTCTGGAACTCCCAGGACAAGGTGTTCGGACGCCGCTCCCGGACCTTCACTGCGACCGAGGGACTCATGTACGACCAGATCCACCCCTCCGGCGCTGGGATGGAGTGGGTCGCGGACTCCCTCGTCGAGGGCTACCTGGCAACGGCCACCACCACGTCCACCGCACCGCCGGTCGAACCGGAGCCCGAGCCTGAGCCGACCGGGCCGACCATCTACGCCGAGGACGACTTCACCCGCGCCAATTCGGCGTCCCTCGGCAGCGCACCGACCGGTGGAGCCTGGACCACCAAGGGCGACTGGGGCATTGACGCCAACGCCGCCGAGTACCTCGGCACCGGATCGGCGACCGGTCAGTTCCGGCACGCGACGGTGGAGGCTGGTGTCGCGGACTGCGCGGTCGAGGCGACCGTCACCCTCGGCGCGGGTGAGTCCGGCATCTGCTTCCGCATGACCGACGCCGAGAACTACCTGCTCCTGCGGTACGGCGGCAACGCGGCCAACAACTACGAGCTGTTCCGCATCGAGAACGGCGGCGGCTCCCAGCTGGCCTCCATCGCCGCGACCACCCCCGGACTTCCCGCGACGCTGCGGGTCGAACTGTCCGGGTCCACCATCACCCCCTACGTCAACGGCACCGCCCAGACGCCGGTCACCTCGACGTTCAACCAGACCGCCACGCGACACGGCCTGTGGGCCGCCGGCAACGGGACCGGCAACGCCTACGACGACTTCGCGGTCACAGCTCTGGCCTGACCCGAAGGGGGCGCTACGAGCCGGCAGGGCGACCGTTCAGCTTCTCGGCTCGCTCTCGGCGTGCAGGTTCTCCAGCAAGATGCCGCAGGGCGTCGACTGCACCCCGCGGAAGACGGCACCGAGCACCAGGCCGGTCGCAACGACCGGCGGATGCTGCACCAGCCCGTGGATGGCCACCTCTGGGGACTCGCCTCGCGAAGAGACGTTCTGGACATCACGACCCTCGTACTGCTGCCGCAGTGCGTGGATGGCTTCTGCGGCAGTGGCCTTCGTCTGCTCGTCCGTCTCGTCGATCTCGATGTCGACCTGCACCGTCACGCGGAACTTGCTCATGCTCGGGGAGTCTGTACCACGGGGGTCGTGTCGTCGCCCCGCGCGCGGGTTGGGCGACAGGGTCTGTGGCTGTGGACAGGGCTGCTGCCTGTGGACACTGTCCTCGCTCAAGCCCAGTCGTTCGGCAGGCTGGCCCCGTCGGCGAGGTCACCCGCCACCCGGCTACGTCATCCCGCCCCGCGGTCCGGTAGCCGGCCGCTGCAGCGCCACCGACACAACGGAGCCCCGTCCGTCAGCATCCAGCTGGCGGGCGGGGCCTTCGTGCGTTCGCGCGGTCAGACGGAGCAGCGCTCGACGAACATCTCCTGGCTCAGCTCGCGGTCCTGCAGGGCCACCATCGTCGGCCCATCACACACGTACGTCAGCGCATCCACCGTCGTCGAGAACGACGGCAACGACTCCGGCCGCACCGAATCCGTGCCCTCCGGCCCCCAGAACACTGGGGCGAACCCCGCCGCCAGGTCGTAGGCCAGCTCGGGCACGTAAGTGTCGGTGCTGTACGTCGACGTCACGCCCAGCACAAGGCTGAGCGCCTCCGGGTCGAACCGGAACTCCGTCTGCGCCTCGACCAACGAGTTGGACTTGACCAACTCGTTGGACAGGGCCTCCTGGTTGTTGGTGAACACCTGTCCGAAGATCGTCCGCACGAGCGCCTGTTCAGCTTCCGGCGAAAGCGCCGACGTGGAGGCCGGGGTGGGTGTCGACGATGCGGTCGACCTGGGCGTACTGGACGTGGCCGCCGCCGTGGACGTGGTGGCCGGCGCCGAACTGGCCTCGGCGACGCTCTCCTCGTCCTCGCCGGAGCCGCAGCCGGCCAGGCCAAGCAGACCGACGGCGGTCAAGGTCACTGCTGTGCGCTTCATGCGTTCTCCCCCGTGCGTGATGGCCGGACGGTACCGGCCGCTTCCCCGCCCGTGCCTCTACTGCCCTACCTAGACCCGATCGAGCGACGCCGCCGCTCGCGCAGGCGCCGAAGCCGGCCAACGACGACGGGCCGGGCGGCGAGCGCCTCGGGACGATCGAGCAGGGCAGTGACGCGCTGGTAGTGACGCACGGGAGTCGTACCGAAGAGCCGTTCGATCGCCTCGTCCTTCGCCCCCCGGT
This sequence comes from Modestobacter sp. VKM Ac-2985, assembly GCF_026967925.1. Classification (GTDB taxonomy): domain Bacteria; phylum Actinomycetota; class Actinomycetes; order Mycobacteriales; family Geodermatophilaceae; genus Modestobacter. The sequence continues at coordinate 1,427,450 of NZ_JAPVBI010000001.1, read as the reverse complement.
GTCGCCACCACTGGTCCTCGAAGTCGAGGACGGAGAGCTCTTCAGCGGTCAGGTCAGGCACGGCGGGCGACGGTAGACCGGGGTACCGACAGAACCGGCCCGCTGGCCGCCAGTGGTAGCAGCAGCGGTAGCACCAAGCGCGCACAGCACCGGACGATCCTGGACGGCCCGGGCCGCAGGAAGCCCGGAACGGCGGGGATCTCGCACCGATCTGGACGGGCCTGCACGGCCGGCCGGGCGACTCATAATCCCTGGGTCGTGGGTTCGAGCCCCACCCGCCCCACCACCAGGCAGTACGCGGGTACGGGATCCCGTGACCGGGCGCGCCGAGCAGCCGCTGAACGCCGTCGAAGGTCTTCGTTGCTGACTGCGGCAGATCAGTTCTGCCCTTCGCGGACGTCCTTGCCCCGTTCGGCGAACTCCTTGAAGTCCTGCATGTGCTGTTGCGACTGCTTGCGGAAAGAGCCGGGCATGAGCAGCCCGACCAGTCGCATCAGCAGACCGCTGAACCGGTACTCGCTCTCGCTCTCCCAGAGCGTCGTCCTTGGATCGGCTTCGGTCAGCCGATCGCGCACGACGCTCCACATTCCCGCGCCGACGATCTCGCGGCCGAAGTGGACGACGATCCCCTCGGGGATCCCGTGCAGGTCTGCCGGATCCCGGCGTGTGATCGTCTCGGTGACCTCGATCTCCCGCTGACCCGACTGCATCACGACCCGCGACGTGGTCCCGAGCTGCCCGTGTGTCCCACTCAGCGGTTCGTGCAGCACCAGGCCCCGCAGCCACTTCGGGAAGTGTGCCGGGTCGGCGAGCAGCTGGGCCACGCCCTCCCGCGGCAGGGCGATCTCGATCGAGTTGGTGTGCTTCATGGCGCGCTCCTCAGGTGTGGGACGACATGCCGTTCCTGCTGCTCGTGATGCTCCTCGGCGAGCACGGGCCGCCCCAGCTTGCCGACATGGCGCCCGACCCCCGTCATCGGTGTGGACCGGCACCGAACGGTCCCGCGCCCGTCACCGTCTCACCCCGACGGGGGCTCCGTTTCCTCCCGGACCCAGCCGATACCTCTATCGCCACCCGTCCGGGCGTGGCTCGCCTCCACGCCTGAACAGGACCCCCCGATGTCGCTCTCCCCCACCCGCCGGGCTGCCGTCGCCGGCACGCTCGCGCTGGCCACCCTGCTCACCGGCTCCACCGTCGCGAACGCCGCCCGCGAGGAACGTCCGACCGCCGTCAGCAGCGCTGAGTCCGACGTCCAGGTCACCACCGCGGCCTCGCGCGGCCAAGCCAACAAGAAGCCCAAGGCCACCGAGTCGCCCGCGCCCACCACCAGCGCACCCGTGGAGGAGCCGCCTCCCGCCACGTCGTCTCCGGCGCCCATCGCCACACCCACCGCGACACCGGAGCCGGAGCCGACACCGACACCGACTCCCGAGCCGACACCAGAGCCGACCCCCGAGCCAGCGCCGGAGCCGACCGTCGAACCGCAGCCGGCCACCGGTGGCCGTGGGCCCGCCGGGAACACCGTGCTCTGGTCCGACGACTTCGAGCGCGGCCTGGACTGCGGCGTGTGGGTGCACGTCCAGAACCACGAGACCGCGGCGTCGTCCAGCCTGTGCCCCGGGTGGGCGGCCGAGGGCTCGCCCACCCGCACGACCTTCCCCACCATCGACGGGAACCGGGTCGCCCGGTTCGAGCTGCGCCAGGGCGACCGGTCCGCGGGCGGAGAGCGCTCCGAGCTGTCCCCCTCCTCCGCCGACAGGTCGGCCACCGCCCTCACCGAGGGGTTCGAGGGCTGGTTCCAGCAGCGGCTCATGGTCGACCCGTCCATGCAGCAGGAGCAGAACGGCCGGTTCTACATCCTGACCCAGTGGCACACCGGGATCTCCTCCCCCGCCATCACCCTCGGCCTGTCCGACGACAACGACCTGCTGTTCCGCGTCGGCATGGAGGGCAAGAGCCAGGTCCTGGTGCCCGCCGGCGAGTTCCAGCTCGGCGAGTGGTTCGACGTCAACGTGCACTTCGTGATGTCCAACGACCCGGCCACCGGCGGCGCCGAGGCGTGGGTCGACGGGGTGCAGCGCGCCGGCTGGCAGTACGGCCGCACGATGATGGACTCCGGGTCCTACCTGAAGATCGGCCAGTACCGCGACTCGCAGGCCGCCACCGGGATCACCTACGTCGACGACGTCGTGCTCTCCACCAACCGCTGACGACCGCCGCCCCTGCCCACCGACGAGCCCGGCGGGTCAGCTCCCGGGAGTGCCCTGCAGGACGTCGGCCCGCGGGGCGGTGTGGTGGCGGCCCATCGGCAGCATCAGCGGCTTGCCCGAGGTCGGGTCGACGATCACCTGGCTCTCCAGGCCGAACACCGCCCGCACGCACTCCTCGGTCAGCACGTCCGCCGGCTCCCCCGCCGCGTGGATCCGGCCGCCGGACAGCGCGACCAGGTGGTCGGCGTACCGGGCGGCGAGGTTCAGGTCGTGCAGCACCATCACGATCGTCGTCCCGCGGGCCCGGTTCAGGTCGGTCAGCAGGTCGAGCACCTCGATCTGGTGGGCCACGTCGAGGAAGGTCGTCGGCTCGTCCAGCAGCAGCACGTCCGTCTGCTGGGCCAGCGCCATGGCGATCCACACCCGCTGGCGCTGCCCACCGGAGAGCTCGTCGACGGCCCGGTCGGCCAGCGGCGTCGTCTCGGTCGCGTCGAGCGCGGCCGCCACCGCGGCGTCGTCCGCCGCGCTCCACCGGGAGAACACCCGCTGGTGCGGGTGCCGTCCCCGGCCGACGAGGTCGGCGACCGTGATCCCCTCCGGCGCGATCGGCGACTGCGGCAGCAAGCCCAGCGTCCGGGCCAGCTCCTTGGCCGGCAGCCGGTGGACCGCCTTGCCGTCGAGCAGCACCCGCCCGCCGCGCGGGGCCAGCAGCCGCGACATCGACCGCAGCAGCGTCGACTTCCCGCAGGCGTTCGCCCCGACGACCGCGGTGATCCGCCCCGGCGGCACGAGCAGGTCCAGCCCCTCGATCACGGTGCGGTCGCCGTAGGCCAGCGTGAGGTCCTCGGCTGCCAGGGAGTGGATGGCGGTCACAGGGAGCCTCCGGTGCGGTTGCTGCGGACGATCAGGTAGATGAGGTACGGCGCCCCGAGCACCCCGGTGACCACGCCGACCGGGTAGCGGGTGCCGAACGCGTACTGGCCGCACAGGTCGGCCACGAGCACGAGCAGGGCCCCCACCAGGGCGGCCGGCACGAGCAGCGAGCCGTTCGGCCCCACGAGCCGGGCCGCGATCGGGCCCGCCAGGAAGGACACGAACGCGATCGGACCACAGGCGGCGGTGGCGAAGGCGATCAGGCCCACCGCGGCGACGATCGCGATCACCCGGGTGCGCTCGACACGGACCCCCAGTGCGGAGGCGGTGTCGTCGCCGAGCTGCAGCGCGGAGAGGTTCCGGGTCTGCCCCAACAGCACCGGCCCGAACACCAGCAGCGCGATCAGGGTCGGCACGGTGGCCTCCCAGGTGCTGCCGTTGAGGCTGCCGGTCAGCCAGCGCAGCGCTTCCGCGAAGTCCCAGGCACCGGCCTTCGACAGCACGTAGGAGGTGATGCTCTTGCACATGGCGGCGACGCCGATGCCGATCAGGATCAGCCGGGTCCCGGCGACGCCGTCCTTGAACGCCAGCGTGTAGATCAGCAGCGCCACCCCGAGCGCCGCCACGATGGCGGTGACCGACACCGCCGTACCGGACCAGCCGAGGATCACGATCGCGAAGGCCGCCGCGGCGCTGGCCCCCGAGGTGATGCCGATGACGTCGGGGCTGGCCAGCGGGTTGCGCAGCATCGTCTGGAACGTGACGCCGGCCAGGCCGAAGCTGAGCCCGGCCACCACCGCCAGGACGGCGCGCGGCAGCCGCAACCGCCCGACCGTGAACGAGGCGCCGGGCACGTCGGAGCCCAGGACGACGCGGAGCACGTCCCCCGGCGGGTAGAAGGTCCGCCCGACCATCAGCGTCACCGCGAAGGCGACGACGACGGCGACCGCGAGCACGGTGATCACCAGGCGCCGGCGGGAGGCACGGCGGACCCGCCCGCGGGCGACGGTGTCGACGGTCGAGGGCGGTGGCGAGACGACGGCGGTCACAGTTCGCGCACCTTCTGCCGGCGGACGATCGCGATGAAGAACGGAGCCCCGATGAGGGCGGTGAGGATGCCGACGTCCAGCTCGGTCGGGCGGGCCACGATGCGGCCGAGCACGTCGGCGCCGGTCAGCAGGCAGGCGCCGACGATCGCGGAGAAGGGCAGCAGCCACCGGTGGTCCACGCCCACCAGGAGCCGGCACAGGTGCGGGACGACGAGCCCGACGAACCCGATCGGCCCGGCGACCGCGGTGGCGGCGCCGCAGAGCAGGACGGAGCCCAGCGCGGCCACACCCCGGGCCAGCGCCACGCGCTCCCCCAGGCCGGCGGCGAGCTCGTCGCCCAGGGCGAGTGAGTTCAGGCTGCGCGCGGACACCAGGCTCACGGCGAGGCCCACGAGGAGGAACGGCGCCACGGTGCCGATGCCGGTGAAGGTGGCGCCACCGACGCCGCCGATCTCCCAGGACACGACGTTCTCCACGATGTCCCCGCGGGGCAGGGCGATCGCGGTGATGAAGGAGGTGAGCGCGGCCGAGGTGGCCGCCCCGGCCAGGGCCAGTTTGAGCGGCGTCGCCCCGCCCCGGCCCAGCGAGCCCACGGCGTAGACGAAGACCGCAGCGACCGCGGCGCCGACGATCGCCGTCCAGACGATGGCGGTCGCGGAGAACAGGCCGAACCAGGCGATGCCGGCGACCACCGCGAGCGAGGCGCCCATGTTGATCCCGAGCACCCCGGGGTCGGCCAGCGGGTTGCGGGTGACGCCCTGCATGACCGCACCGGAGAGCCCCAGCGCGGCGCCGACGACGACCGCCAGGACCGTGCGCGGGATCCGCTTGGTCACCGCGGCCTCGCCCATGGTCTCCGCGGAGCCACCGAGGGCCGCCAGGATCTCCGACCAGCCGACGTCCCGGGAGCCGATCGCGACGGAGGCGCCCATCAGGGCGACCAGCAGCCCGACCACGACCAGCAGCCAGAGGAACCGGACCGGCCCCGGGCGCCGCGCGGGGGCGGCGTCCGGGGCCGGGGCAGGCCGGACCGAGGTCATGCTGCCTTGTCAGCAGCCTCGGCGAGCATGGCGACGTAGTCCTCGAGCACCCAGGAGATGGCCAGCGGCGTCGGGTTCGCCGCCGTGCCCAGCGGGGTGTCCGGGAGCAGCACGATCGCACCGTTCGCGACCGCCGGGATCTGCGACAGCAGCGGGTCGGCGTTCAGCGCGTCGACCAGCTCCTGGCCGCCGTAGGTCACGATGATGTCGACGTCGTCGAAGACGTCGACCTGCTCGGCGCTGACCGTCCCGGAGAACTGCTCACTGTCGGTGGAGGCCGCCGCCACGCTGGACGGGGTGGACAGCCCGAGGTCGGTGAAGAAGGCGCTGCGGGTGTCGAACGGGGTGTAGTAGCTGACCTCGCTCAGGTCGGACGTGTCCACGTGGGTGAGGAACATCGTGGACTTGCCCTCGAGCTCGGGGTGCTCGGCGACGGTGTCGGTGATGTCCTGCTCGATGTCGGCGATGAGCTCGTCACCCTCCTCGGCCATGCCCATGCCCGCGGCGTTGACCTCGATCATCTCCCGCCACGGCGTCGCCCACGGGGCCTCCGGGTAGGCCACGACCGGAGCGATCTCGCTCAGCGTGTCGTAGTCCTCCTGGGTCAGCCCCGAGTAGGCGGCGAGGATGACGTCGGGGTCGGTGTCGGCGACCGCCTCGAAGTCGATGCCGTCGGTCTCGTCGAACAGCACCGGGGTCTCGCCGCCCAGCTCCTCGAGCCGCTCGGAGACCCACGGCAGCATGCCGTCGCCGTCGTCGTCCCCGAAGTTGGCGGCGGCCATGCCGACCGGGACGACGCCGAGGGCCAGCGGCACCTCGTGGTTGGCCCAGTTGACCGTGGCCACCCGCTCGGGCTCGGCGTCGATCGTGGTCGTCCCGAAGGCGTGCTCGACGGTGATCGGGGTGAAGTCGGCGGCGGCCTCCGTCTCCCCCTCGCCCGCCGAGGACGACGAGCAGGCGGCGAGGCCGCCGGTGAGCAGGGCTGCTGTGGAGACTGCGAGGAGTCTCGAGGCGCGACGCATGGGGTCCTTCCAGGTGGTGGTGCAGCGCTCGCCCGGCGAGCAGCTGAGGTTTGGCTAACACAACTTAGGGTGTGCTTGGTCGGTTGTCGATCACCGGGGGGTTCGCAGGGCGCGGACGGCCCGCACCGCCGACGATGGGGGCGTGCCCATCGACTCCGCCAGCACCTACTCCGCCACCCCGGACGCCGTCCTCGCGCTCCTCACCGACGAGCAGTTCCTGCGCGACCGTGCCGACGCCCTGGGCGCCCAGGTCCACGAGCTGACCGTGACCGGCACGAGCACCACCACGCGGCTGGCCGCGCCCACCGAGGGCATCCCGCCGGTGTTCGCCCGCTTCGTCGGCTCGTCGGTCTCGGTCGTCGAGCACAGCGACTGGGCCCCCGACGGCGCCGGCGGCCACCGCACCGACCTGGACGTGCGGGCCGAGGTCTTCGGCCGGACCGTCCAGGTCACCGGTGAGCGACGGCTGCTCCCCGAGGGTGCGGGCACCCGCTCGACGGTCACCGGCGACGCCGCGGTCGACGCCCCGCTGATCGGCCGGCAGGCGGAGGGGGCGGTGCGGGAGCTGGTCGCCGTGGTGCTGCGCAAGGAGGACGAGCTGCTCCGCCGTCGGCTGGGGTAGCCCGGCGAACGAGGATGCGAGCCCAGCGGCTCCTCCTTAACATCCCCGCCAGGTGCCGGCTCAGCGCAGGCCGCACCACGACCACCCAGGAGCCAGCCATGACACCCGATGACGACCTGGGTCCCGCCGACCGGCCCCCGCCACCGACGTTCGGGCTGATCCCGGCCGTCGTCGCGCTCGTCCGCCTCCCGTTCGACCTGCTCGTGCTGATCGGCTACACCGTGCGCCAGCTGCCGTTCCTCGTCCAGGACGTGCGCACCACGGCCAACGGCGTCGCGCGCCTGCTCGACCACGGTGAGCGCAGCGGTTCGCTGCGGGAGCTGATCGACTCCCTCGCCCGCGCCGCCCGGGCGGACAGCGCCGGCGCGCTCATCCAGCTGCTGCGCTCCTCCGCCGAGCTGTCCTCTGTGCAGGCCGAGCTCGAGCGCCTCCGCCTCGAGGCAGCTCGGGCGGGGAACCTCGACGTGCTCCGGAGCAGCGGCGGAGGCTGACCGGGACCACGGCGCATGACTGTCGGCGCCTGCCGCCAGGATGGTGGCCATGGTGGCCTTCTTCCTGCCGCGAGCCAGCGACGACGAGCAGGCCGAGCGGCTCTACGACGCGCTGGCCGAGTTCGCCGGCTGCGAGCCGGCGCCGCCCGGGCGGCGGGTGCGGTGGATCGTCTTCACCCAGGACGGCACCGAGTGGGTCGCCGCGGTCGGTGAGGAGCTGCGCGGCCGCCGCACCACCCAGCAGCTGCGCCGCGGGGAGCTGATCGAGCGCACCGAGGAGTTCTCCTCCCCCACCCGGGTGCTCGCCGTCTACCCGGGGACGCCGTTCGTCGTGGTCACCGACGCACAGCCGATCACCGGCACCCCCTCGGAGTGGGCGAACCCCTTCACCGCGCTGCCCGAGCAGGTCGCCTGGTTCGACGCCCCGGGGGCTCAGCGGCCCTGACGCTCCCGGTACCGGGCGGCCCGCTTCTCCGCGGCCGCCCGCCGCCGCGCGGCCTGCTGGGCGTCCCGGCCGACCTGCGCGCGGTCGCGGACCGTCTGCGCGGTGCCGACCGGGTACCCGGCCTTCTTCACCCGGTTCTCGGTCGTCTCGGTCATGTAGGCGAGGGAGAAGATCAGCCCGAGCAGCAGCCCGCCGAGGGCGGTCATGCCGCGGATCCAGAACGGGCCGGGGACGAACAGGAGCACCAGCGCGATCGGCACCGCCATCTGCACCCCTGCCCGCAGCACGTGCCGCCAGCCCCAGCTCGCGGTCGTGGTGTCGTGCAGCACCCAGCTGGCGTGCCGCGCGGGCAGCGCGCCGCCCATCGCGTACCAGAGCCAGCGCGGGAGCCCGGGCCGGACCGGCGCATCGGTGGTCCCGGGCTCACCGGACCTGCTCGTGGCCATGGCCTGCACGGTACCGACACCGCAGCCCCCCGACCGTCGCTAGGAGTAAGCGGACGATCACGCGTAGGCGAGGTCGCGCCGGTACCGGATCTGCGTCGTCTGCGGACGGTGGTTGCCTGCCGGACGAGGCGGATCATCGGGGCATGGTCCAGCTCGTCGTGGACGACGTCGTCCCGTTCGAGAACTGGACGGCGGCTGCCCGCGCCTCCCTCGCCTTCCTGCACCGCACCGTCGGCCTGGACGTCTGGATGGTCACCCACCTCCAGGAACCGGCGCAGGTGGTGCTGTTCTCCCATCCCCAGGAGGTCATCCCGCAGGGCACGGTGGTGCCCTGGGAGCAGAGCTTCTGCCACTCGATGGTGAGCGGCGTCGGCCCCCGGGTCGCCACGGTCGCCGCCGCCACCCCGGCCTACCGCGACCTGATGACCGGGCACGCCGAGCGGGTCGCCGCCTACATCGGCGTCCCGCTGGTCACCCGGGACGGTGCGGTGTTCGGCACCCTGTGCGGCGTGGCCTCCCGCGCACAGCCCCGCGCCCTGACCCGCCACCTGCCGCTGGTGGAGATGAGCGCCCGGATGCTCAGCACCCTGCTGCCCGACCCTCCGCCGGTGCCCACGGCCCACGCACCCAGCACCGACGCACCCAGCACCGACGCACCCAGAACCGACGCACCCAGCACCGGCTGACCCCCCGCGCCTGCGGTCACCGATGACCGGCCGCCCGCAGCGCCTGGCGGCAGCCGCGTTCCAGCGCCCGTTGCCGCCGCACCCGCACACGCAGGCCCGGTACCGGCTCCAGCGCCCGGCGCTCGGCCGGTCGCACCCCGGTGAGCCGGCCGTCGGCACAGTGACCGCTGGTCACGTGCACCGTCCACCGCTCCGCGTCGGGCACGGAGATCTCCTGACCGACCAGCACGGCCGGCCCGCGGGCACCGGGCGGCGCACCGGTCACCTCGAGGGGGTCGGCGTCCCAGTCGGTGACCCGGACGGTGCGCACGTGCAGCCCGTCGTCGTCGACCGCGAGCACCGCGTCGGCCGGGCCGTCCCGCCGCCCGCCGGGGACGACGTCGAGTGGATCGAGCAGCAGGACCAGCCGCGGCAGGTACCACCAGTGCTCCCGGCGCAGCATGGGTGAGTCGGCGAGTGCCCGGGACGGCGGGTGCTTGCGCAGCTCCTGGTCCAGCAGCTGCTCGGTGAACAGGCTGCCGTCGCCGTCCTCGACCAGGGTCAGCCGGCCGGTGGCCACCAGCGGCTGCCAGCCCGGCCCGGCCAGCCGCGGGTCCGACAGCACCAGCGCGGCCTCGCCTCCCGCGGCGGCCGCGTGCGCCGCCTCGACCTGGGCCCAGGGCAGCGCCACCGCCGGCCGGTCCCCCAGCCACAGCGGCACCACGCCGAGCGCGCCCGGTGACCGGCCGTCGGACCGCCACAGGAGCTCGGCCACCCCGGCGGCCCGGACCGCGGTGCTCAGTGCTGTGGTGCTGGTCACAGCAACTGTCTACCCTTCGCCCTGCGGTGGTCGTCCGGCCGCCCAGGACGTGGGGGGTCGACCGTGCCCGCATTCGCCGTGGCCGCCGTCGTCGGGGTGCTGTTCTTCCTCGGCTACCGGTACTACTCGAGCTACCTGGCGCGCAACGTCTACGTGCTGGACCCGGCCTTCCGGACGCCGGCGCACGAGTTCAACGACGGCGTCGACTACGTGCCGACCAACAAGCACGTGCTGTTCGGCCACCACTTCACCTCGGTGGCCGGCGCCGCACCGATCGTCGGCCCGGCGATCGCCGTCTTCTGGGGCTGGGGGCCGGCGCTGGCCTGGATCGTGCTCGGCACGATCTTCGCCGCCGGCGTGCACGACTTCGGGTCGCTCGTGGTGTCGGTGCGGCACAAGGCCAAGAGCATCGGGACGCTGGCCGGAGAGGTGGTCAACGGGCGGGCCCGGATGCTGTTCCTGGCGATCATCTTCTTCCTGCTGACCCTGGTGAACGCCGTCTTCGCGGTGGTCATCGGCAACCTGTTCGTGGCCAACCCCGGCGCGGTCATCCCGATCGTGGTCGAGATCCCGCTGGCCATGGCGATCGGCCAGTACATCTACCGGACCCGCTCCTCGGCGCTGATCCCCTCGATCGTCGGCGTGATCGTGCTCTACGCCCTGATCCTGGTCGGCAACGCCTTCCCGATCGAGCTCGACGGCCTGGCCGAGGCGCTCGGGGTCGAGCAGACCCGCAACGTCTGGGTCGTGCTGCTGTTCGCCTACACCTGGATCGCCTCGCGCATCCCGGTGTGGGTGCTGCTGCAGCCGCGTGACTACATCAACAGCCACCAGCTCTTCATCGCCCTCGCCGTCATCGCCGTCGGCGTGATCGTCGGGATGAACACCATCCAGGCGCCGCTGGTGAACGACGTCCCGGAGGGCGCGCCCAGCTTCTTCCCGTTCCTGTTCATCACCATCGCCTGCGGCGCGATCTCCGGGTTCCACTCCCTCGTCTCCTCGGGGACGACGTCCAAGCAGCTCGACACCGAACCCGACGCCCGCTACGTGGGCTACATGGGCGCGGTCGGCGAGGGCTCGCTGGCCACCGGCGCCGTGCTCGCCGCCACCGCGGGCGTGGCCGCCTCCCAGGCCGAGTGGCAGGCGCTCTACCCCGACTTCGCCACCGCCTCCGGGGGCGCCACCAGCAACTTCGTCAACGGCGTCGCGGTGTTCGCCAACAACATCGGCGTCCCGCTGGACCTGGCCACCATCTTCGCCGCGGTCGTCGTGATCAGCTTCGCCGCGACCACGATGGACACCGGCGTGCGGCTGCAGCGCTACGTCGTGCAGGAGATCGGCGAGATCATCAAGGTCCGGGCGCTGGCCCGGAACCTCACCCTCGCCACCACCGTCGCGGTGCTCATCCCGATGGCGATGGCGCTGCTGCCCGGCGGCGGGGAGGCCGGTTACACCTTCGGCGTCCTCTGGCAGCTGTTCGGGACGACGAACCAGCTGACCGCGGGGCTGGCACTGTCGGTCATCGCGGTGTGGGTGACCCGCCAGGGCCGCAACCCGCTGGCCGTGCTCATCCCGCTGGTCTTCCTGCTGGCGATGACCTCCTGGGCGCTCGTCGTCAACCTGCAGCGCTTCGTCGAGGCCGACAACTGGGTGCTCGCCCCGCTGGACGCGCTGATCTTCATCTTGGCGATCTGGCTGATGGTCGAGGCCGCCATGGCGCTGCGCACGGCGTTCCGGGAGCGTCCGCAGCCCGGCGCCGAGGCGCGGCCCACCTCCGATCCGGCCGTCGCCCGGGCCAACCCGACGTCCCCCACCGACGAGACGGAGCTGGGCCAGACCTCGCGCGACGAACCGCGATGAGGCACCGGGTCGTCCTCGTCCGGGGACCGCGCGCCGCCGCGGGCGGAGGCGGCTGCTGCAGCGGCGCCACCCGTCCCTTCGACTCCGGCGGCGGGCACCGGCACGTGCCCCCGGTCGACGACGTCGGCGCGGTCTACCGGGCGCTGCGCGCGGCGCTCCCCCGCGACGTCGCCGTCGAGGTCGTCTCGCCGACGAACTGGGTGTGGCTGGTCCCGGCCCTGCTGAGCGACGGGCGCCGCCGCGGGCTGCGGGGTGCGGCGCTGTGGCGCTCGGTGCGGGCCGGGATCGTGGTCGAGTCGCTGATCTGCGACGGGGCGGTGCTGGCCTCGGGCTGGCTGCCCGCTCCTGCCGCCGCGGTCGCCGCCGTGGAGGCCGAGCTGGCCGTGGCCGAGCTGGAGCAGGTCACGACCGCTGCAGCAGCTCCCGGTAGAACGCCACCCCGCGCGCCAGCGCCGCCACCGTGAGGTGCTCGTCGGCGGCGTGCAGGGACGCGAGCTGCGCCGAGCTGAGGTCGAAGGGCATGAAGCGGTAGACGCTGTCGCTGATCGTCGCGAAGTGCCGCGCGTCGCTGGCCTGCACCATCAGGTACGGGGTCACCGTGGCCCCCGGGTGCGCCGCCCGGATCGCCGCGGTCAGCGTCGCCCAGGCCTCGTTGTCGGTCCGGGACACCGGCGACGGGTCGTCGGCGCGAGTCGCCAACAGCCGCACGCTCGGGTCGTCGACGACCCGGCGGATGCGGTCGATCGCCGACTCGGCCGTCTCCCCGAGCACCACCCGGACGTTGGCCACCGCGCGGGCCCGGGTCGCGAGCACGTTGGGTGCCCGGCTGCCCTCCAGCTGGGTGATCGCCACCGTCGTCCGGACCAGGGCGCTGGCCTCCCGGCCGGCGCGGGACAGCAGGGGGGCCAGCGCCGGCCGCAGCAGCGCGGCATGCGCGTACAGCGCGCGGTACCCGGCCGAGGCGTGCCGGCCGACGGTGTCGACGAGCGCCAGCACCACGTCGCTGACCCGGGCCGGGAAGGCGTCCTCGTCCAGGCGGACCACTGCTCGGGCCAGCCGGGCAGGTGCGCCGCCGCGGACCGGCGACGACGCGTGCCCACCGGCGTCCTCGGTGGTCAGCTCGAGGTCGACGACCCCCTTCTCGGCGATGCCGACGACGGCGATCGGTCCGGGGACGCCGGGGAAGACGCCGGTGACCACGGCGCCGCCCTCGTCGACGACCGCCCAGGGGGTGATCCCCCGTGCGGCGAGGGTCTCGGCCGCCGTCCGTGCGCCGGTGCCGGCCACCTCCTCGTCATTGCCGAAGGAGAGGTAGACGTCCCGAGCCGGGCGGAAGCCCTCGTGCAGCAGCGACTCCACCGCCTCCAGGACGGCGACCAGGGCGCCCTTGTCGTCGATGGCGCCCCGACCGTGCACGACGCCGTCGATGACCTCCCCCGCGAACGGGTCGTGCGTCCACGCCTGGCCGTCGGCCGGGACGACGTCGTAGTGCGCCATCAGCACCAGGGGCGGGGCGTCGCTGCCGCTGCGCCACCGGAACAGCAGTGCCCCGGTGCCCAGCAGCTCCAGCTCCAGCTCCCGGTGGGTGTGCGGGTAGAGCTCGGCCAGCCGCTCCCGGAAGGTGGTGAAGACCGACTGGTCGGCCTGCTCGGGGTCGCGCCGGGAGACCGTCGGGATGCGGATCAGCTGCGCGAGGTGGTCGGCGGCACGGCAGGCGTCGACGGCGGCGACGTCTGCGGGCGGCACCTCCGGGTGGGCCGGTGGCCGGAAGCGGCGCACCCGGGTGAGGGCGGCGCCGGCTCCCACGGCGGCTCCGGTGGTGAGCAGGGTCCGCTTCATCCAGTTGTCTCCTCCCGGGCCGCAACGGTGCGGTCCTCGGTCTGCGCGGGGTCGGCGAAGGCCAGCCGCGGGACGAACACGAGCGCGACGGCGGCGACCAGCGCCGTGCTGCCGCAGATGGTCCAGACCGTCACGTACCCGGTGAGCGACCCGGCGGTGCCCGCCACCCCGCCGGCCAGCACGGGCGCGCCGGCGGCGAGGACCAGGGCGAACACCGAGGAGGCGAACATGCCGCCGATGACCTTGGTGGTGTTGGTGAGCCCGGTGGCGACGGCGGTGCGGCCGGCCGGGGCGGCCGCTGCGGCGGCGGCGGGCAGGGCCGCGACGAGCGCCCCGGAGCCCAGACCGGCGATCGTCATGCCGGCCAGCACCTGGCCGAGCTGGTCGTGGAAGGGCACCAGCAGCAGGTAGCCGGTGGCGACCAGGGACGCGGCACCGATCAGGGTCAGCCGTGGCGTGGTGAGCCGCGAGGCGTGGGCGAACTGGCTCGCACCGACCAGCATGGAGATCACGTAGGCGCCGATGACCAGCGACACCGAGCTGGTCGTCAGCCCGAGGCCGTAGCCGTAGACGTCCGGGTCGGTGCGGGCGAACGTGGACAGCGGGCCCTGCGCGCCCAGCACGCTGACCCCGAACAGCCCCGCGGTCAGCTGCACCGGCCACATCGCCGAGCTGCGCAGCACGCGGAAGTCGACCAGCGGGTCGGGCTGCCGCAGCTCGTAGCGCACGAACGGCACCACCAGGAGGAGGCCGGCCGCGACCACCAGCCACGGCCAGGCCTGCTCACCGTTGAGCCGGACGAACGTCAGCCCCCCGGTGACCACCAGCAGGATCGCGGTCAGCAGCGCGGCACCGCCGGAGTCGACCACCCCCTGCATCCGGTCGGTCCCCTCCGGCACCAGCCGCCAGACGACCACGACCACCCCGACGACGAGCACGCCGGGGGCCAGCAGCACCAGCCAGAGCGCGTCGCCCAGCAGGCCGCCGATCACCCCGCCGCTGAGCGCGCCCACGATGGCGCCGAGCTGCAGCGCGGCGACGATGAGGCCGGTGGCCCGCCGGGTGCGGGCCGCCGTGTCCGGCAGCCCGCGGGAGCGGCTGTAGATCAGCGCCACCTGCAGCGGCAGCCAGGCCGCGTAGACGCCCTGCACGGCCCAGGCCAGCAGGAACACCGGGAACGTCTGGGCGAACGCCAGCACGATGGTGGCCACCGCGACGACGACCGCCGACCAGAGCAGCATCCGGCGGTGCCCGTGCAGGTCACCGAGCTTGGCCAGCACCGGGACGGCGATCGCGGAGAGCATCAGCTGGCCGGCCTCGAGCCAGTTGACGTCGGCGTCGTTGATCCCCAGGTGCCGGGCGATGTCGGTGAGCAGCGGGATGTAGTAGCCCTGCAGGACGCCGCTGGTGAACTCGACGAACACCAGGTAGCCGACGAGGCCGGCCCCCATCCGGGCCTGCCAGCGCGCCGCCCGACCGCCGGTGCGCTGCGTCGCCGACTGCTGCATCGAGCCCGCTCCTCGCTGTGGTCGGTCCGGGGCGGCCAGCATCGACGAGGTGCTCGGCCGACGCAAACAGCCGGTTCAGCGGGCGGCGAGCAGTTCCCCGGCGTCGATCCGGCGGCGGCCGACGTAGTAGAGCGTCGTCCCGTCGGCCACCGGGGTGTCCCAGGCCGGGCTGACCGTCAGGCCGTCGGGCCCGCGCAGCGCCAGCACCGTCGCGCCGAAGGCCTGCCCGAAGCGCATCTGGCAGTCCCCGAAGGTGCCCAGCCGGTGCCCGGAAGGCAGCCGGACCGAGTAGGTGTTGCCGTGGCCGTGGCTGCTCATCAGGTCGCCGTAGACGTCGGTGAGCCCGGGGTCCAGCGCCTCCTCGGTGATGAGGAAGGGCATGTGCCACTGCACGCAGGCGATCCGGGAGTCGACGTACCGGAGGTTGTCCCGGCGGTCCAGGTCGCGCAGCGCGGCCACCTTGTGCACGTCCGGGGCCGCGTGGTGCACCGCGACCGCGACCGCCAGCGTCTCGTTGTCGTCCCGCCCGTCGATCACCACCACGCGGGCCGCGGCCACGTTGGCCCGGGTCATGACGTCGGCGTGGCTGAGGTCGCCACGGACGAAGGACACCTCGGTGCGTTCCGGCACCGGGTCCTCCGGCACGTCCTCCCAGGCGCACAGCGCGACCCGGCTGCGCCCCTCGGCGGCCAGCTCGGAGAGCATCCGCTCGGTGCGGCCCGGGAAGTACCCCAGCACGACGACGTGATCGGTCAGGTCCAGCTCTTCCACACCCTTCAGGCGCCGGCTGCGGACCGACTGCAGGTAGTCGGCCAGCCGGGTGAACAGCAACGTCAGCGTGACGATGCCACCGATGATCACGTAGGCCCCGACCACGTGGCCGGCGGCGGAGACCGGGAACAGGTCGCCGTAGCCGACCGTGGCGGAGGTGACGACGAAGTACCACCAGTAGTTGGCCGGCGCGACGATGTCGCTGTCGGCCCCCTCCACCAGCGCCATCGCGGGCCAACTCGTCACGAAGACGAAGACCAGGACGGCCAGCGGCAGCCGCCAGCCGCGCAACCGGGCCTGCACCACCCGCGAGAATCGCGAGAACAGGGTGAACACGGGCCTCCTGCCGGGTCGATGTCCCCGGCAACCTAGCGTGCGCCCCGGAGTCGGGTCAGGGTGTCGTCATGACGACACCGGCCGACGACGACCTCCCTGAGCCCCGGGACATCGCCCTGGAGCAGGCCACCCCCGAGCAGGTCGAGCAGCTGGAGGAGGCCAGCGAGCCGCCGGGCGAGTGATCCGCCGGGCGCTCGGGTAGCCCGGCGATCATGGAGAGCCAGGACCTGCTGCTGACTGCGTTCGACAACGTCGAGGAGGCCGTCCGCGGGGCGGTCGAGGGCATCGCCCCCGAGCTGCTGACCGCCCGGATCGACCCGGACGCGAACACGATCGCCTGGCTGGTCTGGCACCTGACCCGGGTGCAGGACGACCACGTGTCGGAGGTCGCCGGGACCGAGCAGGCCTACACCGACGCCGGGTGGCACGACCGGTTCGGGCTGCCGTTCGACCCGGGCGCCATCGGCTACGGGTTCAGCAGTACCGACGTCGCACGCACCCAGGTCACCGACCCGCAACTGCTCCTCGGCTACCACGCCGACGTGCACCGCCGGACCGCCGAGTTCGTGGGCACGCTGACCGCCGCGGACCTCGACCGGGTCGTCGACGAGCGCTGGGACCCGCCGGTGACCCTCGGCGTCCGGCTGCTCAGCGTCGTCGGTGACGACCTCCAGCACGCTGGGCAGGCAGCCCTCCTGCGCGGCTCCCTGGAGCGGCGCTGAGCACACGGCACCGAGTGCCAGCCAGGGGTAGCTTCGCAGCGGTGAGCAACGACGCTTCCTCTGACTTCTACGCCCTCGACGACCTCCTGGAGCCGGAGGAGATCGAGCTGCGGGACCGGGTCCGCGACTTCTGCGCGCGCGAGGTCACGCCGATCATCAACGACTACTGGGAGCGGGCCGAGTTCCCGTTCGAGCTGGTCCCGAAGATGGCCGAGCTGGGCATCGCCGGCGGCACCGTCGCCGGGTACGGCTCCCCCGGGATGAGCGCGGTCGCCGCTGGGCTGGTCGCCGCCGAGTGGGCCCGCGCCGACGGCAGCCTGGGCACCTTCTACGGGGTGCACAGCTTCCTGGCCATGCAGTCGATCGAGCTGCTGGGCGACGAGGAACAGCGCGAGCGGTGGCTGCCGGCGATGGCCCGGATGGAGTTGATCGGCGCGTTCGGCCTCACCGAGCCCGCGCACGGCTCGGACGCCGTCGCCCTGGAGACCAGCGCCCGCCGGGACGGCGACGAGTGGGTGCTCAACGGCGCCAAGAAGTGGATCGGCAACGGCACGATCGCCGACCTGGTGCTCATCTGGGCCCGGGACTCCGACGGTGCGGTCGGCGGGTACGTCGTCCCCAAGGGCTCGATCGGCTGGACCGCCACCCGGATGACCGGGAAGACCGCACTGCGGGCGGTCTGGCAGGCCGAGATCACCCTGGACGAGGTTCGGGTGCCGGCGGAGAACAAGCTGGCCAACTGCCGCTCGTTCAAGGACGTCTCCGTGGTCCTGGACCGCACCCGGTACACCGTGGCCTGGCGGGCACTGGGCATCGCGGAGGCCGCCTACGAGCTGGCGCTGAAGCACACGATGCAGCGTGAGCAGTTCGGCCAGCCGATCGCCGGCTACCAGCTGGTGCAGGAGAAGCTGGCCCGGATGCTGGCCGAGATCACCAGCATGCGGCTGCTGAGCTGGCGGTTGAGCAAGCTCGCCGACGAGGGTCGGATGACCGCAGCCATGGCCTCGATGGCGAAGATGAACAACTGCAAGAAGGCCCGGGCGATCGTGGCCGACGCCCGGGACCTGTTCGGCGGCGACGGGATCCTGCTCGAGCACCACATCGCCCGGCACCACGCCGACATCGAGGCGATCTACACCTTCGAGGGCACCGACCACGTGCAGGCGCTCATCGTGGGCCGGGACATCACCGGGATCTCGGCGATCACCGGTCGTCGGAGCGCTCGCGCCGAGCGGAAGCCGGCGGACACCCCGCAGTCGATCTAGCCGACCTGTCGCAGTGCCGGCGCCGTGAGGCGCCGGCACTCGGCACAGGTGTCGCGGCCCCTGCTCATCCGCTGCCACTGCTGCGAGCCCCAGATCTGCACGATCGACCCACAGACGGCGAGCTCCACCTCCCCGTCGAGCTCCTCGGCGGGCCGGTGCGCCTCGACGGCGTGCCAGGACTTGGGCTGGTCGACCGGCTGGGCCCAGGATCGACGGTCCGGCCGGGCGAATCCGACGGCGTAGCTGTCCACGCTCTTCCTGTGCCCCGCGTCACAGAGGGCCAATCATGGGTGTCCCGCCGTCCCGGCTCCCGCGCTACCGTCGACGACGACTGGAGGGGGTGTCCCGGTGGACCCGGTGAGCCTGGGTGTGGGTGCACTGCTGATCGCCGTCGGTTACGCGGCCGGCCGGCTGGGGCGTCGCCGTCCGACCGGCCCGCCGGTGCCCCAGGCCGTGTGCGCCTGCGGCCACCCGCTGAGCCAGCACGACCCCGAGCGGGGCACGTGCCACTCCGAGATCGCCCGGGACGCCTACACCAAGCGCGGCAAGTGGGCCGGGCACACCTGGGTCGCCTGCAGCTGCCGCCAGTACATCGGCCCGCGGCCGATCGACGAGGTCTTCGCCCCGCGCCTGCTCCCGCCATCGGACTGAGCCCCCCGACCGGCCGGCCCCGGCGCGCCGGGTTGGCGAGATCCGCCAGAGACCGCGGTGGCCCTTCGTGATGCGCGCCACACAGTTCGCCGGCTGAGCTGCCGATGGTGAGGACATGTCACGTCGGCTCGCAACGATGCGGACCTCGACCGAGCAGCAGGTCGCGGCCCAGCGGTCCCCGTCGCCCTGGTGGCGGTCGGCCGTGGTCTACCAGGTCTACCTGCGGTCCTTCGCCGACGGCAACGGCGACGGGATCGGCGACCTGGCCGGCCTGCGCTCCCGGTTGCCCTACCTGTCCTGGCTGGGCGTCGACGCCCTCTGGATCAACCCGCACTACCCCTCCGGTGGGGCCGACGGCGGCTACGACATCTGCGACTACCGGGCGGTCGACCCCGACTACGGCGACGTCGCCGACCTGGAGGCCCTGGTCGCCGACGCCCGGCAGCTCGGGCTGCGCGTCGTCCTCGACGTCGTCCCGAACCACACCTCTGACCAGCACCCCTGGTTCCAGGCCGCACTCGCCGACCCCGACTCCCCCGAGGCCGCCCGGTACCACTTCGCCCCGCCGTCGGAGGAGCCGCCGAACAACTGGCGCTCGCTCTTCGGCGGCCCGGCCTGGTCGCGCACCCCGGACGGCCGCTGGTACCTGCACCTGTTCGCCCCCGAGCAGCCGGACCTGAACTGGCGGGACCCGGCGGTCGCCGCCGACTTCGAGAAGACGCTCCGGTTCTGGCTCGACCGTGGGGTCAGCGGGTTCCGGGTCGACGTCGCCTACGGCCTGTTCAAGGACGCCGGGCTGCGGGACAACCCGGGCGCCTACTCCCCCACCCTGTTCGGCCACGGGCCCGAGCAGGCGATGACCTGGAACCAGCCCGAGGTGCACGACGTGTGGCGCCAGTGGCGGTCGGTCTGCGACGAGTACCCGGACACCATGCTGGTCGGCGAGGTCTGCCTGGCCGACCTGGAGCAGGTCGCGCTGTACTCCCGGCCCGACGAGATGCACCAGTCCTTCTCCTTCCGGCTGCTCAAGTCACCGTGGGACACCGCGGCCTTCGCCGATGGGGTGCAGAGCGCGCTCGACGCCTTCGGTCAGGTCGGCGCCCCGGTCTCCTGGGTGCTCGGCAACCACGACAAGGACCGGCAGGTCACCCGCTTCGGCGGCGGCGCCCTGGGCACCGCCCGCGCCCGGGCCGCCGCGCTGCTGATGCTGGCACTGCCGGGGTCGGCGTACCTGTACGCGGGCGACGAGCTGGGGCTGCCCCAGGCCGTGGTGCCGGACGAGGCGAAGACCGACCCGATCTTCTTCCGCAGCGGCGGCGAGCGCGCCGGCCGCGACGGCTGCCGGGTGCCGATGCCGTGGAACGACTCGGACGGCGTCGGCTTCTCCCCCGACGGCGCGGCCCAGCCGTGGCTGCCCATCCCGGCCGAGTGGAGCGGCTACGCGGTCTCCGGGCAGACCCGGGACGGCGGCTCGATGCTGACCCTCTACCGGCGGGCCCTGGCTCTGCGTGCCGCCCACCCGGCGCTGGGCTCCGGCGAGGCGACGGTGAGCACCCGCGGCGACGTCCTGACCGTCCGCTGTGTCGGGGAGGAGGAGACGGTGCGCTGCGTGGTCAACATGGGCGCGACCACGGTGCTGGTCCGCTCCCGCGGTCAGGTGCTGCTCGCCTCGGCCACCCGGGTGCACGCCTCGGCCGGCAGCATCGCCCTGCCGCCGAACACCGCCGTCTGGCTGACCGAGGACTGATGCGCCGGCCGGGGTCAGCGCAGCACGGAGGACAGCAGCAGGCTGGTCTCGCTGTTGAGGACGCCGTCGATCGACCGGATGCGGCCGAGCAGCCGGTCGAACTCCATCAGGTCACGGGTGCGGACCTCGGCGACGAGGTCCCAGCCGCCGTTGGTGGAGTGCAGCGCGTCGATCTCGGTGAAGCCCCGCAGCCGGCGGATCACCGCGTCCGTCGAGCGGCCCTCCACCTCGATCAGCGTGACCGCCCGGACCTCACCGGCGACCGCGTCCTCCCGCACCCGCACGGTGAAGCCGACGATGACGCCCTCGCCCACCAACCGGTCCATCCGGCTGGTCACCGTGGCCCGGGTGACCCCGAGCCGGCGGGCGATCTCGGCGACGGGCGCCCGACCGTCCTCGCGCAGGACGGCGAGCAGCCGGCGATCGAGGTCGGTGAGCGCAGCCATGCAGAAAGTCCAATCCCAGCGTCAATACTGCTCATCCCAGCACACAGGATCGCACTGAACGTTCGTTGCGGATGCACATCGTCCGTTCCTAGCCTTGAGGTACCGCTGACAGGAAGGCTCGGATGACTGCGCTCGTCGACGTACGCACCACGATCCGCCGGCTCTCCGCCGCACCGATCGCCGTCGTCGTCCCGGTCGGAGCCTGATGGCGGCGCCCGCACAGGCACCGGGTGCCGTCGTGCTCATCCGCCCGCACCACTTCCGGCCCAACGAGCTGACCCGGGTCGACAACGCCTTCCAGTCGCTGCCCGCCGGGCCGGACGCCGTCGGTGTCGCCGCCCGGGCGCGGGACGAGGTGACCCGGCTGGCCGAGGCGCTGGAGGCGGCGGGGGTGGTCGTGCACCTCTTCGACGACCACACACAGGACCGCCCGGACAGCGTCTTCCCGAACAACTGGCTGTCGACCCACCCCGACGGGCGGGTCGCCCTCTACCCGATGTTCGCCGTCAACCGGCGCAGCGAACGACGCGCCGACGTGGTGCAACTGCTCGAGGACCGCTACCGCGTGACGCAGGTCGTGGACTTCTCCGACATGGAGCGGGACGGGCTGTTCCTCGAGTCGACCGGCGCCATGGTGCTCGACCACCGGGAGCGGGTCGCCTACGTCTCCCGCTCCCACCGGGCACATCCCCGGGCGCTGGCGCGGTTCTGCGCGACCTTCGGCTACGAGGCACTGCTGTTCGACACGGCCGACGCCGAGGGCCGGGCGGTCTACCACACCAACGTGCTCATGTCGGTCGGCAGCGCGGTGGCGCTCGTCGGCCTCGGGATGATCAGCACGCCCGTCGACCGGGCCCGGGTGGTCGACCGGCTCACCGCCACGGGGCGGGACGTCGTCGAGCTCTCCGAGCACCAGGTCCGCGAGTTCGCCGGCAACGCCATCGAGCTGACCGGCCGCGACGGACCGGTGCTGGCGCTCTCCGCCCGTGCCGCCGCCAGCCTCACCCCGGCCCAGCGCCGGCGGATCGAGGCGACCACCCAGCTGCTGCCGGTGGCCGTGCCGACGGTCGAGCTGGCGGGCGGGTCGGTGCGCTGCATGATCGCCGGGGTGCACCTCACCCCACGAGCGGCAGACCTCGCACTCGTGCCGCTGTTCGGCTCGGTCCCGGACCTGGTGCGGGTGCCCGTCGCCCCCTGACCCGGTCGTCCGCAGGCTCGTTGCTCCTGCGGACGACCGGGGCACGCGCGGGTTCAGCCCTCCTGGCGGCCGAGCACGGTGCGCAGCGCACCCGCCAGCCAGTCGGAGGCCTGCTGCTCCGACGGCGGCGTGGACGGGTAGCGGGCGGCGACGTACCCGTCCGGCCGGACGAGCAGGACGCCGCCGTCCTCGATCTCCCGCAGGTCGGCCCACGTGCCGTACGGGTCCTCGACGGGCTGACCCGGCCCGATCGAGACGGGGGTGATCGGCAGCCCGAGCTCGTCGCCGAGCGTGCGGGCTGCGGCCAGCCACGCCTCACCGCCGATGCCGGTCACCAGGCTGAACCGTCCCCGGCCCACCAGGTCGAGGGTGGAGATGCGGTGCCCGTCCCGGGTCACCCAGGTGTGCGGGAGCTTGGCGCCGGGCCAGGTGGTCGGCTGGGCGTAGAGCACCGGGTCCCGGCGGTACTCCGGCATCGACGTCCCGTCGCCGACGACCGCCGAACTGGCGTAGCGCTGGTTGTGCTCGACCCCGTGGGCGTCGAACTCGTGCGCCTTGTAGGCGATCGCCTCCCGGAGCGCCGTGCGGATCTTCTCGCCCTCCGGTCCCGGCGACTTCCAGAGCGCGAGCTGGCGCTCCAGTGCCGCTGCCTCGGTGTGCTCCAGGTCGAGCGCGCTGAGGATCCGGCCGGTGTCCGCGATGCTCTGGTTGGCCCGCTCGACGACCTGCCGGGCGATCGGTGCCCGCTCGGCGTCGTAGCTGTCCAGCAGCGACGGGTCCGCTGTCCCGGCCACCACGTGGGCCAGCTTCCAGGCCAGGTTGTAGGAGTCCTGGATGGAGGTGTTCGAGCCCAGGCCGTTGGTCGGTGGGTGGCGGTGGATCGCGTCGCCGGCGCAGAAGACCCGCCCGCGGGCGATGGTGGTGGCGAAGTGGTGGTTCACCGTCCACGGGGAGCGGGACTTCACCCGCATCTCGAAGTCGTCGCTGCCGACGAGCGCGACCGCCAGCTCGCGGACGACCTCGTCGCTGAGGTCGGGTGGGCCGCCGGCGACCTCGTAGCCCCACATGAGCATCCACTCGTTCCAGGGCTTGATCATGCGGAGCACGCCCAGCCCGACGCCCTCGCGCTCGGCCCCCGGCTGCAGCATCCAGTAGAGGACCGAGGGCCGGTGGGCCACGAACCGGGAGAGGTCGGCCTCGAAGACGATGCTCAGCGCGCCACCGACCGCGCCCGGCCCTTCGAACGGCAGGTCGAGGTCCGCGGCCACCTGGCTGCGCGCGCCGTCGGCCCCGACCAGGTACTTCGACCGGACGGTGTACTGGAGGCCGGTCAGCCGGTCCTGCAGGGTCGTCGTGACGCCGTCGTCGTCCTGGACGTGCGAGACGTAGCTCGTGTCGAACCGGACCCGCGCCCCGCGTTCCTGCGCGGCCTGGACCAGGATCGGCTCGGTGATCGTCTGCGGGGCGTCCAGCATCGAGGTCGGGCTCTGCAGCTCGTAGTCGGCGTGCCGCACCGTGTCGGTGCCCCAGGAGGGGATCCGGCCGAGCTCCTCCCCCGCGAGGCTGGTGCAGAAGGTCGTGTTGCCCATGGACTCCCAGGGCGTCGCCTCGCGCATGAGCCGCTCCTCCAGGCCCACGTCCCGCATCACCTCCATCGTGCGCTGGTTGGTGATGTGCGCTCGGGGGGTGTCGGACAGCCGGCCGTACTTGGTGACCAGGAGCGTCGACGTCCCGTACGTGGCGAGGAGCAGCGCTGCCGACGCCCCGGCCGGGCCGGAGCCCACGACCAGGACGTCGGTGGTCACGGCGGGCTCAGCAGGGGTCGATTCCTGCGGTGCTGACAGGGTCATCGAGTTCCTCTCTCGGATGCGGACGGCAGCCGACCGCAACATCGTGGGACGACGCAGCGATCTGGCGGGAACTGTGCCACGGGTCACAAGGGGTCGGTGGCGCTCGCGCGTCGTCCTGGCGCGGCACGAGGGATGGCCCCGGCCCGGTTCTCCGACCTGAGCAGGAGCACTTCACCCGCGAGTCGCCATGACGGTCGTGGCCCGCACGACGAGGAGCGGAGGGCGGGGGTCAGGACGCCGGCAGCCGGGGGGCCAGGAAGCGGGCCGTCCGGCTCTCCGCGGCGGCGGCGACCCGCTCGGGAGGGCCGGCGGCCACGATGCGACCGCCCTGGTCGCCCGCCCCGGGGCCCAGGTCGATGACCCAGTCGGCGCCCGCGACGACGTCCATGTCGTGCTCGACCACCACCACGGTGTTGCCGGCGTCGACGAGCTGGTGCAGGTGGCGCACCAGCAGCTCCACGTCGGCGGGGTGCAGCCCAGTGGTCGGCTCGTCCAGGACGTAGAGGGTGTGCCCGCGGCGGGCCCGCTGCAGTTCGCTGGCCAGCTTCACCCGCTGCGCCTCACCACCGGACAGCTCCGTTGCCGGCTGGCCGAGGCGCAGGTAGCCCAGGCCCACCTCCTGCAGCACCCGCAGGCTGGTGGCCACCGAGGGCAGGTCGGCGAGGAAGTCCGCCGCCGCCTCGACGGTCAGGTCGAGCACCTCGGCGATGTTCTTGCCGCGGTGGGTCACCTGCAGGGTCTCCGGGTCGTACCGCGCACCGGCGCACGTGGGGCAGGGCGAGTAGGTGCTGGGCAGGAACAGCAGCTCGACGGTGACGAACCCCTCGCCCTGGCAGGTCGGGCAGCGCCCCTCGGCCACGTTGAAGGAGAACCGCCCGGCGCTGTAGCCGCGCGCCCGCGCCTCGTCGGTGCCCGCGAACAGCTTGCGCACCGCGTCGAAGAGCCCGGTGTAGGTGGCCAGGTTCGACCGCGGCGTGCGCCCGATGGGCTTCTGGTCGACCCGCACCAGGCGGTCGACGGCGTCCAGCCCCTCGGCCCGCATCGCCGCCCCCTCGGTGTCCTGGACATCGTCGTCGGAGTCGGCGGCAGGGTCGTCAGCGTCGGCCGTCGCAGGTGAGCCGACCTGCCGGGCGACGACGTCGGTGAGCACCTGGCTGACCAGGGTCGACTTCCCCGAGCCGGAGACGCCAGTGACCGCGGTGAAGACGCCCAGCGGGACGTCGGCGTCCACGTCGCGCAGGTTGTGCCGGTCGATGCCGCGCAGCCGCAGCTGCCCGGAGGGCTGCCGCCGCGGCCGGCTCGGCACGGGTGTCCGATCGAAGAGGAAGCGCCGGGTCACCGACTCCTCGACCTCGGCCAGGTCGGCGACCGGACCGCTGTACAGCACCCGGCCGCCCCGCTCCCCGGCGTGCGGGCCGACGTCGACGATCCAGTCCGCCCGGCGGGCCAGCGCCATGTCGTGCTCGATCACGAACAACGAGTTGCCGGCCGCAGTGAGCTGGTCGAGCACCTCCAGCAGCGGCTCGGCGTCGGCCGGGTGCAGCCCCGCCGACGGCTCGTCCAGCACGTAGACCACGCCGAACAGCCCGGACCGCAGTTGGGTGGCGATCCGCAGCCGCTGCAGTTCGCCCGGGGAGAGCGTCGGCGTGGTCCGGTCCAGGCTGAGGTAGCCCAGGCCCAGCCGGGTGAGCACCTCGATCCGGGCGACGAGGTCGGCGGCGATGCGCACCGCGACGTCGGTGGTCTCCCCCGAATCCGCCGCGGCCCACGCGGCGGTGGTGCCGGGAGCCTGCGCGGCCACCCGGAACGTCTCGACCAGCGCGGTCAGCGGCAGCCCGGCCAGCTCGGCGATGCTCTTGCCGGCGAAGGTGACGGCCAGCGACTCGGGACGGAGCCGGCTGCCGCCGCACACCGGGCAGGGCGAGGTGCGGACGTGGCGCAGGACCCGCTGGCGCAGGGTCGGGCTCTTGGAGTTCGCCAGGGTGTGCAGCACCAGGGCCCGCGCGCCGGTGTACCTGCCCTGGTAGTCCCGCTGCACCTGGCCCACCCCGCGGACCGGGTGCACGGTGACCTCGGGCTGCTCGTCGGTGAAGAGGATCCAGTCGCGCTCGGCCTGAGGCAGGTCCCGCCACGGCCGGTCGATGTCGTGGCCGAGCTCGACCAGGATGTCGCGCAGGTTCTTGCCGTGCCAGGCGCCGGGCCAGGAGGCGATCGCGCCGTCCCGGATGCTCAGCGACGGGTCGGGCACGAGGGAGGCCTCGGTGACCAGGTGGACCCGACCGAGGCCGGAGCACTCCCGGCAGGCCCCTACGGAGGTGTTCGGCGAGAAGGCGTCGGAGTCCAGCCGCTCGGTCGTCCCGGGCGGGTACGTGCCGGCGCGGGAGAACAGCATGCGCAGCGAGTTGGACAGCGTCGTCACGGTGCCGACGGTGGAGCGGCTGCTGGGCGCGCCCCGGCTCTGCTGCAGCGCCACGGCGGGCGGCAGCCCGGTGATCTCGTCGACGGCCGGAGCTCCGACCTGCTGGATGAGCCGGCGGGCGTACGGGGCGACGGACTCGAAGTACCGGCGCTGCGCCTCCGCGTAGATCGTGCCGAAGGCCAGCGACGACTTCCCGGAGCCGGAGACGCCGGTGAAGACGACCATCGCGTCCCGGGGCACCTCGACGTCGACGTTGCGCAGGTTGTGCTCGCGTGCACCGCGGACCCGGACGAAGTGATCTGCCTGGTGGACGGCAGCAGGGCCGTGCTCGTCGATCACGGTCACCAGCCTGACGCCGGCTGCCGCTGGGGCCCCGCGCGGGGCATCGACACTGATGCGTTCCGGCTCCGTGCGTCGGCTACTCGCCCAGCGTGTGCGCAGCCTCGGCGATGTCGCTCGCGGTGAGCGTCGACACGTCGGCACGGTCGAGCGCATCCACACTGCGGCCGTCCTCGCTCGTCAGCCGCAGCGCCTGGCGGTTGAGGGCCTGCTCGAACAGCGTGCGAGCGAAGCGCGCGTTACCGGACTCCTGATCCGAGGTGAGGCCGCCGAGGGTGCGGCGGAGCGTCACCTCGGCGCCAGCCTCGAGCACGTACTCGTGCTGAGCCAGGACGTTGGTGAAGATCGCTTCGAGCTCGTCCGTCGAGTAGTCGGGGAACTCGATCTCGCGGGCGAACCGTGAGCGGAGGCCGGGGTTCGAGAGCAGGAACTGCTCCATCAGCCGGGGATAGCCGGCCACGATCACCACCAGACGGTGGCGGTGGTCCTCCATGCGCTTGAGCAGGACCTCGATCGCCTCCGGCCCGAAGTCCAGCCGGCCGTCGCCCTCCGGGGACAGCGAGTACGCCTCGTCGATGAACAGGACGCCGTCGAGCGCCCGGCGGATCACGCGGTCGGTCTTGATCGCGGTCGCACCGACGTACTGCCCGACCAGAGCGGCCCGATCGACCTCCACCAGGTGGCCCTTCTGCAGCAAGCCGACCGCCCGGTACATCTCGGCCAGGAGCCGCGCCACCGTGGTCTTGCCCGTGCCCGGGTTCCCGAGGAACACCAGGTGCTGGGACGTCGCCGCCTCGGGCAGCCCGTGCGCCTTGCGGCGCGCCTGCACCTGGAGGAAGGCGACGAGCGCCCGCACCTGCTCCTTCACCGCCACCAGGCCGACCAGCCCATCGAGCTCCGCCTGCACCACGGACAGCGGCCGAGCTGGCCCCGGGCGGCCGCCGAAGAGGTCACTCACCAGGTCGTCCACGCCCCGCAGACCGGGCCGCGGGAGTTGATCGCTCAGGCGACCGACGGTCTCGCGGAGGTCGTCCAGTGGCTTGCGGTTGGACGCCATGCCGCGAGCCTAAGCGCCTCCGAGACGGAGAGCCCGCCGTGAGTCACCGCCCAGCGGCAGCGGTGGACGGCCCACAGCGCACCTCCGGCCACCGGTGACGAGTGCCCCGAACTGCCGTGCGGAGGAGACAAGAAAACCCCGACCAGCGAAGAATGCTGGTCAGGGCTTGGCCTGCTCCCCCGATAGGACTTGAACCTATAACCCTGCGAATCCTAGAGACTGACAGGTCGATCAACGTCAGTCCAACCGCATTGGGCACTGACCTGCGTGTACGCGCGATCGAGGAACAACGGAGTCAAACGGGCATGGGTACGGCTAGACCGGAATTCCGTCAGTAAGACGTGAGCCGAGCGTGGGCTCACCGGACGGCTCACCATCCCACCGGGCACCGTCGTCCCGCCACCCAGCCACTAAGCGGGGACGTCGCTCCCCGAGCCCTCATCACTCACCCTCTGCCGTCGAGCCGCCTCCCTGTTCCGCAGACGTCGGGCCGTCGCCAACCGGGATGTTGAGACTCCTGAGGCGTTCGGGATTGCTGTGGCGCACGTGACGGAAGGTGATCAAATTTCCACGTTCAGTGATCGGACGTGTATTGTCGTCCACGTCGAGAGCAACCCCACCTGAACCGCCCGGGTGGAGCTGCACACAAGCACGGTCGACGGTGTAAGTGCCCTAAAGCCGCAGTACCTCTGGATGACTACGAAGCGCAGCACGGCGGGAGCGCAAGGCGTAGCAGGCCCGGAGAACCCCACCCATTCAGTTGGGGGGTTCTCTGTGGACTCCGCCTAGCGCGTCGTCAGTAGGGAACCCTCCACGACCTCCGTGGAGGCTCTCCGTGTCCCCTAGCAACACCACCCCCGCCCGCGATGACGGCATCGCGCTCGTCCCCGCCGCGCCTCAGAGCGAGGCGACCGACTACGTCACCACGATCCCGGACCCGGCACCGACCGACGTCCTGTCCGACCGGGAGGCGCACAACTACCTCCGGCTCCGTCCCGGAACCCTCGCCCGGATGCGTATGGAGCGCCGTGGTCCGGCGTGGTCCTACGTGGGGCGGCGCGTGGTCTACCTCCGCGTCGACCTGCTGGCTTATCTGGCCGCCAACCGCGTCAACCCGGTGGGTCAGCTGTGATCGCCCAGCACAGCACCGGACCCGTCCGCGTGTGGCTGGACACGGCAGAGGTCGCCGTCCGCACCCGGACGCCGGAGGCCACGGTCCGGTCCTGGCGTCGCCGTGGGATCGGCCCGGCGTACTGCCGGGTTGGTCGCCGCGTTCTCTACGACATCTACGACGTTGATGACTTCATCCTGACTGGCCGGATGGAGACGACCGGCAGTGTGTTCGCGCCCGGCCCGGAGCGTCCGACCGTGTTCGTGATCGACGGTGCCCTGTGACGGGCGCACCTGAGTCACCTCGACAGGGGAAGCGGTGGGATCAGGTCAAGCGGCGGTGGCTCGCCGTCTTGGACTGCCACACCTGCGCTGCCCAGGCCGCGTGGGCGGCTCAGTGTGGGTACAGCGTCGTCCACCCGCCGTGCGGGTCGTGTCGCACGAAGGTGGCCGCGCTGCCCACTCCCGCCATGAATGGCTGGCGCACGGGTGAGCCCGTCAGCGCCTCTGGAATGACCGCCACGGACGTCCCGATGCCCTCGGACCCGGCAGA
The DNA here is from genome assembly GCF_026967925.1 of Modestobacter sp. VKM Ac-2985. Classification (GTDB taxonomy): domain Bacteria; phylum Actinomycetota; class Actinomycetes; order Mycobacteriales; family Geodermatophilaceae; genus Modestobacter. The sequence goes on along the minus strand of NZ_JAPVBI010000001.1, from coordinate 1,398,096 downwards.
GCCCGGGCGGTCACTCACGGGCGGAGAGTGGGCCGCATGACCGCCGATCAGGGACACGCCCGTCCGTGGAACCTGACTCGGTGGGTCGACGTCCTGCCCGGCCATGACCTGGTGCTCACCCGAGCCGACGTCGAGGGAGCACCGGTCGGTGCCGTGTTCAGCATCGAGGCTGACTTCGGATCCGACGGTCACCCGGTGCCCATCTCGGTCGAGCGCCGTTGGGACGGGACGTGGACGGTCCACTCCCGGGCCTACGTCCCCTCCGATGCCCTGGTCGGAGGTAGGGCGACCCCGCGTCGTCGGGTGTTCAGGGAGACCGGCGAGGACGCATCGCCCGTGATCGAGCAGGCGGGCGACCGGGATCGGGTGACCTTCGCCGAGGCAGCCGCGCGCATGGCCAAGGCTCAACGGTGAGCCCGCCACAACGCGGCATCACCTTCGCTACCGGCTCGGAGTGGGGGGCCTATGCCCAACGGGAGATGAGTCGGTGGGCCAAGGACGGTGCGGTGACTCCACTCGCCGTCCGAGTGCTGTTCGCCGCAATGGGACAGCACGACCGGAATGGTCATGCGCGTTTCCGGTCCGGCGAGCTGGCCGACGTGCTCGGCTCCATCGACGTCACGACGGATGAAGTGCGACCGGCCCGACGAGACAGCGTGTCGGACGCCATCAAGGCCGCGAAGCGACTCGGCTACATCACCGACGAGTCCACGGTGCGCTGTCTGGTCCTCAGTCGTCACGTCTTTCAGAAGTCGTGGGGGTCGTCAGACCCGTGTGCTGTCCACGGCTGACGAAATTGGCTCTACCGGCCAACGAGTAAGTCGAAACTTGGCCCGTGAGGCCAAGTCGGTTGGCTCTGCAGGCCAAGTGGTAGTCGGGAAATCCCTGCAATTCCGGGGGATTTCCGGCCTGCCCTCTCTTAGATCATCTAGGCAGCGGCGGAAGGAGGCAGATTCAGGTACAACTCTAGGCCAAGCCAGGTCTAGCGCAGTGGCAATGGCAGGTGGGAGGGCGAAGCCCGACCAAACTCCTAGCCGGACCTGCTCAGTGCTAGACCAGGGCAATGGCAGGTGGGAGGGCGAAGCCCGACCAAACTCCTAGCCGGACCTGTTCAGTGCTAGACCAGCTACACCTAGGGGCAGCGGCCTTCGTCCTTCCGCCGCTGCTCAACATCCCAATTACAGACACCTGCCTGACCGCAGGTCTATTTCGCCTGCCGTTTTCAGGCAGGCCAGGAGAGGAATCCGTGCCCGAGAAGCATCCCGGAGAGATCGACACGACGCGACCAGCAGCCGGAGCCGTAAGGCCAAGACCACTGCCAACCCCAGTGCTGGCACTACTGGCATCAATCCCGCCGCCGCAAAGGCGACGACCACCACCGCCCATCAGGGCAAGACCATCAACAGTGAGGAAGTACCGATGACGACCACCATCCCGACCCCCGCCGAACTGTCCCGGCTCGCATTGGCCGAGGCCCAGAGCACCCACGCCGAGGCATTGACCCTGCACGACCAGCACCAGACCGCCGTCGAGGAACTGCGGGCGTTCTTGACCAGCGGACGGGCCAGCCTCTCCGACTTCGATAGCCACCAGAGCCGGTGGCGGGACATCCACGCCGCCCAGGACGTCGCCGCGCTCCTGGTCACCGGGTGCGAGAACTACGTCAAGCGTGCCGAGCGTGGGCTCATCAACGACGACACCACGGTTGCCGACCTGTTCGCCGACGTCCTGGCCGACGTCTACGGCGGTGAGCTGCTGGTGAGGGTCGTGACCGTCAAGGCTGACGTCAGGCCCAACGACGATGGTTCCCCGGTGCTGTTCATCGTGCAGGAGAAGGCGGGAGAGAACAGGGCGGGCATCTTGTCCGCCAAGCTCTTCCTGACCTACTACCGGGGGGCTCTCCATGCTCCGCTGAACGCTGAGGCCATTCAGGAGGCGTGCAGGGCGCGGAACTACAGCGTTCAGATCGACCCGTGGCCCAGCCAGAAGCACGGCCCCCACTACGAGGACCCGACCGCCGTCAACGTCACGCGCGCATTCATGGCCGTTCCGACGCTCGACGCCGAGCCGACTGACGGGCAGGTCTCCCGGTACGCCAATGTCGTCCGGAACGTTCTCCGCAACGCTGTCACCTTCTACGGTGAGCGGGACGGCGTGCGCCTGATGTACGAGCCCATTGAGGGTGCGGCCGAGTCTGAGACCGTCAGCTACAGGGTGCTGACCAATTCGCAGGGCAAGGGTGACCGTCGCATGACGGTCGAGGTTGTCTGCAAGGTGTGGCCGGACAAGCTGCTGATGGGTCAGCCCGTGGCCGAGATGATGAAGGAGGCTGTTCGGAAGCAGGTCGGCAACATGGCCGACGACCTGGGCCGGGTCGCCGCTATCGACCACTTGGCCGTAGACGTCCCCGACCTCGGGCGACGTTTCGGGAACGCGGACCCATTCGTCGTCACGGCACACCTGGGCTTGATGTACCGGATCGGCTGACGGACTGAGAGACAGCCCAGCGGAGGGGCTTATGCGAACCCCTCCGCTGGGTCCTCGGCGCCGAGCTCACCGCGGATAGATTGCCTCAAGATCGATGCCTTGCTCCCAAGTGTTCTCGATGGGGTTCCAATCCCACCCATCGCCGAAATTGACGAGTTCAGACACGTCGCCACCGACCCATCGATACGGCGCGTCCGGGTTGCCCAGAGACACCGTGCTGCTTTCGCCATTGACGGCATACTCGGCAATGATCGCGCCCTGGTAGAGGTAGTTATCTGACTGCACGACAACGGCAGCCACCTCGGAGTCGATCCCGTTGAGCTTCGCAACGGCTGGCGGCATGGGCAACTCCTCATTGGGGGAAGCGCCGGAGTTATCGCGCAGAGTCGTTTCGCGCGTCCGCGTATCCGTTGTAATGATTAGACCCGGTCCACCGTCTGCCTCATAGTTGCATCGAATGAGCGTGTAGTCATCGCTCGGGAGCTCATCACGAGCGTAGGGTTGCGCTCGTACGCTTGTAACGGTCACTTGGTCCGCGACGCCTGACACCATCCTCAGCGTGCCCCCAGGCCCAAGTGCGTAAATGCCAGGGGTTACTCGAAGCCATTCCGCCCAGTCGTCGCAGTGGTAATAGGCTTCCGAGGCGGGATAGTCGGGTGGAGTCGGTAATTCGGAAGGGGGACCGTCAAAGAACCAAACACCGTAAGCCCAATCGATCTCTAGTTCGACTGCGCCAATCGAATTTGGCTGATCAGTGAACTCGCACTGGACGGCATTATCGGAGCCCTGCACATTGCAATTGCCGGAGTCGGTAATCTCGTTTGAGTCCCCTTGTTCCGCAACCAGCGTTGCAGTCAAGCCCCCTATGGCTACGAGAACTCCGAGACCCGTCCACCCAGGATGCGCCAGCGCCCCATTCCAGAGGCGCGTCCACCACAGCTCCCCGCTCGACTGTGCCAACCGATCGCCCCCGTGTCCTGCCCACACTGCGACTCCGCGAAGCGGCACCACGGATACATGGGCGTTGCGTGTGCGCGAGACGATAAGGCCCGTGCCTGCTTGCTCGGTGTGACCGCGTGGGCCCCTGGTTGGGCAGTAGGGACCGGAGCCTGCGCGCTCGCACTCAAGGTAATCGGCTCGGTACCTTGCGTGAGCCGCGGGGGCCCGAGCTTGTAGGTGGCCACGCAACGATCGGGCCACCTTGAAACTGTGGCGAGTCCTCGGCTGCTAAGACCCGGCGGTAACCAAGACCGGGTACTCAAGGGTCATACCCCCCTGCCATAGGGGTCGCGAGACCATGACTCCTCGGCACATAGCTCCGAAAGCCCAGCGGAGAAAATGTCGGCCTCCGCAGAGCAGTCGGCTCACCTAAGTAGGCCGCCCTCCCAGGTCGATGGCACGACCAGGGACCGACTAGGTGGCTGCTTCCTGGCTCCCGTCAGCCTGACGGGGGGCGGCCTATCTGTCGCATGAGGGGCAGTGGGGGGTTGCACGACCTTTGGGGCAGTCGCCCCCCCCCCTCCGCCACGACGGGGTCGCCGGGCCGCCGAGAACGTTCTGGCCGAGCGGGGCACAGCACGGCGCGACGCGACGCGGTTCTATCGGTAGTTCTGCCCGCGTTTCTGCGCCGCAACTGTCAGTGTCCGGAGCTAGCGTTCCCGATATGTCCCGGATGAGGCGTCGTGCGCTACTCATAGTCTTTGCTCTCGCCTCCGTGGTGATCTTAGTGACCCAGGTGGGACCATTGATCAACAAGGCGCCTACAGGCGGATGGGGAGAGAATGGGCGGGCCTGGGGCGACGACGAATTCTGGATGAGTGTTGTTCTCAGCATGTTCCAAGGGGTTTTCGCTCTGTTGACTGTCGCGGGTGCCGTGTACCTTTATAACCGCGAACGCTCAGACATTCGCCGGGACAAGCTGCAGGAAGAGTATGAGCAGCTCACGCCCAATCTCGCTAGCGACTTGGATGGCTTGCGCGCTCCCGTACTCCTTTTTGGCGACGAGACTCGTTGGTCAACACTAGAAGATTCGCAGCTGCAGGAACTGATGTTAGGCATGCGTCAGCGCCTATCTCGCCTAAGAAAAACCGTCGCAGCATTGGGTTCCTTTCCGAGTGTCACGACGGAAATCCGGCGGGGAAGCGCTGCCACAGGTCAGTATCTTGCGGCGGTCGTTGTGCTGCTAAACACCGCGCGAGAAGATCGGCACGCCTCCGCCTATCAACTCCTGTTCGAAGCGTCACAAGAGTTAGACAGGGCTTTGCGCCAGGCAATCGGAGGACATCAACGTGGCTTCCATGAGGTTAAAGACATAGCCTGGCCGGAGTTAGGCCGCCTACCTAACCGCATCGGCACGCGCGTGTACACGCGGAGTGGCCCTGTATCAGTTGAAGTAATCTTAAGGAACTACATGCGCGATCGGGAGGCAAACCGCCGGGGAGCCCCTCGCCAGGACACGCACCCAACAGAACGCGTGGGCAACGCCGAACCTACGGGCATCTAGCGATCCGTCGCCGCTCTCGACCGACCTAGGCTCGGTCGCACAAGGGCGCGCCCTCGCGAAGGAGTGGCTACACCGCTGCGTGCAAGTCGAGAGGTGGCGAGACTCCCTCGCCGCTAGACTCCACGCGCTGACCGCTCAAAGGAGACACATGCTCCCCGGTATCGAGGCCGCCGCACTCCGAATCGGCATGACGGTTGCCCGGGTATCCGGGACTCGCTGGCTGAAGAACCGGGTAGACACCCAACGCCGCGACCTATCGCTTGCAGAGTTGGCAGTCGCGTCCGGAGCTGACCTAATGCAAGGTCGGAAAGTCGGCCGACAGTTCGATCAGCTGGCAGACGATGTGGCGCAGCGGGTGCTGGCGCTTCTAGAGCATGAATTCAAAGGCGTGCCCGAGAATGAGCGTCTGGCCGCGGTTGATTTAGCAGGTGTGGTTCTCCAAGGTGCTGGACTGGCGGATCGCGACATACTCGCTGCTGACCTCAGCATTCCCGGCCTAACCTCCAATATACTAAAGTCCAACTCAGCGAAGATCCTGAGCGCTGGTCTAAGTCAAGAAGCGCATCAGCTGTTCGTTCACCTACTCCGCGAGAGCATTGCATATGTAGTCGATGCAGTTGGAGCCCTTCCTGAGTTCCAACAACGAGGGACTGCCGAACTACTACGCCGAGATACGCTGATCATCTCCAAGCTCACTGAAGCTCTTGATCGTGGGCCTCAGCGGGACATCGGGCAAATTCAGCGTCAGGATGCAGCCGAGGAGTTCACCTTCAATTATCGTCGGGAGATAGCGCGGAGGCAGGCGCGAATTGAGCTGTTCGGCCTGCCTTCATCGCTATCGCACGAGAGTCATTCGGTCGCATCGTCTTACGTATCCCTAGCGGTGACCCAGGGATCTAGGGAGCGACAGCGAATGTCAGATGACGTGGAGGCCTTGGGCCTCCCCGTTGAGCAAGTCCTAGCTCAAAATCCTCGGCTTTTACTGCTCGGGCCAGCCGGCTCGGGTAAGACCACAATCCTACAATGGCTGGCACTACAAAGCGCCCAGCGGGCTTTTGAATCGCAGCACATCCGCCTTAACTCGACGGTTCCGATCCTTTTGATGCTCAGACAATTGGATCAGGTGCCGCAAATCGCATTGCCCCGACCCGAGGGACTAGTCGATCAGCAGAGCTGGACAATCTCCGCCGACAAACCCCATGACTGGACGCAGCGGCTGCTCGAATCGGGCAAGGCCCTTATCCTGATTGATGGGGTGGATGAACTCCGGGAGTCCGACCGGGGAAGACTTCGCAAATGGGTCGAAGAGATGACGGACGCGTATCCGCTTAATAGGTGGGTAATAACCTCACGGCCTGAGGCTGTACCACCGGACTGGCTTCAAAAGGGCAATTATACGGCGGCGCAGATACTTCCGATGAGTCCCAGTCGAATTCGTAGCTTTGTGAGCAATTGGCACGACGCCGCGAGCGAGTATGCGAGCGATGAAGAGAAGACGGCCCTGCGCACATACGAGCCTCGGCTGATAGCCGCGCTTGACACGACGCCGACACTACGGTCGCTGGCCAACAATCCTCTGTTATGCGCAATGATGTGCGTCCTGCATAAGGATCGCAAGGGTCGCCTTCCCCATAATCGAATGCAGCTGTACCGGATTGCTATGGATATGATGTTGGCCGAGCGCGACGAACAGCGGCAAGTAGCGGCGGCGAGGGAAGCATCGCTTAGCCCGGAACAGCAACTGACGGTCGTCCAAAAGGTTGCCTACTGGTACGTAATAAATGGTCACGTGGAAGCTGACTATGGCGCGGTACTGGAGAAGATCCGTGAGGCTTTACCCTCGCTCGGACGTGAGGTCAGCGAGGCCGAGTCGGTACTCAAACACCTCTTGATCCGGTCAGGACTGCTTCGAAGGGTAGGCCTGAAGAATATTGATTTTCTGCACAAAACGTTCCAGGAGTACCTGGCGGCGAAAGAGGCGGTTGAAAGCGACTGCATAGGGCAGGTGCTACAGAATCTGCTCAACGACAGTTGGCGCGAAGTCGTAATCCTTGCGGTCGGTCATGCGCGACCGGGCGAGCGAAACCTGATTGTCTCCTCAGTATTGGAGCTCGCTGAGGATCAAACCCGGCGTGCGGGGCGTAGAGTAAATGCAGCGTCGCGTGAGACTAAGCGAAAGCTACAGCAGCTCGCGCTCGACTGTCTCGAGACTGCGCAGTCTGGTCTCAGCGAAGACTTGCGCCAACGTGTTCTCTCACACGTGCAGACGATCTTTCCGCCACGAAGTCTCCACGAAGTGGTGACGCTGGCCTCATATGGCGCGCAAGTTATGGGGGTCCTTGAGTCTTACACGGGACGTTTGTCTTCCGCACAGTTAGCGCGGTGCATTAGCCTTGCCGGATCGATCGGCACGGAGCGGGGCTTTGAGCAACTCACCCGTTATGCTGCGGAGGTAAAGACGGCCGAAGGCTGGAATTCCTTGGTCTCTGCGTGGTCCTATTTCCCCCCCGATGAATATGCGGTTAGGGTGCTCAATCAGGCGCCATACACCACGCGACGTCTAATACTTCGCGATTCTAAACTAGGCGTCGCGGCTAACGCAGTCGGAGGAGTGGATTCAGTCACCTGGGACTTGGGGCAGGATGTCGGTCAACTAGAGTTCCTGGCAGATGGTCCACCGGTAGCCCACTTCACGCTCACGAACAATCGTCGGGTAAGAAGGTTGGCGCCTCTGACGCATCAAGATTCGCTTCGGGTGTTGCGGCTAAGGGCATGCTCTAATCTTGCGGATGATTTCGATGGGTCTTGGCCGAGCCTTGCAAAGTTGGAACTGCGACATGTTGATACTCCAGTTCTAGTTCGGCTTCTCGAGCAGTCAGTGGATCGACTCAAGGTTCTCTCCATTGCCGTAGGAACCTGGACGGACGCCGCAGAACTCTGGGCGACGCTCCCGTGGCAGTTCTTGCAGCAAACTGACCTTGAGTACTTAGAACTTGAGGGCGTGCGAGGGTTGAGAACCTTGGCCGAACTTGGTTCCATTCCTTCGTTGAAGCGTTTGCGGATCGCAAGTTGTCCGGATCTGAGTTCGCTTGACCACCTCAGCGGACTGCCTAATCTGGAGATCCTAGAGCTGGATGACTGCGGAAGTTTGTCATTGAACGACTGGTATGGGAACACGTCATTGCGCGGTCTTAGCCTGGTTGACTGTCCTACAGTGCTTGACGCCTCTACGCTCGCGGGTTTCGCAAATCTAAAAGAGCTGGTTGTCAGCGGAAGTGCTTTTAGCAATGGAATGGCACTTAGCAGTCTACCTATATCGCGTCTGCACATCGAGTACACGCACATGGCGTACAGCGATCAAGAAGTTCTCCAAAAACTGTGCGAGAGCAAGGGTGTGGCCTACGAGTTCACTAATCCGACCCGAGAGCGGCGGATCAGTCACACGCTGCGTGTGGGCGGCACCTCTTGGTGGAGGTGACCATGGCCGTTCCGTGGTCGGCTGCTCCGTCTGTAGTGGCCAGACAAGCCTGCGATTTCGGTCAGCGGTAGGGCGTGCGCGTGGGAGTGTCGGACGATTGTGTCGGCCGAACTCAGGATGGGCGCTTATTCTTGATCGCCTCTGTGTCCCGGCCAATGGCGAGACCAGTAGCTCCCACCGGTCGCCGTTCAACTCCGTGCTTATCGAGTATGTTTCGGACGGCCGAATGTGATCGGCCTGTCAGTTCGGCAATCTCGCGAAGGGACCGCCCTGCCGCGTACTCGTCACGCACGAAGGCTTCGACCTCCGCCTGCACGCGGGGATCGGGTCGTGAGACAGCAGTGCCGACGAACTGACTTAGCGTCTGTAACTGTGGTCTTGGCGGGTAGGGCACGACATCAGCCGATTGTGACTTGGCATTGCACAGGCAGCCAGGAAGCGATGCGGTACTCAGCTGACTGCCAGGCGTAGACGCCAGAGATGGTGCCAGCGTCGGTGATGCTCTGGTGCGCAGGCACGTAAAACGGTGCGTGCGTCGAGCTCGACGTCGTTCCCTGGGCGGCGGCCCAGTCCTGTGTGTACTTCTCGGAGACCACGCGGTCTTCCAGAGTCACGATCACGTCATAGTTGGATGTATTGGTGAGCGTGTAGGACCAACGGCCGCTATAGGTTCCGTCATCGCTGAGTATGTCGGCCAACTCTTCATCCCACAAATCGCCATAAATCTCGGCATTCGACTGTCCGGTCAATTGCATTGGACTGACCGTCACAACGATGGGGGCTTCCGGCGGGCACTGCGGGATGACGGGCTGAATTACAACGCCGCCGGTCATGGCTTGGCCGGCGCCCAGGCTGACGAGCTTCTGTGGACAATAGACGCCCGCCGCTGCGACTACGAAAGCGGTCGCGTCTATGGCGTCGATGCCGTTGGACGCAACGGTCGCCACAACTGCGTCGATGTTGCTGCCCCCGTAGCTGCTACAAACATCGCGGCCTAGGGCCGCGAGCTGATGCGCTTTCTCCGCGAGGTCGGTCGGCAGGGTGTATAGATGTCCCGTCAACAGCGACTTTACGGTGTCGAGTGCGGCGACTTCGCTGACGAAAGCAGTGTCCTCGTCTTGCGTCGTGGGGTACCCGGCTGCATGGAATGGCTCAGGAGTTGGCTCAGCCGCTAAGGCGGAGGCCACTACGGGGCCGGGGCTGTAGGGCGCCGAGCTGGACGACGACGTCTCGCCAGCCGATGTGCCCGAGCACGCCGTCAACAAGAGCGACGCAGATAGCCAGTAGGCGGCTGCGATACGGCGACGCATGAGGCTCCTTCGTCAGGGAGCGAAACCGTACAACCGGGGAGCCGGCAATCGTCTGAGCCGTCACTCGTGCGAGTCGAAGCCGGAAGGCCGCGTCGCGAGTCGCCGAGGGGGTGCTGGCAGGGCTGCGCCTGACGGGATGCGGCCATCTTCGATCTTCGATCTAGACATTCAAAGGACCGTCTTGCAGGGGTGCGGGGGCAGTTCCTGCGACCGCTCAGCGCGTGGAGAAGGACCGTGACGGTTTCGGACCCGGCAACGGACACCCGGCAGAGCTGAACGCGGTCAGTCGCGGCGACGATAGGCGGCGCCACCATGAGGCCAGCCGATCAGCGCCCGGGTCGGCGTCAGGGCAGGGCAGAGCCACACGGCAGGGCAGAGCCACACGGCAGGGCAGAGCCACACGGCAGGGCAGAGCCACACGGCAG
>NZ_JAPVBI010000001.1:1083612-1387793 GCF_026967925.1 Modestobacter sp. VKM Ac-2985 | reverse complement strand
GGCAGGGCAGAGCCACACGGCAGGGCAGAGCCACACGGCAGGGCAGAGCCACACGGCAGGGCAGAGCCACACGGCAGCGGCTCAGTGCGTTCAGCCTGACCGCGACCACGGTCGGGCATGCACGGACACCCGGTGAAGCTCAGGCGGTCAGCCACGGCGACGACAGGCCACACACGGACCAGCGCGGCGACAGCGCGCCAGGTACGGCGAGCGATCAGTCGGCCCCCGGCCCACGCCCAGGACCGGGACCGGGACCAGAGCCAGCTAGGAGCCAATTAACAAGTAACGCAATACGTGCTAGCTTTACCCCGCCGCCACTAATGGCGGCCGACACGAAGGGCGGGAACGAGGACAGTGCCGCGACCGCAGCTGGACCTGGGCGCATGGGGTCAGATCACCCTGACCGGCTACGTGTACGACGAGAACGGCAAGGCGCAGGTGGTTGATGCCGGTGCCCGCCGAGCTGACTACTGGGTGGCCCGGGCCACGGTCCGGGACAACGACGGCAAGCACCGGACCGCGACCAAGCGGAGCACCAAGTCCAAGGCAGACGCGCGGACGCGGCTGGAGACTGCACTGCGGGAGCGGACCACCCCGGCACCGGAGCACGCTGCGGTGAAGCCGACCACCAAGGTGGCCGACGTGGCCCGTGCATGGCTGGTCGAACTAGAGGACAGCGACCGTTCGACCAACACCCGCCAGGTCTACCGACTGGTCTGCAACCGCCAGGTGATCGGCACCCCGGAGCACCCGTCGTCCCTGGCGAACCTGACGGTCAGGGAGGTGACCACGGGCGGAGTTGAGCGGTTCCTGCGCGGCGTGGCCAAGGCCAGCGGTCCAGGTGCCGCCAAGACCACCCGGACCGTCCTGCGTGGGGTGCTTGACCTGGCCACACACCACGACGCGATTCCCTTCAACCCGGTGCGACAGGCAGGGCCGACCCAGGTGCGCACAGAGCCGAAGGGGGTTCGGGACGCTGAGGGGTACTTCACCGTCGAACAGCGGGATGCGGTCATGGCCTACGCCGATGCCGACCCGGTGGCGAAGCGTCGCGACCTGGCCGACGTGATCGCCTTCCTGGCGGGCACGGGTGCGCGGATCGCTGAGGTCTGCGCACTGCGGTGGTCGTCTTTGGACCTGGCAGAGGGTATGGCCAAGCTCGGCCCGGTCGTCGTTCGGGAGCGTGGCGTGGGGCTGCACATCCAAGATGACGGCAAGACAGACAGCAGCACCCGCACCATCAAGCTGCCCCCGTGGCTGGTCGCCCGGCTCATGGCCCGACAGGTCAACGCCGCGCCCAACGACCACGACGTCGTGTTCCCCTCCGCGCGAGCCGGGGCGCTGCGCGACGCGGCCAACACCAGCAACCACGTCAGCGAGCTTCTAACGGCTGCGGGACATCCCTGGGCCACCGCGCACACGTTCCGCCACACCGTCTGCACTTTGCTCGGCCAGGCTGGGCTGCTCCCCCGGGAGGTCGCCAACTACGTCGGCCACAAGCACGCCAGCATGACGATGGACCGCTACATGAGCCGCCAGACAGTCAGTGAGCGGACCGCCGCACTGCTCTGACCGGCACCTAGCGACAACGAAAGACGTTAGTTCTCCGTTAGTTCGGCCGGGTCTACGGAAACAACGAAGGCCCTGACCGGCGTCTCCGCTGGTCAGGGCCTGATAGAGCTCCCCCGATAGGACTTGAACCTATAACCCTGCGATTAACAGTCGCATGCTCTGCCAATTGAGCTACGGGGGATCGGCGGGTGGTGCCCGCGCGCCCACAGAGATTACCTCACCCCCGACCCGGCGATGGGCCGGGGGTGGCATCCGGCGGGTCGCGTTCTCGGCCACCCACCCGGGTGAGGTCGCTCAACGCACGCGGAGCCGGTGCCGATGCTCTCTGCATGCGGGAGCTGGGTGAGCGAGCGGTGGCGTGCGTGAGCCGCCACATCGAGTGGCGCGCCGTCACGCTCCTCGCCATCTGCCTGACCGGCAGCATCCCGCTGTTCGTGGTGAGCGGCTTCCAACGCTCGGTCGGCGCGCACGCCGACGCCCGGCTCGCCGCCCTCGGCGCCTCCATCTGGGGGTGCATGGCCGGGTACGTCGCCGTCCGCCGGCGACTGGGGCCCCGGGACGGCGCCGTCATCATCGGTGCGGCCAGCACGGTCATGATCGTCGAGGGCCTCTGCCAGCAGGAGATCACCATCCGCTGGCTGTGCGCTGCGGCGCTGGTCGTCGTGCCGGTGGCCGCCGCGATGCTCCTCCGGAGCCGGGGCGTGGCCGCCACCACGGCGGTCGCGCTGGCCGGTGTGGTCGCGATCAGCCTGACCTTGCCCACTCCACCGCTGCTCCGGGTCTACTCCGCGCTGACGATGGCGGTCATGGTGCTGGCCCCGATCACCGTGGTCACCCTGCTGGTGCGGCGCATGCAGGCCGCCCGCGACCTGGCCCGGACCCTGGCGGTCACCGACCCGCTGACCGGGCTGTGCAACCGTCGCGGCATCGAGGTCCGGGCCGGGTCGATCGTGGCGGCCGCCGCTGCGGCGGGCGAGCAGGTGACCGTGATGGTGCTGGACCTCGACCACTTCAAGACGGTGAACGACACCCACGGGCATGCCGTCGGCGACCGGGTGCTGACCGAGGTGGCCGACGCGATGACCCGGATCGCCCGCGCCGACGACCTGCTCGTGCGCCTCGGCGGGGAGGAACTGGGCTGGGTCGCGCACTTCCCCGGCCCGGCGGAGGTCACCCGGGCCGCCGAACGGCTGCACGCCGCGGTGCGGGACCGGTCAGTGCCCGACCTGCCTCTGGTGACGGTCAGCATCGGGGTCGTGAGCGCAGACCCTGCGCCCGGCCAGGGAGCGGTCGAGACGGTCCTCTCCCTCCTCAGCACCGCCGACCGCGCGCTCTACGAGGCGAAGCGGGCCGGCCGCGACCGGATCGCCTACGCGCCGGGCCACCCGCGCGCACTGACCCCGACGTCCTGAGCTCGACGGGTCGGAACCGGGCAGGGCCGGTAGCGTGATCACTTCCGCCCAACCCAGGAGGTCCCCCGTGGCCAAGCTGTCCTTCATCGCCGGCTTCGGCGCCGGCTACGTCCTCGGCGCCAAGGCCGGTCGCGAGCGCTACGAGCAGATCCGCCGCTTCTACAACCACGCCAAGGACGACCCGCGCCTCCAGACTGCGGCCGGCATGGCCCAGGCCCGCGCCGACGCCGCCGTCGACTCGGTGAAGAACCGGCTCGGGAACGAGACCGGCAGCAACTGACCCCGGGTCAGCGGCTGGGGTCCTCGGCGTCCACCTCGGCGGCCAGGCGGTCGCGGGCGACCTGACGCGCCACCGGGTCGTCCCGGTCGGCGTCGTCGTCGAACACGACGGTCCACTCCCGCGCCGCCTGCCCGGGCACCCGGCGGGCCACCAGCAGCACCCCGCCCCCGGTGGGCAACGGGTGCCGCTTGCTGGTGACCACCGTCCGGTCGACCCGGGCCCGCAGCACGCCCGGCAGCCCCCCGGCCTCACGCAGCACGTGCCGCTGGGGCGCCTCCCGCGCCTGGACCCCGGGCTCCACCTCGACCAGCGGTGTGATCATGAAGGTGCCGCCCTCGCCGGCCGCGCCCCACCGCGCGGTGCCGATCTGGTGCCAGGCCAGCGGGGGCGTGGCCTCCCCCGACTCGGCCGGGACGACGCGCAGGCCGCGCGAGGTGGCCACGGTCCACCCGCCGTCGACCCGCTCACCCCACGCCAGCACCTGCTCGTCGGCGTCCCCGGCGAGGGCTGCGCGCACCGGCTCCGGCGGGCGGGCGAACTTCCTGCGCACCCGCGCGAGCAGGCTCACGGGGTCAGCCCGCCGGCGGCGCGCTTGCGCAGCGAGATCGCCAGCTGCTCGAGGTCCATCAGCTTCTTGAACGCCCGCATGTACTCGTCCTGAGCCTCGATCGGGTTGGTCCGCTGCAGCTTGCCCTTGAGCGCGGCGATCTCCCGGACGGTGGCCATCTCGTGCAGCCGGGCCATCAGCGCGTTCACGTAGGTCGGGTCGTTCTCCCCCACCGCGTGCAGCGGCTCTACGGCCAGCGCGGTCAGCATCGCCTTGGCGGTGTCCCGGTCGCAGTGCGCCGTCACCTCCTCCAGCCACGCCGCCCCGCTCGTCGTCGCCCCCGCCGCTCCCCCGGCCGCGGACACTGCGGCGGCGACCGCGGCGTAGTCCGGGTGCGTGTACGAGCTGGGCTCCACCGCGTCGAACTGCGGCCCGGCGATCTCCGGGCACTGCAGCGCCGCCTTCACCGCCTCCCGCTCGACCTCGATCGCGGCGTCGTCCGGCGTCCGCTGCGGCGTGCGCGGGCGCGACCTCGGGCGTTCGCCCCCGTTCTCCCCGGCCAGCTGACGCACCCGGGCGACGACCTCGGACTCGTCGGGCAGACCCAGCAGGCCGGCCAGCCGCCGGGCGTAGGCGGGCCGCAGGGCGTGGTCCTTGATCTGGGCGAGCAGCGGCGCCGTCTTGTCCAGCGCGGCGAGCCGGCCCTCGACGGTGTCCAGGTCGTAGTCGGCCAGGTGCGTCCGCAGCACGAACTCGATCAGCGGTGTGCGCCGGGCGATCAGGTCACGGACGGCGGCGTCCCCGTGGGCCTGGCGCAGCTCGCACGGGTCGCGGCCCTCCTGCTCGACCGCGACGAAGGTCTGGGCGACGAAGCGCTGGTCCTCCTTGAAGGACTTCATCGCCGCCGCCTGGCCGGCCGCGTCGCCGTCGAAGGTGTAGACGACCTCCCCGCGGAACTCGTCCTGGTCCATCAGCAGCCGGCGCAGCACGTTGATGTGCTCCGGCCCGAAGGCGGTGCCGCAGGAGGCCACGGCCGTGGTCACGCCGGCGACGTGGCAGGCCATCACGTCGGTGTAGCCCTCGACGACGACGGCCTGGTGGTTGCGGGCGATGTCGCGCTTGGCCCGCTCCACCCCGTAGAGCACCGAGCTCTTCTTGTAGAGCGGGGTCTCCGGGGTGTTCAGGTACTTGGGCCCCGGGTCGTCGTCCATCAGCTTGCGGGCGCCGAAGCCGATGACGTCGCCGGTCAGGTCGCGGATCGGCCAGAGCAGCCGGCGGTGGAACCGGTCGATCAGCGTGCCGCGGGAGGACTCCTTGGCCAGCCCGCCGATGACCAGCTCGTCCTGGGTGTACCCCAGGCCGCGCAGGTGCCGGGTGAGGGTGTCCCAGCCGCCGGGGGCGTAGCCGCAGGCGAAGTCCAGGGCCACCTGCCGGTCGAAGCCGCGGTCGGCGAGGAACGAGCGGGCCGGAGCGGCCTCCGGCGTCATCAGCTGGGCGGCGTAGAAGTCGGCGGCCGCGGTGTTGGCCGCCACCAGCCGGGCGCGCTGCCCGGCCTGCGCCCGGCTCGGCCCGGCGGTGGCCCGGCCGCCGTCGTCCTCGTACTGCAGCTGGACCCCGGCCCGGCCGGCGAGCAGCTCGACGGACTCGGCGAAGGACAGGTGGTCGATCTCCTGCACGAACCGGATGACGTCGCCACCGACCCCACAACCAAAACAGTGGTACAGCCCTCGCGAGGGCGTGACCTGGAAGGACGGCGACTTCTCGTCGTGGAACGGGCAGAGCCCCTTGAGGCTGCCGCCGCCGGCGCGCTTGAGCTGCAGGTGCTCGCCGATGATCTCGTCGATCTTGGTCCGCTCGCGGACCGTCGCGATGTCCGCGGCGCGGATGCGCCCCCGCCCGGCCATCAGCCCGCCGCCGCGACGATGCGCCGCCGGCCCAGCACAAACTCGAACCACAGCAGGAAGACGGCCGAGTCCAGCGGCAGGCCGGGCTCGGTGGTCAGCGTGGGCCGCGGCTTCCAGCCCCCGGTGGTGCCGCTCTCGGCGAGCCGGCGGCCACCGCTCTCGTAGCGATGGGTGCCCTTCCGCACTGACGTTCGCGCCACGTCGACGGCCAGGCCGTCGAGCTCCATCGACCAGCTGCCCTTCCACGCCGAGACCTGGCGGGCGTGCAGCCGTACGCTCTCCGCCGGTTCCTGGGCCCAGCGTCCGACCAGCTCACGGGTGCCCTGCCGCTGGAAGGCCCAGTGCCGGTCACCGACCTCGGCCGTGGCCTTCTCCTTCCAGTTGGCGGCGCGCAGCGTCGCCACCACGGCACCGTCGGAGAGCACCGGGACGGTGCCCCGCTCGGTGCCGTGCGACCCGCTCTTGCCCAGCTCCAGCATGGTGCTCCTCAGCCGATCCCGGGTGCTCCGGCGACGCTCTCGCCGGTCGCGCGGTAGAGCAGGTAGGCGGCGGTCTCCCGCATGATGTAGCGGAACTGGGTGGCCCGGGTCTGCACGGCCGGCCCTTGCCGGGTGGGTGAGCTCCACGCTTCCAGCCCGGCGTCCTCGGCCATCCGCTCAGCGCGCATCGCGTGCCACGGGTCGCTGACCAGGACGGCGCTGCTCCAGCCCCGCTCGTCGAACTCGGCGGCCACCGTGCGCACGCTCTCCAGCGTGTCGACGCCCTCCGGCACGGCGAGCAGTGCGTCCGCGGGCACGCCGGTCTGGGCCAGGTAGTCGCGGCCGGCCTCGGCCTCGGAGAACGTGTCGCCGGTCGCCTTGCCGCCCACCGTCACGATCACCGGGGCCACGCCCTCCTCGTAGAGCTCCCGGGCGTGCTCCAGTCGAGCCTCGAAGATGGAGGACGGGACGCCGTTGTACTGCGCCGAGCCCAGCACCACGATCGCGTCGGAGGTCGGGCGGGCGTCCTGCCGGGCGATCCACCAGATGGCCGAGGCCGTGGACGCGGCCAGCAGCAGGGCCGCGGTCACCGCTGCGCCGAGCACCCGGACGACCAGTCGCCCCGCCACCGCTGCCATCCGTCATGGGTACCACGGCCGGCTGGCACCGGCGGAGCCCCTGGGGACGGCGTGCCGCCTGCGTCCGGGATCACCCAGCAGCGCTCGTGCCGCAGACCTTCGTGCCGCCCTCGGGCACGACCGTCAGCTGGGTGGTCGTCACCGCGCCGTCGTCGTCCCAACGGACGTCGACCAGCTGCGCCGGCTCCCCGTCGACCTCGCTGTCGATCGCCCCGGTCACCGTGGGGGTGCCTGGCTGCAGGTACGCATCGGCCAGGTCGGCGGGGGCCACCCGCGCGCGCACGTCGTCGCAGACGAGGGCGTAGGCGGTCTCCAGGTCACCCTGGCTCAGTGCGGCGGTGAACACCCCCGCCACCTCGCGTGCCTGGTCCTCACCGGACCCCTTGAAGAAGGGCATCAGCGCGACCATGACCACCGCGAGCAGCACCGTCGCCCCGAAGATGCCGATCAGCAGCTTGTTGTGGTTCTGCGGGGTGCCGGTGTGCAGCGGCGCCGGGTCATCGTCGTAGAGGAAGGGACCCTGGGTCACCGCTGGACTCCTGTCGTGGTGCTCATGTCCTGGTGCTCATGTCGTGGTGCTCATGTCGTGGTGCTCATCCGCCGCTCACCAGCAGCTCGGCCCCCGCCGGCGGCCGGGGGTCGTCGCGGTCGGCCAGCCAGCCCTCGGGCAGGGCGACCGGCCGCGGCGGGGTGGTGCGCCCGCGGGGCGCCCCGAGCACGCCCTCGGGGTAGGGCTGGTCGGGGATCGAGTCGAGCAGGCCGGCGAGCTCGTCGAGGCCGGAGACCATCGCCAGTGCACGACGGACGTCGGAGGCGACCGAGAAGCCCTTGAGGTACCAGGCGACGTGCTTGCGGAAGTCGCTGCAGCCGTGTACCTCGCCCTGGTCGGCCGCCAGCAGGGTGGCGTGCCGGTGCATGATCTCGGCGACCTGCCGGAAGGTGGGCATGGTGCGGTCCGGCGAGCCGGCGAAGGCGGCGGCCAGGTCGCCGAACAGCCACGGCCGGCCCAGGCAGCCCCGCCCCACGACGACGCCGGCACAGCCGGTCTCGGCGACCATCCGCAGCGCGTCGTCGGCCTCCCAGAGGTCGCCGTTGCCGAGCACCGGGATGGACACCTCCTCGACCAGCCGGGCGATGTGCGACCAGTCGGCGGTGCCGCTGTAGAGCTGGTCGGCGGTGCGCCCGTGCAGGGTGATCGCCGCGGCGCCCTCGTCCTGCGCGATCCGGCCGGCGTCGAGGTAGGTGACGTGCTCGGCGTCGATGCCGACCCGGGTCTTCACCGTCACCGGGACGTCGCCGGCGGCCTGCACCGCGGCCCGGACGATGTTGCCGAACAGCCGGCGGCGCCAGGGCAGGGCCGAGCCGCCGCCCTTGCGGGTCACCTTGGGCACCGGGCAGCCGAAGTTGAGGTCGATGTGCGCGGGGCGGGTGCCGGCGACCTGCTCGTCGACGAGCATCTGCACCGCCCGCCCGACCGTGGCCGGGTCGACCCCGTAGAGCTGCACGCTGAACGCGTCGGCCTCCCCCGGGGCGGCCTGCACCATCTTCAGCGTCTTGGCGTTCCGCTCGACCAGCGCACGCGTGGTGATCATCTCGCACACGTAGAGCCCGGCCCCGAACTCCCGGCACAGCGTCCGGAAGGCCGGGTTGGTGATCCCGGCCATCGGCGCCAGCACGACCGCCGGGTCGACGGTCAGCCCACCGAGCTGCAACGACGGCAGCGCCGTCGTGCGCGCGAGGGTGCTGGTCACGCCACCCAGGGTAGGTGCCCTCGGGGTGTGCCCGGGCTCACAGCGGGCCCGCGGCGTCCGGCTCGGGTCAAGCCGCGCGGGGCGGGGTTGCACCGGCAGGGCATGCGGCTCTTCCCTCCCCGAGCCGGGTCGAGCCGCTACCGGACATCGGCTGCCCGTGCCGTCCACCGTCCCCGTCCCGGTCGGCTGTGCACAGGATCCATTGATCGGGTCCTCCATCCTGGCCCTGGCCGCACCCTCGGGGCGTGCTCCGCTCCCCCGCCGTCCCGCTCGTGCTCGACGAACCCGGCCGCCGCCGGCTGGGTGTCGTCACCACGGCGGACCTCACCGCTGCCGGGGTCACCAAGGCCGAGATCGCCAGCGCGGTGCGCCGCGGTACCTGGGTGCGGTTGCGGCCGGGCGTCCTGGTCGCTGCGGCAGACCTCGCCGAGGTCGAGCGGACCGGACGACGGCCGGGGCTGGACGCGCTGGCCGTGACCACGACGTTGGACCGGCCGTCCGCCGTCCTGAGCGGTGCGACCGCTGCCTGGATCTGGGGGCTCCCACGACCACGGTCCGTCACGAGTGCGGTAGAGCTGACCGATCCGCACCGGTGGCGACGTGGGAACGGATGGCTGATGACCAGGGCCTCCTTGCCGGACGACGAGGTGACGACCCGCGGCGCCTACCGGGTGACGACGGCGGCCCGCACGGTGATCGACACAGCCCGGTCGTGGTCGGAGGTCGCCGCAGTCGCCGCCATCGACGCCGCCCTGCTCCGCGGGCTGACCACCGCGACAGAGCTGGCCCACGTGTTGGCCCGGCAGTCGTTCGTGCCCGGCATCCCGCGCGCTGTCCGGGCGGTGGCGCTCGCCGACGGGCGCGCCGAGTCATGGCTCGAGACCCACGGCCGACTGGTCTTCGCCGCGCTGGGACTTCCACCGTTCGTCCCGCAGGTCGAGCTGTGGGTCGGTGGGCAGCTGGTGAAGGTCGTCGACGGTTGGTACCCCGGATCGGCGCTGGCGATCGAGTTCGACGGCCGGGTCAAGTACCGCCGGCCGGCTTTCGGGCGCACCCCTGAGGAGGAGCTGTGGCGGGAGAAGCGGGACGGGGACCTGCTGCGCTCGCTGGGCATCCGGTTCGTCCGGGTCGTGAACGCCGACCTCGCCGGCGGGCGCAGAGGCCTCGACGAACAGGTGCGCCGCTCGCTGGCGCAGCGAGGCCCCGATGTCCGGGAGTTCCGTGAGGTGCCACGGGCCGCGGGCCGGGTGCGCACCGACGACACGGGGGACGACGGCTGGCTGCCGCGGGCCGATGACCGGGTCGGGGCGCCCCGACCCGGGTCGACCCGGCTGGAGCAGGGGTGAGCCGCGTGCGCACGCGGCTCAACCCCTCCGGGGCCGGGTTGACCCGGAGGGGTCGAGCGACCCAGCCGGAGCCCGGCAGCAGCCCGGGGTCAGCAGCCGGGGAGGCGGGCTCCGAGGTAGCTGACGACCTGGGACAGGGCGACCCGCTCCTGGGTCATCGAGTCGCGCTCCCGGATGGTCACCGCGTCGTCCTCCAGGGTGTCGAAGTCGACCGTCAGGCAGAACGGCGTGCCGATCTCGTCCTGCCGGCGGTAGCGGCGGCCGATCGCACCGGCGTCGTCGAAGTCGACGTTCCAGTTCCGGCGCAGCGTCGCCGCCAGGTCACGGGCCTTGGGCGAGAGGTCGGCGTTGCGCGACAGCGGCAGGACGGCGGCCTTCACCGGCGCCAGCCGCGGGTCGAGCTTGAGCACCGTGCGGGTGTCGACGCCGCCCTTGGCGTTGGGGGCCTCGTCCTCGGTGTAGGCCTCGACCAGGAAGGCCATCAGCGAGCGGGTCAGCCCGGCCGCCGGCTCGATGACGTAGGGGGTCCAGCGCTCCCCGGAGGCCTGGTCGAAGTAGGACAGGTCGGTGCCGGAGTGCTCCGAGTGGGTCTTCAGGTCGAAGTCGGTGCGGTTGGCGATGCCCTCGAGCTCGCCCCACTCCGAGCCGGTGAAGCCGAACCGGTACTCGATGTCGACGGTGCGCGTCGAGTAGTGGCTCAGCTTCTCCTTCGGGTGCTCGAAGTGCCGCAGGTTGTCCGCCGAGATGCCCAGGTCGGTGTACCAGGCGGTGCGGGCGTCGATCCAGTACTGGTGCCACTCCTCGTCGGTGCCCGGCTCGACGAAGAACTCCATCTCCATCTGCTCGAACTCACGCGTCCGGAAGATGAAGTTGCCCGGGGTGATCTCGTTGCGGAAGGACTTGCCGATCTGCCCGATGCCGAAGGGCGGCTTCTTGCGCGCGGCGCCCATGACGTTGGCGAAGTTCACGAAGATGCCCTGGGCGGTCTCCGGGCGCAGGTAGTGCAGCCCCGACTCGTCCTCGACCGGGCCGAGGTGGGTCTTCAGCATCATGTTGAAGTCCCGCGGCTCGGTCCAGGAGCCCGTCACGCCGCAGTTCGGGCACGAGATGTCGGCCAGCCCGTTCTCCGGCAGCCGGCCCTTCTTCTCCTCGAACGCCTCCTCCAGGTGGTCGGCGCGGAACCGCTTGTGGCAGTTCTGGCACTCGGTCAGCGGGTCGGTGAAGACGCCGACGTGACCGGAGGCGACCCAGGTCTGGCGGGGCAGGATCACCGAGGAGTCCAGGCCGACGACGTCGTCCCGGCTCTGGACGACGGTGCGCCACCACTGCTTCTTGATGTTCTCCTTCAGCTCCACGCCGAGTGGCCCGTAGTCCCAGGCCGAGCGGGTGCCGCCGTAGATCTCACCGGAGGGGAAGACGAACCCCCGGCGCTTGCAGAGGTTGACCACCTTGTCCAGGCGAGCGGGGTCGGCGGTACGGGCGGGGGCGGTGTCGCTGGGCACGGGGGCTCCATCCGGCTGGGGTGTCGGCGAGTGACCCCCAGACGTTAGCCGCCGGTGCGCCGCCGCCCGGCCACGGGCGTCAGCTCCCGGCGGCGGTCGGCACCCGCCGGTCCGCCCCCAGTGCGTGCATCACCAGCTTCCGGACGGCGATCACCAGGGCGACGCCCAGCAGGCCGGGGAACGTGAGCTCGCCGGCGAGCCGGATCAGGCCGGCGGCGATCAGGAAGTCCAGCAGCACGCCGAACGCCAGCAGGACGTCGCGCAGCCGCACCAGCGTGATCAGGCCGGCGAGCAGGCCCAGCACGGCCACCAGCAGGGCGGCGTCCGCCAGCAACGGGCTCATGCCGGGTCTCCGCGGTTCACGTCCGGTCACCGCCGGCGCGGTCGCCCTCGCGTTGGCGGCGCCGCTCGTCGTCCTTCTCGACCTCTTCGCGTTCCTCGGCGATCTCCTTGCCCAGGAAGTAGTTCAGCGCGGTCCGGATGGCCGCGATCGCGGCGAGCTTGCCGATCTCCTCGAACGACGGCGCGATGGCGGTGCGCAGGACGTCGCTGGCCAGTTGGAACTCCAGGCCGAGCAGCAGGTAGCGCGCCAGCCCGAGCCGGACCCGGACGAACTCGTCTCGGTGCCGGCCGCGGACGGCCGCGCGGACGAACTGGACAGTGGCGATCACCGCGCCGATGAAGATCACGATCGCCCCGACGGCCTCGACCACCCGGATGAAGAGGTTCACGTACTCCTCGAGCAGCTCCTCGGAGAGGAAGCTGTGGGGGAACCCGGTCGTCTCTTCTGCCGCCAGCACGTCCACGGGTCGGTCCCTGCCCCGGTCGGCGCCCGGCTACTCCCCGGCGATGGTCACGGCACGGTCGCTGCCTGCCGATCTCGAGGGCGCACACACGCGCGCGGCACCCGCGGGCAGGAGCGCATCCCCGAGAGGTCACTCATGACCGACACCCGCCTGGCCACCGCCCTGCGCCTGCGCTCCCTCCGCGCGCTGCTGGTCCTGGTCGTGCTCGCCTGCTCCACGATCCCGCTCGCCGGGCTGGGCGTCTTCGCCTGGCAGCGGAGCGAGGGCGACTGGGTCCGCAACTCCGGGGAGCTGCTGCAGAGCGAGGCCCGGTCGACGATCGACAAGATCGACCGGAACCTGTTCGAGCGCTACGGCGACGTGCAGGCCTTCGCCTTCAACCCCGACGCCTCCGCCGACCCGGCCACGGTCGCCCGGGCCGCGGACTTCTACAGCACCAACTACGTCATCTACGACCTGCTGCTGGTGGTCGACCTGACCGGTCGGGTGGTGGCCGGCAACAGCGTCACCGGGGACGGCGAGGCGGTCGACCCGGCCGCCTGGGCCAGCGCCGACCTGTCCACCCGGCCGTGGTTCGCCCAGGCGCTGGCCCTGCCGGCCGGCCAGACCTACGTGCAGGACCCCGAGGTCGACCCGCTGGTCAGCGCAGCCACCGGCCGGGACGACGCCACCCTGGTGTACGCCGCACCGGTCTACGGGCCCGACGGCAGCGTGCAGCGGCTGTGGGTCAACTGGGCCTCGGTGCCGCGGGTGATCGGGCAGATCATGGACGAGCAGGTCGCCGGGCTGGCGGCCCGCGACCTGGACGTCACCGCCCAGCTGCTGCGCAGCGACGGCGTCGTCCTGGTCGGACCGGGCGCCGAGGAGGGACTGGACCTGACCGCGGCCGGTTCCCCGGCCGCCACCGCGCTGGTCGCCGGGGGCTCGGGCCACGGCACTGACGACCGCGCCGACGGCACCGGCGAGGACGCCGAGCAGGTGCGCGGCTGGTCGGCGTCGCAGGGTGCGCTCGGGTTCGCCGGCTACGGCTGGGGCGTGGTGCTCAGCGAGGACCTGGCGGACGCCGTCGCGCCGGCGTCCTCCCTGCTGCGCGCCGTGCTCCTGGTCGCCCTGGTCGTCGCCGCCGTCGTCGCCGTCCTCGCCCTGCTGGTGGCCCGCGCCCTCACCCGGCCGCTGGACCGCGCGGTGGACGTTCTCGAGCTGGTCGCCGCCGGCGACCTGCGACCCCGGCTGCCCGAGTCGGGCACCGACGAGGTGCGCACGCTGGCGGTCGCGCTCAACCGGTCGCTGGAGAACATGGGCAGCGCGCTCAGCGACCTGCGGGACCGCACCAGCGACCTGTCCGGGGCATCGGACCAGCTGCGCGGCCTGTCCGACGCCGTCGCCCGAGACGCCGCCCGCGGCACCGAGGTGGCCGGCACCGCCCGAGCCGCCACCGAGGCCGTCAGCGACAACGTGCGCACGGTGGCCGCCGGCGCCGAGGAGATGGGGGCTTCCATCCGGGAGATCGCGCACTCGACGTCGGAGGCCGCCCGGGTGGGCGCCTCGGCGATGGCCGCCGCCCGCGAGACGACGGCGATGGTGGCCCGGCTCGGGGAGTCGTCCCGGCAGATCGGCGACGTCGTCGGCACCATCACGTCGATCGCCGAGCAGACCAACCTGCTCGCGCTGAACGCCACCATCGAGGCCGCCCGGGCCGGGGAGGCCGGCAAGGGGTTCGCCGTCGTCGCCAACGAGGTCAAGGAGCTGGCGCAGGAGACCCAGCGGGCGACCGAGGACATCGTCCGGCGGGTGGAGGCCATCCAGACCGACACCGCCGGCGCCGCGGCGTCGATCGCCGGGATCGCCGCGGTGGTCGAGCAGGTCAACGACTTCCAGCAGACCATCGCCTCGGCGGTGGAGGAGCAGAGCGCGACGACCGCGGAGATGAGCCGCAACGTCGCCGAGGCGGCCAGCGGCACCGACGGCGTCCGGGCGAACGTCCGCTCGGTGACCGAGGCGGCCCGGTCCACCGCCGGCTCCACCGAGTCGACCCGGGAGACGGCGGCGGCGCTGGTCACGGTCACCGAGGAGCTGCGCGAGCTGGTCGCCCGCTTCCAGCTGCCCTGAGGTCAGTCGGTCAGGTAGACGCCGGGCTCGTCCAGGGCGTGCACCCAGACCGGCGCCCCGGCGATCTTCACCTCGGCCGCGGACAGGCCGCGGCGGTAGGCGCCGACGCCCTCCCAGCGAGTGCAGAGGGCGAACAGCTCCGGTTCGTCGGCGGCGCGGCCCAGCTCGCCGCCGAGGAAGCCGGGGCGGGTCCGCAGCGCCGCGAGCAGCTCGTCGGTGGCGGTGCGGAAGGCAGCGACGTCGTCGTCTGCGACGCGCAGGCGGGTCACGGCGAACACCGGGCACCTCCCCCTTCCATGCGGCAAGAGTTGACAACCGTTCTCAGGCGCTCGGACCATGGTGCCATGACCACGTCCGTGACCCCGTCCCCCCGGCCCGGGTCCCGGAACGTCCCCGCCGACGTCCAGGCCGCCAGCGAGCTGCTGGCCGCCCTCGCCTCCCCGCTGCGGATGTCGATCGTGACCCTGCTCGACGAGCACGGCTCCCGCTGCGTGCACCAGCTGGTCGACGCGCTGGGGGTGCCGCAGCCGCTGGTCTCCCAGCACCTACGGGTGCTGCGCGGCGCCGGGCTGGTGACCGGCGTCCGGCGGCACCGCGAGGTCGACTACCGCCTGGTGGACACGCACGTGGCGCACATCGTCCGGGACGCCCTCGCCCACGCCGGCCACGCCACCGAGCCCCTCGACACCGAGTCCTCCGACACCGCCTGAAGCGGCTCCTTCAGGCGCTGCCGAAACGACGCTCTCAGGCGCTGCCGAAACGACGCTCTCAGGCGCTGCCGAAACGACGTTGCCGGCTGGCGTACTCCTCGACCGCCTGCCACAGGTGCCGGCGGTCGAAGTCCGGCCACAGCGTGTCCAGGAAGACCAGCTCGGCGTAGGCGGCCTGCCACAGCAGGAAGTTGCTGGTGCGGTTCTCCCCGGAGCTGCGCACGAACAGGTCGACGTCGGGCATGTCCGGCTCGTCGAGGAACCGGGCGATCGTCTCCTCGGTGACCTTGTCCGGCTTGATCCGGCCGGCGGCCACCTCCCGGGCGATCGCCGCCGCGGCGTCGGCGATCTCGGCCCGGCCGCCGTAGTTGACGCACATGGTGAGGGTCAGGACGTCGTTGTCCTGGGTGAGCTCCTCGGCGACCTCGAGCTCCTTGATGACGCTGCGCCAGAGCTTCGGACGGCGCCCGGCCCAGCGCACCCGCACCCCGAGCTCGTGCATCTCGTCGCGGCGGCGGCGGATGACGTCGCGGTTGAACCCCATCAGGAAGCGGACCTCCTCGGGGCTGCGCCGCCAGTTCTCGGTGGAGAACGCGTAGGCGCTGATCGCCCCGATGCCCAGCTCGATGGCACCCTCGACGCAGTCGAAGAGCGAGGACTCCCCCGCCTCGTGCCCGGCGGTGCGCGGCAGCCCGCGCTGCTTCGCCCAGCGGCCGTTGCCGTCCATCACGATCGCCACGTGGTGCGGCACCTTGTCGGCCGGGATGTCCGGCGGGGTGGCGCCCGAGGGGTGCGGGTTCGGCGCCTTCACCTCCCGCCTCATGTGCGGTCCACCAGCGGCAGCGAGCGCAGGCCGCGCTCCAGGTGCCACTGCAGCAGGGCCGCGACCAGGCCGCTGCCCTCCCGCCGGTTGGTGCCCAGGCTGGCCTCGGCCCGCCCCCAGTCCCCGGACAACAGCGCCTCCAGCAGTTCGATGGTGACCGGGCTGGGCATCGCCGAGCCGGTGGGCCGGCAGGACGGGCAGACCGTGCCCCCGGCCGGGACGGAGAAGTGCCGGTGCGGGCCGACCTCGCCGCACCGGGCGCAGTCGCCCAGCGCCGGCTCCCAGCCGGCGACCGACATCGCCCGGAGCAGGAACGCGTCCAGCACGAGCGGGGCCGGCTTGACCCCCTCGGCCAACGTGCGCAGCGCCCCGATGACGAGCAGGAACATCCGCAGCGACGGCTCCTTCTCCTCCACCGTCAGCCGGTCCGCGGTCTCCAGCACCGCCGTGCCGGCGGTGTAGGCGCGGTAGTCGCCGACGATCTCGGTGCCGTAGGGGCGGATCGACTCCGCCTGGCTGACGATGTCGAGGTTGCGGCCGGTGTAGAGCTGCAGGTCGACGTGGCTGAACGGCTCCAGCCGGGCACCGAACTTGCTCTTGGTGCGCCGCACCCCCTTGGCGACGGCCCGCACCTTGCCGGTGCGCCGGGTCAGCACGGTGATGATCCGGTCGGCCTCACCCAGCTTCTGGGTGCGCAGCACGACGCCCTCGTCCCGGTAGAGGGACTGCGGTGTGGTGCTCACGGCCTAGCAGCCCTGTTCCCCGGCAGCAGATCGCTCCGCTCCTCGGTCGCCGGCGCTCCCTGCGGTGCTCACTCGCCCGCTGCCTCAGTAGCCAAGCCGGTGCAGCTTCTTCGGGTCGTCCTGCCACTCCCCCAGCACGGTGACGTGCAGGGCCAGGTGCACCCGGCCGCCGAGCAGCGTCTCCAGCCCGACCCGGGCCTCGCTGCCGATCGCCTTGATCGTCGCGCCGCCCTTGCCCAGCAGCATCGGCTTCTGGCTGGCCCGCTCGACGTGCAGCAGGGCGTGCACCTCGGTGAAGACGGCGTCGGGGTCGCGCGGGTCGGGCTTGCGGTTGATCTCCTCGATGGTGACGGCGAGGGAGTGCGGCACCTCCTGGCGGACCTTCTCCAGCGCGGCCTCGCGGACCAGCTCGGCGATCTGCCGCTCGACGTCCTCGTCGGTGGTCTGCTCGTCGGGGTACATCGGCGGCCCCTCGGGCAGCATCCCGATCAGCAGGTCCTCCAGCAGGCCGACCTGGTCACCGGCCACGGCGCTGACCGGCACGATCTCGCGGGCCTCGACCAGCTGGCTGGCGGCGACCAGCTGCTCGGTGATCGCCTTCTTGCCGGCCGCGTCGGTCTTGGTGACGACCACGACGATCGGGGTGGTCACCGCCTTGAGCTGCCGGGCGATGAACGCGTCGCCGGCGCCCACGGGCTGGTCGGCGGGGATGCAGAAGACGATGACGTCGACCTCGGACAGCGTGTCGCGGACGACGTCGTTGAGCCGCTGGCCGAGCAGGCTCTTGGGCTTGTGCAGCCCGGGCGTGTCGACGAGCACCAGCTGGCCCGCCGGGCGGTGCACGACCCCGCGGATGGCGTGCCGGGTGGTCTGCGGCCGGTTGCTGACGATGCCGACCTTCTCGCCGACCAGGGCGTTCGTCAGCGTGGTCTTGCCCGCGTTGGGCCGGCCGACCAGGCAGGCGAAGCCGCTGCGGTACGGCGGCTGATCGGAGGAGGTCACGCCGTCCAGTCTCCCACTGCGCACCGACAGCACTGCCGCGGCCGGGACGCGAGCCGCCCTGGGATCATGGTCGGCATGCCTCCCCGGTCCCGACGCGACAACCGCGAGCCCCTGGTCGTGCAGGCCGCCCGGGACCGGGAGCGTCACATCGACCAGGTCACCAGCTACGGCTACGTCGCCCGCCGCGGCCCGAAGCGGTACGTCACGGTGACCCCGCGACCGCTGCGGTACTGGCAGTACGACCCGGCCTCGCCGCGGGTGACCGCGCTGACCGTGCTCGCCGTCGCCGCCTGGCTGGGGTTCCTGGGCTGGCGGGACGGCGGCGCCGCGGTCGCCGACGAGGCCCCGATCGCCCTGGGGCTCGGGCTGCTGGTGCTGGTGGTGTCGACCGGCCGCTTCACCGTCTCCGACTTCGCGGTCTCCACCGACATCGCCGGGCTGCGGCAGACGTCGTCCTTCGGTGTCGTCCCGCTCGTGCTGATCAGCGAGGTCGTGCCGGGGGCACCGCCGGCCGGCTGGCCGAAGGCGAAGGGACGCGGCGGCTGGTGGCCGGGCCGGCACCGGATCAGCGTCCGACACCTGGACACCGACGGCGAGACCCCCAAGGCGTTCACCGTGTGGGTGCGCGACCCCGCCGCCGTCGCGGACGCCCTGGGCCATCGACTGCCCTGACGGCCCCGTCCAGGGCACCGCCCTGAGCTCGCGAAGGGTGGGGAGGACGGGGTCCTTTCTCAGTCGTCGCCGAGGCCGGGGGCGAGCAGCCGCGCCCGGGTCGCCCGCCGCACGGCGTCCAGCCGGGACGTCGACCCGAGCTTGGCGTTGATGTTGCTCAGGTGCCGCTTCACGGTGCCCTCGCTGATCCGCAGCTCGGCTGCGATCGCGGCGTTGGAGCGGGCCTTGCCGACGAGGGCGAGCACCTCGACCTCGCGTTCGGACAGCATCGGCCCACCTCCCGAGGAGAGACCGGCCAGCCCACCCCGGGACACCGAGAGGGTGATCAGGTCCTGCTCACGGTCGGTGGCAGCCCGGATCGCCGCGACCAGCTCGTGGTGCCCGATCGTCTTGATCAGGTAGGCGGAGGCGCCGCGCAGCAGCAGCTGGCGGGCCAGCGGGGTGTTCTCGTGCATGGTCAGGACGACGATGCGGGTGGACGGCGACGCGCTGCGGATCTCGACCAGGGAGGTCAGCACCGACTGACCCGGCATCTCGACGTCCAGCAGCACCACGTCGGGTCGGTGCTGTCGGGCCAGCCGCACCGCCTCCTCCCCGTTCGCGCCCTCCGCGACCACCTCGATCCCCGGGTGGACGGTGAGCAGCGCGCCCAGGCTCTCCCGGAACAGGCGGTGGTCGTCGACCAGGACGACCCGGAGACCGCGCTCGGCGCCGGTCACGTCGACGCCCCGGGCAACGGCACGGTGAGCACCAGCCGGACGCCGCCGGGCCCGGGGTCGAGGGCCACGCTGCCCCCGAGCCCCTCGGCGCGCTCGCGCACGGAGGAGAGCCCCACGCTGCGGGTGACGTCGACGGCCGCGGGGTCGAAGCCGGAGCCGTCGTCGGCCACGGTGGCCGTCAGCTGACCGTCGGCGACCCGGACGGCGACGTCGAGCCGGGTCGCCCGTCGGCCGTGCAGGAACGAGTTGCGGATCGCCTCGCGCACGATGAGGTAGCTCTCCTCCTTGACGTGGCCGGGCAGCGGCGCCACGTCCTCGCCGTCCTCGGCGAGCGTGACCTCCAGCCCGACCGGGGCGGTGAAGTCCAGGTACTCCTGCAGCGCCTGGCCCAGGGTGCGGTCCCCGACCACGTCGCGCAGCCGGGTGGCCATGCCCCGCACGTCGTTGAGCGTGTCCAGCAGCAGCTGCCGGGTGGTGCGCAGCCGCTCCACGTCCAGCGGCTGGCCGGTGGCGTGCAGGTGCAGGGCCAGGTCGATCCCCTGCATGGCCGCGCCGATGCCGTGGCTGGTGTGGTCGTGCAGGTCGCGGGCGACCCGGCGGCGTTCGTCCCGGTTGGCGTCGCTGATCCGGGACAGCAGCACGTCGACGTAGGAGATCGACGCGGGGATGACCAGCTCGTCGATCACCTGGTGCAGCACCAGCGCGACCTGCTCGGTGACGGACCGGGCGCCGGGCACCGCGTCGTCCCGGTGGTGCGCGACGAGCGCGGGTAGCGCGCGCTGGAACAGCAGGCTGGCCACGCGCAGCGACTCCGCCGGGTGCAGGCCGGTGCGAGCCCGGGCGGCGCCGACGTCGGGCTGCGCGGTCGGGGCGGCAGCCGGCGGCAACCCGCGGACCCGGGCGTGGGTGACCCGCAGCACTGCGAGGAGGCGACCGCGCAGCTGCTCGGCCCGGGCAGGATCCGCCGACAGCCGGGAGGCGACCACGGCGGCATCGGCCAGGACCGTGTCGGCGATCGCGGCGTCGAGCCGGGCATCGGCGTCAGTGACCCGGCCGGCGTCCTCCGGCGCGGTCGTCGCAGCACCCGCACGACGAGGAACAGGTTC
This sequence comes from Modestobacter sp. VKM Ac-2985, assembly GCF_026967925.1. Classification (GTDB taxonomy): domain Bacteria; phylum Actinomycetota; class Actinomycetes; order Mycobacteriales; family Geodermatophilaceae; genus Modestobacter. Next base: position 1,367,672 of record NZ_JAPVBI010000001.1, on the reverse strand, counting down.
GTTCGATACCGGGACCATGCAGGCACCGTAGGGCCCGCGGCGGTCAACGGGTGGTGCGGACCACCCCGTCGGGGCCGGCGAGCAGCACCGGCGCCGCCGCCGTCAGGTCGTGGACGGCGGCCAGCCCGGCTTCCTCGACGGCTTCGGCCGCGCTGACGACCGCGGCCGCCTCGAGCCCGTCGACCCCACTGGAGACGGCGGCGGCGACGGCGGCCTGCAGCGCGGACAGCTGCAGCGAGGGCAGGGCCACCGTGGCGGCGAGGTAGGTGCGGCCGTCGGTGTCCCTGACCGCGGCGCCCTCCGCGGCGCCGGTCCGGCTCCGGGCGGAGCGGGCCAGCGTGATCAGCTTGGCGTCCTCGGGGTCCAGCTCAGCGGAGGTCACGGCCGCTCAGCTTTCCACGGTCGCCGGTTCGGGTACTCGGGCGGGCTCGTCGGCCTCCTCCTCGGCGCCGGGCTCGGACACCCGGCAGACCAGGATCGTGTCGATCTGGTTGCGCCGCCCGCCGGTGCTCTCGGCGACCAGCCGCAACCCGCCGACCTCGGCCTCCGAGCCCTCGATCGGCACCACGCCGATCTCCCGGGCCAGCAGGCCACCGACGGTCTCGACCCCGTCGTCGTCGGGGAGCTCGACGCGGAACAGGTCGGCGAGGTCCTCGACCGGCAGCCGGGCGGTGATCCGCACCGAGCCGTCCTCCAGCTCCTCGATCGGCGGGCGCTGCACGGTGTCGTGCTCGTCGTCGATCTCGCCGACGATCTCCTCCAGGATGTCCTCGATGGTGACCAGCCCGGCGAAGCCGCCGTACTCGTCGACGACGACGGCCATGTGGGTGCGGGAGGCCTGCATCTCCCGGAGCAGCTCGTCCACCGGCTTGGACTCCGGCACGAAGCTGGCCGGGCGCAGCACGTCCTCGACCTTCGGCTCGCTGGCCCGGGGGTCGGTGGCGCCCTGCGTGCGCCGCACCAGGTCCTTGAGGAAGACGACGCCGATGATGTCGTCGACGTTCTCCCCGATCACCGGCAGCCGGCTGAAGCCGCTGCGCAGGCAGAGCGCCAGGGCCTGCCGCAGCGTCTTGCCGCGCTCGATCCACACCACGTCGGGCCGGGGCACCATCACCTCGCGGGCGATGGTGTCGCCGAGCTCGAAGACGCCGTGGATCATGTTCCGCTCGCCGGCCTCGACGACGCCGCGCTCCTCGGCCATGTCGACCAGCTCGCGCAGCTCGACCTCGCTGCTGAACGGGCCGTCGCGGTAGCCCCGGCCGGGGGTGATGGCGTTGCCGATGAGGATCAGCAGCGTGGCGATCGGACCGAGCAGCCGGCCCAGCAGCCGGATCAGCGAGGCCGCGGCCAGCGCGATCGGGTAGGCGTGCTGGCGGCCGAGGGTGCGCGGGCCGACCCCGATCAGGACGTAGCTGACCACCGTCATCACCGCGATGGCGACGAGGACGCCCACGGCGATGCTGGCGAAGAGCCCGTCGAGGATGACCGCCACGATGACGGTTGCCGCCGTCTCGCAGACGATCCGCAGCAGCAGCAGCAGCGCCACGTGCCGGGCCCGGTCCTCCATGACCTGGGTCAGCGGGCCGGCCCGCTTGGCGCCGTCCCGCCGCAGCTCCTCCACCGCGGCCTTGGAGAGCCGCTGCAGGGCGGCGTCCAGTGCGGCGAAGACGCCTGCGACGAGGACCAGGACGACGGCGATGCCCAGCAGGACGATCGCGGTCGAGCTCATCGGGTCTCCGGCTCCATCGGCTCGCCGGTCACCGGCTCTCGCGGAGTGGCGCGCCAGCCCTCGAGGAGCTTGGACTGCAGGCCGAACATCTCCTTCTCCTCGTCGGGCTCCATGTGGTCGTAGCCCAGCAGGTGGAGCACGCCGTGGGTGGCCAGCAGGAGCAGCTCGTCGGCCGTCGAGTGGCCGGCGGCGCGGGCCTGCCGGACGGCGACGGCCGGGCAGAGCACCACGTCACCGAGGAGCGCCGGACCGGGGTCCGGGTCGTCGGGACGGGCGGTGTCCAGCTCGTCCATCGGGAAGGCCAGCACGTCGGTCGGGCCCTTCTCGCCCATCCACCGCTCGTGCAGGCTGGCCATGTAGTCGACGTCGACGCAGAGCACCGACAGCTCGGCCAGCGGACTGACCTCCATGGCGTCCAGCACGTACCGGCAGACGCCGGCGAGCGCGCCCTCGTCGACGGAGATCTCGGACTCGTTCGCGACCTCGACGGGCACGCTCAGCTCCCCTGCTGCCGGGGCTGGGAGCGGCCGTGCCGGGCCGCGCGCGTGCCGGTCGCCTGCGCCGGGGTCTCCCGGGTGGCGTCCCAGCGCTCGTAGGCGTCCACGATGTCACCGACCAGCCGGTGCCGGACGACGTCGGAGCTGGTCAGCGTGGAGAAGTGGACGTCGTCGATGCCGTCGAGGATCTCGCGCACGATGCGCAGGCCGCTCTGCGCACCCCCGGGCAGGTCGACCTGGGTGACGTCGCCGGTGACGACCATCTTCGAGCCGAACCCCAGCCGGGTGAGGAACATCTTCATCTGCTCGGCGGTGGTGTTCTGCGCCTCGTCGAGGATGACGAACGCGTCGTTGAGCGTGCGGCCGCGCATGTAGGCCAGCGGAGCGACCTCGATGGTGCCGGCCTGCATCAGCCGCGGGATCGACTCCGGGTCGACCATGTCGTGCAGCGCGTCGTACAGCGGCCGCAGGTAGGGGTCGATCTTCTCCGACAGCGAGCCGGGCAGGTAGCCCAGCCGCTCACCGGCCTCCACCGCGGGCCGGGTCAGGATGATCCGGTTGACCTGCTTGGTGGTCAGCGCCTGCACGGCCTTGGCCATCGCCAGGTAGGTCTTGCCGGTGCCGGCCGGGCCGATGCCGAAGATGACGCTGTGGTGGTCGATGGCGTCGACGTACCGCTTCTGGTTCAGCGTCTTGGGCCGGATGGTGCGGCCCCGGCGGCTGATGATGTCCAGGCTCAGCACGTCCGCGGGGCGCTCGGAGCCGCCGGCCCGCAGCATGCCGACGACGCGGCGGACCGAGTCCGGACGCAGCGCCTGCCCGGTCGCCAGCAGGGCGATCAGCTCGTCGAAGACCCGGACGGCGAAGGCGTTGTCGGCCGGCTGCCCGGTGATCGCGATCTCGTTGCCGCGCACGTGCACGTCGGCGACGAGCTCGGTCTCGACCAGGCGGAGGAGCTCGTCCCCGGAGCCCAGGAGGGCCACCATGGAGACGCTGTCGGGGACGGTGATGGAGGTGCGGACGTCGGCCGGTACGGCCGGGGCGTCCGGGACGCCGGCTGCCGCGGCACGCGCGGACAGCTCACGGGAGGACGCGATGGTCTCCGGTACGGCGTCTGGTGAGGTGTCGGGCAAGAACGCTCGACCCTGCCTTCCTGCGACGGGGGTTGTGACCCGGCCCAGCGTACCCGCGCGGGCCACCTCGACACCCCGCTCGGGCCACCGGGCTCAGCCGGGCGGCCAGCCCAGGCCCCGGCCGCCGAGCACGTGCAGGTGCACGTGGTGGACGCTCTGCCCGGCCTGCGGGCCGGTGTTGGCCACCACCCGGTAGCCGGGCTCGGGCGCCTCCGCCGTCACCAGGCCCTCCTGCACGGCCACGGCGTGCGCGGCGGCGACCAGCTCGGCGGTGAGCCCGGGGTCCGCCGCGGCGAGCGCGCCCAGCGTGGCGTGGTGCTCCTTCGGGACGACCAGCACGTGGGTGGGCGCCTGCGGGGCGATGTCCCGGAAGGCGAGCGTGCGGTCGGTCTCCCGGACGACGTCGGGCGGGATCTCCCCGGCCACCATCCGGCAGAACAGGCAGTCGCTCGTCGGCTCGCTCACCCGCCCGACCCTAGGCCCCGCGCAGGATGCGGAACGAGGGAGTACGTCCTGTTGCGCACGACCGGATGGCTCGGCTGGATTCCGCGGTCCGCCTGCCGACCACGTCACCGGGACGTCGAAGACACGGCGCACCCCGACCGTGGAGAGAGCCATGCGCATCGTCGCGTCCCGTCGCGCCGTCCCCGACCAGGGAGCCGAGCTCGCCGAGGCCCGCTCCGACATCGCCGCGGTCACCCGGGCGCTCAGCGCACTGAACCGGGCCACCACCTGCGAGGAGGTGGCCCGGGCCGCGCTGGACACCGTCCGGGACAGCTTCGGCTGGGCGTACGGCTCCTACTGGATGGTCGCGCCGGAGGACGGGCAGCTGCACTTCACCGTGGAGTCCGGTGACGCCGGACCCGAGTTCCGCGCGGTGACCCGGAGCGCCTCCTTCGCCGAGGGCGTCGGGCTCTCCGGGCGGGCCTGGAAGGCCCGTGACCTGTTCTTCGTCGCCGACCTCGGCGAGATGACCGACTGCGTGCGCGCCCCGGTGGCCCAGCGGGTCGGGGTGAAGAGCGGCATCTGCTTCCCGATCATCCAGCAGGGCCGGGTCGTCGGGACGATGGACTTCTTCACCATGGAGACCCTGGCTCCGTCGGCCGAACGGCTCGACGCGCTGCGGGCGGTGGGGCTGCTGGTCTCCCAGGCCTTCGGCCGGGTGGCCGAGGCCGCTGACCAGAAGCGTGCCGCCGGCGACGTCGCAGCGACGAACGGACTGCTCCGCGGGCTCGCCCGGGCACGGACGCTGGAGGAGACGCTGTCCATCGCGCTGGACACCATCCGGCGGGAGTTCGACTGGCACTACGGCTCGTACTGGGCGCTGGACGCCTCGACGAACGACCTGCGGTTCGCCCAGGAGTCCGGCGACCTGGGGCCGGAGTTCCGGCGGATCACGCTGGAGGCGCGCTTCGCCAAGGGCGTCGGCGTCGCCGGTCGCACCTGGGCCGCCGGCGAGCTGGTGTTCGTCGAGGACCTCGGCCAGGTGCACGACTGCGTGCGTGCCCCGGCCGCGCGCAACGCCGGCGTCCGGTCCGGGGTGTGCCTGCCGATCACCGTCGGCGGCCGGATCGTCGGCACGATGGACTTCTTCGCCAAGCGCACGCTGATCCTGGCCGACAGCCGGCGGGACGCGCTGCGCAACACCGCCTTCCTGATCTCCCAGACGCTGGAGCGGCTGGCGGCCACCCAGCGCATCGCCGACGCCGGCCGGGAGATGGTCGCCTCGATCGACGAGGTCGAGCGCAACGTCGCCGAGGCCACGAAGGTGGCCGGTGACGGTCAGCGCGTCGCCGGCGAGGCGACCGAGTTCGTGGCGGGGCTGGGCCGCTCCAGCGCGGAGATCGACAAGGTGGTGAAGGTGATCACCGGGATCGCCGAGCAGACCAACCTGCTGGCGCTGAACGCCACCATCGAGGCCGCCCGGGCCGGGGAGGCCGGCAAGGGGTTCGCCGTGGTCGCCGGTGAGGTCAAGGAGCTGGCCCGGGAGACCGCCCAGGCGACCGACGACGTCAGCAGCCGGGTCGCGGCCATCCAGGGCGACGTGCAGAACGTGGTGGGCGCGCTCGCCTCGATCCGGGACATCGTGGAGCGGATCAACGAGACCCAGCACCTGATCGGGGGCGTGCTCACCGAGCAGGCTGCGGTCACCCGCAGCATCGTCGAGCTGTCCTGACCGCGACCCCGGACCGGGGTGCTCTCCCGTCCTGCGTCAGCTCAGCTTCGTCGCGGTGATGCCACCGTCGACGTAGAGCGTGATGCCGTGCACCATCGCCGCGTCGTCCGAGGCGAGGAAGAGCACCCCGTGGGCGACGTCCTCGGGCCGGACGACGACGCCGGCCGGCGTGGTGGCGGTCATCGCGTCCAGGACGTCACCGGCGGCCTCGTTGCCCGGGGTGCGGGTGACGCCCGGCGACACGGTGTTGACCCGCACACCGCGGGGGCCGAACTCCGCCGCCCAGGCCCGGGTCAGCTGCTCGGCGGCGGCCTTGGTCGCGGTGTACATCGCGCCGAAGGGGCTGCCCACCGAGGCCATCCAGGAGCCGATCGTCACGACCGCACCGGTGCCCCGCTCCGCCATCGCCGGGACGAGGGCGCCGACCAGCACGTGCGGGGCGCGGACGTTGACCGCCAGCATCGCGTCCAGGTCGGCGTCGGGCAGGTCGGCCGTGGCCGTCACCGGGTAGATGCCGGCGTTGTTGACCAGGACGTCGACCCGCCCGCCGAGCGCCGTTGTGGCCGCGGCGGCGAACGTCCGCAGGTCGGCGTGGCTGCCGGCGAGGTCCGCGGGGACGAACACCGCCCGGCCGCCGTCGGCGGTGATACCGGTGACGACGGCCTCGCCGCGGGCGGCGTCCCGGCCGCTGACCGCGACGGTGGCGCCCTCGGCGGCGAGGCCGCGGGCGATGGCGGCGCCGATGCCGCTGGTGGAGCCGGTGACGAGTGCAGTACGGCCGGCCAGGCGGCCGGCAGGAGTCGGTGAGGTCGGTGCGGTCGGGGAGGTCATGGCCCCACTGGACCCGGCGCCGCCGGTCCGGGCCAGGTCCGGCTCAGCCTGGGCATGGCGTGACCAGGCAGTTCCCCTCGCGGCACCCCTACCGTGAGCACGTGCCGACCGACCGCGCCGCGCTGGGCGCCTTCCTGCGCTCCCGCCGCGACCGGCTCACCCCGGCCCAGGCCGGCATGACGGCCTTCCCCGGCCCGCGTCGGGTGCCGGGGCTGCGCAAGGAGGAGCTGGCGGTGCTGGCCGGGCTGAGCCCGGACTACTACTCGCGGCTGGAGCAGGGCCGGCAGGCCAACGTCTCCGACGCGGTGCTCGACGCCCTGGCCCGCGCCCTGCGCCTGGACGACGTCGAGCACGCCCACCTGCGTGACCTCGCCGCACCCACCCGGCGCCGCCGGGCCACACCGTCGCTCCCCCAGCAGGCCGACCCCGGGCTGCTCCGCCTGATGACCGGCCTGGACCACCTCCCGGCGCTCGTCCTCGGCCAGCGCGGCGAGGTCCTGGCCCGCAACGCCCTGCTGACCGCGGTGCTCGGCACGGCGTTCGAGCCGGGGTCCTCGCTGCTGCGCTGGCTGTTCCTGGACGTGCAGGCCCGGGAACGGATCGTGAACTGGTCGCAGTTCGCCGCAGCGTCGGTGGGGTCCCTCCGTCGGGACGCCGCCCGACACCCCGACGACGTCGCGCTGCACGCCCTGATCGAGGAGCTCCGGGCAGCCGACCCCGACGTCGCCCGCTGGTGGGACGACCTGGGGGTCCGCGACTACGCCTCGGTGCCCAAACGGATCCGGCACCCGGTCGCCGGGCCGCTCTCCTTCGACATCGAGATCGTCTCGGCACCACACGACCCCGACCAGCGGCTGATCGTCTACACCGCCGAACCGGGGTCGCTGACCGCCCGCCAGCTGCCGCTGCTGGCCAGCTGGGGCGCGACCGCGCCGGCCCCGGCCGGCTGACGGACCCGGGCAGGACAGGGCAGCGGGCGTGGGTGACGATGGGCCGGTCCACCGTCCCCCACGCTCCTGGAGGTCTCCCGTGTCCGCGCCCCAGCCCCATCCGAGGACGTAGTGAGCAGCCGTCGCGCCGTCCGGTCGGGTGGCTTCGGAGAACACGCACTGAGCAGGCGCAGCCTCCTCGCCGGGAGCGCCGCGGTCCTCGCGGCCGGGCTCGCCGCCTGCGGCCGCGACTCCCCCGTGTCGTCGTCCGGGGGCTCGGCCGGCTCGTCGTCCGGCACCCGCGGCTCGCTCACCATCGGCGCGATCCCCGACCAGGACCCCGAGGTCCTGCAGCGGCTGTTCGGCACGCTGGCCGACTCGATGTCGGAGGCGCTGGACCTCGACGTCACCTACCAGCCGGTCACCGACTACGGCGCCGCCGTCTCCCTCTTCCGCACCGGCGACCTCGACCTCGTCTGGTTCGGCGGTCTCACCGGCGTGCAGGCCCGGCTGCAGACCCTCGGCGCCGAGCCGGTCGCCCAGCGCGACATCGACGAGTCCTTCACCTCGGTGTTCATCGTCAACGCCGACACCGGGCTGACCCCGGCCGACGACCTCACCCCGCTGGCCGACCTGCGCTTCACCTACGGCAGCGAGACGTCGACGTCCGGCCGGCTGATGCCCGCGTACTTCCTGTCCGAGCAGGCAGTCGACCCGGAGGGCTTCCCCGCCGGGCCCGGCTTCTCCGGCTCGCACGACGCGACGATCTCGCTGGTGGCCAGCGGCAGCTACCAGGCCGGGGTGCTGAACGAGCAGGTGTGGGCCGCACGGCTCGAGGACGGCACGGTCGACCCGGCCGCCGTCGTCCAGTACGCCCGCACGCCGGAGTACCACGACTACCACTGGCTGGCCGGCCCCCAAGCGGTCGAGCGACTGGGTGCGGACCTGCCCGACCGGCTGCTCGAGTACTTCACCGGCCTGCCCGCCGGGGACGAGGTGCTGGAGCTCTTCGGCGCCGGGGCGTTCATCCCGACCGAGGCGGCCAACTACGACCAGATCGAGGCGGTCGGCCGCGACCTGGGGCTGATCAGCTGACCGCCGTCCTCCGGCTGGACGGCGTCGAGGTCCGCTACGGCACCACCCGCGCCCTGGCCGGCGTCGACCTCACCGTCGACGCCGGCCAGCGGGTGGCCCTGGTCGGCCCCTCGGGAGCCGGCAAGTCGACGCTGCTCGGGCTGGTCAACGGCTCGGTGCCGCCCACCGCCGGCACCGTCGAGGTGCTCGGGACCGACCCCACGACGCTGCGGGGCCGGTCCCAGCGGGAGCTGCGCGCCCGGGTCGGCACCGTCCACCAGCACCTGGAGCTCGTCGGTCAGCTGCGGGTGGTGCACAACGTCAACGCCGGGCGGCTGTCCCACTGGCCGGCCTGGCGGGCCGCGTGGTCGCTGGTGCGCCCGCAGGGGCTGCCCGAGGTGCTCGCCGCGCTGGAGCAGGTCGGGCTGGCCGACCGGGTGTTCGAGCGCACCGAACGGCTCTCCGGCGGCCAGCGGCAACGGGTGGCGCTCGCCCGGCTGCTGGTGAAGCAGCCGGAGCTGGTGCTCGCCGACGAACCGGCGTCGGCGCTGGACCCGGTGCTGGCCGAGCGTGCCCTCGCCCTGCTCGCCGGGCTGGCCGCCGACCGCGGTGGCGCGCTGGTCGCCTCGCTGCACGACCCGGCGCTGGCGCTGCGGCACTGCACCCGGGTGGTCGGCCTGGTCGAGGGCCGGGTGGTGCTCGACGCGCCCGCGGCCGCGCTGACGGTCGGGGACCTGGCCGACTTCTACGGCGCCCCGCGGTGACCGTCGTCCTGGACCGGCCGCAGGCGCCGCCACGGCTGAACCGGGTGCGGCGCCGCTGGGCGTGGGGGCTGGGCGCGCTCGCCGTCCTCGGCTGGTCGCTGGCCGGGGCCGGGGCGTTCGCCGGCGACGTCGTCAACCCGGCCGGCGCCGGACAGTTCGGCCGGTTCGCCTCCGCCGCCCTCTCCCCCGCCCTGGACGGCGAGTTCCTCCGGGTGCTCGCCGACTCGGTGCTGGTCACCGTCGCCTACGCCGCCCTGGGGGCGGCGCTGGCCGTGCTGCTGGGTGCGGTCGGCGCGGTGGCGGTCGCCCGCACCACCTGGGGACGACGCAGGCTGGGCTGGACGCTGTCCCGCGGGGCGCTCGCCGTCCCCCGGGGGCTGCACGAGGCGGTGTGGGGGCTGCTGCTGGTCAACCTGCTCGGGCTGGACCCCTGGGTGGGGGTGCTGGCGATCGGCGTCCCCTACGGCGCGGTGACCGCGAAGGTCTTCGCCGACCTGCTCGACGAGGTGCCGCGCGGCGGCTACGAGGCACTGCTGGCCGGCGGGGCGGGGCGGGTGCCGGCCGCGCTGTACGGGCTGCTGCCCCCGGCGTCGGGCGGACTGCTGTCCTACTCCTTCTACCGGCTGGAGTGCGCGGTGCGCTCGGCCGTGGTGCTCGGGCTGATCGGCGCCGGCGGGCTGGGCTACCAGCTGCTGCTGTCGTTCAGCTCGCTGCGCTGGGAGCAGGTGTGGTCCTGCGTGTACGCCCTCGCGCTGCTGTGCCTGCTCGCCGACGTCGGCGGCCGCGCGGTACGCCGGCGGGTGGCCGCACCGCGCTCGTCCGGGGACCGGCTGCGTCGGGACCCGATGCTCTCCACGGCGGTGCTGGGCACGCTGGCCGCGATCGTCTGGGCGTGGTGGTACCTGGCGATCTCCCCCGCCACCCTGGTCGCCGACCGGACCGGCGAGCAGCTGCGCTACGTCCTCTCGGCCGCCTGGCCCCCGGACGTCGACGGGCCGCTGCTCTCCGCGGTCGCGGTCGCCGCGGTCGACACGCTGCAGATGTCGGTGATCGCGATCGCCGTCGCCACCGCCGGGGCGGTGCTGCTGGCCGGGGTGGCCGCGCACCCCCCGCGGGACGCACCGGTGCTCCGGCGGGTGACCGGGAGCGCCGTCCGGCTGGCGCTGCTGCTGCTGCGCGCCGTGCCGCCGCCGGTGTGGGCCCTCGTGCTGCTGTTCGTGCTGCTGCCCGGCGTGCTCCCCGGGGCGCTGGCGCTGGGCGTCTACACGCTCGGCGTGCTGGGCCGGCTGGCCGCGGAGGCCACCGAGGAACTGGACCCGCGCCCCCGGGCCGCGCTGACGGCGATGGGCGCCAGGCCGGTGGGCGGCTGGCTCTACGGGGTCCTCCCGGCGGCGACCGGGCCGGTGCTGGCCTTCGCGCTCTACCGCTGGGAGGTGGCGATCCGGGACACCGTGCTGGTCGGGCTGCTCGGCGCCGGCGGGCTCGGCGCACTGCTCGCCTCCCGGGTGTCGGCCTTCGACTGGGGCGCCGTGACCACCGTGCTGGTGGCGGTGATCGCGCTGACCGCCGCGGTCGACCTGGTCAGCGCCCGCGCCCGGGCCGCCCTGCGGTGAGGTCGCCGGCCGCCGAGTGCGCAGTCGTGGTCGTCGTCCCCGGCGTGTCCGGCCGTGTCGGCGACCACAACTGCTCAGTCGAGCGTCAGGCCCAGCGGGTGCGGACGCTCAGCGCAGCCAGTGCGGCGGCGCCGGCGGTCGACGTCCGGAGCACCTCGGGACCGAGGCGCACCGAGTGGGCGCCGGCCGCCCGGAAGGCGACCACCTCGCCGTCGGTGAGCCCGCCCTCGGGGCCGACGATGACGGCGATCGCCCCGGTCGTCGGCACCTCGACCTGCGCGAACGGCTGGCGGGCCTGCTCGTGCAGCACCAGCGCCAGGTCGACGTCGGCGAGCATCCCGCAGACCTGGCGCGTGCTCATCGGCTCCGTCACCTCGGGCACCCGCGGCCGGCGGGCCTGCTTGGTCGCGGCCCGGGCGGCCGAGCGCCACTTGGCCAGGCCCTTGTCGACCCGGTCCTCCCGCCACCGGGTGACGCAGCGGGCCGCCGTCCACGGCACGATCCGGTCGACGCCCAGCTCGGTGGCGAGGTCGACGGCGAGCGGGCCCCGGTCGCCCTTGGGCAGCGCCTGCACCAGCACGAACTCCGGCTGCGGCGCGGGGACGTCGTGCCGGGTGAGCACCTGGACGCGCAGCGCCGACCCCTCGGCCGCGAGCACCGAGCCCTCGACCAGCAGCCCCCGCCCGTCGCTCACCCGGACGCGCTCACCGGCCCCGAGCCGTAGCACGTCGACGGCGTGCCGGCCCTCCGCCCCGTCCACGGTGAGGACGTCGCCGTCCGGCACCTGGTCGAGCAGGAAGAGCGGGGCACCGTCGGCGGTGGGCGCGTCCGGGGCCTGGCTCATCGGCCGTTGAACGCGTCGCGCACCCGGGTGAAGAGGCCACCGTGGTTGGCGCTGTTGCCGTCGGTGAGGTCCTCACCGCGCAGCCCGGCCAGCTCGCGCAGCAGCTCGGACTGACGCCCGTCGAGCCGGGTCGGCGTCTGCACGTCCAGGTGGACGAGCAGGTTGCCCCGGCCGGTGCCCCGCAGCCGCGGGGCTCCGTGGGCCCGCAGGGTGAGCACGCTGCCGGACTGGGTGCCGGCCTTGATCGTGAGGTCCTCGATGCCGTCGAGGGTCTCCAGCTTGAGCGTGGTGCCCAGCGCCGCCGCGGTCATCGGCAGCGTGACCCGGCAGTGCAGGTCCTCGCCGTCGCGGGTGAAGACGTCGTGCGGGCGCTCACGGACCTCGACGTAGAGGTCGCCGGCCGGGCCGCCCCCGGGGCCGACCTCGCCGTAGCCGGCCAGCCGGATCCGCATGCCGTCCTCGACGCCGGCCGGGACCTTCACCGGGATGGTGCGGCGGGAGCGCACCCGGCCGTCACCGGCGCACTTCGGGCACGGGTTGGGGATGACCTGGCCGGTGGCCTGGCAGGTGGGGCACGGGCGGCTGGCGATGACCTGGCCGAGGAAGGAGCGCTGCACGCTCTGCACCTCGCCGCGGCCGTTGCAGGTCGAGCAGGTCTCCGGGTGGGTGCCGGGTGCGGTGCCGGCACCGGTGCAGACGTCGCAGAGCACGGCGGTGTCGACGGTGACCTCCGTCGTCGTGCCGAACACCGTCTCGTCCAGGTCCAGCTCGACCCGGATCAGCGCGTCCTCGCCCTCCCGGGTGCGGCCGCGCGGCCCGCGTCCGCCGCCCGCACCGCCGAAGAAGGCGTCCATGATGTCGCCGAGGCCGCCGAAGCCGGCGGCGTTGCCGAACGGGCTGCCGCCGCGGCCACCCCCGGTCTCGTAGGGGTCACCGCCGAGGTCGATGATCCGACGCTTGTCCGGGTCGGTCAGCGCCTCGTAGGCCCGGCTGACCTCGCCGAACTTCTCCTTCGCGCCCGGCTCGGGGTTGACGTCGGGGTGCAGGTCGCGCGCCATCTTGCGGTAGGCGCGCTTGATCTCGGCGTCACTGGCCCCGCGGGCAAGGCCCAGCACGCCGTAGTAGTCGGTTGCCATGAAGCGTTCTCAGTCCTCAGCTCTCGGCCAGCAGATGGCCGACGTAGCGGGCCACGGCTCGTACCGCGGCGATGTTCCCTGCGTAGTCCATCCGGGTGGGGCCGACGACACCCAGGCCACCGAGCGCCTGGTCGCCGGACCCGTAGCCCACGGAGACGAACGACGCGGCGGTCAGCGCCTCGTGCTCGTTCTCCTCACCGATGCTCACGGTCACCGTGCTGGGCCCCACCTCGGCCATCAACCGCAGGACCACCACCTGTTCTTCCAGCGCCTCCAGCAACGGCCGGAAGGTGCCGGGGAAGTCCAGGGCGCTGCCCTGCGCGAGGTTGGCCGTCCCGCCGATGACCAGCCGGTCCTCGGAGGGCTCGACCAGGGTCTCCAGCATGGTCGCGCTCACCGCGGCGACGAGCGGGCGGAGGTGCGGGGCGGAGTTGTCGACCAGGTCACCGACCTTGTCGCTGGCCTCCCCCAGCTTCGCGCCGGTGAAGGCGGTGTTGAGCAGCGTGCGCAGCTCGGCGACCGTCTCGGCCTCGGTGTCGACCGGCACCTCCACCACGCGCTGCTCGACCCGGCCGGTGTCGGTGATCAGCACCATCAGCAGCCGGGACGTCGACAGCGGCACCAGCTCCAGGTGCCGGACGGCACTGCGCGACAGCGTCGGGTACTGCACGACGGCGACCTGGCGGGTCAGCTGGGCCAGCAGCCGGACGCTGCGGCCGAGCACGTCGTGCAGGTCGACGGCGCCGTCGAGGAACTTCTCGATCGCCTTCCGCTCGGCGGCCGACAGCGGCTTGATCGCACTCAGCCGGTCGACGAAGAAGCGGTAGCCCTTGTCGGTGGGCACCCGGCCGGCACTGGTGTGCGGCTGGGTGATGTAGCCCTCCTCCTCCAGCACCGCCATGTCGTTGCGGATGGTGGCCGGGCTCACCCCGAGGTCGTAGCGGGCGGCCAGGGCCTTGCTCCCCACCGGGTCGTTGGTGGAGACGTAGTCCTGGACGATCGCCCGCAGCACCCGCAGGCGCCGGTCGTCGTGCGCCACGGCTGACACCTCCCGTACCGGATCGACGTGGTCCGCGGTGGCTGCCCCGGGCAGGTGCCTGGCACTCGCGTGGACCGAGTGCCAGCATACGACCGGCCGGCCAGGGCGTCCTCCGGCTCGCGGTGCCCCACCGCCAGATGGGATCGATACCGTCCGATCAGGCGTCGGCGATGGCCGCTGGGCACCACTAGTGTGATTCGGGTCGACGGACCCCACCGGGGGGCCGGGGAGCGGGAGGCTCAGCCCTGATCTTCAAGGCGGTGCGTGATGGACGCCCCTACCCCGACCACGGCTTCTCCACCCGCGACTGGGCGATGATCCCGCCCCGGCAGATCCGGATGGACACCCTCGTCACGACCAAGCGCGAGCTGGCCCTCGACACCCTGCTCGCCGACGACTCGACCTTCTACGGCGACCTGTTCCCGCACGCGGTGCAGTGGCAGGGCGAGACGTACCTGGAGGACGGCCTGCACCGCGCCCTGCGCGCGGCCCTGCAGCAGCGCAACGTCATCCACGTCCGGGTGCTCGACCTCGACTCGCTGATGCCGGCCCAGACCCCGGCCGAGCGCAGCTCCGCAGACGCCAGCCCGGCCGACGCCGGCCGGGCGCGCTGACGGTTCAGAGCCAGCCCTTCTCCTCCGCGACCCGCGCCGCCTCCACCCGGGTGCGCGCCCCGGTCTTGCCGATCGCCGAGGACAGGTAGTTCCGCACCGTCCCCTCCGACAGGTACAGCCGCCCGGCGATGTCGGCGACCGTCGCTCCGTCGGCCGCCGCCCGCAGCACGTCGGCCTCGCGACCCGACAGCGGTGTCGCGCCCATCGCCAGCGCAGCGGCAGCGAGGTCCCGGTCGATCACCCGCTCCCCCGCCATCACCGCCCGGATGCCCCGGGCCAGCTCGGCCACCGGCGAGTCCTTGACCAGGAAGCCGGCGGCGCCGACCTCCATCGCCCGGCGCAGGAACCCGGGCCGGCCGAAGGTGGTGAGGACGACGGTGCGCACCTCCGGCAGCGCGGCGGCCAGCTCCCGGGCCGCCTCCAGCCCGTCCTGGCCCGGCATCTCGATGTCCAGCAGGGCCACGTCCGGGCGGCAGGCGCGCGCGGCCTCGAGCACCTCGTCACCGCGGCCGACCTCGGCCACCACCTCGATGTCCTCCTCGAGCTCCAGCAGCGCCCGCAGCGCACCCCGCACCAGCGCCTGGTCCTCGGCCAGCAGCACCCGGATCGTCACGCGGACACCGTCGTCGTGCTCGCCGACACCGGGAGCAGCGGCACCGTGGCCCGAAGCCGGTAGCCGCCGCCGGCCACCGGCCCCGCGGCGAGCTCACCGCCCAGCGCGCCGACCCGCTCGCGAAGCCCGGCCAGCCCCGACCCCGGCGAGGTCCCCAGCACGGTGACCGGGTCCTCCGCGCCCCGACCGTCGTCGGTCACCGACAGCACCGCCGCCACCCCGTCCTCGGCCAGGCCGATCGTCACCGTGCCGGCCCGGCTGTGCCGCAGCACGTTGGTCGTCGCCTCGCGCACCACCCAGCCGAGCGCGGCGTCGACCGTGCCCGGCAGCGGCGGCACCCGGTCGGGCAGCCGGACGTCGATGCCGGCCCCGCTCAGCGCGGAGCGGGCCTCGTCGAGCGCCTGGGCACAGGTGACCTGCCGGTAGCCGCTGACGGCGTCCCGCACCTCGGCCAGCGCCCCGCGGGCCGCCGCCTCGACGTCGGCCATCTCCTGCCGGGCGCGCGCCGGGTCGGCCTCGGCCAGCCGGCGGGCCAGCTCGCTCTTGAGCGCGATCAGCGACAACGAGTGGCCGAGCAGGTCGTGCAGGTCACGGGCGAAGCGCAGCCGCTCCTCGGTGACGGCGTTGCGGGCCAGCTCCTCGCGGGCCTCCTGCAGCTCCTGGTTCACGGTGATCAGGTAGCCGGTGCCCCGGATCCCGAAGGCGGTGAGCAGGCAAATGGGCGACAGGAACAGCAGGCCGGGGTCCCCCGAGGCCAGGGGCACCGCCAGGCACACCAGCGCCGCGCCGACCACGGCCGGCCACACCCAGCGCCCGGGCACCGTGGCCGCGGCGGCCGCCGCCACGTAGATCATCAACCCGGCGAAGGCCGGCCCGAACCCGACTGCCAGCGCGACGGCCAGCACCGCGGTCACGGCGAACTCCGGCCGCAGCGCCCGCGGCCGGCCGAGCTGGCCCATCACCCGCAGGTAGACCACGGTGAAGACGAGCAAGCCGATCGCGCCGACCCAGCGCGCCGCCGTCGGGCGCTCGGTGGTGACCAGGTCGGCGATCGGGAAGAACTGGAACAGCAGCCACGGCACCGCCCAGATCGCCTGCCCCCACCAGTTCGACCGGTCCACGAGGCCGACGCTAGCGCCCGGTCGCCCGGTCACGGGTCAGCCCGCCACGGCGTGCAGCGGGCGCCGCCGGGCGACCACCAGCGCGGCGGCGGCGAACACGGCGCCGTAGCCGGCCAGCACGAGCACCGGCGCGCCGGTGAACGTGCCGGCCGCCACGTCCCGGCCCAGCTCGGCGAACCAGTAGGACGGCAGTGCACGGGCCAGGGTCACCATCCCGCCGGGGAACATCTCCACCGGGAACCACAGGCCGCCCAGCGCGGCCAGCACCGTGCCGAGGATCCCGATCGCAGCACCCGCGGCCTGGGCGTCCAGCGCCAGCCCCACCGCCACACCGAGGGCCACGAAGACCACCGACCCCGCCCACAGCGACCCGACCAGCGCCACCCAGGTGCCCAGGCCGAACTCGACGCCGTTGACGAACCGCCCGACCAGCGCGACGACGACCAGGCTGGGCAGCACCAGCAGCGCCCCGACCAGGACGTCGACGGCGAAGACCGACCCGGCGGGAACCGGCGTCACGCGCAGCTGACGCAGCCAGCCGGAGGAGCGGTCGAAGGCCATCCGGATCGTCGCGCCGAGCGCGGCCCCGATCGCCCCGTAGGCCATCATCGAGACGAGGACGGCGCCGGCCAGGTCCTGGAACTCACCGGCCGGCACCTGCCCGCCGATCACCTGGGTGAAGAAGATCGTGAACAGCGCCGGCAACAGCACCGTGAAGAACAGGTACTGCTTGTTGCGGCCCACCCGGCGGAGCTGGAAAAGGAACAGGTCGGTCATCGGAGGGCTCCGTCCGCGGTGCTGGTGAGGTGCAGGAAGGCCTGTTCGAGGCTGGCGCCGCGCACCTCGAGGTCAGGCAGTGCGTCGTGGCCGGCGAGCAGCGCGCGCAGGGTGGCCTCGGCGTCGGAGGTGGCCAGCTCGACCCAGTCGCCGTCCCCGCCCGCGCCGGTGACGCCGGGCAGCCCTGACAGGCCGTCCCGCGGCCCGGGGCAGCGGAACCGGACGGTGCGCCCGCCGATGCGCGACTTGATCGCCGCCGCCGTCCCGTCGGCCACGACCCGGCCACCGTCCACGACCACGACCCGGTCGGCGACCGCGTCGGCCTCGTCGAGGTGGTGGGTGGCGAAGACGACGGTGTGCCCGCGCCCGGCCAGGTCGCGCATCGTGGCCCAGAAGGCCTGCCGGCCCTCGACGTCCATCGCCGAGGTCGGCTCGTCCAGCAGCAGCAGCGGGGGTGCTCCGGCCAGGGCGAGGGCGAGCAGCACCCGCTGGCGCTGACCGCCGGAGAGCGCGTCGACCGAGCGGCCGAGCACGCCGCCGATGCCGGCCGTGGCGGCCAGGTCCGCCAGCGGCCACGGGTCCGCGTAGCGGCGGCGGACCAGCGCCAGCACCTCGCCGACGCGGGCCTCGCTGGGCAGGCCGCCGTGCTGCAGCATCGCGCCGACGCCGCCGGCCTGCAGCGCCGCGGTCGGCTCGCGGCCGAGCAGCCGGACCGTGCCGGCGGCCGGGCGGAACAGGCCGAGGGCGGCGTTGACGACGGAGGACTTCCCGGCCCCGTTGGCGCCGAGCAGGGCGACGGTCTCCCCCCGGGGGACGGCCAGGGTCAGGTCGTGCACTGCGGTGACGTCGCCGTACCGGACGGTCAGTCCGCGGACGTCGAGGGCGGGGGTCTCGGGCATGACCCGAGCCTGGCGGTCACCGGGGGTCCGGCGGCAGTGTGAGACGTCGTCCACACCTCGTGACGGATGTCAGACCACCGGCCCCGACCCGCCTACCCTCGCCTCGTGGACGTGATCGAGGACCCCGCGCTCCAGGACCCTGCGCTCCAGGACCCGGCCCTCGAGGTGCTCGGTCGGGTGTTCGGCTACGACGCCTTCCGCGGACCGCAGCGCGAGGTCGTCGACCACGTCGTCGCCGGGGGCGACGCGCTGGTGCTCATGCCCACCGGTGGCGGGAAGTCGCTGTGCTACCAGGTGCCGGCCCTGCTGCGGGACGGCGTCGGGGTGGTGGTCTCGCCGCTGATCGCGCTCATGCAGGACCAGGTCGACACGCTGCGCACCCTCGGTGTGCGCGCCGGGTTCCTCAACTCCAGCCAGGACCGCGCCGAGCGCCGGGCCGTCGAGGAGGCCTTCCTCGCCGAGGAGCTCGACCTGCTCTACGTGGCCCCGGAGTCCCTCGGCGGGGGCGCCTCCCCGACCGCCCGCCTGCTCGAGCGCGGCCGGATCGCCCTGTTCGCCATCGACGAGGCGCACTGCGTCGCGCAGTGGGGGCACGACTTCCGGCCCGACTACCTCGCGCTGTCGATGCTGCACGAGCGCTGGCCCGACGTCCCACGGATCGCCCTCACGGCGACGGCCACCCGGGCCACGCACACCGAGATCAGCACCCGGTTGCAGCTGGACGACGCGCTGCACGTGGTCGCCGGGTTCGACCGACCGAACATCCAGTACCGGATCGCGCCGAAGAACGAGCCACGCAAGCAGCTGCTGGACCTGCTGCGCACCGAGCACCCCGGGGACGCCGGGATCGTCTACTGCCTGTCCCGGGCCTCGGTGGAGAAGACCGCGGAGTTCCTGGTGGGCCAGGGCATCGCGGCGCTGCCGTACCACGCGGGCCTGGACCAGCGGACCCGCGCGCTGCACCAGTCCCGTTTCCTCCGCGAGGACGGCCTGGTGATGGTGGCGACCATCGCGTTCGGGATGGGCATCGACAAGCCCGACGTCCGCTTCGTCGCCCACCTCGACCTGCCCAAGTCGGTGGAGGGCTACTACCAGGAGACCGGCCGCGCCGGCCGCGACGGCCTGCCCTCCACCGCGTGGCTGGCCTACGGGCTCGCCGACGTCGTGCAGCAACGCAAGATGATCGACTCCTCCGAGGGCGACGCCGCGCACCGCCGCGTGCTGTCTGCCCAGCTGGACGCGATGCTCGCGCTCTGCGAGACCGTCGAGTGCCGGCGGGTGCGGCTGCTGGCCCACTTCGGCCAGGAGAGCTCACCCTGCGGGAACTGCGACACCTGCCTGAACCCACCGGAGTCCTGGGACGCCACCGTCCCGGCGCAGATGCTGCTGTCCACGGTGCTGCGGTTGCAGCGCGAGCGCGGGCAGTCCTTCGGCGCGGGCCAGTCGATCGACATCCTGCTGGGCAAGCGCACCGACAAGGTCGCCCAGCACAGCCACGACGAGCTGACCACCTTCGGCATCGGCACCGACCTGTCCGAGGGCCAGTGGCGTGGCGTCGTCCGTCAGCTGCTCGCGCAAGGGCTGCTCGCCGTGCAGGGCGAGTACGGGACGCTGGCACTCAACGAGGCCAGCGGGCCGGTGCTGCGCCGGGAGCGCGAGGTGCTGATGCGCCGCGAGCCCGACCGCCCGGTGCGGGCCGCCCGGGCCCGTGGGGGCAAGGCCGCCGCTCCCGAGCTCCCTGCATCGGCCGCCGGCGCCTTCGAGCGGCTGCGGGCCTGGCGGGCCGCCACCGCCAAGGAGCAGGGGGTGCCGGCCTACGTCGTCTTCCACGACGCGACGCTGCGGCAGATCGCCACCGAGGAGCCGGCGACCCTGTCCGCCCTGGGCACGATCGGCGGCGTCGGCGCCACGAAGCTGGAGCGCTTCGGCGACCAGGTGCTCGCCGCCCTCCACGGCTGAGGCCCCGTCCTCCGGCCCTGCTGCAGGGGCCCACCGCGAGCGTGCGAGCGGTGGAAGCCGCGGTCAGGCCCCGTCCCGAGGCTCGCCCTGAGCCTGCGAAGGGTGGGGAGGAGGGGGTCCTTCCTCAGTCCGTGAGGTCGCGGACGACGGCGTCGGCGAGGAGCCGGCCCCGGTCGGTGAGGACGGCGAGCCCGGCTTCGTGCGGCCCGGCGGCCAGCAGCCCCCGGACGCATGCCTCCGCGGCCCGCGCCTGCCCGGCCGCCGACAGCGCGGCCAGCGGCAGCCCGTCGCGCAGCCGCAGCCCCAGCATCACCCGCTCCAGCGCCTGGTCCTCCGCCGTCAGCAGCTCGGTGTCGGCGGCCGGGTGCAGTCCGGCGGCGAGCCGGTCGGCGTAGGCGGCCGGGTGCTTGACGTTCCACCAGCGCAGCCCGCCGACGTGCGAGTGCGCGCCCGGCCCGATGCCCCACCAGTTGGCGTTGGCCCAGTACAGCTCGTTGTGCCGGCAGCGCGCCGCCCGGTCGCGGGCCCAGTTGGACACCTCGTACCAACCCAGCCCGGCGCCGCCGAACGCCCGGTCGGCCTGCTCGTAGCGGTCGGCGAGCACGTCGTCGTCCGGCATCGGCAGCTCGCCGCGGGCGACCCGCCGGGCCAGCCGGGTGCCCTGCTCGACGATGAGGGCGTAGGCGCTGACGTGGTCGACCGGGGCGGCCAGGACGGCGTCGAGCGAGGCCTGCCAGTCGGCGTCGGTCTCCCCCGGCGCGCCGTAGATCAGGTCCAGGTTGACGTGGTCGAAACCGGCGGCGCGGGCCTCGTGCGCGGCCTGCACCGCCCGGCCGGGGGTGTGCCGGCGGTCCAGCACGGCGAGCACGTGCTCGGCGGCGGACTGCATGCCCAGGCTGATCCGGGTGAAGCCACCGGCCCGCAGGGTGGCCAGCGACTCCGGCGTCACCGACTCGGGGTTGGCCTCCGTGGTCACCTCGACGTCGGGGGCGACGGGGAAGAGCTCACGGACGGCGTCCATGACGGCCACCAGGTCACCGGCCGGCAGCAGCGTCGGGGTGCCGCCACCGACGAAGACCGTCTGCACCGGCGGACGGTCGGGGCCCAGCACCTCGGCGGCCAGCCGCAGCTCGGCGATCGCGGTGCCGGCGTACTCGCTGCGGTTGGCGCCGGGGCCCAGCTCGTCGGAGGTGTAGGTGTTGAAGTCGCAGTAGCCGCAGCGGGTGGCGCAGAACGGCACGTGCACGTAGAGGCCGAACGGCGTCGTCGCCAGCCCCTCGCGCGCCGACGCCGGGAGCATCGAGGGGTCCGCGGGCAGCGCCGGGGTCTGGCCGAGGAGAGGGAGGGTCGTGGTCATCGCTGCTCCCAGTGTGACCGCCCCCGGCAAGATGGCGGCGTGACCTCCGCGACCAATGACGACCGCGTGCTCTCCGTCGAGGTGTCCGCCGGCGTGGCCCGGCTGACCCTCGACTCCCCCGCCAACCGCAACGCCCTCTCCCGCGCCATGCGCGCCCAGCTCCGCGCCGCCCTCACCGCGGCCTTCGCCGACGACGCCGTGCGGGTGGTGGTGCTCGACCACACCGGCCGGGTGTTCTGCTCGGGCATGGACCTCACCGAGGCCACCGGTGGCGCCGCCGCCGACCAGGGGGTCAACGAGTTCCCCGAGCTGCTGCAGCTGATCTGGCACGCGCCCAAGCCGGTGCTCGCCGCCATCCGTGGCCCGGCCCGTGCGGGCGGCGTGGGGCTGGCCGCCGCCTGCGACGTCGTGGTGGCCGGCGCCGGCGCCACGTTCGCGTTCACCGAGGTGCGGATCGGCCTCGTCCCGGCGGTGATCTCCGCGGTGTGCCGGCCGCGGATGCTGCCGAACGTCGTCCACCGGCTGATGCTCACCGGCGAGGTCTTCGACGCCGCGACCGCCGCCGCCGGCGGGCTGGTCGACCTGGCGGTGCCCGACGACGAGGTCGACGCCACCGTCGCCGCCCAGGTCACCGCACTGGCCGCGGGGGCGCCGACCGCGCTGGCGGAGACGAAGCGGCTGCTGCGGTCGGGGGCCGACCTGGCCGGGCAGTTCCCCGGGCTGCTGGAGCTGTCGGCGCGGTTCTTCGCCGGCGAGGAGGGCCAGGAGGGCATCGCCGCCTTAAGGGAGAAGCGCCCCGCCCGCTGGGTGCCGGCCGGCGAGTAGTCCTGCGCGCGCTCGTGCTCTGGTGCACCGGTGCAGCCAGAGCACGAGCGCGCCGAACCCTTGTCGTGCCCGTCCCCACGGCGGCACCCTGAGGCCATGACCGAGCAGGTGGACCCCCGGGCTCAGTTCCGCCGGCTCCCGGAGCCGGTGACTCCCGACCAGCTCGTCGAGGTCCGCGACGCCGATCCCCCGCTGCCGGTCGAGACGCCGGCGCACGTCGACCTGCGGCAGCTGGCCGCCGGCGGCGGCCCGGTCTGAGCCCAGCCGGTCGGCTCACCCGCCGGGTCAGCGCAGGCGGCGGGTGTTGTCCGGCTGGCGGACGGTGACCCCGCGGGCGTCGAGCCACTCGGCCAGCGGGACGGCGACCCGGCGCGTGGTCCCCCACGCCTTGCGGGCCTCGCTGAGCGTGAACGGCTGCGGCAGCGCTGCCAGCCGGGCCCGAGCCTGCTCGGCGACGCCGGGTGCCAGGTAGATGCCCTCGGTGATCCGCACCAGCTGCTCGTCCCGCACCGCCGCGGCCAGCTCGCGCGGCCCCAGCCCGGCGGCCACCAGGTCACCGGCCTCGGGTGCGGCGAACGGCTCCTGCCCCAGCCGGGCGCGGATGCCGTCCACCGCCTGCTGCACCGCCGGTGGCAGCGCCGCGGCACCGGCGACGACCCGGCCGTCCCGCAGCGCCAGGGGCTCCCGGACGAGGGCGGGCACCAGCTCCACGTCGGGCAGCTCCAGGGCCGACCGCAGCACCGCGGTCGGCGGGCCGGGTTCCAGCGGGCGCAGCTGCCGGTAGCGGGCCACCACCTGCGGCACCCGGGCGGCCAGCTCGTCGGCGAGCCCCGGCGCCAGGAGCCAGGGGCCCACGACCGTGGCGTCCGCGGGCACCGGCCAGCCCATGGCGACGAAGTCCGCCCGACGCACGAACCGCCGGCGCACCAGGTCCGCCCGCGCCCCCGCCTCACCCAGCGGCTGTTCGGCGAGCTCGGCCGCGCGGGTCCGGGCGGCGCCGCGACGGCGCAGCTCCGGCGGGTCCACGTCGCGCACGTCGGCGCCGTGCACCCGGCGGGCACCGGGGTCGCGCAGCAGCAGCCGGTCGCCGACCCGCAGCGGCAGCTCGGTGGCCAGCCGCAGCCGGAGCGCCGACCCGTCCAGCGGCCGCACGCGCGCGGCGACCGTGGCCGACCCGATGTGCACGACCAGCTCGGCGGGCAGCTTCTCCTCGACCGGTCGCACGAGGGTCACGTCGAGGTCGGCGGTGCGCCGGAACGTGTCGGGGGTGAGCAGCGCGTCGCCGCGGGAGAGCTCCTCGACCGCCACCCCGCGCAGGTTGAGCGCCACCCGGGCGGTGGCCGAGGCCGAGTCGACCGGCGCACCCAGCGACTGCAGCCCGCGCACGGTCACCGCACGTCCGCCCAGCTCCAGGCGGTCACCGGTGGTCACCGTTCCGGCGGCCAGGGTGCCGGTCACGACGGTGCCGGCGCCCCGGATGGTGAAGGCCCGGTCGATCCACAGCCGCACCGGCGCGGCCGGGTCTGGTGCGGGCAGGCCGGCCAGCACCTGCTCCAACGCACCGGCCAGCTCCGGCAGACCGGTGCCGGCGCGCGCGCTGACCGCCACGGCCGGGACCCGGCCCACCGACGTCCCGGCCAGCCGCTCGGCGGCGTCGGCGAGCACCGGTGCGGGGTCGGCGAGGTCGGACTTGGTGACGGCGAGCAGCCCGTGCCGCACCCCGAGGGCGTCCAGGACGGCGACGTGCTCGGCCGTCTGCGCCGACCACCCGTCGTCGGCGGCGACCACGACCAGCGCGGCGGGCACCGACCCGACCCCTGCGAGCATGTTGCCCACGAACCGCTCGTGCCCGGGGACGTCGACGACCGCGAGCCGGCGCCCGGAGGGCAGCGTCGTCCAGGCGAAGCCCAGGTCGATGGTGAGGCCGCGCCGGCGCTCCTCCTCCCACCGGTCCGGCTCCATCCCGGTCAGGGCCGTCACCAGCGTCGACTTGCCGTGGTCGACGTGGCCGGCGGTCGCCAGGACGTCCATCCGCGCGGCAGGGTTCAGCTCCACCGGCGGGCCACCTCCGTCACGGCGGTGATCAGCCGCTCGTCGTCGGCGGGGAGGAGGCTGCGCAGGTCCAGCAGCGTGCGGTCGCCCTCCAGGTAGCCGACGACCGGGGTCCTGCCGGCGCGCAGCGGCTCGGCGAACCGGGGGTCCAGGGCGACGGCGGCGCTGGGCAGCTCGAACTCCGGGGCTCCCCCACCGCCGACCCGCGCGGTCGCCGGGACGGCGACGGCCTCGACCCCCCGGGCCTGCAGCGCGTCGGCGACCGCGGCGGCGCGGGCCCGCAGGCCGGCCAGGTCGGCGTCGAGCATCTCCCGCACCGGCGGCACGGGACCACGCAGCGTCGCCTCGAGCGCCGCCAGGGTCGTCTTGTCGACCCGCAGCGCTCGGTACAGCGGGTGCCGGCGCAGCCGCTGGACCAGCGCCGCGGAGCCGAGCACGATCCCGGCCTGTGGCCCGCCGAGCAGCTTGTCGCCGCTGCACAGCACCAGGTCCGCACCGGCGGCCAGCGTCGTCTGCAGGTCCGGCTCGTCGGGCAGCAGTGGATGCGGGCGGAGCAGTCCGCTGCCCACGTCCGCGACCAGCGGCACCCCGGTGCCGGCCAGCGCCGGAGCCAGCTCGGCGACGTCGGCGGACCGGGTGAACCCGCGGACGACGAAGTTGGAGGGGTGCACCTTGAGCACCGCACCGGTGTCCGGGCCGAGCGCGTCGGTGTAGTCGGCCAGCGAGACGCGGTTCGTCGTGCCGACCTCGCGCAGCCGGGCGCCGGTGCTGACCAGCAGGTCGGGGATGCGGAACCCGTCGCCGATCTCGACCAGCTCCCCGCGGGCGATGACCAGCTCACCGCCGAACGCGGTGGCCACCAGCGCCAGCGCGGCGGCGCAGTTGTTCACCACCAGCGCGGCCTCGGCGGCGGGCACGGCGGCCAGCAACGCCGAGAGCGCCCCCTCCCCTCGCGGGCCGCGGCGGCCGGTGCCGAGGTCGAGCTCGACGTCGGTGGTGCCGCTGGCCGCCACCACCGCCGCCACCGCCGCGCCCGACAGCGGTGCCCGGCCGAGGTTGGTGTGCACGAGCACGCCGGTGGCGTTGAGCACCGGCGAGAGGCTGCTGGCGGTGCCGGGCAGCCCGGCCAGTACGGCGGCGACGACGTCCTCCGGCGCGACGTCGCCGTCCCGGACGCGTTGCTGGGCGACCTGCACGGCGCGCTTCACCAGCTCCCGGCCCAGTCGCTGCGCCGCAGCCGCGACGGCGGGGTCGGCGAGCACCGTGTCGGTGCGGGGCACCTGCCGGCGTGGGTCGGTGGCCGTCGCTTCCGTGGTCATCGCGGCCGAGCGTAGGTGCCCGTCGCGGAGCCGGCCCGAGGGCCGGCTCCGCGGAGCGGTTGGCGGAGACGGACGGGAATCGAACCCGCCTGACCGAGTTGCTCGGCCACGTCGGCTTTAGAGGCCGCGGGGGCCACCAGACACCCTGACGTCTCCGCCGCCGACCTTACGTCCCGACGACCGGACCGGCAGGTCCCGCCCGTCCAGCGGGACCCGACGATCAGTCCGCCAGCCTGGCGCCGTCGCTGCCGAAGAGGTGGACGTGGCCGGCCCGCGGCACGACGTGGACCCGCTCCCCCCGGCGGGGTGGCTGCCGGCCGTCGACGCGGACCGTGACGAGGGGCTCGGTGGCCCCCTGGAGGAGCCGTCCGTAGAGGTAGGCGTCGGCGCCGAGCTCCTCCACCACGTCGACCTCGACCACCGCGCCGGAGTCGGCGACCTCGAAGTCCTCGGGCCGGACGCCGAGGGTCATCGTGTCGCCCGGGCTGGCGGCGAGGGACTGCCGCGCCACCGGGTGGACGTGGTCCCCGAAGCGGACGCCCCCGTGGGTCACCGGCACCTCGAAGAGGTTCATCGCCGGGGAGCCGATGAAGCCGGCCACGAAGACGTTGGCCGGGCGGTCGTAGAGCTCGCGGGGCGCGCCGACCTGCATGAGCAGGCCGTCCTTGAGCACCGCGACCCGGTCGCCCATCGTCATCGCCTCGACCTGGTCGTGGGTGACGTAGACGGTGGTGATGCCCAGCCGGCGCTGCAACGAGGCGATCTGGGTGCGCGTCTGCACCCGCAGCTTCGCGTCCAGGTTGGACAGCGGCTCGTCCATCAGGAACACCTGCGGCTTCCGCACGATCGCCCGACCCATCGCCACCCGCTGCCGCTGACCACCGGACAGCGCCTTCGGCTTGCGGTCCAGGTAGGGCTCCAGGTCCAGCAGCTTCGCGGCCTCGACGACCCGCTCCCGGCGCTCCTCCTTGCCCATCCCGGCGATCTTCAGCGCGAAGCCCATGTTGTCCGCGACGCTCATGTGCGGGTACAGCGCGTAGTTCTGGAACACCATCGCGATGTCCCGGTCCTTCGGCGCCACGTCGGTGACGTCGGTCTCCCCGATCCGGATCGCGCCGCCGTCGACCTCCTCCAGGCCGGCGAGCATCCGCAGCGAGGTGGACTTGCCGCACCCCGAGGGGCCGACGAGCACCAGGAACTCGCCGTCCTCGATCTGCAGCTCGAGCTGGTCGACCGCCGGCTTGTCGCTGCCGGGGTAGAGCCGGGTCGCTCGGTCATAGGTGACGGTCGCCATCGGGCGCACTCCTGGTGGTCGGGGATGCCGGGGATCCGGACAGGACGGACGGGTGAGGGGTCATCGGGTGCCCGGCGGCCAGGGGGTCAGCCAAGGGAGACCGCCGTCCAGGACACCGGGGGCAGCTCGATGGTGAGGACGCCGTCCTGCAGGTGGGCGCTCTTGTTCGCCACCGGGGTGACCCGGGTCGGCTCGGCCAGGGTGTTGACCGCGTAGGGGTCGTCGTCGTTCAGGGTGTGCGTCTCCAGGACGCGCACGTCACCGAGGCTGCGGGTGTCGACGGTCACCGTCGTCGGCCCCTCGATCGCCCGGTTGACCAGGAAGACCGCCGTGGCGCCGGTCTCCGGGTCGTGGGTGGCGACCGCGTCGACCAGCGGGACGTCGCCGTGCTCGGTGGTCCGGTACGTCTCGCTCGACAGCTCGACGCGCAGCGCGGTGCCCCGGGCCAGCCGGGAGGTCAGCGCGAAGGGGAAGAACGTCGTCTGCCGCCAGGCCGGCCCACCGGGCTCGGTCATGATCGGCGCGATGACGTTGACCAGCTGCGCGAGGCTCGCGGAGGTGACCCGGTCGGCGTGCTTGAGCAGCGAGATGAGCAGGCTGCCGACGACGACGGCGTCGGCGACGTGGTACGCGTCCTCGAGCAGGCGGGGCGCGTAGGGCCACTGCTCGATGTCGGTGATCTGGTCCTCGGCGTGGAAGCGCTCCTGGTACCAGACGTTCCACTCGTCGAAGGCGACGTTGATCGTCTTGGCGCTGCGCAGCTCGGCCTTGACGTGGTCGGCGGTGGCGACGACGGACTCGATGAAGTGGTCCATGTCGACGGCCGAGGCGAGGAAGCCGGCCAGGTCGCCGTTGCGCTCGGCGTAGTAGGCGTGGCAGGAGATGTAGTCGACGTCCTCGTAGGTGTGCTCCAGCACGGTGCGCTCCCACGCGCCGAACGTCGGCATGGCGGAGTTGGAGCTGCCGCACACCACGAGCTCGACCGACGGGTCCAGCTGGCGCATGGCCTTGGCGGTCTGGGCGGCGATCTTGCCGTAGTCCTCCGCGCTGCGGTGCCCCAGCTGCCACGGGCCGTCCATCTCGTTGCCCAGGCACCACATCCTCACGCCGAAGGGCTCCGGGGTGCCGTCGGCGATGCGCTGGTCCGACAGGGCCGACCCGGACCGGACGTTGCTGTACTCCAGGAGGTCGAGGGCCTCCAGCACACCGCGGGTGCCGAGGTTGACGGCCAGCATCAGCTCGCTGCCGGCCTTGTCGTTCCAGCGGGCGAACTCGTGCAGGCCCACCTGGTTGGTCTCCAGCGAGTGCCAGGCCAGGTCCAGGCGCTTCGGCCGGGACTCCCGCGGCCCGACGCCGTCCTCCCACCGGTAGCCGGAGACGAAGTTGCCGCCGGGGTAGCGGATGGTGGACACCCCGAGCTCGCGGACCAGCTCGAGCACGTCGGTCCGGAAGCCCTCCTCGTCGGCCGTCGGGTGGCCGGGCTCGTAGAGGCCGTCGTAGACGCAGCGGCCCAGGTGCTCGACGAAGGAGCCGAAGACCCGCCGGTGGACGGCGCCGATGGTGAAGCGGGGGTCGAGCGTCAGGTGTGCAGTGGACATGAGGGTTCCTCGACGTGGGGGCGGCCTGGCCGCGCGATGGGGTGACGGGCCTGGAACAGGTCCGTGCGAGGGAGGTCTGGCGGGCAGCACGAGGGCGTGCACCGCGCCGGCCGGGGCCCGCCGCCGGTGGCGGGCCGCCGGTGAGCTACTTGAGGCTGCCGATGGACAGGCCGCCCTGCCAGTACCGCTGGAGGCCGAGGAAGGCGGCGATCAGCGGGATGATCGACACCAGCGAGCCGACGACGATCAGCGTGTAGAGGGAGACGCCGCCGCCGTTGTTGGCCCCGGCGAGCCCCTGCCAGAGGTTGATCCCCACGGTGATCGGGAAGAGCTCGGAGTCCGACAGGACGGCGAGGGGCAGGAAGTAGTTGTTCCAGGTGCCCACGACCGACAGCAGCAGCACCGTGACGATCGCCGGGCGCATCAGGGGCAGCGCGACCTGGAAGAACGTGCGGAACTCCCCCGCGCCGTCCATCCGGGCCGCGTCCAGCAGCTCGTCGGGCACGCCGTCGGCGGTGTAGACCCGCATCAGGTAGACGCCGAACGGGCTGAGCATCGACGGCAGGATCACCGCCCACGCGGTGTTGGTGAGCTCGACCTCCGACAGCATCACGAAGGTGGGGATGACCAGGGCGGTCATCGGGACCATCACCGCGCCGAGCAGCAGCGCGAAGGACAACCGGCGCCCCGGGAAGTCGAACTTGGCGAACGCGTACCCGGCGAGCACCGCCAGGACGGTGGCCCCGATGCCGCCACCGAAGGCGTAGAGCAGCGAGTTGCCGAGCCACCTCAGGTAGATGCCGTCGTTGTAGGTGAACAGCGTCGAGAGGTTGTCGAAGAGGGCGAAGTCCTCGCCGAACCACAGGGCGCCGTTCGGCGAGTTGAACAGCCCGCCGGGGCTCTTGGTGCTGGCCACGATGAGGAACCACAGCGGCAGCACGAAGTAGAGGACGAGGAAGGCCAGGAACAGGTGCGAGCCGGTACGACGCCGACGCGGGCGTCGGGCCCGGTGCTGGCGGGGAGCCTCGGCCGGGGCGTCGGCGCGGGCGGGGCTGGACAGGACGGTCACTTGAGGAACCCCCCACGCTTGCGGGTCAGGAAGAGGAAGACGTAGACGCCGATGAACACCACGATGCCCAGGGCGAAGGAGATGGCCGAGGCGTAGTTGAACTGGGCGAACCGGAACGCCAGGTTGAACGCGTAGACGTTCGGGGTGATGTCGGTGGTGATCGACCCGTTGGAGATCGGCAGCAGCACCTGTGGCTCGGTGAAGAACTGCAGGGTGCCGATGACGGCGAACACCAGGATCAGGACGAGCGCCGAGCTGATCATCGGGATCTTGATCCTCAGCGCGATCTGCCAGGCCTTCGCGCCGTCCATCCGGGCCGCCTCGTAGACGGCCGGGTCGATCCCCTGCAGCGCTGCGTAGATGATGATCATGTAGTAGCCGGCCCACTGCCAGGTCACCACGTTCGTCAGCCCGTAGAACAGGTTGTCCGGGCTCAGCAGGAACGGTGCGCCCTCCCCGAACAGCTGCTCCAGCGGCCCGAAGTTCGGGCTGTAGAGGAAGCCCCAGAGCACCGCACCGATGACGGCGGGGATCGCGTAGGGGATGAAGATCATGAGCCGGGAGAACGTGGCGAAGCGGCTGGTGAGCGAGTCGAGCACCAACGCCGCGGCCAGGGAGACCAGCATCTGGACCGGGATGACCACGACGGCGAAGCGCACCACGAACCACACACCGGACAGGAAGGCCGGGTCGGTGAAGGCCCGGCTGTAGTTCGCCAGACCGGCGAACTCCTCACCGGTGGCCAGCCCGTTGGTGAAGAGGCTCAGGTAGAAGGCGTACAGCAGCGGGCCGACCAGGAACAGCAGGAAGACCACCGCGAACGGGGCCAGGAACAGCCACCCGACCATGCCGTTGCCGCGCCGCTTGCGTCGGCGGGCGCCCCGCCGTCCGGGGGCCACCGTGGCCCCTGCTGCGGGGGACACCGGCCGCGGTGCCGTGTCCAGCGTTGCCATCACCGTCTCGCTCTCGTTCTGGGGAGGTGGGGGTGTCCGGTCGCGGGGAAGGCGGTGCGCCCTCCCCGCGACCGGACGGAGTCGTCCGGCTGGGCCGGCAGCCTCAGTTGAGCGTGAAGCCCTGCTGCTCGGCGTAGGTCTCCATCTCCGCCTGCAGGTCGTCCAGCGCCTCCGAGCCGGTCTTCTCACCGGCGTTGATCGCGGCGATCTCCTCGGTGAACTGGGCGTAGAACGTGGTGCCGAAGGGGCTGTAGGTCGACCCCTCGTAGGCGTTCGCCGCCGGGATGTAGACGTCCTTGTTGGCCGTCTGGCCGGCGAAGAACTCCGACTCGTGGTCGACGAACTCCTGCGAGTTCAGCACCGACTGGTTCAGCGGGAAGATCGTCTGCGACGTCCACCCGTCGGTCAGCGACGGCTCGTCCGCGTAGAGCTCCTTCGCCACCTGCGCGGCCAGCTCCGGGTCCTCCGCCTGGCTGGTCACCGAGAGGACCGAGCCACCCCAGTTGACCGAGACGGGGTTGGCCGGGTCCCACTGCGGCAGCGGGGCGACGCGCCAGGTGCCCGCGTCCGCGCCCTCACCCGCGCCGGCGCCGGTCAGGTAGCCGGGCGCCCAGGCGGCGGAGATGTAGGTGGCGTAGTCACCGTTGATCGCACCCGAGATGTACTCGGTGGTGAACTGGTCCTGGGTGCCGATGAGCCCGTCCTCGACCAGTCCGGCCCAGTAGTCCAGCACCTCCTTGCTCTCCGGGCTGTTGAGGTCGATCTCCAGCTCGGTCGGGTTCGCCGAGTCGTAGGTCCACGGCTCCGCGCCGTTCTGCTGCATCAGCGCCACGGTGGGGGCCGGGACGTTCGCCGGGAGGTCGCCCATCAGCGGCCCACCGGCCGCCTTCAGCTCCTCGGCCGCGGCCCGGTACTCGTCCCAGGTGGTGGGCGGGGTGATGCCGTACTGGTCGAAGATGTCCTGGCGGTACATCATCGCCATCGGGCCACCGTCGATCGGGATGCCGTACACCGCGTCGCCACTGGAGACGTCGCGCCAGGCACCCTCGCCGAAGTTGTCCTCGACCTCGCTGGCGCCGTACTCGCTCAGGTCGACCAGCGCCTCCTGCAGGGCGAAGACCGGGACGGTGTCGGTCTCCAGCATGATCACGTCCGGGGCGCCGCGGCCGGCCGAGACGGCGGTCTGGAACTTGGCGTACTCGTCGGCCCCCTGGCCGGCGTTGGTGAGACAGACCTGCACGTCGGTGTGGGTGTCGTTGAAGTTCTCCACCACCGTCTTCATGTTCGGGTACCACGCCCACACGGAGACGACCGGCGCCTCCGCGTTGGCGATCGGCACGCTGCACGACCCACCGCCGCCGCCGCTGGCGGCGGCCTCGCCGTCCCCGCCGCCGCCACAGGCGGTGAGGCTGGTCATGACGGTCCCCGCACCGAACAGTGCGGTCATGATCTTCTTGTTCACGGGAGGTCCCTCTCGGAGTGACGGCCACGGACGCCGTCGTCGGTGGCTGGAGCCGGCTGCACGTTCGGCCCCTGTGGAGCGAGGTGCGACGAGCTGCAGTGGGCGAGGGTGTCGCCCAGCGCCGCGCGCAGGACACCCGGTCGCTGGGTGGTGACCGGGAGCAGGCGCCGGAGCGCCGCACACGTTGGCGACTGTGCCGTGGAGCACCTTCTACAACGTTGTGAAGAGCAATGTGGTCCATCCCACGACCGGTGTCAAGAGGGCTCGGCAGAACGCGCCGACGCGCTCGGCGAGTCGTCGACGAACCGGTCCACGACAGGCTCGGCGGCGGGGACGGACCCGTGCCCGGGCCGGTGGCCGAGGCCTCAGCTGGACTCGCGCTGGACGATCGAGTAGCCCACTTCCACGTGCTGCGGGGCGATGCTCCGGTCGGCGATCCGCTGCACGACCGTCTCGACCGCACGCTCGGCGATCTCCCGGCGGCCCGGGTCGACGGTGGTGAGCGTCGGCTGGGAGAACATGCCGTCGTCGGTGTTGTCGAAGCCGATCACCGCGACGTCGTCGGGGACCCGACGGCCGGCGGCGATCAGCGCGTGCATGGCACCCAGGGCGAGGGTGTCGTTGAACGCGAACACCGCGTCGAAGTCGACCCCGGAGGCCAGCAGCGCCTGAGCCGCCTCGGCACCCTCCCGGCGGTGCCACAGCTCGGCCGGCCCCAGCAGCCGCTCGTCGAACGGGATGCCCGCCGCGTCGAGCGCCGCGCGGTACCCCTGCAGGCGCAGCCCGGCCGAGCCGATCACCTCACCGGGGTGCGAGCCGACGACCGCGATGCGCCGGCGACCGCGGGCGAGGAGGTGCTCCGTGGCAGCGCGCGCCGCGGCCACGTTCTGCATGGTCACGTGGTCGACCGCGGGGTGGAAGAGACGCTCGCCGAGCAGCACCAGCGGGGTGTCGATCTCGACCATCGAGGCGTCCTCGGCGGTGAGCCCCAGCGGGCTGAACAGGAGCCCGTCGACCATCCGCAGCCGGGCGCTGCCGAGCAGGTCGAGCTCCCGCTTGCGGTCCCGGTTGGTCTGCTCGATGAGCACGACCAGGCCCCGGCGCTCGGCCGCACGGATCACCTCGTCGGCCAGCTCGGCGAAGTACGGCAGCCGCAGCTCCGGGACGGCGAGGCTGATCGCGTCGCTGCGGCCGGACCGGAGGCTGCGCGCGGAGAGGTTCGGCTGGTACCCCAGCTGCGCGATGGCCTCCTGCACGCGCTGCCGGGTGCTGGGGCGGACGTGCGGGTAGTCGTTCACCACGTTCGACACCGTCTTGAAGGAGACCCCCGCAAGGCGGGCCACGTCGTGCAGTGTGGCGGCCACGTCCGGTGTGCTCCTCCCGTTGCGACCAGGCTGTCCGGCGCCTGCCTCGGCGGATCGGGGGTCTCCCCGACCTCGCCGCCCTGGTCCTCCGGGAGACTGCCACAGCCCAGGACCCCCGGGGACCCCGGACGAGGCACTCCCCCGGTGTCGGCACCGGCCCTGCATCGTGTCCGGCCGGCCGTCCGGCGGGCCATCTAGATTGGTTCGACGTGACCACCACCGCACCGCCCGTCCGGCTGACCCAGTACGCGCACGGCGGCGGCTGCGCCTGCAAGATCCCGCCTGGTGAGCTGGAGGCGGTGGTCGCCGGCCTCACCCACACCGGCCCGCGGGACCCGGCGGCCGAACTGGTCGTCGGCCTCGACGACGGTGACGACGCCGCCGTGGTGCGGATCGCCGGTGGCCAGGGGCTGGTCCTCACCACCGACTTCTTCACCCCCGTGGTCGACGACGCGTACACCTTCGGCCGCATCGCCGCGGCCAACGCGCTCTCCGACGTCTACGCGATGGGCGGCACCCCGGTGATGGCAGTGAACCTGCTGGGCTGGCCGCGGGACGTGCTGCCGGTCGAGCTGGCCGCGGAGGTGCTGCGCGGCGGGCTGAAGGTCGCGCACGAGGCCGGTTGCCACGTCGGGGGCGGGCACTCCATCGACGACCCCGAGCCCAAGTACGGGATGGCGGTCACCGGCCTGGTCGACCTCGACCGGTTGATCCGCAACGACGCCGCCGTCGCCGGGACGGCGCTGTCGCTGACCAAGCCGCTGGGCGTCGGCGTGCTCAACAGCCGGCACAAGAACACCGGTGAGGTGTCCGCGGAGGCGGTCGCGTCGATGACCGCCCTCAACGCCGAGGCCTCGGTCGCCGCCGTCGCCGCCGGGATCCGGGCGGGCACCGACGTCACCGGCTTCGGCCTGCTCGGCCACCTCTACAAGATGGCCCGGGCCAGCGGGGTGACCGCGGTGGTCGACGCCGCCGCCGTCCCGTACCTGGCCGGGGCGCGGCAGGCGCTGGCCGACGGCTGGGTCTCCGGCGGCACCCGGCGGAACCTGGACTGGGTCCGCCCGCACGCCGACCTGTCGGCGGTCAGCGAGGACGAGGCGCTGCTGCTGGCCGACGCGCAGACCTCCGGTGGGCTGCTGCTCGGCGGCGAGGTGCCCGGCGCCCCGGTGATCGGCGAGTTCGTCGCGCAGCAGGAGCACGCCGTCGTCGTCCGCTGAGGGGGTGACCCGCGTCGCAGCGGTGGCGGTACTCGGTTAGCGTCCGCTCATGCTCGCTGCCTTCGTCTCCACCCCCGCCCCTGAGGACCCGCTCTCCGTGCTGGAGGTCGGTGACCGGCCCGAGCCGGAGGCCCCTGAGGGCTGGACGACGGTCCAGGTGAAGGCCGCCTCGCTGAACCACCACGACCTGTTCAGCCTGCGCGGCGTCGGCCTGCCTGCCGAGCGGATGCCGATGATCCTGGGCTGCGACGCAGCGGGGATCGACGCCGACGGCAACGAGGTGGTCGTGCACGCGGTCCTCACCTCCCCCGGCTGGACCGGCGACGAGACGATGGACCCGAAGCGCTCGCTGCTGTCGGAGGTGCACCAGGGGACGCTCGCCGAGCAGGTCGTCGTGCCGCGGCGCAACGTCGTCCCCAAGCCGGCCGAGCTCTCCTTCGCGGAGGCCGCCTGCCTGCCCACCGCCTGGCTGACCGCCTACCGGATGCTGTTCGTCCGCTCCGGGCTGCGCCCCGGGTCGACGGTCCTCGTGCAGGGGGCCAGCGGCGGGGTGGCCACAGCACTGATCAAGCTCGGCAGCGCGGCCGGCTACCGGGTCTGGGTCACCGGTCGCAGCGAGGAGAAGCGGACGGCGGCGCTCGCGCTCGGCGCGGACCAGGCGTTCGAGACCGGCGCCCGGCTGCCCGAGCGGGTGGACGGCGTGATGGAGACCGTCGGTGAGGCCACCTGGTCGCACAGCATCAAGTCCCTCAAGCCCGGTGGCGTCGTGGTGACCTGCGGGGCGACCAGCGGCTTCAACCCCGGCGCCGAGCTGAACCGGGTCTTCTTCACCCAGCTGTCGGTGATCGGCTCGACGATGGGCACCCGGGACGAGCTCGACGACCTGATCCAGATGTGCCGGATCACCGGGGTGCGGCCGCAGATCGACGTCGAGCTGCCGCTGGCCCAGGCCCGGGACGGCTTCGCCCGGATGCTCGAGGGCCGCACCGCCGGGAAGATCGTCTTCACGGTCTGAGGTCAGGCCCGGGCGGTGACCCGATCGATCTTGGCGGCGAGCACCGGCCGGTCCTTGTCCGGGAGGAACGGCAGCACCGGCGTCAGCTCGGACAGCCGCTGCTTCTCGGTCATCACGATCCGGAACGCGCCGGCCACCGTGACGCCGTGGTCGGGACGGGAGACGATCGTGACGGCGTCACCGGCCCCCACCTCGCCGGTCTCCAGCACCCGCAGGTAGGCGCCGGTGGCACCGCGGGCGGCGAAGCGCTTCACCAGGTCCGGCACGTCCCAGTAGCGGGCGAAGTTGGCGCACGGGGTGCGCCAGGCGGTCACCTGGAACAGCGCCGTCCCGACCCGCCACTGCTCACCGATGACGGCGTCGACCAGGTCGAGGCCGACGGTCCGCAGGTTCTCGCCGAACCGGCCGGGCGGCAGTTCCCGGCCCAGCTCGGCCACCCACCAGTCGGCGTCCTCCTGGGCATAGGCGTAGACCGCCTGGCCCTCGCCGCCGTGGTGCTTCTTGTTGACCTGGACGTCACCCTCCAACCCGAGGGGGTGGACGGCGACCCGGCCCTCCACCGGCGACTTCCGGATGCCGGAGCGGTTGGGGCGCTTGTCGGGCAGCGGCAGCAGGTCCGCACCCGAGACGCAGACGGCGCTGACCCGCCCGCTCACTTGGGCTTGCTGGCGGTGGACTCGTTGGTGGAGAGCGCGGCCACGAAGGCCTCCTGGGGGACCTCGACGCGGCCGACCATCTTCATCCGCTTCTTGCCCTCCTTCTGCTTCTCCAGCAGCTTCCGCTTACGGGTGATGTCACCGCCGTAGCACTTGGCCAGCACGTCCTTGCGGATCGCGCGGACCGTCTCGCGGGCGATCACCCGGGAACCGACGGCGGCCTGGATCGGCACCTCGAACTGCTGGCGTGGGATGAGCTCGCGCAGCTTGCCGGCCATCAGCACGCCGTAGCTGTACGCCTTGTCGGTGTGCACGATCGCGGAGAACGCGTCGACGGCCTCTCCCTGCAGCAGGATGTCGACCTTCACCAGCTTGGACTCCTGCTCGCCGGCCTCGGCGTAGTCCAGGCTCGCGTAGCCGCGGGTGCGGGACTTCAGCGCGTCGAAGAAGTCGAAGATGATCTCGCCGAGGGGCAGCGTGTAGCGGAGCTCGACCCGCGACTCGGACAGGTAGTCCATGCCGCCGAGCTGCCCGCGGCGTCCCTGGCAGAGCTCCATGATCACGCCGGTGTAGTCGCTCGGCGCGATGATCGTGGCCTTGACGATCGGCTCGTAGATCGTGCCGATCTTGCCGCTGGGCCAGTCGCTCGGGTTGGTCACGGTGACCTCGGAGCCGTCTTCCATGATCACCCGGTAGACCACGTTGGGCGCGGTGGAGATGAGGCTGATGCCGGCCTCGCGCTCCAGCCGCTCGCGGACGATCTCCAGGTGCAGCAGGCCGAGGAAGCCGACCCGGAAGCCGAAGCCCAGGGCCGCCGACGTCTCGGGCTCGTAGGTCAGCGCGGCGTCGTTGAGCAGCAGCTTGTCCAGCGCCTCGCGCAGCAGCGGGTAGTCGCTGCCGTCGATCGGGTACAGGCCGGAGTAGACCATCGGCTTCGGGTCGCGGTAGCCGCCGATCGACTCGGCGGCCGGCTTGTGCTGGAGGGTGACGGTGTCCCCGACGCGGGACTGGCGGACGTCCTTCACCCCGGTGATGAAGTAGCCGACCTCGCCGACCCCCAGGCTGTCCACCTGCTTGGGCTCCGGGGAGATGACGCCGATCTCCAGCAGTTCGTGCGTGGCACCGGTCGACATCATCTTGATCTTGTCGCGGGCGGAGATCCGGCCGTCGACGACCCGGACGTAGGTGATGACGCCGCGGTAGATGTCGTAGACGGAGTCGAAGATCATCGCGCGGGCGGGGCCCTCGTCGGCACCGGTCGGCGCGGGGACCTCCTGCACGATCCGGTCGAGCAGCTCCGGCACGCCCTGGCCGGTCTTGCCGCTGACCCGCAGCACGTCGTCGGGGTCGCAACCGATGATGTGGGCGATCTCGGCGGCGTACTTCTCCGGCTGTGCCGCGGGCAGGTCGATCTTGTTGAGCACCGGGATGATCGCGAGGTCGTTCTCCAGCGCCAGGTACAGGTTGGCCAGCGTCTGAGCCTCGATGCCCTGAGCGGCGTCGACCAGCAGGACGGCGCCCTCGCAAGCGGCGAGCGAGCGGGACACCTCGTACGTGAAGTCGACGTGGCCCGGGGTGTCGATCATGTCGAGCACGAACTCGGTGCTCGTGTCCTCGCCGCTGCGGGGCGTCCAGGGCAGGCGGACGTTCTGCGCCTTGATGGTGATGCCGCGTTCGCGCTCGATGTCCATCCGGTCGAGGTACTGGGCGCGCATGTTGCGCCCCTCGACGAGCCCGGTCACCTCGAGCATGCGGTCGGCCAGCGTCGACTTGCCGTGGTCGATGTGGGCGATGATGCAGAAGTTCCGGATCCGGGCGGGATCGGTGGATGCAGGAGTCGTCACAGTGCGCCCATCGTCCCACGGACTGCGCCCGGACAGGACGATTGCCCGGCGACGACGTCGCGCGCGGCTGTGCCGGGCCGGAGCGGGCCTGCACCGGTTGGGGTGTGGGGCGGCGGGCTGGTATCTTTGCAAGCCGGTCCGCGCTGCGCTTCGTTGTGCCGTGGACGCACTGTCAGAAGTACACCTCCCTGCGACACATCCGAGGCTCACGCGTGGCGAACATCAAGTCCCAGATCAAGCGGATCAAGACGAACGAGATCGCTCGTCAGCGCAACGTCGCTGTCCGCTCCGCCCTGAAGACGCAGGTCCGGCGTTTCCGCACGGCCGCCGACGCCGGGGACAAGGCCGCGGCCGAGGCCGCCCTCGCGACGGCCTCGAAGGCCCTGGACAAGGCCGCCAGCAAGGGCGTCATCCACAAGAACCAGGCCGCCAACCGCAAGTCGGCGCTGGCCAAGAAGGTCGCCAGCCTCTGAGCTGCGCACCGCTCCGCGACGAGCCCCCTCCCTGCACGGGAGGGGGCTCCTCGCGTCTGTGGCCCTCCACCGAGGCCGGTTCGCCTCCAAGAACCGAGCCGGTGACCCGGTCGGGGCGGTGATCCGGTCGCGACGGTGATCCGGTCGGGGCGTCAGCGGAGGGCGCGAGCCCGCCCACCGGCCGCGGCCGCGCGGATGCCCACCATCCGGCGGATCGCTCGTTCCAGCGCGTAGTCGGCGCTGGCGGCGGCGCCCTTCACGTCGGCGTTGAGCTCGGCGGCCACCCCGATCGCCTTCTGCAGCGCGTCGATGCTCCAGCCCCGCGCCTGGGCCTGCGCCTTCTTCACCTTCCACGGCGGGAGCTTGAGCTGGCGGGCCAGCTCGCCGATGTTCGTGGTGTTCAGCGAGGCGACCCGGGCGGCGGTGCGCACCCCGTCGGCCAGCGCGTCGGCGATCAGCACGTGGGCCACCCCGCGGTCCAGCGCCCAGCGCAGCATCTCCACCGAGCCGGCCATGTCCCCGACCAGCACCCGTTCGGCGACGGTGAACCCGGTGACCTCGGCCTGGCCCCGGTGGAAGCGGGCGACGGCGTCGGCGTCGATGACCCCACCGAAGTCCGACACGAGCTGGCTGGCGGCCGCGGAGAGCCCGCGGAGGTCGTTGCCCACCGCCTCCAGCAACGCGGTCACCGCGTCGGGGGTGATCTTGCCGCCGGCGAACCGCACCTCGTTGCGCACGAAGGCGACCCGCTCCCCCGCCGAGCTGATCTTCGGGCACTCGTCGACCGCCGCCCCGGCTGCCTTGAACGCCTTCAGCAGCGCCTCGTTCCGCTTCCCGCCGGAGTGGACGACGACCAGCGTGAGCTCCGGGTCGGGCTCCTTGGTGTAGCTCACCAGGGAGTCGGCCAGCGCCGCCGCGGACTCCTGCGCCCCGGTGACGACGACCAGCCGGTGCCCACCGAACAGGGAGGGTGCCAGCACGTCGGCCAGCTGGCCCACCGCCAGGCCGGCTGCCGGCAGCTCGTGCTCCTCGCTGTCGGGGTGGCGCTCGCGGACCGCCGCGCGCACGGCGGAGACGGCTCGGGCGCGCAGCAGCTCCTCCTCGCCCACCACGACCCGGAGCCGGGAGGTCGGTGCCGGAGGTGCTGCGGTTGCCACGGGCCCATGCTGCCACGGCGCGCCGACAGGATCGGGGCGCCGCCGGGACCGGGTCGCCACCGCACCCGGCCGCCTCGGCTCCAGTGGCTGGGCTCCCGCGCCGGCGCGCAGCGAGGCGTCCGGTCCCCGCACCGCCACCCCCCACTCCCCCGCCCGGCCCACCACCGCGACGTCACCGTCCCGGTCGGTGCGGTAGGTGCGCATCCCCGCGTCGGCCAACCAGTCCAGCAGCCGCCGGGTCGGGTGGCCGTAGCTGTTGTCGGCTCCCACCGAGATCAGCGCGACGACCGCCCCGCTGGCACCGAGGAACCCGGGATCGGCGTCCGCGCTGCCGTGGTGCGGCACCTTGAACACGTCGGCGCCCAGGTCGAGGCCGGCCGCCACCAGGCGCGCCTCCGCCTCCGCGCCGAGGTCGCCGGTGAGCAGCACCCGCACGCCCCGCTGGGTGGCCCGCACGACGAGGCTGAGGTCGTTCGGCTCGGCCCCGGCGACGGCCTCGGCCGGATCGGGGGCGAGCACCTCGAAGCCGGCGCTGCCCACCGTGCGCCGGTCCCCCGGCCGCAGGACGACGCGCCGCGCACCGGCCTCGGCCACGGCCCGCTCCAGCCGGGGCACCCGTTCGTCGTCGGGCGTCAACGCCCCGGTGGCCACCTCCCCGACGTCCCGCCCGGCCAGGGCACCGGCCAGCCCGCCCACGTGGTCGGCGTCCAGGTGCGAGAGGAGGACCAGCGGCAGGCGGTCGACCCCCAGTCGGCGCAGGCAGCCGTCGACGAGCGCAGGATCCGGACCCGCGTCGACCAGCACCGCCTCGCCCGGACCGGTCGGCAGCACGAGCGCATCGCCCTGGCCGACGTCGCAGGCCACCACGACCGTGTCGGTCAGCGGCCACCCCCGGCCGGCCTGGCGCAACGGCCAACCGACCAGCACGACGCCCAGGAGCGCGGCCACCGCCAGCGGACGCAGCCGGGGCCACCGCCACAGCGTCCAGACCACGACGGCGAGGAGCACCGCGAGCAGGACCGCACCCCGGGTGCCGGCCGGCCAGCCGGTGGTGCCGTCGGGCACCGCCGTGGCGCGCTCGGCGACGACGACCAGCCAGCGCACCGGCCAGCCGGCCAGCCAGGTGAGCACGTCGGCCAGCCCGGGCGCTGCGGGCGACACCAGGGCGGCCAGCACGCCCAGCACGGTCGCCGGCGGCACCGCTGGTGCCGCCAGCAGGTTGGCCGGCAGGGACACCAGGCTGACCAGCCCGGCGAGGCCGGCCACCAGCGGTGCGGTGGCCAGGCCTGCGGCCGCACTGACCGCCACGGCGTCGGCCACGGGCCGGGGCGCACGGTGCCGGCGGAGCGCCCGGGACCACCCCGGGGCCAGCAGCACGATCGCCGCCGTGGCCGAGACCGACAGGGCGAACCCGACGTCGCTGGCCAGCCCGGGCGAGAGGAGCAGCAGCACCAGCACGGTGGCCGCCAGCGCCGGCACCGCGGCACGGGCCCGGCCGGAGGCCAGCGCCAGCACGGCCACCGCGCCCATCGCCGCAGCCCGCAGCACGCTGGCCCCCGGACGGGCGAGCACGACGAACCCCACGATCGCCAGCGCCGCGGCCAGCGCCTGCCACCGCCGGTCGACGGCCCGGGCCCGCAGCGGCCACAGCACCAGGCCCACCACGATCGCCACGTTGGCCCCCGAGACGGCCGTCAGGTGGGCCAGGCCTGCCCGCCGGAACTCCTCGACCAGCGCTGGGTCCATGGCACTGGTGTCCCCCACCACCAGTCCGGGAAGCAGCCCGGCGGCGCGGTCGGGCAGGGTCCGGGCAGCCGACTCGGCCAGCCCGGTGCGCAGGGACCCGGCCACGTCCTGCACCACGCCCGGCCCACCCTCCGGGTCGGGTGGCGAGCGCGCGGACAGCACCGCCACGACGTCGTCCCCCGGCTCCGCCGGCCGGACCAGGACGTGGAGCCGGACCGACT
This sequence comes from Modestobacter sp. VKM Ac-2985, assembly GCF_026967925.1. Taxonomy (GTDB): domain Bacteria; phylum Actinomycetota; class Actinomycetes; order Mycobacteriales; family Geodermatophilaceae; genus Modestobacter. The sequence continues at coordinate 1,326,302 of NZ_JAPVBI010000001.1, read as the reverse complement.
GACCGGGGAGCAGCCCGGCCCACTCCTCCGCGGCGCCGAAGAGCAGCACCGGGTCGCCACCCGTCCGGTCCGCCGCCGGGGAGGCCTTCCCGTGCACGAGCACCCGAGCTGCCCCGGCGCCGGCCACCGGTCGCGGGTCGTCGGTCAGCTCCAGGAACACCTCGACGACGGCACCGCGGTCGGCGAACGCCAGCAGGGGTGCGGCCGCTCGCGCCTGGGCCCGGACCGCCGAGGTGGCTCCGGTCACGGTGACCGCGGCCAGGCAGCCGATGACGACCCCGCGCGCCGCGACCTGCCGGCGCACGACTGCCCGGTGGGACCGGCCGGCCAGCAGCAGGGCGGCGGCGCCCAGGGCCGAGGCCGCCGCGAGGGCGAGGAGGAGGCCGACGGGCAGGTGGGGTGCCAGCAGGGTCAGCACCCACACGCTGAGTGCAGGAGGCACGAGGCGCAGGTCGAGCCAGGACCACCGGTCCGTCGTCTGCACGCGGTGGACCGGCCGTCCCGCACCGGACGGCGGCATCGTCAGACCCGCACCCGCGCGGCCAGCTCGGCGAAGATCGCCGGGCCGATGCCGCTGACGTCGTCCAGCCGGTCGACGTTGGCGAACGGCCCGTGGGCGGCGCGGTGGTCGACGATCCGCTGGGCGAGCACGGGGCCGATCCCCGGCAGTGCGTCCAGCTCCGCCACGGTCGCCGTGTTCAGGTCGAGCACGGCCCCGGCTGCTCCCGCCGCCTCCGGGCCGCCTGTGCCCTGCACCGCCCCGGGCACCCCGACGGCGATCTGCTGGCCGTCGCTGACCACGGCTGCGGCGTTCACCGACGCCGGGTCGGCCTCGGGCAGCAGCCCGCCGGCCGCCGCCAGCGCATCGGCCACCCGCGCACCGGCCGGCAGGGTGACCAGCCCCGGGGCGCCGACCAGCCCGACGACCGACACCACGACCGTGCCGGCCCCCGCGCCCTCAGGAGCCTCCCCCGCGGGTGCGCGGCCGGCCGAGGTGGACGACGGTGCGGCCACCGACGCGGCCGGAGCGCCGCTGGACGCAGCAGCCGGCACCTGGTCGACGACCGGGCGGCCGATCCACGTCCAGCCGACGACCAGGACGGCCGCCACCACCGCGACCGTCCACAACGCCCAGGCGCCGGGACGGCCGGGGTCGACGCGGGTGGCCCGCCCGGGTGCGCGGTGCCGGCCCAGCCCGGCGGGCAGGTGCACGGGCTCGACGGGCTGGGTCGTGCGGTCGTCCTCGTCGGCCGGCCAGTCGCCGTCGTCGCCGGGGAGCTCGTCCGGCTCGCCGGTGTCGGGGACCCAGCCGCCGCCGTGCTGCCCCTCGGCCAGCAGCGCCCGCAGCCGGGCCCGGATCACGTCGGAGTCGTCGCTGCGACGGGCAGGAGGGCGCACGCCACGGACGCTAGGGAGCCGGCTCCACCCCCGACGAGGGCCGCGACCGGGTTGTGGACGGAGCACACCGTTGTGGACGGCGGCGCCCGTCGACTGCCGGAGCCACCCGACCGTGACCGGGTGCCCGGCCTCCCGACCTCAGTCCTGGACCTGCTCCGACGGATCCGGCGGCGGTGGCCCCTCGTCGGGCCGTTGCCCTGCCTGGGTGCCCGGACGCGGGGTCGGGTCGACGACCACGCCGACCGCACCCGGCCCGACGTGCGCCCCGACGGCGGCCCCCAGTTCGCTCACGTAGAGCTCGGTGAGCGCCGGCAGCCGGGCGGCCAGCTGGTCGGCGAGCCGCTGGGCGCGCTCCGGGGCGGCGAGGTGGTGCACCGCAGCGGCCACCGGGGCGTCACCGGCCACGTCGACCGCGCGCTGGACCAGCCGGTTCAGGGCGCGGGCGGAGGTGCGCACCTTCTCCAGGGCGACGACCTGGCCGTCGGTCACGTGCAGCACCGGCTTCACCGCCAGGGCACTGCCCAGCAGCGCGGCGGCAGCGCCGATCCGCCCACCCCGCCGCAGGTGCTCGAGGGTGTCGACGACGAAGAAGGTGCGGGTCGCCGCCGCCGTCTCCCGGGCCGCGTCGGCCACCTCGGCGGCCGAGGCACCGTCGGCGGCGGCCCGGGCGGCGGCGAGCACGGCGAACCCGGTGCCCATCGCGGCCGAGCGGGAGTCCAGCACGGTCACCAGGTGCTCACCGACCTGCGCCGCCGCCACCCGGGCGGCGTCCCACGTGCCCGACAGCTCGCCGGACAGGTGCACCGACACCAGCCGGTCCGCGCCGCCGTCCAGCAGCCGCCGGTACACGGCCACGAAGTCCCCCGGCGTCGGGCGCGACGTGCTGACGTGCCCGCCCCGCACGGAGAGCGAACGAGCGACCTCCGCGGAGGTGACGTCGCTGCCCTCCCGGCCCGAACGCCCGGCGAGCACGACGTACAGCGGCACGACCTGGATGCCGTAGCGCTCGACGACGTCGGCCGGCAGGTAGGCCGTCGAGTCGGTGACCACGGCGACGGACATGGCGCGAGGCTAGCCGCGTGCGGCGCAGCGCTGCGGGGCCGGCCGGTCAGCCCGCGTCGGCGTCGGTCACGGGTGCGCCCTCCTCGGGGCTGGCTCCCGCCCGCGGTGCATCGGGGGCGTCGGTGGCCGAGAGCTCGGGGAAGGCGCCGCGGTCACCGGGCGAGCGCACGCCGCCCTCCGTGCGCTCGGGCGCCAGGGCCGACAGGTTGTGCCGCATCAGCCGCCACCCCGAGGCCTGGAAGGACAGCTCGCTCCAGTGGCAGTTGCCCAGCGGCCCGAAGACCCGCTTGTGCTCCGCCCCCAGCCCCAGCAGCGCCTCGATCAACCGGCCCGCCGTACCGCCGTGGGTCACCAGCACGGCGGTGGCCGCCGGCGGCAGGTCGGCCACCGCGGCGAGCGCCCGGGCGGCGACGTCGGCCTGCGCCTCCCCGCCACGCCCGGGCACCGGCCGGCCGGCCATCCAGTCGGCGTACTGCTCCGGGTGCCGGTCGGCCACCTCGTGGCGGGTCAGGCCCTCCCAGCTGCCCAGTCCGTGCTCGCGCAGCCGTTCGTCGACGCGCAGCGGCACACCCAGCAGCGGGGCCAGCGCCCCTGCCGTGTCGACCGCGCGCTGCAGGTCGCTGGAGACCAGCAGCGCCTCCTGCCCGTCCAGCAGGGTGGCGAGATGGGGTGCGGTGCGCGCGGCCTGGGACCGTCCCTCGGCGTCCAGCGGCGGGTCGAGCTGCCCCTGGAAGCGCCCGGCGGCGTTCCACTCGGTACGGCCGTGCCGCCACACGAGCAGGCGGGACACCGCCGGGGCGTCAGCGCCCGCCGTCACCGGCCGGACTCGCCCGCGGCGTCCTCGGCGCTGCCCCCCTCGTCACCGGCGGCAGCGTCCTCCTCCGCCGGCGTCGGGGCGGCCGGGACCGCACCGTCGGTGAACGGGATCACCGGGCAGTCCTTCCAGAGCCGCTCGAGGGCGTAGTAGGCGCGCTCCTCGGCGTGCTGGACGTGCACGACGACGTCGACGAAGTCGAGCAGCACCCACCGTCCTTCGGCCACGCCCTCGCGGCGGACCGGCTTCAGACCGTGCTCGCGCAGGCGCTCCTCCACCCCGTCGACGATCGACTGGACCTGGCGTTCGTTGGGCGCCGACGTCAGGACGAACGCGTCGGTGATCGCCAGGCGGTCACTGACGTCGACGATCGAGACGTCGGTGGCGAGCTTGTCGGCGGCGGCCTGCGCTGCGATGAGCGCGGTCTCGCGTGCCTCGTCCGAGGCGGTCATCGGGGGATCTCCTGCAGGTCGGGGGACGGGTCGTCCCCGGTGATGGGGGTGTGGCTCAGGTCTGGGTCGCTCAGGTCCGGGTCCTGCACGGGGTACCCGTGCCCGAGGTCCGGCGAGGTGGCCGTGGTCTCGCGGTCGTCCGTGGCCACCCGCCGCTCAGCGGGGAACACACCGGTCCGCGGGCCGTCGGTCAGCTCGTCGGCCCCGGCGCCGGGGTGGTAGAGCCCGCGCTTCTCGATGTACTGCACCACACCGTCGGGGACCAGGTACCAGACGGGCCGCCCGCGGCGCACCCGGTCGCGGCAGTCGGTGGAGCTGATCGCCAGTGCGGGCACCTCGACCAGGCTGACCGCACCGTGCGGCAGGTCGGCGTCGGCCAGCTGGTAGCCGGGCCGGGTGACGCCCACGAAGTGGGCCAGCTGGAAGAGCTTGTCCGTCTCCCGCCAGCCGACGATCTGGGCGAGCGCATCGGCGCCGGTGATGAAGAACAGCTCGGCGTCGGGGTGCAGGCGGTGCAGGTCGGTGAGGGTGTCGATGGTGTACGTCGGTCCGCCCCGGTCGACGTCGACCCGGCTGACCGAGAAGCGCGGGTTGGAGGCGGTCGCGATCACGGTCATCAGGTAGCGGTCCTCCGCAGGACTCACGCCCCGGTCGGACTTCTGCCACGGCTGACCGGTCGGCACGAACACGACCTCGTCGAGCCCGAACAGTCCGGCGACCTCGCTGGCGGCCACCAGGTGCCCGTGGTGGATGGGGTCGAACGTCCCGCCCATCACCCCGAGTCGACGTCCTGCCACCGACCGAGCCTAGCCCGGCCGGGCCGGGGCCGGTCGTCCGACCACCGGTTCCGGGGGCCGGAAGGGGGGCACGACGGCCGGGTGGTCCCTGCGCCGTCGGGCTGGCGACCGGCTCCCCCGTGCCGCCGGTCGCTCGCGAGTCCGCCGAGTGGTGGTCGCACCCACTCCTGCAGCTCGTCGTCCACCCCGCCGTCGTGCCTGAAGCGGACGATGCCGTCTCGTTGCACGTTGTGCGAGGAGGCGGGGGCATGGGAACGATTCCGTCGGCGTGTCGTCATGGTGGTGGCTGCCCCGGCGGGCCAGAACGGTGGCCTCAGAGGGTGGTGACGAAGTCGGCCAGCTGGGCCGCGGTGCGCACCTCCACCATCGGGACGACGTCGGCGTACCGGTCGGCGGCCGAGTCACCGCTCCCCCACAACCGGCGCGGCTCCGGGTTGAGCCAGTGCGCCGACCGCGACCGCCGCACCAGGTCGGCCAGCGTCGGCAGGCCTGGGTGCCGGTAGTTGGTGCGGCCGTCGCCGAGGACGAGCAACGACGTCTTCGGGCCCACGGCCGCGGGCCACCGCTCGGCGAAGACCTCGAAGGCGTTGCCGTAGTCGCTGTGCCCGTCGAAGCTCACCACGTCGGCCTCCCGTCCGATCCGGGCGATCGCGTCGACGACGTCGGCGCCGGGCGTGAAGAACCGGGTCACCTCGTCGGTCGAGTCGACGAAGGCGAACGCCCGCACGCCGCTGAAGTGCTCGCGCAGCGCCTGGGTGAGCATCAGGGTGAAGTGGCTGAAGCCGGCCACCGAGCCGCTGACGTCGCAGAGCACCACCAGCTCGGGCTTGTGCACCGCCCGCGGCCGGTGGTGGGTCACCAGCGGCATCCCGCCGGTGGCCAGGGAGGCGCGCACCGTGCGCCGGAAGTCCAGCCGCCCGGCCCGGCCGAGCCGGCGGCGGGCCGAGAGGCGCACGGCCAGCCGCCGGGCCAGCGGGGCCACGGTGCGGCGCAGCTCCGCCAGGTCGGCCTGCTGGGCGCGGAGGAAGTCGACCTGGTCGGCCATCGGGCGGACGGCGTTGCGGGCGACCTTGTCCCGCCCCTTCTCCGCCGCGGTGCGCCGCCGGACCTCGGCCTCCACGGCCGTCCGGAACGCCGCGATCCGCTCCTTCGCCGTCGACCGGGCCACCTGCTCGGCCAGCCCGCCGGTCTCACCTCCGCCGAGCATCCCGGCCAGCAGCTGCGCCACGAGCGTGTCCGGCGAGAGCGCGCGCAGCACCCGGTAGCTGAAGAACGACTGCCCCGATGCGCTGGGCGCCCCGGCGCCGAGCTGGTCGACGGCGAGCCGGGCGAACCGGCGCAGCGCCTCCTCGTCCCCGTCCAGCAGCAGGCGCAGCAGCTCGGCGCGCAGCGCCTCGGCCAGCGCGCCCGGATCGCCCACCGGCAGCGGCCCGTCGGCCCCCGGCTCGCCGTCCTCGTCGCCGTCCCCAGGGGCATCGTCGTCGGCGACCGGCACCGGCCGGTCGGTGAGCGGCCACCAGAGGTCGAACAGGACGTCGAAGACCTCGCGCTGGGCGGCCCGGCGGAGCAGCACCGCGGCCAGTCCGTGCCGCAGCTGTTCCCGGTCGAGCAGGTCGACGACGGTGAGCACCTGGGCGGCGTCCACGGCCTGGCTGATCCCGACCGGCACGCCCGCCTCCCGGACCGCGCGGACGAAGCCGTCCAGGTGCCCGACCAGCCCACCCGGCTCGACGGCGGCTCCCGGCGGCATCAGTTCAGCCGGAGCTCGGCGGCGGCGCGCACCTGGTCGCTGGCGTGCTTGAGCACCACGCCCAGGGTCGAACGCATCGCCTGCTCGTCCAGGGTGTCCAGGCCCAGCGCCAGCAGCGTCTGCGCCCAGTCCAGGGTCTCGGAGATCGACGGCGACTTCTTCAGCTCCAGGGCGCGCAGTGCCCGCACCGTGCGCACCAGCTGGTCGGCCAGGCCCGGTGCGAGGTCGGGGACCCGGGACAGCACGATCTCCCGTTCCCGCTCGGCGCTCGGGTAGTCCAGGGCCAGGTACAGGCAGCGCCGCTTCAGCGCCTCGGAGAGCTCCCGCGTGGCGTTGGAGGTGAGCACCACGAGCGGCCGCCGGGTGGCGGTGATGGTGCCGAGCTCCGGGATGGTGACCTGGAAGTCGCTGAGCACCTCCAGCAGCAGGCCCTCCACCTCGACGTCGGCCTTGTCGGTCTCGTCGATGAGCAGCACGGTCGGCTCGCTGCGCCGGATCGCGGTCAGCAGCGGCCGGGCGAGCAGGAACTCCTCACCGAAGACGTCGTCGTGCACGGTGTCCCAGTCGGCACCGCCGGTGCCCGCCGCGGAGATCCGCAGCAGCTGCTTCTTGTAGTTCCACTCGTACAGCGCCCGCGCCTCGTCCAGGCCCTCGTAGCACTGCAGCCGGATCAGCTCGGACCCCGTCGCGGCGGCCATCGCCTTGGCCAGCTCGGTCTTGCCCACCCCCGCCGGCCCCTCCACCAGCAGCGGCTTGCCCAGCCGGTCGGCCAGGAAGACCGTCGTGGCGATCTGGGCGTCGGGCAGGTATCCCGCGGCCGTCAGCCGCGTCGTCACGTCCGCCACGTCGGCGAACTGGGCGGCGTGCGTGGGCGTGCGGGACATGCGGCTCCTCGTTGAGCGTTTCAGGCGTTCGGCCGTTCGGGCGGGCCGGGTCAGCGGGTGTGGCCGTTGCCGGTGACGACGTAGGTGGTGGAGGTGAGCTCCGGCAGCCCGAGCGGACCGCGGGCGTGCAGCTTCTGGGTGGAGATGCCGATCTCGGCGCCGAACCCGAACTCGCCGCCGTCGGTGAACCGGGTGGAGGCGTTGACCAGCACCGCGGCGGCGTCGACGCCGGCGGTGAACTCGGCGATCGCCCGGGCGGAGTCGGCGACGATCGCCTCGCTGTGCCCGCTCCCCCACCGGCTGATGTGGTCCAGCGCGCCGGGGAGGTCGTCCACGACCCGCACGGCCATGTCCAGCGACAGGTACTCGGTGGCCCAGTCCTCGTCGGTGGCGGGGACGACGCCTTCGTGCGCCCGGCGGGCGGCCTCGTCGCCGTGCAGGGTGACCCCGGCGTCGGCCAGCGCGGCCAGCAGCCGGGGCAGGAACGCGACGTCCCGGTGCACCAGCAGGGTCTCCGCGGAGTTGCAGACGCTGACCCGCGAGGTCTTGGCGTTCAGCACGATCGCCTCGGCCATCGCCGGGTCGGCGGAGGCGTCGACGTACACGTGGCAGTTGCCGACGCCGGTCTCGATCACCGGCACGGTCGCCTCGCGGACCACCCGGTCGATCAGCGAGGCGCCACCGCGCGGGATGACGACGTCGACCAGCCCGCGGGCGTTGAGCAGCTCACCGACCGAGGCGCGGTCCGCAGGCAGCAGCGCGATCGACCCGGCCGGCAGCCCAGCCTTCTCGGCGGCCTCGGTGAGGACGGCGACCAGCGCGGTGTTGGTGCGGTGCGCCGAGCCGGACCCGCGCAGCAGCGCCGCGTTCCCGCTCTTCAGGCAGAGCCCGGCTGCGTCGACGGTGACGTTGGGCCGGGCCTCGTAGACGATCCCGACCACACCGAGCGGCACCCGCACCTGCCGCAGCTGCAACCCGTTGGCCAGCGTCGACCCGCGGACGACGTCGCCGACCGGGTCGGGCAACGAGACCAGGTGCCGCAGGGCGTCGGCGACCGCGGCCAACCGGGCCGGGTCCAGCCGCAGCCGGTCCAGCACCGAGGCCGGCGTGCCGTCCGCCGCGGCGGCCTCGACGTCGGCGGCGTTGGCGGCGAGCACCTCGTCGGCCCGCTCCAGCAGCGCCTGCGCCATCGCGGTGAGCGCGGCGTCCTTGGTCTCGGTCGGCAGGGTGCGGAGCACGCGGGCGGCCGCACGGGCGCGGACCGCGGCGGCCCCGATCAGCGGGAAGTCGACGTCGGACACGCGTCGAGGTTACGCGGCCGCCGACGGAGGCATAGGAGGCTTTCCACCCGGTTCCGGAGCCCAGACCGGGTGAAGAGCTTCCTTTGCCTGGGGTGGCGGAGCCCTCAGGTGCGGAGGGCGCGGAGCACCTGCTTGCGGGCATCGCCGGTCAGCCGGTCGACGAAGAGCTTGCCGTCGAGGTGGTCGACCTCGTGCTGCAGACAGCGGGCCAGCAGTCCGCTGCCCTCGATGCGGAGCGGCTCACCGTGCACGTCGAACCCCTCGGCCACGCAGTGCATCGCCCGCACGGTGGGGGCGTAGAGCCCCGGGATCGACAGACAGCCCTCGTCGTCGTCCTGGGTCTCCTCGCTGCGCTCGGTGATCACCGGGTTCACCAGGTGCCCGATGACGCCGTCCACGTTGTAGGAGAAGACCCGCAGACCCACCCCGATCTGGGTCGCCGCCACGCCGGCCCGGCCGGGGTGGTCGACGGTCTCCTCCAGGTCGCGGACGAGCGCGGCGAGGTCCTTGTCGAAGGCGCGGATCGGGTCGGCCGGGGTGCGCAGCACCGGGTCGCCGATCTCGCGGATGGGGCGAACGGTCACCGCACCAGTCTCTCAGCCCCGGGTGGCGCGCCCGACGAGGACCATCTCGTCGCGGTGGACGACCTCCCGGCGGTACTCGGGGTCCAGGTCACCGGTCTTGCGGCCCAGCAGCGCCGGCAGCTCGCGCGCGTCGTAGGCGACCAGGCCGCGGGCGATCACCTCGCCGTCCGGGCCGACCAGCTCCACCGGGTCGTCGGCGAGGAACTCCCCGGTCACCCCGGTGATGCCCGCGGCCAGCAGCGACGCGTGCCGCTCGCGGACGGCGCGCACCGCTCCCTCGTCCAGCAGCACCCGGCCGCGCGGCCGGCTGGCGTAACGGAGCCAGAACTGCCGGGCCGAGGGACGACGCCCGGTCGGGGCGAACAGGGTGCCCACCCGCTCACCGGCCAGCGCGTCCGCCGCCTGCGCGGTGGAGGTGACCACCACGGGCACTCCGGCCGCCGAGGCGATGAGGGCGGCCTCCACCTTGGTGGCCATCCCGCCGGTGCCGACGCCGTTGCGGCTGGCCGAGCCGAGCGTGACCGCCGCCAGGTCGGCCGGGCCGCGCACCGTGTCGACCAGCGCGGCCGGGCCGGTGCGCGGATCGCCGTCGTAGACGCCGTCCACGTCGGAGAGCAGCAGCAGGGCATCGGCCATGGCCACGTGGGCGACCAGCGCGGCGAGCCGGTCGTTGTCGCCGAACCGGATCTCCTCGGTGGCGACCGTGTCGTTCTCGTTGACGATCGGCAGCACACCGAGGGCCAGCAGCCGCTCGATCGTCTGCTGGGCGTTGCGGTAGTGGCTGCGCCGGGTCAGGTCGTCGGCGGTGAGCAGCACCTGGCCGACGGTCACGTCATGGGCGGTGAAGGCGTCGGCGTAGGTCTGCACCAGCCGCAGCTGCCCGACGCTGGCGGCCGCCTGCGCGGTGGCCAGGTCACGGGGGCGGCCGGCCAGCCCCAGCGGCGCCAGCCCGGCGGCGATCGCGCCCGAGGAGACGAGCACGACCTGCCGCCCGGCGGCGCGGAGCGCGCCGAGGACGTCGACCAGCGCCCGCAGCCGGGTCTCGTCCAGCCCGCCGGGCAGGGTGGTCAGCGACGAGGACCCGACCTTGACCACCACCCGCTGCGCGGCGGCGATCTCCGCGCGGGCGGTCACCGGTCGGCGTCGTCGAGGAGGTCGGCGTCGACCCAGCCGTCCCCCTCGGCCACCTCGTACGGCAGCCGCCGTGCCTTCTTGGCGAGCAGTCGCTCGTCGGCCGAGGGGCGCGAGTTGTCCTCGAGCCGGGTGTCGGTGCCCCGACCACCCAGGCCCGCGGTCTCCTCGATGGTGAGCGTGCCGGCCGGCAGGGTGGGCTCCCAGTCGAAGGTGACGTCGCCGACGGTGATCGCATCACCGGGGACGGCGCCGGCCTTCGCCAACTCGTCCTCCACACCCAGCCGGTTGAGCCGGTCGGCGAGGTAGCCCACAGCCTCGTCGTTGTTGAAGTCGGTCTGCCGGACCCAGCGCTCCGGGCGCACCCCGAGCACGACCCACCCGTCGGTGCGGGGGTCGGGCTCGACGGTGAAGCCGCCGTCGTCGACCGCGCGCGGGGTGATCGTGATCGGTGCCGGCGGGAGGTCGGGCAGCGAGGCCCGGTGCTCCTCGACGGCGGCCGCCAGCGCGTAGCCCAGCTCGGTCACGCCTTCCCCGGTGGCCGCGCTGATCGGGAAGACCTTCAGCCCCCGCGCCTCCAGCGAGCTGCGCACCAGGTCGACCAGTTCGCGGCCGTCCGGGACGTCGATCTTGTTGAGCACGGCGATCCGGAGCCGGCCGACCAGGTCGAGCTCCTCGCCGCCGTACTCGCGCAGCTCGTGCTCGAGGGCCTCGATGTCGGTCTCCGGGTCGCGGCCGGGCTCCATCGTCGCCATGTCGACCACGTGCACCAGCACGGCGCAGCGCTCGACGTGCCGCAGGAACTCCAGGCCCAGCCCCTTGCCCACGGACGCGCCGGGGATCAGGCCGGGGACGTCGGCCATCGTGTAGGTCGTGTCACCGGAGCGGATCACGCCCAGCTGCGGGACCAGCGTGGTGAAGGGGTAGTCGGCGATCTTCGGCCGGGCCGCGGACATCGAGGCCACCAGCGAGGACTTGCCGGCCGAGGGGTACCCGACCAGCCCGACGTCGGCGATGCTCTTCAGCTCGAGGACGGCGTCCACGGCGTCACCGGGCTCGCCGAGCAGCGCGAAACCGGGTGCCTTGCGGCGCGCGTTGGCGAGTGCGGCGTTGCCCAGCCCGCCCTTGCCGCCGCGGGCGAGCACGAGGCGGGCGCCCGCGCCGACCAGGTCGGCGACGACCTGACCGCCGACGGTCACGACCGTGCCGGAGGGGACGCCGAGGACGAGGTCGGCCCCGCGTCCGCCGTTGCGGTAGTCGCCGGCTGCCTGCTTGCCGTTGCCGGCCTTCTGGTGCGGGCGGTGGTGGAAGTCCAGCAGGGTGTGCACGCTGGAGTCGACCTGGAGGACGACGTCGCCGCCGTCACCCCCGTCGCCCCCGTCGGGACCGCCCAGCGGCTTGAACTTCTCGCGGTGCACGGAGCTGACCCCGTTGGCACCCTTGCCTGCCGAGACGTGGACCGTCACGCGGTCGACGAAAGCGGCCATGATCGCCGCCTCTCTGCGCTACGGCCGAACTGTCCGGAAAGGGAAACGGGTGGCGGCGCCGGACTCCGGCGCCGCCACCCAGTCAGAGCTGGTGGAACTGGGTGGTGCTCAGACCGAGACGGTCTCGCGGGCAGCCACCGGGGCGCCGACGGCGGTGATGGCGACCTCGCGGCGGCCGCGGCGGAAGCCGAAGGTCACCGCGCCGGGGACGAGGGCGAACAGGGTGTCGTCCTTGCCGCGGCCGACGCCGAGACCCGGGTGGAAGTGGGTGCCGCGCTGGCGGACGATGATCTCGCCGGCCTTGACGACCTGACCACCGAAGCGCTTGACGCCCAGGCGCTGGGCGTTGGAGTCGCGACCGTTACGGGACGACGATGCGCCCTTCTTGTGTGCCATGTCGTCAGCCCTTCGTGATGTCGCGGACCACGACGCTGGTCAGGGGCTGACGGTGCCCCTGGCGCTTGTGGTAGCCCGTCTTGTTCTTGAACTTGTGGATGTGGATCTTCGGGCCCTTGCCGTGCTCGACGATCTCGCCGGTCACGGTGACACCGGCGAGCGTCTGAGCGTCGGAGGTGACGGTGTCGCCGTCGACCAGCAGGATGGCCGGAAGGGTGACGGTGTCACCGGCCTCCCCGCTCAGGCGGTTGATGGTGAACGTGTCACCGACACCCACCTTGTGCTGCGCTCCACCGGCCTTGACGACTGCGTACACCACTGACTCCTCGATCGATTCCATGTGTCCAGCACTGTTGTCCTGCGCGCACGACCGCCACGAGGGCCGAGTGCTGGACGTGCTGCTCGCGCCTCCCAGGCGGCACCGGAGTGCACGGCCCGTGGTGGAGCAACCCGTCCAGCGTACCCGAGGCGTCGTGCCCGGGTCGAACCGCGTGCGGTCGACCCGGTCGGCCCCGTGCCCCCACCGCGAGCTCGCCCGCGGTGGGGGCACCGGGCCCCTCGATCAGGCCGGCGGGCCTGCGGGCCGCGAGGCGGCCCTGCGGCGCCGCGGCCGGGCCGCCGGGACCTCCGGGGCGGCCGCGGGCTCGGCGACCGGCTGGGGTGCCACGACGACGGTCGGCTCCGACCGGTCCTCGGCGGGGGCCGCGGCCTCCGGCTCGGCCGGTGGGGCCACCACCGCCGCCAGGACGCTGTCCGGCGTCGGCTCCTCGGCAGCGGGCGCCCCGGTGCCAGGAGTCCCGGTGCCGGGAGCGTCCTCGGCCGCCCGGGCCTCGGGAGACTGCCCGCGTCCACGGCGACCCCGGCTGCGGCGACCCAGACCCTCGTCGACCGGCTCGATCTCCGGCTCGGCATCCGGCTCCGCCACGGCCGGCTCGTCGAAGGACGCCCCGCCCTGCAGCGCCATGGCGTCCGCGACGTCCCAGCCGGCGGCCGGGTCCTCGCGACGTGACGTCGCAGTGCCCCCCTCCACGGTCTCCGGCGTCTCGGTCACCGCTGCGCCCTGCTCCTCCTGGGGAGCGGCGTCCGGCGCACCGGTGTCCGCGGGACCACGGTCCTTGGTGCCGCCGTCGCGGGCGCCACGGTCCCGGCCGCCGCGGCTGCGTCGGCCGCGACCGCCGCCGGTCTCGGTCCCGTCGGTCTCCGGGGCCTCGGCCGCCGGCGTCGGGGTGGCCTCCTGCTCGGTCGCGGGCGCCGTCTCCTCGACCTCGGGGGTCACGACGTCGGCGTCCTTGGCCCGGTCGTTCCGGCCCTTGTCGCGGCCGGAGCCCGACGCGGTGCCGGAGCCACTGCCCGAGGCGCCCGAGCCGTTGCCCGAGTCACCCCGGTTGCGCCCGCCGCCACCGTTGCCGGCGCCACCGTTGCCTGCGCCGTTGCCCGCGCCACCGTTCCCGCTGGACCGCTTCTTGTCGTCCACCGGGTCGACGTGCACCAGGACACCCCGGCCGCGGCAGTGCTCGCACGGCTCGGAGAAGACCTCCAGCAGGCCCTGGCCCACGCGCTTGCGGGTCATCTGCACCAGGCCCAGCGAGGTGACCTCGGCGACCTGGTGCTTGGTGCGGTCGCGGCCGAGGCACTCGGTGAGCCGCCGCAGCACGAGGTCGCGGTTGCTCTCCAGGACCATGTCGATGAAGTCGATGACGATGATCCCGCCGATGTCGCGCAGCCGGAGCTGGCGGACGATCTCCTCGGCGGCCTCGATGTTGTTGCGGGTGACGGTCTGCTCGAGGTTGCCGCCGGACCCGACGAACTTGCCGGTGTTCACGTCGACGACCGTCATGGCCTCGGTGCGGTCGATGACCAGCGAGCCACCCGAGGGCAGCCACACCTTGCGGTCGAGGGCCTTCATCAGCTGCTCGTCGATCCGCAGGTCGCGGAAGACGTCGCCGGTGCCGGTGTAGCGCTGCAGTCGCTCGGACAGCTCCGGGGAGACGTGCGCGACGTAGGCCTCGACGGTGTCCCAGGCGTCGTCGCCCTGGACGACCAGCCGCTTGAAGTCCTCGTTGAAGACGTCGCGGATCACGCGGATGGCCAGGTCCGGCTCGCCGTAGAGCAGCGTCGGCGCGTTGCTGGTCGAGGACGCCTTGGTCTGGATGACCTCCCACTGCGCCTGCAGCCGGGCCACGTCGCGGGTGAGCTCCTCCTCGGAAGCGCCCTCCGCGGCCGTGCGGATGATGACGCCGGCGTCCTCGGGGACGATCTTCTTCAGGATGTCCTTGAGCCGCTGGCGCTCCTTGTCCGGCAGCTTGCGGCTGATGCCGGTCATCGAGCCACCGGGCACGTAGACCAGGAAGCGGCCGGGCAGGTTGACCTGCTGGGTCAGCCGGGCGCCCTTGTGGCCGATCGGGTCCTTGGTGACCTGGACCAGGACCTTGTCGCCGGACTTGAGCGCGGTCTCGATCGACCGGGACTTGCCGGACAGACCGGCGGCGTCCCAGTTGACCTCGCCGGCGTACAGGACGGCGTTGCGGCCCTTGCCGACGTCGACGAAGGCGGCCTCCATGCTGGGCAGCACGTTCTGCACACGGCCCAGGTAGACGTTGCCCGCGAACGAGGTCGCCTGCGCCTGGGTGACGTAGTGCTCGACGAGGACGTCGTCCTCCAGGACGGCGATCTGGGTGCGCTCGCCCTGCTGCCGGATGACCATCGCCCGGTCCACGGCCTCGCGCCGCGCCAGGAACTCCGACTCGCTCAGGATCGGCGCGCGGCGACGGCCACCGTCGCGGCCCTCACGACGGCGCTGGCGCTTGGCCTCGAGCCGGGTGGAGCCCGCCACGCCCCGGACGTCGTCGTCGCTGGAGGTGCGGCCGTTGCGGCCCGCGCGCTCCGGCCGGTCGTCGGCGTCTTCGGCGGTCTCGTCGCTGCCGCTCTCGCCGCTGCTGCCGCGGCGACGGCGACGGCGACGACGTCGGGTGCTGGACCCCGAACCGCCCTCGGCAGCGTCGTCGTCCTCGTTGTCGTCGTCCTGGCCGTCGCGCTCGCTGCCGTCGCGCTCGCTGCTGTCGTCGGATGCGTCGGCGACGGCCGGGGTCTCGACGTCGGTGTCCTCGTCGTCGCGGTCGCCGTCGGTGGCGTCCTCACCGGTGCGTCCGCGGCCGCGGCCCCGACGGCCCCGGCGCCGGCGACGGCTGCCCGAGGAACCGCCGTCCTCGCCGTCGCGGTCGTCGGAGTCCTCGGCGTCCGGCTCCTCGGTCTCGGTGTCCTCGGTCTCGGTGTCCTCGGTCTCGGTGTCCTCGGTCTCGGTGTCCTCGGTCTCGATCGGCTCGCTCTCGGCCGCACTGCGGCGACGGCCGCGGGAGCGCCGCGGCGGTGCCTGCTCGGCGTCCCGCTCCTCGGTCTCGGTGCTCCCGGTGTCCTCGGCCTCGATCGGCTCGCTCTCGGCCGCAGTGCGGCGACGGCTGCGGGAACGCCGCGGCGGTGCCTGCTCGGCGTCCCGCTCGTCGGTGGCCGGCCGCTCGTCGGTCCGGCCGGTGTCCACCTCGGTCGACTCGCTCGGCGACTCGGCCTGGGGACGGCGGCTGCGGCGGCGCGGTGCGGCGACCTCGGGCTCGGGGGCCACGAAGCTGACGAAGGCGGGGGCGACGTGGGTGACCTGCGGCGCGGGCGGCTCGACCGAGTCGGGGTCGGCGGTCACGGCCGGCCGCGTCGCCCGGCGGCGGGGCCGGGCGGTGACGGTGGTGGGCTCGGGTGAGCTGAACTGTGCGCCGAACCTCGGGAGCTCGTGCTCCGGCTGGGGCGTCACCGCCTCGGCGATCGGGATCTCCGCCGGCTCCTCGGAGAGGTCCTCGGCGGTCGGCTCGTCGTCCGGCCCGCCGAGCGGGCCTCCGCTCTCGACCGGGTCCGCCGGGCCGCCGAGCAGATCGGCGGGCGGCGTCGATCCCTCCGCGATGCCCAGGTCGGTGCTGTTCTCGTTGTCGTCGTGGTCGGCCACGAAGGGCTCGCCTCCTGTGCGTCCCCGGGCGCCGATCGTCTCCGACTGGCGGCCGCGCAGGAACGTGGGTTGGGCGGATCGGGCGGCCACTGGGAGCGGCGGTTCTGCCCGACCCGCGAAGTCTGGGTCCGCGCCCCGGCCGGTGCGGCTGGGGCCCGGTGGTGCAGCGTGCTGAACACGGGTGGTGCGGTGGTCCGAGAGCTCAGGTGGTGCAGAGATCAGGTGGTGCAGAGATCGGGTGGTGCAGCGCCACGGCTGGCAGACGTGTCGCGGGCGACGCCGGGCGCATCCGGGTCCACCGGGTCAGACCTGAGCCGGCTCCCCCTGGCAGCGGGAACTGGCCACGCGGTCGGGCCCGAGCGGATCGGCGACGTCACCACTGTCGTCGAGCCGGCCCTGCGCCTCACGCACGGCCCGGGCGGGCAACGGCGGGTGCAGGTCGGCGACGGCAGCCAGAGCGGCCATCACGTCATCCGGTCGAACGGTCGGCGTGAGCTGCCGTACGACCAGGAGCAGTATGGCACAACCTGCCTCAACGGAGACTGCAGCCGAGACGACGGCGGCCCGCGCGTCGACGTCCTTGGTGCCGTTCTTGGTCCGTTTCGCGACCAGCACCACCTCATGGGCGAGGAACGTCTGCACGGCGGCGGAGAGCTCGTCGGCGTCCACCCCGGGCAGGTCGATCCGCCACCGGGTGGCGTCGAGCCGGTCGGCCAGGGAGCCGTTGCCCTCGACGGCCTCGACGCACTCCAGGACGTCGATGCCCGGCGGCAGCGAGGCGTCCAGTGCGGCCCGCACCTGCTCCGGGTCGCGCCGCGCGGACAGCCCGATCTCGAAGTACTCCGCCTCCGAGGCCGTGCCGGTCGGCGCCGCCCCCATGTAGGAGATCTTCGGGTGCGGGCTGAACCCGGCGGAGAACGCCATCGGCACCTGGGCACGACGGAGCGCACGCTCGAGGGCGCGGGCCAGGTCGCGGTGCGAGGCGAACCGCAGCGGGCCGCGCTTGGTGTAGCGCAACCGCAGCTTCTGCACGGTCGGCGGCGGCGGCGGGCCGTCCGGGGTGCGGGCCACTACCGGTTGACGGGGGTCAGGGGCAGCAGGCTGCGCCCGGTGGGCCCGATCTGGATGTCAGTGCCCATGGTCGGGCAGACACCGCAGTCGTAGCAGCCGGTCCAGCGGCAGTCGCCGACCTCGTCCTCGCTGATCGCGTCCTGCCAGTCGTCCCAGAGCCACTCCTTGTCCAGCCCGGAGTCCAGGTGGTCCCAGGGCAGCACCTCGTGCTCGGTGCGCTCCCGGGTGGTGTACCAGGCCAGGTCGAGCCCGAACGCAGCGAGCTCCTCGGCCGCAGCCGTCTGCCACCGGTCGTAGGAGAAGTGCTCGCTCCAGCCGTCGAAGTGCCCGCCGTCGCGCCAGACCCGCTCGATGACCCGACCGACCCGGCGGTCACCGCGGGACAGCAGCCCCTCGATCACGCCGGGCTTGCCGTCGTGGTAGCGGAGACCGATGGAGCGGCCGATCCGGCGGTCGGCGTTGATCGCCTCGCGCAGGATCCGCAGCCGGTGGTCGATCGTCTCGGCACTGGCCTGCGCCGCCCACTGGAAGGGCGTGTGCGGCTTGGGCACGAAGCCACCGATGGAGACGGTGCAGCGGATGTCCTTGGTGCCACTGGCCTCGCGGCCGGCGCGGATCACCTCGACCGCCAGCTCGGCGATCTCCAGCACGTCCTCGTCGGTCTCGGTGGGCAGACCGCACATGAAGTAGAGCTTCACCTGGCGCCAGCCGTTGGCGTACGCCGTGGTGACCGTGCGGACCAGGTCCTCCTTCGACACGGTCTTGTTGATCACCCGGCGGATCCGCTCGCTGCCGCCCTCGGGCGCGAAGGTCAGCCCGGAGCGGCGGCCGTTGCGGGAGAGCTCGTTGGCCAGGGTGACGTTGAAGGCGTCGACCCGGGTGGAGGGCAGCGACAGGCCGGTGTTGGTGCCCTCGTACCGGTCGGCGAGCTCCTTGGCCAGCTGGCCGATCTCGGAGTGGTCGGCGCTGCTCAGCGAGAGCAGGCCCACCTCCTCGTAGCCGGTGGCCTTGAGCCCGGCGTCGACCATCGAGCCGATGCCGGTGATCGTCCGCTCGCGGACCGGGCGGGTGATCATCCCGGCCTGGCAGAAGCGGCAGCCACGGGTGCAGCCGCGGAAGATCTCCACGCTCATCCGCTCGTGCACGCTCTCGGCCAGCGGGACCAGCGGCTGCTTGGGGTAGGGCCACTCGTCGAGGTCCATCACCGTGCGCTTGCCGACGCGGGCCGGGACGTCGTCCCGGGTACGGCGCACCTCGGCGATCGTGCCGTCGGCGGCGTAGCTGACCGCGTAGAAGCGGGGCACGTAGACCCCGTCGACCCGGGAGAGCCGGGCCAGCAGCTCGACCCGCCCACCGGGGCGGCCCTGCTCCTTCCAGGCGGCGACGACGTCGGTGATGTCCCCGACGACCTGCTCACCGTCCCCGAGCACCGCGCAGTCGACGAAGTCGCTGACCGGCTCGGGGTTGAAGGCGGCGTGCCCGCCGGCGACGACCACCGGGTGGCTCTCGTCGCGGTCGACCGCGTGCAGCGGGACGCCGGCGAGGTCGAGCGCCTCGAGCAGGTTGGTGTACCCGAGCTCGGTGGCGAAGCTGACGCCCAGCAGGTCGAACTCCCGCACCGGGCGGTGCGCATCGACGGTGAACTGACCGACGCCGTGCTCGCGCATCAACCCGGCGAGGTCGGGCCAGACGGCGTAGGTGCGCTCGGCCAGGGCGTCGGGGCGCTCGTTGAGCACCTCGTACAGGATCATGAGGCCCTGGTTGGGCAGGCCCACCTCGTAGGCGTCGGGGTACATCAGCGCCCAGTGGACGGCGACGTCGTCCCACGGCTTCACCTGGGCGTTGAGCTCGCCGCCGACGTACTGGATCGGCTTCTGCACCTGGGCGAGGAGGGGCTCGAGGCGGGGGTATAGAGACTCGACAGTCATGACCCGCCCAGGGTAGCCGCTCTCGCCAGGGGCCAAAGTCGCGACTTTGGCCCCTGGGTGTCAGAGGGCGGGGAAGAACAGCGCGATCTCGCGCGCGGCGGACTCGGGCGAGTCGGAGCCGTGCACGATGTTGGCCTGCACCTCGAGGGCGAAGTCGCCGCGGATCGTGCCGGGCGCGGCCTTCACCGGGTCGGTCGCGCCGGCCAGCGCGCGGAACGCCTCGATGGCGCGCGGGCCCTCGACCACGAGGGCCAGCAGCGGCCCCCCGGTGATGAACTCGACCAGCGAGCCGAAGAACGGCCGCTCGCGGTGCTCGCCGTAGTGCTCCTCGGCGACGTCGGCGGTCAGGGTGCGCAGCTCGGCGGCGACCAGGCGCAGGCCCTTGGCCTCCAGGCGGGCGATGACCTGGCCGACCAGGCCCCGGGCCACGCCGTCGGGCTTGATCAGGACCAGCGAACGCTCAGCAGTGGGTGCAGACACGCCCGGGAGCGTACGGGACCTCGGCTGTCAATCCAGGTTGACACCTCACGCCCGTCAATCTAGGTTGACGACATGGCCTCCCCCACCGACGTCACCACCGCCGCCGCGGCCGACGACCCGGACACCGGGCTCCGTGCCATCCGTGCGCTCCGCGACCTCGCCGACCGCCTGGAGGTGCTGCAGGTCGGCAACGCCCGGGCGCGCGGCTGGTCCTGGCAGCAGATCGCCGACGCCCTGGGCGTCAGCAAGCAGGCCGTCCACAAGAAGCACGCCACCTCGAGAAGGGACCGCTGACGTGTTCGAGCGCTTCACCGACGAGGCCCGCCGGGCCGTCGTCGTCGCCCAGGAGGAGGCCCGCACGCTGCGGGCGGAGAAGATCGACCCGGTGCACCTGCTGCTGGCCCTGGCCGAGGACCCCGGCCGCGGCGGCGCGGTGCTGCGTGCCGCCGGCGCCGACCACCCGACCCTCCGGTCGGCTCTGGACCGGTCGGGCAGCGCCCTGGACGCCGACGCGCTCGCCACCGTGGGCATCGACCTGGACCAGGTGCGCGCCGCCGCGGAGTCCGCGTTCGGCCCGGGCGCCCTGGACCGCGGCGCTCGCGAGCCGGCCGGGCACATCTCCTTCGCCGACGGCAGCAAGCGCGCCCTCGAGGAGTCGCTGCGGCACGTGCTCCGGTCGAAGGTGCGCCGACGGGCCCGGGCCATCGACACCGGAGCCCTGCTCGCCGGGCTGCTGGCCGTCGGCGACCCGGTCGTGACGCGGGTGCTCCGGCAGGTGGGCACCGACGCCGACCGGCTGCGCGGTCAGCTCGGGGACGCCTCGGCGGCGTGAGCTCCCGTCAGCCGGCGGGCGGCGCCGGAGGTGCGGTCGGCGGCGGCCCGAAGGGCGTGCCCAGCAGCTCCTTGCGGACCTGGAGCAGGTACAGCCAGATCAGCACGAACACGCCCCCGACCACCCACATCGCCCCGCTGATCAGCCCGGTGAGCAGCAGCGGCACCTGCAGTGCCGTGCCGATGACCAGACCCTGCGGACGGCGCTGCACCCCGCTGGCCAGGATCAGCAACACGGCCAGGACGAGCACGACCGTGAGCCGGGTGCTGGTCAGCCCCTCCCCGGTCTGCGCGATGCCGCGCGGCACGAAGAGGACGGCGATCCCCTCCAGCAGCAGGATCGCGGCGGCAGCTCCCCCCAGCGCCTTGCCGGCGCGCACCGGGTCGGGCGCCGTCACGACCGCGTGCCGCCGAGCAGGCTGCGGGCCTCCCCCGCGGTGATCACACTGCCGGTGACCAGCACGCCGGACCCACCGAGTGCGTCGTCGGGACCGGCCTCGGCCAGCTCCATCGCCGACTCCAGCGCGTCGGTGAGCAGCGGGTGCACGCTGACCCGGTCGGCCCCGAACACGTCGACCGCCAGGGCCCCCAGCTCGTCGGCCGGGATCGCCCGCGGGGAGCTGTTCTGGGTGACCACCAGTTCGGCGCACAGCGGCTCCAGCTCGGCCAGCATGCCGCTCACGTCCTTGCCCTGGACGCAGCCGACGACGCCGACCAGCCGGGTGAAGTCGAAGGACTCCCGGACCGCCTCGACGGTGGCCGCCATCCCGGCCGGGTTGTGCGCCGCGTCGACCAGCACCGCCGGAGAGGTGCGCACCCGCTCCAGCCGCCCGGGCGAGCGCACTGCGGCGAAGGACTCCTGGACGACGTCCTGGGCAACCGGGCCGGTGGCCGACCCCGCGCCCAGGAACGCCTCCACCGCGGCCAGCGCCACGGCGGCGTTCTGCGCCTGGTGCGCACCGAACAACGGGAGGAAGACCTCGTCGTACTCACCGCCCAGCCCCTGCAGCCGCACCTGCTGGCCGCCGACGGCGACCCGCCGCTCCAGCACGCCGAACTCGGTGCCCTCGCGGGCGACGGTCGCGTCGACCTCGATCGCCCGCCGCACCAGCGCCTCCAGCGCGCCGGCCGGCTGGTGGGCGAGCACCGCGACCACACCGCCGTCCGGTCGGCCGTCGGGCAGCACGCCGTCCCCGGTGGCCGGCTTGATGATCCCGGCCTTCTCGGTGGCGATCGTGGCGACGTCGGGCCCCAGGTACTCGGCGTGGTCCATCGAGACGGGCGTGACGACGGCGACCCGGGCGTCGGCGACGGTGGTCGCGTCCCAGGTGCCCCCCATGCCGACCTCGACGACTGCGACGTCCACCGGCGCCTCGGCGAAGGCGGCGTAGGCCATCGCGACCATGACCTCGAAGAAGGACATCGGGACGTCGCTGCCCGCGTCGACCATCTGCACGTAGGGGGCGACGTCGTCGTAGACCTCGACGAAGCGCTCGGCCGGCAGCGGCTCGCCGTCGAGCACGATCCGCTCGCGCATCGACTCCAGGTGCGGGCTGGTGAACCGGCCGACGCGCAGGCCGAAGCCGCGCAGCAGCTCGTCGACCATCCGCGCCGTCGTCGTCTTGCCGTTGGTACCGGTCACCTGGACGACGGGCATCGCCCGGTGCGGGGAGCCGAGCAGGTCGACCAGGGCGGAGATGCGGGTCAGCGACGGCTCGAGCCGGTTCTCCGGCCACCGCGCCAGGAGCGCCTGCTCGACCCGGGCCAGGTCACGGGAAAGGGAGGTGCTCATCGCTCTTAGGATGCCAGTCATGGTTGCCGACACCCGATCCCTGGACAGCACTCCCCCGGGGAGCACCGGCGGCGTACCCGAGAAGCCCTCGATCGACGGGCTGGAGGAGAAGTGGGTGGCCCGCTGGGCCGAGGGCGACACCTATGCCTTCGACCGTGACGCCGCGCTGTCCGCACCCCGCGCGCAGACCTACGCGATCGACACCCCGCCGCCCACGGCGAGCGGGTCGCTGCACGTGGGCCACGTGTTCAGCTACACCCACACCGACATCGTCGCCCGCTACCAGCGGATGCGCGGCAAGCACGTCTTCTACCCGATGGGCTGGGACGACAACGGCCTGCCCACCGAGCGCCGGGTGCAGAACTACTACGGCGTGCGCTGCGACCCCTCGCTCCCCTACGACGAGGACTTCCAGCCGCCGGAGAAGCCGGGCAAGGACCAGCAGCCGATCTCCCGGCGCAACTTCGTCGAGCTGTGCGAGCGGCTGACCGCCGTCGATGAGGCGGAGTTCGAGAAGTTGTGGCGCCGGGTCGGCCTCTCGGTCGACTGGGCAGGTGTGTACCGGACCATCTCGGAGTCCTCCCGGGCCACCGCGCAGAAGATGTTCCTGCACAACCTGGCCCGCGGTGAGGCCTACGCCCAGGAGGCACCGACCCTCTGGGACGTCACCTTCCGCACCGCGGTCGCCCAGGCCGAGCTGGAGGACCGGGAGCGCCCCGGCGCCTACCACCGGATCGGGTTCCACTCCGCGGACGGCCCGGTCTTCATCGAGACCACCCGGCCCGAGCTGCTGCCGGCGTGCGTGGCCCTGGTCGCCCACCCCGACGACGAGCGCTACCAGCCGCTGTTCGGGACGACGGTCACCACTCCCCTGTTCGGCGTCGAGGTCCCCGTGGTCGCCCACCGGCTGGCCGAGCCGGACAAGGGCTCGGGCATCGCGATGATCTGCACCTTCGGTGACCTGAACGACGTCACCTGGTGGCGGGAGCTGCAGCTGCCGACCCGCGCCGTCATCGGCTGGGACGGCCGCTTCCTCGCCGAGCCGCCGGCCGACGTGCCCGCCGACGTGTACGGCGAGCTGGCCGGCAAGACCTCCTTCAGCGCGCAGCAGCGGATCGTGGAGCTGCTCCGCGAGTCCGGCGACCTGGCGGGCGACCCGAAGCCGATCACCCACCCGGTGAAGTTCTTCGAGAAGGGCGAGCGCCCGCTGGAGATCGTCACCACCCGGCAGTGGTACATCCGCAACGGCGGACGGGACGGCGACCTGCGCGACGCGCTGCTCGCCCGCGGCCGGGAGATCCAGTGGGTGCCCGAGCACATGCGGCACCGCTACGACAACTGGGTCGAGGGGCTCAACGGGGACTGGCTGATCAGCCGGCAGCGGTTCTTCGGTGTGCCGTTCCCGGTCTGGTACTCCCTCGACGCCGAGGGCGAGCCCGACTACTCCGCGCCGATCCTGGCGCCGGAGTCGGCGCTGCCGGTCGACCCGTCCTCCGACGTCCCCGAGGGGTTCACCGCCGACCAGCGCGGCGTGCCCGGCGGGTTCATGGCCGACCCCGACGTGATGGACACCTGGGCGACCTCGTCGCTGTCGCCGCAGGTCGCCTCGGGCTGGGAGACCGACCCGGAGCTGTTCGCACACGTCTTCCCGATGGACCAGCGGCCGCAGGCGCACGACATCATCCGCACCTGGCTGTTCTCCACCGTCGTCCGGGCGCACTTCGAGCACGGCACGGTGCCGTGGACGCACGCGACCATCTCCGGCTTCGTGGTCGACCCCGACCGCAAGAAGATGTCGAAGTCCAAGGGCAACGCGACCACCCCGATCGACGTGCTGGAGCGCTACGGCACCGACGCGGTGCGCTGGCGCGCCGCCGGTGCCCGGCCGGGAGCGGACTCGCCGTTCGACGAGGCGCAGATGAAGGTCGGCCGCCGGCTGGCCATGAAGGTGCTCAACATCGGCAAGTTCGTGCTGGGGCTGGGGGCCTCTCCCGACCTGACCGCCGAGGCGGTCACCGAGCCGATCGACCGCGGGCTGCTCGCCTCCTTGGCGCAGGTGGTCGACGAGGCCACCGCGGCGATGGAGGCCTACAACTACACCCGGGCGCTCGAGGTCACCGAGTCGTTCTTCTGGTCCTTCTGCGACGACTACGTGGAGCTGGTGAAGACCCGGGCGTACGGCTCCGGGGCCGCGGCGGCCTCCGCCCAGGCCACGCTGGCGCTGGCGCTGTCGGTGCAGCTGCGGCTGCTCGCCCCGGTGCTGCCGTTCGTGACCGAGGAGGTCTGGTCCTGGTGGCAGACCGGCTCGGTGCACCGTGCGCTGTGGCCGACCGCGACCGAGCTGCCGGCCGGTGGCGACCCGGCGGTGGTGTCGGCGGCGGCCGAGGTGCTGTCGCTCGTCCGCAAGGCGAAGTCGGATGCGAAGACGTCGATGCGCACCGATGTCGCGACGACGACGGTGACCGTGTCCGAGGCGCGGATGGCGGCGGTCGAGGCCGCGCGCGGTGACCTGGTGGACGCCGGCCGGATCGCAGAACTGACCGTGGTCGCCGGCGACGGCCCCCTCCACGTCGACGTCGTCCTCGCCGAGACACCCGAGGTCTGACCGTGTGCGCTGAGTGCCAGGTGCCGACTCTGGATCTGGCACTCAGCGCACGACGTCGAGCCCGAAGAGGCGGCGGCGGGCCGCGTGGACGGTCAGGATCTCTCTTCGGCAGGCGGCGGCTTCGGCCGTGAGCCTCCGGTAGCCGAACCGGAGCGTCTGCCACCCGACCGTGGCCACCACGGCGTCCCGGCGGATGTCCCGCTCCCGCTGTTCGCGGGAGCCGTGCCAGGCGGCACCGTCCATCTCGACGGCGAGCAGCACGTCCTCGCAGGCGGCGTCGAGGAGGAACCGCTCCCCCGCCACGGTGAGCGGACGCTGCTGGACGAACGCCGGCATGCCCGGAGCCCGCAGGACCTGCAGGCAACCCCAGATCTCGAGCTCGCTCTGACACCCGTCCGCGAGCAACCGGACGAGTTCGGTCAAGGCAGCCCGCCCGGGCAACCGGGGACGCCGAGCCAGCTCATCGGCCAGCTGTCGCGCCGTGCACAGCCGCCGGCGGACCGCGGTGATCGCTGCTGCGCGGACAGCGGGGCGCCCGGCACCGGAGGGATCAGCCCACGCGTCGACGACCGAACGTTCGACCGACGTCACCGGCAACCCGCCGACCGGCCGCACGTGCCAGTCGACGTCGGCCACCCGGTGCAGCACGACTCCCGGGACACCCCGACCGCTGCGGCCCGGCGCCACGGTGACGTGGACGGGACCGGCGGGCGGCGCGACGAGGCCCCAGAGCGCCAGGGCGGTGGCGTGGCTGACCACGGCCTCCCGCGACCGGACGGCGGCAGCCACCCGGACCCGCCAGTCGGTCGTCGACCCCGGCACCGCGTAGCAGCCACCACCGAGACGCAGCAGCCGGCCACTCGCGACCCAGGAGCGGACGGTCGTCGGGCTCACCTGCGCCGTCAACTGCGCCCACGTGGTCCATCCTCGCGGTCCGATCAGGCCTTCGACGTCGTGCCGCACCCTGACAGCCTGGCGCGCGCAGCCCGGGCGCCGCAGCCGCGCCGAACATCTGTGGACGGCGGGCGCGGACTGTCAGTCGGGCAGCTGCCAGCTGACAGTCTGCGCACACCGAACCCGGAAGAAAGCGACGGCCCGCTCCCCGGAGGGGAACGGGCCGTCGGGTTGGGGCTGGGTTACGCGGACTTCTCGCGGGGGGCGCGGGCGGGCTTGCGGGGCACGATGGTCGGGTTCACGTGCTCCAGGACGACCTCGCGGGTGATGACGACCGTGGCGACGTCCTCGCGGCTGGGGATGTCGTACATCACCGACTGGAGCACCTCCTCCATGATCGCCCGCAGACCACGGGCACCGGTGCCCCGCAGGATGGCCTGGTCGGCGATCGACTCGAGTGCGTCGTCGGTGAACTCCAGCTCCACCCCGTCGAGCTCGAACAGCCGCCGGTACTGGCGCACCAGGGCGTTCTTCGGCTCGGTGAGGATGTTCATCAGCGCCGTGCGGTCGAGCTTCTGCACGCTGGTGATCACCGGGAGTCGGCCGATGAACTCGGGGATCATGCCGAACTTCAGCAGGTCCTCGGGCATGACCTGCGCGAAGGCGTTGGCCTCCTCGATCTCGGCCTTGCCGCGGACCTCGGCGCCGAAGCCGATGCCCTGCTTGCCGGTGCGCGCCTCGATCACCTGGTCCAGCCCGGCGAACGCACCACCGACGATGAACAGCACGTTGGTGGTGTCGATCTGGATGAACTCCTGGTGCGGGTGCTTGCGCCCGCCCTGCGGGGGGACCGACGCGGTCGTGCCCTCGAGGATCTTCAGCAGCGCCTGCTGCACGCCCTCACCGGAGACGTCCCGGGTGATCGACGGGTTCTCGCTCTTGCGGGCGATCTTGTCGACCTCGTCGATGTAGATGATCCCGGTCTCGGCGCGCTTGACGTCGTAGTCGGCCGCCTGGATGAGCTTGAGCAGGATGTTCTCGACGTCCTCGCCCACGTAGCCGGCCTCGGTGAGCGCCGTGGCGTCGGCGATCGCGAAGGGCACGTTGAGCATCCGGGCCAGCGTCTGCGCCAGGTGCGTCTTGCCGCAGCCGGTCGGGCCCATCAGCAGGATGTTGGACTTGGCGAGCTCGACGCCCTCGTCCCGGCCCCGGTCGGTGCCGCCGGCCTGCACCCGCTTGTAGTGGTTGTAGACGGCGACGGCGAGCGTGCGCTTGGCCTGGTCCTGGCCGATGACGTACTGCTCGAGGAAGTCGTGGATCTCCTTGGGCTTGGGCAGCTCGTCGAACTTGAGGTCCGACGACTCCGAGAGCTCCTCCTCGATGATCTCGTTGCAGAGGTCGATGCACTCGTCGCAGATGTACACCCCAGGGCCAGCGATGAGCTTCTTGACCTGCTTCTGGCTCTTCCCGCAGAACGAGCACTTGAGCAGGTCGCCGCTCTCACCGATACGTGCCACCTGGCTGACCTCCACCTCGAATGGGACAGCGCTGCCGCGGTCCCGTTGGTTCGTGCTGTGTCATGCCCTCGTCGACGCCCATCCAGCTGGCGTTCGGTGTCCCTGCGGTCGTGACCGGGGAGTCGGGCGTTCACCGAACCTACCCGGCTGATCCGACGTTCCCGGGCAGGAACTCACCCGGGTCGCCCGGCCCGCACCACCCGCCCCGACCCTCCCCCGTGACCCGGCGGAGTCCTCGCCGAGACCGCCGGAACGACAGATGGGAGAACGGTACGGGCCGAGAGCGCGACACGCGCACTCTCGGCCCGCACCGTCACCGGATCAGATCGGCGGCAGCGCGTTGAGCTTGCGGCTCTGGATGACCTGGTCGACGATCCCGTACTCCATGGCCTCCTGGGCCGTGAGGATCTTGTCGCGGTCGATGTCCTTGCGGACCTGCTCCTGGGTCTGCCCCGTGTGCCGGGCCAGGATGCTCTCCATCTGCACCCGCACCCGCTCGATCTCGCGGGCGTGGATCTCCAGGTCGGTGACCTGGCCGCCCGCCTCGCCGGAGGGCTGGTGGATGAGCACCCGGGAGTACGGCAACGCCAGGCGCTTGCCCTTCGTCCCGGCCGCCAGCAGGACGGCGGCCGCGGAGGCGGCCTGGCCCATGCAGACGGTCTGGATGTCGGGGCGGACGAACATCATCGTGTCGTAGATGGCCGTCAGCGCGGTGAACGAGCCACCGGGGCTGTTGATGTACATCGTGATGTCACGGTCGGGGTCGTTGGACTCCAGCGTGATCAGCTGCGCCATGACGTCGTTCGCCGAGGCGTCGTCGACCTGCACCCCGAGGAAGATGATGCGCTCCTCGAAGAGCTTGTTGTACGGGTTCGACTCCTTCATGCCGTAGCTCGTGCGCTCCACGAAGGAGGGCAGGATGTACCGGCTGGAGGGCATCTCGAAGCTGCTGCTCATGGTCACTTCTCCGGTCCGTCGGTGACCGGGTTGTCGGTCGAGGTCATGGACTCTGCGCGGGTCACCACGTGGTCGACGAAGCCGTACTCGAGGGCCTCCTGCGCGGTGAACCACCGGTCGCGGTCGGAGTCCTTCTCGATCTGCTCGACCGTCTGCCCGGTGAACTGCGCCTGCAGCTCGTTGAGCTGGACCTTGGTGCTCCGGAAGAGCTCAGCCTGGATGGCGATGTCGGAGGCGGTGCCGCCGACGCCGGCCGAGGGCTGGTGCATCAGGATCCGCGTGTGGGGCAGCGAGTAGCGCTTGCCCTTCGTCCCGGCGGTGAGCAGGAACTGGCCCATCGAGGCGGCCAGGCCCATCGCGTAGGTGGCGACGTCGCAGTCGATGAACTGCATCGTGTCGAAGATCGCCATGCCTGCGGTGACGGAGCCGCCGGGCGAGTTGATGTAGAGGTGGATGTCGCGCTTGGGGTCCTCTGCGGACAGCAGCAGCATCTGCGCGGCCAGCTGGTTGGCGATGACGTCGTCGACCTGGCTGCCGAGGAAGATGATCCGCTCACGCAGCAGGCGCTCGTAGACCGAGTCGTTGAGGTTCATCATCGAGCCGCCGGCGCGCATCAGCGGCGCGCTGGCGGTGATCAGGTCTGAGTTGCTCACGGGTGCGGTGACCTCCGTAGGACTGCGGTGCAGTCGGTCTCGTGGAACGGGTTGGCCGGTGGTCGGGGGCGACCGACGACGCTGCGGACGACCCTCGGTGCCGGTCGTCAGTGCGGCCTCGTGTGGTCGTCCTTCAGGGGTGCCTGAGTGTCACGTCGACCCTAACGCGCACCCCCGACCGGTTCCTCCCGGCGCGGGCCGGTGTTCGCCGTGGGCGCAGCGACGCCGTGCCGGTGCCCCCGGAACGGCAGCGCCGCCCGTACCCAGCTGGGTACGGGCGGCGCGGTGTGCCGGGGTGGATCAGGCCTTGTCGGCCGTCGTCTCGGTGTCCGTCTCCTCGACGTCGGCCTCGACGACCTCGGCCGCGTCGGCGTCCTCGGCGTCGGCCGCGTCGGCGTCCTCGGCGTCGGCCGAGTCGGCGGCGACGGTGCGCGGACGCAGCGCCTCCAGGTCGACGACGTTGCCCGACTCGTCGGTGATCGTCGTCTCCTCGAGCAGCTGGGCCAGCGCCTTGGTGCGCCGCACGTCGGCGACGAACTCGGAGATGTTGTTGCCCTGCTGGAGCTGCTGGGCGTACTGCTCGGGGCTGACCCGGTTCCGCTGGGCCTGGGCCATGATCTGCGCGGAGAGGTCCTCGTTGTCGACGGTGACCTCGCGGGCGTCGGCGATCGAGTCGAGCACGAACTGCGTCTTCACGGCCTTCTCGACGTTCGTGCGCATCTCGGCGTCGTAGGCCTCGCGGTTCTCGACCTCGGTCATCGAGAAGTAGGCGTCCCAGTCCATGCCGGCCTGCTGCAGCTCGCGCTCCATGGCCTGGCTGCGCCAGCTGAGCTCCTGCTCGACCAGCTTCTCCGGCACCGGGACCTCGATGGTCTCCAGCAGGTGCTCGACCAGCTTGTCGCGGGCCTGCGCGCCCTGCTGCAGCACCTTGGTGCGGGCCAGCCGGGTGCGGACGTCCTCACGCAGCTCGGCCAGGGTGTCGAACTCGCTGGCGATCGAGGCGAACTCGTCGTCCAGCTCCGGCAGCTCCTTGGCCTTGACCGACCGGACGGTGACGGTCACGTCGGCCATCTCACCGGCCTGGTCACCGGCGAGCAGCTCCGTGGAGAAGGTGGCGCTCTCGTCGGCGGAGAGCCCGCGCACGGCCTCGTCGAGGCCGTTCATCAGGTTGCCGGAGCCGACCTCGTAGGACATCCCGGTGGTGCTGCCGTCCTCGAGCACCTCGCCGTTGAGCGTGGCCTCCAGGTCGATGGAGACGAAGTCGCCGTCCTCGGCCGCGCGCTCGACACCGGAGAGGGTGGAGAAGCGCTCGCGCATGACGGTGATCTGCTGGTCGATCTCCTCGTCGGTGACCTCGACGTCGTCGACGGTCACCGCCAGGGAGTCCAGCGGGGGCAGCTCGAGCGTGGGGGCGACGTCGACCTCGGCGGTGAAGGCGAGGGCCTCGCCGTCGTCGATGCGGGTGACCTCCACGTCCGGCTGGCTGATGACGCGGACCTGGTTCTCCCGGATCGCCTCGGAGTAGACCTCCGGCACGGCGTGCTGGACGACCTGCTCGAGCACGACCGGGCGGCCGATCCGCTGGTCGAGGACCCGGTTGGGGACCTTGCCGGGGCGGAAGCCGGGAACGCGCACCTGCTTGCCCAGCTCCTTGTAGACCTCACCGAAGGCGTGGTCCAGGTCGCTCCACGGCACCTCGATCGCGAGCCGGACCCGGGTCGGGCCCAGGTTCTCGATGGTGCTCTTCACAGCGGCGTGCTCCTCAGGTACGACGGGGATGGGCGTGGCCTCCGCGGGGACGGCGGCCGATCGTGCCCGCGAGTCTTCCAGACCTCGCGGCAGTGTCGGGGTGACAGGATTTGAACCTGCGGCCCCCTGCTCCCAAAGCAGGTGCGCTACCAAGCTGCGCTACACCCCGTGGCCAACGGCGAGTCTAGGCCGACGGCCTGCGGACAGCGCCGCGCGGGCACGGGATAGGCTGGCGCGGTAAGCATGCGGGTGTAGCTCAATGGTAGAGCCCCAGCCTTCCAAGCTGGCCATGCCGGTTCGATCCCGGTCACCCGCTCCACGTCCTGACCAGCTCAGATGTCCGTCTGCGCAGCTCAGCGCGGCTCCGGCTCTGCTCCCCTGCCTCAACGGCGATGGCCCCTGCCGATCCCTGACCACCGGCTCTGGCCGGTGCTCGAGGCACGGACGGTGCTGACCGGGCAACACCAGCGACTCCGCGGTGCTGCAGCAGGTCACCGACGACCAGCGGGCCTGGCGGCTGGGCCGGGTGGTCACCGTGGTCGACCGCGACCCCTCCTCCGCGGCGGACCTCGACGACCTGCGCCGGGGCCGGCGGGCACGTCATCGCCGCGAGCGGATGCGCGCCGGCACCGCCCACGTCGAGGACGTGCTGGCCCGCCCGGGCCGCCACCGCCAGGTCCGGGACGATCTGCAGGCCCGCCCGGACGCCGCCCTGGGTGCTCTGCTCGGAGACAACGAGACAACGAGGCAACCGGCGCCGCCGCCCGGCGCGAGGCCGCGCTGACCCGCATCCGCGAGGAGCTGGCCTGCATCACCACCGCCGGGACTGTGCAGTGACTCTCGCATCAGCGGTCGCCGCGCACCAGCTCGAGCACGGGCGTCCGGGAGACCCGGAACGCGGGCCACGCTGCAGCGACCACGCCGGCTGCGACCGCGATGACGAGCGTCACTGCCAGACGGGTCCAGGGCATGACGACGGATGGGATCTCCGCGCCACCGGTGACGTCGATCAGCGCCCAGCCGAGGCCGGCTGCGACGGCGATGCCGATCGATGCCGCAACGAACGACAGGAGTGCCACCTCGAGCCGCACGATGCGACGCACCTCCCGGCGAGACGCGCCGACCGCTCGCAGCAGCCCGATCTCCCCGGAGCGTTCGTTGATCGCGAGCGCCGTGGTGTTGGCGACTCCGAGGAGCGCGATGAAGCTCGCCAGGATGAGCATCCCGTCGATGAAGTTCCCGAACGCCGCGATCTCGCTCCCGCTGTTGGCGATGTGTTCCTCTCGGGTCTCGAGGAACGACCCGGGCGCATCTCGGACCAGGGCACGCACGTCGTCCTCGGCGTCCGCGGCCGCTCCGTCGGCGAGGTCGACGAACACGAGTGCGTCGAGCAGGCGACCGACCGCGGCGTCGAGTGTCGCGGCGTCGACGAAGTACGCCGGCGCTTCGAAACCGCCGGTGCTCCTCGACACCACGGCGACGATCGGCGCTTCGATGGTCGATCGTCCGAACTCGATCTCCAGGGTCTCGCCGAGCCGCGCCGGGTCGTCACCGACCACGGCCACGCCTCCCGAGCTCAGGTCGGCGAGGTCACCGGCGATCGGGTCGAGGTCGACCAGGGCGGGCAGGGCGGTCGGGTCGATGCCGCCGATCGCCTCGGCTGTTCCTGCCACGATCCCTTCGGCGAAGGACAGCGCAGTGACCGCGTCGACGTCGGGCAGCGCTGCGATCCGGCCGGCCAGGGTGGGGTCGATCGTCGCGAAGTCGGGGGTCGCCGACGTGACCACCAGGTCCGCTCGCAGTCCCTCACGGACGTCGGTCCCGACCCCGCTCGTCAGAGAGCTCGCGAAGATCGCGAAGATCGTCACCATCGCGGTGCCGAGCATGAGCGCGAGCGCCGTCGATGCCGATCGGCGGGGACTCCCAGCCAGGTTGCCCGCTGCGATCCGGCCAGACACCCCGGCGGCGCGGCGGGCGACCGGAGAGCTCCAACGCGCCGTGGCGGTCACGATCGCCGGGCCGCACAGCACGAGCGCCGGGACGATGGCCGCAGCGAGCGCGAGCCACACCGGGCTCGAGCGCACCACGGCCAGAGCTCCTCCGGCGATCGCCGCCGCGGCGAGCACGAGTCCGCTCGCCGTCCGCACCGGGCTCACGAGCCGGGGTTCCGCCGCGCTCTCGCGCAGCGCCTCGATCGGGGGTGTCGCCGCCGCGCGGCGAGCCGGGATCCATGCCGAGAGGATCGTCGCGCCGACACCGACGGTCGCGGCGATCGCGATCGAGATCGGGCTCACGATCGACGGCCCGGTGAGCAGGCTGACCCCGGTGAGTCCGACGACCCAGCGCAGCACGCCCACTCCCGCGATCCCGCACACGAGTCCGGCGAGCGTGGCGATCGTCCCGACGAACACCGCCTCGATCACCACTCCACCGAGGACCTGGCGCCTTTCCGCACCGATCGCACGCAGCAGTCCCGACTCCCGCCGGCGGCGGGCGACGGTGAGCGCGAACGTGTTGAAGATGATCGTCACGCCGATCAACACCGCGACCACGGCGAAGGCCAGGAGGAACACGGTCAGGAACTGCAACGGTGACGTCGCGTCGTCCTGCATCGTCGCGATGTAGTCCGGTCCGTCGACGACCTCGGCGTCGGACAGCGCCGACAGTCGGCCGAGCACCTCGGCGCGGTCGGCACCCTCCGCGATGTCGACGAGCACCTCGGTCGGCGCCGCGAGGTCGAGCCAGGCGGGCACCGCTGCGTCGGGGAACAGCACCGTTCGCTGCAGTGGTGCCGTGTCCGCCGAACCGAACGTCGCGACACCGGTGACGGTCGCGTCGTGCATCCCCGTTGCGGTCAGCACCTGCACGGCGTCACCCGGAGCCACGCCTGCGTCATCGGCGAGCGATCGATCGATCACGATCTCGCCGACCTCGATCGGTTCCCGCCCGCTCACGAGCTGGAACGGGTTGAGCGTCGGGTCGGCGATCCAGTTGCGGCCGAGGTCGCTCGCCGTGCCGGTCCCGACCGACGATCCGTCGACGACCAGCTTCGCGAAGCCGACCCATTGCGAGGCGGCCTCGTCGACGCCGTCGACCGCTTCCACGCGCTCGGTGATGTCGGGGTCCAGTGATCGCTGAACCGACCTGGCAGGATCTCCCGGTCCTCCGCCGGGCTCGCCGAGGGAGACGCCCTGCACCACGGCGTCCGTCCCGGCCATCGCTTCGGCGATGTCACTGGCCGCTCGGCCGCGCAGCGAGTCGGACAGCACCAGCGTCGCGAGGAGGAACGCCACCGACAGTGTGATCGCCGTGCCCGTGAGCACGAACCGGTTCCGACCCGCGAAGACGCTCCGGGCCGCGCTCCGGATCATCTGGCTCATCGCCCGAGGCCCTTGATCACGTCGAGCACCGAATCGGCCGACGGGCGGTCCATCACGTCGTGCACCCCGCCGTCGACGACGAACACGACGTGGTCGGCCCAGGCAGCGGCGTTGGGGTCGTGCGTGACCATCACGATCGACTGACGGTGCTCGTCGACCGCTGATCGCAGGTGTCCGAGGATCTGCTGTCCGGACCGGGTGTCGAGGTTGCCGGTGGGCTCGTCGGCGAACACCACCTGTGGCCGGGCGACCAGCGCCCGGGCGACGGCGACGCGCTGTTGCTGGCCGCCCGAGAGCTCCGCCGGCCGATGGTGCATGCGATCACCGAGGCCCAGCATCGACACGACCTGATCGAGCACTCCATCGCTCGGCTGGCGGCCCGACAAGGTCAGCGGCAGGACGATGTTCTCCTCGGCCGTGAGCGTCGCCACGAGGTTGAACTCCTGGAACACGAACCCGATCCGTTCACGACGCATCCGGGTCAGCTCGCGGTCGTCGAGGGTCGACAGATCCGTGTTGCCCACGAATGCGCGGCCCGACGTCAGTCGATCCAACCCGGCGGCGCAGTGCATCAACGTCGACTTCCCCGAACCCGACGGGCCCATCACAGCCGTGAACCTCCCCGCCGGGAACGCAATGGTGACGTCGTCGAGCGCGACGACGGCCGACTCGCCGGAGCCATACCGTTTGACGGCGCCGACGAGCATGGCCGCAGCGTCGTCAGTGTTGGCTGACAGCGCGCTCCCGGACTGCCGATCGCCGACCGTGGGATCTGGATGTGGGGACACGAGACCTCCTAGGAGTGGTTGTGCCCACCACGGAGGAGGTGGGCCACCGGCGGCCGCGTCCACCTGCAGGAGGTGACGCGTACTCGCACGGGAGTACGTGAGGTCGGCGCACCCAGCGCGCCACCTCGATGACGACGGGGATGAGTGCGGCCGGCCCCACGCCGACGAGCACGCCGAGCAACGGGTCGTGCGCGAACGCCGCCGAGCCGAGGAAGCCGAGCAGCACGCACATCGAGGTCCACAGCACGGCGGAGCCTCGGCGCCGGCCAGGCCGGTGGCGACGAGCACCGCGGTCGTCGCCGTGCCGGCCAGCAGCAGCCGCTCGACCAGGCCGATGCCCGGCACCGGATCGGTGTCGCCGAACACGACGGGGACGTGCAGGGCCAGGAAGGACGCGCCCAGCCCGCCGAGGCCGACCGCCGCACCGCGCAGGGCGCGGCGAGCCGGGGGCGAGCAGGTCGCCGCGATCAGGAGCCCGACGAGCGGCGGCACCACCATCGCCACGGCGGCCGCCACCTGGTGCACCCGTCCCCACGCCGTCGTGTCGAGCCCGGGCAGGTCGGTGGGGAACGCGGCCACCGCGACGAGGCCGACCGACCACAGCGCCAGCAGTGCGAGCACCGCGGTCCGTCGGGCACCGGCCCCGAGGCGGCGGTGCACCCCGAGGGCCGTACCGGCCGCCGCGATCTCCAGCCCCACGATGCACCCCGCGAGCCACCAGCCGCCGGCGGGCCGGTGCACGGCGTCGCTGAGCATCCCGTCGAGGGCGTTCCCGCCGACGACGTCGGTGCCGATCCCGGCCAGGACGGCGACGGCCACCCCGAGCAGGACGACCGGCAACCACGGCGCGGACCGGCTGCTGGTCACCGGGACCGGGTGGACGTCCGCCGCAACGGCCGTCGCCGGTCCGGGGCGCGGCGGCGCCGACAGCGCGGTCATGTCGGCGCCAGGACGTGGCGGCGGGGCTGGTCCGGCGTGCGGGAGCGGAGGCAGGCGTCGTAGAGGCCGACGAACGCGCTGAGCGTGGCGCCCAGGTCGTGCTCTGCGGCGACGGCCCGGGCGCGCCGGCCCATCCGCCGGGCGGACGCGGGGTCGTCCAGCAGGGTGGTCAGCCGCCCGGCGAGCTCCTCGACGTCGCCGTGCCCGTAGAGCCAGCCGGTCCGCCCGTGACGCACCAGGTGCGGCAGCGCGCCGGCGTCGACGCCCAGCACCGGCAGCCCGGTGGCCATCGCCTCCAGGGTCACCAGGCTCTGCAGCTCAGCGGTGCCGGCCATGCCGAAGAAGTCCGCGGCCGCGTAGGCCTCGGGCAGCTCGGCGTCGCTCAGCACGCCGGTGAAGGTCACCGCCCCCGCCACGCCGCGCTCGGCGGCGAGCGCCTCGAGCCTGGTGCGCTCCGATCCGTCCCCGACGACGAGCAGGTGGAGGTCCCACCGCGCCCGGACCAGGGCGACCGCCTCGATGAGCTCGTGCACGTTCTTCTCCGGGTCCAGCCGGCCGACGTAGGCCAGGACGGGAACCGACGGCAGGCCGTGCGACCGGCGGAACCGGGCGCCGTCCCGGTCGGGGGAGAACCGATCCAGGTCCAGCCCGCAGGAGATGGGCAGCACGGGCCCGGGTACCCCGGCCGACTCCGCCAGGGCCGCGGCGAACGGCGTGGGGCTGGTGACCACGTCGGCGAGGGCGAGCACCCGGGCGGCGTCCCGCCACGCCCAGGCGTGCGCCCGGCGCCGGACGGCGGCGCCACCGGGCACGTGGTGCAGCAGGTTCTCCGGCATGAAGTGGTTGGTGGCGACCACGGGGATGCCCAGCGTGCGCGCCGCACGGAGCACCGCCCGTCCCACCAGGAAGTGGCTCTGGATGTGCACCACGTCCGGTCGCACCGTCCGGAGCACTGCTCGGACGCGGCGTTGCAACCCGGCGGGCGGGCAGATCCGGAAGCCGCGGCGGAGCAGCACCGGCACAGAACGCACCCGGTGCTCGATGACGCCTCCGGTGGCCTGCGCGGAGGTGCTGTGGTGGCTACGGGACGGGACGAGCACGTGCACCTCGTGCTCGGTGGCCAGGCCGGCGGCCAGCCGTTGGGCGAAGTAGGACGCGCCGTTGACGTCGGGCGCATAGGTGTCGGCGGCGATCAGGATCTTCACGGGAGAGCTCCTCGGGTCCGTGGGGAGAACAACCTCTTGGCGACGAGCGAGACGGCGAGCACGCAGCCGCCCAGTGCCGCGCTGAGCGCGACGAAGGCCCAGGGCGAGCTGGAGATCCCCGCGATGTGCGGACCCGCCAGCAGGCCGAGGGCGACCAGCACGGCCGCTCGCGCGGAGCTGGTGAACACGACCCAGCCGACGAAGCGGCGGTAGGGGACGCCGGCCAGACCGGCGGCCAGGAACGCCGGGACGGCGCCGATGTCGACGAGCTTGGCGCCGATGACCACCCGGGGGAGGTGACGCCCGACGTCCTTCCGGAGCCGCGCTGCGCGAGCTCCGTGGACACCGAGCCGGGCGAGCAGCGGGGACACGCGCCGATGCCCCCCGCACCGGCCGAGGGCGAACAGCAGGCTGTCGCTGACGACGTCGGCGGAGACGGCCAGCAGCCACACGGGCAGCAGCGACAGCACACCGGCGCCGACCATCGCACCGGCCGCCACCGTGGTGGCCGGTCCCTCCAGCAGCATCAGCACCGCCAGGACGAGATGGGGCTGCACCTGGTCGCTGCTCCCTCCCGACCGGCCCCGGGCGACGAGGCGGATCAACCGCCGGACCCTCCGGCGGCGAGGAGAAGCTAGGACGGCGAGGACGCCGTGGTCGTCGGCCTGCGGAGCTGTTCGGCATGGCTCCGCGGTGGCTGCACCAGGGGCGCGGACCAGTACCGGAGTAGGGGGTCCCCCCGCTCAGGAGAGGGACGACGGTCCTTCCGCGACGCTCTAGCGTGCATGCAGGAGAGCCCGCGGGAGCGCATCGGCGGCGGGCCGGTGCCCGTCCGGACGGCGGAGGAGCAGCAGGTGGAGGACGGATGGCGGTGACCCGGCCGGACGGCCGCGCCCCGACGAGGTCCTGGACGGCGGGCACGGCGATCGCCGGGATCCTGCTGGTCCTCCTGCAGGTACCGACCACGACGGGCACCTACGGCCTGTCGCTCGCCGCGGGGACACCGCTCGGCCTGCTGCAGGGCCTCGCGCTCCCGCTGGCGTTGCGCCGTCCACTGCTCGCCACCGCCGTCCAGTTCGTGGCGGCGGCGGCCACCGCCATGGCGGTCGACCCGGTCGACGGGCAGGCCTGGCCGCTCACCGTCCCCGGTGTCCTGCTCCTCGTCGCGCACGTCGGGCTGCTGGCGGTCTCCCGCGGCTGGCGGCCGGCTGCCCTGGCCTGGGGCGCCTCGCTCCTGGGCCTCGCCCTCCTGATGGCCGCCCAGGTGGTGGAGTGGGGCAGCGAGACCGCCGGCGACATCACCGTCGCGGTCTACGCGGCCGGCGCCCTGCTCGTGCTGGTGGCCGGGTCGGTGTGGCAGCAGCGGTCCCGGCTGGCCGGTGAGCTCTCGGCGGCCCACCGCGACGTGGCGGTCGAGCAGGCCCGGCGGGCACTGGTGGAGGAGCGCACCCGGATCGCCCGGGAGCTGCACGACGTGGTGGCGCACACGATGTCGGTCGTGCACATGCAGGCCAGCACCGCACGCTTCCGGCTTCCCGACCTGGGCCCGGAGGCGGCCGCCGAGCTGCAGCAGATCGCGGGTTCGGCCAAGGCCGCCATGGCGGAGATGCGCCAGCTGCTCGGCGTGCTGCGGGACGACGGGGCGAACGCCCCGGTCACGCCGACCCCGACCCTGGCCGACCTGCCCGAGCTGGTCGCCGGGACGGCGCGCGGCGGAACGGCGGCCCGGCTGACGGTGGACCCGGCACTGGTGACCCGGGAGGTCCCGGAGATCGTGCAGGCGGCGGCGTACCGGGTGGCCCAGGAGGCGCTGAGCAACGTCGTCCGCCATGCCCCGGGTGCGTCGGCGACGGTCGACGTCCGGCTCGCACCGGAGGAACACGCGATCGAACTGACGGTCACCAACCCATCGACCACCTCCCCTGTCGCTCCGCCCGGTCCGGGCATGGACCTCCGCGACCCCACCCGGGCTCGCCACGGGCTGATCGGCATCCGGGAACGCGCGGCGCTGCTGGGGGGCTGGTCGAGCGCGGGCCCCGTACCCGGTGGCGGATGGCGGGTGGACGTCCACCTGCCGCTGGCGGCGGAGGTCCCCGTCGCGACCGACCTGCCCGACCACGGCGTGGCGGCCGGACCAGGGGCTGCTCCGTGATCCGCGTGCTCGTCGTCGACGACCAGTCGATGATCCGGCTGGGCATCCGCTCCGTCGTCGACGCCCAGGAGGACATGACCGTCGTCGGCGAGGCGGAGAACGGGGAACGGGCGCTCGCGGCGGCCCGCAGCCTGCGCCCCGACGTCGTGCTGATGGACGTGCGGATGCCCGTCCTCGACGGACTCGAGGCGACGCGGCGCATGCTCGCCGCAGACCAGCCGAACAGCCACCGGCCGCGGGTCGTGGTGCTGACCACCTTCGACCTGGACGACTACGTCTACGCCGCGCTGCAGGGCGGCGCCAGCGGCTTCCTGCTCAAGGACAGCGAACCCGAGGAGGTGCTGCGGGCGATCCGCGTGGTCGCCGGCGGTGAGGCCCTCCTGGCGCCGGGGGTGACCCGCCGGCTGATCGAGCAGTTCGTCGACGCCCGCACCACCGTCCGACCGCCCGACCCGGCGATGAACGGGCTGACCGAGCGGGAGCGGGAGGTGCTGACGCTGATGGCGGGCGGGCGCTCCAACGCCGAGATCGCCGCGGAGCTGTTCATCGCCGAGCAGACCACCAAGAGCCACGTGAGCCGGGTGCTGCAGAAACTGCACCTGCGCGACCGTGTGCAGGCTGTGGTCTACGGCTACGAGAACGGGCTGGTCCGCCCCGGACACCAGGACCGCTGAGCCGGTGGCGGGGACCGCCGAGGACGCGGTGCCGACGGCCTGGACAGGCCGAGCACCATCCAGGCGGTCGCGCTCACCCGCCCGCGGACCGATCTGCCACGGGATCGTCGTCGTCGGGAGCTGCGGAGAGGTCGGGCGGCCTCGCCGTCGTGCGCAGCGGGTCCGGCACGTGGTGGCCGTTGCGGGACTTGGCCGAGAGGTAGGCGACGTTCGCCGGGGACAGGTGCACGTGCGTGGGCACCTGCTCGACCACGGACAGGCCCAGCCGGCCGAGCTGGTCGGCCTTGTCCGGGTTGTTGCTCAGCAGCGCCAGTCGCGAGACGCCGAGGGCGAGCAGCATCTGCGCCGCGACCGTGTAGTCGCGCTCGTCCGGCGCGTGCCCGAGGGCGACGTTGGCCTCGTAGGTGTTCAGCCCGGCGTCCTGCAGGGCGTAGGCGTCGAGCTTCTCGTACAACCCGATGCCCCGGCCCTCCTGCCGGAGGTAGAGCAGGTAGCCACCGGCGGCGCTGATCCGCTCCACCGCCTCCCGCAGCTGGGGGCCGCAGTCGCAGCGTCGGCTGCCGAGGACGTCGCCGGTGAGGCACTCGCTGTGCGGCCGGACCAGGGGCACGGCGCCCGGATCGCCGAGCTCGAGGGCGAGGTGCTCCCGACCGTCGACGAGACCGTGGAAGCTGACCACCTCGGCAGCGGTCTCGTAGCCGTCCGGGAAGCGCAGCGGGACGACGATCCGCCGGCGGACGGTGGCCTGGGGAGCCGGGGAGCTCACTGGCCCTCCCCCGGCGACGGCTCGGCGCCGAACCGCGCCGAGAGCGCGTAGCGCAGCAGCACGACGTCCCCGATCTGCCGGACCCCGACCAGCTCGGCCCGTCGGTCGGGGTTCCAGGGGAAGCGCCCGTCGCCGACCACCCGCGCGGCCCGCGAGTCGCCGACGAACAGCGGCGCCACCACCAGGTGCAGCTCGTCGGCCAGGTCCGCGGTGAGGAACTGGGTGAACACGACACCCCCACCCTCGACCATCAGCCGGTCGACCCCGCGCGCGGACAGGTCCTCGACGACCCTGCCCACGTCGACGTCCTCCCCCGGACCGGTGTCGACGACGGTCGCGGCCGGGCCGAGTCGCCGCCGCGTCGACCCGGCTGCGGCGTCCGGGCAGTAGACGAGCTTCTCTCCGTCCCCGCAGGTGAAGAAGGACGCCTCGGGAGCCAGGTCGCCGCACCGCGTCAGGGTCACCTTCGCCGGCGACGGCGGCAGCCCGTGCCGGAGCCGTTCCCGGCGGCGGTCGGGCGATCGGACCAGCAGCCGCGGGTCGTCGTTCCGGACGGTCGCCGCGCCCACGAGGATCGCGTCGCACCCGGCGCGCACGGCGTCGACCCGGTCGAAGTCCGCCGCGTTCGACAGCTGCAGCCGTCGGATCCCCGGGCTGTCCAGGTAGCCGTCGATCGACATCCCGCAGCTGAGCAGGGTGTAGGGGCGGTCAACCACGTGCCGCACCGTCCTCTCGTGGTCCGCCGTGCGCGACATGGTGTTCCTGCGTGGCCCGCTCCGCGCGCCCGGTGGGACGCAGCCGCCGGCCGACGAGCAGCACGACGGCGCCGGGCAGCACCGACACGAGCGTGAGCACGCCGAATGCCGTCGCGACCGCCACCCCCTCCACGGCCGTCCAGCCGGCGGCCGCGAACGACCAGGCGGCAACCCCCTCACGCGGGCCCCACCCGCCGAGGTTGAGCGGGATCGCCGCGGCGATCAGCACGATGACGGCCAGCGGCAGCAGCTGCACCGGTGAGGCCTCCACCCCGACGGCCCCGGCAGCCAGCAGGAACATGCCGACGTAGCCCACACAGACCACCGCGGAGCTGAGCAACACGGCCGGCGCGAGCATCCCGGCCCGCGCCTCGGCGGCCATCGTGCGCACCACCCGCGCCACGCCGGCCGGCACCCACCGGACCGCGACGCCGCCGGCGGTGGCGACGAGAGCCGCCGTCCCGGCAGCGGCCGCCGCGAGCACCGGGACCACGTCCTCCGCCGGCGAGGGCAGGGTCAGCAGCACCCCGAGCGCCAGCACGACCAGGACCACCTGCCCCGCGGTCCGCTCCCAGACGACGGCGCGGATCCCGCGGCCCGGGTCCCCGCAGTCCACGCCGTTGCGCAGCCCGCGGTGCACGTCGCCGAGCACCCCGCCGGGGAGCGTGCAGTTGAGGAACTGGGAGCCGTAGTACGCCGCGGTGGCGGCGGGCAACCGCAGGTCGCTGCCGAGCGCCCGCACCACGACCCGCCACCGCCAGGCCGAGCAGACCGTCGTGCCGGCGCCGACGGCGACGGCGACCAGCAGCGTGCCGGGGCTCAGCCCGCGGACCCCGGCCCGGAAGGGCTCGGTGCCGAGCAGCCAGACGAGGACGGCGAGCACCAGCGCACCGCCCAGCGGACCCGCCACCGCCCACGCCCCACGTCGGGCGTCCCCCGACGTCCGGGACGGGGGCGTCACGGCCGCCCACCGACGGCGGCCAGCACCGTGCCGAGGCGCTCGGTCGTCTCCGACCAGCCGGGCAGGGTCCCGCGGCGCAGCCGGGCGGCGTCCCGGAGCCGCGCACGCAGCTCCGGATCGGTGAGCCAGCACCGGAGCGCCTCGGCGAGGGCCGCCGGGTCCGGTCCCGGGACGAGGAGCCCCGGCCGGCCGGTCGGGGTGCACCCCACCGCCTCGGGCAGGCCGCCCACGGCGGTGGCGACCACCGGCAGCGCGGCGGCCAGGGCCTCCGGGACGACCATGCCGAAGGTCTCCACCCGGGACGGGACCACCAGGACGTCGGCGGTGCGGTACTCGCGTTCCAGCGCCGCGCCCGCGGCCACCCCGGGGAGTTCGACCCGGTCGGCGATCCCCGCCGCCTCGACCCGCCGGCGCAGCGCCGCGACGAACTCCCCGTCGCGGTCGAGCGGGCCGACCAGGCGGCAGGTCCAGGGCAGCTCGGTCAGTGCGGCCAGCGCCTCGACGAGCAGGTCCTGCCCCTTGATCGGGGTCAGCGCGGCCACGCACAGCAGCCGGCCGCCGGACGGCGACGTCGGTGCCGCGCCGGCCGGGTCGGTACCCGGACGGGCCACGTGCACGGCGGCGGGGTCGAGCCGGTAGTGCGCCAGCAGGTGGTCGCGGGTCCAGCCGCTGGTGGCGACCACCGCTCGCGCTGCCCCCAGCACGGCCTCCTCCTCGCCGGCGGGGACCTCGGCGCCGCCGAGCGGCAGGTGCACCAGGACGACCAGGCGGAGCCGCGCGGACCGCGGGACGAGCACCGCGGCCGCGGCCGAGGCGATCAGGCCGTCGACGAGGACGACGGCACCGTCGGGCAGGTCGTCGAGCGTGCGGCCCAACGCGGCCCGCGCCCCGGGGTCGGGGTGCGGCCAGCTCCCCGGGGCGGTCAGCTCCTCGACCGTCCACCCGCACCCACGCAGCCCGTCGCAGACCCGGCGGTCGTACCGGTTGCCGCCGCTGACCCGACCCGGGTCGTCCACCCCGGGTGGGAGGACGACGGCGACCGCGGTCACAGCGTCCGGTCGTAGCCGGCCCAGGCCACGTGGGACTCCTGCAGGGTGACCACCAGCCCGTCCAGGCCGTCGGCCCCCGGGCCCAGCGCGCCGGCCTGCATCCCCGCCACCAGCCGGTCGGAGACCACCCGGGCCAGCACCTCGGTCGTGGTGTTCACCCCCGCCAGCGAGGCGTCCTCGTCGAGGTTGCGGTAGCTGAGCTCGCCGAGCACCGTCCTGAGGAGCTCGGTGGCGGCGCCGATGTCGACGACCACGCCGTCGTCGTCCAGCTCGCGGCGCCGGAACGTCGCGTCCACGACGAACGTGGCCCCGTGCAGGCGCTGCGCCGGGCCGAAGACCTCCCCCCGGAGGCTGTGCGCCACCATCATGTGATCGCGGACCGTCACGTTGAACACCCGCTCACCTCCCGTAGTCGATCGTGTGGCACAGAGCGGGCAGCCGCCCGTCCGCGAGCTGCGGCATCACCTCGGGCAGCTCGTCGAACGGCGAGGACCCGGTGAGCAGCACGTCGAATGCCGGGTCGCGCAGCAGCTCCAGGGCGAGCGCCAGCCGATCGCGGGTGGTCCGGGAGCTCCGGCGCGCCGGCGCCACCATGCCCACCTGGCTGGCCCGCAGATCCAGCCGGCGGGCGTGGAAGGCACCGCCGAGTGAGACGGCGACCTCGCGGTCGCCGTACCAGCTCAGCTCCAGGAGCACCCCTTCGGTGCGCAGCAGGTCGAGCGAGAGCTGTAGCCCGGCCGCCGACGCGCTGGTGTGCACGACCAGGTCGCGACCCGGCGACGCGTCCTCCGGCCGGGCGAAGGCGGCGCCGAGCCGGGCGGCGACGTCCGCGCGCCCGCCGTCGACGTCCACGACCTCCACCGCCACGCCCGGCACCCGGGCGAGCAGCCGCGCGACACAGCAGCCGACCATCCCGGCGCCCACGACGCTCACCCGGTCGCCGATCAGCGGCGGCGCGTCCCAGAGGGCGTTCACCGCCGTCTCCACCGCCCCGGCCAGCACGGCCCGCCGGGCCGGGACGTCGTCGGGCACGGGGACGACGGCGGCGGCCGGGACGACGTACGCCGTCTGGTGCGGGTGCAGGCAGAAGACGGTGCGCCCGCGCAGCTCGATCGGCCCCTGCTCGACCACCCCGACGCTCAGGTAGCCGTACTTCACCGGCGCGGGGAAGTCGCCGTCCTGGAAGGGCGCCCGCATCGCCGCCCGCTGGTCCACCGGCACGCCGCCGCGGAAGACGAGGGCCTCGGTCCCCCGGCTCACCCCGGAGTGCAGGGCGCGGACCAGGACGTCCGCGGGGCCCGCCTCCGGCAGCGTCACCGGGCGGAGCTCCCCGTGCCCGGGCGCGCGCAGCCAGAAGGCGCGGGCCGCCGTCATCGGGTGCTCCCCCGCCGCGCCCGCGTGGGCAGGATCGGCACGCCGAGGGCGGTC
The DNA here is from genome assembly GCF_026967925.1 of Modestobacter sp. VKM Ac-2985. Taxonomy (GTDB): domain Bacteria; phylum Actinomycetota; class Actinomycetes; order Mycobacteriales; family Geodermatophilaceae; genus Modestobacter. The sequence goes on along the minus strand of NZ_JAPVBI010000001.1, from coordinate 1,281,684 downwards.
ACGGCGCGCTGAAGGCGTCGAGGAACCGGTCACGGAAGGCGTCCATGGGCCACCGCGGGGCGTTGATGGCCGGCAGCAGGCCGTCCTGCCACTGCCAGCCGGCGATGCGGTCGAACACCCCGGGGTCGCGGGCGATGATCGAGACCGGGACGTGACGGCCGGCGTCGGGGCCGCTGACCACGGTCGCGGGCTGGTGGTCGCCCACGAGGACGACGACCGGGTCACCCGGGACCTGCGTGGTCAGCCAGGAGAGGACGACCTGCAGGGAGTACTCGATGGACTCCCCGTAGAGCCGGTGGAGCGCCTCGGGGTCGGCCAGCGCCTCCTCGGCCGACAGTCCGCGCCTGGCCATGGGGTCGAAGACCGAGCCGTCGCCGACCTCCTCCCACGGCACCAGGGTGGGCAGCGGCGTCCAGGGGGAGTGCGAGGAGACCAGGTCGATCTCGGCCATGACCGGGGCGTGCCCGGGGCCGAGTTCCAGCCGCTGGAAGGCAGCGAGGGTGTACTGGTCCGGCATCGGGGCGTAGCTGAACCGCGGGCCCTCGTAGCCCACGGTCCGCCGGTCGTAGATCTGGTCCCAGCCGTAGAACGCCTGCCCCTCCGGCCAGTCCCGGTCGTTGGCGGGGATGGCAGCGACGGTGCGCCAGCCCTCCTCGCCGAAGACGGAGGCCAGGGTGGGCCGACCGCTGGCCAGGAGCTGCGCGTAGCTCTGCTCGTTGTCGATCCACAGCCCGGCCTGCAGGGTCGCGTGGGCGAGCCAGCTGGCACCGCCCAAGGTGGGCGAGTCGAGGAACGCGCTCTGCGCGGACCAGCCGTCCCGGGCCAGCTCGGCGGCGCCCTCCCCCAACAGCTCCCGGATCCCGGGAGAGAACGAGCCACCCCGGACGGAGACCTCCCCGTAGCTCTCGACGAAGACGATGAACACATCGGTGCCCTGCAGCCCGGAGAGCGGTTCCCAGGCGGGCGGGGCCACCGGCTCGTCGCTGCGCAGTGCTTCTTCCAGCTGCCGCTGTTCCTGCGCCGACGCCGCCACCTCGCGCACCTGCGCCGCGACCAGCCCAGCGGTGTTCGCCGAGGCGACGGGGGTGCCGGGCACGAGCTGCAGCGACAGCGCGGCGGAGAGCCCCCACACCACGCCCAGGACGGCGAGCGTGCGCGCCGAGCGCCGCCGGTGGCGCGCGGTCACCCCGCTGACCCGCACCAGCGACGCGGTGACGACCACGACCAGCAGCACGACGGCCACGCCCACCACGACCAGCAGGCCGTTCGTGGCGGCGTCCCCGATCGAGTCGCGCACGACACCGATCGCCGGCCCGAAGCTGCCCCAGTCGACCAGCGGGTCGAACCGCCGGCCGAGCTGGGAGTGGAAGCCCATGTCGAGCAGCTTGGCGACGGCGAGCAGGCCGCAGACGACGCCGACCACCGGCACGACCGGACGGCGCACCCAGGCCGGCAGCAGCAGCCCGACCGCGACGAGGGTCAGCCCCTCGATCGGGACCCGCGCGAAGGCGGCCGGTCGCAGCTGGTCCAGCCGGTCGGGGGCGACGAGGACGGCCCAGAGGACCGCGACCGCAGCGGCAGTGACCGTCCACCGCAGCGCCCGGCGGGTGCGCGGACCGGCGCCGTCGCGGTACAGCCGGACGACGTCCCGGCCGAACGACTCCGTCAGCAGCAGGAGGGCGACGACCAGTGCGGCCGTGGTCAGCAGGTCCGGCAGCAACCCGGAGACGGCGACGGTCAGCACGATGCCCTGCACGGCGGTGACGACCTTGCGCCAGTACCGGAACGGCAACGGACCGGCCAGCCAGGGCAGCGCCCACCCGGCGACCAGGAACGCGTAGCGGGCGGCGCCGATGGCCAGCACCCAGCCGCCGTGCTCGCGCGCGACCGCGACGCTCAGCACCAGGATCAGGAAGGCGTCGACCTCCCCGTCGAAGCGGCCGCCCAGCGGGGTCGCGGTGCGGGTGCGCCGCGCCAGCTGGCCGTCCACGGCGTCCAGGGCGAGCGCCACGGCGGCCAGGACGACCACCTCGGTCACCGGGAGCGGCCGGTCGGCGGAGGGGACGACGAGGGCGGCGACGCCGGCACTCAGCAACGCGCGGGCCAGGGTGACCTGGTCCGCCGGCAGCAGCCCCTCCCCGCGGCGCACCCGGGCGACGGCCATCAGCGCGGTCGCCGTCCACCCGGCGGCCAGCCCGGCAACCCAGCCGATCGGCGGCAGGCCGGCTGTGGCCGACAGAACACCGAGGAGGGCGGGCAGGAAGAGCGCGGCGATCACCACCGGGAGCCGGACCGCGTCCACCCACGCCCCCCTCGCCGCACCGGTCAGAGGCATTGGATCGTGCACTGCCGATCCGGCGCTCGTCCCGGCAGCCCGGCGGGACCGTCCGCTGCACGACGCGTCGCTGCGGAGCGTCTCGGTCCGGCTGCAGGCAGTGTCTGGCTGGGGTCCCGGGTGCCGGGATCACGCCGAGGCGGCGCCAGGGGCCCTGCCGAGGACGTCCAGCTGGTGGGCGATGTACACCAGGTCGGCGTCGGCGACCTGGCGGCGGCGGGCGGCGAGCCAGTCGGCGAGGGCCGCCGGGTCCACGCGGTCGGCCAGGGCGGCCTCGACCGTGCTCAGGATGAAGTCGAGGAACCAGGCCTCGTCGCCGGGGTAGCGACCGTCCGGGCCGGCGTGCACCACCCAGTCGGAGGAGCCGGCGGACAGCACCGGGGCCCCGGCGTCCCGGAGATGGTGGAACAGGTGCCGGCCGGCGCGGCTCTCGCCCGCGGGCCGCCCGTACCGGACACGGTCGTCCATGCTCGCCTGGTAGGCCCCCAGGACCTCGTCGTCGCCGGGATGGTCCGGCGCGAAGATGGTGTCGCCGTCGAAGTTGATCGTGAACCAGTAGGCGCCGCCCGGGGCCAGCTGCCGCAGCAGCCCGGGCAGGAGTGCCGGGACGTCCACCACATCGAGGAAGGCATGGGCGACCAGGAGGTCCACCGGTGCGCCCGGGCCGGCGTCGAGGTGCGCGCCGAGCTCTGCCTCCACCAGCCGTACCCGCAGGTCGCCGAGCAGCAGGCCGTCGGGTTGGGGCACGACCGGCAGGCCGCGGTCCCCCGCCCACGCGGTGAGCCACTCGCGGGAGTCGCGCAGCAGCTGGGGGTCGACGTCCAGCAGCGTGTACTCACCGGCGTCGAGGACCTGCCACTCCACCAGGCGGGCGACCATGGTGCCGAGCCCCGCCCCGACCTCGAGCACCCGCGGCGGGTGCGGCGGCAGCAGCCCGCGGAGGTCGTCGAGCACCCGGCGGTTGAGGGCGCGGTCGTCCACGGTGCGCTTGGCGGCCAGGTAGTGCGTGTAGGGGTAGGTCACCGTTTCTCGGCCACCACGGCGAACTTGCGGATCCGGCCGGACCCGAGCCAGGTCACCCACAGCTCGTGGGCGGCGACCAGATCGGCCGCGGCCTGCGGCCCGACCCGGGCGGCGATGTCCGCCTCGTCGGCGCGGTAGGACCGCAGCAGCGCTGCCGCCGTCGTCGCATGGGCGGCAGTGCACTCCTCCTGCCGGGTCACCACCAGCCCGGCGTCGCCGAGCAGCTCCGTGAGCTGCTCCATCTCGACGGGCCAGACGGTGTCGGCATCCGGCATCCGCTGCCGCTCCGCCTCGCTGAGCGGGCGGCCCGCCTCGACGGTGCAGGCGAAGCGGCCACCGGTGTCCAGCGCGCCGGCCACCGCGCGCAGCAGGGCCGCCTTGTCGGGGAAGGCGAGCAGGGTCTCCAGCAGCAGCACGACGTCGAACCGGCCCGCAGGCAGCGGCGGGACGTCCCCCTGCACGAACCGGCAGGGCAGGTCCCCGGCCAGCCGCGTGGCGATCTCCACCGCCTCGGCCGAGGAGTCGACCCCCAGGTAGCCGTTGCCGGACTCCGCCGTGATCAGCCGGCCGGGCCCCGCGATCCCGCAGCACAGGTCGAGCACCGCGGTACCGGGCCCGATCCCGGCGTGGTGGGCGAGCCGCCGGATCTCGTCGGCGAGCATGAAGCTCTCCTGCCCCACGTCCTGGCCCGGGGGGTAGGCAGCCGAGCGCGCGCGTGCCAGCGCCGCGACGAACGGCACCCGCTCGTCCTGCCTGGCCACCGCCGCATCAGACCACGGACCGCGCCGCGCTGCCTCCCGGCCGGCCCCGACGTCGTCGCCCCCGGAGGTCCCCTGCCCTCACCGAGCGGCGGCCGGGTCCCGGGGCAGACCGAAGAGGTCGAACAGCCGGGTGTCCAGGAACGCCGTCATCCGGGTGATCCGCCCGTTGGCCGTGGTCAGCGCGTGGACGGCCCATGGCCGGTGGGCGCCGTCCGGCCCGCTGGGCCGCCACTGGGCGAAGGCCGGGTTGCCGTTGAGCTCCAGCGGCACCACGTGCGAGCCGCGGCACTCCGCGCCCGGGCCGGCGAACCAGGTGCCGATGTCGGCGGCGCTGCGCAGCCACATCGCGTAGGGCGGCATGTCCATGACCGCGTCCTCGTGCAGCAGCGCGACCAGCGCCTCGATGTCGTAGCGGGTGAAGGCGTCCAGGTAGCGGGCCAGCAACTCGGCGTCCGGGGCGGCGACCTCCTGGTCGGGGGCCTTCTCCCGCGCCTGGTGGGCGGCGAGCGTGGCCCGGGCCCGCTGCAGCGCACTGTTCGCGGCGGCGACGGACGTCTCGAGCAGCGCGGCCACCTCGTCGGCCTTCCAGCGCAGCACGTCCCGCAGGATCAGCACGGCGCGCTGGCGCGGCGGCAGGAGCTGCAGCGCGGCGACGAACGCCAGCCGCACCGACTCCTTCTGCACCGCCAGGTCGGCCGGGTCGCCCCCCACCGGCAGGACGCTGCGGTCCAGCGCCGGCTCGACCCACGCGCCGTCGGCCAGCACGCCGGCCAACGAGGCCGGCACCGGGGCCGAGGACTCGTCGGAGAGGTCGACCGGGAGCGCCCGGCGCTTGCGGCCGTCGAGGGCGTCGAGGCAGACGTTGGTGGCGATCCGGTACAGCCACGAGCGAAGCGCCCCGCTGCCCTGCAGGCGGTCCAGCGACCGCCAGGCCCGGACCATCGTCTCCTGGACCGCGTCCTCCGCGTCGAAGGAGGACCCGAGCATCCGGTAGCAGTACCCGGTCAGCTCACGCCGGTGCTCGGCCAGCCGCGGTTCCAGTTCGGCGGCCGGGCCTGCACTCGGCCGCTCGGTGACGACACCGGTCATCGCAGCACTCCGCTCTCCGTCGTCGCCTGGTGGGCCCCGGACGAGGCGCGCTGCGACGTCCCGACCGATCCTGCCCGAGGGCCACGACAGAGAGAAGGACCCGGCTACTGGTAGGTGATGAGCTCGGGGGTGGGCTGCACCGTCCGGATGGTCTCCTCCGGCGAGATCATCGGGACGTCCTCGTCGATGAAGTTCTTCCAGCCCCAGTACAGCGGCGCCGGGGCGTTCCGCTGCAGCACCGCCCAGGTGTCCTGCTTGGCCGGCTGGCTGCCCTGCCCGTCGACGTGGACCATGATCGCGAGCTCGTCGCGGGAGGTGTCCAGCCGCTCCCGGTCGATGATCATCCGCACCTGGAACTGGTGCAGGATGAGCAGCTTCTGCGGCAGGTCGTTCTCCCGGGTGAGGTCGGCGAGCCAGGTGACCACCTGGTTGACCTCGTCCACCCCGACCTGGCCGATCTGACGCAGGTGGACCTCTCCCGGCTCCAGCCGCCACTCCGGGTCCAGTGCCAGCCCCACGTGCGGGTACTCCAGCAGGGACTGGTACTGCCTCGCCTGGGTCAGGAAGTCCGTGCGTCCCGGCTGCAGGTCGAGGACGACGTAGACGCCGGCCTCCGCAGCGGCCTCGATCCAGGGACGGAAGGTCTCCGGGTCGATCTCGGTCGAGTAGTTGCCGTCCGGACCGGCCTCCGCGGAGGCCACCGTCGCGATGATCTCGAACGCCGGGACGACGGGCGTCTCGACGAGGGGGTCGTACTGGGCGGCGTACTCCTGGGCGCGCTGGATGGCCCCCGGGAGGTCCTGCTCCCCCAGCAGCCCGAGCGCACCGGTGCCGGGGGTGCCGTACAGGGCCACCATCAGCCGGCCGGGGAAGAGCAGCTGCCCGCCGCCGGGCAGCTGGGTGCCGGTCGCCGCGGTGTCCAGCTTCCAGTCGATCCCCGGCGCACCGGCCAGGTCGGCACCGAGGACGACGACCGTGGGCTCGGCCGCGAGGCGCTCGACGACCGCCGCCGAGCCACGCGGGTCGGTCAACCCACCGGTGAGCAGCACCTCGGCACCGGCGGCCCGGGCCGTCGCGATCCCGGCCAGCGACTGCGCTCCCCCGCTCGACAGGACGACGACGTCCTCCAGCGGCTCGGCGCGCTGCACCTCGGGCAGCTCCCCCGTCGCCTCGACCGGCTCGGACTCCGACGCCTCGGACTCAGAGGCCTCCGACTCCGACGGCTCCGACTCCGACGGCTCGGACTCCGACGGCTCGGGCTCAGTGCCCTCTGCCGGCGTACCGGACGGGCTCGCCGGGGCCGGCGGGACCTCGGCCGTGAGGGCCGGGAGCGTGTCCGGTGCCAGCCCGGCCACCGCCGCGGCCCGCTCCGCGTCGGGCACGGTGGTCGCCTCGGCCAGGTCCAGGCCGGTCGCCTGCTCCAGCGCCTCGGCCTCTGCCGGGACGGTCACGACGTCGAGGTCGTCCGCGCCACCGGGGAGCAGGGCGTCGGCGTCGCCGCCGACGGTGAGCACGGTCTGCACGCCGAGGCGGTCCAGCTCCGCCCCGAGGACGTCGGCCGGGTCGTCGGAGCCCAGCAGCAGGGGCACCCCGAGCCCGACCGCCGCCACCGCGCCCAGCAGTTCGGCGTCGGCATCGCCGCTGCTGGCGACGACCGCCACGTCCGAGCTGCCGTACAGAGCCCGGCTGGTCGAGACCGCGGCGGCCACCGGGTCGGTGTCGGAGACGAGCGTGCGCGCCGCGTCCGGCGCCGTGGCGACGACCTCGGCCACGACCGGCTCGTCGGAGTCGCCGGACCCGCCGGCCGCACCGTCGTCGTCGGAGCCGGTGCACCCGGCGAGCACCAGCGCGGTGACCAGGGCGAGCGCCGGGACGGCGGGGCCGCGAGCGGGACGAGGCAGGACTGCGATGCGGCGCATGGGCTACTTCCTGTGCCCGCGGCCACCAGGGAGCCGGGGTCCCGGGGGCGGGCGGGCACGAACACGGTCGGGGCTCACCGAGGGTAGATGCGACCGACGACGTTGCGGTACCCGACGGGAGGCAGGTCCTGGACACGGCTGGTCCGCGGCAGGAGCATGCGTGCCCGAGATGAGCGCGCACAGGTCGGGACACCCCGAGTCCGCACCGGCCAGCCAGCGGGCTGGGTCGGCGCGTCGTCGCAGGTCAGGCTGGTCCGCATGACGACGACCACCGCCGAGCCGCCGGCCCAGGCCGAGCACCCCGTGGCGCACGAGCCCCGGCGCAGCTGGTGGCGCCAGCTCGGCATCGACACCGGCTACGTGCTGCTCGCCTTCCCGCTGTCGGTCCTCGCGTTCGTCCTGGTGATCACCCTGCTCGCGGTCGGGCTGGGCACGCTGGTCGTCTGGGTGGGGCTCCCGGTCCTGGTGCTGGGGCTGCTGGTCGCCCGCGGCCTCGCGACGCTGGAACGGAGGCAGCTGCCCGAGGTCCTGCGGCGGGAGCTGCCCACACCGGTCTACCGGCGCGCGGAGCCCGACGCCTCGCTGGCGCGCCGGCTGATCCGGCCGCTGGGTGATCCGCAGGGCTGGCTCGACGCGCTGCACGCCGTGCTGCGCATGGTCGTGTCGATCCCGGCGTTCGTCGTCACGGTCGTCTGGTGGTCGATCACCCTGGCCGGGCTGACCGCGGTGACGTGGGACTGGTCGATCCCCTACGACGGGTCGGGGCAGGCGGGCAACGACACGCTGCCCGAGCTCATCGGGCTGGGCGACAGCGCCACCACCCGGGTGCTGCTCTCCACCGCGATCGGGGTGCTGTTCGCCCTCACCCTGCCGGCCGTCGTCCGAGGGTGCGCCCTCGCCCAGGCGCAGCTCGGCCGGGTGCTGCTGACCTCCCGGGCCGCCACCCAGGCCGAGATCGGCCGGCTGTCGGAGGGCCGGGACGCCGCGGTCGCGGCCGAGGCGGTGGCCCTGCGCCGGCTGGAGCGGGACATCCACGACGGCCCCCAGCAGCGGCTGGTCCGGCTGAGCATGGACCTGCACCGGGCGCGCCGGATGGTCGACAGCGATCCGGACGGCGCCCGCGCGACGCTGGACGAGGCGGCGGTGCAGACCCGGGAGACGCTGGAGGAGCTGCGGGCGCTGTCCCGCGGCATCGCGCCCCCGGTGCTGGCCGACCGCGGCCTGGCCGCCGCGCTCGCCGCGCTCGCGGCCCGCTCCCCCGTCCCCGTGGAGCTCGCCTGCGCCCTGCCACCGGGCCAGCGGCTGACGCCCGCCGTGGAGAACTCCGCGTACTTCCTGGTCAGCGAGGCGCTGGCGAACGTCGCCAAGCACAGCGCGGCGACCGTGAGCCGGGTGACGGTGGTCTGCGAGGACGACCGGTTGCGGGTGGTGGTCGAGGACGACGGCCACGGCGGGGCGGTGCTGGCCCCCGGCCACGGGCTGGCGGGGCTCACCGACCGGCTGCGCGCGGTCGACGGGGCGCTGACCGTGGACAGCCCGCGCGGTGGGCCGACCCGGCTGATCGGCGAGCTGCCGTGCCGGTGACCGAGGGAGGGCCCCGGATGCGGGTCGTGCTGGCCGAGGACTCCGTGCTGCTCCGGGAGGGCCTGGTGCGACTGCTCGATGAGGCGGGCACCGAGGTGGTGGCCGCCGTCGCCGACGGGCCGTCGCTGGTCCGCGCGGTGGTCGAGCACCGGCCGGACGTCGCCGTCGTCGACGTCCGGATGCCCCCCACGCACACCGACGAGGGCCTGCGGGCCGCGGTCGAGGCGCGCCGCGCCGTCCCGAGCACCGCGGTGCTGGTGCTCTCCCAGTACGTGGAGGTCGCCTACGCCGACGAGCTGCTCGCCGACGGCGCCGGTGGCGTCGGGTACCTGCTCAAGGACCGGGTCGCGCAGGTGGACCAGTTCCTGACCGCCCTGGACGACGTCGTGGCCGGCGGCACCGTGCTCGACCCGCAGGTGGTTGCGCAGCTGTTCGCCCGGCGCCGGCGCGACGACCCGGTGCGCGCCTTGTCCCCGCGGGAGCGGGAGGTGCTGGGGTTGATCGCCGAGGGGCACTCCAACGCCGCGATCGCCCGGGAGCTCGTCGTCACCCTGGGCGCGGTGGAGAAGCACACCCAGCACATCTTCGCCAAGCTCGGTCTCGCCCAGGACGAGGACCAGCACCGCCGGGTGATGGCCACCCTGGCCTACCTGCGCAGCTGACCACCGGTCGCCGGCTCAGCCGCCGGCCGCGGCGTCGAAGGCCGCCCGCAGCCGGGCCGGCGCCCGCAGGCGCCAGCCCTCGGTGAGCAGCTCGGCCAGCTCTGCCCGGTCGACGGCCGCGAGCTGGACGACGACCATGCTGCTGTTCCGGTAGTGGTGCGGCACCGAGAACACCGCCGGGCGTTCCGCGGCCAGCTCGGCGTTCTCCCCGGGGGCCAGCCGGATCGCCACCCACTCCTCCGCCGGGGGCATCGACGCGAACACCTTGTCGCGCACCCGCAGGCAGGCCATGTCCCAGGCCGGTCGCTCGGTGACCTCGGGCAGGGCCAGGGCGATCGCCCGCACGTCGTCGGCGGTGGCTGGCATGGCGGCAGGGTGCCACCGGCCACCGACAGGACGCATCCCTCGTCGGGCTGGCCGACCGTCGGAGGTGGGGCCAGCCCGACCTCGTTCGGGGGGTCAGCGGCAACGACGTGATCGTCTCCGGCCGCGAGGCTCGGTGCAGCGACGCCGCACCCTGCGGCGCCCGAGCCGGAAGGCCCCGCCGTGAGCGTGCCCGTGCTGACCCCCCTGCCCGACACCGCGCCTCCTCCACCCACGCGGGCCGGGGTCGCCGTCCGGGTGGCCCGGTGGAGCGCCGCCCACCGCTGGACCGTCGTCGGGCTCTGGGTGCTGGCGGTCGCGCTGGCCGTGGTCATCGGCGGTGCCACCGGCACGAAGACGCTCACCGCTGCGCAGAGCGGCAGCGGCGAGTCCGGCCGCGCCGACGTCGCCCTGGACGGTGCCGGGTTCCCCGACCCGCCGACCGAGCAGGTGCTCGTGCAGACCCGCGACGGCTCGGCGATCGGCGCCGAGGGCACCGCGGCCGCCGCGGACGTCACCGCCGCCGTCCGCGGGCTGGACGAGGTGGCCGCCGTCGGCGACCCGGTCGCCTCCGCCGACGGGACGGCGCTGCTGGTGCCGGTCACCCTCGACGTCGGGGACCGCACCGGCTCGGCCGCCGCCGACGCGGCCGTCGACGCGGTGCAGCCGGTGCTGGACGCGGTCGCCGGTGTGCAGGCCGTGCACCCGGAGCTCCTGGTCGTCGAGTCCGGCGGCAGCTCGCTGGACGCCGTCGTCGACGAGCAGCTGGAGGAGGACTTCCTGCGGGCGGAGCTGCTGAGCCTGCCGGTGACGCTGGTCGTGCTGCTGGTGGCCTTCGGTGCCCTGTTCGCGGCCGGGGTGCCCCTCCTGCTCGGGCTCACCGCCGTCGGGGGCGCCCTGGGGCTGGTGTCCCTGGTCTCCCAGCTGACCCCGGTCGACGCGAGCACCTCCAGCGTCGTGCTGCTGATCGGCATGGCCGTGGGGGTGGACTACGCGCTGTTCTACGTCCGGCGGGCCCGGGAGGAACGACGGCACGGCGCACCCACGGCGCTGTCCGTCGAGCTGGCGGCCGCCACCTCCGGGCGGGCCGTGCTCACCTCCGGCCTCGCCGTCGCGGTCGCGATGGCGGGCATGTACCTGGCCGGGAGCCCGGTGTTCACCTCGTTCGCGACCGGCACGATCCTCGTGGTGCTCGTGTCGGTGATCGGCTCGCTGACCGTGCTGCCGGCGACGCTCGCGCTGCTGGGGCGGGGCATCGAGCGGCCGCGGGTCCCGCTGCTGGGCCGGCTGGTGGGCCGCTCGGACGACAGCCGGGTCTGGTCGGCCGTCGTCCGGCGGGTGGTGTCCCGACCGCGGACCTCGCTCGCGGTGGGGGTGGCGACGCTGCTGGCGGTGGCCGCTCCGGCGATCGGCATGGCCACCTCCAACCCCGGCATCGACGCGCTCTCCCGGGACAGCGAGGTGGTCCGGGCCTACGACGCCATCGCCACGGCCTTCCCGCAGCAGGGCAGCACCGACCAGGTCGTCGTCTGGCGCACCGACGGTCAGCGGCTGGACGTGCCCGCCGTCCAGGACGCGGCCGACGAGCTGGTCGCCCGGCTGCCGGACGCCACGGCCGCCGGCGAGCTCGAGATCAGCCCCGACGGCACGGTCGCCCGGCTGTCGGTGGCGGGTGCGGGTGCGGCCGGCAGCGACGAGGCCCGCGCCGTGCTCACCCAGCTGCGCGAGGACCTCGTGCCGGCCACGCTCGGTTCCGTGTCCGGCACGGCCACGGCCGTCACCGGGGCCACCGCCGGGGACGCCGACTTCAGCGACACGATGGCGCAGCGGCTGCCGATCGTGATCGGGTTCGTGCTCGCGTTGACGGTCGTCGTCCTGACCGTGGCGTTCCGGTCACTGGCGGTCGCGCTGATCGCCGCCGTCCTCACCCTGCTGTCGGTGGGCGCCGCGTACGGCGTGCTGGTGCTGGTCTTCCAGTCGACCTGGGCCGAGGGCCTGCTCGGCTTCACCTCCACCGGCGCGATCGTCTCCTGGATCCCGCTGTTCCTGTTCGTGGTGCTCTTCGGGCTGTCGATGGACTACCACGTGTTCGTGGTCTCCCGGGTCCGCGAGGCCGCCCGGGCCGGCATCCCGATCCGGCTGGCGGTGACCACCGGGGTCTCCCGCTCGGCCGGGGTGGTCACCAGCGCCGCGGTGGTCATGGTGGCGGTGTTCAGCATCTTCGCGACGCTGTCGATGCTGGAGTTCAAGCAGCTGGGGGTGGGCCTGGCGGTCGCGGTGCTGATCGACGCCACCCTGGTCCGCGGCGTGCTGCTGCCGGCGGCGATGGCGGTGCTGGGCGAGCGGACCTGGTGGCTGCCGCGGTGGCTGGGCTGGCTGCCGGCCGCCAGCCACTGAGATCCTGGTGCGCGGAGCGCAGGCCCGGAACTGGTTGGCCGACCGTCGTCCCCGCCGGGTAGACACCTCCCGTGACCGACATCGCCGACCAGCTCCGCCCCATCACCACCGAGGAGTGGCCGCGCTTCGTCCGCGGCATGCGCACCACCTTCGGCCACGACCACTCCGGCCCGTACATGGACTCCCCGTCCCCGACGGCCGAGCTGGACCGCTCGCTCGCCCTGTTCGACGGCGAGCGGGTGGCGGCCACCTCCGGGATCTACAGCCTGGAGATGTCCGTGCCGGGCGCGGTGGTGCCGACGGCGGGCGTCACCTGGGTGACCGTCTCCCCCACCCACCGGCGGCGCGGGGTGCTGACGGCGATCATGCGGCGCCAGCTGGCGGAGGTGCACGCGGCCGGCCGCGAGCCGGTGGCGGCGCTGTGGGCCGCCGAGTGGCCGATCTACGGCCGGTTCGGGTACGCCCCGGCCGCCCGGCGGGGCGGCTGGACCGGGCTGACCGAGCGGCTGCGCCTGCGACCGGACGTCGACTGCGGCACCGGCACCGTGCGGCTGGTCGACGTGGCGGAGTTCCGCCCGGCGGCCGCGGCGCTGCACGAGCAGGTGCGCCGGCCCGTCCCGGGCAACATGGCCCGCGACGAGCGGTGGTGGGAGCGGCGGCTGCACGACTCCGCCGAGCCCACCGCCGGCGGCCCGCCCCGCCAGCTGGCACTGCACACCGAGGCCGACGGGACGGTCACCGGCTACGCGAGCTACCGGGTGCGCGCCTCCTGGACCGAGACCAGCGAGCCCGACGGCACGCTGACCGTCCAGGAGGTCCGGGCGGGCAGCCCGGCCGCCCACGCCGCCCTGTGGCGCTTCCTGCTCGGGCACGACCTCATGCGCACGATCGAGTACCCGTCCGGCTCCACCGACGACCCCCTGCCGCACCTGCTGGTGGACGGACGGGCCTGGCACGCCCGTCCGGTCGATGCGCTCTGGCTGCGACTGGTCGACGTGGGCGCTGCGCTCTCCGCCCGCCGCTACCCGGCCCGCCTGGACATGGTGTTCGAGGTGCGCGATCGGTTCTGTGACTGGAACGACGGGCGCTGGCACGTCTGGGGCCATCCGGCCGGTGCTTACAGCGACCGTACCGACCGCGACCCGGACCTGGTCCTGGACGTGGATGCGCTGGCCGCGGCCTACCTCGGCGGCGTCTCCCTGGCCGCCCTGCAGGCCGCCGGTCGGGTGACCGAGATCAGCCCGGGTGCGGTGACCCAGGCGTCGACGGCCTTCGGCTGGCCGGTCGCCCCCTGGTGCCCCGACGACTTCTGACGGCCCCGCTGCAGGGTCCCGCCGCGAGCTCGCGGGTGGTGGGGGGCAGCGGGGTCCTTCCGCTCACCTGGGCTGGGTGCCGTCCCACTCCGAGAGGGGGGCGCAGTGCCAGCGCCAGGAGGTGACCGGTTCCCGGCCGGGGAGCTCGCCGCGGCCGGTGGCCCAGAGCAGGGCGGCCCACGGGTCGGCATCGGCCGGGGCCCACGGGAAGAGCCGTGCCCGGGTGGCCTCGGCCAGCCGGGACGGCGGGGTCCAGTCCAGCTGACGGTCCATGGCGACGTCGCCGGTGTGCAGCAGCAGCTCCGCGCAGCCCATCCCGGCGAAGCCGGAGGCGTCGGCCAGCCCCCAGTCGTGGGCACCGCGCTCGGCCGGGCCGGCGGCGTCGACCACCCGGGCCAGCACCTCGGCCGCGGCGGTCACCTGCAGGCAGGTCTCGGCGAGGTCGGCGTCGGGTCGGCGGACCACGTCGAAGGCGCTCACCTCCACCGGCCCGGCGACCAGGTCCTGGGCGTACCAGGTCAGGCAGGAGGTGATGTGCGCGGCGACGCCGATGACGTCGGTGCCCAGCGTCGGCACCGCTGCCGCGCCGTCGGGCACCCGGGCGAACACCTGCTGGACCGCGGTGACCGCGGCGCGCAGGTCGTCCCCGGTCACCGGCGCCTGCTCACGGGTTGCGGGTGGGCAGCCCGCCGGCCGGGCGCTGCCGGTTCTGCTCGTACTCGGTGAGCAGACCGATCCGGCGGGAGTGCCGCTCCTCGCCGCTGAACGGCTCGCGGAGGTAGGTCAGCACCAGCGCGGTGGCCTCCTCCACGCTGTGCTGCCGGTTGCCCACGGCGGCGACGTTGGCGTCGTTGTGCTGGCGGGCCAGCTGGGCGGTGCTCTCGTTCCAGATCAGCGCGGCCCGGACGCCGGGCACCTTGTTCGCGGCGATCTGCTCACCGTTGCCCGAGCCCCCGATGACGATGCCGAGGCTGCCCGGCTCGGTGACGACCCGCTCCCCCACCTCGAAGCAGAACGGCGGGTAGTCGTCCTGCGGGTCGTAGTCGAAGGCCCCGCAGTCGACCGGCTCGAAGCCCTCGTCGGCGAGCACCTGCATCAGGTGGGACTTCAGTTCGAGGCCGGCGTGGTCGGTGCCCAGGAAGACGCGCATGCGCCGATCTTCTCAGCACTCCTGGCAGGCTGGCCGGGTGGCGGTGCTCGGGGTGGACGGCTGGCGCGGCGCGTGGGTCGGCGCGCTGCTCGACGGGCGGTCCGTGCGGCTGGTGGTGCTGGCCGATGCAGCCGCCGTGCTGGCGGTGCCGGACGTCGAGGTGGTCGCGATCGACATGCCGATCGGGCTGTCCGAGGACGGCGTCCGCCCCTGTGACGCAACGGCTCGCGACCTGCTGAAGCCCACCGGCGCAGCGAGCTCCGTCTTCCCCGCCCCGGTACGCGCCGTCCTCGCCGCCGCCGACTACGCCGAGGCCCGGGAGCTGAGCCGCGCCGCGGCCCACGGGCGGGCTCCGTCGGCGCAGACCTTCATGCTGGTGGCGGCGATCAGGGACCTGGACGACGTCCTCGGCGACCCACCGACCGACCGGGTGGTCGAGGTGCACCCCGAGCTGGCGTTCCGGCTCGGTCTCGGCGGGGTCACCGACCGCAAGGGCACCGCCCGCGGCTCGGTGCAGCGGCTGCGGGCACTCCGCGCGGTGATGGACGTGGAGGAGGCGCTCGCCGAGGCGCCGGCCGGCGTCCCGCTGGTCGACGCGCTCGACGCCTGTGCCGCTGCCTGGTCGGCCCAGCGGCTGGCCGCCGGCACCGCCGAGCGGGTGGGCGACGGGACGACGGACTCCCGCGGCCGGCCGATGCGGATCTGCTGGTGACCGCCGGCTGGCGGGAGATCGGCGACCGGGTGTTCGTCCGCCGGCACCGCGAGCTCGACCTCAACTGCGGCCTGGTCGTCGGCGACGGCGGCTGCCTGGTGATCGACACCCGCTGCCACTTGGGCGAGGGCCGCGCGCTGGCCGAGGCGGTCCGGGCGGTGACCCCGCACCCGTGGACGGTGGTGAACACCCACGCGCACTTCGACCACTGCTTCGGCAACGCCGCCTTCCGCCCGGCCGAGATCTGGGGCCACCGCCGCTGCGCCGATGAGCTCGAGGCGACCGGCGAGCACCAGCGGGCCTCGGTGGTCACCGCCCTCCGGGAGGAGGGCGACCCCGCGGCCGAGCTGGTCGCCACCGCACCGATCGACCCGCCGGACCACCTGGTCGACGACCTCGCCCGGCTCGACGTGGGCGGCCGCAGCGTCACGTTGCGCCACCTCGGACGAGGCCACACCGGCGCCGACCTGGTGGTCGCCGTGGACGACGTCGTGTTCGCCGGTGACCTGGTCGAGGACGGGGCGCCGCCGGCGATGGAGGACGCCTACCCGCTGGAGTGGGCGCAGACGGTCACGGCGCTGCTCGAGCTGGTGCGCGGCCCCGTCGTGCCCGGGCACGGCGGGGTGGTGGACGCCGCCTTCGTGGCCGCCCAGCGCGACGAACTCGTCCAGCTGGCGACCTGGCTGACCGACCCCGGCGCACCCCCGCCCTTCGACGAGGCGACCCGGGAGACCGCCCGCGGCCGAGCATGATCGGCCCGACGGGCGGCCAGGGCCGTCGTCGAGCGCGCCGCCGGGAGCCTGTGGACCCTCAGGCGAGCCGACGGACCAGCGGCAGCGGCAGGACCCGCAGCAGCCCGGCGACCGGGCGCCACGGCCACTCCGGGACGTAGGCGCGCACCGGCTCCCGCTCGATCGCCGCGGTCAGCGCGGTCACACCGGTCTGCAGGTCGACCGTGAACGGACCGCGGCGGCCGGTGTTGATGTCGGTCTCGATGAAGCCCGGGTGGATGGTGCTGACCCGGATGCCGCGAGTGCGCCGGTCCCCCAGCAGGTCCGCGCGGATGCCCTCGGCGAGCACGGCGTCCGCGGCCTTGGAGGTGGCGTACGCCGTCCGGGTGCCGCCCATGCCACGCACCCCGGCGACCGAGGAGATGACCACCAGGTGGCCACTGCCCTGGGCGCGGAAGAGGGCCACGGCCGCCTCGCAGCAGGCGTGGGTGCCCAGCACGTTGGTGACCAGGACCTGCCGGTTCGGCCGCGCCCCGCCGCTGCCCACCGGGGCGCCCTTGCCCAGGCCGGCGTTGGCGATGAACCGGTCGATGCCCCCGAGCTCCCCGGCCAGCCGGGGCACGGTCGCTGCGACGGCCTCGGGATCGTCGACGTCCAGCTCGCCGACCACCACCTGGATGCCCGGGTGCTGGGCCGACAGCTCCTCGCGCAGCGCCCACAGCCGGTCCAGCCGGCGGGCCACCAGGACCAGGTCACGGCCGCGGGCGGCGAACTCCCGGGCCATGCCCTGACCGAGACCAGCGCTGGCACCGGTGATGAAGATCCGCTGACGACGGGGGTGCGGCATCGGGTCATCCTGCCGCACCCACTCGCACCCCGTGCCGCGATCTCAGCCCCTGGCTCTGGCCTTCGCCACGACCTTGGCCAACGCCTTGGCCGTGGCCTCGGCGTCTTCCCTGGTCAATCCCTTGGCCTTGGCCAACGCCCTGGCCTTGGCGAGGACGAACGCCTTGGCCTTGGCCTTGGCGTCGTCCTCGTCGCCCTTCTCCGGGCCGGTCGGCTGGGACGGCGGGGTGGGTGCGGGCTCGGCCACCGTCACGGTGACCGGCGGGAAGAACTGGACCCGGTAGAAGTGATCGCAGACGCCCTCGATCGTGTACTCCCCCGGGGCCGTCCCAGGCTGGAACGACTCGTCGAAGGTGACGATGCCGTCAGGGTCGGCGTTGGCGGCGTTGGTGTCGGTGATGTCGTTCCCGTTGGTGATCTCGTACCAGACGAGGGGAAGCGATCCGTCTGCGTCGGGGAGCGACCCGACCGCGTCGGGGCCGCACCCGGTGAAGGTCACGGTGAACGGCTGCCCCGGGACGACGGTCGGGTCCGAGAGGACGGGGGTCGGCAGCGGTGCCGGTGCGGCCAGGGCCGCCGGCGCAGCGACCAGGGTGGCTGCACCGGTGACCAGGCCGGCCATGGTGACGGCGGCGACGCGGCGCGTGGACAGGGCGGACATGGGGTCTCCGTCGCTGTTCGGCGGCCCGGTCGGCCCGGCCCGGCTGCGGCATGTCTAGCGGCTGAGCTGTGGCACGTCCAGTGCTCACCCGCCCTGGTCGACGACGCCGGCCCGGACACGCCGACGGAGTCCCCGGGCGAGGACGAGACGAGCCCCACGGACGACGACGGCCGCCTCCCCGTCCGGGGAGGCGGCCGTCCACGGCGTCAGCGGGTGCCGGTCAGCTCCAGGGCGTCGGCGGGCACCGAGGACATGTCCGGGCCGGAGAGGCGGGTGCGCTTGAGCTCCCAGAAGTCGGGGAGGTTCGCCAGCAGGACGGCGCCGTCGAAGGCCTTTCCGGCGTCCTCTCCGGTCGGCACCTTGCTGATCACCGGGCCGAAGAACGCCACGCCGTCGATGTGCATGACCGGGGTGCCGACGTCGTCGCCCACCGGGTCCATGCCCTCGTGGTGGCTCTTCTCCAGGGCCTCGTCGTACTCGGTGGAGCCGGCGGCCTCGGCGAGCTCGGCGGGCAGGCCCACGCGCTCCAGGGCCGGGGCGATGATCTCCTCGATCTCCCGGCCCTCGTGGTGCCGCAGGGTGCCCATCGCGGTGTAGAGGTCGCCGAGCACGGCGTCGCCGTGCTGCTGGGCGGCGGCCACCGCGACCCGGACCGGGCCGATCGCCTTCGCCATCATCTCCTGGTAGTCCGGGGACAGGTCGCGGCCGCGGTTGAGCACCGACAGCGACATCACGTGCCAGTGCAGGTCGATGTCACGGACCTTCGCCGCCTCCAGCACCCAGCGGCTGGTGAGCCACGCCCACGGGCACAGCGGGTCGAACCAGAAGTCGACGCGGGCCTTCACGGGAGAGCTCTGCACTGCCTCGGTCATGGGTGCTCCTCAGTCGGTCGTCGGTGCTCCGGGCGGGCGCTCGCGCCCCACCCGGTCGTCTGCGCCCAACCAAGTCGGGCCGTCCCCGGCTTGTTCCCCGCCCTCCCCAGGGGCACACGAGAGGAGACCGTCGTCCCCGCATGGGAAGCTCCGGGGCGTGGCAGTTCCCAACCTGACTCGTGACGACGCCGCGGCCCGCGCCGCGCTGCTGACCGTCTCCAGCTACGACCTCTTCCTGGACGTGACCGACGGCCAGGGCCATCCCGGCGAGGAGACGTTCCGCTCGGTCACCACCATCCGGTTCGGCGCGCGCACGCCCGGCGCCGACACCTTCGTCGACCTGGTGGCCGACCGGGTGCGCTGGGCGACCCTGAACGGCGTCGAGCTCGACGTCAGCGCGTACACCGCCGAGCACGGCCTGGCCCTGCCCGGGCTGGCCGACACCAACGAGCTGGTCGTCGACGCCGACTGCCGGTACTCCCGCACCGGCGAGGGCCTGCACCGCTTCGAGGACCCGGAGGACGCCCAGGTCTACCTCTACACGCACTTCGAGCCGGCCGAGGCCAAGCGGGTGTTCGCCTGCTTCGACCAGCCCGACCTGAAGGCGACGTTCACCGTGCACGTCACCGCGCCGTTCGACTGGCAGGTCATCAGCAACACCGGTGACCGCACGATCGAGGCCGGCGAGGCCGGTTCGCAGCTGGTGCACTTCACCCCGACCAAGCGGATCTCCACCTACCTGGTGGCCCTCGTCGCCGGGCCCTACGCGCGGGTCACCGACCTGCACGACGGCATCCCGCTGGGCATCTACTGCCGGGCGTCGCTGGCCCAGCACCTCGACCCGGACGAGATCTTCGCCGTCACCAAGGCCGGGTTCGACTTCTACCACCGGGTGTTCGACTACCCGTACCCGTTCGACAAGTACGACCAGCTGTTCGTCCCCGAGTTCAACGCCGGGGCGATGGAGAACGCCGGCTGCGTGACCTTCCTGGAGGACTACGTCTTCCGGTCCAAGACCAGCCGGGCACGCTACGAGCGGCGCGCGGAGACGATCCTGCACGAGCTGGCGCACATGTGGTTCGGCGACCTGGTGACCATGCGCTGGTGGGACGACCTGTGGCTCAACGAGTCCTTCGCGACCTACATCTCCACGCTGTGCCAGGCCGAGGCCACCGAGTACACGACCGCGTGGACGACGTTCGCCAACACGGAGAAGTCCTGGGCCTACGCGCAGGACCAGCTGCCCTCGACCCACCCGATCGCGGCCGACATGGTCGACGTCGCCGCGGTGGAGGTGAACTTCGACGGGATCACCTACGCCAAGGGCGCCTCGGTGCTCAAGCAGCTGGTGGCCTACGTCGGGCAGGAGGACTTCCTCGCCGGGGTGCGCAAGTACTTCCGCAAGCACGAGTACGGCAACACCACCCTCGACGACCTGCTCAGCGAGCTCTCCGAGGCATCGGGCCGCGACCTCTCGGACTGGTCGGCCCAGTGGCTGCAGACCAGCCAGGTGAACACCCTGCGCCCGGTGTACGAGCTCGACGAGTCCGGCCGGTACGCCTCGTTCGCGATCGAGCAGACCGCCGTCGCCGCGCACCCCGTGCTGCGGCGGCACCGGCTGGCGGTCGGCCTCTACAGCTCCGGCCCCGACGGGCTGACCCGGTCGCACCGGGTCGAGCTGGATGTCGACGGCGCCCGCACCGAGGTGGCCGAGCTGGTCGGCCACCCGGCCGCGGACCTCGTGCTGGTGAACGACGACGACCTGACCTACGCGAAGCTGCGCCTCGACGAGCGGTCGCTGGCCACGCTGCGCAGCCAGATCGGCACGATCCCGGACTCACTGCCCCGGGCGCTGTGCTGGTCGGCGGCCTGGGACATGACCCGCGACGGGGAGCTGGCGGCCCGCGAGTGGGTCCAGCTCGTGCTCGCCGGCGTCGACGCGGAGACCGAGATCAGCGTCGTCCAGTCGCTGCTCGCCCGGGTGCAGTCGGCGCTGGCCTCCTACGCCGACCCGGCCTGGGCGCCGACCGGCTGGGAGATGCTGGCCGACAAGGCGCTGGCCGCTCTGCACAGCGCGGCGCCCGGCAGCGACGCGCAGCTGCAGTGGTCGCGCACCCTGGCGGCCGCGGCCCGCGGCGACGAGCACGTGGCGGCGCTGCGGGGGCTGCTCGACGGCTCCCTCGCCGTCGAGGGCCTCACGGTCGACACCGATGCCCGCTGGGCGTTCCTGCACGGCCTGGTCGCCGTGGGGGCCGCCGGTGACGCGGAGATCGACGCGGAGGCCGAGCGGGACGCCACCGCCACCGGCGCCCGGCGGGCTGCGACCGCCCGGGCGCTGCGGCCGACACCGGAGTCGAAGGCGGAGACCTGGGAGCGGGCGTTCACCGACGAGTCGATCGCCAACGCCGTGCACGAGGCGATGGTGGCCGGCTTCTGGCACCCGGCCCAGCAGGAGCTCACCGCCCCCTACGTGGACCGGTACTTCGCCGACATCCGCGGGCTGTGGGACCGGCGTCCCGGCGAGATCGCGAAGAACGCCGTGGAGTACCTGTTCCCGAAGGTCATCGACGAGCGGACGCTCGCGGCGGCCGATGCCTGGCTGGCCGACCAGCCCGCGCCGGCACCCCTGCGCCGGCTGGTGAGCGAGGGCCGGGACGGCGTCGCCCGGGCCCTGTGGGCGCGCAAGCGGGACGCCGCCGCCGGCTGAGGTCGCCAGGGCGTCGAACGCCGGCGGCCCAGGACTCGTCGAGTCCTGGGCCGCCGGCGTTCAGCCCCCCGCCGGGGGCGCGTGCTCAGTGGGCGTTGCGGCGCGCGGGGTGACCGGCGGCGTCGGACAGCTGCCGCAGCCCGTTGATGATCGCCCCGACCAGGTCGCCGGCGCCCAGTCGACTGGTCATCGACAGGACGGCCAGGGCGCAGGCCCGGTCGGGCAGCCGGCGGGCGGCAGCCGTGCCGGTGACGATCTCCAGCACCCGCTGCCCGGGCGAGAGGGCGACCAGGACGCTGTTCGTGGTGTCGCCGCCGGACCGCGCGTGCAGGTCCTCCGCGGTGGCCCGGGTGTCGCTGCCCAGCTCACCGACGTAGAGGGTGAACCGCAGCCCGGTCTCCTTGGCGGACATGGTCAGCGCCTCGTCGAGCCGGGCGAGGTCGCGGTAGCTGAACGGCCCGGAGCCGGGCTCCATGACGGAGCTGTTCCCGGTCTTCTCCGTCGCGCTGGGCCCGTGCTGGTCTGCGGCGGGCTGCCGGTTGAGCTGCTGGGTCATCGGGGGGATGTCTCCGGAGGAAGGAGGGAGCTGGGCAGCAGAGGTGCTCATGGCCCGGTCACCAGGTCCCGCGGGCGCCGCCGGCGGCGGTGCGCCGGACGGTGTCGGCCTCGGGCACGTGCGGACGCTGGCCGATGGCCAGTGCCGAGGCGGTGGCGCCCAGCCGCGGGGCCGCGTGCCCCGCCCCAGGAGCGTCCTCCGCGTGGCCACCGACCACGCCGGGGACGTCCGGGTGCGGCTCGTACCAGAGAGGCGCGTAGTCCCAGGACTGCCCGGGGCGGTACTTGGTGCGGTCCTTGCTGCGGCCGGGGAACAACGTCACCGCAGCGAACAGCAGCACGATCACCAGCGGGACGACGCCGTAGATGAGCACGGTCTCGAGCACGGACATGGGGGCAATCTACCGGGACCATCGAGCACCGGCCCGGCAGGACGGGTCACCAGAGCGCCGGGTGTCGGTGCGCCCACGGTCGCGCCTCCTCCAGCTGTGCGGACAGCGAGATGAGGGTGGCCTCGTCGGCCGGGCGGCCCACCAGCATGGTCCCGATGGGCAGCCCACCCGCCGTCCACCACAGCGGCACGCTGACCGCGGGCTGGCCGGTGACGTTGTAGACCGCCGGGAAGGCCGCGTACCGCTTCTGCCGCTCGAAGTCCGCGGCCCCGTCGCCGTCCCCGTCGAACCAGCCGACCGGCTGCGGCGGCAACGTGCAGATCGGGGCGAGCAGCACGTCGTACCGGGAGGTGGCCTGGATGAACCGACGGGCGAAGACCCGCAACGTGAACATCGCCTGCATGGCGTCCCGCGCGCTGAGGGCCAGCCCCCGGTCGCGGAGGAACCGGGTCAGCGGCCGCAGCCGGTCCAGCTGGGACGGCGGCACGGGCAGCGTCGTGGCCGACAACGCCCAGACCACCTCGAAGGCGGGGAAGACCTCGGGCGTGAGCGGTGCGGCCGGCAGGTCCTCGACCTCGTGGCCCAGGCCGGACAGCAGCACGGAGGCGTCCTCGAACGCCGCCCGCACCTCCGGGTCCAGGTCGGCACCGGGCATGCCGGAGTCCAGGTAGCGGCCGATCCGCAACCGGCCCGGCGGGCGGTCGGCGTAGCCGAGGAAGGTCTCCCCGGCCGGCGGCGGCGGCGCCCAGAACGGGTCACCCAGCACCGGCCCGGCCATGGCGTCCAGCATCGCCGCGGCGTCCCGCACGGTGCGGGCCAGCGGCCCCTGGACGCCCAGGCCGGTGGTCTCGCTGCCCAGCGGGGCGTTGCTGACCCGGCCGCGGCTGGGCTTGATGCCGAACAGCCCGTTGATCCCCGCGGGGATGCGGATGGAGCCGCCGCCGTCGGACCCGTGGGCGAACGGCAGCAGCCCGGCGGCCACCGCGGCAGCCGCACCACCGCTGGAGCCGCCGGCCAGGAGCGAGGGCTCCCACGGGCAGCGGGCCGGGCCGGCGAGGTCGTTGTCGGTGTAGCAGGGGAAGCCGAACTCGGGGGTGTTCGTCTTGCCCAGGCTGATCGTGCCGGCGGCGGCCAGCGCGGTGACCACGGCGTCGTCCACGGTGGGCACGAAGTCGGCCAGCACCGCCGAGCCGAAGGTGGTGCGCACCCCGGCGGTGTTGGCCAGGTCCTTGATCGCGGTCGGGACGCCGTGCAGTGGCGGCAGGTCCCCTCCCCCCAGCACTGCCTGGTCGGCCGCCGCCGCCGCCGCGCGCGCCCGGTCGGGGGTGACGGTCAGGAACGCCCCGAGGGCGGCGTCCAGGGCCTCGATGCGGGCCAGGGAGTGCTCGACGAGCTCGGTGGGGCTCACCTCCTTCGCGCGCACCGCCGCCGCCTGCTCCAGCGCGGTGAGGTCGTGCAGCTGGGTGCCGGGCGAGGAGGTCACCTCCCGGACGCTAGCCGTCGCGGGCAGGATCACCGGTGTGGACCTCTCCCGCGCAGCCGCCGAAGCCGCCGACGCCACCGACCCGCTGGCCGGGTTCCGCGCCCGCTTCACCGGCACCGACGACGACGGCCCCGACCGGCTGCTCTACCTGGACGGCAACTCCCTCGGCCGACTGCCCACGGAGACCCCCGCCGCGGTGGCCCGGGTCGTCGAGCAGGAGTGGGGGCAGGGGCTCGTGGGCTCCTGGCGTGACTGGGTCCAGCAGTCCGGGCGGATCGGCGACGTCCTGGCCGAGGGGGTGCTGGGGGCGCGGCCCGGTGAGGTGCTGGTCGGCGACACCACGAGCGTCGACCTGTACAAGCTGCTCGTCGCTGCGGCCGACGCCCGCCCGGACCGGGACGTGCTGGTCTGCTGCGCCGACGACTTCCCCACCGACCGCTACATCGTGGCGGGGGTGGCCCAGGCGCGCGGGATGACGGTCCGCGAGGTGGCGGCGCACATCGACACCGGCCTGGACCTCGACGTGCTGGCCGGCGCGCTGGACGAGCGGGTCGCCGTCGTCGTCCTCTCCCAGGTGGCCTACCGCTCGGGTGCGCTGGTCGACATCGCGGAGGTGACCCGGCTGGCCCGCGAGGCGGGGGCGCTGGTGGTGTGGGACCTCAGCCACGCCGCCGGCGCCGTGCCCGCCGACCTCACGGCGGCCGGTGCCGACCTGGCGGTCGGCTGCACCTACAAGTACCTCAACGGCGGACCGGGGGCCCCGGCCTTCCTCTACGTGCGCCGCGAGCTGCAGGAGCAGCTGCGCCAGCCGATCTGGGGCTGGTTCGGTGCTCGCGACCAGTTCGCCATGGGGACGGCGTACGACCCGGCCGACGGCGTGGACCGGTTCGCCGTCGGCACTCCCCCGGTGCTGGCCATGGCTGCGGTGGAGGTCGGGGCCCGGCTGTCGGCAGAGGCCGGCATCGACCGACTGGCGGCCAAGGGCCAGGCCCTCACCGAGCTGGTGATCGCCCTGGCCGACGAGTGGCTGGCCGAGCACGGGGTCCGGGTCGCCTCACCGCGGGAGGCGACCCGGCGTGGATCGCACGTCAGCGTCGCCCACCCGCAGGCCTGGCAACTGACCCAGGCGCTGATCGACCGCGCCGTCGTGCCGGACTTCCGCACCCCGGACCGGCTGCGGCTGGGCCCCGCGCCGCTCTACACCCGGTTCGTCGACGTCTGGGACGCGATGGACCGGCTGCGCACCGTGCTGGCCGGCCGGGCGCACGAGGGCTACCCGACCGAGCGCAGCCGGGTCACCTGAGCGCACACGGCGAGCTCGCTCAGGACTCGGCGAAGACGACGAAGTTGTCGTCGGTGGTGCGGCCGTCGTCGTCGACGAAGCAGGTGATCAGGACCAGCCGGCCCGGCATCACCGTCCACACGTCGGTCGCGCCGGGCAGCGCGTCCTTGTCGTAGCGCTCGCTGCGGGTGATCGTGTAGTCGACGTCGCCGCCGGGGGTCCGCACCGTGACGACGTCTCCGTTCGAGACCCCCACCCCGTGGTCGCCGGGCATGAGCGCGTTGAACGCAGCCGCGCCCTTCGTCCACGAGTGGCCGGCGATGTAGACGGTGTTGTCCGGCTCGGTGCCCGGCTCGCCGTAGGGCTCGACCCAGTAGCCGTCGACCATCGACGGCGGGTCGATGACGCCGCTCCGGGGCCTGTAGGCGAACACCGGGACGTCGAGGCCGACCGACGGGACCTCGAGGCGCACCGAGGAGGCCCGGGGAGCCTCCTCAGGTGTCTCGGTCGGCGTGGGCGCCGGGGCCTCCGTCGTGGGAACGGGGGTCGTCGTCGTGGCCGGCGCCGGCGCGGAGGTGACCGCCGACGCTGCGGCTGCAACGCGTGCCGCGCCCTCGCCTCGGCCGCCGGTGAGCACCAGCACGAGCACCAGCGCGACGACACCGAGCACGGCGGCCCCCGCGAGGGCCGCCGTGCGTCGGGTCAGGGGCAGGGTCGGCACGTCAGCCCTGCGGCACCGAGCGACGGGAGCGGGCGACGCCGGCCACGGCCAGCACACCCACCGCACCGAGCGCGACCGGGAGGAGCACCGGCGCACCGGTGTCGCCACCGGTCTCCGACCGCAGCCCGGGGTTCACCGCCGGCGCGGCGACGTCGAGCACGGTGCGGACGATGTGCACGTGCTCACCGGTGCCGTCACCGATGACCCCCTCCAGCTCGTAGCGACCCGGGACCGCGCCCGCAGGCACCTGGAGCGTCGCGGACCGGCGGTCCGCCGACAGCGCGGCCGTCAGGGCCGTGACGGAGTCCGTGGCCGGGTCCTGCGGGAACCGCGCCTCGATCGACCAGTCGCTCTGGCCGAGGTCGACCACGCCCATCCGGTCGAGGTGCGAGCCGGCGGGCAACGACACGGTGAACGACGACCCGGCGGTCAGCGGCACGGCGCACGCCTCGATCCCGTCGCAGGGGGTGTGTCCCAGCGTCCAGAAGTGCGGCGCGAGCTCGACGGCGGCCGGCCCTCCGACGGTGAGGTCGAGCGCGTAGGGGGCCGGGTCGTAGGCCCCGACGTCGGACGCGCCGACGGGCTCGAAGCCGGTCAGCCGCAGCTCTCCGTTGGTCCTCCCGGAGCCGTCGTCCGCAGGGAGGTCGATCCGGTACCGGTTGCCACCGAGGGCGGTGAGGCCGAGGTCCCACGCGGGGTCGGCGCTGTCGGAGTCGTAGCTCACCCGGTCGGTGGGCGTGGACGACGACAGCACGAGGTTGGCCGAGGCGGTCTGCTCCGCCAGCTCGGGCGGCATCTCGATCGTCACCGACCCACCGAAGGCCGCCGGGACCGCGGTGAACGACCCACCTTCGGCCACCGGGCTCTCCACCGGGACCGGCCCGGTGTTCTCGTGCGGCAGGATCGACCACCACACCGGGCCCGCTCCCAGGTCGATGACCGGCGCGTCAGCCGCCGCCGCACTCCCCAGCCCGAGGGTGGCGGACGCCAGCACGGCTGCGACGGCGACGCCGGTCGCGCGGGCGAGGGGACGACGGACGGGACCGCGGACCGCGGTGCGCGATGACATGGAGGGGCCTCTCTGGCGGTGAGTGCGGCACCGATCCGGTGTCGCCGAAGCGGAACCTATCCGTCCAGCGATCCTCCACAAGAGCGCTTCCCGCCGACTGGTCCAACTTCGTCAAGACCTGCCAGGTGAAGGACCCGCACCCGTCACTTCTGCCTACGCCCTTCGACACACCCCGGGTTCAGGCGGGATCCGGGACGCCGATCGGGTTCTGCGCCGGCCACTCACCGGCCGCCACGATCGCCCGGCGCACCGGCGCCAGCAGCTCGGCCAACCGGTCGCAGCCACCTGCGCCCAACGCCGTCCACGGGCCCTGCGCCAGCCGGTCGGTGTCGGCCTCGACCGCCTGCCGGAGCGAGACACCTCCGGGAGTGAGCCCCCCGTCGGCCAGCAGGCCGCGTCCGGTGAGCTCCTCGGCGCAGGCCGCCCACTGCTCCGGCGACCAGCCCCGGGCCTTCTGCAGCCAGTCGGCCGACGACGTCCCGGCCGCCGCGGTCAGCACCAGCGCCGGCAACCCGAGCAGCTCGTGCTGCAGCAGGACGGCCAGGTGGCCGTCCCCCCGGTGCTCGCGCAGCGTGGTCAGCGCCTGCCACAGCACCAGGTGCGGCTCGACCGGCCAGAGCACGTCCGCGTTCGCCGCCGCCAGTGGCCGGCCGAGGACGTCGACGGCGT
Organism: Modestobacter sp. VKM Ac-2985; assembly: GCF_026967925.1. Taxonomy (GTDB): domain Bacteria; phylum Actinomycetota; class Actinomycetes; order Mycobacteriales; family Geodermatophilaceae; genus Modestobacter. Next base: position 1,254,388 of record NZ_JAPVBI010000001.1, on the reverse strand, counting down.
CGGCGGCGCGGCGGGCCAGCGTCGCGGCCTCCTCGGCCTCGGGGGAACCGAGCCACTCCGGGAGCGACCGGCGAGCCGCGGCGTCCACCCCGGCCAGCCGGGCGGCGAGAGCATCGGCCGGGGACGTCGTCGTCCACACGTCCGGCACCCGGCGGGCGACGAACTCGGGGGCGAAGGAGCCGAAGGTCGCCGTCACCAGCGCCGGCCCGACCGGCCCCAGGGGGGCTGCGCGGCCGGCGAAGTAGCCCGCCCAGAAGCCGCGGAGCCCGACCTCGGCGTAGGCGGTGCGCGACTCGTCGGCGAAGTAGGTCAGGGCGTGGAACGGCTCGCCGAGCGCCCACAGCTGCCGTGCTCGGTTGTCCACACCACAGATCCTGCCAACTCCGTCAGGCGCTCACCGAGTCGGGCATGCCCAGCCACTCCCGCCAGCGCGGGTCGACGGTGCGGTGCCCGAGCAGCCGCCACGCGGCACCGCTGGGGGCTCCGGGCGGGTGCGGCAACGACCACCCCATCTCCGCCAGCGACCGGTCGGCCTTGGTGTGGTTGCAGCGCCGGCAGGCGGCCACGACGTTGTCCCAGGTGTGGGTGCCGCCCCGGCTGCGCGGCACCACGTGGTCGATGCTCGTGGCCGAGCCCCCGCAGTACACGCAGGTCTGCCCGTCCCGGGTGAACACCGCCCGGCGGGACAGCGGCACCGAGACCGGGTAGGGCACCCGCACGTAGCGGGTCAGCCGCACCACGACGGGCACGGCGACGGTCACCCGCTCGGCGTGCACCTCGTCGTCGGTGACGTCGACGGCCTCGGCCTTGGCGGCGAGGACGAGCACGATCGCGCGGCGGCTGGAGACCACGCACAACGGCTCGTAGGTGGCGTTGAGCAGGAGCGTCGCGCCGGTGGTGGACGCCGCCGGGGCAGGCGCGTGCGGACTGGCCAGGGCGTCGCGTCGGGAGCCGGTGGTACCCGGCCCGGACGACGACCCGAGTGCGGTGATCGACACGGGACACCTCCGAGTGCCCCCGGCCACCGACGGCTTCGACAGCCCACGGGCACCTTCATCCTGCACTGCCCCGGTGTGATAATGGGAGCGACCCCCGCCGACGGCCGGCCGTGCCCGGATTACGGTCGGCGCGTGCGCTACCCCGATGCCCCCCGCCTGGACCTGGTCGACGACCTGCACGGTCACCCGGTCGCCGACCCCTACCGCTGGCTGGAGGACGCCGCGGACCCGCGCACCGTGGCCTGGGCCGCGGCGCAGGACGAGCTGGCCGCCGACCTCCTCGCCGGCCTCCCCGGCCGCCCGGCGTTCGCCGAGCGGATGGCCGAGTTGGTGCACGCCGGTGCGGTCGGCATCCCGGTGTGGCGCAACGGCCGCGCCTTCTCCACCCGCCGGGACCCCGGCCAGGAGCACGCCGTGCTGCGGGTCACCGAGCCCGACGGGAGCGTGCGGGTGCTGGTCGACCCGACCGCGCTGGACCCGGCCGGCACCACCACGCTGGACGCCTGGTCCCCCTCGTGGGAGGGCGACCGGCTGGCCTACCAGGTCTCCGTCGGCGGCGACGAGGAGTCCCAGCTGTTCGTGCTGGACGTCGGCACCGGCGAGCTGGTCGAGGGCCCGATCGACCGCTGCCGCTACTCCCCCGTGGGCTGGCTGCCGGGGGGCGCGGAGCTGTTCTACGTGCGGCGGCTGGCCCCGGGGCTGGTCCCGGCCGGCGAGGAGCAGTTCCACCGCCGGGTGTGGCGCCACCGGGTGGGCACCGACCCCGCCGACGACGTCCTGGTGCACGGCGAGGGCAGCGACCCCGCGACCTACTTCGGCGCCCGCACCAGCGCCGACGGCCGCTGGCTGGTCGTCTCCGCCTCGGTCGGCACCGCCCCGCGCGACGACGTCTGGCTGGCCGACCTGGCCGGGGACGGCGTCCTCCGCGAGCTGCAGGTCGGCGTGGACGCGCAGACCTCGGCCTGGGTGGCCCGGGACGGCCGGCTGTGGCTGCACACCGACCGGGACGCCCCGCGCAGCCGGCTGGTGGTGGCCGACCCGGCCGACCCGGCCAGCTGGGCGCCGTCGGCCTGGCAGGAGGTGGTCCCGCAGGCCGACGACGGGGTGCTCGGCGACGTCGCCCTGGTCGACGGCCCCGACGGCGACCTGCGGGTGCTCGCCGTCCACGCGGTCGACGCCACCGACCGGCTCTCGGTGTGGGCCGCGGACGGCTCCGGCCGGCTCGCCCAGGTGACCGCCCTCCCTCCCGGCAGCGTCGCCGGCGTCAGCGCGCCGCCGGAGGGCGGCACGACCGCCTGGGTCGGCTTCACCGACTACGCGACGCCCCCGTCGGTGCTCCGCTGGGACGCCGCCGATCCCAGTGCGCTCACCGCCCACGAGCAGGCGCCGGTGGCCGGCAGCGTGCCCGACGTCCAGGTGGTCGAGGCCCACGCGACGTCGCCGGACGGGACGCCGGTGCACCTGTTCGTGCTGTCGGCCACCGGCACCCCCGACACCCCGCGCCCGACCGTGCTCTACGGCTACGGCGGCTTCAACGTCTCGCTCACCCCGGCGTACAGCGCGCAGGCGCTGGCCTGGGTGGCCGCCGGCGGGGTGTGGGTGGTGGCGAACCTGCGCGGCGGCTCCGAGCACGGTGAGGATTGGCACCGGGCCGGGATGCGGGAACGCAAGCAGAACGTGTTCGACGACTTCGCCTCGGCTGCCGGTCACCTGATCGCCGAGGGCTGGACGACGCCGGGCCAGCTGGCGGTGATGGGCGGTTCGAACGGCGGGCTGCTGGTGGGCGCCATGACCACCCAGCACCCCGAGCTGGTCGCCGCCGTCGTCTGCAGCGCACCGCTGCTGGACATGGTGCGGTACGAGCTGTTCGGGCTGGGCCGCACCTGGAACGACGAGTACGGCACCGCCGCCGACCCCGTGGAACTGGGCTGGCTGCTGGCGTACTCGCCCTACCACCGGGTGGTCGAGGACACCGCCTACCCCGCGGTGCTGTTCACGACCTTCGAGTCCGACACCCGGGTCGACCCGCTGCACGCCCGCAAGCTCGCCGCCGCCCTGCAGCACGCGACGACGGCGTCGGCCCCGATCGTGCTGCGCCGGGAGCTGTCGGTCGGGCACGGGGCCCGGGCGGTCAGCCGCACGGTCGGCCTGGCCGCCGACCAGCTGGCCTTCCTGGCCGCGCACACCGGGCTGGAGACCACCCGGAGCTGAGGGCGAACGCTCACTCCAGGTCGGCGAAGACGTTCTCCAGGTCCACGCCCTCGGGGATGATCCCGTCCTCGACGCCGAGCTCGAGCAGCAGCTCGACCGAGTCCCGGTTGATCTCGGTCTGGTACGTGGGCAGCGTCAGCTCCTGGGCGATCGCCGGGTCGATGTTCGTGTAGCTGCCCAGCACCTCGCGCACCTCGTCGGGGTTCTCCGTGGCGTACTGCTGCGCCTCCTCCATCGCGTCGGCGAAGGCCTGCACGGTCTCGGGGTCCTCCGCGGCGTACTGGTCGGAGGTGAAGTACCCGGCGACGGTCAGCGCCTCGTCGGTCTGCGTGTACGGGGCGGCGACCACGCGCATGCCCTGGCTCACCCCGACGGTGGCGAACGGCTCCACGGCGAAGGCCGCGTCCACCGAGCCGTCGGCGACCGCGGCGACCATGTTGGGGAAGGCGAGCTCCACGAACTGGATCGACGAGGGGTCGCCGCCGTCCTGCCGGACGGTCTCCCGGACGACGGTGTCGCTGATGTTGTCGATCGAGTTGATCGCGACCCGCTTCCCGGCCAGGTCGGCCGGCTCCTGCACGTCGGAGTCGTCGGGGACGATGACCGCGGCGAAGTCCTCCTCCGGATTGCCGGTGGCCCCCGGCCCCGGCGCGACCAGGGCCAGCGGCACCCCGCGCGCCTCGGCCTGCAGCAGGCTGGTGATGTTGGAGAAGCCGAACTCCGCCTCCCCGGAGAGCACCGCCGGCACGATGGCGGCGCCGCCCTGGGCGAGGAAGGGCTCCACCGCCAGTCCGTGGTCGGCGAAGATCCCGACCTCCTGCGCCAGGTACAGCGGCGCGACGTCCACGATCGGGATCGCACCCACCCGCACGGTGGTCAGCTCACCGGATGCCGCACCGGCCGCGGGCTCGGCCGCCTCGTCGTCCCCGCCGCCGCATCCGGCCAGCACCAGGGCGCCGATCACCATCGAGCCCAGCACGATCGAGCTCCTGGATGTCCTGAGCACGCGTTCCTCCACTGGGTCTCGGCGTCCGCCACACCCGAGACAGCTGGACGACGTTCGGGTGGGTGGCGGCGGACGCTAGGTCGTGATGCAGGTCACGTCAACGGGGTCTTCCGTCATGTGGCAGTCGCTCGCTCTCCCGGTCCGCAGACCCCACCTGGGCGTTCCGGTACCGGAACGTGGGCGGCACGCCGAGCGGCGCCGCTGCCGGTGAGCGACGGCGTGCGACCGACCTGCCACACTCCCGCGTCATGGAACGGGCACGAACGGTGATCGCCGCCCCTGAGGGCAGGGGACGCTGCTGAGCCGCCCCCGCTCGCGTCCAGCGCGCGCGACCAGCCGGCCGGCCACCTACGGCCAGGTCTTCGCCGTCGGCGAGTTCCGTCCGCTGTTCGGCTCCTACCTGCTCTCCACGATCGGCGACGAGCTCGCCCGGGTCGCGCTGACCGTGCTCGTCTACCAGCGCACCCAGTCGGCGCTGCTGTCGGCGATCACCTTCGGGATCAGCTATCTGCCGTGGGTCCTCGGCGGCCCGCTGCTGGCCGCGCTGGCCGACCGGCTCCCCCGGCACCGGGTGCTGATCACCAGCGACGTGATCCGCGCGGTGCTGGTGGCCGGCATGGCGGTCCCGGGCATGCCGCTGGCGCTGCTGCTGGGCCTGCTGCTGCTGGTGTCGCTGTGCTCGCCACCGTTCGAGGCGGCCCGGTCGGCGCTGATGGCCGACGTGCTGGAGGGCGACCGCTACGCCGTGGCCACCTCGCTGACCGGCGTCACGGCACAGGTCTCCCAGGTGGTCGGCTTCCTGCTCGGCGGCGCCCTGCTCCTGCACTTCTCCCCCTCGGCGGCGTTGCTGCTCAACGCCGCCACCTTCGCCGTCTCCGCCGGCTGGCTGGCCCTCGGCCTGCAGCCCCGCCCGGCACCGGGGCCGGTCGACCCCGAGGCCGAGGTCCGGTCGCTGTGGCGGGAGACCGCCAGCGGCATGCGCTTCGTCGCCGCCACCCCCCGGCTGCTGTCCATCGTCGGGGTGCTCTGGGTGGCCGCCCTGTTCGTCAACGCCCCCGAGGGCATCGCCACCCCGCTGGGCCTGCAGCTGCAGGGCACGACCGCGGCCACCGGCGTGCTGCTGGCCGCCGCACCGGCGGGCACCGCCCTCGGCGGTCTGGTCGTCGGCCGGTTCTGCCCGCCACACGTCCGCGAGCGACTGCTGGCCCCGCTGGTGGCCCTGTCGTTGACCGGCGTGCTGCTGGCCGGGCTGGTGCCGGTGTGGCTGGGGACCGGCGCCGCCGCGTTCACCGCCGTGGTGGCGCTCTTCTTCGTCGCCGGGATCGGCGGCGCCTGCTCGATCCCGCTGAACGTCGCCTTCGTGCAGGCGGTGCCCAGCGCCTACCGCGGGCGGGCGTTCGGCGTCGCGGCCGCGGGGCTCGCCGGCGTCCAGGGGCTCGGTGTGGTGCTGGCCGGGCTCGGGGCCGAGGCCCTGGCGCCGAGCACGGTGGTGGCGCTGTCGGGCGGCCTCGGGCTGGTCGTCGTCGTCGTCCCGCTGATCGCCCTGCGGCGCAGCCGACCCCCAGCGGCCACGGCCCCCGTGCACCCGGCGCCCGCCCCTGGAGGACCATCGCAGTCATGAGCGAGACGAGCCGGTCGCTGCCGTCGGCGGGCAGCTTCTACGACGAGATCGGCGGCGAGCAGACCTTCCGCACCCTGGTCGGGCACTTCTACGGCGCGGTCCGGGAGGACCCGATCCTCCGCCCGATGTACCCGGCGGACGACTGGGAGGGCGCCGAGACCCGGCTGCGGATGTTCCTGCAGCAGTACTGGGGTGGGCCGCGCACCTACTCGGAGGAGCGCGGGCACCCCCGGCTGCGGATGCGGCACGCGCCCTTCGCCGTCGACGAGAAGGCGCGCGACGCGTGGCTGACCCACATGCGGGCCGCCGTCGACTCCCTCGAGCTGACCGCCGAGCAGGACGCGACGTTGTGGGGTTACCTGGAGATGGCGGCGCACAGCATGCAGAACCGCTGACGGACCCTGCGCCGCGGCCGCACCTGCACCGATCTCCCGAGGAGCCTCCGCTGAGCCAGCACCCGACGCCCGTCTCCCCCACGACCGCCGACTGGTGGCGGGATGCGGTGTTCTACCAGGTCTACGTGCGCAGCTTCGCCGACGCCACCGGCGACGGCGTCGGTGACCTGGCCGGCATCCGCGCACGCCTGCCGTACCTCGCCGAACTCGGCGTCGACGCGCTGTGGATCACGCCGTTCTACCCGTCGCCGATGCACGACCACGGCTACGACGTCGCCGACCCCCGCGGCGTGGAGCCGGTCTTCGGCGACCTGGCCGGCTTCGACGCGTTGCTGCACGACGCCCACGCGCTGGGCCTGCGGGTGACCATCGACCTGGTGCCCAACCACAGCTCCCACGACCACGAGTGGTTCGCCGAGGCGCTGACCGCCCCGCCGGGATCGCCGGCCCGGGACCGGTACTTCTTCCGCGACGGGTCCGGCCCGGACGGCGCGCAGCCGCCGAACAACTGGCCCTCGGTGTTCGGCGGCCCGGCCTGGACCCGGGTGCCCGACGGCCAGTGGTACCTGCACCTCTTCGCCCCCGAGCAGCCCGACCTGGACTACAGCAACCCCGAGGTGGTCGCCGACCTGGAGGAGACCCTGCAGTTCTGGCTCGACCGCGGGGTGGACGGCTTCCGGATCGACGTGGCGCACGGGATGGCCAAGCCCGCCGGGCTGCCGGACATGGTGCCGGCCGAGGACACCGGCCTGTTCGCCGACGACGGCCCCGGCGACCTGCGGTTCGACCAGGACCACGTGCACGCGTTGCACCAGCGGGTGCGCGCGGTGCTGGACCGGTACCCCGACCGGATGGCGGTGGGCGAGGTCTGGGTCTTCGACGACGAGCGGCTGGCCCAGTACCTGCGCCCGGACGAGCTGCACCTGGCGTTCAACTTCCGGCTGCTGACCGCCGAGTGGGAGCCCGAGGAGCTGCGTTCGGCGGTGGAGCACTCGCTGGCCACCGTCGCCGCGACCCCGGCGCCGGCCTGCTGGGTGCTGTCGAACCACGACCGGCCACGGCACGTGTCCCGCTACGGGGGCGGCGAGGTCGGCACCCGGCGGGCGCGGGCCGCGGCACTGCTGCAGCTGGCGCTGCCCGGGGTCGCCTACGTCTACAACGGCGACGAGCTCGGCATGCCCGACGTCGACCTGCCCGACGAGGTGCTCCAGGACCCGATCTGGGAGCGGTCGGGGCGTACCGAGCGGGGCCGGGACGGTTGCCGGGTGCCGGTCCCCTGGTCTGGCGACCAGCCGCCGTACGGCTTCTCCACGACCGCCGACACCTGGCTGCCGATGCCCGCCGGCTGGGCGCCGCTGACCGCCGAGGCCCAGGTGGACGACGCGGACTCGATGCTGTCGCTGTACCGGGCCGCGCTGGCGCTGCGCCGCAGCTCACCTGCCTTCGCCGGTGACGACGTCGAGTGGCTGCCCGCACCGCAGGGCTGCCTGGTGTTCCGGCGACCCGGTGGGCTGGTCTGCCTGCTCAACCTCTCGGCCGACCCCGTCCCACTGCCGGAGGGGCAGGTCCTGCTGGCCAGCGCACCGGTCACCGACGGCGCGGTGCCGGTCGACGGTGCGGTGTGGCTGCGCCCGTGACCTGGGCGCACCAGCGCTTCGGCTGCACGCCCGGGTAGGGCAGACTCTCAGCGACCCACGGCGCACCGCGCCGACCTGCACCTCAGGAGGACCCGTGGCCACTGCCTCACTGCCCGCGCTCCCGTCGCGCCCGCTCGTCCTCGCCGACCTCGTGCCCGCCGTCCGGGCGCGCAACGTCGCACTGGTCGGCCTCGGCGTGCTGTTCACCGCACTGCTGGCCCAGGTGGCCATCCCGGTCCCCGGCTCACCGGTGCCGATCACCGGTCAGACGCTGGCGGTCGTGCTGACCGCGGCCAGCCTCGGTCCCGTCCGCGGGGTGGCGGTGCAGGCCGTCTACATCATGGCGGCGCTGGTCGGGCTGCCGTTCTACTCGGAGGCCAGCGGCGGCGTCGAGGTCGTCTTCGGTGCCACCGGCGGGTACGTCGTCGGCTTCATCCCCGCCGCGTTCCTGATCGGCCTGGCCGCCCGTCGCGGGATGGACCGGCAGCCGCTGAAGGCCGCACCGCTGTTCGTCGCCGGCCAGGCGGTCATCTTCGCCGTCGGGGTGCCCTGGCTGGCTGTCAGCGCCGGGCTCTCGGCCTCTGCTGCGCTGGAGGCGGGCTTCTACCCGTTCATCGTCGGTGGCCTCGTCAAGGCCGTCGTGGCCGCCGGGGTGCTCAGCGGCGCCTGGGCGCTGGTCCGCCGCAGCCGCTGATCCTCCCGGCACCTGCGGAGAAGCGCCCCGCTGCTGCGTCCGCCCCCGCGGATGCAGCAGCGGGGCGCTTCTCGTCGGGCGGTTGATCAGCCGCCGGGCTCGTCGAGGTAGCGGCCCAGGAAGGTCTTCTCCTCGGGGTTGAGCCGACGCGGCCGGTTCAGCGCGAAGTCGAACGTCACCAGCAGGGTGCTGCCGGTGACCGCCAGCCGGCCGTGGTCGCGGAGCTCGTAGTGGCAGGTGAACGCGGCAGCCCGGACGTCGGAGACCCAGATCTGCACCTGCAGCGGGTCGGCGTCGTAGAGCACCGGCCGCTTGTAGGCGATCTCGTGGGACGCGACCACGATGCCCCGGCGCAGGCCGGTCTTCTCGTCGTGGGTGGGCTGGTCGAAGAACAGGTCGACCCGCGCCATCTCGAAGTAGCCGAGGAAGGCCACGTTGTTGATGTGCTGGTAGGCGTCCATGTCCGACCAGCGCATCGGGACGGCGACGGTGTGCCTCACACCGGTCACCCTGCCTCATGGCCCGCCGCCGTCCGCACCGGCCCTGTTCCCCCGCGGCCCGTGCGGGCCTACGGTGCGCTGGTGGACCCATGGGCAGAGACCGACCCAGGCGTGCTGGTGCTGCCGTCGGGACGCCGGGTCCGCGGTCGCGGTCTGCGCCGGCCACTGCCGGAGAACGCTGCGGCCCCCGTGTTCGGCCTGTACCTGCTGGGGCGTCCCCCGTGTCCCGTCCCCTGGTCGACCCGCTGGGTGTGCTGGCCGGACTTCCGGTTGCCCACCTCCCCCGGCGACCTGCACGAGGCGTTGCGCGAGCTGTGGCAACGGGCGGAGACCGAACGGGTCGAGGTCGCCTGCGCGGGCGGCACCGGCCGCACCGGGACCGCGCTGGCCTGCCTGGCTGTCCTGGACGGCCTCCCGCCGGCCCGGGCGGTCGCGTTCGTGCGGGGGCACTACCGCCGGCACGCGGTGGAGACCCGCGGCCAGGTGCGCTTCGTCGCCCGGTTCGGCGGCTGACGCAGGCCGGACACCGAAGGCCACCACGCGACGACGGCCGGCCAGAGCGAAGCGCTCCGGCCGGCCGTCTGGTGACGCGATGGAACGGCCCCCTTGCAGGGTCCCGGTACGAGCCTGCGAGTGCCGGGGGGGCAAGGGGGCCCTTCCTCAGTCCCGGGTGAGCTTCCGGTAGGTGGCGCGGTGCGGGCGGGCGGCGTCCGGGCCGAGCCGCTCGACCTTGTTCTTCTCGTAGTCGTCGAAGTTCCCCTCGAACCAGAACCACTTCGAGTCGCCCTCGTAGGCCAGGATGTGCGTCGCCACCCGGTCGAGGAACCAGCGGTCGTGGCTCACGACCACAGCGCAGCCGGGGAACTCCAGGAGCGCGCCCTCCAGGCTGGTCAGCGTTTCGGTGTCCAGGTCGTTGGTGGGCTCGTCGAGCAGCAGCAGGTTGCCGCCCTGCTTGAGCGTCAGCGCCAGGTTCAGCCGGTTGCGCTCACCGCCGGAGAGCACCCCGGCCTTCTTCTGCTGGTCCGGGCCCTTGAACCCGAACGCCGAGACGTAGGCGCGGGAGGGCATCTCGACGTTGCCGACCTTGATGTGGTCCAGGCCGTCGGAGACGACCTCCCACAGGCTCTTGGCCGGGTCGATGCCGCTGCGGTCCTGCGCGACGTAGGCGACCTTGACCGTCTCGCCGATCTTGATGTCGCCGTCGTCGGGCTTGTCCTCGCCGACCAGCATCTTGAACAGCGTGGTCTTGCCGACGCCGTTGGGCCCCACGACTCCGACGATGCCGTTGCGCGGCAGCGTGAAGGAGAGGTCGTCGATCAGCACCCGGTCGCCGAAGCCCTTGGTGAGGTCCTTGGTCTCGATGACCACGCTGCCCAGCCGCGGGCCCGGCGGGATCTGGATCTCCTCGAAGTCCAGCTTGCGGAACTTGTCGGCCTCGGTGGCCATTTCCTCGTAGCGGGCCAGCCGCGCCTTGCTCTTGGCCTGACGGGCCTTGGCGCCGGAACGGACCCACTCCAGCTCGTCCTTCAGCCGCTTGGCGCGCTTGGCGTCCTTGGCGCCCTCGACCTTGAGCCGGGTCTGCTTGGTCTCCAGGTAGGTGGAGTAGTTGCCCTCGTAGGGGTAGGCCCGGCCGCGGTCGAGCTCGAGGATCCACTGGGCGACGTTGTCCAGGAAGTACCGGTCGTGGGTGACGGCGACGACGGTGCCGGCGTACTTCTCCAGGTGCTGCTCCAGCCACGCGACGCTCTCCGCGTCCAGGTGGTTGGTGGGCTCGTCCAGCAGCAGCAGGTCGGGGGCCTCCAGCAGCAGCTTGCACAGCGCCACCCGGCGACGCTCACCACCGGAGAGCACGCGGACGTCGGCGTCGCCGGGCGGGCAGCGCAGCGCGTCCATCGCCTGCTCGATGCGGTTGTCGAGCTCCCAGCCGTCGGCGTTCTCGATGACCTCCATGAGCTCACCCTGCTCGGCCATCAGCGCGTCGAAGTCGGCGTCGGGCTCGCCCATGGCGGCGCTGACCTCCTCGAAGCGGGTGAGCGCCGCACGGAGGTCCTTCACCGCTTCTTCCACGTTGCCGCGGACGTCGAGGTCCTCGTTCAGCGGCGGCTCCTGCTCCAGGATGCCGACCGAGGCGCCGGGGGCGAGCACGGTGTCCCCGTTGGACGCGGTCTCCATGCCGGCCATGATCTTCAGGACGGTCGACTTGCCGGCACCGTTGGGGCCGACGACACCGATCTTGGCGCCGGGCAGGAACGCCAACGTCACGTCGTCGAGGATCACCTTGTCGCCGTGCGCCTTGCGCGCACGGACCATCGAGTAGATGTACTGGGCCACTGAGTGGGAGCCTTCCGTCGGGTCGCGAGTGGGGGGCGGGGCGGGCAGCCGCGCTCGGCCGTCACCGGCCCCGCCCCCTGCGTTCTCAGCTCCGATCCTCCCAGCCGGGGAGGCTCACGTCAGCGCCGGGACCGCCGGCTCCTCGGACGTGACCTCGGAGTCCGAGCTGTGCAACGTCTCCGACCCCCCGGTGTAGTCCGTGGGCCGGTGGGCGTACGGGTCCTCGGTCGGCGACGCGTCCTCGCCCGGCTCCGGCGGGGAGGAGACCCCGGCCGACCGGTCGACGCGCGGCGGCCGGGTGAAGTCCGACCAGCCACGAGCGAGGTTCAACCCGACCGCCATCGCCTTGATCCGGTTGGCGCTGCGGCGCCCCGCCTCGCTCTCCCAGGACTCGGTCAGCAGGTTGCCGACGACGACCACCGGGTCGCCCTTGGTCACGCTGCGGGCCACGTTGCCGCCCAGCTCGTTCCAGCAGGCCACGTCGATCCACAGCGTGGCGCCGTCGACGAAGCCCTTGGTCTCCTCGTCCCAGCGACGGGACGTGGAGGCCATCCGGAAGTTGGTCACGGACCCGTTGCTGGTCCGGTTCTGGCGCGGGACGTCGACCACGTTGCCGACGACGTGCAGAGGGGTGTCGTTCACGGTGCTCCTCAGGGTGCGGTCCCCGGCGACCTGCCGGGCTGGGGACCACCGTGGAGCGCAGCGGCGGCCCAGGACAGGCGTCCGGGCGGACTGTGGACACTCCCGCTCGCTGTGGACGACCGACGCCGAGCGGGCGGTGCCGACCGCTACGCCCGCGGTTCCGGCACAGTGGTCTGGTCCGATGCGATGATCTGGCCGCGAGCGCCCGTAGCTCAGTGGATAGAGCAGGTGCCTTCTAAGCACTTGGTCGCAGGTTCGATCCCTGCCGGGCGCGCCACTGGCTCCCTCGTCCCGGGTGCACGCGGGCCCGGTCAGCCGCCTGGACGCAGTCGGTCGGCGGGGCGCGAACCGCGCACCCCGCCGACCGACTCGGTCGTCCCTGCCGGACGACTCCTAGTCGTCGTCCTCCTCCTCGTCGACCATGCCGCCGTCCTCGACCACGCCGGTGTCCTCGAGGCCCTCGTCCTCAGCACCGCAGGCGGTCATGGTGAAGGACGCGGCGGCGATGGCGACCCCGGCGGCGGCGGAGCGCCACCGGTTGCGGCGTGCGGGCAGAGAGATCCTGGTCATCGTTCTCCTCATGGCCGATGTCGGGTGTGCGCAGAGCCGATCTGCCCGGCGTCCCATGGCCCCAACCCCGGATCCCCGCTCACGTCACGAGGACGCACGGACCGGGGGACGCAGCACCGGCCGGGTCGGGCGGTCAGCCGGCGCAGGGCGTCTCGGCGCCGCGGGGTCCACGGCACAGGTCAAGAGCTCCCGGGAAGGCCGGCCGGCCGGGGCCGGGGCCCGGCGTCCACCCGAGCGCGGCGGGATCAGACCTGGCACGCCTCCCGCTGCCGCCGCTCCACCACCGCGAGGACCCGACGTCCGGACCGTGTCCGGGCACCCGGCCCGGCGAGCAGGTAGCCGCGCCCGCGCACCGTCGTGACCAGCTGCGGCTGGGCCGGGTCGGGCTCCACCTTCATCCGCAGCCTGCGCACGTGCGTGTGGAGCAGCCCCCGGTCGCCGCGGTACCCCGGCCCCCAGACCCGGTCGAGGAGGTCCTCCTGCGAGACGACGGACCCCTGCGCCAGCGCCAGCTCCCGCAGGATGCAGAACTCCGTCCGGGTGAGGGCGACCGCACGCCCGCCGCGCAGGACCACCCCGCCGTCCGGCAGGACCTCCAGGTCCCCCGAGGGGATCCGCCGTGGGGTGGCGCCCCCCTGGTGGCGGCGGCAGAGCGCCCGGACCCGTGCCGAGACCTCCTCCGCCGTCCACGGTGCGGACACGTGGTGGTCGGCACCTGCCTCGAGCGCAGCCACGACGTCACGGGTCCCCCGCCGGGCACTGAGCACGATCACCGGGGGCTGCCCACTGCCGCTCAGCTCCCGGCACATCGCGAGGCACGCCCGGTCCGACCGCAGGACGTCGATCAGGACGACGTCGGAGCGGCACTCCGACAGCCGCCGCCGTACATCGGCAGCTGTCCCGGCTTCGCGCACCTCGAGCCCCTCAGCGGCCAACGCCCTGCTGAGGTCCCGACGCCGCGTCGCGTCCTCCTGGATGACGAGCACCGAGTGCACCACGGTGAGGCCCTTCGCGATCGCCCGCAGACAGACCCCGGTCCTCGAGGTCGCGCAGGGGTCCACTCCATGGGCCCCGCGCGCGGGCCGCCCACCCCGCGAGCCCCCCAGCGCACTGGCGCCGCGGGGCCTGCGGTGGCCGACTCCTCGATCCTGCCCTGCGACGAGCAGCCCGGGCCACTCGTCACCCGGGAGCCGGAGGCCAGGCGACGGCGGTTCAGCGACGCCCGAGCGGGCAGACCCTCGGGGTGTCCTGCTCCGTGCTCGTCGTCGAGGAGGTCGAACGCATCCGTCGCGTCCTCGCGACGACCCTCCGACAGGAGGGGCTCGACGTGACCGAGGTGGCGACCGAGGAGCAAGGGCTCCGTCTCCTGGACACGCGGCCGCACGACGTCGTGCTCCTCGACCTGAAGACGCCCGACCGCAGCAGCTTCCAGAGGTGCCGCACCGTCCGCAGGCGCACGGAGACCCCGATCATCGTGATCGCCCTCCGGACCACCAGCCACGACGTCGTCGCCGGGCTGGACGCGGGGGCGGACGACTACGTCGTCACTCCCTTCACGACCGAGGAGCTGTCCGCGCACATCCGGGTCCTGGCCCGCCGGACACGGGGCCGGCCAGGACCGAGGATCCGGATCGGGGACCTGGACATCGCCCCACGGGACGGGACGGTGACCCGGTCCGGCGAACCCGTCGCGCTCACCCGGACGGAGTTCCAGCTGCTCAGCGAGCTCGCCACCGAACGCGGGCGGGCGGTCAGCCGGGAGGAGCTGATCGAGCGGGTCTGGGGCGCGGACCACGTCGGCGACTCCCGGCTGGTCGACGTCCACGTGTGGCGCCTGCGCAGGAAGATCGAGCCCACGCCGTCCCGGCCGACCGTGGTGACGACGGTGCGAGGCCTGGGATACCGCCTCCCCGAGTGACCGCCGTCCGCATCAGGGAAGCGTCCGGAAGGTGCCCGCGGCGACCACCGTCCGGTCCGTCCCGGTCTCCAGCTGGTAGTGGTAGGACCTGTTCGGGGCGAGGCTGCGGGTGAGGGACAGCGGGACGACGTCGTTGCTGGTCGTGCGGTAGGTGTAGAAGCCGGTCTGCGAGCCGAACGGTGCGGCGGAGACCCGGAGGGTGGTCCGCGTCGTGTCCGGGGGGACGTACGCGGACACGGTCACGCCGATGCGGCTCGGGGTGACGGTGTGCTCCCACGGCTGCGGGCCGGCCGCGGGCTCGGACCCGGCGATCGGGGCGGCGTGCCGGTCGAGGACGCCGTCGATGATGGTGCCGAACTGACCGTTGCGGGCGTGGCCGACCCCGGCCGGGTGCTCGTGCGACGTCCGGAAACCGCGGTCGGCGTACCAGGCCTCGCCGACCTTGGCCCCGTAGGGACCGTTCAGCGAGTTCAGGCCACCAGGCGCGGACCCGTTGGTGTCGGTGTCCAGCTCGCCGGTGTCCCAGTGCATGTGCACGTCGGCCTGGAGCGACGCGGGGAACGCGTCCGCGGCGACCGCGGGTGCGCCGCCCCCGCCGATCACGATGGTCCCGCCGCCGGTCAGGAGATCCGAGTGCCGGGGGAACAGGAACCGGGTCATCAACTGCGCACCGCTGCTGTACCCGCCCAGCCACACGCGGTCCCGGTCGATGTCGTACTGGCCGTGGACGGAGTCGATCAGCGCGGCCAGGTGGTCGGCGTACCCGGTCGGGTCGCCCCGCTCCCAGCACTGGCAGGCGCGGTTGGGACTGGAGGGCACCAGCAGCACCATGTTGTTCCGCTTCGCCACGGCGACGACCCCGTTGACCCCACCCAGTGAGTAGCTGGCCGACGGGTTCTCGAACCCGTACTCGCCGGTGCCGTCGGCGTAGACGAGCAGCCCGACCGGCTGGGAAGGGTCGATCCCGGCCGCGTACAGGTGGTGCTGGGCGGTGTACCCGGCGCCGGTGGAGGTCTGGAACGTGCGGTCGGTGAACGGGCCGCCCGATCCGCCGGTCGGGGCGGCGACAGCGGGCGTGGCGGTGGCGGTGGCGAACAGCGCGACCAGCGCTGCCAGCACGAGGCGGGACGGGCGCACGAGGGCTCCAAGCGCGTTGAGGGGTTCGGACATCTCGCCGACGGGGTGCGTGGAGGACCCGTCCGTGCGCAGCTGATGTCACAGGCCGGTCACAGCCTGCGGGGTCGGCGCGAGGCACGCCCGGGGATGCCGAGAGAGTCTTCTCACCGTTCAGCAGCCGGCTGCCTGCACGTCCGGCAGCGCGCGCGGACGACGAGCCACCGACCGCCCGCCTGGGGCCTACGCTGCCCGCATGTCCGCCCCACACGTCCCAGCCGAAGCCGGATCGGATCACTCCAGCCGGATGCCGGACGACCTCGGGGACGTGATGGGCCGGATCGCCCGCACCCTGCAGGAGGAGCACGGCGACGTGGACCGGACCCTGGCGTCGATCACCGCCGCTGCGGTGGACACGGTGCCGGGCACGGACATGGCCAGCATCAGCCTGGTCATCCGCCGCCGCGTCGAGCCGCAGGCCGCCACCAGCGAGCAGGCCCGGGAGATCGACGCCCTGCAGTCGGAGTTCGACGAGGGGCCCTGCTTGGACGCCCTCCGCGAGGAGCAGACCGTCCGGGTCGACGACCTCGCCGACGAGCGGCGCTGGCCGCGTTTCGCCGCCGCAGCCTCCCGGCGGGGGGCCGGCAGCATGCTGAGCTTCCAGCTGTTCACCGAGGGCGACAACCTGGGCGCCCTGAACCTCTTCGCCCAGGAGTCGCACTCCTTCGACGCCGAGTCGGAGACCGTGGGGCAGATCTTCGCCTCGCACGCCGCCATCGCGCTGTCCGCCGCGCGACAGGAGTCGAACCTGCGTTCCGCCATGGACAGCCGCGACCTGATCGGCCAGGCCAAGGGGATCCTGATGGAGCGCCACCGGCTGACCGCGGTCCAGGCCTTCGAGCTCCTGGTGCGCGCGTCGTCGCACACCAACCGCAAGCTGCTCGACGTCGCCGACGAGCTGACCAGCACCGGGGCCATGACGGCCGACTGACCGCCGCCCTCAGGTCGCCGGGCGCTCCCCTGACGGCGCCCAGCCGATCGCCGGCGCGACGTGCCGCGCCACCGTCTCCAGCAGGTGGGCGTTGTACTCGGCGCCCAGCATGTTCGGCACCGTGAGCAGCAGCGTGTCGGCGTCCCGGACGGCGGCGTCCTTGGCCAGCTCCTCGGCCAGCTGGTCGGGCTCCCCGACGTAGCTCTTGCCGAACCGGGCCCGCACGCCCTCCAGCAGGCCGACCTGGTCGTCGCCTCCCCGTCCCGAACCGAAGTACTGCCGGTCGGTGTCGGTGGTGATCGGCAGGACGCTGCGGCTGACCGAGACCCGCGGCTCGTGCGCCCAGCCGGCGTCGGCCCAGGCCGCGCGGTACAGCGCGATCTGCTCGGCCTGCAGCTCGTCGAAGGGCACCCCGGTGTCCTCGGACAGCAGCGTCGAGCTCATCAGGTTCATCCCCTGCTGTGCGGTCCAGACCGCGGTCTGCCGGGTGCCCGACCCCCACCAGATCCGCTGTCGGAGCCCCGGGGACTGCGGCTGGACGGCGAGCCGCCCGCCCGTCCCGCCGGTCATCCGCGGGTCGGCGTCCACGACGGTTGCCCCGCTGATCGCGGCGAGGAACAGGGCGGTCTTCTCCCGGGCCAGGTCGGCGTCGCTGTCGCCCGCGGCCGGCACGTAGCCGAAGGCCTCCGAGCCGCGCAGCGCCGTCTCCGGCGATCCCCGGCTGACGCCGAGCTGCAGGCGGCCCGCGCTGAGCGGGTCACCCGCGCTGAGCAGGTCGGCGGCCGCGGCCTCCTCGGCCATGTACAGCGGGTTCTCGTAGCGCATGTCGATGACGCCGGTGCCCAGCTCGATCCGGCTGGTGCGCATCGCCATCGCGGTCAGCAGCGGGAAGGGCGAGGCCAGCTGCCGGGCGAAGTGGTGCACCCGTACGTAGGCGCCGTCCAGGCCCAGCTCCTCGGCGGCCACCGCCAGCTCGACGCTCTGCACCAGGGCGTCCCGCCCGGTCCGCACCTGCGAGCCCGGGATGGGCTGCCAGTGCCCGAAGGACAGGAAACCGATCCGCTTGTCCACTGCACTCACCTCTCGTCGTCTGCCCTGCGGCCAGCGCCGGCGGAGCCGGCGGTGTTCCCGCGTGCCCCGGTCAGACGAGCCGAGCCGGTGCGCGCGCTGCCCGGCGTGTCCACGACCACGACCGTCGCTGCATGATCGACGGCACGGGCGTACGGTCGGGTGCCTGGTCGAACCACCGGCCGTACCGCCCGCTCGTGGGGCCGTGCGAGTCAGGACCTCGACTCCCGGGCCCCGGTTGGGACTCGCCATGTCGCCGCTGCTGACCACCGCCCCACCCCTGACGACCGGCCCGGCCCCGTCCGCGGAGCTCACCGTCTCCGTCGACCGGGCGCACGCCACCGTCGTGCTGAGCGGTGAGCTGGACCGGGACTCGGTCCACCACCTGACCGGTGCGCTCGCGGCCCTGTCCGCCAGCAGCAACGCCCGCTGGGTGGTCGACACGGCCGGGGTGACCTGGTGTGACGCCGGCGGGCTCCGGGGCCTCGCCGCAGCGCACGCGCAGGCCGTGGACTCGGGCCGGGAGCTCCGGCTGACCGGGACCCCCCGCTGCGTCGACCGGCTCCTCCGGCTGAGCGGTCTCGACCAGCTGATCGCCGACACCGCACCACGGGTCCGCACGCCGCTCGTGCCCGTCGGGTGTGACACACCGCGGGCGGTGTGACCAGAGGGGCGATCCATCACCCAAAGTGACGGCACGAACACACGTCGATCGGCCGGGTTCCCCGGCTGAGCGACCTCGATGCGCGACGCTGTCGCGGTGACCTCCTCCGCCCCCGAGTCGCCGGGCGCCCCCGTGCCCGCCGGCACCGCCGGGCGACGACTGGCCGCGGCCGACGTGCTGCTGGCCGATCGCGGCCAGCTCTTCCGCGCCCTCTTCCTGTCCGCACCCGTCGCCAAGGCCGTCGTGGACCCCAGCGGACGGCTGCTCGTCGTCAACTCGGCGATGTGCGAGCTGACCGGGCGGACGTCCGGCGAGCTCGTCGGCCGGCACCTGGACCTGCTCACCCACCCCGACGACGTCCCCCTGGAGGACCGCGCGGCCGAGCACCTGCCCGGCACGCCGTTGCTGGACCCCCAGCTGCAGGTCGTCGGCGAGCGCAGGTTGCGCCGCGCGGACGGCAGCAGCATCTGGGCGATGCAGACCCAGGAGCTGATCCACCGCAGCAACGGCGAGCCGCAGTTCGTGCTCCTCACCCTGGTCGACGTCACCGACCGCCGCCGGGTCGAGGACGACCTGGTCCGCCGCACCTTCACCGACCCGCTGACCGGGCTGCCCAACCGGCGGGCCCTCACCGAGCGGCTGCAGCGGGCGCTGGCCGGGTCCGGCCGGCGCGGGACGCTGGTCGGGCTGCTGCACCTGGACCTGGACCGCTTCACCGCCGTGAACGACTCCCTCGGCCACGAGGGCGGTGACCAGCTGCTCTGCCAGGTCGCCGACCGGCTGCGCTGGAGCACCCGGGTCGAGGACACCGCCGTGCGTTTCGGGGCCGACGAGTTCCTCGTCCTGGCCGAGGACGTCGAGGACGTCGAGGGGCTGCGCACCCTGGCCGACCGCCTGCTCGGCGTGCTCGACGAGCCCTTCCACGTGCTCGACCGGGAGGTCACCCTCTCGGCCAGCATCGGCATGACCCTGGGCACCGACCTCACGCCCGAGGCGCTGCTGCGCCAGGCGCACACCGCCCTCGCCCGGGCCAAGGCCAGCGGCGGCCGGGGCCGGGTCGAGGTGCACGACGGCGCCCTGAGCGAGGGCTACGTCGACCAGCTCCAGCTCGAGACCGACCTGCGGCACGCCCTGGAGGCCGGAGAGCTGCGGCTTTTCTACCAACCGATCGTCGCGCTCTCCGACGAGCACCTGCTCGGCTACGAAGCGCTCATCCGCTGGCAGCACCCGACCCGTGGGCTGCTGCCGCCGGGGGCGTTCCTGTCGGCTGCCGAGGACAACCGGCTGACCTCCCGGCTGGGCGCCTGGGTGCTGCACCAGGCCTGCTGGGACGCCGCCGGCTGGGACCCCGCGCTCCGGGTGCACGTGAACATCTCCGCCCGGCACCTGGCCGAGCCGGGCTTCAGCGAGCTGGTCGCCGATGCCCTCGCCGAGTCGGGGCTGGCCCCGGAGCGGCTGGAGCTGGAGATCACCGAGTCGACCGCCCTGTTCGCCGCGGATGCCACGTTGCACGCCGTCGACACGGTGACCGAGACCGGCGTGACCCTGGCGCTGGACGACTTCGGCACCGGCTACTCGGCGATCACCGCGCTGCACCGGCTGCCCATCCACACCCTGAAGATCGACCGGTCCTTCGTCGCGGACATCGTCGCCCAGCCGGCCACCGCCGCACTGGTGCAGGGCCTGCTCCAACTCGGCCAGGGCATGGGGCTGCAGGTGATCGCCGAGGGCATCGAGGACGTCGAGCAGGCCCGCTGGCTGCGCGAGCACGGCTGCTCGATGGCCCAGGGCTACGCCTTCGGCCGGCCGGCCCCGCTGCCGGCCCGCGAGCTCGACCTGTACCCGGCGCCCCCGGGGATCCACGACCTCGACGACCCCTCGGCCGAACCCGGCCACGGACCCACCGCCGGTGCGGACGCCGCCGCACCGGAGCACGAGTGGTCCGGGCGGGACGACGAGGAGCCGGAGCCCGGGGACGGGTTCGACCTGGGTGCCGCGCTGGCCGAGCAGGACCTCGAGGGGCCCGGCCCGGTCGTGGCCGGTGCCGCCGTCCCCCAGCTCGACTCGTTCCAGCTGCCGGGCACCACGCCGGAGCCCGCAGCGCCGCAGGAGGCTGAGCCGCCGCGGGGCACCGAGGCGGGCGCGGAGCCCGACGGCTCCTTCGACCCAGGGGTCTTCCGGGCCTCCAGCGAGCTCCTGGAGCTGCGCGCCCTGCTGGCCGCCAACGGCGCGCCCGACGCCCCGGGTGTCCCCGGGCCGCGGCAGCCGGCGGAGCTGGGCGACCTGCGGGCGCTGACCGCCGACCCGAACGACCTCTCCGGACTCCGCCCCTGGCTGGAGTCCTTCCAGGAGCGACTGGGGTCGCTGGACACCGGAGACCTCCCGGAGGTCGGCCGCAGCTGATCCCCGGGGCGGGGCCGGTCGAGCTCCCGACGAGGAGCCCGTCGGCCCGCCCCCGGGGTCAGGAGTCGTGCACGGCGGTGAGGGCGGCGCGCACCGGGATCGCCTCGGGTCGCTTCGCCGCACGCCCGTCACCCGAGGACTCACCGCGCAACCGGCGGCCGATCCAGGGCAGGACGAACCCGCGCACCCAGGCGAGCTCCTGCCCGACCACCTGCCGCACCGGCAGCGGCGGCGCCGGGTCCAGCGGGGTGCGCCAGTCCGTGCCGTCGCCGGCCACCGGGACGCCGAGCGCGGCCGCGGCGGCCAGCGCCGTCCGCCGGTGCCCCTCCGCGGTCAGGTGGATGCGGTCACCCGGGTCCCACATCCGGGCGTCCTGCAGCCAGGCGGCGCCCCACTGGTCGAGCACGACCGCGCCCTGCCGGGCGGCGATCGACCACAGGTGGGTGTTGAAGACCGCGACCTGGCCCCGCGTGCGGCGGATGATCGGCGTCTGCCGCGGGTCCACGCCGGTGGCCAGCAGCACGTCGGCCCCGGCCGCCCGGAGGGAGACGACGGCGGCCTCCAGGTCCGCGGCCAGCCGGTCGGGGTCGGCTCCCGGGCGGAGCAGGTCGTTGCCGCCGGCGACCAGGCTGACCAGGTCGGGCCGGGACGCGAGCGCGACCGGCACCTGCTCGGCCAGCACCTGCGGCAGCAGCCGGCCGCGGACGGCGAGGTTGGCGTACTCGACGCTGCCCGCGGGCGAGGCCGCGGCCAGGTGCTCGGCGAGCCGGTCGGCCCAGCCCCGGAAGGAGTCCGGCGTCCCCGGCTCCGGGTCGCTGAGGCCCTCGGTGAAGGAGTCCCCCAGCGCGATGTACCGCTGCCACGTCCGACGATCACTGCCCGGTTGCACGTCCCCTACTGCACCACGCCCCTCCCGCCGCCGCGGCGAGGGGTCCCGTGCCGGAGGCCACATCCGCCGGACACCTGTCGGTGACACGAGCAGGCCAGGATCTGCGGTCATGCGCACCGACGTCGCCTGCTCGCTCACCGTCTCCTCCCCCGCCCCGGCGACCGCGCTGCTGCAGGTCGCCGTCGCCGCGCCCGCCGACGAACAGCTGGTCGTGCTCACCGACGGCCACCCGGTGCCCGCCGAGGAGGTCGCCGTCCCCGGTGCGCGGGTGCACCGCCTGCAGCTGCCGGCCGGCGAGACGACGATCAGCTACCGCGCGCAGGTCTCCTCCGGTGGCGCCCCGCGGCCGGTGACCCCGGCCGACTGGGCGGAGTTCGTCCGGCCCAGCCGTTACTGCCCCTCCGACCAGCTGGAGGGCTACGCCGGCACCGAGTTCGACCGGTCGCTGCCGCGGGCCGAGCTGGTCGCCGCCGTCGCTGCCTGGGTGAACCGTCGGCTGGTCTACACCTCCGGCTCCAGCCGCCCGGTGGACACCGCCGTGGACACCCTGCTGCTCGGCCAGGGCGTCTGCCGTGACTACGCGCACCTGACGATCACGCTGCTCCGCGCGCTGGAGGTCCCCGCCCGGCTCGTCGCCGTCTACGCCCCGGGCCTGTCGCCGATGGACTTCCACGCGGTCGTCGAGGCCGACGTCGACGGGGTGTGGCAGACCGTGGACGCCACCCGGCTCGCCCCGACCTCGGCCCTGGTCCGGATCTGCTCCGGCCGGGACGCCGCGGACACCGCCTTCCTCTCGCTGTTCGGCGGGCGGGCCGCCTTCCGGGGCATGACGGTCACCGCCACCGTGGACGGCGACCTCCCCGCGCCGGCCGACGAGCCGTTCCCGCTGCCCTGAGGCCGGCCCGGCTCAGCTGACGTCGCCGGGCCCGCGGGCACCCTGCGGCGCCCGGACCGGGCCGGTGCCCGGGGCCGGCACGCCGCCCGGTGTCCGGCGCCGCAGCAGCTCCTCGGGCACCAGCTCCACCAGCTCCTCCGGCAGCAGCGGCAGGTCCAGCAGCGAGAGCTTGACCCGGCTGCGGTCGGCGGCCAGCCAGTCGTCCAGCCGGACCAGCAGCCCGGCGTCCGCGCGGGCCTCGACGTGCAGCTCGTCCCCCGGCCCCAGGCGGCCGACCACCAGGCCGTCCACCTCCACGGCCGGGCGGCCGGCGGTCTCCGGCAGCGCCAGGTGCAGCGGCTCGTGCGGCCCCAGCACCACGGTGCGGTCGATGCCGTTCAGCGGCGCCGACGGGGTGACGAGCACGCCCGCGGCCCCCGGGGACATCACCGGACCGCCGGCGGCGAAGTTGTAGGCCGTCGACCCCATCGGGGTGGCGATGATCAGCGCGTCGCTGCGGTAGTGGCCGTACCGGCGGCCGGCCACCGACAGGGTCGCGTCGACCATGCCCTCACCCGGCACCCGGGCCAGGACGACGTCGTTGAACGCCACGGTCTCCCAGCCTGGCCCACGCACCACCAGGCAGCTGCGCGACTCGATCGTCGAGCGGCCCTCGGCCAACGCGGTCAGCGCCCCGTCCAGCTCGCGGCCCTCGACCTCGGTGAGGAAGCCCAGCCGGCCGAAGTTGACGCCCAGCACCGGGACCGGGTCGGCGACGACCATCCGCATCGCGCCGAGCAGCGTCCCGTCGCCGCCGAGGGCGATGAGCCCGTCGCAACTGGTGGCCAGCTCGGCGACGTCCACCGGCGTCACGCCGTGCAGGTGCAGCCGTTCGACGTCCGCCGCCGCGGCGACCAGCTCCACCCCGTGCGTCGTGGTCCAGGCGAGCACCTGGGCCACCGCGCCCGCGCAGTCGCGGTGCGGGTGCAGCACCAGGCCGATCCGGCTGCCGTCGTGCACCCGTCAGCCCCGGTACGTCTCGAGCAGCCGCAGCCAGATCTCGCTGATCGTCGGGTAGGAGGGGACGGCGTGCCAGAGCCGGCTGATCGGCACCTCACCGACCACCGCGATCGTCGCCGAGTGCAGCAGCTCGGCGACCCCGGGCCCGACGAACGTGACCCCGAGCAGCACCTCGCGCTCGGTGTCCACCACGGCGATCGCCGTCCCGGAGTAGCCGTCGGCGAACAGCGACGCCCCGGCCACGTTGCCGATCGGGTACTCCACGACCCGGTGCGCGACGCCGGCGTCGGCCGCCTGGGCCGCGGTCATCCCGACCGACCCGACCTGGGGCTCGGTGAAGACCACGCTCGGCGTCGCCCGGCGGTCGGCGGTGGCCACGAATGGCGACCAGTCGGCCAGGTCGACCTGCTGCCCCCGGGCCCGGGCCACGATCGCGGCGCCGGCCTGCCGGGCCTGGTACTTGCCCATGTGGGTCAGCTGCTGCCGGCCGTTGACGTCGCCGATGCCGTAGAGCCAGGGCGACTCGGGCACCTGCAGCGACTCGTCGACGTCGAGGTACCCGCCCGGCGCCAGGCCGACGGTCTCCACCCCGATGTCGTCGGTGTTGGCGGCGCGGCCGGTGGCGACCAGCACCTCGTCGCCACGGAACTCGCCGTCGGCGGTGCTGAGCACCACGTCGCCGCCGTCCTCCCGGCGGGCCGAGCGCACCTCGCTGCCCAGCCGGACGTCGACGCCCATCTCCCGCAGGGACGCCTCGACCGCCGCCCCGGCGGCCGGTTCCAGGGCCGGCAGCAGCCGGGGCCCGCGCTGCAGCAGGGTGACCGAGGAGCCCAGCTGCTGCCAGGCGGTGGCCATCTCGCTGCCCACGTAACCGCCGCCGAGCACGAGCAGCCGGCCGGGTGCCTCCTTGGCGCTGGTCGCCTCCCGCGGCGTCCACGGCTGCACGTCGGCCAGGCCCTCGACCGGCGGGACGGCGCCCCGGGACCCGGTGCACACCGCGACGGCGTGCCGGGCGGTGAGCACCAGCTCGGTGCCGTCGTCCTGGGTCACGACGACCCGCTTCTCCCCTGCCAGCCGGCCGTGTCCGCGCACGAGGGTGATGCCGGCGCCCTCGACCCACTGTGCCTGGCCGGCGTCGTCCCAGTGGCTGGTGAAGCCGTCCCGGCGGGAGAGGGTGGCGGCGACGTCCTGCTCGCCGGTCACCGCCGCCGCGGCGCCGGACACGGCGCGGGCCTGGGCGAGCGCCTCACTGCCCCGCAGCAGCGCCTTGCTGGGCATGCACGCCCAGTAGGAGCACTCGCCGCCGACCAGCTCGCTCTCCACCAGCACGGTGCTCAGCCCGCCGCGGGTGACGATGTCGGCGACGTTCTCCCCCGTCGAGCCGGCACCCAGGACGATGACGTCGTACGTCTGCTCCGCAGTGGTCACCTCGGCATTGTGGTCGACTGACCCCCGTGCCTGTCGATCCCGCCGACCACGCCGCCGCCCTCCGCCAGTACGCCGCCGGGGTCGTGCTGCTCACCGTGCGCGACGACATCGACGACGTGGGGACGACGGTCACCTCGATGATGAGCGTCTCCGCCGACCCCCCGCTGATCGCCGTGGGGCTGGCCGCCGACGGGTACCCGGCCGAGGTGCTGCAGGCCATCGGCAGCGGCGCGGTGAACGTGCTGAGCACCGGGCAGGCGATCCTGGCCAGCCGGTTCGCCTCCGCCGGGCGGCCCAGCGCCCGGCACCTGCTGGAGTCGGTGCCCTGGCACCGAGCCCCGGTCAGCGACGCGATCGTGCTGGACGAGGCGCTCACCGCCCTGGACTGCACGGTCGCCTCGGTCGTCGAGGTCGGCAGCCACGTGGTGGTGCTGCTCTCGGTGGAAGGGGTGCCGGTGCTCGGGGACGGCGACCCGCTGGTGCGCCTGCGCGGCCGCTGGGCCGACGGCGTCGGCGCCCCCCTCCGCCGCCCGTAGCGCCCGTGTCCCCGTCCGGGCCGCCCGCCGTCCGGGCCGCCCGCCGTCCGGGCCGCCCGCCGTCCGGGCCGCCCGCCGTCCGGGCCGCCCGCCGTCCGGGTTGACCCGGACGAGCTGGGGTTGAGCCGCGCCACGACGCGGCTCAACCCCGGCTCACGCGGCTCGACCCACCTCACCGACCGGCGGCACCGGCCCGGAACGGAGCCACGGAACGCGGTGGTCACACCGCGGGGTTAGCGTCGTCCGTGATGAGCACCGCCCTGCCCGCCCCGTCCGACTCCGCCCTCCGCCGTGCCCTGGTGCGCGCCGAGCGCGGGGTGACGCTGGACGCCACCGAGGCCGAGACCCTG
Source organism: Modestobacter sp. VKM Ac-2985 (assembly GCF_026967925.1). GTDB lineage: Bacteria > Actinomycetota > Actinomycetes > Mycobacteriales > Geodermatophilaceae > Modestobacter. The sequence continues at coordinate 1,228,529 of NZ_JAPVBI010000001.1, read as the reverse complement.
CTGCACGCCCGCGGGCTGGGCGAGGGTGAACCGCTGGACCGGCTGCTGACCGCCGCCTCCCGGGTACGGGATGCCGGGCTCGCCTCGGCCGGGCGCCCCGGGGTGGTCACCTACAGCCGCAAGGTGTTCATCCCGCTGACCCACCTGTGCCGGGACCGGTGCCACTACTGCACGTTCGTGACCACGCCCGGACAGCTGCGCACGGAGGGCAAGGCCCCGTACCTGTCGCCGGACGAGGTGCTCGACATCGCCCGGGCCGGGGCCGCGCTGGGCTGCAAGGAGGCGCTGTTCACCCTGGGCGACCGCCCGGAGGAGCGCTGGCCGGTCGCTGCCGAGTGGCTGGAGGCTCACGGGTTCGACTCGACGCTGGGCTACCTGCGGGCGATGGCGATCCGGGTGCTGGAGGAGACCGGGCTGCTCCCCCACCTCAACCCCGGGGTGCTGTCCTGGGAGGAGATCCAGCGGCTCAAGCCGGTGGCCGCGTCGATGGGGATGATGCTGGAGACGACGGCGACCCGGCTCTGGTCGGAGAAGGGCGGCCCGCACTTCGGCAGCCCGGACAAGGAACCCGCCGTCCGGCTCCGGGTGCTGGAGGACGCCGGCCGCTCCGCCGTCCCGTTCACCACCGGCGTGCTGCTGGGCATCGGCGAGACCTACGCGGAACGGGTCGACGCGATCGCCGAGATCCGCGCCTCGGCCCGGCGGCACCAGCACGTGCAAGAGGTCATCGTGCAGAACTTCCGGGCCAAGCCGCGCACCGCGATGGCCGCGCACGACGACCTGGAGCTGCAGGAGTACGTGGCCGCGGTGGCGGTCACCCGGCTGATGCTGGGGCCGTCGGCACGGGTGCAGGCCCCGCCCAACCTGAGCGACTCCACCGAGCTGGCGCTGCTGCTGCGCGCCGGGGTCGACGACTGGGGCGGGGTCTCCCCCCTCACCCCCGACCACGTCAACCCCGAGCGACCGTGGCCGAACACCGACAAGCTCGCCGCGCTGAGCGCCGAGGCCGGGTTCACGCTGCGCGAGCGGCTGGCCGCCCAGCCCGGCTACGTCACCCAGCCCGAGCCGTGGCTGGACCCGCGGGTGCGCCCGCACGTCTCCGCCCTCGCCGGCGACGACGGCCTGGCGGTCGAGAGCCGGCTCCCGGTGGGCCTGCCGTGGCAGGAGCCGGACGAGGCCTGGACCTCCTCCGGCCGGGTCGACCTGCACACCGAGATCGACACCGTGGGCCGCACCGGTGACCGGCGCAGCGACTTCGACGCCGTCTACGGCGACTGGTCGGAGCTCCGCGAGGCGACCGTCGCCGCCCGCGACGGCTCCTCGACCGCGCTGACCGTCGGCGACCGGGAGGTGCTGGCCGCCCTGCTGCACGCCGAGCAGGACCCGGCCGGGCTCAGCGACGCCGAGTACCTGACCCTGCTCGGCGCCGACGGCTCCGACCTCGAGCACCTGTGCGCGCTGGCCGACGCCGTCCGCCGGGACGTCAACGGCGACGACGTCACCTACGTGGTGAACCGGAACGTCAACTTCACCAACGTCTGCTACACCGGGTGCCGGTTCTGCGCGTTCGCCCAGCGCCGCACCGACGCCGACGCGTTCACCCTGTCGATGCAGCAGGTCGGTGACCGGGTGGACGAGGCCTGGGCCGGCGGGGCGACCGAGATCTGCATGCAGGGCGGCATCCACCCCGACCTGCCCGGCACCGCCTACTTCGACCTGGCGCGCGAGGTGAAGTCCCGCCGTCCCGACATCCACCTGCACGCGTTCTCCCCGATGGAGGTGGTCAACGGGGCCGCCCGCACCGGGCTGTCGTTCCGCGACTTCCTCACCGCGGTCAAGGAGGCCGGCGTCGACTCCCTGCCCGGCACCGCGGCGGAGATCCTGGACGACGACGTCCGGTGGGTGCTCACCAAGGGCAAGCTGCCGACGGCGACCTGGCTGGAGATCGTCGAGACGGCGCACAGCGTGGGCCTGCCGACGACCTCGACGATGATGTACGGCCACGTCGACACCCCCGCCCACTGGGTCGCGCACCTGCGCACCCTGGCCGCCCTGCAGGACCGGACCGGCGGGTTCCGGGAGTTCGTGCTGCTGCCCTTCGTGCACCACAACTCGCCGATCTACCTGGCCGGCGTGGCCCGGCCGGGGCCGACGAACCGGGAGAACCGGGCGGTGCACGCCGTCGCCCGACTGCTGCTGCACGGCCGGATCGACAACGTCCAGACCTCGTGGGTGAAGCTCGGCGACACCGGCACCCAGGCGATGCTCAACGGCGGGGCCAACGACCTGGGCGGCACGCTGATGGAGGAGACGATCAGCCGGATGGCCGGCTCGGGCAACGGGTCGCTGAAGACCATCGCCGAACTCGAGGCGATGGCCGCCGCGATCGGCCGACCGGCCCGCCAGCGGACGACGGACTACGGCACCCCGAGCGCCGAACGAATGGCGACCGCCCGCACCGACGAGGGCCGACGCGCCCTCACCCTGAAGCTGCTCTGACCGCTCGGGCCCGTAGCCTCCCCCCTCCGGGACGACGAAGGAGCGGCGGCATGCGACGAGCAGCGGCGCTGAGCGGCCGCCTGCTGGCCGGCGGGGTGCTGGCCGGCGGGGCGCTGGCCGGTTGCGGCACCGGAGGCACAGACCCGGGGGACGCGCTCGACGTGTCCCTCGACGGCTTCGTGGCGGCCGCAGAACGGCCGACCCCCGCGACGCTGTGCGAACCGGACCCCACGGCCACGGCCAGCACGCCCCCGGGGCTGCCCGCCGGACTCGGCGACCCGGAGGCGGCGTACCTCCAGTCGGCGCCCACGACCGTCGAGGCGTACGTCTGGACCGCCGAGGACGCCGACGCGGCCCGGACCCTCGTCTCCGAGGCCACCGTTGCCGCGTCGGCCTGCACCTGGACTGTCACCCAGGACGTCGATCTCGACGGCGACGGAGTCACCGAGACGCCGGGGGCGCACGCCCAGCAGGTCGAGCAGTGGTCGACCGACGACTGGTCGGGGACGCGGATCGTCCGCACCGTCCCCGGGGCCGAGCAGGTGGACCGCCGGCTGGTGGCCGACGGTGCCGTCGTCCTGTTGGTGGTGACCCGGACGGACGGCGACGACCCCACCCTGCTGACCCCCGCCGACGACTACCTCGACGCGGTCGCCGAACGCCTCGCCTGACCCGGCGCGCGCAGACCTCCGGCAGCTCGGTCAGGCAGCACCGCCGGTCAGGCGGTCCAGCGGGACGGGGTGCGGCGGCTGTCCGCCCCGCTGGCCGTGCGCGCCCACGCCGCCTGCAGCACGGCGGCCACCTCGTCGGCCTGCTCCGGGGGCGCGCTCAGCGGCAGCCGCAGCCACCGGTCGGCGGTGCCGTCCACGGTGAACCGCGGCCCCGGGGTCACCCGCAGGCCGAGGTCCAGGGCGTGTGCGGCGAGCCGGGTGGAGCTCTCCCCCGGCAGCTGCACCCAGAGCACCGAGCCGGCCCGCGGCCGCACCACCCGCCAGTCCGGCAGCCGGGCGGCGAGCGCGCTGAGCAGCGCGTCCCGGGCGGCGGTCAGCCAAGCCACCCGGTCGGAGAGCACGTCGTCGGCGACGGCGAGCAGCCGGACGGCGACCAGCTGCTCCAGCACCGGGCTGCTGAGGTCGACGGTGCCGCGCGCCTGGGCGAGCCGGGCCAGCAGCGCCGGGTCGGCGCGCACCCAGCCCACCCGCAGCCCCGACCAGTACGCCTTGCTCATCGAGCCGAGCGTCACGACCCGGCGGTCGAGGCCGGCGAGCGCGGTGGGGCGGGCGCCGTCGAGCACGAGCTCGGCGAACGTCTCGTCCGTGGCGACCACCGGGGCGTCGAGGGCGGACAGCAGCGCTCGGCGCTGGCCGTCGTCGGCGAGCAGGCCGGTGGGGTTCTGCCCGTCCGGGGTGACCAGCGCGACGTCGGCCGCGGCGACCGGCAGCTCCCAGCCCTCGGTGCCCACCGGCAGCGCGACCGGCCGCAGGTGGTGGGCCGCGAGACAGTCCAGCGCCGCCGGGTAGGTGGGCTGCTCGACCAGTGCCCGCTGCCCCGGCCGGGTGACGGTGCGCAGCAGCAGGTCCCAGCCCGCCAGCGCGCCGTTGGTGACCAGCACCTGCTCCGGCTCGGTGGCCAGCCCCCGACCGGTCAGGTGCCCGGCGACCGCGGCGCGCAGCGCGGGCAGGCCGTAGGGGTGCAGGCCGTGGCCGGCCAGCAGCGGGCGCAGGTCGGCGGTGGCCCCGGCGACGGCGTCGAGCAGCTGGGCGGGGGCCGGTGCGGCCGCGATCGTGAGGTCCCGGACGACGGCCGGCTCCCCCGGGTCGGCGTCCGGGCGGACCGGCGCGGGCGACGGGAGGGTCACCCGGCTCCCGGCACCGGCCGCGCTGTGCAGGTACCCCTCGCCCCGGAGCAGGTCGTAGGCGGCGCTCACGGTGGTGCGGCTCAGCCCCAGCGCCTGGGCCAGCTGCCGTTCCGAGGGCACCCGGGCGCCCACCGACAGCCGGCCGTCCAGCGCGAGGCCGCGGATCCCGGCGGCGACGCCGGCGTAGGCGCGGCCGTCGCCCAGCCACGGTCCCAGGAGGTCGGCCAGCCGCTCGGTGTGCACCGGGCCATTGTCCGCGACTTGGCCCTGTCCGGACAGGGCCAAGTCGTCCAGGGTGGCTTCATGCGACTGATCGACCCGGTGCCCGCCGACCGCCGTCCCGCCCGGCTGGCACTGCTGCTGGGCGGGCTGGCCCTCTACGGCATCAGCGTCGGGATGATGCTGCGGGCCGGGCTGGGGCAGATGCCGTGGGGCGTGCTGGACCAGGGGGTGGCCGGCGTGCTGGGCGTCGAGGTCGGCACCGGCTCGATCCTGGTCGGTGCGGTGGTGCTGCTGCTGTGGGTGCCGCTGCACCGCAGGCCGGGCCTCGGGACGCTGTGCAACGTCGTCCTCATCGGGCTGTCCATCAACGCCACGCTGGCGCTGCTGCCCGCACCGGAGGCGCTCGCCGTCCGGGTCCCGCTGCTGCTGGCCGGGGTGCTGCTCAACGCGGTGGCCACCTGCGCCTACATCGGCGCCGGTCTCGGTGCCGGGCCACGCGACGGGCTGACCACCGGCCTGGCCGCCCGCGGCCACTCGGTGCGGGTGGTGCGGACGACGATCGAGCTCCTGGTGCTGGGCATCGGCTGGCTGCTCGGCGGGACCGTCGGCCTCGGGACGGTGCTTTACGCCGCCGCGATCGGGCCACTGATGCACAGCATGCTGCCGGTGTTCCGACTCCGCGACGGGTCGGTCTCGCCGGTCATCGTCCCCCCGGCCCCCACCGTCGCCCCCGGCTGACCGGCCGGCGCACGAGCGCACACCCCGCCCGCGACCGGTGCGGCACGATCACCGCACCACAGCGGGCGGGAGGACGGACGTGCCACGGGTGACCAGCGCCGACGTCGCCCGGGAGAGCGGCGTCTCCCGGACGACGGTGAGCTACGTGCTCAACGACAAGCACGGCGCGATGATCTCCGCGGACACCCGGGAACGGGTGCTGGCCGCGGCGGCCCGGCTGGGCTACTCCCCCTCGGCCGCGGCCCGGACGCTGCGCAGCGGCCGCAGCGACCTGGTGCTCTGCGTGCTGCCGAACTGGACGGTGGGCCCGATCCTGGACACCGTCCTCGACGAGCTCACCCGGGAGCTGGCCGACCGGCAGCTCTCGGTGCTGGTGCACCACGGCCGGGGACCACGCCCGCTCGCGGAGCTGTGGCGGGCGGTGACGCCGCGCGCCGTCGTCGGGTTCACCGACTTCGCGGCCGAGGACGCCGACGCGATGCGCGGGGCCGGCATCCAGGTGCTCACCACCTCCCTCGACGACGACCCGCACGCGGTGTTCGCCGTGCCGCAGACCCGGGTCGGGCAGCTGCAGGTGCGGCACCTGGCCGACACCGGGCACGTCCGGCTCGGCTGGGCCGCACCCGCCGAGCCCCGGCTGGCCGACTTCGCCGAGCGGCGGCTGACCGGGGTCCGCGCCGAGTGCGCGCGGCGCGGGCTGGCCGCCCCGGTGGTGCAGGACGTCGACCTGACCGTCGGCTCGGCAACCGACGCCGTCCGTACCTGGTCCAGCGCCGGGGTCACCGCCGTGGCCGCCTACAACGACGAGGTGGCGCTGGCCGTCCTGGCCGGCGTGCGCGCCTGCGGGCTGACCGTGCCGGGCGACCTCGCGGTGGTCGGCGTCGACGACGTCCCCGCTGCGCGGCTGAGCGACCCCGCGCTGACCACCGTGGCCCAGGACGCGACGGTGCAGGCCCGGGCGATCGCCGCCGCCGTCGCCGCCGCCCTGGACGGCAGCACGCCGCCGCCCTCCCCCGACCCGGCCCGGGTGCTGCGGCTCGTGGTGCGGGGCTCGGCGTGACCGGCGGGCCGGGGCAAGGCGCCCCGGCCCGCCGGCGACGAGTCAGCCCGGGTAGTCCACGACGTACTGCGGCGTCCCCTGGGTGCTGGCGTCCGACCGGCCCCCCACGTCGTCGACCACGTTCTCGATCACGCCGATCCCGTCCAGGTGGACGGTCATGACGTGGTGCAGCTGCACGCCCGGGGTGACCGGCACCTCGAACCCCGTCTCGGTGGTGATGCCGGGCTCGGCGTTGCGCTGGTAGCCGTAGACCCCACCGCCGTCCAGCCGGTGCTGCCGGACGTGGTCACCGACCTTGTAGCCGGCCCAGCCGAGCGTGCCGTCCGGCTCCTGCCAGTCGGCCTGCGACGGCGGGTCGTAGGGGATCTCGTTCTGGTAGAGCACGACCCGGCCGCGCTCGCCGTTCCAGATGGTGTTGTGCTGCTGGAAGTGCTCGACGAACAGGCCGGTGGCGGTGACGTCGTCACCGTTGACGACCACGCCGTTGCGCCCCACGTTGGTCCGCCACCGGTCGGTGTCGCCGTTGACGCCGACGGTGAAGTCCTCGACCCCGTGGTCGGCGCGCCACACCCAGGTGTGGTCGATCAGCACGTGGTCGCTGTTCACCTCCAGGGCGACGTCGGTCTTCCCGACGTGCGGGCCGCCGACCCGGAAGTACACGTCGGACAGCGTCGTCGGGTTCGCCGCGTCGGACCGCGACCGGCCCGTGCCGTCCCCCACCTGCAGCAGCACCGGGGACAGCTGGCTCCCGGCGTCGATGGTCAGTCCGGCGACGACCACGCCCGGCACGTCCTCGACCTCCAGCGGCGTGACACCGCGGGTGGCGGTGAGCGTCGCGTGCCCGATGCCCAGCACGACGGTGTCCGCCCGCTTGACCTTCAGGCTGTGCGCGACGTCGTAGACGCCGGGGGTGAACAGCAGGTGCCCGCCCCGGGCGAGCTGGGAGTTGATCCGCCCGAACCCGGTGTCCGGGGTCACCACGAGGAACTGCGACAGCGGGATCGTGCGCCCCGCCGTCATGCCCTCGTCCCAGCTCACGCCGCGGGTGTCGCGCTGGGCGTCCGGCACCCGGACGGCGTAGCGGCCACGCTCGTCCAGGAACAGGTAGGGCTTCTCCCGGCTCACCGGGGTGGTCTCCAGGGTGGTGTACGGCGGGGTCGGGAAGGCGGCGTCGTCCGGCGCGCCCTCGACGCCGGCGAAGACCTGGTTCCAGACGCCGTTGGTCCACTCACCGATCACGCTGTTGCGGGTGAACCACTGCTGCTGCGAGCCGTTGATGACGGTGCCGGCGGTCGAGTCGGCGATGAACCCGCCACTGGCGTACTGCGGCCCCGCGGTGCAGTAGTCCATCAGCGAGAGGTCGCCACCCTGCACCTGGACCCGGCGCATGGACACCGCCTGGGAGACGGCCCAGAAGTTCGTCGGCGCCCGGCAGCCGTCCTGCCCGGTGCCGTTGACCTGGATGGTCAGGTTGGAGACGGTGCGCCAGAAGTTGTTCAGCGCGATGCAGTTGTCCGGGGCGAGGCAGCGGTTGTAGGTCTCGACCTTGCCGTTGATCACGACGTCGGACGGCGAGGCACCGAGCCCGGAGATCTCCGTGTAGTAACCGACCTTGATCTGCAGCGGGTCGCTGTCGGTGCCGTAGGTGCCCGGCGCGAAGAGGTAGGCGTACCGCTCGGTGCCCATCTCGTCGTCGACCTGCTGGGCATGGGTGGCGTCGAGGGTGGCCTGGATCTGGTCGACCGGCATGCTCGGGTCGAAGACGGTGACGTTCGGACCGAGGTCGACGCTGCCCCCACCCGGTCGGTCGCCGGGCGGAGCGGCGCTCGCGGTCGCCGGGACGGCGGTGAACGCCAGGCCCAGGGGCAGGGCCAGGGCCAGCAGGCGACCGAGACGGTTCCCTCCGGCGGCGGGTGATCGCCGGCGGGGCGGGGACGGCGGGCGGGCAGGGACGCTGCGAGATGCCATGCGGAGGTCCTCGTCGTTGAGTGGGTGACACGTGTCACTGACTCGGAGGTTCGAGGAGCCCCACAGTGCTGTCAAGAGGTCGTCGGCGCGCCGGTCCGCACCACGACGCAGGGGCGGGCGGAGGGACCGAGTGGCCCCTCCGCCCGCCGCACAGGTCAGCGGGGGTGGCCGCCGGCGATCATCGGCTCCTCGCCGTCGTCACGTCCGGTCGTCGTGCCGTCCTCCTCGGCCGGGGTGACCCGGGCGCCGCCCTCGGGCTTCTCGACCACCACCTCGGTCCGCACCTCCTCCACCGGCGGCGTCGCTGCCGCCGGCCGCGTGGCGGTCACCGGTGGCGAGGCCGGCACCTCACCGGACCGCTCGGGCTGGGCGCCGCTCTCCTCGGACTGCGACCCGCTCTTCGAGCCGGCCATGGCCGCGCCGGCGACCGCCGCGCCGGCGACCGCGGCAGCCCCGGCGGCGACGGTCTTCGCCGAGACCCCCGCCTTGCCGCTGTCCCCGCGCGAGGACGCCGCCTCCTCGACGCCGGGCGTGCCGGCCCCCATGCCCGGCCGGACCGACCCACGCCACGCACCACTCGCGTAGCCCTCGTCCTCGATCAGGGACTTGAACTTCTGCAGGTCGGACTTCACCTGCCGGCTCACGACACCGAGCTTGTCGCCGGCCTGCTCCACCAGGCCCTCGGGCTCGTACTCCAGGGTCAGGTGGACGATCGTGGACGCGGGACCGGCCGGCTCGAACCGGACGGCGCCGGCGTTGGTCGCACCGCTGGTGGCTGCCCAGGCGATCTTCTGGTCCGGGACCTGCTCCAGGATCGCGGCGTCCCACTCCCGCTTCACCCCGCCGATCTCGGCCACCCAGTGCAGCCGCTGGTCACCCCGTTGCTGGACCTCCTTGACCCCGCCCATGAAGTGCGGGAAGTCCTCGAACTGCGTCCACTGGTCGTAGGCGGTGCGCACCGGGACGTCGACCTGGACGGACTCTTCGACCTTCGTGCTCATCGTCGTTCCTCCTCGTAGCAGGACGTGCTCTGGCTCACCCCCCTACCCGGTCACGTCGTGGATGCACGTCCCGTCCACCGGGAGGCCGATTCGGACAGGATGGGGACGACGTCCCGATCCGCTGGAGGAGCACCGTGACCCGACCGCAGCAGGACTTCCCCGACGAGTGGCACCAGCCGCTGCGCCACATCCGCGCCGGGGAGCTGTCCGAGGAGACCGCCCAGACCTCCGGGATGGCCCGGCGGGAGGCGATCTCGGCCGTGTCGGTCGGGGCCCAGCGGCTCTGGATGGGCGAGACCCACGTGCCTCCGCACACCGGCTCCGGCGACCACCACCACGGCGACTCGGAGACCGCGATCCACGTGCTGCGCGGCCACCCGGTGTTCGTCTTCGCCGCGCACGGCGAGGAGGTGCGGCTGCAGACCGGGCCGGGCGACTACGTCTTCGTGCCCCCGTACACGCCGCACCGCGAGGAGAACCTCAGCGACGAGGAGGCCGTGGTGCTGATCGCCCGCAGCAGCCAGGAGGCGATCGTGGTGAACCTGCCCTCGCTGCTGCCGCAGGGCGGCGGCGCCGACGACTGATCTCGGCTGCACGCGTGCGGGGGCGCAGCTAGCGTCCCCGGCGTGAGCGAGCCCGTGCGACCGCCGTCCCCCCTCGACCAGCTGGCCGACCGCTTCGTCGACGCCTACGCCGCCGACCAGCCCACCGTGGCGACCTACATCGGCGTCCCCGGGCACGACGACCACTGGCCGGACCTCACCCCCGGTGGGCACGCGGCCAGCGCCGACCTGCTGCGCCGCACGATCGCCGAGGTGCAGGCGATCGAGCCGGTCGACCGGCGAGACGACGTCGCCCGCAGCGCGATGCTCGAGCGGCTCGGCGCCGAGCTGGCGCTGCGCGACGCCGGCTGGACCCAGGCTGCGCTCAACAGCATGGAGAGCCCGCTGCAGGACTTCCGCACACCGTTCGACCTGATGCCGACCGAGACCGAGGACGACTGGGCCACCGTCGCCCGTCGGCTGACCGCCCTCCCCGGGGCGCTGGCCGGCTACGTGGCCGGGCTGACCGACGCCGCCGACCGCGGCAGGATCTCCGCGGCCCGCCAGGTGCGGCTGGCCGCCGGCATCGCCCGCCGCTGGGCCGGTGCCGCCGGTCAGCCCAGTTTCTACGCGGAGCTCACCGCCCGGGCAGAGGTCGGCGACGCGCTGCGGGCCGACCTCGAGCAGGCGGTGGCGGGGGTGGACGCGGCGCTCCTCGGGTTCGCCGACACCGTCGAACGCGAGCTCCTCCCCCGCGCCCCGGAGGACGACGGTGTCGGGCGCGAGCGGTACGCCCTGGAGTCCCGGTTCTTCACCGGCGTGGACCTGGACCTGGAGGAGACCTACGCCTGGGGCTGGGCCGAGCTGGCCCGGATCGTCGCCGAGAAGCAGGCGGTCGCCGAGCAGATCGCCCCCGGGCAGGGCATCGCCGGCGCGATCGCCGTGCTCGACGCCGACCCGGCCCGGCAGGTGTGCGGGCAGGACGCGCTCCAGGCCTGGCTGCAGGACACGGCCGACCGGGCGATCGCCGCGCTGGACGGCGTGCACTTCGACGTCCCCGGCCCGGTGAAGCGGATCGAGGGCCGGCTCACCCCCACCTCCGGCGAGGGCGTGTACTACACCGGCCCGACCGAGGACTTCAGCCGGCCGGGCCGGATGTGGTGGTCGCTGCCCGAGGGCGTCACCGACATGACCACCTGGCGGGAGACCACCACGGTCTTCCACGAGGGCGTGCCCGGCCACCACCTGCAGATCGGGCAGACCGTCCACAACGCCGCCCTGCTCAACCGCTGGCAGCGGCTGCTCTGCTGGTGCTCCGGGCACGGCGAGGGCTGGGCGCTGTACGCCGAGCGGCTGATGGGCGAGCTGGGCTTCCTGGACGACCCGGGTGACCGGCTGGGCATGCTCGACGCCCAGCAGCTGCGGGCCGCCCGCGTCGTCCTGGACATCGGCGTGCACCTGGACCTGCCCATCCCGCCGGGCCGGGCCACCGGTGACCGCTGGACCTACGACGTGGCACTGGCGTTCCTCCGCGAGCACGTCGACATGGACGACGCGATGCGGGTCGACGAGCTGCACCGCTACCTGGGCTGGCCCGGTCAGGCGCCGTCCTACAAGGTCGGCGAGCGGGTGTTCCTGACCTGCCGCGCACAGGCCGAGCAGCGCGCCGGCGGGGACTTCGATCTCGCGGCCTGGCACCGCGCCGTCCTGGACCTCGGTCCTCTGGGGCTGGGGCCGCTCGCGGCGGAGCTCGCCCGGTTCTGACCCCGCCGAGGGGTGGACGACCAGGGTCCGGTTCGTCCAGATCGAGCCGTACCGGCGGATCTCGATCTGGACGAACCGGATCCCCCCGGTGGGCAGAACCTGACCCTGGACACGGCGTGTCGGACTGATCTCCACATGCTCGTGAGGCGGGCGGGACAGCTGTGACTGGCGGGGTCCGGCGTCATCTGCCGGACATTTGACGCCTTGGGAACCACCCCCGTGTAATTCCCCTCGACGTCACCGACGGTGACGAAACGGCAACCGCGACCGCGGGACGCCGGAACGAGACGCAGGGGGACGCATCGTGATGGCTGACGTGACGTGGATGAGCGACTACCGGACTGCTGCTGCCGAGACGGCGCCGGTCACCTACGGCCAGGACGTGCTGGGCATGGCCGACGTCTTCGACGCCGGCTTCCCGGGCATGGACACCGAGGACCAGAGCTGGCAGGAGCGCGCCCTGTGCGCGGAGACCGACCCGGAGGCGTTCTTCCCGGAGAAGGGCGGCTCCACCCGCGAGGCCAAGAAGATCTGCACCGGCTGCGACGTCCGCGCCGAGTGCCTGGAGTACGCGCTGACCATGGACGAGCGCTTCGGCATCTGGGGCGGGCTCTCCGAGCGCGAGCGTCGCCGGCTGCGCCGCCGCGCCAGCTGAGAAAGGACCCTCCTGCCCCCCACCACTCGCAAGCTCGTGGCGGGACCCTGCAGAGGGGCCGACAGGCGTCAGTGCACAGCTGGCGGGTAGCAGGGGATCGTGCGAGCCATCACCTACACCCAGCCCGGCGGTCCCGACGTCCTGCAGCTCGTCGACCGCCCCACCCCCGACCCCGGCCCCGGTGAGGTGCGGGTGCGCCTGGCCTTCTCCGGCGTGAACCCCACCGACTGGAAGTCCCGCAGCACCGCCCAGCCCGGCCCCGACGGCCAGGTGCCCAACCAGGACGGCGCCGGCACGATCGACGCGGTCGGCGACGGCGTCGACCCCGTGCTCGTCGGCGAACGGGTGTGGATCTGGGAGGCCGCCTGGCAGCGGCCGCACGGCACGGCGGCCGAGTACACCGTCGTCCCGGCCCGGCAGACCGTGCTCCTGGGCGCCGACCCCTCCTTCGAACTGGGCGCCGCCCTCGGCATCCCCTTCCTGACCGCGCACCGCTGTCTCACCGTCGCCGAGTCGCTGCCCGACCGGCTCTCCCCCGGCTCGCTGAACGGCCGCACCGTGCTGGTGCAGGGTGGCGCCGGCGCAGTCGGCAACGCGGCGATCCAGCTGGCCCGCTGGTCCGAGGCCACCGTCATCGCCACGGTCAGCTCCCCGAGGAAGGCCCAGCTGGCCGCGCGGGCCGGCGCCGACCACGTCATCGACTACACCTCCCAGGACGTCGTCGCCGAGGTCCGCAAGATCGCGCCGGACGGCGTCGACTCGATCGTGGAGGTCTCCGCCGCCCAGAACGCGGCCATCGACGCGCAGCTGGTCGCGATGCACGGCGCGGTCGCCATGTACGCCGACGACGGTGGCGCCGAGGTGACCGTCCCGGTGCGCTCCCAGATGGTGCCCAACGCCCGCTGGCAGTTCGTGCTGGTCTACACCGAGCCCACCCGGGCCAAGGACATCGCGGTCGGGGACGTCAACGCCGCGGTGCTCGACGGCGCGATCCGGGTCGGGGAGGACGCCGGGCTGCCGCTGCACGTCCACCCGCTCGCCGAGACGGCGGCCGCCCACCAGGCGGTGCAGGACGGCGCCGTCGGCAAGGTGCTCATCGACGTCACCGCCTAGCCCGACCCCGGCCGACGGCGTCGCGGGTGCTGCTGGGCGATCCGTGCGTCCAGCAGCGCGCGGGCGCTGGTGGCGAGCACGAGGTGCTCGTGGGACGTCGGGTCGTCGACGGGGCGCCCCAGGAGCACCTCGATCCGGGCCAGCCGCTGGTAGAGCGACTGGCGCTGCACGTGCAGCGCCTCGGCGGTCCGGGTCTTGCTCCCGCCGTGCCGGAGGTGGACGGCCAGCGTCTCCACCAGGTCGCTGCCGTGCGCGGCGTCCCAGCTGAGCAAGGGCGCCAGCGCGTCGTCCACCAGCAGGGTCAGCGCCCGGTCGTCCAGCCGGCCCAGCAACCGGAACAGGGTGAGGTCGCGCGTCAGCGCGGTGCCCCGGCCGAGCAGCGTGGCCACCGGCAGGGCGTCGTGCGCCTCGCGCAGCGACCGGCCGGCGTCGGCGACCGGCACCTCCGGGCCGACGGTGGTGACCGCACCGGCCGACGGCAGGGCGCCCGCGAGCCACCCCGCCGGGTCGGGCCGGTCCGGGGCGGGCGGCACCGCGACGAGCCCCACGGCCTCGCCCCGGACCCGGTCGGCGAGCAGTTCCAGGTCGTGGGTCACCGCCACGCGGGTCCAGGTGGCCAGCACCTGCCGGGGATCGGGCGCGGACGCCGCGATGCCGAGCACCCGCGCGTCCGGCGAGGGGTGGAACCGCGCCAGCCCGGCGCGGACCAGCAGCTCACGCACCCCGGGGACGGCGTCGGCGAGCAGGTCGGCCAGCAGCGGCGCCGCCAGGTCTCCCGGCGACCCGGTGCCCGACTGCCCGACCGCCACCGCCGCCACGCTCGCCAGCCGGGCAGCCAGCACCCGCAGCCCGGGCAGGTCGGTGCCGGGCCCCGGCCCCAGGAGCACCGCCCCCCAGTCGACGTCCCAGATGCGCACCGGCGAGCTCGCCGCGGGCCGGCGGAGCAGCCGTTCGGTGGCCCGCTGGTCCCGCACGCCCGCTGCGGCGACCACCTGGCCGGACCGGGTGACCAGGGCGGCCGGGCCACCGGTCGCGGCGGCCGCGCAGCCGACCACCGCCGGGGTGCCGCCGCCGGCGGCCAGCTCGGCGTGCACCTGGTGCACCACCTGGTCGGCCATCCGCAGCCGCGGTGCGTCGGCGTGCAGGATCGCGCCGTTGGCCTCCTCGGAGATGCGGATGAAGGGGACGACCTGGCGCAGCAGGTAGAGCGGCAGACCCTGCCGGGCGGCCTCGTCCAGGATCTCGCCCGGCAGGTCGGGCAGCGACCGGCCCAGCTCCATCGCCACCGCCGCCACCCCGCGCGCGGCCAGCTCGCGGACCCAGTGCCGTCGGGCACCGGCGTCCGCCCCGGCCAGGCCGAGGCCGGTGGTGAGCAGCAGGTCCCCGGCCGAGAGCAGGGGGCCGATCTCGTAGATCTCGCTGGAGTGCACCCAGCGGACCGCCGCGCCGAGCTGGGCGGGCGGGACGGCGACCTCCGGCCTGGCCTGCCGCACCGACGGCAGCAGCAGGAACTCGGCCAGTGTCAGGGCCACGAGCAGCCTCCGGGTGGGACAGATCGTCATGGACCCGGGCGATGATCCCTGACGGTCTGCTCATTGCCCAGCGGTGTCGACAGGGCGACCCTCGTGCCGAGCCCGCCACCGCGCGGCGCCGGCACCACGAGGAGGACCACGCAGATGACCCCCACGCAGCACGAGCAGGACCAGGACCGCGCCTGGCTGGCGGTGGCGCTGGAGGAGGCCCGAGCCGGGCTGGCCACCGGCGGGGTGCCGATCGGTGCGGCGCTGATCGGCCCGGACGGCGAGGTGTGGGGCCGCGGCCACAACCGACGGGTGCAGGACGGCGACCCGTCCGTCCACGCCGAGACGGCGGCGTTCCGGGCGGCCGGCCGCCGGCCCTCCTATCGCGGCACCACGATGGTGACCACGCTGTCCCCCTGCTGGTACTGCAGCGGGCTGGTGCGCCAGTTCGGCATCACCCGGCTCGTCGTCGGTGAGGCCCACACCTTCTCCGGTGGGCACGACTGGCTCGCCGAGCACGGCGTGGAGGTCGTCGTCCTCGACGACCCGGGCTGCATCGACCTGATGACCGACTTCATCGCCGCCCAACCGGCGCTGTGGAACGAGGACATCGGCGAGGACACCGCCGCCGCGGAGGCGGCCCGATGAGCGCCAGCACCAGCCGCCGGGCGGAGTCCCCGCCCGACGCCGTCGACCCGGACTACCCGATCGACCCGGTACCGACGTCCGCGCGCCGGTCACTGTTCTCGCTGTCCGTCGTGCTGCTCGGGTTCACCTTCTTCACCCCGACGATGCTGGCCGGCGCGCAGATCGGGGCGGCCTTCCCGGCCACCAGCCTGATCTGGGTGCTGCTGCTGGGCAGCGCCGTCCTGGGCGGCTACGTGGCCGTCATCGGCGGGATCGGTGCCCGCACCGGGCTGACCACGGTGATGATGTGCCGCTACACGCTCGGCACGCGGGGGGCGAAGCTCGCCTCGCTGCTGCTCGGCGGCACCCAGGTCGGCTGGTACGGGGTCACCGTCGCCACCCTCGCCCAGCTCACCGCCAGTGCCCTCGGCTGGGAGGGGCGCGGGCCGGAGGTGGCGCTGATGCTGGTCGGCGGCGCGGTGATGGGCGCGACGGCCTACTTCGGCTACAAGGGCATGTACGCCCTGTCGCTGGTCTCGGTGCCGCTGCTGCTCGTGCTGGCCGGCTGGGTGACCTGGCGGTCGCTGGAGGAGGTGGGCGGCTGGAGCGGGCTCACCGCGATCGTGCCGACCGAGACGATGACCGTCGCCGTGGCGGTGACGATCGTCGTCGGCACCTTCGCCTCCGGGGGCACCCAGGCGCCGAACTGGACCCGCTTCGCGCGCACCCCGTCGGCGGGCTTCTGGGCCTGCCTGATCGCCTTCCTCGTCGGCCAGCTGCTGATGCTCGGCTTCGGGGCGGTCGGCGCCGTGGCGTTCGGCGAGGGCGACTTCGTGCTGGTGCTCTACCAGCTCGGCCTGGTCGGCTGGGGGCTGGTCTTCCTGGTGGCGAACCTCTGGACGACCAACGACAACACGGCCTACAACTTCGGCGTCGCCGGCGCTGAGATCGCGAACTCGCAGTCGAAGAAGCCGTTCGTGGTCGGCGGCGTCGTGCTGGGCACACTGCTGGCCGTCACCGGCATCTACGACAACCTCATCGACTACCTGGTCTGGCTGGGCATCCTCGTCCCTCCGCTCGGCGGCGTGGTGATCGGTGACTTCCTGGCCCGGTGGCGGGGTGGGATGACCGGGGCGACGGCGCTGCTGCCCGGCGTCGAGTGGCGCAACCTGGCCGTCTACGTGGTGGCCTCGCTCGCCGCCTGGGCGAGCAACGAGGCCGGCTGGGGCATCCCACCGGTGATCGGCGTGGTCGTGGCGGTGGTCGGGGTGCTGGCCGTGCAGCGCGGCCGGCGCCCGGCTCCGGTCGGCTGAGCCGGGGGCAGGACGACAGCGGGGGGTGCGGACCACGGTCCGCACCCCCCGCGGTGTTCAGCGGCCGGCCCGGGAGCGAGCCGGCCGCCGGGGGGTCACCGGCCGGCGACGGTGAAGGAGACGGTCACCGGATCGGCCGACCGGTCGCCCATGGACTGCCGGGCGACCAGCTCGTGCGTGCCCGGGCGCAGCGTCCCGAGGTTCGCCCGCCAGACGCCGTCCGCGCCGACGGTGACCGTGCGGTCGATGTTCGCCTCCACCGTGACGGTCGCCCCGGGCGTGCCGGTGCCGCTGGCCGTGACCGTCCGCGACAGGGTCGCGTCCGGCGCCGGGGTGGTGACGGTCAGCCCGTCGAGGTCCACCCGCGCGGTCAGCCACTCGTCCTGGCCGATCGGGTGGTCGACGACCCGGGTCTCCCCGATGCAGCCGTTCCAGCCGTTGGTGGCCTGGTCGTCGACCCAGTCGGCACCGAACAGCCACGGCATCGCGCCGTCCAGGCCGTGGCCCACGGTGTTCGAGGCGTTCCGCAGCACCGGCGCACCGTCGACGTACATGGTCGTGGTGGCTGTCGCCGGGTCGTTGACGACCGCGACGTGCACCCAGGTGTCGACCATGATCTCGCCCGACCACGCGGTGCGGTCACCCTTGGCGGTGTCGATCGGCACCTCGGTCCACTGGAACTCCTTCAGGTTCGACAGGCCGAGGGCCACCGGGGACGCCGTCCAGTCCCAGCGGGTGCGCGGCACGCCGATCTCCGAGCGGTTGCCCGACCGGACGATCGCCTTCATCCAGGCGTTGTCGCTCTGGGTCCAGCTCTCGTCGATCTTCAGGAACGTCTCGATCGTGTACCCGTCGGCCAGGGCAGCGGTGTTGACCGGGGCGTCCGACCGGGTCGTCAGGTAGCTGTACCGGTCGGTCTGCTTGCTCGAGTTGGCGAAGCAGACGGCCGCCCCGTCGGAGGAGAACGGGTTGGCGTCGTCGGTGAAGCGCACGTCACCGAGCTGGGCCGTCGGCGAGCCGGACTGTGCGATCGGGACGCGCATCAGGTTGTTCCGGTTGTTGCCGGCGACGTCGCGGATGACCCCGCCCTGAGCGACCACGCCGTGGCGCCCGTTCATCCGCCAGTGGGCGAGGGTGCCCTCCACGATCGGGTAGTCGGCCGTGGAGCCGGGCAGCGACGTGGTCACCGGTTCCGGGGCGACGAAGCCGTCGAGCAGGATGTCGCGGGCCGCCTGGGTGAGCGACGGCTCGTCCGCGGAGCCCGCGGTGAACGCGGGGTTGAAGCCGCCGAACCGCTGCTGGAAGTCGATGTCCACGGTGAACTGCTGGCCCGGGCCCTCCAGGAACGCCTGGTCGTAGGAGGTGAGCTTCTCCTGCGGCTTGGCGACCACCCACGGCGAGCCGGTCTGCACCGAGATCGTGTCGTTGGTGAGGTCGAACTCGAACAACCCGAGGTAGCCGTTCCCGCCCTCGTAGGCCATCTGGTAGTCCATCAGCACCTGGGTCACCGCGTGCCCGGCGTCGTTCTGCTTGACCAGCTGCGTCGCGCCGTGGAAGTGGCCGTTCAGCGTCATGAAGATCTGGTCGTTGCCCTTGATGAGCTGGTCCCACAGCCGCAGGCCGTACCCGGTCTCCTGCGGGGAGACGCCGTCGTCCTGGATGCCGATGACGTCGTGCGAGGTCAGGATGACCGGCACGGTCGGGTGCTGGGCCATGACCTCGTCGGCCCAGCGCAGGGTGGCGTCCGAGGCCCGCCAGGACAGCGCCAGCACCATGAACTGCTGACCCTCGGCCTCGAACACGTGGTACTGGTTCATCCCCGTCGGGTCGCTGCCGCCGTAGGTGGACTGCTCCGCGGCCCGGTCCGGGCCGAACCAGCGCAGGAAGGGCTCGGCGGCGAGGTCGTACTGGTCGTCGAACCGGTTGCTCGCCGAGTTCCGGACGTCGTGGTTGCCGGCCAGCACCGAGTACGGCAGGTCGGCGTCCTCCAGCGTCTGCATGGCGGCGTCGGCGGTGCGCCACTCGCCCTCGGTGTTGACCTGGTCGACGACGTCGCCGAGGTGGGTGACGAACGGGATGCGCAGCTCGTCGGCGTGCTCGGCCAGCCACTCGGTCTGGACGGCGAAGGGGTTGTTGCCGTCGCCGTACCGGTCGGGCCGCTCGAACTCCGACTCGGCGTAGCGGGAGTAGAACTGCGTGTCCGGCAGGACGGCGAGGGTGAAGCGGGAGGCCGGCTCGGTGGCCGCAGCCGCCCCGGGAACGGCATCGGCGGGTGCGGCCGCCGCCGGGCCGGCGGTGACCAGGCCACCGGCAGTGGCGAGACCGGCGACCGTGGCCGCCACCCCGACGCCGGCGACGGCCTGCAGGCACGTCCTCCGGGTGGGGGCGGCACCGCGGGGTGCGGGCCGTGATCTGAGCAGGTGCATGGGAGGTGCCCTTCGACGGTGCTGGGGGCGGTGGGTGGTCCCACTGCCCCCAGGCACGCTGTCGAGCGGCTGTGGCCGGCTGGTGTCCGCGCTGTGTACGCCGCACCAGCCGGACGTGAAGCATCTAGATCAACTTCCCGCCCCGGGACGTACCGGAACGGTGATGCCCTCAGTCCAGGCGCACGGGGTCAGTAGTGATAGCGAGCCTGCAGGACGACGAGGTCCTCGCCCTGAACGGTGTACACGAGCCGGTGCTGCTGATCGATCCGGCGCGACCAGCACCCGGAGAGATCTCCCCGGAGCCGTTCGGGCTTGCCCGCCCCCGCGCCGGGATCTCGCGTGGCCTCGTAGAGGAGGCGGTTGATGCGGATGAGCACCTTCCGGTCTCCCGCCCAGCTGGTGTGGTCCTCCCATCCGTGGGTGGTGAAGACGATCCTCACGGGATGAGCTCGTGCGGCTCCACTCGGCCGGCGGCCGCCTCGGCGAGGCTCTCCCGGAGGCGCCGCGCGTTCTCCGGCGACTGGAGGAGGTGCACCGTCTCCTTCAACGAGTGGTACTCATCAGCGGAGACGAGAAACGCCGTCCCCTTCTTCGACACGATCTCCACCGCGACCTGGTCGTCGTTCACCTCTTCGATGAGCGGGAACAGTCGTTGGCGGGCTTCGCTGGCGGTGACGGACACGAGACCTCCATCGGCAAGTGGTACGAGAAACTGTACTACTCAGCCGAGGCCGAGGGAGCGGGCGATGAGCATCCGCTGCACCTCGGACGTCCCCTCGCCGATCTCCAGGATCTTGGCGTCGCGGTAGAACCGGCCGACCGGGAACTCGGTCATGAACCCGTACCCGCCGTGCACCTGGGTGGCGTAGCGGGCGTTCTCCATCGCCATCTCCGAGCTGTACAGCTTGGCGATCGAGGCCTCCCGCTTGAACGGCTCGCCGCGCAGCATCTTCTCCGCCGCCCGGTAGTAGGCCAGCCGCGCGGTCGAGGCTCGCACCTCCATGTCGGCGATCATGAACTGCACCGCCTGGTTGCGGCCGATCGGCTGCCCGAACGCCTCGCGCTCCCCGGCGTACTTCACCGACTCGTCGACGCACCCCTGGGCCAGCCCGACGGCCAGCGCGGAGATCGCGATCCGGCCCTCGTCCAGGATCGAGAGGAACTGGGCGTACCCCCGCCCCTGCTCGCCCACCAGGTTCTCCGCGGGCACCCGGCAGTCGCTGAAGGAGAGCTCGCGGGTGTCCGAGGCATTCCAGCCGACCTTCGCGTACCGCTTGCCGACGGCGAGGCCCGGGGTGCCCGACGGCACGATGATCGCGGAGATCTCCTTGCCGCCGTCAGGCTTCGTGCCGGTGACCGCGGTGACGATGACCAGGTCGGTGATCTCGGTGCCGGAGTTGGTGATGAACGCCTTCGAGCCGTTGATCACCCACTCGCCGTCCTCGAGCCGGGCGGTGGTCTTCGTGGCCCCGGCGTCCGATCCGCCACCGGCCTCGGTCAGCCCGAAGGCGCCGAGCGCCTCCCCGGCGCACAGCCGGGGCAGCCACTGCTGCTTCTGCTCCTCGGTGCCGAACCGGAAGATCGGCATGGCGCCCAGCGACACCCCGGCCTCCAGGGTGATCGCCACCGAGCTGTCCACGCGGGCCAGCTCCTCCAGCGCCACGCACAGGGTGAAGTAGTCACCGCCCGAACCGCCGTACTCCTCGGGGAACGGCAGGCCGAACAGCCCCAGCTCGCCCATCTGCCGCACGATGTCGGTGGGGAACTCGTCGCGTTCGTAGAACCCGCCGATCTGCGGTGCGACGACCTCCACGGCGAACTCGCGGACCACCTTCCGCAGCGCCTCGGTCTCCTCGTCGAGCCGGTAGTCCAGCACGGTCACTCCTCCTCGCCGGGCGCCGGTGGGGTCACCACGGCCACCCGCTCGTCGAGCCGGACCGACTGGCCGGCCGTCACCGGGAGCTCGGTGACCGTCCCCGCGAGGGGGGCGGTCAGCACGTGCTCCATCTTCATCGCCTCGACGACCAGCAGCGGGGTGCCCGCCTCCACCTGGTCCCCGAGGGACACCTGTACGACCGTGACCGTGCCGGGCATCGGTGCGGACACCGCGCCGTCGGACCCGGCCGCCGTCCCGGCCGTCGCCAGCCGCTCGTGCTCGCGCAGCCCGACCGTGTGCCCGTCGCCGGCGAGCCAGACGGTTCCCCCGGCGTGCACCACCGTGTAGCGGGTGGTGACGTCGTCCAGGGTCACGCTGAGCTGGTCGCCGTCCCGGGCGACCCGGGCGGCCATCGGCTCGCCCTCCCCCACCCGTACCTGCGCGGCCGTGCTGCGGCCGCGCACCCGGACCGTCACCGGGTCCGCGCCAGGTGCCTGCAGCCGGCGGACCGTCCAGGCCGGCTCGCCGAGCCGCCACCCGGAGGTGTCCGCCCACGGGTCGACCACCACGCCGCGCGGCTCGCCCTCCGCCAGCAGCGCGAGCGCGGCCGCCGCGTGGACGTGCGGCGGGGTCGGGCGGGCCCCGGTCAGCGCCTCGCCGCGGCGCTCGATCAGCCCGGTGTCCAGCCGGCCGGCGACGACGTCGGGGTCGGTCAGCAGGTCGCGCAGGAAGCCAGTGTTGGTGGCCACGCCCAGGACGGCGGTGTCACCGAGGGCGGTGACCAGCCGCGCGCGGGCGGTCTCCCGGTCCGGGCCCCAGGCGACCACCTTGGCCAGCATGGGGTCGTAGTCGGTGCCGACGACGCCGCCGACCCGCAGCGAGCTGTCCACCCGGATGCCGGCGCCGGTCGGCTCGACCAGCCCGACGACCTCCCCGGCCTGCGGCAGGAACCCCCGCGCCGGGTCCTCGGCGTAGACCCGCGCCTCGATGGCGTGGCCGGTCAGCCGGACGTCGTCCTGCCCGATCGGCAGCCGCTCGCCGGCCGCCACCCGCAGCTGCAGCTCCACCAGGTCCAGCCCGGTGACGCACTCGGTGACCGGGTGCTCGACCTGCAGCCGGGTGTTCATCTCCAGGAAGAAGAAGTCCTGCGGGGAGTCGGCGTCCACGATGAACTCGACCGTGCCGGCGCCGGTGTAGCCGACCGCCCGGGCCGCCTCCACCGCCGCCGCGCCCATCGCCTGCCGTTGGTCCTCCGACAGCAGCGGGGACGGCGCCTCCTCGATCACCTTCTGGTGCCGTCGCTGCAGGCTGCACTCCCGCTCGCCCAGGTGGACCACGGTGCCGTGGGTGTCGCCGAAGACCTGCACCTCGATGTGCCGGGAGTGGCCGAGGTACCGCTCGACCAGCAGCGTGTCGTCGCCGAAGGAGCTGCGGGCCTCGCGGCGGGCACCGGCGATCTGCTCGGCCAGCTCGGCCGGGTCGCGCACCACCCGCATGCCCTTGCCGCCGCCGCCGGCGCTGGGCTTGAGCAGCACCGGGAAGCCCACCTCGACCGCGGCCCGGGCGACCGCGGCGTCGTCCATCCCCGGTTCGGTGCGGCCGGGCACGACCGGGACGCCGGCCGCGGACACGGTCTGCTTGGCCCGGATCTTGTCGCCCATCGCCTCGATGGCGGCGACCGGCGGGCCGATGAAGACGATCCCGGCCTTCTCGCAGGCCCGGGCGAACTCGACGTTCTCGGACAGGAACCCGTAGCCGGGGTGGACGGCCTGCGCGCCGGTGCGGCGGGCGGCGTCCAGCACCCGGTCGATCGACAGGTAGCTCAGCGCGGCCGGAGCGGGACCGATCGGCACGGCGACGTCGGCGAGCCGGGTGTGCAGCGCGCCGGCGTCGGCCTCGCTGTGCACCGCGACCGAGCGGATGCCCATCGCCCGCAGTGTCCGGATGACCCGGACGGCGATCTCACCGCGGTTGGCGACCAGGACGGTCTCGAACACGGCTCACCACCCCCCACGAGGGCAGAAATGGCCATTTCTGCCCGGAGAGGGGTCAGGCCGCCTTGCGGGTGCCCTTCGAGAGGTCGGCGCCGACCTTGACCAGCCGGCGCTTCTTGACCGTGTAGCCAGGCGGGAGGGTGCCCTCGGCGAGCGCACGCAGCGGGCACCGGCCACACCGTGGCTTGTCGACGCAGCACTTCTTCTTGGGCATCTTCGCCGGCTTCCCCACGCGGTGAGGTTAGCCAGGCCTTCCCGACCCGTCCACGGGTGCGGCGTGTCGCCCGATACCGTTCCAGCGACGTCACCTTGCGACCTACAGGAGTCCCGATGGCCGCCGATGCCTTCATCGACCTGCTCAACGCCCAGATCGGCCACGAGTTCGCCGCCCACCAGCAGTACGTGGCCTGCGCCATCTACTTCGACGAGCTGACCATGCCGCAGACCGCGCAGCTCTTCTTCGACCAGGCCGGCGAGGAGCGCGACCACGCGATGATGATGGTGCGCTACCTGCTCGACGCGGACGCCCCGGTGAAGATCCCCGGCATCGCCGCCCCGATCACCGAGTTCGCCGACGTCGTCGCGCCGGTCGCCCTCGCCCTGGCGCAGGAGAAGCGGGTCACCGAGCAGATCAACCAGCTCACCGCGGTCGCCCGGCAGCACAACGACTTCGCCTCCGACCAGTTCATGCAGTGGTTCATCAAGGAGCAGGTCGAGGAGGTCAGCAAGATGAGCGACCTGCTCGCCGTCGTCCGTCGCTCGGCCCACGACGTGGAGCAGATCGAGGACTACGTGCTCCGCGAGACCAAGCCCGAGGGCGCCGACCCGACGGCCCCCGCCATCGCCGGCGCCGCCGGCTGACCCCGCTCCCGTCCCACCACAATGGCCATTTTGGTGGGACGGAGTTGACCGCTCACATGCGGAAGACGCCATAGCCGACCTCCTCGAGGGGGGCGTTGGCGCACGCGGAGAGCGCGAGCCCGAGCACGGTGCGGGTCTGGGCGGGGTCGATCACGCCGTCGTCCCAGAGCCGGGCCGTGGCGTGGTACGGGTGGCCCTGCTCCTCGTACCGGGCGCGGATCGGCGCCTTGAACGCCTCCTCGTCCGCCGCACTCCAGTCGTCCCCGAGCCGGTCGCGGCGCACCTGCGCCAGCACGCTGGCCGCCTGTTCCCCGCCCATCACCGAGATGCGGGCGTTGGGCCAGGTGAACAAGAACCGCGGCGAGTACGCCCGGCCGCACATCGAGTAGTTGCCGGCGCCGAACGAGCCGCCGATGACGACGGTCAGCTTGGGCACCCGCGCGCAGGCCACGGCGGTGACCATCTTCGCGCCGTGCTTGGCGATGCCGCCGGCCTCGTAGTCGCGGCCGACCATGAAGCCGGAGATGTTCTGCAGGAACAGCAGCGGGGTCTTCCGCCGGTCGCAGAGCTCGATGAAGTGCGCCCCCTTGAGCGCCGACTCGGCGAACAGCACGCCGTTGTTGGCGATGATCCCCACCGGGTGCCCGTGCAGCCGGGCGAAGCCGGTGACCAGGGTCGACCCGTACAGCGGCTTGAATTCGGCGAACCGGCTGCCGTCGACCAGCCGGGCGATCACCTCGCGGACGTCGTAGGGCGTGCGGGTGTCGACCGGGACGACGTCGTAGAGGGACTCCGCCGGGTGGACGGGCTCCTCGACCGGTTCGACGTCCCAGGGCCGGGGCTCGCGCGGGCCCAGGGTGCCGATGATCTGCCGGACGATCTGCAGCGCGTGCGCGTCGTCCTCGGCGAGGTGGTCGGTGACGCCGCTGACCCGGGAGTGCAGGTCGCCGCCGCCGAGGTCCTCGGCGCTGACCTCCTCCCCCGTCGCGGCCTTCACCAGCGGCGGGCCGCCCAGGAAGATCGTGCCCTGGCCGCGGACGATGACCGCCTCGTCGCTCATCGCCGGCACGTAGGCACCGCCGGCGGTGCACGAGCCGAGGACGGCGGCGATCTGCGGGATCCCCGCCTTGGACAGGTTCGCCTGGTTGAAGAAGATCCGGCCGAAGTGCTCGCGGTCGGGGAAGACCTCGTCCTGCAGGGGCAGGAAGGCCCCGCCGGAGTCGACCAGGTAGACGCAGGGCAGCCGGTTCTCCTTCGCCACCTCCTGCGCCCGCAGGTGCTTCTTCACCGTCATCGGGTAGTAGGTGCCGCCCTTGACGGTGGCGTCGTTGGCGACGACGACGACCTCGCGCCCGGCCACCCGGCCGACCCCTGTGATGATCCCGGCGGCCGGCGCCTCGTCGTCGTACAAGCCGTGCGCGGCCAGCGGCGACAGCTCCAGGAACGGGCTCCCCGGGTCCAGCAGCGCGTCGACGCGCTCGCGGGGCAGCAGCTTGCCGCGGTCGGTGTGCCGTTGCCGGGCCCGCTCGCCCCCGCCGAGCGCCACCCGGGCCAGCTGGGCGGCCAGCGCGGCGGCCAGGCCGGCGTGGTGCGCGGCGTTGGCGGCCGCCGCCGGGTCGGCCGACGGGGCACTGGGCAGCACCGGTGCGTCCACGGGAGTGAGGTTAACCACGGTTCACAGTTCCGGTCCAGGGTGAACGGCCATTAACCTCACGCCGTGACGTCCCAGCAGGACAGCGCCCTGCACAGCGACGCGGCGAACCCGTCCCGCCGGGAGCAGATCCTGCGCGCGGCCGCCCAGCTGTTCGCCGAGCGCGGCTCGCGCTCGGTCGGCGTCGACGACGTCGGTGCCGCCGTCGGCGTGACCGGCCCGGCGATCTACCGGCACTTCGCCAGCAAGGACGCCATGCTGGCGGAGATGCTGCTGCGGATCAGTGAGCGACTGCTGGCCGGCGGCACCGAGCGGATCGCGGCAGCCGGCGCCTCACCGGTCGACCAGCTGCGCGCCCTGGTCGAGTTCCAGGTCGACTTCGCCCTGGACAACCCCGCGCTGATCACGGTGCAGGACCGGGACCTGGGCGCGCTGACCGACCGGGACGCCCGCCAGGTGCGACAGCTGCAGCGGCGCTACGTCGAGGAGTGGGTCGCCGTGCTCGCCCGGGTCCACCCCGCGGCCTCGACCGCGGCCTGCCGGGCCCGGGCGCACGCGCTGTTCGGGCTGATCAACTCCACGCCGCACAGCGCGGGCCGGGTCACCCGCCCGGCGATGGCCGGGCTGCTGGCCGGCATGGCCATGGCCGCCGCCATCAGCTGACGGCGCTGCCTCAGTTGGTGACGCCCTCGCCGGGGAGCGAGAGCCCGGCGCTGGCCAGGGCGTCCAGGCCCGAGGTGGCGCCCGCCTGGGCCCCGGCCCACGAGGTCTCCACGATGGTGACCGTGGCGCCCTGCTGGCTGCTGGCGTACTGGGCGCTGGACAGCCGCTCGGGTGCCCCGTCGTACCGCACCCCCTCGCGCAGCAGGTCGCTGACGTTGCCGCTGCCGTCGGTGTCGGCCAGCGACCGGAGCGCCTGGGCGCTGGCCGGGTCGGGCATGGTCACCCGGGCCACGGAGACGACCACGGGCAGGCCGTCGACCTCTGCCGACCACAGCGCCCGGTCCAGGTCGGTGCAGTCGCCGTTGGCGAAGAACCCGGCGACGGCGTCGTAGGCGTGCCCGTTGCAGGTCCCGTGCTCCTCGGCCGCCTGCAGCGTGAACGTGGTGCCGTTGACGACCGCGGTGGAGCCGAGGACGGGGCCCGGGGGCGCCGACGTGGTGGGCGCAGCGCCGGCGGTCGCACCCGCGGTCGTCGTCCCCGCATCGCCGTCGTCGTCGGTGAGCGCCAGGACACCGACGACGGTGAGCAGCGCCACCACCGCCAGCGCCGCCGCGACGAGCAGGAGCTGGCGGCGGCGGGACGAGCTGCCCCCGGCGGTCGACGCGGTGCTGCCCGACGCCGGGTGGAGGGGGCCGGCCTGCGGACGGGGACGGAGCTCCGGTGGCAGCTCGCGCGGCCGCTGTTCAGCAGGTCCCGCGCCGGCCTCGGGGGTGCCGAAGAGCCCGCCCAGGCCGCCGGTGTCCTCGGCTGGGCGGCCGCCCGGCTCGTGGACCAGGGCCATGGTGTCGCCGGGGCGGGCCGGTGACCGGGGTGCGTCGGGGACCGGTGCCGCCTCCGCGGCGGGGACGGCGGCGGAGGCGGACGCGTCGTCCCTCCGCTCGGCGGCCTCCTGCGCATGCACCGCGGCGGCGGCGATCCGGGCAGCGGCCGCCGGGTCGACCAGCGGCCCACCCTCGCCGCCGGCGCGCCTGGACTGCGGCGCGGGTGCCGGTGCCGCGGCGGTGGTCCGGCGGGGTGCTGCGTTGAGCGCGGCAGGGGTCAGCAGGTCCGGGCGGCGCAGCACGTAGGGCGAGTAGGGGAAGCCCTCGCCGTTGAGCTCCTCGACCGTGGGGATCCGGCCCGCCATGCCGAGGGCCTCGATGCCGGCCCGGACGTCGGCCGTCGTCCACAGTCGTGGGTTGTCCGTACCCGCGTGCCGGGCCGCGCGGGCCACGCCGAACTGCAGCGAGCCGGGCTCCAGGAGGGCGACCTGGTCACCCTCGCCCAGGTCGCCGTCGGCCGGCAGCAGCCCGGTCACCGACCCGGTGAGCACGGTCAGCCGGGCGATCCGCCCGGGCTCGATCCCGGCCTTGCGCAGGGTCACCGCGGCGTGCATCCCCGACCGCATCAGACCGTCGAGCGGGTTGGACCCCCCACCGGCCAGCTGGAGCACCTCACCGGGCCCGTCGCCGGGCCCGATCGTCCAGGCGCCCTCGGGGGCGGCGGTGACGACACCGGACTGGCGCTCCACCTCGACGACCCGGACGACGGCGACGCCCTCGGGCACGAAGAGCACCGCGTCGGACTGCCGGCGCTGCATCGGGCCCTCGGTGACCGGGAGCGAGGCCATGACGGCCCCCCGGACGCCGCTGCCGGTGTCCCAGCCCGCGAGTTCGGCGAAGAACGCACGCTCGGCCGCTGTCTGCAGCGGCGTCGGCGTGAGGATCAGCACGGACTCTCCAGGGGCAGGCAGCGTGGGGGCGGCAGGACGGGAGCGACCGCGGTGGGCGCCGCGGCGACTGGGCGGCGGACCGGTTCGACGTTACGTCATCGCCGGGCCCGTTCCGGGCTCAGCGCGAGGACGCGCCGCCCGCCGTTGCGCCGACCGGCGTGTCCCCGACCGCCGGACCACCCAGCTCCACCGGCGCCTGCCACCGGGCGAACCGGCGGCTCCGGGTGACCAGGTCCAGCCCACCCCACAGCACGGCCAGGCCGACCGCCACCATCGGCAGCGCCGACCAGTCCCACGGCGGGATCACGTCGAGCGCGGACTGGACGAAGGCCCCGACGGCCGCTCCTCCGGCGACGGCCAGGCCGGCCAGCCAGCCCGGCACCCGGGCGAGCACGGCCAGGTCGACGAGGACCGCACCGGCGAGCAGCATCAGCGGCAGGACCGAGGGCGGGAAGCCGGTGGCGTCCAGCAGCAGCCCGGTCACCGCCCGGTAGACGAGGTAGGCCCCGGCCAGGACGGTCGCCGTCCAGCGCAGGCCGACGGCCCGGCGGGCCATCACCAGGGCGAGCAGCCCGGCGCAGACCAGCCAGGCGGGATGCACCCAGGCAGGGACGGGCAGCATGAACTGGACGGGCGTCTGCCCCTGCGCGGCGGCGAAGTCCAGCAGCTGCGGTTCGGCGGTGGTCCGGCCGGCCCGGTAGGCGGCCAGGGACAGCACGCCGTGCTCCTGGTGCTGGTTGGGGAACATCACGTTCTCCAGGAAGAACAGCCACAGCCCCAGCGACACCAGGTCGCGCAGCCGGCCGGGCGCTGCGTAGAGCCACCAGCCCCGGATGGCGCCGGCGAGCATGATCGCCGTCCCCAGGTAGAGCAGCGCGTGACTGGGGCTCCAGCTGGTGATGTCCAGCCCGTTGACGCGGTGGTTGACGACGTCGATCGGGATGGCGACCAGGAAGGTGCCGATGCCGGCCTGCATGAGCCGCAGCGCACGCCGGTCGACGCCGCGGCCGCTGTAGCTGTGGAAGACCACGAGGGCGACGACGAGGGCGGTGCCGGCCGAGTTGAGCAGGTGCGGCGGGGCCAGGTCGTCGCGCAGCCACTTGAAGTGCCAGGAGACGTCCCAGGAGGAGCCGAGCATCTTCAGCGCGAAGGCACCCAGCCAGGTCAGGTAGATCCAGCGCAGCTCGTCCGGGCTGGTGGGCCGGCCGGGACGGCCCGGGGTCATGTGGTCCTGCCAGAGCCAGCGGAGGAGCGCGACCGGGTGCCGGAACGCGTCGCCCGGGGAGGCCGGTGCGGGCACCGACGGCCGGGACGGCGACGTGCGGGAGGTGCTGGAGGACACGAGCGGCTCCGCGAGGTCGGTGCAGGAGCCCGGACTGTAGCCACGCGAGAGGCCCGGAAGGCCCGTCCCCACAGCGGGCCGCGAGCCCTGGGGCGGGTGTGGCCGGTGGGCTGCCGCAGCGGTGCGTAGGGTCGCGGCCGTGGTGGACAGCGCAGCGAACAACCTGGTCTGGATCGACTGTGAGATGACCGGGCTCGACCTGGTCGGCGACAAGCTCATCGAGGTCGCGGTGGTGGTGACCGACTCCCAGCTCAACGTGCTCGACCCCGGCCTGGACGTGATCATCCACGCCGAGGACGCCGACCTGGCCGGGATGGCCGACGTGGTCACCGAGATGCACGCCAAGTCCGGGCTCACCGAGGAGGTGCGCGCCTCGACGGTCAGCCTCGAGGAGGCCCAGGCCCTCGTGCTCGCCTACGTGAAGCGGTTCGTGCCCGAACGCCGCACCGCGCCGCTGTGCGGCAACTCGATCGGCACCGACCGTGGCTTCCTGGCGCGGGACATGCCCGAGCTCGACGACCACCTGCACTACCGGATGATCGACGTCTCCTCGATCAAGGAGCTGTCCCGGCGCTGGTTCCCCCGGGTCTACTTCGCCCAGCCGCCCAAGGGCCTGGCCCATCGGGCGCTGGCTGACATCCTGGAGTCGATCCGGGAGCTGGCCTACTACCGGCAGACCCTCTTCGTGCCGGAGCCCGGCCCCAGCAGCGACCAGGCCCAGGCGGCGGCCACCGACGTCGTGACGGCCTTCGCGCCGCTGCTGGCGGCCGGCGCCGACGACGCCGAGCCGGCCCCGACCCCGGCCTCGTCGGAGAGCTGAGCGCCTCCGGTATCGTGTGCTCGTCCACCGGGCCGGCTCTCGCCAGCCGCCCGGTGTACATGGTGGGTGTAGCTCAGCTGGTAGAGCGCCAGGTTGTGATCCTGGATGTCGCGGGTTCAAGTCCCGTCACTCACCCCACCCGAGGCCCTGGTCAGCTCGCTGACCAGGGCCTCGTCCGTTGCACCGGCCGGCTCCCGGGCCCGACCATGCCGGCCTGCGCCCGCACGTGGGCCCACCGCCGTTCACGGGCACGTTCGAGGGCATCGCGGCAGCTTCGCCCTCAGCTGCCGGCGGGTCCGGGGCCATCGGGCTCCGGCGTCCTGGTGCGGCGGCGCCGGCGGTGGGCCACGGCCGCGCCACCTGCGGTCAGGGCGACCAGGACCAGGACGGCGACCACGAACGGCCACGACCCCGGGGACGTCCCGTACGCGCCGAGGGCGACGTGGGCGACGGTGCCCGGGACGATGCCCACCGCGGTGCCGAGGACGTAGTCGCGGAGACGGACGGCGGTCAGCCCGGCCGCGTAGTTGATCGCGGTGAAGGGCAGCACCGGCACCAGCCGCACGCCCAGCACGGCCAGCAGCCCGTGCCGGCCGAGGAGCGCATCGACCCGGGCCACCCGGCCGCCGGTCATCCGTTCGACCGCCTCCCGACCGAGCGCACGACCCAGCGCGAACGCGGCGAGGGCTCCCGACAGCGCGGCCAGCAGGACGATGCCGGTGCCCTCGACGAAGCCGAAGAGCAGGCCGGCCGCCACGCTGAACACGTTCTTGGGCACCGGGGCGAGGCTGGCCACCGCATAGACGAGGACGAAGAGGACAGGAGCGGCCGGCCCCACCGCGGCGACATCGGCCCGCACCTGCTGCGCGTCCGGCACCCCGACGACGACCGCGACGACCACGGCGAGCACGACCAGGAGCACCAGCACGGTCAGCCGCACCCACGTCGACCGCCGGGCGCGCACCCCCCGGCGAGGCCAGGCTCCCGGGGGGCGCTGGCCGGCGGACACAGGGACCATCAGACACGACCTGACGCTCCGCGGAGCCGGGGGGCTCGCTCACCTGCGACCGGGGTCCGTCGTCCACCCCACCGGCGGCCCGATCAGGTCGCTGGTCTCGTACTTCCGGCTGATCACCGCACGGCCTCCGGACTCGTACGGTGAGCCGGTGCACGCGCCGCTGAGCTCGCTCTGGAACGAGCCCAGACCCCCGGACCCACCCGACCGGGCCTGGCCGGACTGGGTGCTGGTGGCCCTGGCGGCGTCCTCGGCCGTGCTCGAAGGCGTCCTGCGGCCCGACCTGCCGTTCCGCTGGCTGCAGGTCGCCGTCCTCTGCGCGCTCGTCCCGCTCCTGGCGTGGCGCCGGGCGCGGCCGCTCCTCGTCCTCGCCGTCGTCCTCGGGTGCCTCCACCTCCTCGCCGTCCTGACCGGTGACGACGAGGGCCTGTACTCCGCCGCGGTCACGCTGGTCCTGCCCTACGCCCTGCTGCGGTGGGGCTCGGGGCGTGAGGCGCTCGACGGGCTGGTGGTCCTCCTGGGGAGCGCCGCCTCCTCGGCGGTCGTGGGCTCGGCGTCGCCCGGTGACGCCCTCGGCGGCGCGGCGGTCCTGCTGTCGTCCCTCGCCCTGGGCGCGGCCGCCCGCTACCGGGCCCGGGCCCGGGCCCGCGAGCTCGACCAGGTCGCCGCGCGGGAGCGGGAGGACCTGGCCCGCGACCTGCACGACACCGTGGCGCACCACGTGTCGGCCATCGCGATCCGCGCCCAGGCCGGGCTGGCCACGTCGGCCGCGCGTCCGGATGCCGCCACCGAGGCGCTGCGGTTGATCGAGGCGGAGGCGGCGCGCACGCTCACCGAGATGCGCAGCATGGTCCGCGTGCTGCGCCACGACGAGCCCGCGACGCTGTCGCCGACCCCCGGGCTCCCGGACCTGCAGGCGCTGGCCTGGCGCGGTCCCGACGGGCCGGACGTCGCAGTGCAGGTCGTCGGCGAGGTCACCGGTGTCTCCCCGTCGGTGGCGACGGCGGTCCACCGACTGGCGCAGGAGTCGATCACCAACGCCCGGCGGCACGCCCGGTGCGCCACCAGGGTCGACGTGCGGGTGGTCGTCGACGGTGCGTGGGTGCGCCTGCGGGTCGACGACGACGGCGAGGGCGGCCCCGCCCACGCCGGCGGGACCGGCTTCGGCCTCCGTGGCATGGCCGAGCGGGTCCACCTGCTCGGCGGCACCTTCGAGGCCGGGCCGGGGCCCGAGCGCGGCTGGACGGTCGCCGCGACGCTCCCCCGCCGGGGACCGGCATGACCGTGCGGGTGGTGGTCGCGGACGACCAGGAGATCGTGCGCACCGGGCTGCGGATGATCCTCGACGCCCAGCCCGGGATCGAGGTCGTGGGCGAGGCCGCGGACGGCGAGGCGGCCGTCGAGCTGGCCCGGCGGGTGCGTCCCGACGTCTGCCTGCTCGACATCCGCATGCCCGGCACGGACGGACTGGAGGCCACCCGCCGGCTCGCCGGGCCGGACGTCGCCGACCCGGTCCCCGTCGTGGTGATCACCACCTTCGACCTGGACGAGCACGTGTACGCCGCGCTGCGTGCCGGGGCCCGGGGCTTCCTGCTCAAGGACGCCGGCCCGGACCTGCTCGCCCAGGCGGTGCACGCCGCCGCCCGGGGCGACGCCCTGATCGCGCCCAGCGTGACCGGCCGGCTGCTCGACGCCTTCGCCGGGTCCGGGCCCGCCCCGCCCCCGGCTCAGCCCCTCGACCGGCTCACCGACCGTGAGGAGGAGGTCCTCTCCGCCGTCGCGCGAGGCCGGTCGAACGACCAGATCGCCCGCGAGCTGCACATCACGCTGAGCACGGTGAAGACGCACGTCGGCAGCCTCATGGCCAAGCTCGGCGTACGGAACCGCGTGGAGATCGCCATCTGGGCCCACGAGACGCACCGCGTCCCGCCACGCGCCCCGGGCCGGTAGCCCGCCCGGGCCATCCACCGGAAGTACGACGCCGGAACCGGTCCTTCCGGCGATGACCGCGGGCCCCGCGGTCACGACGATCCGGTGCATGACGACAGCAGTCCGTACGACACCCCGCCCGCGGCGGCAGTGGCTGGTCCCCGCCGGGCTCATCGCCCTGGCCCTGGTGCCGCTCGCCGCCGGCGGCGCCCGCCTCGTCGAGCTCTCCGGCGGAGCGGCGGTCCTGCCCGAGGCGCCGCACTCCGCGGCCACGCCGACACCCCTGGTGCTGCACATCGTCAGCGCGCTCCTCTTCACCGTCGTCGGCGCCGTCCAGTTCGTCCCCGGCACCCGCGGTCCGCGGCCCCGCTGGCACCGCACGACGGGACGACTGGCGGCCCCCGCCGGCCTCGCCACCGCGCTCACCGGGCTGTGGCTGACGCTGACGATCACCGAGGCCGACGCCGGGCTGCTGACCGCCTTCCGTGCCGCGGCGGGGATCGGGATGGCCGCCGCCCTCGGGCTCGGCATCGCCGCCGTCCTGCGCCGGGACGTCCCGCGGCACCGGGCCTGGATGTTGCGCAGCTACGCCCTCGGCGTCGGCGCGGGGACGCAGGTGTTCACCGCCGCCGCCGTGTTCCTCGTCGCCGGCGAGCCGGGGCCGACCGCCGAGGCCCTGGCCATGGGCGCCGGCTGGCTGCTCAACCTGGGCGTCGCCGAGTGGCTGATCCGCCGTCGGGCGAACCGGCCGCGGCCGGTCCCGGTCGTCGGGCCCCGCGCCGCGCCGGCCGGGGAGATCCACTGACACCGACCGTCCGGGAGACGGTCGGTCGCACCGGCGGAGGGCCCTCGACCACGCCCCGCGGACCACCTCCGGGGGGTGGCCGGCCGCCCGGGGGAGGCAGATGCCTCATGATGGATCGTCCAGCCGGGCGCAGGTGCTGCACCCTTCCCGGAGACTGCGTTCGGTGGGGGGACAGATGGGTTCGGGCGCGAGTGACCGAGATCGCGTCACGGCTGAGGACTTCGCCGCGATCTTCACCGCGCTCCCCACCGCGTACCTGGTCATGGACACCGACCTGGTCATCGTGGAGGCGAATCCGGCGTACCTGACGCTGCTGGGCCGCACCCGCGAGGAGCTGATCGGCCGCTACGTCTTCGACGCGTTCCCCCCGGCCCCGGACACGCTGGACGCCGACGGCGTCAACCCGCTGCAGACCTCGTTCGAGCGCGCCCGGGACAACGGCGTCCCCGACCACATGCCGCTGTTCCGGTACCACGTGGTCGACCGGAGCACAGGGCGCCCGGTTCCGCGCGCCTGGTCGTTGATCAGTGCACCGGTCCTGGACGCGGCCGGCCAGACCCGTCTGGTGCTCCAGCGGGTGGAGGACGTCTCGGAGTACCTCGCCGAACGGGAACGGATCAGCGAAGGCAGGGAGGACGGCAGCTGGGCCCGGCTCGACGGGCTGGAGGCGGACCTGTTCGCCCGCACGCAGGAGCTGCAGGCGGCGCTGGCGGCACGGGAGGCGGCGACCAGCCGGCTGACCGCGATGGCGCAGGTGGTGCTCCGGCTGGCGAGCGCGGAGACGGTCGAGGAGGTCACCGGCTCCCTGACCGGCGCGGGCCTGGCCGCGATCGGCGCGGACAGCGGCGCGATCGCGTTGCGCGACGACGAGCACGACGTCGTCCACCTCATGCTGATGCCGTCACTGGGTGCGGGGGCGCAGCTGCGGTTCGCCTCGATCGACCTGGACAGCCGGCTGCCCGCCGCAGAGGTGGCCCGCACCGGTGAGCCCGTGTCCCACGCGGACCTGGCCGACGCCAGCGCCTGGCCGCTCGACGTGCGGCAGGCGTTGGAGGTCACCGGGCCTCGGTCCTGGACCACCGTCCCGCTGTCCTCCGCCGGCCGGTTGCTGGGGTCGCTGGCCGCCGGCCGCGCGGTGGAGCGGACCGCCTCACCCGAGGAGGTCGAGCTGGTACGTGCCTTCGCGTCCCAGTGTGCGCAGGCCCTGGACCGGCTGCAGCGACTGGCCGTCGAGCGACGCTCGGCGGAGCGCAGCCGCCAGCTCGCCGAAGAGCTCCAGCGCAGCATGCTCAGCGAGCCCGTCCTGCCCGACCACTGCCAGGTCGCGGTCCGCTACCTGCCGGCCACCGATGCCGGACAGGTGGGCGGGGACTGGTACGACGCCTTCCTGCAGGCCGACGGGGCGGTGGACCTGGTCATCGGTGACGTCGTCGGCCACGACATCACTGCCGCGGCGACCATGGGACAGCTGCGCAGCCTGCTCCGCGGGATCGCGCTCACCGGCGAGGCGGGACCGGCGCAGGTGCTCGACTCCCTGGACGCCGCGGTCGCGCAGCTCGGCCTGCACACGTACGCCACCGTCGGGTTGGGGCGGCTGGAGCAGACCGCGGAGGAGGTCACCCGCGGGGTCGCCCGGCTGTGCTGGGCCAGCGCCGGGCACCCGAGGCCGATGGTCCTGGACGCCACCGGTGCGCTGATCGACGTGCCCGAGACCTCGGGCCGCCTCATGCTGGGCGTCGACCGCGCCAGCTCCCGCAGCCAGGTCGTCGTCGAGCTCCCGCCCGGAGCCACGGTGCTGCTGTACACCGACGGCCTGGTCGAACGTCCCGGCAGCGACATCGACACCGGGGTGTGCCGACTCCACCGCCTGGCCGGTGAACTGGCGCACCTGCCGCTCGACGAGCTGTGCGACCAGCTGCTCGGGCAGCTGGTCGACGA
Source organism: Modestobacter sp. VKM Ac-2985 (assembly GCF_026967925.1). Taxonomy (GTDB): domain Bacteria; phylum Actinomycetota; class Actinomycetes; order Mycobacteriales; family Geodermatophilaceae; genus Modestobacter. Next base: position 1,192,558 of record NZ_JAPVBI010000001.1, on the reverse strand, counting down.
CCGCCCCGCGGACGACGTCGCGCTGGTCGCCGTCCGGCTGCACCGGGGCACCGTCCCGCGCCAGCACAGGAGGGAACCGTGAGCGGCCCCACGCAGACTCCGGCCGAGTACGCCGAGGCGCTGGCCTCCTGGCGAGAGGACAGCCCCGTCCCGGCCGGAGCGGACACCCGCCTCTCCCTGCAACTGGCTTCGCTCCGCGACCTGAGCAGGGTGCGCAGGCAGGTCACGGCGTTCCTGCTCTCGTCGCTGGACCCAGGGCCGGCCGAGGGCGTGGACGCCGCGGCCGAGGACGCCGTCGAGCGGGCCGTCCTGGTCATCGACGAACTGACGTCCAACGCGTTGCGCCACGGGTCACCACCCTCCCGCCTGCACATCGGTGACGACGAGGGCCGGTGGATCGTCATCGTCAGCGACGGTGCTCCGGAGCGACCACCGACACCGGCCAGGGAACGCCCCGCAGGGCAAGGCGGCTACGGCCTCTACGTGATCGCTGATCTCACCGCAGACCACGGGGTCCACTACGAGGCAGACTGCAAGTTCATCTGGGCCTGCCTGATCAAGCCGACCTGAGCCCGGCAGCCGCGCGTGCCCGAGGAGCCGGGGCGGAGGTCAGCCGGCGTGCATCTCGTCAGTCCTCGTCCTCGTCCTCGTCCTCGTCCTCGACGAGTTCGCCGTCCCACGCCTCCCGCCCCTCGTGGACGGCGAAGGCCGCGATGACGAACCCGGCGACCGGATCGAGCCAGGCGGCACCGGTCACGGCGTAGAGACCCAGCCCGACGAGGGTGGAGATGCTCAGCAGCACGCAGATCCGGGTCTCGGCCGCGTCCGCGAGGACCAGCGGGTCCCCGCCGAGCGCCAGGCCGACCCGGCGCTTCGCGCGGGCCAGGAGCGGCATGACCACGATGGAGGCGGCCAGCAGCACCAGCCCGACCGTGGAGGTGTCCGGCTCCTCGTCGCCGAGCAGGCTGCGGACGCCCTCGATGACCACGTACGCGGCGAGGACGAAGAAGGTGACCGCCACGGCCTTCAGCGCACGACGCTCCTTGCGCTCGTCGGTGCTGCCGTGCCGCAGCCGCGCCGACAACCGGAGCCCGACGAGGACCGCGGCGAAGGACTCGATGCCGGAGTCGACGCCGAAGCCGACCAGGGAGACCAGCCCGGCGAGCAGGCCGGCGGTGATCGCGACGGCACCCTCGGCGACGTTGTAGACCACGGTGAACTGCGCCAGGCGCAGCCCGCGGCGGGTCAGCCGTTCGGTCTCGGCGTCGGTCAGTGCGGGCGACCGGTCGGTCACGCCCGACCGCTCTCGCCGTAGGTGGGGCACAGCGCGACCGCATCGCCGGTGGCGGCGAGCAGCCCCTCGGCGGCGGCCAGCAGCGCCAGCAGCTCCGGGGCGGTCGTCAGCGACCACATCGAGGCCCGCCCCTGTGGCCGGGAGGTGACCAGCCCGCAGTCGCGCAGGCAGGACAGGTGCGCCGACACGGTGGACTGCGCCAGGCCCAGGTGTTCGGTCAGCGTCACGACCTTGTGCTCGCCGAGGGTCAGGTGCCGCACGATCGCCAGCCGGGTCGGGTCGCCCAGGCTGCGGAACATGCACGCCGCCACGGTCAACGCCGCGGCCTCGTCGACCGGAGGAGCCGGCCCACCCGCCGGCGTCAGCACGGCTGCGTCGCCCCCGTCTCCCATCGCCACGCGGCGATGATAGCGAGAGGCGACCTTCAGTGCGCTCCCAGCTCCACGAGCAGCACCCCCACCGCGATGAGCGCGATCCCGGCGCCCATCGTCCGGGTGAGCGGGTCACGGAAGAGCAGGTGCGCGATCACCGCGGTCAGGGCAACGCCGCTGGCGGCCCAGATGCCGTAGGCGACCCCGATGGCCAGCCCTTCCCGCAGCGCGAGGGTGAGGAAGGTGAAGCAGGCCAGGTAACCCAGGACGATCAGCGGGGCCCAGCGCTTGTCGCGCAAGCCCTCCGAGGCGCGCAACGACATGGTGGCAGCGACTTCACAGGCGATCGCGGCGGCGAGGAAGACCCAGGTCACCGACCCTCCCCCGGCCCCGCGAGGGCGCGCTCGGCGCGGTGCGACCCGAGCTCCACCAGCAGGACCCCGGCGACGATGACCACGAAGCCGAGGCCCATCAGCGGGGTCAGCGCCTCACCGAACAGGAAGGCGGCGGCGACGGCCGTGAGCACGACCCCACTGGCAGCCCAGATGCCGTAGGCGACGCCGATGGCCATCCCCCGGCGCAGCGTGCCGGCCAGGAGGATGAACGAGGCGACGTAGCCGACGACCACGGGCAGGTACCAGGCCGCCTGCTCGACGGCTGCCCGCAGGGACAGCGTGGCGGCGACCTCGACGAGGATGGCCCCGGCCAGCCACAGCCACCGGTTCACCGGGCCTCCCTGCCGTGCATCGCCGGACCGCCTCGCCTGCCCCACACTGCGCTCACCCGGTCACCTCATCACCCGCCTCGGCCGGGACCAGCGTGGGCGGGTGTCGGGGACGGCGAGCGGGGGGAAGCTGCGGCGGTGCCCTTCGACTCCCTCGCCCTGACCGTGCGCCGGGCCACCGACACCTCGTGGGAGGTGCTGGCGCCGCTGGTCTACCGCGGTGACCAGGACACCTTCGTCGTCCCGCCCGGCTTCCGGACCGACTTCGCCTCGGTGCCCCGCATCGTGGTGTGGCTCTTCCCACGCTCGGGTCGGTACACCCCAGCCGCCGTCCTGCACGACTGGCTGACCGACGTCGGGGTGCCCACCGGGGTGCTCTCGGCCCGGGACGCCGACGGGGTGTTCCGGCGGGTGATGCGCGAGCTCGGGGTGCCGCCGCTGCGCCGGTGGCTGATGTGGTGCGGCGTTCGCTGGGGCGCCCTGGCCGACCCGGTGCGCCGGGCGGGCTGGTGGCTCGACGCCCCGCGGGTGCTGGCCCTGTCGGTGCTGGCCACACCGATCGTCGTCCCGCCGGCGGTGGTGATCGCGGTCGCGCTGACGGTCTACCGGGCCGCGGAGTCGGTGGTCGTCGCCCTGACGGCAGGTCGGGCGGAGGAGCCGGAGCACGACGTGTGGCGCTGACCCGGCTCAGGTCAGGACAGCGCGCTGCCGGCCGTCCACTCCTCCCACGGGATGGCCCAGTCGTAGATGTCGCCGTCGGCGACGGTGAGGGTGCCGCCGATCGAGTTGACGACCTCGACGACGTCCCCGGGCTGGGAGAAGTCGTAGAACCACTTCGCGTTCTCGGTGGCCAGGTTGATGCAGCCGTGGCTCACGTTCCGCGAGCCCTGGTCGGCCAGCGACCACGGGGCGGCGTGCACGAACTCGCCGTTGTTGGAGATGCGCGTCGCGTACTGGACGTCGGTGCGGTAGCCGCCGGGTGCGTCGACGGCCAGGCCGAACGTGGAGGAGTCCATGGTGATGTCGGCGAACTTCTCCAGGACGACGTGCGCACCGTTGTGCGTCGGGTTCTCTGCGTCGCCGGCGCTCATCGGGAAGGTCTGCACGAGCTGGTCACCGTCCTGGACGGTCAGGGTGTGGGCCGCGGCGTCGGCGACGGAGACGTGCCGCTCGCCCACGCTGAAGGAGATGGTGCGGTCCTTCTCACCCCAGACGCCCTCGCCGAAGTCGACCCCGTAGAGGTCGGCCTCCAGGGTCACCTCGGTGTCGGCCGGCCAGTAGGTGGAGGGCCGGAAGTGCACCTCGTCATCGCGCACCCAGTTCCACACCCCGTCGGTGGGCGTGCTGCTGGTGACCAGCAGGTGGCGCTCCACCTCGGCCTGGTCGGCGACCGGCTCGTCGAAGAACACCCGGATCGGCATGCCGACCCCCACGGTGGTGCCGTCCAGCGGGCCGATGCCCGGGGTGGACAGCGTCTCCGGGGTCACCGTGGTGAAGGACGACGTCGTGGTCGTCTCCTCGGCGGAGGCGTTGGCGGCGGTCGCGGTCACCGTGTAGCTCGTGCCGTAGTCCAGCTCGGTCTCCGGCGTCCAGACGACGGTCGACGGGTCGGCCGGCTCGGGTTCGACGCTGCCCGCGACCTCGGCACCGGCGTCGTCGGCGACCGTGACCTCCCCCAGCTCGCCGCCGGTGACCGTGACCTGCAGCGGGGCGGTCGGTGCGACGTCGACGGCGCCGTCGGCCAGGTCCACCGACACCGACGCGGCAGCCACGGTCGGTGCCGCTGCCTCCTCGTCCGGGGAGCTCTCGGACGACGACCCCGAACAACCCGCCAGCACGGCGAGCAACGCCGCGATGAGCAGTGCCGCGATCCGTCTCGCCTGCAGAGAACCCACGAAGACCTGCCCCCACTTCCGGTGCGCGCCGACCGGGACCCTCCCGGCGGGCGTCGTGCACCGTCGCCCAGTGTCCATGCCCGAGCTGACAGTTCGTTGTCTGCCGCAACACGTGACGCGGATGACCCTGCCCCACCAGACGGTGGAGGCCGATCGGCGTGTAGAGTCCTCTCCTGTTGCCCGACCACGTCGAGCGACACGCGCCATTAGCTCAATTGGCAGAGCAGCTGACTCTTAATCAGCGGGTTCGGGGTTCGAGTCCCTGATGGCGCACCAGGATCGACCAGCGGCTCCGTCCTCCGGGACGGGGCCGCTTCGTCGTTCCCGGGCCTCCCCCGGCGGGGCACCACCAGCGCCGGTGCGCGGCGGTCGGCCGCCCTGGCGTCGCCCCTGCCGAGCGGCCACGCCGGCCCGGGGTCAGGGGGACGACGCGACCGGGAGGTGTTCGGGCCGGGCGCCGTCCGCGGATGGGCGGCTCGGTGGCCGTGGTCTCGACCACCGAACCTGGGGTCCTCTGTGTGCCGGCACGCAGACGCCCCTGCTCCGTTCTGCCCGTCCCCGGTCCGGCTCAACCGAACGACGACGGCAGTCGCTCAGCCGGCCATCGGGGCGTCGGGTCGGAACTCCCCCGTCCGGACCAACGTCTCGGCGATCTCGCGCACCTTGCGGTTGCGCCGCATGGAGACCGCCGCCATCGCCTGGAAGGCCTGGTCGGCGGTCAGCTTGTGCCGCTCCATCAGGATGCCCTTGGCCTGGTCGATCACTGCTCGGGACTCCAGGGCGACCTGCAGGTTCTCGGCCATGTGCCGGGCGCTCTGGTAGGCGTGCATGTTCGACACGGCGACGGCCGCGTACGGCGCGAACCGCTGGGCGGCGGACCGCGACTCCTCGTCGAAGCCGTGCACCTCCCGGGCGTAGATGTTCAGGGCGCCCGACATCTGGTCCTGGAGCGGCAACGGCACCGACAGCGAGCTGCCGCTGCCCCGTTCCCAGGCGACCCGGCTGTACTCGGGCCACCGTTCCTCGGTGCGCGCGTCGTGGATCTCCACCAGCTCGCCGGTCGAGGCAGCGTGCAGGCAGGGGCCGTGGCCGCGGCCGTACTGGCTCTCGTCGAGGTCCAGTGCGAGCTTGCCGGTGTAGACCGTCGTCGTCGCCCGGTCGTTGGCCAGGAGCGAGATCGAGGCCTCGATCTCACCGGGCAGCACCTGCTTGACCAGGTCGGCGACGGTCTGCAGCACCGACTCCATCGAGTGGTCACGCAGAGCCAGGCTGCCCAGGCGCTCGAGCGCCTCGGTGGCGTCCCGGGTCAGGTGTCCGTCATAGGTGGGCACGTCAGACTCCGGTCTGTAGAGCACCGGGGATGGCCCCTCGGCAAGGACCCCGCGCTGAGGCCCCGCTCGCGTGCACGCCGCTGTCTGACGCACCGGCGCCTGGGCTCACCCGGGCGCCGGTGTCCACGGTACCTGCCGTGAACACCGTTCAGGGCGCTCCACCTGGGCCGTTGTCGCGGCTGGCTATGCTCCTCCCGCCACACCGTCACACAGCCGGCGTGCGGCATGGGGTCTCGCACCCCACGACAGTTGAGCCCCGAGAGACCCGGGGCCCTTCACCGCCGGCACGAGCGACGTCCGGTGCACATCTGACGCCGGAGTACCACCGTGACTCGCCCCACCCCCGATCCCGACGCCGACGTCGTCCAGCGCGCGTTCGACGAGCTGGGCCGGATGTCCTTCGCCGAGCACTCGCTGGAGTCGGTGCTGCAGAAGGTCACCGACCTGGCCGCGCAGGTCCTCCCCGGCGAACCGGTCACCTCGGTGACCATCATCGGGGACGGCCGGCCCGCCACCCCCGCCGCGAGCCACCCGCTCGCCCGCCAGCTGGACCAGGCCCAGTACGCGCAGGACGCAGGTCCCTGCATGGAGGCCGCCACCACCGGACGGCTGGTCGAGGTCGTCGACACCGGCACCGACGAGCGCTGGGGCCGCTTCCCGAAGCTGGCCGCCCAGCGCGGCTGCCGGAGCATGCTGTCCTTCCCGCTGCCCCCGCAGGAGCTGATCTGCGGCGGCCTGAACGTCTACGCCCGCACTGCTGCGCCCCTCGACCGGCGGTCCCGGGAGCTGGCCGCTCGCTTCGCCGCCTACGCCGTCGTCCCGGTGTCGAACATGTACCTCTACGAGACCGCCGTCGAACGCGCCGAGCACCTCCGCGCCGCCCTGGACTCGCGGGCGGTCATCGACCAGGCCAAGGGCATCCTGATGGAACGGCACAAGTGGCCGGCCGACCGGGCGTTCTCCGTCCTGGCCAAGCTGTCGATGGAGAGCAACACGAAGGTCCGCGACATCGCCGATCACCTGGTGCAGACCGGGGAGCTGCCCTCCGCCTGACCGGCCGGGCCCGGCGCGGGAGGATCGCGGCCATGAGCGAACCGCAGCGCCGCGAGTCCGGACTGGTCACCGAGACCCGGGGGCACGTCCGCGTGCTGACCCTCGACCGCCCCGAGCGGCGCAACGCGCTGTCCACGGCGCTGCAGGTCGACCTGGTCGACGAGCTGCTCGCCTGCGCCGAGGACGCCGACGTCCGCGCCGTCGTGCTCACCGGCAACGGCCCGGCGTTCTGCGCCGGCTTCGACCTCAAGGAGATCCGGGAGCGCGACCAGCGCGGTGAGCCCTTCCGGCCGCCGATGAACCGCCCCGGCCGCGCCCTGTTCGAGGTGCTGGGCGAGACCTACGTACCGGTGATCGCCGCGCTCGGCGGGCACGCGGTCGCCGGCGGGTTCGAGCTCGCGCTGGCCTGTGACATCCGGATCGCCGCACCCGGGATCAAGCTCGGCCTGCCGGAGGCGACGATCGGGATGGGTGCCAACTACGGGTCCGTGGTGCTGCCCAAGCGGATCCCGACCGGCATCGCGCTGGAGATGCTCTTCACCGGCGAGTACGTGACCAGCGAGGACGCGGCCCGGTGGGGGCTGGTCAACCGCGTCGTCCCGGTCGAGGAGGTGCTGCCCGCCGCCCTGGCCCTCGCCGAGCGGATCGCCGCCAACGCCCCCCTGTCGGTGCGCCGGATGAAGGAGACCGCGGTCAAGGGGCTCGAGCTCCCGCTGGCAGCGGCGCTGCGGCTGGACGTCGGCCCGAACCCCTACCTGAGCGAGGACCGGCGCGAGGGGATCGCCGCCTACCTGGACAAGCGCCCCCCGCAGTGGTCAGGACGGTGACGCCCAGGGACAGTGGAGGGGTGACCGCACCGTCCGAGTCCCCCGCCGACACCGGCGCCCGCCGTGCCGACGAGTACCTGCAGCTGCTGGCCGACGACCGGCCCGAGGACGCCGAGGCGCTCCTGGCCGGCCTGACCGACGTCCGCGAGCTGGTCTTCCTCGGCGCGAGTCTCACCACCCGGGCCCGCCGCACCGGGCGCACGCTGCCCACGGCGATGCGCGCCCAGGCCAGCGCCCGGCAGGTGCTGCTCGGCCAGCTGCGCGACCGCAACCGGTTCGACGTCGACGGGCTGCGCACCTGGCTGCGGGAGGCCGCCGCGGAGGTGCAGACGGTGACGCAGCTGGCCGAGGCGGCCCGACAGCGGCTGGGCGGCCAGGCCTCCACCGGCTGACTCAGCGTGCGGCGCGCAGCGCCCGGGGCAGCGTGACCGCCAGCGGGAGTGCCAGGGCGAGCAGCACCGCCACGAACACGTAGCTGAGCGGCAGGCCGACCTGGGCGGCGACCGCCCCGACGGCCAGCGCACCGATCGCGGTGCCGGTGTCGTAGCAGGCGTTCCACACGGCGCTGACCGTCGTGGTCTGCCCGGCGCCGGCCCGGGCCAGGGCGATCACCAGGGTCAGGTTCTGCACCGCGCCGTAGGCGACGCCCAGCGCGAAGGCCCCGGTCAGCACGGCCGCGGCCCCGCCGGCGCCCGCCGCCCGGAGCCCCAGCGCGACCAGCAGCATCCCGGCGACCCCACTGGCCAGCGTGGCCGGCAGCAGGACCCGCGCACCCAGCCGGTCGACGAGCAGCCCGGCACCCCAGCGGCACAGGGCGGTGCTCACCCCGAACACCAGCAGCGCGACCACCGCCAGCGCGCCGTCGGGCAGCTCGATCGGCAGGAAGGTCACCAGCCCGCCGCCGGCCAGGGTCACCACCAGCAGCATCAGCGACGGCGCGGCCGCGGCCCACACCGCCGCCCGCGACCCACCCGGGGTGGGCACCTCCGGCGGGCCGAGGGCCCGCACCAGCCCCGGCACGAACACCAGCGCGAGCACCGGTGCCGCGGCCATCGCGGCGACCCACGGGAAGTGGCCGGCCAGGGTGAGCGCCGTCCCGCCCGGCACCGCGGCGAGCGTCGGCACCGAGATCGCCAGCCCGTAGATGCCGATCGACTCACCGCGCCGCGCTGGTGGCACCGCCTGGGCCGCGATGGTGGAGCCGAGCACGGTGAGCACCGCGAACCCCAGACCGCGCACCACCGAGACGACGGCGAACCAGCGCACGTCGTCGGCCAGCAGGTACAGCGGGGACGGTGCCCCCAGGGCGACCAGACCCCCGGCCAGCACCGGGCCGATGCCCAGCCGGGCGACCAGCGCCGGCACCACCATCTGGGCGAGCACCGTGGCCACCAGGAACACCGTGGTCACCGCCCCGGCGGCGGTGAGCCCGGCGCCCAGCGCGGCGGCGTGCGCGGGCAGCGCCGAGAGCAACAGCGAGTAGCTGAGGAACCCGAGCGCGTTGAGCGCGACCAGGGAGCGGACGGCCGGGAGTCGCCACAGCGAACTCCGTCGCTCCGTCGTCGTCACGCCCCGTGCCCCCGTCCCGGTTCCCAACTCCTCCCTCGACTCAATACGGTCGGGGCATGGAAACCACCACGGACAGCATCCCGGCGACCACCTCGATCGTCGTCATGGGGGTCTCCGGCTCCGGCAAGTCGACCGTCGCGAACGAGCTCGCCCGCCGCCTGCAGTGGGAGTTCATCGAGGGCGACGACCTGCACCCACCGGAGAACGTCGAGAAGATGCGCAGTGGCACCCCGCTGGACGACGAGGACCGCTGGCCGTGGCTGCGCCGGATGGCCGAGCTGATCGGCGAGCACGAAGCCGCCGGGACGTCGTTCATCCTCACCTGCTCGGCGCTCAAGCGCAGCTACCGCGACCTGCTGTGCGAGGGCAACCCCTCGGTGTGGTTCGCGCACGCGAACACCTCGGAGGAGACCCTCACCGAGCGGCTGGCCAAGCGGCAGGGCCACTACATGCCGCCGTCCCTGCTGCGCAGCCAGCTGGACACCCTGGAGCCGCTGGGCGAGGACGAGCCGGGCGCGGTCGTCCCCGGCGAGGGCTCGGTCGAGGAGACCGTGGGCGACCTGCTCGCCGAGCTGTGCGACGAGCGCAAGATCCAGCTCCCCGGCTGAGCACCGCGACCTCGGTGAGTGGCCGGCAGCCACTCACCGAGGTCGGCCGGTGACTCACCCCATGTGCGGGTAGCGGTGGTCGGTCGCGGGGACGAACGTCTCCTTCAGCGCGCGGGTGCTGGTCCAGCGCTGCAGGTTCTGCTTCGCTCCCGCCTTGTCGTTCGTGCCCGAGCCGCGGCCGCCACCGAAGGGCTGCTGGCCGACGACGGCGCCGGTCGGCTTGTCGTTGACGTAGAAGTTGCCGGCGGCGTGCCGGAGGAACCGGCGCGCGTGGTCGATCGCCGTCCGGTCCTGGGCGATGACGGCACCGGTCAGCGCGTAGGGCGCCGCGGACTCCATCTGGGTCAGCACCCGGTCGTAGTCGGCGTCGTCGTAGACGTGCACCGCCAGCACGGGGCCGAAGTACTCGGTGGTGAAGACCTCGTGCCCCGGGTCGGTGCCCTCGATGACGGTGGGCCGGACGAAGAAGCCCTCGCTGTCGTCGGCGGTGCCGCCGGCGACCACGGTGAGCGCGTCGTCGTCCTTCGCGCTCTCCAGGACCTTCGACAGCTTGGTGAAGGACTTGCGGTCGATGACCGCGCCCATGAAGTTCGAGAAGTCGGTGACGTCGCCCATCGGGAGCTCCTCGACGGTGCCGATCAGGTCGTCGCGGATCTGGCCCCAGAGGCTGCGCGGCACGTAGGCCCGCGAGGCCGCCGAGCACTTCTGCCCCTGGTACTCGAAGGAGCCGCGGATCATCGCGGTGCGCAGCACGTCGGGGTCGGCGGAGGGGTGCGCGACGATGAAGTCCTTGCCGCCGGTCTCCCCCACCAGCCGCGGGTAGCCGCGGTAGCCGGTGATGTTCTCCCCCACGGTCCGCCACAGGTGCTGGAACACCGGGGTCGAGCCGGTGAAGTGGATGCCGGCCAGGTCGCGGTCGGCGAGCACGACGTCGGAGACGGCGACCCCGTCACCCGGCAGCATGTTGATCACACCCGGCGGCAGGCCGGCGGCCTCGAGCAGCCGCATGAGGAAGTGCGCAGCGAACTGCTGGGTGGGGGCCGGCTTCCAGATGACCGTGTTGCCCATCAGGGCGGGCGCGGTGGGCAGGTTGCCGGCGATGGCGGTGAAGTTGAACGGGGTGACCGCGTAGACGAAGCCCTCCAGCGGGCGGTGGTCGACGCGGTTCCACACCCCCGGGCCCGACACCGGCTGCTCGGCGAGGATCTCCCGGGCGAAGTGCACGTTGTAGCGCCAGAAGTCGATCAGCTCGCAGGCGGCGTCGATCTCGGCCTGGTAGGCGGTCTTGCTCTGCCCGAGCATCGTCGCGGCGTTGAGCGTCTGCCGCCACGGCCCGGCCAGCAGGTCGGCGGCGCGGAGGAAGACCGCCGCCCGGTCGTCGAAGGACAGCTCCGACCAGCCGGGTGCGGCGTCCTTGGCGCAGCGCACCGCCTCCTGGGCGTCGGCGGCGGTGGCGGCGGCCGAGGTGCCGAGCACCTGGGCGTGCCGATGGGGGGCGACGACGTCGAACGCGGCTCCCCCGGCCATCCGCTGGGTCCCGCCGAGGGTGGCGGTCAGCTCGACCGGCGAGGCGGCGAGCTCGGTGAGCCGCTGCTGCAGCGCGGCCCGCTCGGGGGATCCGGGGGCGTAGTCGCGCACCGGCTCGTTGAGCGGCGCGGGGACCTGGGTGACGGCGTCCATGGGGAGCTCCTCAGGAGACGAGGGCAGAAATGGCCATTTCTGCCCTGACGGGGATCAGGACTTGGTGGCGAGGGAACGGAGGAAGAACTGGAGGTTGGCGGGGCGCTCGGCCAGCCGGCGCATGAAGTAGCCGTACCAGTCGGCGCCGTAGGGGACGTAGGCCCGGACGGTGTGCCCCTCGGCGGCCAGCCGGGTCTGCTCGTCGGGGCGGATCCCGTAGAGCAGCTGGAACTCGTAGCTGTCGGCCGGCCGGCCCGTCTCGGCGACCAGGTCGAGCGTCTGCTGGACGAACCGCGGGTCGTGCGTGCCGACCATCGGGTACCCAGGCCCGCGGACCAGCGTCTCCAGGCAGCGGCCGTAGGCGGCGTCGACGGCGGCCCTGTCCTGGTGGGCGACCGACGCCGGCTCGTGGTAGGCGCCCTTGACCAGCCGCACCCGCGACCCGGGGACGGCGAGGGCACGGGCGTCGTCCTCGGTGCGGCGCAACATCGCCTGGAGCACCGCACCGGTGCCGGGGTGGTCGCGGCGCAGCTCGGCCAGGACGCCGAGGGTGGAGTCGACGGTGTGCGACTCCTCCATGTCCAGGGTGACGGTCGTGCCCAGCGAGGTCGCCAGCTCCACGACCGGGCGCACCAGCTCCAGCGCCAGGTCGTCGCCGCCGACGGGGAGCGCCTGGCCGAACGCGGAGAGCTTCACCGAGACCTCGGCGGCCCGGCCCAGGTCCAGCGGCGCCAGCGCCTCGAGCGCGGCCAGGTAGGCGTCCCGGGTGCGCTGGGCCTCGCTGCGGTCGGTCACGTCCTCACCCAGGTGGTCGAGGGTGACCGCGAGGCCGTCCACGGTCAGCGCCTGCACGACCTCGATCGCCTCGGGCAGGGTCTCCCCGGCGACGAAGCGCTCGACCACCCGGCGGGTGACTGGCGTGCCGGTGACCACCTTGCGCAGCCCTGGGCGGCGGGCGGCGGCGAGGAGTGCCTTCTGGGTGAGCACGGGGGGCCTCCGTCGGGGTGGTGGGGCGGGCGATGACTCGTGTGGTGGTGTCTCGCGTGGTGGTGCGGTGCTCCGAACGCTAGGGACGGCGACCCGCTGAGCACCATCGACAGATGTCCGGACTCGCCGGGACACCCTCGTACGATCGTCTGAAACGGTGAGAGGAACTCCCGGTGCGTGACGACCTGCAGGACCTGGTGGACGAGGTCTCCCGGCTGCTCGCCGCCCCGGCGACGCTGGAGGACCGCGACTTCACGATGCTCGCGTTCTGCGCGCACGGCGAGCCGGGGGGCGACGACGGCGGGGACGCGGGCAGCACGATGGACGCCGTCCGGGCGCGCTCCATCCTGGGCAGGGGCTCGACGCCGGAGGTGCGCCGCCGGTTCGAGGAGTTCGGCATCGCCGACGCCACCGACCCGCTGCGGGTGCCGGCCGACCCGGCGGCCGGCATCCTCACCCGGCTGTGCCTGCCGGTGCGCGCCAGCGGGCGGCTGCAGGGCTACCTCTGGCTGCTCGACGAGGGCCGGACCGACGTCGGCGACCCGGCCGCCCCCGGCCTGGCCGAGGCGGTGGCGCTGGCCGCCGAGGCGGGCCGGCTGCTCGCGGAGGGCCGGCCCGGCACCGCCGACCTGTCCGCCGCGCTGCGTGCCGTGCTCACCGGTGCCGCGGCCGGACGGGCGGTGCGGGAGCTGACCGACGCCCTGGGGGGCGACCGGACGACGGTGACGCTGGTGGCGTTGCGCCCGGCCGCCGGCGGCCTGCCCACCGACTGGACGCCGCCCGGCGCCGGCGCGGTCACCGCCGTGCTCCCCGCGCGCACCGACGCCGTCGCGGCCGCGGTGCTGCTGCCCCTGTCCGGGGACGGCGACACCCGTCCGGCCGGGGCGCTGAGCGCAGCCGCCCTCGCCCGGCTCCCGGCGGGCAGCACGGCCGGCGTCGCCGCTCCCCGGCGCGGCTGCCTGGAGCTCCCCGCCCAGTGGCACGAGGCGCAGACCGCGGCCCGGGTCGCCGCCGTCGACCCCCGGCTGGCCCCGGCGGCGTCCTGGTCCGAGCTCGGCGCGTGGCGCCAGGTCGCTGCGTTGCCCGGGCCGGACCCGTCGCTGGCGCGGCTGCTCGCCGACCCGGTGCTCACCGGCACCGCCGAGGCGTGGCTGGACTGCGCCGGCAGCCCGCAGCGGGCGGCGGCCCAGCTGTGCATCCACCGGCAGACGCTCTACTACCGGCTCGGCCGGATCGCCGAGCTCACCGGGCTGGACCTCGCCGACGGGGCCGACCGGCTGCTGCTGCACCTGGGCGTCCGTGCGGCGCGGCTCACGTCGGCGAACCGGGTTCCGGAACTCGCCGACCGCACCGGTGACCTAAGCTCGGCTGACTGATGAACTGTGCACGACGAGCGTCCACCCGGCATGGGAACGACGCCATGACCGACGGGGACCGGGTGGCCGCGAACGCCGACGGGTTCCGTCGCCCGCCCTCCGGGACGGCCGGTCACCACCCCGTCGAACAGCGGCGGGCCTCCACTGCGGCGATGAACGGGGCCACTGCGTGACGGATCAACTGCAGGCGGGCCCCTGGCTGGCGCCCGGCGAGCCGGTCGACCTGAGCAACTGCGAGCGCGAGCCGATCCACGTGCCCGGCAGCATCCAGCCGCGGGGGGTGCTGCTGGCGGTCAGCGAGCCGGACATGGTGGTCCGCCAGGTGTCCCGCAACCTGGCCGACGTCGTCGGCACGGCCTGGGACGAGGCACTGGGCCGTCCGCTCGCCGACGTGGTCGGGTCGGTGCCGGCCGGGGCGATCGCCCGATCGGCCAGCGCCTTCGGCGACCTGCGCGAGCGCAACCCGGTCGAGCTGATCCTGGACTGCGACGGCACGCCCTCTCCGGTCGACGCGATCCTGCACCGGTCCAACCACGCCCCCGACGGCAGCACGCTGCCGACCCCCGTGGGCACCTCACCGGTCGACGGCCAGGTCGTGACCCCCTCGGCCAGCACGCTGATCGTCGAGCTCGAGCCCGCCTACGGGCCGCGGCCGTTCTCCTTCCCGAACACCTACCAGGCGGTGCGCGGGACGATCGCCGACCTGAACCGGGCCGGTTCACTCCAGGCCCTCTACGACATCACCGCCGAGGCGGTCCGGGCGCTCACCGGGTTCGACCGGGTGATGGTCTACCGCTACGACGCCGACTACAACGGCGAGGTCGTCGCGGAGGCGAAGCTGCCCGAGCTGAACTCCTTCCTCGGGCTGCACTACCCGGCCTCGGACGTCCCCGCCCAGGCGCGGGCGCTGTACGAGAAGAACTGGATCCGGCTGATCTCCGACGTCAGCTACACGCCGTCGCCGCTGGAGCCGGTCGACCTGCCCGCGACCGGCCGGCCCCTGGACCTCACCTACTCCACGCTGCGCAGCGTCTCGCCCATCCACTGCGAGTACCTGCAGAACATGGGCGTCCGCTCCTCGATGTCGATCTCCCTGCTCCGCGGGGAGAAGCTCTGGGGCCTCATCGCCTGCCACCACTACACCGGCACGCACGCCCCGCCGTACGCCACCCGCGCGGCCGCGGAGTTCCTCGGCTCCACGCTGTCGCTGCGGCTGGTCGACCGCGCCGAGGACGAGGAGCACCGCCGGGCGCTGCGGGTCCGGTCGACGATGGCCTGGCTGACCGCCGCGGCGCTGGACGAGGACCGGCCGCTGTCGGAGACGGTGCTCGGCCGCCCGGGCCTGCTCGACGTCGTCCCGGCCTCCTCGGTGGTGGTGAGCCTGCAGGGGCACACCGGCGGCGCCGGTGTCCCCCTTCCCCCGGAGGTGGCCGGCGCGGTGGCCCGCTGGGCCGGTCAGCAGCCCGACGACGTCGTGAGCACCGATCGACTGCCCCTGGTCGCACCGCAGCTGGGTGTCCCCGCGGAGCTGGCCTGCGGGGTGCTGGCGCTGCCGCTGCCCGAGGGGCAGTACGTCATCTGGACCCGCAGCGAGCAGGTGCACTCGGTCGACTGGGGCGGCGACCCGCACAACAAGGCGATCGCCGAGCGGGAGGGCGACTCCATCCGGCTCTCCCCGCGCAAGTCCTTCGACCGGTGGCGGGAGACGGTGCGCAACCGCTCGGAGGCATGGAGCCCGGCCGAGCTGGCCGAGGCCGGCGAGCTGCGCAACAACCTGCTGGAGGCGCTCTACGCCCGCTCCCGGCGGGTGGCCCGTACCGCCCTGACCCTGCAGCGCAGCCTGCTGTCGGCACCACCGGAGCGCGACGACCTGGACTTCGCGGTGCGCTACGTGCCGGCGGCGCGGGAGGCCCAGGTCGGCGGCGACTGGTACGACGTCTTCCAGCAGCCCGACGGCGCGACGATGCTGGTCATCGGGGACGTCGTCGGGCACGACACGGAGGCCGCGGCCTGCATGGGGCAGCTGCGCGGGCTCCTGCGCGGCATCACCTACGACAGCGACGACAGCCCCGCCGGGGTGCTCCAGCGGCTGGACCGGGCCATGTCCGGTCTCGAGCTGAAGACGATGGCGTCGGTGCTCGTCGCCCGCCTGGAGCAGACGGCGGAGGAGCTCGGGCGCGGGGTCACCCGGCTGCGCTGGGCCAACGCCGGTCACCTGCCGCCGGTGGTCGCCGGCCCGGACGGGCAGGTCGAGGTCCTCGACGGCGCGCGTGCCGACATGCTGCTGGGCGTCGACCCCACGGCTGCGCGCCGCGACCACGTGCTGACCATCCCCCGCGGCTCGACCGTGCTGCTCTACACCGACGGGCTGGTCGAGCGCCGCGACCAGCTCTTCGACACCGGGGTGGAACGGCTGCGGGAGGAGTTCGGCCGGGTCTGGCAGGAGCCGGTCGACGAGCTGGCCGACCAGTTGCTGGCCCGGATGCTGCCCGAGCGCGCCGAGGACGACGTCGCGCTGGTCACCGTGCGGCTGAAGGAGCAGGACCGCCGCGCCTGACTCCCGTCCGGCGCCGGGCGTCGGCGGACTCCGGGGTCAGGCCGGCAGCACCAGGTCGGCGAAGACGACGGTGTTGTCCAGGTAGCTGTGCGCGGCGGGGTCGAACTCGCCGCCGCAGGTGATGAGGCGCAGCCCCGCGTGGTCCAGGTCTGCGTAGACCGCAGCAGTCGGGAAGGCGTCCTTCGGGTACTGCCCGACCTCGGTGACCCGGAACAGCGCGGTGCTGCCGTCCTCCCGCTGCACGGTGACCTCGTCACCGACCACCACGTCGCGGAGCTCGGCGAAGACCCCCGGGGCGCCCGCCCAGTCGACGTGCCCGGCGATGACGGCCGGACCGCGCTCTCCCGGGGTGGGCGCGTCGGTGAACCAACCGGCCGGGAAGCCGGACGGCGGCACCTCGAGCGTGCCGTCGGGCTGCAGTCCGAGGTCCATCAGGTCGGAGTCGACGCCGATGGCCGGGATCTGCACCCGCACCGGCCGGGACGCGGCCAGCACGGCGGGCAGCACGGCGGCCGGCGCGACGGCGTCCGGTGCCACGGTGCTCGTCGTTGCCGGCGCGGCGACCGGCGCGGAGCCGGCACAGCCGCTGGTGGTGACCGCCAGGGCGGTCAGGACGACGGCGAGCAGTGCCCGGGTCGGCCACGAGTGACGCCGTCCGGGAGCCGTCACCGGGTCGGCCGCGCCAGGGGGACGTCTGCGGTGCTGCCGTCACCGGTGTCGACCGAGCCGACCGGGACGCGACCGACCTGGCCGTAGGTCGTCTCGTCCTCGTCCCCGGTGTCGGCGTCGTCCTCGGCCCCGGTCGTGTCGGCGGCCGCAGTGGGGGACGCCGACGCCGTCGGAGGTGTCGTCGTGGGCGGTGCCGTCGTCGGGGGCGCCGTCGTCGGGGGCGCCGTCGTCGGGGGTGCCGTCGTCGGGGGTGTCGAGGGCGGCGTCGCGCAGGCCGGCCGGATGATCGTGTTGCTGTCCAGGGTGACTGCGCCGCTGGAGAGCACCGAGCCCTCCAGCGTGGCCCCGGTGTCCATCGTGGTGTCCGTCAGGGTCAGGACGACGCCGCGGAAGACCGAGTTCACGCCCAGCGTGGTCGAGCTGCTGACCTGCCAGAACACGTTGCACGCGGTCGCCCCGTTGATGAGGCTGACCGAGGTGCCCGGCTGGGTGATGAGCGTGGAACCCGCCTGGAAGAGGAAGACCGCGTTGGGGTCACCCTGACCGTCCAGGACCAGCGGCACGGGGCCGGCGATGCTGAGCGCGGACGGTGAGGTGTAGATGCCCGGGGTGAGCGTCTGTCCGGCCAGATCGGCCGAGATGGTGTCCCCGGGCCCCTGACCGGCGGCCGACACCAGGGCGTTGGTCAGCGCGGCGTTCGCACTGGCGGTGACGCCGTCGTTGCCGTGGTTGGTGCCGGTGAGCGTGATCGAGGTGGTGCCGACCATCGAGGGGTCGGATGCGCCGATGTCCCCGGCGATCACGGTGGGGCCGGTGTTCGAGAACGACGACCCGGACAGCACGGCGAACGGCTCCGCGGTGCCCAGCGGCACGGCGGTCGCCGCGGGCGCCGCCTGCGCACTGCCGGCGGTGGTGAGGACGAGGGCCGAGGCGGCCACCACCGCGACGCCACAGAGGGTGGTGCGGCGGGCGCCGGGCGACCGGAGCCGGTCACGACGTGTCCGGCGGGTGGGGCTGGGGAGCGTGCTGGGGACCGACGCCACGTCGGCGCTCCTGTCTCCGACGCGGGCGTCGGACTAGCAGTGCGCTGAAGACGTCATCGACGTGGATGCCGGTGCTCGGGATGCCCTCGACCCCGACCCTACGCAAACGTAGTCGGTCGATCACTCACTGTAGCCCCAATGGGTGACGAGCCGACCCGCCTCCTTCAGCAGGATCTGTTCATGCCGCGATGTCGTCCCGCAGCGTCCGGAGCAGTTCCCGCGCGGCGCGCGGGCCGGCCCGGTTGGCCCCGATCGTGCTCGCCGAGGGCCCGTAGCCCACCAGGTGCAGCCGCGGTTCGGCGACCACGCGGGTGCCGTCCATCGCGATGCCCCCGCCGGGCGTCCGCAGGCGCAGCGGCGCCAGGTGCTCCAGCGCCGGCCGGAACCCGGTCGCCCACAGCACGACGTCCGCCGGCACGAACCGGCCCGGGTCGCCGTCCCAGACCACCCCGTCGGCGGTGAGCCGGTCGAACACCGGCAGCCGGTCCAGCACACCCCGGGCCCGGGCGGCGAGCACCGCCGGGGTCTCGACCAGCCCGGTCACGCCGACCACGCTGCCCGGGGGCAGACCCGCGCGCACCCGTTCCTCGACCAGCGCCACCGCGGCCCGGCCGGCGTCCTCGTCGAACCCACCGGTGCGCCAGACCGGCTCGCGCCGAGTCACCCAGGTGGTGCTGGTGACCGCACTGATCTCGACCAGCTGCTGCACCGCGGACGTCCCGCCGCCGACGACGACCACGTGCCGGCCGCGGAACTCCTCCGCGCCGCGGTACTCGGCGGCGTGCAGTTGCCGGCCGTCGAAGAGCTCCCGGCCGGGGTAGGCCGGCCAGAACGGCCGGGTCCAGGTGCCGGTGGCGTTGACCAGCCCACGCGCCGTCCACTCCCCCGCGCTGGTGTCCAGCGCGAAGCCACCCGGGGTGCGCCGGACGGAACGGACGCCGACCGGCCGGTGCACGGGCAGGTCGAAGCGACGCTCGTAGTCGGCGAAGTAGTCGGCGACCACCTGACTGGCCGGCGCCGCGGGGTCGGCGTCCGGCAGGGCCAGGCCGGGCAGCGGGTGGATCCGGTGGGCCGCGTCCAGCCGCAGCGAGGGCCAGCGGTGCTGCCAGGCGCCGCCCGGCCCGGCGTCCCCGTCCAGGACGGCGGAGTCCGCGCCCGCCCGCTGCAGCGCGTACGCCGCCGACAACCCGGCCTGACCGGCTCCGATCACCACGACGTCGCTGTGCACGCCCCCTGCAACACCGCGGCCCCCGCGCCTGTGCCCAGCGGTGATCAGGCGCGGACGGCGGTGAGCAGCCGGGGGCGCAGTGCGCCCGAGCCCAACAGCCGGCCCACCCGGCGGGACTGCTCCTGCGCCTGCGCCCACGCCGGGTCGTCCCCGTGCCGGCGCTGCACCTCGGCGTCGACCGCGTCGGCCCGCTGCTGCCACTCCGGAGGGCTGTCGGCCAGGTCGGCGTCGGCGCGGCCGGTGACCGAGAAGCCGGCCCGGGCCAGGAGGGCGTCGACCTCCGCCGGGCTCGGGAAGCTGTTGCCCTCCGGCAGGGGCGGCGGCAGCGGTGCCTCCGCCACGAACACCAACAGGCCGAGCCGGCCGCCGGGCGCCAGCACGCGGGCCAGCTCGGCGAGCATCACGGGCTTCTCCTGGGTCGTGCACAGCACGCCCAGGCTCCAGGCCGCGTCGAAGGAGGCATCGGTGAACGGCAGCGCCTGCGACAGCGCCACCACCGAGGGCAGCCCGAACAGCGTGCGGCTGGCGTGCACCGCCTCGGCCATCGGCTCGGCGCAGACCGCCCGCACGCCCCGGTCGGCGGCCAGCCAGCCGGCCGGACCGCCGACCCCGGCGCCGGCGTCGAGCACCCGGTCCGCGGGGCGGAGGGCCAGCGCGTCGGCCAGCCAGCGCAGCGCTCCCTCGCTGCCACTGCCCCGGCAACCGGCCGGCACGGCGTGCTCCGGGCCGAGGGCCCGCACGGCCTCCTCGGTCCACCCGGCCACCGTGCCGAACTCCGACTCCATCGCCTCGCTGGCGATCTCGCTCACGCGCCCTCCCGGATCCTGGTGGCCACCTCGGCCTTGACTGCGGCGGCGTCGGCCGGCCCACCGGCCGATGCCAGCCCGGACAGGTTGACCCCCACCACCCCCGGCACGGCGAGCAGCGTGCGGGCCTCCCGGACCGCGGCATCGATGCCGGCGGCCATCGGGTCGGGTGCGGTGAGCACCCGCTCGACCGCCGTGTCGTCGAGGTGCAGGCCGGGGAAGGCCTGCAGCACGCGCGCCGAGCGCTCGTCGGTGTAGACGGCGACCGACGCGACGAACGGCAGGGTCGCCCCGGCCGCCCGCGCGGCCGCGGTGAAGGCTGCGAGCCGGGCCGGGCCGGCCACGTGGTTGAGCACGCACAGCCGGGCTCCGGCGCGTTCCTTCTCGGCCACCCGCTGCGGGCGCAGCGGCACCGGCGGCGCGTCCGGCGACTCGGGCACCGCCGCGATCAGCCCGGCCGCGGTGGCCAGGGCAGCGAGCCGGGTCCCGTCCAGGTCGAACACGGAGCTGACGCCGGGCCGCACACCCGGGCCCCGGCCGTCGCCGGTCACGCACAGCACCCCGTCGACCCCCACCGCGGCCAGGCCGGCCAGCTCCTGCTCCAGCACGACCCGGTTGCGGTCGCGGCAGGCCAGCGTCGTCCACGGCCGGCCGCCGGCGGCCAGCACCTCCTGCGCCATCAGCGTGGGTGGCAGGTCGGGCCGGTTCTGGTGCTCCCCGATGAGCAGGCCGTCACTGACCGGGGCCAGCGCGGCCACGACCGCCCGCACCGAGGCCGGGTCGAACGCGCGCACGGTCAGGTCGGTGAGGACCACCGGCCCGGTCCGGGCCCGCGCCAGCAAGCCCCTCGCAGGACGCAGCGGGGCCGGCGGGGCCGGGGCGGTCCAGCGCGGCAGCGGCGGCTCGAGGAAGACGCACGGGTGCGCCGCCACCTCGCAGCTCCCGTCGTCCCGCACCCCGCCGCACGGCCCGAAGACCATCCGCTTGGGGCAGCCGGGCCGCTCCTCGGCGGTGCCCGTCTGTTCCGCTGCACCCACTCCTGGTCGCTGACCCGGCGGGCACCGGTCGAAACCCCGAGCGGCCGCTGGCATCACGCCACGCGGCGATGTGTCCCGATCACCATCCTCGGGCACTGGCCACTGAGTCGGAGAAGACGACGAGGAGGTGGTCCCGTGACGCAGCGCGACGAGGAGCACCAGACGTCCCCGCACCCGCGGGTCGTACAGCAGGAGGTCCAGCAGGAGGTCCAGCAGCAGGGGTACCGGCACGTCGGGCACGTGCTCCGGCCGGGCCAGGACCTGACCGGGGTGGTCGGCCACGTGCTCCGGGAGGCGCTGTCCGCAGGCGAGCCGGTGGTGGTCGCCTGCCCCGAGGCCGTGGCGAACGCCCTGGTGGAGGCCCTGCGTGGGGCGGGTGACGTGCACGTCGCACCGACCCAGCGGATCGACGACCGGCCGCCGACCGTGCTCGCCGCGATCGCCGGACTGGTCGACGAACGGGCGCCCGGCGTCGGTCGCCGGCTGCACCTGGTGACCGGGCCGGGCGGTCCCGACGCCGACCCGGCGGTGTGGGTGCAGACGGAGGCGCTGCTGAACCACGTGCTCGCCGAGCGGCCGGTCGACCACGTGTGCCTGCTGGGCCCGACCGTCGAGGGCGGTCCGGACGTCGACGCCGTCGCCGCGGCCACCCACCCCTGGCTGCTGACCGAGCACGGCGTCGTCCGCAGCCCGGCCTTCCGGGCACCCGACGAGCTGCTCCGCGAGGTCCAGCGGGCCACGGTCCCCGACCCGCTGGAGGAGACCGAGCCGACGCTGACCATGGTCGACCTCGACGACATGCGGGCCCTGCGCCGGGCGCTGCACGAGGTGCTGGCCGACAGCTCCCTGTCCGCGGACGCCGCCCAGGACTTCGTGCTGGCCATCGACGAGATCACCGCCAACGCCTCCGAGCACGGCGTCCCCCCGGTCGACGTGCGGCTGTGGTGCACCCCGGAACGGCTGCTGTGCGCCGTCACCGACCGGGGCACCGCCTTCGACGACCCGCTGGTGGGCTACGGCCCGGCGCACGGGGACATGGCGGTCGGCGGGATGGGCCTGTGGCTGGCCCGCCGTTCGGTCGACAGCCTGACCGCGACGCCGGCCGACGAGTCCGGCGACGGCTGCACCGTGCGCCTGGTCGTCAACGCGTGCTGAGGCACCGCCTCCTGATCACCCGGCGGCGGGGACGAGGCCGGCGGCCTCGATGAGCCGGGCCTGCTCCCGGCACCAGGGCGACCACGCGTCGTACTGCTGGGTCTCCTGCCGGGCGCGGAAGGTGGCCCAGTCGACCACCTCCCACTCCCCCACCTCGGTGGGTTCGGGCGCCGGCGTGCCGGCGAACCGGCCGAGGTAGACCGGGCAGATCTCGTTCTCCACGACGCCCCGGAACTCGGCCCGGTAGCGGTAGGAGGGCAGCGCCGGCCGCAGGTCGGTGACGTCGATCCCGAGTTCGTACCGGGCGCGCCGGGCGATCGCCTGCAGGTCGCCCTCGCCCGGCCCCGGGTGCCCGCAGACGGTGTTGGTCCACATCCCGGGGAAGGTGGCCTTGTCCTGTGCACGCCGGGTCACCAGCAACCGGCCGTCGTCAGCGAAGAGGTAGGCGGAGAACGCGCGGTGCAGCGGCGTCTCGCCGGTGTGCACGAGGGGCTTGGGCATGGTGCCGATCTCCTCCCCGTCCTCGTCGACCAGCACGATCAGCTCTGCCGTCGGGGATGCCACCACGCCTCCATCGTCCCCGACGGACGCGCAGTGCGCGCGTACGGGTTCCGATCGGGACCGCCTCGGACGGGTGAGTCGGCATCGTCACGCTGCGCAATCGTTTGCACACTAGCCGCGTCACCACGGCAGGCGACCTGAGAGGACCACCACGGATGAGCAGCACCACGGCACCGATCGCCGCCCTCCCCGACGTCGCCCTCCCCGACGTCGCCCTCCCCGACGTCTCCGTCCCCGACGTGGCCCTGAAGGTCGCGCTCTCCGCGGACCTGGGCCGTGTCGATGCCGGCGGGACCCTCCGCGAGCTCGCGCAGCCCGTCCACCGGGTGCCGGAGGGCGCCACCATGTCCTCGGTCGACGCGCTCTTCCGCCGCGATGCCGCCCTCCGCTGGGTCGTCGTCGACGGGCCCGGCGAACCGGTGCTGGTCAGCCGCTCCTGGTTCGAGCTGTCCATGACCGGCCGGCTGGGCTACGGCCGGCTGCTCCAGCAACGGCGCCGGGTCCGGGACGCCGCACCGCCGGACACGCTGCGGTACCCCGCCGACTGCCCGGTCGCCCGCGCGGCCGCCGCCGTCATCCACCGGCGCGCCGCAGGTGAGGACCTGCTCGACGGTGTGCTCGTCTCCTGGCCCGACGGCCGGCTGGGCGTCGCACCGGTGACCGCCGTGTTCGAGCAGCTCGCGCAGGAGTACGCCTACCAGGCCCTGCACGACCCGCTCACCGGGCTGCCGAACCGGCTGTTCCTGCTCGAGCGGCTGCGGCAGGCGGTCTGCCCGGGGTCCTCGGCTGTCCTGTTCGTCATCGACCTGGACCGGTTCAAGGACATCAACGACCACCTCGGCCACGCGGCCGGGGACGACGTGCTGACCGACTTCGCGCAACGGTTGCGCACCGTGGCCCGCAGCGAGGACCTGGTGGTCCGGCTCAACGGCGATGAGTTCGCGCTGCTGACGCCGCCGCTGACCACCGCGCAGAGCACCGCGCTCGCGGAGCGGATCGTGCTCACCGCGGCAGCGCCGTTCGTCGTCTCCCCGCGGAGCGCCGACCGGGACGCCGAGCAGCTGGTCAGCCTCGGGGCGAGCGTCGGGGTGGCCGGCTGCACGGCGGAGGTGCACTCGCCGGACGAGCTGCTGCACCGGGCGGACCTGGCGTTGCTCCGGGCGAAGTCACTGGGCCGTGGCCGGGTCGCGCACTTCGGCACGGAGCTGCTGGAGGACGCCGAGACGACCGATGCGGTGCGTGCTCGACACCGGATGGAGCGGCGGCTGCGGCTGGCGATCGAGTCCCGGTCGCTCTCGCTGCACTACCAGCCCGTCGTCACGCTGCCGTCCGGCCAGGTGACCGGGGTGGAGGCGCTGGCCCGCTGGGAGGACGACGAGCTCGGCCGGGTGGCCCCGGACCAGTTCATCCCGCTCGCCGAGCAGACCGGCCTGGTCGTCGACCTCGGGCGGTGGGTCCTGCAGACGGCCTGCCGCGAGGCCGCCGGGTGGCCGGCCGGGCCCTCCGGAGTCCCCCCGACCGTGGCCGTCAACGTCTCCCCGGTGCAGCTGGCCCAGCGGGGCTTCATCGACGACGTGACGCAGGCGCTGAACGACAGCGGGCTGGCTCCGGACCGGTTGTGCCTGGAGATCACCGAGACCGCGGCGATCACCGACCTCACCGCCACCGCGGCGCGGCTCACCCAGGTGCGTGACCTCGGCGTGCGGCTGGCGCTGGACGACTTCGGCGCCGGGCACTCCGCGCTGACCCTGCTGCGCGCGCTGCCGGTGCACCTGGTCAAGATCGACCGCTCCTTCATCGAGCGGGTCGCCAGTGACACCGCCGACGCCGTGCTGGTCCGGCTGGTCATCGAGGCGGCACACAGCCTGGGCCGCCGGGTCTGCGCCGAGGGCGTGGAGACCGCCGAGCAGGCACAGCAGCTGATCTCGATGGGGTGCGACTCGGCGCAGGGCTGGCTGTTCGGCCGCCCGGAGCCGGCGTCGCCCCGGCTCGCCGCGCTGCTCACCGCCCGCGCGCGGGCGGAGCCGCTGGCCACGGACGCCGTGCTGCCGCTGGGCGGCAGCGACGAGCTCGTCCTGGTGACCACGCCGGAGCGGGTCATCACCTACGCCTCGGCCAGCAGCGGGCCGATCCTCGGCTGGCTGCCGCAGGAGATGGTGGGCATGTCCGTGGCCGACTTCATGCACCCCGAGGACGTCGCCCGGGTCAGCGCGGACGCCGAACTCGCTGCCCGGTTCACCACCGGCACGGGCGTGCACCGGGTGCTGCACCGGGACGGCAGCGTCCGCTGGCTGGAGAGCGACACCCGGCGGCTGGCCGCCGATGACGGCACGGTCCGGGAGGTGCTGTCGGTCTCCCGGGACGTCACCGCCACCGTCGAGGCCCGGCGGGACCTGGCCGACAGCGAGCTGATGTTGCGGCACGCCTTCGACGACGCCCCGATCGGGATGACGCTGACCCGGATGGACGGCTCGCTGGTGCGGGTGAACAAGTCCTTCGCGGCGCTGCTGGGCACGACGACCGAGGCGCTCCCCGCCTGCCGCGTCCAGGACCTGACCTCCGCGGACGGCCGGGCAGCGGTCGACGCGCTGTTCACCGAGTTCATCGGCGTCACCGAGCTCTCCACCCGCTTCCGGCACGCCGACGGCAGCGAGGTGCCGGTGCTGGTGCGTGTCTCGGTGGTCCACGACCAGGCCGGGGAGCCGACGTCGGTCTTCGCCCACGTCCTGCCCGAGCCGGCGCCGGCCCCCGTCACCGCGACGTGAGCCGCGGGCGTTGAGCCGGACCGCCGGCGGGCCGCCGGGTCAGTGCTGGGCGTTCTCGGTGTGCATCAGGTCGCCGTAGTCGGCGGGCAGCTGGTCCAGCACGTGCAGGTACTCGGCCCCCACCGCCTCCCGGAGGGCCGCGGTGACCGCGCGCGCGTGCTGGCGCGCCTGCTCGGGCGTGCAGCCCCGCCCCTCGGCGTCGGCCACCCGGCGGTAGAACTCCGCCAGGTCGAAGCGCTCGGCCGACCCGTCGGTCGGGACGGCGCCGGCCAGCTCCCCCGGCAGCTGCGCCGCCAGGTCGGTCGCCTCGGTGGACAACCGCTGGCCCAGCACCATGAGGGTGGCCCGGACCGCCTGCCGGGCGTGCTCGTGGTCGGGGATGCCGGCGGACTCCTGCACGGCGGAGACGAACTCGTGTTCCTGCATCGGTCGTTCCTCCTCGTTCCTCGGATGACGCGCCCGCGAGGTCCGCGGGCGCCGGACCGCACCGGTCAGCCGATGCGGAGGTCCTCGACGTCCTCGGTGCGCAGCGAGAGCCCCAGCCCGGGGGCGTCAACCGGCGGCCGGACGCGACCGCGCACCGGCTCGACGACGCCGTCGAAGAGCCGTCGCTCGAACCGCTCGTGGTCGTGGAACCACTCCAGGTGCCGCAGGTTCGGCGTCGCCTGTCCCAGGTGCACGTGCAGGGCGGGCACGCAGTGCGAGGAGACCTCCAGCTGGTGCCCGGCGGCCACCGCGCAGGCCCGGAGCCACTCGGTCACCCCGCCGCACCGGCTGGCGTCCACCTGCAGGCAGTCGACCGCACCGGCACCGCAGAGGGCGGCGAAGTCGGGCAGCCGGGCGCCGTACTCCCCGGCGGCGACGTCGCAGTCCAGGCTCTCGCGGACCAGCCGCAGCCCGGCCAGGTCGTCGGAGGAGACCGGCTCCTCGAACCAGACGACGCCGAGGTCGTCGAGCTCCCGGCCGACCCGGACCGCCTGCTTCGCCGTGTAGCCACCGTTGGCGTCGACGAGCAGGGCGACGTCGTCCCCCAGCACCTCGCGGGCCAGCCGGGTGCGGGCGAGGTCCCGTGGCACCGCCGTCCCCCACGACTCCCCGATCTTGATCTTCCCCTGGTCGTGGCCGCGGTCCAGCCAGCCGCGGAGCTGCTCGCGGGTGGCGGCGTCGTCGTAGCTGGTGAAGCCGCCGCTGGCGTAGACGGCGGCGTCCGGGCGCACCGCACCCAGCAAGCCCGCGAGCGGGACGTCGAGCAGCCGCGCCTTCAGGTCCCACAGGGCGACGTCCACCGCCGAGATCGCCATCGCCACCAGGCCCGGCGCGCCGGCGTTGCGGACCGCCCGCGCCATGTCGAACGCCGCGGCCGGCGGGTCGAGCACCGGGCAGCCGAGCACCACCTCGGCCAGCAGGCTGCGGACCACCGCCGCGGCCGAGTCGTCGGCATAGGTCCAGCCGACCCCGGTGCCGCCGCCACCGGAGGCGTGCACCACGACGGCGGTGGTGGCGTCCCAGCTGAGGGTCCCGTCCGCCTCCGGGCGGTCCGTCGGCAGCCGGTAGACGGCGACCTCCAGGCCGTCGACCCGCGGGTCCGACGGCGTCCCGCGCTCCCCCGGTCGCGCGGGCATCAGCCGCGCACCCGGCGCAGTCCGGTGGCCGCCGCGGCCAACCCCACGCCGGCCGCGGCGGCCAGGACCGCGCCCTGGGCGGTCCGGCCGGGCGGCCGCGGGCGGTCGGCCAGCACCTGCTCGGGGTGCTCGGCCAGCTGCGCCCCCTCGACCAGGCCGGCCAGCGCTTCGGCGGAGTGCACCGCGCGCCGTCCGGTGTCGCCCTGCTCGATCTGGGTGCGGCAGCTGAAGCCGTCCGCCAGCACCACCGCCCGGGGGTCGCCGTCGCGCACGGCCGGCAGCAGCACCTGCTCACCGCACGCCATCGAGACCTCGTGGTGGCCCTGCTCGAACCCGAAGTTCCCGGCGAGCCCGCAGCACCCGGAGTCCAGCACGTCGGCGTCGAAGCCGGCCTTGGCCAGCAGTTCGCGATCCGCGTCGAACCCCATGATCGAGTGCTGGTGGCAGTGGGTCTGCACCATCGCCGCCCGCTCGGCCGCCGGCGGGGCCCAGTCCGGGGCCCGCTCGGCGAGCAGCTCGGCGAGGGTCCGGGTGTTCTCGGCGAGCCGGCGCACGTCGTCGTCGTCGGGGAGGAGCTCGGGGGCGTCGGCCCGGAACACCGCGGTGCAGCTGGGCTCCAGCCCGACCACCGGCACCCCGTCCCGCACCGCGGGGCCGAGCGCCTGCGCCGTGCGCCGCAGCACCCGGGCGGCCACGCCCAGCTGGCCGGTGGAGATCCAGGTCAGGCCGCAGCAGAGCTCCTGCTCGGGCAGCCGCACCCGGAAGCCGGCGTCCTCCAGCACCGTGACCGCCGCCCGGCCGATGGCCGGGTGGAAGAACTCGGTGAAGGTGTCCGGCCACAGCAGCACCTCACCGCGCCGGCCGTCCCCGCGCGGTCCGCGCTCCCGGTACCAGTGGGTGAACCGCTCGTGCGCGAACAGCGGCAGCTCCCGCTCGGGGGTGAGCCCGCCGGCGGCCTGCGCCAGCCGGCGCAGCCCCGTGGTCTGGGTCGCGACGTTCACCAGCCCGGGAGCCAGCGCCGCGACGCGGGCCACCAGCGGCAGCCAACCCAGCGAGTAGTGGGTGCGCGGACGCACCCGGCCGGCGTAGTGGTGGGACAGGAACTCCGCCTTGTAGGTCGCCATGTCGACGTCGACCGGGCAGTCGCTCGTGCAGCCCTTGCAGGCCAGGCAGAGGTCCAGCGCGTCCCGGACGGCGGTCGAGCGCCACCGGTCCCGGATGACGTCGCCGCGGAGCATCTCGAACAGCAGCCGGGCCCGACCCCGGGTGGAGTGCACCTCGTCGCCGGTGACCTGGTAGCTCGGGCACATCACCGCGCCCTCGGCCCCCTCGCCCAGCTGGGCCCGGCACTTGCCGACGCCGACGCAGCGGGCTGAGGCCTGCGCGAAGGAGCCGCCGTCCTCGGGGTAGCCGAAGGTGACCTCCGGCTCCCAGGCGGGGAAGGCGGGGATGAGCCGCAGGTCCGCGTCCAGCGGCCGGGAGCGGACGACCTTGCCCGGGTTCATCCGGTTCTCCGGGTCGAACAGCTGCTTCATCTGCTCGAACGCCCCGATCAGCTCCGGGGGGAACATCCGGTCGAGCAGCTCACCCCGGACCTGCCCGTCGCCGTGCTCGCCGGACAGCGAGCCGCCGTACCGGCTGACCAGGTCGGCGGCCTCCTCCAGGAAGGCCCGGTAGCCCGCGGCGCCGCCGGGGGAACCGAGCTCGAAGGGGATGCGCAGGTGCACGCAGCCGTGCCCGAAGTGCCCGTACGTAGACGCCGGGGTCAGCCCGTGCCGGTCCAGCAGGTCCCGCAGCTCCTCCAGGTAGGGCCCCAGGTCCTCCGGCGCCACCGCGGAGTCCTCCCAGCCGGGCCAGGTGTCGCGCCCGCTCGGCGGGTGCGCCGTGGCGCCGAGCCCGGCCTCCCGGAACGCCCAGAGGTCGGCCTGCTCCGCAGGGTCGTCGAGCACCAGGACCGACGGCGGTTCCGGCGCCGCGCAGACGTCGGCGACCAGGCCGTCCATCCGCCGGCCGAGCTCGTCGGGATCGTCGTCGGCGAGCTCGACGAGCAGCCAGCCGTCCCCCTCGGGCAGCTTCTCCAGCGCCCGCGGGTTCATGCCCTCCTCGGCCTGGTTCCGGCGGAGGACGTCGTCGACGCCCTCCAGCCGGTGCGGCCGCCAGGGCAGCACCCGGGTGACCTCCCGGCCGGCGGTCACCACGTCCGGGTACCCGAGCACGGCCAGCCGCCGGTGCCCGGGCAGCTCGGCGAGCTGCAACTCCGCGCGCAGGACGGTCACCAGCGTGCCCTCGCTGCCGACCAGCGCCCGGGCCAGGTCGAAGCCGTTCTCCGGCAGCAGCGAGTCCAGGTTGTAGCCCGACACCCGCCGCGGGATCTGCGGGAAGCCGGTCCGGATCCGGGCCAGGTGCTCGTCCCGCAGCTCGCGGAGACCCCGGTACACCTCGGCCGGGCGCCCGCCGGCCTCGACGACATGGGCGTACTCCTCGTCCGACGTGGGGCCCACCCACATCCGGGTGCCGTCGGCCAGCAGCACCTCCAGCCGGGACACCCTGTCCACGGCCTTGCCGTAGACCTGCGCCGACGACCCGCACGCGTTGTTCCCGAGCATCCCGCCGACCGTGCAGGTCCAGTGGGTCGCCGGCTGCGGCCCCCAGGTCAGCCCGTGCTCGGCCAGCCGGCCGTCGAGGTGGTCGAGCACCATGCCCGGCTCCACGATGCAGGTCCGGCGGTCGACGTCCAGCGACTCCAGCCGGTTGCAGTGCCGGCTCCAGTCCAGGACGACGGCGGCGTTCGTGGTCTGGCCGGACAGGCTGGTCCCGCCGCCGCGGGACAGCAGCGGGACCCGGTGCTCGCGGCAGACCGCCGCCGCCTCGACGGCGTCCTCCACCGTGCGGGGCTCGACCACGCCCAGCGGCGGGACGCGGTAGTTCGACGCGTCCGTGGAGTAGGCGCCCCGGGTGCCGGCGTCGAACCGCACCTCGCCGTCGACCCGGCGGGACAGCTCCGCCTCGAGGGCGGCGACGTCGACGTCCTGCCGACCGGCCGGGCTCGGCCACACGGTGCGCGGATCGGGGAGATCGGTGGTGGCCACGGCTCAGCTCCGGTGCGGCAGGAACTCCTGGATCTTGGTCTTGGCGCCCTGCTTGACCACTCCCCAGGCGTTCTCGTCGCCCTTGAACAGCGACTTGGCGGTCTCGGTCATCTGCTCGAGCGTCGCGTGCGGCGGGATCGGGGGGACGTCCCCGTCGCACAGCACGTCGATCACCGCCGGCTTCCCGACGGCCAGCGCCCGGTCCCAGGCGGGACCGATCTGGTCGGGGTCGTCGACGGTGATGGCCTCGAACCCCAGCCCGGCGGCGAAGGCCGCGTAGGAGACGTCCGGGAGGGTCTGGGACTCCGCCAGCTTCGGCTCGCCGCCCATGGCCCGCATCTCCCAGGTCACCTGGTTGAGGTCGTTGTTGTGCAGCACCGCCACGACCAGCCGCGGGTCGGTCCACTCGTGCCAGTAGCGGGCGATCGTGAGGAGCTCGGCCATGCCGTTCATCTGCATCGCGCCGTCACCGGCGAAGGCGATGACCGGCCGGTCGGGGTTCCCGAACTTGGCGCCGATGCCGTAGGGCACGGCCGGCCCCATGGTGGCCAGGGTGCCGGAGAGCGACCCCCGGTTGTCCGGACCGAAGCGCACGTGCCGGGCGTACCAGTTCGCCGCCGAGCCGGAGTCCGCGGTGAGGATCGCGTTGCCGGGCAGCCGGTCGTTCAGCTCCCAGAACAGCCGCATCGGGTTGACCGGGTCGGCGTCGGTCATCGCCCGCATGTGGATGGTCTCCCACCACCGCCGGACGCCGTCCTCGATGCCCTCTCGCCAGGACCGGTCCTGCTTGCGCTGCAGCAGCGGGATCAGCGCCCGCAGCGTGGCCGCCGCGTCGCCGACGAGGTTGAGCTCGTAGGGGTAGCGCATCCCGATGTACTTGGCATCGTGGTCGATCTGCACGCCGCGGGCCTGGTCGTACTCGGGGAAGAACTCGCTGTAGGGCAGGTTCGAGCCCACCGTCAGCAGGGTGTCGCAGTCCTTCATCATGTCCCAGGTCGGGCGGGTGCCCAGCAGCCCGATCGCCCCGGTGACGAACGGCAGGTCGTCGGGGAGCACGTCCTTGCCCAGCAGCGCCTTGGCCACGCCGGCGCCCAGCAGGTCGGCGACCTCGATCACCTCGGCGCGGGCGCCCCGGGCACCCTGCCCGACGAGCATCGCCACCTTCTCGCCTGCGTTCAGCAGGTCGGCGGCGGCGCGGATCGAGGGGTCGTCGGGGGTCACCTGCGGCGTGGAGGTGTGCACGCCGGCCGAGGGCACCATCTTGTGCTCGTGCGTCGGCGGGCTGTAGTCCAGCTCCTGCACGTCCGCCGGGATGATGATCGCCGTCGGCGCGTGCTCGGCGGCTGCGATCCGCATGGCCCGGTCCAGGACGTTGGGCAGCTGCTCGGGGACGTTGACCACGTGCACGTAGTGGTGGGCGACGTCCTTGAACAGCGACAGCAGGTCGACCTCCTGCTGGTAGGAGCCGCCCATGGCGCTGCGGTCGGTCTGCCCGACGATCGCGACGACCGGCACGTGGTCGAGCTTGGCGTCGTAGAGGCCGTTGAGCAGGTGGATGGCGCCCGGGCCGGAGGTGGCCAGGCAGACCCCGACGCGACCGGTGAACTTGGCGTACCCGACCGCCTCGAAGGCGGACATCTCCTCGTGCCGGGACTGGATGAACTGCAGGTGGTCCTGCTTCCCGAACGACGCCAGGATCCCGTTGATCCCGTCCCCCGGGTAGGCGAAGACCTTGTCCACGTCCCACTCGTGCAGTCGTTCCAGCAGGACGTCAGCGACAGTGCGACTCATGGCGAGATCCCCTCGCGTCGACTTCATCGTCCTCCGCCCGCGTACCCCTGACCCGGGACAGAAAACGACGACGGACCCGACATCGGGCCGACCGCGGTCAGTTGTTCGTGCGGAGATCTCGGGGTAGGGATGAGTGGTCCAGATCACACACGGAACGGAGGGCCACGCCATGAGCACCCACGAGACCGGCAACGTCACCGGCACCGCTGACGAGGACTACAACCTGCTCTGGTTCACCCAGGCCAGCCTGGACAACGCGCTGCGCCTGGAGACCTACGTCCAGGATGCCGAACGCGCCGGCGACTCCGAGCTGGCGGAGTTCTTCCGCAAGGCGCAGCACGAGAGCCGCAAGGGTGGCGAGCAGGGCAAGGCCATGCTGCGTGCCCGGCTGGGCGGCTGACGCCACGTGCGGACACGACTGCTCACCGACGGCCCGCCACGGCAGCACGCCGTCGTCTTCGCCACCGACGACGAGGTCGTGGCCGGGCTCGCCGGCTGGGCCGAGGAGAACGACCTGCCGGGCAGCTCCTTCACCGGCATCGGCGCCTTCTCCTCGGCGACGCTCGGCTTCTACGATCTCGACGAGCAGGAGTACGCCGAGATCCCGGTGTCCGACCAGGTCGAGGTGCTCACCCTGGCCGGCGACATCACCCGGGACGGTGAGGGCGGCTGGCAGGTGCACGCGCACGTCGTGTGCGGCCGCCGGGACGGGTCGACCGTCGGCGGGCACCTGCTCCGCGCGGTGACCCGCCCGACCCTCGAGGTGGTCGTCACGACCGGCGCCCAGCACCTGCAACGCCGGCACGACCCAGGCTCAGGCCTGGCACTGATCGACCCGGACGCCTCCTGACGAGCTGTTCGGCGCGTGCACCCCGGGCGGAGCGGGCAGTGAGCCGGTCATGGACACCTTCCGGCACGGCGACCTGGTCTTCGACGTCCGCGACTCCGGGCCGGCCGACGGCGAGCCCGTCGTCCTGCTGCACGGCTTCCCGCAGGACGCCGGCGCCTTCGACCGGCTGAGCCCGGCGCTGCACCAGGCCGGGCTGCGCACGCTCGCCCCCGACCAGCGCGGGTACTCCCCCGGCGCCCGGCCCACGGGGCGCGCGGCCTACCGGCTGCGGGCGGTCGTCGACGACGTGCTGGCGCTGCTGGACGCCGCCGGCCTCCCCAGCGTGCACGTCGTCGGCCACGACTGGGGCGGGATCGCGGCGTGGGCGCTGGCGGCCTGGCACCCCTGGCGGGTGCGCACGCTGACCGCCCTGTCGGTGCCGCACCCGGCGGCGATGACGCAGGCCCTGGGGCACAGCGACCAGGCGGTGCGGTCCGCCTACGTCGGGTTCTTCCAGCTGCCCGCCGTCCCGGAGGCCACCCTGCTGGCCGGCCGGGGTGCGCTGCTGCGCCGGACGCTCGGCCAGGGCGGACTGCCGGCCGACCTGGTCGACCGCTACGTGGCCCGGATGCGCCAGCCGGGCGCGCTCACCGCGGCGCTGAACTGGTACCGCGCGCTGCCCCTCGCCGGCGGTGCACCGGTGGGCCCGGTGAGCGTGCCCACGCTGCACGTCTGGGGCGCCCAGGACCCCTACCTGGGCCGCGCCGCGACCGAGGCGACCGCTGCGTTCGTCACCGCCGCGTACGCCCTGGAGGTGCTCGAGGACGTCGACCACTGGATCCCCGAGCTGGCCGCCGAACGGACGGCGGAGCTGATCACCGCGCACGTGCGCACGGCCGGCTGACACCTGCCGGGAGCCGTGACTAGACCGCTGCACCCCGGGGGTAGGCGTCGGGGATGAGTGCCGATCACCGGACCGAGCACACGTCGACCGCGTCCTCCCTCACCCGGGCCGAGCGGCTGGACCGGCTCCCCGTCACCCGGGAGCACCGCAAGCTCGTCGTCGGGTCCGGCATCGGCTGGGCCCTGGACGCGATGGACGTCGGCCTCATCTCCTTCGTGATGGCAGCGCTGGCCGTGCAGTGGTCCCTCACTCCGACCGAGCTGTCCTGGATCGGCTCGATCGGCTTCGTCGGGATGGCGCTGGGCGCCACGCTGGGCGGACTGCTCGCCGACCGGATCGGACGGCGCCAGGTGTTCGCGCTGACCCTGCTGGTCTTCGGTCTGGCGACCGGAGCGGCCGCGCTGGCCTGGTCGGTCGGTGCGCTGCTGGTGTTCCGCTTCCTCATCGGCCTCGGGCTGGGTGCCGAGCTGCCGGTGGCGTCCACCCTGGTCAGCGAGTTCGCGCCGACGCGGGTGCGCGGCCGGGTGGTCGTGGCCCTGGAGGCGTTCTGGGCGGTCGGCTGGCTGCTCGCCGCCCTGATCGGCTACTTCGTGGTGCCGCGCAGCGACGCCGGCTGGCGCTGGGCGTTCGCGCTCGGGGCGGCCCCCGCCCTGTACGCCATCGTCGTCCGGCGGGGGCTGCCGGAGTCGGTCCGGTTCCTGGAGCTGCGTGGCCGGGAAGCGGAGGCCGAGGCGGCCGTGCGTCGCTTCGAGCGGTCGGCCGGCGTCGCGGCGGTGCCCTCGCCGGTGCCCGCACCGAGCACCCCGCCCGGGCCCCGGGCGCTGTGGGCTGCCGGCACCCGGCGGCGCACCGCCGCGCTGTGGACGGTCTGGTTCGGGATCAACTTCGCCTACTACGGCGCCTTCATCTGGCTGCCCACCCTGCTGGTCGAGTCCGGGTTCTCGCTGGTCCGGTCCTTCGGGTTCACCCTGCTGATCACGCTGGCGCAACTCCCCGGCTATGCCGTCGCCGCGTTCCTCATCGAACGGTGGGGACGCCGGCCCACGCTGGCCGCCTTCCTGGTCGGGTCCGCGGTCGGCGCGGGGCTGTTCGCCGGAGCGGCCGGGGAGACCGCCGTGCTGGTCACCGGGATGGTGCTGTCCTTCTTCAACCTGGGTGCCTGGGGAGCCCTGTACGCAATCACCCCGGAGGTCTACCCGACCGCCCTGCGGGCCACCGGCGCCGGAGCTGCGGCCGGGTTCGGCCGGATCGCCTCGATCGCCGCGCCGCTGAGCGTCCCGCCGCTGCTCGCCGCCGGCGGGACCGGTCTGGTGTTCGGCACGTTCGCCGCGTTCTTCCTGATGGCCGCGGTCGCGACCTGGGGACTGCCGGAGCTGCGCGGGATGGCGCTGGACGATCGGGCAGCCGAGGTCGCGCAGCACTGATCGTCCGGGCAGGTGACGGGTGACGGCGGGGTGGTAAGGGTAGCGCCGAGAGCATGGCTGAGCTGAACAGCGGACTCCTCCCGGGCATGACCGTGGCGATCACCGGCGCGAGCGGCAACGTGGGGACGGCGGTGCTGCGCGCCCTCGCCGACAGTGGGGTGGCCGAGGTGCGGGGGCTGGCCCGCCGCCGTCCACCGGAGGAGGAGCCCTACGCCGGGGTGCGGTGGTTCCGCGCCGACCTGGGCTCCGCGGACAGCGAGGCGGTGCTGGCCGAGTTCCTGGACGGCGTCGACGCCGTCGTCCACCTGGCCTGGGCGCTGATCCCGGACCGGGAGCCCGACGTGCTGCACGCGGTGAACGTCGAGGGCACCCGCCGGGTGCTCTCCGCCGCCGGTGCCGCCGGCGTCCGGCACGTGGTGCACATGTCCTCGATCGGCACCTACGCCGCGGGCCCGCAGACGCACCCGGTGCGCGAGGACTGGCCCGCCACCGGCGTCCCCAGCTCCCAGTACAGCCGGCAGAAGGTGCAGTGCGAGCAGTTCGTGCAGGACTTCGACGCCGCGCACCCCGACACGACCGTGTCGGTGACCCGCCCGACACTGGTGCTGCAGCCCGATGCGGCCAGTGAGATCGGCCGGTACTTCCTCGGCCCCGTCTTCTTCCCGGCCGCGCGAGCCCTGCCCGGGGCGGTGGCCAAGCTGCTCCCCCTGCCGTTGCCGAGCTCCCTGCACCTCGGCTTCGTGCACGCCGACGACGTCGCCGACGCGATCGCCCGGATCCTCGACCGCCGGGCGCCCGGGGCGTTCAACCTCTCCGCCCCGCCCAACTTCGACGCCGACGGGCTGGCCGGCGCCCTGGGCGTGCGGCGGGTGCCGGTGCCCGCCCCGGTGCTGCGCACCGGCATGCAGGCGGCGTTCCTCGCCCGTCTGCTGCAGATCGAGCCCGGCTGGCTGGACCTGGGGCTGGGCGTGCCGCCGCTGGACACCACGCGCGCCCGTACCGAGCTGGAGTGGGTCGCCCGGCACCGCGGCGGCGACCTGCTGCGCGAGTTCGTGGCCGCACTCAGCAAGGGCCAGGGCCACACCGGCCCGCTGCTGCACGCCGGCACCGGCCCCGAGCACACCCCCGCGTAGCCGCCGCCCCCCGTCATGGGCATAGGAGGCTTTTCACCCAGTCTGCGCGTGCAAACCGGGTGAAAAGCCTCCTATGCCTGGTGAGCGGGGGCGCTCAGCTCCGGGGCATGCCGGCGGCGCGGAGCAGCGCGTTCCCGATGATCACCTTCTGGACCTCGCTGGTGCCCTCGTACAGCCGGTAGAGCCGGGCGTCGCGGTAGAAGCGCTCGACCGGGGTGCTGCGCAGGTAGCCCAGCCCGCCGTGCACCTGCACCGCACGGTCGGT
Organism: Modestobacter sp. VKM Ac-2985; assembly: GCF_026967925.1. GTDB lineage: Bacteria > Actinomycetota > Actinomycetes > Mycobacteriales > Geodermatophilaceae > Modestobacter. The sequence goes on along the minus strand of NZ_JAPVBI010000001.1, from coordinate 1,155,965 downwards.
GGCCCGGCCGACCATCTCGCTGCAGAACAGCTTCGCGGCGGAGGGGCCGACCGAGGTGTCCTCGCCCGAGTCGTACCGGGCGGCCACGTCGACCACCATGCTGCGGGCGGCCAGCAGCTCGGTGTGCATGTCCGCGAGCATCGCCTGCACCAGCTGGAACCGGCCGATCGGCGCCCCACCCTGCTTCGCGGTGGCGGCGTAGGCGACGGACTCGTCGAGCACCCGCTGCGCCATCCCCACGCACAGCGCGGCGATGTGCAGCCGCCCGCGGGACAGCACGGTCAGCGCCTTGGCGTAGCCGCGGCCCTCCTCACCGATCAGCGCCCCGGCGTCGACCCGGGCGTCGTCGAAGAAGACCTCGGCGGTCCAGGCGCCGGACTGCCCCATCTTCTTGTCCTTCGGCCCGACCGTGACCCCGGGGGCGGTGGCGTCCACGACGAAGGTGGAGATGCCCCGGCCACCGCGCTCCGCCGGGTCGGTGCGGGCGAAGACGACGAAGAGGTCGGCGATCGGCGCGTTGGTGATGTAGCGCTTCCCGCCGCTGATCACCCACCCGTCGCCGTCCCGGCGGGCGGTGGTGCGCAGGCCGGCCGGATCGGAGCCGGCCTCGGCCTCGGTGAGCGCGAAGGAGCCGATCAGCTCACCCGCCGCCAGCCGCGGCAGGTACGTCTTCTGCTGCTCCTCGCTGCCGAACTTGGCGATCACCTGCCCGGCGATGCCGTTGTTGGTGCCGAACAGCGACCGGAACGCCGGCGTCGTGTAGCCGAACTCGAAGGCCAGCTGGACGTCCTCGCTCATGGTGACGCCGAGGCCGCCGTGCTCCTCGGGCAGCGCGTAGCCGAAGAGCCCCATCTCGGCGGCGGCGCTGCGCAGCTCGTCGGGGATCCGGTCATCGAGGTCGATCTCCTCCTCGCGAGGGACGACCACCTCCCGGACCAACTGCCGGACGGCGTCCTTGACCTGGCGGAAGACATCGTTGTCCATGCCGACATGCTGGACCCCCGGCCGCCAGGAACGCGACCGGGGGTCCAGCACACCGTCGTCCTCGGCGAGCACTACGCGAGGGCGTCGAGCCGGGCCATCTCGTCGGCGGAGAGCGTGAGCTGCGCGGCGCCGAGGTTCTCGGTCAGGTGGTCGATCGACTTGGTGCCCGGGATCGGCAGGATCACCGGGGACTTCTGCAGCAGCCAGGCCAGCGCGACCTGCGACGGGGTGGCGTCGAGCTCCTTGGCCACGGCCGCGACCGGGCTGTCCGGCTTGGCCAGGTCGCCGGTGGCGATGGGGAACCACGGGATGAAGGCGATGCCCTCGGCCTCCGCGTAGTCCAGCACGTCCTGGGACTGCCGGTTGGTCAGGTTGTAGAGGTTCTGCACGCTGACGATCTCGGTGATCGCGCGGGCGGCCTCCAGCTCCTCGACGGAGACCTCGGAGACGCCGATGTGGCGCACCTTGCCCTGCTCCTTGAGGTCGGCGAAGGCGCCGAGCTGGTCGGCGAGCGGCACCTGCGGGTCGATGCGGTGCAGCTGGATCAGGTCGATCCGGTCGACCTTCAGGTTGCGCAGCGAGAGCTCGACCTGCTGGGTGAGGTACTCGGGGCGCCCGCAGATCGGCCACACGCCGGGCCCGGTCCGGGTCAGGCCGGCCTTCGTGCCGATGACCAGGCCGTCGGGGTAGGGGAACGCCGCCTCGGCGATGATCTGCTCGCTGACCTGCGGGCCGTAGGAGTCGGCGGTGTCGATGAAGTCGACCCCCGCCTCGATCGCGGCCTGCACGACCTTGATCGCGCCGGGCCGGTCGGCCGGCTCGTCCCAGACACCGGGGCCGGTGAGCTGCATGGCGCCGTAGCCGAGGCGGTGGACGGTCAGGTCCCCACCGAGGTCGAAGGTCTGCGGGGTGGTGGCGGTGGTCATGGGTCCTCCTGCGCATCGGGTGTCCGGTGCCCGCGGCCGTGCCAGCGGGTCGTGTTGTGCACAAGGTGTCCCGTTCGTCGACCCTTCCCGACTCCGCCGACTGTGACCGGCCCCACCCGCCGTCCCCCGGCGACGACCGGCACCCGCGACTGGAGGACGGTGGCCCGGCGCAACGAGGTGGGCTGGTGCAGCGACGGCCAGCCCGGACGACGAGGCTGCCGCTCCTCCTGCTGGCCGCGTTTGGACCGCCGCGCTGCGCCAGCAGGTCGCCCGGCCCGCCCCGCGTGCACGGCATGTCCTGCGCGGCCGCCGGGGCCAGCTCCGCACTGTTCCCTCGCGATCGTGCGCCGTCCCGGGACCGACCGAGAACCGCCGGCTCTCGGCGATGGTGCAAGGTGGTGGCCACGTCGCCGCGGCGACGGGGCCCCTGGTGCTGAGCACGGTGCACGAACGCAGCGGTGGCTGGCGCGCGCCGCTGCTGGCCATCCTGGGCTCCGTCATCGTCAGGGCAGTGGCCGGCACGGCATCCGCCGGTGGCCGGACCGAGAGAGCAACCGAGGCGGGGCCGGCACCGGTCCCCGCGGGGAAGGAACACCGTGGGTGAGCTGGTGGTCGTCCGGCACGGACAGACCGAGTGGAGCGCGAGCGGGCAGCACACCGGCCTGACCGACCTGCCGCTGTTGCCGAACGGCGAGGACGACGGTCGGCGGCTGCACTCGGTGCTCGAGCAGCGGGAGATCACGCACGCCTTCGTCAGCCCGCTGGTCCGGGCCCGGCACACCGCCGAGCTCGCCGGGCTGTTCGAGGGCGGCATCGACGCCCGGCTGGAGCCCGACCTCGTCGAGGTGGACTACGGCGGCTGGGAGGGGCTGACGACGCCGGAGATCAGCGAGCGGGTCGGCCGGTCCTGGTCGCTGTGGCACGACGGCACGGTGCCCGGCGACTCCCCGGGCGAGACGCTGGCGCAGGTGGCCGAGCGGGTCGACCGGGTGCTGGAGAAGGCCCGCCCGCTGCTGGCCGACGGCGATGTCGCTCTGGTGGCGCACGGCCACGTGCTCCGGGTCCTCGCTGCCCGCTGGATCGGGTTCGGCCCGGAGCAGGGCGCGCTGTTCCCGCTCGCCACCGGCCGGTACGGCACGCTCGGGTTCGAGCACGAGTGGCCCGCACTGACCAGCTGGAACGCCGGCTGCCCCTGATCCGCCGCCCGCGCCCGCACGCCCCCCGGGATCAGGTGACCTGGTCCCGGGGGGACCTACCTGACGGCCGGCCGTCAGGTAGGTCCCCATACGACCAGGTCACCTGGTCATGGGCGGACGACGAGGGGGCCGATCAGGCGAAGGCGAGCTCCGGCTCGGCCTCGGGCTCCGGGCGCACGGGCCGGCCGAACAGCCAGCCCTGCCCGAGGTCGGCCCCCACCGCGCGCGCCTGGTCGGCGATCCGCTCGGACTCGATCCCCTCGGCGACCACCACCCCGCCCTGCAGGTGGGTCAGCTCGGTGAGGGCCCGGGCGATGGCGTTGGCACCGGGTTCGTGCAACCGGGACACCAGGGTCTTGCTGAGCTTGACGACGTCGGGGCGGACCACGCTCACCAGCGCCAGGCTCGACCAGCCGACGCCGACGTCGTCCAGCGCGACCCGCCAGCCCAGCGACCGGTGGTGCTCCAGCACCGAGAGCAGGTGCTCGTGGTCGATCACCGCGTGCGAGGCGACCACCTCGAAGACCAGCTGCCGTGGGTCGATGCCGCTGTCGTGCACCGCCCGCTCGGTGCTGGCCAGGCAGACCGAGGGCCGGTGGACGGCCGCCGGGTCGGAGTTCACGTAGAGGTCGGCGCTGCCCAGCCACCCGGCCGCGCCGCGGATGGCGGCCTCGCGGGCCACCCGGTCCAGCCGGCGCAGCCAGCCAGCTCGTTCGGCGAGGAAGAACAGGTCGCCGCCGCCGACCTCGCGTCCGTCGACCCGGCCGCGCAGCAGCGCCTCGTGGCCGACCATGCCGCCGGTGGTGAGGGACATGATCGGCTGGTAGACCGGCCACAGCTCGGCGTCGGTGAGCAGCGCCATCTCCACGGTCACCCCGCGGCGGGCCAGCTCGACGGCGAGCGTGGGCGCGGTGAGCAGCCGGGTCGCCAGGGCGACGCCGTCGCTGGGCGGGTCGGTGGTCACCCGGACGGCCTCGGTCTCCGCGGCGGTGAGCTCCCGGGCCAGCCGCTGGAGCAGCCGGTCGACCCGTCGGCCGCCCTCGTCGTCGACGATGTCCAGGAGACCGGGAGCAGTGCCGATCCGCAGCCCCATCGCCCCGGCGATCCGGGAGATGCTGGGCAGCACGTGGCTGAGCGTGCTGGCCAGCAACAGCCGGCGAGCGCGCTGGGGGGTCTCCCAGGAGGGACGGACGACGTCCGCAGGCCCGTTCACCGCTGTAGGATGACCGACGGTGACCCTGCGAACACGCAGGCGCGCGGACCAGGTGGCGGCGCGTCCGGGTTGCCCGACGTCACAGGCCGCCGAAGATCAACTCGGCTAGTGTCCCAGGTGTGCCTCCCCTTACTCCCGCCGATGGTGCACCCTCCGGTCGCGGCGGCCGGCCCCGAGACCCCTCCCGCGACGGGGCCATCCGGGCGGCGATCCTCCAGGTGCTGGCCGAGTCCGGCTACGGGGCCCTGACCATGGACGCGGTCGCCTCGGCCGCCGGTGTCGGCAAGGCCACGATCTACCGGCGGTGGCGGACCAAGTCCGACCTGGTCGCCGATGCGGTGGCCGAGCTGAGCCAGAAGTCGATCGAGCCGCCCGACACCGGGTCGCTGGAGGGCGACCTCCGGCTGCTGCTGCGCTGGCTGGTCGATGCGGTCAACGGTCCGCTCGGTGCGGCCACCCTGTCGCTGCTGTCGGCCCTGCCGCACGAGCCGGAGCTCCGCGAGGCCTTCCACCAGGGCCCGATGGAGGTCTGGAGCTCGACGTTCCGGGCAGTGTGGGAGCGGGCCGAGGCCCGCGGCGAGGTCCAGCCGACGGTGCTGGGCAGCGCGGTGGCCTCGACGGCGAGCTCGCCGATCCTGCAGCGCTGGCTGTTCGGCGGGGGGCCGGTGCCGGCCGAGTTCGCCGACGAGGTGCTCACCGACGTCGTCCTGCCGCTGGTCCAGGCCCGCCGCGCGGCCTGAACCGGCACCCGGTCCAGGCCGCCGGCGGCCTCAGGCCGCCGGCGCGCTGGACCGGAAGGCCCGCAGCCGCAGGCTGTTGGTGACCACCAGCACCGAGGACGCCGCCATCGCCAGCCCGGCCAGCAGCGGGTTGAGGAACCCCAGAGCGGCCAGCGGCACCAGCGCGACGTTGTAGGCGAACGCCCAGAACAGGTTGCCCTTGATCACCGCGAGGGTCCGCCGGGAGAGCCGGACGGCGTCGACCGCGGCGTCCAGGTCGGCGCGCACCAGCGTCAGGTCGCTGGCCTCGATCGCGACGTCGGTGCCCGAGCCCATCGCCAGCCCGAGGTCGGCCTGGGCCAGCGCGGGGGCGTCGTTCACGCCGTCCCCGACCATCGCCACCACCCGGCCCTGGGCCTGCAGTTCCCGGACGACGTCGACCTTGCCCGCGGGCAGCACCCCGGCGACCACCTCACCGCGGTCGGGGTCCAGCCCGACCGAGCGGGCCACCGCCGCGGCGGCACCGGCGTTGTCACCGGTCAGCAGCACCGGCGCCAGCCCCAGTTCCCGCAGCCGCACGATCGCCGCCGCGCTGGTGGGCTTGACGGTGTCCGCGACGACGCAGACCCCGGTCACCGCGCCGTCCACGGCGACCAGGACGGCGGTCTGCCCGGCCTGCTCGGCGCGCTCGACGACCCGGGCCAGCTCGGCCGGCACCGGGCCCGGCATCGCCGAGGTCCGCCCGACGACGACGTCCCGGCCCTCGACCCGGCCCTGCACGCCGATCCCCTGCTCGCTGGCGAAGCCCTCGACCTCGGGGAGCTCACCGGCGGCAGCGACGATCGCCCGGGCGATCGGGTGCTCCGACCCGGCCTCCACCGCAGCCGCCAGCCGCAGCGTCTCCGGGGGCCCGGCCACCTCCACCAGGCTCATCTGCCCGGTGGTGACGGTCCCGGTCTTGTCCAGCAGCACGGTGTCGACCCGGCGGGTGCTCTCCAGCACCTCCGGGCCCTTGATCAGCACGCCGAGCTGGGCACCGCGACCGGTGCCGACCAGCAGCGCGGTGGGCGTGGCCAGGCCCAGGGCGCAGGGGCAGGCGATGACGAGCACGGCGACCGCGGCGGTGAAGGCCGCCGTCACGTCGCCGGTCACGACCAGCCAGGTGACCAGGGTGGCCACCGCGATGAGCAGGACGACGGGCACGAAGACCGCCGAGACCCGGTCGGCCAGCCGCTGCACCGGCGCCTTGCCGCTCTGCGCCTGGGTGACCAGCCGGCCGAGCTGGGCCAGCGTCGTGTCGGTGCCCACCCGGGTCGCCTCGACGACCAGCCGGCCGCCGACGTTGACCGTCGCCCCGGTGACCCGGTCCCCGGCGGAGACCTCGACCGGCACGCTCTCCCCGGTCAGCATGGACAGGTCGACCGCGGAGCTGCCGCTGACGACGACGCCGTCGGTGGCGACCTTCTCCCCCGGCCGGACGACGAACCGCATCCCCACGGCGAGCTGGTCGATCGGCACCCGCACCTCGCGCCCGTCCTCCAGCACGGCGGCGTCCTTGGCCCCCAGCTCGAGCAGCGCGGTGAGCGCGGCGCCGGACCGGCGCTTGGCGCGGGCCTCGGCCCAGCGGCCGGCCAGCAGGAAGACGGTGACCGCCGCGGCGACCTCGAGGTAGATCTCGTGCGCGCCGGCGCCGCGCTCGGGGAGGAGCGTGAACTCCATCCGCATGCCGGGCATCCCGGCGTCGCCGAAGAACAACGCCCACAGCGACCACAGGTAGGCGGCGGAGATGCCGATCGAGACCAGGGTGTCCATGGTGCTGGCGCCGTGCCGGGCGTTGACCACCGCGGCGCGGTGGAACGGCCAGGCTCCCCAGACTGCGACCGGACTGGCCAGGGTGAGCGCCAGCCACTGCCAGTTGTCGAACTGCAGCGGAGGCACCATGGACAGCACCAGGACCGGCAGGGTGAGTGCGGCGCTGACCAGCAGCCGCTGCCGCAGCACGGACTCCGGCGACCGGGCCGCCTCGACCTCGGCGTCGTCGTCCTCGGTGACCGGCGGAGCCGGCAGCGCGGCGGAGTAGCCGGCGGCCGCCACGGTGGCCACCAGCTGGTCGGGGTCGACCCGCGTCGGGTCGAACCAGACGGTCGCGGCCTCGGTGGCGTAGTTGACGCTGGCCTGCACGCCGTCGAGCTTGTTGAGCTTGCGCTCGATCCGGTTCGCGCAGCTCGCGCAGGTCATCCCGGTGATGTCGAGGCGGACCTCGTCCTCCGCGGCCGGGGCCCCGGCTGCCGACGGCTCCGCCTGGGGCCCGGCGCTCATGCCGGCTGGGCGGTGTAGTCGCCCGCTTCGGCCACGGCGGCCTGCACCTGGTCGGCGGTCACGTCGCCGACGACGTGCAGCCGGCCGGTGGCCAGGTCGACGTCGACCTCCTGCACGCCGGAGAGCTCGGTGACCTCCTCGGTGACGGAGGCGACGCAGTGCTGGCAGGTCATGCCGGTGACGGTGAAGTCCAGGGTCTGCACGGTGGTTCTCTCCTCGGGAGGTCGGGTCAGGAACGGACGAGCCGGGCGATGGCCGCGGAGGCCTCGGCGATCTTGGCGTCGGCGGCGGCGCCGTCGTCCTCGGCGCTGCTGGCGACGGCCTCCCGCACGCAGTGCGCCAGGTGGTCGTCGAGCAGGCCGATGGCGACCGCCTGCAGCGCCTTGGTCGCGGCGGAGACCTGGGTGAGGACGTCGATGCAGTACGTGTCGTCCTCGACCATCCGCGCGATGCCGCGGACCTGGCCCTCGACGCGCTTGAGGCGCGCGAGCACCTGCTCCTTGTTGCCGTCGTAGCCCGTCATGCCCACCACTATACCCCTGGGGGGTAGGGGTTCACCAGCCGCGCGTGCCGGGCTCGCCCTTGAACGGGCCGACCACCTCGTCGGTGATCCAGCCGCCGTAGAAGTCGCCGGCCTGGGCGCGCACCGGCTCACCGTCGACCGTCGCGCCGTCCAGCCGGCTCGGGTAGAAGGCGAGCGCGCCGCGCAGCTGCTCGTAGCCGGCGGTGGGCTGCTCGTAGGACCAGGCGATGGAGGCGTGCCGCACCCCGTCGACGACGGCGTCCCAGTAGGTGGCCATGCCCTTGAACTCGCACCACGACTGACCGGCGCCCCGTTCCAGGACGCCGGCCTCGACGTCGTCGCGCGGCACGTAGAAGACCGGCGGGTGGCTGGTCTCGCAGACCCGCACGGCGCGGCCGGTGCGGGCGATGACCCGCCCGCCGAGGGTCAGCTCGAGGCGGCGTCCGGTCACCTCGGCCGAGGGCGGGCGCGGGTAGCTCCAGACCGACTCCTGGCCGGGTCCGACGGGGTCACGCGGCGGTGGGTACACGCCGTCGAGTGTGCGCCTCACCGGCCGAGGCCGGGTGGCGCTCCCCGGGTCAGCGCACCTTGCGGTAGGTGACCACGGGCTCGCGGCGGTAGGTGACCACCGGCTCGACCCGGCGGCGGTCGGTGCCCCGGACGCGGCGGACCACCTTCCGGGTCACGACGAAGGTGACGGTCAGGCCGACCACGCTGACGAGCGCGATCCCGGGCGGGCTCTGCAGGAACTCCTGCACCTTCGCCTTGCCCTGGTCGGCCAGACGCTGCGGGTTCGTGCGGAACGCCAGTTCGTCCAGGGTGGCCCCCAGCGACTCGCGGGCGGCGTCGATCTCCTGCTGGATCTGCTCAGGGGTCCTCGGCACGGGCGACAGCCTGCCAGATGGCATCCGTCCCGGCCGAACGGAGGCTCCTACACTCCCTCCGACGCGGGAGTGGTGTAACGGCAGCCACGCCAGACTTAGGATCTGGTGCCTTCGGGCGTGCGGGTTCGAATCCCGCCTCCCGCACCAGCCGGGTGGGGACACCACGTGCTGGCGCTGCGTTGAGGCGTCATGGCGACTGCGAAGTTCGACGAGGGCAAGACCTACCTGGTGAGCCGGCTGCACGTGCTGAACCGGGACGGCGACCCGGACACCGTGCAGGACGCCGCCGTCGTCTTCACCCCCGGCTGGTTGTTCGTCCAGGAGTCCGACCGCGACGGCTACGTGCTGCCACGTGAGCGGGTGCTCCTCGTCGAGGGGGTCAAGCGGCCCCGTTCCCCGGATGCGGTGGGGGTGCCGGACACCGACGTGCGGCCGCCGGGATCCGCCGGGTAGGCACGTCCCATGCGCGACGAGGGCACGACCCACCGGCCCACCCCCGACCCGACGGTCGAGACCGAGGGCCTGGCCACCCGGCTCGACCGGCCGATGGGCGCGCTCGGCCTGGTGTTCGTGCTGATCGTCCTGGGCCAGGCCCTGGCCCGGGAGCCCTGGCTGGTCACGACGCTGACCGTCCTGGGCTGGATCTGCTGGGCGGTCTTCGTGGCCGAGTTCGTCTTCCGCGCGGTCCGGGCACCCAGCCAGCGGCGCTTCTGGCTGCGCAACTGGTGGCAGCTGATCTTCCTGGTCCTGCCGTTCCTCCGCTTCGCCCGCGCCCTCACCCTGCTGCGGACCGCCCGCATCGGCGGCGTGCTCTCTGCCGCCGTCCGCGGCTCCCGGTCGGCCGGCCGGCTGCTCACGAACCGGATCGGCTGGCTCACCGCGGTGACCGGCGTCGTCGTCCTCGCCAGCAGCCAGCTGCTCTACGTGGTGGGCGCCTACGACACCTACGGCCCGGCCCTGCACGACGCCGCGCTGGCGACGATCACCGGGCAGGTGCTCGACACCGACCACGGTCTCGCCCGTTTCCTCGAGGTGGCCCTGGCCGTCTACTCGGTCGCGGTGTTCGCCACACTGGCCGGCGCGCTGGGTGCCTACTTCCTCGAAGGACGCCGCGAGGCGGGAGCCGACGAGGCCGTGCCGCAGCCCAGGGGGATCAGGTGAACTCGACCAGCAGCTCCAGCTGCACCGACGGCGCCGCCGGGTCGTCGTCGTCCACGACGCCCAGCAGGCACACCCGGGCGTCCTCGACCCCGCGCAATGCCAGCCCCTCCACCTTGTGCACGCGGCCGTCGACCTCGGGCACCGCGGCGATGTCGAGCACGATCCCGCCGTCGACCAGCGCGAGGGCGGCGGCGACCACCGGCCCGTCGTCGACCGCGTTCGGGGTGTCCTCGGCGGCCGCGGAGAGCAGCACCCGCCCGTCCGGCAGCGCGACCGCGTCGGTGACGGCCAGCCCCACCCCGGCCACCCGGCCGAGGTCGTAGGACCGGGGCGAGGAGATCGGCACCGCGTCGACGCCGGCCCGGCCCAGCACGGCGGCGACCAGGTCGGCCAGCGGGAGGTCGACGCTGGCCGGCCCTGCCCCGGCGGCGAGGTTCCCCCGGTGGAACCAGCGGACGGTGTCCCCGTGCCGGCTGCCCCCTTCCAGGTTCAGCTGGTCGGCCGGGACCTCCAGCAGCTGCGCCACCCGGGCGTAGAGCGGGCCCAGCTCGCCGGCCTGCGCGACCGGCTCGCCGCCCTCCAGCCGGACGAGCACCCCGCGCATCCGCCGCGGCGTCGACCCCGACCCCAGCAGCAGGACGGCCGGCTCGCCGTCCACCTCCGCCGGGCAGGCCACCTCCAGGTCCGGCTTGAGGTGCTTGGTCCCGGCCGGCTCGCTGAACCGGTCCAGCCCCTCGACCGGTGGCAGCACGCGCACCGGCGTGACCCCTCCCGGGCGCACCCAGGCCGCGATCGTCGCGTCGTCCGGGGCCACCAGCCAGCCGTCGCCCAGCGGCGCGATCGCGGACGCGGCCGTCACCGGCGTCCCGTCGTCGAAGGTCAGCGTCCGGACGCCCTCCACCGTGATCCGCATCCGGCCATCGTGCCCGCCGGGACGGCAGGCACGCCTGCGATCAGCCGAGAGAGTCCATCGCCTCGGCCCGGAACTGGGCCAGGAACTGGTCGCGGGTGATGCCCCGCCGCTCGGCCTCCCGCTCGCAGAGCATGGCGATCACCAGCGACGACTGCCGCACGACGTCCGCGCGGGTGTCCTCGTCCAGGCCGCCCAGCACCGCCGTCCAGGCCCGCCAGTCGCCGTCCCCGGCCGCCTCGGCCATCTCCAGCACCAGCCCGAACCGGCGCAGCTGCTCCAAGCTCGCCATCGACCACTCCCCCGTCCCCGGTCGCCCGCTGCGGCCGCTGGAGCCCGACGGTAGCGACGCCGCCCAGAGGGCACCGGCTCACCCGCCCGAGTGGCCCACCCGCCGTCCGAGCACAGCCGGACGACGCAGGTGCCGACCACCACGGGGTGACGGTCTTCGCGCCCCGCGGCGCCCTCCCCGGCCCGGCACTGCGCCCTGACCACGGGAAGCACGCCGCGCCCCAGCGGCTCGGCGCCGTCCTGGTCGAGCAGGGCGTGCTCACCGAGCAACAGCTGGCCGAGGCCCTGGACCAGCAGGAACGGGTGGGCGCACCGCTGGGCTCCGTCGTCCTGGCCAAGGGCTGGGTGACCCGGCGGGAGCTCTACGTCGGCCTGGCCGCGGTGTGGGGCGCCGACCTGGCGTTCGTCGACCCGGTGGACGTCGACGAGGGACTGGCCCGGCGCTTCCCCGCCGCGATGCTCGCCCGGGAGACCTGGGTGCCGCTGCGCGTCGAGGAGGACGGCGACGGCCATCGCCAGGTCGTCGTCGCCACCGCCGGCCGCCCGTCGGCGCACATCGCCGAGGTCGTCGTGCAGCGCACCGGCATCCCGCGGGTGCGCCAGGTGGTCACCACCGACTGGGACGTGCAGCGGGCGCTGCGCACCGTGTGGCGGGACGAGCTGGTCCACGACGCGGTCAGCGCGCTGGCCGAGCGCAGGCCGGACGAGTCGGCGTCCACGGTGTTCGTCCGGCCGCAGATCGCCGCCCTGATCGCCCTCCTCGTCGCCACCGTGACCGGGTTGGTGCTCGACCCCTCGCTGACCATGCTGGTCCTGGTCGCGACGGTGAACGTCGCCGTCGCCCTCGCCGTCGGCGCCAAGGCGGTGATCAGCACCGTCGGCACCGCCTGGGAGACCGTCGAGCAGGTCACCGCGGCGGAGGTCGACGCACTGGACGACGCCGAGCTGCCCGTCTACACGATCCTCGTCCCCGTCTACAAGGAAGCCGGCATCGTCGGGCTGCTGATGCGCAACCTGGCCGACCTGGACTGGCCGCGGGAGAAGCTGGAGATCCTGCTCCTGCTGGAGGAGGACGACCCGGAGACGCTGGCCGCCGCGCTGGCCGCCGCACCGCCGGACATCGTCCGCATCGTCGTCGTCCCGCACTCCCTGCCCAAGACCAAGCCGCGCGCCTGCAACGTCGGGCTCGCCTTCGCCCGCGGCGAGTACGTGGTCATCTACGACGCCGAGGACCGCCCCGACGCCGACCAGCTGAAGAAGTCGCTGATCGCCTTCCGCAAGGGCGGGGACGACCTGGTCTGCGTGCAGGCGGCGCTGAACTACTTCAACGCCCGGGAGAACCTGCTCACCCGCATGTTCACCCTGGAGTACTCCTCCTGGTTCGACTACACGCTGGCCGGCCTGGACAAGCTGCGGCTGCCCATCCCGCTGGGCGGCACGAGCAACCACTTCCGCACCCACATGCTGCGCGACCTCGGTGGCTGGGACCCCTACAACGTCACCGAGGACGCCGACCTCGGCATCCGCGCCTCCGCCCGCGGCCACCGCGTCGCCGTCGTCAACTCCACGACGTACGAAGAGGCCAACATGGCCGTCGGCAACTGGATCCGGCAGCGCAGCCGCTGGATCAAGGGCTACATGCAGACGGTCCTGGTGCACACCCGGCACCCCTGGCGGCTGCTGCGCAGCGTCGGCCCCCGGCAGGCGGCCGGCTTCGCGCTCCTCATCGGCGGCACCCCGCTGATGTTCCTGGCCGCCCCGTGGCTCTACGCGATGCTCGCGGTCGAGCTCCTGGCGCCCGGCGCCCTGACCCCGGCGCTGCCCGGCTGGCTGGTGCAGGTCAGCCTGGCCAACCTGCTGCTGGGCAACGGCGTGATCATCTACCTGTCGCTGCTGGCGGGCTTCAAACGACGGACCTACGGCCTGGTGCCGTTCGCGCTGCTCTCCCCGCTCTACTGGCTGCTGCACTCGATCGCCTCGTACAAGGCGCTGTGGCAGCTGCTGGTCAAGCCGTTCTACTGGGAGAAGACGAACCACGGGCTGTCCAGCCACGTCCAGGCCGAGGACACGCCGGACATGGACGCCGGGCCCGCCCCGGCGCCCGGCCCGGCGCGCACGGCGGAGGACCGGGCATGACCGCCGTGTCCCCGGTGCGGTCGGCCACCGTGGCCGGCCCTCCCCGGGTGCCGATCCGCTGGGCGCTGCTGGCCGGCGCCGTCGCGCTCGGGGTCCAGGGCGTCGTCCTGCTCACCACCGACCGGCCGGTGCGCGACGTGCTGCTGCCCGGCCACCTCGCCCTGGTCGTCGCGCTCGGGCTGGTCTTCTGCCTCGGCGCCGTCACCGTGGCCGGCTTCGCCGCGGGCGCGGCCGCCGCCGGCCTGGTCGTGCTGCAGCCGGACACCCTGCTGCCGCTGCTCGTCGGCGCCGCACTGCTGGCCCTGGGGTGCGGGCTCGCCCCCGGCTGGACCCGGGTCGAGGCCTGGCAGGCGGCACAGTCCCACCCGCTCAGCGCGGACGCGGAGGCCCCGGTCGTCCCGGTCGCCGACCGCAGCCGCGGTCAGCAGCTGCGGGACCGGTGGCGGTCCGACCGGGTGTTCGCGGCCTTCCTCGTGCTGGCGTTCCACCCGGTGCTCGCGGCGTGCTCACTGTGGTTCATCGACTGGACGCAGCGACGCTAGCGGCCGCCGAGCACCTCGCCGATGACCGGCAGCAGCGCGGCGAACGCCCGCCCCCGGTGGCTGATCGCGTCCTTCTCCGCCGGGTCGAGTTCCGCCGACGTCACGGTCAGACCGGTCGGCACGAACACCGGGTCGTAGCCGAAGCCGTTGCTGCCCCGGGGCTCCCGGACGACCGTGCCCGGCCAGCGCCGCTCGAGCACGTGCTCGCCACCGTCCGGCGTGACCAGGGCGGCCGCGCAGACGAACGCCGCGCCACGCCGTTCTTCGGGCACGTCGGCCAGCTGACCGAGCAGCAGGGCGGTGTTGGCCGGGTCGTCCCCGTGCCGCCCGGACCAGCGGGCGGACAGGATCCCCGGCATCCCGTTCAGCGCGTCGACGGTGATCCCGGAGTCGTCGGCGACCGCCGGCAGGCCGGTGTACCGGACCGCCTCCCGCGCCTTGAGCAGCGCGTTCTCCTCGAACGTCGCCCCGGTCTCGGGCGCCTCGGGGTACTCCGGGACGTCGCGCAGGCCGAGCACCTCGACCCCGGGGACGGCGGTGGACAGCAGCCGCTGCAGCTCGGCGAGCTTGCCGGCGTTGCGGGTGGCGAGCAGCAGTTGGCTCACGCCGACAACGCCACCTGCTGGGCCAGGGTCAGCTCCGCGCAGCCGGCGACGGCCAGGTCGAGCAGCTCGTCGAGGGTGGCCCGGTCGAAGACGGCGCCCTCCGCCGTCCCCTGGACCTCGACGAAGCCGCCGGTGCCGGTGCACACGACGTTCATGTCGGTGCCGGCGGTGACGTCCTCCTCGTAGGCGAGGTCCAGCCGCGGCTCGCCGTCGATGACGCCCACGCTGACCGCGGCGACCGAGTTCGGCAGCGGGGTCGCGCTGGCCAGCTTGCCGCGCTCGCCGAGCCAGCTCACCGCGTCGGCGAGGGCCACGTAGGCGCCGGTGATCGCGGCGGTGCGGGTGCCGCCGTCGGCCTGCAGGACGTCGCAGTCCAGGGCGATGCTGTTCTCCCCCAGCGCGGCCAGGTCGATGCTGGCCCGCAGGGACCGGCCGATGAGCCGGCTGATCTCGTGGGTGCGGCCGCCGATCTTGCCCTTGACCGACTCGCGGTCGCTGCGCGTGTGGGTGGCCCGCGGGAGCATCGAGTACTCGGCGGTCACCCAGCCCAGGCCCGAGCCGCGGCGCCAGCGGGGCACGCCCTCGGTGACGCTGGCGGCGCAGAGCACGCGGGTACGGCCGAACTCGACGAGCACCGAGCCCTCGGCGTGGTCGAGCCAGTTGCGGGTGATGGTCACCGGGCGGAGCTGGTCGGCCGCGCGGCCGTCGGGGCGGGTCACGTGGTCCGAGGGTAGTGCCGCGGCAGCCCCACTCCCGCGCCACCGCCCGCCCGGCCCGGCCCGGCCCGCGACCCCCCTCCCCGCGACCTCATTGCACGCTCTTCCTCCGCAGTGCTCATGCTGCAGCGCGTGCACTGCGGAGGAAGAGCGTGCAATGCGGAGAGACCGGCTGCCGAGCGGACGTCGCCGGGCGGGAGGGCCACCGCCCGTGCCAGGCTCGGGCCATGCGATCAGAGCTGCGCGCGGTGCGCACCGGAGGTGTCCCGTCGGTGGTCGACCTCACCGACGAGTGCGCGGAGTTCGTCCGCGGCGAGGGCGACGGCCTGCTCCAGGTGTTCGTGCCGCACGCCACCGCCGGGATCGCGATCATCGAGACCGGCGCCGGCAGCGACGACGACCTGCTCGCCCAGCTCGACGAGCTGCTCCCCCGCGACGACCGCTGGCGGCACCGGCACGGTGCCCCCGGGCACGGCCGCGACCACGTGCTGCCGGCGTTCGTCCCGCCGCACGCCACGGTGCCGGTGCTCGAGGGGCGGCTGACCCTGGGCACCTGGCAGCGCATCTGCTTCGTCGACACCAACGTCGACAACCCGTCGCGGCACGTGCGGTTCAGCTTCCTGACCGGCTGAGCGTCGACCGGGTTGGGAAGCGTCGGCCGGGTGCGGCACCATCCATCCATGACCGAGACCGCCCCCGGCATCGACACGGCCCCCGTCCGCCTCACCCCCGGTGACCCGGCGCCGGAGTTCACCCTCCCGGACGCCGACGGCACCCCCGTCTCGCTGTCGTCCTACCGGGGTCGGCGGGTCATCGTGTACTGCTACCCCGCCGCGCTCACCCCGGGCTGCACCACCCAGGCCGTCGACTTCACCGCCGCGGCCGGGGACCTGGCCGAGGCCGGGCTCGACATCATCGGCGTCTCCCCCGACGTCCCCGAGAAGCTGAGCCGGTTCCGGGAGCAGGAGGAGCTGTCGATCACCCTGGTCTCCGACCCGGAGAAGCAGGTGCTGACGGCCTACGGCGCCTACGGCCCGAAGAAGCTGTACGGCAAGGAGGTCGTCGGGGTCATCCGGTCGACCTTCGTGGTCGGCGCCGACGGCAAGATCGAGAAGGCCGCCTACAACGTCAAGGCCACCGGGCACGTGGCGAAGCTGATGCGCGACCTCGGCATCGACTGACGCCCCCCCAGCGGTTCCTGTCCAGGGGCTGGGACGGCGCTGGTCAGCCGGGCCCGGCTCGGGCAGGGTCGTGGCATGAGTGATCAGATCGGCGTCACCGGGCTCGCGGTCATGGGCGCCAACCTCGCCCGCAACCTCGCCCGGCACGGCCACCAGGTGGTCCTGCACAACCGCAGCAGGGGGCGCACCGACACCCTCGTCGAGCAGCACGGCAGCGAGGGCGACTTCGTGCCGACCGGGTCGATGGAGGAGTTCGTCGGCGCCCTGCAGCGCCCGCGCAAGATCATCGTCATGGTGCAGGCCGGCGCGGCCACCGACGGCGTCATCGAGGAGATCGCCCCGCTGCTGGACTCCGGCGACGTGCTGATGGACGGCGGCAACGCCCTGTTCACCGACACCATCCGGCGCACCGAGGCGCTCACCGCCCGCGGCCTGCACTTCATGGGCACCGGCATCAGCGGCGGCGAGGAGGGCGCGCTCAACGGGCCGAGCATCATGCCCGGGGGCTCGACGGAGGCCTACGCGCTGGTCGGCCCGCTGCTGGAGTCGATCGCCGCCGTCGTCGACGGCGAACCGTGCTGCACCCACATCGGGGCCAGCGGCGCCGGCCACTTCGTCAAGATGGTGCACAACGGCATCGAGTACGCCGACATGCAGCTGATCGCCGAGGCCTACGACCTGCTCCGCCAGGGGCTGGGGCTGACGCCGGCCGAGATCGGCGACGTCTTCGCCGGCTGGAACGAGGGCGACCTCGAGAGCTACCTGATCGAGATCACCGCGCAGGTGCTGCGGCACACCGACGCCGAGACCGGCGGGCCGTTCGTGGACATCGTGCTGGACGAGGCCGAGCAGAAGGGCACCGGCCGCTGGACCGTGCAGTCCGCTCTCGACCTGGGCGTGCCGGTCAGCGGCATCGCGGAGGCAGTCTTCGCCCGGGCGCTGTCCGGGCACCGGGAGCAGCGGCAGGCGGCGCAGCGGGTGCTGCCGGGTCCCGACCGGGAGTGGGACGAGCAGGTGGCCGACAAGGAGGCCTTCATCGAGTCGGTGCGCCAGGCGCTGTACGCCTCGAAGGTGGTCGCCTACGCCCAGGGGTTCGACCAGATCACCCAGGGCGCCGACCAGTACGGCTGGGACATCGACCGGGCGGCGCTGGCCAAGATCTGGCGCGGCGGCTGCATCATCCGGGCGCGCTTCCTGGACCGGATCAGCCAGGTGTTCACCGACGAGCCCGACGTCACCACCCTGCTGACCAACGAGTACTTCCGGAACGCGGTCAGCGAGGGCCAAGAGAGCTGGCGGCAGGTCGTGGCCGGCGCGGCCCGGCACGGGGTGCCGGTGCCCGGCTTCGCCAGTGCGCTGGCCTACTACGACGGGCTGCGGGCCGAGCGCCTGCCGGCCGCGCTGATCCAGGGCCTGCGCGACCTGTTCGGCGCGCACACCTACCGGCGGACCGACCGCGAGGGCTCCTTCCACACCATGTGGGGCGAGGACGGCCGCGAGGTGCAGACCAGCTGAACGACCCCGCGTGACCGTGCGGTGGCGGGGCTCGTCCTACCGGGCGGGCCCCGTCCTGCCGTCGGTCACGACCCGCTCTCGGCCGCCTTGGCGCGGGCGCGGCGCTTGCCCTCGTGCATCGCGGCCACCCGGGCGACCGGGATGGTGTGGCCCTCGGCGACCAGGTCGGCGGGCAGCTCCTGCGGGTCGGGCAGCGCCGCCGCCCACGGGTCGCCGTCCCCGATCCGCTCCCGCGCGGTGCGCACGGTGACGTCGCCGGGCCGGACGCCGTCCAGCGCGTCCCAGGCCGCCGGCGTGGACACCGGCAGCCCGGGCCGCACCCGCGGGCTGTACGCCGCCGCGACCGTGCCGCGGCCGGAGCGGGTCGAGTCGACGAACACCCGGTCACCCCGCTCGGCCACAACGTAGGCGGTGGTCGCCAGGTCCGGGTCCAGCCGCTCGGTGTGGGCAGCCAGGGCCCGGGTGGCGGCGGCGACGTCCTCGGCCGGTGACCCGTGCACCGGGACGACGACGTGCAGCCCCGTCGACCCACTGGTCTTCACCGCCGCCGTCAGCCCGACCTCGGCGAGCGCTCGGCGGCACAGCAGTGCCGTGCGCACGACCACGTCGAACGGCGCACCGTCGGGCGGGTCGAGGTCCAGCACCAGCCCGGTGGGCTGTTCCTCCCCCACCCGGCTGAACGGCACGTGGTACTCCACGGCCCGCTGGTTGGCCAGCCACAGCAGGGTGCGGCGGTCCTCGACCAGCACCTGGTGCACCTCGCGGTGCGCCCGGTCGGACCAGGTGGCCACCGTCCGGACCCACTCCGGCGCGCCCTTCGGCACGTCGCGCTGGACGAACGGCGCCGCACCGGGCCGGACGCGCTTGATCGTCAGCGGCCGCCCGGCGAGCAGCGGCACGAGCCGGTCGGCGAAGGCGTCCAGGTGGTCGACGAGCTCCCGCTTGGTCACCTCGAGCCCGTCGCCCAGCGGGGAGTCCAGGCTGCTCAGCCGGACGCCGTCCCGTTCCTCGTCGCTGCTGGCCACCCGGTCACCGTGCCGCGCCCGTCGGCGCAGGGCAACCGGGCCCGGACGCGCCGCGCCGGCTCAGATGTCGTGGACCCCGGCGTGCCGGGCCAGCTCGGCGGCCGGGAAGACCGACCGGGCCGCGGCCAGCTGCGCCTCGGCGTCCACCCAGGCCGGCACGTGCGTGACCAGCATCCGGCCGACCCCGGCGGCGGCCGCGAGCTCACCGGCCTGCCGGCCGGTCAGGTGCAGCCCCGGGGGCAGGTCGGGCACGTCGGGGTGGGCGGCCTCGGCCAGCAGCACGTCGGCGCCCCGGGCCAGCTCGACCACGGCGTCCGACGGGCCGGTGTCGCCGGTGTAGACCAGCGACCGGCCACCGGCGGTCAGCCGCACGGCGTAGCACTCGACCGGGTGGGCCGTCCGGACCGTCTGCACCTGGAACGGCCCGATGGACCAGCTGCCGGGGCCGACCGGGGTGACGTCGAAGACGTCGTCGATCGGCCCGCCGTCGGCGTCGTAGGCGGCAGCCAGCCGGCGGTCGGCACCGACCGGTGCGTACAGCGGCACGGCGCGGCCGTCAGAGCGGCCCGAGTAGCGGTGCCACACGATGAACGGCGCCGCGTCCAGGCAGTGGTCGGCGTGCAGGTGGCTGAGGTAGACGGCATCGACCCGGCCGGGGTCGGTGAGCCCCTGCAGGGCGCCGAAGGACCCGTTGCCCAGGTCCAGCAGCAGGGCGAACTCCTCGTGCTCCACCAGGTAGCAGGACGCCGGGGAGGACGGGCCCGGGGCGCTGCCGGAGCAGCCGACGACGGTGAGCCTCACGCCCCGGCCTCCGCACCCGCACGCAGGACGCTGTCGACCTCCGGGCCGAGGAAGCGCCGGCCGAGCCGGGCGAAGGGCTCCGGGTCGCCGGTGGCGAGGAACCGGTGCACCGGTGGCGGGCCCTCCGGGTCGCGCACCAGGTCGGTCCGGGTCAGCACCCGGTACACGTCCTTGGCCGTCTCCTCCGCGCTGGACACCAGCGTGACCTCCTCACCCAGCACCAGCGACAGCACGCCGGTGAGCAGCGGATAGTGCGTGCAGCCGAGCACGACGGTGTCGACGCCGGCTCCCAGCAACGGGTCCAGGTAGGACTGCGCCAGCCCCACGAGCTGCCGGCCGCTGGTGATCCCGCGCTCGACGAAGTCGACGAAGCTGGGGCAGGCGGCGCTGGTGACGCTGACCTGCGGCGCGGCGGCGAAGGCGTCCTCGTAGGCGCCGCTGGTGACCGTGGCCTGGGTGGCGATGACGCCTACCCGGCCGTTCCGCGTCGCCGCGGTCGCCCGGCGGACGGCGGGCAGCACCACCTCCACCACCGGGACGTCGTAGCGCTCCCGGGCATCGCCCAGGCAGGCGGCGCTGGCGGAGTTGCAGGCGATGACGAGCATCTTGACCCCGTCGGCGACCAGCTGGTCCATCGCCGCCAGCGAGTGCCGGCGGACGTCGGCGATCGGCCGGGGCCCGTACGGGCTGTGCGCGGTGTCGCCGAGGTAGCGGATGGCCTCGTGCGGGAGCTGGTCGAGGACCGCGCGGGCCACGGTGAGCCCACCGACCCCGGAGTCGAAGATCCCGATGGGTGCGTCCGCACCCGCTGTCGCAGTGCTCATGTCGGCAGCCAGGCTAACGGCCCGGTCGGACAACGCCGCGCGTCCGGGCTGAGACGACCGTCTCAGCCCGGTCAGGGGCGACGCAGCAGCGCCGCGTCCGGGAGCAGCAGCCCCTCGGCGGTCCAGCGGGCCCCGGTCAGGTCGCGGACGACGGCGGGCGCCTCGCTGGCCAGCGCGGTCGCCCCGATGCCCAGCACCGTCGCGCCGGCGGTCAGCCCCGCGCGGACCCCGCTCGGGCTGTCCTCCAGCACGATCAGCTCGCCCGGCGGCAGCCCCAGCCGGCTCGCCCCGGTGAGGTACGGCTCGGGGTGGGGCTTGCCCATGACGACGTCCTCGGCGGTCACCACCACGTCCGGCGCCGGCACCCCGGCGGCCAGCAGCCGCGCCGTCGCCAGCTCACGGACGCCGGAGGTGACGACCGCCCAGGGCACGTCGGCCAGCTGGGCGACCAGGTCGAGGACGCCCGGCACGGCGAGGGTGCCGGCGACGTCCTCCAGCTCGTAGCGGGTGATCAGCGCGGTGGACCGCTCGACGTCCTCGGGCTTGACGAACAACGCCACCGTGTCGGCGGCCCGGCGCCCGGGCACCGCCGCCATGACCTCGTCCGGGTCGAGCCCCGAGTCGATCGCCCAGCGGGACCAGGAGCGCACCACGCTGGGCTCGGAGTCGACCAGCACCCCGTCGTTGTCGAACAGCAGCCCCCGTGCCGGGAGCAGCAGCTCCCTCAGGCCCACAACTGCCCTTCGAGCGCTGCGCTGGCCTGCTCGAGCGTGCCGGCGTAGGCCCCGGTGGAGAGGTACTTCCAGCCGCCGTCGCAGACGATGAAGACGATGTCGGCCTTGCGGCCGGCCGCGACCTCCTTGTCGGCGATCCCGAGGGCCGCGTGCAGGATCGCCCCGGTGGAGATGCCGGCGAAGATGCCCTCGCGCTCGACCAGCTGGCGGGTGCGGTGGATCGCGTCGTCCGGGCCGACGGAGAACCGCGAGTCCAGCAGGTCGGCGTCGTACAGCTCGGGGATGAACCCCTCGTCGATGTTGCGCAGGCCGTACACCAGCTCGCCGTAGCGCGGCTCGGCCGCGATCACCTGGACGTCGGGCTTCTTCTCCCGCAGGTACCGGGAGACGCCCATCAGCGTGCCGGTGGTGCCCAGCCCGGCCACGAAGTGGGTGATGGAGGGCATGTCGGCCAGGATCTCCGGACCCGTGCCGGTGTAGTGCGCCTCGGCGTTGGCCGGGTTGCCGTACTGGTACAGCATCACCCAGTCCTCGTGCTCGGCGGCCAGCCCCTTGGCGACGGCGACGGCCTGGTTGCTGCCGCCGGCGGCCGGGGAGCTGATGATCCGCGCGCCGTACATCTCCAGCAGCTGGCGCCGCTCGATCGAGGTGTTCTCCGGCATCACGCAGATCAGCTCGTAGCCGCGCTGCCGGGCGACCATCGCCAGCGAGATGCCGGTGTTGCCGCTGGTGGGCTCCAGGATCGTGCTGCCCGGCTGCAGCCGCCCCTCCTTCTCGGCCGCCTCGATCATGGCGATCGCGGCGCGGTCCTTGATCGAACCGGTGGGGTTGTGGTCCTCGAGCTTGGCCCACAACCGGACGTCGGGCGTGGGCGACAGCGCCGGCAGCCCCACCAGCGGGGTGTTGCCGAGCGAGTCGACGAGGGAGGCGAAACGGGCCATGACGGGTCTCCTGGAGTCGCGGTGCCGGGCGGGGAGGCTCCGGGTCAGCAGCCGCCGGCGACGGCGGGCAGGATCGTGACCGAGTCGCCGTCCTTGACCGAGGTGTCCAGCGCACCGGTGAAGCGCACGTCCTCGTCGTTGACGTAGACGTTCACGAAGCGGTGCAGCTTGCCCTCGTCGGTGACCAGGCGGCCCTTGATCCCGGGGTGCTGGCTGTCGATGTCGTCGACCAGCGCGCCGAGCGTGTCGCCGTTCCCCTGGACGGTCTTGTTGCCGCCGGTGTGGGTGCGCAGGATGGTCGGGATGCGGACCTCGATGGCCATGGCGTGAGAACTCCTCGGGTGGGGATGTGCGGGATCGGGCTGGGACAGGGGTCGCGCGCAGGGCGCACAGAGCCGGCTGCTCGGAGGAACGCCGGTGGGCGGCCGGCGATTCCGCCGGCCGCGGGGTGAGCTGGCGCTCAGTCGTAGACGACGGTGGTCGGCGAGTGGCCGAACAGGTAGGACTCGACGACCTCGACGTCCTCCTCGCGCACCTCGCCGTCGACGATCCGGAAGCTGCGGAACTCCACGGTGTCCCCGGCCAGGCCGGTCCGGTCGCCGTGCTCGCGCGTGGAGACCAGCACGTAGTGCGCCTCGGGCTCGGAGGCGTAGCTGATGTCGGTGCGCGAGGGACGGGCCTCGGTGGCGGTGTGCGAGTGGTAGATGACCACGGGGACCTCGTCCCGGTCGTCCATCGCTCGGTACAGCTTCAGCAGGTCGCCGCTGTCGAACTCGTAGAACGTCGGTGAGCGGGCCGCGTTGAGCATCGGGATGAAGCGCTCGGGCCGGTCGCTGCCCTCGGGGCCGGCGACGACACCACAGGCCTCGTCCGGGTGGTCTTCCCGGGCGTGGGCCACGATGGCGTCGTAGGTCGCGCGGTCGATGCGCAGCACGGGCCCAGTCTAGGCAGCGCCGCCGCCCGACGTCCTCCCCGGTCCGGGACGAGGGCCGGAACGGGTGACCGCCGGGGGAACGGATTGCGTCCCCGGGGTGTCCGGACGATAACGTCGCCGACCGTGGTGATCGAGGTTCTCATGGTGCTCGGCGTCGTCCTGGTCGCGCTGCCGGCCCTGGCCATCGGGTCGGCCCGGCTGCTCTACCGCAGTGGCCGCGCCACGGACCAGCGGACCGACCGGGTCGAGCTGGTGCTGGTGGTGCTCGGCCGGCTCATCGGGCTGGTGCTGCTGGCCGCCCTGTCCGGCATCACCCTGGTGTCCTGCATCGGGGCGATCGTGCAGGACGTGACGGTGCACAGCCTGGTCTACGTGTTCTTCGTCGCCGACCTGCTCGTCGCCATCCTGGTGCTGCTCACCGTCGGTCGCCTCGACCGGCGGCCACGGCGTCGATCAGCGAGCCCTGCACCGCGGTGAGCCAGTAGTAGACGGCCAGCTGCGAGTCGTCGTCCGCCCCCTCCCCCGAGGGGTCGATCTCCGGGGGCTCGGTCTCCGCGGTGATGCCCAGCCGGGTGCCCATCGCGAGCCGGAGGTCGTTGGTGGTGCGCAGCCAGGCTCGCGCCTGCTCGGCGTCCAGCCGCACCTCGCCACCCCCGGGGGGCACGGTGGCGCGGACCATCGCCAGGTCGTCGGCCTTGCCACTGCGCAGCCCGGCCTCGGTGAGCTCGCGGTACTCGGCGGCCAGCTGCGGGTCGCTGGCGTGCCCGCTGGGCAGCAGCCGGGCCAGGACCGGGTCGCCACCGGAGTCGGCTGCATCGGCGACGAGCAGCTGCTCCAGCTGGTCCAGCAGCAGGTTCACGATGTCGGCCTCGGCGTCGACCAGCCGGGCCACCAACTGGTCGCCCTTGCGGCGGAACGGCTTCATGCGTCCCGCTGGTAGGTGGCCCACAGCCCGTAGGCGTGCAGCCGGTTCGTGTCGTGCTCCATCCGCTCCCGCGGACCGGAGCTCACGATCGCCTTGCCCTCGTTGTGCACCTGCAGCATGAGCTCCGTCGCCGTCGCCTCGTCGTACCCGAACAGCTCCTGGAGCACGAAGGTCACATAGGTCATCAGGTTGACCGGGTCGTCCCAGACGACGGTGACCCAGGGGCGGTCGAGGGCGGACTGCTCCTCGGTCGTCGTCTCCGGCACCCGTTCAGGCGCAAGCGGTCCGGCCACGTGAGCACTCTAGGACGACCGCCTCCCCGGACGCAGTCGGTGGGCCCCTATCGTGCTGCTCCATGCCGCAGAGCCCGCCGCTCAGCCCCGCGATGTTCACCGACCGCTACGAGCTGACGATGCTGGCCGCCGCCCTTCGCGACGGCACCGCCGACCGGGACTGCGTCTTCGAGGTGTTCGCCCGCCGGCTGCCGCACGGCCGGCGGTACGGCGTGCTCGCCGGCACCGGCCGGTTCCTGGAGGCGCTGGCCGGCTTCCGGTTCGGCGAGGCCGAGCTCGACGCGCTCCGGCAGCAGGGCGTCGAGGACCCCCGACTGCTGGAGCACCTGGCCGGCTTCCGGTTCACCGGGGACGTCGACGGATACGCCGAGGGCGACCTCTACTTCCCCGGTTCCCCGGTGCTGACCGTGCGGGCCCCGTTCGGCCAGGCGGTCCTGCTCGAGACCCTCGTGCTGTCGATCCTCAACCACGACAGCGCCATCGCCGCGGCCGGGGCGCGGATGGTCGGCGCCGCCTGCGGCCGGCCGTGCATCGAGATGGGCTCCCGGCGCACGCACGAGGAGGCCGCCGTCGCCGCCGCCCGGGCCGCCGCCCTGGTCGGCTTCTCCGCGACGTCGAACCTGGCCGCCGGCGCCCGCTACGGCATCCCCACGACCGGCACCAGCGCACACGCGTTCACCCTGCTGCACGACGACGAGGCGGCGGCGTTCCGCGCGCAGCTGGACACCCTGGGCGTCGGGACGACGCTGCTGGTCGACACCTACGACACCGAGCAGGGCATCCGGACGGCGATCGAGGTGGCCGGCCCGGAGCTCGGCGCCGTCCGGCTGGACTCCGGGGACCTCGCCATCGAGGCGACCCGCGCCCGCGAGCTGCTGGACTCCCTCGGCGCGACGGGCACCCGGGTGATCGTCACCAGCGACCTGGACGAGTACGCGATCGCCGCCCTGGCGGCCGCCCCGGTCCACGGCTACGGCGTGGGCACCTCCCTGGTGACCGGCTCCGGCTCGCCCACGGTCGGGATGGTCTACAAGCTGGTGGCGCGGGACGGCGTACCGGTGGCCAAGAACTCCGTGGGCAAGCGCTCGGTGGGTGGCCGCAAGCACGCCGTGCGCCGGCACGACGCCGACGGGACGGCGACCGCAGAGGTGGTCAGCACGGCACCGGCCACCACCCGGGAGCACGACCGCGAGCTGATCCGACCACTCGTCCGTGGCGGGGAACTGGTGGAGCCCCGGTCCCCCGCCGACGCCCTCGCCGTGGCCGTGGAACTGCACGCCCGGGCACGCACCGCCCTGCCCACGGAGGCGTGGTCGCTGTCCCGGGGTGAACCGGCGATCGACACCGTCACCGAGTAGCGGCCGCAGGCCCCACCCGCCGGGAGGGCGGTCGTCGGGGCAGGATGAGGCCATGACCCGGGCACTGGTGATCGTGGACGTGCAGAACGACTTCTGCGAGGGCGGCAGCCTCGCCGTCGACGGGGGCACCGCCGTCGCCCGGGCGATCAGCGCCCACGCCGCCGCGACCGACTACGCGCACGTCGTCGCCACCCGGGACCACCACGTCGACCCGGGCGGCCACTTCGCCGAGCAGCCCGACTACCTGGAGACCTGGCCGGCGCACTGCGTCGTCGGGACGTCCGGGGTCGAGCTCCACTCGGACCTGGACCGGCGGCCGATCGAGGCGGTCTTCGACAAGGGCGAGTACGAAGCCGCCTACTCCGGCTTCGAGGGCTCGTTCGACGGGCAGGGTCTGGCCGACTGGCTGCGGGCCCACGAGGTCGACGCCGTCGACGTCGTCGGCATCGCCACCGACCACTGCGTCCGGGCGACCGCGCTCGACGCGGTCGGCGCCGGGTTCTCCACCCGGGTGCTGCTGCACCTCACCGCCGGGGTCTCCCCCGCCACGACCGACGCCGCCCTGGAACAGCTCCGCACCGCCGGGGTGGAGCTGAGCACATCGTCGTCCTGACGGACGACACCGCGGCCAGGAGCCGTGCCCGACTCGCGTGGAGCCGCTGAGCTGCCTCCTCGGGGAGGCCTCCGGCCTCCCGTCGTCGACAGTCCCCAGTGCGGACCCCCGCTCAGCTGGCGTCCAGCACCTCGTCCCGGGTGAAGCCGAGGACCTGGAGGACGGCGTCCAGGTAGGGCTGGTTCAGCGCCGCGTGTGCCTGGTCGCGGACGAACGGCTTGGCGTTGAACGCGATGCCCAGCCCGGCCGCGTTGAGCATGTCGAGGTCGTTGGCGCCATCGCCGACCGCGACGGTCTGGTCCATCGGGACGCCGTGCTCGGCGGCGAACCGGGCCAGCGCCCGGGCCTTGCCCGCGCGGTCGACGACCTCCCCGACGAGCCCGCCGGTGAGCCGCCCGTCGGCCACCTCCAGGGTGTTCGCGGCGGCGAAGTCCAGGCCGAGCTCGGCGGCGAGCGGATCGGTGATCTGGCTGAACCCGCCGCTGACGATCCCGCAGCGGAAGCCCAGTCGCTGCAGCGTGCGGATCAGGGTCCGGGCGCCCGGGGTCAGCACCAGGTGGGTCCGGACCTCCTCCAGCACGCCCACCGGCAGCCCGGCCAGCACCGCCACCCGCGCGCGGAGGGACTCCTCGAAGTCCAGCTCACCGTTCATCGCCGCCGCGGTGATCCGGGCGACCTCGGCGGCCCGGCCGGCGCGGGCGGCCAGCTCGTCGATCACCTCGCCGCGGACCAGGGTCGAGTCGACGTCCAGCACGATCAGCCGCTTGCCACGCCGTGCCAGCCCCACCTGCTCCACCGCGATGTCGGTGCCCGTCTCGGCGGCGACCGTGGCCAGCGCCGTGCGCAGCTCGGTGGAGGCGGCACCGGAGACGGTCAGCTCGAAGCTGGTGACCGGGTAGTCGGACAACCGGCGGATCGCCTCGATGTTGCCGCCCACCCCGGCGATGGCGCGCGCGGCGCCGGCGACCGCAGCCGGCGGGACCGGGCGGCCGAGCACGATGACGTGGTGGCGGGCGGTGCGCTCCTGGCGGGCGCTGCCGGCCGCGGTGGGCTGCACGCTGACCTGGACGCCGGTCCGCGCCGCCACCTCGGCTGCGGTGGCACGCAACCGGTCGGCCAGGGGCCCCTCGGCGGCGCTCTCCGGGCTGCCGACGACGACGCCGAGCACCAGCTGGCCGTGCACCACGACCTGTTCGACGTCGAGGACCTCGACCGGGTGCGGGCCGAGGGAGTCCAGCGCAGCGAACAGGGCCGCAGTCACCCCCGGCCGGTCGCTGCCGGTCACGGTCAGCAGCGCTCCGTCGGACGCCGGTGGGACGGCGGTCGGTTCGGTCGGCGCTGGGGCGGCGGCGCGGTCGGTCACCCGGCCATCGTGCCGGACCGGTGATCGCCCCCCGACCGCGCCCCGTCCGCTGCGCTCCCCCGGCCCCGGACGCACGGACGCCCCGTCAGCCAGTGGCTGACGGGGCGTCCGAGTCGGCCCGCTGCGTGCGCTGCCCTCGCGAGGCCAGCGACCTCAGCTCAGGTCGGGTCCTTGTCGTCGGCGCCCTGGCGGGCGCCTCCGGTCAGACCGGCCTCGCTGGCGTAGGGCTGGTGACCCTTGCCGGCGTGGGCCTCCATCTCCAGGCGGTCCCGCAGGTGC
Source organism: Modestobacter sp. VKM Ac-2985 (assembly GCF_026967925.1). Classification (GTDB taxonomy): domain Bacteria; phylum Actinomycetota; class Actinomycetes; order Mycobacteriales; family Geodermatophilaceae; genus Modestobacter. The sequence continues at coordinate 1,128,054 of NZ_JAPVBI010000001.1, read as the reverse complement.
GGGTAGTGCAGCTCGAACGCGGGGCGCTCCGACCGGATCCGGGGGATCTCGACGAAGTTGTGTCGCGGCGGCGGGGACGAGGTCGCCCACTCCAGGGAGTTGCCGTGGCCCCAGGGGTCGTCGCGCAGCGCCAGCCGGCCGTGCTTCCACGACTTCACGACGTTGTAGACGAAGGGGATCACCGAGGCACCCAGGATGAAGGAACCGATCGTGGAGATCGTGTGCATCGTGGTGAAGGAGCCGCCGCCGTCGGTCGCGAGGTAGTCGACGTACCGGCGCGGCATGCCCTCGTTGCCCAGCCAGTGCTGGATGAGGAACGTGGCGTGGAAGCCGATGAAGGTCAGCCAGAAGTGCAGCTTCCCGATCTTCTCGTCCATCATCCGGCCGCACATCTTCGGGAACCAGAAGTACAGCCCGGCGTAGGCGGCGAACACCACGGTGCCGAAGACGACGTAGTGGAAGTGGGCCACGACGAAGTAGCTGTCGTTGACGTGCCAGTCCAGCGGCGGGCTGGCCAGCAGCACACCGGTCAGACCACCGAGCAGGAAGGTGATCAGGAAGCCGATCGAGAAGAGCATCGGCGTCTCGAAGGTGATCTGGCCCCGCCACATCGTGCCGATCCAGTTGAAGAACTTGATCCCGGTGGGCACCGCGATCAGGTACGTCAGGAAGGCGAAGAACGGCAGCAGCACCGCACCGGTGGCGAACATGTGGTGCGCCCACACCGCCAGCGAGAGCGCGGTGATGGCGATCAGCGCGAAGACCATGCCCTTGTAGCCGAACAGCGGCTTGCGGCTGAAGACCGGGATGACCTCGCTGATGATGCCGAAGAACGGCAACGCGATGATGTAGACCTCTGGGTGCCCGAAGAACCAGAACAGGTGCTGCCACAGCAGCGGCCCACCGTTCTCCGGCGTGTAGACCTGCGCATCGAGGTGCCGGTCGGCCAGCAGCGCCATCAGCGCGGCGGTCAGGATGGGGAAGGCCAGCAGGATCAGGATGCTGGTGACCAGCGCCGCCCAGGTGAAGATGGACATCCGGAACATCGTCAGACCCGGCGCCCGGAGGCAGACGATCGTGGCGATGAAGTTGACGCCACCCAGGATCGTGCCCAGACCACTGACCGCCAGGCCCGCGATCCACAGGTCACCACCGGCGCCCGGGCTGTGCACCGCGGTCGACAGCGGGGTGTAGGCGTACCAGCCGAAGTCGGCCGCGCCACCCGGGGTCAGGAAGCCGGAGACGGCGATCGAGGCGCCGAAGAAGAACAGCCAGAAGGAGAAGGCGTTCAGTCGCGGGAACGCGACGTCGGGCGCACCCAGCTGCAGCGGCATGATCAGGTTCGCGAACGCGAAGAACATCGGCGTCGCGAAGAACAGCAGCATGATCGTGCCGTGCATCGTGACCAGCTGGTTGTACTGCTCGGGCGAGAGGTACTGCAGCTCCGGGCGGGCCAGCTCACCACGCATCAGGAGTGCCATGAAGCCACCGAGGAAGAACCAGATGAACGCCACCGTGGTGTACATCAGGCCGATGGTCTTGTGGTCGGTGGTGCGCAGCAGACCGAGGAGCCGCGATCCCTTCTCGGCCTCGTGGGCCGGGCTCGGCCGGCTCACGATCGGGGCAGGTGCGATCGTCACGGTCGGAGCTTAGACCGTCACGTCACGGCTGACGCGGCGGGAGCAGGAGTCGGTGCGGCGCGCCCCGGGGAGGCCTGGCGGCGACCCGACCCGGCGTCGGGGAGAACCGCAGGTCGGCGCGGTACGGGGCCGGTGGGGCCGGTGGGGCCGGCGCAGCAGGGAGCACGATGCGACGCCCGCGGGGAGTTTGCTCACGTCCGTGCGAGGCTACTGTTGATCTTGCGCTGGACGGACCAGCGCGAGACGGCTCGACCGTCGTGCACCGGAGGTCACCCATGAGCATCGGTGGAGTTCTCCTCGCGATCCTGATCGGCTTCGTCGCCGGCCTGATCGCCCGCGCCGTCGTCCCCGGCAAGCAGGACCTCGGCCTCGTCGCCACCCTCGTGCTCGGCCTCATCGGCTCGGTGGTGGGCAACCTGGTCTTCAGCCTCGTCCAGGGCGACGGGCTGCAGTTCGACCTCGGCGGCTGGTGGGCGTCGATCGTGGGCGCCGTCCTGGTGCTGGCGGTCTACGTCGCCGCCACCGGCAAGCAGCGCCGCGTCACCCGCTGACCCGGCCGCCCGCGGGCGGGAACCAGCAGCTCCTCCGAGGGCCCGGCCGCGAGGCCGGGCCCTCGGCCGTCCTGCGGTGGGCTCAGTGGCGGGTCCAGCTGCCGACGTCGACCGCCACGGTGACCCGGACCGGGTCGGGCAGCGCGGCCACCCGGGCGGCCAGCTCCGCCGGGGCGAGGTGCCGGGCGTGTGGCCCCATCCCGACCAGCGTCCGCACCGCGGCGTGGTCCAGCTCCAGCACCGACCGGTGACCCGCCGTCCCGGCCGGGTTCAGGTGCGGCTCGAGGGCGGCGGCCAGCCGGTCGGCCTTGGCCGGGTCGACGCGCAGCAGACCCAGCGGGCCGACGAGCTCGGCCAGGTGGTCGGCGGCCGGGGTGACCACCACGAGCCGGCCGTCCGGGGCCAGCACCCGGGTGGTCTCCGCGCCGTTGCGCGGGGCGAACACGACGAGCACCCGGTCGACGGAGGCATCCCGCACCGGCCAGCGCGCCCAGGAGTCGGCCACCACCGCCATCGCCCGAGGATGCGCGCGAGCCGCCCGGCGGGCGGCGTAGCGGGAGGCGTCCACCACCACGCCGACGGCGTCGGGCGCGCGGTCCAGCACCCCGGCGAGGTGGGCGCCGGTCCCGCCGCCCAGGTCGAGCAGGGTGTGCGGCGGCGGCCCGGTGAGGGCGGCGTCCGCCAGGGCCGCGGTGATGCCGCCGTAGTGGCCGGCGGCCAGGAAGTCCGCCCGGTCGGCCACCATCGTCGCGGAGTCGCCCTCGTGCGGGCTGCCGCCCGGCGGCAGCAGCGTGACGTGGCCCTGCCGCGCCCGGTCGAAGGCGTGCCCGGCGGCGCAGCGGAGGCCGGCCGGGTCGGCGGCGAGCTGTCGGTCGCAGACCGGGCAGGCGAGCAGGGCGACCGCGGCAGCCGGGAGCGGGGGCGGGCTCACCGGCGCGGCGGGCGCACGGGCAGCCGGTGCAGTGCGACGTCCCGCAGCTGCCCGGCCTCGGCGGTGGCGGTGAGGTAGGTGGCGAACGGCTGGCGGCGCCGGTCGGTGGGCGACCCGGGGTTGAGCAGCCGGAGCCCGGTGGACGCGGTGGTGTCCCAGGGGATGTGGCTGTGCCCGAACACCAGGACGTCGACGTCCGGGAACCGCGCCGCACACCGCTGCTCCCGGCCCGCGGCGTCCCCGGTCTCGTGCACCACCGCGATCCGGACGCCGTCGAGCTCCACCCGGGCGACCTCCGGGAGCCGCTCCCGCAGGACCCCGTGGTCGTTGTTGCCGTGGACCCCGACCAGCTGCCGCGACCGCTGCGTCAGTTCGTCGAGCAGTGCCACGTCCACCCAGTCGCCGGCGTGGACCACGACGTCGGCCGCCTCGATCCGGTCCCAGAGCGGACCGGGCAGGTCACGGGCGCGCTTGGGGACGTGCGTGTCGGCGATGAACACCACGGAGACGGGCACGTGGCCATCGTCGCAGCCGCCCACCACCTCGGAGGCGGGCGCCGTCAGGCGGCACCGTCAGTCGTGGACGGGCGACTCGTGGCCGCGATGGCTGGGTGACTCGAGCTGGAAGGTGCAGTGCTCCAGGTCGAAGTGGTCACCCAGGCAGTGACACAGCGCGTCCAGCACCCGGCCGCCGTGCCCGTCGGCCAGCGCCTCGTCGCTGACGACCACGTGGGCGGAGAGCACCGGCAGTCCCGAGGTGATCGTCCAGGCGTGCAGGTCGTGCACGTCCAGGACACCGGGGACGCCGAGCACGTGGTCGCGGACCTGCTCGAGGTCGACCCCCTTGGGCGCAGCCTCCAGCAGCACGTCCAGCGCCTCCCGCAGCAGCGACCAGGCACGGGGCAGCACGAGCGCCCCGACGGCGAACGAGGCGACGACGTCGGCCCCGGTCCACCCGGTGGTGAGGATGACGACGGCGGCGACGATCACCGCGACCGAGCCCAGCGCGTCCCCGAGCACCTCGAGGTACGCACCGCGGGTGTTCAGCGACTCACGCTGGCCGGACCGGAGCAGCGCCAGCGACCCGATGTTGACCGCCAGGCCGACGAGGGCGACGCCCAGCATCCAGCCGGAGTGGATGTCGGGCGGGTCCCCGATCCGGCGGACCGCCTCCACCACCACGTACCCACCGACCGCGAGCAGCAGCAGGCCGTTGCCGACCGCGGCGAGCACCTCCATGCGCTGCCAGCCGAAGGTCCGCCGGCCGCGGGCAGGGCGCTGGGCCAGGGTGACGGCGCCCAGGGCCATCCCGATGCCCAGCGCGTCGGTGGCCATGTGCGCGGCGTCGGCGAGCAGGGCCAGTGAACCGGAGATCAGCGCCCCGATGAGCTCGAACACGAAGACCGAGGCGGTGAGGGCCAGGACGATCGCCAGCCGTCCGCGGTGCCCGGCCGCCGTGGTGCCGGCACCGTGCCCCGCACCGTGGTCGTGACCCATCGACGTCCCCTCAGCTGTTCCGCTTCCTCACATGCACGATGCCGCATGTGGGGTCAGAACGCCAGGAGCCACCGCCCCTCCCCTTCTCGCGGGTCGGGATCAGGGGGCGCGCCTCAGATCGCGACGCCGCGCTCGCGCAGCCACGGGAGCGGGTCGATCCGGGGGCCGTCGAGGCCGCCGTCGTGCACCTCGAAGTGCAGGTGCGGCCCGGTCGACTGCCCCTCGTTGCCCAGCAGGGCGATGGTGTCGCCCGCCCGCACGGTCTGCCCCTCCTGGACCAGGATCTCCTGCATGTGGCCGTAGACGGAGACGTCGCCGTCGGCGTGCTGGATGTAGACCGCCAGCCCGAAGCCGCTGGCCGCGCCGGCCCGGAGCACGACGCCGTCCATCACCGCGTACTCCGGGGTGCCCAGCGGTGCGGCGAAGTCGATGCCGGCGTGCAGCGTGCCCCAGCGGGAGCCGAACTGGCTGGTCAGGCGGCCCTGCACCGGGAGCACGGCCGTGGGGCGAGCCGCCTCCTCGGCGGCCGCGGCGGCCGCCGCGGCCGCTGCCGCGGCAGCCTCGGACGCGACCCGGTCCGCCTCGGCCTGCACTTGGGCCGCGGCGGCCTCGGCGTCCTCGCGCTGGGCGCGGGTGGCGGCCAGTTCCTGCAGCCGGGCGGCAGCCGCCGCACCGGTGAGCGCGGGCTGCTCGTCGGCGACCATGCCCAGCTCCTCGGCGACGCTGACCGGCTCCTCGCCCGCCGCCCGGGCGACCGGGGACGGCGCGCCCGCTGCGGTGAGACCCAGGCCGGTCACCCCGATGACCGCGGCGGCCACGAACAGCGCCGGACGACCGGCGACGAGGCGGCGCGGGTGACGGACGGCTCGGCAGACGGCCAGCACGGGAGCCAGCACCCCGCTGCGGTCGGACGGCGGGGTGGCGACGGACCCGCCATCGGTGCCGATCGGGCGCACCGCCCCTTCGTCGTCCAGCCGGGCGGGGTGTCGCTGGTCCATGCACCTGTCTTTCCGTCGGGGGCGATTCGAGTGGGGGCAGTGCAAAAGCGGGGCCCATGTAAACACGCCGTGATGGGTTCGAGATGTGAGCCGAGGGGTACGCACGACCGGTCAAGTGATCGAGGTCACAACACTTAGTGCCAAATGAGCACCCTCTGTCACGTCATCACTGCATGCTGCCGAGGAATCGAACGCGCCGTGATGGGTAGGAGCGAGGAACGTCACGCCCCGGAGAACGGCCTGCTGACCGACGTCGCGGCCGCCCGGAGCACCCCGATCCGAGGAGTTCCTCCCATGCGCGCAGTCACCTGGCACGGCCGCGACGACGTCCGGGTCGACACCGTCCCCGACCCCGAGATCAAGGACCCCACCGACGTGATCGTGCAGATCACCTCCAGCGGGATCTGCGGCTCGGACCTCCACCTGATCGAGGTCATGGCCCCGTTCATGACCGTCGGTGACGTCCTGGGCCACGAGCCGATGGGCATCGTCCGCGAGGTCGGGCCCGGCGTCACCGAGCTCAAGGCCGGCGACCGGGTCGTCGTCCCCTTCAACATCTCCTGCGGCACCTGCTGGATGTGCGACCAGGGCCTGCAGAGCCAGTGCGAGACGACGCAGAACCGCGAGCAGGGCTTCGGCGCCTCGCTGTTCGGCTACACCAAGCTCTACGGGCAGGTGCCCGGCGGCCAGGCCGAGTACCTGCGGGTGCCCTTCGGCAACACGCTGCCGATCAAGGTGCCCGAGGGCCCGGCCGACGACCGCTTCGTCTACCTCTCCGACGTGCTGCCCACCGCCTGGCAGGCCGTGCAGTACGCCGGCGTCGTCCCCGGCGGGTCGGTGCTGGTGCTCGGCCTCGGCCCGATCGGTGACATGGCCACCCGGATCGCCAAGCACCTCGGTGCCTCCCAGGTCCTCGCCGCGGACGTCGTGCCCGAGCGGCTGGCCCGGGCCCGCGCCAACGGGGTCGACGTCCTGGACTCCACCGAGCAGGCCGCCGTCGTCGCCTGGGTGCGCGACAAGACCGACGGCCGCGGCCCGGACGCCGTGATCGACGCCGTCGGCATGGAGGCGCACGGCTCCCCCGGCGCGAAGTTCGCCCAGAAGGCCAGCGCCCTGGTGCCCGACGCCATCATGGAGAAGGTCATGACGGTGGCCGGCGCGGACCGGATGGCCGCGCTGAACACCGCGATCGAGGCCGTGCGCCGCGGCGGCACCATCTCGCTGTCGGGCGTCTACGGCGGGGCGACCGACCCGATGCCGCTGATGCGGATGTTCGACAAGCAGATCGAACTGCGGATGGGCCAGGCCAACGTGTGGCGCTGGGTGCCCGACATCCTGCCGCTGCTCACCGACGCCGACCCGCTCGGCGTCGACTCCTTCGCCACGCACCGCGTGCCGCTGGAGCAGGCGCCCCAGGCGTACGAGACCTTCCGGCAGAAGCAGGACGGCGCGGTGAAGGTGCTGCTGCAGCCCTGACCTGCACGTCCACGGGCCGCGCACGGGACTGGTGTCCCGGCGCGGCCCGTGGCGCGCGTGGCGACGTGACCAGCCTCATGTGCGTCCGGGGCAGCGCAACCGGTGCCACTGCTCTTGGCTGGACCGGGGCGCCGTCCCCGCCGTCCCCGCACCGCCCCTGAGGAGCCCCGCCGTGCCCCGCGCGCTGCTCGCCCTGTCCATCGGTGCCTTCGGCATCGGCACCTCCGAGTTCGTGATCATGGGCATGCTCCCCCAGGTGGCCGAGGACTTCTCCGTCTCGGTCGCCGCGGTCGGGATCCTGATCAGCGCCTACGCCCTCGGGGTCGTCATCGGGGCACCGACGCTGACCGCGCTGGGCGTGCGGTTCACCCCGCGGCAGACGCTCATCGGCCTGATGGTGGTCTTCACCGTCGGCAACACCCTCTCCGCGGTCGCCCCGACCTACGAGACGCTGATGGCGGCCCGGGTGGTCACCGCGCTGGCGCACGGCTCGTTCTTCGGCGTGGGGGCCGTCGCAGCCCGGGGGCTGGTGGCCAAGGAGAAGGGCACCCAGGCGATCTCGCTGATGTTCGTCGGGCTGACCCTGGCCAACGTCATCGGCGTCCCCATCGGCACGTTCGTCGCCCAGCAGCTCAGCTGGCGGCTGGTGTTCGGCGGTACTGCGGCGATCGGGTTGCTCACCATCGCCGGGCTGCTTGCGTGGATGCCACGGGTGGCCGCCGCGCCCACCGACCTCCGGCAGGAGCTGGGCGCCTTCCGTCGGCGTCAGGTCTGGCTCACCCTGGGTGTGACCACCATCGGCTTCGCCGCGTTGTTCTCGGTCTACAGCTACGTGAGCCCGATCCTCACCGACCTCGCCGGGATGCCCGAGAGCCGGGTCACCGTCGTGCTCGCGCTGTTCGGGGTGGGCACCACCGTGGGCACCCTGCTCGGCGGCCGGCTGGGCGACCGGTACGGCTTCGCCTTCGTCACCGTCGGCCTGCTGGTCACCGCCGCGCTCCTCGCCGTGTTCACCGTCGTGGTGGTGAACCAGGTCGCCGCCGTCGTCCTGCTCGTGCTCTTCGGCGCGATCACCTTCTCCGGCGGGCCGGTGGTGCAGAACCGGGCGATCGAGGCGGCCCGGGTCCAGGGCGGCAGCATGGTGTCGGCAGCCAACCAGGGCGCGTTCAACGCGGCCAACGCCCTCGGCGCAGCCCTGGGCGCGGCCACCCTCACCGCCGGCTGGGGCTACCGCGCGCCGATGTGGGTCGGGGCGGTGCTGGCGCTGCTGGGCGCGGGCCTGTCGGTGATCGCGCTGCGCAGCCAGCGGGCCGAGACGGCCCGCGACGCCGCCGCCGGAGCGACGGTCGCGACCCCGATGGAGGACCCCGTCCCGCTCCGCGCCGCCTGACGGTGTGCACGCCCGACGCCCGCGGGTAGGCACCGCCCATGACGACGACAGCCGAGAAGTCCGGTCAGTTCGCCCTCGGTGACCGCACGGTGCACCGCATCGGCTACGGCGCCATGCAGCTCGCCGGCCCGCACGTGATGGGTCCGCCGGCCGACCGGGACGGCGCCGTGGCGGTGCTGCGCCGCGCGGTGGAACTGGGCGTCGACCACATCGACACCAGCGACTACTACGGCCCGCACGTGACCAACGAGATCATCCGCGAGGCGCTGCACCCCTACCCGGAACAGCTCACCATCGTCACCAAGGTCGGTGCCCGCCGGACGCCGGAGGGCGACTGGCCCGAGGCGCTGGGCGCCGACGAGCTGCGGCAGGCGGTGCGCGACAACCTCGACCACCTGGGGCTCGACGTGCTGGACGTGGTGAACCTGCGGATGCCCGGGTTCGCCGAGCCGGTGCAGCGCTCACTGGCCGAGCCGATGGAGGCCCTCGCCGGCCTCCAGCAGGAGGGGCTGGTCCGGCACATCGGGGTCAGCAACGTGACGCCGCAGATGGTCGCCGAGGCCCGCGGCATCGCCCCGGTGGTCTGCGTGCAGAACCACTACAACCTGGTCCACCGGGCCGACGACCCGCTGGTCGACGCCTTGGCCCGGGACGGCGTCGCCTACGTCCCGTTCTTCCCGCTCGGCGGCTTCTCGCCACTGCAGTCGGCGGCGCTGGAGACGGTGGCCCGCCGGCTGGAGACCACGCCCATGCAGGTGGCGCTGACCTGGCTGCTGGCCCGCTCCCCCAACCTGCTGCTCATCCCGGGCACCTCCTCGGTCGCCCACCTGGAGCAGAACCTGGAGGCGGCGGCCCGGGTGCTCGGCCCCGAGGAGCTGACCGAGCTGGACCGGATCGGCGGTGACGGCACCCTCGACCCCGACCTCTGACCCGCGGCGCCCCCGCCCCACGATCAGGTCACCTGGTCGTAGGGGCACCTACCGGTCGGCACACCACCAGGTAGGTACCCACGGGACCAGGTGACCTGATCATCAGGGGACGAGGGCGTTCAGCGGGCGCGCTGGACGCGGCCCTCGTCGAACACCGGCTCGGGCACCTCGCGCACGCGCCCGTCCGCGCCGAACAGCAGGAACCGGTCGAACCTGCGGGCGAACCAGCGGTCGTGGGTCACCGCGACCACCGTGCCGTCGAAGGCGTCCAGCGCCTCCTCCAACGACTCCGCCGACAGCACGTCGAGGTTGTCGGTCGGCTCGTCCAGCAGCAGCAGGGTGGCGCCGGAGAGCTCCAGCAGCAGCACCTGGAACCGGGCCTGCTGACCACCGGACAGCGAGCGGAACAGCTGGTCACCGGAGGGGGCCAGCCCGTACCGGCGCAGCGCGGCCATCGCCCGGCCGCGGTCGACGCCCGGGCGCCCCGGCTCCCCGTGCCACAGCAGGTCGACCAGCGTGCGGTCCAGCCACTCGGGGTGGGCGTGGGTCTGGGCGAAGAACCCGGGGACGACGCGCGCCCCGAGCCGCCAGTTCCCGGTGTGCGCGACGTCCTGACCGGCCAGCAGGCGCAGGAAGTGCGACTTGCCGGCCCCGTTGGACCCCAGGACGGCGACCCGGTCGCCGTACTCGACCTCCAGGTCGAAGGCGCCCATCAGCCCGGACAGCTCCAGCTGCTCGGCCATCACCACCCGCACCCCGGTACGACCACCCCGCAGCCGCATCGCCACGTGCTGCTCCGTCGGTGGCTCCGGCGGTGCCCCGGCCGCCTCGAACTTGGCCAGCCGGGTCTGCATCGCGTGGTACGTCGAGGTCATGGCCGGGGAGTTCTTGGCCTGCTGCTGCAGCGTGCGGACCAGGTCGATGAGCCGCTCGTGCTCCTCGTCCCAGCGCTTGCGCAGCTCGGCCATCCGCTCGTGCCGGGCGGTCCGGGCGGCGGGGTAGCTCCCCCAGTTGCCGCCGTGCACCCACGCCGTCCCGCCCTCGACGGTGACCACCCGGTCGGCGACCCGGGCCAGCAGCTCCCGGTCGTGGCTGACGAACAGCACCGTCTTGCGGGTCTCGATCAGCCGCTCCTCCAGCCACCGCTTGCCGGGGACGTCGAGGTAGTTGTCCGGCTCGTCGAGCAGCAGCACCTGGTCGGGTCCGCGGAGCAGGCACTCCAGGGCCAGCCGCTTCTGCTCCCCGCCGGAGAGGGTGTTCAGCTCGCGGTACTTGCAGCTGTCGTAGGGCACGCCGAGCGCGGCGACCGTGACGGTGTCCCAGGTGACCTCGACGTCGTAGCCGCCGACGTCGCCCCAGTGGGCCAGCGCGGTGGCGTAGGCCATCTGGGTGGGTTCGTCGTCCGCCTCCATCATCCGCAGCTCGGCGTCCTCGACGGCGTGCCAGGCGTCCCGGACGGCGGGCGGCGCCAGGCCGACGAGGAAGCGCTGGACGGTGGTGTCGTCGCGCACCGAGCCGATGAACTGGCGCATGACGCCCAGCCCGCCGATGAGGGCCACCGAACCGGCGTCCGGCGTCAGGTCACCGCTGATGATCCGGAGCATCGTGGTCTTGCCGGCGCCGTTCTCCCCGACCAGCGCGGCGCAGGCGCCCTCCCCGATCCGGAAGGAGACGTCGTCCAGGAGCACCCGCCCGTCCGGCAGAGTGAACCGGATGCCGGTGACGTCGACGTAGCCCATGCCCGCCATCATCGCCGACGGCGCCATCGGGTTCCCGGCGGTCAGTCCACCGGGCCCCGGAGGCGGTGCCGGGCGAGCCGCTCGACGAGCTCGGGCAGCGCCCCGGCCGGAGCCCCGCTGAGCTGCCGCCTGCACTCCTGCACCACGGGCCGGACCACCTGGGGCCGCTCCCCGAACTCGTCGGCCAGCCGGTCGACCGCCAGGTCGACGGCGGGGTCGGGCGTGACGGTGTGCAGCACGGCCAACGGCATCGTGGGCCCTCCGGTGCTCGTGCCCCGCGCGCCGCCGACCGGCCCGTCCCCCGGGGTCCTGCTCCGGCACCAGGCTGCCCCGCCGCCGGCACACCCACCAGGGACCTAGGACCCGGTCCGGCTGCGGAGGGCGACGACGAGGTGCTCGCTCCGCTGGGACGGGCGGGTCAGCCGGAGAAGCCGTTCTCCCCGCGGTCGGTGCTGGCCACGGCGTCGCGCAGCAGCTGGTCCAGCGCGGCCGTGTCCACCTCGTCCAGGGAGGTGAAGCGGATGCAGCTCTTGCCGCAGGACACCTTCCCCAGCTGCGCCGCCCGCGACTCGGCCAGGTAGGCGCCGTCCACGACGGCCGACACGTAGAGCGACATGTGCCGCTTCTGCGCCGCCAGTGCGATCAGCGGCCACGTCGTGGTCTCCTTCGCCGACCGCGGCCGGTAGGGCATCAGGCCGTACCCGAGCACCTGCCCACTACCCATCGGCACGAGCTGGCGGTCGATGCCGGGCGCGGCGGCCTGCACCAGCGCGTCGGTGGCCCGCAGCTCGGCCTCCCGCGAGCCGGCTGCGGCGAACCAGGCGTCGACGTCCGGGTCGCCGTCGGTCACAGGACGCCGCTGAACAGCACCGCTCCGGCGGCCAGCAGCATCGCCGCCACGATGATCCCGGCGACCAGCCGCTGCCGGCGTCGTCCCTCCGGGCCGAGGTTGCCCATCCCCATCATGCGAGCACGGTACGACGTCAGCCGACGGGGACGGACTCCCGCCGTTCCCGGAGGAACTCCCCGACGGTCACCGGCGGGTAGCGGGTGGGCCCGGCCGCTGCGGTGGGCAGCCGTTCGACGACGGCGAGCGGATCGGCGTCCTGGCGGAGCGCGAGGGAGAGCAGCTCCTCGGCGGGGGCCTCGACCGGCGGCGGCAGCACCCGGTGCGGCGCGGAGCGCCAGCGGTCGCCGGTCCAGCGGGCCAGCAGGTCCCCGGCGTTGACGGTGAGCGCACCGGGCACGTGCGGTGCGTCGACCCACGCGCCGTCCGGCGTGCGGATCTGCAGCCCACCCAGCCCGGCCTGGCGGTCGGTCAGCGTCAGCACGCCGTCATCGGTGTGCGGGCCGACCCGCAGCTGACCCGGCGCCACCGACCCGACGGCCTCCCGTCCCGGGTGCCAGGTGAGGTCGGCGCACCAGGCGTCCGCGGGACAGCGCGACACGAAGAACTCCTCGTCCAGGTCCAGCGCCAGGGCGAGGACCCGCAGCAGCTCCGCGGCGAGCGCTGCACAGCGGACGGCGAAGGCGGTCGCGGCCGGCCGCAGGCTGGGGGTGCCCGCCGGCCAGGCACCGGGATCGGGTCGGGGCTCCGGGCCGAAGCCGAACTGCTCCTTGAGGTCCGGCGGCGGCGCGGACCTGCGGGCGGGACCAGGGGGCACCCAACCGCGCCCACCCGGGAAGCAGGCCAGCGCCGCCTTGACGGCCGGCGGCTGCGCGAAGAAGGACCGCGCCTCCTCCCGCACGCAGGAGAGGAGGGCGGAGCTGATCGGATGGCCGGTGAGCATCAGGACGCCGACCTCGCACAGGGCCCGGTCGACGTCGGTGGCCACCCTCCGCCGGGCGTCCGGGTCACCGGCGGTCCACGGGGTCAGGTCGACCAGCGGGATGGTGGTCATCGGCTTCCTCTCCCCGGCGAGCCTGCGACGTTAGGGGCCCGTCGTTGCCTCCGGATGACGTCGCCGTGACGGTGTTGCAGGGTGAGGAGGTGCCCGCATGTCCGACGCCCCGGCTGGTGCCGTTCGAGCCCGAGCTGCTGCCGCGGGTGCTGCCCTGGTTCGACCACCCGGTGGTGCGGCGGCGGCTGGGCGGCCGCAGCTGGCCCGAGCGCGAGCTGGCGTTGCGCACCGCCGCCCGGGGCGAGGAGTTCCGCGGCCGGACCGTGCTGCGCGCGCACTCCTGCGTCGCGCTGGACGCCGACGGCGACCCGGTCGCGCTGATCGGCGGTGACGTCTACGACCGCTGGACCCAGTGGGACCCGGCCACCAACCGGGTCACCGCCGTCGACGAGCGCCGCACGATGGGCGCCGCGTACGTGGTCGACCCGGCCCGCTGGCGCCGCGGGTACGGGGCGGCCACGCTGCGGGCCCTGGGCACGGCCGACGCGCTGGCCGACGTCGAGCAGTTCGTGCTCGGCATCGAGCCGGACAACACCGCCAGCCTGCGGACGGCGACCGCGGTCGGGTTCGACCCGCTCACCACCGAGCCCGACGCCGAGGACCTGGTCTACCTGCACCTGGTCCGCTGACCGGACCGTGCGCCGACCCGCACTGTCGGCACCGGCTGCCAGGGTGTCGGCATGACGGTGGAGCTGGCCCAGCTGCGGATGGCGGCGCAGCGGCTGATCGGTGAACGGTGCCCGACCCCGGCCGAGGCGGTGCGCTGGTCGACCGCCGTCCAGGGGCAGGACCTGCCCGGTGCGCTGACCTCGGTCGCGCTGCGCACCGTCGGTGGCACGCGGGCCGCGGTCCAGGCCGCGCTGGACGCCGGCGAGGTGGTCCGGTCCTGGCCGATGCGCGGCACGCTGCACCTCACCGCCGCCGAGGACCTGCCCTGGATGCTGGAGCTGCTCGGCCCGCGGGTCCTGGCCGGCGCGTCCGCCAGACGGGCAGCACTGGGCATCACCGACGCCGAGATCGAGCGGGCACGGGAGCTGGCCGTCGATGCGCTCAGTGGCGGTGGACGGTCGTCCCGGGCCGAGCTCCTCGCCGCGATCTCGACCGGCGGCGTGCCCACGACCGGTCAACGCGGCTACCACCTGCTCTGGTACCTGTCCCAGACCGGCACGCTGGTGCTCGGCCCGACCGCCGACGGCGACCAGCAGTTCGTGCTGCTCGACGAGTGGGTGCCCAGCCCCCGCAGCCTGGAGCGCGAGGAGGCCCTCGGCGAGCTGGCCCTGCGGTTCTTCACCTCGCACGGCCCGGCGGCCGTGCCGGACCTGGTCCGCTGGGCCGGGGTCCTCGTCCGCGACGTCAAGGCCGGGCTGGCGATCGCCGCACCGCAGCTGGAGCGCCTCGTCGTCGACGGCACCGAGCACTGGCTGGACCCGGCCACGCCCGCCCGGCTCGCCGCCGCCCGCGCCGAGGCCGACGGCGTGCACCTGCTGCCCGGCTTCGACGAGCTGGTGCTCGGCTACGCCGACCGCAGCTGCACCGTGCCGGCCGCGTTCGCCGACCGGATCGTGCCCGGCAAGAACGGGGTGTTCCGGGCCACCGCGGTGCACCGGGGTCGCGTCGTGGGCGTCTGGCGGGTGGGCCGCGGCAAGGCCCGGGCGATCGAGCTGGAGCCGTTCACCGAGCTGCCCGCGACGGTGCTGGCCGCCGTGCAGGAGCGGTACGCCGAGCTGCCCTGAGCTCGGCCGCCCGGGGTTGCGCGCGGCCACGCCGGGGGAAGGAGAGGCCATGGAGTACACGCGTCTGGGCAGCACCGGCCTGCAGGTGTCCCGCCTCTGTCTCGGGATGATGAGCTTCGGCGACCCCGCCCGCGGCGGGCACCCGTGGAGCCTGCCCGAGGAGGAGAGCCGGGCCGTCATCGAGAAGGCGCTCGCCGCCGGGATCACCTTCTTCGACACCGCGAACGTCTACTCGGCCGGCTCCAGCGAGGAGATCACCGGCCGCGCGATCCGCGACTTCGCCGACCGGGAGGACGTCGTCCTGGCGACGAAGGTGCACGGTCGGATGCGGCCGGGGCCGAACGGCGCCGGGCTCTCCCGCAAGGCGGTCCTGGCCGAGCTCGACGCCAGCCTCACCCGGCTGGGCACCGACTACGTCGACCTGTACCAGATCCACCGCTGGGACCCGGCGACGCCGATCGAGGAGACGCTGGAGGCGCTGGACTCCGCGGTGCGCTCGGGGAAGGTGCGCTACCTCGGCGCCTCCAGCATGTGGGCCTGGCAGTTCAGCAAGGCGCTGCACCGGGCCGGCGAGCACGGCTGGCACCGGTTCGTGTCCATGCAGGACCACTACAACCTGCTCAACCGCGAGGAGGAGCGGGAGATGCTGCCGCTCTGCGCCGACGAGGGCATCGGGGTGATCCCGTGGAGCCCGCTGGCCCGCGGCCGGCTGACCCGCGACTGGGACTCCCAGACCAACCGGTCGGAGACCGACGAGTTCGGCAGCAGGCTCTACAACGACGAGGACCGGGTGATCGTCGGGCGGGTGGCCGAGGTCGCGGAGGCCCGTGGGGTGCCCCGGGCGCAGGTCGCCCTCGCCTGGGTGCTCAGCAAGCCGGTGGTGACCGCGCCGATCGTCGGCGTCACCCAGGACCGCCACCTGGACGACGCGGTCGCGGCGGTGGAGCTGCGGCTGTCGGCGGAGGAGATCGCCCGGCTCGAGGAGCCCTACACCCCGCACGCGGTGGTCGGCTTCTCCTGAGTCCGGGGTGGGCCCGCCGGCGGCGGGCCGACTCAGGCCGGCAGGCCCACCAGTCGCGCCGACACCTCCCACAGCTCGCGGGCCCGGGCGTCGTCCCTGGCCGACGGCGCCGTCCAGGCCGGTGACCGGTCCGCGTGGTGCCCGCCGTTGCGCCAGCCGTCGTCCGCGGTGGCCAGCCAGACCAGGGTGTCCGCGCCCTGGGCCGGGGTCCGCATGAAGGCGGTCAGCGGCGTCCGGAACACCAGGCCGGTGATGCCGCCGGAGGTCGTCCCGAACGACGAGGCGACCGCGCCCGGGTCGAAGCACGTCGCGCTGACCTCCGGGGCCCACCGGCGGGCCAGCTCCCGGGTGAACAGCACGTTGCACCACTTCGCCCGGGCGTAGGCGCGGCTGGCGAGGTGGGGGCCGACCCGGTCGAGCAGGTGACCGCGCCGCGCCCCGCCGGCCCAGTGCATGAACGACGAGGTGGTCACCACCCGCGCTCCCGAGGCGCGCAGCTGGTCCTCGAGCAGCCGGGTGAGCAGGTAGGGCCCGAGGTGGTCGACCTGGGCGGTCCGTTCGTGGCCGTCCTCGGTCAGCTCGCGCCGGGCGAAGGAAGCCCCGGCGTTGTGCGCGAGGACGTCGATCCGGGGCAGCTCGGCCAGCTCGGCAGCCAGCCGCCGGACGTCGTCCAGCCGGGCGAGGTCGACGGTCGCCGACCGGGCGCCGTCCAGCTCGGCGGCGACCGCGGCGGTCTTCTCCGGCGACCGGCCGACCACCACCACCTGGGCGCCGCTGCGGTGCAGCCGGCGGGCCGCGGCCGCACCGATGCCGTCGCTGGCCCCGGTGACGACGACGACCGGACCGTGGGCGTTCAGCTCTTCGGCTCGACGAGCACGACCGGGATCTCCCGGTCGGTCTTGCGCTGGTACTCCGCGTAGTCGGGGAACGCCGCGACCGCCCGCTCCCACCACACCGACTTCTCCTCGCCGGTGACCTCACGCGCCACGCCGTCCCAGACGCGGTCGCCGTCCTGCACGGTGACCTCGTCGGGGTGCGCCCTGAGGTTGAAGTACCAGGTCGGGTGCTTCGGCGCGCCGCCCTGGGAGGCGACCATCGCGTAGACGCCGTCGTGCTCGACCTTCATCAGCGGGTTCTTGCGGACCTTGCCGCTCTTGGCGCCGCGGGTGGTGAAGACGACGACCGGCTCGGTGCGGCCGGGCAGCGTGTTGCCCTCCCGGCCACCGGTGCGCTCGTAGACCTCCACCTGGTCGCGGACCCACTTCTCCGGACTCGGCTCGTACTCACCGTCGACGGGCATGACGCGACCCTAGGGCCCGGCGCCGACCGGCCGCACGACGTCGGCGTGCGCGGCCGTAGCGGCCCGGGCAGAGTGCTCCGCGCAGTCCAGTGAGTCCATGGTCGAGGTGCGCGGCTCGGTCGAGGTCACCTCCACCCCGTCCACCGCCGACCAGGAGGTCCCCACCCGATGAGGTTCCGTGAGAACGCCCGGCTGGACACCTCGGGCGTGCAGGACCGCCGAGGGCGGGGAGGCGGTGGCCGACATCGAGTCGATCCAGGACCACTGGAGCGCCGTTCTCGGCCCCGACCACCGCCCGGCGGACACCGTGTTCTTCGCCGGCACCGTGCAGACCGGCTGCGGCGGGGCGACCAGCGGTGTGGGCCCGTTCTACTGCCCGGCCGCCGAGCAGGTCTACATCGACCTGAGCTGCTTCGACGACCTGCAGACCCGGTTCGGCGCCGAGGGCGGCGCGTTCGTCAACGCCTACGTGCTGGGCCACGAGTACGGCCACCACGTGCAGACCCTGCTGGGCACCAGCCGGCTGGTCACCCCTGGGGAGGCCCGGCCCACCAGCGGCACCGTGCGCCTGGAGCTGCAGGCCGACTGCTACGCCGGCACCTGGGCGTACGCCGCCGAGTCGGTGCCCGACGACTCCGGTGCACCGCTGATCGCGGAGATCACCGACGACGACATCGACCGCGCCCTGGACACCGCCGGGCGGATCGGCGACGACTTCATCCAGACCGAGCTCGGCGGCGGCACCGTCGACGAGGACGCGTTCACCCACGGCTCCTCGGAGCAGCGCCGTCAGTGGTTCAGCACCGGCTACGCCACCGGTGACCCGGCGCAGTGCGACACCTTCGGCACCGACGACCTCGGCTGAGGGGAGCGGCACCACGTCACCCGGGTCCAGCGGGACACCGCCGGCCACGGTCCGAGGTCGGACGCCGCTCAGCCGGCGGCGAGCGCCTGTTCGGCCGCCTCGACCTCGGCGTTCCACTCCGGCTTCTCCGCCTGCCAGCGGTCCTCGGTGCGCCCCTGCCGCCAGTAGCCGGAGATCGAGGTGAACGCCGGGTCGAGCCCGCGCTCGGTGCGCAGGTGCAGCCGCAGCTCCTTCACCAGGCCCGCCTCCCCGTGCACGAACACGTGCCCCGTGCCGGCCGGCAGCTGAACCGCCTTCACCGCGGTCACCAGGGCCTCCCCCGGAGCGCCGTCCCCACGGTGCACCCAGACGACGGTGACCGCGTCGTCCAGCGGGAGGTCCGACTGCTGCTCGGCCGGGCCCTCGACCTCCACGAAGACGAAGGAGGGCACGCCGGCGGGCAGCCGGGGCAGGGCGGCGCCGATCGCCGGCAGCGCGCTCTCGTCACCGACCAGCAGGTGCCAGTCGGCGTCCGGGCTCGGGGTGTACGCACCGCCGGGGCCGGACAGCTGGATCCGGTCGCCGGGCCGCGCGTTCGCCGCCCACGGCCCGGCCAGGCCGGTGTCACCGTGGTGCACGAAGTCGATCGTCAGCTCGCCCGCGGCCGCGTCCCAGACCCGCACGGTGTAGGTGCGGGTGACCGGCCACAGCTCGGCCGGCAGCTCGGCGCGGACCTGGTCGGGGTCGAACGGGACGCCGTAGGGGGCCCCGGCCGGGGGGAAGAGCAGCTTCACGTAGTGGTCGGTGAACTCGTCGGCCGCGAAGCCGGCCAGGCCCTCGCCGCCCAGGACGACCCGGATCATGTGCGGGGTGACACGGGAGGTGCGCAGCACCTCGCCCACCCGGGCCACGCGGGTGCGGCGCACCCGGTCGCTCTTCGTCGGACTGGCCACGACGGCCTCCTCGGGGTCAGGGAAGGCTTGCCTTGCCTTCGCCCGGGTGACCCTACGCGGCGACACCGACAGCGCTCAGGCCCCGTCCGCGGACCGGCGAATTCCGGAAATGGCCGTTTGTGCTGCTGACTCCCGGGGGTAACAGCTGTCCAGCGGAACGGCGTCCCACCGAGGCCACGGTGGGGCCCCCCGATGTTCTCTCGACCCGGGCACGCACGTGCCCACACGCCGCCCCGCCAGCGAGCATGCCACCCGACCTCCTGGGTCGGCGCTGGAGCGGGTGTGGTCGACGGGCATGGACGCCCAGGGTTCGACGACAGACCACGTACATCCCATGCAGGACGAGGAGGAACGATGACCCACTCCATCGACACACCGAGGCAGCCCGCCACGAGTGGCACGCCGGGGACATCCGGCGAGTCGAAGACGTCCGACGTCGCGAAGGACCAGGCCCGCGACGTGGGGCACACCGCACAGCAGGCCGGCAGCCAGGTCGCCGGGACCGCAGCCGACCAGGCCAAGCAGGTCACCCAGGAGACCAAGCGCCAGGCGCAGGACCTCGTGCAGCAGGGCCGGTCGCAGCTCCAGGAGCAGGTCCGGGGCGGTCAGCAGAAGGCCGGCCAGGGGCTGAGCGACATCGCCCAGCAGCTGCGCACCATGGTCGACGGCAGCGACCAGACCCCCTCCGGCCCGGCTGCCGACCTGGTCCGCCAGGCCGGGGACAAGGTCGAGGAGCTCGCGGGCTGGCTGCAGGACCGTGAGCCCGGCGACCTGGTCGACGAGGTCCGCCGGTTCGCCCGCCGCAAGCCGGGTGCCTTCATGCTCGGTGCAGCCGTGGCCGGCATCGTCGCGGGTCGGCTGACCACCGGTGTGGTCGCCGCGCACAAGGACGAGAACTCCTCGGGCAACGGTGGCCAGCAGCGCACCGGCACGGCCTCGCCGTACGCCACGGACACGTACTCCCCCGACGCCTACGCGACCGAGACCGCCGGCACGAACTACGTCGCCGACACCCCGGCCGCCGGCTACGCGAGCACCGGCACCACCGGGACGGTCCCCCCGCCGCCGTACGGCACGGTGCCCCCGGAGGACGCCAGCGTGCCCCCGACCACCGCAGCCGGCTGGGACGACCCGGCTCGCACCCCGGGCGAGGGTCGTCGATGAGCAACCCGACCGGTCAGGGGGCCCAGCCGTACGGCCAGCCCGGGACCGGGTACGCACAGAGCGGCGCGACCGGCTACGCCGCCCCGCCGAGCCCCGATGACCACGGTGCACAGCACGTCGGGAACACGGCCCAGCCGATGACCGACGAAGGCCACCCCGCGATCGAGGACATCTCGGTCGGCCAGCTGCTCGGCGAGGTGAGCAAGGACCTCTCGACGCTGATGCGCCAGGAGCTCGAGCTCGCCAAGGCCGAGCTCCGGGCCGAGGCGAACCGCGCCACCGCCATCGCCAAGGAAGAGGCCAACAAGGCCAGCGCGATCGCCAAGGAAGAGGCGGCCAAGGCCGGCAAGGGCGCCGGGATGCTCGGCGGCGCCGGTTTCGCCGGCTACATGGTCGCGCTGTTCCTGAGCTTCGCGCTCTGGTGGGGCCTGGAGAACTTCATGGATGCCGGTCTCGCCGCCCTGATCGTCGGTGTGCTCTGGGCGATCGTCGGCGCGGTCCTCTACTCGGTGGGCCGCAAGAAGCTCAAGCAGGTCGACCCCAAGCGGCTCAAGCAGGTGGACTTCAGCCGGCTGAAGGAGGTCAACCCGAAGCCCGAGCAGACGGTCGACACGCTCCAGCAGGTGCCCAGCGCGCTCAAGCCCCACTGACCTCCTCCACAGCTACTCCCCCAAGGAGAACGACATGACCAGCAGTGACCCGGATGTGATCCGGCGCGAGATCGAGGACACCCGCGCCAACCTCAGCTACGACGTGGACGCGCTCAACGAGAAGGTCAACCCGACGCGGGTGATGGACCGCCGCGTCGGCAAGGCCAAGAGCGGCATGTCCGGCCTCAAGGACAAGGTCTTCGGGGCCGCGCACGACACCCGCGACCAGGTGGGCAACCGCGCCTCCCACGCCCAGGGCCAGGCCCAGGGCGCGGCGCACAACGCCGCCGGCAGCGTGCAGGGTGCCGCGCACAACGCGAAGGACGCCGTCCAGCAGGCGCCCGACACGCTGCAGCGCCAGGCGCAGGGCAACCCGCTCGCCGCTGGCCTCATCGCCTTCGGTGTGGGCTGGCTGGTCTCCTCGCTCCTGCCGACCAGCGAGAAGGAGAAGCAGCTGGCCTCGCAGGCGGAGACCGCGTTCAACGAGAACAAGCAGCCGCTCGTCGACCAGGCGAAGAACGTCGCGCAGGAGATGGGCGACAACCTGAAGCCGGCCGCGCAGGACGCCATGGAGTCGGTCAAGTCGACCGCTCAGGACGGCGTCGAGACGGTCAAGTCCGAGGGCCAGTCCGCTGCTTCGGACGTCCAGGGCAAGACGAAGGACTCCAAGCAGACGGTCCAGGGGCACGCCTCCTCCTGACCACGGCGACTCCCCGACGGGCCCCGGTGCAACTGCACCGGGGCCCGTCGTGCGTCTCCGTCCGCCCCACGGGGGCGGACGCCTCCCGGTCGGGTCTGACCTCAGGGACCACGACGACAACGAGGCCCGGTCCCCCTCGGGGGCCGGGCCTCGTCGTCGGATGCAGCTGTCGTTCCCAGGACCGAGTCTGGCCCTGGCCCTTCCGTCCGGAGAGCCACAGGGGCGCCCCACCTGGTGATCGTCGTCAGCTGGGCGGTCCTGCACCCCTGACCGGGCCCACCGCCCCGGAGGGGTGAGCCGCAGGGCTCACACGAAGGCGCTCATCCCGGTGATCGAGCGGCCGACGATGAGGGTGTTCATCTCACGGGTGCCCTCGTAGGAGTAGAGGGCCTCGGCGTCGGCGAAGTACCGGATGACGTCGTTCTCCAGCACGATCCCGTTCCCGCCGAACAGCTCGCGGGCCCAGGCGACGGTCTCCCGGCCGCGGCTGGTGACGTAGCTCTTGGCCAGCGCTGCCTGGTCGTCGCGCAGGTCGTCGGTCTCCTGCAGCTGGGACAGCCGGACGGTCATCCCGAGGCTGGCGGTGACGTTGCCCAGCATCCGGGCGAGGAGGTCCTGGATCAGCTGGAAGGAACCGATCGCCTTGCCGAACTGGTGGCGTTCCTTGGCGTAGGCCACGGCCACCTCGTAGGCGCCCAGCTGGCAGCCGACGCCGCTCCAGGCCACCCCGCCCCGGGTCACCTTGAGCACCTTGTTGACGTCCTTGAAGGTGTTGCCGTCCTCGAGCTTGTTCTCCGCGGGGATGCGGCAGTCGGTGAAGGTCAGATCGGCGTTCTGCACCGTGCGCAGCGCGAACTTGTCCTCGATCTTCGTGGCGGTGAAGCCGGGGGTGCCCTTCTCCACGACGAAGGTCTTCACCTGGTCGTCGGCCTCGTCCCGGGCGAAGACCACCACGACGTCGGCGAAGGTGCCGTTGCCGATCCAGCGCTTGGCGCCGTTGAGCACCCA
This sequence comes from Modestobacter sp. VKM Ac-2985, assembly GCF_026967925.1. GTDB lineage: Bacteria > Actinomycetota > Actinomycetes > Mycobacteriales > Geodermatophilaceae > Modestobacter. The sequence continues at coordinate 1,105,630 of NZ_JAPVBI010000001.1, read as the reverse complement.
GGAGTCGCCGTCCCGCCGGGCGGTGGTGCGCATGCCGCGGGCGACGTCGGAACCGCCCTCCGGCTCGGTCAGCCCGAAGGCGCCGATCGTCTGCATCTGCATCATCGACGGGATCCAGCGCTGCCGCTGCTCCTCCGAGCCGAGGATCATGATCGAGCCCATCGCCAGGCCGTTGTGCACACCCAGGAAGGTGGCCATCGACGGGTCGACCCGGGACAGCTCCATCGCCTGGAAGCCGGTGTACAGCCGGGAGGCGCGCGGGCGGCCCTCCCAGTCGTAGGAGCGGCCCACGATGTCGGCCTCGGCGAACTTCGGGATGAGGTCGTGCGGGAACTCGGCGGAGGCCCAGGCGGCGTTGACGCGCGGCTTGATCTCCGACTCGAGGAACTCGCGCAGCGCGAGCAGTTCCTTCTGCTCGTCATCGGACAGCAGTGTCTGGAAACCGAAGAAGTCGGCAGGCAGGAGCAGATCGGTCATGGCGGCGGTGCCTTCTCTCTCGTCGTCGTCGACGTCCTCCCCCGATGCTCCGCCCGAACTCCCACCCCAGCCACCGAGCGTGTCCCAGCTCACCCCCGGTCGTGCCCGCCGAGTGACAGCTGAGCGGGGATCCGCGGACCGGGAAGCCCGCTCAGCTGTCACTCGAGGGCGCTGCCGCAGCGCGCGCGGCGGGTCAGGTGAGGGGGCGGGTGGTGGGCGGGAGGGTGCCGCCGGCGACGAGTTCGACGACCGCGTCCTGCAGCGCGGTCAGCGCCACTCGCTGGGTGAACGGACCCGTGGAGACCCGGGCAACACCCAGGTCGGCCAGCTCGTGGCCCGACGGCGAGACCCCGGGGACGCTCATCAGCGAGACCCGCCTACAGCCCAGCCCGTCGACCAGCGCCACGATCTCCTCCCGGTCCACCGCACCGGGCACGAAGACGACGGGAGCGCCGGCCGCCAGGTAGGCCTGCCCGCGGCGCACCGCCTCGCCGACCAGCGCGCCCCGGTCGGCGGCGGGGTCGGCGAGCAGGAAGACGTCGGTGCGGGCGTTGAGCACGAAGTCGATGCCGGCGTCCCGGCCGGCGCGCAGCACCGCCTCGACGGCGGCGACCGCGTCGTCCAGCGGCCGCAGCTGGTCCTCCAGGTTCCCGCCGACGACGCCGACCCCGATCGCCCGGCGGGTGGTCTCCCCCGGATCGCCGTAGCCGGCCTCCATGTCCATCGACACCGGCAGGTCCACGGCGCGGGCGATGCGGGCGACCATGTCCAGGTGCACGTCGAGCGGGAGCTGTTCGCCGTCCTCGTGGCCGAAGGTGGCGGCGATCGAGTGGCTCGCCGTGGCCAGCGCCCGGACGCCGGGGGTGCCGGCCAGCACGGTCGCCGAGACGACGTCCCAGACGTTGGCGAGCACGAGCAGCTCCGGTGCGGTGTGCAGGTCGAGCAGGGTGCGGGCGCGGGCGGCGAGGTCGGTCACGGGAGCAACGTAGCCACGTCCCGGAGCGCTGACCGGCGGCTTCCGGCCCTGGCAGTGGCCGGTCCGCCGTCCGGCCCCGATCCGCTGCCGGGCGCTCTCTAGCCTGTCCGCATGGTCTCCCTGGGCACTCCGCTGTCTCCCTCGGCCACCCGCGTGCTGCTGCTGGGCAGCGGCGAACTGGCCAAGGAGGTGCTGATCGCCCTGCAGCGCCTCGGGGTGGAGACCATCGCCGCCGACCGGTACGACGACGCCCCCGGCCACCAGGTCGCCCACCACGCCCGGACGCTGACGATGAGCGACCCGGCGCAGCTGCGGGCACTGATCGAGGCCGAGCGGCCCGACGTCGTCGTCCCGGAGATCGAGGCGATCGCGACCCAGACGCTGGTCGAGCTGGAGGCCGAGGGGGTGCGCGTCGTCCCGACCGCGCGGGCCGCCCGGCTGACCATGGACCGCGAGGGCATCCGCCGGCTCGCGGCCGAGGACCTCGGCCTGCCCACCAGCGCCTACCGGTTCTGCGACTCGCTGGAGGAGCTCCGGGCGGCGACCGACGAGGTCGGCTTCCCGTGCGTGGTGAAGCCGGTGATGTCCTCCTCCGGCAAGGGGCAGAGCAAGCTCGACGGCCCGGCCGACGTCGACGGTGCCTGGGCGTACGCGATGGCCGGCGGCCGGGTCGCCGGCACCCGGGTGATCGTCGAGGGGTTCGTCGACTTCGACTACGAGATCACCCTGCTGACCGTGCGCTCGCTGCGGAACGGGCAGACCGTCACGAGCTTCTGTGCCCCGATCGGGCACCGCCAGGACGCCGGCGACTACGTGGAGAGCTGGCAGCCGCAGCCGATGTCGGCCGTGGCGCTGGACCGCGCGCAGGCGATCTCGGCAGCGGTGACCGCCGAGCTGGGCGGGCTGGGCGTCTTCGGCGTCGAGCTCTTCGTCCGCGGGGACGACGTGTGGTTCTCCGAGGTGAGCCCGCGGCCGCACGACACCGGCATGGTGACGATGACGACGCAGTGGCAGAACGAGTTCGAGCTGCACGCCCGCGCCCTGCTGGGCCTGCCGGTGGACACCGCGCTGCGCAACCCGGGCGCCTCGGCGGTCGTCTACGGCGGGGTCGAGGCCACCGGGATCACCTTCGACGGGGTCGACGAGGCGTTGGCGCTGCCCGGGGTCGAGCTGCGGCTGTTCGGCAAGCCGGAGAGCTTCACCCGGCGGCGGATGGGCGTGGCGCTGGCCCGTGCCGAGGACGTCGACACCGCCCGGGCCACCGCCCGTGAGGCGGCCTCGCGGGTGCACCCCCGCGCCTGAGCCGCCCGCCGGCGTCCACAACGGGAGGCCGGGTCCACAGCTGCCCGGGCACCGGCCGGGGCGGCTGAGGGTGGCCGCACCCTGGTCGGGGGCACCCAGGCCCCCGCACGTACGAGGAGAGGACCGCCGATGACCGCCGACGAGGTGCTGATGCTGCTGCAGGCCGGCGGCCGGCTGGCCGCCGAGCCCGGGGTGCAGGCCGCCGAGCTGGACCCGGTGGTGGCGCGGCTGGTCCGTCGGGACACCGGCGTGGACAGCGACGGCCGGGCACAGCAGGTGCTCACCGAGGCGCTGCCCCGGCTGTGGGAGGGCGGCTGGCAGCCGGCCGACGTCGTCCACGTCGCGCGCCGGCGGGTCAGCCAGCGCGGCGGCCGGCTGGTGGCCGCGGTGGTCGCCGCGGAGGCCGGAGCAGGGGCCGGCGCGCCGCCGGAGGCGTGGGCTGCCCAGCTGGCAGCGCTGCCCACCGGGCACCGGTCGGTCACCGAGTGGTGGCGGGGCGAACGGATCGAGCCGGCCGCCGCCTGGCGCGACGTGCTGCGGGTGATCGGGCTGTTCCGCGCACTGCCGCGGCTGGAGCAGCTGCTCCCCCCACCCAGCGGCTGGTCCGCTGCGCTGTGGCCGGTCGAGGCGTCGGGCAGCGGGACCGACGGCAAGGTGCTGCACCGGATCCGGTCGCTGCTGGCCAAGGCCGAGTCCACCGAGTTCGCCGAGGAGGCCGAGGCGCTCACCGCCAAGGCGCAGTCGCTGATGGCCCGGCACGCCATCGACACGGCGGTGCTGGCCCAGCGGAGGGACGGCGCTTCGGCCGGCGTGGTCGCCCGGCGGCTGCACCTGGACGACCCGCACACCGAGGCGAAGGCGGCCGTCGTGCAGGCCGTCGGCACCGCGAACGGGGTCCGCGTGGTGCTGCTCCCCACCTTCGGCATCGCCACCCTGGTGGGCTTCCGGGACGACGTCGACCTGGTGGAGCTGCTGGTCACCTCACTGCTGCTGCAAGCGGCCCGAGCGCTGGCCGACGCGGCGCACAGCGGCGGGGCCCGCGCGCGGTCGACGCCGTTCCGCCGCGGCTTCCTCTACTCCTTCGCCCAGCGGCTCGAGGAGCGGCTCACCCAGGCGCGCGAGCAGGCGACCGCCGAGGCCCGGGCCGACTACGGCGCCGAGCTGGCGCCGGTGCTGGCCGCGCGGTCGGCCGAGGTCGACCGCGCGGTCGAGGAGCTCTTCCCGTCGCTGCGCCGCCGCGGCGGGAGCACGGTCGACCCGGCCGGCTGGCACGCCGGGCGGCGTGCCGCCGACCAGGCGGATCTCGGGTCCGACCGCCGCGCCCTGCCGAGCAGGTGAGGCCCTGGAACGGCCCCCTTCCAGGGCCCCGCCCCGAGCGTGCGAGGGGTGGGGAGGAAGGTCAGGCCTGCCTGCAGGGGCCCGCCGCGAGCGTGCGAGCGGTGAGGGGCAGGGAGGTCCTTTGTCAGATCAGGACGTCGAAGCTCGCACCGAGGTCGCGCAGCAGCATCGCCTGCGCGGTCAGGTCGGTGGCCGTGGTGAGCCAGCCGGCCACGAACATCAGCGAGTCCGCCGGGGTGTCGTCCAGCGACGCCGTCGCCGCTGCCATCCCTGCCTGAGCCACTGCACTGCACGCCAGAGTCATCATGACCGGCCCCTTTCGTCTCTGCTGGTGTCGGCAGTGACGGCGGGGCGCTGGAGCGTCGTCGCGGCGAACGGTGCGCCGGCTCACCCTCAGGGGTGTGGTCGGCGGAGCCCGTCGACGATGAGCTGCAGCAGCGACTCGTAGGTGACCGCGGGGTCGGGGGTGAGCACCGCACCACCGAGTTCCAGGCTCACCGCCCCGTGCACCGAGCTCCAGATCAGCTGAGCGGTCTCGGTCGGGTCCTCCTCGCGCAGCGCGCCGCGGGCCATCGCGTACCGCACGTGGTCGACCAGCGCCTCGAAGGCGGCGGCGGCGTGCGCGACCAGCTCGTCGGCGCCCTCGGTGAGCAGCGGCCGCCCGCCGAACATCGCCCCGTAGTGCTGCGGCTGGGCCAGCGCGAACCGCCGGTAGTTGCGACCGCTGGCCAGCAGCCGGGCGATCGGGTCGGGGTCGGGGTCGGCGGTGACCGCGGCGCGCAGCCCGTCGAAGCCGCGGACCAGCACGGCGGCGATCAACCCGTCCTTGCTGCCGAAGCGGTTGTAGACGCCCATCGGCGCCACGCCGGCCTCGGTGGCGACGGCCCGCACGGTCACCGCGCCCAGCCCGTCCCGGACCAGCACCCGCTCGGCCGCGTCGACCAGCGCCTGCTCGACCGCGCGGCTGGGGGTGCGCCCCGCGCCGGCCCTGACATCTGTCACGACCTCATCCTCCTGCACGGATCCGCTTGCCTGTTGTAGTACGCCGTCCTACTGTTCTGGCACGTTGTTCTACAGACCGGAGACCGCGATGACCACTCCCCCGACCGCCCTGGCCACCCGTCGGTGGTGGGTGCTCGCCGTGCTCTGCCTGTCCGTGCTGCTGGTCAGCATCGACAACACGATCGTCAACGTCGCGCTGCCGACCATCAGCCGCGAGCTGTCGGCCAGCACCCGCGACCTGCAGTGGGTGGTCGACGGCTACACGCTGGCCTTCGCCGCGCTGCTGCTGCTCGGCGGCGCGCTCGGTGACCGGTTCGGCCGGCGGCGGGTGCTCCAGGCCGGGCTGGTCGCCTTCGCCCTGACCTCGGCGCTGGCTTCCGCGGCCACCAGCACCGACCAGCTCATCGCCGGCCGGGCCGCGATGGGCGTGGCCGCCGCGGCGATCTACCCGGCCACCCTCGCCCTGCTGATCACCACGTTCACCGACCGCCGGGAACGGGCCACGGCACTGGGCGTCTGGTCCGCGGTCACCGGCCTGTCGGTGGCCATCGGCCCGGTCACCGGCGGCCTGCTGCTGGAGCACTTCTCCTGGGGCGCGGTCTTCCTGGTCAACCTGCCGATCGCGGCGGTCGCCCTGGTGGCCGGCCGGCTGGTGGTCCCCGAGTCGCGCGCGGCCCGGGCACACCGCTTCGACCTGGTGGGCGCCGCCGCCTCGGTGCTCGCCATCGGCCTGCTGGTCCGGACGACGATCGAGGCGCCCGGGCACGGCTGGGGCTCGGCGACCACGCTGGGCGGCTACGCGGTCGCGGCGCTGGCGCTCGCCGGCTTCGTCGTCCACGAGCTGCGCACCGCCGAGCCGTTGCTCGACGTCCGGCTGTTCCGCGACCCGCGGGTGTCGGTCGGCAGCGGCGCGATCGCGCTGGCCTTCTTCAGCCTGTTCGGGTTCATCTTCATGATCACCCAGTACTTCCAGTCGGTCCGCGGGTACGACACCCTCGCCGCCGGCGTGGCCACCCTCCCCTTCGCCACCGTCATCGGCGTCACCGCGCCGCTGGCGATCGTCGCGATGCGGGCGGTGGGGACGAAGCTCGTGGTCGCCGCCGGGCTGCTGACCATGGCCGCCGGGTTCGCCGTCGCCGCCGGCACCACCCTGGAGTCCGACTACTGGGGCCGGATCGTGCTCGCGATGGTGCTCATGGCGGCCGGGTTGGGGCTGGTCACCAGCCCGGCGACCGAGGCGGTGATGGGCGCACTGCGCGGCGACCAGGCCGGGGCCGGCTCCGCGGTCAACGACACGGTGCGCGAGGTCGGCGGCACCCTCGGCGTCGCCGTCGTGGGCTCGACGCTGAGCACGGTCTACGGCCCGGCCGTGGTCGACGGGCTCACCGCGGCCGGCGCGCCGGCGGGGGTGGCCGAGAGCGCGACGGACTCCGTCTTCGCCGGGCTGGCCGTGGCCGGGCAGCTGCCGGGCGGCGCGACGACGGCGGTCCAGCAGGCCTTCCTGGACGGCGTCGTCGCCGGGTCGTGGGTGTGCGCCGCGGCCAGCGCGGTCGGGGCGGCCGTCGTCCTGGCGTTCCTGCCGGCCCAGCACCGGCTCCCCGAGCCGGTGTCCGCTCCGGATCACCGCCCGGGTGCGGACGGCCGGTCGTCGGGGTCGGCCGGTGCCACGATCGCGACGCCGTCCTCGAGCACCAGGTCAGCGGCGTCGTCGGGCATCGTCTCGCCGCGGAAGAACGCCGGCGCCACCCGGCTGTAGACCACCATCAGCAGCAGCCCCAGCACCAGCGCACCGATGCCCACCACGAACACCCCGCCGACGCCGCCGATCACCGTCTCGCCGTAGCCCGGGTCGGCGTACGCGACACAGGCCAGCACGAAGACGGAGAGCATGAACACCCCGCCCAGCAGCGGCAGGACCAGCCGCATCAGGGCGTCCCGCGGCCCGCGCAGCGCCCGGCGGAACTGCCAGGCGCAGGCGAAGCCGGTGAGCCCGTAGTAGAAGGCGATCAGCATGCCGGTGGCCGTGATCGAGTCGAGCAGCACGTTCTCGCTGACGATCGTCAGGCCGACGTAGAAGGCGATCGAGACGATCCCCATCCACATCGTGGACACCGTGGGCGTGAGGTACCGCGGGTGGATCCGGGCGAAGGACTTCGGCAGTGCGCCGTAGGCGGCCATCGCCAGGGTGCCGCGCGCGGTGGGCAGGATCGTGGTCTGGGTGCAGGCCGCGGCCGAGGTGAGCACCGAGATGATCAGCAGCGCCTCGAAGGCCCGCCCGAGGACGTCGTCCCCGAAGACCGTCGCGCCGAGGGCGGCGAACACGTCCTCGGCGTTGGCCTCGTTGCCGAGCCCGATGCCCTCGGTGCCGACGCCGGCGAAGGCCACCGTCGCGACGGAGACCACGGTGTAGATGCCGACCAGCAGCACCGTGGAGATGAGCGCGGCCCGCCCGGGCGACCGGGTCGGGTCGGCGGTCTCCTCGTTCACCGCGACGGCGGAGTCCCAGCCCCAGTAGATGAAGATCGCCAGCAGCACCGCCTCGGTGAGCGCCGGCCAGCCGATCCCGGCCGGCCACAGCCAGGACGGCGACGGGGTGAGCGAGCCCTCCGGCGCCGTCCCCGCGTACACCTTGACCAGGGCGTACACCGCGAAGGCCAGCAGCACGACGCCCTCGACGGACAGCAGCACCCGCTGCAGCCGCGCGGTCGGCTCGATGCCGCGGTAGCAGACCCAGGTCATGACCGCGATCCACCCGACGCCGGCGAGCGTCGTCCAGAAGGCGCTCTCCGCCAGCCCGTCGAGCCCGAGCAGCCGGTAGCCGTAGGAGCCGGCGATCTGCGCGAGGTTGGCCATCACGATGACGTCGGCGGCGATGATCCCCCAGCCGCCCATCCACCCGGTCCGCGGCCCGAAGGCCCGGGCGGCCCAGGTGAACGTCGTCCCGCAGTCGGGCTCGCGCTTGTTCAGCTCCGAGTAGGCGACCGCGACCAGCCACATCGGCACGAAGGCCAGCAGCATGATCGCCGGGGCCTGCACCCCCACCGCGATGACGACGAAGCCCAGCGTCGCGGCCAGCGCGTAGGCCGGGGCGGTCGAGGAGACGGCCAGGACGATCGAGGAGGCCAGGCCGAGGGCACCGGTCTTGAGGCCCTTGTCGACGGCGGCGCCCTCGACGCGGGGTGGCGCGGACGGCGCCGGGGACGAACTGCTCATGCCGGAGCCGTGCGGATGTCCATGTCAGGTGTTATCGCACAATCGCCCGCCGGCCCGGACACCGGTGCCCCGGCGGCCGATGGCCGGCGCGTGATCTTCGTCGACACACTTGACTCGACCATGTCGCGCGTGACATGACTCCCGCAGCTCAGCAGCGAGCGACGAAGATCCCGACCCGGGTGTCGGGCGACCAGGTGAAGTGGGTGGCAGTGGCAGAGCCCACGCACGTCGGCGGCCTCCAGGATGACGCCGCAGGCGATCGGCTGCGGGCGCGACTGGCGATCGACGCCGCGCGGATCGGGACGTTCGACTGGGACCTGCGCAGCGGCCGGCTCCTCTGGGACGACCGGCTGGTCGAGATGTTCGGCTACGACCGGACGACCTTCGAGCAGAGCATCGAGGCGTTCAACGCCCGCCTGCACCCCGACGACCTGCCCCGGGTGGGCGATGCGCTGCAGGACGCCATCGACACGTGCGGGGAGTTCGAGGCCGAGTACCGGATCGTCCTGCCCGGCGGGCACACCCGGTGGGTGTCGGCCCGTGGCCGGGCGCTCGGCGGCGGCCCCGACGGGACCTCGGCCCGGTTGATCGGGGTGGCCCACGACGCGACGACCGAGGTCGCCGCGGAGGCGCGGGTGGTGCGCCTCCTGGAGGCGATGCCGGCCGGCTTCTACTCCCTGGACGCCGACTGGCGCTTCGTCCACGTCAACGCCGAGGCCGAGCGGCTGCTCGGGCAGAGCCGTGACGACCTGCTGGGCCGGGTCATCTGGGAGGCCTTCCCTGCCGCGGTCGGCAGCCTCTTCGAGGAGAACTACCGCCGGGCCGTCGCCACCGGCGAACCGATCGCGTTCGACGCGTACTACCCCGCCCCGCTGAACGGCTGGTACGAGGTGCGCGCCTGGCCGACGCCCGAGGGGTTGTCGGTCTACGCCATCGAGGTCACCGCACGCCGGCAGGCGCAAGAGCAGGCCGAGCGGTCCGCCCGCCGGCTGGCGCTGCTGGCGCAGGTCAGCGCCGAGCTCGCCGGCGCCCTGGACGTGCAGTCGGCCACCGCCCGGCTGCCCCGGCTGGTCGTCCCGGCGCTGGCCGACTGGTGCATCGTCACGGTCATCGACGCCCACGGCCATCCGCGCGACGTCGGCAGCTGGCACGTCGACCCCGCGAGCCGGTCGGTGCTGGAGCGGTACGCCGAGGTGCGGCTGGACGCCATGCCGATCGCCGCGCCGGTGGGCCGCGCACTGCACGCCGCCGAAGCCGTGTCCTTCGCCGGTGCCGAGGTGCTCGAGCTGCTGCCGCCCGGGCAGGCCCGGGACCTGCTGACCGTGCTGGCGCCCCGGGCCGAGGTGGCCATCCCGCTCCGGGCGCGCGGCCGCACGCTCGGGCTCCTGACCCTGGCCTACGCCGACGGGCACACCGCCACCGACGCCGACGTCGCGGTGGCCCAGGACGTCGCCGACCGGGCGGGGCTGGCGCTGGACAACGCCCGGCTCTTCGCCCAGCAGCAGCAGATGGCCGAGGTGCTGCAGCGCAGCCTGCTCACCGAGCCGCCGGAGCCCGACCACGCCGAGATCGCGGTGCGCTACCTGCCCGCGGCCGAGGCGGCCCGGGTGGGCGGGGACTGGTACGACGCCTTCCTGCAGCCCAACGGCTCGACGATGCTCGTCATCGGGGACGTCGTCGGGCACGACACCGCTGCGGCGGCGGCCATGGGCCAGGTGCGCAGCCTGCTGCGCGGCATCGCCGCCTACAGCGACGCCGGCCCGGTGGAGGTGCTGCGCGGGCTGGACTCGGCGATGGCCCTGCTGCAGCTGGACACCCTGGCCACCGCTGCGGTGGCCCGGTTCGAGCAGACCGACGACGAGCGGGTGCGCGGGGTGACCCGGATGGTGTGGGCCAACGCCGGGCACCTGCCGCCGCTGGCGCTGCACCCCGACGGCAGCGTCGCGGTGCTCGCCGACTGGAAGGCCGACCTGCTGCTCGGCGTCGACGCCACGGTCCAGCGCACCGAGTCGGTGGTCACCCTGGACCGCGGGTCGACGGTGCTGCTCTACACCGACGGGCTGATCGAACGCCGGGACGCCGACCTGGACACCGGGCTGGCGCGGCTCCGGACGCACCTGGCCGAGCTGGCCGACCTCCCGCTGGCCGACCTGCTGGACCAGCTGATCGAGCGGCTGGTCGACGGGGAGCCCGAGGACGACGTCGCCCTGGTCGCCGTGCGCCTGCACCCGCAGGACCGCCCGCGCCCGGTGGAGGCCGGACCCACGCGGGTGCCCGACGTCGTCCCGGAGGACCCGGCGAGCCGATGAGGGGGTCGTCCAGGCGGTCCCGCGGGCCCTGCACAGAGCCGCCGGACCGACATCGGCCTACCGTGGGCCGAGCCCCCGGCCCCAGACGGACCCCGACGAGACGGAAGGACCCACCCCGTGCACGCACCACCGGACCAGCTGGGTCCGGACACGTTCCGGCACGACCTCGTCCTGTACAGCTCCGCCGAGGAGCTGGCCGCCGTCGCCGTCCCGTTCCTGCGGGCGGGCCTGGAGGCCGGCGCTGCAGCCGTCATCACCACCAGCGACCCCTCTGCCGCGATCCTGCGGGACGCCCTGGGCGACGACGAGCGGGTGCACGTGCTGCCGCGCGGCGAGGTGTACCGGGACCGCACCCCGGCCGCGATCACGGCCTTCCGCCGGCTCGCCGAGCGGGTGACCGGGCACGGCCACACCCAGCTGCGGGTGGTCGGCGAGACCTGGTTCGGGCGTACGCCGCGGGAGTGGCTGGAGTGGCAGCGCTACGAGGCGGTGCTGAACGAGGCGATGCGCTCCTGGCCGACCTGGGGGCTGTGCGCCTACGACCTCCGGCAGCTCCCCGACGAGCTGGTCGACTCCGGGCTGCGCACGCACCCGCACCTGGTCGACGCCGGCGGCCGCCGACCCAACCCGCACTTCACCGAGCCGGCCGACTACCTGCGCGCCCTGCCGGTCCCGGACGAGCCGCTGGAGGCCACCGAGCCGCTGCTGCAGGTCGACGACGCGAAGGACTTCGCCGGGCTGCGGCACACCGTCGGCGCCCGGCTGGCGCAGCTGCACGGCTCCCGCGACGCGCTGGAGGACCTGCACCTGGCGATCGACGAGATGAGCGCGAACGCGGTGCGGCACGGCGGGCCGCCGGTCCAGCTGCGGTTGTGGGCGTCGGCCGACCGGGTCGTCTGCCGGATCAGCGACGGCGGCACGGGGATGGACGACCCGTTCGCCGGCTACGGTCCCGCGCACGGCGACGACCTCTCCCACGGCGGGATGGGCTTGTGGCTGGCCCGCCAGCTGTGCGACCACGTGGACGTCGTCGACGGGCCGGACGGGCTGTCCGTGCGGTTGACGACGCTGCTGCGCTGACCGCGCGAGGGCCGCGACCGTCGGCCGGGTCGTGGGATCGTTTCCGCCGTGACCGACCCGGCGCGCCGCTCTCACCAGCACGTTCTCGGTCACCGCACGCCCTAGGCTGACCGCGCGAGCCCGCCGGCGACCTTCGTCCGGCCCCGCCGCTCCTGCACCGTCCCGTTCCGGCACGTGAGGCGAGGCGGGCACGGGCTCGCGTCCGAGAGGAGTCGAGTCGTGCGCTTCCCGTCCTCACGGGGCTCTGCACCGGTGCCCGGCGACGTCGTGTCCGGTGGCCTCGTGTCCGGTGGCATCGCGCCCCTGGTCGAGGAGCCCGCGACCGCTGCCCCCCGTCCGGCGGCGTCCCCGCGCACCCGGCGCCCGCCCGAGCAGGACGACAGCATGGCGGCCGCCGCCCAGCAGGCCGGCGTCCTCTCCTCGGCCAGCCGGGAGGTGTCCGACACCTCCCGGCAGGCCGCCGAGTCGCTGACCGAGCTGCGCTCGGCGATCACGGACATCTCCTCGAGCACCACCCGGGCGTCGACGGTCGCCGAGGAGGCCGTTCGGGACGCCCGCGCGGTCGACGAACGGATCGCCGCGCTGCAGGAGGCCAGCGAGTCGATCACCGAGATGGTGCGGCTGATCGCGGCGATCAGCCAGCAGAGCCGGTTCCTGGCGCTCAACGCCTACGTCGAGGCGGCGCGCGCCGGCGACGTGGGCCGGGGCTTCGCCGTGGTGGCCGACGAGGTCAAGCAGCTGGCCAGCCGCACCGCCCAGGCCGCCGAGGACATCGGCGCGCAGATCGAGGCGGTGCAGTCCGAGACCCGCCAGGCGGTCACCGCGATCGGCCGGATCACCGGCACGCTCGGCTCGATCGCCGACGCGCAGGACGCGATCGCCGCCGCCGTCGCGCAGCAGCGGGCCGCGACCGACCGGGTGGTGGACAACGTCGACCGGGCGGCCAGCGGGTCGGCCCGGATCACCCAGGCGGTCGCCGAGCTGGCCGACAGCCAGCGGCTGGTCTACGTCCGCCGGGCGCTGGCCCTCGCCCAGGACCTGCTCGACGAGGCCGGCGGGCTCGACGTGGGCGAGGAGGTCCAGGGGCGGACCGTCACCGACCAGGCGACCTCCGCGATGCGCACCGTCCGGCTGCCGGAACTGCTGCTCGGCGGCGAGGTGCTGGCGTGGGACGACGACCCGCGGCACCGGTCACCGCTGGTCGACGACGTGGTGGCCCAGGTCGGCGGCACCTGCACGCTGTTCCAGCGGCTCGACGACGCCGGTGGCATGGTGCGGGTGGCGACCACGGTGGTGACCCCGCAGGGCCGGCGGAACATCGGCACCGCCCTCTCCCCCACCGGCGCCGACGGCAACCGCAACCCGGTGCTGGCTGCGGTGCTCGGCGGGGAGGTCTACACCGGCCCGGCCACCGTCGCGGGCAAGCCGTACTTCACCGCCTACGCCGGCGTGCGCTCTCCCGCCGGCGCGCTCGTCGGCATGCTCTACGTCGGCCTGCCGATCGACGCGCCCGCCTGAGCCGGCGGTCCGCCCCTCAGCCAGGGGCAGTCAGCCCAGGGAGTCCAGGAGACCGAGGGCGGCCGGGCCCAGCAGGACGATCAGCAACGCCGGCAGGATGCAGACCATCAGCGGGAAGGTGACCTTGACCGGCACCTTCATCGCCTGCTCCTCCGCGCGCTGCCTGCGCTTGACCCGCAGCTCGTCCGCCTGCACCCGCAGGACGTCGGCGACCGGGACGCCGTAGGTCTCGGCCTGGTTCACCGCACCGATGAAGCGCTTGAGGTCCGGGACGCGGGTACGCGCGGCCAGGGCGTCGTAGGCCGCGCGCCGCGGCCGGCCGGCAGCCAGGTCGTGCTGGGTGTGCAGCAGCTCCTCCGCGAACACGCTCCGGCCGGTGCTGGCCGCCCGGGCGAAGGCCGCGTCGAAGCCGAGCCCGGCCTCGACGGCGATCATCATCTGGTCCAGGACGTCGGGGAGCTCCCGGCCGATCTGCTCCTGCCGCTCCTGCCCGCGGCTCCACAGGACCGCCTCCGGCAGGTGGTGGGCGAGCACCACGCCGGCCAGGACGGCGAGCGCACCGGGAGCGCTGGGCGCCTCGGCCTGCCACCACCCGCCGAGCAGCGCCACCACGGCCGGCAGCCACAGCTTCGCCCAGAGGAGCCGGGTCATGGTGAAGCCGGAAGGTCGGCCGGCGACGTCGAGCATGCGCCGGACCCGGCGGGCCACCGACTCGGCGGTCAGTGTGCGGAGGAGCGCGCCGGAACCGGTGCGGCGGGCCTCCAGGGTGCCCTCCTCGGGACCGGGTGCCACCAAGCCGTGCGTCAGGTTCTCCCGGACGACAGCGGCGGCGCGACCCGGCCGGGTGAGCGCGAACTGCGCACCGACGGCGAGCGGAAGGATGAGGGCGGCGACGGCGGCCCACACGAGGACGGGCATCAGAACCGCACCGTGACCACGCGGCGCACCCACACGGCGCCCACGACCATCAGCAGCCCGGCGATGCCGAGGAGCAGCAGTCCGGCCGGGGCCGCGGTCAGCTGGCCCATGTAGGCCGGCGACACGAGGGCCAGCCCGCCGCCGAGGACGAGCGGCAGCCCCAGCAGGACGACGGCCGACGCACGTCCCTCCGCCGACAGCGCCCGCGCCTGACGGCGCAGCTGGCCGCGATCGCGGATGGTGCTGCCGACCCGGTCGAGCACCTCGGCCAGGTTGCCGCCGACCTCCCGGTGGATCGAGACCGCCTGCGCGACCCAGCCGAAGTCGTCGCTGCCGGTGCGCAGGGACACCTCACCGAGTGCGGCCACGAGGTCCCGCCCCACCCGTACCTCGTTCAGCACCCGGGCGAACTCCTCCGCCGTGGGGTGGTCGGCCTCCTGGGACAGGACCTCCAGCGACCGGAGCACGCTGTGACCGGCCCGCAGGCTGCTGGCCATCAGCCGCAGCGTGTCCTCGAGCTGGTCGGCGAACCGCACCCGCCGCCGCCGGGCGCGCGCCCGGAGCACGACGACGACCCCGACCGGGACGACCGGCGTGAGCAGAAGACCTCCCAGGACGCCACCGGCCAGACCGCCCAGGACACCCCCGGCCACGGCGCCGACGAGCACCACGGCCAGCAGGTGCGCGGGCTCCCGCTGCACACCCGCACGCTCCAGTGCGGCCACGAGGGCGTCCCGCCGTCCCAGCCGGACCAGCAGTCCGTCACCGACGCGACCGCCGGCCACGGCGACGGCCGACCAGCCGTGCGGCACGGGACGGGCCGTGGGGTCCAGGCGCGTCAGCTCCACCCGCGGCCTGCTCGGCACGAGCAGCAGCGCGACCACCAGACCGACCGCGAGCACGCCGGCGGCCACCCCGGCCCAGGTCAGCGCGTCCATCAGCCCTGACCGCCCGTGAAGGACGGCCGCGGGACGTCGAACACCCGCGACGGCAGCGACACGCCCTGGTCGACCAGCCGGTCGAGGAAGTGCGGGCGCACGCCCGTGGGCACGGCGTGGCCGCGCACCCGCCCGTCGGCGTCCACCCCGGCGGAGTGGTCGAAGCGGAAGGCGTCCTGCAGGGTCACCGTGTCGCCCTCCATGCCCAACACCTCGGTGACGTGGGTGACCCGCCGGGAACCGTCCCGCAGTCGTGAGACCTGGACGATGACGTCGACGGCGGAGGCCACCTGCTCCCGCACGGCGCGCAGCGGCAGGTCCATGCCGGCCATCAGCACCAGGGTCTCCAGCCGGGCGACGGCGTCGCGCGGGGAGTTGGCGTGCACCGTCGACAGCGAGCCGTCGTGGCCGGTGTTCATCGCCTGCAGCATGTCCAGGCTCTCCCCGCCGCGGACCTCGCCGACGATGATCCGGTCCGGGCGCATCCGCAGGGAGTTGCGGACCAGGTCGCGGATGCTGACCCCGCCCCTGCCCTCGATGTTGACCGGGCGGGACTCCAGCCGCACGACGTGCTCCTGCTGCAGCTGCAGCTCGACGGCGTCCTCGATGGTGATGATCCGCTCGGTCTCCGGGATGAAGGAGGAGAGGACGTTGAGCAGGGTCGTCTTCCCGGTGCCGGTGCCCCCGGAGACGATGACGTTGAGCCGGGCCTGGACGCAGGCGCGCAGCAGGTCGGCCAGGTCGGCGGACAGGGTCCCGAACCCGATCAGGTCGTCGATCTGCAGCGGCTGCCGGGAGAACTTGCGGATGGTCAGCGACGAACCGCTGAAGGCCAGCGGCGGGATGATCGCGTTGACCCGGGAGCCGTCCGGCAGCCGGGCGTCGACCAGCGGTGAGGACTCGTCGATCCGCCGACCGACCCGCGAGACGATCCGCTCGATCACCCGCCGGAGGTGCTCCTCGGAGGCGAACCTGGCCGCCGTACGGACGATCCGCCCGCCCTGCTCGACGTAGACCGTGTCGGGGCCGTTGACCATGACCTCGGTGACCGAGGGGTCGTCGAGCAGCGGCTGCAGCGGCCCGTAGCCGAGCACCTCGTCGGTGAGCTCCTGGATCAGCCGGTGCCGGTCGTCGTCCGACAGGGGTGTCTGCTCGAAGGCGATGACCCGGCGGAGGTCCGCCCGGACCATCGCGTGCAGCTGCTCCTCCGGGATGTCGGCGTCGGAGAGCTTGCTGCCCAGTCGCTCGAACAGGGCACGACTGGCGCGGTCCTTGAGCTGGGTGAGCGTGTCCACCTGCGCGGGCTGCACCCGCGGAGCCGAGGCCGGCTCCTCACCACGGGCGTGGGCGAGGCGGTCGCTGAGGTTCATCGGGTGCCGGCCCGACGGCGCGCGCGCCGGCCACGGACCGGGGCGGTGGCAGGGGCGATGCGGGCGAGGAGCGCCTGCAGCCCGCGGGTGACCGGGTCCTTGCCGCCCTTCTCCAGCAGCGGGACCCCGGTGTTCGTCGACAGCGGGACGGCCTTGTGCCGCGGGAGCACCAGGTCCAGGGGCCCACCGATGGTCCGCTCGACGTCCTCGATCGCCAGACCACTGGCGGAGTCGGCACCGTTGAGCACCAGGTGCCGGCGAGCCGGCACCAGACCCAGCTGTGCGAGCACGTCGAGCTCCTTGCGCAGACCCCGCACGCCCGGCACGTCCATGCTGCCCATCAGCACCAGGTCCGTGGCCCGTTCCAGGGCGGTCAGCGTGTGGTCGGTCAAGCCGGGGGCGGTGTCCACGACGACGTTGCGGAACTCGCGGCTGAGCATGTCGACGAGCCGGGCCACGTCGGCGGCGGTGATCGTGTCGCCCGCGGCGGGCGAGTCGCTCCCGGCCACCACGTACAGCCCGGTGTGGTGCCGGCTGAGGTGGGTCTTGAGCACCAGCGGGTCGTTGCTGGCCGCGCCGCGGACAGCGTCGGGCAGGGTGTGCTGGGGCACCAGGGCGAGCGCCCCGGCGACGTCCCCGAACTGCAGGTCGAGGTCGACGACGACCGTCGAGCCGGGCTCGGCCGCGGCCAGCCCGATGGCGAGGTTCGTGGCCACGGTGGTCTTGCCCACGCCGCCCTTCGGCGCGGCGACGACCACCACCCGGCGGGTCGGCGCTGCCGTGGGCGCCGCGCCGTGGGCCGACCGGCGGGCCTGGGCGAGGCCGGTCGCCCGGGTCAGCACGGCCTGCACCGCAGCGGCGTCGGCGTGCGGGGAGAGCACGTCGCGCACGCCGGCCCGCATCGCCTCCTGCCAGAGGTCGGGATCGGGGAAGGCGACGAGCACCACGCTCGTGCCGGGTGAGACGACGTCCACCTGTCCGGCGAGGGACAGGGCGGTCCGCAGCGGGACCTGCGCGCCGAGGACCAGCAGGGCCGGCGCATGCGGGCCCGCCAGGTGGCCGGTCAGCGTGCCCTCGGCGACAGCCTCGGGACCGAGGGCGAGGACGTCGCCGCTGATCTCGTGGAAGGCCGCGCTCAGGGCGTCGTCGACGCCGATGGTCAGGACCGTGCTCACTTCTCGTCCCCCGTGGTCGTGGTGGTGGTGCCGGTGACGAGTACGTCGGCAGAACCGGCGGTGGACTGGAGCGACAGCCACACGCTCTCCTGCTCCATGCCGGCGATCACCGCTCGCGCGTCCGTCTCCGTCAGCCCGAGCGTCACGGTCACCGTCTGGATGGCCCCGGCCGACACGGTGACGTCCGCGCCCGTCGTCCCGCCGGCCACCCGGGTGACCAGCACGTCCCCGACGGCGAGGTCGGTGACGGCGGTCGGGGTGTTCGTCGCCGGGTCCAGGCCGGCCCGGCTGACGAACACGCCCACCCGGTCCCCGGGCGCGAGGACCGCACCCACGGCGCGCTGCAGGTCCAGCGTGAGGCTGACCTCCTGGGTGTCCGGGTCGAGCTCGACCTCCCCGTCGGTGGCCGCGGTCTCCGCCGGGTCGGCGAACCGGGCGGCCATCACCTGGTCGCCGGCGAGCAGGTCGACGGTGGTGGTCAGGCCCCGGACCGCGGCGAGGTCGTCGAGGGAGCCGGTGGCCTTGAGCCGGGCCGGGACCTGCTCCCTCGACACGAGGTCGGCGAGGTCGGCGACGGCAGTGCCGGCCGGGACGTCGGAGTCCACGACGAGCACCGGCACCAGCCGGGCCCCGGCCGCGGCACGGGCGTCGGCCCCGCGGACGTAGCTGACGAGCACGAAGGCGCCGAACGCGGCCAGGGCGAGGGCCGTGAGGGCGGCGAGTACGCGACGCATGGTGGTCATCCCTGCAGGTAGACGGAGCGCGCGCCCAGGTCGGGCGCTGTCGAGGTGGGGTTGGTCGTGGCGTCGGACTGCTGCGCGGCGTAGGTGAACCAGCCGAACAGGGCCGGGTCGCCGTAGTTGTAGACGTCGTAGCCGGTGATGTGGAACGCGGCGTAGCTGTGCACGTGGATGGCACCGCTGGGGCTGATGGAGTCCCAGACCGGGAAGAGGATGTCGCTCCCGATCAGGCTGGCCAGGTAGGCGTTGCTGCAGCTCGCGGGCATCCCGCTGCTGTACATCTGCGGGTAGGCAGGGATCGTGGCGCCGAGGGTCGACGTCGTCCGGCAGACGCTCGGGCTGTCCGGGGTGGTCAGGGCGTAGCCGCCCTTGACCGTCGTCCCGTTCGGGCCCGCGCACGACTGGTTCATGGTCAGGCCGTTGATCCGGTGCGCGGTCTTGTTGGTCAGCGGGTACCGGGCGACCTGCGCCCGGTACTCGCACCAGGAGATGGCCAGCGGGAAGTTGGCCCGGCCGCGGGTGGTCGTCGCCCAACCGGCGGTGGCCGAGGCGGTCACCCGGGTCGAGTCGTGGCCCAGCACCGGGGCGAACCAGTGGGCCTGGTCGGCGCGGACCGTGACCGTGACCGACCCGCCGGAGCTGGTCAGCGCAGGCGCGCTCACCGTCGGGGTGCCCAGCGTGGCGCCGGCCGCATCGGCCGAGCCGGCGTTCGCGGCCAGCGCCGACGTCGCCGTGGCGACGGTGTTGCCGCAGCTGCCGCGGGCGCAGTCCAGCGCGACGGCGATCGCCGCCGCGTCGGCGGCGTTCCGCAGCTGGGCCCGGTCGGAGTAGAGGGAGGCGACGTCGACGGCGATGGCGCCGAGGCCGAGGATCGGCACGATGAGCAGGGCCACCAGGACGGCGACGGCACCGCGCTCGTCGGCCAGCCGGGCTGCCCCGCGCCGGCGGGTCAGCCCCCGCATCGCATGGCCGCCCGTCCGGTCAGATCGACGCCGGTGCGCCCGAGGAACCCCGAGACGAACTCCTGCCGGTGCCGGATGGTGACCGTCACGGCGGTGGTCGCCGAGGCGCCGGTGCAACTGCTCGGACTGATGGTGATGGCCGAGCTGGGGACGCCGAGCTCCGCGGCCGCGTTCTGTGCGGCGGAACGGGCCTGGCCGACGTCGTTGGCCAGGGCCATGGTGCGGGCACCCTCCCGGGCCGCCGCGGACAGGGTCGCCTGCGCGTTGAACGCCCGGCTGTACTCCACGATCCCGAGCAGCAGGACGAGCAGCACCGGCACCACCAGCGCGAACTCGACGACGGCAGCACCGCGCTCACCCAGCAGGCGCTGGGCGGTGCGGTGGCGTCGCCACGCGGTCGGACCGGACACGGACGTGCTCCTGTCAGGAGAGGGAGGTGACCCGAGGACGGCGGCGCGCACGACCGGCCGCGCCGCCGGAGCCCCGGTGTGGTCGAGCCTCAGGATCAGAAGGTGATGGCCTCGAACATGGCCTGGATGCGGCCGCGGAGGCCGATGATGACGCCGATCAGCGCCACGGCGATGAGCCCGACCAGGAGGGCGTACTCGACGGCCGAGGCGCCCGTCTCCTCCTCCTTGAGGGCCTTGAGCCGGCCGGTGACCCGGTCGGCGGCGCGGTCGGCGGTCAGGTAGGACAGCGTGCACAGCGTCTGGAACAGCGAGCTCACGATGGTCTCCAGGGACTGGACCGTCGCCTGATCGGGTCGGGTGACCCGGACGCGGCCTCACCCAGGAGTTCGGCGGTGGGCAACGGGTCCCACAGTCCGAGCCCGTTCGGCTGACCCGAACGGGTGATCCCCGGTGGCGCACGGTGAGGGCAGCCCGTTCCCGCGCCCGGAGGGGACCCGTTCAGGCGAGGGTGAGCACCCAGTCCTCGGCGAGCAGCGCGGCGACCAGGGCGCCGGTGAGCAGAGCAGGCCCGAACGGCAGCCCGGTCCGGCGCCCCACCCGCCGGGTGGCGAGGAGCGCGAGCCCCACCACCGCCTGCAGCAGGAAGCCGAGGAAGACCCCGGCCAGGACGACGGGCCAGCCGAGCCACCCCAGGTACAGGCCGAGCAGGGCGGCCAGCTTGACGTCGCCCATCCCCAGGCCGCTCGGGGAGATCAGCGCCATCGCCAGCAGCACCGTGAAGGCCGCTCCCCCGGCCAGCACGGCCCGCCCCAGGCCCGGCCAGTCCCCGCCTGCCCCGGCGGCGACGGTCAGCAGGGCGAGGCCGCCGAGCAGCCCGGGCAGCAGCACCCGGTTGGGCAGCAGCTGCTCGCGCAGGTCGACGACGGTCAGCAGCAGCCCGACCGCGACGAACCACAGCCACGCGGGGAGCTGCGCCGTCCAGCCGAACCGCAGGGTCACCGCCGCAGCGCACAGCGCCCCGGCCAGCTCGGGCCACGGGGCGCCCACCGCCCGCGCCCGCCGGTCGACGCGGACCGCGACCGCGCCCTCGTCGGCCTCCGCCCGGCGGGGGGCGACCAGCGCCAGCGAGTCCGCGACCCGGCCGGCGAGGACCCCACCGACCCCGGCGACCACGACGGCGAGCAGGGCGCCGCTCACGTCAGGCGGGGCCGGGTCGGGTGCAGCACGCCGCACAGGGTGACACGCGCAGACCGCTCCCCCGGGCAGGCGCGAGGTGGCCGGCTACGCGCGCTCGTGCCTCGCGGCCAGCACCAGCCAGCGGTCCTCGGCGTCGTCGAGGTGGGTCACCTGCCATCCGGTGCGGGTGAGCAGCTCCCGGACCCGGGGTTCGCTGCGCACGTCGTCCGGGGTCAGCGTCCGGCCGTGCCGCCGGGCCAGCGCGGCGCGGCCGACCGGGTGGAACAGCCCCAGCCGGGCGCCGCCCGCGGCGACCCGGGCCAGCTCGCGCAGGCCGGCGTCCGGGTCGGGCAGGTGGGAGACCAGCCCGGAGGCGAAGACGACGTCGAAGGACCGGTCCGCGAACGGCAGCCGGGTGACGTCGCCGCGGACCAGCCGCGCCAGCTCCCCGCGGCCGCGCCGCCGGGCCTCGGCGAGCATCTCCGCGGTCAGGTCCAGGCCGACGAGCAGGCCGGCCGGGCCGGTGGCGGCGCGCAGCACCGGCAGGGCCCGCCCGGTGCCGCAGGCCGCGTCCAGGACGGCGTCGTCGGGCTGCACCCCCAGCTCGGCGACGGCCCGCTCGAACCGGGGCCCGTCGTCGGGGAACCTCTCCTCCCAGGTGGCGGCCCGGGAGCCGAAGAACGTCTGGGTGTCGCCCCCGTTCAGTCGGTCTCCTCGGCGGGTGCACCGTCGCAGGCCTCGCCGACGAGCGTGGCCATCGCCTCGACGAGCGAGGCCGCGTCGGCCGAGCCCAGCACGACGGTGAGGTGCTCCCCCGTCGCCGCCCGGAGCAGCGGGACGGCGCCGAGCGGCTCGGCCAACTGCCGCACCTGCTCCTCCTGGCCGTCGAGGTGCTCGATCGCGGAGGTGGCGACCTCGGCGGTGCGGACCGTGCCGAGGGTGAGGCCGGCGTCGGTGAGGAACCGGGTCACCGACTCCACCAGGGCCGGGTCACCGGTGCCGTCCACCACGTCGACGACGACCGGCTCGAACTCCACGCCGCACGGGACCGGCTCGACGCTCGGCTCCGGCTCGGGGGCCGGGGCGGACGTCGGCGGGGTCGCCGGCTCCGGGC
>NZ_JAPVBI010000001.1:934425-1083512 GCF_026967925.1 Modestobacter sp. VKM Ac-2985 | reverse complement strand
TCGGCTCAGGCTCCGGGCTCGGCTCAGGCTCCGGGCTCGGCTCAGGCTCCGGGCTCGGCTCAGGCTCCGGGCTCGGCTCAGGCTCCGGGCTCGGCGCGGGGACCGGCGCCGGCTCGGGTGTCGGCGCCGGCTCCGGCTCTGGGATCGGGGTCGGCGCGGGCTCCGGGGTCGACTGGGGTGTCGGCGTCGGCTCCGGCTCGGGTGTCGGCGCGGGCTCCGGCTCGGGTGTCGGGGCGGGCTCCGCGACCGGGGTCGGCTCAGGGACCGGGGCGGGGGCCGGCTCAGCCGGGGGCTCAGCCGTCGGCTCCGCCGGGGGCTGAGCCGTCGGCTCCGCCGGGGGCTCGGGCAGCACCGGTGGCGGTGCCGCAGCCAGCAGCGGCGGCTCGACCGGGGCGGGAGCCGGCGCCACCACGGGCGGCGCGACGGGCAGCGGGGCAGCGGGCGGCGAGGCGATGGCCGGCGGCGGGGCGGGGGCGGCCGGTGGCACGGTCGGCGCCGGCCCGGCCGGGGTGGGCACCGGCTCCGGCGTCGTCCCGGCGTAGGTGGCGGCCAGCCCGAGCACCGAGGCGACGTAGCTGTCGGAGTGGTTGTAGGCGAAGACGGCGCGCGACTGCCCGGCCGGCGTCGACAGGTCACCGCCCGCGGCGCAGAGGTACTCCCCGGTGGCGACGGCGGCGTCGTTGATGTTGAAGGGGTCGCTCACCCCGTCGCCGTTGCCGTCGCTGACGTACATCGCCCAGGTGGTCGGGATGAACTGCATCGGGCCGACGGCACGGTCGTAGACGGTGTCGCCGTCGAGCCGCCCGTCGTCGGAGTCGAGGATCCGGGCGGTGTTGTTGTTGCCGTCGAGCGGGATGCCGATGATCGGCGGGCTCGACAGCCCGTCGGTGTGCAGGGTGGCGCCGGCGAAGCGGCCGTGGTTGGACTCGACCCGGCCGATGGCGGCGATCAGGGTCCAGCTGATGCCGCAGTCGGTGGGAGCGAGCCCAGCGGCGCGCTGGTAGGCGGTCAGCGCGGTCGACGGGATGCCCCCCGCCGCGAGCGGCGAGGCCCCGCCGGTCGGGGTGGCGGCGGCGGGAGCGCTGCTGGTCGCGACGTCCGTCCCGACCGCGACGGTCTCGAGCAGCGGCTCGGCCGGCGGTGCGGTCGGTGGCGCGGTCGGTGGCGCGACGTCGTCCCCCGACGCGGACGGGGGCCGGGGCACGAGCGCATCGGCCTCGACCGCGACCAGGCGCGCGAACTGCGGCAGCGCCGGGACCTCGCCGGGTGCGGAGCTGGCCGCCGGCAGGAAGGCGACCAGGGCCGTGGTGATGCCCGCGCCGGCGACGACACCCGGGCCTCGCCCCCGGCCCGACCGGGTGTTCGTGTGTCGTCCGGGACGGGCGCGGCTCATCAGCCGAGGACCTGGACGTGCTCGCGCGGAATGAGGTCAGGCACCAGTTCCCCCTGTGGCCGTCAACCTGCTTCGGCCGGGACGGGCATCGAGCGATGCCCGTCTCCGGACGAGGTCGACCGTAAACCGGGCCCCGGGATGGCGCCATGCCCGTTGGGTGAACTCCCGGGAGCCGACAGTGGTCGGCGCGCGGCGGCGAGGTGGCGGCGGGTCAACGCGCCGGAAACACGCCTCCACTAGCGTCCCGGCCTCCGGTCGGCGGGAGGGAGGCGGTGGGATGTCGCGACAGCGCCCGCCCGCGCCCTGGGTCGCTGCGCTGGCCAGCGCCCGCGACACCCCGTCCCAGGCGCTCGTGCTGGAGGAGCTGCGCACGGCCATCCTGGCCGGGCTGGTCCGGCCCGGCGCGCCGATCCCGGTGGACGACGTCGCCGCCCGGTTCTCCCTCAGCCGGATCCCGGTGCGCGAGGCGCTCAAGACGCTGGTGGCCGAGGGGCTGGTCGAGCACGAGGTGCGGGGTGCCTACGTCGTCGCGCGGCTGAGCCGGGCCGAGCTCGCCGAGCTCTACGTCGTCCGGGCCTCGCTGGAGGCCGCGGCACAGGCCGCCGCGGTCCCGCTGGCGACGCCGCAGGACGTCGCCGTCGCCGCGGCGGCGCTGCGGGAGCTCGAGGCGGCGACCGCCGCCGGTGGCGCCGCCGACCACCACCGCTGGAGCCGGCGCTTCCACCTGGCGCTGATCGCGCCGTGCCAGATGCACCGCCTGCTGCAGATGTTCGAGCGGGCCTGGAACGTCACCGAGCCCGGGCGGCCCATGTCGCACGCCTCCGCTGCCGCGACCGCGGCGCTGGCCGCCGACCACGTCGCGATGCTCGACGCGTTCGCCGCCGGCGACGCCGCGGCCCTGACCCAGGTGACCGGCGGCCACTACGCCCGGCTGCAGGAGATCGTCGCCGGCATCCCCGCCGAGGGCTGAGCCTGGCGGATATACCCGCGCGGACATCCGGGGGCAACACCTGCTCCCTAGCGTTCGCGCCGTCGCTCCCGGACCGCAGCTCCCCCGCCGCCCCCGGGACACCGACGAGCTCGCGACCCGCCGCTGCCGGCACCAGCCGACGACCCGCAGGAGCCCCCCATGGCCATCACGTCCCCCGAGCCGGTCGCGGTCGCGACCGACGTCCCCCTGACCGGGACGGCGCCCTCGGCCGCCGCTCCCGGCGGCGCGCTGATCGGCGCCGACTACGACCCCCGGCTCACCAACGAGGACCTCGCGCCACTGCGCCAGCAGCGCTGGGGCTCCTACAACATCTTCGCGTTCTGGATGTCCGACGTGCACAGCGTCGGCGGGTACGTGACCGCGGGCAGCCTCTTCGCCCTGGGCATCGCGGCCTGGCAGGTGCTCATCGCCCTGGTCGTCGGGATCGTGATCGTGCAGGTGTTCGTGAACCTGGTGGCCAAGCCCAGTCAGAAGACCGGCGTGCCCTACCCGGTGATCAACCGCGCCGTCTTCGGCGTCAAGGGCGCCAACATCCCGGCGATCATCCGCGGCCTGATCGCGGTCGCCTGGTACGGCGTGCAGACGTTCCTGGCCGCGAGCAGCCTGAACATCATCTGGCTGAAGTTCGTCCCGGGCGCCGAGGCGCTGCTGACGCCGTCCTTCCTGGGCCTGGAGGCGCTGGGCTGGATCTCCTTCGCGGTGCTCTGGGTGGCCCAGGCGGCGCTGTTCTGGCGGGGCATGGAGACGATCCGGAAGTTCATCGACTTCGCCGGCCCGGCCGTCTACGTCGTCATGATCGTCCTGGCGGTGTACCTGGTCTCGGAGGCCGGCTGGTCGAACATCGACCTGTCCCTGAACACCGGCCCGACGCTGAGCGGCTGGGCGACGATCTCCACGATGCTCGGCGCGATCGCGCTGGTGGTCTCCTACTTCTCCGGCCCGATGCTCAACTTCGGCGACTTCGCCCGGTACGGCAAGAGCTTCGAGGCGGTGAAGCGCGGGAACCTGCTGGGCCTGCCGCTGAACTTCCTGTTCTTCTCCCTGCTGACCGTGGTGTGCGCCTCGGCGACCGTGCCGGTGTTCGGTGAGCTGATCACCGACCCGATCGCCACCGTGGAGGCGATCGACTCCACGTTCGCGATCCTGCTGGGCGGGCTGACCTTCGTCGTCGCGACGGTCGGCATCAACATCGTCGCCAACTTCATCGCCCCGGCGTTCGACTTCTCCAACGTGGCGCCGCAGAAGATCAGCTGGCGGGCCGGCGGGATGATCGCCGCCGTCGGCTCGGTGTTCCTCACCCCGTGGAACTGGTACGACAGCGCCGAGGGCATCCGGTTCAGCCTCGGCATCCTGGGCAGCCTGATCGGCCCGCTGTTCGGCATCCTGATCGCCGGCTACTACCTGGCCAGCAAGCAGCTGGTCGCGGTCGACGACATGTACTCGATGTCCCCGACCGGCCGGTACTGGTTCCGCGGCGGCTACAACCCGAACGCCGTCCTCGCCGTGCTGGGGGCCGGGGTGCCGACGATCCTGCTGACGCTGTTCACCTCGGTGGGCGACTACGGCTGGTTCATCGGCTGCGGGCTCAGCTTCGTGCTCTTCGCCGGGATGGAGCGGGTGCGGCCGATGATCCCGCAGCTCGACCCCGCCGAGGCCGGCATCTCCGACGGCACCCGGGTCTGACCAAGGACCCCCTCTCCCCCCACCCCTCGCAAGCTCGGGGCGGGCCCCTGAGAGGGGGCCGACCGACCAGCTGAACGGGAGAAGATCTTGCTGATCCAGGTCGTCAACCCGAACACCACCGCGTCGATGACCGACCTGATCGGGCGCAGTGCCCGGGCCGCCGCCGGCCCGGGCACCGCGGTCGTCGCGGTGCACCCGGAGATGGGGCCGGCCTCGATCGAGAGCCACTACGACGAGGCGCTCGCCGTGCCGGGGCTGCTCGCCCAGGTCGCGGTCGGCGAGGAGGCCGGCGCCGCCGGGCACGTGATCGCCTGCTTCGGCGACCCGGGGCTGGACGCCGCACGGGAGGTCGCGACCGGGCCGGTGGTGGGCATCGCCGAGGCCGGCATGCGGACGGCGACCTACCTGGGGCGCACCTTCGGCGTGGTGACGACGCTGGGGCGGACGACCGGCCGGGCCTGGGAGCTCGCCGGCCGGTACGGGGTGCGGGAGCAGTGCCGCACGATCCGGGCCGTGGAGATCGCCGTCCTGGCGCTGGAGACCGACCCGGCGGCGCGCTCGCGGATCGCCGCCGAGTGCGCGGACGTCGTGGCGACCGAGGGCGTCGACGCGATCGTGCTGGGCTGCGCGGGGATGGCCGACCTCGCCGCGGAGCTGACCCGGCGGGTCGGGGTGCCGGTGATCGACGGGGTGGCGGCGGCCGTCGCGACGGTCGAGGGGCTGGTGCGGCTGGATCTGCGCACCGGCAAGCGCGGTGAGTACGCCGCTCCCCTGCCGAAGCGGTACACCGGCGCGCTGTCGGAGTTCGGCGTCCCGGACCCCGTCGCCGTCCCCTGACCCCCGGAGCGGTCAGCCGAACCGGGCGGGCCGGAAAGCGGCCAACAGGGGGCTCGGTGCGCCGTCCAGGACCTCCCCGGCCAGCAGCTCCCCGGCGATGAGCCCCAGCGTCGCGCCGCTGTGGGTGAAGGCGACCGTGAGGCCGTCGATGCCCGGGGCGGCGCCGAGCACCGGGTGCCCGTCGCCGGGGATCGGCTTGCGCCCGACGCCGCGGGACACGCACGTCAGCACCGGGTGACCGGCCAGCACCCGCGAGGCCTCGTGCAGCAGGCCCTGCACCGTGTCGTCCGGGACGTCGAAGGTCCCGTCGTCCCGGCGGACCACCTGCTCCTCCGACCAGCCGGCGTCCAGGACGATCCCGCCGCCGGGCGCCGGGCGCAGGGCCACCCGCGGGGTGTTCAGCACGGCGCGGAGCCGGTGCGCGAACGGCGGGGTGCGGAGCAGCAGCGCGTTGGAGGTGGCGTCCGGGACGGGCACGCCGAGAGCGGCGAGGGCCCGCGGGACGTCGGCTCCGGTGGCCAGCACCACCGCGTCGGCGGCGAGGACGTCGCCGGTCCCGGTCCGGACGCCGGTGACCCGGCCGCCCGCCACGACGACGTCGCACCGGCCGACCGCGGTGCGCACCGCTCCCCCGGCGGCCTGCAGGTCCCGCACCAGCTGACCGATCAGCGACGGCAGGTCGACCCAGCCCTCGTCCGGGTTGAACAGCGCCCCGTCGTCCGGGACCGCGTCGACGGCCACCCCGGGCACGCGCTCGGCCACGTCGGCGCGACCCAGCCACTCGGCCGGGTAGCCGATGGCACGCTGGTGCTCGAAGGAGGCGCGGACGCCGCCACCCCAGCGCAGGCCGCCGTCGACGACGATGCGCGCGGTCGAGTCGGGGCGGGCGGCGAAGGCCCGGTACCGCTCGAGGCCGAGCACGCGGAGCCGGTGGTACTCGGCCGGGAAGTCACCGGCGGAGTTCAGCCAGGACAGCGACCGTCCCGACGCGCCGCCGGCGAGCTCGCCCTCGGTCAGCAGCGTGACCCGCGCACCCCGGGCGGCCAGCTGGGCTGCGGCCGAGACGCCGAGCACTCCCCCGCCGACGACGGCGACCTGCCGACCGGGCTGTGTCATCCCGCCAGGTTGCCACCCCTCCTCACCCGGTCCACCGAGCCGTACCGGCGGACTCTGGGAGACTCGACGGTCTCGGGCTCGACGGGCACCGGGGCGGACGAGAGAGAAGGTCTTGGTTCCTGACTTCGAGCAGCTGTTCGCCGCGCTGCCCTCAGCCCACCTGGTGCTCTCCCCCGACCTGGTCATGCACTACGCGAACCCGGCCTACCTGCGGGCGGTCGGTGTCGTGCCGGAGCAGATCATCGGCCGGCCGTTGTTCGACGCGTTCCCGCCGGCGCCCGACGCACTGGACCCCGAGGGGGTCCCCTACATCGCCCGGTCGTTCGAGCGCGCCCGCGCCACCGGCCGGTCGGACGCCCTGCCGATCGAGCGCTACCCCGTCGTCAACCCGGACACCGGGCTGGTCGAGGACCGCTGGTGGGCGATCATCGCGATCCCGGTCCTCGACGAGGACGGCGAGCTGGCGATGTTCCTGCAGCGGGTCGACGACCTGACCGACTACGTGCGCGAGCGGGAGTCGGCGCAGTCCGACGCCGACCAGCAGGAGGACCTGCTGGCGCAGCTGCAGCGACTGCAGGCGGAGCTCACCGCACGCACCAGGGAGGTCGAGGCCGCGCGGGAGGTCGAGCGGCGCACCTCGCGCACGGTCGAGGCGATGCCGTCGGGCTTCGTCTCCCTGGACACCGAGTGGCGGTTCACCCTGCTCAACCCGGCCGCCGAGGCCCTGACCGGCCACTCCCGGGACGAGCTGCTGGGCCGCACGATCTGGGAGGTCTTCCCCGACACGGTGGGCACCGAGTACGAGGCCGCCTACCGCACGGCCGTCGAGACGAGGGAGCCGCAGTCGCTCACCTCCTGGTACCCGCCGCCGCTGGCCGGCTGGTACGACGTGCTCTGCTGGCCCACCGCCGACGGGGTGTCGCTCTACTTC
This sequence comes from Modestobacter sp. VKM Ac-2985, assembly GCF_026967925.1. Lineage (GTDB taxonomy): Bacteria > Actinomycetota > Actinomycetes > Mycobacteriales > Geodermatophilaceae > Modestobacter. Next base: position 1,076,561 of record NZ_JAPVBI010000001.1, on the reverse strand, counting down.
TCCGACGTCACCGACCGGAAGCGCTCGGAGGCCGAGGCCCAGGGATCCGCGGTCCGGCTCGCCCTGCTGGCCGGGGTCAACGCCGACCTGGCCGAGGCCGTGGACGTGCCCGCCGCCGTCGCCGGGCTGCCGAGCACGCTGGTGCCGGGGCTGGCCGACGCCTGCATCGTCACCGTGGTCGACGGCAACGGCCGCCCCCGGGACGTCGGCTGGGCGCACGCCGACCCGGCGCTGCGCCCGGTGCTCGACCGCTACGTCTCGGCCCGCGCCGAGACGCTGCCGCACTCACCGCTGACCCGGGTGCTGGAGACCGGCCGGCCGGAGACGCTGTCGACCGCCGAGCTGGCGAGCCTGCTGCCCGCCGGGGAGGCGCGCCGCCAGCTCGACCTGCTGGGCGACTCCCGGGCGGTGAAGCTGCCGCTGCGCGGTCGCGGCAAGGTCTTCGGCGCGTTGACCCTGCTCTGCTCGGCGTCCCGCCCGCTGGCCCGGGACTGGCGCTCGACCGCCCAGGACGTCGCCGACCGGATCGGCCTGGCGCTGGACAACGCCCGGCTGGCGAACGCGCAGGCCACGATCGCCGAGAGCCTCCAGCGCAGCCTGCTCACCGATCCCCCCGAGCCCGACCACGCACAGATCGTGGTGCGGTACCTGCCCGCCGCCGAGGCAGCGCAGGTGGGCGGCGACTGGTACGACGCGTTCATGCAGCCCGGCGGCACCACCATGCTGGTCATCGGCGACGTTGCCGGGCACGACACGGCTGCGGCGGCCGCCATGGGCCAGCTGCGCGGACTGCTGCGCGGGATCGCCGCCTACAGCGACGCCCGGCCGGTCGAGGTGCTGCGCGGCCTCGACGAGTCGATGGAGACCCTGATGGTGCGCACCATCGCCACCGCCGCGGTCGCCCGGTTCGAGCAGACCCCGGAGGAGGTGGAGCAGGGCGTGACCCGGCTGGTGTGGGCCAACGCCGGGCACCCGCCACCGCTCGTCATCAGCCCGGACGGCGAGATCACGGTCCTGGACGACGGTCGCGCCGACCTCCTGCTGGGCGTCGACCCGGGCGCCCAGCGGCGGGAACGGGTGCTCACCCTGGAGCGGGGCTCCAGCGTGCTGCTCTACACCGACGGGCTGATCGAGCGCCGCGACGCCACGCTCGACGACGGGCTGGAGCGGCTCGTCGACGCCGTCGCCGGCCTGGCCGGTGCCCCGCTGGACGAGCTCTGCGACGGGGTGCTGGACCAGATGGTGCACGGTCGCCCCGACGACGACGTCGCCCTGGTCGCCGTCCGGCTGCACCGCCAGGACCGCCCCCGCCCGGCCGACGCCGGTCCCACCGTCGTGCCCGCGTCCCTGGAGGAGGACGAGTGAGCCGCCCCGGCTGGCCGCTGCTCGCACCACCGCGCCCGACGCAGGTGTGGGCGTCGTGGCACTGGGAACTCCGTCACCCCGCCGACCTCACCCGGTACCGCCGGCGACTGCGGGACGAGGCGCTCCCGGCCGGCCGCGGGGCCGGGGACGCCGACGTGTCGGCGGTCGAGCGGTTGCTGCTCGCCTTCGAGGAGCTGACGTCCAACGGCGTCCGACACGGCCTCCCGCCGGTGCGGACGACCGTCACCGGCGCGCGGACCGGCTGGTTGATCGACGTCACCGACGCCGACCCGCAGGACCAGCCCGTGCCGGCGGTGGACCGGGACCCTGCCTTCGGCGGGCTGGGCCTGCACCTCATCGCTCGGCTCTGCGCCTCCCACGGGTGGGCGCCCGAGGACGGCCGCAAGCACGTGTGGGGCTTCGTCAGCCTGACCGACCGGAGCTGACCTCGGCAGCGCCCAGCGTGCGGATCAGGTCGAACCGGGAGGCGTCCTCGGTCTCCGGCTCGGCCGTGTAGGTGACGATGCGCAGGTCGGTGCCGGTCACGGTGAACACGTCGCAGTCCAGCGTCACCTCGCCGACGAGCGGGTGCCGGAACGTCTTGGCGTGGACGCGGTGCTCGGTGACGGTGCCCTCGGCCCACAGCCGGGCGAAGCGGTCGTCGGCCAGCAGCTGGGCGAGCACGGCCCGCGCGGAGGGGTCGTCCGGGTAGCGGATCAGCGCGGTCCGCAGGTCGGAGACGAGGGCGCGCTCGTGGCGTTCGTGGTCGCCGTCGCTCCACACCACCTGTGGTGCGGTGCCGGCGAACTCGGCGACGAGCAGGTTCAGCCCGGGGTCCATCTCACCCAGGAGCGACCGCCAGGCCGCGTTGGCGGTGAGCAGTGTCCAGTGCGCCGTCCAGACCCCGATGGCGACGTCCGGGAGCCGGGCCAGCAGCCGCTGCACGCTGGCCGGGATGTGCGTGGGGACGGCGCTGGGCAGCGGGGCCGGCAGGCCGGCGGCGAGGTGGAGCTGGTCGCGTTCGAGGTCGGAGAGCTGCAGCACCCGGGCCAGCGAGGCGACGACCTGCGCCGAGGGACGCGCTGCCCGCCCCTGCTCCAGCCGGACCAGGTAGTCGACCGAGACCCCGGCCAGCAGGGCCACTTCCTCCCGGCGCAGGCCCGTGGTGCGGCGCTGGCCGGTGGGGAACCCGACGGCGGCCGGCTGCAGGCGTTCCCGCCACGCGCGGAGCAGCACCGCGACGTCTCCTCGATCGGTCATGTGCCCATCGTGGTCCCCCGCGGACGCGCTGGGTGGTACTGCCGGTCATACGGTCGAGCGGGACCATCCGACGTCGCCCGGAGGGGCGCACGGTCGGTGGCATGACGACGACATTGATCACTGGCGGCAACAAGAGCCTCGGCTTCGAGGCGGCCCGGCGGCTGACGGAGCTCGGGCACCGGGTGGTCATCGGCGCCCGCGACGCCGAGCGCGGGCAGCGCGCGGCCGGGGAGCTGGGTGTGGAGTGGGTGCGCCTCGACGTGAGCTCCGACGAGTCGGTGGCGTCCGCGGCGGCCGAGGTGCGCGAGCGCTTCGGCGGGCTGGACGTGCTGGTCAACAACGCCGGCATCTCCGGGCCGATCGGTGCGGTCGACGAGTACACCGCCGCCGACCTGACGGCGGTGCTGGACACCAACGCGGTGGGGATCGTCCGGACGACGCACGCCTTCCTGCCGCTGCTGCGGGAGTCGGCGGCGCCGGTCATCGTGAACGTGACCAGCGGGCTCGGCTCGTTCGCCGTGCGCGCCGACGAGTCCCGGATCGAGCACTCCCTCCCCTCGCTGGGGTACTCGGCCAGCAAGGCGGCGGTCAACATGCTCACCTCCGTCTACGCCCAGTTCCTCCCGGATCTGCGGATCAACACGGTGGACCCGGGCTACACGGCCACCGACTTCAACGGCCATGCCGGCCCGCAGACCGTCACCGAGGGCACGGACGCGATCGTCGCGATGGCGTCGATCGGCGCCGACGGCCCGACGGGCACCTTCACCGACCGGCACGGTCCCGTCGCCTGGTGACGTCCGCGGGCTGATGCCGGCGGCTCTAGAGGGGCCGCCGGCAGCACCGCGGCTCGCGATCCGCCCTCCATCGTGGCCCTGGCGTGGACCTCCTCTGTCACGTCCGTACGAGGGACGCCGGAGCGAGCAGGGCAGCGGCGCGGGCGTTCACCTCATCGGGTGCCTGCGCCCGCCATCCGGACGAGGTTGTTCCACTTGCCGTGCGGCCGCCCTACTGTGCAGCAGCCACCGCCGACGCACAGACGGGAACCACATGAGCCAGCCGCCCTTCCAGCAGCCACCTCCGTGGGGGCCGCCCGTCGGGTCTGGCACCCCTGATGCTGCGGAGATCAGATCGGAGCCGGCGGGTCCGTTCTACCGGCGCACCTGGTTCCTCGCCGTGGCCGGCGTCGTGGTGCTGCTGATCGGCATCGCGATCGGCGGTGCCGGCAGCAGCACGCCGACCAGCGCGGTGGCCGATGTCGCCCCCGTCACCGCGACCGCCCGCGCGACCGCCACGGTGACGGCGACCGCACCGGCTCCCGCCCCCGCGACCGTGACCGTGACCGCGACACCGCCAGCGGCTGCGGCCCCCGCTGCCACGACCAGAGCAGCCCAACCCGCCCCCACACCGTCGCCGGCCCCCGCTCCGGCCCCTGCGCCCGCGGCAGCGCCCGGGGGAACGCTCGGGCAGCAGAACGCTCTAGGATCTGCTCGCGACTACCTCGAGTACACGGCGTTCTCGCGCACTGGGCTCATCGAGCAGCTCGAGTTCGAGGGTTACTCGACCGCCGACGCCACGTGGGCTGTCGACAACACGAGTGCGAACTGGAACGAGCAGGCAGCCCGGACCGCCCAGGACTACCTCGACTACAGCTCCTTCTCGCGCTCCGGCCTCATCGACCAGTTGCAGTTCGAGGGCTACACCCCGGAGCAGGCCGAGTACGGAGTCAGCCAGACCGGCCTCTGATCCGGAGCCGCTGGACCCGGTGGTCGCGCGGTGCCAGCGGCCACGCGCTGCCAACCGCCACTCGCTGCCAGCGGCCAAGCAGTGCGACGTGCGCGCCGGTAGCCGGCCACGGTGGACCCGTGGCCGGCTGCCGGGACCGAGCCGATCAGTGCAGGAGTGCTCCGATGAGGATCTCGGTGTCGTCGGGCCGGTAGGTGCGCCATCGCCCGCCGGGATCTCGCTGCACCCGGAAGCCGTGGTGGACCTTGGTGTGGTGCCGTTCGCACAACAGGGCGGAGTTCTGCAGTGAGGTCTCGCCGCCGTGCAGCCAGTGGATCAAGTGGTGGACGTCGCACCACCAGCTCGGGGCGCCGCAGCCGGCGAACACACACGACTTGTCCCGCCGCTCGACTGCCTTGCGCAGGCCCGGGGTGACCACCCGGTGGTCCCGGCCGAGATCGAGCGGGACCCCGTCGGGGCCCATCACGATCCGGGAGATGCTGCCGTCACACGCCAGGTAACGGGCCCGCGCCGCGGAGATCGTCGCCCCGAAGCCCATCTCCCCGACACCGTGACCGGTCGCCGGGTCGACCAGACCGTCCATGTCGATGCCCACCACCACGTGCGGCTTCACCGTCCGCAGCACCGGTAGGTTCCCTGACGCCAACTGGTTGTCACACAGCTGCACGAACGCATCGCCGTTCTGCTGCGACCGCGTCCGCTCATCACCCTTCGGCCGGTCGGCCTGCACAATCGACTCGATCGCCGCCTGCACCTTCTCCCCACCCACGACATCGAGGTCGGCCCGGAGGCTGATCGACCCGTCGGCGTGCTTGACGATCGTCAACCGGCGGCCCTCGGTCGGATCCGGCTCCGGTCCATCGGGATCGAGGGCGTCCTCGAAGGCCTGCACCGCGGCGGTCAGCGACTCGTGCGGGGACTCCTCGGCCACGCGCGCCCACACCTGGTCGAACCCGCCCAGGTCGATGCCCTGCTCGGCGGCCCGGGCCACCTCACCGGCCCCGATCTTCTCCGCCACCACGTTCACCTGCGCCGCAGTGACCTGCCCGTCGGCGAACCCGGAGGCCAGCACCGGGAAGTGCCCCAGCACCCGCCCCGACCGAACGACCCGCGACGCCTCCGTCTGCGACAACCGCGCATGCCCGATCAACCACGACCGCATGCTCTTGAGCCCGTCGCGCTCGGCGGCCTGCGTGACCTCCGCCCGGCGCACCGTGCGGGTCAACTCCGCCGCGACCCGATTGCCGAGCTGCACCAGCATCGCCGTCCGGTCCAGCACCTGGGCATCGGACAGCTGGTGCAGATCATCGGCCGCAAGGGAGTCCAGAGCCGACTGCAACTCGCTCATGACACCTCCCGACCGGTTCGAACGTGTGTACGAATACTACCGCCGAAGAAGAGCTGCCACAACGCGAATCCGCAGGTCAGCCGCATGTCCACAGATTGGTCGACGGCCTTGACAAGCTCCTTGAAGGCAGTGGTCAGCCCACACCGAAAAGCCAGATGCCCCCGAGTGACCGCCCGATGTCGAGAACCCGCGACCAGTTCCGTCCCTGGGGTGTCCGCGGCCACGATGGGCCGCACCAGCACCGAGGAGAGCCACGATGGCGAAGTACCTGATGCTCAAGCACTACCGGAGCACCTCGAAGTCGCTCGACTGCGCGCCGATGGACCAGTGGACGCCCGACGAGGTCTCCGCCCACATCCAGTACATGGACGACTTCGCGGCGAAGCTGACCGAGACGGGCGAGTTCGTCGACGGCCAGGCGCTCTCGCCCGAGGGCACCTGGGTCCGCTACGACGGCGAGGGCCGTCCGCCGGTCACCGACGGGCCGTTCGCCGAGACCAAGGACCTGATCGCCGGGTGGATGGTGATCGACGTCGACAGCCACGACCGGGCCGTCGAGCTGGCCGGGGAGCTCTCGGCGGCCCCCGGCCCAGGTGGTCAGCCGATCCGCGAGTGGCTGGAGCTGCGCCCGTTCCTGGGCGCGCCACCCACCGTCACGGAGTGACGTGGACGAGGCGCTGCCCCGGAGCCTGGTCCCGGGCGTGATCGGCGTCCTCGTCCGTCGCGGAGCCGACTTCGCGGCGGCCGAGGACGCCGTCCAGGAGGCGCTGGTCGAGGCGGTCCGCAGCTGGCCGGCCAGCCCGCCACGGGACCCGACCGGCTGGCTGGTCACCGTGGCCTGGCGCAAGTTCCTCGACGCGACCCGGGCGGAGGCCACCCGCCGTCGCCGGGAGGAGACCGTCGCCGACGAGCCGCCGTCCGGCCCCGTGCCCGAGGCGGACGACACGCTGCAGCTGTACTTCCTGTGCGCCCACCCGTCGTTGACACCCGCGTCGGCGGTCGCACTCACGCTGCGCGCCGTCGGCGGGCTGACCACCCGCCAGATCGCTGCGGCCTACCTGGTGCCCGAGGCGACCATGGCGCAGCGGATCAGCCGGGCGAAGCGGACGGTCTCCGACGTCCGGTTCGACGAGCCCGGCGACGTCGCCACCGTGCTGCGCGTGCTCTACCTGGTGTTCAACGAGGGCTACTCCGGTGACGTCGACCTGGCCGCCGAGGCGATCCGGCTCACCCGCCAGCTCGCCGCCGCCGTCGACCACCCGGAGGTGGCCGGGCTGCTCGCCCTGATGCTGCTGCACCACGCCCGGCGCGCCGCGCGGACCGCCCCCGACGGCAGCCTGGTGCCCCTCGCCGAACAGGACCGCAGCCGGTGGGACACCGCGCTGATCAGCGAGGGAGTCCAGGTGCTGCAGGCCGCCCTGGCCCGCGACCGGCTGGGCGAGTACCAGGCCCAGGCCGCGATCGCGGCGTTGCACGCCGACGCACGGTCGGCGGCGGAGACCGACTGGGTGCAGGTCGTGGAGTGGTACGACGAGCTGCTCCGGCTGACCGGCAGCCCGGTGGTGCAGCTCAACCGCGCGGTCGCCGTCGGTGAGGCCGACGGTCCGCGCGCCGGCCTGGCAGCGCTCGCGTCGGTGGACGCCTCGGTCCCCCGCTTCGCCGCCGTCCAGGCGTACCTGCACGAGAAGGACGGCGACCGGACGACGGCGGCGCGGCTCTACGCCGAGGCGGCCACCCGAGCGGGCAACGCAGCCGAGCGCGACCACCTGACCCGCCAGGCGGCCCGGCTCAACTCCCGCTGACGACGGGGGCGATGAGTTCCTCGTCGTCCCGGAGTCAGTGCTGCGAGACGACCCGGAGGAGATCCCGTGCCCACGATCCTGCCCATGATCCTCACCGCTGCCCCGGAGCGCCTGCGGGACTTCTACGTCGGCGCCCTGGGGGCGCAGGTGGTCGAGCGGACCCCACCGGAGGACGACGGCGCCCCGCCGTTCTTCCTCAGCCTGCGCATCGGTGACTCGGTGCTGGGGCTCGTCCGGGAGGCCGAGCCGCCCGCCGGTAACCGCATCCTGCTGGGGATCGACGTCACCGACGTGGACGCGCTCCTGGACTCCGTGCGCTCGCACGGCGGCTCGGTCACCGGCGGCCCGACGGACATGGCGTGGGGCATGCGCGTCGCCCACGTGAGCGACCCGGACGGCAACCCGATCAACCTCCAGTGCCCCGTCAGGGACTGAGGCGGGCGCGGTCGATCCACTCCTGCAGCAGCGCGCCGAACACCTCGGGCCGTTCGTGCACGAGGGCGTGGCCGGCGTCGTCCACGATCGCCAGGGTGGCCCTCGGGTGGACGTCGAGCAGTTCGATCGCGTCGGCGTACCCGACGGTGGAGTCGCGGCGGCCGGCGACGATGAGGGTGGGCCCGTCGTAGCCGCTCAGGGCGATCGACCACCCCGCGAAGACCCGCTCCAGCGCGGCCTCGTCGACCAGCGTCGTGCCCGGGACGACGTGGTCCCGGTAGCGGCGGGCGGTCGCCCGGGTCCGGTTGACGACGTACTCGTCGAACCCCGCCCGCTGCTCCGGCGCGAGCTCGTCGTGGGCGTCGTCGTCCTGGCGGACCACCTCGTGCTCGGGCACCTGTCCGGTCCGCTCGCCGAGCGGGCACACCAGCGCGAGGCCGCGCACCAGGTCCGGACGGCGGGCGGCCAGACCCCGGGCCAGGTAGGCGCCGTAGGAGTGCCCGAGCAGCAGCACCGGTTCGCCGGCCAGCTGCTCGAGGAAGCCGGCGAGCAGCGTGACGACGTCGTCGTTGCTGGTCAGCCCGTCGGCCGTCGAGCGCCCCATCCCGGGCAGGTCCGGGTAGACGCGACGCAGTCCGACGTCCGGGAGGACGGCCTCGACCGCCGCCTCGATCTCCCGGTGGTCGACGCCGGCACCGTGCAGGGCGACGAGCGGCGGGCCGGTCCCGTGCTCGACGAAGTGGACCGACACCTCGCCGACCTGACTGTCCATGCCGGCACGCTAGTGAGCGGTCCACCGCCGAGGTAGCGGTCACCGGCGAGGCGGGACGTCGCGCTGTCGGTGGTGCGGCAGCCGGTCAGGGCGCCCGGACCAGCCCTTCCTGGTAGGCGATGACGACCAGCTGGGCCCGGTCGCGGGCGCCCAGCTTCGTCATCGCCCGGTGCACGTGCGTGCGTACGGTCAGCGGGCTCACCACCAGCCGGTCGGCGATCTCCTGGTTGGACAGCCCGAGCGCGGCCAGACCGGTGATCTCGCGCTCCCGGTCGGTCAGCCTCGGGAGCAGCCCGCGCGGCAGGTCGCCGATGCCGTCCGCACTCGCGAGGAAGCGGTCCACCAGCACCCGGGTGGCGACCGGCGAGAGCAGCGCCTCGCCGTCCACGACCGTCCGGATCCCGGCGAGCAGCTCGGCGGGCGTGACGTCCTTGCCCAGGAAGCCGCTCGCCCCGGCGCGGAGCGCGTGCGCCACGTGCTCGTCGGACTCGAAGGTGGTCAGGATCAGCACCCGCGTGCCCGCCAGGTCGGCGTCCGAGCAGATCTGCCGGGTGGCGGCGAGCCCGTCGAGGACCGGCATCCGGACGTCCATCAGCACCAGGTCGGGTTGGTGCTGGTGGGCGAGGTCGACCGCCTCCGCGCCATTGGCGGCCTCGGCGACGACCGTCAGGTCGTCCTCGGAGTCGATCAGCATGCGGAACGTCGAGCGCAGCAGCGCCTGGTCGTCCGCCAGCAGCACCCGGATCATCGGGGTCCCTCCCAGTGCGTCAGCGGGACGGCGAGGGTGACGGCGTACCGGTCCTCCCCCGCCGGGCCGGCCACCACCGTGCCGCCGAGGGCGAGCGCGCGCTCGCGCATCCCGATCAGCCCGTAGCCAGATCCGACCGGACCGGGCCGGACGCCGGTGTTCACCACGTGGACGCAGAAGGCGTCCTCGGTGCGGCTCGCAGTGATCGTCACGGACGGCCGGTCCGCGTGCTTGGTGACGTTGGTGAGCGCCTCCTGGACGACCCGGTACGCGGTGACGTCGACCAGCCGGGGCAGGCACTCGAGCGCCCCCTCGCGGACCACCGTGACCTCGATCCCGGCCGCCCGGCAGGGCTCGACCAGCTCGTCGAGCTGGTCGAGCCCCGGTGCCGGCACGGTGTCCACCGGCGGGTCGTCGTCGGAGGTGCGCAGTACGGCGACGGTCGCCTTGAGCTCCTGGAGCGCCGCAGACGTGGACACGCTGAGCCCGGCCAGCAGCTCCCGGGCCTGCTCGGGACGCTTCTCCAGCAGGTGCTCCGCGGTGCCGGCCTGCGCGTGGGCCACGGTGAGGTGGTGGGCGACGACGTCGTGCAGCTCGCGGGCGATGCGCAGCCGCTCCTCCCCCACCCGGTGCCGGACCTCGTCGTCCCGGCTGCGCTCGGCGTCCTCGGCACGGGCTCGGACGACGTCGAGGTAGGAGCGGTGGGCCTGCGTCGTCCGGCCGGCGAAGACCGCCGGCAGCAGCCACAGCGCGACGCCGACGGTGCGCAGCACCAGCGAGCCGCCGGTGGGGGTGTCTATCAGGCCGCCCACGATCACCGCGGCCACCGCGGCCCCGGTCCACCAGGCGACCGCCCGCACCGACCCGACGACCGCGAGCCAGTACAGGCAGCCGATCAGCGGGGCCAGCAGCAGCGGCGTGGGCAGGTAGCCGAGCGCGCACGCGGCGGTCTCGCAGTAGATCGCGACGGCCGTCGCGGCGCGCGGCCACCGAGGGGCGCCGAACAGGGCGACGCTCGCGACCAGGCTGAGCAGCACGCCGGGGACGAGCACGGCCGGACCGACGATCCCCTGGGTGCCGATGCTGGCTCCGAGGGCTGCGAAGAGGAACGCCACGAGCGCGGCCGCCGCGTCCCGCCCCCCGATCCGGCCGGTGCTCATCAGCGGTTGCTCAGCGCCAGGTCAGGCTGCGCCTGGGCCGGTGCAGGGGCCAGCGACGCGCCCTCCACGTCGACGCGCGGCAGCAGCCGATCGAGCCAGCGCGGCAGCCACCACGCCCGCTCGCCGAGCAGCTGCAGGACGGCGGGCACCAGCGTCAGCCGGACGACGAAGGCGTCGAAGAAGACCGCGGCGGCGAGCCCGAGACCGACCATCTTGATCAGCGGCTCGGAGGCCGCCGCGAACCCGCCGAAGACCGCGATCATGATCACCGCGGCGGCGACCACGACCTTCGAGCTCTGCGCGAAGCCGGTGCCGACCGCCTGGCGGGCCGGCACACCGTGCACGTGCGCCTCCCGCATCCGCGACACCAGGAACACCTCGTAGTCCATGGCCAGCCCGAACACGATCCCCACCAGCAGGATCGGCATCAGGCTCATGACCGGGCCAGTCTGCTCGACACCGAGCAGATCACCTGCCCAGCCCCACTGGAAGACCGCGACGATCACCCCGATCGAGGCGAACAGCGAGAGCAGGAAGCCGACCGCGGCCTTGACCGGCACCCAGATCGAGCGGAACACCACCAGCAGGAGCAGCACCGCGAGACCGACGACGAGCGCCACGTAGGGCACCAGGGCCGACTGGGTCTTCTGCGCCATGTCGATGTCGAGCGCCGTCGTCCCGGTGATCTCGTAGCTCACGCCCTGGTCGCGTTCCACGGCCGGGCGGGCGTCGCGCAGCGACTCCACCAGCGCCTCGGTGCGCTCGTCGGTCGGCCCGGTGGTCGGGACGGCGGTGAGGACGGCGGTGTCCCCCTGCTCGTTGAAGGTCGGGGTCGACACGGAGGCCACCCCGTCGGTCGCTGCGAGGTCGTCCGCGACGGCCGTCACCGCGGTCTCCGGGTCGCTCGCACCGCGGGCGTCGACCACCACGGTCAGCGGACCGTTGGAGCCGGGGCCGAACGCCTCGGCCCGCAGGTCGTAGGCCCGGCGCTCGGTGGCCGTGTCCGGCAGCGAGGCGTCGCCGGGGGTGCCCAGCTGCAACGACAGCGCCGGGACGGCGACGGCGGCGAGCACCGCGACCCCGGCCACCGTGACCAGCAGCGGACGGCGCCGCACCATCCGCATCCACGTCCGGGCCACCGGGACGCGCGGCGTGCTGCGCCCGCCCCGCCGCTGCGCCCGCGACCGGACCCGGTTCGGGGCCATGCCCAGCAGCGCCGGGACGAGGGTCAGCGCGACCAGCACGGCAATCACGACGGCGCCGGCGGCGGCCAGCCCCATCTTCATCAGCGACGGGATGCCGACCACGACCAGCCCGGCGAGCGCGATCACCACCGTTGTCCCGGCGAAGACCACCGCCGAGCCGGCGGTGCCGACGGCGCGCCCGGCGGCCGTCTCGGCGTCGTCGTGGCTGAGCCGTTCCTCCTGGTACCGGGAGACGACGAACATCGCGTAGTCGATGCCGACGGCGAGCCCGAGCATGAGCGCGAGCATCCCGCTGGTGATGGCCATGCCCAGCGGGCCGGCGACGGCCCAGACGCCGAGGAACGAGATGGCGACGCCGACGATCGCGGTGAGCAGCGGCAGCCCCGCGGCGACCAGCGACCCGAAGGTCATCAGCAGGACGACGGCCGCGATCGCGACGCCGAGGAGCTCGGTGGCGCTCATGGCGGTGGGGCTATTGAGCGCCGAGCCGCGCATCTCCGCGGTCAGCCCGTCGTCCCGTGCCTGCTCCACCGCCTCCTCGAGCAGTGCCCGCGAGTCGTCGGTCACCTCCGCCGAGGGCACGTCGTAGCTCACCGACGCGAAGCCGGTCCTGCCGTCGGCGCTGATGCTCGCGCCCGCCGAGGGCAGTACCACCCGCATCACCTGCGGGCTGTCGGCAACGGTGGCCAGCGCCGCCTGGACGGCCGCCTGGTTCGCCGGCGCCTCGAGCTGCCCGCCGTCCGGGGCGACGAAGACGAGGGTCGCCGACGCGCTGTCCGAGGGGGTGTCCGGGAAGCGCTCGGCGAGGAGGTCGAAGGCGTCCTGCGACTCGATGCCCGGGATGGTCGCCCGGGTGTTCACCGGGCCCTCAGACGTGACGGCGGCCGTCACCGCCCCGGCGAGGACGAGCAGCCAGATCACAGCGACCGACCACCGCCGGCGGAAGGAGAAGCGGCCGAGACGATCGAGCAGACCTGCCATGTCGGTACACCCCAGTGGTCGTGGTGGTTGTCCCGAGCAGCGTTTCGTCCAGGCAGGGGTCCCGTCGTCGTGCAGACGCAGGCTCCGACTACGCAGATCGCAGTACCTGACCGCTCATGCCAGGGTGGCGGCGTGGCTCGCGTGCTGAGGGTGTCCGGACCGCTCGACTTCGCCGCGATCCGGGCCGAGGCCGGGGTGCCCGACGAGTTCCCGGCCGACGTGCTGGCCGAGGCCGACCGGGTCGCCGCCGCCCCACCGCTGCCCGACCACGACGCCACCGACCTGCCCCTGGTGACCATCGACCCGCCCGGCGCCCGCGACCTGGACCAGGCCGTGCACCTGGCTCGCACCGGGGGTGGCTACCGGGTGTCCTACGCGATCGCCGACGTCGGCGCCTTCGTGCCGCTCGGCAGCGCGATCGACGCCGAGGCCCGGCGCCGCGGACATACCGTCTACTCCCCCGACGGCCGGACGCCGCTGCACCCGCCCCAGCTGTCCGAGGGCGCGGCCAGCCTGCTGCCCGACCAGCTCCGGCCGGCCGCGCTGTGGACCATCGATCTGGACGCCGACGGCGAGATCACCGCCGTGGACCTGCGCCGCGCTCGGGTGCGCAGCCGGGCCCAGCTGGACTACGAGTCGGTGGGCGCTGACGTCCCCGCCGAGTTGGAGCTGCTGCCCGAGATCGGCCGACTCCTGCAGGCTCGCGCCCGGGACCGAGGTGCAATCGAGCTGGGCACGCCGTCCCAGGAGGTGGAGCCCGGACCCGACGGCGGCTGGACGATCGCCTTCCGCGGCCAGTCCGACGTCGAGGGGTGGAACGCGCAGATCTCGCTCCTCACCGGCCGCTGCGCGGCCCAGCTGATGATGGACGGCGGGGTCGGTGTGCTGCGCACGCTGCCGCCGCCCGACCCGGGCGCGGTCGACACGCTCCGCCGGCTCGCGCCCGGGCTCGGCGTCGACTGGCCGAACGGCGCCGGTCCCGGTGACGTCATCGCCGGACTGGACCCGTCGCGGCCCCGGCACGCGGCCTTCCTCGACGCCGCCGCCTCACTGCTGCGCGGCGCCGCCTACACCGCGTTCGACGGCCCGCCGCCCGACCAGCCCGGACACGGTGGCGTCGGCGCGCCCTATGCGCACGTGACCGCGCCGCTGCGCCGGCTCGTCGACCGGTTCGGCACCGAGGTCTGCCTGGCGCTGGCCGCCGGCGAGCAGCCCTCCGCCGAACTGCGCGCGGCACTGCCGGAGCTGCCCGGGCTGATGGCCGCCTCGGACCGGCGCACGCGCGAGGTCGAGCGCGCCGTCATCGACCTGGTCGAGGCCACCGTGCTGGCCGGCCGGGTCGGTGAGGTGTTCGACGCCGTCGTGCTCGACGCGGACGACAAGCGGTCGACTGTTGTGCTCAGCGACCTGGCCGTCCAGGCCCGCTGCGACGGTCGGTTGACCCCGGGCCAGCGGGTCCGTGTCCGGCTCGTGACCGCCGACGCGGCAGCCCGCACCGTGCGGTTCGCGGCCACGGCATATTGACCGGCCGCCGGACCTTTGCCGAGGGGAAAGGACCGCGCTGGCGTCCGGAGCAGACGACCAGGGTTAGTGGCAGCGGCCGGTATACGTGTCACACGACTCCTCTTCCCCTAGAAGCGTCAGACGGGTGCCCTACCGTGCGTGTCGGGATCGTTCGAGCGAGTGAACGGGGTGCATCAGGTGTCTACAAGCGGAACTGTCCGACTGTGGAACGACAACCCAGCCACGCTGGACCTCTTGGGCTTCCACTCGGTCGCCGAGGCGGTGATCACGGCCCTATCGGCAGACGACCTCGATCCCGTCACCATCGCCATCCAGTCCCCTTGGGGCGGCGGCAAGTCGACGGCGCTTGAATTGATCGGCCAGCGGCTTGACGACACTCCCGGGGTCATCGTGGTCCGCGCCGACCCGTGGGAGTACGACGAAGAAGGTGACGTTCGAGGCACGTTGATCGGCCAGATCCTGAGCGAGATCGCCCAAGGGCGCCCGGCCGAGGGGCACGTGACGAAGATTCGTGGCCTCCTCAAGCGGATTGCATGGGTCAAGGTCGGCACAGTCGTCGCCAACACTGCCCTCACCATGCAGCCCGACCCGCAGGCGTGGGTAGAGGCGCTCACCCCGGGACCAGAGGACGAGCAACCACGCACCATGGCCGGGTTCAAGGCGGCCTTCGAGGAACTCATGGAAGAGTTGGAGGACGTCGAGAAGGTCGTCGTGCTGGTCGATGACTTGGATCGCTGCCTGCCGCCTGCGGTCATGGCCACCCTGGAAGCAATCAAGTTGTTCCTGTCAGTCCCCAAGATGGCCTTCGTCTTGGCGGCTGACCAGGAGATGGTCCGGAACGCGATCGCCGCCAGCGTGGACGCCGCAGGACGAGGTGGGTTCGCTGAGCGGTACCTGGAGAAGATCGTCCAGTTGCCGGTCACGCTGCCTCGGCTGTCACCGGACGACGCGGAGACCTACATCGCCCTACTGTTGTCGGCACGCAGCGCACCATCGCGCGGCGAGTACAGCGCGCTCGTTGACCACGTGCAGGCGCGCCGGATTCGTAATGAGAGCCCCTACCTTGTAGGCCCGTACGCGATGGGTTGCCATCAGCCGACTTCTGAGGACCTGCAACTGGCTTCGCAACTGGCGCGCGGCCTGGCTGGGGACAAGTGGAGTAGTCCCCGCGCCATCAAGAGGTTCCTCAATGCCTGGGGCGTGAGAGAGGCCATCGCCAAGAGCCGTGGCGTGGAGATCAGCCCTGGGGCCGTCCTCAAGTTGTACATCTTGGAGGATCGCTACCCAGCAGACTTCGAGGTCTTGGTTGGCCTCTCGACGCAGGAGCGACTGGACCTGCTGCCTCGATGGGAGGCGTGGGGTCGCCAGGAGGAAGACGCGCCCCAACCGGACGGCGTGAGTACGGAGTCCCGCGAGTGGGCTGGGTCGGAACCGTCGCTTGATGGACTCGCAAGGGGCTTCGATGCCTACCTCAGCCTGGCCGCTACCTTCACGGCCTTCAGCGCAGGTGGGTCGTTGCCAGATGAGGTTCTGCGTCTCCTCGATGAGTTGCTCAGCGACTCGGACGTGGTCAGGGAAGAAGCGATCGAGAAGGCCGTGCAGCGGGACCTGTCGGAACAGCGAGCGCTCGTACAGACCCTTCTGGTCAGAGTGCCAAGGCTTTCGTCGCCTGAGTGGGCCGTCGAAGCAGCAGTGCAGGTAGCGAACAAGGTCCCCTCTGTCGTGGCCGATGTCGTCGCTGGGGTGCGGAACCACGCCTGGTCGCATCTTCAGCCTGTGGATGTCGCCGCCCTCGGTGACAGCCCGCATCCGGAGGTGAAGGGTCTGCTCCGTGAGATCCAGCGCGACCAACACCTGTCCCCGATGGTGCGGACGGCTGCCGAGCAGATGCTCAGCGACCGGTAATGGGCACGTCGGGGGCGTACGGAGGTAGTGGATCGGCTTCTTGGGCAGACGCCCATGATGCGTTCGCTGACCTTGACAGCAGCGGTAAATCCAGCCCCGCATCCGACGACGGCTCCCGACCAAACGACCATGCCCAAGCCGTGGCTCAGGCCATCGCTAACGCCTTCCTGAAGCAGGACACAGCGCTTCGCCGCCCACGGCAGAGTCCCTCCTTCAACCTCAATGACCTGCTCGCCTCCAAGCGCCATGAGCGCGGCGGCGGGAGCGGGTCGGTTCGCAGTGGCTCATCCGGCAGTACGGGCCGAAGTCGCTCGCCGAGATCGCTTCAGAAGCAGGCCGCCCGAGGAGCCGCCGCCATCGCTGGGGCGTATGCCCTTCGAGAAGGCAATGCCAGCGCACTCGATGATCTTGGCCTCAACCTGCGTGAACTCTCGGCACTTCCGGTGCGAGAGCAGTGCATGCGGATTCTGGACGACGTCATCGGCGCTCCCGGGCACCCGGATGACGAGGCCCTCCGCAAGGCGGCCTACGAGACGATGAAGGAAGTCCTGGCTGCTAAGTCGCCCCTGAGCGAGGAGGAAGTGCTGCGCACGTTCCTGAGTGCCTTCGTCTACCGGTCGGCCCTGGTCGAACTGAGGTCGAAGCGGGCTCGCGACGGACTCTCCGCACAAGCGACACGAAAGTTCGAGCAGTTCGTGAAGCCCTACATCGCGCGACGGATCAAGGGGGCGCGCCTCGCAGTAATGGGGCGCTTTTCGCCTAGGACCTTCATCGAGAAGGCAACCAGGCTGACGGCAGATGCCGTCAGCCTACTGAAGGGCACGACATGATGACCGCCGTCGAACTGCTGCCCTCGGGTGCCACCACCGCCAACCCGGCAGCACAACAGATCGCCTGGTCCCCCGATCCAGGATCAACGGACACGCTGAAGTCGGACATCGGCTGGTACGTCGATGGCTTCGGCGCCGTAGCCGACGAGGCGGTCGATCTACTGCGAATCGCCGTCGCGGCGTACGTCACCGACCGCCTGGCCCCGAGGCCGACCCATTTCTCCCGCGACTTGCACCTCACGGTGCACTTGCGACGACCCGATCTCTGGCTGTCCGACCCAGGCCGCACCGTGATGGACATCTTGGCTTGGCTTACGGGAGACACCTGGGAACTAACGCCCGTTCAAAGCGTCGACCCCCCTGGTCAGGTACAAGTACCGGTCGAGCGGCGCGACGTCATGCTTCTGTCCGGCGGGCTAGATTCATTCTCCGGCGCCGTGGACCATGCGGCTTCGGCGGCGCACCGACTCCACGTAGGGCACCGAGATGCATCCACCGCTGTCCGGCACGCCCAGAACCTGGCCGAAGCGTGGTTCTGCCACAGAGTCCCGATGTTCTCCTGGACGCGGCTTCAGATCACGCAGACCGCCGCCAAGCGCGAGCCCTCCACTCGAACAAGGTCACTGCTTTTCATGGCTCTCGCTATCGCCGCAGCAAGCGGGACGAGCGCTCGTGAAGTCATCGTCCCCGAGAACGGCTTCACCAGCATCAACCTGCCCCTGCAGGCCTCACGCGGCGGAGCACTGTCAACCAAGTCAACGCACCCGTGGACGTTCTATCAAGTTCAGCGCCTCACTAACGAACTCTCCCTGAACATCGCCATCCACAATCCGTACGCCATGCTGACCAAGGGGGAACTCGTCCGCAAGGCTGCCGACAGCGACCTGCCCGGCATCCAAGAGGGCGCCGCGCGGACGCTGTCATGCAGCAAACTCGACGGTGGACGACTCACTGGCGGGAACGCTACGCATAACTGCGGACTCTGCATCGCGTGCATCGTTCGACGCGGCGCCTTTATCGCCGCTGGCGTCGCGGATGACACGCCCTATTTGATCAACGAAGTCACAGGCGAGGCACGGACAACCCTGATCGCACGACGCCGGTCGGACCTGATCGCTCTCAAGGAAGCCCTGGCCTCACCGGTTGACGAAGTTGATCTCATCGCCTCCGCCGCTTGGCCCGCGGATATCGATCTCGATGAGGTTCTCAGTCTGTGCGAGAGAGGACGGAAGGAGTTGAGCGATGTCCCACTCCCTTGACCTCCCACCTCTCGACTGTCATGCACACATCGCGCATGACGTCACACCTGCACAGATTCGCCCGCTCGGCGACTCAGTGATATTTGCGATGACACGCTCACTGCAAGAGGCACGCCAAGTAGTTCAGCGCCAAGACCGCCCTCTCACATGGGGGCTAGGAGTACATCCGGGCCTCCCGGCAGCCCTGGAAGAGTACTCGGCGGAAACCTTTCGTCGCGCTCATCCATACTTTGCCGTTGTCGGCGAAGTCGGGATGGACCGACGAGGAAGCATTAAGACTCAGCAGGCGGTCTTCGAGTCGATTCTGGACGAGTTGCAGGATCAGCCGGTCTTGATCAGCGTGCACAGCACAGGGCGCATCGATCCAGTGTTGGACGCAATCGAGAAACGGCCTCACCCCGGCCTCATCCTTCATTGGTTCAGCGGCAACCCGGATCAGGTGGAGCGGGCCGCTGGGGCCGGTTGCTACTTCTCTGTCAACGCAGCGATGACAGACGAGGCCCTGGAACGCATTCCCGAGGACCGCTGGCTACCTGAGACCGATTTTCCGAGTTCCCGTGCGCGCACCAAAGCGCGCCTGCCCGGGAACACTTATCCGCTGGAAGACCGGATCAGTCACATTCGCGCGATGACACCACCCGTCGTCAGGCAGCGCGCGTATCGCAACCTGCGGGACATCTCGACGAAGTCAGGGGCTGTCGCTCGACTGCCGAAGCGCATCGCGGACCTACTCGCGACTCTCCCGGTGCACTAGGCTCAACTGGCGCTTCGCTGTTGCCAATCGAAGGCCGCCACCCAGTCTGCGCCGAGCGCGCGTGTGCTCCGCACCAGCGTGACCTGTGCTGAACGCACTTGGACGCACTCTCGGGTCTGCGCCGGGCCGGCCGAGGCTCGGCCTTGACGCGAACCCACTGGTCCAGCGCCTCCGCGAGATCGATGTTCAGGTCGGCTCGAAGTCCTCGGGGCCGGGGGGCATCCGCCCACAACCAGGAGCCTTGAGGGTTGACTCGCTGCATAGTGCGGAGATCGTTGCTGGCGAGCCAGCCCCCAAGCCTTTTGGATCGTCAATCCTAGTCAGCGAAGACCCAGTCGCTCGGCGAATTCATCGTCACTCATGGACTCCACCTCATCGGCACTGAAGATGACCAGCCCAATTTGCCTGTTCAGGTTCGAAAGATAGTCATGGGCGATGCCCTGCAGTGAATTCATTGACTTTGGATCGAGCTCTTCCACAACCAGCAGGATCATGGGAGTCGCATCATCCAAGTGCGGCCAGTCGGCCGATCGCCGCACCGAGCTGATTAAGGCGTTGCGCGCGTGCCTGGAACTGCTCGCATACTTAACGTCAAACAGATACCTAGGAATAGTTTTCGCGTCTACGGCCACCGCGTCGAACGCTGCAACTCGACCTTGAGATCGCACACTGATATTCGGCACCAACTTCATCTTGGCAGGGACTGCCCGGACAAGGCGATCGACCATTCGGCGTTCAATCTCGGCGATGCGAAGGTGCAGGGACGCTCGATCAATATCTTGATCGTTCATCGTGAGCGATACGGCTGTTGGCCGCGACGAAGTAGACATTCGCGGCTCAGAATACTGCTCGATCACGACCGAAGAGGCGGGGGGCTCATCCAACTGGGACTCTTCCCCCTTGCCCGACTTAGGATCAGGAGATGCCTCGTCACCAGCCGAACTACTTCCGTCGTCCCCAACACTCCCCGCACTCAGACGGGCATCCTGAGCGCTCTCTTGGGCATCCTTCGCGATCTTGTCCATCTTCTCAGCGTCAGTCAAGGCCTTGAGCTCTAGGCGCCCCCTCTCCCGAGTCTGATCCTCCACTTCATCCGCCACCCGCTGACGCTTATTCCATCCGAGAAGCCCGTAGGCGGCCAGTGCCAGGCCGACCACTACTCCGATGAGCGCGACCCAAGGAAGCCAGTCGGTGGCGACCGCGAGGTATCGCTGCCGCGCCAAGATGGCCTCCCGTGCCACGCTGGTCGTCTCGTCCAAACGCGATTGTGAAATTAGAAGGTCTTGCTGAAGCCTGAAGAATAAGCCAGCTAGAGATAGCGTGCCGGCAACGATGGCCACGCCCAGGGTCGCCAAGTACTTGCGCAGGTGGCTGTGGTCCGGCGTAAGCAAGGAGTCTCCGGTGCGATGGCCCAGGGGTGGTCAATACTGCAGTTGTCACGACCCGTCCCCGTTCGATGTCGGGCGCGGTTCGCCGGTCCGAGTCTAGTCAGACCGTGTCCGTCCAGGCTGACGCGTCGGGACCGGCACTCCTTTGGCGCGCCTCCCCCACCGCCAAGCGGGAAAGGCGCATCTTCAGCGCCTTTTTGACCAGCCAGCGCAGCGGGACTTCCCGGCGCCCTTAGGTTCCCCCGCCAGGGGCTGCATCGCCATCACGTCGCGCAGCGGCGCCCAGAGCTCGACCACACCTCCGCAGGTTCCGAGGAACCTACTCCGGAGCGGGGTGGACGGGCTGCATCACGTGGGAACGACGACGGGCCCGACAGTCGGCACTGTCGAGCCCTTCGCCTGTTCGGCGTGGAGTTCGAACGGTACGGGCATGACAGCCATTGACCCACTTTAAACGATCCAGTCAACTTGTTGCCCCGGCATACAACCGCCGCAGCGTCGGGAAATTGGCCTGGACCTCCTGCCACAAGAAACGCCAGTCGGTCTGTCGTGGGCCGACGGCTTGGACGGTGGCGAGGAATCCACGCGTCAGCCGTGCCGCCTCCTCCACGCTCCGCGCACTGAGTTGCAGCAGTCGGAGCAGGCGGAGCATGGCTCCTGCCTTGGTAAAGCACAGGATCTTGAGCTTCTCCTCACTGAACGTGTGCAGCCGCTCCCACCGGAACCGCACCGCGCCGCTGCCGTCCAAGAGCAGTGGCGGGAACTGGTCGACCAAGTACGGCGAGCCGATCGTGGCGACGACCACATTAGATGGCTTCAGGTCGACGCCCTGTCCGACCAGCCGGAGCCGATGGCCGTTCACCGAGATGGCCCGGTTCGTCTCTGGATGACTCAGCACGTTGCGCAGCACCGCTGCTAGCGCTGCCTGTCGGTACTCGGCGGAGTGACGCGTACTCCCCAGAAACGCCGACAGCGACTCACCCCGAACGTACTGCTCGATCAGCAGCAGGTGCCACTCCTGGTCACCGCCATGGGCGACCACCTCGGCGAGGCGAGGCATCTGCCAAGTCGTTTGCCGCGCCAATGCGTGCCGGTACTCGAGGTACCCGTCGCCTATGGCCAGGCACTCCGCTCGGCTCAGGCCGCGCCTGACACCCACCCGTTTCAGAAGCGACTCTCCAGGCCAGCAGGCGGGCGGCCCGGCCGATGCTAGATCCTGTCCCGTGTACCCAATCAGCAGGTCAGCGTGCTGGGATCCGACGGCGCCACCCAAAGGCAGGAACTCACCGAGGGCATCGACCGCTGCCACGTGCCGAATCGCGGTCATCTGGTCGCGCCTTCTAGCCCGGAGATTGCGAATGACTCATCACATATGGTGATCACGCCAGCTCGAACTTACCAACAGGGTCGTGACCTATGGCAAGCTCAACGGCGTGCACGTCTGGCATCTGATGCCGAATGAACCACACCTGCACATCGTCGACGATGCGCTGGACCAGCAGCTGGAAGTCATCCGCCTTTGTCCGCTCCGTGGTGGCAACGACAATCAATTCCTCCTCGACAAGCAAAATCGACCGGTGACACCATCCGGCCTCGGCGAGCCCGTTCATTACCAAGTCGAGCCGGCCACGCTGGGTGCTATGTCCCTGGTACAAGACCAGCAGATCAGACCGGCGAGCACACAGACGGACGAGCGATTCGCCCTGCTCCGCTCCGAACAACAGCTCCACCAGTTCGGAATGTGGCGGGTCTAGTCCAATCACATCGAACTGCTGCTCGATCAGTGGGTGGCTCTGATGTACCACAGCTCGAGCGTCGGCCCGTAGCCAGAGACTGGGTGAACTTGAAAAGTCGAGACCCACAGAGCTGGCGGACACATACAGGTCGACTGAGGTGACATCAAAGCCGGCGTTCGAAAGCAGCCGGTTCGCGACGCCACTACCGGCGAACAAGTCCAAGATCGAAGCCTTAGCTGCTCCCTCGCGCAGGGCAGCGCCTGCCGCCAGGAGGGTCAGTGCATGGGCAACGGACGGCCCAATCGTTTCCGAGTCGGCAATGGTCACCAGACGGTCGAGCCGGACATTCGACAGCACCTTGCCGATGACGGAGTCGGTCGCCACCAGCCCTTCCGAGGCGATCGACTTTATCCGGGGTGCACGGAGCGCTTCCCGGACTGCGGCGATATCTTCATCCGCTTGTAGAATTGGCCGGATGTCCAGGCGCAGGCGTCCGGACTGCGGCGGCAGCCCGAGCCAGGCCACCCCCCGACCACTGAGACCAACCATGGCCCCCTCGAGCAGACGCTCGGCTTTATCCGAGTTGTAGCCGCCGTCCATGTAGAGGAAGGCGATAGCCGCTGGCCCATAGACCCGAATCGGCATGGTCAGCGTATGGCGCCGCTCGCCGGTTCGACTGCTGGTGTGGATCAAGTCGTAGAGGTCGGCCGCCACGACCTCGATCTGCGGATCATGACTCCGGGTGAACTGGCCGGTCAGGTCAATCGACCGGAAGACCCGGTTCGCAATGCCCGCAACGTCGCGGGCGACCGCTGCGGTCAGATATCGGCCACCGGTCGAGGCCGCGGCGAGCTGCTTTGCGAGCTCACGCATCTCGGGTCGTAGCGCCGACTTCACCCCGACGTCAGTCAGCCGAAAGTAGACGGAGTCCTGGGGGCCATACGCCTCGCCGCGCAGCGCCACCGGAACGGCACCCTGGAGGCGGTTGTCGATGAGCCAGCGCAGCGACGGCAACTCTTGCTGCGGATCGCGGCGACACAGCAGGACGCGATCGGTCCCAAGCCAGGCGACGACGACAGTGTTTTTGGCCGCCCGGCGATCGGCCAAAACGTCATCGATGATGGCAATCTCGTGGCTGACGTGTCGACCCGCAATATTCAAGTCTATGAAGTCGGTGTGCTCTTCGATCACCGTGGCGTCGGCGACCCGACTAGCCCGCGTGTGGGCGGCCCGCGCTTCGGCAAGCAGCGCGGCGAGGTCTGGCTCGCGCACTAGTCGGTCCCAGTTTGTGGGATCCACCTCAAGCCACTGAGTCAAGGCACTGACCAGTGCGACGTCGTCATCGCGTCCCTCCGTCGGCACTGCGCGGGCGGCCACCAGCGACAGCCGAAGCAGGCGCTTCTCAGGCGGCGTAAGCTCGTATCCGAGTGGCCCGTAGACGATGTCCTGCGGCGGAATATTGACGTTCCGCGATGGTCGCGAATAGCCGTCCGGCCAGCGATGCGACCAAATCTCCAGCTCGCCGTAGGCCCTGTCGAGTTCCGCCAGCGCCTCGCTCGCCAGGTGGTCCTCAAGATCGTAATACGTTACGCCGAACAGGATGAGCTTCGTGTGCTTGTCCGCTTCTTCGAGCAGGCGGCCGATCTCTGTTGTCCAGAAGTAACGCGCATCCTGCCCGGTCACCAGGTGCTGGACGGTCACCACGCGACTGTCCGCTCGCTCGAGCAAGCGTGCAAGAACCACGGCGCCCGCGCCTCCCGGCAGCCGGCCATCGTGCACGATCAGAGCCCGATCCGTCACGCTATCGCCCCCGCTCCGTACTGGTTGATTAGCGCCCGCAGAACCGTCATGCAGAGCCGCCGGACCGTCTTACGGTCAGCGCTTCTGGCTGTCGGGCGCAACAGCGTGACCTCCTCCGTTCCCCGCAGGCGAGGACAGCAGCTTGGCAGTACCGGTACGCGCCGTCCAGGCCAAACGCACGGCGCTTCATCGCCTTGCCGACACCGCCGTCTAAGCGCTGCGACTCCAAGGGCGCCATGATCCGGAGGTGGCATCGGCCCATGAACCAGACGCCGGCACCCGGGAGCACGGTCAGGCATCGCGTCAAACTGCTACGAGTCGCCGCATCTCCCTTCAGCCTTGCTGGGCGAACCAGGTCGGCGAGCCGACCGCATTCTCGAAGCTGTCGACAAGCTCATCGTCGGGGTCCTCAGGCGTCCCGACGGCGAGCTCCGCAAGTCCCGGCTCGCGGTCGCAGCCCTCGACAACCCGTCTCCCGACACCACGCTCACGGTGCCGATGTGGCTGGCTGCGCCGTGCATTCAGATCGAGGGCCGCAATTCCATAGCCGATGATTTGTCCACGTCCTCGACCGGCACCAGCTGGCCGAGTAGGCGCAGCCGGGGACAACGCCGTCATGAGAACACCTTTTCACTGTCGCAGAGAAGCGTCCTCGACCGCTGACACTGGCGCACTCGACAAGAGCTGCGGATCGCGATCGTCACCTCGATCGAACTGACTTACCACCGCCGGCGCCGCCAGAACGCCCTCGATCGACTCGCGCTCATCGAGTACGAGACCATCGCACCCACGCTCAGGCCGCTCAGGCCGCTCAGGCCGCCTGATCGAACCTGTCACCGATCCGTGCAGCACTTCCGTCCGCAATTCCGCCCGCTGGACTATGGCTTTTGCCCTCGGGCTACGGCACTCCGAGGCCCCGGCGCTGAAGTGGAAGGACGTCAACCTGCTGAACAACACGCTCTCGGTCCGGCAGAGCATCCATCGCGTCCGCGGTGGCGGACTGATCTACGAGGAGCCCAAGAGCCAGCGCACCGTGGCGCTCCCGCTACCTCTCGTCGCCGAGCTGCACCGGCATAAAGCCGCACAGCTCGGCGAGCGGATGCTGGCCGGCTCCGAGTGGCACGACGAGGACCTGGTCTTCGCCCAGCCCAACGGCAGGCCGATCCACAGGAAGACCGACTACGACGACTGGACCCGGCTCCTGCAGACGGCCGGTGTCCGACACGTTCGGCTGCACGACGGCCGGCACACCGCCGCGACGCTGTTGCTCGCCGAGCACGTCCACCCCGCGGGTGGTCATGGAGCTGCTCGGCCACACC
Organism: Modestobacter sp. VKM Ac-2985; assembly: GCF_026967925.1. Taxonomy (GTDB): domain Bacteria; phylum Actinomycetota; class Actinomycetes; order Mycobacteriales; family Geodermatophilaceae; genus Modestobacter. The sequence goes on along the minus strand of NZ_JAPVBI010000001.1, from coordinate 1,051,224 downwards.
CAGATGCGCACCACGATGGACATCTACAGCCACGTCATGCCGGCGCTCGCGCGCGAGGCTGCCGACCGCATGGGCGCCCTGCTGCTGCTGCCAGGTGAGGGTGGGCAAATTGCAACCAGAGACGACTCAGGCCGCTCCCCGAAGGGGAACGGCCTGGTGATCGGGGTGGAGCTGAGGGGACTCGAACCCCTGACCCCCACACTGCCAGTGTGGTGCGCTACCAGCTGCGCCACAGCCCCTTGCCGACCCGGTCTGGTGTGTCCGAGCCGTGGAGAACGATACATGCCCACCGAGGAGGTCTCGGTGAGGGGGTCCACCAGCACTGTGTGGCGTGTCCAGTGCTGGTGGACATCTGTCAGCCGCTTGCGCCGAGGCGCTGGTCGAGCGCCAGGTTGAGCTCCAGCACCCGCACGTGCGGCGCCCCGATGAAGCCGAGGTCTCGCCCGTCGGTGTGCTCGTCCACCAGGGCCTGGACGTCGTCCACCGGCACCCCGCGCGCCTCGGCGACGCGAGACACCTGGATTGCCGCGTACTCCGGGGAGATGTCCGGGTCCAGCCCGGACCCCGACGCCGTCACCGCGTCGGCCGGGACTTCGGACTCCGAGACGCCGTTAAAGGCGGCCACGTCAGCCCGCCGCTCTCCCACCGCGGCCACCAGCTCGTCCGAGTTCGGCCCCAGGTTCGACCCACCCGACGCCGCTCCGTCGTAGTCCAAGGCCGACGGCCGCGACTGGAAGTACTCCGACAGCGGGTCGCCGTCCTCGTCGGTGAACGACTGGCCGATCAGCGACGACCCCACGACGGAACCGTCCACCGACGCCAGTGAGCCATCGGCCCGAGCCGGCGCGATCAGCTGGGCGACGCCCGTCATCAGCAGCGGGTACGCCAGCCCGAGCACCACAGTGGCCACGAGCAGGGCACGAACAGCGGCCACCAGTTGGCGGCCCGAACGCAGAGCGGACATCACGCGATCCCGGGGATGAGAGAGACGAGCAGGTCGATGAGCTTGATCCCGACGAACGGGAGCACCACGCCACCGACGCCGTAGAGCAGCAGGTTGCGGCGCAACATCGCCGACGCGGACGCCGGCCGGTACTTCACGCCGCGCAGGGCCAGCGGCACCAGCGCCACGATGATCAGCGCGTTGAACACGACCGCGGAGAGGATCGCCGACTCCGGCGAGGACAGCCGCATCACGTTCAGCGCGTCCAGCCCCGGGAACGCAGAAGCGAACATCGCCGGCAGGATCGCGAAGTACTTCGCCAGGTCGTTGGCGATGGAGAACGTGGTCAGCGACCCCCGCGTGATCAGCAGCTGCTTGCCGATCTCCACGATCTCGATCAGCTTCGTCGGGTCGGAGTCCAGGTCGACCATGTTGCCGGCCTCCTTGGCCGCGGTCGTCCCAGTGTTCATCGCCACCCCGACGTCGGCCTGCGCCAGCGCCGGGGCGTCGTTCGTCCCGTCGCCGGTCATCGCCACCAGCCGGCCGCCGGCCTGCTCGCGCTGGATCAGCGCCAGCTTGTCCTCCGGCGTCGCCTCGGCCAACACGTCGTCGATCCCGGCCTCCGCGGCGATCGCCCGGGCGGTCCGCTCGTTGTCGCCGGTGATCATCACCGTGCGGATGCCCATCCGGCGCAGCTCCGCGAACCGCTCGGCCATCCCCGCCTTGACGACGTCCTTCAGGTGGATGACGCCCAACACTCGGGCGCCGTCCGCCGTGGTGGACGCCAACAGCAGCGGCGTCCCGCCGGCGGCGGAGATGCCGTCGACGACGTCCCCGACCTCCGGCGGCACCGGGCCGTCCTGCGCCCGCACCCACGCCAGCACCGCACCCGCGGCGCCCTTGCGCAACTGCCGGCCGTCAGGCAGGTCGACCCCGCTCATGCGGGTCTGCGCGGTGAACGGCACGAACTCCGCACCCGGCAGGTCGTCCCGCCCGCGCAGGCCGTACCGCTCCTTCGCCAGGACGACGATGCTGCGCCCCTCCGGCGTCTCGTCGGCCAGCGACGCGAGCTGCGCGGCGTCGGCGACCTCGTCGTCTGAACACCCGCCGACGGCGACGAACTCCGACGCCTGCCGGTTGCCGAGGGTGATCGTGCCGGTCTTGTCCAGCAGCAGGGTGTTCACGTCGCCGGCGGCCTCGACCGCGCGGCCGCTCATCGCCAGCACGTTGCGCTGCACCAGCCGGTCCATCCCGGCGATGCCGATCGCCGACAGCAGCGCGCCGATCGTGGTCGGGATCAGGCAGACCACCAGCGCGATCAGCGTGGTCAACGACTGCTCCGCGCCGGAGTAGATCGCCAGCGGCTGCAGTGTGATGACCACGACCAGGAACACGATGGTCAGCGAGCTGAGCAGGATGTTCAACGCGATCTCGTTCGGCGTCCGCTGCCGGGAGGCGCCCTCGACCAGGGCGATCATCCGGTCGACGAACGTCTCCCCCGGCTTGCTGGTGATCTCCACGACGATCCGGTCGCTCAGCACCGTCGTCCCACCGGTCACCGCCGAGCGGTCACCGCCGGACTCGCGGATCACCGGCGCCGACTCCCCGGTGATCGCCGACTCGTCGACGCTGGCGATCCCCTCGACGACGTCGCCGTCCCCCGGGATCACCTGCCCGGCGACGACGACCACCCGCATGCCCGGCCGCAGGTCGGCGGCGGGCACCTCGGTGCCGTCGAGCAGGTAGGCGACGGTGGTCTGCCGGGCCTTGCGCAGGGTGTCGGCCTGCGCCTTGCCGCGCCCCTCGGCCACGGCCTCGGCGGCATTGGCGAACAGCACGGTCAGCCACAGCCAGCCGGCGATCAGCCAGCCGAACACCGACGGGTCGGTGAGCGCCAGCACGGTGGAGAACACCGAGCCGACCCACACCACGAACACCACCGGCTGGCGGACCAGCCCGCGCGGGTCGAGCTTGCGGACGGCGCCGGCCAGCGCCGGCCCCCACTCGATCGCCGCGCGGGGACGTGGATCGGTGGGTGCGGTGGAGACGGGACGACGATCGAGCGCCGTTGTCATGACAGTCCTTCAGTCGTCAGGGGGGCAGAAATGGCCATTTCTGCCCTAGGGGTGGCGGTCATGCGAGGGCCTCGGCGAGGGGGCCAAGGGCGAGCGCCGGGAAGTACGTGAGGCCGACGACGACCAGGACGACGGCGCCCAGCAGGCCGACGAACAGCGGCTGGTGGGTGGGCAACGTCCCGGCGGTCACCGGCGCCCTGCCCTGTGCGGCAAGCCGGCCGGCCAGCGCGACCACCAGCACGATGGGCAGGAAGCGGCCGAAGGCCATCGACAGGCCCAGCGCGGTGTTGTAGAAGGGCGTGTTCGCGCTCAGCCCGGCGAACGCCGAGCCGTTGTTGTTCGACGCCGACGTGAAGGCGTAGAGCACCTCGCTCAGCCCGTGCGACCCGCTGTTCAGCAGCGAGCCGAGCCCGCTGTCGGTGGCGACGGCGACCGCCGTCCCGGTGAGCACGAGCACCGGGGTGACCAGCACGTACAGCGACGCCAGCGTCATCTCCCGGCGGCCGAGCTTCTTGCCCAGGTACTCCGGGGTGCGCCCGACCATCAGCCCGGCGACGAAGACTGCGACGACGGCGAGCACGAGCATCCCGTAGAGCCCGGAGCCGACCCCGCCGGGCGCGACCTCGCCGAGCATCATGTTCGCCATCACCAGCAGGCCGCCGGTGGGCGTGTAGCTGTCGTGCATCGAGTTGACCGCGCCGGTCGAGGTCAGCGTCGTCGCCGTCCCGAAGAGTGCCGAGAGCGGCCCGCCGAAGCGGACCTCCTGGCCCTCGGTCGCGGCCCCCGCGAGCTGCAGCGCCGCTCCCCCGGCCCGGGCCTGCGCCCAGCTGGTCAGCGCCAGCGACGCGGCGGCCAGGCCGGCCATCACGCCGACGATCGCGTAGCCCTGCTTGCGGTCACCGACCATCCGGCCGAAGGTGCGCGGCAGCGAGAACGGGATGACCAGCAGCAGGAACACCTGGAACAGCGAGATCCAGGCGCTCGGGCCCTCGAAGGGGTGCGCGGAGTTGGCGTTGTAGAAGCCACCGCCGTTGGTGCCCAGCTCCTTGATCGCCTCCTGCGAGGCGACCGGCCCGCCGGGCAGGAATTGGGTCGCCCCGGCCAACGTCGTCGCGTCGGTGCCCGACGACAGGTTCTGCACCACGCCACCGAGCACCAGGACGACGGCGGCGACCGTGGCCAACGGCAGCAGCACCCGGGTGATCGCCCGGGTCACGTCGACCCAGAAGTTGCCCAGCCGGTCGGTGCCGCTGCGGGCGAAGCCGCGCACCAGCGCGATCGCCACCGCGATGCCGACGGCGGCGGAGACGAAGTTCTGCACCGCGAGCCCGGCCATCTGGACCAGGTGGCCCATCGTCGACTCGCCGCTGTAGCCCTGCCAGTTCGTGTTGGTCACGAAGCTGATCGCGGTGTTCCAGGCCGAGCCCGGCTCCACCGCGGCCATGTCGTTCTCCAGCGGCAGCCACTGCTGCACGCGCTGGAGCAGGTAGAGGAAGAGCACCGACACCAGCGAGAAGGCCAGCACGCTGCGCAGGTAGACCGGCCACCGCTGCTCGGCGTCGGCGTCCACCCCCACGGCCCGGTAGACCAGCCGCTCGACCCGCCAGTGCCTCGAGCCCTGGGGCAGAAATGGCCATTTCTGCCCCAGAGGGGGTGTGGCGTCGGTGGTGAACACCCGGGCCATCCAGTCGCCCAGCGGCTTGTGGACGGCGACGAGCGCGATCACCAGCAGCGCCACCTGCAGCCAGCCGGCTGCCGTGGCGCTCATCAGAACCGCTCCGGGAACAGCAGGCTCGCGAGCAGGTAGAGCACCAGCCCGGCGGCCACGGCCAACGCAACCCAGGTCACAGCCGTTCCACCCCCCGCACCGCCAGCGCGAGCAGCCCGAAGACCACCAGCGTCAGGAGCACGTAGACCACGTCGGTCACGTCGAGAGCACCTTCATCCGCATCCGGGTGGACGACCTGACGTCGTCCACGTCCGGGCGGCGACGCTAGGAGCGCTCAGCGGTGCTGAGGGGTGTCTTGACGAGTCCTTGACGGCGGGGGGTGGCGACCTTGACGCCGTCCTGACGGACATCGCCCGAGTGCGACAGAAATGGCGGCGGTCTCAACGGGTGCGTGCAACAGCCGCTGCGGATGATGACGAGCTCGTGGTCTGGGAGGCGGTTGGCGTGAAGTCGTTCGGACGGGCGGACGGTCCCGGCCTGAGACACGCCGGGAAGTCCGGACAGCAGCTACTAGACAGGCGGTCTAAGTAGAGGGACTATCAAGGTGTGCCGACCGGACCGCAGCCCAGCGAGTGGCTCCGCGGGGTCCTCGAGCTGTGCGTCTTGCGGGTCATGGCTGATGGGCCCACCTACGGCTATGCCATCGCCGGTCGGCTGGCCGACGCGGGCTTCGGCGACATCAAGGGCGGCACGCTCTACCCGCTGCTGGCCCGGCTCGAGAAGAACGAGCTGGTCATCGTCGACTGGCGGACCGGTGGCACCGGTCCGGGGCGCAAGTACTTCACCCTCACCGACGCCGGCCGCGCCGAGCTGGAGCACGGCCTCACCCGGTGGGAGGCGTTCTCGGCCCGGGTCGGCGTCCACCTTGCCGCGGGCGGCGACGCCTTTGTCCACTCCACCCACTCCTCGAGGAGTTCAGCATGAGCGAGTCCCCCGGCGTGCAGGCCGCACCGCAGGAGGTCTGGGAGCGTCCGTTCGTCCGGGCCCACCAGGAGTGGTGCAGCGCGTTCGTGCTCGAGCTGCGGCTGCGAGACGTCCCCGGCCCGGTGATCGGGGAGCGCCTGGGCGAGGTGGAGGGCCACTGCACGGAGACCGGTGAACCCCCATCGGCAGCGTTCGGTGATCCCACCGACTACGCCCGGGAGATCGATGCGGAGAGCTCACCCGAGCGCGTGTCCGGGGTGTGGACCATCGCCGCCCTCGGCGCCGGTCAGGTGCTGGCCATGCTCGTGGGCACCGCTGCGATCCGGAACTGGGCCAGTGGTGAGCCACTGACCTACAACCTGGTGCAGCTCGGCTGTCTCGCCGTGGTCGCGGCCGCGCTGCTGTGCCTGCCTCGAGTGCTGCGCCCGCTGTTGGCGCACCCTTGGGTGGTGGGCACCGCCCTCTTCGCCGTGGTCACCGCGGCTGGTGTGGGAGCCGCAGCAGCCAGTGGAATCTCGTCAGCGACCGTTGTTCCGGTGTCACCGGCAGTGATCGCGATCGGGCTCTTCATGGTGGTGCTCGCCCTGTCCTGGCTCGAGTACCGCGAGCTGACTGGCGACTCCGCCGACGATCTCGTCACCTCCCCTCTCGCCCCTGAGCCGCGAGCGAACAGGGCAGCCCAGCGATCAGGCTGGATCACCTTGGTGCCGGCCCTGATGGTCCCCACCTATTACCTTGCGGTGGGGATCGTGTTCTGGGTCTTGGGCTGAAGCACGTGAACCAGTCCGACGGCGTGCCGCGTTGAGGCAACAGCGTTCCGCCGGCAGTCGTCGGACTGGTCTCGATCTGATCGCCTGCCGTCGCTGAGTCGCGCACGACGCGTGCCACCAGCCAGGGCGACACGCGCGAAGCGCCTTTCCATCACCCGCGTCGCGCGGGCGAGTCAGGTGGACGGCGGCGGGGTGAGCTGGGCGACGCGGACGTGGTTGCCGAACGGGTCGCGGAAGCCGAAGTCGATGCCGTAGGGCTGCACGACCGGCTCCTCGGGGATCTCCACGCCCCGCTCCTTGAGCTCGGCATGGGTCTTGTGCGCGTCGTCGGTGCTGAAGAACAGGTGCCCGCCGGCGGCGCCCTTGGAGATGAGGTCACGCACCTGGGCGGCGATCTCCTCGCTGTAGCCGGGCGGGCCCGGCCGCTCCAGCAGGACGGCGTGCCCGGGGTCGGTGGGCAACGCGACGGTGAGGAAGCGCATCGGGCCGAACTGCATGTCGGTCTGCACCTCGAAGCCGAGCTTGCCGACGTAGAAGTCGAGCGCGGCGTCCTGGTCGGGGACGAAGACCTGACTGATCGTGATGGTGTTCAACATGGTCAGGACGCTAGGGGCGAGCGTCGTCCCCGGGCTTCTCCGAAACTGCGCTGTCCGTGCTCGGCCGCAACCAGCGCATGCCGAAGCAGGACGGCACCGGCGCCAGCGGCCCACGGCGGCGGTAGACGCTCGGCGGCTCCCCCACGATCTCGGCGAAGACCCGGCTGAACGTGCCGAGGCTGCTGAAGCCCACGGCCATGCAGATCTCGGTCACCGACCGGTCCGTGCTGCGCAGCAGCCACATCGCCCGCTCCACCCGACGCCGCTGCAGGTACCGGTGCGGCGTCTCGCCGAACGTGGCCCGGAAGGTGCGGATGAAGTGCGCCTCCGACACGAAGGCGATCCGGGCCAGCGCCGGGACGTCGAGCGGCTCGGCGTAGGAGCGGTCCATCGCGTCCCGGGCGCGCAGCATCCGCCGGTTGGAGTCCTCGCTCGCGCGGCTCATCGGACCGGTCCTGACCTGCTGCTCACGGCGTCTCCTCCTGAGGGTCGACCGTGGCGTCGCCGGGCCCCGTGGTCAAGGGATCAGGGGGATCCCTGATGTGCCGGGGCACCGGTTCCCGACAGGCTGAGCCCAGCCGATCGCCAGCGGCACCGACCACCGTCGGGACGACGGCGACCAGGGGGGCAGCAGATGCGGACGACGGTGCGGGCACGTCCGTGGTGACCACCGCGCTCGACCAGGTCGGCGGGTGGCCGGCGGTGCTGGTGCTCGGGGTCGCCGCGCTGGTCCTGGCCCTGGAGAGCGGGGTGATCGCCGGGGTGCTGCTGCCCGGGTCGACCACGCTCGTCGTCCTGGGGCTGTGGTCGGCGACCACCGGCACGCACCCGGCGCTGCCCATCGCCGTCGCCGCGACCGCAAGCGGCGGTGGGGCGGTGCACGGCTGGCTGCGCGGCCACCACCGCCGGACGACCGGCCCACCGCAGGGCCGATTGCGGACCCGGGTCGAACCCGCGGTGCGGCAGGCGGAGGCGTGGCTGACCAGCACGTCGCCCGGGCACACGGCGCTGGTGCTCGCCGCCGCCCACTGGGCCGCGGTCACCCGGACGCTGACGCCCCGCGTCGCCGGCGGCGGCGGGGTGCCGCTGCGGCTGCTGGCGCCGGTCGTCGTCGCCAGCAGCACCGCGTGGGCGACCACCGTCGTCCTGCTGTCCCGGGAGCTCGGGCAGCAGGTCGCCGACGACGCCGCCTGGGTGCCGGCCGCCGCGGTCGCCGTCCTGGTCGGGGCGCTGCTGGCCCGCCGCCGGCTGCGGCACGGGTCCCTGGCCTGCCGGCCGCACCGCCAGGCCAGCTGAGCCGGCCGACCCCGGGTCACCCGGCAGGGGTGGTCTTGACGGGATCCTGACGCGCGGCGGCACCGGACTGTCGGTACCCGGGGTGATCATGGCGGCATGGCCCGCGGCACGCTGCGCATCTACCTGGGCGCCGCCCCCGGCGTCGGGAAGACCTTCGCCGTGCTCGGCGAGGCCCACCGGCGCCGCGAGCGGGGCTGCGACGTCGTCGTCGGCCTGGTCGAGACGCACGGCCGGCCGCGCACCGCCTCCGCCCTCGACGGGCTGGAGGTGCTCCCCCGCGCCCAGGTCACCCACCGCGGCGTCACCCTCGACGAGCTGGACGTCGACGCCGTCCTCGCCCGCCGCCCGGACGTCGTCGTCATCGACGAGCTGGCGCACACCAACGTGCCCGGCAGCCGGCACGAGAAGCGCTGGCAGGACGTCGAGCAGGTGCTGGACGCCGGCATCAGCGTGCTCACCACAGTCAACGTGCAGCACCTGGAGAGCCTCAACGACGTGGTCGAGCAGATCACCGGCGTCCCGCAGCAGGAGACCGTGCCCGACGCGGCGGTCCGCCGGGCCGACCAGATCGAGCTGGTCGACATGAGCCCCGAGGCACTGCGCCGCCGCCTGGCGCACGGCAACGTCTACCCCGCCGAGCGGGTCGACGCCGCCATGGGCCACTGGTTCCGGGTCGGCAACCTGACCGCGCTGCGGGAGCTGGCGCTGCTGTGGCTCGCCGACCGGGTCGACGAGGGGCTGCGCACGTACAAGCACGACCACGCCATCGACCACGTCTGGGAGGCCCGCGAGCGGGTGGTCGTCACCCTCACCGGCGGCCCAGAGGGCGAGACGCTGATCCGCCGTGCCTCCCGGGTGGCCCGGCGCAGCGGCAACGGCGTGCTGCTCGCCGTGCACGTGCTCTCCGGCGACGGCCTGGCCGGCGCCTCCTCCGGCGCGCTGCGCGCCCAGCGGGTCCTGGTGGAGAGCCTGGGCGGCAGCTACCACCAGGTGGTCGGGGACGACGTCGCCGACGCGCTGCTGGAGTTCGCCCGCGGCGTCGACGCCACCCAGCTGGTCATCGGCACCAGCCGCCGCACCCGGTGGGCACGGGCGCTGCGCGGCGGCATCGGCGGGCGGGTGATCGCCGGCTCCGGCGAGATCGACGTGCACATCGTCACCCACTCCGCCGCCGGATCGCAGGGCTGGCGGCTGCCCCGCAGCCACGGCGCCCTGACCGCGCGGCGCCGCTGGCTGGGCTGGCTGCTCGCGGTGGTCGGCGTGCCGGTCCTGGCGCTGGGCTGCATCGCCGCGCAGGCGGCGCTGTCGCTGGCCAGCGTGCTGCTGGCCTTCGTCCTGCTCGTCACGGCGGTGGCGATCGTCGGTGGGCTGGGGCCCGCACTGGCCGCCGCCGTCGCCGGCGGGCTGGTCGCCAACTGGTTCTTCACCGCCCCCACCGGCCGGCTCACGGTCAGCCAGGTCGACGACGTCGTCTCGCTGTTCGGCGGGGTGGTCGTGGCCGTGGCGGTGGCCGCCGTCGTCGACCGGTCCGCCCGCCGGGCCACCGCAGCGGCCCGCTCCCGCGCCGAGACGGCCATGCTCGCCTCGCTGTCCCGCTCGGTGCTCGCCGGCGACCGGGCCCTGCCCAGCCTGCTGGAGCAGATCCGAGAGGCGTTCGGCCTGCGCGCGGTCACGATGGTGGAGCACGCCGAGGGTCGCGAGCACACCGTCGGCACCTGCGGCGAACCCGGCGCTGACGACCAAGTCGACGACGTCGCGGTCACCGACACCCTCACCCTGCGGCTGTGCGGGCGCGCGCTGCCGGCCGGTGACCGGAAGGTGCTGGTCTCCGTCGCCGAGCAGGCCGCCGTCGCCCTGCAGCAGGGCCGGCTCGCCGCCCAGGCCGCGGAGGCCTCCCGGCTCGCCGCGGGCAACAGCATGCGCAACGCCCTGCTCGCCGCGGTGAGCCACGACCTACGCACCCCGCTGGCCGGGATCAAGGCCGCCGCGTCCGCGCTGCGCACCGAGGAGCTCGCGCTGAGCGAGGAGGACCGCGCCGAGCTGGTCGCCACCGTCGACGAGTCGGCCGACCGGCTCACCGGCCTGGTCGACAACCTGCTGGACATGAGCCGGCTGCAGGCCGGTGTGGTCACCCCGGCCGCGGACCCGGTCGACGTCGCCGCGGTGGTCGGCCGGGCGCTCACCTGGCTGGACCCCACCCAGCGGCGGCGGGTGACCCGCCCCGACGCCACCGACGTGCCGCCGGCGCTGGCCGACCCCGGGCTCCTGGAGCGAGTGGTGGCCAACCTGCTGCTGAACGCCGCCGGCCACGCGCCCGGCGGCCTGCAGGTCGACGTCTCCCGCGTCGACGGCCGGGTCGAGGTGCGCGTGGTCGACCGTGGCCCCGGCGTGCCGGCGCGGGACCGGGACCGGATGTTCGCGCCGTTCCAGCGGCTGGGCGACTCCCCCGCCGGGCAGGGCGTCGGCCTGGGCCTGGCCGTCGCCCGCGGCCTGACCGAGGCGATGGGCGGCACCCTCACCGCTGAGGAGACCCCGGGTGGCGGGCTGACCATGCTGGTGTCACTGCCGGCCGCCCCCGTCGACCACGCGCCCGGGACCCGACTGACGGCGGCCGAGGCGTGAGCCGGGTGCTCGTCGTCGACGACGACCCGCAGCTGCGCCGTGCCCTGCGGATCACCCTGCGCGCCGCCGGCTTCGACGTGGTCACCGCCGAGGACGGGCGCACCGCGCTCGCCGAGGCGGCGGCCGCCCACCCCGACCTCGTCGTGCTGGACCTGGGGCTCCCCGACCTCGACGGCACCGAGGTGCTCGCCGGGCTGCGCCCGTGGTTCACCGGCCCGATCGTGGTGCTCTCGGCCCGCGGCGACAGCTCGGACAAGGTCGGCGCCCTGGACGCCGGCGCCGACGACTACGTGACCAAGCCCTTCGACATGGCCGAACTGCTCGCCCGGCTGCGCGCCGCCCTCCGCCGGGGCACCGCCGACCCCGGGCAGGCGCAGGTGGTCACCGACCACTTCACCGTCGACCTCGCCGCCAAGCAGGTGACGGTGGACGGCGTCGCGGTGCGGCTGACCCCCACCGAGTGGGCGCTGCTGTCGGAGCTGGTGCGCAACCCCGGCCGGCTGGTCGGCCAGCGCGAGCTGCTGCAGTCGGTGTGGGGCCCGGCGTACGAACGGGAGACCAACTACCTGCGGGTCTACCTGGCCCAGCTGCGCCGCAAGCTCGAACCCGACCCGGCGCACCCGCGGTACCTGCACACCGAGCCCGGCATGGGCTACCGCTTCCTGAAAGACCCTCCCCTCCCGGGATAGCGCGTCAGCGATCAGACGTAGTAACTTTGCTACATGCCGCCGCGTAAGCGCTCCGAGGAGCCACAGCTGTACAACCGGCTCACCCTGCTGCGCACCGAGCGCGGCATGTCCCGCCAGGAGCTGGCCGACGCCGTCGGCGTGCACTACCAGACGATCGGCTACCTCGAACGCGGCGAGTACAGCCCCAGCGCCACCCTCGCGCTGCGGCTGGCCGCCGTCTTCGGCCTCCCGATGGAGGCGGTCTTCTCCCTCACCCCGTTCCGCACCCTGTCCGAGCAGGTCTACGGCACCCAGGAGTCCTCATGAGCAGCCCCACCCGCACCCAGCGGCGCGCCGCCCGTCTCGACGACCCGCGCTTCGAGTCCACCCGCACCCCACGCGTCCGACGCCGGCTGGTGGTGGCGATGTGCGGGCTGCTGGTCGTGGAGGCGGGTCTCTTCCTCATCGCCGAGCGGGCGCCCGTGCCCTTCGCCGTCGGCATGGCGGTCCTGCTGGTCGCGTTCACCCTGTGCCTGGGCGCCCTCAAGGGCAGCACCCGCGGGGTGGAGGAACTGCCGGCTCACGCACTGGACGAGCGTCAGTGGCAGCTGCGCGGCGAGGCCTACGCACGTGCCTACCGGATCGGCTTCGCCCTGCTGACCCTGGAGCTCGCCGCCGTCGCCGTCTGGCTGGTCGCCGACTGGCCGGCGCCGGGCACGAACATCCTCCTCGGCGCGATCCTGCTGCCGTTCCACATCGGGATCGTGCTGCCCACCCTGGTCACCGCCTGGCATCGCCAGGTCTGAGCGGGCGCTACAGCTCGACGCCGCGGGCGCTACAGCTCGACGCCGCGGGCGCTACAGCTCGACGCCGCGGGCGCGCAGCCAGACCACCGGGTCGACGCGCTTGCCGTCCAGCCCACCCTGGTGGACCTCGAAGTGCAGGTGCGGGCCGGTCGACTGGCCGCGGCTGCCCAGCAGGGCGATCTGCTGGCCGGCGCTGACCACGTCACCGGCTTCGACCTGGATCTTCTCCATGTGCCCGTAGACGGTCACGTCACCGCTGACGCCCAGGATGTAGACGACCAGGCCGTAGCCGCTGGCCGCACCGGCCCGCAGGACGACGCCGTCCTCGACCGCGTACTCCGGGGTGAGCATCGGCGCCGCCAGGTCGATCCCCCAGTGCATCGTCCCCCAGCGCGGGCAGAAGCAGCTGGTCAGCCGGGCGCCCTTCACCGGCGGCGATGCCTTGGGCCGAGCTGCCTCCGCCGCCGCCTCGGCGGCCTCGGCTGCGGCGGCCTGCTCCTTCGCCACCCGGTCGGCCCGCTCGGCCCGCGAGGCGGCGACCTCCTCCAGCCGGGCGCGCGCCTCGACCTCGGTGATCGCCAGCTGCGGCGTCAGCTCGGTCTCCAGCAGCCCCTCGGCGTCCGAGCCGAGCAGCTCGGCCACCTCGACCGACTCCCGGGCATCGGCGGCGGGCAGCGTCTGGGTGCCGATCAGGGCGACCGTGGCCCCCACGACGAGCGCCGCCAGCAGCGCGGCCGGACGCCGGCGGGCGACCGCCGCCGGGGCAGCCGGGAGAGCGGCCGGCCACGAGCCAGACGACGGGGAGCCGGACGACGGGAAGACCGAGGGCTCCGCGCCAGACAACGGGGAGACCGAGGGCTGAGCGCCCGAGGACGGTGCGACCCGACGTCCGCGGGGGCGGACGGTCGCGCCGGCGTGCCTCGAACCCATGCGCCTGCCTCTCCTGGAACCCCCGGCGTCCTCCTACGGCTCCGGATCGGTCTGGCAGACATCGAAACATCTAGTGACACTGTTGTAATTCGCTGCCCGGCGTGTTCGCCAGGACACGCCGCGTGACTTCCTCGCGACGGTGCGGAAGTGACTGGTGACAACCCGTCGCCGAGTCGACTCGGCGCCGAGTCGACGTCTCGACACGTCGACGGGTCACCTCAGGGCGGGTTCGCCGACCGGGGCATCGGGGCCGGGCACACCCGGGGTCGCCCCGCCCGTCGGTGCCGCGCCCGTCGGTGCGCCGTCCGTCGGTGCGTCGTCCGTCGGTGCGTCGTCCCGGAAGCGGCGGACAGCACCGACCCCGCCGAGGAGCAGCCCCAGCCCGCCGGCGACGAGCACCGCGACCGCGATCCGGGCCAGCGGCTGCGGCCCCGCGGTCAGCGCGTTCGCCGTCCAGAGCACGTCGACGTCGGGCAGGCCCTGCACCAGCAGCAGCCAACCGGCCACCACGGCCATCAGGCCGGCGAGCACGCCGCGACCGCGCCCGGCCGCCCGCACGCCGATCGCCGCCACCAGCAGCACCAGCAGCGCCGGGAGCAGGGCCGAGACGATCGCACCGGCGTGCGAGGAGACGCTGCTCGGCGGCTCGGGGGTGGCCAGCGCGTGGTACAGCGACGCCAGCGCCCCCAGCACGAGCACCGCGGCCAGCGGCCGAGGACCCCGGGCGAGCCAGCCGGCGGCCACCGTGCCGGCCAGCAGCAGCAGGTGGCCGGGCCAGACCAACCAGCCCGGTGGCGGCGGGGTCCAGGTGAGCACCCCCTCGACGAGGACGTCGGTCCCGCCGTGGGCCATCGGCACGGTCCACTCGATCACCGTGTGCGGCCGGGACGGATCTGCCGCGACCACCGGGGGCAGCTGGTCCTCGGTCATCCAGTGGGTCCGGTGGTCGTGCCACACGTACTGCGACTGGGTGGACACCTGCTCCCAGCGGGGCGCCGCGGTGATGTCGACGCCGTCGGGCATCGGCACCCGCCCGTACCGGTCCAGGTTCAGGTAGGTGGCCGGGCTGGCGGCGTTGCGCCAGACGCCGTCCGGCCCGACCCGCAGGTAGGGCTCGCCGGAGTACCCCGGCACGGTCAGCTCGGTGTCGGTCTCGTTGACCACCTCGAGCTCGTCGCCGAACTGCAGCACCCGGACGGTCACCCCCGGCAACTGCGGGGAGACCGCCCGGACGGCGGCGGAGAAGTCGCTGCCCGCCGCGCCGCCGCCGACGTGCGCCGACGCCGGCGCGGCGAGGGCGAGGACCGCCAGCACCCCGAGCAGGACCACGAGGACCCGCCCCGCCTCCGGACGCACGCCGCCCGGGCTCACCCGGCGGTGGCAGCCAGCTCGAGGGCGATGTCGCGAGGGGTGTTGGCCGAGTCGAAGGCGACGTCGGCCTCCCCGTCGGTGCCGTAGAGCAGCAGCAGCGCGGAGTGGCTCTCGCCACCGTTCTGCGCCACCGGGATGCCGGCGGCCAGCTGCGCCTGGTCGATCTGCTCCTGGTCACCGGTGAGGCCGATGAAGTCGTACGGCAGGCCGGCGTCGAACCGGTCCAGGTACTCCCGCAGGACCTCGGGGGTGTCCCGCGCCGGGTCGGTGGTCACGAACACCACCGACGTCTGCTCGGCCACCGCCGGGTCGACCTCACCGAGCGCCAGCATGACGTCGGCCATGGTGGTCGGGCAGATGTCGGGGCAGTTGGTGAAGCCGAAGAACAGCAGGGTCGGCCCCGCCGCGGTCTGCTCGGCGAAGTCGAACGGCGCACCGGAGGTGTCGGTGAGCGTGAAGTCCGGCTTCTGGTACGGGTCGGCCAGCTGGATGCCGCCCTCCCGGACACCGCCCTCGAGCGTGGCCGGGGCCTCCGCCGATCCGTGGTCGTGGCCGGTGGCCTCGGCACTGGCGTCGGCGTCGGCGTCCCCGCCGCAGCCGGCCAGCAGCAGCCCGGTCGCTAGGGTCAGGGCAGTCAGCCCGGTACGGGCCGGGTGGGTCACAGCGCTCACGGAGCCACGGTACGTCGGCGCGCGGTCAGACCGAGGAAGAGACCACCGAGCCCGGCGAGCAGCCCGAGCACCGCGACCACCAGCGCGGTGACGGCCGTGCCGTTGCCGCCCTCGTCCGCTGCCGTGTCGGTCGACGTCGCGACCGTGTCGGTCGAGGTCCCGGCGTCCTCCGCGGCCAGGGACAGCGCCGGCGCCGGGTACCGCGGCTCGGGCTGGCCGTCGACGGTCGGCTCGATCCACGCGGCCTCGGTGCCGTCGCTGTAGATCTGCACGGCGTTGAAGACCAGCTCGTCGGTCTCCGGGAAGGGCCCGCCGGAGAGGGCGAACTCCTGGAACTGGCCGGGGGCGATGCCCTGCCCGTCCTCGGCCCGGAACTCCACGACCGAGACGGCCTGGTCCACCTGCTCGCCGTGCACCTCGACCGGCTCGGGGAGCTGCGCCTCGGTCAGCGAGACGGTCCAGCCGGGCACCGGCTGCGCGCGGAGCGAGGTCAGCGGGGTGTCGGTGGGGACCTGGACCCGCAGCCCGACCGTGCTGGCGGTGTCGCTCTCGTTCGGCACCCGGAAGGTGAGCTTGCCGTAGCCACCCGGAGCAGCGTCACCGGAGGAGACGGTGACGTGCGCGGAGGCGACGCCGGTGCCGGCGACGAGCAGCCCGGCCCAGGCGAGCAGCGCGGCCAGCAGGACGACGGCCGGACGGCGCACGGGACGGAGCAGGGACAGGGACAACGTGTTCTCCTCGGATCTCAGGACGTGCAGGGGTTTCAGCGCACCGGGAAGACGGTGCTGGCGGTGACCGCGGTGAACTCGTCCAGCCGGACGGTCACCGTCAAGGTCCAGGTGCCGGTGGTCGGCAGCGTCGGGTCGGCGACGTAGTGCCCCGGCCCGGCCGGGGCGAGCTCGACGTCCAGCGGGCCGATCTGCTGCTCCACCTCGGTGAGGGCGACCCCGATCTGCTGGGGCTGGGTCAGCTGCCCGACGGCGTCGAAGAGGTAGACGTGCAGCGTGGTCGGGCCGGGCGTGGCCGGGTCCAGGGTGACCTGCACCGAGCCGGCGTCACCGGTGCCGCCGGCCGACTGGAGCGGCAGGGTCACCTCGACCGGCTGGGCGACGGCCGCCTTCGCCGGCGGGGTGCCGACCAGCACCGCGGACAGCGCCAGGACGACGGCAGCGCCGATGCACTCGAGCAGCACCGCCCGGCGCAGCACGCCGATCGTCGCCGGCGGCGCGGGGGCAGCGGGGTCCTCGGCGGGGAGGTCCTCGGCGGTGGGGGCCGACCCGGCGGCGAACGCGTGCGCGACCACCCGGCGCGAGGGGCGGCGGCGGGTGCCCACCCGCTGCTGCACCCAGTCCCGGCTCACCAGGGCGGCGGCCAGCACCAGCAGCACGAGCCCGACCTTGGCCACCAGCACCCAGCCGTACGTGGTGGCGAACAGCGCCGACAGCGACCCGACCTCTCGCACCGACTGCAGCACCCCGGTGACGACCAGGGCGCCGATGCAGCCGGCGGCCAGGCCCGACCAGCGGGGCAGCGCGGCGAGCAGCTCCCCCGCCGGCGTCGGCCCGCGGAGGGCGCCGGCCAGCAGCACGACCAGCCCGCCCAGCCAGACGCTCATCGCCGCGACGTGCACGGCGGCCACGGTCACGGCCAGCACGGGCAGCGGCCCGGCGACCGGGTGGCCGATCGCGGCGACGGAGAGCACCAGTGCGGTGCCGAGCACCCCGGCGGCGACCAGCCAGCCGGCGCCCGGCGCGCTCCCCCGCCGCCAGCCCCGCAGCAGGACGGCGGCCAGCACCCCGGCGAGCACCACCCGCAGCAGCAACGTGCGGCCGAAGGTCGACTCCAGCGTGGTGCCCAGCAGCTGCGGGTCCAGCAGCTGACCGAGTCCGCTCCCGGCGGCGTAGGGGCCCTGCAGCAGCAGCGAGAGCAGCCCGCCGACGACGACGGCGGCCAGCCCGGCGCCGGCCAGCCGGCGCAGCCGCGGCACCGCCCAGCCACCCGGCCAGCAGGTGGCCAGCACCAGCGGCACCCCGAGCCCGAGGGCCAGGCCCAGGTAGCCCAGCCACCGGGCGGCCGGGAGCGCCGTGGCCACGGCCGGGTCCGCGCCGTCCCCCTCGCCGACGGAGCCGGCCGGCACCAGCTCGCCGTTCCCGACCGCGAAGGAGAAGGCGCCGGAGATGGGGTGGGAGTCCGCCGAGACGACCCGGTAGGTGGCCACGTAGCCGGCATCGGGCAGGTTCTCGCGCAGCGGCACCGTGAGGGTGGTGTTCCGCACCTCGGCGGCGCCGGTGTCGACGCGCTCCCCGTCGCCGTCCAGGACCCGGGCGTAGCCGGCGCCCAGGGAGACCGCCTCGTCGAACTCGATGACCACCTCGGCCGGCGCGAAGTCCAGCCGGGCGCCGTCGGCCGGCGTCGTCGTCACCACCGTGGCGTGCGCGGCGGCCGGGCGGGCGGTCCCCACGTCGACGAGCACCCCGAGCACCAGCAGCGCGCCCAGCAGGACGGCGGCGGACAGCCGCTGCGCCCACGACCCGGGACGGCGGTGACCTGCTCGCCGGGGCCACTCCTGCTGCTGCACGGTTGCACAGTCGTCGCTGCGGGCCGTCCAGTTCCCGGCGGTGCACGCCCTCGGAGGAGAGCCGGCCCACACCGACGGCCCCTGCTCCCCGGACGGTCGGTCGATCGACCAGGATGAGCCCGTGGCCGCGTCCCCGTCCGCGGCGGCCGGGGGGTCACCGCCGGACGCCGGCGAGCCCGTCGCGCTGGGCACCGCCCCGGGCCGCTGGGTGCTGCTGGCCACCGTGCTCGCCTCGGCCATGGCGCTGCTGGACGCCACCGCGGTCAACGTCGCGCTCCCCTCGATCAGCCGCGACCTCGGGTCCTCCCTGTCCGGGCTGCAGTGGACGGTGACCGGGTACACGCTGGCGCTGGCCTCGCTCGTCCTGCTCGGTGGCGCGCTCGGCGACCGGTACGGACGCCGCCGGGTCTTCGTGCTCGGCGTCGTCTGGTTCGCGATCGCCTCGCTGGCCTGCGGGCTGGCACAGACGACCGGTCAGCTCGTCGCCGCCCGGGTGCTGCAGGGCATCGGCGGTGCCCTGCTGACCCCCGGCAGCCTGGCGATCATCCAGTCCTCCTTCCGGCACCGGGACCGCCCCCGGGCCATCGGCCTGTGGTCGGCGCTGGGCGGCCTGGCCGGGCTGGTCGGCCCGTTCCTGGCCGGGTTCCTCGTCGACTCGATCGGCTGGCGCTGGGTGTTCGGGATCAACGTGCCGTTCGCGGTGGTCGTCGTCCTGGTCGCCGTCCGGCACCTGCCGGAGAGCCGGGACCCCGAGCGCACCGGGCGGTTCGACGTGCTCGGCGCCGTCCTCGGCGCGCTGGCACTGGCCGGGGTCACCGACGCGCTGATCTCCGCGGGCAGCGACCCCGGGAGCCCGGAGGTGGTGGTCGCCGCGGCGGTCGGCGTGCTGGCCGGGGCGGCGTTCGTCGTCCGGGAGCGCCGGGCGGCGCAGCCGATGCTGCCGCTGGGCGTCTTCGCCGACCGGCAGTTCACCGGCGCCAACCTGAGCACCCTGGCCGTCTACGGGGCGCTGGGCGGGGTCATGTTCTTCCTCGTCCTGCAGCTGCAGACCGTGCTCGGCTACGACGCCACCGCGGCCGGCGCCGCGCTGCTGCCCACGATCCTGGTGATCACGGTGCTGTCGGCGCGGGCCGGCGCCCTCGCCCAGCGGATCGGGCCGCGACTGCCGATGACGGTCGGCCCGCTGGTGTCCGCCGGGGGCCTGCTGTGGCTGACCCGGGTCGGGTCCGGCAGCTCCTACTGGGTCGACGTGCTGCCCGGCTCACTGGCCCTGGGGCTGGGCATGGCGCTGGTGGTGGCCCCGTTGACCGCGACCGTCCTCGGCGCCGCGCCCGACCACCTGGCCGGCGTGGCCAGCGGGGTGAACAACGCCGTCGCCCGGGCGGCCAACCTGCTCGCCGTCGCGGCGCTGCCGGTGGCGGTCGGGCTCTCCGGCGACGACCACACCGACCCGGCGTCGTTCAGCTCCGGCTACTCCCTCGCCCTCGTGCTCTGCGCGGCGGCGATGGTGCTGGGCTCGGCAGTCGCCTGGGCGACGGTGCGCAACGACGTCCTGCGGACGTGACCGGGCACTCCCGGCCCCCTTCCGCACAATCCCCACCAACATGGTAGGAATGTCGCCGTGACGACGACGGCGATGGCGACCGGTGGGCACCCCACCCGCCTCCCGTCGGCCCTCCCCGGTGCGTTCCTGGTGAGCCGTCTGCACGTCGACCTGCTCCGGGTCAGCACCGCCGTCTGTCTCGGCCGCTGACCTCCCGCGCCGTCCGGCGCCCCTCGTTCACGCGGTCTGCTGCGCCCTCACCCGGCGCGCCCGCACCCTCGAACCCGGAGCACATCCCCCGTGAAGACCCTGATCCTGCTCGCCCTCGCGGGCCTCGGCGCCCAGCTCGTCGACGGCAGCCTGGGCATGGGCTACGGCGTCACCTCCACGACGCTGCTGCTCGCCATCGGCACCAACCCGGCCGCCGCCTCGGCCACGGTGCACCTGGCCGAGATCGGCACCAACCTCGCCTCGGGTCTCTCGCACTGGAAGTTCGGCAACGTCGACTGGAAGGTCGTCGCCAAGATCGGTGTCCCGGGCGCGATCGGCGCCTTCGCCGGGGCGACCGTGCTGTCGAACATCTCCACCGCCGTCGCCGGGCCGGTGATGTCACTGATCCTGCTCGGCCTGGGCCTCTACCTGCTGGCCCGCTTCACCCTGCGCGGCATCGACAAGCGCCAGCTGGGCAAGCCGATGCGCGCCCGGTTCCTCGCCCCCCTCGGCCTGACCGCCGGCTTCATCGACGCCACCGGCGGTGGCGGCTGGGGCCCGGTCAGCACCCCGGCCATCCTGGCCAGCGGCCGGATGGAGCCGCGCAAGACGATCGGCTCGATCGACACCTCGGAGTTCCTGGTCTCCCTCGCTGCGAGCGCGGGCTTCCTCTTCGCCCTCGGCAGCCAGGGGATCAACGCCTTCTGGGTGCTCGGCCTGCTGGCCGGCGGCCTGGTCGCCGCGCCGCTGGCCGCCTGGCTGGTCCGCTTCGTCCCGCCGCGGCTGCTCGGCGCCGGGGTCGGCGGCATGATCGTCTCCACCAACGCGACGAGCCTGCTCAGCAGCGACTGGGTCGGCGCCAGCGACCCGGTCCGGTACGTCGTCCTGGCGGTCGTCTACGCGACCTGGGCGGCGGCGGTGGTCTGGTCCTTCCGCGAGTACCGCAGGGAGCGCGCGGCGGAGGCGGCCGAGGCGCTGGCCGCCGAGGCGGAGCAGCTGGCCGAGCAGGAGCGGGCAGCCCGGGCGCAACGCACCGCGCACCCGAACCAGGTGGCGCCGGTCGACGCCGACGGCGTGCCGGTGGGCCGCCTGCACTCCTGACCTCTTTGCCGTAGCGGCAACGATTCTTGCCGCGAGACGTTCTCCCGGCGCACTGTCGGACCCGGCGGGTCACCATCCCGGTGACCCGCCGTCCGAGCAGAGGAGCGCACGGTGGAGACGGAGTACGACGTGGTGGTCGTCGGCGGTGGCGCCGCCGGCCTGAGCGGTGCACTGGCGCTCAGCCGGGCCCGCCGATCGGTGCTGGTGGTGGACGGCGGAGCGCCCCGCAACGCCCCCGCCACGCACGCGCACAACTACCTGGGGCGGGAGGGCATCCCGCCGCGCGAGCTGCTGGCGATCGGGCGCAGCGAGGTGACCGGCTACGGCGGGGAGTTCACCGACGGCGACGTCACCTCCGCCGCCCCGGCCGAGGGCGGCTTCGAGGTGCGGCTGGCCGACGGGCGGTCGGTGCACGCCCGTCGGCTGCTGGTGACCACCGGGCTGGTCGACGAGCTGCCCGACGTCCCGGGGGTGCGCGAGCTGTGGGGCAGCGACGTCCTGCACTGCCCGTACTGCCACGGCTGGGAGGTGCGCGACCAGGCGGTCGGCGTCCTGGCGACCAGCCCCCTCGGCGTGCACCAGGTGCTGATGTGGCGGCAGTGGACCGCCGACCTCACCCTCTTCCTGCACACCGGCCCGCAGCCGACCGAGGAGGAGTGGGAGCAGCTCGCCGCGCGGGGCATCAGCGTGGTCGTCGGCGAGGTCGTCGGCCTGGAGACCGCCGACGGGAGGCTCACCGGGGTCCGGCTGGCCGACGGCACGGTGATCGCCCGCGACGCCCTGGTGGTGGCCCCGCGGTTCACCGCGCGGGCCGGCGTCCTGGAGTCCCTCGGGCTCGAGGTGGTCGAGCAGCGGATGGGCGAGCTGGTGATGGGCAGCGGGGTGCCGGTGGACGCGACCGGGGCGACCGCCGTCCCGGGGGTGTGGGCGGCCGGGAACGTCACCGACATCAAGGCCCAGGTGATCAGCTCGGCCGCGGCCGGGCTGACCGCCGGTGCGGCGGTCAACGCCGACCTGATCATGGAGGACACCCGCCGGGCCGTGGCCGGACGCCGGGTCTTCTCACCCGCCGTCGAGCGGGAGCTGTGCGACCAGGTGCTCGGCGACCGCCGGCACGGGATCTGAGGGGGAACGGTGCACGACCACCAGCAGCAACAGCTCACCGACACCGGCTCCGACCACGCCTCCTGGGAGGAGCGCTACGCCGCCCAGGAGGCCCTCTGGAGCGGCCGGGTCAACCCGACCCTCGCCGCGCAGGCCGCCGACCTGCCGCTGGGGCGAGCCCTGGACGTCGGCTGCGGCGAGGGCGGCGACACGCTGTGGCTCGCCTCCCGCGGCTGGCAGGTGACCGGCCTGGACTGGTCGCAGACGGCCCTGGACCGGGGTGCCACCCAGGCGGCGGCCGCCGGGCTCGGTGACCAGGTCACGTGGGTGCAGGGCGACGTCGCCACCTGGCAGCCGGCCGCTGCGGCGTTCGACCTGGTCACCGCACACTTCCTGCACCCGGAGGCCGCGGTGCGCCACGCGCTGGTGCCCCGGCTGGCCGCCGCCGTCGCCCCGGGCGGCACGCTGTTGTGGGTCGGCCACGGGTACGACGAGCAGCGCGCCGCCGTGTGGGGCGCGGACCGCTTCGCCACCGCCGCCGACGTGCTCGCCGACCTGGACCTGCGGGAGTGGGACGTCGTCCTGGCCGGCGCCCAGGCTCGGCCGGCCGGCGAGCACGACCACCACGACGCCGACGAGGTGGTGCGGCTCCGCCGGCTGGAGTGAGCCACCCGGGTCGACCCACAGCCGGTGCGGCTCAACCCCGAGTCAGCAGGGTCCGCTCCAGGTCGAGAGGGAGGCCAGGCAGTGGCCGGCCGGCCGGGGGCTCCGGACGTTCGCCGGTCTGCATCCAGGTCCAGGTGTCGGCGATCGAGTCGCACACCGGACGGGAGGGCAGGCCGAGCTCCCGGGCACGCGTC
Organism: Modestobacter sp. VKM Ac-2985; assembly: GCF_026967925.1. Taxonomy (GTDB): domain Bacteria; phylum Actinomycetota; class Actinomycetes; order Mycobacteriales; family Geodermatophilaceae; genus Modestobacter. Next base: position 1,028,427 of record NZ_JAPVBI010000001.1, on the reverse strand, counting down.
GTGTCGACGTCCCAGGCGGTGCGGGCGGTGCTCGCTGCCAGCCACAGCGGGAGGTGGCTCCACTCCTGGACGCCGGCCGCCAGCAGCCCCGCCTCGGGCACCGGCAGCCACTCCGCGTCGCCGCCGGTCACGTCCCGGCAGGTGTCCAGCAGCCCACCGAAGGTCGTCATCCCGGCCGGGCCGGTGGCGTTCACCGCACCGGACCGGCCCTGCTCGACTGACTCGACCAGCCAGCCCGCCAGGTCCCGGGCGTCGACCAGGGCGATGGGCTGGTCCAACCCCTCCGCCGGGACGACGACCCGGCCGCCGGTGGCGATCCGGTCCAGCCACCAGCCCAGCCGGTACAGCGGGTCGTGCGGCCCGACGATCAGCCCGGCCCGCGCGGTGAGGAACCGCTCCCCCAGCGCCGCACCCAGCACCCGCTCGGCGTGCGCCTTGTCCGGCCCGTAGGAGTCCTCGTCGGAGTCCCAGGTCGGCTCGTGCTCACCGGCGATCGGCCCGGGCGGCCAGCCCCGGTAGGCGTTCAGGCTGCTGACGAAGGCGTAGCCGGCGACGTCGGCGAGCGCGGCCGCCGCGTGCTCCGCCGCCGCGCGGGTCTGGCAGGAGGTGTCGACGACCAGCTCCGGCACCCAGCCGTCCAGCGCCGTCGGCAGGGCGACCGGGTCGTCGCGGTCACCGATCAGCATCTGGGCCCCGGCCGCGGGCGCCCCGGAGACGCCGCGGGTGAACGTGGCCACCTCGTGGCCGTGCTCCAGCGCAGCGGTGACGACGTGCCGGCCGAGGAAGTGCGTGCCGCCGAGGACCAGGAGTCGCATGCCCCGACCTCAGCGCAGCCGCAGGCCGCCGTCCAGCCGGTTCACTCCCGGCGTAGTCGCCACTCTCCGCCGCGCGGGTGGGTGGTGGCCACCGTGGCCCGGTGACGCTGCTGGGACCGGACGACCCGCTCCCCCGGCGTCCGTCCCGAGTGCTGGTCGTGGGTACCTCCGGAGCGGGGAGGACCACGCTGGCTGCCCGGATCGGCGCGCTGCTGGACCTGCCGCACGTGGAGATCGACGCCCTCTTCCACGGCCCGGGGTGGGAAGCCCGCCCCAGCTTCGAGGACGACGCCCGGCGCTTCGCCGCGGAGCCGACCTGGGTCACCGAGTGGCAGTACGAACCGGTGCGCCCACTGCTGACGGAGCGGGCCGACCTGCTCGTCTGGTTGGACCTGCCCGGTGTTCCGGTGGGTCACCGGGCCACTGGCGGCAACGCGCGAGCCCCGGCGGGGTTGAGCCGCCTGGGCGCGGGTCGAGCCGCGTGCTGACGCGGCTCAACCCCAGCCCGACCGGCTCAACCCCGCCGGACCGGCTCAGGCACGAGCCGGGGCGGGCCTCAGCCGGCGCGGACTCCGGTCAGCGGGACGACCTGGGAGCGGGACGGGGCGGTGAGCAGCCCGCGCTGCGGGTTGCCGGCGTCCTCGCGCAGGCCGGCCAGCCGGAGCGCCCGCACGCCGGTGAGCGCGTCGGCCTCCGGCGGGACCACCAGCAGGTCGACCCGCCGGTCACCGTCGACGGTGAGGCAGACCAGCTGCTGGTCCATGCTGGCGAACCCGCCGGTGCGCACAGTGCGGCCGCCGATCAGCGCCTTGCGGGCCGGGGGCTCGTCCCAGGCGCCCACGGCGTAGGTGAAACGGTCGATCCGCACGCCGAGGCTCTGCAGCGCCGCCGCCAGCTCGGGCAGCTCGACGGAGAGCAGCCGGCTGCGCGGCCACCACGCCCCGTCGAACGTGCCGTCGGTCGCTGCCGTCGCCGGGCGCAAGCGCACCCGCACGTCGATCCCGTTCCGGAAACCTGCTGCCCGCTGGACCGTCATCGGCTTCCCGACCACCTCTCACACCGTTCCCCCAGGTGCGCCCGGCCTTCCCCGCCGGACCCACCTCTCCGGACCGGAACCTACGACCGAGGCTGCGACACCCCGGCGCGCCACGAGGAGAGCCGGCGAACGCGCCTGACCCACGCGGCCAGCCATCACGAACCGTGATCGACTGACAACTCTCTACCCACTGGACTCACCCGTGCCAGCAGTCCTCGTCCGCGCGTCGTCCCCACCGGACGACGAAACGCCGCCGTCCCCGGAGGGACGACGGCGTTCGATCACGACCCCGGAGGGTCCGTGCTCAGGGCTTGGGCTTCCGGTTCCGGGACCGACCGCGGATCGTCTGGTCCAGCTCCACCTTGCGCACCCGAACCGCGCCCGGCGTGACCTCCACGCACTCGTCCTCGGCACAGAACTCCAACGCCTGCTCGAGGTTGAGCAGCCTCGGCGGGATGAGCCGCTCCAGCTCCTCGGAGGTGGCCTTGCGCATGTTGGTGAGCTTCTTCTCCTTGGTGATGTTCACGTCCATGTCGTCCGGACGCGAGTTCTCACCGATGACCATGCCCTCGTAGACCGCCGTGCCCGGCTCGACCATCATCTGGCCGCGCTCCTGCAGCGAGAACATCGAGTACGTCGTCGCCACGCCGGTGCGGTCGGCCACCAGCGAGCCGGTCGGGCGGGCGCGCATGTCGCCCAGCCACGGCTCGTAGCCCTCGAGGTTGTGGTTCAGCACGCCGGTGCCGCGGGTCTCGGTGAGGAACTCGGTGCGGAACCCGATCAGGCCACGCGAGGGGACGATGTACTCCATCCGCGCCCAGCCGGTGTCGTGGTGCACCAGGTTCTCCAGCCGCCCGCGCCGGACGGCCAGTGCCTGGGTCAGGGTGCCGACGTAGTCACCCGGGGTGTCGATGGTGACCCGCTCGACCGGCTCGTGCAGCTTGCCGTCGATCTCCTTGGTGACCACCTGCGGGCGGCCGACGGTGAGCTCGAACTCCTCGCGGCGCAGCTGCTCGACCAGGATCGCCAGGGCCAGCTCGCCACGGCCCTGCATCTCCCAGGTGTCCGGGCGCTCGGTGGGCAGCATCCGCACCGAGACGTTGCCGACCAGCTCCTGGTCGAGCCGGTTCTTGATCAGCCGGGCGGTGAGCTTCTTGCCCGACTTGCCCGAGATCGGGCTGGTGTTGATGCCGATGGTGATCGAGATCGACGGCTCGTCGACGGTGATCGCCGGCAACGGGCGCGGGTCGTTCGGGTCGGCGAGGGTGTCGCCGATCATGATGTCCTCGATGCCGGCGATGGCGATCAGGTCGCCGGGGCCGGCGCTGTCGGCCGGGGTGCGGGTGAGGCCCTCGGTGACCAGCAGCTCGGTGATCTTGGTGCGGGTGATGGTGCCGTCGGCCTTGCACCAGGCCACCTGCTGGCCCCGCTTCATCTCACCGGAGTGGATGCGCAGCAGCGCCAGCCGGCCCAGGAACGGCGAGGCGTCGAGGTTGGTGACCTGCGCGCGCAGCGGCTCCTCGGCGTCGTAGACCGGCGCCGGCACGGTGTCCAGCAGCGTCTTGACCAGCGGGCCGAGGTCCGGGCTGTCCGGGACGGTGCCGTTCTCGGGCTTGTTCAGCGACGCCTGGCCGGTACGGCCGTTGCAGTAGACGATCGGGAACTCGAGGGTCTCCGCGGGCAGGCCGGCGTCCTCGAGCAGCTCCATGAACAGCTCGTAGGTCTCGTCGACGACCTCCTCGATGCGGGCGTCCTGACGGTCGGTCTTGTTGACGGCGAGGATGACCGGCATCCCCTTCGCCAGCGCCTTGCGGAGCACGAACCGGGTCTGCGGCAGCGGGCCCTCGGAGGCGTCGACGAGCAGCACGACACCGTCCACCATCGACAGCGCGCGCTCCACCTCGCCACCGAAGTCGGCGTGGCCCGGGGTGTCGACGATGTTCACGACGACGGGGTTGCCGTCCTCGTCGGCGAGGCGGATCGCGGTGTTCTTGGCGAGGATGGTGATCCCGCGCTCGCGCTCGAGCTCGCCGGAGTCCATGACCCGGTCCTGCGTGGAGTCGTTGTCCGTCCCCTCGCCCTTCGAGCGCCCGAGGGCACCGGCCTGCCGGAGCAGGGCGTCGACCAGGGTGGTCTTGCCGTGGTCGACGTGGGCGATGATCGCCACGTTGCGCAGGTCGTTGCGGGTGGGCATGCGGAGAGGCACCTCGGGGGATCGCGTGGGGGTCTGCGCGCAGCGGCGCGCGACAGGTGTAACGGCACGGGCGGCCGAGACCTTCCCATGGTAGGGGACGACAGGCCCCCTCCGAGCGGCTGTGACCGGTCTACCACTCGTGAAGGGCCTCGCCCCCCCCTCATCCCTCGCAGGCTCGGGACGAGCCTCTGGACCGGGGCCTCACGACGACGGGCGGTCGGCCACCACCCAGGAGACCGCCGCGGCGACCACCGTGACCACCCCGACCGCCAGCCAGGACGGCCAGCCGACACCGAGGGCCAGCACGTGCGCACCGACGAAGGCGGCCACGTAGCCCGCCGCCAGCGCCGCGGCCACCGCCGCCCCGCGACGGCGGTACCAGAGCCAGCCGGCGGCCAGGCCGCCCGCGGCGAACACGACGCCGCCGAGCGCCCGCACCCCGGTGCCCTGGGCGACGCCGAAACCGGCGGCCAGCCCGACGGCCACCGCGACGGCCGAGGGGAAGCGGGCCTGCACGCGACTGAGGGTCGAGGTCGACATGTCCTCGAGTGTCCCAGCGTCCCCGACCCGGCGGGCCGGGCCTGTGCACGGGAGGGTGAGCGGTGACCCTGAGCGGTACGGTTCGCCGCCCGAGTCCGTCCGGACCGTGCGAGGAGCCCGATGACCCAGCACACCGACCCACCACCGTGGGTGGCCGACGGGTCCTGGCGCGCCAGGGCCACCGAGGCGCTGACGCCGATCAGCGAGGCGGTCTGCTTCCTGGACGCCGAGTACCGCTACACCTGGGTCAACGGCGCCGCCGAACGGCTGCTCGAGCGGCCGGCCGCCGAGCTCGTCGGCGAGGTGCTCTGGACGCAGTTCCCGGACCGGCCCGGCGCGCCCTGGCAGGAGTCGGTCCGGCGGGCCCGGTCGACCGGGTCGACCCAGCACCTGGAGTTCTTCTACGAACCGCTGGACCGGTGGTTCGAGGTGCGCGCCTACCCCGTCCTGGACGACCTGGTCGTCTTCTTCCGGGACGTGCACGAACGGCGCACGCTCGACGAGGAGCGTGCCGCGGAGTCCTCCCTCATCCGCGGGGTGCTCAACGCGCTGCCGGCCCGCACCGCGATCCTCGGCGACGACGGCACGATCCTGACCACCAACACCGCCTGGGCACAGGGGACGACGGCCGGTCGGCCGGCCGCCAGCCGGACCGGCGACGACTACCTGGCCGCCTGCCGCGCGCTGGCCGCGACCGGCGACCCCGACGCGCAGCGGGCGGTCGAGGGGCTTCAGGCGGTGCTCGAGAGGCGGGCGCCGTCCTTCTCCCTCGACTACTCCCCGCCGACCGACGCGGGCAGCGGAGCCGTCGGCACCTGGTGGCACCTGCAGGCGTTCCCGGTGGACGGCGGACCGGGCGTCGTCGTCACCCACACCGACATCACCGACCGGGTGCGGGCCGAGCAGCGGGCCGCCTGGCAGGCCCGGCACGACCACCTCACCGAGCTGCCCAACCGCGCCGCCCTGCACGAGACGATCACCGGGGCCCTGGCCGAGGACGGTGGCCCGGTGACCGTCCTCTACCTGGACGTCGACGGCTTCAAGCAGGTCAACGACTCGCTCGGGCACTCCACCGGCGACCTGCTGCTGCAGGAGCTGGCGACCCGGCTGTCGCAGCGGACCCGCACGAGCGACGTGGTCGGCCGCTTGGGCGGGGACGAGTTCGTGGTGGTCGCCCGCGACTGCGACGCCCCGGCCGGGGAGCTGCTGGCCCACCGGTTCCGGGCCGTCTTCGACGAGCCGTTCGAGCTGGCCGGGACGCGGCTGTCGTTGACCGCCAGCATCGGGACGGCCACCTCCGACCCGGCGCACACCGGGCCCGAGGACCTGCTCCGGGACGCGGACGCCGCGATGTACGCCGCGAAGTCCGACGGCCGGGACCAGCACCTGCACTTCACCCCGACCCTGCGCAGCGCCCTGGAGGACAGGCGTCAGGTCGTCACCCACCTGCGGGACGCGGCGGCGCTGGACCAGCTGACCGTGCGCTGGCAGCCGGTGGTGCACCTGCCCAGCGGCACGGTGACCGGGTGCGAGGCACTGGTGCGGTGGGAGCACCCGCACCGGGGCTGGCTCGAGCCGGCCGAGTTCATCCCGATCGCGGAGGAGACCGGGATGATCGTGCCGATCACCCGCTGGCTGTTGCGGACGGCGATCGCCCAGGCCGAGGCGTGGCGGGCCGACGGGCACGACCTGGCCGTCGCGGTGAACGTGAGCGCCGTCCACCTGTCCTCGGGGACGCTGGTCGACGACGTCCGCCAGGCGCTGGCCGAGCGGGACCTGGACCCTGGGGACCTCGTGCTGGAGCTGACCGAGACGGCGCTGGCCCGCGACCCGGAGCACGCCGTGGCCCAGTTCCGCGAGCTGCGCACCCACGGCGTCCGGATCGCCCTGGACGACTTCGGGGCCGGGTACAGCTCGCTGGCGGCGGTGGCCTCGTTGCCCGCCGACGTGCTGAAGGTGGACCGCGCCCTCGTCGCCGGGCCCCTGCCGGCTGCCGCCACGGCCCCCGAGGCGCTCCTCGGCGCAGTCGCGGCGCTCGGTGCGGCGCTGGACATGGCGGTGCTCGCCGAGGGGGTGGAGACCGCGGCGCAGCTCGAGCTGGCCCGCCGGGTGGGGTGCACCTACGCACAGGGCCACCACCTCTCCCCGCCGGTGACCGGCGACCGGCTGGGCGCACTGCTCACGGAGGGACGGCGGCAGACCGGTCAGCAGCGCCTGCCCTGACACGCAGCAGGGCCCCCACCCGAGCGGGTGGAGGCCCTGTGCGTGACGGGTGCCTGATCAGGCGGTGCGGAGCACGCCCTCGATCTCGAGCTCGACCTCGATCTTGTCGCCGACGACGACGCCGCCGCCGTCCATCGGCATGTCGATGTCCACGCCGAACTCCTTGCGGGAGATGGAGGTCTTGCCGGAGAAGCCGGCCCGCGTGCCGCCGTAGGCGTCGGGGCCGAAGCCGTTGAGCTCCAGGGCCATGGTGACCGGCTTGGTGATGCCCTTGATCGTCAGGTTGCCCTCGACGACCCAGTCCTCGCCCTTGTTGCGCACGCTGGTGGAGCGGAACTCCATGACCGTGTGGTTGCCGACGTCGAAGAAGTCCGCGGACTTGATGTGCGCGTCGCGCTGCTCCTGGCGGGTGTCGATCGAGTCCATGTCGACCGTCGCGTGCACCGTGGAGAGGGCCGGGTCCTCGGCGGTGACGATCTCGCCGGAGAACTCGCGGAAGTAGCCGCGGACCTTGCTGACCATCATGTGGCGGACGGCGAAGCCCACGGTGGAGTGGGAGGCGTCGATGTCCCACGTGCCGACGACGTAGCCGGGGATCTGGGTGATGCTGGCCATGGTGTTCTCCAAGTGGTTGAGCGTTTGACCGGTTGCTTGGGGCGTAGCGTAGTTGAATGCTTGAGCATTCCGCCAGTACCCTCGCCCCCATGACGAGTGACGTGTCCCCCGTGGCGCGGACGGCGGCCGCACCCGCCGCGGTTCCGCCCGCCGCGACGCGCTGGCTGGACCCCGACGAGCAGCGCGCCTGGCGCGCCTGGCTGTACAGCTGGATGCTGCTCGACGACCGGCTCGACCGCGAGCTCACCAGGGAGACGGGCATCTCGCACGCCTACTACGAGATCCTCGTCCAGCTCTCGGAGACCGAGGGCCGACAGCTGCGGATGAGCGAGCTCGCCGAGCGGTGCCTGTCCTCGCGCAGTCGACTGTCCCACGCGGTCTCCCGGCTCGAGGAACGCGGGTGGGTGCGCCGGCAGGTCTGCCCCGACGACGGCCGTGGACAGCTCGCCGTCCTCACCGACGAGGGGTTCGCCGCACTCGAGGGGGCGGCTCCGGTGCACGTGGAGAGCGTGCGCAGCCACCTGTTCGACCAGCTCAGCCCGGAGCAGGTCGCCGCGATGCGCGACATCGGCGAGACCCTGCTGCGCCACCTCCACGACGAGGCGTAGCCCGCGCACCGAGTGACGACCCAGCGGGCTTCCCTGCCCCGGGAAGCCCGCTGAGCTGCCACTCACCGGCTGTGGACGACGCCAGCGGCGACCTGCCCCGCTGCGCCAGGGTGCGGCGTGCCCCGCCCCACCCGCCGTCCCGATCCACTCCGCGGCCGCGTCTTCCGCGGCACGGCGGCCGTCCGCGACGGCCTGCTGACCCGGGACGACCTGCGCAGTCGCGCCTGGGTGCGACTGTTCCCCGACGTCTACGCCGATGCCGCCCTCGACGTCACCCACACGGTGCGCGCGCGGGCGGTGGGCCGGCTGCTGCTCCCGCACGGCGCCGTCTCCGGGGTCAGCGCTGCGGTGCTCTGGGGGCTGGCCGACCTCGCCGGCCCGGAGGACGACGTGGAGGTGACGGTCGCGCCGGGTGCGCCCCGCGGTGCCGCACCCGGCGTGGTGGTGCACCGCCGCGCCGTCCCCGGAGAGCGGGTGCGCCCGATCGAGGGAGTTCGGGCGACCTCCCCGGAGACGACGGCGCTGGAGCTCGCCGGCCGGCTCCCCCTCGATGACGGCGTCGTCCTGCTGGACCGGTTCGTCGCGGCACGGGCCACCACGCTGGCCACCCTGCAGCTGACGGCCGCCGAGCTCACCGGCCGTGGGTGCCGCCGAGCCCGGACGGCGTGTGCACTCGCCGACGGGCTGGCCGCCTCACCCCAGGAGACGCGGCTCCGGCTGCTGCTCACCCGGTCGTCGCTGCCGCCACCGGTGGCCCAGCACGTGGTCCGCCGCGGCGGGGTGTTCCTGGCCCGGGTCGACTTCGCCTGGCCGGCGAGCCGGATCGCGCTGGAGTACGAGGGAGCGTGGCACACCACCCGCATCGCCGCGGACCGGCGGCGGATCGAGTCCCTCCAGGCTGCGGGCTGGCGGGTGCTGTTCGTCACCGCCGCCGACCTGCACTCCCCCGCGGCCCTGCTGGCGAGGATCGCCGCCGCACTCACCGAGTGACGGCCCAGCGGGCTTCCCTGCCCGGGGAAGCCCGCTGAGCTGCCACTCACCGTGCGTCAGGCGGCTGGGGACAGCTCCGCGTCCTCGAAGAGGTCGCGGGTGAGCACGCCGGTGTCCGGGTTGTCGGTGAAGATCCCGTCCACGCCGGCCTCCCAGAACGCCAGCTGCTCCTCCAGCGCCCGGCCGTAGGCCGCCGGGTCGGTGCCCTCGTCGAGCTCGGCGGGCAGGAAGGCGTTTTCGTTGCGGAACGTGTACGGGTGCACCAGCAGGTCGACGGCGTGCGCGTCGGCGACGAAGGACGTCGGCTCCCCCAGCGTGCCGTCCTCGGCCAGCGGGATCACCTGGTTCTTCTCCGGGCCCACCCCGTCGGCGTACCGGGAGATCACGGCCAGCCCGACCGCGGTGGACAGGTCGGCGTAGGTGTACGGCTGTCCCGCGGCGACCAGGTCGGCCGGGGCACCACTGGCCGACAGCAGCTGCACCAGCGGCACCTCCACCCCGGCCGCGTCCAGCTCACGGAGGTTCGTCGTCTCGAACGACTGCAGGAACACCGGGGAGTTGCGGCGGTCGAGGCGCGCCTCGCGCAGGTCGGCCACCAGCGGCTCCTCCAGCGAGAGCCCGATCCCGTCGAAGTAGGTCGGGTGCTTGGTCTCGATGTAGGCCCCGATCTCCCGGCGGAGCTCACGGCTGAGGTCCTCGCGCAGCTGGAGGAACTCGTCCAGGGTCGGCACCGCGAACAGCCCGTCGTAGAGGGTGTTCTCCTCCCGGAGTTCCGGCAGCCGCTCGACCGCGCGCAGGGTCTGCAGCTCCGCCAGCGTGAAGTCCTCGGTGAACCAGCCGGTCAGCTCGACGCCGTCGACAGTCTTGGTCGTCTGCCGGTCGGCGAACTCCGGGCGGTCGGCGACGTCGGTGGTGCCGGAGATCTCGTTCTCGTGCCGGCAGACCAGCACGGCGTCGGCGGTGCTGACCACGTCGCACTCGAGGTAGTCCGCGCCCATCCGGGCGGCCAGCTCGTAGGAGGCGAGCGTGTGCTCCGGCCGGTACCCGGAGGCTCCCCGGTGGCCGATGACCAGCAGGTCCTCGGCGGGATCGGCGCCGGGAGGGCCACCGTGGTGAGAGCCGCCCGGTGGGGTGGCCGAGGACGCCGGGGCGACCACCAGGGACAGCAGGACGGCGAGCAGGGCGGTCAGCACAGCGGCGGACAGCCGGGACGTACGGCTCATCGGGACCCCCACGGGCTCGGACGGCGACCCTCGCCGACGGCCCGCCCGACCAGCACAGTGCGCCCTCGGCCACCGCACAGGCAAGGCCCGGCGAACACCGGGTGAAGCCGACCGGCGCGTCCGGCGAGTCGCCCGGCGCGTCGCCCTCAGCGCTCAGCGAGTGACAGCTCAGCGGGCTCCCCCGGGCAGGCAAGCCCGCTGAGCTGTCACTCGCCGCGCCAGACCGGGGGGCGCTTCTCGGCGAAGGCCCGGGCACCCTCCAGCGCGTCGGCCGAGCCGAACACCCGGTCGGCCAGCTCCCGCTGCGCGTCCAGCGCGGCCCGGTCGGTCCACCCGACCGACCCGGCGATCAGCTGCTTGCTGGCCCGCACCCCGAGCGGGCCGTTGACCACGATCCGGGCGGCCAGCTCCCGCGCACCGGCCAGCGCGCCGCCGGGCTCGGTGAGGGTGTTGACCAGGCCGAACCGGTGCGCCTCCTCGGCGGGCAGCGGGTCACCGGTCAGGGCCATCTCCATCGCCCGCTGGTAGGGCAGCGCCTTGGCCAGCCGCAGCACCCCGCCGCCGGCGGCGAACAGCCCCCGCTTGACCTCCGGGATGCCGAACCGGACGTCCCGGGCGGCCACCACCAGGTCGGCGGAGAGCGCCAGCTCGCAGCCGCCGGCCAGCGCCCAGCCCTCGACCGCGGCGATCAGCGGCTTCGCCGGGGGCGCCTCGGTGAGCCCGGCGAACCCGCGGCCCTCGATCCGCGGGCGCTCGCCGCGGGCGAAGGCCTTGAGGTCCATGCCGGCGCAGAACGTGCCGCCCGCCCCGGTGAGCACCAGGACGGCGACGTCGTCGCGGGCCTCGAACTCGTCGATCGCGGCCGCCAGGGCCTCGGTCGTCGCCAGGTCGACGGCGTTCTTCGCCGCCGGCCGGTTCAGGGTGAGCACCCCGACCCCGTCGGTCACCTCGGTCAGCACCGGTGCGGTCATGGCGTGTCCTCTCGTGTGGGTCGGGAGCGCGGCCTCAGCCCTGCCACACCTCGGCGACCCGCGCGGCGACAGTGGCCGCCTGGGTGCGCCCGGCCCGGGCCGATGGTGCACGGGCGGCGGGGTCGAGCACGTTCTTGCCGATGGCGGCCCGGCTGGCCTCGTCCGGGGCGACGACGGCGACCCGGCTGACCAGGCCGGTGACCTGGGCGTCGACGCTGGCCATCGGGCCGGCGCCGCGCGGCAGGGGGGCGATCACCACGATGCGCTCGTACTCGGCGGCCAGGTCGGCGTTGGCCGTCGAGCGCATGCCGCCGTCCATGTAGCGCCGGTCGCCGACGGTGACCGGCGGGTACACCCCCGGGACGGCACAGCTGGCGCCCACCGCGGTGACCAGGTCGACCCCCGAGTCGCGGGTGAAGGGGGTGAACTCGCCGCTCTCGGTGTCGATGGCGGTGACCACCAGCGGCCGGTCGGGCCACTGCGCGCCGGCCAGCCGTCGCTCGATCGCGGCCCGGCGCTCCTCCTCCGACGGCGTCCGGCCGGTCTCGGCGGCGGTGCGCGCCAGCTGGCCGATCCGGCGGCGGAAGGCGCCGTCGTCGCGGCGCGACAGCAACATGGCCAGCCCGTACCGGGCCAGCGTGCCGCGGCCCATCCGGGACGCGGTCTCCTGCGGGCCGACCGGTTCCAGCTGCCGCTCGTGCAGCGAATCGACGTCGGCCCCCGTGGTCACCAGGGCACCGACCACCGAGCCGGCCGAGGTGCCGACGACGAGGTCGGCCGACGTCAGGTCGACGCCGGCCTCGGCGAGCCCGGCGAGGACCCCGATCTCCCAGGCGATGCCGGTGACGCCACCGCCACCGAGGACCAGGGCCGTGCGCTGAGAGCTCATCCGGCCATCCTGACGCACGTCGCCGGTCTCGACTCGACGAGTGACGTACGCCACCCTGATGCCCCAGCACCGCCGCTGACCAGAGGACGACGGATGACCACGACGCAGGCCCCCAGCACCACCCCGGCAGCGCCCGAGCGGTCCCCCTGGCCCCCTGGCCTGCCGCGCTCGCTGGACTACCCGCTCGCCCCGGTCGGCTCGGTGCTGCGGGCCGCGGTACGCCGCTGGGGCGACCGGACGGCGTTCGTCCACCACGACGTGGAGCTGTCGTTCACCGAGCTGGGCCGCCGGGCGCACGCGGTGGCCGCCGGGCTCGCGGCCCGCGGCATCGGCCGGGGTGACGTGGTCGCGGTGCACCTGCCCAACTGCCTGCAGTACCCGGCCGTCTACTACGGGGTTCTGCTGACCGGTGCGACCTTCTCCCCCACCAACCCGCTGCTGCCCCCGGCCGGGCTGGCGCACCAGCTGGCCGACGCCGGCGCCCGGGCACTGGTCACCTGGGAACCGGTGCTGCCCGTCGTCCGGCTGGCACTGCCCGGCACCGGGGTGGAGACCGTGGTGGTCACCGGCCCGCAGCAGATCGGCGACCCGACCGCCGCCGTCGACCTCGCCGACCTGCCCGGTGCGGTCTCGCTGGCCGACCTGCTGGCCGCCGACCCGACCGACGCCCACCGCGACGCCGACCTGGACCCGGTCACCGACCTGGCGCACCTGGCCTACACCGGCGGCACCACCGGGGTCAGCAAGGGCGTGGAGCTCCCGCACCGGGCCGTGGTCACCAACGTGCTGCAGTCGGCCTGCTTCAGCACCGGCTCGGTGCCGGCGCTGGACGCCGAGGGCGACGTCACGCTCGACCAGTTCGGCGACCCGGCCGAGCACCCCACCCGGCTGGGCACCGCCACGATCATCAACCTGACGCCGTGGTTCCACGCGATGGGGGTGATCGGCTACCTCAACGGGCAGGTGCTCAGCGGCGCGACCGTCGTGGTGCACGACCGGTTCGACCCGGCGCGCTACGTGGCCGACGCCGTCCGGTACCGGGTGACCAGCATCGGCGGCGCGCCGCCGGTGTTCGTCGCGCTGCTGCAGGTCCCCGGCATCGCCGAGGCCGACCTGTCCAGCGTCCGGGGCTTCTCCAGCGGCGCGGCTCCGCTGCCGGTGCCGCTGATCGAGCGGATGGCCGCGTTGGTGCGCGGGGTGGTGATCGCAGAGGGCTACGGGCTGACCGAGGTGACGATGATGGCGACCGGCAACCCGCCGCACACCTCGGGGATCCGCAAGCCCGGCACGGTCGGCGTCCCGCTGCCGGACACCGAGGTCAGCATCCGCCCGCTGGGCGGCGGTGACCCGCTGCCGGCCGGGGAGCGCGGCGAGGTCTGCCTCCGCGGCCCGCAGCTGATGCGCGGGTACGCCGGGCGGCCCGACGCGACGGCCGAGTCGATCGACCGCGACGGCTGGTTCCACACCGGCGACGTCGGGGTGCTGGACGCCGACGGCTACCTGTCGATCGTCGACCGGACCAAGGACATGCTGCTCTACAAGGGCTACAACGTCTTCCCGCGCGAGCTGGAGGAGATCCTGTTCGGCACCCCCGGGGTGGCGGCCGCCGCGGTGGTCGGCCGGCCCGACCCGGAGGCCGGGGAGCTGCCGGTCGCCTACGTGGTGAGCCGGGCCGACGACGCCGGTGCGGCACTGACCGCCGCGGGCGTGATGGCGGTGGTCAACGAGCAGGTCACGCCCTACACGCGGCTGCGCGACGTCGTCTTCGTCGACGCCCTGCCGGTGTCGCCGGCCGGCAAGGTGCTCAAACGCGAGTTGACCGCTCGCGAGCGTGCCGCGGGGCCACCTGAGCGTGCCGCGGGGCCGCGTGCGCCGGCCGGTGCCGGGGACGGCCGAACGGCCACCACCAGTTGACGTCACCGAACAGCGCGACCAGCGCGGGCGTGAGCACCCCGCGCACCACGGTGGCGTCGAGCAGGATGCCCAGCGCGAGCGTGGTGGCGAAGATCTTCACGTCGACGACCGGCACCGTGGAGAGCGCGACGAAGGCCAGGAAGAGGATCAGCGCCGCCGAGGTGACCAGCCGGCCGGTGTACGCGACGCCGTGCACGGTCGCCTCGTCGGTGCTCATGCCGGCGTCCCGGCCCTCCCGGATCCGGGACAGGATGAAGACCTCGTAGTCCATCGACAGCCCGAACAGGAACGAGAACGCGGCCACCGGCACCCAGAAGGTGAGCGTGCCGGTGGCGGAGGCGCCGAAGAGGGTGTCGGTGAGGTTGCCCTCCTGCCAGATCCACACGGTCATCCCGTAGGCGGCCGCGATCGACACCACGTTGAGCAGCAGCGCCTTGACCGGCAGCCAGATGGAGCGCAGCGCCGGGGCGAGCAGCGCGAAGGTGACGACGACGACCAGCGGCAGCACCCACCAGGCGTTGCCGTAGATCGCCTCGACCGAGTCCGCGTCGCCGGCCGCGGTGCCACCGACCTGAGCCCCGGGGAGCTCGTCGGCGGCCGCCCGGACGGCGGTCAGCGCCTCGCGACCGGCCGTGGACGACGGGTCGTCGGCGAGGACGACGTCCACCAGCCCCGTCCCGCCGTCCTGCCAGGCCTCCCCCTCGGGCGCGAGCACCCCGGCCACGCCCTCGACCTCGGACAGCCGCTCGACGGCCGCGGCGCGGTCCTCGGTGAGCACCTCCACGGGCCGGACCAGCCCGGCCGGGAGGCCGGCGCCGGTGAGCTCCTGGAAGGCGGTCGCCGCCGGGGCGGACCCGGTGGCGATCGCCGAGACCTGCGGGGAGCCCAGCCGGATGCCCAGCACCGGGGAGGCGAGCAGCAGCAGCAGCGCGGTGGCCAGCGCTGCTGCGACCCAGCGGTGCCGAACCACCGTCGTCCCGATCCGGCGCCAGGCGCGGCTGTCCGAGCCACGCGCCTCCCGGCGCGGCCACTCCAGCCGCCGCCCGGCCGAGGCGAGCACGACCGGCAGCAGGGTGAGCGCGACGAGCACGCTGACCAGCGGGATGAACAGCCCACCGAAGCCGACCGTGCGCAGGAAGGGCAGCGGCAGCACCACCAGCGTCAGCAGCGAGATCGCCACGGTGACCCCGCTGAAGACGACCGCGCGGCCGGCGGTGGTCATCGCGGTGCGCACCGCGGTCAGGTCGTCGGCGCCGGCCGCGCGCTCCTCCCGCCAGCGCATGACCACCAGCAGCGAGTAGTCGATCGCCACGCCCAGCCCGATCAGCCCGACCAGGTACTGCACGATGAAGCTGACGTCGGTGACCGTGGTCAACGCGAGCACCAGCAGGAAGGTCGTGGTGATCGCCACCGCGGCGACCAGCAGCGGCACCAGCGCCAGCAGCGAGCCGAACACCAGCGCCAGGACGACGATCGCCCCGCCGGCGCCGAGGGCGATCTCCACGATGATCGGCCGCTCCTCACCGCCCCCCTCGGCCAGCAGCGGGGTGCCGGTGACCACCGGCTCGACCCCGGCCACGGTGACCCCCTGCAGCGCGCCCTCCAGCTGGGGCAGCGCGGCCGCGTAGGGCGCCGGGCCCTCCACCGCCGGGGGCCAGACCAGCACGACCGCGGTGCCCTCGGCGACGAGCACGTCGGTCGCCGCGCCCTCGTCGAGCGGGCTGGCCACCCGCCAGCCGGGCTGCCGCAGCCGGTCGACGACGGCGGCCAGCTCCTCGCGGTTCTCGTCGATGCTGCTGCCCTCGGGCAGCGCCACGGTGACCGCCAGCGGGTCGACGCCCCCGCCGGTGCCGAACTGCTCGACGATGGCCTGGTTCGCCTCGTACGCGGGCTGCCCGGGCGTGGAGAAGTCGAACCCCAGCCGGTCGATCGTGGTCGGGGCCAGCACCCCGCCCACCACCGCGAGCGCCAGCCAGGTGAGCACCACGATCCGGCGGTGCCCGAGCACCCAGTCGGCCAGTCGGCCCATCTCGTCCCCCTCGACCCGAAGCATCAGGAGGCTGATGCTCTGCGGACAACCTACGGTGTCCTCCGTGGCGGATCCAGCGGACGGCGACGGCCCGGGCGCCGGGCTGCCGCCCTGGCTCGCCGAGGACCCCGCCGGCATCCCCGCCTACGCCCTCGCCCGGGCCGGCGCCGCGGTCAACGCGCTCTTCGCCCGGGAGCTGGCCACCGTCGGGCTGCGGCCGCACACCTTCGTGGTGCTGGTCCACCTGGCCCGCGCCCGCACGCTCACCTCCGCAGAGCTGGCCCGCCGGCTGCAGCTGACGCCACAGAGCATGAGCGCCCTGCTGCACGGGCTGGTCGACGCCGGCTGGGTCGAGCGGCCCGGGCCGGTCCGCCGCGGCCAGCGGGCCCAGGTGCACATCACCGAGGCCGGCCACCAGGCGCTGCTGGCCGCCGGCCCGGTGCTGGCCGAGCTGGGCCGCCCCGCCGTCCTGGGGCTGACCGAGACGGAGGCGGCGACGCTGCACGGCCTGCTGGACCGGGTGCTCGCCGCCGTGCAGGCAACGCCCGGGGCGGAGCGGCTCGGCGGGCCGCAGCCCAACCCGGGACCGGCCGACACCCCGACCTGACGGCGGCGGGGCCCACGGTCCCCAGCCACGGCGGCTATCGTCCCGCCGGTGACGTGCGAGCGGCCGGTCCGGTGAGCAGGGTGAACGGGGCATCGTGAGGGACGACCACAGCGGCGTCCACCTGCCGCACACCGAGGAGTCCCCGGCCCGGCAGGTCGGGCGCCGGGTGATCATCGCCGCCACCGTCCTGATCGCCACCGTGCTGATCGTCTACCTGCACCGGGACAGCTACGCGGACAACCAGGGCGGCGAGATCAGCCTGCTGGACGCCACCTACTACGCCACCGTGAGCCTCTCCACCACCGGCTACGGCGACATCGTCCCGATCACCGCCGGCGCACGGCTGGTCAACATCGTGGTGATCACGCCGTTGCGCATCATGTTCCTGATCGTTCTCATCGGGACGACCCTGGAGGCGCTCACCGCGCGCTCCCGGGAGGAGTTCCGGATCCGACGCTGGAGGTCTCGCGTGCGCCAGCACGTCATCGTGTGCGGCTACGGCACCAAGGGCCGCAGCGCCATCCGCGCCCTGCTCAGCACGGGCACCGATGCCGACCACATCCTCGTCGTCGACCCCTCGCCGCAGGCCATCGACGAGGCCACCGCGGCGGGGTTCACCGGTGTGCTGGGCGATGCCGGTCGGATGGAGGTGCTGCGCCGCACGTCGGTGGAGAAGGCCCGGGCGGTCGTGGTGGCGGCCGACCGCGACGATGCGGCCGTGCTGATCACCCTGACCGTGCGGCAGCTCAACCCGACGGTGCCGATCACCGCCAGCGTCCGCGAGGAGGAGAACGCCAGCCTGCTGCGCCAGTCCGGCGCCGACTCGGTGATCACCTCCTCGGCCACGTCCGGGCGGCTGCTCGGCCTGTCGACCGACCAGCCCGGCGTCGTCGCGGTCGTCGAGGACCTGCTGACCAGCGGGCGGGGGCTGGACCTCGCGCAGCGCACGGTCAGCCAGTCCGAGGTCGGCCTCGGGCCGCGCCAGCTGCGGGACGTCGTCCTGTCCGTGGCCCGCGGCGGGCGCACGCTGCGCTTCGACGACCCGCTGATCGGCACCCTGCAGAGCGAGGACGTGCTCGTGGTCGTCAAGGCCCACCGGACGGCGCACGAGAAGGGCTGACCCACCCGCTGGAGCATGCCGGGCCCGTCCGCGTGAGACTGCTGGCGTGGCGGTCAACGACCGTCGCGTGACGTTCGCATGAACTGTGCCCGGCGGGCAGGCGTCTCCCACCATCGCGGGTGAGGATGGCCGGGCACCGGCGAGAGGAGCGGACCAGCAGATGACCGTGTCCCAACCGAGCGCGGTGGAGATCGGGCTGATGTCCGGCCGCGCCGGCTACGTCCTGCGGGCGAACGACCGCGGCGCCTTCACCGTCGCCTCCCCCACGCTGTACCCGCACATGTGGAGCTGGGACGCCGGTTTCGTGGCGCTGGGCATCGCGACGGTCTCGGTCCCCCGGGCGCTCGACGAGCTGCGCAGCCTGCTGTCGGGGCAGTGGGCGACCGGGATGATCCCGCACATCCTGTTCCACGAGCCCAGCGACTACTTCCCCGGCCCGGAGCGCTGGCGCACCCAGGTGGCGGCCGCCCGCCCGGCCGGGGTGCTGACGTCGGGGATCTGCCAGCCGCCGATCCACGTCATCGCCCTGTCCCGGATCCTGCACGACGCCCGCCGGAAGGGCGGCGCCGACCTCGAGCTTGCCGAGGAGTTCGTGCGGGAGACCTTCGACCAGTGGCTGGCCTGGCACTCCTACCTGGCGACGGCCCGTGACCCCTACTCCTACGGGCTGGTGGAGATCCACCACGGCTGGGAGTCCGGGATGGACGACTCCCCGCGCTGGGACTCCCCCTACGCCAACGTGCACCCGCAGCCGGACATGCCGCCGTTCGTCCGCGCCGACCTGGCCCACGTCGCCGACCCGTCGCAGCGGCCGACCGACGCCGAGTACGCCCGCTACCTGTGGCTGCTGGAGCAGAAGGTCCGCACCCGGTACGACGACACCGCCTACCGGGCCACCGGCGACTTCGTCGTGGGCGACGTGCTGGTGTCGGCGCTGCTGGCCGCCGCCAGCGACCTGCTCGCCGACATGGGCGAGGAGCTGGGGATCGGCGGCGGCACGGCCGGGGGTGTGGAGCAGTCCCGGGCGATCGCCCGCCGGTTCCGCACCGGCGTGCTGCGCTCGGTCGACACCCGGACCGGGCTGGCCCGCGACCTGGACCTGCGCACCGGCCAGTGGCTGGACGTGGAGAGCGCCGCCGGGTTCGCCCCGCTGCTGTGCGGCGGCGACGAGGCGCTCACCCGCCGGCAGCGCGACCTGCTGCTCGGGCCGCGGTGGTGCGGGCACTCCCGGCTGCGCTGGCCGGTCATGCCCTCGGTCTCCCCCGCCTCCCCGGCGTTCCGGGAGCAGACCTACTGGCGCGGGCCGCAGTGGCCGGTGCTCAACTGGCTGATGGCCTGGGCGCTGAACCGCTCCGGTGAGCCGGAGGCCGCCAACCAGCTGCGGCTGGCCGGGCTGTCCCAGCTGATCGACTGCGACTTCGCCGAGTACTACCAGCCGGTGACCGGCGAGACGCTCGGCAGCCGCGACCAGTCGTGGACGGCGGCGATCGCGCTGGACTTCCTCGCCGCCCGGCGTCCGGCCCAGCGGCGTCCGGTCCGCTGGCTCACCAGCGAGCTGCCCCGGATCACCCCGGCCCAGCGGGACACGCACCGGGACGCCCCGCGCGATGCGCACCATCCCTCGCCGGTCCCGCACACCGGGCACGTCGCCGGCCGCCGCCCGCCGCACGGCCGCGGCCCGGCCACCACCCCGCAGCCCCAGCAGCGGCCGTCCTGACCGGGCCGGGCCGGGCGGGCTCCGGCGAGCCCGCCCGGCCGGGTCTCACGGCCGCGGGTCGGGGCTGTTGGTCAGCGCCGGGTCGGTCAGCGCCACCGGGGCGAGGACCTCGTCGATCCGCTTCTTGACGTCGTCGTCGAGCCGGACCCCGGAGGCCTTGACGTTGTCGGTCACCTGCTCCGGCCGGCTGGCCCCGATGATCGCCGCCGCGACGTTCTCCTCCTGCAACACCCAGGCCACCGCGAGCGTGGCCATCGTCAGCCCCAGGTCGTCGGCGACGGGCTTGAGCTCCTGCACCCGCTCCAGGACGTCGTCCTTCATCCAGCGGGCGATCATGTTCGCCCCGCCGCCCTTCTCGTCGGTCGCCCGCGAGCCGGCCGGCACCGGCTGGCCCGGCAGGTACTTGCCGGTGAGCACGCCCTGCGCGACGGGTGAGAACACGATCTGGCTGATGCCCAGCTCGCGGGAGACCGGGATGACCTCCGCCTCGGGCACCCGGTGGAGCGCCGAGTACTGCGGCTGGTTGGACACCAGCGGGATCCCCAGCTCGTCGGCGAGGGCCTTGCCGGCCCGGATCTCCTCGGCCCGCCACTCCGAGACGCCGATGTAGAGCGCCTTGCCGCTGCGCACGACGTCGGCGAAGGCCAGCATCGTCTCCTCCAGCGGCGTCTCGTAGTCGTAGCGGTGGGCCTGGTAGAGGTCGAGGTAGTCGGTGCCGAGCCGGCGCAGCGAGGCGTCGATCGACTCGAGCACGTGCTTGCGGGACAGCCCACGGTCGTTCCGGCCCGGGCCCGTCGGCCAGTAGACCTTGCTGAACAGCTCGATCCCGCTGCGCCGCTCACCGGCCAGCGCCTTGCCCAGCACCTCCTCGGCCCGGCCACCGGCGTAGACGTCGGCGGTGTCGAAGGTGGTGATCCCGGCGTCGAGGGCGGCGCGGACGCAGGCGTTCGCCGCGTCGGCCTCCACCTGACCGCCGTGGGTGATCCAGTTGCCGTAGGTGATCTCGCTGATCTTCAGGCCGCTGCGGCCCAGGTGTCGGAACTCCATGTGTCGTTCCTACCCGCTGGCCGAGGTCACGGCTCGGCATCGAGTCCACGACCGACGGGAGTGGGACGCGGGCAACGGGGGCAGTCCCCTCCCGGACCATGCCCACGACCTGAAGGAGTTCCCTGTGAAGCGGACGATGCTCTTCGCCGCCACGGCCGCCGCCGCTCTCGTGCTCACCGCCTGCGGGGACGACGAGGACGGCGTCGGAGGCTCCTTCGAGGCGCTGGACGACGGGGCGGTGACCGAAGAGCCCGAGGTGCTGGTCGACCTGACCGGCGAACTGGTCGACCCCGAGGGCAGCGTGCTGGGCACCGCCACCTTCGGCAGCACCACCAACGGGACGGAGATCGAGGTGGACGCCAGCGGGCTGACCCCGGGCGATCACCCGATGCTGCTGGTCAGCGAGGGCGGCTGCACCGAGGACGCGATCGACAGCGCCCCGGTGGCCGACCTCCCGGACCTGCCGGTGACCGAGAACGAGGTCGGCGAGCTGAGCACCCTGGCCGGGGAGTTCGACCTGGACCTGCTGGCCGACGAGGACGGCACCTCACTGCTCGTGCTGCCACTGGAGGACGAGGACCTGGCCGACGACGCGGCCTGGGTGGCCTGCGCCTCGATCGAGGGCTGAGGAGACGCCACTCCCGGGTGCAGCCTGCGCCACCTCGGGTGACCCCTGGGCGGGATCGATCGGCGCGGCCTCCCCGGACAGGCTCGGGAGGTCCGCACGATCGACCTGCTCCGAGGAGTCCCCGTGCCCGCAGCCACCGCCCCGAACCGCTCCCCCATCCCCCGCCGTACCTGGGCCACGCTGCTCGTCGCCGCCGCTGCAGTGACCACCGCCGGCGCCACCGGCGTGCTGAGCCCCGACGACGCTGCGGCCGATGCCGCCCGGCCGGCGCACGCCCTGCAGGGTGAACTGGACGCGCTCGTCGCCGACGACGGGTTCCCCGGCGCGCTCGCCGCCGTCCGCGGCTCGGGTGGCCGGGTGCACCACCTCACCGCCGGGGTCGGCGACCTGACCACCGGCGAGCCCGTGCCGGTCGACGGCGAGGTGCGGATCGCCAGCAACACCAAGACCTTCGTCGCGACCGTCGTCCTGCAGCTGGTCGAGGAGGGGCTCGTCGACCTGGAGGCACCGATCGAGCAGTACCTCCCCGGCCTGGTCCGCGGCCCGGGCGGAGACGGCAACGCCATCACCGTGCGGCAGCTGCTGCAGCACACCAGCGGGCTGCCCGACTACGTCGACGTCGTCGTCGCCGACCACGCCGCCAACCAGCACCGCTACGTCGAGCCGCACCAGCTGCTGGACATCGCGCTGGCCCGGCCGGCCACCTTCGCCCCCGGCAGCAGCTGGCAGTACAGCAACACCAACTACGTGCT
The DNA here is from genome assembly GCF_026967925.1 of Modestobacter sp. VKM Ac-2985. Taxonomy (GTDB): domain Bacteria; phylum Actinomycetota; class Actinomycetes; order Mycobacteriales; family Geodermatophilaceae; genus Modestobacter. The sequence goes on along the minus strand of NZ_JAPVBI010000001.1, from coordinate 1,006,509 downwards.
GGCCGGCCTGCTCGTCCAGGAGGTCACCGGCCGGCCGATCGGCGAGCAGATCACCACCCGGATCATCGAGCCGCTCGACCTGGACGACACCTACTGGCCGCACGAGGGCGAGCAGGAGCTCCGCGGCGACCACCCGCACGGCTACTACGCCGCCGAGCCGGGGGCCGAGTACGCCGACGTCACCGTGCAGGACCCCTCCTTCGGCTGGGCCGCCGGCCAGCTCGTCTTCTCCCCCGGCGACCTGCTGGACTTCTTCACCGCGCTGGTCGACGGCGAGCTGCTGACGCCCGCGCTGCTGGCCGAGATGCAGGCGACGGTGCCGGCGCCGGACTCCTCCGCCCGCGGTGACGAGGCCTACGGGCTGGGGCTGCAGACGTTCACGCTCAGCTGCGGGGGCACCGCCTGGACCCACGGCGGCGACATCCCCGGCTACGAGACCCGGGGCGCGGTGACCGAGGACGGGCGCGGCGCGATGGTCGCGGTCACGGCCCTGCCCACCGCGCTCGAGCAGTACGTGCACGTCGAGGACGTCGTGGACGCCGCGATCTGCGAGTGAGGGAGGACCCCGGCTGCGCCGTCGCGCAGTCGGGTGCTCAGCGCAGCGGCACCAGCCCCGACGCGTAGGCAGCGATCACGGCCTGCGTGCGGTCCCGGGCGCCGAGCTGGCGCAGCAGGCTGCTGACGTGGGTCTTGACGGTCTGCAGGCCGAGGAACAGCTCGGTGGCGATCTCACCGTTGCTCAGGCCGTGCGCCATCAGCCGCAGGTCACCGGCCTGGTCGTGCTGGCCCTGCGGCTGCGGCGGCACTGCTCGGCGCCTGCTGGGGCTGCACCGCCGGGACGCTCAGCCGCACCGATCTCGGTCCCCACGGGCCGGGGCGCACGGGAGGATGGCTGCATGACGACCACCGCGGCGCCCCCGCGAGCAGGTGCAGTCCTCGCGTCGGGAGCGGCCACCGTCCTCTGGTACGCCCTGCCCGACGGCATCTCCTCGCGCACCGCTCGGGGATGGGTGAAGGTCGGCCTGTTTGCCGGGTCCCTCGCGCTCAGTGCACCCGAGCTGCGGGCGGCGTTGGCCACCACCCGTGAACGGCCGGGACCCGGCGGCGGCGATGACCCGCCGTTCACCTTCCGGTCGCTGCCCGCCGGCAAGCAGGCCGTCACCCTCGGCTCCGCGGCGGCCGCGCTCGCCCTCGCGGCCCGCGGGGTGGTCGCCGTCGAACGATGGGCCTTCCGCCAGGGACAGGCCCGGGCCGCGGCCGGCAAGCGGCTCCCGCACACCGGTCCGGCCCTGGCGTACGGCGTGCTGACGATCGGGCTCTGGCTGGTCCCCGCACCTTCGTCCGACCAAGCCTGAGCGCGCGACCGACAGTCCCGTCCTTGAGCCAGCAGACTCAGCGCAGCGGCCGATGAGGTCGTCCGGGTCCGCCTGCTGGAGGCACGGCGGCCTGGCAGGACGGCGAGTACCGGATCGACGAGCGCTCCGACCTGGGGATGAGGTGTGTTCGCCGATGTCCGTCCGCAGGCCGATCCGCGATGACCTGCTGCCTGCCAGGGTTCGACCGTGCGCAATCCCGTCCCCGCTGCCGCCGTGTCGTCCGAGGCTCCGCAGGCTTCTCCTGACCGTCCTCTCGACGTTGCCCACGACCGGGACGGCGGTGTCGACGGCGGCGGTTCCCACCTCGCGCCGAGTGCGGAGGAGCGATCTGGGCTGGGCACCCCCGCGGCGCTCGGCGTGGCCGTGCTGGTCGGCCTGGCATGGGGAGCCGCGACGTCTGGCCTGCAGACGGTCCTGCCCTGGCCCTTCTCCGGGCTCGCCAACGCAGTCAGTCCCTGGGTCGCCCCCGCCTTCGCCGTCGGTGCGCTGACCAGGCGGTCGTGGGTCGCTGCCGTCGCCGGGGTGCTCGTCTGCCTCGGCGAGGTCGGCGGGTACTACTTCGTCTCCATGGTGCGTGACTTCGGCGTCAACCCGTCCATGGTCGTGTTGTGGGTGGCCACCGGCGTGGTCGGCGGTCCGCTGTTCGGCGCGGCGGGATGGTGCTGGCGTCGGGTGCGGTCGCTGCGCTGGGCGGGGCTGAGCGCGGCGCTCCTGGGCGGGGTGTTCCTCTCCGAAGGCGCCATCGGCTATGGGGTCTACCTGGGCTACGCCGGTGACGCCGTCGTCTTCTGCACCCTCGGGGCCCTGCTCGTGGTGGCGCTGGGAGCCGCTGCGCCGGCGGCACGAGCGGCTCGTGCACCTGGTCGAGGCATCGGCACCGCCATGGCCTGGCTGCTGCTGGTCTTCCCGCTGGGTGCCGCCGGGCAGGCGCTGCTGCGAGTCGTCGCCTGAGCCGTGCCCGGTGGGCACACCCGCACGTGGTCGACGACCAGGCCTGGCCGCGCGATCGAGGAGCACGCGTCACCCGCGGCGGCGGACGTCGTCCAGGTAGCGGAGCACCGCGGTCACCCGGCGGTCGGCCCGGTCGTCGGGCGGCAGGTCGAGCTTGGCGAAGATGCTGCGGATGTGCTTGTGCACCGCACCGTCGGTGACCACCAGCCGCTCCCCGATCGCGGTGTTGCCCAGCCCCTCCGCCATCAGGGCCAGCACCTCCCGCTCTCGTGGGCTGAGCCGCTCCAGCCGGGTGTCGGTCCGGGTCCGGGCGAACAGCTGGGCGACCACCTCGGGGTCGATCGCGGTGCCGCCGGCGGCGACCCGGTGCAGGGCACCCAGGAACTCCTCCACCCGGCCGACCCGCTCCTTGAGCAGGTAGCCCAGCCGGGCGGCGCCGCCGGCGAGCAGGTCGGTGGCGAAGGCCTGCTCCACGTGCGCCGACAGCACGAGGACGGCGAGGTCCGGCCGGCGGCGCCGCGCCTCGACGGCGGCCACGATCCCCTCGTCGGTGTGCGTCGGCGGCATCCGGACGTCGACGATCGCCACGTCGGGCCGGTGCTGGTCCAGCGCGGTGAGGAACTCCGCCGGACCGGCCGCGGTCGCCACCACGTCCAGCTGCTCGGCCCGCAGCAGCAGGGCCAGGCCCTCGCGCAGCAGGGCGTCGTCCTCGGCGATCACGATCCGCACGGCAGCTCCACGGTCAGGGTGGTGGGCCCGCCGGGCGGGCTGGTCAGGGTCAGGGTGCCGTCGTGCGCCTCGACCCGGCGGCGGATGCCGACGATGCCGGAGCCGCCGCCCTCGACCGCGCCGCCGGCACCGTCGTCGGTGACGCGGACGCACAGCCGCCCCGCACGCAGTCGCACGTCCACCGCGGCCCGGCCGGCCCCGCTGTGCCGGGACACGTTGGTCAGCGCCTCGGCCACGGCGAAGTACGCGGTCGCCTCGACCGAGGCGGCGCAGCGGACCGGCACGTCGACGTCCACCTGGCACGGCACGGCGGAGGTCGCGGCCAGCCCGGTGAGCGCGCCGGCCAGACCGCGGTCCTCCAGCACCGGCGGCAGGATGCCGCGGGCCACCGCTCGCAGCTCGGCCAGCGCCTGCTCCGCGGCGTCCTGCGCCCGCCCGAGGATCTCCTCGGCGGCTGCGGGGTCCCGGGGCACGGCCCGCCGGGCGGCCCCCAGCAGCACCGTGACACCGACCAGCCGGTTCTGTGCGCCGTCGTGCAGCGACCGCTCGATCCGGCGCAGCTCGGTGGCGTGCGCGTCCAGGGCGGCGGCGCGGGTGGCGGTGAGCTCCGCGACCCGCAGCGAGAGGTCCGTGCCGGCGTCCGCCGCGAGCAGCCGGCGTCCGCGCCGGGCCAGCAGGCCGGCCACCGGCGGGGTGAGGACGACGGTGAGCAGCGCCCAGGCCAGGCCGATCCCCACGACCGGGACGACACCGGCCCAGTCGGACACCACCCAGAAGGTCAGCGCGTCGGTGGCCTCGTCGTCGGGCAGCAGCTGCCACCACAGCGGGAAGGTGAGCTCGCGGACGGCGTAGATCGGCAGCAGCAGACCGACCGCCGACAGCAGCAGGCCGGCTGTCGCGTGGCCGGCGAGCCAGCGCACCTGGCGCCGGGTGGCCGGGTCGGCGGCTGCGTCCCGGAGCCGCCGTGGCGGGGGCCCCGCGCCGACGACCTCCGGGCCCCAGCGACCGAGCCGAGCCCGCTCCCGCTCGGCGACGGCGTGGACCCCGCGGAGGCCGGCGGGCAGCGCCAGCAACCCGATCCCGACCAGGCTGGTGACCAGTGCGCCGAGCAGGAACAGCAGTACGCCCAGCGCGAGCAACGCCGTGCCCAGCGCACCCGGCAGCTGCTCCAGCGCCACGAGGCTGCGGCCGGCGGTGCGGGCCACGGGGCCTCGCCGGGCGCCCGCACGCTGCCTGCTCGTCGTCGCCACGGCTGCTGACGCTAGGGCCCTTCACGGGGCGGGGACAGCGATCCGGGCCAGGAGTACAGCCTGCTGTACCCCCGGCGGGTCAGGTGAGAGGCGGGTCAGACGAGCTTCAGCGTCATCCGCTTGAGCCGCACGATCAGCCGCATGGCCCCGGACCGGCCGAGCTCCTCCTGCCGCTCCTGCAGCTGACGGCCGAGCTCCTCCAGCCGTTCCTCACCGAGGCCGTGCGCCTGGGGGAACATCCGCTGCTCCTCCTCGAAGGTGTGGTGGTGCAGCGTCGAGGAGAGCATCCGCACCTCGGTGACGAACTCCGGGTCGTCCACGGGCGTGCGCATGACGGTCGCGAGCTGCTCGTCGATCTGCCGGTGCTCGGCGTGGGCCAGCGAGAGCAGCGGGGAGACGTCCCGGACGGCGGGGTAGAACAGCTCGTCCTCGATCTGGGTGTGCACCTCCAGCTCGCGCAGCAGCCGGTCCCGCAGCCGCCGGCGGTCCGTGACCTGGTCGTCGGTCGTCTCCGCGAGCTCTCGCAGCAGCCCGCGCAGCACGTCGTGGTGGGCGGTCAGCACCTCATCGGCCTTCATCGGGACGCCTCCTCGGCGGTCGTCGTGGCGGTGGGGCTGCGCCAGTGCCGCCGGCGGCGGACCTCGACCTGGCCGTCGCTCACCCGGGTCTCGAAGCAGGGCAGCGGGGCGGTCGACGGGCCCTGTGCCGGTTCCCCGGTGGCCAGGTCGAAGCGCGAGCCGTGCCACGGGCAGACCAGTTCCCCGCGGTGCAGCCACCCCTCCCCCAGCGGTGCGCCCTGGTGCGGGCAGGTGCCGCCCACGGCGTGGACCTCGCCGTCCTGGGCGACCAGCACCACCGGCACGCCGGCCACGTCCACCCCGACCGGCTCCCCCTCGACGAGGTCGGCCTGCGCGAGCACCGGGGTGAACCGGCGCGGCTCGGGGCTGCGGTCGGCGTGGTCGGTGCCGAGGCCGTGGCGGTAGGACAGGGCACCGCCCAGCCAGCTGCTGGCCACCGTGAGCGCGAGCCCGGTCGCCGCGGTGACCCGGGCCCGCACCGCCCGGCCGCGCCCGCGGTCGACGAAGGACCAGCCGTACAGCGCGAGGGCGGCGCTGTTCAGCCCGGCGTGCACCAGCCCGACCCGCCGGGCGCCGTCGTGCGCGTGCTGCCAGTCGGTGAACCCGGTCGCCGCGGACGCCACCGCGCCGGCCACCCCCACGCCGACCACGGCCCGGGCCGCCGGGCCGGCTCCCGGACCGCCACGGCCGGTCGCGTCGAGACCGTCGAGCACCAGCGCCGCCGACCAGGCCCCGACCGGCACGGTGACCAGCGCGGGGTGCAGCGGGTGGCCCAGCCAGACGCCGTGCAGCAGGTCCTGCAGCGGTCGGGCCAGCCGGCCGGTGAGCAGGTAGGTCAGCGCTATGCCGTGTTCCACCTGGTAGCCCGGCGCGTCGAGGACGTCCCAGCGCTCGACCGCCCCCAGGGCACGTTCCAGCCGACTCCGCACGCTCACCGGGGGACGTCCCGTCCAGTCATGTCCCCCCGGTGCCCGGTGCCGGGCGGACGAAACGACGTCTCCGAGGCGCGGCAGACCCGGGCCCTGCGGGGAGCCTCCTCCGGCCCCGTCGCACGCAGCGTGGAGGATCGGGCGCGTCCACGTCCTCAGGAGGAACCGTGCCCGTCTCGCTCCCCCCGCTGCCCACGACCGTCGTCGGCAGCCTCCCCCAGCCGGACTGGCTGATCGACCGCGACCGGCTCGGGCACCAGTTCCCGCCGCGGGTCCGGGCCAAGGAGCTGTGGCGCGTGCCCACCGAGTTCCTGCAGGAGGCCCAGGACGACGCCACGCTGGCCACCATCCGGGCGCAGGAGGAGGCCGGGCTGGACATCGTCGGCGACGGCGAGATCCGGCGCGAGTCCTACTCCAACCACTTCGCCACCGCGCTCGACGGGCTGGACCTGGACCACCCGGGGTCGGTGCGCAACCGCTCCGGCATCGACATCCCGGCGCCGCGGGTGGTGGGTGAGATCCGCCGGCCGGCCTCGGTGCAGGCGGCGGACGTGCGGTTCCTGCGCGCGCACACCGACCGGGCCGTGAAGATCACCGTGCCCGGCCCGTTCACCATGGCCCAGCAGGCGCAGGACGACCACTACGGCGACGACCGGGCCCTGGCGCTGGCCTACGCCGAGGTGGTGCGCGCAGAGATCGCCGACCTGTTCGCCGCCGGCGCCGACATCGTGCAGCTGGACGAGCCGTGGCTGCAGGCCCGCCCCGAGGTGGCCCGCCGCTACGGCGTCGAGGTGCTCACCGCCGCGCTCGCCGACGCCCCTGGGCCGGTGCACGTGCACGTCTGCTTCGGCTACGCGGCGATGGTCGCCGACCGGCCCGAGGGCTACTCGGTGCTGCCGCAGCTCGCCGACGTGCCCGCCGCGGCGATCTCGATCGAGACGGCGCAGTCGCACCTGGACCCGGCGACCCTGCGCCCGCTGCGCGGCACGGGCGTCGCGCTGGGCGTGCTGGACCTCTCCACCCCCGAGGTGGAGACCCCGCAGGTCGTCGCCGACCGGGTGCGCCGCGCGCTGGACCACGTGGACGTCGACAGGCTCGTGCTGTCCAGCGACTGCGGGCTGAAGTACCTGCCGCGGGAGTCGGCCGCGGGCAAGATGCGGTCCCTCGCCCGAGCTGCGGAGCTGCTCCGCGCCGAGCTCTGACCCGGCCGGCGGACGCCGCCGGCCGGGAATGACCCGGCCGTGGGCGCGCTTCCCGCGGACATGACCACCATCGGACTCATCGGCAGCGGCAACATCGGCAGCACCGTCGCCCGGCTCGCGGTCGACGCCGGCCACGACGTCGTGCTCAGCAACAGCCGGGGGCCGGAGACCCTCACCGAGCTCGTCGGCCGGCTCGGGCCGCGCGCCCGGGCGGCCACTGCGGCCGAGGCCGCCGCGGCCGGCGACGTCGTCGTCGTGACCGTGCCGCTCAAGGCCTACCGCGAGGTGCCGGTCGAGCCGCTGCGCGGCAAGGTCGTGATCGACACGAACAACTACTACCCCGACCGCGACGGGCACATCGCCGAGCTCGACGACGAGTCGACGACCACCAGCGAGCTGCTCCAGGCACACCTGCCGGAGGCGCAGGTCGTGAAGACCTTCAACAACATCTACGTCACCCAGCTCGGCACGCTGCAGCGGCCCGCGGGCGACCCCGAGCGCTCCGTCCTGCCGGTCGCCGGGGACGACGAGACGGCCAAGCAGACGGTGTCGGCGTTCCTCGACTCGATCGGCTACGACGCCCACGACGTCGGCCCGCTCGCGGAGGGCTGGCGCTTCCAGCGCGACACGGCGGCCTACGTCGTGCCCTACGCGGTCCCCGGCGACGGCTTCCCCGAGGTGCCGGGGCGCCAGGTCACCCGGGCGAAGCTGACAGAGCAGCTGGCCGCAGCCGTCCGCTACCGCGACATGTGACGGTCGGGGCGTCGTCGACGCCCCGACCTGCCGTCCGCCGGCCGGGGTCAGAGGTCCCGGCGCGGGTCCTCGGCGCGCTCCTCGACGGCGCCGTGGTGCAGCAGGCTGGCGATGGCCAGGGCGAGGCCACCCCAGATCACGGCCATCGCCACCACCATCATCACGATCGCGGCCGTGCTCATCGGGGTCCTCCGTCGTCCTGGTGGCGGGTGTGCGGGGCCGGGTCGGGCGCGTGCAGCGGCTCCGCCGGGTCGGAGCCGGGGGGCGGTCCGTCCAGGTGCGTCCCGGCGCGCCACGGCAGCCGGGCGAGGAGGAAGCCGATGAGCGGCAGCGCCACGACGAGTGCCCAGCCGAGGACCAGCAGGAGCCAGGCCGGGTAGTCCTCGTACGGCGCGGCGAGGTCGTCCCGCAGTGCGAGGACGAGCACCACGGCCAGGCCCGCCGGTGCGACGACGCTCGTCAGCAGCCGCCACCCGGTGCCCACCCGGGGACGCCCGTGGACGTTGAGGTGCGCGCCGAGGACGGGCAGTGCCCGGAGCGCCCACGCGACGACCAGCATGCTGACCAGCGCCACGACGAGGATCCCGTACTGGTTGACGAAGTGGTCGACGACGTCGAGCACGTAGATGCCGCTCGTCGTGCTGAACAGCACCAGGCTCAGCACCGCGGCGGGGACGCCGACCGCGAGGGTGGCGGTGAGCCGGCCGGTGTCGAGCTTGTCCCGGACGGCGGAGATCACCACCTCGATCACGCTGATCAGCGAGGTGATGCCGGCGATGACCAGCGCACCGAAGAACAGGACGCCGAGGAGGGCGCCGGCGGGGGCCTCGCTGATGATTGCCGGGAAGGCGATGAAGGCCAGGCCGATCCCGCCACTGGCGACCTCGTCGACCGGGACCCCGTTGGCCTGGGCCATGAAGCCCAGCGCGGCGAACACCCCGATGCCGGCGAGCAGCTCGAAGCCGGAGTTCGAGAACCCGACGACGAGGCCGGAGCCGACCATGTCCTCCCGGCGGCCGACGTACGACGCGTACGTGATCATGATGCCGAAGCCGACCGACAGCGAGAAGAAGATCTGGCCGAACGCGGCCGCCCAGACCGAGGCCGAGGTGAGGGCCGACCACTCGGGTGCGAAGAGCGCGTCGAGGCCGGCCCCGGCGCCCGGCAGCAGCAGTGCCTGCACGACGAGGGCGGCGAAGGCGAGCACCAGCACCGGGATGACGACGAGCGAGGTCACGCCGATCCCGCGCTGCACACCGAGGGCCATGATCACCAGGACGGCCAGCCACACCAGCGCGAGGGGCCAGAGCACCCCGGGCACCACGTCGGCGGTGACCCGGACGTCACCGGCCTGGAGGAACTCGCCGAAGAAGAAGCCCTCGGGATCGGCGCCCCACGCCTCGTCGAGGGAGAAGAAGGTGTAGCGCAGCGCCCAGGCGATGACCGCCGCGTAGTAGACGGCGATGACGAAGCAGATGCCCACCTGCCACCAGCCGAGCCCTTCGGTGCCGCGGCGCAGCCGGGCGAAGGAGAGCGGTGCCGAGCCACGGTGGCGATGGCCGATCGCGTAGTCCAGCAGCAGGAACGGGATGCCTGCGGTCAGCAGCGCGACCAGGTAGGGCAGCAGGAAGGCGCCGCCACCGTTCTCGTAGGCGACGTAGGGGAACCGCCAGATGTTGCCGAGCCCGACGGCCGACCCGATCGCTGCCAGGATGAAGACGCGCCGGGAGCTGAAGCCGCCGCGGCGGCGCTCCTGGTCAGGCTGTGCGGCTTGCCCTGCCGGCGTGCTCATGCCACGTCCTGTTCCGTGACGACGTCGACCCCGCGCACCGGCTCAGTCGCCGGCACGTGGGACCACCGCGAGCTCGTCCGCCTGGACGTAGACCTCGACGTCGGCCAGCAGAGCGAGCTGATCGGGCTCCAGCTCACCGCTCAGCTCGTCGAGGAACTCGTCGGTGACGGCGGCCACCTCGCCCTCGAGCTCGGCGATCGTCGTTCCGATGCCGAACCGGTCGGTCAGGTCGCCGTAGTACACGAACACGGGACCGGTGTCGGTGTCGATGAAGAACCCGGCGCTCTGGACGGTCTCGGTGACGACCAGGCCGGACGCATCGACGTCCTGTCCGACCTCCTCGGCGCTGATCCCCTCGCTCAGGTCGACCGGGTCGTCCCGCTGGGCGACGACGACGGCGGCGACGGCGAGGGCCACCAGCACGAGCAGGCCGATCAGCGCCAGCAGCAGCCAGCGCCTCGCGCGAGCCGATGAGCGGTTCTCCCCAGATGTGGACATGACACCTCCTGGCCCACGACCGTGCCCGGAGACGGCCCGCGGCACACCCGGGCCGGTGGGCCGGGCTGTCCGGCAAGGCCTGAGACGACGAGGCAAGGGCGTGATCCCACGAACGGCGCAGGGGCACGTGCACCCATCGACCGCGAGATCAGCACCCCGGCACAGGCCCGGTACGCCGGGTCGTTCAGCCCTTCCCGGCGGGATCGGCGACTCCTACCATCGGGCCATGACTCGGAAGCCACTCCGGTGCCGGTTCGGGTTCCACTCCTACGTCCAGCGACACCCGGACGGCGGACGGCCTTCGGGACCGGACGAGAAGATCTGCAGGCGGTGCGGGAGACGCACGGGCACCCCACTCGGAAACGTGCCGGGCGCCGTCCTCGGCTGATGCGACCTCTCCGCCGCTGAGCACCGCCTCTCCGCCGGAGGAGACGTCGCGCGTGGTCCGTCGGCCGACGGCCGACGGTGCGTGGACTGTTGTACCCGGCAGAGTCCGGCCGACTGCTCTTCCTGACGACGAACCGCCCCGGACCTGACGGTCCGGGGCGGTTCGGGGGACTACGTGGACCTCCGCACGTCGTGCGGAGACCTCGGGGGGTGGAGGCGGCGGGAATCGAACCCGCGTCCTGCGACGCATCACCAGGGCTTCTCCGAGCGCAGTTCGCTCTGCCTCTGCTCGGCCCTCCCGATCTCACGAACGAGTCGGGATGACGGGCCCAGTCGCTGTTTGGTGTCCCACACGCACCCGCGACCGATGCGTGCGGTGAGTCATCTAGCTGATGCCAGGATCCGGGCCGATGACGAACCCGGGCTGACAGACTCGCCTAGCTGCTGTTAGGCAGCGAGAGCGAAGTCGCGCTGATTGGAATCGGCGCTTGTGTTTTTTGCAACGGATGGTTAACGAGATCATCGTTGCCTTCCTCGGCTCGCTTCCCCTGGCCAAACGACCGCAGTCGAGACCAATCGCCCCCCTGTGTAGTTGTACGGCCAGCATAACGGCAACCACCCCGGGGTTGTTCCCCGCGCGCGCAGGTCCGCCCCTCGGTCAGCCACGTCCGGCCAGCGCGGCGCGCAGCACACCGCGGACGTCCTCCGCGGAGACCTCGCGCGGCGCGGCCGGAGCCGCAGCGGCGACCCGTCCCGCCACCCCGTCGACCTGGTCCTCCCGCAGCCCGAGAGCGCCCAGGGAGGTCGCGGCGCCGGCCCGCACGGCGAGCTGGTGCAGCGCGTCGGCGCCGTCGTCGGCACCGAGGGCGCGGGCCACCCGCCGCAGGGCGTCCGGCGCCGCCCCGGCCACCAGGGCCGCGACCTGCGGCAGCACCGCGGAGTGCACCTCCTGCGACCGCCCGGTCAGGATGAGGACCCGACGCCCACCCAGGCGCGCCACCTCGCCCGGCACGTCGGCCCGCCGCCCGGCCCCGAACAGGACCCTGGTCGGCAGTCCGTCGAGGTCGAAGCGGTCGTCGCTCACGTCGGACTCCTCCTGCTCGGTCCACCCCGTCGAGGAGGAGCATCCCCTGCGCAGCCCGGTGAGCTGGCCCTCGTCCTCCCTCTAGCCTGAGCAGCGTGTCCGCTGTCACAGGCCGGCGGTCGTCCCGCTCGATCCGCCAGGGAGAAGCACATGACCGACGCGCAGACCGATGACGTCGTGGCCGACATCGACGAGCACACCGTCACCGACGCCGTCGTCGCCAGCTTCGCCGGGACGTCGGACGCCCGGCTGCGCGAGGTGCTGGGCGCGCTCGTACGCGGTCTGCACACCGCGATCCGGGAGGTGGACCCGACGCTGCAGGAGTGGGAGCACGCGATCGACTTCCTGACCCGTACCGGCCAGACCTGCGACGACGTGCGGCAGGAGTTCGTGCTGCTCTCCGACGTCCTCGGCGTCTCCTCGCTGGTGGAGAACATCAACCACCGCAAGGCCGGCGGGGCCACCGAGGCGACCGTCCTCGGGCCCTTCCACATGACCGTCTCGCCACCCCGCAGCAACGGGGACTCGATCGACTTGGTGGGCGGCAGCGAGCCGTGTGTCGTCACCGGGCGGGTGCTCTCGGTCTCCGGTGCGCCGGTGCCCGGCGCGGAGGTGGACGTGTGGCAGGCCGACGACCACGGCTTCTACGACGTCCAGCAGCCCGAAGTGCAGCCGGCGGGCAACGGCCGCGGCCTGTTCACCACCGACGACGAGGGCCGGTTCTGGTTCCGCACCACCGTCCCGGCGCACTACCCCATCCCCACCGACGGCCCGGTCGGGGAGCTGCTCGCGGCGACCGACCGCCCCCCGTACCGGCCGGCGCACATCCACTTCATCGCCGACGCGCCGGGCTACGTGCCGGTGACCACGCACATCTTCGTCGAGGGCAGCCCGTACCTGGACGCCGACGCGGTCTTCGCGGTCAAGCGCAGCCTGGTCCGCGACTTCGCCCCGGTCGACGACGCCGAGCAGGCCGCGCGGTTCGGCACCGTCAACCCGTTCCGGCTCGCCGTCATCGACCTCGTCGTCGAGCCGACCGGCGCGCCGTCCCCGTGACCGCCGCGGCCCGTCCTCAGATCCAGTCGCGGCGCTTGAAGATGACGTACAGCGTCAGGCTGACCATGAACATCAGCACGACGGCGAACGGGTAGCCGTAGTACCAGTCGGTCTCGGGCATGTGATCGAAGTTCATCCCGTAGACCCCGCCCACGAGGCTGGGGGCGAAGAGGATGGCCGCCCACGCGGAGATCTTCTTGACCTCCTCGCCCTGGGCGATGCTGGTCTCGGTGAGGGTCTTCATCTCCTCGTTCTGCCGCTGGGCGACCAGCGTGGCGTTCACGGTCAGGATGTCGCGCAGCTGCAGCCGGAAGCCCTCGACCCGCTCGGTGGTCTGGGTGACGTGGTCGGCGACGTCCCGCAGGTGGCTGCGCAGCTCCTCGTCGACGCCGTACTTCTCGAACCCGGCGGTGATCGCGGCGAGGATGCCGGTCAGCGGCTGGACCGCCCGCTGGAAGTCCACGACCTCCTGGGACAGCTCGTAGATGCGCCGCGACACCTGCGGGTCACCGCGGAACACCTCGACCTCGATCTCGTCGATGTCCTTGTCCAGCCCGGCGACGACCGGGGCGTAGCCGTCGACGACGGCGTCCAGGATCGCGTACAGCACCGCCTCCGGGCCGTGGGCCAGCAGCTCCGGGGAGCTCTCCAGCCGGCGGCGCACCCGGGCCAGGTCCGGCGACTCGGCGTGCCGGACGGTGATGGCGAAGTCCGAGCCGAGGAACAGGTGCAGCTCGCCGAACTCCACCTCCTCGGCCTCGTCCAGGTAGCGGGCGGCCTTGAGGACGACGAAGAGCGTGTCGCCGTAGCGCTCGAACTTCGGCCGCTGGTGGGCGTGGATGGCGTCCTCGACCGCGAGGTCGGGCAGGTCGTACTGCTCGGCCAGCTCACCCAGCTCGGCCGGCTCCGGGCGGTACAGCCCTAGCCAGACCATCCGGTCGTCGAAGCCCTCGGTCAGCCACTCGTGGCTCTCGGCCACCGACTCCGGCGTGGCGATCCGCCGGCCGGCGGCGTAGACCGCGTTGTCGACCAGCCGGGAACGCCGCTCGGTCGCCGGGACCGACCCCGGCTGCTCGGCCGGGCGCGGGGGCACCAGGACGGCGCGCGGTCGGCGGGTGAGGGTGGACAGGGCGGTGCGGGGGGCGAGACGACGATCGGCCACGGCGGGGCTCCCGGGGGACGCGGGGACGGGGGCAGCAGGTCCCCGCAGGCGTGCCCGCCCGGGTCAGGTGACCGGGGGCGTCAGCGGGTGAGGACCCGGGGACTGTGACTGGGAGGCTCCGATCGCACGGCCCAGCACCTCCCGTCTCCCGAGGGCCGGCGTCCGTCACGCGGCCGTCGTCCATCGTGACACGCGGTGCCGCCCCCGGGCACCCCGGTCGCCCCACCAGGGGGTGAACGGGCGGGGAACGGTCAGCCGGCGACCTCGCCGGCCGGTGCCGGCACCCGCAGCGCCACCAGGAACCGGGACACCATCGCGTAGCCGGCCACGGTGGTCACCAGCTCGACCACCTGCCGGTCGTCCAGGTGGGCACGCACCGCGGCGAAGACCGCATCGGGGACGTCGACCTGCCCGCTCGAGGCGTCGGTGAACCGCAGCACGGCGACCTGGACGGCGGAGAACACCGGCGCCGCGGCGGGGTCGTGGGTCCGCAGCGCCGCCAGCTGGGCGTCGGTGACCCCGGCCCGGCGGGCGGCGGGCTCGTGCGCGACCCACTCGAAGACCGCGTCGTTGAGCACGGCGACCCGGAGCACCACCAGCTCGGTCAGGTCGGCGGTCAGCGTGGTCCCGGTGCGCAGCGCCCCGAGCAGTGCGCTCCACCCCTCGGCAACGGCCGGGCTGTGCAGCAGCAGGCGGTCCAGCGCGGACAGCTGTCCCCCACGCCGGGCGCGCAGCACGTCGGCGGCCGGGCCGTCGCCGTCGGCGTCGGGCAGCCGCGCGCCGGTCACGGGCGGGACAGCACGCCGGCCGGGAACGCGCCGTTGCCCAGCAGCCGGCCGGTCAGGTCGCCGGCGAGCTCGGCGACCCGCTCGGTGCGCGCGGTGCCCAGGTGCACGAACGGGGCGGCCGACAGTGCGTCGGTCTCCTGCTCGATCGACGCCCGCAGCTGCTGGCCGGCCTCGGTGAGCGCCCCGTCGGCGACCAGGCCGCGCTCGGTCAGGCCGGTCAGCGCCGCCGTCCACTCCTCGTCGGACCAGCCCCGGGTCGCCTGGGCGGCCTGGCGGGTGAAGCCGCGGCCGGTGAGCGTGTGGGTGACCAGCGCCTCCAGCCCGGTCAGCCCGTGCCGGACCAGGCTCAGCACGTGCCCGTCACCGCGGTGCTCGCGGAGCAGGGTGACGCCGTGCCAGACCTGCAGCAGCGGGTCCTCGGGCCAAGGCAGGTCGGCGTGGGCGGCGAACAGTGGCCGGGCCTCCGGCGTCAGCGCGGTGCACGCCTCGCGGAGCAGGCCGGCCAGCTCGACCAGGCTGCTCTCGTCGGCGCCGTCGAGGAGCCGGGTGAGCGAGGCGGTGGCGGCCGCCGTCCGGGCGGCGAGCACCTGGTCGGGTGTGGCGAGGGTCCAGGCGCGGGGCAGGTGCCGGGCGACGATCGCGGGGGCGAAGTTGGCGAACGTCGCCGTCACCACGCCCGGGCCGACGGCGCCCATCGCGGCCGCGCGGCCGGCGAAGTACACCATCCGGCCGGGGCGCAACCCGGCTGCGGTCAGGTGCTCGTCGGTCTCCGGCGCGAAGTAGACGTGAGAGTGCAGCGGCTCCAGCCGCCGGTGCGTGCGGGCGACCAGGCGGAGGTCGGGGGCGAGCGGGACGGCGGGCTGATCGACGCTGACCATGCCGCGCACCCTAACGACTCAGCCGGACGCCCCCGCGCTGGTCGGCGTCGTGCTGGCGGGGGCTGTGGTGGCCGGCGCGGTGGTGGCGGGGGCCGTGGTGCTCGGCGCGGTGGTCGCCAGGGCCGTGGTGGCCGGGGCCGAGAGGGCGGCCGCGACGCAGGAGTGGTTGTGGTCCAGGTCGTCCTCGACGTACTGGGTCATGACCACCCGGCCGCCGTCGACGAGCGGGTCCTCGGAGCAGTTGGCCACCGAGCCCGAGAGGCTGCGGGCCCCGGCCAGCCAGCTGTCCAGGCCGTGCAGGCTGCTCCACGAGGGCACCTCGCCGACGATCTCGCCCCACTGGTAGCCGGTCGAGTAGAGCCCGACCCAGCCACCCACCGATTCCAGGTGGTCGGTCATCCCCTCCAGGGTGGCCCGGTTGTTCCGCTGTGCGGCGGCGCCGTCGGTCTGCCAGGTGTTCATCGTCTCGACGTCCAGCCACCACCGCAGGCCGACGAGGTCGGCGCGGCTGACGGCGGCGGTGTTCCCGGCCCCCGGCGACGCCGCACCCAGGGTGTCGAGCACGATCCGGACGTCGTTCTCGGCCCGGTCGACGCCGTACTCGTAGGAGCAGGCAGCGCTGTTGTCGCCGTCGCACACGCCGTAGCGGTTGCCGCCCAGCCGCGGCCAGGTGGTCACCTGCTCGCGCACCTCGCCGGGGTTGGCGGTGTTCACGTACAGCTGCGCCCGCGGCTGGGCCGGCACGGCACCCGAGGAGTCGTTCGCCCACTCCCACTGGTCGGCCAGACAGGGGTTCTCCGTGGTGGCGATCCCGCCGTTGACGCCGATGACCGCGAACGCCGCGTCGTCGGGCAGCGTCAGGCCGCACTGGGGGTGGGAGACGTCGTACCCGACGGTGGCCTGCACGATCGGGCTCTGCGCCGTGGTGCTGCGACGTTCGGCGGCGGGATCCTCGGCGGCACCGGCTGCCGGCACACCGAGCACCGTGGCGCCCATCGCGGCCGCGGCCACGACGGCCGTCCGCAGGATGCTCCGCATCACGTCGACCCTACGCCTCTCCACGCGCCGGTACAGCCGTCTCGGGACCGGACACCGCCGTCCAGAAACCCGAACGGGGTAAAACTCTGTACTGAGTTCAGGTTCGGGTCTACGGTGCTCCCATGACCGGATCCGGGCGGGAGAAGACCCCGTACTGCCCGGTCGGTCGCGTGCTGGGCCTCCGGGAGCGCAAGAAGCTCGAGGCCTGGCGGACGATCCGCTCGACCGCACTCCGCCTGATCAGCGAGCGCGGGTTCGACGCGGTGAGCGTGGAGGACATCGCCGCCGAGGCCGGTGTCTCCCGGACGACCTTCTTCAGCTACTTCCGCAGCAAGGAAGCCGTCGTCTACGACCTCGATCCGCAGGAGCTGCAGCAGTGGCGCGAGCTCCTGGCGGACGCCCCGGGGGACGAGCCGCTGTGGGAGGCGCTCACCGGGCTCGTCCTCAGCCTGGCGGAGCTCCTCGCCGACCGGCTGCCCCTGCAGAAGCGGCTGTTCCAGCAGTCACCGGAGCTCTGCGACTCGTCGCGGGACGTCTGTGACAGCTTCGGGCCCGACCTGCGGGAGTGGGTCGCCCGGCGCACCCCCGACGGTGACGAGCTGCACGCCGCGCTGGTCCTCAACACCGCCTTCGCCGCGTTCAACACGGCGATCGAGGCCTGGGACCCCGACGACTCCTTCGACCACTTCCTGGACCTCGCCCGCGACTGCCTGCGACTGGCCGGCGGCGGACTGGCCCGATCCGTGAGCTGACCCGCTCTCCACCCCACCGGCCCCGACCCCGCCGGCCCTCCTCCGGCAGGCACTCCGCACCCCGACCGCGCACCGTCGCGCCGTCGCGCCTGCCCGGGCTCCTCCCGCACCACGCGACCGCGCGACGCCGCCCGGCCGTGCGCCCTCCCCTGCCCTCATCCCCTCAGCCCGCACTGCGCCCTGCGCAGGAAGGACGGCTCCGCCATGCCCGCAGACAGCCTCACCACCCCGTCGGGGAGCACCGTCCCCGATGCGCCACCGCCGCCCGCACCGGACACCGAGGGCCCGGACCCCCGCCGCTGGCTGGCCCTCGCCGTCATCGCCGTCGCCCAGCTGATGGTCGTGCTGGACGCCTCGATCGTGAACATCGCCCTCCCCGACGCCGGCCTCGACCTGGGCATCAGCGCGGCCAACATCCAGTGGGTGGTCACCGCCTACACGCTCGCCTTCGGCGGGCTGCTGCTGCTCGGCGGGCGGATCGCCGACTTCACCGGCCGCAAGCGCGCCTTCCTGATCGGCCTGATCGGCTTCGCCGGCGCCTCGGCGCTGGGCGGCCTGGCCCCCAACCAGGAGCTGCTGTTCGCCGCCCGCGGTCTGCAGGGCGCGTTCGCGGCGCTGCTGGCGCCGGCCGCGCTGTCGCTGCTGGCGGTCACCTTCACCGACCCCAAGGAGCGGGCCCGTGCCTTCGGTGTCTTCGGTGCCATCTCCGGCGGTGGCGCCGCGATCGGCCTGATCCTCGGCGGGGTGCTCACCGAGTACGCCTCGTGGCGCTGGACGCTGGGCGTCAACGTGCCGATCGCGCTGGCCACCGCCGTCTTCGCGATCGGCCTGGTGAAGGAGAGCCGCGCCGACGGCGACCGGCGCTACGACGTGCCCGGCGTGCTGCTGTCGGCCGCCGGCCTGGTCAGCCTGGTCTACGGCTTCAGCAAGGCCGCCGAGGAGGGCGTGGGCTGGACCGACCCGGTCACGCTGACCCTGCTGGCCGCGGCCACCGTCCTGCTGGTGTCGTTCGTGCTCTACGAGCAGCGCGCCAGCCACCCGCTGCTGCCGCTGCGCGTGGTCCTGGACCGCAACCGGGGCGGCTCCTACCTGGTCTTCCTGCTGGTGGGCGCGGGGATCTTCGCGATCTTCCTGTTCCTGACCTTCTACTTCCAGCAGACCCTGGGCTACAGCCCGCTGGAGTCCGGCTTCGCGTTCCTGCCCTTCAGCGGCGGGATCATCCTGGGCGCCGGGGTCGTCTCCCAGGTCCTCCCCCGGGTCGGGCCGCGGCCGCTGATCATCGGTGGTCTGGTCGTGGCCGCGCTGGGCATGCTGTGGCTGACCCGGATCGGCGCGACCAGCTCCTACGTCGTCGAGGTGCTCCCCGCCCTGCTGGCGATCAGCCTCGGCATGGCCGCGGTGTTCGTACCGGCGTCCAGCACGGCGCTGGTCGGGGTGGCGAGCCATGACACGGGGATCGCCTCGGCCGTGCTCAACACCAGCCAGCAGGTGGGCGGCTCGCTCGGCCTGGCCCTGCTGAACACCTTCTACGCCTCGGCGGTCACCGGGTACCTGGTCGACAACCCGGGCGCGGCCCCGGGCGAGGCGTTCGTGCAGGGGTACCACGTGGCCTTCATCTGGGCCGCGGTGTTCCTGGCGGTCGCCCTGGTCTTGAGCATCGTGCTGATCCGGGCGAAGAAGGACGACCTGCCCGCCGAGGTGGCCCTGGCCGCCTGACCCGATCGGGAGGGGCCGGCGTCACGACGTCGGCCCCTCCCGCACGTCAGCTCAGGGGCGCCAGCCGCCGGGACCAGGAGACCTGGGTGCGGGCGGTGGTGAAACCCAGGCTCTCGTACAGCCCCAGCGCGCCGGTGACGTTCTCGCTGTCGACCTCCAGACCCGAGGTCTGGCAGTCCTGTGCCGCCGCGGCGTGCATCGCCTCGATGATCACCGCCTTGGAGACCCCCCGGCCCCGCGCGGACGGGAGGACGCCGATCTGGCCGAAGTAGCTCTCCCGGGAGCCGCTGGCCGCGGCGGTCGCCTCGGAGACGTAGGCGAGCGCGTAGCCCAGCACCTCGCCGTCCTCCACGGCCAACACCGACAGGTCCGGGCGGAAGGTCCGCATGCCGGTGAACATGACCTGCCAGGAGGCGACGTCGCGCTCGCTGGAGCCGTAGTGCTCGGTGAAGGCGGCGTTGTGCGCCAGCCGCACCTCCTCGTCCCGGTCCCAGGTGAACGGCACCAGGTCGATGCCGTCGAGCCGGCGCCGCGGCGGCAGGTCGGTGAGCGGCCGCTCCATGTGGAAGAACCAGCGGACCGCCTCCAGCCCGGCCCGGCGCACCAGCGCCTCCAGCGAGGGCATCGTCGTGTACACGGTGGCGGTCAGCCGGGCCGGCGACTCGGGGTTCCGCTCGGCGTGCAGCTCCTCGCCCCGCCCCAGCTGCCAGGCCAGGAGTGCCCGGCCGATGCCCCGGCCCCGCCACTCCGGCAGCACCCGACCCTGCAGGTGCACGCCGTAGGCGTCCCGGAACGTGGGGGGCGCGATCGTGGTGGCGTAGCCGACGACGGTGCCGTCCGCCGTGCTCACCAGCCGGGTGTCCTGCTCCAGGTCGACCAGGTCACTGACCCACAGCCCGGTGAGGTCCTCGGGCGACTCGTGCAGCCCCGTGTCGTCGACCGCCTCCGCAACGGCGAGCAGTTCGGCGACGACAACGGCGTCGTCGGGACGGATGGGGCGGGCGGAGAGGCCCTCGGGCAGGGCCAGCGGCGCAGAGTTCACGAGGCCCGAGGTTAGGCGGTGACCCCGAACAGCCGTGCACCGTTGTGCCAGAGGACCGCCCGCAGCCACTCCTCCCCCAGGCTCAACCGGTGCAGCGCGGCCAGCTGGTGGGCGTAGGGGTACGGGATGGCCGGGAAGTCGCTGCCGAGCACCACCTTGTCCCGCAGCGCCGCCAGCCGGGGCAGCAGCGCCCGGTCGAAGGGCATCAGCCGCTCGGTGAAGTCGGTGGCGAACATCGTGGTGTCCAGGTGCACGCGCTCGTACCGCTCGGCGAGGTCCAGGAACGACGCGTACTCGGGCATCCCGAGGTGCGCGATCACCAACTGGAGCCGCGGGTGACGATCCAGCAGGCCAGCCATCGGGGCCGGGCCGGTGTGCTCCCCGCGCAGTGGCCCGGAGCCGCAGTGGATGACCACCGGCGTGCCGGTGTCCTCCAGCCGAGCCCACACGTCGTCCAACAGCGGGTCCCGCGGGTCGAAGGCGCCGACCTGCACGTGCACCTTGAACACCCGGGCGCCGGCGTCCAGCGCCTCCTCCACGTACCGCTGCGCGTCCGGCTCCGGGTAGAACGTCGCCGAGTGCAGCACCTGCGGGTGCCGCGCCGCGAACGCGGCCGCCTCGTCGTTCAGCCAGGCGGCCATCCCCGGCCGGTGCGGGTAGGGCAGCGTCGGGAAGGCGCGGACGCCGAGGGCCGCCAGCACCGCCAGCCGCTCCTCGACCGGCAGCGCGTACGTGACCGGCCAGGGCGCCCCGTAGTGCGTCTCCGCCTCGGCGAAGTACTGCCAGACCTTCGCCTGCACCCGCTCCGGCAGGAAGTGCACGTGCACGTCGACCAGCCCGGGCAGCCCGAGCTCCCGCCAGTACCTCGGGACGTCGTCGTCCGAGACCGGCGGGCCGACCGTCACAGCGTGATGACGACCTTGCCGCGCACGTGCCCGCCGGCCACCAGCCGCTGGGCGTCGGCCGTCTGGGCCAGCGGGAACGCCTTCGCCACCGCCACCCGCAGCTGCCCGGCGTCGGCCATCCGGCCGAGCTCCTCCAGGTCGTGCCGCTCGGGACGGACGAAGACGTACCGGCCGCCGAGGTCGCGGACCACCGGGTCGACGACGCTGGCGATCCGCTTGGGGTCGCGTACCTGGTCCGGGGCGTCGCCGAGCGCCGGCCCGCCGATCAGGTCCAGGACGGCGTCCACCGGCTCGGACAGCTGGGCGGAGATCGGCCCGGCGTTGTAGTCCAGCACCTCGGCGGCGCCGGCGTCCCGCAGGAAGCCGTGGTTGCGCGGGCTGGCGGTGCCGATGACGTGGGCGCCGAGCGCAGCGGCGATCTGGACGGCGAAGAAGCCGACCCCGCCGGCGGCCCGGTGCACCAGCACCCGGTCGCCCTCGCCGACCTCGAGCGCCTCGGTCAGCGCCTGGTAGGCGGTCAGCCCGGCCAGCGGCAGCGCAGCGGCCTCGGTGAACCCGAGCGAGTCGGGCTTGTGCGCGATGCAGCGCTGCGGGGCGGGCACGAGCTCGGCCGCCGTCCCCCACTGGACGTCGTCCCGGCGCAGGTACCCGAAGACCTCGTCGCCGGGGGCGAAGTCGACCACCGCCGGCCCGACCTGCTCCACGACACCGGCCAGGTCCCAGCCCGGCACGATCGGGAAGTGGTGCGGGAAGAAGCCGGCCAGGCCGCCCTCCCGGATGCCCATGTCGACCGGGTTGACGCCGGCCGCGCGGGTGCGGACCAGCACCGTGTCCGGCCCCACCGGGGGCTCGGGCAGGTCGTCCCGCAACTGCAGGACCGATTCGTCACCGAACCGGTCGTAGGCGATGCCGCGCATGGAGGTCAGCGCCGTCCCTTCACGTAGCGGCCGAAGGCGCGTTCCATCTCCCGGCGGGAGTCACGCTCGGCCAGGTCCTGGCGCTTGTCGTAGCTCCGCTTGCCCTTCGCGAGCGCGAGGGTGGCCTTGACCTTGCCGTCCTTGAAGTACAGGTCCAGCGGGACGAGCGTGAGCCCGCCCTCCTTGGTCTTGCCGATCAGCTTCTCGATCTCGGCGCGGTGCATGAGCACCTTGCGCTTGCGGCGCGGGGCGTGGTTCGTCCACGTGCCCTCGGTGTACTCGGGGATGTGCACGTGCTGCAGCCAGACCTCACCGTCGTCGACGCTGGCGAAGCCGTCGACGAGCGAGGCACGGCCGGCACGCAGGCTCTTCACCTCGGTGCCGGTGAGCACCAGGCCCACCTCGTAGGTGTCCAGGATCGAGTAGTCGTGCCGCGCCTTCTTGTTCTGGGCGATGAACTTGCGCCCCTGTTCCCGCGGCATGCCCCCAGGCTACCGGGCGGCTCACCGGGAGCGCTGCCGAGAAACGATCATGGAGCCGCGGTGCCGACGCGCGGGCGGTGACCGGCGCGTCGCCACCACAGCTCCATGATCGCCGCGGAGGTGGGGCTGGGGGCTACAGGCGGACGTAGAGGCGCAGGGTCACGTAGGCGGCTACGGCGGCCAGGCCGACCCCGGCGGCGGCGATGATCGGCGAGATCGCGATGATCGCCGACCAGTCGACCGGCGGGATGATGCCCGCCTTGATCGGGCCGGCCAACGTCTTGTCGACGAACAGGATCTTGGTCAGCACCAGACCGCCGATCGCCAGCCCCGCACCGATCAGGCCGGCGAGCGCCGCCTCCAGGATGAACGGCAGCTGGGTGTACCAGCGGGAGGCGCCGACCAGTCGCATGATGTTGGTCTCGTTGCGTCTGTTGAACGCCGCGAGCTGGATCGTGTTGGAGATCAGCAGCAACGCGGCCAGGGCTTGCACGAGGGCCACCGCCAGCGTGCCGTTGCGCGCCCCGTTGAGCAGGCTGAACAGCCGGTCCAGGAAGTCGCCCTCGTCGCGGACCTCGTCGACGCCGGCCGCCCCGTTCGGGAACTGCTCGGCGATGACCGGGTACCGCTCGGGGTTGACCAGCTCGACCCGGAAGCTCTCCGGGAGCGCGTCCTCCGGGGTGTTCGCGATCAGCGCCGGCTGTTCCTGGAACTGCTGGGTGAAGCGCTGGTACGCCTCGGCGCGGGTCTCGTAGATGTAGTCCTGCACCTCGGGCGAGGCGTCCAGCTGCGCGGCGATCGAGTCACGCTGCTCATCGGTGACGTCGTCGGCGAGGTAGATCGAGACCTGGATCTTGTCGTAGTAGATCTCGCGCATGTCGCCGATCATGTTGGCGATCAGCAGGCCGGTGCCCATGAGGCCCAGCGAGATCCCCGTGGTGAGGATCATCGCGACCGTCATGGTCAGGTTCCGACGCAGCCCGGCAGCCACCTCGGAGAGGACGAAGTTGACGCGCATCAGTTCCCTGTCGTGTTCTGCGGTGCGACGGTCATCGGCTGGTCAGCGACCCGCACCTCAACGACCCACGCCGTAGACGCCGCGGCTCTGGTCGCGGCTGACGACGCCGTCGCTCAGCTCGATCACGCGGCGCCGCATCGAGTCGACGATGTGGTAGTCGTGCGTGGCCATCACCACGGTGGTGCCGGTCCGGTTGATCCGCTCCAGCAGCAGCATGATGTCCTGGCTGGTCTCCGGGTCCAGGTTGCCGGTGGGCTCGTCGGCCAGCAGCACCAGCGGCCGGTTCACGAACGCCCGGGCGATCGCCACCCGCTGCTGCTCACCACCGGAGAGCTCGCTGGGCAGCCGGTTCTCCTTGCCGTCCAGGCCGACCATCTCCAGCACCTCGGGCACGACCCGCTTGATCGTGCGCTGGGGCTTGTTGATCACCTCGAGGGCGAAGGCGACGTTCTCGGCGACCGTCTTGTTGCGCAGCAACCGGAAGTCCTGGAAGACGCAGCCCATGGTGCGGCGGAGCTTGGGCACCTGCCACTTGCTCATCGTGTTCAGGTTCTTGTCGTTGACCGTGATGACGCCCTTGGTGGGGCTGTCCTCCTTCAGCAGCAGCCGCAGGAAGGTCGACTTGCCCGAACCCGAGGAGCCGATGAGGAAGACGAACTCCCCCTTGTCGATCTGCATCGAGACGTCGTCCAGAGCCGGCCGAGGACTGGTCGGGTAGATCTTGGAGACGTGTTGCAATTCGATCACGAGGGGCCACGGTACCTGCCCGGCGCCGGCGGATGATCCGTTCGCCCGGCGCGTCCCGCAACCTCATGGACGGACAGTGAGCAACGGGCGCCCCGGCCGCCGGGCGCGGTCACCCAGCGTGCCGCCGGCCCGGGTCCGGCTGTGGCCGGTCTCTCCCCCGCCCCGCCGCAGCCGGTCAGTCGAGCTCGGCCGTCTCCTGCTGCCGGCGCCACCGGATCCCGGCCTCGATGAAGGCGTCGATCTCCCCGTCGAGCACGTTGCTCGGGTTGCCGGTCTCGACCTCGGTCCGCAGGTCCTTGACCATCTGGTACGGGTGCAGCACGTAGGAGCGCATCTGGTTGCCCCAGCTGCTGCCCTCGCCCTTGAGCGCGTCCATCTGGGCCCGCTCCTCCTGCTTCCGGACCACCAGCAGCCGGGCCTGCAGCACCCGCAGTGCCGCCGCCCGGTTCTGGATCTGGGACTTCTCGTTCTGGCAGGAGACGACGATGCCGGTCGGGATGTGGGTCATCCGGACGGCGGAGTCGGTCGTGTTGACGCTCTGCCCACCCGGGCCGGAGGAGCGGAAGACGTCGACCCGGATCTCGTTCTCCGGGATGTCGACGTGGTCGGTCTGCTCGACGACCGGCAGCACCTCCACGCCGGCGAAGGAGGTCTGCCGGCGGCCCTGGTTGTCGAACGGGGAGATCCGGACCAACCGGTGCGTGCCCTGCTCGACCGAGAGCGTCCCGTAGGCGTAGGGGTGCTTGACCGCGAAGGTCGCCGACTTGATCCCGGCCTCCTCCGCATAGGAGACGTCGTAGACCTCGGTGGGGTACCTGTGCCGCTCGGCCCAGCGCAGGTACATCCGCATCAGCATCTCGGCGAAGTCGGCGGCGTCCACGCCCCCGGCCTCCGAGCGGATGGTGACCAGCGCCTCGCGCTCGTCGTACTCCCCGGACAGCAGGGTGCGCACCTCGAGCTCGTCCAGGACGGTGCGGATGCTCGCCAGCTCCCGCTCGGTCTCGGCGGTGGTGGCCTCGTCGCCCTCCTCGGCCGCCATCTCGTGCATCAGCCCGACGTCGTCGAGCCGGCTGCGCAGCTCCTCCACCCGGCGCAGGTCACCCTGCAGGTAGGACAGCCGCGAGGTCACCGCCTGGGCGGCCTCGACGTCGTTCCAGAGGTCGGGTGCGGAGGCCTTCTGCTCGAGCTCGGCCACCTCCCGACGCAGGTCATCGACCCGCATCACGGCCTCGATGGACTTCAAGGTCGTGTCGAGTTCGTCCAGGACGACGGAGAAGTCAGCAGCCACGTCGATCCAGGGTAGTGCGCCGCGCCACCGGGTACCTCCGGCGGCATGAGCACGTCACCGCCGGACGACCGGCGCAACCCCGACGACCTCACCGAGTACGAGCGCGACCACTTCCCGCACGGGATCCCCGAGTCCCAGCCCAGGTACCAGGAAGGCGGCGCCGGGAACGCCCGCAGCGCGCTGACCCTGCGGCTGGCGCTGGCGACCTTCGGGCTCGTGTTGTGCGCCGTCCTGGCGGTGCTGGCCTTCCTCGCCGATGCCCCGCTGGTCTTCCCGATCGCCCTGGCCGTGCTGGCGGTGATCGCGCTGGTCGACCTGGTGGTCGTGGCCCGCCGCAAGCTGCGCGGCGAACCGGGCTGACCGCGCGCGGGTGCCGGCCGCCGGGGCTCAGGCGCTCTGCAGGCGGGCGCGGAGAGCGCGACGGGCAGCCCGCCGGATGGCCAGCCAGTCGGCCACCTGGGCGGCCGGCATGGGCCGGGCGATGTGGAAGCCCTGCGCATGGGTGCAGCCCAGCTCGCTGACCAGCGCGAGCTGACCGGCGGTCTCCACGCCCTCGGCGAGGCTGCGCATGCCGCAGGCGGCGGCGAGCCCGACCACGGCCGCGATCGCCGCCGCGGACTCGCTGCGCCGCACCTCGATCCCGGCGATGAGGCTGCGGTCCAGCTTCAGGATGCCGGCCGGGATCGACACCAGCTGGCTCAACGAGGAGAAGCCGCTGCCGAAGTCGTCGATGCACACCTCGACCCCGGTGACGCGCAGCTGGGCGAACTGGGCCGCCGCCCGGAGCGGGTCCTCCGCGACGCTGGTCTCGGTGAGCTCGAGCACCAGCCGCTCCGGCGCGAGCCCCGCGGCCTCCAGGGCGTCGTGGACGTCGGCGACGAGGGTGCCGGTGGCGAAGTGCGCGGCGCTGATGTTCACCCCGGTCACCAGCGTGAGACCGGCCCGGTCCCAGGCCGCGGCCTGCCGGGTCGCCTCGGCCAGCACCCACCGGGTCAGCTGGATGACGACCCCGGTCTGCTCGGCCAGCGGGATGAAGTCGCAGGGCATCAGCAGACCGCGCTCGGGGTGCTGCCAGCGGACCAGCGCCTCCACGCCGGAGACCTCGCCGCTGGGCAGGTGCAGCACCGGCTGGTAGTGCAGCACCAGCTGGTCGGACTCGATCGCTGTCCGCAGTTCCGCGGCCACCAGCACCTTCTGCTCGACGGCGCTGCGCAGGTCGGGGCTGAACACCCGCACCCGGTTGCGGCCGGCCGCCTTCGCGGCGTACATCGCCAGGTCGGCGTCCCGGACCAGGTCGGTGGAGCGCAGGCCGGGGTCGCCGCCGGGCGCGGTGGCCACGCCGATGCTCACGGTCAGCCGGGTGACCCGCTCGCCGAGGTCGAACGGCTCGTCGAAGGTGCTCTGGAAGCGCTCGGCCAGCGCGAGGGCGCCGTCGACGTCGCAGTCGCGGCAGAGCACGACGAACTCGTCGCCGCCGAGGCGGCCGACGGTGTCCTGGCCCCGGGTGCGACTGGTCAGCCGGGTGGCGAGCTCGCGGAGCAGGTGGTCGCCGATCTCGTGGCCGAGCGTGTCGTTGACGTCCTTGAAGCCGTCGACGTCCAGGAACAGCACGGTGACCGGGCCGCGGTCGACGCGGCGCAGCTCGGCGGAGATCAGGTCGTGCAGGTGGGCCCGGTTGGGCAGGTCGGTGAGGTGGTCGTGCCGGGCCTGCCAGGACGACGCCCGCTCGGCCTCGACCCGGGAGGTCACGTCGGTGTGGGTGACCACCACCCGCCCGGACCGGTCGGCGCGGGAGGCCTGCAGGTGGTACCAGCGCACCCCGGTCACCGTGGCCAGCGCGTAGTCGGCCGAGACCGAGGTCCGGGCACCGGCGGACAGCTCGCGCAGCTGGTCGATGCGCTCCCGGTTCGCCGTGTCGTCGGACAGGCTGAGCATCACCGCGAAGTAGTTGCCGCCCACGCCGACCCGGAGGCGGTCGTCGTCGAGCAGGTCGCCGGCGGCCTGCCAGGCGGAGTTGACCAGCAGCATCGTGCCGTCGGCGTCGATCAGGACCGTCGGTGAGGGCAGTGCGTCCAGCACGCCGGCCACCAGCCCGGCCTGCGCCTGTTCTCCGCCGTCCCGGTGCCGGACGTCGATCGGCAACTGCGGGGCACTCCTCGCTCGCGGCACGTCCACCTCCTGTGCTCGTTCGTCACGGAGCCTCTCGTGCGCACTCCCTGGCCGTTCCTGCCCCCGCCAGACCATCGGCAACAGTGGGCACAGCTGGAGATCCGCCACGCCGGTCAGCCCGGAAAGAGTGAACACCGGCAGCTCTGATCCGGCGTGTCCCGGCCACCGATGCCCGCCGGTGTGCGTGTCGGCGGGGGTGTAGACCTGCCGACGCTCCGGGTAGGGCGACGCCATGAGCGAATCAACGACGATCGAGCTCGGTGGCGAGGAGTACCTGGTGATGCGGGAGGGCGACACCCTCAAGCTCGGCCGCCGGGTGGGCGGGGACACGACCTGGCTGGACGACGTCGACGTGCGCCAGCTCCCCGCACCGGCCCAGGAGGCCCTCGATCGCGGCGAGCACGGCGACCAGACGCTGCAGACCGCGCTGCTCGGCGTCGTCCAGGCCGAGGCCAACCGCGGCGGCTGACCGACCGCGTGATCACCCTTCGCCGCTGACCGGATCCGGAGTGCGATCTCGGCAGCAGAGGGGGACGCTGGTCTCCTGAGGGCCACCGCCGTCCCTCGGGCCAGGAGGTCGATCCGCATGACCGTTCGGTACCGCTGCGACCGGTGCGCCGAGGTGTCCGACTCCGCCGCCGCCGTCGGCTGGGTCCAGGTGCAACCGCTGGGTGCCCACCCGCTGCTGCCGGAGGAGCCCACCCACCTGTGCCGGCTCTGCTGGGCCCGCACGACGGCCCGGGAGCCGGTCCGGGTCGGCTCCGGCGGCGAGGAGATGCCGCAGGTCAGCGAGCACGCCCAGAACCGCGACACGCTCCAGTGACCCACCTCGAGGCCGGAGGTCCCTCGACGCGGGACCTCCGGCCTCGGGTGCTCGGCTCCCGCGCTCCCTAGCGTCCGGATCGGGCGCTGACCACGGCGCCCAGGTCATCGGCCGGCACGGCCGACGTCTCCGGGAGTCCGCATGAGCGTGTCCGTCGAACAGCGCACCCACCCTGACACCGAGCAGTCCACGCCTGCGCCGACGAGGCCGGGGCTCGGCGACCGCAGCTGGGTGCTGTGCCTCGGGGTGCTGGTGGTCACCGCCCTCCTCTTCGCCGCGATGATCGCGATCACCGCGCTGGCCGGCGGGGACGGCTTCCCGAACTGAGCACCCCGGTTCACCCCTGGCTGGCGAGCGCGTCGCCCGGCGGGACCCGCAGCGCGGACCGGGTCGGCAGTTCGATGGCCAGGAACGCGATGCCGATGACGACGAGCGCCGTGACCGGCAGCAGCCAGCCGGGCCCCGACGGCCAGGGACGGCCGAGGAACCCCAGGCCCAGCAGCGCCAGCGGCACCGCGGAGACCAGCACGCCGGCCGCGACCGCCGCACCGGAGACCAGCGCCGCCTCGCGTCGCATCATGGTGCGGACCTGCCGCGGCGTGGTGCCGGTCAGCCGCAGGGTGGCGATCTCCCCGCGCCGCTGGGCGGTGGCCGCGACCAGCGCGTTGGCGATGCCCAGCAGCAGGTAGCCCAGCAGCACGCCGATGACCGCGAGGTTGATCCAGACCTCCGGGGGCGCAGCGGGGCGGTCGCCGGCGACCCCGCCGCCGGACACCGTCACGCCGGGCCGGTCGGTCAGCCCGGCGAGCGCCCGGTCGGTCGCCGGGTCGCCGTCGGTGCGCACCAGCAGGCTGTCGGCCAGGCCGCCGGTGGTGTGCCCCGCGGCCAGGTCGGCGGAGAGGACGACCGGGCCGAAGCCCAGTTCCCGGTCGTAGACGGCGACGACCCGGGCCGCCACCGGTGCGCCGTCCCCCAGGGTCAGCTGCACCTGGTCACCGAGGCCGACGTCCCGGGCGCGGGCGCCGCCACTGCCGACGGCGACGGTGGCGCCGGTCAGGTCGGCCAGGTCGCCCTCCCGCACGCCGAGGTCGAGCACCGCCGCCCCGGCCGGGGGCAGCACCAGGGCCGGCCCGGCGGTCAGCTCCTCCTCGCCCAGCAGCCGCTCCGGCCAGAGCACGGTCGTCGAGCTGACCGGGGCGACCGCCTCCACGCCGGGGACGGCCTGCACCTCGCCGAGCAACCCGGCGGGGATGCCGCCCAGGGCGGGGGCGACGACCGTCGTGTCGGCGAGGGTGCCCGCCCGGGTCTCCTCCGTGGTCGCGTCGATCACGGTCGTCTGGGCGAACGTGTAGGTGAGGACGAACACGACCGCCATGGCCAGGGTGGTGATCGCCCCGGCGGAGCGCATCGCGTAGCCGTGCAGGTTGGCGACCGCCAGCCACCCGGGCGCCGAGGTGCCGGCGGGCAGCCGGCGGGCGAGGCCCCCGGTGACCCGGCGGAGCAGGGTGGGGCCGGCCATCGCCAGTCCGATGGCGGCGACGATGCCGGCCAGCGAGGTGGACGCCGCGCCGATCGGCGACTGCGCCAGCAGCGGGGGCACCGCGAGCGGCAGGGCGGCGGCGATGAGCAGCAGCCCGGCGCGGTACCGGCCGCGCGAGGAGGTCCGCGGGCCGGTCCGGGACTCCGCCAGCAGCTGGGTCACCGGCTCCCGGCTGGTCCGCCAGGTGGCGGAGCGGGCGGCCACCTGGACGACGAGGAGCAGCAGGGCCGCGGCGGCCAGCGCCGGGAGCGGACCGACGGTCAGCGGCAGCGCGTCGGGGAGCTCCCCGATCTGCACCAGCAGGCGACGGAACTGCCCGGCCAGCAGGTACCCGAGGGCGATGCCGGGCACGAGGGCGACCGCCGCGACGACGGCCGCCTGGCCGGCCACCAGCCGGCGCAGCTGCCGCGGGGTGGTGCCGATGGCGCGGAGCAGGGCCAGCTCGCGGCGCTGCCCGCCGATCGACACGGTCAGCGCCCCGGCCACCACGAACCCGACGATCAGCAGCGGCACACCGGTCAGGGAGGAGGCCAGCACGACCAGCAGGGACCGGGCGGCGGCCACCTCGGGCAGGGACACGTCGCCGCGGGCATCGCCGGTGCTGACGATCGTGCCGGCGGGCAGCAACGGGCGGACGGCGTCGGCGACCGCCTGGGCGTCCCCGGCCACCTGGAGGCCGATCAGGTCCACGGTGTCGGGCCGCCCGGCCAGCTGGACGGCCCGGTCGTCGTCGACCAGGACACCCGCGCCGGCCGGGACCACCGCGCTGATCCGGGCGTCGGAGGCGCGCCCGGCCAGCACGACCCGCACCGGGTCGCCGGGCCCCACGCCGGCTGCGGCGGCGATCGCCGCGTCGACGGCGACCTCCTCCGGACCGGTCGGCGCGGTGCCGGTGACCTCCGGGTCGTCGAGCAGGCCGACCGACGACCAGCCGTGCCCGGCGGTCACCGGGTCGGCGGTGCCGACGACGTCCCCCTCGGCGTCCAGGACCGCCGCCGGGAAGCCGACGTCGGCGACGGCGGCGTCCACCCCGGGCAGCCGGCCCAGCTCGTCGACCAGCGTGGCGGGCACCCGGCCCCGCTCGGGCAGGGCGACGGCGAGGTCGGCGCTGGGCCGCACCGTCTGGTCGGCGGAGACGACCACCTCGGCGCCGGCGAGCCGGTCGACGGGCAGGTGCGAGCGCAGCCCGGACTCGGCCAGCACACCGGTGCCGGTGACGATGGCCGCCCCGCCGAGCACCGCGACGAAGACGGCGAGGGACGCGGTGAGCCGGGTGCGGGCCAGGCGCAGGGCGAGCGCGAACACCGCTCAGCCCTCGCGCAGCGCGACGAGGCGCCCGGCCAGGTCAGCGGCGGTCGGCTGCTCGAGGGTGTCGACGACCCGGCCGTCGGCCATCACCAGGGCTCGGTGGGCGCGGGCGGCGGCGGCCGGGTCGTGGGTGACCAGCACGACCGTCTGCCCCAGGTCGTCGACCAGGTCGCGGAGCAGGTCGAGCACCTCCGCGGCGCTGTGCAGGTCCAGGGCGCCGGTGGGCTCGTCGGCGAAGACGACGGCGGGCCGGGCGACCAGGGCGCGGGCGATCGCGGCGCGCTGCTGCTGGCCGCCGGAGAGCTCGGCCGGCCGGTGGTCCAGCCGGTCGCCCAGGCCCACCCGGTCGACCAGGTACTGCACCCAGACCCGGTCCAGCGACTTCCCGGCCAGCCGCAGCGGGAGGGTGATGTTCTCGGCCACGGTGAGCGCCGGCAGCAGGTTGTAGGCCTGGAAGACGAAGCCGATCCGGTCGCGGCGCAGCTCGGTGCGGCGGGTCTCGTCGAGCCCGCCGATCGCGGTGCCGTCGAGGAGGACCTCCCCGCTGGTCGGGGTGTCCAGCCCGGCGGCGACCTGCAGCAGGGTGCTCTTCCCCGAGCCCGAGGGCCCCATGACGGCGAGGAAGCTGCCGCGCGGCACCTCGACCGTGACGTCGTCCAGGGCGCGGACGCCGTGGGGGTGCGTCTTGGTCACCCGGCTGAGCGCGACGGCGACGGTGGTCGCCGGGGCGAGGGCGGTGCTCATCGCTGCCGCACGTGCAGGCTGATCAGCGTGATGCCGCTGACGGCGGTCAGCAGGCCGAAGCCGATGCTCACCGCGAGCGGGACGGCGCTGAACGAGGTGACGCTGTTCCCGGCGATGCTGGCCACCAGCACGATCCAGAGCAGCGTGCGCAGCGGGCGGGTCGGCTCCGGTGCCTTGCTGCGGTCGACGGGCTGGGCGGTGGGCGCGGGGTCCAGGCGGTACGGATCGGGCACGGGGGGCTCCTCGGTCGGTCTGGTGTCCCCACCGATGCTGGTCGTGCGGAGCCCGCTCTCCGATCCCCTGACCTGGCCTCTTGCGGTGCAGCAGGCGCTACCTCGGGCTCCGGGGCCGGTCGCCGGTGTGACGAGCCATCGCACGATCAACGCCCCATCGCAGTCTGATCGTCATGTTCCTGCGGCAGGCTGCTGCCCATGACGGCGAGCCTCTCCACGATCGGGACCGACCTCACCGCCACCCACGTGGCGTCCACGGCGCACGACCCGCGCAGCAGCGACCAGGTCACCCATGCCGTCGCCCGCCCGGTCGTCGACGGTCTGGACCAGTCGGTCTGTGGCGTGCTGGTGTCCGCCGTCGCCGATCAGGACTGGACGACGTTCTCCGGCACCGACCGCTGCCCGGAGTGCACCCGCATCGCCGGCTGACGTCGTGGCGCTCCCCCGTTGGTCACTGGGCGCTGCCTCGATCGCCTTGAGGCAGCGCTCAGTGACCAACGGCGTCCTCGTGGAGGCGGCCTGACGCCAGGCGCAGCCTCCGGGTGAGGGCCAGGTCGGTCAGGAAGCTCTCGTCGTGGCTGACCACCACGAACGCGCCCCGGTAGGCCGCCAGCGCACTCACCAGCTGGGCGACGCTGACCAGGTCGAGGTTGTTGGTCGGCTCGTCGAGCAGCAGCAGCTGGGGCGCCGGCTCGGCGTGCAGCACGCAGGCCAGCGTCGCCCGCAGCCGTTCGCCACCCGACAGCGCCCGGACCGGCAGGTGCGCCCGGCTGCCGCGGAACAGGTACCGGGCCAGCAGGTTCATCCGCTCCGCCGCCGGCATCGCGGGTGCCGCGTCCGCCAGCGCCTCGGCAACGGTGCGGTCGTCGTCGAGCAGGTCCAGCCGTTGAGAGAGGTGGGCGACCCGGCCGTCGGCCCGCCGGACCTCCCCGGCGTCGGGCGTGAGGTCCCCGGTCATCAGCTGGAGGAGTGACGACTTCCCGGCGCCGTTCGCGCCGGTCAGTGCGATCCGCTCCGGGCCGCGGACGGTGAGGTCGACGCCGCCCTCGGCGAACAGCGCCCGCTCCCCCAGCCGCAGCTGCAGCCCCTCGCCGGCGAACACGGTCCGCCCGGTGGGCACTGCGGTGCCGGGCAGCTCCAGCACGATCGCCCGGTCGTCGCGCAGCGCCCGTTCGGCCTCGGCCAGCCGGGTCCGGGCGCCGTCCAGCCGGGCGGCGTGCACGTCATCGGCCCGGCCCGCCGTCTCCTGCGCGGTCCGCTTCATCTTCCCGATGAGGATCTTCGGCAGGCCGGCGTCCTTGACGGTGCGGGCGGCGTTGCCGGACTTCCGCTGCGCCCGCTCCCGGGCCTGCTGCCGCTCCCGCTTCTCCCGCTCGAGCTGCTGCTCGGCCGTGCGCACGTCCCGCTCCACCGCCTCCTGCTCGGCGCGGACGGCGGCCTCCCAGTCGGTGAAGCCGCCGCCGTAGGTGCGCAGCTCGCCGCGGTCGAGCTCGGCGATGCGGTCCATCCGGTCGAGCAGCGCCCGGTCGTGGCTGACCACGAGCAGGCAGCCCGGGAAGTCCTCGAGCGCGGCGTGCAGGGTGCGCCGGGCGTCGCCGTCCAGGTTGTTGGTCGGCTCGTCGAGCAGCAGGACGTCGGGGCGCGCGAGCAGCTGCGCGGCCAGGCCGAGGGTGACGACCTGCCCGCCGCTGAGGGTGTCGAGCCGGCGGCCCAGGGGGACGTCGCCGAGGCCGAGCCGGCCGAGCTGGGCACGGGTGCGCTCCTCGACGTCCCAGTCGGTGCCGATGGTGTCGAAGTGCTCGTCGGCGGCGTCACCGGACTCGATGGCGGCCAGGGCGGCGAGCACGGGCGCGACGCCGAGCACCTCGGCGACGGTCAGGTCACCGGCCAGCGGCAGCGACTGGGGCAGGTACCCGAGGACGCCGTCGACGGTGACCGTGCCCGCGGCGGGCCGGAGCTCGCCGGCGATCAGCTCGAGCAGGGTGCTCTTGCCCGCGCCGTTGGGCGCGATCAGGCCGGTGCGGCCGGGGCCGACCGTGCAGGAGAGCCGGGTGAAGACGGGGGTGCCGTCGGGCCAGGCGAAGGACAGGGCGGAGCAGACGACGGAGGCGTCGGGCACGGCGGGACCTCTGCGGGGGACGCGGGCGCCTGTGGCAGCCCGGCGGTGGACGAGGACGAGCGGAGGCTCCGGCGGCTGCTCGCCTGCCGGACACATCCCGGGGTTCACCCGGAGATGTCGCCGCTGCCACCCATGTCGCTGCTCCCTGGTCGAGGACTGCTGCCCGGCACGCTAGTCACCGGCGGGCCGGGCCGTCACGCCGATTTCGGCCCCGGCCTGGCCGGCGGAACAGCAACGTGCAGGTGACCGCGGCGCGCCCGGAGCAGCCCTCTCCTTCCGCCCGGCCTCGTCCCACTTCTGCTTTGCATCTGACACAAGTGGCCCTAGGTTGTGGCGCACGCCACAGTCGCGTCTTCTCCGCCCCAGCCAGCGGGCGGCCTCCCAGCGGCGGTGTCGTGTGCCCACGTGACCAGCCAAGGGGGAAACCGTGAAGTTGCCGATCGGCCTGCGGGCCGTGCTCGTCGCCGTCCTGTCCGCGTTGCTGTTCGTCGGCCTCGCCGGCACAGCGACCGCCGCCCCGCCCGGCAAGGGCTCACCGGACCGGGAGTGTGCCGAGCGCGGCGTGCCGCTCAGCAAGATCTCGGTCCAGCTCTACACGTTCGCCGATTACCTCAACAGCGGTACCGATGAGCAGGCGCAGCACGAGGAGGTCCTGCGCCGGCTGGCCGAGATGGGCTACCGGAACGTCGAGCCGTACACGCTGAGCGGCTGGACCGCCGAGGAGTACGCGGCCCTGCTGGACGAGTACGGCCTCAAGGCGTCGGCCCGGCACGTCGACGTGGGCTCCCCCGCCAACCCGGCGGACATCGCGCAGATCATCGCGGACAACCGCACCCTCGGCATCACGTACTTCGGCTCCGGCAGCACCGCGGGTGCCCCGTGGATCGGTGAGCTCGAGACCGAGGCCGACTGGATCGCGTACGCCGAGTACCTCGACGCCGTCGGTGAGCAGGCGCGCCAGGCCGGCCAGACGCTGTTCATCCACAACCACGACTTCGAGTTCACCACCGTCTTCGGCGACCGCACCGCCTTCGACATCCTGATGCAGCACACCCAGAAGAAGAACGTCGTCTCCCAGCTCGACCTGTACTGGGTGGCCTTCGCCGGCCTCGACCCGGTCGAGGTCGTCGAGGAGTACGGCAAGCGGATCCAGCTGCTGCACGTCAAGGACCTCAACCCGGAGCTGGAGAACCGGATCGAGATCGTCGGCCGTGGGTCGCTCGACTTCCCGGCGATCTTCGACGCGGCCCACCGCGTCCGCTACCACGTCGTCGAGCACGACCCGCGCTTCGGCGACCCGACGTTCGACCCCTTCGAGGCCGCAGAGGTGGGCCTGGACTACCTCACCTCCGTCACCTACTGAGGCAGCACCATCCCGGAGGGGGCGGTCCCGGTTCACCGGGGCCGCCCCCTCGCGCCTGTCCGACTGGATCCCCGTCGCAGGGTCCGGCGGTGAACCGGTCCCGAACCGGCTGCAGGCGGGTCATAGTGGGACATGACCTGGGCCACCCGCGCCGCGGCCGCCGGACTCTCCGCCCTCGCCGGGGTCGCGGCCCGCGATCTGCTCCAGCGTGAGCACACCCTGCTGCGCAACTTCCCCGTGCTCGGTCGCGCCCGCTACCTGCTGGAGTCGATCGGCCCCGAGCTGCGGCAGTACCTGGTGGCCGCGAACAACGACGAGCGGCCGTTCACCCGCGACCAGCGGCGCTGGGTCTACGCCTCGGCGAAGAGGGAGAACAACTACTTCGGCTTCGGCACCGACAACGACCTGGAGTTCACCGCGGGCTACCCGGTGATCAACCACCGCACGTTCGGCCACGCCGTCCCGACCACCACCGTGCAGGCCGGCCATGGGTCCCCACTGCCCAGTGCGAAGGTGCTCGGTGCCGCCCGCGGCCGGGCGCACGCGTTCCGGCCGCAGTCGGTGGTCAACATCTCCGCGATGAGCTTCGGCTCGCTGTCCGGCCAGGCGGTCGAGGCGCTCAACCGCGGCGCCGCGCTGGCCGGCTGCCTGCACAACGCCGGCGAAGGCGGCATCTCCAGGCACCACCGGCACGGCGGTGAGCTGGTGTTCCAGCTCGGGACGGCGTACTTCGGCTGCCGCGACGAGCACGGCCGCTTCGACCTGGCCCGGCTCACGGACCTCATCGCCTCCGCCCCCGTGCGGGCCCTGGAGATCAAGCTGAGCCAGGGCGCCAAGCCCGGCCTGGGCGGAGTGCTGCCCGCGGCCAAGGTCTCCGCCGAGATCGCCGAGACCCGCGGCGTCCCGGAGGGCGTGGACTGCATCAGCCCGTCGCGGCACGCCGAGTTCACCGACACCGACAGCCTGCTGGACTGGGTCGAGCTGCTGGCCACCGAGACCGGGCTGCCGGTCGGCATCAAGTCCGCGGTGGGCGACATGGGCTTCTGGCACGAGCTCACCGAGCTCATGGCGACCACCGGCCGCGGCGTGGACTTCGTGACCATCGACGGCGGCGAGGGCGGCACCGGCGCGGCGCCACTGATCTTCACCGACTCCGTCTCGCTGCCCTTCCAGCTGGGCTTCGCCCGGGTCTACTCCACCTTCGCCCGGGCCGGGCTGCACGAGCAGGTCACCTTCATCGGCGGCGGCAAGCTCGGCCTGCCCGACAACGCGGTCATCGCCTTCGCCCTCGGCTGCGACCTGGTCAACGTCGCCCGCGAGGCGATGCTGGCGATCGGCTGCATCCAGGCGCAGAAGTGCCACACCGACACCTGCCCCACCGGCGTCGCCACCCAGAACGCCTGGCTCGCCCACGGCCTGGACCCGACTCTGAAGTCGGTCCGGGCGGCCACCTACATCCAGACGCTGCGGCGCGACCTGATCAGGGTCGCCGAGGCCTGCGGCGTGGAGCACCCCGGACTCATCGACACCTCGGCGGTGGAGATCCTCACCGGCCGCACCGCCTCACGCCCGCTGACCGAGGTCTACGAGTACGAGCCGACCTGGGGACTTCCCTCGGCGGCCGACCGCGAGCAGATCGTCCAGCTGATGACCGGCGAGGCACCGCAGGGCGGCAGCGCCCCGCCGTCCACCACCGCCACCGGCTGAGCCGGCCTAGTTCGGACGGCTCTCCGCTCAGCCGTCGTCCTCTGGTCTTCTCCAGCCATCGAGAGCAGCATGGAGGGACTGTCCAAGCGAGTTGAGGACGGCCATGGACATCCATCGGCTGGGGCGTGCAACTGCCAGGGGCACCGCTGTGGCTGCAGTCTGGGGCATCGCCAGTGCGGCGCTCACACGGTTGCTCATGCGCGCGATCGCCCTGGTGACCGACGGAGCTACGGAGTTCAGCTGGGTGGGGACCGTTGGGATCACGGTCTTCTACGTCGTGGTCCTGCTGCCGGGCGCGATCGCCCTCGCCTACGAGCCGGGGCGCTTGGCCTCGGTCCTCTTCGCAGCCGGAGTCGCCTTCCTGGCATTCGAGGTCCTGGCCATCGGCATCTCCGACGTCGCCGCCCATGCCGAAGGCTTGACCCCGTGGCGATGGGCCGGTGTGGCCGCTCTCGCTGTCGCCATGATCGCCGTCTATGCAGCGCACGTGACCCTCGTGCATCGAGGAGCACTGAGGGCGAACCACCCGGTGCGTACCTGACACGTGCGCCCCTCCTCGCGAGGTCAGCCGTCGACGTAGCGGTCGCGTTCGACGAGGAACTGCCCGGTCGCGGTGTTCGCGTCGATGAACTCAGGCAGCAGCGGGATCCGCACCGTCACCGTCACGCACACCGAGAACTCCTCCCCCGGCACCAGCGACGGCGCATAGCTGCCCGCCGCCTCGCATCCCGAGCCCGCCGGCGCGTAGGCCAGGACGACGTCGGTCGCCTCCACCGACTGGTCGGCCACCGCGATCGCCACCGCCGCCTCCGCCCGCGCCTGCCCGGTCGCCACGTCCGGTGCCATGGCGATCGCCCGCCCGGCCTCCCGGGCCGCAGCGTTGGCCGCGAACACCCCGCGCTGGACGGCGGAGAAACCGGCCACGATGTAGACCAGCGGCAGGAACACCACCAGCGCGATGAACACGAACTCCACGATCGCCGACCCCTGCTCGCCGCCGCCGACACCCAGCCGCGCACGGATCCACCTCACGGCGTCTCCGCCACCGAGCGCCCGGTCGCCGACAGCGGCAACAGGTCACCCAGCGGGCCGAAGAGACTCGGCACCGCACCGGCACACCGGACGACGACCAGCGTCAGCCCGCTCTCGTCGACCTCCTGCACCGACTCGCACGCCAACCCCGCCGCCGTCCCCGTCGACGTCGCCTGCCCGACGATCTCCAGCGTCCGGGCCGCCCCGGCCTCAGTGGGCACGCCGGCGTTGGCCGCGTACCGGGCCCCCTGCTGCGCGCTGGCCACCACCACGTTGCGCAGGTGCACGTAGACCGCCACCTGCAACACCGCCAGCAGCAGCGCCACGATCAGCACGCCGACCAGCACGAAGTCGACGACCGCGCTCCCCCGCTCACCGTCGTCCGTCAGCCGCTCACGGCGCACTCGTCACGGACTCCAGCGCGTTCGACACCGCCTCCACGATCGCCGCGCGGAACGGCACGAGGATCGCCAGCACCAACGCGGCGGTCATCACCGTGATCATCACCCAGCCCGGGACGTCGCCCCGCTCGGGATCGTCCTCCCGCAGCCGGGCCGCCAGCGCAGCCAGCGCGGTCAGAAGGAACGCGTAGGCACGCATCCGTGGTCCTCTCTGTCGGTCACCGGCGTCACTGCGCCAGCGAGACGATGCTGATCAGCCCCGGGTACAGGGCGAACAGGACGGTGACGGGCAGCACCAGGAACACGACCGGGACCATCATCGCGATCTCCTTGCGCCCGCCTGCTTCCAGCAGCCGGCGCTTGCCGGCCTCCCGGACGTCGGCGGCCTGGGCCCGCAGCACCTCGGCCAGCGGGGTGCCGCGCTCGATGGCCACGATCAGGCCGTCGACGAAGCGGGCCAGCGGGTCGAGTGAGGTGCGGTCGGCCAGCTGCTGCAGCGCATCGACCAGCGGCACCCCGGCGCGGGCCCGGGCCAGCGTGGCGCCCAGCTCCCGGGCCAGCTCACCGCCGGAGAGCCGGGTGACCCGGGCGATCGCCGCGGTCGGGCTCTCCCCCGCCGTCACGGCCAGCGCCAGCAACTCGGCCACGACCGGGAACTCGGCCAGCAGCAGCTCCTCGCGTCGCTGCACCTGCTGGGTCAGCCACCAGTCACGGCCGAGCACCCCGCCGACCAGCCCGGCCACGCACAGCAGCACGACCGACAGCAGGTTCACCGACCCGGTCAGCGCCGAACCGGCAACCGACAGGACGGCGGCGCCCAGCAACCCGAGCCCGCCCCACACGACCTGCTCGATCCGGAAGTCCTCGACGCTCGTGTCGGCGTTCAGCGCATCGAGCCGCCGCCGCACCGCCACCCGGCCCCCGAGCAGCCGGTCGACGTGCCGGGCGCCGTCGGCCAGCACCGGCCCGAACACCCGCCGGGCGGCGCTGAGCAGCCCCGGCTGGGTGGCCGTGCCCAGCAGCCGGGACGGCGCCGGGCTGTCGTGCACGTAGGGCGCGAGCCGGTCGACCAGCCGCACCTGCCGGAACGGCGGGGAGAAGCTCACCGCCAGCAGCACGCCGGAGGCCGCGACCAACCCGAGCAGCATGCCGATCAGCCCGGCGCTCACGACGACATCACGCCGCTGCGCGGCCCGTTCGTTCCGCTCCTCGCTCGCTGGCGCTCGCTGCGATGCTCACTCACTGGAGCACCCGCACGTCCTCGGGCAGCCGCCCGATCTTCAGCATCAGCCGGTAGGCCAGCAGGCACACCCCGCCGCCGATGAGCAGCAGCGCCGTCCCGACCGGGGTGTCGTAGGCGGTCAGGGTCTGCTGCTGGGTGGCGAGCAGGAGCAGCACCACCCAGGGCGCGGCGACGGCCAGCCGGGCAGCCTGGATCACCCATCCCTGCCGGGTCTCCAGCTCCGCCCGGGCCCGGGCGTCCTCGCGGAGGAACGCGGCCAGCGTGCGCAACACCCGGCCCAGGTCGCTGCCGCCCACCTCGCGCGCCACCCGCAGCGTCTCCACGATCCGATCACCCACCGGGTCGGCCAGGTCGTCCTTCAGCCGGTCGAGCGCGTCGCTGAACCGGCCGCTGGACCGGTGGTCGGCGGCGAACCGGGCGAAGGAGCCCCGCAGCACCTCCGGGCCTCGGACGGCGAGCGCCGACAGCGCCTCGGGCAGCGACAGCCCGGCCCGGACCGCCGACGCCAGGTTGTCCACCACCTCCGGCCAGACCTCCCGCAGGTCCGCCCGGCGCTTGGCGGCCAGCCGGCGCACCAGCAGGTACGGCACCGCCGAGCCGAAGACGCCGAACGCCAGGCTGATCGTCACCGTCTGGGTGGTCAGCAGCACCAGCAGCAGCGCGGCGACACCGAGGGCGACCTGCAGCGCGAGCAACTGGGCGGAGTTGATCCCGGTGAGCCCCGCGGCGGCCAACAGCTGCTGACGCCGTCCCGGCCGGGACGTGCCCGCGCGGCGGACCGGCGCACGGGCGCCGCTGCGCCAGATGAGCAGCAGCCCGACGCCGAGGGCCAGCCCGAGCAGGCCACCGGGCACGCTCACGCGGTCCGCCGCTCGGCCGGGTCACCCAGCAGTGCGGTCAGATCGAAGCCGTGGGCGGCGTAGCGGTCGGCGTGCGGCGGGTAGCCGTCGGCGCGTACCAACCGGCCGTCGCGGGTGGTGAAGACGTCGGCGGTCTCCACGATGCTGCCCTCCGTGCGGCCGGACAGCGCCACGACCTCGCGCAGCCGCCGCGCACCGCTGGGCTCGGTGCCCACGTGCACCACGAGGTCGACGCTGGAGGCCACGGTCGGGACGACGAAGGCGTGCCCGATGTTCTCCCCGGCCAGCAGCGGCAACGTGCACATCTTGACCACGGCCTCGCGGGCACTGTTGGCGTGCAGGGTGCACATCCCCGGGAGTCCGGAGTTCAACGCGATCAGCAGGTCCAGGCACTCCTCCTGGCGCACCTCGCCGACGACCAGCCGGGAGGGCCGCATCCGCAGCGCCTCCTTCACCAGCCGGCGCAGCGGGATCTCCCCGGCGCCCTCGAGGTTGGCCTGCCGGGTCTGCATCGCCACGACGTCGGGCAGCGGCACCCGCAGCTCGAACACCTCTTCGCAGGTGACCACGCGCTCGCGGGCCGGCACCGCCGCGCACAGGCAGTTCAGCATCGTGGTCTTGCCGGCCTGGGTCCCGCCGGACACGAGGATGTTGAGCCCGGCGGCGACGGAGGCCTCCAGGAAGCGGGCCACCTGCGAGGTGAGCGTGCCCAGCGCGACCAGCTCGTCGAGCGAGTGCGCCTGCAGCACGAACTTCCGGATGTTCACCGCCATGTGCCGCCGCGTCACGTCCGGGATCACGACGTGCAGCCGGGACCCGTCGGGCAGCATCGCGTCCACGAACGGGGTGGACATGTCGATCCGTCGACCCGAACTGCGCAGCATCCGCTCGACCAGGTCCGCCAGCTGCCCGGCGCCCAGGATCGTCGTCGTCAGCTCACTGCGGCCGCGGCGGGCGACGAACACCCGCCCCGGCTCGTTGACCCAGATCTCCTCGACCTCCGGGTCGTCCAGCCACCGTTGCAACGGCCCGTAGCCGGCCACCCGGTCCAGCACGTCCCGGACGACGCCCTCCTGGTCGCCCACGGGCGGCAGCGTGGAGGACAGCGAGCGCTCGGAGTAGTCGGCGACCACGTCCCGCACGAGCATCCGCACCGGCCCCGGATCGCCGAACGGGTCCAGCCCTCGGCGGCGGATCAGCTCACGGACCTCGCCGTCGACGAGTTCGACGGCAGAGCTCGCCACCGGCACGACACCCCCGTTGAGCAGCCACTTGGTCAGATGAGTCCAGCGACTGTAAGGGGACGATCACGTCTCGCGGGGAGCCCTGTGGACGAAGAGTGACCACTCAGCCGCAGGGTTCACCCGTTCAGGCGACGCCTGCGGCCAGGCCGCCCAGCAGTCCTCCCCGCGTCGGCTACCGCCTGCGCCGTTTGGCCACCTTGCGGCGGGTGGCGACCGCGAACGTGAGGAACGCCAGCACCACCAGTGCGGCGAGGATCAGGACCAGGACCAGCCAGGTGCCCACAGGACCCACCTCCGTCGGGTAGACGTCCGAGCATCCCAGCGAACCGGCCTCGATGGCGAGCGCCTCGAGCGGCGGCCACCCGCCCCTCCGATCCCTCGGCCATGCGCACCCTGTGCCATCCCCTGTACGTGCAGTCGCTGTAAGAAGAGCGCCACGTGATTCGTCCTGCGCGTCGATGGCCACCTCGCGGCTGCGGGATCCGCCCACCAGCGCGCTGGTGGGCTCGCGTACTGCCCGGCCGGCTCGCTACCGTGCAGGCCGAAGTCGAACGCCGAGGATCGAACGCACCAGCACCGCGAGCCTGCCCATTGCCAGGCTCACCCGGGACTCACGCACAGCCGCGCGACCGCGCGGCCGGCGAGGGATGAGGCGGCAGATGAACCGGTACGTGAGAGTCGGTCTGATCGCGCTGATCGCGATCGCGACGGTCCTGACCCCGGGCGCCAGCACAGCCCAGGCGGTGGAGCGGACGGTGACCTACACCGTCTCCACGCGCGGTGCGGTCGCCGGCGATCTCGGCCACTTCTCCGCCGTGGCGGCCGACACGCTCGCCGACCACCGCGGCTGGGCCCTCGGCGGCACGCTCGCCTTCCAGCAGGTCCCCTCCGGCGCCGACTTCGACCTCGTCCTCGCCTCCCCCGCCGTGGTGGGGAACGCGGCGCCCGGCTGCAGCAGCACCTGGAGCTGCCGGGTCGGTCGGACCGTCTACATCAACGACGAGCGGTGGCGCCTGGGCACGAGCTCCTGGACGCTCGGGCTCCCGCTGTACCAGCAGTACGTGATCCTGCACGAGGTCGGGCACTGGCTCGGCCTGGGCCACCGGGACTGCCCGGGAGGGGGCCAGACGGCCGCGGTGATGCAGCAGCAGTCCATCTCGCTGCAGGGCTGCCTGGCCAACGTCTGGCCGCTCATCGCCGAACGGGAGCAGGCCGGGCGCAACCAGGGCGTGTCGGTGAACTGGTCCGCCATCGAGCAGCTCTACCGGGCGCTGGGCCAGGCCGACGGTGCGCTCGGTCCCCCCGTGACCTGGGAGAAGCCGACTCCGGACCAGGTCGGCCAGTTCCAGCACTACGCCGGCAGCGGCGGCGCCTCCATCTACTGGACCCCCGACACCGGAGCCCACGAGGTCTACGGCGCCATCCGAGGCCGCTGGACAGACCTCGGCTGGGAGACCGGACCACTGGGCTACCCGGTGACCGGCGAACGCCCCACCCCCGACGGCATCGGCCGCTACAACCACTTCAACGGCAGCGGCGGCGCCTCCATCTACTGGACTCCCACCACCGGAGCCCACGAGGTCTACGGCGCCATCCGCGCCCGCTGGACAGACCTCGCCTGGGAGACCGGACCACTGGGCTACCCGGTGACCGGGGAACGGGCCACCCCCGACGGCGTCGGGCGCTTCAACCACTTCAACGGCAGCGGCGGCGCCTCCATCTACTGGACCCCCGACACCGGAGCCCACGAGGTCTACGGCGCCATCCGTGCTCGCTGGTCGGAGCTGGCCTGGGAGGCGGGGCCAGTGGGCTACCCGGTGAGCGGGGAGTACGCCGTCGAGGGCGGGCGCCGCAGCGACTTCCAGGGCGGGTCGATCGTGTGGGACCGGGCCACGGGCAGCACCGAGGTGCTGTTGGCGGACTGACCGCCGCGCCGAACAGGGGTTGTCGGCGGGCACGTGAGCCGCCAGGGTGTTCCCCACCCGTCGGGGACCACCAGGCGTGACCGGTCCCCCACACGGACTCACACGTGGGAGGCACCGTGTCCGCCGACGTCATCGGGCTCAGCCTGTTGGTGCTGGGCGTCCTGCTCCTGGTCGCCAAGCTCATCCGGATCCGCTCGCGGATCGCCCAGAAGCTCTTCCTCCCCAGCTCGATCATCGGCGGCTTCCTGGCCCTGCTGATCGGCC
The DNA here is from genome assembly GCF_026967925.1 of Modestobacter sp. VKM Ac-2985. Lineage (GTDB taxonomy): Bacteria > Actinomycetota > Actinomycetes > Mycobacteriales > Geodermatophilaceae > Modestobacter. The sequence goes on along the minus strand of NZ_JAPVBI010000001.1, from coordinate 962,216 downwards.
CGGAGGTGGTCGGCTCGATCGCCGAGGCGATCGGCGGGGAAGGCGCGCCGCTCACCGGCGGGCTGTGGCCGGCCGAGTTCCTCGACGTCTGGGCGTCGCTGCCCGGCCTGCTCATCTCGGTGGTCTTCGCGACGCTGTTCCTCGGCGAGCGCATCCCCAAGGTGAAGGAGGCCGCCGAACTGGCCGGCCCGCAGCTGGCCCTCGGCGTCACCATGGCGTCCGGCCAGTACGTGATCGGGCTCCTGCTCGCCGTCCTCCTGCTGGTGCCCTTCCTCGGCCAGGACCCGATGGTCGGCGCGCTCATCGAGGTCGGCTTCGAGGGCGGTCACGGCACCGCGGCGGGGCTGGGCGACACCTTCGCCGAGCTCGGCTTCCCCGAGGGGCAGGACCTCGCGCTCGGCCTGGCCACGGTGGGCGTGGTCGCCGGTGTCGTCGTCGGCATCGCGCTGATCAACTGGGGGGTGCACACCGGCCGCGCCGAGGTGCTGGAGAGCGATGCGCAGACCTCGCTCGCCGAGCAGCGCGGGCTCTACGAGCGGGAGGAGCAGAAGCCGGCGGCGATGCTGACGGTGCGCACCGCCTCGGTCGAGCCGCTGGCCATCCACTTCGCCATCGTCGCCGTGGCCATCCTGGTCGGGCTCGCCCTGCTGGAGGGGCTGCAGGCGCTGGAGCGGCTGCTGTGGGCCGACACCGTCGAGCTCTTCGAGTACGTGCCGCTGTTCCCGCTGGCGATGATCGGCGGCGTCGCGGTGCAGAAGCTGGTCGACCGCTTCGACTACACCGGCATCGTCGACCGGCAGATGATGCTGCGGATCCAGGGCATCGCGCTGGACCTGCTGATCATCAGCGCCCTGGCGACGCTGTCCATCCAGGCGATCGCGGACAACTGGGTGACCTTCCTGCTGCTGGCCGTCGCCGGACTGTCCTGGAACGTCGGGGTCTTCGTCTTCCTGGCCCGCCGGATGATCCCGCGGTTCTGGTTCGAGCGCGGCATCGGCGACCTCGGGCAGTCCCTCGGCGTCACGGCCACCGGACTGATCCTGATCCGGGTCGCCGACCCCAACGCCGCCACCCCGGCGATGGAGGCCTTCGGCTACAAGCAGCTGGCCTTCGAGCCCTTCTTCGGCGGCGGCCTGGTCACCGCGGCGTCGCTGCCGCTGATCGCCCAGTTCGGCGCGGTCCCGCTGCTGGTCTTCATGGCCGTCCTGCTGGCCGTGTCACTGGGGATCGGCATCTTCTACTTCGGGCGTCGCTCACCGGCCGAGGAGGAGGCCCGGGTCGCGGACAGCTCACCCGACGGCGGCCCCTGACCCGGCGGCGGGTCAGCCGCGCGGCAGGACGGCGTCGATCAGGTGCGGCCCGGGCTCGGCCAGCGCGGCACGGAACTGCTCGGCCAGCTCCTCCGCCGTCCTCGCCCGGGTGGCCGGCACGCCCATCCCGGTGGCCAGCGCGACGAAGTCCAGCGCCGGCCCGCCCAGGTCCAGCAGCTTCCCGGCGCGCTCCCCGCCGCCGGCCGCCCCGACGCTCTCCAGCTCGCCGGCCAGGATCGCGTAGGCGCTGTTGTCGCAGATGACGGTGGTGACGTCGAGACGCTCGCGGGCTTGGGTCCACAGCGCCTGGATCGTGTACATCGCGCTGCCGTCGGCCTGCAGCGAGACCACCGGCCGGTCCGGGCAGGCCACCGCGGCACCGACCGCCACCGGCATGCCCTGCCCGATCGCGCCACCGGTGAGGGTCAGCCAGTCGTGCGCCGGCGCACCGACGGTCGCGCTGGGCAGGAAGTGCCCGCTCGTCAGCGCCTCGTCGACGACGATCGCCCGCTCGGGCAGCAGCGCGCCGACCACCTCGGCGAGGGCCTTCGTGTCCAGCTCCCCGGTGGGCAGGTCCGGACGGCGCGCCTCGGCCAGCTCCGGGACGGCGTCCGGGGCGGTCAGCTGGGCCAGTGCCTGCAGCGCCGCGACGCCGTCCTCCCCCGGGGCGGCCAGCACGTGCACGGTGCAGCCCTCGGGCACCAGCCGGCCGTCCATGCCGGGGTAGCCGAAGAACGCCACCGGCTCGGCCGCGCCGACCAGCACCAGGTGCTGCACGCCGTCCAGCTGCTTCCGGGCGCTGTCCGGCGCGTAGGGCAGCTTGAGGACGTCGGGCAGCCCGGCCCCGCGCTGCATCCGCGCGGGCGACCGCTGGGACAGCAGCCGGGTGCCGGTGCCCGCGGCGACCTGGGCAGCGGCCCGCAGCCCGGGCTCGAGCACCGCGTCGCCGCCGAGGAAGAGCATCGTCGAACCGCCGAGCACGCCGGCCACCTCCTCGACCAGGGAGGCCGGCACCTGCGGGAGCGGACGCCGCGCCGGGACGGCGGCCACCCGCGCCCCGTCGCTCCAGGAGACGTCGGCCGGCAGCACGAGGCTGGCCACCTGACCGCGGGCGGCGGCGGCGATCGCGTCGGCGGTGTCCGCACCGACCTCACTGGTCGCCAGTGACCGGCGCACCCACCCCGACACCGTGCCGGCCAGCGCGTCGATGTCGGACTCCAGCGGTGCGTCCAGCCGCTTGTGGGTCAGCGCGTGGTCGCCGATGACGTTGACCAGCGGCGTCCGTGCCCGGCGGGCGTTGTGCAGGTTGGCGATCCCGTTGCCCAGCCCCGGCCCCAGGTGCAGCAGCGTGGCCGCCGGCGAGCCGGTCATCCGCGCGTACCCGTCGGCGGCGCCGGTGGCGACCCCCTCGAACAGGGTGAGCACGGCCCGCATCTCCGGGACGTCGTCCAGCGCCGCGACGAAGTGCATCTCCGAGGTGCCGGGGTTGGCGAAGCAGACGTCCACCCCGCCGTCGACCAAGGTGCGGATGACTGCCTGCGCGCCGTTCACGGGACCTCCCGACCAGGGCCGCGCACCGGCGGGCGACCTCCCGGCAGCCTCGCACGGGGACTCCCGGGCGGCGATCCGACTGCGGCAGGATCACCGGCGTGGCCGCTGCCGACCTGGTCCCCGAGGTGCGTGCCGCGTTGCGGGCGGCCGCGGACCCCGAGCGGGGCCGGGCGATGCAGGCCTACCTGAAGACGGCGGAGCCCTGCCTCGGGGTGCGGCTGCCGGAGGTCCGCCGGATCGTCCGGGCCGCCGCGGCGACGCACCCCGCGGACGTCGAACGGGCAGCAGGTCAACTGTGGCAGGAGGCGTCCGCCCGGGAGGAACGGCACGCCGCCATCACGCTCACCGGTCTGCCGGCCTCCCGCGGCGACCTGCGGCTGCTGCCGCTGTGCGAGGAGATGATCACCACGGGCGCGTGGTGGGACCTGGTCGACGGCGTCCAACCCCGGGTCCGCGACCTGCTGCTCGCCCACCCGGCGCAGCTGCGGCCGGTGCTCCAGAGCTGGGCGCGGAGCCCGGACCGCTGGCTGCGGCGAAGCGCCGTCATCGCCCAGCTCGGCGCCAAGGAGCGCACCGACACCGCGTTGCTCACCGAGGTGATCGAGGTCAACGCCGACGACCCGGAGTTCTTCGTCCGCAAGGCGATCGGCTGGGCGCTGCGCGAGCACACCAAGACCGACCCCGACTGGGTGCGCCGGTTCCTCGCCGAGCACGAGCTCAGCCCGCTCTCCCGCCGGGAGGCGGCCACGCACCTGGGCAGCTCAGCCGGCTGACCCGCAGCAGTCGCACTCCCCCGTGCAGCCGCACGACCAGAGCGACCCCCACGAGCGCCTGCGGCGCCGACGTCTCATGCGGGCCTTCCTACCGCGGTCAGAAGGTGAGGACCAGCCGTCCCCGCACGCCACCGGCCTCGAGCCGGCGGTGGGCCTCCGCGGCCTTCGCCGCCGGGAAGGTCTGCGCCACGCGGAGGGTGATCTCGCCCTTCTCCACCTGCTCGCGCAGCCGGTCCAGCTTGGCGTGCTCCTCGGCGTAGTCGCGCACCATCACCGGGAACACCCGCAGGTCGCGCTGCCCGTCGCCGCGGTAGCCGCGGACCGTCGCGACCGCCCCGCCGTCCTTCACGGCGGGCAGGACGGCGGCGTCCTGCACCGAGCCGTCGGCCAGCCCGTCGACACCGTCGGGGAACTCCTCGCGGATCCGCGCCGCGACGTCGTCCCCCCGCCGGACGACGACGTCGGCACCCAGGTCGCGCACCAGCTGCTCGTCCTCGGCCTTGGCGTCGGCCACCACCGTCAGCCCCTCGCCCTTGGCCAGCTGGACGACGTAACCACCGAACGCCCCGGCCGCGCCGGTCACGGCGAGCACCTGGCCCGGCTGCAGCGCCATCCGGTCCAGCGCGAGCCGGGCGGTCAGCCCGTTCATCGGCAGCGTGGCCGCCGCGGCGTCGCCGACGCCGTCGGGGGCGCGGGCGATCGAGCCGGCGGGCAGCACGACGTCCTCGCGGTAGCCGCCGTGGGCACCGGTCGGGACGACGACGCCCATCACGTGCTCACCGACGTGGATGTCGGTGTCCGCGCCGTCGCCGATCTCGTCCAGCACCCCGGCGACGTCCATGCCGGGCACGTAGGGGAACTCCTTGACCGGGTCACGCTGTGCGTAGGTGCCGTTGCGCGCGTAGGTGTCGGTCGGGTTGACCGCTGCGGCCGTCACCCGCACGCGCACCTGTCCAGGACCCAGCGGCTCCTGCGGCACGTCGACCAGGCGCAGGGCCTCCGGTCCACCGAACTCCGTCACTCCTGCAGCTCTCATGCCGAGTGCAAGGCGCCCACCCCCCGCCGATGTTCCACCTGCCCCTGGCCCTGGCCCCACCAAAATGGCCATTTTGGTGGACCCGGGGGACCGGTCAGCGCTTGCTGGCGTACTCCTTGAGCAGGCCGCGGCTGATGATCGTCTTCTGGATCTCGCTGGTGCCCTCGCCGATCAGCAGGAACGGCGCCTCGCGCATCAGCCGCTCGATCTCGTACTCCTTGGAGTAGCCGTAGCCGCCGTGGATGCGGAACGAGTCCTGGGTGACCTCGCTGGCGAACTCGCTGGCCAGCAGCTTGGCCATGCCGGCCTCGACGTCGAAGCGGGCGCCGGAGTCCTTCAGCCTGGCTGCGCGCACCATCATCGTGTGGGCCGCCTCGACCTTGGTGGCCATCTCGGCGAGCTTGAAGGCGATGGCCTGGTGCTGGGCGATCGGCTTGCCGAAGGTCTCTCGCTGCTGGGCGTAGGAGATGGCCAGCTCGAAGGCCCGGATCGCGACCCCGCAACCCCGGGCGGCGACGTTCACCCGGCCGACCTCGACGCCGTCCATCATCTGGTAGAAACCGCGCCCGGGCTGCCCGCCGAGGACCTTGTCCGCGCCGATCCGGAACCCGTCGAAGCTGGCGTCGGTGGTGTCGATCCCCTTGTAGCCCATCTTGTCGATGCGCCCGGGGATGGCGAAGCCGGGCAGCCGCTCGCCCAGGCCCGGGGTCTTCTCCACCAGGAACGTGGTCATGTTCTTGTACGGGGAGTCGCTGCCCTCGTCGGTCTTGACCAGGAAGGCGACCAGGGTGGCGTTCTCCCCGTTGGTCAGCCACATCTTCGAGCCGCTGATCACGTACTCGTCGCCGTCCCGGGTGGCCTTCGTCCGGATCGCCGCGACGTCGCTGCCCAGCTCCGGCTCGGACATCGAGAACGCGCCCCGCAGGTCGCCGGTGGCCATCCGCGGCAGGTAGTCGGCCTGCTGTTCCGGGGTGCCGTGCTGGGTGATCAGGTGCGCCACGATGAAGTGCGTGTTGATGACGCCGGAGACGCTCATCCAGCCGCGGGCGATCTCCTCGGCGACCAGCGCGTAGGTCAGCAGCGACTCCCCCAGCCCACCGAACTCCTCACCGATGGTGAGCCCGAAGATGCCCATCTCCGCCAGCCCCTCGACGATCTCCGTCGGGTAGAGGTCCCCGTGCTCCAGCTCCTGGGCCCTGGGGATGATCTCCTTGTCCACGAATCTGCGGACCGTCGACAGGATCTCGATCTGGACGTCGGTCAGGTCCGCGGTCTGGGCCAGGCGGGTCATGCGCACGCTCCTCGGGACGACGGTGTCTCGGTTACCGGCGAGTATGGGGCACGGCCGGGCCGGTCCTGCGGCGTCTCGGCCGCCCAGCTGCAGCGGTTACCGTCGCTGTGGTGACGCACCGCCATCGCCTCCTCGTCCCCGTTGCCGTTGCCCTCCTGGCGGTGGCCGGGTGCGGGGCCAGCGAGGAGCCCGCCGACGCTGCGGCGACCAGCGCGGGCACCGCCGAGCCCGCCCCGGCCGGCGCGGCCGCCGAGGCGGCGGCAGCGGCCGACCCCGCCGCCGCACAGGACCCGGCCCGGGCGATCGTGGCCACCGCCCTGCGGGCAGCCGACCTCCCCGGGGGCTGGTCGGTGCAGGCCAACCCGGTCCCCTCGGACGCCGACCTGGCGGGGAACCCCAGCCTCGACGGCATCTGCGGCTACACCTTCGCCTCCGAGTCGCAGCGGACGGCGAAGCAGCCCGTCGTGGGGCTGGACGCCGAGGGCACCGCGCAGCTGTCGTCGGAGGCGATCGCCTACGCGACCCCGGCCGCCGCGACGGCCGCCGTCCAGGAGCTGGTCGAGGCGTTCGCCCGCTGCCCGGTCGAGGAGTACACGTTCGAGCCCGGCCCGAGCGCGGAGGGCCTGGCCGCCAACAGCGTGGTCTTCCAGTACCGCCTCGGCGACGGCACCACCCAGGTCGTCCTCGCCCAGGCGCGGGGCCAGGTGCTCTCGGTGCTGATCGGCGACGATCCCGAGATCACCGCCGCCGCGGGCCGGTCGATCGCGACCCGCATCGCCGCGTTGCCTGCCGAGGCGATCGGCGCCTGACCGGCACACTGACGCGGTGAGCCAGGACGACTTCTACCGCGGGGACCCGCCCGCCCACGGGCCGCCGCCGCCCTACGCGCCACCTGGCCACGGACCCCCGGCCTATGGACCACCCGCCTACGGACCACCGGGTTACGGACCGCCGGGTTACGGACCGCCGGCCTACGGACCGCCCGGGTACTGGCCGGGCTGGCAGCGGCGGACCAACCAGCTGGCGATCGTCGCCCTGGTCGCCACGTTCCTCTTCGCGCCGGTCGGCCTGGTGCTCGGCCTGCTGGCCCGCGGCCAGATCCGGCGGAGCGGCGAGCAGGGCGACGGCCTGGCGCTGGCCGCCGTGATCGTCGGCGGCCTCGGCACCACGTTGATGGCGACCGGGCTGGTCGTCTGGATCGGCCTGCTCGCCTCGATCAGCGACGGCGCCTTCGCCCCCTGACGGCGCTGCTGGTCAGCTCTCCGGCGGGGTGAAGGTCGAGGTGCGGGACATCCCGGCCGCGCGCCCCTTGCCGGCGATCACCAGCGCCATCTTCCGGCTGGCCTCGTCGATCATCTCGTCGCCGAGCATCGCCGAGCCCTTCTTGCCGCCGGCCTCCGAGGTGGCCCACTCGTAGGCGTCGAGGATCAGCTCGGCGTGGTCGTAGTCCTCCTGCGACGGCGCGTAGATCTCGTTGGCCGCGTCGATCTGCCCCGGGTGCAGCACCCACTTGCCGTCGAAGCCGAGCATCGCCGAGCGCTTGGCCACCTCCTCGAACGCGGGCACGTCGCGCACCTGCAGGAACGGCCCGTCGATGGCCTGCACCCCGCGGGCCCGGGCGGCCATCAGGATCGTCATGAGGATGTGGTGGAACGGGTCGCCCGGGTAGTCCGGGTGCAGGGCACCGACCACCAGCGAGCGCATGCCGATGCTGGCCATGAAGTCGGCCGGGCCGAAGATGATCGTCTCGATCCGGTCGCTGGCGAAGGCGATGTCGTTGACGTTGATCAGGCCCTGCGCGGTCTCGATCTGCGCCTCGATGCCGATCCGGCCGACCTCGAGGCCGTTGCTCTTCTCGATCTGGGTGAGCAGCAGGTCCAGCGCCTTCACCTGGGCGGCATCGGCGACCTTCGGCAGCATGAGGCAGTCGAGCTCGGCGCCGGCACCCTCCACGACCTCGACGACGTCGCGGTAGGTCCACTCCGTCGTCCAGTCGTTGACCCGGACGGTGCGGATCGTGCTCCCCCAGCCGCCCTCGTTCAGCGCGGCGACGATGTTCTTCCGCGCCCCGGGCTTGGCCAGCGGGGCGCAGGCGTCCTCGAGGTCGAGGAAGACCTGGTCGGCCGGGAGGCTCTTGGCCTTCTCCAGGAACCGGGGGTTGCTGCCCGGGACGGCGAGGTTGGAACGACGGGATCGGAGCTCGGCCACGGTGCCTCCGCTACTGGTCGACGTTGGTTACCGGAGAGTAGCGACGTCCCGGATCAGACCGGGTCGGCCTCCGGGGTCGGGCGCCCGCCGCGGATCACCAGCGCCACCCCGATCACCACGGCGATCATCCCGGGCAGCGCCAGCAGCGGCGGGACCTGCTGCAGCAGCACCAGCGCGACCAGGAGCGCGCCCGGCACCTCCAGCAGCACCGCCAGCCCCACCACCGTCGGGCCCACCGAGGAGAGCACCAGGTTCAGCAGCGTGTGCCCGAACAGCTGCGCGCAGACGGTGATCGCGGCGATCAGCCACCAGTCCCGCGCGCTGAAGCCGGCCAGCGGCACCCCGACGACCAGTGCGGCGAGGGCGAGGACCACCGCACACGTCGAGTAGCAGACGACGGCGTAGGCCGAGGTGGTCAGCCGCTCCCGCGCCCGGGCCCCGGCGAGCATGTAGCCACCGGCGCAGATCGCCCCCAGCAGCGCGAGCCCGTCACCGGCCAGCGCCGTCCAGGACACGGTGACGTCGACCCCGGCGATCAGCGCGGCGCCGAACACCGCCAGCGCCAGCCCCCACCACACCTGCCGGGGCAGGTGGACGCCGGAGACGCGGGCGGCGAGCGCCGTCCAGATCGGCGTCGTCGTGACGAGTGCGGTGGACGCGGCGACCGTCGTCATCGACAGGCTGGGCAGCCAGGCGGCGAAGTGGGCAGCGAGGAAGAGCCCGGCGACGACGGAGCTGACCAGCTGCCGGGGTCGCAGGCCGGTCAGCGTCGCGCGCTCGCGCAGCAGCAGCACCGGCAGCAGCAGGACGGCACCGGCGGCGTTGCGCCAGAAGGCGATCGCCAGGAACGAGGTCGCGACCATGGCGGTGAGCGGGCCGGAGAACGACACCCCGATGACGGCCACCGCCATCAGCGCGACGTCCCGGCCACCCGGCCGGTGCACCGCCCAGGGCGACACCGACGGGGCGGCGGGATCGGTCACCGCTCGCGCCGGTGACCGGGGCGGGGCGGCGGGATCGGTCACCGCGCCGGGACCCGGATGGTGCCGCTGGCGATCGGCAACACGGTGCCCGCGACGGTGGCCGCGGTGGCCCGGCCGCCGGCCGCGGTGACCGTGCAGGACAGCACCGACGGCCGGCCGAGCTGCTCGCCCTGCCGGATCGTGTACCCCGTCGTCCCGTCCGCGGGCACCAGGCCGGTCGCCGCCAGCCAGACCCCCGCGCCCAGCGCCGCCGAACCGGTGGCCGGGTCCTCGCCCCAGCGCAGGTCGCCGGCGAACACCCGGGCGTACGCGGTGGCCGTGCCGGCGTCCCAGCTGAGCACCGAGACGCCCTCCCCCACGCCGAGCAGGTCCAGCGCGCCCTGGTCCGGGCGCGCCCGGTCCACCGCCCCCGGGTGCACGGCCAGGTAGGCGAAGGGCAGGCCACAGCCGGCCACGTGCACCGGGGAGTCGGCCAGGTCCGCGGCGGACAGCCCCAGCGCGGCCGCCAGGACGGCGGGCTCCGGCCCCGGTTCGAGGGTCGGCCGGCCACCGTCGAGGGACGCCCCCGCGTCGTCCACGGTCAGGTCGAGGACGCCGACGCCGCACTCCTGGCGCACCTGACCGGCGGGCAGCCGACCGGTGCGGACCAGCGTGTGCGCGGCCCCGACGCTCGGGTGCCCGGCGAAGGGCAGCTCGGCGAACGGAGTGAAGATCCGCACCCGGTAGTCGGCGTCGGAGGTGGTGGGCGCGCAGAGGAACGACGTCTCCGAGAGGTGGAACTCGAAGGCCAGCGCCTGGCACTGCTCGGTGGTCAGCCCGTCGGCGTCGAACACCACCGCCAGCGGGTTGCCGGCGTAGGGCCGGGGCGCGAACACGTCCACGACCTCGTAGCTGAGTCGATCGGGTCCCGGAGCCGCCACGACGGCGACGGTAGCCTTCCGCTCCGGTGGCCGAGATCCCGAGGTCACCGCCGGCCACTGGTCCCGGGACCGACGCAGCATCGAGGAGGGCCAGTGACGACGGTGACGAGGGCGTACGTGTCCCGGGTGGCCGGGCTGACCGTCTTCGACCCCAACGGCGACCGGGTGGGCAAGGTCCGCGACGTGCTGATCGCGCTGCGGGTCGGCACCGCCGCACCGCGCGTGCTGGGCCTCATCGTCGAGGTGGTGCCGCGGCGCCGGATCTTCTGCCCGATGGGCCGGGTCACCGGCGTGGACTCCGCCTCGGTGCGGCTGTCCTCGGGCACGGTCAACCTCAAGCGCTTCGAGCAGCGGGCCGGGGAGACCCTGGTGCTGGGCGAGCTGCTGGACCGGCGGGTGGTCATCCAGGAGTCCGACCGGCCGGCCGCCGTCGTCGACGCCGCCATCGAGCAGACCCGGACCGGTGACTGGGTCGTCTCCCGCCTCGCCGTCCAGGAGCCGGGCCGGCTGGGCCGCCGCGGGCAGCTGCACCAGCTGGCGTGGGACGAGGTCAGCGGGCTCGCCCTGCCCGAGACCGGGCAGAGCGCCGAGACGCTGATCGCCACCTACCGCGAGCTCAACGCCGCCGACGCGGCGCATGCCCTGCAGGAACTGCCGATCAAGCGGCGACACGAGGTCGCCGAGGCGATGGACGACCCCCGGCTGGCCGACGTGCTCGGCGAGCTGCCCGAGGCCGACCAGATCACCATCCTGGGCACCCTGAAGGAACGGCGGGCCGCCGACGTCCTGGAGGAGATGGACCCCGACGACGCCGCCGACCTGCTGGCCGAGCTCTCCACCCTGGACCGGGACCGGCTGCTCGAGCTGATGGAGCCGGACGAGGCCGAGCCGGTGCGCCAGCTGCTGAAGTACTCCGAGGACACCGCCGGCGGGATGATGACCAGCGAGCCGGTGATCCTCGCCCCCGACGCGACCATCGCCGAGGCGCTGGCCCGGGTCCGCACCCCCGAGCTCTCCCCGGCGCTGGCCAGCCAGGTCTACGTCTGCCGGCCGCCCTCGGCCACCCCGACCGGGCGGTACCTGGGGCTGGCGCACATCCAGCGGCTGCTGCGCGAGCCGCCGTCCGGCCTGGTCAGCGGGGTGCTGGACGACCTGGAGCCGCTGCGCCCGGAGACGCCACTGACCGAGGTCACCCGCTACTTCGCGACCTACAACCTGGTGGCCGCGCCGGTGGTCGACCCGCAGGGCCGGCTGGTGGGTGCGGTCAGCGTCGACGACGTCCTGGACCACCTGCTGCCCGAGGACTGGCGCGAGAGGTCCCGGCGTGGCTGAGGCCGAGCGGCGCGCCGACCTGCGACTGGACCAGCCCCGCACCGCCCGGGGCATCGGCAGCTTCCTGCGGCTGGACCCCGACGCGGTCGGCCGGTTCGCCGAGGGGATCGCCCGGTTCCTGGGCACCGGCCGGTTCCTGGCGGTGCAGACGATCCTGGTGATCGTCTGGATCGCGCTGAACGTGGTCGCGGTCGACCTGCGGTGGGACCCCTACCCGTTCATCTTGCTGAACCTGGCCTTCTCCACCCAGGCCGCCTACGCCGCACCGTTGATCCTGCTCGCGCAGAACCGGCAGGCCGACCGCGACCGGATCCAGGCCGAGGAGGACCGCAACCGCGCCGCGCAGACCCGCGCCGACACCGAGTACCTGGCCCGGGAGCTGGCGTCGCTGCGGGTGTCGGTCGGCGAGCTGGCCACCCGCGACTTCATCCGCGGCGAGCTCAACCGGCTGGTGCCCGAGGGGCCGGACGACGAGGCCGCCGAGCGCAAGAAGAAGAGCAAGAAGCGCCGCGAGGCGGCCGGCGACCCCGTCAGCTGACGGGTCGGTCGCGGACCGCGGCGAGCGTGGCGGCGACCGGGTCGCCTCCGGCGGTGTCGACGACGGTGTGCCGGTCGTGCCACTGGTCGACCCGCCGGGCCCGCACCTGCTCCCAGGTCGGGACGACGTGGCCGGCGAGGTCGGCGGAGCGCTCCTCGACCCGGCGCCGGTGCTCGGCCCGGTCGGTGCAGATCAGCCGCACCCAGTGCACCGGGACCCCGTGCCGGGTCGCCAGGTCCCGGAACGGCCGGCGGGCGGCGGCGACGTCGAAGACCGCGTCGACCAGCACGTCGGTGCCGGCGGTCAGGCAGGTGTCGGCGGCGGCCAGCGCCAGGGCGTAGCCGTGCGCGCCGACGTCGTCCGGTCCGGCGACCAGCTGCTGCCGGACCAGCGCCGTCTCGAAGGCGTCGATCCGCAGGTGTGCGGCCGGCAGCGCGGCCGCGACGACGCGGGCCACCGTCGTCTTGCCCACCCCGGGCAGACCACCGATCACGACGAGCACGCCAGGCCCCTCACACGAACCGCTGCAGCAGGTCCAGCGCCCGCGGCGCCAGCCAGACCGCCGGGACGGCGAGGGCGCCGGCCCACAGCCGGGTGCGCGAGTCGCGGGGCAGCACCGCCACCAGCACCACGGCGGTGACCAGCTCGGCGACCACCTGCACCGGCCGGTCTGGCAGCTCCAGGCCGGGCTGGACCCACTGCAGCCACAGCTGGCGGGCCGCGCCGCTGCCGAGCACGAGACCGGCGGGGACACCCAGCAGCGCCCCGGGCAGCCGGCCCGACCGGTGGGTGGCCCAGTGGACGGCGGCGCCGGTGGCCGGCACCGCCGTGGCCGAGAGCAGCAGCCAGGCGACCAGCAGCCGGGCGGACCAGCCGAAGTCCAGCACCAGCGCGGCCCACGCGTAGTAGGCGACGGTCATCGCGGCGAAGAAGACCCCGGCGCGGGCCGCGGCGGCGGGCACCGTGGGCGCCCGCCAGCCGATCAGCGCGACGACGAGCACCCAGGCCGCGGGGTAGGTGCCGAGGTCGGCCGCCCACCGCCAGCCCGACTCGTCACCGGCCTTCGCCGCGACGCCCGCGACCGCGCCGGCCGCCGTGGCCAGCAGCAGGGGTGCCTTCCTGCGGGCGGTTGCCTCGGTGGTCGCCGTCACGGGTCCGATCGTGCCGTCGCCGGCGGTCTCCCGGGGCCAGCCGCGCCGCACTGCGGTGATCGACTGCACACCGAGCAATCTTGCACAGTGTGCAGTGATCGGCCATGCTGTGCCGGTGACCGAGCGAGGGCTGCGTGAGCGGAAGAAGGCCGACACCCGGGCCGCGCTGGCCGCGGCGACCCTCCGGCTGGCGATCGAACTCGGCTGGGAGAACGTCACCGTCGAGGCCATCGCAGCAGCGGCCGACGTCTCCTACCGGACGTTCTTCAACCACTTCTCCGCCAAGGAGGAGGCGTTGCTCTTCCCGGCTGGGCCCGACCGGCCACGGCTCTCCGCCCGGCTGCGCGCCCAGCCGGCCGGCACCGGCGTGCTCGCCGCCGCGCGTGCGGCCCTGCACGAGGACCTCACCGTCCTGGAGAGCGATCCCGCGGCGCTGCGCGACTGGATCACCGTGGTCGCCGGCATCCCTGCACTGCTCCCCCGACTGGTGGAGATCGGCGCAGCCGACGAGCGGGAGGTCGCCGTGGCGATCGCCGAACGGACCGGTCAGGACGCCGGCACCGACCTGTACCCCTGCCTGCTCGCCGGAGCGCTGTCCGCCGCCGTCCGGACGACCTTCTCCCGCTGGCACGCGCAGCACGGCGCCGTCCCGCTCACCGCCCTGCTCGACGAGGCGCTGGACGCACTGGCCGCCGGCCTGCCCGAGCCCGGCCGCTGACCTCCTCATCCCCACCGATGCACAGCACTGACAGGAGCACCATGTCCACGACCACGGAGACCGGCGGAACCGGCGCGGCCAGCACCGAGGCCAGGATGAGCCGACGGGAGGTCCTCCAGGCGCTGTCCGGCCTGATGGTGGGCATCTTCGTGTCCATCCTGGCCGCGACCGTCGTCTCCAACGCCCTGCCGGTGATCATCGCCGACCTCGAGGGCAGCCAGTCGATCTACACCTGGGTGGTCACCGCCGAGCTGCTCGCCATGACGGCCTCCGTGCCGCTGTGGGGCAAGCTCGCCGACCTGGTGAGCCAGAAGCTGCTGGTGCAGCTCTCGCTGACCCTCTTCGTCGCCGGGTCGCTGCTGGCCGGGTTCTCCCAGGACACCACGATGCTGATCGTGGCCCGGGTGGTCCAGGGCATCGGCGCCGGCGGCCTCACCGCGCTGGTGCAGATCGTGATGGCGGCGATGATCCCGCCGCGTGAGCTGGGCCGGTACGCCGGCATCTTCGGCGCCGTGTTCGCCGTCGCCACCGTCGCCGGGCCGCTGATCGGCGGCGTCATCGTGGACACCGCGTGGCTCGGCTGGCGCTGGTGCTTCTTCATGGGCGTGCCGTTCGCCCTGCTGGCGATCGTGCTGCTGCAGAAGACGCTGAAGCTGGAGCAGGTGCGCCGCCGCGACGTGAAGATCGACTGGCTGGGCGCCCTGCTGATCACCGCGGGGGTGAGCACCCTGCTGATCTGGGTGACCCTGGCCGGCAACGACTTCGACTGGTTCTCCGGCACGACCGCGCTGATGGTCGGCGGCGCCGCCGTGCTCCTGGCGCTGGCGCTGTTCGTCGAGTCGCGGGTGGCCGAGCCGGTCATCCCGCTCGGCATCTTCCGCAACCGCACCGTCGCCCTCACCACGCTGGCCAGCGCGCTGGTCGGGATCGCCCTGTTCGGCGGCACCGTCTTCCTGTCCCAGTACTTCCAGATCTCGCTGGGCTACTCCCCCACCGAGGCCGGGCTGCTCTCGCTGCCGATGATCGGTGGCCTGCTGGTCTCCTCCACCGTCGCCGGCGCGCTGATCACCAAGACCGGCACCTGGAAGCGGTTCCTGGTCGCCGGCGGCGTGCTGATGACCCTCGGCTTCGGCCTGCTGGCCACCATCGACGCGCAGACCTCGATCTGGCTGCTCGGCGCGTTCATGGTCGTGCTCGGCGTCGGCGTCGGGCTGCTGATGCAGAACCTGGTCCTGGCCGCGCAGAACGACGTGCCCGCCCGGGAGCTCGGCTCGGCCACCTCGGTGCTGTCGTTCTTCCGCAGCCTCGGCGGCACGATCGGGGTCAGCGTGCTCGGCGCGGTGCTCGCCAGCCGGGTGGCCGGGGACCTGGCCGTGCTGGGCGGCGGAACCGAGGGCGGCGAGACGACCGTCCCCGACGTCTCGACCCTGCCGCCGGAGGTCGCCCGGGTGGTGCAGGACGCCTACGGCAACGCCACCGCCGAGCTGTTCCTGATCGCCACCCCGCTGGCCGCCCTCGCCCTGCTGGTGGTGCTCTTCATCAAGGAGAAGCCGCTGAAGACCACCAGCGGCGCGGAGCGGCTGGCCGAGGAGCAGGCCCAGCTGCCGCTGGCGCACTGACCGCTCGGGCTGCCGTGCCGCCGATCACGGGCACGGCAGCCCGCGAGATCAGCCGGTGAGGACGTGCACCAGCGCGCCGGCCGCACCGGCCAGCACCAGGACGACGATGAACGGGGCCCGCAGCGCGAGCGCCACCGCCGCCACCGCCAGCCCGACCAGCCGGCCGTCGACGACCAGGTCGGGCCCCGACGTCGCGGCCTGGACGGCGACCAGCGCGGCCAGCAGCGCCGCCGGGACGAACTCCACCACCCGGGTCACCCACGGCCGCTCGACCCAGGCCGCGGGCACCGAGAGCCCGGCCAGCTTCAGCAGGTAGCAGCCCAGCGAGCCGGCCAGCACCACCGCCCACAGCGCCCCGCTGCTCATGCGGTCGCCGTCCGCCGCGGCCGACCGGCCAGCGCCACCGCGACCACGGCCAGCACCACCTGCACCCCGGCCGGCACGAACGGGGTGAGCGCCAGCGCGATCACCGCGCCACCGAGGGCCACCCGCCGCTGCACGCCCGGCTCCCGCGCCGAGCCCTGCAACCGCGGCCACAGCAACGCCAGGAAGGCCGCCGGCACGACGGCGTCCAGCGCGGCCTGCGCCGTCTCCCCCAGCGCCGCGGCCCCCAGCGACCCGACCAGCGTCGTGACGTTCCAGCCCAGGTAGATGGTCGCGCCGGTGACCCAGAACGCCAGCCGGCCCAGCTCCCGGTCCGGTGCGGCGACCGCCATCGCCGTCGTCTCGTCGATCACCCAGTGCGCCGCCCCGGCCCGGCGCAGCCAGCCCCGCGGCGCCAGCATCGGGGCCAGCCGGACGCCGTAGACGGTGTTGCGGGTGCCGAGCAGCAGGGCGCTGCCCACGGCGGAGAACGCTCCCCCACCGGCACCGAGCACGCCGATCATCGCGAACTGGGAGGCGCCGGTGAACATCAGCGCCGACGTCGCCACCGCCTGCCAGGTGTCCAGCCCGGCCCCGGCCGCCGCCGCACCGAAGGCGACCCCGTACAGCCCCACCGCCACGCCCAGCCCGACGGCGTCCCGGAGCGTGGCGGTGCGGGCGGAGGACGGCACGGGCCGACCCTAGGCGGACCCCGGGTCGGCCAGCGCCGCAGGCACGGGGGTCAGGAGCCGGCGCCCACCGGCTCCTCGGCCACCGGGCAGCCCGGGAAGAGGTCCCGGGTGCCACCGGTCTGCGGCACCGTGAACGCGCACCCCAGGTCCGCCTCGGCCACCGCGTTCCGGTTCAGCACGTCCTCACCTGCCGGCCGCACCACCGGGCCGCCACCCTCGAGGGACTCGACCCAGGTCACCAGGTCGGTGAAGGTCTGCGCCGCCTCCTCCGGGCTGAACTCGCAGTGCCCGACCGACCGGACCGTCCGCTGCACCAGCAGCCCGCCGGTGCCCTGGAGCGCGGCCTCGGCGGCGTAGATCCGCTGGTGCTCGAACGGCACGAACATGTCACCGATGGTGTGCACCGACAGGACCGGGACGGAGAAGCCGGCGTCCAGCTGGATGATCGGCGCCTTCCCGGTCTCCTTGCGGGTGCCCGGCGCCGCCTCGACCCGCTCGATCCGGGAGTTCAGCGTCGAGCCGTCCGGGAAGGTGAAGGTGGTCGGGTACAGCCGGTCGGCGTTCTCGGCCACCGAGCCGGCGGTGAGCCCACCCAGCGTCCCGGTCGGGTCGTCGGCGAACCGGCCCAGGTTGAAGGTCAACCCCTCCCAGTAGGTGAAGGCGGCCTCGTCAGCCGGCCGGGGGCCGCCGGTCAGGTCGATCACGACGTCCCGGAAGGTCTCCCCCCGCTCGGTCAGCTCGGGGTTGGGCCCGGTGGGCGAAGTCGGCAGCCCCAGGGTCGTCTTGATCTCGGCGATCGCGGCCTGGTAGTCCTCGGTCGAGGTCACCGGGTACGCGTCGACCTCGGCCAGCGTCTGCGCCACCAGGTTGTAGTCCAGTCGGATGTCGAACTGGGCCAGGTCCCCCATCACCCCGCACATCGGCGCGGCACCGGCCCAGTCCACCCGCTGCCGCTCCACCAGGGCGCCGATGATGTGGCCGCCCATGGACACCCCCTGCAGCCAGCGGTCGTCGGCCGGGGCGACGAGCCGGTCGAAGAGCTGGGCCAGCCGTTCCGTCGAGGTGACCCCGGCCCGGATGTCGTACCGGTTGGCGGAGTAGGACGACGCCGCCCAGGCGTAGCCCGCGTCGATGTAGGCCTGGCGCAGCTCGAAGGAGGGGCTGTCCACCCAGAGCACCGTCCCGGTGCCGCGGTAGCCGTGCTCCCAGAACACGACGTCCCCGTTCCAGCCCTCGGTGGGCACCTCGATCCGGTAGCCGGCGCCCTTCTCCACGCCGGTCAGGACGCGGGTCCGCGGCTGGCCCGCCGCGTCCAGCAGCGGGGTGAACGCCTCGCCCGGCTGCCCGGTCGCGGGGTCGTAGTCGAAGGCCGGGTCGGCGACCGTCCACTCGATGTCCCGGGCGGGCACCGCCGGCAGCGACGGCGACTGCTGGACCTCCTGGAACCCCGGGGCGACCGGACCCTCGGGTCCGCGTGGGTGGTCCGTGGCACCGGCGGTGCCGGCCCACCCGCCGACCAGCAGGGTCGCGGCGGCGGTGACCGCGCAGAGCCGGGTGGAGCGGTGCTGGAACTGGGTCATGAGGACGTCTCCCGAACTGCTCGACTGTGAGCTGCGCCACTGGGCGCCTCATCATGACCAGGCACCGCAGCGGTGTCATCCGGTGACCCTCGGGCACCGGCGGGTCGTGCCGGGCGCGCCGGACGGCCATCAGCCGCCACCGGCCGTCGTCCCCCGGCAGGTCCGAGGTCGGCCGGTTCACACCCGCTGGCCCGGGGCGGGTCGATCAGCCGCCGTACAGTGGGGCTTGCCCGCGCGCGGGCCCCCCGCAGGGGCCCGGAATCCGCAGGCTCCCCGTCGAAGGAGACACAACGCGCATGTCCGACACGCTGACCGGATCCCCGGAGCTGGACGCCGTGAACGCGGCGCTGGCGACCGTCCAGGACCCCGAGATCAACCGTCCGCTGCCCGAGCTGGGCATGGTCAAGGACGTGCAGATCGGCGTCGGCGGCGACCCGGGCGCGGTGCGCATCGAGGTCTACCTGACCGTCGCCGGCTGCCCGATGCGCGAGACCATCACCAACCGCGTCACCCAGGCCGTCTCCGCCGTCCCCGGCGTCACCTCCGTGTCGGTCGGCCTGGACGTCATGAGCGACGAGCAGCGCACGGAGCTGCGCAAGACGGTCCGCGGCAGCGACACCGCCGAGCCGGTGATCCCCTTCGCCCAGCCCGGCTCGCTGACCCGGGTCTACGCGGTCGCCTCGGGCAAGGGCGGCGTCGGCAAGTCCAGCGTCACCGTCAACCTCGCCGCCGCGCTGGCCAAGAAGGGCCTGTCGGTGGGTGTCGTGGACGCCGACATCTACGGCCACTCGGTGCCCCGGATGCTCGGCGTGGACGACAAGCCGACCCAGGTCGACAACATGATCATGCCGCCGCAGTCCTACGGCGTGAAGGTCATCTCGATCGGCATGTTCACCCCGGGCAACACCCCCGTGGTCTGGCGTGGCCCGATGCTGCACCGCGCGCTGCAGCAGTTCCTCGCCGACGTGTGGTGGGGCGACCTGGACGTGCTGCTGATGGACCTCCCGCCCGGCACCGGTGACGTCGCGATCTCGGTGGCCCAGCTGGTGCCGAACGCCGAGATCCTGGTCGTGACGACGCCGCAGCTCGCCGCCGCCGAGGTGGCCGAGCGGGCCGGTGCGATCGCCACCCAGACCCACCAGCAGGTCGTCGGGGTCGTGGAGAACATGTCCTGGCTGGAGCTGCCCGACGGCTCCCGGATGGAGGTCTTCGGCTCCGGCGGTGGCCAGGCCGTCTCCGACGCGCTCACCAAGACCCTCGGTGCGCGGGTGCCGCTGCTGGGCCAGATCCCGCTGGACACCCGGCTGCGCGAGGCCGGCGACGCCGGTGCGCCGATCGTGCTCGCCCAGCCCGACGCCCCCGCCGCGCAGTCGCTGTCCGCGATCGCCGACGCCCTCGCCGTCCGTCAGCGCGGGCTGTCCGGCATGTCGCTGGGGCTGACCCCGGTCACGCGCTAGTCACCTCGGCACGACAGAGGCCGGTCACCCCGCGGGGGTGACCGGCCTCTGTCGTCTCGGGGATCGTGCTCAGGTGGCGTCCACGTCGAACGGCGGCGGGGTGCTCGCGTCCCGGCTGCCGGTCATCTGCCCTGCCGTGGCACGGGCCCCCGCGGCGGTCGCCCCGGCGGCCGTCGCCCCGGCAGCGGTGCTCCCGGTGCGGGCCGGGGCGTCGTCGTCGCCCATCAGCTGGGACCGGATGAAGGTCTTCGGGTGGTACTGCCGCAGGTCGATGTCGCGCAGGTGGTCGAAGTCGTCGCCCAGGGTCTCGTGCAGCTGCCCGCGCACCCCGGTGACCGCCTCACGCGCCTTCTTCAACCCGCTGGCCGCGTCCTTGGCCAGCGTGGGGAGCCGGTCGGGGCCGAAGATGAACAGCGCCGCCAGCGCCAGGACGACGATCTCGCCCCAGCCGATCGAGTCGAACACCGCTCCTCCTCGCGCCCACCGCGCACCGCGGTCGTGTCCAGCGTAGGTGGACCGGCTTGCCGCCAGGAGACCCGCAGCCCAACACCACGTGTCGGGGCGTCAGGCCACGCCGAGGGTGACGTCGACCTCGCGGGAGCTGCCACCCCGCACCAGCTCCAGCGTGACCGTCTCGCCCGGCTCGTGGGCGTCGACCTCGACGGCCAGCTCCTCCGAGCTGCGCACCGGCTCGCCGTCGACCGCGATCACCACGTCCTGCTCCTGCACCCCGGCCTCGGCGGCACCGCTGTCCGGCTCGACGTTGAGCACCAGCGCCCCGTCGCGGGTGCCGTCGGTCACCGAGCGGGCGTTCACGCCCAGCGAGGCGTGCACCGCCGTCCCGGTGCTGATCAGCTCCTCGGAGATGTCGCGCACGGTGTCGATCGGGATGGCGAAGCCGAGGCCGATCGAGCCGCCGGTGGTGCCGTTGCCCCCGACCGACGCGATCGCGGTGTTGATCCCGATGACCGCGCCGGTGGCGTCGACGAGCGCACCTCCGGAGTTGCCCGGGTTGATCGGCGCGTCGGTCTGCACCGCGCTGATCACGGCGTTGGTGTCGCTGCCCTCGCCGGACAGCCGCACCGGGCGGTCCAGCGCGCTGACGATGCCGCTGGTGACCGTGCCGGCCAGGCCCAGCGGGGAACCGATGGCCACCACCGGGTCGCCGACGACCAGGTCGCTGACGCTGCCGAGGGACGCCGCGACCAGACCGGGCTTGTCCACCTTGAGGACGGCGAGGTCGCTGGCCGGGTCGCGGCCGACGATGCGGGCGGTCGAACCGCTGCCGTCGCTGAAGACCGCACGGATCTCCGCGCCCTCGACGTCGGCGGCACCGGAGATCACGTGGTTGTTGGTGACGAGGTAGCCGCCCTCGGCGTCCACCACGACGCCGGACCCGGTGGCACCTGCGCTGGCCAGCCGGACCTCGATGGAGACCACGGCGGGCATGATCCGGTCGGCGATGTCGGCGATCGAACCGGGCTCCCGGCTGGTGCCCGGGGACACCTCGGAGAGCTGGGTGCCCTCGGCGAGCAGCGGGGCCTCGTCGGCCGTCCGGCCCAGGTACCAGGCGGTCGTGCCACCGACCATGCCGACCAGCAGCAGGCTCAGCAGCGCCAGCACGGTCAGCCGGACCGACAGGTCGCGCACCCGGACCTTGCGGCGGCCCTGCGGGTCCAGCACCACCGGGGCGGACTGCTGCGGCTCCTCGGGGTACTGCGCCGGCGCACCGAGCGCAGCGGGTGCGTGCGGGTCCCGCCACGGGTCCGCCGCGGCGTCGGGCTTCCAGAACGGGGCGGCGGCGGTGCGCCGCCGCGCGGGGCGGCCACCCGGGGGCTCGCCCAGACCGGTGGCGCCGCCCCGCGGCGCGAACGCCCGCAGCACCGCCTCCGGGGGCGGCGGAGCCGACGGCCGGGGTGCAGGCACCGGGCGGTCGGCACCGAACGAGCCCTCGACCGCGGCCGGCCGGCCGAACGCGGCCTGCTGCTCGGGCTGAGGAGCCGCGGCGGGCGGGGTGCTGGACTGCAGCCGGGAGTCGGTCGGCGCGAAGGCGCCGGTCGTCCCTGCGGGTCGGGCGTAGGCCGCGGACTCGTGCTCGGGCCGGCCGGGGGCGTGGTCGGCGCCAGGGAGCCGTGGGCCGGCGTCGGACGGCTCGGTGCCGGGCGTCGTGCTCAGGGCGTCCCACCATCCGCCGCGGCGGTGCGGGAGCCGACGGTGAACGCCCGCACCACCGGCGGGACGATGTCGGTGCGCTCGGTCGGTGCCGTGTACCGGACGGGGCCGGCCACGGGCTCGCGGCCCGGGAGATCGGCGGTGGGCAGGTTGACGGCGAGCACCGCGACGCCCAGGCCGAGCCCGGCCAGCGCCCCGGTCATCCCCCGACGCAGCCACCGGGCGCCGCCGTCGGAACGGGGTGCCGCCTCGGTGGGCGCGAGCGGGATCGCCCACGAGCCACCGGCGCCGGTGGCGGTGAGCCCGTCCGCGCCGGCGCTCAGCGAGCCCAGCCCGCCGCCGGGGCCGGCGGCCGTGAACGGGATGGCCTGCAGCCGGGAGAGGAGGTCACCGGGGACCGCGACGTCGACGCCGTGCTGCAGCGCGTCCTTGGCCTCGCGCTGCGCGGCGACCGCCATCCGGCACTGCGCGCACCCGGTCAGGTGCCGGGCCGCCCGGTTGGCGGCGCCGCCGGAGAGCTCTCCGTCGACGAGGGCGGCGATCGCCTCCTGGGCGAGGTGGCTCTCCGGGATGCTCACGACACCTCCACGGCTGGGACGGGCCGACCCGGGGCGAGGTGGGCCAGCGCCTCGCGCAGCTGCACGCGACCGCGGTGGATGCGGCTGCGGACGGTGCCCAGCTTGATGCCGAGGGTCGCCGAGATCTCCTCGTAGGTGAGGCCCTCGATGTCGCACAGCACGACGGCGACCCGGAACTCCGGGGACAGCGCGTCGAGTGCGGCCTGGATCTGCGGGTCGAGGTGGGTGTCCGCGTAGACCTGCTCCGGGGACGGCGCCGAGCCGGGCAGCCGCTCGGTGTCCTCGGGGAGGGCGTCGAAGCGGATGCGCTGCCGGCGACGCACCATGTCCAGGAACAGGTTGGTCGTGATCCGGTGCAGCCAGCCCTCGAAGGTGCCCGGCGAGAAGTCGGCGAGCGAGCGGAACACCCGGACGAAGGTCTCCTGGGTGAGGTCCTCGGCGTCCTGCTGGTTGCCCGAGAGCCGGTAGGCCAGCCGGTAGACCCGCGCGGAGTGGTCACGGACGACCTGCTCCCAGGTGGGGGCCACCCAGCCCTCGGCGGCGGCAGCCGCGGGCTCGCGGTCGGCAGGGGCCGCCGACCCGGTCGCGGAGGGCTCGGTCACGGCCTCAGGATCGCAGACGGCCGCGCTCGACACCTCCCCAGCGGGGGTGGGGCGCTGACTGGTGGTACGCGAGAGACGCACGTCCAGTGCAACGGCCGGGCGCGCCCGGTGTTCCCGCGCAGCGCGAACACACAGCCGGTTGCCAGGCAGCCGGCCGGCCGCGTCGGCCGGCCCACCCGGCCGGGCGGGCACCCCGCCCGCGCCACTACCCTCGCCCGGTGACCAGCGTTGCCGGACCGCCCCCCACCGGCGGTACCCCGACCGACGCGGCGGGCTATGCCGACGGCTTCGCCGCCGAGACCACCGCCCAGGCCGCCGCCCGCCAGCGTGCTCTGACCTCGGCCGATGCGTTCGGGACCCAAGTCCCGGTCGAGCCCGCCGTGGGCGCGACGCTCTCCGTGCTCGCCGCGGCCTGCGACGCCCGCTCGGTGGTGTCCATCGGCAGCGGCGGAGGGGTGGCCGGGCTCTGGCTGCTCCAGGGGATGCGCCCCGACGGCGTCCTCACCGCCCTGGACGCCGACCCGACCGAGCTCCGCGCGGCCCGGCAGGCCTTCACCGAGGCCGGCGTCCCCAGCGGACGCACCCGGCTGATCTTCGGCACTCCCGGCGAGGTGCTGCCGCGACTGTCCCCCGGGGCCTACGACCTGGTCAGCTGCGCCGGCCCGCCGTTGGAGTACGCCAGCAACCTGACCGGTCTGCTGGGGCTGATCCGGCACAGCGGGTCGCTGATCTGCCACGGTCTGCTCGCCGAGGACAGGATCGCCGACCCCGCAGCCCGGGACGCGCAGACCGTCGCCTGGCGCGAGATCGCCCGGACCCTGCGCGAGGACGAGACGCTGACCTCCGCGGTGCTGCCGATCGGCACCGGCCTGCTGGTCGCCACCAAGCGCTCCTAGCCCGGAACAGCACCCCCGCCGAACGGGGCCTCCGCCTCCGCGGCCCACGGCCCGCCCAGGTACCGCCACAGCCCCAGGCCGCGGGCGGTCACCGTCTCCGGGACGAAGGCCGCGGCCAGCTCGGTGTGCAGTGCTCGCGCGGTGTCCGGGGCGACCTTGTTCTGCACGGTCACGTGCGGGCGGGACCACTGGCGGTCCTGCCGGGTCAGCCACGGGTCGAAGGCGTCGGCCAGGTCGGCGCGCAGGGCGAGCAGCTCCGGGGACGCCAGGTCGAGGGCCACGCCGCGGCCGAGGAAGCGCACCCCGGTCACCGCGACCTCGAACGGCGGCCGCGCGGCGCTCGCCGCCAGCTCGCGGCCGACGGCCGCCCGGTGCTCGCCGGGCAGCGCGTGGAACAGCGTCACGTGTGCCTGCAGGTGGTTGCGCTCCGGCGGGAAGTGCGCCGCCCGCAGCCGGTCGAACCGCTGCTGCGCAGCGTCGTCCAGCAGCAGCGTCACGATCAGCGGTGCCGACACGGCCGGCTACAGGATCGCGCGGGAGCCCTTGCCCAGGACGGTGATGCCGGTCGCGGTCACGTGGTACCGCTCCCGGTCCCGCTCGGGGTCGACACCGACCTGCGCACCGGGCGGGACGACGACGTTCTTGTCCAGGATGGCGCGGCGCACGACGGCGCCCTCACCGATGTGGACGCCGTCCATCAGCACGCTGGCCTCGACCCGCGAACCGCGTTCCAGCCGGACGTTCGGCGCGACGACCGAGCCGTGCACGGAACCGCCGTCGATGATCACCCCGGCGCTGACCATCGACTCCTCGGCCCGGCCGCCCAGCACGAACTTGGCCGGCGGGAGCATCGGCGGCAGCGTGTAGATCGGCCAGCGGTCGTTGTAGAGGTTGAAGATCGGGCTGACCGAGACCAGGTCCATGTGCGAGTCGTAGTAGGCGTCCAGCGTCCCCACGTCGCGCCAGTAGCCGTGGTCGCGCTCGGTCTCCCCCGGCACGGCGTTGCTGCTGAAGTCGTAGACGTAGGCGTCGCCGGCGTCGGCCATCATCGGCATGATCGACCCGCCCATGTCGTGCACCGAGTTCTCGTCGGCGGCGTCGACCCGCAGGGCCTCCAGCAGCGCGTCGGTGGTGAAGACGTAGTTGCCCATCGAGGCGAAGGTCTCGTCCGGGCTGCCCGGCATCCCCGGCGGGTCGGCCGGCTTCTCCAGGAACTGGCGGACCTTGCCGTTCTCGTCGGCGTCGATGACCCCGAAGGCGGTCGCCTCCTGGCGCGGCACCCGCAGGCCCGCGACGGTCACACCGGCGCCGGTGGCGAGGTGCTGGTCGATCATCTGCGACGGGTCCATCCGGTACACGTGGTCGGCACCGAAGACGACGACGATCTCGGGCCGGTCGTCGTAGATCAGGTTGAGGCTCTGGTAGATCGCGTCGGCGCTGCCGGTGTACCAGCGCGGGCCCAGGCGCTGCTGCGCCGGCACCGGGGTGATGTAGCTGCCCAGCAGCGTCGACATCCGCCACACCGTGGTGATGTGCCGGTCCAGCGAGTGGCTCTTGTACTGGGTGAGCACCGCGATCCGCCGGATGTCGGCGTTGACCAGGCTGGAGAGCACGAAGTCGATGAGCCGGTAGTTGCCCCCGAACGGGACGGCGGGCTTGGCCCGGTCCTGGGTCAGCGGGGCGAGCCGCTTCCCCTCACCA
Organism: Modestobacter sp. VKM Ac-2985; assembly: GCF_026967925.1. Taxonomy (GTDB): domain Bacteria; phylum Actinomycetota; class Actinomycetes; order Mycobacteriales; family Geodermatophilaceae; genus Modestobacter. The sequence continues at coordinate 936,745 of NZ_JAPVBI010000001.1, read as the reverse complement.
CCAGCAAGGACGATGCCGAGCACCCGAGGACCACCACGCATGGACGGACCGTAACGGCTCAGGGCCGGCTACGCGTCCGCAGGCCCGCCGTCTCACTCCTCCGATGCAGTCGCCGCCCGGTGCGGGAAGTGCCCGGACGCGCTCGGAACGACTGCTGTATCACTTTCTGTGCACAACTGATCGACGGCGCGTGACAGCGTGGTGGCCGTCGGGGGAGGATCTGCCCTGACCCGATCAGCGCCGAGGACGCCGACTGACCGGGGGCCCCGCACGTCGACTGCCGCAGTTCGAACGGTCGCCGAGGTCCACGCACCACCGCCGCCCGGTACCTGCCGCGTGCGGCGGCCAGCTCGCACAGAGGTGACCCCATGGACACGACAGCCACCTGGTCCGACCACCGGCTCCGGCACCGCACCGGCGTCCTCGTCACCGCCGTGCTGGCGCTCAGCGCCGTCTTCGCGTTCCTGGCCCCGGCCGCCGACGCGGCGTGCACACCCGATCCCACGCTGTGCCCGCAGCGGATCTACGTCGGCGCGTCGGCTCCCGGGGTCCCCCGTGACCCCGCGGCCCTCGATGCGTTCACCGACGCGACCGGCGTGTCCCCCAGCAGCGCCATGTTCTTCCTCGACTTCGGCGGTCAGGTGGACACCGCTGCGTTGCAGCGGCTGGCCGCTGAGGACCGGCTGCCGATGATGACGTGGGAGCCGTGGACCCACACGAGCCCGACGACGAACCCGTACTCGCTGCAGGCGATCGCGGCCGGCGAGTTCGACGCCTACCTGACCGCGCAGGGCCGGGCGCTCGCCGCGGTGGGGTCCCCCGTCGCCGTGCGCTTCGCCCACGAGATGAACGGCAGCTGGTACCCGTGGGGTCAGGGTGTCAACGGCAACCAGCCCGCCGACCACGTCGCCGCCTACCGGCGCGTGCACGACGTCGTCACAGCTGCGGGCGCGACCAACGTGGTCTGGACGTGGTCGCCCATCACCGTCACCTCCCGGCCGAACGTGCCCCTGGCTCCCCTCTACCCGGGGGACGAGTACGTGGACTGGGTGGGTCTGAGCGTGTACTACAGCGTTCCCGGGACGACCTACGCCACGACGGTGCCCTCCACGATCCGCGAGCTCGACCAGTTCGCCGCCGACAAGCCGATCTACGTGGCCGAGACCTCGGTGCTGCCCGGTGCCGACCGGCCGGCGATGATCCACGACCTGATCAGCGGGCTCCTGACGATCCCCCGACTGGTCGGCCTGACGTGGTTCAACCACGACACCAAGCACGACTACCGCATCGACAACGACCCACCGGCCGCAGCCCAGTTGGCAGCGGAGCTCGCCTCCCCCTGGTTCGGGGGCGCCGGCCAGCTCGACGCGCCCGTGGTCGCGCCACCGCTGGTCCTGACCACGTCCACCCTCACCGGCACGGCACAGGTGGGCCAGACCCTCACCGGCACGGCAGGGACGTGGCGTTCGGCGAGCGGCTCCGGGGAACTGAGCACCGCCCGCCGCTGGTTCCGGTGCAGCGACGCCGTCGCGACCACCTCGTGCGCCGAGACGTCCGTGAGTGCGACCACCTACCCGCTGGGGCCCGGAGACCGCGGCCACCACCTGCGGTTCGCCGAGACGGGCACCAACGCCGCAGGGTCGACCGTGGCGTGGTCGACCGCGACCGCTGCCGTGCTGCAGACCCCGGTGACGCCGCCCGCGCCCGCGGTGGAGTCCCGGGACGGCGCCGTCAAGCTCACCTTCCCCACCGCCTCGGCCACCACCACCCACTGGCAGGTCCTGCTCGACGGCGTCCCCCGGCCCCTGGTCCCGGTCAGCAGCACCACCTACTGGATCACCGGACTCACCAACGGCACACCCCACCGCGTCGGCCTGGCCGCGGTGGACGCCTCAGCGACGGACTCCCTCTCCTCGGCCCCCACCACCGGCACCGCGGTGCCGATGGGCACCCCCTGGACGCCCTACACGACCGTTACCGGCAGCACCCTCACCGTCAAACTGCCCACCACCGCACCCACCGGCGCCACCGGCTGGCACCTCACCGTCGGCACCACCACCCGCACCCTCCCGCTGACCACCACCAGCGCCGAGTTCACCGACCTCACCACCAGCACCCCCTGGGCACTGCGCGCCACCGCCGGGGACTGGAACGGCCAGCCCAACCTCTCCCTCCCCGCCACCGGCACCGCCACCCCCGCCACCCCACCGGCGACCCCGTCCGCAGCCGCAGTGGAGTCCCGGGACGGCGCCCTCAAGCTCACCTTCCCCACCGCCCCGGCCACCACCACCCACTGGCAGGTCCTGCTCGACGGCGTCCC
>NZ_JAPVBI010000001.1:0-934325 GCF_026967925.1 Modestobacter sp. VKM Ac-2985 | reverse complement strand
CCCCCTGGGCACTGCGCGCCACCGCCGGGGACTGGAACGGCCAGCCCAACCTCTCCCTCCCCGCCACCGGCACCGCCCAGCCCCGGTAGCGGCAGCCCCTCGCCGGCGGCGGCCCCTGCCGCCGTGCGGTGCCGGACGGCCACGGACCTGGCACCGCCCTCACGAGCTGCGACCGCCACCGCCCCGGGACCAGTGGGGCACGTGGCGTGAGGGACGCGCCGACGATCGAGGTCGCGGGGGCCCACGATGCGCCGGGTCCGGTGGATCGTCTCGGTCACGCGCCCGGCGGGGCCGGACGTCGCCGCTGGGGCGAGCCCTGTCCCTCGATGGGTCGGATCTGCTTGCATGCTCAAGCACAGCGCTGTGCCTGCCGATTCACCGGTGAATCGGAGTCCACGGAAGGGATCGGGTCATGCGACTCAGGTCGATCGGTCGTACCGAACGCACCACCACCACCACCACGAGCCCGCCGAGGCGCCGGGCGAGCTTCCGGATGCGGCTGCGCCGTCGCTGGCGAGCCGGCGTGCTGGTGCGGACGGCGTGGTGCGCGTACTGCGAGGTGCGGCCCCGCACCGGGCTGGCGGGTGACGCCGGGCGCTTCTGCAGCAGCGAGTGCGCCGGCCGTGAGGCCGACGACAACTGGTCCATCGCCTGACCCGGGTGCCCGCCGGCGACAGCGGCACCACACCTCAGGTTCACGACCTCGCGTTCGCCGCCAGGTCCAGGGCGCTGGACAGCCAGAACTGGCCGGCCGGCGGTCCGCCGTTGCAGGTGCCGTCCGACACCCCGGGCGTCTTGATCCAGTAGAGCCCGTCCAGCTGGGGGCGGCCGGGGAGGAGGGTCCCCGGGAGCCGGCCCAGCCCGAGTCCACGGACGTTGCACCAGTCGGCCCGGGAACCGTCGGACCCGAGGCCGTTGCGACTGCTGTCGATGATGAAGTGCTCCACTCCGACCAGCTCCGTGACCGTGTCGGCGTACTCGGCAGCCGCCTGGTCGTCGAGGTGGTTGGCCACGTTGACGCTGATCCCCTCCGCAGCTCCCACGTTCGCCCGCTGCAGGAGCCCGGCCATCACCGTCGGGGGGACCCAGGTGGACGCATCCAGGTAGATCCGCGCGTTCGGGCTGGTCCGCGCGAGGACGTCGATGGCGACACCGAGCGTGCGCAGCCGCTCCTCCCGCAGCCCCGGGGGCATCTCCAGCGACATGGCGACCGCGTCGGGCTCCACGACGATCATCGCCGGGGCGTCCCCGAGGTGGTAGGCCACCGCGCCCACCCAGGACAGGTACTCCTCGCTGGTGGCGAACCCCCCGGCCGAGTGGCTGCCCAGGTCCCGGTCCGGGATCCCGTACAGGACGAGCGGCACGGTCTGCCCCTCCGCTGCCTGCACCCAGGACCCGACGGTCCGCGGCTCGGTGGTGTCCCCGATCCAGTTGAAGGTCGGCTGCTGGGCGAGCACCCCCAGCTCCGGGTGGGCGCTGACGTGCCGGTCGACCTGCTTCGGCCCGTTCCACAGCACCACGTCGCTGACCTCCAGGCTGTTGGCCGACCCGGCGGCCAGCAGGACGAGCAGTCCGCAGCACACCCACCGGACGACCGCGGACAGGGCAGACCTGCGGGAGCGCGGCCGCGGACGCGCTCGGCCGCGCCCCACGCTCAGGCCTGCTGCCGGCTCAACGCCCGCAGGCGCGGCCAGGCCCGCAGGCGCGGCCAGGCCCGCTGACGACGCTCCGGGCGCTGCCGCTCCCGCCACGCCTGCGCCGCGATCGGCATCCAGATGTAGCTGTTCAGCGCGCAGAAGAAGGCGATCGGGGCGACGTCGATGAGGCGCTTCCCCTCCAGCAGCCAGTTCAGCACCCCGCCCGCCATGAGGAGGTTGGTCGTTGCGGTCCAGCCCACCATCAGCCGCGTGACCTGGGTCGTCATCGACGTCTTCCGCACCTCTCCGGTCGGCACCCAGTCGGCTGCTCGGCCCCGCATGGCGTGCCAGATGGCAGCGGCGTGGCTGAAGGAGGAGATGGTGTAGACCCGCAGGGTCGCCGGCCGCCAGCGCGTCTTGTGGATCAGGGCGATGAGGGGGTAGAGCAGGAACGTCGGGATGAGCCAGTAGAAGTTCGACACGTCGATCCGCTCGGGCAGCACCCACAGCATGATGAGCGTGGGCAGCGAGAGCAGGTACACCCCGGCACCGGTGCTGATGTAGTACCCGAACCCGGTGAAGAAGCACAGCCGCTGCCGGTACCGCAGCGGCGCGTCGTGGAAGGCCTTGTCCGCGAGCAGGCTCATCGAACCCAGGCACCAGCGGTACTGCTGGGAGATGAAGGACGACAGCTTGTCCGGGCACAGCCCCTTCGCCAGCACGATCGGGACGTAGATGGTCTTGTAGCCGACCTTCAGCAGGTTGACGCCGGTGTGCACGTCCTCGGAGTGGCCGATCTGGGCGAAGCCACCGGACTCGTCGAGGGCAGCTCGCCGGTAGATGGCGCAGGTGCCCACGCAGATGGGGGCGCCGAGCTTGTCACGGGACACCTGCGCCCAGCGGTAGAAGCTCTCCTGGACCGAGCCCGCGCACTCCTCCAGCCAGGTCTGCTGGTGCTTGTCGGCGTCGAAGAACTGCGGGGACTGGACGATCGCGATCTCCGGGTCGTCGAAGTAGGGCACGAGCTCGGTGAGGAAGTCCGACCGAGGACAGAAGTCGGCGTCGAAGATCACGATGAGGTCGCCGCTGGTCCGGTCGAAGGAGTACTTGAGGTTGCCGGCCTTCTTCATGTGCGGCCGGTTGTCCCGCACCGCGTACGTGAAGCCGTACTCCGCGGCCAGCTCGGCCACCTCGGGACGGTCCGCGTCGTCCATGACCCGGACGTCGACCCGCGCCGGCCAGGACAGCCGGGCCACGTGCTCGTAGGTGTTCCGGAGCACCTCGAGCGGCTCGCCGGCCGAGGGCAGGAAGACGTCGACGGTGGGCACGGTCGCCGGGTCCCAGAGGTCCACCACGCGCTCGTGGTCCAGCCGGGAGAACCGCCGCTTGCGGGTCGTCGCGACGTGGGTCAGCACCATGTAGCCGATGAAGATGGTCACCATGGGCCAGAACAACCACAGCAACGGCGTGGTGGCCGAGAACAGCACGAGGCTCACGGCGGCCGAGCACGCCGCGACGGTGCGCGCCGTGATGAACCAGATGTGCTGCCGCCCCATGTATGCGTACTTGTCCTCGACCGAGGGCGCCTGCGGGAGCCCCGGGACGGCGGGGGCGACCCCGGGCAACGGCTGCCACGACGGCGGTGCCTCGATCGTCGCCGGCTGCTGGAGGGAATCGTGCTTCATGACTGCTCCTGGAAGAGGGGGGCGAGGACCGGGGCGAGCCAGGCCGAGTACGTGGCGGTCATGTGACCGGTGGAGTCGCGCGGCTGGACGATGTTGTTGACGACCATCGGGCACTCCCCGGAGGACTCCCGGCAGAAGAAGGGCAGGGTGTCGACGTAGGTCCAGCCGGCCGACGTCACCGACGCCTGCACGGCGCCCCGCCGCTCCGGGAAGGGGAAGGACCCCGACTCGTCGAAGGCGCAGGCCGCCGCCCGCTCGACGTTCTCCTGGAGGCAGGTCTCCGGGTCCGCCTGGGCGGCCGGGGTGTCCCCCAGGTAGACGACCGAGGTGTCGGGCCCGGCCATGTCCCGCAGTGCGCTGACCGTCCCCCGCGCCCACTCTGTGTCCGAGACGGTGTCCCACGGGACGGCGTCGGCCTGGCTGGACACCAGCACGTCGGCATCCAGCGAGCGCACCCGCTCCCCGAGCTCGGATCGCCAGGTGTCGCACTCGGAGTACTCGCGCTTCAGGTCGTTGCTGTAGACCGTGCCGATCGACGCGATGGGGCAGGCGGACTTGGTGAGGGAGTAGAGCTGGTAGCCGTTCGCCCGGGCCTCGGCGTCCAGGGCCGGGAACCACTGCTCCGCGTGCGAGTCCCCGACCAGCACCATCACCTCGGCGCCCTCGGGGTCGCCGAACAGGCAGGTGCCCTGCCGGACGTCGCGCAGGTCGAGGTGGCAGCCCGCTGCCGTGGTCGCCGGGTAGTCGTCGCTGATCCGGGTCAGCTCGGGGTCCAGGTTCCGCGGCACGGCCGCCAGGGACAGGCTCGCCCGCAGTTCCTGCTGCACCGAGGTGACGTCCGTGGCGAACACGTCCTGCCGGGCGACGCCGGTGCCCACCACGTTCGGCAGGGTGACGAGGATGCCCAGCGCGGTGAGGACCGCGACAGCCGACATGCCGGACCCGGCCGCCAGCCAGCCGCGGAGGGTGAGGCTGTGCCGGGCGGCGGCGTCCTCGACGAAGTACGTCAGCACCGCGGCCCAGAAGGCCAGGAAGACGATCTCGACCCGGTAGCCCCAGCCCAGCTCATAGCCGACCCACGCGGGCAGCAGCACGAGCAGCGGCCAGTGCCACAGGTACCAGGCGTAGGAGACCTTGCCCATGTACTGCATGGCCCCGTGCCCCAGGAAGCGCTGCATCGACGGGACGGTCCCGCCGGTGCCCGCGGCCAGCAGGGCCACCGCACCGGCCACCGGGACGATCGCGGCCCACCCCGGGTACAGCGTCCGCTCGGTGTAGAGGAACGCGGTCGCGACGATCGCGGCCATGCCTCCCCAGGCCAGCAGCACCCGCGCCCGGTCGGGGAGGGCGAGACGGTGGGCGGTGAGCGCCAGCAGGGCACCTGCGCCCAGCTCCCAGGCCCGGGTGTGGATGGAGAAGTAGGCCAGCGAGGTGTTCTCCGGCGTCTGCAGGACAGAGGCCAGGAGCGTGCCGGCCGAGACGACGGAGATGGCGACGACCATCACCGTGCGGAACCGCCGCTGCCGGCCCAGCACGAGGGCCAGGACGATCAGCAGGGGCCAGAAGACGTAGAACTGCTCCTCCACCGACAGCGACCAGAAGTGCTGCAACGCAGACGGCGGGGCGGTCGCGTTCTGGTACTCCACACCCTCGGCCGCGAGGTGGTAGTTGATGCCGTAGACGGCCGCGAAGAAGGTGTCCCGCACGAGCGACTGGACCTGGGACACCGGCAGGGCCACCCGGGCGAGCAGCACCGTGAAGACCATGACGATGACCGCTGCCGGCAGCAGGCGGCGCATGCGCCGTCCGTAGAAGCGGGCGAGGGCGATGCGTCCTTCCCGCTCGGCCTCGGCGACCAGCGCCGCGGTGATGAGGAAGCCGGAGATGACGAAGAAGACGTCGACCCCGACGTATCCACCGGTCACGCCGGGCACGTCGGCGTGGTAGAGGACGACCAGCAGGACGGCCACGGCGCGCAGACCCTGGACGTCCGCCCGGAATCGGCGATGCGGCGTCGGTGATCTGTCCGTCACCGGCGATGGCAGGGAACTCGTGGAGATTGTGACCACGGTTGATCAATGTCCCATCCGGGCACGCGAGTGCCCGAGTCGAAGGATTCTTTGTGGTGCAGTAGGCGATTCCGCCCACGTTGCGATGAGGTCGCCAGACCTGTGACCACCGGGTCGGAGATGATCACCGAGCGTTCCGGGGTCACCCACCCGAGCACGCCTCCCGGAGCGTCCTTCGAGGAGGCGTAGCGCGTCAGCCCGCCTCGTCCTCGAGGCGTCTGCACCATCATGACCTGCACGTATGGTGCCTCGTCCACCCTGCGACGTTGCGTTTGGGGGAACTTCTCGTCACAACGTAGCGCATCAGTCCGACTACGCAGAGCGAGAGACCGACATCACTCGCTGTATCGACTCCTCGACTTGACGACACGCCGACGGGGCCCCTTACGCTCGTCCGGGACGCCTCGACGGCAGTGTCGCTCGACTGGCCCGCCCATTTCCGAGTCCCCATTGGTCGCCTGCGTGCCGACCATTCTCGACGACTCCCTCCACAGCAGTGGCGCCCATTCCGGCGCACTGCCGTCTTCCCACAGAATTGAGCTCCCATGAAGATCTCGGTCATCGGTTGCGGCTACCTCGGCGCGGTGCACGCGGCCTCGATGGCCGAGTTGGGGCACGACGTCGTCGGCATCGACGTCGACCAGCCGAAGATCGACGCGCTGCAGCGGGCCGAGGCGCCGTTCTACGAGCCCGGTTTCGAGGAGCTGCTCGGCACCTCCCTGGCCTCGGGGCGGCTGCGGTTCAGCACGGACATGACCGAGGCCGGCGACGCCGGTGTCCACTTCGTCTGCGTGGGCACCCCGCAGAAGCGCGGGGAGTACGCCGCCGATCTGCGCTACGTGGACGCCGCGGCGGAGTCGCTGCTGGAGGTGCTCGAGCCCGGCCAGCTCGTGGTGGGCAAGTCCACCGTCCCCGTGGGCACGGCCGGCCGGCTCGCCGACATGTACGCGGGCAAGGTGCCGGGGGCGATGCTGGCCTGGAACCCGGAGTTCCTCCGCGAGGGCTTCGCCGTCCAGGACACCCTGCACCCGGACCGGCTGGTCTACGGCCTGCCCGCCGGCCCCGACGGCGAGACCGCCCGGGCGATGCTGGACGAGGTCTACGCCTCGATCGTGGCCGCCGGCACCCCGCAGGTGGTCACCGACTACGCGACCGCGGAGATGGTGAAGACCGCGGCGAACTCGTTCCTGGCCACGAAGATCTCCTTCATCAACGCGATGGCCGAGCTGTGCGAGGCCACCGGCGCCGACGTCAAGCAGCTGGCCGATGCGATCGGGCACGACGACCGGATCGGCCGCAAGTTCCTCAACGCCGGCCTCGGCTTCGGAGGCGGGTGCCTGCCCAAGGACATCCGGGCGTTCATGGCCCGTGCCGGGGAACTGGGTGCCGATCAGGCGCTGACGTTCCTGCGCGAGGTGGACAACATCAACATGCGCCGCCGGATCCGGATGGTGGAGCTGGCCCGCGAGGTCTGCGACGGCTCCCTGGTCGGCAAGCGGGTCGCGGTGCTGGGCGCGGCGTTCAAGCCCAACAGCGACGACATCCGCGACTCCCCGGCGCTCAACGTCGCCGCCCAGCTGCAGCTGCAGGGCGCGGCGGTGCGGGTCACCGACCCGGCGGCCGGGGACAACATCCGCCGCAGCTGGCCCCAGCTGGACGCCGTGGACACCCCCGAGGAGGCCGCCGACCGCGCCGACGCCGTCCTGGTGCTCACCGAGTGGCAGCAGTACCGCGACCTGGACCCGGTCTCCTTCGGCAAGATCGTCGGGCAGAAGCGGATGCTGGACGGCCGCAACGCGCTCGACCGCGACCGCTGGGAGTCCGCCGGCTGGACCTACCGCGCACTGGGCCGCCGGGCTGTCTGACGACCGGGGCCCGACCGCGCGCGGTGACGACGGCGCCCACCTAGGGTGAGTCCGTGCGCGTCGGAGTGATCACCCGGGAATGGCCGCCGGACGTCTACGGAGGGGCCGGGGTGCACGTCGAGCACCTCGTCGCGGCCCTGCGTGGCCTCGAGCAGGGGCCGGAGCTGGACGTCCACTGTTTCGGTGGCCCGCGTGCGGACGCGACCGGCCACGGGGTGCCGTCGGGGCTGCAGGCCGCCAACGGTGCGCTGCAGGCCGTCGGCATCGACGTGGAGATCGCCGCCGCGCTGGCCGATGCGGAGCTGGTCCACTCGCACACCTGGTACGCCAACCACGCCGGGCACCTGGCCTCGCTGGTGCACGGCTCGGCGCACGTGGTGACCGCGCACTCCCTGGAGCCCCGCCGGCCGTGGAAGGCCGACCAGCTGGGCGGGGGCTACCGGCTCTCCTCCTGGGTGGAGCGGACCGCCTACGCCTCCGCCGACGCGGTGATCGCGGTCAGCCGGGGCATGCGGGCCGACGTGCTCGAGGTCTACCCCGACCTGGACCCGGCGAAGGTGGTCGTGGTCGGCAACGGGGTCGACGCCCAGGCCTACCGGCCGATCGACGCGCCCGACGTCGTCCGCTCGGTGGGGGTCGACCCCGACCGGCCGTACGCGCTGTTCGTCGGCCGGATCACCCGGCAGAAGGGGCTGGTGCACCTGCTGGCCGCGGCCGAGCAGCTGCCGCCCGAGGCCGGCCTGGTCCTCTGCGCGGGTGCACCCGACACCCCGGCCGAGCGGGCGCAGGTCGCCGACGCCGTGGCCGAGCTGCAGACCCGCCGCAGCGGCGTGGTCTGGATCGAGCAGATGCTGCCCCGCGAGCAGCTGGTGCCGCTGATCACCGGGGCGACGGTCTTCGTCGTCCCGTCGGTGTACGAGCCGCTGGGCATCGTGAACCTGGAGGCCGCGGCCTGCGGCACCGCGGTCGTGGCCAGCGCCGTGGGCGGCATCCCGGAGGTCGTGGACGACGGCCGCACCGGGCTGCTGGTGCCCTACGACGCCGAGGACCCGGCCGCGTTCGCCGCCGGGCTGGCGGCACGGATGGCCGAGCTGCTCGCCGACCCCGACCGCGCCGCCGCGATGGGCGCGGCCGGGCGGGAGCGGGTCCTGGCCGAGTTCGGCTGGCCGGCGATCGCCCAGCAGACCGTCGAGGTCTACGAGTCGGTGCTCGCCGCCCGCCGCTGAGCGGAAACGCTCAGCCGTCCTCGTGCAGGACGCTGCGGGCCCGCCCGGCCGCCTTCGCCCGGTACAGGGCGCTGTCGGCGCGGCGCATGAACTGGGACGTCGGCTCCCCCCGCTCGTGCTGGGCGACGCCGATCGACAGCGGCACCCCCGCACAGGCGACCCGCAGCTGCTCGACCACCGCCAGGGCAACCGGGCCGGTGTGCGCGGGCAGCAGCAGGGCGAACTCGTCCCCGCCGTGCCGGGCCAGCACCGATCCGCGGGGCACCCGCGGCAGCCACTCGCCGGCGACGGTCCGGAGCAGCTCGTCGCCTGCGGCGTGCCCGTGCTGGTCGTTGATGGACTTGAAGTGGTCGATGTCCACCAGCGCCACGGACAGTTCGGTGCCGGTCCGCACGGCGACCCGCACGGTCTCCTCGAGCGCGTCGTCGAAGCCGCGCCGGTTGGCCAGGCCGGTGAGCCCGTCGAGGCTGGCCGCCGAGGCGCGATGGGCCAGGGTGGCGACCACCAGGCCCATCGCGGCCGTCACCACGGCCAGCGCGACCACCGGGCCGGCCGCCACCCCGCACAGGGTCAGCACGACGGTGCACGCCGCGATCGCGGTGCCCAGGTACGCCGATGCCACCGGGAGCGGGAAGAGGAAGAACGCCGCCACGGCGATGAACAGGTACATGCCGGCCAACGCCACGGCCGAGGTCTCGTCGGGCGCCGCGTAGACGACCGCGCTGATCAGTGCGGTGCCCAGCAGCACCATCAGGTGGAACACCGACCGCGGCAGGTGGTGACCCCAGCGGATCACCGCGCCGCCGGCCAGCAGCGCGAGCGGACCGATCGCCGCCAGCACGGGTGAGATGCCGTCGTCGCCACTCCCGCCCAGCAGGACGATGGCGAGGACCGCGCACCCTCCGGCCACGTACAGCGCCCCGATGACCGGACCCGTGACGCGAGCGCTCGCCACCTCAGGTCCGCCGCGCATCCGTTCGTGCCGCCTTCCGGGGATCTGGTACGAGGGTCTCGGGAGCCGGCCGGGTGGGCGAGGACAGTGCGAGACCGGCCGGTTCCGTTGTGGGCAACCTAGCTGCTGGCCACACGTGCCTGGTCCCGGTACCGGCAGGACCTCACCCGGATCGGTCAGACCGCTCGGCCGGCCCGGTGGTCGATCTCCGCAGCCAGCGCCGTCAGCGCACCGACCACCCGGGCCACCACCCGCCGCTCCGCCCGGTCCGGGCGCAGCAGCGCCTCCACCCGACGCCCGGCCGGCACCCCGGTCAACCGCAGCAACCGCACCCCGGCGAAGGCAGGTGTGGTGTGCCGGGGCAGCAGCGAGATCCCGTGCCCGGCCGCGACCATCGCCGTGGCGACCGTGAAGTCGTTGATGCGGTGGGCGATGCGCGGCGCGGCCCCGGACCGCGCCGCCACCGCGGCCAGCACGGGCGCGACGGGGAAGCCCTCCCGCACGGTGATCCACGCCTCGTCCGCCAGCTCCTCCGGGCTGACCTCCGCCCGGCCGGCGAGCCGGTGCCCCGGGCTCACCGCGACGTCCAGCGGTTCCCGGAACAGCGGCACCACGCGCACGCCGGCGGGCCAGTCCGCAGCGCCGTCCGGCCGGTGGGCGACCACCACGTCGAAGCGATCGGTGAGGTCGGGGAAGTCGGCGAGCGCGACGTCCTCGTCGGCGCACTCCAGCGTCACACCGTCCCACCCGGCCACCGTGTCGAGCAGCCGGGGGAAGACCAGCTGCGCCGCGCTCTGGAACGCCGAGACGCGCACCGTGCCGACGGGTGAGTCCCGATGGCCCTGGCAGGCCGCGCGGGCCCGCTCCACGGCGACGGCGACGTCGACGGCGGCATCGGCCAGCGCCGCCCCCGCCGGGGTCAGCCGCAGCCCGCGCCCCACCCGCTCGGTGAGCGGCACGCCCATCTCCGCGGTCAGCGCGGCCAGTTGCTGGGAGACCGCCGACGGCGTCAGGTGCAGCACGGCGGCGGCCGCGGTGACCCCACCCTGGCTGCGGACGGCGCGCAACGTCTCGAGGGTGCGCAGGTCCATGTAGCCAGTCTGCAAGGACGGTCAAGTTCTCTTCACTGGAGTTGAACGGCGCTGGGCGGCAAGCTCATGCCGTGCCCCGTCGTGACCGTCTGCTCGCCTGCCTCGTCGCCGTGCTCTGGGGGCTGAACTTCACCGCCATCCACCTGTCGCTGCAGCAGTTCCCTCCTTTCGCCCTCGTGGCGCTGCGGTTCGCCCTCCTCGCCGTCCCGACGCTGTTGTTCGTGCCGCGTCCCGACGTCCCGCTGCGCTGGCTGATCGGCTACGGCACCGGGTTCGGCGTCCTGCAGTTCTTCTTCCTCTACCTGGCGATGGACACCGGCATGCCGACCGGGCTGGCCTCGCTGGTGCTGCAGTCCTCGGCCCCGTTCACCGTGCTGCTGGCCGGGCTGCTGCTGCACGAGCGGCTCAGCGCCCGCCAGCTCACCGGCATCGGCATCGCGGTCGCCGGGCTGGGCGGCATCGCCCTCTACCGGGCCGACCTCGGGGGCACCGCGCTGGCGCTGCCCGTGCTGCTCACCCTGTGCGGCGGGCTGGGCTGGGCGCTGGGCAACCTCTGCGCCCGGCAGGCGCGAGCCTCCGAGCCGCTCAGGCTCACCCTCTGGATCAGCGTGGTGCCCCCGCTGCCGATGCTCGGGGTCTCCCTGGTGGCCGAGGGCCCGGAGGCGATCGCCCGCTCGTTCACCACGCTGGGCAGCCAGCAGGGGCTGCTGGCGCTGGCGGGGCTGCTCTACACCGTCGTGGTGGCCACCCTGCTCGGGTCCGGGCTCTGGACGGCGCTGATGGCCCGGCACCCGTCGAGCACCGTCGCCCCCTTCTCGATGCTGGTGCCGGTGGTCGGCATCGGCACCTCGTGGCTGGTGCTGGGCGACAGCACGTCAGCGGTGGAGCTCGGCTGCGGCGCCCTCGTGGTCGCCGGGGTGCTGCTGGCGACCACGACCCGACGGACCCGTCCGGGGGTCCGTCAGGGCCAGATGGAGGCGACGATGATCGCCGAGACCGCCAGCGTCGCGCCGGCGGAGATCAGGCTGGCGGGGTGGAAGGCCACCTCGGTGAGGTGCTGGCCCAGCCGCCCGGGGGTGAGCAGGTCCAGCAACAGGAAGACCAGCGCCTGGAGCAGCACGCCGAGCAGCCCGAACACCACGGTGTAGAGCAGCGCCCGCCCGAACCCGCTGGTCGCGTTGGTCCAGATGGTGGTGAACGCGATCGCGCCCTGGCCGAGGAGGCCGGCGGCCAGCGCGATGCCGGCGTTGACCGAGCGCTCCTCGTAGATGTGCTTGGCCAGGTGGCCGGGGGTGAGCAGGTCGAGAGCGAGGGCGCCCACCACGAGCAGCATGATGCCGACGCCGGTGTAGGCGACGGCGTAACCGATGCTGGCCAGCACAGAGGACCTCCGAGATGGGGGGACGGCGGAGCGCTGAGCCTAGGGCCACCACCACATCGCCTCGTGGAACAGCCGTCGATCCGGCGACGCTGCACCGGTCGTGACGGACGCGCTGACCCTGTTCGACGACGTCATCCCGCCCGAGGAGCCGGTGCGGAGCCGCCTCTTGCAGGTGCGCACCGTCTACGCCGAGCCCGCGGCCGCCGCCTCCCCCCGCGGGCGGCAGGTGCTCGCCCGGTTCCCCGGCGCCGAGCTGGTGGAGGTGCCCTCGCACTGGCAGATCCCCGAGCTGCACGGCAACGAGGGCAACGTCGACCGCTGGGTGCGGGTGAAGACCGAGACGCTGGTGCTCGGGGTCAAGAAGTCGCTGTCGTGCCGGCCCAACGGCCGGTCGGCCAACTGGATCGCGCCGTCGACGGCGAACGGCTGCGCGATGGCCTGCGCCTACTGCTACGTGCCGCGGCAGAAGGGCTACGCCAACCCGATCACGGTCTTCACCAACATCGACCAGATCACCGGCCACCTGCGCCGGCACGTCGCCCGGCAGGGCGTGAAGACCGAGCCGGACCAGTGCGACCCGGAGAGCTGGGTCTACGACATCGGGGAGAACAGCGACTGCTCGGTCGACGCCCTGGTCAGCGACAACGTCGCCGACCTGGTCGCCACCTTCCGCGCGCTGCCCACCGCGAAGGCCTCCTTCGCCACCAAGCACGTGAACCGGCAGCTGCTCGACCTGGACCCGCAGGGCCGTACCCGCGTCCGCTTCTCGCTCATGCCCGACGCCGACGCCCGGGTGCTCGACCTGCGCACCAGCCGGGTCGACGAGCGGATCGGTGCGGTCGACGACTTCGTCGCGGCCGGCTACGAGGTGCACCTCAACCTCTCCCCCGTCGTGCTGCGGGACGGCTGGGAGGCCGACTGGACGGCGCTGCTGCAACAGCTGGACGACGAGCTCGCCGACGCCACGAAGGCCCAGGCCGCCGCGGAGGTGATCATGCTGACCCACAACGAGGGCCTGCACGAGGTCAACCTCGGCTGGCACCCGCAGGCCGAGGAGCTGCTCTGGCGCCCGGAGCTCCAGCAGCCCAAGGTCAGCCAGAACGGCCAGGTCAACGTCCGCTACCGCAACGACGTGAAGCGGGCCGGGGTGCTGCGGCTGCAGGAGCTGATCCGGCAGCACGCCCCGTGGCTGCGGGTCAGGTACGCGTTCTGATGCAGCTCTCCCTGCTGGACCGCGCCCGCACCCGAGCGGGCGAGCCGGACGCCGCCGCGCTGACCGGCACCGTGGCGCGGGCCGCCCACGCCGAGCAGCTGGGCTACGACCGGTTCTGGGTGGCCGAGCACCACGGGGTCCCCGGCGTCGCGGGGTCGGCGCCCGCGGTGCTGCTCGCCGCGATCGCCGGCCGGACGACGACCGTCCGGCTGGGCTCGGCCGGCGTGATGCTGCCGCACCACCAGCCGCTCGTCGTCGCCGAGCAGTTCGCCACCCTGGACGCCCTCGCCCCCGGCCGGGTCGACCTGGGACTGGGCCGCTCCCCCGGATTCACCGCCCCGGTCCGCCGCGCGCTCCGCTCCACGGAGGAGAACGACTTCGCCGCCGACCTGGCCGAGCTGCGGGCGTACCTCACCGGGTCGGCGGAGATCACCGCGTACCCGCGGCCGACCAGCCCCGTCCCGATGTACGTGCTGGCCACCGGCCAGGGCCTGCAGGTGGCCGCCGAGCTGGGGCTCCCGGTGGTCGTGGGCGGCCCGCTGCTCGGCGTGGCCGGGGACCCCGAGCCCGGGCTGGCCGCGCTGGCGGGGTACCGGCGCGACTACCGGCCGAGCGAGCAGGCACCGGAGCCACGGGTGGCGATCAGCCTCGACGTGCTGGTCGCCGACACCACCGCCGAGGCCACCGACCTGCTGCTGCCCGAGGCCTGGGCGATGGCGCAGGCCCGCACCACGGGCGCCTTCCCGCCGCTGGAGGCGGTGGCGGACATCCGGGCCCGCACGCTGAGCCCACGCCAGGCGCAGTACGTCGACCAGACCGCCGCGGCCGCGATCGCCGGCACCCCCGCCCAGGTGGCGAGCCGGTTGACCGAGCTGCTGGAGCGGACCGCCGCCGCGGAGCTGGTCGCCTCCAGCAGCACCCACGACCGCGCCGCGCTGGCCGCCTCCGACGCGGCACTGGCCGGGCTCCTCGGTCACCAGCGCGCGGACCGCTGACCCGCGGCGGCCGGACACGTGCGCCAGGTGGTGTCGGGCGGGCGCACGCTGTGCCACGGTGCTCCCGCCCACCCCGTCCTGTCAGGAGGCGTCCGTGCCGGCCGTGGAGATGCACGCGGTGTCCAAGAGCTATGCCCGGCGGGGTCGGCGGCCGCAGCAGGCCCTGGACTCCCTGGACCTGGTCGTCGAGTCCGGCGGGGTGCACGGGTTCCTCGGCCCGAACGGCTCGGGCAAGACGACGACGATCCGGGTCCTGCTGGGCCTGATCCGCCCCGATGCCGGCGACGTCCGGCTGCTGGACCGGCCGGTGCCCGACGGGCTCCCGCAGGTGATCGGCAGCGTCGGCGCGCTGGTCGAGACGCCGCTGTTCTTCCCCGGGTTCTCCGGCCGCCGCAACCTGCGGCTGCTCGCCGAGACCGCCGGGGTGCCGCGGACCCGGGTCGAGGAGGTGCTGGAGACCGTCGACCTGCAGGACCGGGCCGACGACCGGTTCAAGGGCTACTCGCTGGGGATGAAGCAGCGGCTGGGCATCGCCGCGGCGCTGCTCAAGTCGCCCCGGCTGCTGATCCTGGACGAGCCCAGCAACGGCCTGGACCCGGCCGGCATCCGCGACGTCCGCGAGCTCATCCGCCGGCTGGGCAACGACGGCTCGACCACGGTGCTGCTCAGTTCGCACCTGCTGGCCGAGATCGAGCAGGTCGCCGACCAGGTGTCGATCATGGCCCGGGGCCGCTGCATCGCCTCCGGCCCGGTGCACGAGGTGCTGTCCGGCCGCTCCTCCGGGGACGTGCGGGTGCGGGTGCCCGACCGGGCCGCTGCGGCCGCCGTGCTCGCCGCAGCCGGCTTCACCGTCACCCCGACCGCCGACGTGCTCGTCGTCTCCGGCGTCCCGGCTCCCGGTGAGATCACCCGGGTGCTCGCCCAGCACGGTCACTACCTGGAGGAGCTGACCCCGGTGGCGGCAGACCTGGAGAGCGCGTTCCTGGCGCTGACGGCGGAGCCGGCGTGAGCGCCGTCCGCACCGCGGCGCCCCCGCCTGCGCCCGCCGGCCGGTTCGGCGGGCTGCTGAGGGCCGAGGCGCACCGGTTCGTGGCCCGCCGGTTCATCCAGGTGCTCCTGCTGCTCGCGGCGCTGGGCTGGGTCACCGCCACCGTCATCGGCCTCACCCAGTTCGCCTCCACGACCCCCGAGCGGCTCGCGGCAGCACAGCAGCAGCTGCAGGAGGAGGTGGAGCTGTCGAACGAGTTCCGGGAGCAGTGCCTGGCCTCGACCGACGTCCCGGCGGACGCCGCCCCCGACGAGTTCTGCGGTCCGCCGGTCACCGCCGCTGACCTGGACCTCGACTGGTACCTGGACCCGGCGCCCTTCTCCCTCGCGTCCGCCGGCACGGCCGGCGCGGTGGCGTTCGGTGCGGCGGGTGCGGTGCTGGCCTTCCTCGTCGGCGCCACGTTCGTCGGCGCCGAGTGGTCGTCCCGGTCGATGGTGGCACTGCTGTTCTGGGAGACCCGGCGGCCCCGGGTGCTCGGGGCCAAGACCGCCGTCGTCGCCGTCGCCTCCGCCGTCCTCGGCGTGGTGGCGCACGGCGCGTGGCTGGCCACGGCCGGACTGTGGCAGGTGGTCGCCGGCGACGGCGCCGCCCTGCCCGACGGGTTCTGGTCGGAGCTGCTGGCCACCGGGGGGCGTGGCGTGCTGCTCACCACCCTGATCGGGCTGCTCGGGTTCGGGCTGACCAACCTGGTGCGCAACACCGGTGCCGCGCTCGGGGTGGGGTTCGTCTACTTCGCAGTGCTGGAGACGGCAGTGCGAGCCGTGCGCCCGGCCTGGCAGCCGTGGCTGCTCACCGACAACGCCGCGGCCCTGGTGCTGCCGGACGGCCTCACCCTCTACACCGGATTCGACCCGGTCACGGGGGTCTCCACGGAGTACCTGCTGGGCAACCTCCAGGCCGGCGTCTTCCTCGCCGTCGTCGCCGCCGTCGTCCTGACCGTGGGCACCGTGCTGTTCACGCGCCGCGACCTGCACTGATCGCGCAGCCGACCGGGGTTTCAGGACCGGGGGCGACCGGGGTAGGCGGAGGGCATGGACACAGACCTCGAGTCCGCCACCCGCACCGAGCTGCTGCGCCGCGCGCGCGAGCAGGACGTACCCGGACGCTCGTCGATGAGCAAGGAGCAGTTGGTCGACGCGCTGACCTCCGACGACTCCGGCGACACCGCCTCGTCCGACGCCCTGCGCGGCGACGGCGGGCGTCCGGTGACCTCCCGGGTCGACGCCTTCCGGCTGCTGGCCGAGGCCCGGGCGCGCGGGGAGATGGTGCTGATCCCGCGCATGCTGACCGGCAACGACCGCCGGGTGCACGTCCGGGAGACGGTGCGCGAGGACCACGAGACCCGCATCGCGACCGGCGATCTGGAGGCACGAGCGAAGTTCGACAAGCTCGCCGGCTCGATCTACCACTTCTTCCGCGGCACCAACCTGCTCTTCTACCGCGACCTGGTCGGCGAGGACGCCCGGCTGCCCACGGTGCTCGCGCTCGGCGACGTCCACCCCGGCAACTTCGGTGTGATGCCCAGCTCCGACAACGTGCCGATCTTCGGCGTCAACGACTTCGACGACGCCTACTACGCCCCCTTCACGTGGGACCTCAAGCGCGGCAGTGTCGGGTTCATGCTCGGTGCGGCCGAGAAGGGCGACCTCAGCCGGAAGAAGCAGCTCGCCGTCGCCCGCCAGTTCGTGCGCGGCTACGTGGACGGGATCGCCTCGTACGCCGCCGAGGGCCAGGAGCAGACCGAGCAGCTCCGGATGGACAACGCGCCGCCGCTGATCGCCGAGCTGCTCGCCAGCACGCTGGAGACCAGCCGCGCCGAGTGGCTGGCGGACCTGCTGGAGGAGACCCGGCGGGGCTTCCGCACCGACGAGGAGATCGTGCCGGTCAGCAGCCGCCGGGAGGAGTTCCAGGGGGTCGTCGACCGCTACGTCGCCGAGAACGAGATCCCGGTGCCCGAGCGCGCGGGCCGGATGCGGGTGAAGGACGTCGCCGAGCGCCGTGGCGCCGGCACCGCCTCCCTGGGACTGACCCGGTACTTCGTGCTCATCGCCGGCGTGCGCGACGACGGCACCGACGACCTGCTCCTGGAGTTCAAGCGCGCCCGCCGCTCGGCGCTCGCCGGGCTGGTGCCCCCCTCGGGCTACGAGGTCGACAAGCAGGGTGACCGGATCCGGCACGCGCAGCGGGTGCACCTCGTCGACGGGGACGTCTTCTACGGCAGCGTCGACATCGACGGGCAGAGCTTCATGGTGCGCGAGCGGGCACCGTTCCGCGACGACATCAGCCTCGGCTCCCTGTCCGCCGGCGAGTGGAAGCAGTACGCGGACATCTGCGGTCGGGTCCTGGCGCACACCCACGCGATGTCGGACGAGACCGGCAACATCGACTACGACGTCGAGCCGGCGATCCTGGAGGCGATCGGCGGCCGGGACCTGTTCGTCGACGACGTCCTGCGCTTCGCCGAGGAGGCCGCCGACCGGGTCCGCCAGGACCACGAGCACTTCGTCGCCGACCACGCGCTGGGCGCCTTCCGCAGCCTGGACGTGGTCTACCGCTGACGGCGCCGGGCGTCGGCCGTCGACCCGGTCGAGCCTGAGCCGCTCCACCGACCGTGCACCCGGGCCGCGACCCGGCGCCACGGTCGGTGGCGGCTCGACCCCGGCGGCGGCGCGCCCCGCGGCGCCACGCCGGGGGTTTGCGTCCGTGCCCCTCGGTGGACCACGGTGACGTCCGTGCGCAGACGTGACTTCCTGGCCGCCGGCGGCGCCCTCCTCCTCGCCGGGTGCAGCCGGTCCGGCAGCGACCAGGTGGCGACGCCCACGACCTCTGCGCCCTCGACGTCGGCTCCCGAGACGTCCAGCGCAGCTCCCAGCCCGACCGAGGAACCAGCCCCCACCCCGGGGACGCCGGCGGAGGTCCTCGCCCGGTCGACGGTCCCGGTGCTCTGCTTCCACCAGATCCGCGAGTTCCGCGCCGACGACGGCGCCTACGCCCGCACGATCACCACGCCCCCGTCCGCGCTCACCGCCCAGTTCCAGGCGCTGCGCGACGGCGGGTACACCCCGGTCACCGCCCCCGCGCTCGTCGACCACCTGCAGTTCGGCACCCCGCTCCCCGACCGGCCGGTGCTGCTGACCTTCGACGACGGGTCGGCCACGCACGCCACGGCGGCCCTGCCGGTGCTCCAGCAGTTCGGCTTCCCGGCGGCGTTCTTCCCGATGACCGTGGTGCTGGACAAGCCGGACTGGCTCAGCGGCGACCAGCTGCGGGAGCTGGATGCGGCGGGCATGACGATCGGCGCGCACAGCTGGGACCACCAGCGGATGGACCGCATCTCCGGCGACCAGTGGGCCGAACAGGTGGACCAGCCCCGCCAGACCCTGGCCGAGGTCCTCGGTCACCCGGTCGACCTGCTCGCCTATCCGCACGGGACGTGGGACCAGGAGACGCTGCCGCACGTCGCCGCCGCGGGCTACCGGGCCGCGTTCCAGCTCGCCGACGCCACCGACCCGGCGCAGCCGCTGCTCACCATCCGCCGGATCATGCCGCCGCCCACCTGGGACGCCGCCGCCCTGCTGGCCCGCCTGGAGTCCGACTTCTGATCGTTGGTCGCTGAGCGCGCCCTCGCGGCGGCCGACACAGCACTGGGTGACCAACGGTTACCGTGGCGGCGTGGCCCGGGTCGTCGTCGTCGGCGCCGGGCTCGGTGGTCTCGCCGCCGCTGCCCGGCTGGCCGCGGCCGGTCACGCGGTGACCGTGCTGGAGCAGGCGCCGCAGGTCGGGGGCAAGCTCGGCTGGTTCGAGCGCGACGGTCACGGCTTCGACACCGGGCCCAGCCTGGTCACCCTGCCGCAGGTGCTCGAGGACCTCTTCGCCGCCACCGGCGCCCCGCTGTCGCAGGTGCTGCCGTTGCAGCGCCTGGACCCGGCGGTCGCCTACCGGTTCGCCGACGGGACGACGACGGCGGTGCCCGGGCACCGCGAGGACGTCCCGGCCCGGCTCGACGCCGACCTCGGCCCGGGCAGCGGCGCGCAGTGGGCAGCGCTGCTGACCCGGGCGGAGGCGATGTGGCGGGCCACCGAGCAGCCGTTCCTCCGCTCCCCGCTCGCCGGTGCGGCCACCCTGGCCCGGCTGGCCCGCAACACCGCCGACCTGCGCACCATCGCCCCCGGGCGGACGCTGCGCGGCCTGGGCGCTGCCCACCTGACCGACCCGCGGCTGCGGATGCTGCTGGACCGGTACGCGACCTACTCCGGCTCGGACCCCCGGCGGGCACCCGCCGCGCTGCTCACCGTCCCGTACGCCGAGCAGGCGTTCGGCTCCTGGTACGTGCCCGGCGGGCTGCGCCGGCTGCCCGAGGCGGTGGCGGCACGCGCCGTCGAACGAGGGACGGTCGTGCGCACCGGCACCGCGGTCACCGAGGTGCTGGTGACCGGTGGCCGGGCCGCGGGAGTCCGGCTGGCCGACGGCGAGGTGCTGCCGGCCGACGTCGTCGTCTGCAACGCCGACGCGACCAGCCTCTACAGCCGCCTGCTCCCACCGCAGGCGCCGGTGCGGCGGGCCCGCGCCGCGCTGCGCCGGGTGACGCCGTCGTCCTCGGGGTTCGTGCTGCTGCTGGCACTCCGTGGCCGCACGCCAGGGCTGGCGCACCACACCGTGCTGTTCCCCACCGACTACGACGCCGAGTTCGACGCGCTCTTCGGGGGACGGGGCAGGCGCGGCCCGAAGCGGCCGGTGGCCGATCCGACGGTGTACGTCAGCGCTCCCGACGACCCGGCCACCCGACCCGGCGCGGACAGCGAGTCGTGGTTCGTGCTGGTCAACGCACCACGACACGAGCCGGGCACCGGGGTCGACTGGACCTCCCCCGGGCTGGCCGACCGGCACGCCGACCAGGTGCTGGCGACGATGGCGGCGCGTGGCCTGGACGTGCGCGACCGGGTCCGCTGGCGGGTGGTGCGCACCCCCGCCGACCTG
Source organism: Modestobacter sp. VKM Ac-2985 (assembly GCF_026967925.1). Lineage (GTDB taxonomy): Bacteria > Actinomycetota > Actinomycetes > Mycobacteriales > Geodermatophilaceae > Modestobacter. Next base: position 914,186 of record NZ_JAPVBI010000001.1, on the reverse strand, counting down.
GAGCGGGAGACCGCCAGCCCCGGCGGGTCCATCTACGGCACCTCCAGCAACGGCGCCCGGGCGGCGTTCCTGCGGCCGGCCAACGCCTCCCCCGTCCCAGGGCTGTTCCTGGCCGGCGGCTCGGCGCACCCCGGCGGTGGGCTGCCGCTGGTCACCCTCTCCGCAGAGATCGTGGCGGGGCTCATCGGCCCGGCCTGAGCCGGCCAGCCGGTGCGCCGGCCGGCGACCTCGCGGGCCGCGCACCCCGCCAGACCCGGGTCCCGAGACGCAGCGACTCCTCCCTCACCGGGCCGGTGAGGGAGGAGTCGAGGGACGCCGGTGACCGGCTCCGGTCAGGCGTCGCGCCGGCGGAAGACCAGGACCGCCACCAGCATCAGCGCGGCCACCTCGGCGACGAAGACGCCGAAGCCGGTCCACGGCGCCAGCACCGCACCACCGTTGAACGGGGCGACCTGGGCGACCGACCCGCCGGCGTTGCCCGGCAGCAGCTTGGCCACCCACTCCCCCCAGGTGCCCGGGAGGGCGTAGGCGACGTTGCCGACCACGAGCACCAGCGCCATGCCGACGGTCACGGCGGCGGCGGTGTGCCGGATCAGCAGCCCGGTCGCCAGGGCGAAGAGCCCGAGCCCGGCGAGGTAGAGCCCGTTGCCCAGCAGTGCCCGCATCACCCCGTCGTCCGAGAGCGCCATGCCGACGCCCTCCCGCTCCAGGAACCAGTTGCCGCCGAGGTAGCCGGCCACCGCGGTGACCACGCCGACGACGAAGAGCACGCCGGCGAGCACGACGGCCTTGGCCGCCACCACCCGGCCGCGGCGGGGCACCGCGGTGACGGTGGCCCGGATCATGCCGGTGCCGTACTCGCTGGTGACCACCAGCGTGCCCAGCGCCAGCGCGGTCAGCTGGGAGAAGAGCAGGCCCCAGGTGAGGAACGCCGCGGGCACCTCCCCGGTGTCGCCCGCGGCCAGGTCGGCGGCCGCGGCCCAGCAGACCAGCGTCGTCAGACCGGCGCCGAGTGCGAACAGCAGGCCCAGCGACCAGCGGGTGGAGCGGACGGTCCAGAACTTGAGCCACTCCGCGTGCAGCACGTGGGCGAAGCCGGGGCGCCGGACACCGGGCACGTGCCGGTTCGGGTCGAGGGAGACGACGTCGAGGGTGGGCGAGGAGCCGGTCCCGGGGCGGGCCGGGGCGCTCGCGGTGGTGGTGCTCATCGGACAGCTCCTGCGGTCTCGGTCGAGTGGGTGGCGTACTCGACGCTGTCGGCGGTCAGGGTCATGAACGCGTCCTCCAGCGAGGACTGGACGAGGGACAGCTCGTGGACGTACAGCCCGGCGCTGCCGAGCAGCTCCCCGATCTCGGCGGCGTTCCGGCCGCGCACCCGCAGCTCGTCGTCGACCCGGTCGACGTCCAGGCCGTTGATGCGCAGCAGCGCCTCGGCGTCGCCCAGCCGCGGGCTGCGGACCCGGACGTAGGAGGACGCGTGGTCGGCGATGAAGTCGGCCATCGAGCAGTCGGCCAGCATCCGGCCGCGGCCGACGACGACCAGGTGGTCGGCGGTGAGCGCCATCTCGCTCATCAGGTGGCTGGAGACCAGCACCGTGCGCCCCTGCGCGGCGAGCTCCCGGGCGAGGGAGCGCACCCAGCGGATGCCCTCCGGGTCCAGGCCGTTGACCGGCTCGTCCAGGACGACGACCGGCGGCTCGCCCAGCAGCGCCACGGCGATGCCCAGCCGCTGGCCCATGCCGAGGGAGAAGCGACCGACCCGTTGGTCGGCGACGGCCTCCAGGCCGACCAGGTCGAGCACCGCGTCGATCCGGGTGCGCGGGATGCCGTTGCTGGCGGCCAGCCAGCGCAGGTGGTCGCGGGCGCTGCGACCCGGGTGCAGGGCCCGCGCCTCCAGCAGCGCCCCGACCTCGCGCAGCGGCGCCGGCGAGGCGGCGTAGGACCGGCCGTTCACGGTGACGCTGCCGGACGTGGGGCGGTCCAGGCCCAGGATCATCCGCATCGTCGTGGACTTGCCGGCCCCGTTCGGGCCGAGGAAGCCGGTGACCCGGCCGGGCTCGACGGTGAAGCTGAGGTGGTCGACGGCGGTCTTGGGTCCGTAGGTCTTGGTGAGTCCCCGGGCGACGATCACAGCGTCCCTCCGAGGTGGGCGGAAGAGGTGGTGTCCATGCCGATGAGCCTGTCGGCGGAGCCGTCCCAGGAACATCGGGGAGCGCCCTGAACCGACCCTGACGCGCCCCTGACCTGCGTCCCTGAGCAGCCCCTGAGCGGAACCGCTGCGGACGCCGGGACCCACGGGCCGAGTTCACCCCACCGCGGGGGTCAGCTGCGCGCTGCGCCCAGGCCCAGCACCGCCGCCAGGCCCAGCGCGCTGCGCGGGGCGTACGGGGTGCGCCACAGGCCGCCGTGTGCCGCGGCGTGCGCCTCGTCCTGCCAGGGGTGTGGCTGCGCGGGGCCCCCGCCGGTGTGCAGGTCGTGCACCAGCAGCGCCGCCATCAGCACGTTCGACGTCGCCGGCTCGAACACCTCCACCCCGAAGCGGTGCGCACCGGCGTAGGCGGCGGCCAGCGCCCGGTTCTTGACCACCGAGCGGGTGCGGGTGGGCGGGGCCACGTTCATCGACACGGTGCTGCCCGCCTCCCGGGCCACCGCGGCGCGCCAGCGCTGCAGCCGCTTGGCCAGGGCGTAGTTCGGCCCCTGCTGCGGTACGAGGCTGTCGGCGATGCCCGGGTCGGTGCCCGGCACGTACGCCCGGCGCAGCAACCGTCCGGCCGACAGCGTGCGCAGCGGCCGGCCCACCAGCTTCGCCGTCCGTGGCCGGGAGGCGTAGGCGGCGACGGAGAAGTCGACGGCCTCGCCGGGCACCGCGAAGACGTCGGTCGGGGTGGCGAGGAAGGCGAGCGCCAGGTCGGGGCGGGCGCCGATCAGCCGCCGGGTGAGCGCGTCGACGGCCGTCGAGACGCGGACGTTGGTCGCGCCGTCGGCGTAGACGTAGTTGCCCAGCACCGGGGAACCCGGGAGGGCGGCGAGCCAGTCGGCGACCGCGGGCACCTCGGTGATCAGGTCGGCGCCCGGTGCGTCGTCCTCCCCGACCGGGGTGAGCAGCGTGCCCGCGCCGCGCCGGGCGGTCTCGTGAACCCGCTCCCACAGCGGCGGCCGCGGCAGGTCGACGGCGGCGACCCGGGCGCCCCAGCGCAGCAGCGCGGTCAGCGGCCCCATCTCCGCGCCGGCGCCCAGCACCGCGACCGTGTGGTCGGGCAGCGCCAGCCACTCGGGGTGGTCGGCGACGGTGCGCACCGCGTCGGCGCAGCTCGGCTCGATCACCCCGGCGTCGACCCAGGCGACCAGCCGGCGGTGCAGGTCGTCCCCGCGCAGCCGGCCACCGCGGTAGGGCAGCGACAGCTCGCGCTCGGGCTCGGCCTCCCCGGCCAGCTCCACGGTGCGCAGCGGGCGGGCCGGTGGCGCGGTCTGCAGCGCGCCGAGGTCGGTCTCGCCGTCCGGGCCGACCACCCGCATCCGGGCGTGCAGCGAGTCCAGTCCGGCACCGGCGATCTGCAGGGCTGCGGCCCGTGAGCTCAGCCCGGCCTCCACCGTGCGGCGCAGGTGCGTCAGGTAGCCGGCCCGCCAGTTGGTCTCCTGCTCAGCGGCCCGCGCCCCCGTCGGGTCGACCGGCCGCAGGGCGTCGGCGACGACCGCCCGGCCGAGCGTGGCGGTGCTGCGCCGGCCGTCGGGCCCGGCCGGGAAGACGACTCCGCGCTGGTCCTCGGTCACGGACCGATCCTGCCCGACCCGGCCCGCCGACGGCGGCTGAGGTCCGCAGCCCGGCGACCGCAACCGCTCAGTCGCGCACCACCGGTTCCGGCAGGTCGGCCGGTGCGCCCGCCTCCAGCCAGCGCAGCAGCGTGCGGACGGCGAACCCCGAGCCACCCTTGACCACCTCGGCGTCGTCGCTGCCGGCGCGGGCCGGGCCGGCGATGTCCAGGTGCGCCCACGGCAGGCCCCCGGCGAAGGGCTGCAGGAACAGCGCCGCGGTGGTCGAGCCCGGGTTGCCCGGGGCGTTGTTCGCATCGGCCACCTCGGACTCCAGCTGTACGCGCAGGTGCCCGACGTGCTCCTCGGTCAGCGGCATCCGCCAGAACGCCTCGCCGGCGTGGCCACCCGCGGTGAGCAGCGCGTCGGCCAGCCCGTCGGCGGTCGCGTACAGCCCGGCCGTGCGGGCACCCAGCGCCGTCTTCATCGCACCCGTCAGGGTCGCGACGTCGACCAGCACGGTGGCCCCCAGCACCAGCCGGGCGTGCGCCAGCGCATCGGCGAGCACCAGCCGGCCCTCGGCGTCGGTGTTGCGCACCTCGGTGGTCCGCCCGTCGACGTGCCGCACGACGTCGGCCGGCCGGTAGGCGGCACCGGAGACGGCGTTCTCGCACAGCGCGACGACGGCGCTGACGGCCCCGGGCAGCTCCAGCCGCGCCGCCGCATCGACGGCACCGAGGACCGCGGCGGCGCCGGCCATGTCGGTCTTCATCTCCCGCATGCCCGCGTTGGTCTTGATCGAGATGCCGCCGGTGTCGAAGGTGATGCCCTTGCCGACCAGCACCGGGTGGGCCGGGCCCGCCCCGTGCGGCCGGTAGGTGGCGACCACGACCTGGGGCGGGGAGGCCGATCCCCCGCCGACGGCGAGCACGCCACCGAAGCGCCCCGCCCGCAGCTCGTCGGGCCCCAACACGGTCACGGTCACCCCGGGGAGGGCACCCAACCGCCGCTGGGCCTGCTCGGCCAGCCAGGTCGGGTCCTTGGTGCTGCTGGGGGTGTTGACCAGGTCGCGGGCCCAGGCCACCGACTCCGCGGCGACCCGGCCGGCGAGCTCACCGGCGGCCACCGCCGGGTCGTCGGCGTCGGCGGCCACGACGAGCACCTCCGCGAGCCGGGGCGGGTGCGGGGCCGAGGTGTCCCGGAAGCGGTAGCCGGCCAGCAGCGCCGCCTCGACGGCGGTGCGCACCTCGTCGGCACCGGCCGGGGCGACCCCGGTGTCCAGCGGCAGCACGAGCCGGCGAGCGCCGGACTCGGCGAGCGTCTGCGCCCGCCGGACGGCGACCGACACGTAGGAGCGCAGGTGCGGCAGGGTGTCGTCGCCCACCCCGACGGCGACCACGCTGCGCGGGTGCCGGCCGGCCAGCGGCACGTTGGTGATCCCGCCGGGCTTGCCGCCGTTGCCGGTGTCGGCCAGCGCCGCGGCGAGGAACCCCGGGTCGACCGGCGGATGGTCCGCCGCGGTGAGCCAGTCCGGCAGGGCACCCTGGGCACCCACCGGCACGGCCAGGACGTCGTCGGGACCCAGGTCCGGCAGCGCCGGGACGACCTCGACCCGCGGGAACGGCGCGGCCCCGGTCGCCGGCGTGGTGCCGGCGGCCGGGGCCGCGTCGTCGGTCGCGGGGCTGCCCGGGGGCAGACTCGCGTCGGTGTTCAGCTGATCGCGCCCTTCAGGGCCTCGGAGAGGGCGCTCGCCTCGTCGGGGGACAGCTCGACGACCAGCCGGCCACCACCCTCCAGCGGGACGCGCATGACCAGGCCGCGGCCCTCCTTGGTGACCTCGAGGGGACCTTCACCCGTACGCGGCTTCATGGCCGCCATGCGTGCCTCCTTCACCGGCCACCCACGGCCCGGCTGGACCGTGGTGTGGCAACTGTTCCTGCAGAGCTGTGCGGTCCATGATCCCGTATCTGCGGCCATCGACCAACCCGGACCCCTCAGTCCGGGTACGTGACCCCCGCCCGGAAGCACGTAGCGACGTGGTCGTCGACCATCCCGGTGGCCTGCATCAGGGCGTAGGAGGTGGTCGGTCCGACGAAGGTGAACCCCCGCCGCTTCAGCTCCTTGGCCAGTGCAACCGACTCCGGGCTGGTGGCCGGGACGTCGGCGAGGGTCTCCGGCCGGGGACGCCCCGGGGGCGGTGCGAACGACCACAGCAGGGCCGACAGACCCTCCGGCAGGTCGAGTGCAGCCCGGGCGTTTCGCAGCGCGGCGGTCACCTTGGCGCGGTTGCGGACGATCGCCGCATCGGCCATCAGCCGCTCGACGTCGTCGTCGGTGAAGGCGGCCACCGCCGGGATCGAGAAGCCGGCGAACGCGGCCCGGAAGGCGGGGCGCTTGCGCAGGATCGTGATCCAGGACAGGCCCGACTGGAAGGCCTCCAGGGTGAGCCGCTCGAACAACGCGTCGTCGCCGTGCAGCGGAACCCCCCACTCCTCGTCGTGGTACCGGACGTACTCGGGCGCGCTCGTCGCCCAGCCACATCTGCCGACCACGGAGCGCTCCACCGGCGCCGGCGTCTGCGCGCTCACGGGACGGCCGTGTCGAGGTCGTCGAACTCCGACCGCGCGGTGCGGACGGGGCTGCGCCGGGTGGCCAGCACGCAGCCGGCCAGCACCAGCGGGAGCCCGAGCGTCAGCCCCAGGGTGAACGGCTCGTCGAGCACCAGGACCCCCAGCAGCACGGCGACCGCCGGGTTGACGAAGGTGATCACCAGCGCCCGCTGCGGCCCGGCCTCCCGGATGAGCGCGAAGAACAGCGCCAGGGCCAGCGCGGTGCAGACCGTGCCGAGCGCGAGGAGCGCGAGCCAGGCCCGGGTCGGTGCGTCGACGGCGGCACCGAGCTGGGGCACCGCGAACGGGGCGTAGACCAGCGCGGTGAACAGCAGCGCGAAGGACGCCGCCGTCACGCCCGGCACGTCGGGCAGCTTGTGGCTGATCACGATCGGGGCCACCGCGTAGCCCACCACCACGAGGGCGACCGCACCGATCGCGCTGAGCTGGGCCCCGCCGACGTCCAGCCCCAGCAGCGCGGCGATGCCCACCACCCCGATCACCATCCCGAGGACCCGCACCGGGGACAGCCGGTCCTCGTCGCCGGCGAGCAGAGCCGCCACCGCGGCCACGAACGGCACCGCCGCGACGAGCAGCCCGGTCAGCGAGCTGGACAGCGACTGCTCGGCGTACGGCAGCAGCAGCCAGGGGCCGGTCATCTCCAGCACGGTGAACAGCAGGAGTGCCCGCCAGTGCCGGCGCAGCGCGGTGCCCAGGTGCCCCCGGGCCAGGGTCCACGGCACGAGCAGCGCCGCACCGATCGCGCAGCGCAGGAAGACCACGACGACCGGGGAGAACTCCTCGACCGCCACCTTGATCAGCAGGTACGGCAGGCCCCAGATCAGCGACATCGCCACGAAGAGCGCCCAGCCCCGCCGGCTCACCCTCGCCTCCCTGCCGTCGTCACCGGCTCATCATGGCGGCCCGGTCCGACGGTCCTCCCTCGGTGGGCGTTTCTCCCGGTCGGCGGCCGGGCAGCGACCGGGCACCACCCGCAGCCGGACGACGGAGGCCCCGTGACCGCAGCCGCTCCCCCGCGGTCCGACCGGCGGCTGCTGGTCTCCGGGTTGCTGTTCGGCGTCGGTGCCGCCGGCGCGATCGACGAGATCGTGTTCCACCTGCTGCTGCGCTGGCACCACTTCTACGACCGGGCCGGTGGGGCCGCGGCCCTGGTCTCCGACGGGATCCTGCACGCCGCGACCTGGTCGGCGACCGTGGCCGGGCTGGCGCTGCTGGCCGACGTGCACCGGCGGCGCGCGTTCGCACCGAGCACCTGGTGGGGCGCGGTGCTGGTGGGCGCCGGGGCGTTCCAGGTGTGGGACGGCGTCGTCCACCACAAGCTGCTGCGGCTGCACCAGGTCCGCTACGGCGTCGACCTGCTGGGCTACGACCTGGCCTGGAACGCCGCCGGGGTGCTCCTGCTGCTCGCCGGTGCGGTGCTCCTCCGGCGCGCGCGACGCCGCACCGCGCCGTGAACCAGGCCGTCGGGACCCTCGTGCTGGTGCCGGTTGCGCTGTACCTGGCCGGGGTCGCCCGCACCCGCTCGCCGTGGCCACCGGGCCGGACGGCGGCCTGGCTGGCCGGGCTGGGCTGCCTGGCCGCAGCGCTCACCGGGCCGCTCGCCGCGGCGCACGGCGACCTGCGCGCGCACATGGCCGCGCACCTGCTGGTGGGGATGGTCGCCCCGGTGCTGCTGGTGCTCGCCCGCCCCACGACCCTGCTGCTGCGCGCCCTGCCGGTGCGCGCCGCCCGGCAGGTCAGCCGGGTGCTGCGCACAGCACCGGTGCGGGTGCTCACCGACCCGTTCGTCGCCACCGGGCTGAACGCCGCCGGGCTCTGGTTCCTCTACGGCACCGGCCTGCTGACGGCGATGGTGCACGCACCGGGGCTGCACCTGCTGGTCTCGGTGCACGTGCTGCTCACCGGCTGGCTGGCCACGGCCGCCGTCCTGGCCCTGGAGCCGATCGGGCACCGCCGCGGCGTGGTCGCCCGCGCCGTGGCGCTGGCCGCCGGGGCGGCCGCCCACGACGTGCTGGCCAAGGCGCTGTACGCGGCCCCGCCGGCCGGGGTCACCGAGGCGCAGGCCGGTGCCCAGCTGATGTACCACGGCGGCACCGTCGTGCACGTGCTGGTGGCCGCCCTGCTGTGGCGGCAGTGGTACCGCTCGCGCGCAACGGTCCGCGACGCCGACCGCGCCGCGCTGACCGCAGCGGCCTGACGGCCCGCCCCGTCCCCTGTGCACGCGTTCTGTCCGCTCTGCACGTGCTGCAGCACGTGCAGAGCGGACGAAGGGCGTGCAAAGCGGCTGCCGGAGCAGCCCGGTCAGGCGGGGTGGGCCTGCGCGTAGGCGGCGAAGCGGCGAAGTGACAGCCGCACGCCGGCGGCCATCACCGGGCGCACCAGCGGCCACCCGGCCCGGCCCAGAGCCCCCAGCGGCAGGTCCAGGCCCTCGGTCCAGACGAACGTCGACCCGCCGCCGTCCCGGGGCCGCACCTCGAAGGTGCCGGTGCCGCGCACCACCCGGCCGGTGTGCCGCACGTCGACCCGGCTCGGCGGCTCCCAGCCGGTGATCAGCATGGTGTCCAGCACGCCCACCCTGCGTCCGACCCCCGGCAGCCGGATGCCGGTGGTGGCCGCCAGTTCCCCGCCCACCCCCTGCCCGTCGCGGGCGCCGGCCCGCACGTCGGTGAGCAGCATCCACTCGCCCTGCCGGTCCCAGTCGACCAGCGCCGCCCAGACCTGCTCGGGTGGTGCGTCCACCTCGATCTGCTCCACCAGTTCAGGCACCGGTCCGCCTCTCGTCGTCAGGTCCAGCGTCCGCGGGGACGGGCACGCCCCCGGGATCAGTGTCGCGCTGGTCGTCCTCCCGGTGCACCGCCGGCAGCTGCGCACGCAGCGCCGCGATCTCGGCGTCCCGGTCGTCCAGCACCGAGGCCAGCTGGTCCAGCAGCCAGTCGACCTCGGTCATCCGGTACCCGCGCACGGACACCGAGATCCGCAGTGCCCGGACGTCGTCGGCGACCACCGCCCGGCCCTCGGGCAGCTGCACCGGGGACCGCTCGGGCTCCGCGGGCGGCTGCGTCTCGCCCCGGCCGAGCAGCAGCGAGGCGCCGAGGAACAGCAGCCCGCCGACCAGCAGCAGACCGATGACGAAGACGAGACCGGCCATGCTCAGTCGTCGACCGGGGCCGGGTCGGGCACCGCGTCCCCGGCCGGCGGCTCCGACTCCCGCTCGGCCCGGGTGGCGTCCGCGGCCTGGATGATCGCGACCGCCTCGGCCACGTCGTCGGTGACGTGCAGCAGCTCCAGGTCCGCCGGTCCGACCGTGCCCTGCGCGACCATCGTCTGCCGGATCCAGTCGACCAGCCCGGCCCAGTACTCGCTGCCGAACAGGATCACCGGGAAGCGGGTCACCTTGCCGGTCTGCACCAGGGTGAGCGCCTCGAACAGCTCGTCGAGGGTGCCGAAGCCGCCGGGCAGGATCACGAACGCCTGGGCGTACTTGACGAACATCGTCTTGCGCACGAAGAAGTAGCGGAACAGCACGCCGACGTCGACCCACTCGTTGAGCTCCTGCTCGAACGGCAGCTCGATGCCCAGCCCGACCGACGTGCCGCCCGCGTCGCAGGCGCCCTTGTTCGCCGCCTCCATCGCGCCCGGCCCGCCGCCGGTGATCACCGCGTAGCCGGCGTCGGCCAGCGCCGCGCCCAGCTGCTCCCCGGTGGCGTAGTACGCGGAGCCCCGCGGCGTGCGGGCACTGCCGAAGACGCTCACCGCCCGCGGCAGCTCGGCCAGCAACCCGAAGCCCTCGACGAACTCGGCCTGGATCCGCAGCACCCGCCACGGGTCGGTGTGCACCCAGTCGCTGTTGCCGCGCCGGTCCAGCAGACGCTGGTCGGTCGTCGTCCCGGCCATCTGCGGGTCGGGCTCGCCGCCGCGCAGCGTGATCGGCCCGCGGTGCCGGATCGGCCGCCGCCGCGCGCCGTCGTCGGTCTGGCTCATGCGTCACTCCCGCTCAGGTAGGCGATCAGGGCGTCCTCGGCCGGCTGCAACCGGTCGATCCGGACGTGCTCGTCGACCGTGTGGGCCAGGTTCGGGTCACCCGGGCCGTAGTTCACCGCCGGGATGCCGAAGGCGGCGAAGCGGGCCACGTCGGTCCAGCCCAGCTTCGCCCGGGCCGGCTGTCCGACCGCGGTGACGAACGCGGCCGCGGCCGGCTCCGACAGACCCGGCAGCGCGCCGCCGGAGCTGTCGGTGAGCTCGAGGGTGACCCCGGCAGCCAGCGCGTCGGCGAACACCTCACGCACGTGCGCCAGGGCCTGGTCCTCGTCCCGGTCGGGGGCGAACCGGAAGTTGACGGTCACCCGGCACTCGTCGGGGACGACGTTGCCGGCCACCCCGCCCTCGATCCGCACGGCGTTCAGCCCCTCGCGGTACAGCAGCCCGTCGATCTCCACCTCGCGGGACCGGTGGGCGGCCAGGGTGGCGAGGATGCCCGCGGCGCCGTGCACGGCGTTGACGCCCAGCCAGGAGCGGGCGCTGTGCGCGCGGGTGCCCGGCACGGTCAGGACGACGCGCAGCGTGCCCTGGCAGCCGCCCTCGACCACCCCGTCGGTGGGCTCCAGCAGCACCGCCAGGTCGCCGTACAGCCAGCCGCGGCGCTCGCGGGCCACCCGGCCCAGCCCGTTGCGGACCGCCTCGACCTCCTCGTTGTCGTAGAAGACGAACGTGAGGTCGCGGGCCGGCTGGGCCCCGGGAACGCCGAACATACCGGCGAGCCGGAGCATCACCGCGTCACCGGCCTTCATGTCGCTCGAGCCGCAGCCGTAGAGCCGCTCCTCACCGTCGACGACCTCGAGCCGGCTGGGCACGTTGTCCGCGATCGGCACGGTGTCCAGGTGCCCGGCGAGCACGATCCGGGTGTCCCGGTCCAGGTTGGTCCGGGCCAGCACCGAGTCGCCGATCCGCTCGACCTCCAGGCCGCCCAGCCCGCGCAGCGCCGCCTCGACGGCGTCGGCCAGCGCCCCCTCGCTGCCGGACACCGAGGGGGCATCGACCAGGGCCCGGGTCAGGGTGAGGACGTCGGCGCTCAGGTCGAGCGGGGGCAGCGGCTGCTCGGCGGGGCTCACGACCACCGAGCCTAGTGAGGGAGGACCCGGCTCCCCCCGCCCCTCGCCGACGCCCGCACCGGACCCCGGCAGCCACGCCTGGCCGCAGCGCCGTGGGTAGCCTGACTGCCCGTGACGACCGCTGCAGAGACCACCGGCGCGAACGGCGTCGGCATCGCCACCCTCACCACCGACGGGACGGTGCTGGACACCTGGTTCCCCTCGCCGGCGCTCAGCGGTGCCGACCAGGGCGAGAGCGGCACCCAGCAGATCGGGGTGCTGGAGCTGGAGGGGCTGCTCGGCCCGGACTTCTCCGGGCTGGTGCGCACCCACGAGGCCCGCGGTGTGCAGTCGGTCGCCGTCTCCACGACCATCGCCGACCTCTCCGCCCCGCCCGTCGACGCCCACGACGTCTACCTGCGCCTGCACCTGCTGTCCGCCCGGCTCGTGCGGCCGCACGAGGTCAACGTGGACGGCGTCTTCGGGCTGCTGGCCAACGTGGCCTGGACCAGCGCCGGCCCGGTGCTCGCCACCGAGCTCAACGCGGCGCGCGCCCGGCTGCGGTCGGAGGCCGGGCACCTGACCGTCTTCGGGGTCGACAAGTTCCCGCGGATGGTCGACTACGTCGTCCCCTCCGGTGTGCGGATCGCCGACGCCGACCGAGTCCGGCTGGGGGCCCACCTCGCCGAGGGCACCACGGTCATGCACGAGGGCTTCGTCAACTTCAACGCCGGCACGCTCGGCCCCTCGATGGTGGAGGGCCGGATCAGCGCCGGGGTCGTCGTGGACGCCGACTCCGACATCGGCGGCGGCGCCTCGATCATGGGCACGCTCTCCGGTGGCGGCAAGCAGGTCATCTCGATCGGCAAGGGCTGCCTGCTCGGCGCCAACGCCGGCATCGGCATCTCCCTCGGCGACGGCTGCGTGGTCGAGGCCGGCTGCTACGTGACCGCCGGGTCGAAGGTGCTGCTCCCCGACGGGACGTCGATCAAGGGCGGCGAGCTCTCCGGGCGCAGCGGCCTGCTGTTCCGCCGCAACTCCCTCAGCGGCGCGCTCGAGGCCCTGCCCCGCGACGGCGACTGGGGCGCGCTCAACGCCGCCCTGCACGCCAACTGACGCGGACGCGACCGGCTCATCGGGCTCGCCCTCCCCACCGGACACGACCGCCGCGCAGGCCACCGACGTCCAGCTGACTCCCAGCGCGGCGACCTACCATCGGCGCGATGGTCAGCAGCCCGGTCGCGAGCCGACGGCCCCCGGCCCGGGCGCCTCGCCCGGCGGGTCGTCCGTCGAGCCGGCCGCCGGCCCGAGCGGGCCGCCCGGCGGCTCGCCCCCCGGCCCGCAGGACCGCACGCAGGTCCCGTGCGGGAGGCCTGTGGCCGCTGGTGGTCGTCGCCGTCCTGATCGCCGCCATCGCCCTGGTCTGGCGCGAGGAGGAGGGCACGCCGTCGGGGGTCGCCGGGTGCACCGTGCCCGGTTCGGACGTCACCGTCACCACCGAGCAGGCCGCCAACGCCGCGACGATCGCCGCAGTGGCCCGTTCCCGTGGGCTGCCGCCGCGGGCCACCGTGATCGCGCTGGCGACCGCGCAGCAGGAGTCGCGGCTGCGCAACCTCGACTACGGCGACCGCGACTCCCTCGGCCTCTTCCAGCAGCGGCCCTCCCAGGGCTGGGGCAGCGAGGCCCAGGTGCAGGACCCGGTCTACTCGGCCGGCAAGTTCTTCGACGGCCTGGTGAAGGTGCCCGGCTGGGAGACCGGCCGGCTCACCGAGGTGGCTCAGGAAGTCCAGCGCAGCGGCTTCCCGGAGGCGTACCAGCAGTGGGAGCCGATGGCGACCGCGCTGACCGGCGCCCTGCTCGCGACCTCACCCTCCGCCCTGACCTGTGGCGCCGTGCCGGGCGTCGCGCCGGCCCCGGTCGCCGAGCGGACGGCGCTGGTCGCCGAGGCCGCCCGGCGGGAGGCCGGCGCGCCCACCGTCGAGACCGACGGCACCGTGACGATCGCCGGCGCCGGCTGGCCGGAGGCCACCTGGGCGGTGACGCACGCCGAGCGGTTCGGGCTCACCGAGGTGACGATGGACGGCTGGCGCTGGACCCCCGAGGTGGGCTGGGAGAGCACCCCGAGCACCTTCGAGCTGCCGCTCCAGCTGCAGCTGAGCTGAGCTCAGTCGGCCGGCACGAGGACGAACGCGGTCGCCGCACCCGTCGCGGCGAGCGCGCGGACGGTGTTCCACCGGCCCCAGCGGCCCGCGTTCTCCCGCCACGTCTCCGCTGCGCCCGGCGCGGTGGCGTCCAGCCGGGCCAGCGCGTCGTTGAGCGGCACGTTGGCCAGCACGGTCACCCCGACGACGCCGAACAGGTAGAGCGCGGCACCGGTGAGCACCGCGGGCCGGCGCTGCCCGGCCAGCTCGGCGCCGCCCAGCACCAGGCAGGCCAGCGCGGTGCCGAAGAGCAGCGTCATGAAGCCGGGTCGGACGGCGGCGCGGTTGACCGACTGCATCGCCGTGGCACCGGCGGCGCCGGGCAGGGCGGTCAGCGCCGGCAGCACCATCAGGCTGAAGACGGCGAAGGCCCCGGCGACCAGCCCCGACCCGACGGTCGCGACCACCAGCACGGGTGGACGCTCCCCGCTCACGCCCGGCTCCCGGCGAGCGCGCTGCGCCGCACCGCGTCGGTGAGGTCGGTGGCCGGGCGGCCCAGTGCCTGCTGCACCCCGGCGGCGGGGGCGGCGTTGCGGCCGTCCAGGACCTCGGTGAACAGGTGGACCATCAGCTCCACCACCTCCGGCGGCGCGCCCTCCTCGGCCAGGCCCGCGGTGAACTCCGCCAGCGGCACCGGCCGGAAGGCCACCGGACGGCCCGTCGCCGCAGCGATCTCGGCCACGGCCGCACCGAAGCCGAGCGCCCGCGGGCCGGTCAGCTCGTAGGTCCGCCCGGCGTGCCCGTCGTCCAGCAGTGCGGCGACGGCCACCTCGGCGATGTCGTCGGCGTCCACGAACGGCTCGACCACGTCGTCCACGGGCAGCGCGAGCTCACCGGCGCGCACCGCGCCGGCGAACTGGCCCTCGGTGAAGTTCTGCACGAACCAGCTGCACCGCACCACCGTCCACGCAAGCCCGGCGGTGGTGGCCGTCCGCTGCACCGCCTGCTCGGCCCGCTGCGCGGCGGGCTCACCCCGCCCGGACAGCAGCACCACCCGGCCGACCCCGGCGCGGGCGGCCTGCTCGGTGAACGCGGTCAGGACGTCGTCCGACCCGGGGACGGCGAGGTCCGGCGCGTACGCCAGGTACACCGCCGATGCCCCGGCCAGCGCGGCGTTCCAGGTGGTGCGGTCGGCCCAGTCGAGCCGGCAGGCGGAGCTCCGGGAGGCGACCCGGACGGGCACGTCCCGCGCACGCAGTCGGTGGGCGATGCGGCTGCCGGTCATCCCGGTGCCGCCGGTCACGAGGATCAGCTGTTCGGTCATGCCGTCAGTACAGCGCCGAGAGGCGAGACGATCCATGGTCCAGAGCCGCAGGAGCATGCTCCAGCGTCTACGCTCTCCCGCATGGACGCCGTTTCCGGCCTGCTCGACGGTCCGCACGCCCGCGGTGCGTTCCTGCTGCGCTCCCTGCTCAGCCCGCCCTGGTCGATGCGGATCGCCGACGAGGCGCCGTTGACCCTGGTCGCCGTCCTGCACGGCTCGGCGTGGGTGGTGCTCGCCGACGGCTGCACCGAGCGCATCGGCGCTGGCGACGTCGCCCTGGTCCGCGGCCCGCAGCACTACACGGTGGCCGACCAGCCGTCGACGGCGCCACAGGTGACCGTCGGCCCCGGGCAGCTGTGCACCCCGATCGGGCCGGTGGCGATGACCGAGCTGGGCACCCGCGCCTGGGGCAACGACGCCGGCGGGGGCACCGTCCTGCTCACCGGCACCTACCCCCAGCCGGGCGCGGTCGGTGAGCGGCTGGTGCGGGCGCTCCCGCCCCTGGTGGTCGTCCCCGCCGACCAGGGCACCGCCGCGGTGACCCGGCTGCTCGCCGCGGAGGTGGCCCGGGAGGCGCCCGGCCAGGAGGCCGTCCTCGACCGGCTGCTGGACGTCGCCCTCGTCTCCGCGCTGCGGGTCTGGGCCGCCCGGCCCGAGGCGCGCGCCCCCGGCTGGTACGTCGCCGCCGGCGACCCGGTCGTCGGGCCCGCGCTGACCCTGATCCACGACCGCCCGGCGGAGCCGTGGACCGTCGCCTCGCTCGCCGACGCGGTCGGGGTCGCCCGGGCCACGCTGGCGCGCCGGTTCACCGAGCTGGTCGGCGAGCCACCGATGGGCTACCTGACCAGCTGGCGGATCGCGCTCGCCACCGACCTGCTGCGCGACCGCACACTGACCCTGTCCGGCATCGCCCGCCGGGTCGGCTACGCCAGCCCCTTCGCGCTGAGCGCCGCCTTCAAGCGGGCCACCGGGGTCAGCCCGGCGGCCCACCGCGCCACGCTCGCGGGCTAGCCGGTGAGGCGCTCGACCGCGGCGTCGACCCGCTCGTCGGTGGCGGTGAGCGCCATCCGCACGTGCCGGTTCCCGGCCGGGCCGTAGAAGCTGCCGGGGGCGGCCACGATGCCGAGTCCGGCGAGCCAGTCGATCGTCACCCAGCAGTCCTCGTCCCGGGTCACCCAGAGGTACAGGCCGGCCGCGGAGTGGTCGATCCGGGCACCGGCGGCCTGCACGGCCGGAGCCAGCCGGTCGCGGCGGGACCGGTAGCGCGCCCGCTGGGCGTCCACGTGCCCGTCGTCGGCCAGCGCCGCGGCCATCGCCGCCTGCACCGGTGTCGGCACCAGCAGGCCGAGGTGCCGCCGCACCTCCCACACCCGGCGGACCAGCGCCGGGTCGCCGGACAGCAGCCCGGCGCGGTAGCCCGCCGCCGTCGACTGCTTGGACAGCGAGTGGACGGCCAGCAG
Organism: Modestobacter sp. VKM Ac-2985; assembly: GCF_026967925.1. GTDB lineage: Bacteria > Actinomycetota > Actinomycetes > Mycobacteriales > Geodermatophilaceae > Modestobacter. The sequence continues at coordinate 897,794 of NZ_JAPVBI010000001.1, read as the reverse complement.
CCCGGTGTGGTCCGGTCCGGCGACGTCGGGGTGCAGCAGGGACCGCGGGTGGACGTCGCCCCAGCCCAGCTCGATGTAGCACTCGTCGGCGACGACGGGCACGCCGTGCGCCCGGCCCCAGCTCACCCACGTGCGCAGCTCGTCGTCGGTGAGCACCCGGCCGTGCGGGTTGCCCGGCGAGTTCAGCCAGACCAGGGCGGCGTCGCCACGGACCGCCGGCGGGGTGTCGGTGCGCTGCACGGCGAGCCCGGCCACGACGGCGCCCACCTCGTAGGTCGGGTAGGCGACCTCCGGGATCAGCACCGTCCCGGCCCCGGACAGCCCCAGCAGCGTCGGCAGCAGCGCGACGAGCTCCTTCGAGCCGACCGTCGGGATCACCGACGGATCGGTCCCGAGGGGATCGGCGAGCTCGACGCCGAGCCGGCGGCCGAGCCAGCCGGCGGCGGCCCGCCGCACGTCCGCGGTGCCCAGCGCCGTCGGGTACCCGGGCGCGTTGCCGGCTGCGGCCAGCGCCTCCCCCAGCACGGGCGGGGTCGGGTCGACCGGCGTGCCGATCGACAGGTCGACCGCACCGCCGGGGTGCTCAGCGGCGCGAGCGCGCGCAGGACCCAGCGAGTCCCAGGGGAAGTCCGGCAGCCGAACCGTGCTCACTCGCCCTGGGGCGGGAGCGCGGCCACCAGCGGGTGGTCCTTGTTGATCTTGCCGGTCTTGGCGGCGCCACCAGGGCTGCCCAGGTCGGAGAAGAACTCCACGTTGGCGTTGTAGAAGTCCTTCCACTTGTCCGGGACGTCGTCCTCGTAGTAGATGGCCTCCACCGGGCAGACCGGCTCGCAGGCACCGCAGTCCACGCACTCGTCGGGGTGGATGTAGAGCATCCGGTCGCCCTCGTAGATGCAGTCCACCGGACACTCGTCGATGCACGCCTTGTCGAGGACGTCGACACAGGCCTGGGTGATGACGTAGGTCACGGGGTTCCTCCGGGACGTGCGGGGCGGTGAGCTCCCTGGCGGGCCAGGGACTGCGGATCGATCATCCCCAGTATCACCCGAAGCCCCCTCGCTCAGCGCGACGGGTGGGCCGCCGACACGACATCGGACCACGCCCCCCGATCGGGGGGTGACCTGCTGCACATCCTCAAGCGCCCTCCCGTTCCGCCGATGGAGCGGTGTGTCAGAGGTGTGGACGTCCGGTGCAGGTGCCCAGGCAGACCAGCGCCCACCCTCGCCCTACGACGCCGTCGCCGCCCTGGAGCAGCTGATGCTCCGGCTGCAGCGCAGCTCCGGGGCCAGCCGGGTGGCGGTCTGGGTGCACGAGGCGAGCACCGGCGTCGTGGTGCCCTTCCGGCAGGTCCGTGCCGGCGAGCCGGTCGGCGAGGTGCCGGCCTCCGACCGGGTGCCGCTGTCCGTGGACCGCTCCCCGGTGATGTCGGCCGTGATCGTCGAGCGCCGCACCCTGAACATGCACCAGGACGACGCCCCGCAGTCCCTCGCCGACGAGGCGGGCCGGTACGGCGTCCGCTCGGCCCACGGCGAGCCGCTGCTGGTGGGCGACGACGTCGTCGGTGCCCTCATCATCGAGCCGGCCGCGGCAGCCTCCGCGTCGCAGCTCCGGCACGCCAACCCGCGGCTGGCGCTCGCCCTGCGGGAGGCCTGGACCCGCCGGTCGGAGCAGCGCGGGCTCGCCCAGTCCGACGTGCTGCTCGGGCTGATCGAGAGCGCGGCCCTCGCCCGGTCGATGGACCAGCTGCTCGGCTCGGCGTGCGAGCAGCTGGCCGCCCTGGGCGAGGTGCACCGCGCCTGCGTGTTCCTGTTGGAGGACGGCGTCCTGGTGCCGCGGATGGCCAGCTACGCCGACGGCCGGCGCGACCCGGACTCCTGGACGCAGTTCCGCCATGCGCCGGAGCCGCTCCGGCTGGCCGACGAGGTGCTCCGCACCGGTCGGCCGCTCACCGCCGATCGCGACTCCGACCTGCTGACCGGCTGGTGGGTCGATGCGTTCGGCATCGCCTCCGGCCTCGCCGTCCCCCTGGGCCGCAGCCCGCAGCTGTCCGGCGTCCTGACCCTGGACAGCTCCTCGATCCAGCCCTTTCCCGAGGACGTCCGCAGGCTCGCCTCGGCCGCCGGGGCCCACCTGGGCGGGGTCATCGAACAGGCCCGTGCCACCGAGGCCCGTGCCGCATCGCTCAGCACCGCCCGCGCCGTCCGCCAGCTGCTCGTGGACGGGGCGTCGGCGACCGGGGTGGCCGAGGCCGCCGAGGTGCTGGCCACCGTCGTCCGGGGGCTGACCGGCGCCGAGCGCAGCGCCGCCTTCCTGGTCGACGACGTCGGCCGGCTGGCCGAGGTGCGCCACGTCGGCTGGTCCCCGGAGAACATCGAGGTGGTCCGCGACCGGCTGGTCGGCCGGGACGTCGGCGACGTCCGGCTGTGGCAGCTGACCGCCCGCGACCGGCGCCCGGTCTTCGTCCCCGACGCCGTCGCCAGCGACCTGCTGGACGCCGACCTGGTCCGGGCGCTGGACCTCACCGCCTACCTCACCGTGCCGCTGCTGTCCGGTGACCGGCTGCTCGGCATGGTCGTCACAGGCTCCTCCAACGGAACCGCCGAGTGGTCACCGGCGCTGCGCCAGGCGGTCCAGCAGGTGGCGCTCGAGGGCGCCCTGATCGTGCAGAACGCCGAGCTGCGGGCGGTGGAGCAGCTGCGCGTCCAGCAGCTGGCCCGCGAGGCGCACAACGACCCGCTCACCGGGCTGGCCAACCGGCGGCGGTTCACCGAGGAGCTGGAGCGGACCGTCTACGCGACGCCGGCCCGGTCCTGTGCGGTGCTGATGATCGACCTGGACCGCTTCAAGGAGGTCAACGACAGCTTCGGGCACAGCGTCGGCGACGAGCTGCTGCGCCTGGTCGGCCCCCGCCTCCAGCAGCCGCTGGCGCCGACGGACCTGCTGGCCCGGATGGGGGGTGACGAGTTCGCCGTCCTGCTGCCCGACGCCGACGCGGCCCGGGCACAGGAGGTCGCCGACCGGATCGGCGCTGCCCTGCGCGAGGCGTTCGTGCTCGACGGCATGTCGCTGCACGTCGACGCCAGCGTCGGGATCGCCGTGTGCCCCGACCACGGCCGGGACCGTTCGCTGCTGCTCGCCCGGGCCGACACCGCGATGTACTCGGCCAAGCGGGCCCGGGACGGCGCCCAGGTCTGGACCCCGGACGGCGAGGCGGACCCCCGGGACCGGCTGCAGACACTGGAGGAGCTGCGCGGTGCGCTCGACTCCGACCAGCTCGTCCCGTACTACCAGCCGCAGCTGGACCTGCACACCGGCCGAGTGTCCGGCGTGGAGGCGCTGGTGCGGTGGGTGCACCCCGAACGCGGCCTGCTCGCCCCGGACGCCTTCCTCGGCCTCGCCGAGCAGGCCGGTCTGATGCGCCGGCTGGCCTTGCGGGTGCTGGAGCGCTCGCTCCGCGACCTGCAGGGCTGGCGCGCCGCCGGCCACGACCTGTCGGTCGCGGTGAACCTGTCGGTGTCCAACCTCGCCGACGTCGCCCTGCCCGACCAGGTGGCGATGCTCCTGGAGGCGACCGGCGTGCCCGCCGCGGCGCTCACCCTGGAGATCACCGAGGACGTGCTGATGGCCGATGCGGCGCGCAGCTCCCAGGTGCTCGCCTGCCTGCGGGCGCTCGGCGTCCGGCTCTCCATCGACGACTACGGCACCGGCTACTCGTCCCTGACGTACCTGCGCGCGCTGCCGGTCCACGAGCTCAAGCTGGACCGCAGCTTCGTCGGCCAGCTCACCACCGACGTCCGGGCCGCGGCCATCGTGCGCAGCACGCTGCAGCTGGGCCGGGACCTCGGGATGACGATCGTGGTGGAGGGCGTCGAGGACGCCGCCGCGCTGGCGACCCTGCGGGAGTGGCGCTGCGACGTCGCCCAGGGCTACCACGTGGCCCGGCCGATGCCGGCCGAGCACGTCCTCGACTGGCTCGTCCAGCAGCTGCCGACCCCGGCGACGCCGCTGTCCGGCTGAGACCGCAGGATCGAGCCATGGGACAGAGGCGCTCACCCCTGGGGGTACCGGAGCTGGAACTGCTCGCTGCGCGTGGCTGGCAGGCCCTGGAGGAGGAGCGGCTGGGCGACTGGCTGCTGCGTGCCGGCGGCGGGTTCACCGGGCGGGCCAACTCGGCCCTGGTCGTCGGTGACCCCGGGGTGCCGCTGCCCGAGGCGCTCGCCGCCGTCGCCCGCTGGTACGACGACCGGGGGCTCCGGCCGGCCGCCCAGCTGCCCGGCGTCCAGTCCCGGCGCGCCGACGCCGCCTTCGACGCGGCCGGCTGGGCCCGGGACGAGGACGTGCTGGTGCTCACCGCACCGGTCGGCCGACCGGCCGAGCCCGCCGTCCCGGTCGACCTCTCCCCCACGCCGGACGACGCCTGGCTGGCCGGGTACCGGCACCGCGGGGCAGCGCTGCCGCCGGTCGCCCGCCAGGTGCTGACCTCCGCCGCGGACGTCGTCTTCGCGTCGGTGCGGCTGGAGCCGGCGCCGGCTCCGCTGGCGGCGGTCGGCCGCGGTGCGCTGACCGACGGCTGGCTGGGCGTCACCGCGGTGACCGTCACCGAGGGGCACCGACGCCGCGGGCTGGCGACCGCCGTGATGGCGGCGCTGGGCCGCTGGGGTGCCGAGCGCGGCGCGCACTCCACCTACCTGCAGGTCACCGCGGGGAACGCCGCAGCGCGGGCGCTCTACCGGCAGGCGGGGTTCATCGAGCACCACCGCTACCACTACCGGCACCGGCCGGCCTGACCGGCGGGGCGCCCAGCGCCCGGCCGACGGCGAACGCCGCGGCGACCACCCCGACCAGCAGGAACCCGAGGGTGGTCGCCTGGGTGACGGCGTTGCCGCCGGCCAGCAGGAGGTCGCCCTCCGGCCGCCGCGTCGCGCCGGCCAGCACGATGACCAGCCACACCACGGCCGGGAGGACGGCCACCAGCCGGGAGCCCGACAGCCGGCGGGCCGCGTCGACCAGCAGCAGGTTGCCGACCACGGCCACGAGCAGGGAGATCGGCACCGGGACCCCGCCGACCCGCCAGGGCAGCCAGAACACCTGGACCAGCGCGAGCCAGGCGGACACGACCACCGCCACGACCGACCAGCCCAGCAGCCGGAGCAGCCTCACCCGGGCAGCCCGGCGAACAGGTCGTCCTCCCAGCCCTGCGGGCCCGACCCGGCCGGGCCCCGCTCCCCGCGCACCAGCCGGTAGTGCTCGGTGGCCAGCACCTCCTGGCCCAGGTTGTTCGACAGCGCGAAGAACGGGCCGTCCACCGTCATCTGGGTCGGGTGGGCGCGCATCGCCGCCTCCTTGGCCCCGGCGTGGGCGCGGGCGTCGACCTCCGTGGTGACGACGTCGTCGGCGACGGCGAACGGCACCTCGTCCAGGTCGCCCAGCGCGGCGAACGGCGACTCCTCCCCCAGGGCGGCCATCGCGTCGATCCCCCGCTGCACGACCGAGCGGGGCACGGCGTTCCAGTAGACCTTCTCGACCTGCCAGGCCGGCCCGAGGTCGGCCCGGTGACCGGGGTCGGCGGCCGCCGCGACGGCGGCCATCGCGACCCGGTGTGCCTGGATGTGGTCCGGGTGGCCGTAGCCGCCGTCCTGGTCGTAGGTGACCAGCACCTGCGGGCGCACCTCACGGACGACGGCGACCGCGTGCGCGACCGCTTCGTCCAGGTCGGCCTGCCAGAAGGCGCGCGGGTGCTCGTTCGCTGTCGTCCCCACCATCCCGGAGTCGCGGTACCGGCCCGCCCCGCCGAGGAACCGCCAGTCGGTGACGCCGAGCGCCGCCATGGCCGCGGCCAGCTCACCGATCCGGTACCCACCGAGCTGGTCGGCCTGGTCGGCGGCGAGCTGGGCGAGCTCGGGCACCAGCACCTCGCCCTCCTCCCCCAGCGTGCAGGTGAGCAGGGTGACCTGCACCCCCTCCGCGACGTACCGGGCCATCGTGGCCCCGTTGTTGATCGTCTCGTCGTCGGGATGGGCGTGCACGAAGAGCACGCGGCGCGCGGCAGTCACAGGACCCATCTTCCTGGAGTCAGGAAGGCGGCCATCGCGCACCCACCGAGCCCGGAGGGCTGTCGGATCCGAGCACGGGCCCGGAGGGTCCTGCTCGGATCCGACGAAACGGCTCAGCGAGAGCGGGGACGGCACCTGGCCGCGCTGCGATCCGTCAGGATCGCCATGTCACAGCACCGACTTGACCTCGGCGTAGTGGCAGGCGTTGAGGTGGCCGGCGCCGCGGTCCTCGAGCTTGGGGTCGACGGTCAGGCACAGCTCGCGCCGGCCGTCGGTCAGCTCGTTGGCGAACTTCTGGCAGCGGGTGCGGAACCGGCAGCCCGAGGGCGGGTTGGCCGGGCTCGGGACGTCGCCGCTGATGATGATCCGCTGGCGGGCGCGCTCGCGGCGCGGGTCGGGCAGCGGGATCGCCGACAGCAGGGCCTGCGTGTAGGGGTGTGCCGGCCGGCTGAACAGCTCCTCCTGGTCGGCGATCTCGATGATCCGCCCCAGGTACATGACCGCGACCCGGTCGGAGATGTGCCGGACCACCGACAGGTCGTGGGCGATGAACAGGTAGCTGAGCCCGAGGTCGTTCTTCAGGTCCTCGAGCAGGTTGATGACGCCGGCCTGGATCGAGACGTCCAGCGCCGACACCGGCTCGTCGAGGACGAGCACCTTGGGCTGCAGGGCGAGCGCCCGGGCGATGCCGATGCGCTGCCGCTGCCCACCGGAGAACTCGGCCGGGTACCGGTTGGTGTGCTCGGGGTTCAGCCCGACGGTCTCCACCAGCTCCCGCACCCGTGCGCGCAGCTCGCCCTGGTCCTTGGTGAGCCCGTGGATGACCATCGGCTCGGCGACGATGTCGAAGACGGGCAGCCGCGGGTTCAGCGAGGCGTAGGGGTCCTGGAAGATCAGCTGGATGTCCCGGCGCAGCGGGCGCATCTGCTTGCGGTTGAGCCCGACGAGCTCCCGCCCCTGGAAGACCACCGAGCCGGCGGTGGCCGGCTGGAGGTTGAGGATGGCGCGCCCGGTCGTGGACTTGCCGCAGCCGGACTCCCCGACCAGACCGAGCACCTCACCGGGGTAGAGGTCGAGGTCGACGCCGTCGACCGCCTGCACGGCGCCGACGGTCCGCTTGACCAGGCCACCGCCCTTGATCGGGAAGTGCTTCTCCAGGCCACGCACCGACAGGATCGGCTCCCCGCGGTCGGGTGCGCCGCCGGCAGGCCGCTGGGTGGTGGGGGCGGTCATGCCCGGTCTCCGTTCGTGGGGCGTGGCGGGGAGCTCACGACGCTCTGCGTGCCGGCGTCAGCGAGCCCGGCCCGGGGCGAGGTCTGGTCGCCGGGCGGGACGGCGGGACCGTCGTCGTCCAGGTCGTCCTGGGCGAGGGCGACGCCCGCCGGGGTGCGGTCCGCCGACAGGTCTGCGTCGTCCGCGGACTCGCTGAAGATGTCGGCGGCCCGCCCGTGGGCGGCGGCGACCTGTTCGGTGCGGATGCAGGCGGCCGTGTGACCGGGCCCGACCTGGAACCGCTCGGGCTCCGCCTCGTCGCACTCGGCGATGTGCAGCGGGCAGCGCGGGGCGAAGGGGCAGCCGGGCGGCATGTTGACCACCGAGGGCGGCGCGCCCTTGATCGGGGTGAGCCGCTCGCGGCTGGTGGAGTCCAGCCGGGGCAGCGAGCCCAGCAGCCCCAGCGTGTAGGGCATCCGGGGCTCGTAGTAGATGTCCTCGACGCTGCCGATCTCCACCGGCCGGCCGGCGTACATGACCAGGACCCGGTCGGCGATCCCGGCGACGACGCCCAGGTCGTGGGTGATCATGACCATCGCGGCGCCGGTCTCCTGGAGGGCGGTCTGCAGCACCTCCAGGATCTGCGCCTGGACGGTGACGTCCAGGGCCGTCGTCGGCTCGTCGGCGATGATGACCTCGGGCTGGTTCGCCATCGCGATCGCGATGACCACCCGCTGGCGCATGCCGCCGGAGAACTCGTGCGGGTAGGCGTCCACGCGGTCGCCGGCGTTCGGGATGCCGACCAGCTCCAGCAGCTCGACGGCGCGCGCCCCCGCCGCCTTGGACGAGAGCGCCTTGTCGTGGATGCGCAGCGTCTCCTCGATCTGCGCCCCGACCTTGTAGACCGGGTCCAGCGACGTCATCGGGTCCTGGAAGATCATCGAGACGCCCTTGCCGCGGATCCGCGACATGCTCCGGTCGCTCTGCCCCAGCAGCTCCTGGCCGCGGTACCTGATCGATCCGGTGACCCGCGCCGAACCGGGCAGCAGGCCCATCACCGCCAGCGACGTCACCGACTTGCCGGAGCCGGACTCGCCGACGATGCCCAGCACCTCACCGGAGCGCAGGCTGTAGTCCACGCCGCGGACGGCGTGCACCAGGCCGTCCTCGGTGGGGAAGCGGACGTTGAGGTCGGTGACCTCCAGCAGCGGCGCACTGGGGTCGAAGCCGGGGAGGCTGGTGGTCCGGCCCTGGCTCATGGCCCCCGTGGAGGTGGCACCGGACATGGCGGGGCCCGTGGTCCCGATCGTGGACATGGAGCTCCTCAGGCCCGCACGCGGCGGTTGCTCGGGTCGAAGGCATCCCGGATCCCGTCGCCGATCAGGTTGATCGACAGCACGATGATCAGCAGGGTGATGCCGGGGAAGTAGAAGAGCCAGGGGCGGGTGCTCGCCGCCTGCACACCGTCGGACACCAGCCGCCCCAGCGAGGTCTGGTTGGCACCGTTGACGCCGAAGCCCAGGTAGGTCAGGGAGGCCTCGAGGATGATCGCGGTGGCGGCGGCCAGCGTCGTCCAGACGATCAGCGACCCCAGCGCGTTGGGGATCAGGTGCTTGAAGATGATCCGCCCGTTGGAGGCGCCCATCGCGTGCGCGGCCTCCACGTACTCCTTCTCCCGCAGGGAGAGGAACTGGCTGCGCACGATCCGCGCGAGGTCCAGCCAGCCGAAGAGGCCGAGGATGATGCCGACGCCCAGCGGGGTGCGCGAGCCCGGGAAGTTGCTGGCCACGACGATCAGCACGACCAGCAGCGGCACGGTGAGGATCAGGTCGACCAGCCGCATCAGGACGCTGTCGACCCACTTGCCGAAGTACCCGGCCAGCGCCCCGACCAGCAGGCCGAGCGGGAGCGCGATGGCGACGAAGAGCAGCACGATGAACAGCGAGCGCTGGACGCCGGTCATGATCCCGGCCATCAGGTCACGGCCGATCGCATCGCTGCCCAGCAGATAGCCCGCGGTGCCCGGGGGGACCGACTGGAAGCCGCTGTCCTGGTCGGCGTAGTCGACCCCGGTGACCAGCGGGCCCAGGAACCCGAACACCAACAGCAGCAGGAAGATGACCAGCCCGGTCATGCCCACCGGGTTGCGCAGGAAGCGGCCGAAGATCTGCTGGCGCTGGCTGCGCGCCTTGACGGTGAACTCGCGTTCGACGCCGCCGCCCTCGGGGGTGCCGGGTGTCGCGGGGACCACGGGTCCGGTGGTGGTCTGAGTGGTGGCCATGGGCTCGTTCCTTCTCGCGGGGCCGGGTCAGGACAGCCGGATGCGCGGGTCGAGCACCGCGTACAGGAGGTCGGCGACCAGGTTGAAGACGACGATGAACACGGCGCTGACCAGCAGCCAGCCCAGCACCACGTTGATGTCCTCCTGGCGGATGCCGTTGCTGATCAGGTACTCGCCCATGCCGTGCCAGACGAAGACCGTCTCGGTGATGACCGCGCCGCCGAACAGCGTGCCGATGCCCAGCGCGACCACCGTGGTCAGCGGGATCAGCGCGTTGCGCAGCCCGTGCTTGACCACGGTGCGGCGGTAGGTGAGCCCCTTGGCCCGGGCCAGTCGGATGTAGTCCGACCCCAGCACGTCCAGCATGGCCGCGCGCTGGAACCGGCTCCAGGCGGCGAAGGACAGCGCAGCCAGGCTGATCGTGGGCAGCACCAGGTGCCCGAGCCGGTCGGACCAGAGTTCCCAGCCGGAGGCGTACAGCGACAACCCCGGTGTCTCCTCACCCAGCGTGTAGAGCACCTGTTGCCCGAACAGGTCGTTGACCCCCCCGGCGACGTACTCCTTCAGCAGCGCGGCGAACCAGAAGGTCGGCAGGGCGATCAGGATGTAGGCGATGAACGTGAAGGTGTAGTCCGACGCCTTGTACTGCCGCACGGCACCGATGACCCCCACGATGATCGCCAGCAGGACGGCGATCACGATCGCGCCGATGATCATCCGCCCGGTGACCAGCATCCGGGGGAAGAGCTGGTCGACGACCGGCGTGCCGTTGATCGTCTCGCCGAAGTCGCCGGTGAGGACCCCGGAGAGCCAGCGCCAGTACCGGACGAAGAAGTTGTCGTTCAGGCCCAGCGTCTCGCGGAGGTTGTTGAAGAACGACTCCGGCGGCCGGGGGTTCTGCGTGTAGTACCGCTCCAGCGGGTCGAAGCTCGCCGCACACAACGCGAACACCAGGAACGAGCTGACCAGCAACACGAGGACCGACGCGAGCAGACGCCGGATCGTGAAGAAGAACATGTGGTGACCTTACGCCGAGAGCGGAAGCCGTCCGGTCGAACGACCAGTTCAGCGTGCCTTCGCCGGACCCGTGCAGGTCGTGCTGGGCCCGGACGCACCGCGACCCCCGGGAACGGTCTCCCGGGGGCCGCGGCAGCCGGTGGCCGGCGCCGCCGAGGGCGGCGCCGGTCCGGGTGGTGCGGTCGTGCTCAGGTGGTGCGGTCGAGCTCAGAGCTGGACGTCACTCGATCGTCCAGGTCTCCGAGTTCCACAGCGGACCGGCCTCGGTCGGGTTGTCCTGCACACCCTCGACGTTCGCCTGGTGCGCGATGAAGGTCGGCTTCTGGTAGAGCGGGATGGTGGCCATCTGCTCCCAGAGCAGGCCGTCGATCTGGTTGCCCAGCTCGGCCTGCCGCTCGCGGTCCGGCTCGGTGGCCAGCTCGGCGAAGAGCGCGTCGATCTCGGGGTTGCCGATCCGGCTGTAGTTCTGCTGGATGTTGTCACCCTGCGGCGTCTGGTAGATCGACTGCGAGGAGGTGATGAACGGGTTGCCCACCCAGGCGAAGAGCGCCGCCTGGAAGCCGCCACCCTCCAGCGAGGTCGGCGCCTCGGCACCGGCGAAGATGTCCGGGTTGGCGTTGAACGACGCGTTGATCCCGGCCTCGGCCAGCTGCGGGATCATCACCTCGATCGTGGTCTGCCGCAGCGGGTTGTTCTCCGTGGTGTCGATCTGGATGTCCAGCGGCCCACGCTCGGGGTGGGTGTAGAGGCCGTCCGGACCGGCGGTGTAGCCGGCCTGCTCCAGCAGCGCGCGGGCCTCCTCGACGTTCTGGCTCTTGACCTGCTCCGGCGCGGTGTCCTCGTACTCCGGCTGGGTGTTCAGCCAGATCCGGTTGTTCAGCACCTGGGCGTCGGAGGAGAACTGCCCGACGGTCTGGTCCACGATCTCCTGGCGGTCCAGGGCGTAGGCGAGGGCCTGGCGCACCAGCGGGTCCGCGAGGTGCGGGTCCTGGGTGTTGAGGTCGAGGTGCTCGAAGGTGAGACCGAAGTTGATCTCGCTCTCGACGTTCGGCTCCAGGGCCTGGATCTGCTCGACCAGGTCGAGCTGCGGCTGCGGGTAGATCACGTCCAGCTCACCGCTCTGCAGACCCTGCACGGCGGTCGTCGGGTCGTTGCCGATGTTCTGGATGATCAGCTGCTCGAGCTCCGGCCCGTCGCCCCACCACTCGGGGTTCGGCTCGAGCACGATGACCTGCGCGCCGGCGTCGATGTTGGACACCTGCCACGGGCCACCGGAGATGCCCTCCGGCAGCCCCTCCGCGATCGGCCACCCCTCGGTGATCGTCTCGCAGACCGCGGCCGGGTCGTCGGCGTCCATGAGGTGAGCCGGGAGCAGGTTCTCGAAGCTGCCCTGCCAGTCGGCGAAGGGCGTCTCGTAGGTCACGACGACGGTCTTCTCGTCCTCGCCGGGCTCCACCGAGGCGATCAGCTCGTAGCCGGTGGTCGACAGCACCGCGGGGCAGCCACCGTCGGCCGGGTCACCGCTGCGGTTGGCCCGCCAGGTGAACTCGAAGTCCTCCACGGTGATCGGGGTGCCGTCGCTCCACACCGCGTCCGGGTTGATCTCGTAGGTGTTCACCTGCTGGCCGTCGACCTCCTCGAGGGCCGGCTCGCCGGTGAAGAGGTCCGAGTTGAACTCGACGGTGAAGTCGGGCTGGACCTGGTAGGCCGAGGGCAGCACCTTGATCAGCACGTTGGCCACCGAGGTGGCGTTGCCCGCGGCGATGTTCGGGTAGAGGTTCTCCGGGAAGTCGGTCGACTCACCGAAGACCACGCGACCCGAGCCGCCACTGGCCTCGCCGCCGTCGCCGTCCTCGCTGCCACCCCCGCACGCCGAGAGCGCCATCGCGCCGGTGAGCCCGGTTGCGATGAGCATGGAAGTGCGCTTGCTCAACTTCACGTTCGCTTGCCTCCTCGACCCGCGAGTGCGGGGGGACGATCAGGTCTGACCGACCGGGATCGCCGGGCGGACTGGGCTCTTGCATGAACACGCGCTGTCATCCAGCTGTCGGATCGCTTTCCGACGAGCGCAACGGCCAGACCCTAGGCAGAGCCGGAAGAGGCCGTCCACGGCCGTCATCATTTTGTGACCTGTGCAAAGGACCACCGTGCGCAGGCCGGAAACACCCCGGCAATACACCGCCCTTGGCCGAAGACTTTCCGGCCGTGGGCGGCGGGCTCCGGACAACGTGATCATGGCACTGCTCTGCCCTGCTCACACAGCGTGCCCGCCACCGGTGCCGGTCGACGGGCATCGCCTGGCCGCCGATCCCCGGCCCGGAGGTCAGAGGCCGGCGAGGAGCGCGCGCACGGCGGGGAGGAGCGGGCGGTCGGCGGGGATCCAGGCGAGCTCCTCCAGCTCATCGGGTCCCAGCCAGCGCAGCTCGCTGTGCTCGTGGGCGACCAGCTCACCCGCGGCGATCCGGCCCCACCAGACGCGCAGGGTCGAGGTGCCGGGCACGCCACCGGCGACCACGCCGTCCAGTGGCACCTCCCCGAGGAACGAGCGAGGCGCGATCCCGACGCCGAGCTCCTCCCGGCACTCCCGGACCAGCGCCGACAGCTCGGGCTCTCCCCGTTCGACCTTCCCGCCGGGGAACTCCCACAGCCCGGCCAGCGGTCCCGAACCCCGCTGGGCCACCAGCACCCGCTGCCGGTCGTCGACCAACGCTGCCCCGACCACCTGGGTCACCTCCTGCGCCCGCTGCGCGGCCGCGGCCGCGTACGCGTCCAGGTGGGCCTGCATCGACCGGAGGACGCGACGCCGCAGCACCGCCCGGTCGGCCAGGACGCCCAACCAGCCCGGCAGCGCCGCCTCCGCGTCGACCTGATCGGTCACCAGCGTGCCGGCTGCGGTGGCGGTGAAGGAACGGGTGTGGACCAGGGTCCGCCAGCCGCTGCCCGGGGCCGCCACCTGGACGTCGCGCCAGGGCCGCTCGGCGACGACCTCCTGCAGCGGGGCCGGCCACGGCCGGCCCAGGGACCGGGCCACGTCGAAGGCAACGGTCAGGGGTGCCTCCACCAAGGTGGTGAACCGCAGCTGGAACACGGGGGCAGCGTCCCAGACACGGCAGGATGTCCCTCGTGCGCATCTCTGCCCGGGTCGACTACGCCGTCCGCGCCGCTGTGGAACTGGCCGCCGTGGCGCCCGACTCGCTCACCTCCGAGCGGATCGCCCAGGCGCAGGGGATCCCGGCCCGCTTCCTGCAGGCCATCCTCGGCGACCTGCAGCACGCCCGGCTGGTGACCAGCCAGCGCGGCCGGGAGGGCGGCTACCGCCTGGCGATGCCACCGTCGGAGATCTCCATCGCCCGGGTCATGCGGGTCGAGCAGGGGTTCCTCGCCGAGGTGCACGGGCAGCGCCCCGAGGACGTCGAATACCCGGGCGCGGCCGAGCCGCTCGCCTCGGTCTGGGTGGCGGCCCGGGAGGCCTACCGACGGGTGCTGGAGAACGTGACGCTCGCCGACGTCGTCGGCGGCACGATGCCGCCGTCGGTCGCCGAGATGATCGAGCTGGAGAGCGCTTGGCGCTCCTTCGGCGTCCCGGCCGCGGAGTGACCGCTGCCGCCGTTCCGGTCCACGAGTCGGCCGCGTGTGGCACGATCGAACCGTGACGGACTGCGGCGCCCTCCTCGTGGAGCGCCTGCACGTCGATCTGGCGCGGGTCTCCAGCGCCGCGTGTCGCGCCGCGCGCTGACCACGGCCACCGCTCCCCCGCAGCCTCCCTGCTGCACCCACACCCGGCCGCGTCGCGCACGCTCCCGTGCCGGCGCAGAGGAGAACGACTGACGTGTCGACCCCCACCCGCAGCAGCAACCGCCCCGTCCGTGGACAGGGGCAGTGGGCGCTGGGCTACCGCGAGCCGCTGAACCCGAACGAGCGGATGAAGAAGGACTCCGACGGGCTGGACGTCCGCCAGCGGATCCTGGACATCTACGCGCACACCGGCTTCGACGGCATCGACCCCGGAGACCTGCGCGGGCGGATGCGCTGGATGGGCCTGTACACCCAGCGGGCGCAGGGCATCCCCGGCGGCAAGACCGCCGTGCTGGAGCCCGAGGAGCTCGAGGACTCGTACTTCATGATGCGGATCCGCATCGACGGCGGGCAGCTGAGCACCGAGCAGCTCCGGGTCATCGGCGGCATCAGCACCGAGTTCGGCCGGGACGTCGCCGACGTCACCGACCGGCAGAACGTCCAGCTGCACTGGATCCGGATCGAGGACGTGCCGGAGATCTGGCGGCGGTTGGAGTCGATCGGGCTGTCCACCACCGAGGCCTGCGGCGACGTCCCCCGCGTGATGCTCAACTGCCCGCTGGCCGGCGTCCTCGAGGACGAGGTCGTCGACGCCTCCGACGTGCTGGCCGCGACGGTCGAGAAGTACCTGGGCGACCCGCAGTTCAGCAACCTCCCGCGCAAGTGGAAGACGTCGATGTCCGGCTGCGTCGACCGCTGCACCGAGCCCGAGATCGACGACGTCTCCCTCAACGGTGTGGTGAACTCCGCCGGCGAGGTGGGCTACGACCTGTGGGTCGGTGGCGGCCTGTCGACCAACCCGATGTTCGCCAAGCGGATCGGGGTGTTCGTCCGGCCCGACCAGGTGTCCGACGTCTGGGCGGCGTGCACCGCGGTCTTCCGCGACTACGGCTACCGCCGGTCGCGCAACCACGCCCGGATCAAGTTCCTGATGGCCGACTGGGGCCCGGAGAAGTTCCGCCAGGTGCTCGAGGACGAGTACCTGCACGCGAAGCTGCCCGACGGCCCGGCCGCCGCACCGCCGAAGCACGAGTCACGCGACCACGTCGGGGTCAGCAGGCAGAAGGACGGCGCCAACGCGCTGGGCTTCGCGCTTCGCACCGGCCGGATCAGCGGCACGCTGCTCACCCGCATCGCCGACCTCGCCGAGCACTACGGCACCCAGGGCGGCCGGATCCGGACGACGACCCAGCAGAAGCTGGTCATCCTGGACGTCCCGGACGCCCACGTCGAGGAGCTGGTGGACGCCCTCGCCGAGCACGACCTGCAGGTGCGCCCCAGCGCCTTCCGCCGCGGCACCATGGCCTGCACCGGCCTGGAGTTCTGCAAGCTCGCCATCGTCGAGACCAAGGCGCACGCCCAGGAGCTGTACGCCGAGCTCGAGCGCCGGCTGCCGGAGTTCGACGAGCCGATCGGGATCAACGTCAACGGCTGCCCGAACAGCTGCGCCCGGTTCCAGACCGCCGACATCGGCTTCAAGGGCATGATCGTCCGCAACGCCGAGGGCGAGAGCGTCGAGGGCTTCCAGGTCCACCTGGGCGGGCACCTCGGCGTCGATGCCTCGTTCGGCCGCAAGTTCCGGGGTCACAAGATCACCAAGGAGGAGACCGCGGACTACTGCGAGCGGGTGCTCCGCGGCTACCTGGACCGTCGCGAGCCCGGCGAGCGGTTCGCCGCCTACGTCGCCCGGGCGGAGGACGAGTGGCTGGTGTGACAGACAGCACGTCCGGAAGGACGCGGCAGCTGCCACCGTTCCACTGTCCGTACTGCGGCGAAGAGGACCTCACCCCGCACGGCGACGACTCGACCGGCTGGCACTGCGGTGCCTGCCTGCGGACCTTCACCGTGCGGCTGACCGGAACAGGGGTGCGGAACCCATGACGATCGCCATCACCACGCCGACGCTGGAGCTCGCGGCCGAGGCCGATGCGCGCTTCGAGGGCATCACCGACCCGGTCGAGCAGGCGCTGGCCGTGCTCGGCTGGGCCGGGGACACCTTCGGCGACTCCTTCGCCGTCACCTCCTCGATGGCCGACGGGCTGCTGGCGCACCTGGCCAGCCGCGCCGTCCCCGGGGTGAACGTGGTCTTCCTGGACACCGGCTACCACTTCGCCGAGACGATCGGCACCCGTGACTGGATCACCAGCGTCCTGCCGATCACCCTGCACAACGTCCAGCCGCCGCTCACCGTCGCCGAGCAGGACCTCGAGCACGGGCCGGCGCTGTACGAGCGCGACCCCGACCTGTGTTGCTCGATGCGCAAGGTCCAGCCGCTCGCGAAGGCGCTGGCCGGCTTCACCGCCTGGGGCTCCGGCGTCCGCCGCGACGAGTCGGCCACCCGGACGGGCACCCGGGTCGTCGACTGGGACGCCAAGCGCGGCATGGTGAAGGTCAACCCGCTGGCCGCCTGGACGCAGGACGACGTGGACGCCTACATCGCCGAGCACCAGGTGCCGGTCAACCCGCTGTCGGAGATCGGCTACGCCTCCATCGGCTGCGCGCCCTGCACCCGCCCGGTCGCCCCGGGCGAGGACCCGCGCGCCGGCCGCTGGGCCGGCAAGAACAAGGTCGAGTGCGGCCTGCACACCTGAGGTGAGCGAGCACGATGGGGAGATGCCCCGCCCGCCGCGCCTCTCCCCCGCCGATGTCGACGCCGCGCTGAGCGGCCTGCCGCTGTGGTCCGGCGGTCCGGACGGCATCGAACGCACGCTTCAGCTGCCCACCTTCCGCGCAGCCGTCGAGGCGATCAGCGCGATCGCCGACGTCGCCGAGCAGCTGGACCACCACCCGGACATGGACCTGCGCTGGACGGCGGTGCGGGTCGCCGTGGTCACCCACTCCGCCGGCGGGCTCACCGAGCTGGACCTCGAGCTCGCCCGCCGGGTGGACGTGCTCGTCCCCGGCTGAGAGCGGACCCCGGCCGCGCAGCGCGACCGGGGCCCGGTGCACCTCGGTTCAGCTGCCGATGCGACCACCGTCTGGCCGGAAGACGACCGCCACGCTGGGGCGCGGGTAGGGCCGCTCGGCCAGCTGGTCCGGCCAGGTGCTCGACGGCGTCTCACGCGTCGCCCCCGCGGTCTCCCCGGGGTGCTGTACCGCGACGAACACCGAGCGGGAGTCCGGGGTGATCAGCGGCCCGCTGCACTCCGCACCGAGCGGCACCGTCAGGAACGCCTTGAGGTGACCGCGCTCCGGTCCGGCCGTCGGAACGGCGAAGAGCCCGTCGTTGGTCCCGGCGTAGGTGCCGACCTCCCGGTTCCGGGTGGAGAGCACGTTCCCGTCGGTGGAGATCCACAGGTTCCCGGACAGGTCGAACTCCAGGTTGTCCGGGCAGGACAGGGCGCTGACCTGGCTCTTGTCGTAGCCGGCGAAGTACGTCCCGGGCGTCTCCGGGTCACCGGCCACGATGAACACCCGCCAGTAGAAGTCGTCCCCGGCGATCCCGTCGGTCTCCAGCCACTCCAGGACGTGCCCGTTGCGGTTGCCGGCCCGCTCCTCGTAGGTGCCGTCCTCGATGTCGAAGGCGAAGGACCGGGACACCGGGTTCGGCTCGTCGGCGACCTCACGCTGCGAGTTGTTCGTCAGGGCCGCGTAGACCCGGCCGTTGACCGGGTTCACCTGGATGTCCTCGGGCCGGTCCATCCGGGTGGGCAGCTGGGACGGGTCGAGGACCACCGGGGCGGCCGGGTCGGGGAAGTCGCCGTTGGCGTCCAGCTGCTTGCCCAGCCGGTCGGCGGCCAGCCGGGTGAAGGTCAGCACCCAGGGCACCGACTTCCCCGGGATCATCGACTGCCCGTCCTTCACCAGCGGGATCCACTGGCCGGTGCCGTCGAACTCCCCGTCGGCCGGCAGGCTCGCCAGGCCGTCGATCTGCTCCGGCGGCGAGTCGCCGGTGAAGCGCGCGACGTAGAGGTCGCCCTCCTCCAGCAGGGTCATGTTGTGCGCCCGCGACGCACGGTCGATACCGGGCCGGTAGCGCGCCTTGGAGACGAACTTGTAGATGTAGTCGAACCGCTCGTCGTCACCGGAGTACGCGACCACCCGGCCGTCCTCGGCGATCTGGACGTTGGCCCCCTCGTGCTTGAACCGACCGAGGGCGGTGCGCTTCTTCGGGGTGGACGTGGGGTCGTACGGGTCGAGCTCCACGACGTAGCCGAAGCGGTTCGGCTCGTTGGGCTCCCGGGTGAGGTCGAAGCGAGGGTCGATCTCGTCCCACCGGCGGCCGGGGAGCTCCTCGGTGGAGATGCCGTAGCGGGACAACCGGGGCTCCCGTGGGTCCTCCGTGATGACCGTCGACGTCCCGAAGTACTGGTTGAAGTTCTCCTCACCGTGCAGGGTCGTGCCCCACGGGGTCACGCCGCCGGCACAGTTGTTCAGCGTGCCGAGCACGTGGCGGCCCGCCGGGTCGGCACTGGTCTGCACGTACTCGGAGCCGGCCACCGGCCCGGTCAGCTCGAGGGTGGTCATCGCGGTGACCCGGCGGTTTCGCTTCCCCCGCCGGTCGGGCAGCCAGTTGCCCGAGCTCCCGTCCCGGGCCAGCTCGACCACCGAGATGCCGTGCGCCATCATCGCGATGCGCTTCTGCACCTCGGTGGTGGGCGCGTCCTCGTCGGCCACGCCGGCGAACATCAGCTGCTCGTTCGTGTACTCGTGGTTGACGACCATCAGCGCCCGCCGACCCTTCCGGTCCAGCGGCAGCAGCCCGATGTAGTCACAGTTGTAGCCGAACTGCATGGCCTGGGCCTCCGGCGTCTGGGCGTCGACGTCGAAGGCCGGGGCGTCCGGCAGCACCGGGTCGCCCCAGCGCATCACCACGCCGTAGGTGTAACCGGCGGCGGTGACCAGCTCGTCGAGGAGGTTCTGCTCGACCGGCTCGAAGGTGAGGGGTGCGTCGGGCGCCGGCCGCCAGTTCAACAGGTCCGTGTCATCGGCCCGCGCCGGGGTGGCCTGCAGCGGACCGGCCGCCACGACCAGGGCTCCGGCGCCCGCGGCCTTCAGCATGGTCCGTCGGCTGAACGCGCCCTCGACGACCGCACCGATGGTGGGGTTGCCCGTGGTGTTCGGCACGGGGGTGTCGCAGGCGTTGCCGCACTTGTAGTGACACGTCGCGTGGCTGCGGCTGCCGTGCCGGACGGAGCTCAGCAGCGGGAGCAGCAGGCGACGGCGGGCGGGGACGATGTCCGTCATGGGAGGAGTCCTCTGGTCGGGTGGACGGTCCGACCCGGACGCTAGGAAGGGCTGCCCACCCAGCCGGTGAACGGCAGCAGAAACGAGGGTGACCGGTGGGGTCCCTGGGGACGACCGGGCGTGTCGCGCCGAGGCACTCCCGCCGGCGACCCGGGGTGGCCGCCGATCAGCGCGTCGGACCACAGCGACCGTCCGGCCGGCTCCGGGTCGACGTGGGCCGCAGCGGCCTGGGAGCCCAGCTGCCAGAGCGCAGCAGGAGCCCGGCCGCCGTGTGCGGCCGGGCCCCTGCGTCACCGGGTCAGCTGCCGATCCGACCGCCGTCGGGCCGGAAGACGACCGCCACGCTGGGCCGCGGGAACGGCCGCTCTGCCAGCCGGTCCGGCCAGGTGCTCGACGGTGCCTCGCGGGTCGACCCGGGGGTCTCGCCGGGGTGCTGGACCGCGACGAAGACCGAGCGGACGTCCGGGGTGATCAGCGGCCCACTGCACTCCGCACCGACGGGCACCGTCAGGAACGCCTTGAGGTGGCCACGCTCCGGCCCCGCCGTCGGCACGGCGAAGAGCCCGTCGTTGGTCCCGGCGTAGGTGCCGACCTCGCGGTTCCTCGTCGAGAGCACGGTCCCGTCGGTCGAGATCCACAGGTTGCCGGCGGGGTCGAACTCGAGGTTGTCCGGGCACGAGAGGGCGCTGACCTGGGTCTTGTCGTAGCCGGCGAAGTAGGTCCCCGGCGTCTCCGGGTCACCGGCCACGATGAACACCCGCCAGTAGAAGTCGTCCCCGGCGATCCCGTCGGTCTCCAGCCACTCCAGCACGTGCCCGTTCCGGTTGCCCGACCGCTCCTCGTAGGTGCCGTCCTCGAGGTCGAAGGCGAAGGACCGGGACACCGGGTTGGGCTCGTCGGCCACCTCCCGCTGCGAGTTGTTGGTCAGCGCGGCGTAGACCCGGCCGTTGACCGGGTTGACCTGGATGTCCTCGGGCCGGTCCATCCGGGTGGGCAGCTGCGAGGGGTCGACGACCACGGGTGCGGCCGGGTCGGGGAAGTCGCCGTTGGCGTCCAGCTGCCTGCCCAGCCGGTCCGCGGCCAGCCGGGTGAAGGTCAACACCCAGGGCACCGACTTGCCCGGGATCATCGACTGCCCGTCCTTGACCAGGGGCAGCCAGTGGCCGGTGCCGTCGAACTCACCGTCGGCGGGCAGCGTCGCGAGACCGTCGATCTGCTCGGGGGGCGAGTCGCCGGTGAAGCGGCCGACGTAGAGGTCGCCCTCCTCCAGCAGGGTCATGTTGTGCGCACGCGTCGCGCGGTCGTGACCGGGGCGGTAGCGCTCCTTCGACACGAACTTGTAGATGTAGTCGAAGCGCTCGTCGTCGCCCGAGTAGGCGACGACGCGTCCGTCCTCGGCGATCTGGACGTTCGCCCCCTCGTGCTTGAAGCGCCCGAGCGCGGTCCGCTTCTTCGGCGTGGAGGTGGGGTCGTACGGGTCGAGTTCGACGATGTACCCGAAGCGGTTGGGCTCGTTGGGCTCCTGGGTGACGTCGAACCGGGGATCGACCTGGTCCCACCGGCGGCCACCGGGCTCCTCGGTGGAGATGCCGTAGCGGGACCACCGCGGCTCCCTCGAGTCCTCCACGAAAGGCGTCGTCGCCCCGAAGTACTGGTTGAAGTTCTCCTCCCCGTGCAGCGTGGTGCCCCACGGCGTCATGCCCCCGGCACAGTTGTTCAGCGTCCCGAGGACGAGGCGGCCCGCGGGGTCGGCGCTGGTCTGCACGTACTCCGAGCCGGCCACCGGTCCGGTGAGCTCGAAGGGCGTCATCGGCGTCAGCCGACGGTTGCGCTTCCCCATCCGGTCCGGTCGCCAGTTGCCCGAGGCCCCCTCCCGGTGCAGCTCCACGACCGAGAGGCCGTGGGCCATCATCGCGATGCGCTTCTGCTGGTCGGTGGTGGGCGCGTCCTCGTCCGCCACCCCAACGAACATGAGCTGTTCGTTGGTGTACTCGTGGTTGACCACGATCAGTGCCCGGTGTCCGCTGTGGTCCAGGGGCAGCACGCCGATGTAGTCGCAGTTGTAGCCGAACTGCTTCGCCTGGGCCTCCGGCGTCTGGGCGTCGACGTCGAACTCCGGGGCGTCCGGCAGCACCGGGTCGCCCCAGCGCAGGACGACGGCGTACTGGTAGCCGGTGGCGGTGACGAGTTCGTCCAGGAGGTTCTGCTCGACCGGCTCGAAGGTGAGTGGCGCATCCGGGTGCGGCTGCCGACCTCCGCCCGGCCCGGTGGCCAGCGCGGGCGTGGAGCGCAAGGGGCCCACTGCCACGACCAGCGCACCGGCGCCGGCGGCCTTGAGCAGGGTCCGCCGGCTGAAGGCGCTCTCGACGACCTCGCCGATGGTCGGGTTGTCCGACTTGTTCGGCACGGGGGCATCGCAGGCGTTGCCGCACTTGTAGTGGCACGTCGTGTGCGTGCGACTGCCATGTCGGAAGGAGTCCAGGAGAGGGAGGAGCAGGCGACGGCGGGTGGGCGCGATGTCCGTCATGGGAGGTCCTCTGGTCAGGTCGGCGCTGAGGACCGGGACGCTAAGTGACGTACATCACTATCTCGGCGGGCGCGGCACGAGTGCTGGGTGACCTGCGGGATCCCGACGGGGCGTCTGAGCGCGGCGTGTCCAGCCGTAGACAGTGAGTAGCCACCGACCGGGACGGGTGCGGCGCCGGGGTCGCGGACACGCCACCGGAGGGGCCAGGACCGCGGTCCTCGGACTGGGAGGTCAGGCCTGGACGGGGAGGACCAGCAGCCGCAGCAGCCGGTCGGCCTCGGCGTCCGGGTCGGCGGTGAGCCCGGTGTGCACGGCGCTGGGCTGCACGACGGTGCTGCGCGGGGCGGTCAGCCAGCGGAACCGCGACCCCAGCGCCTCGCGCCCGGCCGCACCTGCCGCGACCGCGGCCGAGCAGACGTCCGCGGCGGCCTGGAGTGCGGCGGTGATCGCGGCGGGGTCCGCCGTGGGGTCGAGGGCGTGCAGCCGGTCGACGTCCAGGTGCACGCGCGAGCCCAGGTAGTCCCGCTGCCGGCAGTAGACGAGCACCCCGGCGTTGAGCGACTCCCCGCGCTCGACCCGCGGCACCACCCGCAGGACGGCGTACTCGAAGGTGTCCAGACCGGTCACCGCTGGCTCACGCCCTCCGGCGGCGGCGGGCCGAGCCACGACGGACGGTTCTGCCCGCGGGGGGCGGTGCGCCGACCGGCTCCGCCCGCGGCGGCCGCCGCGACGAGCGCGGGCAGCCAGACGTCGCGGGCCGCCAACCGCTGCAGCAGCTGGCCGACGTAGCGGGCGCGGACCTCCTCGGCGGTCTCCTCCGGCGTCGCCCCCTCCAGCCACGCGTCGGGCACCTGGGCCAGCACATCGGTGAGCAGCGAGCCGGTGACCCGCGGCCCCAGCGCGGCGTCGGCGGCCACGACGTCGGGGTCGCACTCCACCAGCGCGTGCTGCGCCGCGTCGTACGGGCGGGGCACGGCGGCGGGCGCGCCCGGCCAGTGGTGGTGGAAGGTGAGCGCGGCACCGTGGTCGATCAGGTGCAGTCGCCCGTGCCAGAAGAGCATGTTCGGGTTGCGCCACGACCGGTCGACGTTGCCGATCAGCGCGTCGAACCACAGCACCCGCCCGGCCAGCTCCGGGTCGACCTGGGCGGCGCCGGCCTCGAAGTCCAGCGCGCCGGGCAGGTAGTCCATCCCGAGGTTCGTCCCGGCGGACCGGCGCAGCAGCTCCTGGACCTCCTGGTCCGGCTCCCCCACCGCCAGCTCCGGGACGACGTCCACGGTCACGAGCGCAGGGACCGGCAGGGCCAGCCGGCGGGCCAGCTCCCCGCAGACCACCTCCGCGGCGAGCACCTTCACGCCCTGCCCGGCGGCCCGCCACTTGACCACGTAGGTGCCCAGGTCGTCGGCCTCCATGAGCCCCGGCAGCGAGCCACCCTCGCGCAGCGGGGTGACGTACCGGGTGGCGGAGACAGCGGGGAGCACAGTGCTGGGCAGCCTACCGGCGGACCCTGCCCCGGCCGGGGAGACTGACGGCGTGGGACTCCTCCGCCGCGTGACGCTGCCGCAGCTGGTCGACGCACCGTTCACCTACCCCGAGGTCGGGGCCACGCAGGACGCGACCCTGCCGGCCGGCCACCACCACGTCGAGCGGTCCGCCGTCGTGGGCTCGGGCCGGGCGGAGTTCGAGCGGGCCGCGGCCGCGGTGTTCGACTGGGCCGCTCAGCGTGGCGCGGGGCTGCGGGTCCGGGCTGACGGACCGGCCAGCACCCCCGGCACGGTGGTGCTGATGACGGCGGGGTTCGGACGGCTGGGGATGGACATCCCCTGCCGGGTGGTCTGGGTGGTCGACGAGCCCCGGCGACGCGGGTTCGGGTACGGCACGCTGCCCGGGCACCCGGAGAGCGGCGAGGAGTCCTTCGTCGTCACGCTGGAGCCAGCGGGCGACGTGGTCTACACGCTGCGGGCGTTCTCCCGGCTGGCGACGCCGCTGTCCCGGCTGGGCGGCCCGGTCAGCCGGCGGGTGCAGGGGCTGGCACTGGACCGCTACGTGACCACGATCCGCCGCGCCGCGCGGGCCGGCTGACGTCACCGGCCGGCTTCTGCCCGCTCCTCCTTGATCATGTCCTTGCTGCGGACGAGCCGCAGCAGGGTGACCACGAACAGCCCACCGGCCATGTTCAGCAGGACGGTGTACCAGAGCCAGGCGAGCCAGTCGCCGTAGCCGAACGGGGCCCCCGCGTGCAGGGCCGCGAAGATGATCAGCGAGTCCAGGATCGAGTGGAACAGCTGCAGCCCGGCCAGCACGAAGGCGCCGGCGATCGCCGCGACGATCTTGGCCGGGTCGGACTCGGTGCCGTGCTGCATCCGGGTCATCAACGTGATCGCGATGCCGGCCAGGAAGGCCAGCGACGCCGACTGCAGGTCCAGCGGTGAGTCGACGAAGTGGACCGCGCTCTCGATCGCGGTGGCCCGCAGGTCCGGGAAGGCCCGCACCGCCAGCCACATGAACAGCCAGCCGCCCAGCAGGTTGGCCACCAGGGTGCCGCCCCACAGCTTCCCCAGCTGGGCGAAGCTCGCCCGGCCGGCGGCCACGGCGGTCACCGGGACGAGGAAGCCCTCCGTGAAGAGCTCGCTGCGGGCCAGCAGGAGGGCGATGAAGCCGACCGAGAAGGCCAGCCCGGCCAGCAGGTGGCTGCCGGTCTCGGCGTAGACGGCGAACAGCAGGAGCACCCCGGTGGCGACCTCCAGGCCCCCGGCGAACCCGGTGGTGAGCACCTCGCGCCAGTTGCGGTGCAGCCGCTGGGCACCGTCGCTGACGATGGCGTCGAAGGCCTGCTGGAGCTCGTCCTCGGTGGGGCCGTCGGTCTCCCCCAGCTCTTCGCGGGCCGGATCGGGGTCGCCGAAGCCCTCGTGTGCCGGGTCGGTCCCGCTGAGGTCTTCACGGGTGGTGCCCACGGTGTCTCCTGCCCAGACGGCCGGGCAGTCGGGGCGCCGCGGTCCGGGCGCGAACTACCCCGCGCAGGCAGGCCCACACCCGGGGCCGACAACGTCACACGTCGCCGGCCACCGTTTCCCCCGCGCCGACGACCGGGTAGTCGACGCCGAACCCCTCCTCCGAGCACAGGAGCTCCCGCATGCCTCCGCAGCGCAAGCCCGACCAGTCCGCACCGAAGACCGTCAGCGCCACCGGCGTCGGCTACGAGGGCCCGGAGGACGGCCGTGACCCTCGCGCCCAGGCCGGCGAGTTCGTGACGTCACCGATGGGCGTCCGCCTCCCGGACACCGACCACTCGCTCAAGGCCGGCCGGCGCGGGCCGACGCTGCTGGAGGACTTCCACCTCCGCGAGAAGATCAACGCCTTCGACCACGAGCGCATCCCGGAGCGCGTGGTGCACGCCCGCGGCGCGGCCGCGCACGGCGTCTTCACCGCCTACGGCACCGCGGCGAACATCACCCGCGCCGCCGTCCTGGCGGAGAAGGACCTGGAGACCCCGGTCTTCGTGCGGTTCTCCACGGTGCTGGGATCACGCGGCTCGGCCGACACCGCCCGGGACACCCGCGGGTTCGCGGTGAAGTTCTACTCCACGGAGGGGAACTGGGACCTGGTCGGCAACAACATGCCGGTCTTCTTCATCCAGGACGCGATCAAGTTCCCGGACATCATCCACGCCGGGAAGCCGAGCCCGAGCCGGGAGATCCCGCAGGCCCAGTCGGCGCACGACTCCTTCTGGGACTTCGTCACCCTGCACACCGAGGCCACCCACCACACGATCTGGAACATGAGCGACCGGGGCATCCCGCGCTCCTTCCGGATGATGGAGGGCTTCGGCGTCCACTCCTTCCGGCTGGTCAACGAGGCGCGGGAGACCGTGCTGGTGCAGTTCAAGTGGACCCCGAAGCTGGGCGTGCACTCCCTCACCTGGGAGGAGGCGCAGCTGGCGATGGGCACCGACCCGGACTTCCACCGCCGCGACCTCGCCGACGCGATCGAGGCCGGCGCGTTCCCGGAGTGGGAGCTCGGCGTCCAGGTGTTCCCGGACAACGACGAGCAGATGTTCTCCGGCATCGACCTGCTCGACCCGACCAAGATCGTCCCCGAGGAGATGGTTCCGGTCCAGCCGATCGGGAAGCTCGTGCTGAACGCCAACCCGACGAACTACTTCGCCGAGACCGAGCAGGTGGCCTTCAACACCGGCCACGTCGTCCCCGGCATCGAGTTCACCAACGACCCGCTGCTGCAGGGCCGCAACTTCTCCTACCTGGACACCCAGCTCACCCGGCTCGGTGGGCCGAACTGGCGGCAGATCCCGATCAACCGCCCGCACGCCCCGGTGAACGACAACCACCGCGACGGCTTCATGCAGCAGGGCATCCCCACCGGCGACGCCCCCTACCTGCCGAACACGGTGGACGGTGGCGAGCCGGAGCCCGCGGACTGGGAGCACGGCGGCTACGTCAACGTGCCACGGCACGTCGAGGGCGACGTCGTCCGGGAGAGCCAGTCCTCCTTCGAGGACCACTTCTCCCAGCCGGCGATGTTCTACGCGAGCCTGTCGCACCCCGAGCAGGTGCACGTCACCGAGGCGTACACCTTCGAGCTGGGCAAGGTGTACGAGCGCGAGATCAAGGAGCGGGCGCTCGGCGTCCTCGCCAAGATCGACACCGAGCTGTGCGAGGCGGTGGCCGCCGGGCTCGGGCTGCCGGCGCCGAAGCCCGACCTGGTCGAGCACCTGCCCGCCTCGCCGGCGCTCGCGCAGGTGACGGGTGAGGCGTACCCCATCGACGGTCGGCAGGTCGCCGTCATCGCCGGGCCGGACGCCGACCTGGCCGGCATCGCCGCGTTCCGCGAGGCGATCGAGGCCGCCGGTGCCCAAGTGAAGGTGCTCGCCCCGGTCGGCGGCGAGCTCGGCTCCGGCGCGAGCACGCAGGTCGTGGAGCGCACCTACGTGACCGCCCGGTCGATCGAGTTCGACGCGGTCGTCGTCGCCGACGGCGCCCCGAAGGAGAAGGACATCAAGGCCGTCGTGCTGCTGCACGAGGCGTTCCGTCAGCTGAAGGCGTTCGGCACGTGGGGCGACGGCGCCGAGGTGCTCACCGCGGCCGGCATCGACACGTCGGGCCCGGGTGTGCTCAGCGCAGACAGCGGCGCAGGCCTGGCCGCGGACCTCCTCGCGGCGATGGGCCAGCACAAGGTCTGGGCGCGGGCCGAGCTGGTCACCTCCAGCGCGGTGCCGCCGGCCGCCTGAGCCACCGCCCCACCCCGGGGCCGACCACGGCAGGCCCGGTGCGCACCCGCGTACCGGGCCTGTCGTGCGTCAGGCAGCCGGCTGCTCGACCGGGGTGGCCGGGTCGCCGTCCGCGGCGTCGGCCAGCGCCGGCACGACCTCGTCCAGCAGGTACGGCAGTGACAGCGGGCTGCCGTACCCCAGCGCGGCGGACACCGGACCGTCGTAGCCGCCCAGCAGGACCGTGCGGTCGGAGGTGACCACGTCCAGCGCGGAGAACAGCGTGTCCGCGGCGGCGTCCTCCTGGGTGTACCCGTTCACCGCCAGCACGTCGGCCTCCAGCAGGTCCAGCCGCTCCTGGCTGACGTCGGTGCTCGTCTCGGGGACGGTGAAGCCGAGGTCGGTGAAGAACTGGGTGCGCAGGTCGTCCTGGCCGAGCAGGTAGTGGCCCGAGCCGACGCCGGTCAGGTCGACGGCGAGGGACGTGCCGGCGAACTCCGGGTTCTCGCTGATCGCCTCCTCGAACTGCCCCTCGACGTCCGCGACCAGCTCCTGGGCCTCCTCCTCGAGGCCGAGCGCCTCACCGGTGAGCAGGGTCTGCTCCTGCCAGGGGGTGGCGCCGTCGGCGTGGTCGTCGGTCTGCGCGAGGGTCGGCGCGATGCCGGACAGCTGGTCGTACACCGCCTGGTCCATGTAGGAGTAGACGCCGACGATCAGGTCGGGGTCCAGTGCGGCGACGGCCTCGACGTCGATCTCCGCACCACCGATGGTCGGCAGCTCCGCGCCGTCGAGCTGCTCCTGCGCCCACGGCCGCTGGGTGGCGTCGTACTCGCCGAGGTTCTCCCGGACGCCGACCGGGGTGACGCCCAGGGCGAGCACGAAGTCCTGGTCGTTGAAGCCGACGGTGACCACCCGCTCGGGCTGCTCCGGGATCTCCGTGGTGCCGAACTTGTTCTCGATGCTGACCGGGAAGGCATCCGACGCCGGTGAGGAACCGGCAGCAGCCGCGGTGCCCTCGTCGTCGGAGCCACCGCAGGCGGCGAGCCCGAGGACGGTGGTGAAGGTCGCGGTCGCGATGACGGCGCGGGCGAAGGGACGGCGGGGCACAGGCACTCCTCGATCAGGTCGGAGAGGTGAGGATAGCCTCACCTCTCCGACCGGGAGGCCGGCTCAGCGCTTCGGCAGCTCCAGCGCCGACGGCCCGAACCGCTCCACCCGCACCGACGCCGGCGGCAGACCCAGCCCGACCAACAGCTGGCTGGCGGACTCGGCGAAGCCCGCGGACCCGCAGACGTAGGCGGTCTGCCCGGGCTCCCACAGCGGGAGCAGGTCCATCGCGGTCAGCCGGGCCGCCGGGCGGACGCCGTGGACCTCGCGGGTCAGCGCGATCAACGCCCCCGCCTCCACCAGCTCGTCGGCGTAGGGCAGCTCGGCCAGCGTGCGGGCCGAGACCGCGACCCGGAGCAGGTCCAGCCGCCCGAGTGCCCGGGCGTGCCGGACCATCGCGACCAGCGGGACGACGCCGCTGCCGCCACCGACCAGCAGTGCCGGGGTGGCGCCGTCCCAGACGAACCAGCCACCGATCGGACCGCGGACCTCCAGCTCGTCGCCGGGCTCCACGACGTCGGCGAGGTAGGTGGAGACCTCACCGTCGTCCAGCCGCTCGACGAACAGCTCCACCAGCGGGTCGTCCGGCGCCGAGGCCACCGAGTACGAGCGCTGCGCGGTGTAGCCGTCCTCGGCGGTCAGCCGGACGACGTAGTGCTGGCCGGGCAGGTGGTCGACGCGGTCGTGGACGTCCAGCCGCAGCTCCACCGAGCGCACGATCGGCCGGCGGAGCCCGGCGACGGTCGCCGTCCGCCAGCCGCCGGCGGGTGCGGCGCCTCCCGCAGGCGGACCGCCGGCGGTGACGGAGGTGCTGCCGGAGTCCGGCCCGGGGTCCTGTAGGTCGTCCACCGGCTCAGTCGCCCTGGTACCGCTGCTGCTTCCACGGGTCGCCGCGGTCGTGGTAGCCGTTCTGCTCCCAGAAACCGGGCTGGTCCCGCTTCAGCACGGTGATCCGGCTGATCCACTTGGCGCTCTTCCAGAAGTACAGGTGCGGCACCAGCATCCGGACCGGCCCGCCGTGCTCGGCGGTCAGCGGCTTGCCGTCGAACTCCCACACCAGCCAGGCCTTGCCGCCGGTGACGTCCTCGATCGGCAGGTTCGTGGTGTAGCCCGTCTTGGACGTGGCCATCACGAACCGGCCCTCGGCGGTGGGCTGCGCGACGTCCAGGAGCGAATCCACGCTGATGCCACCGAACCGGGTGTCGAACTTGGACCAGGTCGTGACGCAGTGGATGTCGCCGCGGTACTCGGCCGAGGGCAGTGCGTGCGCCTCGTCCCAGGTCCAGGTGGTCGGCGTGGCCACCTCGCCGTCGACGGTGATGCTCCACGTCTCCGGGGTGATCCGGGGCGTGGGCTCGGCGGTGAGCACCGGCCAGTCACTGCCGGCGTCGTACTGGCCGGGTGGGAGCCGGGGGTCTCCGGCCGCGCGGCGGCGGCCGAGGAAGCCGCGGGTGGGTCCTGGCACGTCGTCGTCCTCTCGGGGCACCGGACTGGGTCGCAGCCGATCTTCCTCCACCCCCGGCGCCGCCGTCTCCCCTGGGTGACGGGTGGTGTCCGCCCGCTCCCGGCAACGTGCCGAGGGTCTGGTTGGGCCGCTCAACCGGTGAGGCTTCCCTTACATGAGCTGTGTCACGGTGCGTTCACCTGGGTGTCACGTGGGCACTGGGCTTACCTTTGGCCTTGTGGCGACAGTGACGACGCAGCCGGCCCAGCGCAGGGCCCCCAAGACCGGCCGGTTCGACAGCTCGGTCGTGAAGAAGACCGTCATGGCGGTCAGCGGGATCATCATGATCCTCTACTTGCTCGCCCACATGGTCGGCAACCTGAAGGCCTTCTCCGGCGCCGAGGCGTTCAACAGCTATTCCGGGTGGATCCGCACCATCGGTGAGCCGGCGCTCCCGGCCCAGACGGCGCTCTGGATCATCCGGATCGTGCTGCTCGCCGCGGTGGTGCTGCACTTCTGGGCGGCCATCTCGCTGTGGCGCCAGGCCCGGCGCGCCCGTCCGGTGCCCTACGTGACCAAGAAGCGGGTGCAGCAGAGCTTCGCCTCGCGCACCGTCCGCTGGGGCGGGCTCATCCTGGCGCTCTTCATCATCTGGCACATCCTGGACCTCACGCTCGGCGCGGTGAACCCGGTCGGCTACGACTCCACGCCCTACGACCGCCTGATCGCCAGCTTCTCCAACATCCCGATCACGCTCTTCTACGTGGTCTCGATGGTGCTGCTCGGCCTGCACCTGCGGCACGGCATCTTCGCCGCCACCCAGACCCTCGGCCAGACGAACAAGCGCCGCGAGCGCGCCGTCAACGGCCTCGCCTACGTCGTCGCCGGGGTCATCACCGTGGGCTTCCTGCTCGTCCCGCTGTCCGTCGTCTTCGGCTTGATCGACTGAGAGAGAAGGACACACCGCCATGCCTCTCGAGCTCTTCACCGTGGGCGAGCCGATCGCCGACACGACCGCCCCTCGCGACGTCCCGCTCCCCGACCGCTGGAACGAGCGCAAGTTCCGCGCCCGGCTGGTCAACCCGGCCAACCGCCGCCGGCTGTCGATCATCGTGGTCGGCACCGGCCTGGCCGGTGGCTCGGCGGCGGCGTCGCTGGCCGAGATGGGCTACCGGGTCAAGAACTTCTGGTTCCAGGACAGCCCCCGGCGCGCGCACAGCGTCGCAGCCCAGGGCGGCATCAACGCCGCCAAGAACTACCGCAACGACGGCGACAGCGTGCACCGGCTGTTCTACGACACCGTCAAGGGCGGTGACTTCCGCTCCCGCGAGGACAACTCCTACCGGCTGGCCGAGGTCAGCGCCGCGATCATCGACCAGGCCGTGGCCCAGGGCGTGCCGTTCGCCCGCGAGTACGGCGGCCTGCTGGACAACCGCTCCTTCGGTGGCGCCCAGGTGGCGCGCACCTTCTACGCCCGCGGCCAGACCGGCCAGCAGCTGCTCTACGGCGCGTACCAGGCCCTGGAGCGGCAGATCGGCCTCGGCAACGTCGAGCAGCACCCGCGCACCGAGATGCTCGACCTGGTCGTCGTCGACGGGAAGGCCCGGGGCATCGTCGTCCGGAACCTGATCACCGGCGAGATCACCAGCCACTTCGCCGACGCCGTCGTGCTGGCCTCCGGTGGCTACAGCAACGTCTTCTACCTCTCCACCAACGCCAAGGGCTCCAACGTCACGGCGGCCTGGCGGGCACACAAGCGCGGCGCCCTGTTCGCCAACCCGTGCTACACGCAGATCCACCCGACCTGCATCCCGGTGAGCGGCGACTACCAGTCGAAGCTGACGCTGATGAGCGAGTCGCTGCGCAACGACGGCCGGGTCTGGGTGCCCAAGGAGCGCGGTGACGACCGCAACCCCAAGGACATCCCGGAGGACGAGCGCGACTACTACCTCGAGCGCAAGTACCCCGCGTTCGGGAACCTCGTGCCCCGCGACATCGCCTCGCGCCAGTCCAAGAACGTCTGCGACGAGGGCCGCGGCGTCGGGCCGAACGGGCTGGGCGTGTACCTGGACTTCAGCGACGCCATCGCCCGGCTGGGCCAGCCGGCGATCGAGGCGAAGTACGGCAACCTCTTCGACATGTACAACCGGATCACCGGCGAGAACGCCTACGAGACCGGGATGCGGATCTACCCGGCCGTCCACTACACGATGGGCGGGCTGTGGGTCGACTACGACCTGTCGTCCAACATCCCGGGCCTGTTCGTCATCGGTGAGGCCAACTTCTCCGACCAGGGCGCCAACCGGCTGGGTGCCAGCGCACTGATGCAGGGCCTGGCCGACGGCTACTTCGTGCTCCCCAGCACGATCAGCAACTACCTCGCCGACGGCCCGTTCCCCGCGGTCGACGCCACCCACCCGGCGGCGGTCGAGGCCGAGCAGTCGGTCCGCAGCCAGACCGAGCGGCTGCTGTCGATCAACGGCACCCGGACGGTCGCCTCCTTCCATCGCGAGCTCGGCCGACTGATGTGGGACCTGTGCGGCATGGAGCGCTCGGAAGAGGGCCTGCGCAAGGCACTGGACCGGATCCCGGAGATCCGGCACGAGTTCTGGACCAACGTGAAGGTCTCCGGTGAGCAGGGCATCTTCAACCAGAACCTGGAGCACGCCGGCCGGGTCGCCGACTTCATCGAGCTCGCCGAGCTGATGTGCGTCGACGCGCTCCACCGCAACGAGAGCTGCGGTGGGCACTTCCGGGTCGAGAGCCAGACGCCGGAGGGTGAGGCGCTGCGCGACGACGAGGAGTACGCCTACGTCGCCGCGTGGGAGTACACCCCGGAGGGCGAACCGCCGGTGCTGCACCGCGAGGCCCTCGAGTACGAGTACGTCCACCTCGCACAGCGGAGCTACAAGTGACACAGCGGAGCTGCAAGTGACCAGCACAGAGACACCGATGATGAGCCTGACGCTGCGCATCTGGCGTCAGCGCGACCGGACCAAGAAGGGCAAGATGGTGACGTACCACGTCACCGACGTCTCGCCCGACATGTCGTTCCTCGAGATGCTCGACGTGCTGAACGAGAAGCTGATCCTCGACGGCGACGACCCGGTGGCCTTCGACCACGACTGCCGCGAGGGCATCTGCGGTTCCTGCGGTCTGATGATCAACGGCATCGCGCACGGCCCCGAGCAGGCCACCGTCTGCCAGCTGCACATGCGGTCGTTCTCCGACGGCGACGTGCTGGACATCGAGCCGTGGCGCGCCGGCGGTTTCCCGGTGGTCAAGGACCTCGCCGTGGACCGGTCGGCGTTCGACCGGATCATCTCCGCCGGCGGGTTCATCAGCGCCCCGACCGGCACGGCCCCCGAGGCGCACTCCACCCCGGTGCCGAAGAAGAACTCCGACGCCGCCTTCGACGCCGCGACCTGCATCGGCTGCGGTGCCTGCGTGGCGGCCTGCCCGAACGGCTCGGCGATGCTGTTCACCGCGGCGAAGGTCTCCCACCTCGGGCTCATGCCGCAGGGCCAGCCCGAGCGCGACGCCCGGGTGCTGAAGATGGTGGCCCAGCAGGACGCCGAGGACTTCGGTGGCTGCAGCAACATCGGCGAGTGCTCCGCCGTGTGCCCCAAGGGCATCTCGATGGAGACCATCTCCCGGCTCAACCACGACCTGCTCGGTGCGCTGCGCGCCGGCGCCGTCCCGATGAGCTGATCGCCGGCACCTCCCCGGTGGCCGAACGGGCCGGCACCCCACCTGGGGTGCCGGCCCGTTCGGCGTCCTGGGGTCGTCGACCTGGTGGCGCTCGGGTGAGCGCCAAGCAGGCGCCGACGGAGGTGCTGTGGCGCGACCGCGGACGGCGCGGTGGTCGCCTCGTGCGGCCACCGACTGGTTGCCGGCACCGGCGCCGGCTCCTCGACGGGACGGCGGCCTGCCGACTGCCGGCTGCCCCTGCGCGAGCCCGGCTGGGTCAGGCCGCGGCGTCGGTGCGTTCGGCGGCCAGCCGGAGCAGCGCCGGGGCCAGGGCCTCGGCCACCAGCGCGTAACCGGCCGAGGACGGGTGGAACCGGTCGGCGGAGAACAGCGTGGGGTCGGCGGCGAACCGCCGGGACAGCTCCGGGGCCACCGGTGCGACGACGGCGCCGGCCTGCTCGGCGGCGACGGTCTGCCGGCTGCGCAGCTGGTCGCAGAGGCCGGCGACGACCGCGCGGAAGGCCGGGGGCACCCAGGCCACCGACGACAGGTCGGGCGTCGGGACCACCAGCACCGCGGCGCCGGCCCCGCGCAGCTCCTGCACGGCCGAGCCCAGCGCCGCGGCCGCCCGGACCGGTGACACCTGGCGGGTCAGGTCGTTGGCACCGACGACCAGCAGCGCGACGTCCACGGGCCCGGTCACCCGGCCGACCTGGGCGCCGAGGTCCAGGGAGGTGGCCCCGGGCACGGCGACCACCTGCAGGTGCACGTCGTGCCCGGCGTCCACCAGCGCACGGGTCAGCCGCGGACCGACGGTGTCCTGCACCGTCGCGGCACCGGTGCCGAAGGCGAGGGAGTCACCGAGGACGAGCAGGCGGAGCGTCACACCCTGCTCAACAGCCCGGTGCCGCCGGGTGTGCCGTGATCCAGGCCTCGTGGCGGCGTCGTCAGCCGCCCTGGGCGAAGAGCGCAGCGGCCTGGGCGTCGTCCACGAACGGGTACTTGACCGTGAACTGGGCCAGCGCGTCCGGCACCGAGAGCACGTGCGTCTCCCGCTCCCCCGCAGCGTCGATGGTCTGCACGGTCACCATGTCGCCGTTGATCGGGACCCAGTGCGTCTCGGCGTAGTCGGTGAAGACGTTCATGCCCCCATGCTCCCCCGAGCGCCGCGCCGGACCCCGAACCGGGCGACGTCGTTGTCACCAACTCATGGTGTCGAGGCGCTCAAGGACCACCTGGGAACGTCCGACTTCTCTGCCAGGTCACCTGATCGGGTGAACGACGGCAGTGGAGGGACGCGAGGACATGGGCACCGAGGCTTCGATCCAGCGACGCACCGGCACACGTCCGGTGCGCCGGATGGCCGGCGTGGTCGTCGTGGCGGCCCTCTGCCTGGTCGCGGTCCCCGGCATCGCCGCGGCCACCCCGACCAACCCCTCCGACGAGCAGATCAGCGCGGCTCGGCAGCAGCAGGACGCCGCCGCGCAGCAGGTCGGCTCCCTCTCCGCCGAGCTGGCCACCGCGCAGGCCGAGGTGGACGCCGCCCGGGCGCAGTCGGCGATCGCCCTGGACGCCTTCCAGGCCCAGCAGGCCGAGTACGAGGTGGCCCAGGCCGCCGCCGACGCCGCAGCGGCCTCCGCCGACCGGGCCGCCGCCGAGCTGGCCACCGCCCGCACGGACATCGCCACGTTCGCCCGGCAGAGCTACCAGCAGGGCAGCACCTCCCCGACCCTGGAGGCGCTGACCACCGCCGATGGCCCGGCGCAGATGCTCGAGCGCGCCGCCCTCCTCGAGGCCGCCGGCGCCCACCAGGGCGACGTCGTCGTCGCGGTGACGGCCGCCGAGGAGCAGGCTCGCGCCGCCGAGTCAGCCGCGCAGGCGAGCCTGACCGCGGCCGCGACGCTGAAGCAGGAGGCCGAGGACGCGCTGGCCACCGCCGAGGAGCTGGAGGCCGGCGCCCGGGCCCAGGCAGCCGGGCTCGCCGCCCGCCAGGCCACGCTGGAGCAGGAGCTCGCCCGGGCCCAGCAGGAGCTCCTCGGCCTGCAGGGCGCCCGCGTCGCCGCCGAGCAGCACGCCGCCCAGCAGGCCGCCGCCGAGCGCGCCGCCGCCGAGCGCGCTGCTGCGGAGCGGGCTTCCGCCGAACGAGCGGCTGCCCAGCGGGCGTCGGCACCCACCCGCTCCGTCGTCTCGAAGCCGCAGGCCGGCACCCCGGCCGGGATCAGCGACTCCTCCGCGGTCGAGACCGCCATCTCCGCCGCGCGCCGCCACCTGGGCACGATCTACTCCTGGGGCGGCGGCTCCCTCCGCGGGCCCAGCGTCGGCTGGGGCATCGACGCCGGGATCGTCGGCTTCGACTGCTCCGGGCTCACCCGCTACGCCTACGCCCAGGCCGGCGTCTCGATCCCGCGCAACAGCAGGGCCCAGTACTCGGCCCTGCCCACGGTCCCCCGGTCGGACCTGCAGCGCGGTGACCTGGTCTTCTGGGCCACCGACACCAGCCGCCCCTCGACCATCCACCACGTGGCCATCTACCTCGGCGGCGGCCAGATCCTGGAGGCCCCGCAGAGCGGCTCGGTCATCCGGGTCACGTCGATGCGGTGGAGCGGCTTCATCGGCGGCGTCCGCCCCACCGCCTGACGCAGCTACGCGCTGACGGACTCCATGGCCTCCGCGGTCAGGGTCACCGAGCGGAGCCGGCCCTCGGTGGTCGGAGCCTGGTGGGCGACGATCAGCTCGTCGGCGTCGGCCTGCTTGCGGAACCCCTCGAGGTAGTCGCCGATCTCCCGCGGGGTGCCGATCGCGGCGTAGGTGAACATCGAGCTGACGTGCTGCCCGGCCCCCTGCTCGAGCAGCAGGTCGGCCTCCTCGTCGGTGAAGCTGCGTCCCCGCCCGAACAGGCCCACCGCCATGTTCCGGCGCACTGCCTGCAGGTTCTCCTCCGCCTGGCGCACGGTGTCGGCGGCGACGACGTTGACCCCGGCGATGACGTGGGGCTCCGCCAGCTGGTCGGAGGGCTGGAACTCCCGTCGGTAGGTGGCGACGGCGGCCTCCAGGGCCTGGGGCGCGAAGTGGCTGGCGAAGGCGTAGGGCAGGCCGAGCGCAGCGGCCAGGTGGGCGCCGAACAGCGAGGAGCCGAGCACGTAGAGCGGGACGTCCGAGCCCTTGCCGGGGATGGCGTCGACGCCGGGCACCCGGGTCCGGCCGGCCAGGTACCCCTGCAGCTCCAGCACGTCCTGCGGGAAGGTGTCCGCGGAGTTCGGGTCACGGCGCAGCGCGTACATCGTGTTCTGGTCCGAGCCCGGCGCGCGGCCCAGGCCGAGGTCGATCCGGCCGGGGTACATCGCGTCGAGGGTGCCGAACTGCTCGGCGATGGTGAGCGGCGCGTGGTTGGGCAGCATGACGCCACCGGCACCGAGCCGGATCCGGCTGGTCTGCGCGCCGACGTGGGCGATGAGCACGCTGGTGGCCGAGGAGGCGATGCTCGGCATGTTGTGGTGCTCGGCGTACCAGACCCGCTGGTAGCCGTGCTCCTCCGCGCGCTGAGCCAGGGCGACGCTGGCCGCGATGCTGCTGCTGACGGTCTCCCCGCGGGCGATCGGGGCGAGGTCGAGGACGGACAGCGGGATGCGCATGAGGGAGGTGCCTTTCGCGTTGGTTGTCCGGGTCAACGCACCGCACCCCGGCGCGCTTCCCGAGCGGGCCACCGCACGCGCGCCTGCCGATCTGTGATCGAACGCGCACCTACAGTCGCCGCCGTGCAGGAGATGACGACGCTGCTGGGTGAGCCGTTGCCGGTGGAGTTCCTGCTGGACGGGAACTGGCGGCCCGCGGTCCTGCTCGGCTGGCGGCACGCACCCGACGGCACCTGCCGGGTGCACGTCCAAGCCGTCGTCTCCGGGCTCCGCCGGACCAGCTGGATGCAGCTGGCCGACCTCCGCCTGCCCCAGACCGCCTCACTGGTCCCCGCCCCGCTCGAGCCGCGCACCCGGCCGGACCTGCTGCTCCCCGGCGCGGAGCGCGCCCGGCGGACCCCGACACCGCTGCCCCCGCTGCCGGTCCCCCGCAGCCTGCAGCCCGACACCAGCCGGACCTGACCGGCGGGTCCGCCACGCGGACCGGTTCCGGACGGCCGCGCGCGGTGTCACCCTGGAGGGGCCGGTCGGAGCGCAGCGTCGCGATCCGGGGAGGAGCAGCCGTGTTGTGTCAGAGCACCTACGCACTGGACTACATCGACGGACGGCGCGCGGCGGTCGACGCCCGCGTCGCCGCCTACCGGGAGCTGGCCGCCGCCACCGAGCCGGCCGCGCTGCGTGCGTTCGAGCCCGTCTTCTTCAACGACCTGGTCGTGGTGCTGGAGAACTGGTTCGTACACCGCGGCCGGGGCATCGAGGGCTCGGACGGCAACGCGCTCAACGAGGTACGGCTGATCGCCGAGTCGCTGGTGCACGGCGGCACGATGGTCGCCGACAAGCACATCCGGCTGGACCCGGCGCGCACCGTGCTCAAGTACCGGGTGGGCGACGAGATCGCCGTCCGCGAGGCCGACTTCACCGCGTTGGCGAAGGCCTTCTTCGCAGAGCTGGAGAGCCGGTACCTCTAGCGCCGGCCCCGGTCAGCGGCTCTGCAGCGCGTCCAGGGCGACGGCCATCGCTGCGGCGACCCGGAAGTCCAGCCGCGGGTCGGGCACCGTGACGGTGTAGCGGTCCCGGATGGCCTTCTTCCGCTCGCTGATCAGCACCGGCGCCCCGGTCGCGGTGTCGACGAAGTCGAAGTGGAAGACGAAGGGCACCGGGACGTCGCCGACGACGGGGAGCGCGGTCCAGACCCGGCGCACGACCGCGAGGGCCGGTCGGCGCTCGCGGCCGACCGCCTCGATGCCCGGGGCCGACAGGGTCCAGGTCGAGCGGAGCAGGCTGGCCCCGAACTGCTTGCTGAACATGCCCAGCGGTGCACCGTGTTCGTCGAAGACGTCGTGCTGGGCCGAGACGTCCAGCCGCTGGCGGGCCTTGAAGGAGAAGACCGCGCGGCTCTTCGACTCGTCGGCGTAGAAGACCACCTCCTCCTTCAGCTTCATCCGCTTCTGCTCGGCCAGCGCGAGCAGGTGGCCCTCGGAGCCGTCCGGCTGGACGGCCCGGATCTCGTAGCGGTTGACCATCATGGTGACCCGCTGCGAGACGAAGAAGGCCGGGACGACCATCGGGGCCGGCGGCTGGCCGGGGTGCGGAGGCATCACGGGCCCCATCCTGGCGCACGACGGGGTGCGCTGTCCCGGGTCCGCCCACCCGGTCGGCGTCGGGGCACCGGCCGGGCGGACGGAGCGTCGTCAGTCGGCCGTCCCTCCGGAGGACGGCTGGCCGCCGGGGCGCTGGGCCCCGGCTGGGGGCTGGCCGCCGAAGCCGCCACCGGGGGCACCGCCACCAGCGCCCGCGGCCTGTTCCCCGGCCGTCACGGTGACCAGTTGCGTCGCGCCGGTGGCGTCGCCGGTGGCGGACAGGCCGCCCACGTCCTCGCCGGACGCCGTCCCGCCCGCCGAGACGACGTGTGCGGCGCCGCTCTCGACCTCGGCGGAGGAGAAGACCAACGACTGGAAGGACTTCGCCGCGGTGTAGGTGGCGAGCACCTCGCCGTCGGCGGAGGTCACCTGCACCGTCGTCCCGGCCGGCTGCACCGAGTCGAGGGTGGCCGACAGCCAGCCCTGCGCCGAACTGGTGGCCGGGCCGACCGCCATGCCCGCGCTCCCGGCGGCCAGCAGGACCCCTCCGTCGACGTCGAAGGAGCCGTTGACGTCGATCGCGCCGTTCATCGACTCGGTCGGCCCGTTCACCACCACCGTGCCGCCGGTCATCGTCGCGTAGCCGTTGGAGTCCAGTCCGTCGCCGCCGGCGTCGACCACCGTGGTGCCGCCGCTGATGGTCAGCTGGAACTCGTCGGAGGCAGCGAACGCGTCCCCTCCCCCACCCGGACCGGCCGCGGCCGACTCGTCGTTGCCGCCGGCCACGTTGACCCCGTCGTCGCTCGCGGTCAGGTCGACCGTCCCGCCGGCGATCGTGACCGCCGCGCTCTCCAGCCCCTCGTAGGAGTCGGTGACGGTGACGGTCCCGCCGGTGATCGTCACGTCGGTGTCGGCGTGCACGCCGTCGTCGGCGCTGGCCATGGTGAGGACGCCGTCGGTGACGCTGACCGCACCGTTGCTGTGCACGGCGTCGTCCGCGGCGTCCACCTGGACCGTGCCGCCACCGACCACCACGCTCACCGCACCCTTGAGCCCCTTCGCCGAGTCGTCCTCGGCCACGGTGGCCGAGCTGCCACCGCCGGCCTCGACGACCAGCTCGCCCCCGCTGACGACGACGTCGGTCTCGGCCTGCACCCCGTCGCCGCCGGAGGTCACCGCGACCGTGCCGCCGGCCAGGTGCACGTAGCCGGCGGTCGCGTCCTCGGTGTCGTCGGACTTCAGCCCGTCGCCACCGGCGGTCACCGTGATCGTGCCGCCCGCCACGACCAGGGAGTCCTTGCCGCGGACCCCGTCGTCGACCGCGTCCACGGTGATCGTCCCGGACTCGACGACCAGGCCGTCCTTGCCTGCGATGCCGTCGTTGGCGTTGCCCTCGACGGTGAGCTCACCGGTGCCGGTCAGGACCAGGTCCGCCGAGCTGTACAGGGCCGCGTTGGGCTCCTCGTCGGCCGAGGCGTGCTCCGCGGCGTCGGCCAGGTGGTTGGTCGAGCCGTCGGCCAGCACGACGACGGCCTGCTCGGCGTCCATCACGGCGATCGCCGCCGTGGTCGAGGAGGTGATGTCGGCGCCGTCCAGGACCAGCCGGACGACGCCGTCCCCGGCGCTGTCGACGACGACCTGGCCGTCCTCGAGCGTGCCCGACAGCAGGTAGGTGCCGGCGGCGGTGATCGTGAGGGTGCCGTCGTCGACGGTCACCCCGGTCGACGACACCGGGTCGTCGAGGTCGACCGCCACGACGTCGGCCTCGTCGTACTCGGCTGCGCCGGTGGTGTCGACGGCGGCCGCGTTCGCCGCCAGCGCCTCCGCGACGGTGGCACCGGTGCTGGCCGACACGTCGCTGGACACGACCGTGTCCGCGGCCGCCGCGGCGGTGGCCGTCCCGCCGGCGGACGAGCAGCCGGCCAGCAGGGCGGCGATCGCGACGGCGGAGAGGGTGGTGCGGAGCCGGGTGGTCCTCATGCGGGGTTCCTCGCTTCGGGGTGGCGGGTGGGCTGGGTCGGGAAGTGCCGGCTGAGCACCGGGTGCCACCGGTTGGCCGGCAGCCCGGGGCGCAGAGCGGCCAGGCCGGTGCCGTACTTGGAGATCCGGCAGGGGCGGTGGCCGTGCCGCCACAGGTGCCGGTCGGCCGCCGACGCCGCGGCCCCGGACTTCGTCTCGACGATCGCCATCCCGGGCAGGGCGACCGCCCGCCCGCCCGGCAGCGACCAGGTGAGGCCGGTGTCGACGGTGATCCGGCTCTCGGTGGCCGGCAGCAGCAGCGTGGTGCGCAGGTAGCCGGTGCAGAGCGTGGGCCGCAGCGCGGCCGCGGGCACCTGCTCGATGCCGGCCCGCTGCAGGACGTCGTCGACGAAGACGTCGTCGCCCCCGGTCCACGGGGTCCGCTCCTTCACCGTCTGGCCGCGACTGCCGCGGGTCTTGACCTCCAGGAAGGAGTCCCCGGAGTCGAGGTAGGTGCGCACCCGCACCTTGAAGCGGCGGCGGCGGCCCCGCGCGGCGAGGTGGAAGCCGGTCAGCTCGGGGGTGTCGAGGTACTGCGACGCGTAGCAGAAGGCCCGCTGCTCCCCCTCGGCCAGCACGCGGAGCTGCTCCGCCTCGGCCAGCCCGGCGACTACCGCCTCGGCCGCGGTCACGGTCAGCAGGTACTTGCGGTCCACCCGGGTCTGCAGGGCGGCCCGGTCGACCAGCTCGGCCAGGCCGACCGTCGTCAGGTCCGCGACCGACCGGAGCACGGCGTCCGGAGCCGTCCTCAGGGCCGTCACCGGAGCACCGCCGGCCGGCGCACCGGGTGCCCGGTGGCACCGTCGCCCGGGACGCGCGCCGGCACCTTCACCACCTCGTAGCGGACATCGACCAGCGTGGTGTCGTCGACCAGGTCGACCCGCTGCACCTCCACCTGGTGCACGCGGGCACCGAGCAGCCCTTCGAGGTGGGCGACGAGCGCGGCCTCGTCCGTGAACGCCGTGTCCAGCCGCACCACCTGCTGGCGGTGCC
Organism: Modestobacter sp. VKM Ac-2985; assembly: GCF_026967925.1. GTDB lineage: Bacteria > Actinomycetota > Actinomycetes > Mycobacteriales > Geodermatophilaceae > Modestobacter. The sequence goes on along the minus strand of NZ_JAPVBI010000001.1, from coordinate 856,033 downwards.
GGCGCAGCACCCGCGGGTGGTCGGCGACGAAGAGGACGGCGACGATCATCACCATCAGGACCACCGGGAGCACCGTGCCCCCGGCGCCCAGCCCGCCGAGCAGCCCCAGTGCGAGGGCGGAGAAGTAGTAGGCGACCTCCGTCTGGGCCAGCTCGGTGGAGCGGAGACGGATGATCGACAGCACGCCGAACAGGCCCAGCCCGAGGCCGGCGCCGACCCCGCTGGTGGCCAGGGCGGCGGAGACGGCGAGCACGCCGACGTTGACGCCCAGGTAGGCGACCACCAGGTCACGGCGGTGGTGGCGGGGGAAGTAGACGCCGAGGGTGAGGACGACGATCGCGACCAGGTCGGCGGAGTAGAGCAGCGTGGAGGTCATCCGGCTTTCCGTGGGGTAGACGACGGGACAACAGGAGGTTGCGGGCCGGAGCTGCACCGCCACCCTGTGTCGCCCATGTGCCCGCTGTGGACGTCGCCGGATCCGCACGGCGAGGTCCCGCACCACTACGGTGGCCGCGTGCACGACGGGGCGGTCAGGACGATCGGCAGCAGCCGATCACCCCGGGGCAACCCCGGGGCATCGTGAGCAGGTCGGGCATCGCGTCATGAGCCGCGCTGTGCGCTCCGCGCACCAGGCGGCGCCTCCAGCGAGGAGCGGCTGGCCGCCCCGCCGTGCACCCGGGCGGTCGCGGTGACCGCCGAACGGCAGGCCGCGGCCACCGCCGCCGCGATCGCCACCGCCCTGCTGGCCGGCCCGTGGCGCCGGCCGGAGATGGTCCGCCGGGTGGCGGTGGCGCTGGGCCAGGCCCGCGCCCACACCTGGGTGGGCACGCTGGTCGGGGAGGTGCAGACGGTCTACCCCGCCGCCCCGGTCGACCGACCGCGGGAGCTGGCCCGCGTCGTCCGGACGACGCGGGGGTGGGAGCGCGGGCAGTCCCGGCGCCCGCTCCCCCGGCCCGTGCGGTGGCAGCCGGTGCCGACCGCGCTGGCCCGGCGGCGGCGGCCGGTCGCCGACCTCCCGGACCAGGCCGCGGTCGCCCGGCTGCTCGACGTCGACGCCGGCGAACTGGCGTGGCTCGCCGACGCCCGCCGGCTGGAGCGCACCGCCGGCGAGGCGCTGCGGCACTACCGCTGGCGGGTGGTCCAGCGCCCGTCCGGGGTGCGGCTGCTCGCCGCGCCGAAGCCCCGGCTCAAGGAGGCGCAGCGGCGGGTGCTGCGGCACGTGCTCGACCGCATCCCGGTGCACGACGCCGCGCACGGCTGCGTGCCCGGACGTTCGGTGCGCACCGCGGTCGCCCCGCACGCGGGGTCCGCGTTCGTGCTGCGGATGGACCTGGAGGCGTTCTTCGCAGCGTCGCCGCCGGGCGGGTGCACGGCCTGCTGCTGGGCGTCGCCGGTCTGCCCGAGCCGGTGGCGCACGTGCTCACCGGCCTGGTGACGACGGTGCTGCCCACCGAGGTGTGGCGGCACGTCCCTGCTCCGGAGGGGATCGAGGCGCGGGAACGGCACGGGCGGCTGGGTCAGCGGCTGGCGGTGCCGCACCTGCCGCAGGGGGCGCCGACGTCCCCGGCGCTGGCCAACCTGGTCTGCCACCGCCTCGACCGCCGGCTGACCGGACTCGCCACGGCCGCCGGTGCCACCTACACCCGCTACGTCGACGACCTGACCTTCAGCGGGGACCGGCGGATCACCCGCGACCGCTTCGCCGCCCTGGTCACCGCCGTGGTCGAGGAGGAGGGCTTCCGGGTGAACGCGGCGAAGACCTCGGCCACCAGCGCGGCCCGCCGGCAGTCGGTGCTGGGCACGGTGGTCAACGACCACCCCACCCTGCCGCGGCCGGAGCGGGACGCGCTGCGGGCGCTGCTGCACAACTGCGCCGTCCACGGCTGGACGACCCAGACCCGCGGCCACGACCCGGCCACCTTCCGCGACCACGTGCTGGGCCGGGTGTCCTGGGCCGCCTCGGTCGACCCGGCGTTCGGCGCCCGGCTGCACGGCCTGGCCGACCGGATCGACTGGTCGGCGCCCTCGCCCTCGTAGGCTCGGCCGATGATCGAGGTCACCGGATGAGCGCCCGGATCGAGGAGCTGGACTGGAGCCCCACGCCGATCGGTGAGGTGAGCCTGCGCCGGCGGCGGGACCCGGTGACCGGACTCGACGTCTTCGAGGTGAAGCTCGGCGAGGAGTTCCTGATGTCCACCCAGTTCACCGTGGCCGAGGTGGCGGTGGCCCGGCTCGCCCTGGCACGGCTCGGCGGGCCCGCCCCCGGTGCGCCCGGCCTGGACGTCGCGGTGGGCGGGCTCGGGCTCGGCTACACCGCGGAGGCGGTCCTGGCCGACCCGCGGGTGCGGGAGCTGGTGGTCGTCGACCTGCTCGAGCCGGTGATCGGCTGGCACCAGCGCGGGCTGGTGCCGGTCGGCCCCACGCTCACCGCCGACCCCCGTTGCCGGTTCGTGCACGGGGACTTCTTCGCGATGACCGAGGGCACCGGCTTCGACCCCGCGACGCCCGGCCGGGTCTTCGACGCCGTCGTCGTCGACATCGACCACTCACCGCAGCACCTGCTCGCCGACGGCAGCGCCGGCTTCTACGGGGTCGCCGGCACCCGGCGGCTGGCCGGGCACCTGCGGCCGGGAGGGGTGTTCTCGCTGTGGTCGAACGACCCGCCCGAGGACGGCTACCTGTCCGTGCTGGCCGAGGTCTTCACCGACGTCGCCGCCGAGGTCGTCAGCTTCCCCAACCCCCTGCAGGACCGGCCGGCCACGAACACGGTCTACCTCGGCACGAAGCCGCGCTGACCGGGCCCGCTATGCCTGCGCGAGCACGCCCCGGCGCATGCTGCGGGCCCGGTGGTCCAGGGCCAGCCGCCAGGCGGCCACCCAGCGTTCGACGGTGTGCTCCATCAGGTGGCCGGCCAGCACCTGCTCCCGCGCGGCTGCGGCCCTCTCCCGACGACGGTCGGCGTCGGTGACCCCGGCGGCGACCCACTTCGCCCAGTCCTTCGGCGCGCGGGCCGGCATCCCGAGGCCGAGCCGCTCGTACTCCTCGGTGCGCGCCCGCACGCAGTAGACGCCGCGGGCGGAGTACTCCAGCGGCTTCAGCCAGCTCTTGCAGGTGTTGAACCGGTCGATGCGGAGCGGGGCGATGCCCACGTCGAACAGCTCCCCGATGGCCCGGCTGTAGTCGTCGACGTCCGGGATCCACGGGACCTCGGCCGGCTCCTCGGGCAGCCGCAACCGCTCCCGGGCGTCCCACTTCTGCCCCAGCACCACGAACTCGCTGCGCCCACGGGTCCGGTCCAGCGCCTGCTGCAGCCCCGACCCCATCTCCTGCAGGTCGTAGGGGTGGCCGGCGACGTTCCCGGTCCAGCCGATGCGCACCACCTCGGGGTCACGCTCGTAGGCCGGGGGCAGCTCGGCGATCCGGCGCGGGACGGCGTTGGGCACGACGACGCCGCGCCCGTGCGATGCGTACTCCTGCTGCAGCGCCGGGGTGGACGTGGTGACCAGGTCGGCCTCCTTGGCGCACTCCAGCGCGATCTTCGCGCGCCCGCCCCGGACCAGCCCCTTGTGCCCCATGTGGCCGAAGGGGACGGCGGAGAGCAGGTCGTCGAACTCCACGACCACGGCGACCCCCTGGGCCTGCAGGACCCGGATGCACTGCAGCATCTCCTTGGTCTTGGGCGCCTGGAGCACCACCACGTCGGCTCCCTTGGCGTCGACGTCGACGACCTCGGGCTCGCCGCCCTCGACGACCGGGCGCATGGTGGTCGCCAGGCCCCGGTCCACCGTGACGGCGACGCCCAGCCCCGCCTCCTGCACGGCGCGGGCCGGCTCCTTGACGCGGTAGTGGTCGGGGCCGATGTGGCCCTGGTTCATCAGCAGCACGTGCATGGTCGACGTAGGCCTTTCGCGACTGCGGCACCGCGGGTCCGGCGCCGTCCGGGAGCCCCGACCGACGGGACGGCAGGACGTCTCCTCCCTCCATCGGCAGTCCGCAGCGAGGACGTGCCCGCCCGAGGTGACCGCTGGGTCAGTCCCGGAGCGGGGCGATGCAGCAGCCGTCGCAGGGATGGACGCCCGAGACGCCGCCGACCGACTGGAGGAACACGACGTCGTCGGGGTCCGGGTGACCGACGCCGTGCGGGCAGGTGCGGCCGTAGTGCCCGCGCTGCGGGTCCCAGACCAGCGGCCACTCCCGCATGTGGTGCCGGCTGGCCTCGGGGAACGGGAAGTCCCGCCGCGGCGGTGCGGCACCGTCGTCCATGTCCGGCGCCCTCCCGACTGGTGCGCTCGCATCGGTGCCGGGTGAGGTCCGCAGTGGCATGCCGCCAGCCTCACCGGGCTCGTCGGCACGCCACTGTGCTCGAGATGTGCCCTGCCTGTGGGTGCCAGGCCGGTCGGTCGGCCGTCCGGACGTCGCGGTGTCAGTGTCCCGGATCAGCTGGGTGGTGCGACAGCGGTGGGCGACGGCGGCACCGGCTCACCCGGCGGCGTCCCGGCAGGCGTCCCGGCAGGCGTCCCGGTGGGCGTCGCGGGAGGTGTCGCCTCCTGCACCTCGCTGACGACCTGACAGCCGGCGATGTCGGCGCTCAGCCGCCCCTGCAGGGGCTGCAGCCGCCGGACCACCTCGTCCAGCCGGGCGGCGTTGAACTCGCTGACCGCCTCACCCAGGTCGTCGATGACGGCGACGACGTCCTGTGCCCCGTTGACCGCCCGCAGGCAGGCGGCGTTGACGACCACCTCGGCGGTCTCCCCCGTCGCCGGGGCCTCCGGCAGCGGGACGGCGCCGTCGGTACCGGGCGCGTCCTGGGCTGCGACCGGGACCGGCGCCGACCCCTCGCTCAGCAGGCCGACGAGGAGCCCCCCGACGAAGAGCCCGGCCACGAACGTGGCCGCGGCCAGCCACCAGCGCACCGCACGACCGGTGCCCGTCCTGGAGGCCGGGGGCCCGCCTTCGGGGTCGACGTCGGGATCGGTCTCGGGATCGGCCATGGTCGTCCTCTCACCGTCGAGCGCAGGCGCACAACCGCCGGTAGCCTACGGCTGCTCAGCTCACTCGGTAGGACCGCGAGGCTGGAGGCCCCGGTGCCAGCCACGGCCGTCACGCGTCGCCTCGCCGGGCTGGCCCGTGCGGCCCGGTGGGCGACCCGACCGGCCCGGTACGCGACCCGACGGGCCGCCCGTGGCTACCGGGACGCCGTCGTCAAGGCCCGCTGGTTCGTCGTTGCGGGCTGGCTCCTGCTGACCGTGGTGGTGTCGATGTTCCTCCCCACGGCCGGTGGGGGCGGCGGGGCCGACATCGGCAACCTGCTGCCGGAGGACAGCCCGGCGGCCGCCGTCCAGGACCGGTCCCTGGAGCTCTTCGACGTGCCGGTGCTCTCCCAGGTCTCCGTGGTGGTGCACGACCCCGACGGCCTCAGCATCCTCACCCAGGCCGACGTGGCGCTCTGGGCAGCCACCCACACCCAGGCCTACCTGGACGGCAACGTGCCACCCGGGCGCGGGCAGATCGTCGCCGCCGTCCCGCTGCCCACGTCGACGCCGGAGACCGCGGTCACCTACCTGTACGTCTCCGGCTACACGTCGCTGGAGCGGACCAGGGACCTGGCCCGCGAGTACGCCTCGCACTTCCACAACCAGAGCTCGGTGCAGACCTACGTGACCGGGGTGGTCCCGGCCCAGGTCGCCCAGGCCGACTACCTCGAGGCCCGGTTGCACCTGTTCGAGGTCGCGACGCTGGTGCTGATCGCCACCGTCGTCGGGCTGACGTTCCGCTCGGTCGTGGCGCCCTTCGTCGTGCTGCTGGCCGCCGGGCTGGGGTACCTGGTCGCGATCCGCAGCCTCGGGGTGCTCGCCGCCGCCCTGGGCTTCGCGCTCCCCGACCAGTTGCAGCCGCTGATCGCCGCGCTGCTGATCGGGGTGGTCACCGACTACTGCGTGTTGTTCTTCGCCGGTCTGCGCCAGCAGCTGGACCGGGGGCTGCCGCGCCTGGAGGCGACCCGGCGGGCGGTGCGCACCAACGCGCCGATCATCGCCGTCGCCGGGATCACGGTCGCGGCCGGCACCGCGGCCCTGCTGGCCGCGGACTTCCAGCTGTTCCAGGCGTTCGGGCCGGCGCTGTCGCTGACCGTCGTCATCGGGGTGCTGGTGTCGCTGACCCTGGTGCCGGCGCTGATGGCGATCCTGGGCGAGCGGCTCTTCGGGCTGGGGACCCTGCACCCCTCACGCCGCCCCCCGAGTCGCCGGGGGAACCGCTGGCTGCTCCGGATCGTCGTCGACCGGCGCGGCGCGACGGTGGCGACGCTGCTGGCCACCGGCGTGCTCGTGCTCGCCGCGGCGCCGCTGCTGCAGATGCGCCTGGACCTGTCCTTCACCTCCGGCCTGCCGTCCGACGACCCGGTGAGCCGGGGCGCGGCGGTGCTCGAGGACTCCGGGATCCGGGGCGTCATCGCCCCCACCGAGGTGATCGTCGAGGGCGACGCGGTCATCGCGCAGCGGCCGGCGCTGGAACGGCTGCAGGCGGCCATCGAGGCCCAGCCCGGGGTGGCCGAGGTGCTCGGCCCGGCCCAGAACCCGCTCCCCGAGGGCTACGGCGTCGTCTTCTCACCCGAGGGCGACGCCGCGCGCTTCGTCGTGATCCTGGACAGCGACCCACTGGCCGCACCGGCGATCAGCGACCTGCGCGGGCTCACCGCCCAGCTGGACACCTTGGCCGCGGAGGCCGGACTGCAGGACGCCGAGGTGGCGGTGACCGGGCAGACCGCGATCGCCGGTGAGCTCGCCGCGATCACCCGGGAGAACCTCCGGATCACGCTGACCGCGGTGCTGCTGGTGGAGCTGCTGATCCTGATCGTGTACCTGCGCGCGCTCTGCGCGCCGCTGGTGCTGATGGCGTGCAGCGCGCTGGGCGTCGCGGCGGCGCTCGGGCTGAGCGTCCTGCTCTTCCAGGTGGTGCTCGGCGACCCCGGGCTGGCCTTCTACGTCCCGTTCGCGACCGCCGTGCTGCTGCTGGCGCTGGGGTCGGACTACAACGTGTTCGCCGTCGGCTCCATCTGGGAGGCGGCCGCCCGACATCCGCTGAGCAAGGCGATCATGCTGGCGATGCCGAGCACGTCCCGGGCGATCAGCGCCGCCGGGCTGATCCTCGCCGCCACCTTCGGGATGGTGGCGATCATCCCGCTGCAGACGTTCCGGCAGGTGGCGTTCACCATGGCCGCCGGCCTGCTCATCGACACGTTCCTGATCCGTCCGGTGCTCACCCCGGCCGTGCTGACCCTGCTGGGGCGGGCAGCCAGCTGGCCCAGCCGGCGGGTGCGCACCGAGTCCGTCCCGGTCGACGAGCTGCGCCGGACGGGCGCCGCGGGAGCACGGAGCGGAGGCCCGGAGGTGGTGCGCGACGAGTCGTTGGAGAACGAGATCCGGGAGGACGCGGCACGGGACGAGGAGGCGCGGGAGAGCAGTTCCCGGGAGGGCCAGCCGGCCGGGTCGGAGGTGGGCGGGCGGTGACCGGTGGTGGCGAACCCGCCCACGACGGGTGGGCGGGATCGGACGCCGACGGGGCGACTGCCCGCCGGGCTGCCCGGCCGCGACCGGCGCGGCGGACCGTGGTCCTGGGGATCTCCGTGGTGCTGGGCACGCTTCTGTTGCTGTGGGGGTCCGACCGGCTGGCCCGGTGGGGGGCCGAGTCCCTGCTGGCGCGCGACATCCAGCAGGCGACCGGCGTCTCCACGCGCCCGTCGGTGCAGGTGAACGGCGTGTTCTTCCTCCTGCAGGCGGTGCAGGGGCGCTACGACGACGTGGCGGTCGCCGTCCGCGAGGTGACGTCGGGGCCGATGTCGGTCGACCGGGTGGAGGCCCGGCTCAGCGGCGTGCACGTCTCCTTCCACGACCTCCTCGTCCAGGACCCGGCGGCGGTGTGGATCGAACGGTCGGTCGGGGAGGCGTTCCTGGGCTACGACGACCTCAACCGCTACCTGGAGGTCACCGGGCGCCCGCTCACGGTCGGCGCGGCGCCCGGCGAGGAGGTCCGGCTGACCGGGACGGTCGACCTCCTCGGCCAGTCCGTCTCTGCCTCTGCCCTGGCGCAGCTGTCCCCCGAGGACGGGGCGCTGTCCATCGCCCCCACCGCGCTGGACACCGAGACGGACCTCGAGGAGGCCAGCCGGCTGCTCCTCGGGCAGCGCTTCTCGCTGCGGGTGCCGCTGGACCCGTTGCCCTTCGGCCAGGAGCTGACCGCGATCGAGGGCGTCGACGACGGTCTGGTGCTGCGCGCCCGGGGCACGGACGTCGTCATCCGGCCCTGACGCAGGACGGCGGTCAGTCCTGCTCTCCCGACCAGAGGACCCGCTGGGGGAACGGGATGGTCATACCTGCCTGGTCCAGCGCGGACTTCACGGAGATGGCGACGCCGCTGCGCACCCGCCAGCGGCTGGCGATGTCCGCGGGGTGCCAGTACCGCACCGCCAGGTTGATCGAGGAGTCGCCGAACGTCTCCACCCAGACCTCCGGGGCGGGGGTGTCCGCGACGCCGTCGGCGACCGCGCACGCCTGCAGCAGCACCTCCCGGGCCCGGGTCAGATCGGTGTCGTAGGCCAGCCCGACCGTGAGCGACGTCCGGCTCAACGGGGTGCGGGTGTAGTTGATGATCGGGTTCTTCAGCACCTCGGCGTTGGGCAGGAAGACGATCAGGCCGTCGTAGGTCTGCAGCACCGTCGTCCGGAGGTTGACGTCGATGACGACGCCCTCGAAGTCGCCGCTGGCCACCTGGTCACCCAGCCGCAGCGGACGCCGGATCTGCAACATCACCCCGGCGATCAGGTTCTGCAGCATGTCCTGGGCCGCGAACGCGATGGCGATGCCGCCCACGCCGAGCGCACCGAGCAGCGGGCCGATCTGCACACCGAGCAGGTCCAGGGCGTAGACGACGCCGAGACCGACTGCGAGCAACCCGAGGAACCGGCCGGCGACCAGCCCGACGTGCCGGTCGGCGTCCCGGTCGAGAGCCCGGACCAGCAGGCGCCGCAGCAGCACCGCGAGCAGGATGGAGGCGAGGAAGACCGCCACCGCCTGGAGGGCCTCGCCGACCGCGATGTCGTCCTCGACGACGACGTCGACGTCCTCGACCGCGGCCAGGACGTCGGTGAGGTGCAGAGCGACCGGCATGCCGGGATGATGCTCCAGGGGGCCGCGCATCAGTGAGCCGCGCTGCCGGATGCCCTCGGGCCGGGCCGCAGGTGGCCGGCAGGTCACGCGCACGTGACACTTTCCCGACACCGAGCGCAGAGTGACGTGGATCACATTACGCTCCTGGCATGGCCACTTCTCCGACACGCACCCGCCGCCTGGCGTCCGGCCTCGCCGCCGCCGGCCTGCTGCTCGTCCCGCTCTCCGCCTGCTCCGACGAGCCAGTGGACGATGCCACCAGCGCACTGGACACCGCGATCGAGACCCCCGCCGAGGAGGAGACCAGCGAGCCGACGATGACGGAGGACTCCGCCACCGAGACCGATGCGATGGCGACCGAGACCGACGCCATGGCCATGGAGTCCGGGGTGGAGTGCTCCGGCAGCTCCTGCGTGGTCACGCTCTCCGGTGACGGCACCGAGGTCGAGGTCCTCGGCCAGACGGTCACCCTCGGTCAGGTGGAGAACGGTGAGGCCACCGTCGGCATCGCCGGCCAGGAGGTCTCCTGCAGCGAGGGCGAGACCGTGTCGGCCGGGCCGCTCAGCCTCGAGTGCACGACCGTCACGCCCGAGAACGTCGTCATGACCGCGACCCTGGGCTGACCGCACCCCACAGCGGCGACCCCGCCGACCGACAGTTTCGAGCGACTGGGCTGCGGTCAGGTCGCGCTGATGTCGAGGACGACCTTCCCGGTGGCCGGCCCCTCGGCGTGGCGGTGGGCGTCGGCGACGTCGGCCATCGGGTAGCTGCGGTCCACGTTCGGGCGGAGCTCCTCTCGGACGACGAGGTCGCCCAGGTGCGCCAGGTCCGACGGCCGGGCACCGGTGATCACGGGCGCCCATCTCCGCGTGCGCCGCCGCAGCCGAGCGGGCACCGCACGGAGGGCATCGGTGCCCAGCGGCCTGGTCGTCACGAAGACGCCGTCGGGCGTGAGCAGGTGCTGGAGATCGCGGAGACCGAAACGGGCGGGGCTGTCGAGGATCACGTGGAAGTGTCCGGCGGTCCCGGCCACGTCATCGCGGTGCCGATCGATGACCTCATCGGCGCCGAGGCCGGCCACGAACGTCACCTTCGAACCGCTGGACACCCCGGTCACGTGCGCGCCGGCCAGTTTCGCCAGTTGCACCGCGAAGGAGCCGATGCCGCCCGAGGCACCGATGACCAGGACGCGGGCGCCGGCACCGTAGGAGCCCAGGCGCCCGTGCCGGTGGAGTGCCTGCAACGCGGTCAGGCCGGCCAGGGGGATGGCTGCCGCGTCGATCCACGAGCAGCCGCGCGGGATGAGCGCAGCCCTCCGCTGCCGCAGCAGCACCCGGTCTGCCTGGCCACCACCCTTGTGGCCGAGCAGTGCCATGACCCGGTCCCCCGGGCTGAAGGCGGTCACCCGGGGTCCGCAGCCGACGACGGTCCCGGCGACGTCGAACCCGGGGGTGAAGGGCATCTGTCCCCACGTGGCGATCTTGGCGTCCCCGCGGCGGAGCCCGAGGTCGGTGCCGTTGATGCTCGAGGCGGCGACCTGCACCAGCACCTCGTCACCCTGCGGTGGGCCGGGGTCGGGCCGGTCGGCGACGTGCAGGACCGATGGGTCCCCGAACTGGCTGAACTGGACAGCGCGCACCGTGTTCCCCCGTCATCAGGTCCTCTCGCACCAGGGTGACAGCTGCACCGGCTCGTCGCGCCCGCGTCCCGGGCCTCTCCTGCTGCTGCCTGCCTGCGGTGCGGCGGCCCGGCTCAGCTCTCCTCGTCCGGCGCGAACGCCAGCACTCGTTCCGTGCAGCGCAGCGCGACGTCCGACCCGACGTCCGGCACCGGGCCTCGCACCCGGGACAGCACGACCTCCCCACCGGGCAGCTCGAGTCGGACGAGCGCGTCGTGGCCGCAGAACTGGGCATCCACCACCCGGGCGGCGACACCCGCGCCGGGCGGCAGCAGCTCGAGCTGCTCGGGACGCCTGCAGCGAGGGCGAGACCGTGTCGGCCGGGCTGCTCAGCCTCGAGTGCACGACCGTCACGCCGGAGAACGTCGTCATGACCGCGACCCTGGGCTGACCGCACCCTCGCGCAGCAGCGACCCCGTCGGAGGCGTCCGGGGGCCGACCTCAGGCCGGCCCCGTCCGGCACAGGGTCGCTCAGGCCACGGTGATGCCGGTCGGGTCGGCGAGCTCGGCGACCGACACGGCGACCCCCTCCCCGGCGAACAACTCCAGCTCGGCGATCAGGCCGGCCACGACGTGCAGGACGACGTGCACGTCCGGGTGCGCCGGGGTCCTGGTCCAGGCGTCGACGTGGACATGGTCGGACCGGTCGACCTCTGAGAGCTGGAGCATGCGGGCCTCCGCCACGGGCGGCCCTTCGCTGGTCATCCGGACCGACGAGCACCCGCAGCGGCAACTCGCCGTGACGGCGGCAGTGTCCACCTGGCGCTGCAGCACCGGATCACCGACGGCGCCGACCAGCGTCTCCAGCAGCCGACGCTCCGCTGCCGACGGGTCGCGCGGACTCGGGAGGTCCTCCCACACCGGCTCACCCACGTCCACCGGCAGAGCATCGCGCGTGGAGGCCGGCCAGTCACCCGATCTCACGTCTCGCGGACCTGCGGGCCCACGCGAGATCAGACGTTGAAGCGGAACTCCACGACGTCGCCGTCGGCCATGACGTAGTCCTTGCCCTCGATCCGCACCCAGCCCTTGGACTTGGCTTCGGCCATCGAGCCGGCCTCCATCAGCTGGTCGAAGCCGACGACCTCGGCCTTGATGAAGCCGCGCTGGAAGTCGGTGTGGATGACGCCGGCCGCCTCGGGGGCGGTGGCGCCGACCGGGATCGTCCAGGCCCGCGACTCCTTGGGCCCGGCGGTCAGGTAGGTCTGCAGACCCAGCGTGCGGAACCCGACGGAGGCCAGCTGGTCCAGACCGGGCTCGTCCTGGCCGATGGAGGCCAGCAGCTCGGCGGCCTCCTCGTCGGGCAGCTCGATCAGCTCCGACTCGGTCTGCGCGTCGAGGAAGATCGCCTCGGCCGGGGCGACCAGCGCGCGCAGCTCGTCGAGCACCTCGGTGTTCGCGAGCTCGTCGGCGTCGACGTTGAAGACGTAGAGGAACGGCTTGGTCGTCAGCAGGGTCAGCTCGCGCAGCGGCTCCGGGTCGACACCGGCGGCGAACAGCGTCTTGCCGCTGTCGAGCACCTCCTGCGCGGCGACGGCGGCGTCGTGCAGGACCTTGCGGTCCTTGTCCTTGCGCGACTCCTTCTCCAGCCGCGGGACAGCCTTCTCCAGCGTCTGCATGTCGGCGAGGATCAGCTCGGTGTTGATCGTCTCGATGTCGTCGGACGGGGAGACCTTGCCCTCGACGTGCACCACGTCGGGGTCGGTGAAGACCCGGATCACCTGGCAGATGGCGTCGCTCTCGCGGATGTTGGCCAGGAACTTGTTGCCCAGGCCCTGCCCCTCGCTGGCGCCGCGCACGATGCCGGCGATGTCCACGAAGGACACCGTGGCCGGGATGATCTTCTGCGAGCCGAAGACCTCGGCCAGCCTCGCCAGCCGCGGGTCGGGCACGCCCACCACGCCGACGTTCGGCTCGATCGTCGCGAACGGGTAGTTCGCGGCGAGCACGTCGTTCTTGGTCAGGGCGTTGAAGAGGGTCGACTTGCCGACGTTGGGCAGGCCGACGATCCCGATGGTGAGACTCACGGGAGACCAGCTTACGGGCCGTCGGCGCACTTCCAGCGAGCTGACCGCCGAACGCAGGGTCGTCTGAGCGCAGGCCGCTACAGCGGTGGTCCGATGAGGATCTGGGTGTGGTCGGGGCGGTAGGTGCGCCATCGCCCGCCGGGATCTCGTTCGACCCGGAAGCCGTGGTGGACCTTGGTGTGGTGCCGTTCGCACAACAACGCTGAGTTCTGCAGTGAGGTCTCGCCGCCGTGCAGCCAGTGGATCTGGTGGTGGACGTCGCACCACCAGCTCGGGGCGCCGCAGCCGGCGAACACACGACTTGTCGCGGCGCTCGACTGCCTTGCGCAGGCCCGGGGTGACCACCCGGTGGTCCCTGCCGAGATCGAGCGGGACGCCGTCGGGGCCCATCACGATCCGGGAGATGCTGCCGTCACACGCCAGGTAGCGGGCCCGCGCCGCGGAGATCGTCGCCCCGAAGCCCATCTCCCCCGCACCAGCACCGGTCGCCGGGTCGACCAGACCGTCCATGTCGATGCCCACCACCACGTGCGGCTTCACCGTCCGCAGGATCGGCAGGTTCCCCGACGCCAACTGGTTGTCGCAGAGCTGCACGAGGGCGTCGGCGTTCTGCTGGGCGCGGGTCCGCTCATCACCCTTCGGGCGGTCGGCCTGCACGATCGACTCGATCGCCGCCTGCACCTTCTCTCCACCCACCGCGTCCAGGTCGAAGCGACCGGTGACGGTGCCATCGGCGTGCTTGGCGATCGTCAACCGACGACCCTCGGTCGGGTCCGGCTCCGGGCCGTCGGGATCCAACGCGTCCTCGAAGGCCTGTACCGCCGCGACCAGCGACTGGTGCGGCGACTCGGCCGCCACCCGGGTCCACACCTGGTCAAAGGCCCCCAGGTCGACGTCCTGCTCCTCGGCCCGGGCCACCTCACCCACCCCGACCTTCTCCGCCACCACGTTCACCTGCGCTGCGGAGATCTGACCGTCGGCGAACCCGGCCGCCAAGGCCGGGAAGTGCTCCAGCACCCGCCCCGACCGCACGATCCGCGACGCCTCCGTCTGCGACAACCGCGCGTGCCCGATCAGCCACGACCGCATCGACTTCAACCCGTCGTACTCCGCCGCCTGCGTGGTCTCCGCGTGCCGCACCGTGCGGGTCAACTCCGCCGCGACCCGATTGCCGACCTGCACCAGCATCGCCGTCCGGTCCAACACAGCCCCGTCGCTCGCCCCGTGCAGATCCTCAGCCGCCAGGGCGTCCAGAGCCGACTGCAACTCGCTCACAGACACCTCCCGACTGATTCGAACGCGTGTACGAACAGTACCGCCAGAGGGGTGTCACCACAACGCGAATCCGCAGGTCAGAAGCTTGTCAACAGATTGCGCTCGCCCCTTGACAGAGCGATCGAGAGCCTCGGTCAGCCAGCCGATCCGGGCCCCGGCAGCAGGCCGCGCTCGACGGCCACCAGGACCGCCCGGGTGCGGTCGTCGACCCCGAGCTTGGCGAAGACCCGCAGCAGGTGGGTCTTCACCGTCGCCTCGCCGATGAACAGCTCCCGGCCGATCTCGGCGTTGGTCAGCCCACGCGCCACCCCGGACAGCACCTCCAGCTCCCGGGCCGTCGGCGCCTCGACCGCCGGCGCCCGCAGCCGGGACACCAACCGGGCCGCGACCGGCGGCGCCAGCACCGTCTCTCCCCGTGCGGCCGCCCGGACCGCGTCGGCCAGCTGCGGCAGCGGGGTGTCCTTGAGCAGGTAGCCGGTCGCCCCGGCCTCGACCGCCCGCACGATGTCGGCGTCGGTGTCGTAGGTGGTCAGCACCAGCACCCGCACGCCCGGGTGCGCGGCGAGGATCCGGCCGGTGGCCGTCACGCCGTCCATCCGCGGCATCCGCAGGTCCATCAGGACGACGTCCGGCTGGTGCTCGGCAACCGCCGCCAGGGCCTCCAGCCCGTCGCCGGCCTCGCCGACGACGTCGATGTCCGGCTGCGCCGCCAGCCAGCCCACCACTCCCCCACGCACCACCGGGTGGTCGTCGACCACGAGCACGCGGGTCATCGAGCCGGCACCCGCACCGTGACGCGGGTGCCCGCACCCGGCGCCGAGACGACGTCGACGGCGCCGCCCACCTGCTCGGCCCGGTCACGCAACCCGGCCAGCCCCACGCCGTCCGCCACAGCCGGGTCGAAGCCCACCCCGTCGTCCTCGACGTGCACCGACACGTGCGCCGCCTCCCCCGTCTCCACGCGGCTCACCCGCAGGACGACCGCGCGAGCCGCGGCGTGCCGGCGCACGTTGGCGAGCGCCTCCTGGGCTCCCCGCAGCAGCACGATCTCCTCCACGCGCGTCAGGCCGGCGTCGCCGGCCAGCGCGGCGGTGTCCAGCCGGGTGGCCAGGCCGGTCTCCCGGCCGAACCGCTCGGCGAGCCGCCCCAGCGCGTCGACCAGCGTCGAGGAGTCCAGTGCCACCGGCGCGAAGGCGGCGACCATCGCGCGGGCCTCGGCCAGGTTCTCCCGGGCGACCTCCTCGATCAGGGCCACCCGCTCCGCGGCCGCACCCGGGTCGCCGGGCAGCTGCGCCGCGACGGTCTGGGCCAGGACGACGATGCTGGTGTACCCCTGCGCGAGCGTGTCGTGCACCTCGCGGGCCCACCGCTCGCGCTCGGCCGCGACGCCCTGCTCGCGGTGCGCGTCGGCCAGCTCGGCGCGGGTCGACTCCAGCTCCTCGATCAACGCAGCCCGCTGCTCGCTCTTGGCCAGCAGCCCGTTGACCCACAAGCCCATGGCGAGGCTGAAGGCCAGCCCCACCAGCGTCTGCCCGGGCCCCCACAGCGGCTCGTCACCGCGGGTCCAGGCGAGCAGGGGCCCGACCGTGCTCGCCGCCGCCGCCGCGACCGTCCACCGCACCCCGGCCGGGACGGACTCCGTCAGGAACCACACCTGCGTGTAGACCAGGAACATCAGGAAGAGCAGCGAGGGCTCGACCCAGCCGACGACGCCGATCGCCGTGACCATGACCGCGAGGTAGGCGTTCGCGCGACGTTCGTGCCGGCTGACGAGTGCATGAGCACCCAGCAGCGCGTACGCCGCGGCCCACACCACCAGCGCACCGACCAGCAGTGCGCGCGGCCCGCCGTCCGCGTCGACGACGGCGACCGCTCGCACCAACGCCGTCCCCAGCATCGCCGCGACGGCGACGTGCCAGGCCAGCACGGTGGCCCGCCACCCCGCCTCGGACACCGGCGCGCCGTCCTCCCCGCGCCAGGCGGGGAGGACGGCGGACCGGAGCCGGGAGCCGACGGTCATCCGTCGGCCCGGCGCCACCGGAACGTGCGCACGCACACCATGACGCCGATGATCACCCATGCCACCAGCACCAGGGCCGTCCGGCCGTGCTCCCATCCGCCGGCGACCTCGAAGGCCGCGGCCTGCTCGGGCAGGAACGCCGAGCGCATCCCCTGGGTCAGCCACTTCAGCGGGAACACCGCCGCGACCTGCTGCATCCAGCCCGGCAGCCCCGGGAAGGCGAAGAACACCCCGGAGAAGAACTGCAGCACGATCGCGAACGCCGAGATCGAGGTGGTCAGCGAGCTGGCGCTGCCCGGCAGCGCCGAGACCCCGATGCCGAGCACCGTGCCGGCCAGCGCACCCAGCGCCGCGACCCACAGGAACGTCAGCCAGTGGGCGAGGTCGGCCGGCAGCGGCACGTCGTAGCCGTACCGGGCGACCGGCAACAGCAACGCCAGCTGCGCCGCGGTGGTGACCAGCACCTGCCCGGCCTTGCCGGCGAAGTAGGCCGCCGGCGGGGTGCCCAGCAGCTGCAGCCGCTCCAGCTGGCCGGCCTCGCGCTCGGCGGCGATCGCCGTCCCGACGGCCTGGAAGCTGGTCAGCATGATGCCGGTGGCCGCGATCCCGGCCAGGAAGTACTGCGGGAACGGCACCCCGCCCGGCAGCACGTCACCGCCGAGCACCGAGCCGAAGACGACCATCATCACGACCGGGTAGGCGAAGGAGAACACCACCTGCTGGCGTTCCCGGGCGAAGAGCCGCAGCTCCACGCCGACCCGGGCCAGCGCGATGCGGGCGGTCGAGGGCGGGGCCGGGCGGGTGGTGGTCAGGGCGGTCATCGGGGCTCTCCTCCAGCGACGGTGCCGACGAGGGCGAGGTAGAGGTCCTCCAGGTCGGGGCGGGTGACGGTGAGGCCGGGGACCTCGCCGTGCGGGGTGGCGGCGAGCAGGTCGCGCAGGACGGCGGCGGGGGTCTCGGTGGGCACTGCGCGCCAGCCGCCGTCCTCCCGCCAGCGCACCGTGGCCTGCCGGCGCAGCGGCGCACCGAGCTCGGCCGGCGGGGCGACCTCGACCAGCCGGCCGCCGGCGATGACGCCGACCCGGTCGGCCAGCTCGGCGGCCTCGTCCAGGTAGTGGGTGGTCAGCAGCACCGTCGTCCCGCCGGACCGCAGGTCGCGGACGAGCTGCCAGAACTGCCGCCGGGCCGCCGGGTCCATCCCGGTGGTCGGCTCGTCGAGGAAGACCAGCTCCGGCCGGCCCTGCACCCCCAGCGCCACGGCGAGCCGGCGTCGCTGGCCGCCGGAGAGGCGAGCCACCCGGGTCTCGGCCTTCTCCGCCAGGCCGACCGCCGCGAGCAGCTCGTCGGTGGGCCGCGGCGTGGACGTGTAGTGCGCGAAGTGGTCGAGGGTCTCCCGCACGCTGAGCGCCTGGCCGGCGCCCTCGCCCTGGCTGACCACCCCGATCCGGGCGCGCCAGGAGCGGCCGGCGGTGGCCGGGTCCTCCCCCAGCACCGTCACCTCACCGGCGTCGCGGCGACGGACCCCCTCGAGCACCTCGATCGTCGTGGTCTTGCCCGCGCCGTTGGGCCCGAGCAGCGCGAAGCACTCGCCGCGTCGCACCTCGAGGTCGAGCCCGTCGAGGACGGCCTTCCCTCCGTAGCTCTTCCGCAGCCCGCGGACTCCGACGGCGGGGGTGTCCCCGCCGGTCGTGGTCGGCAGGGGTGCTGCCTCCGTCGTCGTCATGCACCGAGCCTGTCGCCGCGCCGGAGCCCTCGGGACCACCGGAGCGTGGGCCCGCCGTCCACCGATCGGTGGACGGCGGGGTATCAGGCCCCCGGCCCCACGGCACGTACTGAGCGTCCCGGGAACACCCGGGACGTCCCCGCACCGTGGAGGTCACCATGCGCAAGCAGTTCCTCGCCCTCGCCACCACCGCCGGAGCCGTCGCACTGACCGGCCTGACGGCCACCCCCGCCCTCGCCGCCGACGACGTCGTCTGCACCGGCCCGATCGGGGCGATCGAGGTCACGAGCGTCCTGGTCCCGGAGGAGGCCGACTGCTCGCTGGAGGGCACCCGCGTGCTGGGCGACGTCCGGGTGCTCGAGGACGCCTCGTTGGACGCCGACGGGATCAGCGTCCGGGGCAGCGTCCAGGCGCAGCGCGCGGAGTCGGTGGACATCTCCGACTCCTTCGTCCGAAGCCTCGTCCAGGTGCAGGAGGGCGGTTCCCTCACGCTGACCGGCTCCGAGGTCGGCGCCGACGTGCAGGCCACCAAGAACGACGGCGCCGTCCGCGTCACCGGCACCTCGGTCGGCAACAGCCTGCAGGCCTCGGAGAACACCGGCGGCGTGGAGGTCACCGGCAACACGATCCGGGTCAACCTCACCGGCCAGGACAACCGACCCGCACCGGTCGGTGGCGGGAACGTCGTGGGCGGCGACGACCAGAAGCAGTTCGAGGGCTTCGCCGTCAGCTGACCCTCCCTCAGGACGAAGGGCCGGGCAGCGCCGCTGCCCGGCCCTTCGCACGTCCGTGCCCGGTACGCCCGGACCCGACAGCACCCCCGGTCCGCTGGACCGGGGGTGCTGTCGGGTGGGCTCAGGCAGCGGGCTCGATCAGGCCACGCAAGCCGTTGCCCGTCACGTTCTGGATCTGCAGGCCGGGGCGGGCGTTCACCTCGAGCACCAGCGGCCCGGCAGCCCGGTCGACGACGACGTCGGCGCCGACGTAGCGCAGCCCGGTGGCCGGCCCGCAGCGTGAGGCCGCGTCGAGCACCCCCGCCCAGTCGGGCACGCGCGCACCGATCAGCTCGACCCCGGTGTCGGGGTGGTGGGTCATCGGCCGGCGGCCGCTCCAGGCACCGGTGACCTCACCGCTGGCGAGGTCGACGGCGGCGCCCACCGCGCCCTGGTGCAGGTTGGCGCGGCCGCCGCTCCCGGCCGTCGGCAACCGCATCATCGCCAGCACCGGCCGGTCGTCCAGGCAGAGCACCCGCACGTCGGGCAGCCCCTGGTAGGAGAGGCGCTCCAGATCGGGGTGGGTGCGGATCAGCGGCTCGAACAGCGCCGCGTCCCGCGGGCGGCCGGAGTACTCGCCGTCGAGGACGAAGCGTGCGTGGTCCACGACGTCGGCCCGGGTGATCCGCCGCCCGGAGCCGGTGCGCCAGGCGCCACCCGGTTCGGCATCGGTGTCGGCCTCGGTCGCCAGCAGGATGCCCCCGCCGCCCAGGCCCTGGTTCGGCTTGAGCGCCCACGAGGAGCCCAGCCCGGCCCAGTCCAGTGCCAGGAGGTCGCGGCGGGACCGGACCAGCGCGAGCGTCGGGGCCGTGGGGGCGCCGACTGCGAGCAGGGCGGTCTTGGTGGCGTGCTTGTCGTTGACCAGCTGCACGGACCGGAACGGGTTGTCCCGGGCGATCCGGTCGTTGCGCCCGTTCATGCCGAGCACCTCGTCGAAGCGGCGGAGGCGGGACAGCAGCCCGGGTCGGGCGTCGGTGGGCAGGGGCTGGACGGTCATCGGAAGGCCTCCGTACGGCTGAACGAGGAGAAACGGACGAGCTCGACGAGCCGGAGCCCGCGATACGTGCCGGCCCAGCCCGCTGCGAGGACGCAGGCGAGGGTGAAGGGCAGCGGAGCGGTCTCGGCGAGCAGCCGGGTCGCCGGGGCGAGGACGAGCAGCGTGACCAGGACGGCGACGGCGAGGGTGACGGCCGCGTCGGTGACGGCGGAGCGTGGCCCGTCGAGGTCCCAGACCTCCCACAGCCGCTCGATGATCACCGCGGTGACGACGACGGGGAGCGCGGCCCCCCACGAGTCGGCGGCCCCGGAGAGCCCGGTGGCGTGCTGGGCGATCAGCAACAACAGCGTCACCAGGCCGATCAGCACCGACAGCCGGGCCACCCGGGGCAGCCGGAAGCGGCGCAGCAGCGGCTGCGCCGCCAGGCCCAGGGCGAGCATCGCGAGGGTGAGGACGAGCCCCAGGGTGAGGCCGGCCTGGGTGTAGCCGAAGGCGAGCAGCACCGGGGAGAAGGTGCCCAGCGTGCTGACCCCGACGACCACCCGCAGCAGCACCATGACCAGCGCGGCGAGCGGGAGCACGGCCAGCAGCGACTGCGGCCCCAGCGCCGGCCCCTCCGACAGGAGCGTGCGCACGGCCGACGGTGCGGTCTCCGCCCCGGGGGTGGTCAGCATCCGCTGGCCCACCACGACCTGCACGCCACGGAGGTCGGCCCGGCCGATCAGCGCCTCGGTGCTGCGCTCGGACCGGTCGGTCACGGTGAAGCGGGCCGGGTCGGTGCCGCCGGCGAGCTGCAGGCCGCCGCGGACCACCGGCCGCTCCTCCCGCCCCAGCGAGGAGGCCACGGTCACCGTCTCGGCGTCGTCGAGGTCGAAGCCGAGGTCCTCGGCGATGTCGTCGTCGATCGAGGAGCTGCTGGCCCCGGTGTCGATCCGCGCCATGACCTCGACCGAACCGTCCGGGCCGCTGATCCGCACGAGCTCCTGGGTGCCGATCACGGCGTCCGGGTCGCGCGACACGTCGGTCCGGGGCGAGAAGACGAAGGCGGCCAGCAAGAGGGCGAAGGCTGCCACGGCGACGACCACCCGCCCCGCGGCGGAGAGGCGTCGGGGGGACGCCCGGTCCGGCAGCTCGCCGCCGGCGTCGGTCGACTGTGCGGTTGTGCGTGACATGCCCGGTACGTGCCGGGCACGAGGTCCCCTGATACGTCCCGCGCCGGGGTGACCGGCCGCACACGCCGACGCGCCCCCTGCCCGGATGGCAGGAGGCGCGTCGGCGGTGCTCGTCGCCCGTCGGCGACGCGGTCGGGTCAGTCCCCGGGCGTCGGGGCGAGGACGCCGGCAGCGACGTCGATCCGGCCGGCACCGAGCTCCGGGGCACCCGGCACGGCGGTGGAGGTGATGACGTCCACCGCGGCCTCGGCGGCGTCCTCCCCACCCCGGGCGACCAGCAGCGCCGCCTGGCCGGCGACGAACGGCGCCGCCATCGAGGTGCCCGCCCAGGCCGCGTACCCGCCGCCCGGGAAGGTGCTCACGATCGCCTCGCCCGGGGCGGCGACGTCCGCGGTGCCGAAGGAGCTGAACACCGACAGCTGGTCCTGCGCGTCGACGCTGGCGACCGAGACGACGCCGCTGGTCGCGGCGGGGTACTGGGTGCTGCGCGTCCCGGTGTTGCCCGCGGAGGCGACCACAACGACGTCCTCGGAGACCTCCTCGAGCACCTCGTCGACGAGCTCGGAGTCCTCGGTGGTGCCCAGGCTGATGTTGAGCACGTCGGCGCCGTCGGCCAGGGCGAGCCGGATGCCCTCGGCGAGGGCGAACACCGAGCCGCGGCCGTCGCTGTCCAGCACCCGGACCGGCATGATCGTCGCGTCCGGGGCGACGGCCAGCACGATCCCGGAGACGTGTGTCCCGTGGCCGGCGGCCTCGTCCACCCGGCCGTCCGCGTCGTCGTCCAGCCCGTTGGCGACGTCGTCGGGTGCGCCGTCACCGTCGAGGACGTCGTGACCGGCGGTCAGCCGCCCGGCGAACGAGGGGTGCCCGGCCTCGATGCCAGTGTCGATCACGGCCACCGTGACGCCGGTGCCGGTGCTCGTGGCCTGCGCCTCGGCGACGCCCAGCCGGGTGAGCGCCTCCTGCCCGAGCCACGCCGCGGGGTCGGTGCCGGCCGGCTGCGGCCCGGCATCGGTCCCCCAGCCGTAGGTGGGGTTGGCCTCGGGGGCACCGGTCAGGTAGTCCGGCTCCGCGAAGCGGGCGCGCGGGTCCGCGGCCACCCGCTCGGCGACCGCGACGACGTCGCTGCCAGCGGGTGTCCGCAGCAGCAGGACGTCGGGCGAGCCCTGCAGGGTGTCGACCGGGGTGAGGCCGTACTCGGCAGCCAGGGCGGCGCCGTCGGCACCGGGCTGCAGAGCGACCACGACGTCGGTGACGCCGGCGACGGCCGCGGCGGTCGCCGCGTCGTCCTCGCCGTCACCCTCGTCCTCGTCGCCGTCCTCGTCCTCGTCGCCGTCCTCGTCCTCGTCGCCGTCCTCGTCCTCGTCGCCGTCCTCGTCCTCGTCGGCCAGCTGGACCGCCTGTGGGGCGTCCTCGTCGGCCTGGGCGGGTGCGACGGCAAGACCGCCGAGGGCGACGCCGACGGCTGCGGTGAGCACGGTGATCGAACGGGCGGCGGGACGTCGGGCCAGGGACGTGCGGGACATCGTGACCTCCGGGTGTGGGTGGTGGGTGGGATCCGGTCCGCCAGGGGCTCCAGCGGAGGGGTCAGGGCGCTCCGACGAGCACGAAGGGCGCCCAGTACCAGGGGTGGTCGCCGGCCAGCGCACGCGCGCACTGGGCGGTGCGCAGCGCCGCCGCGGGCGTGGCGCCCGTGCTGAGCTCCGCGTACATCCGGGACATCAGCGCGGCCGCGGCGGCGTCGTCGACCAGCCACAGGCTGACCACGACGGCGGCAGCACCTGCACCGAGAGCGGCGCGGGCGAGCCCGACCGTCTCGTCACCGGCGCCCTCGGCGTTGGTGCGGCCGGTCTCGCAGGCCGACAGCGTCACCAGGGAGCCGGTCAGGTCGATCTCGAGCAGCTGGGCGGCGGTGATCCAGCCGTCGGAGAGCCGCAGAGCGGAGAACATCGGGTTCTCCGGCCGGAACAGCCCGTGGCACGCCACGTGGACGACCGCGCTGCCCGGCGCCTCCCGGCGCAGCGTCAGCACGTCAGCCTCGCTGCCCATGTGCACGCGGGCACCGGGGAGCGCAGCGGCGACGGCGACGGCCTCGGCCTGCACCTGGGACGCCGCGGCGTCGGGCAGCGCCATCACGAGGGCCGGGCCACCGGCGGGGACGACGTCCATCGTGGACAGCAGCACGCTCATGCTCGGTGCGACGGTGACCTGGTACCGCTCGAGCAACCACTGCCCACCGTCGTGCAGGGCGTGGAAGGGCACCTCGTGCAGCGGTCCGTGCGGGACGACGACCAGGCGCGGCAGGTCCGGCAGGTCCAGCGGGGCGACGAGCTCGGCGTAGAGGTCCTGGAGCACCTGACGCGCGGCGGCGGCCAGCCGCGCGCCGTGCCGGGCGACGAACGCCCCGCCCATCCGCGGGCGCTGCCACTGCGCGTCGAGCTGACGGATCAGCGGGCGCACCCGGCCGCAGTCGCTGACGTGCTCGGCAGAGCGCACCTCGCCACCGGCGACGACGAAGGCGAGCACCCGGTCATCGACGATCTGGTAGAGGAGCACCGCGAGGTCGGCGGGCAACCGGGCTGCGAGGTCGCGGGCGCTCACCGGCGCGCCGATGGGGTCGGCATCGGCGACGGGAGCCTGCAGCCGCTCCGCTCGCAGGGCCACCTCCGTGGCGGTGGCGCGTGACCGCAGCGCGGCGCGGCGGCGGGCCCGCGCCTCGGGAGCGAGGTCCGGGTCCTCGCGGAGCATCTCGTTGTAGGTGGCCATCAGCTCCTCGTGCAGCGCCGAGGTCCGCGCCGCCTCCCCCGTGGCGTCGTCCCTCCGGTGCACCCGGGCGAGGAGGTCCGACAGCGCCCGGGACTTGGACCGCTCCGCGGCATCCAGGGCGGCCAACACGTCGCCGCTGTCCAGCTCGAGGGCGACCTGGTCGGCGTAGGGCGCCGCGGCGTCCCGCAGGAACGAGGCGCGCATGGCCTCGGTGGGCAGCGTGGCCCGGAGCGTCTCCACCGCGCCGGTGGCGGCCCGGAGGGCGGAACGAGCGGCGGCGACGTCACCCTGCAGACGCCGGAGCCGGCCCGTCCTGGCGTCCACCCGGTACTGCAGCGGCGGCAGCCCGAGCGGCTGGGTGAGCCGGGCCGCCGCCGCGAGGTGCGCCTCGGCAGTGGTGAGGTCGGCGGAGCCGGCCATCCGGAGGTCGGCGGCCCGCAGGTGGGCGTAGATGAGCTGCGTCGTCCACTCCTGACCGGCGAGCAGCGTCACCGCCTCGTCGGCCAGCTCCAGCGCCCCGGTCAGGTCGTCACGCTGATGCCGCACGTCGGCGAGCTCGACGAGTGCCTCGGCCAGCAACGGGACGTTCCCACGGCTGCGGTGCAGCCGGGTCGCCTCGGTCAGCGCCTCCTCTGCATCGGCCAGGCGCCCCAGGCGGGTCATGGCGACGCCGGCCCCGGTCAGCACCTGGGCCAGGTAGTGGGTCTGCCCGGCCCTGCGCAGCGACTCCTCGGCCTCCTGGTACGCCACGAGCGCCTCGTCGTGCAGCCCGAGCCCCAGCCACGCCTCGGCCGACCGGAGCAGCAGCTGGTCCAGGTCGGCACGCACGTCGAGTCGCTCGAGCTGGTCGCGGGCGGCATCGAAGGCCGACAGCCCGTCGGTCCAGCGCCCCACCTGGACGCTGGCCCGGCCCAGGTCGACCAGGCAGCGGGCCTCCAGCAGCGTCGTGCCCGCCTCCCGGAAGGCGCCCGCCGCCTCGGTGAAGGCCTCGACCGCCTCGTGCACGCGCCCCAGGTCCAGCAGCTGCTCACCGCTGTTCTGCCGCAGCACGGCGACGTCCTCCTGCATCCCGGCGCGCAGGTACGCCCGCTCCGCGGCACGGCCCTGCTCCAGGGCGAGGGTGTGGCGGCCGGCGAACGTCTGGCACACCGACAGGTTGCGGTGGACCGTGCCGCGCAGCCACCAGGCCCGGTCGGCGTCGCCCGCGACCTCCGGGGAGCGGTCGAGCACTTCGAGCACCGCCAGCCCGCGGCTGATGGCCTCGTCGTGCCGGCCCTGCTCGTTGAGCACGTGCATCATGCCGAGCTCGGTGCGCAGCTCCTCGAACGCGGCCCCGGCCGAGCGGAAGCCGTCCCGGGCCCGGGTGACCAGGCCGAGCGCGGTGTCCAGGCTGCCCTCGATGGCGTGCACCTGGGCCTGCACGTAGTCGGCCCGGGCCAGCAGGAAGGCCGACGTGGTCCGGGGCAGCACGCTGACGGCGAGGCGGCGGGCCGCTACCGGGTCCTGGTGGACCAGCGTCGTCGCCTCGTCCAGCACCGCCGCCACCTCCTCGTCGCCGTCCACGTCCGCTCCCGTCCGCCGGCTCAGGCCTGCAGCAGCAGGTCGACCTCGACCAGCACGCCGGCCACGGCAGCGGAGAAGAGCACCTCACCCGGCGGCACCGGGGGGAGGGCGAACCGGCCGTTCTCGTCGGAGGAGGCGGTGGCGAGCTCGCTGTCCGCGGCGATCAGCCGGATGGTGCCCAGCCCGGGGACGTCGGGGTCGCCCGGCAGCACCTGACCCTCCACCCGCACGGTCCGGTCCTCGGGGTAGAGGTCCAGCGCGATGTCGACGACCGGGGACTCGACGACCAGGTGCCGCACCGTCCCGGTGTCCGCGGCCCGGACACCGAGGGCCAGCTGCGCGGTGGCGCTGTCGAAGGAGATCACCGCACGCACCCGCTCCAGCAGGCCGGGCGGCGGTGGGCGGTAGGCGGCGAAGCGCTTCATCAGCGTGTCCCGCACCCGCTCCGGCGGCGCGGACAGCGGCATCCGCTGCGCCTGGGCGCGGAAGGCCCGGAACCAGTCGGCGGCTGCACGCAGCCCGGGATCGGTCTCCACGGCCGCCTGGACCCGGGCCGCAGCCGGCCCGTCGAGCTTCCCGTCCACCCAGTCCACGACGTCTGCGAACGCCACCATGTGGGCCGTCCCTCCTGTGCTGGTCCTGCGCCCCCGTCAGGGAGCACGTGCCGCGACCGCGGCCGGCTGATACAGCGTCGCGAGGAGTTCTCGCGCTCAGTTCTCCTGCTCGTCGCCGAGCAGCTCGTGCAGCCGCTTCAAGCAGCGGGCGCGGGTCGGGCCGATGCTGCCGATCGGGCGCCCGAGCCGGGCCGCGACATCGGCGTAGGCGGTCGACTCCTCGCTCAGGTACAGGGCGATGAGGAGCTCGCGACACCGCGTGTCCAGCGAGAGCAGGCCCTCGTAGAGCCACTCGTCCCGGGTCCAGGCCTCGGCCGGGTCGGCGTCGGCCCTGTCGGGCACCTCCTCGACGGCGGTCTCCCGCTTCCGTCGCTCCAACAGCCGCCAGCTCTGCCGGCGCGCGACGGTGGCCAGCCAGCCGACCAGTCGCGCGTCGTCCGTCATCGAGTCGAGGCTCTGCAGCAGCTCGGTGAACGTGAGCTGGGCGATGTCGGCGGCGTCGTCATGGCTGAGGCCGTAGCGCAGCGGGATGGAGAACACCAGCCGCTCGTGGTCCTCCAGCAGGGCCCGCCAGGCCGAGCTGTCACCCCGGCGGCAGCCGGCCAGCAGTGCGCGGTCCCGCTCGGCACGCGCACGCCGGGCCTGCTCCCTGGCGTCGGCGTGCCAGGCCACCGCCATGGTCCTCCTCGTGCGCACCGGCTCGTCGAGCCGCCGGACTGGAGACGTGGCCGCCGACGGCGCCGGTGAGCACGCTAGGGCCGCCGGGACTGCAGGGCAAACCGGTTGCACGCCACCGGACGACGGCCGGGCCCGACGACCGCGGGCGGCTCCGAACGCCCGGGACGACCTCCACCGCCGTGTCCGAAAGCCGCCAGTCACCCGGGCCGGGCGGTGCCATGCTCGTGCCATGACCGAGGTGCTGGAACGGGGCCGGCTCGACGCGGAGCACTGCTATCGCGCCGTCACCAGCCGCGACCCGCGCTTCGACGGGTGGTTCGTCACCGCAGTGCACACGACCGGCATCTACTGCCGCCCGTCGTGCCCGGCGCGCACGCCACTGGAGCGCAACGTCTCCTTCCACACCACCGCGGCCTCGGCCCAGGCGGCCGGCTTCCGCGCCTGCCGCCGCTGCCGCCCGGACGCCGTCCCCGGGTCGCCGGAGTGGGACGTGCGCGCCGACGTCGTCGCCCGGGCGATGCGGCTGATCGCCGACGGTGAGGTCGAGCGCGGCGGGGTCGGCGGGCTGGCCGCGCGGCTGGGCTACTCCGAGCGCCAGCTGCACCGGCTGCTCACCACCGAGCTCGGGGTGGGCCCGCTGGCGCTGGCCCGCGCCCAGCGCGCGCAGACCGCCCGGCTGCTGATCGAGACCACCCTGCTGCCGATGGCCGACGTCGCGTTCGCGGCCGGGTTCGCCAGCATCCGGCAGTTCAACGACACGGTGCGGTCGGTGTTCGCGACGACGCCCTCCGCGCTGCGCCCGGCCACCCCGCGCAGCGACGGCGGCACCCCCGGCTGGCTGACCCTGCGGCTGGCCGCCCGCGCGCCGTTCGCCGCCGACGAGGTGCTGCTCTTCCTCGGGGCACACGCCACCCCGGGTCTGGAGGAGTGGGACGGGACGACGTTCTCCCGGGTGCTCGACCTGCCGCACGGCCCCGCCGTCGTCCGGCTCTCCCCGGCCCCCGACGGCGGACCGGCGGTGCTCGCCCGGCTGCGGCTGACCGAGCTGCGGGACCTCGGCGTGGCCGTCTCCCGGTGCCGGCGGCTGCTGGACCTGGACGCCGACCCGGCCGCCGTGGACGCGCTGCTCGGCGCCGACCCGGCGCTCGCCCCGCTGGTGACCGGCGCCCCCGGGCGGCGGGTGCCGGCCGCCCCCGACGCGGAGGAGCTGGCGGTGCGCGCGGTGCTGGGGCAGCAGGTGTCGGTGGCCGGCGCCCGGACGCTCACCGCCCGGGTGGTCACCGCGGCGGGCCGGCCGCTCGCCGAACCGGTCGGCACCCTGACCCACGCGTTCCCGCGCGCCGACGCCCTCGTGGACGCCGACCTCTCCGCGGTCGGGCTGACCGGTGCCCGCCGGCGCACCGTGCACACCCTGGCCGCGGCGCTCGCCGCGGGCAGCGTCCCCCTCGATCCCGGCGCCGACCGGGACGAGGCCCGCCGCCAGCTGCTGGCCCTGCCCGGCATCGGCCCGTGGACGGCGGCGCTCGTCGGGCTGCGCGGGCTGGCCGACCCGGACGTCTGGCTGCCC
Organism: Modestobacter sp. VKM Ac-2985; assembly: GCF_026967925.1. Classification (GTDB taxonomy): domain Bacteria; phylum Actinomycetota; class Actinomycetes; order Mycobacteriales; family Geodermatophilaceae; genus Modestobacter. The sequence continues at coordinate 828,019 of NZ_JAPVBI010000001.1, read as the reverse complement.
GGCGACCTGGCGCTGCGGCGCAGCCTGACCGCCCTGGGCAGCTCCGACGCCGACGCCGCGGCCCGCTGGCGGCCGTGGCGCTCCTACGCCGTCATGCACCTGTGGGCGCTGGCCGTCCCCTCCCTGTTCACCCGCGGCACCACTCCTGAACGGAGCCCGTCATGACCACCGCAGCTGCCCGCTACGCGACCACGGACACCCCGCCCGGACCGTTCACCGTGCTCGTCACCACCGACCCCGACGGCACGGACGTCGTGCTGGCCAGCGGCTGGACCGACGACGTCGGCGAGCTCCTGCCCGTCGTGCACCGCTCACTGCGGCCGACCTGGGTCGAGCGTGCCGACGGCCTGCCGGTGCTCGACGTCGTCGCCGCCTTCACCGCCGGCGACGTGACCGCGATCGACGCGGTGCCGGTGCGCCAGCGCTCGGGCCCCTTCCTCACCGACGCCTGGGAGGTGCTGCGCACCGTGCCCGCCGGGCAGCCCGACACCTACGCCGCCTTCGCCGAGCGCTGCGGCCGCCCGTCCGCCGTCCGTGCGGCGGCAGGTGCCTGCGCGCGCAACGCCGCGGCGCTGTTCGTCCCCTGCCACCGGGTGCTGTCCACCGGCGGCGGCCTGGGCGGCTTCCGCTGGGGCACGCCGGTGAAGCGCTGGCTGCTCGACCACGAGGCCGCGCACGCCCCCGTCCCCACCCGGGCATAGGAAGCTCTTCACCCGGTTCCGAGCCACAGACCGGGTGAAGAGCTTCCTATGCCTGACGCCTGGGGCGCCTCACCGGAAGTGTCGGACCCGTCGGGCAGCCTGACCGGCATGGACGCCGCCTCCCTGCTCGTCGGGCTCCTCATCGGTGCGCTCCTGGCCGCCGCCGTCACCCTCGGGCTGGTGGCCGTCCGCGGGCGGGCCGGTGCGGCGCCGGAGGCCCTCGAGCCGGTGCACGAGTCGCTGGACCACCTGCACCGACTGCTGGCCGGCATCGAGCGCGACCGGGCCACCGCCCACGGTGAGCTGCGGGAACAGGTGGGCACCATCGGCCAGACCTCGGCCCTGCTCCGCCAGGAGACCGCCGCCCTGGTCACCGCGCTGCGCACCCCGCACGTGCGCGGCCGGTGGGGCGAGCTGCAGCTGCGCCGGGTCGTGGAGGTGGCCGGGCTGCTGGAGCACTGCGACTTCGTCGAGCAGCCGTCCGGCACCACCGACCAGGGCTCGGGCGTGCGCCCCGACCTGGTCGTCACCCTGGCCGACGGACGGCAGGTGGTCGTCGACGCGAAGGTGCCGTTCACCGGGTACATCGAGGCGGTCCAGGCCACCGACCCGGCGGTGCGCGCCCAGCGGGTCGCCGACCACGCCCGGCAGCTCCGGGCCCACGTCGACGTCCTCGCCGCGCGCCGTTACCCGAGCGCGTTCGGCAGCGCGGCGCCGTTCACCGTGCTCTTCGTCCCCGCCGACGGCTTCCTCACCACGGCCCTGGAGGCGGAGCCGGCACTGCTGGAGCACGGCTTCGGCCGCGACGTCATCATCGCCACCCCGAGCACGCTGCTGGCCCTGCTCCGCACGGTCGCCTACTCCTGGCGGCAGGAACGGCTGGCCCACGACGCCGCCGCCGTGCTCGAGGCCGGCCGCACGGTGCACGCCCGGTTGAGCACCCTGTCCGGTCACCTGACCCGGTTGGGTTCCGCACTGGGCTCGGCGCTGACCCGGTACAACGAGACGGTCGGGTCCTACGAGCGCTCGGTGCTGGTGGCCACCCGGCGGTTCGACGACCTCGGCGTCGCCGCGGCGCCGGTACCGACCCCGGCGCCGGTCGAGGGCACGGTGCGTGCCCTGCGGCCACCGACGCAGGAGCTGCCCGAGATCGGTGAGCGCGACGGCACCACAGGCTGACCAGCGACAGCTCGGCCGGTCAGGTCGCTGAGCCCGCTCTCGACGACCCCGTCGACCAGGAGCGGTCGGTGGCCGCTGCGCCGGCCTGCGCCATGCGTCCATCCGCCACCCGGATCGCCGCCAACTCCAGTTCTGCCGAGACGGCGAAGGCCAGGAAGATGGCCCCGGACGTCAGCTGCGCCCAGAACAGCAGGGCGATCACCCCGGTCAGCGGTCCGTACGCCGAGCCGAGGTAGCTGAGCAGGTCGAGCACGCCGGCCAGCAGCAGGGTGAGTCCGGTCCACAGCCCCAGGGCCAGCACGCTCCCCAGCACCAGCAGCGACCAGCCGGGCTGCCGGCGGTACGGAGCCCGCCGCAGCATCAGGGTGATCGCGGCGAGCAGCAGTCCCACGGCGACCACGCCGACGATGAGCACGACGAGGTCGTCGTCGACGTCGTAGACGTCCTCCACCGCCGCGGCCGCGGCGACGAGCGTGGTCACCAGCAGCGAGCCCACCAGCAGCGGCACCCCGGCGAGGCCGGCCAGCACCAGGGCGCGGCGGTACTTCTCCACGGTGGGCCGGTCCCGCTGGATGCCGTAGATGCGGTTGGCCCCGCGCTCCAGCTGCCCCATGGCGGTCGCCATCGCGAATACCGCCGCGGCGAGCCCCAGCGCCGTGGCGAGCGGGATCCCGTCCGGCTCACCACTCCACGGCGACAGCACCCGCTGGACCATCTCGTCCGAGGCGCTGGGCGAGAGCTGCAGCACCGTCCTGTCGACCAGCAAGCGCAGGGACGGCCGCTCCAACAGGGTGCTCAGCCCGATCGAGGCGATCAACAGCGGCACCGCGGCCAGCGACAGCTGGAGGCCCAGCGCCCGCGCGTGGGAGAAGCCGTCGCCGTAGCGGAACCGGGACCAGGAGGCACGCCACAGATCGCCGACCCGACAGCTGCGCAGAGTCACCCAAGCATCGCGGGCAGTCAACCGCTCGCCGTCCCGCGCTGCGATCTCCGGCACCCGGCTCACCGAGCTCATGCAGGCAGTTCCTCCTGGATTCCGGTCGTCGACGGCGCAGCCGGCAGCGCCAGCAGTCGACCCGTCCCTCGCCGTGTTCCCCCGAGTGCTGCTCGACCATGCGCCAGCGTCCGGATCGTCACCGAACCGCCACAGACGGTCCGCAGCTCGCCGACGGCCGGCTGGTGGGGACCGTGGGACGGCTGGGGCGCCCGTGCGCACAATGCGCCACCCCGGCGGTGCGACACCGGCGAGTTCTGGCCCGCCACTCCCGGCCGGGTCCGGCGTTCACTCAGGTCGGGCCGATACCGTGGCCCGACCGGTGGGGTGCCCTGGGCCCTCGCTGCCGACGAGGAGGTGCACCATCGCTCCGGTCACTGTCGATGCCCGAGTTCGAGACAGGCGGGAGGGCGCCGTGCGTGCAGAACGCAGCGACGCCGGCCGGGCCGCAGGACGCGGCTACCCGTCGCCACGGGCCGCCGGGGGTGCCGTCTCCGGCCGTCCCCCCGAGCGTGGCCCGCGCCCGCCCGAGCGTCGAGCGCCCGACCCCCGCGGCACCGGTCACCGGCCGGCCGACGCCCCCGGCGACGGGCGGCGGCGTGGGTCCTCGGCGAGCGGCGCGCGTACCGCGAGCACCGGGATCCGGGGGGCTCTCGCGATCGCCGGCGTCTTCCTGGTCACCCTGGTCGCCGCGGCGGCCGACTCCTACATCGGTCTGGGCCTCGGCACGATCACGCTGGTGGCGCTCACCGCCGGGACCATCGGCGCCGCCCTGGTCACCCGGCGAGGTGACCTGCTGAGCATCCTGGTCGCCCCGCCCCTGGTGTTCGTCGCGGTGGCCCTGCTGAACATCGGCCTGGCGCCGTCGGCCAGCCTGAACCTCCCCACGCTGGCGACGCTGCTCGTGCGCGGCTTCCCGGCGATGGGCCTGGCCACCGGCGCCGCGCTGGTGATCACCCTGGGCCGGCTGGCCGCCCGCCGCTGACCGACCTCGGACGCAGGACGGGCCGGCACCCCCGCGGGGGTGCCGGCCCGTCCTGTGTCCCGGCCGCTCTCGGCGTGCGGGTAGCTGCTACTCGGCCTCGACCGCGAGCGCCTCGCGGCGCGGCTTCAGCTCGTGCGGCAGCGCGAACACCAGCCGCTCCTCCGCGGCCTTGACCGTCTCGACGTCGGCGTACCCGCGGGTCGCCAGCCAGTCGAGCACCTCGCTGACCAGGATCTCCGGCACCGAGGCGCCACTGGTCACGCCGACCGTGCCGACGCCGGACAGCCAGGACTCGTCGATCTCGGAGGCGAAGTCGACCAGGTGCGAGTCGCGGGCACCGGCCTCCAGGGCCACCTCGACCAGCCGCACGGAGTTCGAGGAGTTGGTGGAGCCGACGACCAGCACCAGGTCGCACTCGGCGGCCATCTGCTTGACCGCCTGCTGCCGGTTCTGCGTGGCGTAGCAGATGTCGTCGCTGGGCGGGCTCTGCAGACCGGGGAACCGGGTCTTCAGCGAGTCGACCGTGGCCAGCGTCTCGTCGACCGAGAGCGTGGTCTGGGAGAGCCAGACGACCTTCTCCGGGTCGCGCACCTGGACGTTGGCGATGTCCTCGGCGCCGTCCACGAGCTGGGTGTTCGACGGGGCCTCGCCCATCGTGCCCTCGACCTCTTCGTGCCCGCGGTGACCGATCAGCAGGATGTCGTAGTCGTCCTTGGCGAAGCGCTTGGCCTCCATGTGCACCTTGCTCACCAGCGGGCAGGTGGCGTCGATGGTCCGCAGCGACCGCTCCTGCGCCTCCGCCTTCACCGCCGGGGAGACCCCGTGGGCGCTGAAGACGACGACCGCGCCCTCGGGCACCTCGTCGGTCTCCTCCACGAAGACCGCGCCCCGGCGCTCCAGCGTCGCCACGACGTGCTTGTTGTGGACGATCTGCTTCCGGACGTAGACGGGGGCGCCGTGGATCTCCAGCGCCCGTTCGACGGCGATGACCGCCCGGTCCACGCCGGCGCAGTACCCCCGGGGATCGGCCAGCAGGACGCGTCCGCGCGGTTCAGCCATTCCCCCATGGTAGGTGGGTCCGCTGCGCCGGACCGGCCCCCGCAGGCCGGAACGGGTGGCGCTGGACACGCCGGGACGGCGCGCGGTCCGCCCGGACGGGGGACGGCGCGCGTGGTCGGGCTGCCGGTGATCGCCACGTGCGGCACCCTGTGCCCCATGGCTCGAGAGATCCCCGAGGTCGTCCGCGCGGCAGCAGGACTGGCCGCCACCGTGCTCGACGAGGCACGCAAGCTCCCCACGACGCTGCCGGGGCTCCCGGTCCGGCTGATCGGTCAGGCCCTGCAGACCTCGCTGCACCTGCAGCAGCAGTACTCCGGGCTCGTGGCCCGCGGCGACGAGGTGCTCACCAGCCTGCGCGGCGACGCCGGGCCGGGGATGGCGACCTTCGACGACGACGTGGACGAGGCGCCGACCGCACGCCCGGCCCGGCCGGCCTCGGCCGGGCGCGGCTCGGCCTTCGACCGGGTCGTCGACCTCGACGACGACCTCGGTGACGAGCCCCCGGCCGAGGAGCTCGCGGACGCGCTGGCCGACGACCTCGCCGCTGCCGACCTGCCGGTGGCCGACCCCGACGACCTCACCGAGGAGGTGGCGGCGGTGCTGGCGGCCAGCGCCGACGACACCGTCGCCGACCTGACCCCTGCCGAGGTCGCCGCACTGCCCGACGACCCGGCCGCCGACGCCGTGACCGCGGTCGTCGACGAGCTGGCCGCCGAGGTCGCCGACGAGGTCGCGGCCGAGGTGCCCGACGCCGTCCCGGACGAGGTGCTCGAGGAGCTCACCGCCGACACCGTCTCCGACGTCGCCGAGGACGAGGCCGAGATCGAGGAGGCGGTCGCCGACGAGCTCGTCGCCGAGCCCGCGGTGCCCGGCACCCCGCCGGCGGAGGTCCTCGCCGGCGCGGTGTCGACGCTGGACGACGTCACTCCCGAGCAGGTGCCCGGGCAGACCCAGCTCGTCGACGACGCGGTGCCCGACGTGCCCGCGCTCGACGACGCGGCCGAGGAGCTGGTCGACCTGGGCGGCCCGGAGGCAGCGGAGAGCGTCGCCCCCGGCAGCGACGTCACCGACAGCGCCGCCAGCGACCCGCTGGTGCCCTCCGACGGGACCGAGCCGGCCGACGACGGGGCTCCGGTCAGCCCGGTCGAGGGCTACGACGCCTTCAGCATCCCCGCGCTGCGGGGCCACCTGCGGGCCTACCCGACCGAGACCGTGGCCGACCTGCTCGACTACGAGCGGGCCACCCGCGCCCGGGCGCCCTACGTGACCCTGCTGCAGAACCGGCTGGAGAAGCTCAGCGCCGACCGCGGCTGAGCGGGCAGCAGGGACGGAGACGGGCAGGGGCAGGGACGACGCAGGCAGGCGAGCAGGAGACGGTGGACGAGCAGGGCACGGCAGGACCGGCGGCGCCGGCACGGCACCGCCGACGCCGCTGGCTCCTGCTGCTGCTCGCCCTGGTGACCGTGCTCGCCGTCGGCGGTGCGCTCTGGCTGCAGGACGGCGGGGAGGAGCGCATCCCGACCGCCGAGGGCGGCCCCGCCACCTTCGCCCCCACCACGACCACCCCGACGCCCCCGCCTCCGCCGCCAGCACCAGCGCCCACGAGCCCGCCGGCCTTCGACCGCGCCCAGCTGTCGATCACCGACCCGGCCAGCAGCTGGGTGGTCGTCAACAAGGCCCGCCCGCTCAGCCCGATCGACGTCGGACCGGCCGACCTGGTCCCGGTCGGGGACGGGTACCAGCTGCGGGCGGAGGCGGCGCAGGCGATGGACGCGCTGATCAGCGCCGCCGCGGCCCAGGGACTGGACCTGAGTGTGCTGAGCGCCTACCGGCCCTACGAGTACCAGGTGGGGCTCTTCAGCGCCCAGGTCAGCCGCTTCGGCGAGGAGCGGGCCGAGGTCCAGGTGGCCCGGCCCGGCCACAGCGAGCACCAGACCGGGCTCGCGGCGGACGTCGGCGGGGGCGGCTGCGACATCGAGAGCTGCTTCGCCACCACGGCCGAGGGCCAGTGGGTGGCCGCGCACGCCCACGAGTTCGGCTGGCTCGTGCGCTATCCCGACGGCCGGCAGGACGTGACCGGCTTCAAGTACGAGCCCTGGCACCTCCGGTACGTGGGCGTCCCGCTGGCCACCGAGATGCAGCGCACCGGGGTCCTGACCATGGAGGAGTTCTTCGGGCTCCCCGCCGCCCCGGGCTACCCCGGCTGAGCCGGTCCCGGCCCGGGCCCGCGAGGGCCGCGGAGGAGGGCGCCCGCCGTCTGGCAGGCTCGGGCGGGTGACCAGTCCGTCGTCCCCCGAGTCGCCCTGGCCGGTGCGCACCGTGGCCCGGAAGGTGGCCGAGTGGATCGGCCGGCTCGGCGAGGTGTGGGTCGAGGGGCAGGTGGCCCAGCTGTCCCGGCGCGGCAACGCGGCGACGGTCTTCCTCACCCTGCGCGACCCGGCCGCGGACCTCTCGGTGCCGGTCACCTGCCACCGGGACGTCGCCGACCGGCCCGGCCTGGAGCTGACCGAGGGCTCCCGGGTGATCGTCCGCGCCCGCCCCGACTACTACGTCGCCCGCGGGTCCTTCTCGCTGCGCGCCACCGAGATCCGGGCGGTGGGCCTGGGTGAGCTGCTGGCCCGGATCGAGCGGATCCGCCGGCTGCTGGCCGCCGAGGGCCTGTTCGACGTCGTCCGCAAGCGCCCGCTGCCCTTCGCCCCCGCCGTCGTCGGCGTCATCACCGGGCGGGACAGCGCGGCCGAACGCGACGTGCTGGTGACCGCCCGGCGACGCTGGCCCGCGGTGCGCTTCGCGATGCACAACTGCGCCGTGCAGGGCCCGACGGCGGCCGAGTCGGTGATCGCCGGGCTCCAGCGGCTGGACGCCGACCCGACGGTGGAGGTGATCGTGATCGCCCGCGGCGGCGGGTCGGTCGAGGACCTGCTGCCCTTCTCCGACGAGGGCCTGGTCCGGGCGATCGCCGCCAGCCGCACCCCCGTCGTCACCGCGGTCGGGCACGAGACCGACACCACGCTGGTCGACCACGTGGCCGACGTCCGGGCAGCCACCCCCACCGACGCCGCCCACCGGGTCGTCCCGGAGATCGGCGAGCAGACCCGGCTGGTCGAGGGGCTGCGCGCCCGTGCCCGGCACCTGCTGGGCAGCCGGCTGGAGCAGCAGGAACGCTGGCTGGAGTCGGTCCGCAGCCGCCCGGTGCTCGCCGACCCGCAGCGGCTGCTGGCCGGCCGGGCCGACGACGTCACCGCGCTGCGCGCCCGGGCCACCCGCACGCTGAGCCACCGGGTGGAGGGCGCCGAGCGAGACCTCGTGCACGCCCGAGCGCGGGTCGCGGCGCTCTCCCCCGCGGCGACGCTGGAGCGCGGCTACGCGGTGGTCCAGCGGGCCGACGGCGAGCTGGTCCGCGACCCGGCCGGGGTGGCCGACGGCGAGCGGCTGCGGGTCCGGGTGGCCGGTGGCCGGCTCCCGGTGCGGGTCGACCGCACGACCGCCGGGGAGGATGGGGAACCGTGACCGAACAGCCCGAGCAGGCCGTTGAGCCGACCCAGACCTACGAGCAGGCCCGCGAGGAGCTCGCCGACGTGGTGCGCCGGCTGGAGTCCGGCGGCCTCACCCTCGAGGAGTCGCTGGCGCTCTGGGAGCGCGGTGAGCAGCTGGCCGAGCTGTGCCAGCACTGGCTGGACCGGGCCCGGGAACGCCTGGCCGCCGCCGCTCCCCCCGCTCAGGACCCGGGGGCGTAGGGCTCCAGCGAGCCGGCCAGCGTGGTCAGCTCGTCCTCCGTCGCCGAACCGGTCACCACCAGCGTGGCACCGTCGGCGACCCGGGTCAGCACCGTCTCCCCGCGCTGGGTCTCCAGCCGCTCCCAGGTCTGCCCGTCGACCTGTTCGGTGCCGTCGGCGACCGCCCCGTCGAGGACCTCGGCGACCGCGGGGGCGCCCGGGTCGTCGCTGATGACGTAGGCGGCGTACTCCTCGCCGGGGGTGAACCAGCCGATCTCCAGGGTGACCGGGTCACCGGCCTGGACCGACCCGGCGTCCGTCCGCACGCTCGTCGACCGCCACCCCTCGGGCAGGTCGGTCGGCACCAGCAGCTCGTAGCCGGCCAGCTCGGCGACCGACCGCTGCGCACTGGTGGAGTCGACGTCGCGAACCGGGTCCTCCGGGTTCTGCCGCAGGGCGGTGACCCCCACGATCACCAGGCTGAGGACCACCAGGGGCAGCAACGACCGGATCATGTTGGCCGGGGTGAAGCGCAGCATCCGGTCGCTGGCCGGGGACGCGGCGGGGGCGGGACCGCCGGCGTCGGGCGACGCGCCGGTCGCGGCATCGGTCACGGTGGCGGAGGGCTGGGCGGGCCGGGGCTGCTCGCCGTCCTGGCCGGTGTCGGGCATGCCCCTAGGATCGCAGCACCGCTCCACCACCCCGCTGGGCAGCGTCGCCCGACGGCTCTCAGGAGGTCCCGTGTCCCTTCCCATGCCCGACGGCCCGCTGAACGCACGGCGGGCCTCGACGCTGCGCGCCGACCGCCCGGCGCCGGACCGCAACCTGGCCCTGGAGCTCGTCCGGGTCACCGAGGCCGCCGCCCTGGCCGCCGGCCGGTGGGTCGGTCGCGGTGACAAGAACGGTGGGGACGGCGCCGCGGTCGACGCCATGCGCGCCCTCATCGGCACGGTGCACATGCGTGGCGTCGTCGTCATCGGGGAGGGCGAGAAGGACGAGGCCCCGATGCTCTACAACGGCGAGCACGTCGGCGACGGCTGGGGCAACGACTACGACGTCGCGGTCGACCCGATCGACGGCACGACGCTGATGGCCAAGGGCATGCCCAACGCGATCGCGGTGATGGCGGTGGCCGACCGGGGCGCGATGTACGACCCGTCCGCCGTCTTCTACATGGACAAGATCGCCACGGGGCCGGCCGCCGCCGACGTCGTCGACATCACCGCACCGGTGGCGGACAACATCCGCAAGGTGGCGAAGGCCAAGAGCAGCTCGGTGGGCGACGTGACGGTCTGCATCCTGGACCGGCCGCGGCACGAGACCCTGGTCCGGGAGGTCCGCGAGGCCGGCGCCCGGATCAAGTTCATCACCGACGGCGACGTCGCGGGGGCGATCGCCGCCGCCCAGGAGGGCACCGGCGTCGACCTGTTGATGGGCATCGGCGGCACGCCGGAGGGGATCATCACCGCCTGCGCCCTGAAGTGCATGGGCGGTGCGCTGCAGGGCCGACTGTGGCCCAAGGACGACGCGGAACGGCAGCGCGCCCTGGACGCCGGCCACGACCTGGACCGGGTGCTCCTGATCGACGACCTGGTGGGCGGCGACGTCTTCTTCGTGGCCACCGGCATCACCGACGGCGAGCTGCTGCGGGGGGTGCGGTACCGCGCCGGCGGGGCGACCACCCAGTCGCTGGTGATGCGCTCGCGCTCGGGCACGATCCGCTCGATCGAGAGCCTGCACTCGCTGGAGAAGCTCAACCAGTACTCGGCCGTCCCCTTCGGCGACGACGAGGCCTGAACCGCCGGCCCGCGCCGCCCGGCTCAGCCGGCGGGCGGCGGGGCCGACCGGCGTTCGGCCAGCCGGTCCAGGACGGCCCGCCAGCGGCTGGGCGACTCCCCCGGCGCCAGGCTGCGGAGCTTCAGGTCACCGAAGACCGTCCAGCCCCGGACGACGACCCGCGGGGTCCCCGGGAGCCGCGGCACCGGCGCCAGCTGCGTCTTGCGGTCACCGAAGACCGTCCAGCCCTCGATCTCGGCGGCCACGCCCTCGCTGACGATCACCTCGACGTCACCGAAGACCGTGCCCAGCTGCAGCGCCACGACCTCCTCGGAGGTGCGCAGCCCCCGCAGGTCGATGCGGACGTCACCGAAGACGGTGCTGGCCCGCTCCGGCACGCTGGTGGTGGCGGTCAGCTTCACGTCGCCGAAGACGGTGGCGATGGTGCCCGTCGTCCGCTCACCGACGACCTCCCCGAACGCCGGGACGGCGGACGTCGGCGCGGGCAGGTCGGTGAGCAGCTCCTCGAGGTCGGCCGTCGTCACCGCGGCGTAGGCGACGTCGGCCCGCTGGGTGAACTCGTCCACGTTGATCCGCCCCTCGCCGAGGGCGGTCTGCAGCCGGGTGACGACCGCATCGCGCTCGGCGTCGGACGCGCGGACCACGGGCACCCGGTCGGGGTCCCCGTCCTGTTGCTGGCTCATGCTGCGGACCCTAGCCGCGGCGGGCGTCCGCATCGATCGACCCCGGGTCGAAGTGGTCCAGGAACTCGGCCACCGGCCTGCCGAACCAGCGGTGGGCACCCTTGACGACCTCGGGCGACCAGTCCCACCAGCCGACGCGGAGCAACCGCGCGGCAACGTCGTCGGGGAACCGCGTGCGGATCACCCGGGCGGGCACCCCGCCCACCACGGAGTACGGCGGGACGTCGGACACCACCAGCGCCCGGGCGCCCACGACGGAGCCGGTGCCGACGGTGACCGCTCCGAGCACCGCGGCCCCGTGACCGATCCACACGTCGTCCCCGATGACCAGCCGCTCACCGGTGGCGCCGGGCGGTGGCTCGTCGTACGGCTCGTCCGGCACCAGGATGCCGATCGGGAAGGTGGACGCCGTCTGCTCGCGGTGCAGGCCGCGCAGGCCCAGGCCCAGCTCGGTGCCGTCCTCGTCGTACAGGCGTCCCCCCGGCAGCACGACCCGGACGTCATCGGCGATCGAGCAGTACGCGCCGATCTCGATCTGGTCCCGTGCCGAGTAGGACGAGAAGCTCGTCGAGGCGCCGGCGTAGGTGCCCGGGCCCATGGAGGTGTTCGGGGCAGCGGGACGGCGGATGGGCTGCTTGAGGACGCCGGCCTCTGCGCACCCGATGACGGGCACGCCTGCGGCTCCGGCCCGGCGGACGAGCTCGGGCACCGGATCGGTGCCGGCGGCGTCCGACGCCGTCCAGAGTCGGCGGATCAGGTGTGCCGGGCCGGCGAGGTGGGGCGCCGGGTCCTCCGGGCGGGCGAGCACCAGCGCACCGTCCCGATCCGCTGCAGCCGCCATGCGGGCGATCGCCGTGGGGACCGGGCAGCCATCGGACCCACCGATCCAGAGGATCCCGGCGTCGGGGACCTCATCGAGTGCACGGGTCAGCGCCCTCGACCGATCGACCTTGCCCGTGCGCACCCGCCGGGCGCCGTCCACCGTCCGCAGGAAGTCCGCGACGTCCTGCCGCCCGGAGCTGTCGACCACCAGGACGTCGACGTCCCCGCCGGCTGACTCGGCCGCGTCCACGGCAGGGACGAGAGCGTGCACCGAGGCTTGGACCGCACTGACCCGGGTGTCGGCCACGAAGACGACGCACAGCTGCATGCCGGCGACGCTAACCGGGAAGCGGGGTGCCCTCCGGGAGCGCGGCCGTGGCGTGGCGCCACCCCCACCCGGGCGAGCCCGGGTGGGGGTGCTGTCTAGGGTCCTAGCCGCGAGACCCTTCCCCTTCCCCCACCTCCGGGAGCGCAGCGTGGCCACCGACACCGACGGCGCGGAGTACCGCATCGAGCACGACTCCATGGGGGAGGTCCGCGTCCCCTCGTGGGCGAAGTGGCGCGCGCAGACCCAGCGGGCCGTGGAGAACTTCCCGATCTCCGGCACGCCCATCGAGCGCGAGCTGATCGGCGCGCTGGCGGCGATCAAGGGCGCGGCCGCCGGGGTGAACGCCTCCCTCGGCGTGCTGCCGCAGGACGTCGCCGACGCCGTCACCGAGGCGGCGGCGACCGTCGCCCGGGGGGACTGGGACGCCCACTTCCCGATCGACGTCTTCCAGACCGGGTCGGGCACCTCGAGCAACATGAACACCAACGAGGTCATCGCCACCCTGGCCACCGAGGCCCTCGGCTCGCCGGTGCACCCGAACGACCACGTCAACGCCTCGCAGTCGTCCAACGACGTCTTCCCCTCGGCCATCCACGTCGCCGCGACCGGTGCCATCGTGCGCGACCTGGTGCCCGCACTGGAGCACCTGGCCGGCTCGCTGGAGCGCAAGGCCACCGAGTTCGCCCAGGTCGTCAAGAGCGGCCGCACCCACCTGATGGACGCCACCCCGGTGACCCTGGGACAGGAGTTCGGCGGCTACGCGGCCGCCGTCCGCTACGGCATCGAGCGGCTGCACGCCTCGCTCCCCCGGATCGGTGAGCTGCCGCTGGGCGGGACCGCCGTCGGCACCGGCATCAACACCCCGCCCGGTTTCGCCGCGGCCATCATCGAGCGGCTGGCCGGCGAGCTGGACCTGCCGCTGTCGGAGGCGCGCGACCACTTCGAGGCGCAGAGCTCCCGGGACGCCCTGGTCGAGGGCTCCGGCCAGCTCAAGACGATCGCCGTCGGACTGATCAAGATCGCCAACGACCTGCGGTGGATGGGCTCGGGCCCGCGCACCGGCCTGGGCGAGATCGCCCTGCCGGACCTGCAGCCGGGCAGCTCGATCATGCCGGGCAAGGTGAACCCGGTGATCCCCGAGGCGGTGATCCAGGTCGGCGCGCAGGTGATCGGCAACGACGCCGCCGTCACCTACGCCGGCACCACCGGCGTCTTCGAGCTCAACGTGACGCTGCCGCTGATGGCCCGCAACGTGCTGGAGTCGATCCGGCTGCTGGCCAACGTCAGCCGGCTGCTGGCCGACCGCTGCGTCGACGGCGTCACCGCCAACGTCGAGCAGTGCCGCACCTACGCCGAGTCCTCCCCCTCGATCGTCACGCCGCTGAACAAGTACATCGGCTACGAGGAGGCCGCCAAGGTCGCCAAGCAGTCGCTGGCGGAGCAGAAGACGATCCGCCAGGTCGTGGTCGAGCGCGGCTACGTGGAGCAGGGGAAGCTCACCGAGGAGCAGCTGGACGCCGCCCTGGACGTGCTGTCGATGACCCACCCCTGACCCCCGCCCAGCAGCAGGAGGTCCGGCGCGTCAGCCGCGCCGGACCTTCTTGTGCCGGGAGCTGTGCAGTGGTCCACCCGACAGCACCACCTTGACCGGCACCTTGAACCCGGCCAGCTGACCGGCGCAGACCTGACGCATCCGTCTCTTGACCTGCTCCACCGGCTCGGGCCGCTCCAGCACCACGGTGGCCACGACGATCTGGCCCAGCAATCCGTGCTCCTCGCCGTGGACGGCGACGTCCTGCACGTTCTCCACGCCCAGGACCACGCCCTCCACCTCAGCCGGGTAGACCTTCTGGCCCCCGACGTTGATCAGGTCGGTCACCCGGCCCAGGACGCGGAACCAGTCGCCGTCGACCTCCACCTCGTCCTGGGTGTTGAACCAGCCCTCGTCGTCGAACTCCGAGGGTGCGTTGAGGTAGCCCACCATGGCGTAGTCCGACCTGATCCACAGGACGCCGTCCACGACGCGGGTCTGGAAGCCCTCTCCCCCGATGCGCATCCACAGCGATCCGTCGTCGCGCGACTCCGACCGCAGCACCCCCACCTCGGACAGACCGTAGGTCTGCTGCAGGACGACCCCGGGGAAGGCGGCGCGCACCCGGTCCAGGGTGGCCTGCGGCATGACCTCGGTGCCGTACGTGATCCGGGTCAGCGACGAGAGGTCGTGCTCCCGGTGCGCGTTCGACGCCATCAGCAGGGTCAGGAACGACGGGGTCGCCGGCAGCAGCTGCACCCGCTCGCGAGCGATCGCCGCACAGATCGACGCCACGGACCGGTCTGCCACCGTGACGACCCTGCCCAGGCTGGACGTGATGGCCAGCAGCGTGTTGATCCCGCCGAAGTGGTCCATCATCAGGAACGGGATGGCCACCACCGGGGCCCGCTGCCGGCGGAACTTCTCAGCGACGCGTGCGAAGTCGTGCAGCATGCCCTTCGGGCGCCCGGAGGTCCCGGACGAGAACAGCACCAGCCCCGGCGACCGCCGGGCCCGGAACTCCGTGAGCAGGGCGCTCTCCGCAGCCAGTCCGCGGTGCTCGATGGCGGCCAGCGCCCCCTCGTCGTCGAAGCGGACGTACCAGTCGCACCCGGACACCCCGAGGGCCACCGACTCCTCGACGACCGAGGCCGGCGTGAGCGGGACGACGGTGCACCGCCGCTGGACCAGTGCCAGGAGCATGCAGAAGACCTCGGGCGAGTAGTCCCCCACGACGGCCACGGTGTCGCCGGGACCGACCTCGCGCTCCTCCAGCCGCGCGCCGAGCTCGGCCACGGTCGCGACGACCTCGCCATAGCTGACCGACCGCCCCTCGTGGACGAACGCGGTCCGGTCGGGAGCGGTCCGGAACCGCTCGATCAGCCACTCCACGACGAGCTCAGGCCCTGGCCTCGACGAGCTCGCTCAGCACCAGCTTGATCAGCGGGTAGGAGGTGATGGAGCCGGCCTCCTCGTCCGGGATCTGGATGCCGAACTCCTCCTCGAGGGCCAGCACGAGGGTCAGGTGCCGCAACGAGTCCCAGCCGGGGACCGTGTCCATGCTGCTGCCGGGACCGATCTCCTCGGCCGGCACGCGGAGCACGGTGGCCATGACGTCAGACAGCTGCTGCTCATCCAAGGGAACTCATCTCGATCCATGCTGGGGGTGGGGTGTGGAAGTCGTGTGCGTCGATGCGGTACGAGCGGGAGCCGTCGTCCGCCTCGGTGGCGACGTGCAGTCCCAGGCGGTCGTAGAAGTCGGCCACCTGGGTGTTCTTGGCGCTCGGGACGAAGTCGGCGTGGAGTTCGTGGCAGCCCCGCTCGATCGCATCCACCACGATCTGCGGCCAGACGGAGGTCTCCACGCCGCGGCCGATGACCCGGCAGCTGAGGAAGAAGGCCTCGACGTACGCCCGGTCACCGTCGTACCGGAGCACCGCTGCGCCGGTCAGGCCGGCAGAGCCGAACGTGTCACCCACGACCAGCGAGTACACGGCGTGCTCCGGGCTGGCGACCAGCCGTTCCACCTCGGCGGTGCTGTAGCGACGCGTCGTCAGGTTGAACTGGTTCGACTTCTGGGACAGCTCGCTGACCCGTGCCGCGTCGCCCGGGAGGTCGCGCCGCAGCTCCACGGTCAGCTGCAGCGACGCCAGGTAGGTCTCCTGGTCCACCGACCGGGCCTGCAGCTGCTGGGCCTGGGCCCGCCTGCGGTACTGCTCGGTCTTGTCCCGGCTGTCCGTCGTCGTCCCCCCGGCCAGGAACAGCTCCGCCACCCGGTGGACGACGCGCGGGTACTCCGAGAGCGTCCGGGGCACCTGGACGGTGGTCACCATGGGCAACTGCTGTCGCACCGCCTCGCACTCGAACGGCGAGTCGTCGAGGAAGACCATGCTGTCCAGGCCCACGCCCAGCTCGGTGGCGAGTGCCCGCAGGTTCGCCGGCTTGTCGTCCCAGTTGATCCGGGTCGCGACGAAGTCCTCGGCGCGCAGCACCATGTCCGGGTGCCGGTCCAGCACCTCGTCCACGTCGTCCGGGTTGTTCTTCGTGCACAGCGCCAGGAGCACGCCCTCGTGCCGGAGCGCGGCGATCTGGTGCTGCACCCGCCAGTAGACGCTGCCCGGGTGGTCGTGCGGGCTCAGGCCGACACCGGTCGGGGAGTCCTCGCCCACCACGCCACCCCACAGGGTGTTGTCGCAGTCCAGGACCAGGACCTTGTGGAAGTGGGCACCGAAGCCGCGCGCACCGGCTGTGATCCGCCGTGCCAGCTCGTCGAGGAACGCACCGGTGTAGGGAGCTCTGCTCCGGAGGTGGAAGCGGTGGTCGAAGGCCGCCCTGCGGCCGACCGTGCTCACGACGTCCTGGGTGTCGACCACCCGGGTGTTGGAGAAGCCGGCCGCCTCCTCCCGGAGGGCGGCATCGAACCGGTGCAGCACCGTGGCGACGACGTCCCGGCCGCCGAGGTCCACCGGGCTCCCGAGGCGGTGGAAGGAACCGACGAAGACCGAGTCCATCTCCCGGGCCGCTTCGAACGCCAGCCGGTACCGCGAGCGCAGGCTCTCCTCGAGGACGTCGACCGCCCCTGGCTCCAGGTTCGGCAGCTGGGCCTCGAACGACGGCAGCAGACCGTCGAAGAAGGGCAGCAGGACGACGTGCCGCACCCCCGCGGCCCGGAATCGCTCGACGTCCCCGATCGGGTCGTCGAAGTTGCCGGGCACGATCTCGACTCCCGTGCCTGCCAGCAGCCCGTGCCGGCGCAGGTACACGCCGAGCAGGTCCACGGTCGCCGACGCGGACACCCCCACCCGGACCGTCCGCTCCTGCGGCTGCTGCTCCAGGGTCTCGATGGCCCGGAGCAGCTGGGTCAGGGTGCTGGTGTCCGCGGCGAGCACGGCCAGGGCCTCGTCGGGATCGGTCCTGGTGCTCACCGCATCACCGACCCACCGTTGACGGCGACGGTGTCTCCGGTGATGAAGGCGGCGTCGTCGGACACCAGGTACGCCACGGCCGCGGCCACGTCGGCCGGCCGGGCGAGCCGTCGCAACGGCGTCTGCCGCGCGGCCATCAGCTGCACCTTCTCGGGCACGTCCCCGATCAGGGGCGTCTCGGTCATGCCCGGGGCGACGCAGTTGACGGTGATCCCCTGCGGGCCCAGCTCGGCCGCCATGTACCGGGAGAAGACGGCGAGCGCTCCCTTGGCCATCGCGTAGCCGGTCCAGGTCGACGACGGCGGGCCGTCCAGGACCTGGGAGGTGACGTTCACGATGCGGCCCCAGCCTCGTTCGCCCATGCCGGGGGCCACGGCGCGGGTCATCGCCAGCGCGCCCTTGACCGAGACGTCGAGCTGCGCCTGCACGTCCGCCCACCCGAGGGTGGCCAGGGGCTTGGGGTTGATCCGCGGAGAGGCGTTGTTGACCAGCACGTCCACGGCACCGAACTCCCGGACAGCGGCCCGGAAGAGGGCCTCGGCGCCGGCATCGGTGGAGATGTCGGCGCCGACCGCGAGGGCACGGGACCCGCCGCCGGCGTTGATCTCGGCGGTGACGTCGGCTGCCCGGTCGGCCCGCTGGTGGTAGTTCACGACGACGTGGAGGCCGTCCGCGGCCAGGCGCCGGCAGACGGCCCTGCCGATGCCGCCGGCGCCGCCGGTCACGATGGCCACCCGCGGCCGTTCCCGCGGCGCGTCCTCGACGGCAGGTGCCGACGGGGTGAGCACCTTGACCCGGCCCTGCCCGCTCAGCACGAGCTGCTGGTTCTGGTTCACGATCCGGGTGTCGAGGTCCAGCAGGCGGTCGCGCTCGTGCTTGCCGACCACGGTGGCGCTGACCGTGAGCTCGTCGCCCAACCGCACCGGCAGCAGGAACTCCATGTTCTGGGAGAGCCACAGAGCCCCGGTACCGGGCAGCTGGGTGCCGATCACGGTGGAGAGGAACGACGCCCCGAGCATGCCGTGCACCACGACGTCCTTGAACGCCGTCGTCTCGGCGAAGGCGGGGTCGACGTGCAGCGGGTTGTCGTCACCGGTCATGTCCACGAAGCGACGGACGTCCTCGGCCGTGATGGTCCGGACGAGTGAACGGCTGTCGCCGACGGTGATGGCCGCGAAGTCGGCGAACACGATCAGCTCCTCTCCGCGGCCGGCAGCTGCCAGCGCCACACGGACGCACCGAAGGTGAACCCGGCGCCGACGGCCGCCAGCACGACCAGGTCCCCGTTCTTCACCAGGCCGCGCTGGACGGCCTCGCTCATCGCGATCGCCAGGGACGCCGAGCCGGTGTTGCCGATGCGCTCCACGTTCGTGTACGTCCGGGACAGGTCGAAGCCCAGCTTCCGCACGAGGTACTCGATGAGGCGCAGGTTGGCCTGGTGGAAGATCAGGAAGTCGACCGTCGAGAGCTCGATGCCGCTCTTCTCGCACGCGCGGCGGACCACCTTCGGGAGATGGGTGATCGCCTGCTTCCAGGTGGCGATGCCGTTCATCTCCATCAGGTCGACCGCCGGGTCGAAGGTCCGCCCCTGCAGCGGGAAGGAGGAGCCGCCGCCGCGCATCCGGACCGACTCGAAGTTGGAGCTGTCGGTGTGGAACGCCGAGGACCGGATCCCGTCCTCCGGGTCGGCGGCACGGCTCAGCACTGCCGCACCGGCCCCGTCGGCGAGGTAGATCGCCGTGTTGACGTCCCGCCGGTCGATGTAGCGCGAGAGGAACTCGACGCCGATGACCAGGGCGTGCCGCACGGCCGGATCGGCCTTCATCCGGTCCGCAGCGATGGTCAGCCCGGTGACGAAGCCGGTGCAGTTGGCCTGCACGTCGAAGACGTGCGCGTTCGTCGCCCGCAGGTCCCGCTGCACCCTGGCCGACAGCGGCGGGAACACGTAGTCACCCGAGAAGGTGCAGGCGATGATCAGGTCGACCTCGTCCGCGTCGACGCCGGCCATGGCCAGCGCCCGACGCCCGGCCTCGACGGCGTAGTCGGCCGCCGACTCCTCGGGCTCGGCGATGTGCCGCTGGGTGATGCCGGTCTTCTCGACGATCCACTCCGGCGACACGTCCAGGCCCTGGCACAGCGTCGCGTTGTCCTCGACCCGGACGGGCAGGTGGTGCCCCACACCGGAGATGGTGACGGCGGCGGTCATGCGTCCACCGTGCCGAGGAAGGCGGTCAGGGCGTGGTTCCCGGTCCGGACCGTCTCCCCGTCGGCCGGGTCGCCGTGCCCGGGGTAGACCATGCGCTCGGCTGTGAGCCGCGGCCACAGGCCGCGGATCGTCGTCCGCAGTGCGTCGCGGTCCTCACCGGGCAGCGAGTTCAGTCCCACGCCGCGGGAGTAGAGCGTGTCTCCGGTGAACCACGCACTGCCCAGCTCCAGCACGCACGAACCGGGCGTGTGCCCGGGCGCTGGGAGGAACCGCAGCCGCCGCCCGGCGATGTCGGTGCAGAAGTCGTCGTCCACCCACGTGACATCGGCAGCCTGCACCCGATGCGGGATCTGCAGGGCCATCAGCAGGAAGTTCGAGGACCGCATCGTCCGGCTGTCCGCCCGGTGCAGGAAGACCTCGCAGTCGTACCGCTCCCGGAACCAGGCGGCACCGCCGGTGTGGTCGAAGTGCCCATGGGTGCAGAACACCTGGTGCGGCCGCAGGCCGAGCGCGCTCAGCTCGGCGTCGATGGCCTGGCTGTCCAGGCCCGGGTCGACGAGGATGCCGCCGCCGGGGACGTCTGCCTCGCAGAAGTAGGCGTTCGACGGGAACACGCCGCTGGTGACCCGCCACACGGCTCCGGCGCCCCAGTCACCGACGCGCGTCGCCACGTCAGTTCGCCCCGCCCAGGTAGATGGTCTGCGCGGTGACGTAGGAGCTCCGTTCGGCAGCCAGGAAGTCCAGCACGTTGAAGACGTCGTCCGGTTCGGCGAGACGTGGCAGCGGCAGCCCGGCCACGACCTGGGCGACCTTCTCCTGCGGCAACTGGGCGAGCATGTCGGTCGCGATGGCGCTCACCGCGAGGGTGTTGCAGGTGATGTTCAGCGGTGCGAGCTCCCGGGCCATCACGTTCGTCATCGTGGTGAGGCCCGCCTTGGTGGCGGCGTACATCGAGTCACCGATCGGCTCGAGGCTCACTGCCATGGAGCTGATGCTGATGATCCGGCCCCATCTCGCCCGTCGCATCAACTTGGACGCCTCCCGGGAGACCAGGAAGGCACCGAGCAGGTTCGTGTCCAGCATGGCCCGCGCTGCGGACGGGGCCATGATCATCGAGTACTGCGAGGTCAGCACCGCGGCGTTGTTGACCACGATCTGCAGGGAGTCGGTGACCTTCCTCAACTCTGCGAACCCGGCCACCACGGACGCGGGATCACCGACGTCGACCCGGAAGTGCACGTAGTCCGGGTGGTCGATGGTCGACTCCCCCCGGGCGAAACCGGCGACGCGGCCACCGTTGCGCAGGACGTGCTCCGCCATGAGCCGGCCGAGGCCCCGGCGGCTGCCCGTGACCAGGACCCACTTGCCCTCGTACCCGGAGGCGGTCACGCCGGTTCGGAGAGCAGCTCCACCACGTAGGCGGTCAGCGACTCGACGTCGGTGTAGGGCGAGGTCTCCTGGCTCATGGCACGGTCGTCGGTGAGGCTGATCGTGCGGCCGGATGCCGCGGAGACTGCCTCCTCCACGTCGACGATGACCGAGACGAGGGCGAGCGAGTCGAGCTCGGCGTCGGCGCCGAAGAGCCGTGTCCGCGGGCCGACGACGAGCTCGTCGTCCGCGCCACGTTCGTCGTTGAGGGTCTCGAGGGCGTGCAGGACCATGCCCTGCACGGCATCGTGGTCCAAGCGGTGGTCCAGCATGGGGAGTTCCTCCGGGGAGTAGGTCATCGGCTGCGGGCAGCGGCGATGAGTGCGTTCATGCGCGGCAGGGTCGTCGTGCGGTAGTCCTCCACCAGCAGGCCGAGGAGGACGGCGTCCTGGAACCGGCCGTCCAGGAGGAGGTGGTCGCGCAGCCGGCCCTCTTCCCGCATGCCGAGGAACTTCTGCCACTTGAGCATCAGCTTGTTCTCGGCGGCCACGGTGCCGCACACGCGGACCAGGTCGAGGTCGTCGAACGCCAGCCGGTAGAGCAGTTTCATGGCCTCCACGGCGGCCGGGACACCGTGGACGGCGACCTCGTCACCGATCAGGAACCGCCCGGGTTCACCGCGGCGGTCCACCCGGTCGATGTCGGTCAGCGACACCATGCCGACCGGGCGTGCGTCGGCGAGCTCGATGATGAAGTTGTGCTCGGCGACCGGGCGAGCAGCGATCCAGTCGGCCTGCTCCTCGACGGTCCGGGCCCCCGCGTTGAGGAACCGTGCCCTGTCGGCACTGCGCCAGCGGAAGGTCAGCTCGGCATCCGCGACCCTCAGCGGGCGCAGGTTGACGAACTCCCCTCGGAGCACCCTGTCGTCGATGGCCATGGAGTTCGACACCCGCTCAGCAGACGACGAACGCGGCGGCCAGCGGGACCGGCACCCCGGGCGCCGAAGGTCGGTAGGCCGCGCCGACGAACGACTGTTCCAGGGTGAAGCCGGCCTCGACCAGCTGGGCCAGCACGTCGTCGGGAGCCCGGTAGAGATGGATGTGGTCAGCGTGCGCGGCGTTGAGCGCAGCCGTGATGAACGCCTTGCCGCCCGGGGCCATCGTCGCGCGCAGGCCGCGGAGGAAGGCGACCGGGTCCTCCAGGTGCTCGAGCACCTCGACGCAGACCAGCCAGTCGGCCCGGGGGTCGATGGGCTCGACGGTGACGTCGCGCAACTCGACCTCGTACCGGTCCCCGACTCCCAGTGCATCGAGATGCGCCTCGGTGAACTGCTTCGAGAACGGGCTGATGTCGAAACCGGTCCCCCGTACGTCCGGGAGCCGGCGGAGCAGGAAGCCAGAGTACAACCCCGTGCCGATGCCGACCTCGACGAAGGAGGACGCGCCGGCCACCCGCATGGCGTCCACGAAGGCGCTGTCGAAGAACTGGAGCTGCCGGTAGTGGTGCGGCCAGAGGAAGTGCGACAACAGCAGGCCCGGCAGGTACTCCTGCATCATGTGCTGCTCGTTGAAGTAGACCTCGCTGGCCGCCTCGTCGTAGGTCTTGGGCCGGTACTGCCCCTCGACCTCGAAGGCAGCCTGCAACCGCATCGACTGCATGGCGAACGCCGCGTATCCCCTCACGGCCCCGGCGACCGCATCAGCCGTGGGGAACAGGGCGCCGACGACGGACTCGAACTCATCGGCCCAGCGAGTCCCGAACAGAGCGACACTGCGGTCGACGATGTCGGCAGCGAACCGGTGCCTCACCCGCAGCGCCTCGTTCATGCACACCAGTGCGGGGTGCGCCTGGCGGTCGAGGCGGGCCACGGCCGGCCTGTCCGCCGTCTTCGTGTCGGGCATGGCACCCACCATGGACGACGTCGTCCGCGGACACGGGGAGGCGAGAGGTTGCGCCGCCCCATGCACCCGGGGAGTCTCACCATCCCCATCAGGGTGTTCCCGGTCTCGGACGTAGGGGCCGCTGCCGATGACCGAGGGGTGACCAATGCAGCCCGTCGTTCACTCATCCCGGGCCGTCGTGCAACGGACTGGACCGCCGGTCCTGTGGGCGACGGAGCCGGCTGCCGGATCATCGACCTGCCCCGGGTCACCGACCCGCGGGGGAACCTCACCTTCGTCGAGGGCAAGGCGGAGGTGCCGTTCGACATCAAGCGCGTCTACTACCTGTACGACGTGCCGGGCGGGGAGTCCCGGGGCGGGCACGCCCACCGCGGACTCCAGCAGTTGATCGTGGCCGCGGCCGGCAGCTTCGACGTCGTCGTCGGCGACGGCACCACGACCGCCAGGTTCCACCTCAACCGCTCGTACTACGGGCTGTACCTGCCGCCGTTCACCTGGCGGGAGCTGGGCAACTTCTCCTCGGGGAGCGTGTGCCTGGTGCTGGCCTCCCAGGTCTACTCCGAAGACGACTACTTCCGCGACTACGACGAGTTCCTGTCGGCCCGGCACGAGGCCGAGGTCGCGGGCATCGCTCCCCTGCCGGCAACCGCCCGATGAGCCACACCGCGGTGCGCACCCCCATCCCGTTCCTGGACCTCGTGGGGCTGCACGAGGAGATCCAGGACGAGCTCGAGGAGGCTGCCCTCCGGGTCGTCCGCAGCGGGCGGCTCCTCCTCGGCCCCGAGTTGCACCGGTTCGAGGAAGAGTGGGCGGTTGCCGTGGGCGCACGCGCCGCGATCGGCGTCGGCAGCGGTCTGGACGCCTTGTCACTGGGGCTGCGGGCGCTGGGCGTCGACCCCGGCAGCGAGGTCCTGGTGCCATCGCACACCTTCATCGCCACCTGGTTGGCCGTCGTCCACGTCGGCGCCGTACCCGTGCCGGTGGACGTCCTCCCCGGCACCGCCGGCTGGGACGTCGACGCCCTGGCGGCCGCGGTCACCTCGCGGACCCGGGCCGTCCTGCCCGTGCACCTGTACGGCCATCCCGTGGACCTGGACCCCGTGCTGCGCCTCGCCGCGCGCCACGACCTGGTGGTCCTGGACGACGCGGCCCAGGCCCACGGCGCCCGCCTCCTCGACCGGCCGATCGGCGGCCTCACCCACGCCACGGCGTGGAGCTTCTACCCGGGGAAGAACCTGGGGGCGCTCGGCGACGGCGGCGCGGTGACCACGTCGGACCCCGAGACCGAGCGTCGGCTGCGCTCACTGCGGAACTACGGGTCGACGACGAAGTACCAGCACGACGAGGTCGGCTGGAACAGCCGGCTGGACGAGGTCCAGGCAGCCCTGCTGTCGGTGAAGCTGCGCCGACTCGACGAGCACAACGCGCGCCGGGCGGCAGTGGCCCGCCGGTACGACGAGGGCCTGGCCGACCTCGACCTGGTGCTCCCCGAGGTGGCCCCGGGAGCGACGTCCGCCTGGCACCTCTACGTGGTGCGCACGCCGCACCGGGACCGGCTGCAGGAGCACCTGAGCGGCTGCGGCGTGGAGACCGGCGTGCACTACCCCGTCCCACCGCACCGCCAGGCCGCCTTCGCCGGCACACCGGTCGCGCTGGCGCACCTGCCGGTGGCCGACACGCTCTCCCGCGAGGTGCTCAGCCTGCCGATGGGTCCCACCCTCAGCCCTGCCGACCAGGAGTTCGTGATCGACGCCGTCCGGTCCTTCCGCCCCTGACCCAGACCGGTCACGGTCCGGGCCCGGGGTGCCGATGACAGGGCCCGGAGCCAGGTGGAGGAACTCCCCTCGCCTGCGACCTGGAGGCCCCCGTGTACCGACCCCCGGCCGACACCCTCCGGGTGCTCAGCGAGAACCGTCTGCACTACAGCCGGTTGCTGGACCTGGTGCGCCACCACGCAGCTGCGGGCGACGTGGAGCGCGTGCTGCGCAGCGCGACGGTGGCGGCCCGCCATGCCTGGCACGCCCCGAACGGACTCCTCAGCGACCCGGCTCTCGAGCGGCTCGTGGTGTCGTCGGTGCAGGGCACCGGGCGGACGACCGTGGACGGCACCCGGTCGGCCGGGCGTGTCCTGCACGTGCTGTCCGAGGCCTACTCGGTCGGCGGCCACACCCGACTCGCCTGGCGGTGGATCTCACGGGACCACCGCCGCAGCGACATCGCTCTCACCAACCACTCGGGTCCGGTGCCGGAGCAGATCGAGGCGGCGGCGACCGCATCGGGCGGACAGGTGACCGACCTCCGCTCGGCCTGCGGCACCCTCCTGGAGCGGGCCACGGCGCTGCGCGGCCTGATCGACCAGGCCGACCTCGTCGTCCTGCACGTGCACCCCTACGACGCCGTGGCGCTGGCCGCCGTCAGCCTGCCGGGCGTGCGACCCCCGGTCGTGCTCGAGGACCACGCGGACCACGCGTTCTGGCTGGGCACCGCGGCGGCCGACGTCGTCAGCAGCTTCCGCCCCTTCGGTCAGCGACTGGCAGCCGAGCTGCGGGGCGTGCCGGCCGAGCGGTCCGTGCTGCTCCCGCTGCCGGTCGATCCGGCCGAGGCCGGACTGCCGCGGGATGAGGTCCGTCGCGTCCTGGGCCTGCCGGAGGACGCCGTCGTGGGTCTCACCGTGGCCGCTCACAACAAGCTGGCCCCGCTGTGGGGCCGGGGCATGGACCACCTGCTGGACCGGGCGCTCACCTGGTGCCCGCAGCTGGTCGTCCTCCTCGTCGGCGCGCCGCCCGCCGGGCCCTGGGCACGGCTCGCTGCGCGCCACCCCGGCCGGCTGCGCGCCCTTGGCCCGGTGCCGGATGCAACGCCCTACTACACCGCCGCCGACATCTACCTGGAGTCCTACCCGACCCGCGCCGGCACCTCGGTGCTGGAGGCCGCACTCCTCGGGCTGCCCGTGCTGACCCTCACGGATCTCCCCCCCGACGACCTGATCAACGTCTACCAGGCCGACATGCCGGGGATGGTCGGTCAGCCACGCGCCACGACCCCTGAGCAGTACGTCCACCAGCTGCGCGCACTCGTTGCCGATCCTGAGCTCAGGGCGAGCCGTGGGGCGGCCGTGCGGTCGTCCGTGGCCGCAGTGCACTGCGGTCCCGGGTGGGTGGCTGCGCTCGAGGCGCTGTACGCCCAGGCGCGCAGCAGCTCCGCCGTCGACGCGGCGGACCTCGGGCCCGCCGTGGAGGACCAGCGGTACGGGGCCATGCTCGTGACGTTCACCGCGGGGGCCGGCGCCGTGAGCCCCGACCCACAGCTCGCCCTCCAGCCGGTGGAGCACCTCGGCGACGAGCGGCTGCAGGCGGACCTCTTCGCACTGGCCCACCGTGATCGGGGGGGCTCGCTCACGGTTCGCTGCGCACCGGGCTGGCACGACCAGCCGGACTGGACGTCGCGCCTCCTCGTGCTCGCGTCGGACCACCCTCGTCTCTCGGTCAGCCTCCCCTTCGCGGCCGACGACGACGTGGCCGGGTCCCGGAGCACGGCTGTCCTGGTCGACCTGCTCCGTCGTCTCGGCCAGACCCCCGAGGACTGCGGGGACATCGACGTCTCCTCGTCCGACCCCCGCGACGCCGTGCCCCGCGTGACCGGCGAGCTCCCCCTCACGGCCGAGGCCCTCGACTGGCTCGAGCACCTGCTCGCCTCACCCGGGTGGGGTCCCGGACCGGAACCGGTTCGGGCGACGACCGTGCTCGCCACCGCCTGATCGCCGCGCGCGAACCGACACGACGGACCGGGACGGGGACCCTGCGCGCTGCTCCTGGCCCCGGGAAGCAGTAGCGTCCAGCACTGATGAGCGAGACAGCGAGCACCCCAGACGTAGCCCTGCGCTGGCCCGGCGGCGAACTGCCGCTCCGGGTCGTCCCCGCGACCGAGGGGTCCGAGGGAATCGACACCAGCAAGCTGCTGGCCACCACCGGCCAGGTCGCCCTGGACATCGGGTTCGTGAACACCGCGTCCTGCACCTCGGCGATCACCTACATCGACGGCGACCAGGGCATCCTGCGGTACCGCGGTTACCCGATCGACCAGCTGGCCGGCAAGGCGAGCTTCCTCGAGGTCTCCTACCTGCTGATCTACGGCGAGCTGCCGACGGCCGACCAGCTGGGGGAGTTCGACCAGCGGATCCGCCGGCACACCCTGCTGCACGAGGACCTCAAGGGGTTCTTCAACGGCTTCCCGCGCGACGCGCACCCGATGCCGGTGCTCTCCTCGGCGGTCAGCGCGCTGTCGACCTTCTACCAGGACTCGCTCGACCCCTTCAACCAGCAGCAGGTCGAGCTGTCGACCGTGCGCCTGCTGGCCAAGCTGCCGACCATCGCCGCCTACGCCTACAAGAAGTCGATCGGGCAGCCGTTCCTCTACCCGGACAACTCCCTGGGCCTGGTGGAGAACTTCCTGCGGATGACCTTCGGCTTCCCGGCCGAGCCGTACGAGGCCGACCCGGAGCTGGTCAAGGCGCTGGACATGCTCTTCGTGCTGCACGCCGACCACGAGCAGAACTGCTCCACCTCCACGGTCCGGCTGGTCGGCAGCTCGCAGGCCAACATGTTCGCCTCCGTCTCGGCCGGCATCAACGCGCTGTTCGGCCCGCTGCACGGCGGGGCGAACCAGTCGGTGCTGGAGATGCTCGAGGCGATCAAGGCCGACGGCGGCGACATCAACCGCTTCGTCGCGCGGGTGAAGGACAAGGAGCCCGGCGTCAAGCTGATGGGCTTCGGGCACCGGGTCTACAAGAACTACGACCCGCGCGCGGCCCTGGTGAAGGCGACCGCCGACACGGTGCTGGACAAGCTGGGCGGCAACAACGAGCTGCTCGACCTGGCCCGGCAGCTGGAGGAGATCGCGCTCTCCGACGACTACTTCGTCGAGCGCAAGCTCTACCCGAACGTCGACTTCTACACCGGCCTCATCTACCGGGCGATGGGCTTCCCGACCCGGATGTTCACCGTGCTGTTCGCGATCGGCCGGCTGCCCGGCTGGATCGCCCAGTGGCGGGAGATGATCGAGGACCCGGCCACGAAGATCGGTCGCCCGCGGCAGGTCTACACCGGCCCGGCCGAGCGCTCCTTCGTGGAGCTCGACAACCGGTAGCCGCCGGATCGCACCACCCGAGGCCCCGCCGTCCTGTTGGACGGCGGGGCCTCGTCGTCTCCCCCCGAAGGGGTGAGCTGCACCCCCCGAACCGGTGAGGGACCTCCACCGGCCCGGCTGGCACGTCGATGGGATCAGGACAACGGACGCCACCTGGCGACCGGGCCGATCCGACGCAGCTGGGGGGACGACGGTGTCTGCAGCACGCGCGCAGGCTCCTGCGCCGCGGCCCCGTGCCCGCTCCACCGGCCAGCCCCCCCGGACGGCCCCGGTGCGGAAGGCCCCCGCACGGAAGGCCCCCGCCCAGCAGGTCCCCGCCCGGAAGACGCCCGCGAGGAAGCCCGCGGTCGGCACTCCCCAGGCCCGCCAGACGACGGGGCGGAAGACCGTCCCCGCCGGCCGCCGGCCGGCTCCGGCCACCCGCCGACCCGCGCGCGGCCGCACCCCCGGTGATCCCCGGCGCTGGTGGCACCGCCTGGCCGTCGTCGGCGGTGCGACGCTGGCCCTGATCGGCGTCCTGGCCGTCAGCGCCCAGCCGCCCACCGAGGCCGGCCAGGTGCCCGCACCAGCCGCCGCCGGTGAGGTGGCAGCCATCGCCGCCACCCTCGCGGACGCGGCCGCGCGCCACCGGGCCGCGCTGGCCGAGGCGGATGCGCTCGACGACCAGGCACAGCAGGCCCGCGACACCGGCGCGGCCGCCCTGGCCAGGGTCACCGCCGACCGGGCTGCCGTCGGTGCGCACGCGGCCACCGCGTACCGACGCAACCCGGAGGAGCGCTGGCCGCTGGCACAGCTCTCCCTGCACCAGCCCGGGTCGACCTCCGACGTCCTGCACGTGCAGGGCCTGGCCGAGCAGCTGGCCGAGCGGCAGGACCGCTCGGTCGCCCGCGCCGCCCTGGCTGCCGTGCAGGCGGCGCAGCACACCGACACCGCCGCAGCGGCCGAGGCGGCCGCGGCGCAGGCGCGCGGCCGGGCCGCCGACGTGCTCGCCGAGGTCCGCACGATCGTCGCCGACCTCGACCCGACCGTGAGCGCCCAGTGGGCCGCGCTGTCGACCAGCGCCGCCGCGGCCGACCAGCAGGCGCGCAACACCGCCGCGCTGGCCGGCTGGCAGGACCACCTGGGACGGCTGGCTGCCGCCGGGGTCACCCCGCCCCCCGCCGCGGACCTGACCGACCCCGGTGCGCTGCCGACCGGCCTCGCCGCGCTGCGCGACGCCACGGGCGCGCCGGTGCCCGGCACCGCCACCACCTACGCGGCCGGGGGCACGCTGACCGTGCTCTCCGCCGAGACCGTCGCTGCGGTCAGCGCCGGCTTCGCCCAGCTCGGCAAGCCCTACCTGGTCGGGCAGCAGGGACCCGACGGCTACGGCTGTGGTGGGTTCGCCGCGACCGCGTGGGCGCAGGGCGGCATCGGGCTGCCCGCCGACCTGCCCGGGCAGTGGGCGTCGGGCACCCCGGTCCCGGCCGGCCAGCTGCAGGTGGGCGACCTGGTGTTCAGCACCGACCCGCGCAGCGGGCTGGACGACGTCGGCCTGTACCTGGGCGGCACCAGCGTGCTCTCCGCCTCCTCGGACCAGGGGCAGGTGGCGGTGCGCGAGCTGTCCGACCTGAGCACCGCCGTCCGCGTGACGGTGCCGCCGGCCACGCCCGCGCAGGTCCCGGTCACCGGCCCGGTCTCGGCGACGTGCAGTGCGCCGCTGCCGGCACCGGGGAGCACTCCGGGTCCGGTGACCGGCGCCTGGGGCGGTTGGGCCAACGGACAGATCCCGGCCGACCAGCTCTGCTCGATCGGCGGGGGGCACCGGCTGCGCTGTGACGCGGCGGCCGCCTACCGGGCGATGTCCGCGGCCTACGCGCAGGCCTTCGGCGCCCCGCTGTGCATCACCGACTCCTACCGGTCCCTCGACGCACAGGTCGACGTCCACCACCGGAAGCCGCGGATCACCGCGGTGCCGGGGACCTCCAACCACGGCTGGGCCCTGGCGGTCGACCTGTGCGGGGGGATCAACGCGTTCGGCACCGCGCAGACGGCGTGGATGCAGCTCACCGCGGGACACTTCGGCTGGCTGCAGCCGGACTGGGCACGCTCGGGCGGGCAGAACCCGGAGCCGTGGCACTGGGAGTACGGCGACCTGGGCTGAGGAGCCGAGGACCACCCAGCGGGTCAGGCCCAGCCGAGGTCGGCCAGCTCCTGCCACGGCAGGGTGGCGCAGGCATCGGTCGCCTCCGCCACCAGCCGGCGCGCCACGGCGGCGTCCGCGCAGGCGACCGGCCGGTGCGGGGTGACGACGACGTGCATGTCGTGCAGCCGCAGCCCCGCGGTGGCCATCTCGACGAGCAGCTCCTCGGGGCGCACCAGCACCGCGGTGTCCACGCCGGGGACGCTCGT
The DNA here is from genome assembly GCF_026967925.1 of Modestobacter sp. VKM Ac-2985. Classification (GTDB taxonomy): domain Bacteria; phylum Actinomycetota; class Actinomycetes; order Mycobacteriales; family Geodermatophilaceae; genus Modestobacter. Next base: position 797,788 of record NZ_JAPVBI010000001.1, on the reverse strand, counting down.
CGAGGTCCACAGGCCCACCGGGCCCTCGACCCGGAGCGCGGTCCGGACGATCGCGGCGCGGCCCAGCGCCGCCGAGCGCACCCGGTGGACCAGGGGCAGCGTCGCGGTGCGGGACGGGCGCCAGGGCACGAGCAGCTGCTCGCGGGCGACCACCACCCGCCAGCCCAGCGCGGTGTGCCGGGCGTCGGACCAGTCCAGGACGGCGACGCCGGTGGCCAGGGCGACCGGGTCGGGCACCGGGCGGCGGGCGAGCCAGGCACCCAGCGCGGTGGCGACCGACTCGGCCGTCACGGGCACCCGGGCCCGGGTCATCTCCGCGGCGAGCTCGGCGAGCAGGACGCGGGTGCGACGACCGGTGTCGTCCAGCACCAGCATCGGGCCGCGGCCCGTCCCGTCCAGGACGCCGAGCTCCAGGTCCGGGTGGACGCCCCGGTCGGCCAGCAGCTCCACGGCCGCCCACACGTCGGGCACCCGGACCTCGGCCCGGTTCAGTCTCTGCAGGAGCCCGGCAGGGGTGCCGAAGAGCGCTCCGGTCATGCGCTGCGACCTCCGGTCAGGGCTTCTCGGGCCACGGTCGCCAGACCGGGCAGGGACAAGACGCTCGCCAGTTCGACGGCGGACAGCCGCACCGGGACGACGTCGTCGGACCAGCCGGTGGCCCGGCGGACGCGCGCGGTGGGCGCGGGCCAGACGACCTCGCGGGCGGCGGCCACGTGCAGCTCGGTGAGCACCTCGCCCAGGTGGACGGCGGCGACCGGGTGCAGCGGTCCGCCGTCGAGCGCGGCGCGCACCGCCCGCTCGACCTCCAGCCGGTCCGGGCTGCTCAACCAGTGCGGCACCAGGACCGCCTGCGCCGGGTCCTCGGCCGGGGGGCCGCTCACTCCCCCACCGCCGGGCGCTGGGCCCCGACCGGACGACCGGCCCGCGCAGTGCGGCGAGTGGGCTCCGGCGCGTTCACGACTTGGATATCGGCAGGTGAGAGGCCCGATGGACCCGGATCGCAACCTTTTCCGCCCACCGTCGCCAGCTCCCGGACACCGAGCCGCCGCACGTGCCGGCGGCCCGGCGAGCTCAGCCGCCCAGCTCGGAGAGACGGTCCTTGAGGGCCTTCTCGGCACGATCGGCGTGCACGTTCATGTTGCGCACCGACGTGCCCAGGTCGGCCGACAGCTGCGTCTTGGTCTGCCCGCCCCAGGTCGTCAGGTACCAGGTCGCCCAGCCCAGCACGTTCGGCTGGGCCGCCCGCTGGTCCCGCCGGGCCGTCGGGTCGGGGGCGCATGCGGCGGTCAGGGCGTGCGACAGCAGGCTCTGCTCGGCCTCGCCCATGATCTCGTCGGGCACCTCGGCGCTGTCGGGGACCACGAACTCCACCGTGTCCGCCCCGCCGTCCAGGGACTGCAGGTTGCGCAGACCGTTCAGGGTGGCGACGGTCTGGGAGTTGCGGCGCAGCGTGGCCACGCTCTGGCCCATGTAGGCAGCCAGCTCCTTCTCGCTGGGCCGGCGCTGGTGCTCCGCGGTGAACGCGGCCACCGCCTTCTGCTGCTTGTTCTCCGTGTCCGCCGCGGTCCGGCCGTAGGCGTTGCGTCCCAGGTCGTGGACCCACTTGGAGAGCTGGGTCGCCAGGAAGGCGCCGAAGGGGACGGACTTGGTCTCGTCGTACTGGCTCACCGCCTTCAGCACCCACTCGGCCACCTGCTGGTCGACGTCGTCGTTGTCGGGCAGGTGCAGCCGGATCGTGCTCATGTTCCGCTGCAGGCGCTTGAGGCTGACCCGGCAGTAGTGCCGGCACAGCCCGTCGAGGAAGGCGGCGGGCAGGTCGCGGGGCGCCCGGCGGCGCACGCCGGTCTCCGGCCGCAGCCCGACCGTCGCGTAGCCCTCGGTGCCGCACCAGGCCCGGATCAGTCCGGCGAGCTCCTCGGCCGTCCCGGTCTCGCCGTCGACCCGGTACAGGCCGTCGCCCTCGTCGTAGGTCACCGTGACCTCGGCCGGCAGGGCCGCCCGGAAGGTGTCCAGCGGCAGCTCCCGGTCGGTGCGGAAGTGCACCCGGTCGCGGGGGGTGATCGGGGCCAGCGCCCAGCCCTCGGCCTCGGTGAGGCCGCCGAAGACGAGCGGCTCACGGGTCCGGGCGGGGTCGGTGGCGAGCTGGGTGGTGAGCATGTCCTGGGACACCGGTCCTCCTGAGGGGAAGTGCAGGTGGGCTGGGGTGGGGCGTGCCTGGGGTGCTGCGGCAGCGAGCGGGGAGCCGGCCACGGTGGGCCGACGGCGTCCGGCCTCAGACGAGGGCGGGCACCCCGCGGCGGGCAGGGGCGTGGACGCTGTCACCGGAGGGACGGCGGGGCGAGGGGATGCGCGGGGCCGGGACCCGCGGCGCCGGCATGCGGGGCCGGGGCGTCTCGACGGCCTCGAGCACACCGGCGGCCGCTGCGCGCTCGACCTCGTTCGGCTCGGCGACGTACACCGGCATGAAGTCGTAGAGGTCGGTGAAGAGCCCGTCCACGAAGGCGTAGGCGGCCTGCGCCTGGTCGGAGAACTTCGCGATCAGCTCGCGCGGGCCGAGCTCGACGCCCACGGTGATCCGGACGGCGCGGTCGTCGCCGCTGAGGCCGGTCAGCGCGAAGGCCACCGACTCGTGCCGGGCGGCCAGCCCCGTGAGGGCGGCGAGGCACCGGCGGGTGGCCGGCCGACGGGGGCGCAGTTGGACGTGCACGACCACCGTCTCCGACCAGGCCGCGGCAGCCGGCTCACCGGAGAAGCCGTCGACGGCATCACAGGGACGCAGGTCGTCGGCGCCGGACGGCCCGACGCGCAGGTCGACCGACAGCTCGACGCCGTGTGCCAGGCCCGATGCGAGTGCGCTGAGTTCCATGTTCGTCTCCCCCTGTAACCGTGGTGCTGTGGGGAGAGACTTGCGCACGATCGAGGCCGCCGACGGCGAGACTCGCCGCCCTGTGACTACTGTGACGGCTGGGGTGAGCTGTTATTGCGGCGTATTGACTACCCCTGTGGCACTACTTGACAGTCGACTGGTCCGGCCCTGGTGCAAATGCCGACAACGCGGCCAGCGCATCTGCGGCCACCTCGGCGGCCAGGCTCTGCGCCTCGGCGATCTGCCGGTAGACCTCTTCGCGGTGGATCGTCACCTCGCGGGGGGCCTTGAAGCCCAGCCGCACGGTCCCGCCGCGGACCTCGACGACGTAGACCTCGATGTCCTCGCCGATCCGGATGCTCTCGCCGACGCTGCGGGTGAGAGTGAGCATGGGTACCCCTCCATGGGTTCGTGTGGGCCGTCCGTGGCATCGCCCCGCCGGTCGGCGGGACCGGGCGTGCCCACCCGGGTGGGCACGCCCTGCTCCTGTTCTCTCGGCAGGTGGGCCGCGGAAAGGGCCACCTGCCGACGATCAGCGCAAGAAGTCCAGCAGAGTGGGCTGGATGGCCTTCGCGGTGGCCCCCAGCGCGGCCTCGTAACCGACCTGCTGCATCTGCAGGTTCATGATCGTCTTGGGCAGGTCCACGTTCTCGATGACCGCGGACCGGCTGGTCAGCGACAGCTCCAGGTCCTTGTTCACCTGCTGTGCCGTCTCGATCCGGTTGGTGCGCGTCCCGATGTCCGCGGCCGCCGTGAGCATGCGGTTCAGCACGGCGTCCAGGTCGTCGAGGTGCCCGGCGAGGGCGGCCGGGTCGTCGACCAGGTCGGTGGCGATGGACTGGACGACGGAGAACAGGTCACCGGTCGCCGGGTCCCCGAAGGCCTCCGGCCCGGTCAGATCGACCCGGATGGTGTCGGCGTCGGACACCTGGCGGTTGACCGGGATCACCGGCACCGGCGGCACCGTCGTGCCACCGAAGCCCTGGTACGCGCCGGTCGTGACGTCGTAGGCCGTCGACCCGCTCGTCACCCCGCCGAAGACGGGCACGCCCTGGACCGTGGTGTTCGCCAGACCCAGCAGGCTCTGCCGGATCCCGGCGACCTCGGTCTGGTACGCGGCACGGGAGGGACCGGACAGGGCGCCGTCGTTGAGGCCGGCCACCGTCTTCGCCCGGACGTTCTGCACCTGCTTGATCATGTTCTGCAGGGCGGAGTCCGTCGCGTCGAGCAGGCCGATCCCGTCGCTGATGTTCCGGGCGTACTGCGCGGCGCCGGCGAGCTCCTGGCGGGTCTGCATCGCGGCGTTCGTGCCGGTGGGGTCGTCGGAGGGCTTGTTGATGGTCTTGCCCGACGTCAGCTGCGCCTGCAGCTTCGAGATGGCCGCCCGGTTGCTGTCGATGCCCTGGAGGGCGGTGACGACGAGCGAGCGCTGGGTGATCCGCATCAGGTCACAGCCCCACTCGGCCGGTGCGGTTGATCAGCACGTCGAGCGTCTCGTCGATGACGGTGATCATCCGCGCGGCGGCGGAGTAGGCGTGCTGGAACTGCAGCATGTTCGTCATCTCCTCGTCGAGGTTGACCCCCGAGACGGACTCGCGGGACGCGTCCACCTGCGCGGCGACGACCGTCTGGGTCTTGAGGTTGCTCGTGGCCACCGACGCCTCGACGCCGAGGTCGACGATCAGCTGCCGGTAGGCGACGGCCGCCCCGGAGTCCGCCTTCGCCATGGCGGCCAGCTTCGCGGCGTTGCCGGCGTCGGCCGACGGCCTGGCGGGGACCGCCGGCGGTCCCGCGACCGCCGGGATCGGCGCCGTCGACGCGGCAGCCAGCTTCGCCGGGTCGGTGATCAGCAGGGTGATGTTCGCTGCGGTGACCGGAACGGCGGGCACGGCGCCCGAACCGAACATCGGGCCGCCCGGGGCGCCGGTCTTGTCGTAGGCGCCCGGACCGGTGTGCACGGCGTTGACCTGGTCGGCCAGCTGCTGGGCGACCGCGTCCAGCTTCTGCTGGTACCGCGGGATCGTCTGGCTCAGCGCCGTCAGCGCACCGCCCGCCGTGCCGCCGAGGGCCAGCCGGGTGCCACCGGGGTCGGTGACGAACGAGGGGTCCAGGGCGGTGGCCTCCGCGGGCACCTCGGTGCCGACGACCCGGATGCCGATCGCCGAGACGCCGGAGACCAGCATCGCGCCGGCGACGGAGACGTCGACCTGCCCGTCGTCCCCGGGGCTGGACGTGGCACCGATGGCGGTGGCCAGGTCCTGCACGAGCCCGTCCCGCTTGTCGGCCAGCTCGTTGACCGGCAGGCCGGCCTGGGTCGCGCGCTTGATCGCCCGGTTCAGGTCGGCGATCGACTGGGTCGTCGCGTTCACGTCCTGCGCCAGCGTGTCCAGGCTGTCGCGGGTCTGGGTCCACTGCTTGTCCAGGTTGGCGCTCGTGGTGTGCAGCTCGGCGACCAGCGTGGCGGTCTTCTGCAGCACGGCCGTGCGGGCGCCGTCCTCGGTGGGGTGGTTGGCGACGTCGCCCCAGGCGGTGAAGACGCCGGTGAGCTTCGCCTGGATGCCGGTCTCACCGGGTTCACGGAAGGCCTGCTCGATCTGCGCGAGGGTGGCATCCTGAGCGGTCATCCGGGCGGTCGAGGCGGACTCGATCTGCGCCCGGCTCTCCAGGAAGCCGTCCCGGATGCGGATCACCTTGTCGGCGTCGACGCCCTGGCCGACCTGGTTGCTGACCGCGTACATCGCCGGGACGGCGTTGCCGCCGATCGACTGCAGTTCCGCGCGCTGGCGGGAGTAACCGGCGGTGTTGACGTTGGCGATGTTCTGGCCGGTGACGTCGAGCCCGCGCTGCTGCGCCCAGAGAGCCGTCGTCGCCGTGTTCAGACCGGAGAAGGAACTCACAGCGCACCGTCCAGGGTGACCGAGCGGTAGGCGTTGCCGGCCGCGCGGCCGGACTGGGTGTAGGTGCCGGCCGCCGTGTTCGGCTGGGTGGTGTTCAGGGCGTCGTTGATGACGGCCAGGCCGCTCTCGATCAGCTCCTTGTTGGCGTCGGAGAGCCCGCGCAGCTCCGACACGAGGACCAGGAGGGCCTCGTGGTGCTTGGCGTAGAGGTCGTCCCACGGGGCCGGGGCCGAGTCGGCGAGCTGGCGCAGCGAGGGGTTGGCCTCCAGCCCCAGCCGGCCGGCGATCTGCTCGGTGGCCGCGGCCCGCTCGAGCTCGAGGGTCCGCAGCTGCTCCAGGACCACCTCGATCTCGTGGGCGATCCGGGCCAGCCACCGGCTCTTGCCGGTGACGATGAGGTACTGCTTCTCCTCGGCCTTGAAGAGCAGGAGGTCCAGCAGTTCCTGCTCTCGCCAGAGCAACGTCGACAGGTGCTGGTGGTCCATGCCGGCCGCCTTTCCGTCGTCGTGTGCAGCCCGTCGTGCAGGGCCTGCGCCCACCGGGACCGGCGGGCGCTGTCGATCTCCACTTCGGCACCCGGCAGCGCCCGGTCAAGCCGAGATGGCTCAAGGTCACCCGGAAATGTGCCGATGGCGGTGCCACGCGGTCGACGGTCAGCCGAGAAGGAGGGTGTGACCGCAGCCCGCCCCGTAGTGAGTGAGCGCCGACCCGCAGACGTCGACGCGCTGGTGACCACCCATCTCGCGCTCGCCCAGTTCGCGGTGAACGCGGTGGCCTCGCGCATCTCGCTGCCCAGCCACGTCAGCCGGGACGACCTGCTCTCCTGCGCCAGCGTCGCGCTGGTCGAGGTGGCCCGCCGCTTCGACCCGACCGCCGGGGCGACGTTCGCCACCTACGCCCTGCCGCGCCTGCAGGGCGCCGTCCTGGACGAGCTGCGCTCCGGCGACTGGGCCAGCCGCTCGGTCCGGGCCGCAGCGCGGCGCACGGACGCGGCGACCGATGCGCTGACGATCAGCCTGGGCCGCCCGCCGACGAAGGAGGAGCTGGCCGCCAGCCTCGGCGTGCAGCGCTCGGAGCTGGACTCCCTGCAGATCGACGTGCACCGGGCCGTGATGGTGAGCATGGACGCCGAGACCGGCACCGACGGCGGCTCGCTCGACCTGCCGGACACCGGCGACTCCCCCGAGCGCGCACTGCTGCGCGGGGAGCGGGCCCGGCACCTGCACGAGGCGATCCGCGCCCTCCCCGACAAGCTCGACGAGGTCGTGGAGCGCAACTTCTTCGGCGACGAGTCCCTCACCGACATCGCCGACTCCCTCGGCGTCACCCTCTCCCGTGTCTCGCAGATGCGGGCCCGCGCGCTCACCCTGCTGCACGCCGCGATGAGCGAGATCTGGGACGGCACCGCCGTCCCCGCCGACGGGGGTGTGCGCGCCCGCAACCAGCAGCGCGCCTACGTCGAGCGGGTCGCCGCCCGTCAGTCCGCCGGCCGGACCGCGGCGGCACCGCTCCCCTTCCCGGTCCCCCAGCCACGTGGCCGGGCCCGGCACGGCTGGGTGATCCCCGAGCGCGGCCCGGCCGCCCAACCCGCCTGAGCCGACCGCCCGGCCCCAGTCACATCCACACCACGGACCTCACCCGTTCGGGTTGAGACCGGGGTCTCCGGACCGTAGAAGAGATCGATCCCGCCGCACGGCTGCGGCGGTTCCTTCTCGTTCCCGGTCCACGGAGGGCCCGCATGAGCCTGGTCGTCAACAGCAACATCGCCGGGCTGAACTCAGCCCGCGTCCTCGGCATCGCCGATCGGCAACAGAGCACGTCGATCGAGCGGCTCTCCTCCGGCCTGCGGATCAACCGCGCCGCGGACGACGCCGCCAGCCTGGGGATCGCCGAGGGCCTGCGCACCCAGATCGGCGGGTTCAAGGTCGCGCTGCGCAACAGCCAGGACGGCATCTCGGTGCTGCAGACCGCAGAGGGCGCGCTCACCGAGACCCACTCCCTGCTGCACCGGATGCGGGACCTCGCCGTCCAGGCGGCGAACACCGGCGGGCTGGACGACGCCGCCCGGGCCAACGTGCAGACCGAGATCGGGCAGCTGCGGGCCGAGCTCGACCGGATCGCGGAGACGACGTCCTTCAACGGCCGGACGCTCCTGGACGGCAGCTACCGCGGCACCTTCCAGGTGGGCGCGGACGCGGGGCACACGATCACCGTCGGCTTCGGGCCGGCGATGAGCGCAGCCGGCCTCGGGCTGGCCGGCGTGGACGTCACCGCCGCCGGCACCGGCGGGACGACGGCCTCGTCCGCCACCACCGCCGCCGTGGGCACCGCCTCCTCGATCACCCTCGGCACCGCGACCCTCGCCGCCGCCGACTTCGACTCCCTCAGCGGGTCCGTCAGCCATGACGGCCGGACCCTCGACCTGGGGTCGCTCCGGTTCGGCCCGTCCGACACCGCCACCGAGAAGCTGGCCCAGATCGACGCGGCCCTGACGACGACCTTCGGCGCCGGTTCCGTCACGGCCACCAACTCGGGAGGGCTGGTGCTCACCGGCACGGCGCCGCCGCCCGGCGCCTCGGCCCGGGACCTGGCCGACGCGACGGTCCTGTTCTCACCCGCCACGGGAGCCACCAGGGCGCTCGAGGCGATCGATGCGGCGATCGGGCAGGTCTCCACCGCCCGCGCCGAGCTCGGTGCCGCGCAGAACCGGTTCGAGCACAACATCGCCAAGCTCGGCGTGGCACTGGACAACACCGCGGCCTCGGAGAGCCGGATCCGGGACGCCGACATCGCCGCGGAGATGTCCACGGCGACCCGGGCGTCGATCCTCACCCAGGCCGGCACGGCGATGGCGGCCCAGGCGAACCAGACGCCGCGCGGCGTGCTGCAGCTGCTGGTCTGACCGGGTCTCCCACCCGAACGGGGGACATCACCGCAACACCCTCAAGGACCCACCGGCCCACTCCGTTGACAGGGGTACGAAGGCCACGGCACGGATGCCGCGGTCACCCCGTCCAAGGAGGAACACCATGGGTCTGTCCGTGAACAACAACATCGCGGCGATGAACTCGTACCGCAACCTGTCCTCGACCGACAACCAGATGGCCAAGTCGCTGGAGAAGCTGTCCTCCGGCTTCCGGATCAACCGCGCCGCCGACGACGCGGCGGGCCTGGCCATCTCCGAGGGCCTCCGCTCGCAGATCGGTGGCTTCAAGGTCGCCGTCCGCAACACCCAGGACGGTGTCTCGGTCGTGCAGACCGCTGAAGGTGCGCTCACCGAGACGCACAAGATCCTCCAGCGCATGCGTGACCTGTCGGTGCAGGCCTCCAACGAGGGCTCGCTGAACGCCGACGCCAAGAAGAACATCCAGTCCGAGATCGGCCAGCTCAAGTCCGAGCTGGACCGTATCGCCGACACCACGACGTTCAACGGCAAGAAGCTGCTCGACGGCAAGTACGCCTCCACCTTCCAGGTGGGCGCGAACTCCGGCGAGACGATCGCCGTCAACATCTCCACCGCGATGGGGCAGAAGGGTCTCGACGTCGCCGGCGTCGACGTCACCAAGGCCGGCGCCTACACCACCAACGCCACCTCGGGCACCGCCGGTGGCGTGACCACCACCAACGCGACCACCGCGGCGAACTCCGACATGGTGTTCACCAAGGCGACCGGTGAGGCGGACTTCCAGGCCGCCAGCGGCAGCTCGGCGGCCTACGAGAACCTGTCCGGCACGATCAGCTTCGCCGGCAAGAGCTTCGACCTGAACACGGTCGACTACTCCGTGGCCAAGGCCGACAGCGGTGGCGACGGCGCCGTCAGCGACGTCGAGGCCCTCGCGGCCCTGAACACCGCGGCCAAGTCAGCCCTCGGGCTGACCAGCGCCACCGGCCCGTTCACCGCCGCCGCCGGTGACCTGACCTTCCAGGTCAACGAGGCCGTCACCGGCTACACCGGTGCCGGCGGGTTCGCCCTGGGTGGCACCGCCGCCCAGATCAACGACGCCACCCCGACCTTCACGGCCGGCAGCGGCGCCACCGACGCCATCGACGCCATCGACGCCGCGATCAAGTCGGTCTCCACCACTCGCGCCGACCTGGGTGCCATCCAGAACCGGTTCGAGCACACCATCAACAACCTCAACGTCGCCGTCGAGAACCTGACCGCGTCCGAGAGCCGGATCCGCGACACCGACATGGCCCAGGAGATGACGAACTTCACCCGGACCCAGATCCTGACCCAGGCCGGCACCGCGATGCTGGCCCAGGCCAACCAGGCCCCGCAGGGCATCCTCCGCCTGCTGGGCTGATCCACCCGCACCAGCTGAGCACCACCCGGTGAGAGGGGGAGACCTCCGGGTCTCCCCCTCTCCTCCGCGCGCCCGCGACCGCGGGCGGACCGGACCGGAAATCAGTCCTGCGTTCGGGTCAAGACCGGCTCAGTCCCAGCCGTAACAGGGAGTGCAACACCCCGCAGCACGGATGCAGCGGATGTCCCTGTAGGCCCCTTCCAAGGAGGAACACCATGGGTCTGAGCGTCAACAACAACATCGCGGCGATGAACTCGTACCGCAACCTGTCGGTCACCGACAACCAGATGAGCAAGTCGCTGGAGAAGCTCTCCTCCGGCTTCCGCATCAACCGCGCCGCCGACGACGCGGCGGGCCTGGCCATCTCCGAGGGCCTCCGCTCGCAGATCGGTGGCCTCAAGGTCGCCGTCCGCAACACCCAGGACGGCATCTCGGTCGTGCAGACCGCTGAAGGTGCGCTCACCGAGACGCACAAGATCCTCCAGCGCATGCGCGACCTGTCGGTGCAGGCCTCCAACGAGGGCTCGCTGAACGCCGACGCCAAGAAGAACATCCAGTCCGAGATCGGCCAGCTCAAGTCCGAGCTGGACCGCATCGCCGACACCACGACGTTCAACGGCAAGAAGCTGCTCGACGGCAAGTACGCCACCACCTTCCAGGTGGGCGCGAACTCCGGCGAGACGATCGCCGTCACCATCGGCACCGCGATGGGGCAGAAGGGTCTCGACGTCGCCGGCGTCGACGTCACCAAGGCCGGCGCCTACACCACCAACGCCACCTCGGGCACCGCCGGTGGCGTGACCACCACCAACGCGACCACCGCGGCGAACTCCGACATGGTGTTCACCAAGGCGACCGGTGAGGCGGACTTCCAGGCCGCCAGCGGCAGCTCGGCGGCCTACGAGAACCTGTCCGGCACGATCAGCTTCGCCGGCAAGAGCTTCGACCTGAACACGGTCGACTACTCCGTGGCCAAGGCCGACAGCGGTGGCGACGGCGCCGTCAGCGACGTCGAGGCCCTCGCGGCCCTGAACACCGCGGCCAAGGCAGCCCTCGGGCTGACCAGCGCCACCGGCCCGTTCACCGCCGCCGCCGGTGACCTGACCTTCCAGGTCAACGAGGCCGTCACCGGCTACACCGGTGCCGGCGGGTTCGCCCTGGGTGGCACCGCCGCCCAGATCAACGACGCCACCCCGACCTTCACGGCCGGCAGCGGCGCCACCGACGCCATCGACGCCATCGATGCCGCGATCAAGTCGGTCTCCACCACTCGCGCCGACCTGGGTGCCATCCAGAACCGGTTCGAGCACACCATCAACAACCTCAACGTCGCCGTCGAGAACCTGTCGGCGTCCGAGAGCCGGATCCGCGACACCGACATGGCCCAGGAGATGACGAACTTCACCCGTACGCAGATCCTGACCCAGGCCGGCACCGCGATGCTGGCCCAGGCCAACCAGGCTCCGCAGGGCATCCTGAAGCTGCTGGGCTGATCCACCCGCACCACCTGAGCACCACCCGGTGAGGGGGGAGGCCCCCGGGCCTCCCCCCTCACTGCACTCACCGTCCCGAGCACCGGAGGTACCCCATGGCAGGCATGAGCGTGAGCACCGGTCTCATCTCGGGCATCGACTACCAGACCATGATCAGCCAGCTGATGCAGGTGGAGGCGAACCCGCAGAGCCTGCTGAAGAACCAGCTGACCGCGACGCAGTCCGACGCGACCGCATACCGCGCCGTCAACACCCGGTTCGACACGCTCCGCTCGGCCGCCGCGGCCCTCAACGACCCGGCGGCCTGGACCGCCACGAAGGCCAGCAGCTCCTCCACCGCGGTCACCGCGACCGCCGGCCCCGCGGCCCTGGCCGGGTCGGTCACCTTCGCCGTCGACCGGCTCGCCACCTCCCACTCGATGATCACCGACGCCACCTGGACGGGCACCGACCAGGCCTACGGCGCCGGCTCGATCTCGATCACCAGCGGCGGCACGACCACCGCCGTCACGATCACCTCCTCCACCGCGGGCGACCCCTCCCTCGCCGACGCGGTCGCGGCCATCAACGCCGACCCGAAGGCCGGCGTCACCGCCACGGCGGTGCAGGTGAGCACGGGGAGCTACCGGCTCCAGCTCACCGCGAAGGCCTCCGGTGCTGACGCCGTCTTCACGATCGGTGACAACACCGGCTACAAGTCGGTCGTCGACGGCGTGGACGCGAAGGTCACCGTCGGCACCGGGATCGGCAAGTACGAGGTCACCTCGGCGACCAACACCTTCACCGGCCTGATGGCCGACACGACCTTCACGGTCTCCAAGGCCGACCCGGCCGCCCTCGTCACCGTCTCGGTCGCCAAGGACCCGAGCGCTGCCGCGACGAAGGTGAAGAACCTGGTCGACGCGGCGAACGGCCTGCTCGACTCGATCACGTCCTACACCGACCCCAAGAGCGCGACCGCCCTGCTCAAGGGCGACAGCACCCTGCGCGGCCTGGCCAACGAGATCCTCGACGTCGTCTCCAGCGCGATCGGCGGGGCCTCGGCCTCGATCGCCGGCGTGCAGACCACCCGGGACGGCAAGCTCACGTTCGACACGGCGGTGTTCACGGCCAAGCTGGCCAGCGACCCCACGGTCGTGCGGGACCTCTTCACCAAGAAGACGATCACCAGCACCGGCGCGGACGGGATCAGCGGCAACGCCGACGACGTCACCGCACCGGTCGGGATCGCCGCCCGGCTGGAGGCCCTGGCCAAGGGCGCGTCGGACGCCACCACCGGGTCGCTCACCCTGCTGGCCAAGAGCCAGGACGCGCGCGCCACCGACCTGACCGAGCGCATCGCCGACTGGGACACCCGGCTGGCCATGCGCAAGGACACGATCACCCGCCAGTTCACCGCCATGGAGAAGGCCCTGGGCACGATGCAGAACCAGGCCTCCTGGCTCAACTCACAGATCGCCGGCCTGCCCTCCTGGTCGAAGTCCAACTCCTGATCCCGCTGACCCGCCACCGACCTGGAGCATCTTCCCGATGAGCACCGCTTCCCTCCGCGCCCGCTACCTGGGTGACACGGTCACGACCGCCTCCCCGCAGCGCCTGCTGGTGATGCTGTACGACCGCCTCGCCCTGGACCTCGAGCGCGGGCACGCCGCCCTGACCGCGGGTGACCGTGACGCGGCGACCGAGCAGCTGCAGCACGCCCAGGACGTCGTCTTCGGGTTGCTGGAGAGCCTGCAGGTCGACGCCTGGGACGGCGCTCCCCGGCTGGCCGCCCTCTACAACTGGCTGATCACCGAGCTCGGCCAGGCGATCCTCAAGGCCGACCTGCGCCGGGTCGCCGACTGCCGCAAGATCGTCGAGCCGCTGCGCGACGCCTGGCGGGAGGCCGCGGCCTCCCTCGCCGTGGCTCCCGCGTGACCGCCGGCCCGCCCGCCGGGCGCAACCGGGTCGGGGACGTCCCCGCCCTGGCCGGCGGGCGGAACTGGCCGGCGGTGCTGGACGCGCTCGAGGGCGACGTGTACGAGGCCGAGGAGACCCTCGCCCGCGGGCGGGCCGAGGAGATCGCGGCCTGGGGCCGCCGGTCCACCGACTGGATCCCGCCGAGCAACCTGGGCCCGCTGCCCGACGACCTGCGCGAGCGCGCCGCCCGGCTGCTGCAGCACCAGCTGGCGGTCGCCGAGGCGCTGGTCGAGCAGATCACCCAGTCGCAGAAGCAGCGGGACGTCGCCGCCCGGATGTCCTACGCACCGACCCGGCCGGTCGCCTCCTTCATCGACCGGGTGCTCTGACCCCACCCGCACCACCGGCACTCCCCCGTCCCCCGCGACAGAAATGGCCATTTCTGTCGCGGGGGACGTGTGCGTTGTGTGACTGGACGCGCCCGATCGGGTGCAAGTGGTCATGACAGCCGCTGCCGCTGCCGATGACTCAAGGGCACGGAACGCACCAACTTCGCCACGGATCGGCGGCCCCCTCGCTCCCAGGTTCCCCTGGGAGCGCGTCCCGCCGTACCCGGAGGTACCTCGTGCTCCGTCGCTCCCTGCTGGGCGTCCGGTGATCACCGACTCGACCATGACGGCGCTGCACGCGTCCCTCACCGGACTGCAGCAGCGCCAGCGGGTGACCGCCGACAACATCGCCAACGTCCAGACGCCGGGCTTCCTCGCCGGCCGGGTCGACTTCGAGTCGACGCTGCAGGCCGAGATCGTCAACGGTCAGGTCCCGGCGGGTGGCCGGAGTTCCGTCACCCGCTCGATGGACCCGACCCGGACCGACGGCAACAACGTCAACCTGGACACCGAGACGGTCATCGCCACCGAGACCGGACTGCGCTACCAGCTGTCGATCAGCGCCCTGGACGGCAAGTACGCCCTGCTGCGCTCCGCCCTGCGGACGCAGTGATGGCCGTCTTCGACACGCTCCGCATCGGCGGCTCGTCGCTGTTCGTCCACCGCAAGTGGATGGACGCCGTCGCGGACAACATGGCCAACATCAACACGGTCAACGGCCCCGGCGAGGACGCCTTCCAGGAACGGATGGTCGTCGCCGAGGCGGTCCAGTACGGCTCGGGCCAGGGCGGCGTGCGCGTCGCCGGCACCGAGCTCGGCAGCGCCGAGGGCCGGATGGTCTACGAGCCGAACAACCCCCTGGCCGATGGCGAGGGCTACGTCCGCTACCCCGACATCGACCTCGGCGACCAGATGACCCAGCTGCTCATGGCCCAGCGCGGCTACCAGGCCAACCTGGCCACCATCAGGAGCGCCACCGAGGCCTACCAGCAGGCCCTCCAGCTCGGGAAGGGCTGATCATGACCTCACCCATCGCCGGCATCTCCATCGGCATGCCGGGCATCACCGACGTCACCGGCGTCGCCGGCGCGGCCAACGCCGCCGCTCCGCGCTCCGTGTCCGGGGACGGTGGCTTCGCCGCCGTCCTCACCGGCTCGATCGACTCGCTGAACGCCGTGCAGGGCAACGCGGACGCCCTCGCGCTGCAGGCTGCGACCGGTGACCTGCAGGACGCCCACGACTACATGATCGCCAGCACTGAGGCCCGGCTGGCCACCGACACCGTGGTGACCCTGAAGAACTCGGCGGTCGCGGCCTTCACCGAGATCATGCGGATGCAGATCTGATGCCCGCCGCGCTCGCCGGACCGATGGACCGGGTCCGCACGCTGCTGGCGACGATCGGCGCCGGCCAGAAGATCGTCATCGGTCTGCTGCTGGCCGGGCTGCTCCTCGGCGGCTTCTTCTTCACCCGGTGGGTCACCGCCCCCACGCTGTCGCCGCTGTTCAGCAACCTGGCCTCCACCGACGCCTCGGCGATCGTGGAGGAGCTCAACGCCCAGGGCGTCGCCTACGAGCTCACCGACGGCGGCCAGACGATCATGGTGGCCAAGGAGAAGGTCTACGACCTTCGCCTGGCGATGAGCGGCCAGGGCCTGCCGGCCGGCGACGAGACCGGCTACTCCCTCCTGGACGAGCAGGGCATCACCACCAGCGAGTTCCAGCAGCAGGTCTCCTACCAGCGTGCGCTGGAGGGGGAGCTCGCCAGCACCCTCAAGGCGCTGGACGGCGTCCGATCCGCGGTCGTGCACGTCGCACTGCCCAAGGACGACGTCTTCGCCACCGAGGAGGGCAAGCCGACCGCGTCGGTCCTGCTGGACCTCGCCCCCGGCACGAGCCTCGCCGGTGAGCAGGTGCAGGCGGTCACCCACCTGGTCTCCTCCAGCGTCCAGAAGATGGACCCGGCAGACGTCACGGTCGCCGACTCCACCGGCGCGGTCCTCTCCGCCGCCGGCGAGGGCACGTCCTCGGCCGCCGGTGACGCCCAGTCGCAGATGGAGCAGGAGTTCGAGGGCAGGCTGGCCGCCAACGCCCAGCAGATCCTCGACCGGGTCGCCGGTCCCGGCAACGCGGTCGTCTCCGTGCGCGCCGACCTGGACTTCGACCAGCGCGGCACGACGATCGAGAGCTACGACTTCAACGAGGGCACCCCGGCGCTGTCGGAGAGCACGACCATCGAGAACTACGCCGGCAACGGGGCCGCCGTCGGCGGGGTGCTCGGTGCCGAGGACCTCGGGGTCAACGGCAACGGCGAGTCCGCCTACGACAAGGAGACGGCCACCCGGAACAACGCCGTCGACAAGACCGTGGAGACCATCGAGGGAGCGCCGGGTGCCGTCCAGCGGCTGACCGTCTCGGTGGTGATGGACCAGGCTGCTGCCGGTGCGCTGAACCAGGCCCAGGTCCAGGACCTGATCGGCAACGCGGTCGGCCTGGACGTCGCCCGCGGGGACGCCATCACGGTCGCTGCGATGGCCTTCGACCAGACCGCCGCCGAGCGGGCCGCCGCCGACCTGGCGGCCGCCGAGGAGGCGGAGAAGACCGCCCAGATGTGGTCGATGATCAAGACCGGCGGCATCGCCCTCGGCATCGCCCTGCTGGTGCTCATCGTGTGGCTGCGCTCGCGGCGCAACCGCGAGGAGTACGAGGAGTACGAGGACGAGGAGGCCGAGGAGCGCATCCAGGTCGAGAGCGTCCGCGACCCGGCCCTCGACGACCGGACGGCGTTGCTGGAGGCCCAGCAGCGCGAGCGGGTGCGCGGCGAGATCTCGGAGATGGTCAGCGACCGTCCCGACGAGGTCGCCACGATGCTGCGCGGCTGGTTCGCCGACGCCAAGTGAGCACACGGCCCGGGGCCTCCCCCGGCGGGGCACCAGCCCTGCCGGGTGGGGCCCCGGACTGCCGATGCAGGAGCTGGGCGCCGGTGGCGTCCACCGGACAAGAGGACTGCCGTGAGCATCGCGAAGGGAGTTGAGCAGTGAGCATCGCCAGCGTCGAACAGCTCGTCGGGGTGCCGGCGACGACGTCGCCCGCCCAGCTCGCCAAGCCCCGCAAGGAGCTGCCGGGCCTGCGCAAGGCCGCGGTGTTCCTGGCCCAGCTGACCAAGGAGGAGGCCGGCGCCGTCCTCGCGCAGATGCGCCCCTCCGAGGTCGAGAAGCTGACCAGCGAGCTCATGGGGCTGCAGCGGGTCAACGGCAGCGACGTCGACGACGTGCTCGGCGAGTTCCACGCCCTCATGCAGGCCCGCCGCTTCGTCGGCACCGGCGGCATCGAGTTCGCCCGCGAGGTGCTCGCCGCCGGGCTGGGCGAGGAGAAGGCCGACGGCATCCTCTCCCGGCTCAACGTCGTCTACACCGAGCTGCCCTTCGCCTCGCTGCGCAACAGCGACGTCCGGCAGCTGGTCACCTTCCTCAAGGACGAGCACCCGCAGGTCGTCGCCCTGGTGCTGGCGCACCTGCCGGCGCCGCAGTCGGCCGAGGTGCTCTCGGGTTTCCCGCCGGACCAGCAGGCCGACGTCGCCTACCGGATCGCGATGATGGACCGCACCGCCCCGGAGATGGTCCGGATGGTCGAGGAGGAGCTCGGCCGCCGGATGGGCTCGCTGCTGGCCTACCAGGACATGGCGACCGTCGGTGGCGTCGAGACGCTGGTGGAGATCATCAACCGCTCCTCCCGGCCCACCGAGCGCTCGATCCTGGAGTGGCTGGAGAACAGCGACCCGGAGCTGGCCGAGCGGATCCGCTCGCAGATGTTCGTCTTCGAGGACATCGTCACCATCGACGACCGGTCGCTGCAGCTGGTGCTGCGCGACGTCGAGGCCAACGACCTGGCCACCGCGCTCAAGGGCGTGAAGCCCGACGTCCGGGACAAGGTGGTCCGCAACCTCTCCGAGCGCGCCGGGGAGAACCTGATCGAGGAGATCGAGCTGCTCGGCCCGGTCCGCACCCGGACCGTCGAGGAGGCGCAGGCCAAGATCGTGGCGGTCATCCGCACCCTCGAGGAGCAGGGTGCGCTGACCATCTCGCGGGGTGGTGAGGATGACTTCGTCGCCTGACGGCAGCGGACGCGAGACCCTGCTGCTGCGCGGGGCTCCGGCGGCCGGCGCCGTCCCCTACCAGCGCGCACCGCAGGGTGCGCCGGTGTGGGGCCGGCCGTCGGCGGTGCGCCCCGCCGCGCAGGACGCCGTCGCGCCGGCCCCGGCCGCGCCGGTCCCCCCGCCCCGGGCACCCCGGGCGCCCTCCGTCGTCCCCCCGGTCGCCGAGCACCCCACGGCGGCGCACAGCGACCGGGCCGCCACCGCACGGGTCGGGCTCCGGCTGGGCGAGGTCTACGCCGAGCAGCTGGCCCGGCTGCGGGAGGAGGCCCGCCGGGAGGGCTGGGCCGCCGGCCACGCCGAGGGCCTCGTCGCCGCCGAGCAGGTCGTCCGCGCCGCCGAGCAGGCCGCCGAGGAGCGTCTCCTGGAGGTGCAGGCCCGCTGGGAGCGCCGGCTCGCCTCGGCCACGGCGGCCATGGGCGCCGCCGTCGAGCGGCTGGACGAGACCGCCGCCCCGGTGGTCGACGAGCTGCGGGACAGCATCCTGGACGCCGTCGTCATCCTGGTCGGCGACCTGTTCGGCCGGGAGCTGGCCATGGCTGCGGAGCCCGGCCTGGACGCCCTGCGCCGGGCCCTGACCCTGTGCCCCGACGACGTGCCGGTCGTCGTCCGGCTGCACCCCGACGACCTCGCCGAGGTGCCGGCCGAGGCGCTGGCCCAGCTGCCGGCGTCGGTCACCGTCCGCGGGGACGACGCCGTCGAGCGGGCCGGCGCGCTGGCCGAGGCCGGCACCCAGCGGGTCGACGCCCAGCTGAGCGCAGCGCTGGACCGCGTCCGCGAGGTGCTCCGGTCATGAGGGCGACCGTCGACGCCCTGGACAGCAACGACCTCATCGACCGGGCGCGTGCGGCTGCCCGACCCCAGCTGACCGGGATCGTCACCGGCGCGATGGGGCTCACCCTCTCCGTCGAGGGCGTCTCGGCGGCCGTCGGCGACCTGGTCGAGGTCCGCACCGGCCCTCAGCCGCTGCTGGCCGAGGTGGTCGCCGTGCAGCGGGACCGGCTGACCTGCATGCCGCTGGGCGACCTCTCCGGCGTCCGCTCCGGCGCCCGGGTGCGGGCCACCGGCATGCCCCTGCAGGTGCCGGTCGGCGAGGCGCTGCTCGGCCGGGTGCTCGACGGGCTCGGCCGGCCGATGGACGGCGGCCCGCCGCTGGGCAGTGCGATCCGGTACGTCGACCTGACCAGCCAGACCCCCAACGCGCTCACCCGGGCCCGGGTGAACCGGCAGCTCACCACCGGTGTCCGGGCCCTGGACACCCTCGTCCCGGTCGGCCGCGGCCAGCGGCTGGGCATCTTCGCCGGGTCCGGCGTCGGCAAGTCGACGCTGATGAGCCAGATCACCCGGGGCACCGACGCCGACGTGCGCGTCATCGGGCTGATCGGCGAGCGTGGCCGGGAGGTCCGCGAGTTCCTCGAGGAGGACCTCGGCCCGGAGGGGATGGCGAACACCGTCGTCGTCGTGGCCACCTCCGACGAGCCACCGCTGGTGCGGCTGAAGGCCGCCTTCGTCGCCACCCGGATCGCCGAGGGCTTCCGCGACCAGGGCCGCGACGTGCTGCTGATGATGGACTCGATCACCCGCACCGCGATGGCCCAGCGCGAGGTCGGGCTCTCCGCCGGCGAGCCACCGGCCACCCGGGGCTACCCGCCCAGCGTCTTCGCGATGATGCCCAAGCTGCTGGAGAAGGCGGGCACCTCCACCACCGGCTCGATCACCGGCCTCTACACCGTGCTGGTGGAGGGCGACGACCACAACGAGCCGATCGCCGACACCGCCCGGTCGATCCTGGACGGCCACGTCGTCCTCACCCGCAAGCTCGCCACCGCCGGGCACTTCCCGGCGATCGACGTGCTGGAGTCGATCTCCCGGGTCGCCACGACCATCGTCCCGTCGCCGCAGATGACCGACGCCCGGGAGGTCCGCCGGATGATGGCCGCGCTGCGCGACGTGCGGGAGCTGATCGAGATCGGCGCCTACCAGACCGGCTCGGACCCGCTCGTGGACCGGGCCCGACGGCTGGTACCGCAGATCGACGCCTTCCTGCGGCAGGCCGTGGACGACCCGACCTCGACACCCGAGGCGTTCGCCCGACTGCACGCGATCGCCACCACGGCGTGAGCGACCCGCGGTGAAGCAGCCGGCCTTCCGCCTGGAACCGGTGCTGAAGCTGCGCCGGACCGAGGAGCGCGCCGCCGCGCTCGCATCGGCCCAGGCCGCCCGCGAGGCGACCGAGGCCGCCGAGCGCGCCGAGCGGGACGCCGCCGCGCTGACCGAGCGCGCGCTGCCCGGACACCCCACCGGCTCGGCGTTCATCGCCGCGATGGTCGCATCGGCCGCCGCGGCTGCCGATGTGTCTGCTGCACGGGCACTGGCCGTCGCACGCGCCGAGCAGGCCGACCTGGTCCGGGCCCGGTGGACCGCCGCCGCCCAGCGCACCAAGGGCCTCGAACGCCTGCGCGAACGGCACGTGGCGGCCCTGCAGGCAGCGGCCGACGCCGCCGAGGAACGCGTGGTCGACGACCTGGTCACCCGCCAGCACAGCACCACCCGAGCCAGCACGGACGAGATGAGCAGGGAGGAGACGACGTGGACGGACTGATCGCGGTGCACAGCCGGATCGGGCAGATCCAGGCCCGCTTCACCCCGCCGGTGACCCAGCAGACCGCCTGGGCCAGCGCGGCCTCCGCCGCCGGCCTCACCGGCAGCAGCGCGGCGGCGTCGGCCTCGGCGGCCCCCGCAGCGACCGGCACCGGCGCCGAGGTCGTCGGGGCGGCGACCAAGTACCTCGGCGTCCCCTACAAGTGGGGCGGCACCGACCCGGCGACCGGCCTGGACTGCTCCGGCTTCACCCAGCGGGTCTACGCCGACCTCGGGATCGCCATCCCGCGCACCTCCGCCCAGCAGGCCACCGCCGGCCGGCCGGTCGCCTCGCTGGCCGAGGCCCTCCCCGGCGACCTGGTGTTCTTCGACAACACGTCCTCCCGCCCCGGCATCGACCACGTCGGGCTCTACATCGGCGGCGGCAAGATGATCGCCGCCCCGCAGGCCGGCGACGTGGTCAAGGTCCAGGACGTCGGCGACCCGACCCTGATCCGCCGGGTGCTGCCCGAGGGCGCCGGCACTGCCCCCGTCGCCCCCGCGGCCGGCGGCGGCCTCGCCGGGGTGCCCTACGCCGACCTCTTCGCCCAGGCCGGGGCCCGGCACGGCGTCTCCCCCGCACTCCTGGCCGCGGTCGCCAAGACCGAGTCCGGGTTCAACAGCTCCGCCAGGTCGTCCGCAGGCGCCACCGGGCTGATGCAGTTCATGCCCGCCACCGCCACGGGGCTCGGCGTGGACGCCACCGACCCCGCGTCCTCGATCGACGGCGCCGCCCGCTACCTGAGCAGCCTGACCAAGCAGTTCGGCTCCACCGAGCTGGCGCTCGCCGCCTACAACGCCGGCCCGGGCACGGTGCAGCGCCACGGCGGCATCCCGCCCTACCCCGAGACCCAGTCCTACGTCCAGAAGGTCACCAGAGCCGCGGAGGCCTACGCATGAGCAGCCCGACCACCCTGCCGGTGATCTCGGCCCCGGCCCGATCCGGTGCCGTCACCCACGGCTCCGGCCGGTCCTCCGCCGGCGACCGCGCACCGGCGTTCGCCAGCGCCCTCGACGACGCGCTCGGCAGCGAGCGCGGCCCCTCCCACGCCTCCCAGCGGGCCGCCGAGCGGGCGGCGGAGCGGTCCGCCGTCCGGACCCCGGACCGCTCCCCCACCGGCCGGCCCGACCGCCCCACCGACGCCCCCGCCGACCGGGTCGACCCGTCGGCGGCCGACCCCGCGGCGGAGGTCGCCGACGGCAGCACCGACGCCGCTGCTCCGCCGGTCCCCCTGCAGCCCGGGCTGTGGGCGCTGCTGGCCGCGGCCGCGCCGCTGACCGCGGAGAGCACCGCGGGCCTGGGGACGACGGCCGCCGCAGCCGGCCTGATCGGCGCCGTCACCGGTGCCGGGCAGTCCGCCGACGGCGCCGTCCCCCTGCCGGGCGTACCTGCCGCTGCGGGGCCGGCGCCGGCCGCACCGGCACCGGGTTCGCCGCTGCCCGCCCCGCTCCTGCCCACCCCGCCCGTCCCCGCCGCTGCGGCCGCTGTCGACGCGACCGCAGCGCTGGCCGACGCCGCTGGGCTCATCGTCGTCGTCGATCCGGCCGGTGCTCCGGCGGCGCTCCCCGCGACTGGCCCGGTCACCGCATGCGCTCCCGGTACCGACCCGGCGACCACCACCGACGCCGCGGCGACGCCGCTGCTGCTGCCCGCCGGTGCGGCCGCGGACTCGGCGGGCACCGGGGCGGGGAACGCCGGGGACGATCCCACCCCGGCGGCCACCGGGCCGGCGCCGTCGACCGTCGAGGCCGATGCCGGGTTCGGGCTCCCCGGCCCGACGCCGGCTGCGGCTGCGTCCGCAGCGGCGGCCGGGGCTGCGGTGCCGGCCCCGGCGGAGCCCCCCGTCGCCGCCCAGCTCGGCCGCCAGCTCGCGGTGCTGCACAACGCCCCGGACGGCAGTCAGACGATGACCGTGGTGCTCACGCCAGACGACCTGGGCCCGGTGTCGGTCCAGGTCACGATCACCCGTGGCGTGCTCGACGTGAGCCTGCACGGCGCGCACGAGGCCGGCCGGCAGGCGCTGCTGGACGCCCTGCCCGACCTGCGCCGCGAGCTCGACAGCGCCGGACTGACCGCCGGCCGGGTCGAGGTCGGCGCGGACGGCGGCGACGCCGGCACCGGCGCGCGGACCGCGCAGCAGCTCTTCGACGCCCAGACCGGTCAGCAGGGCCGCTCCGGCCAGCCCGACCAGCAGGGCGGCTCCCGCGGCAGCGGGCAGACCACCGATCCCCTCGGCCGTGGCAGTGCCGCCCCGGCCGCCGACCAGTCCACGTCAGCCGGCGTGGACGTCCGCGTCTGATCTGGAGACCGTGCGATGACCACCCCGATCACCGGGACCGTCGGTACGCCGACCACCACCGCGACCACCGCGACCGACCGCTCGGACCAGATGGGCAAGGACACCTTCCTCAAGCTGCTGGTCGCGCAGATGCGCTTCCAGGACCCGAGCAACCCGACCAGCAGCAGCGAGTTCATGGCCCAGACCGCGACCTTCACCCAGGTGGAGAAGCTCGAGGAGATCGCCAAGCAGAACGCCGAGCTGCTCACCCTCCAGCGCTCGCTCAGCGCCGGCGCGCTCGTCGGCAAGCACGTGGCCTACACCGCCGACGACGGCACCACCGTCACCGGCGCGGTCTCCTCGGTGATCGTGACCGGCGGGAGCGAGCCCCGGGCGGTGGTCGGCGAGAAGACGGTGCCGCTGGGCCGGATCACCGAGATCACCGTCCCCGAGGTCGCCACCCCCGCCACCACCACCACCCGCTGACCTGGCGTCCCCGCCTCCCCACACCGATCGCGAGGAGCTCCACCGTGCTTCGTTCCATGTTCTCGGCCATCTCCGGCCTGCGCGCCCACCAGACCAAGCTCGACGTCGCCGGCAACAACATCGCCAACGTCAACACCGTCGGCTTCAAGGCCAGCCAGACCGTCTTCGAGGACACCCTCAGCCAGGTGCTGCGCAACGGCTCCGCACCCAACGGCGACGTCGCCGGCACCAACCCGGCGCAGGTCGGGCTGGGCGTCAAGGTCGCCGGCATCACCACGAACTTCGGCCAGGGCTCCACCCAGAACACCGGCCGGGCCAGCGACTTCATGATCAGCGGCGACGGCTTCTTCATGACCAAGGTCGGCAACGAGCAGCTCTACACCCGGGCCGGCTCGTTCGACACCGACGGCGTCGGCAACCTGGTCACCCCGGACGGGGCGAAGCTGCAGGGCTGGATGGCCAACGCCCTGGGCGTCGTCGACCCGAACGGCCCGATCGAGGCCCTCCGCATCCCGACCGGCCAGGTGCTCGCCCCGGTCGCCACCACCGGTTCGGCGATCAGCGGCAACCTCTCCGCCGGGGCGCTGAGCACGGACACGGCCGTCACCTCGCAGATCCAGATGTACGACGACCTCGGCAACGCCCACGCGGTCAGCGTCACCATGTCCAAGATGGCCGCCCCGGCCACCAACCGGTGGTCGGTGAACCTGGTCGACACCACCACCGGGACGACGTTGACGCCGACGGCGGTGGAGCTGCAGTTCGCCGACGGCAGCGCCACCTATCCCGACCCGGCCAACCCCGGGCAGAACCTCCCCGCCGGCACGCTCGCCGACCCGGCGCCCCCCACCTTCACCATCGCGGCTCCCACCGGGGCCGTCGCGGCCTGGACCAAGCCCGTGGTCGTCGACCTGTCCTCGCTCACCCAGTTCGGCGGCAAGAGCGACGCCGCGGCCAAGACGACCGCCCAGAGCGGCTCGGCGATGGGCGTCCTGGAGGGCTACTCGCTGGCCAACGACGGCACGATCGTCGGCATCTACTCCAACGGGCTGCGGCAGAACATCGGCCAGCTCGCACTGGCCACCTTCACCAACCCCGGTGGGCTGGAGAAGGCCGGCAACAGCTCGTTCCGGGCCGGCGACAACTCCGGCAACCCGCTGGTCGGGCAGGCCGGCACCGGGGGCCGCGGCAGCCTGTCGGCCGGGGCGCTGGAGATGTCCAACGTCGACCTGGCCGAGGAGTTCACCGGGCTGATCGTCGCCCAGCGCGGCTTCCAGGCCAACAGCCGAGTGATCAGCACCTCCGACGAGATCCTCCAGGACCTGGTCCAGCTCAAGCGCTGATGAAGGACCCCCCTCCTCCCCACCACTCGCAAGCTCGCGGCGGGCCCCTGGAGGGGGGCCATCTGGCCCGGTCACCCCGTCGGGGGGGCCGGGCCGTTCAGCTCAAGCACCGCCCTCGACACGCCGATGACCTGACTGCGGCGCGATGAGGCCCGTTCGTGGCGACACCGCCACACCCGACCCCTGGAGCAGTCCCGTGATCCGTCTGACGCGCCTCAACGGCGAGCACTTCGTGCTCAACGTCGAGCTCATCCAGCGCGTGGAGGGCCACCCCGACACCGTCGTCACGCTCCGCGACGACACCAAGTACGTCGTCACCGAGACCGTCGACGAGGTGGTCCGTGCGGTCCGCGACTACCGGGCCAGCATCCAGGCGGTCGCCTTCCAGATGGACCGCGGCGAGTACCGGATGCCGACCGCACACACCGTGAAGGGCACCGAGGACTCCTCGGTCGTGCCGTTCCCGAGCCGAGAAGAGCGCTGAGCCATGGACCCCGCCACCCTGATCGGGTTCGTC
Source organism: Modestobacter sp. VKM Ac-2985 (assembly GCF_026967925.1). GTDB lineage: Bacteria > Actinomycetota > Actinomycetes > Mycobacteriales > Geodermatophilaceae > Modestobacter. Next base: position 772,520 of record NZ_JAPVBI010000001.1, on the reverse strand, counting down.
GTCTCCATCATCGCCCTGGTCGTCTTCATGATCCTGGAGGGCGCCGACCCGACGTCGCTGATCTTCCTCCCGGCGATCGTCCTGGTCGTCGTCGCCACCTTCGGCGCGGCCATGGCCAGCCAGACGATGGACGACCTGAAGAAGATGCCCACCTGGTTCAAGATGGCCGTGCTGCCGGCCAAGGTGCCGCCGGCCACCGAGCAGATCCAGACCCTGGTCAGCCTCGCCGAGAAGGCCCGCAAGGAAGGGCTGCTCGCGCTGGAGGCGCAGGTCAAGGACATCGACGACCCGTTCCTGAAGCGCGGGCTGCAGATGAGCATCGACGGCACCGACCCCGAGGACCTGCGCAGCATCCTGGAGGGCGAGATCTCGGCCAAGAAGACCGAGGACAAGGTCGCCGCCAAGTTCATGAACAACATGGGCGGCTACGCGCCGACCATCGGCATCCTCGGCTGCATCGTCGGCCTGATGAACGTGATGGGCAGCCTGAGCAACCCCGAGGCGCTGGGCCCGATGGTCTCCGCGGCGTTCATCGCCACGCTGTGGGGCGTCATGGCGGCCAACTTCTGGTTCCTGCCGATGGGCGCGAAGATCCTGCGGGTCAGCGCGCTGCAGGCCGCGCAGATGGAGCTGCTCGTCGAGGGCATCGCGGAGATCCAGGCCGGCACCAGCCCGCGGACCGTGCGGGCCAAGCTGAGCTCCCTGGTGCCGCCCAGTGAGCAGCAGCGCGAGGCGGCATGAGCAAGGGCGGCGGGCACGGCGGCCACGGTGGGGGCCGCCGCAAGAAGCACGAGGAGCACGAGGAGCACGAGAACCACGAACGGTGGTTGGTGTCCGGCTTCGACATGATGACGCTGCTGTTCGTGCTCTTCGTGGTGCTCTACGCGATGAGCTCGATCGACGCCGCCAAGTTCACCGCCTTCGCCGCCGGCGCGCGGGAGGGCGGCGGCGCCCCGATCACCATCCTCAACGACGGCGCCGCCATCGACGCACCGACCGAGAACGACAGCCCGCTCATGCCCGTCCAGGTCGCCCAGGAGGCGGCCATCGACGGCACGGCCCAGACCGAGGCGGAGCAGGCGGCTGCGGTCGCCGCCGCCGAGGCCGAGGCCCGGGCCGTCGGCGCCGAGGCGCAGTCGGCCTACGACCAGCTCGCGGCAGCACGGGCCAAGATCGCCGCAGCACTGGCCGCGGCCGGTCAGTCCGGGGCCGCCCAGTTCATCATCGACGAGCGGGGACTGGTCGTGCGCGTCGTCTCCGACCCGGTGCTCTTCGCCCCGGAGTCCGCGGCCCTCCTGCCGCAGGGCGTCACCGTGCTGAACGCCATGGGGCCGGCGATCAACGACCTGCCCAACCTGGTCCGGGTCGAGGGCCACGCGAACTCCCTCCCGGTCACCCGCGGCGGGCCGTGGCCGTCGAACTGGGAGCTGTCCGCGGTCCGGGCCACCACCGTGCTGCGGCACCTGGTCGACGCCAACGGCATCGCGCAGGACCGGATGTCGGCAGTGGGCTACAGCTCCACCCGGCCGCTCGTGCCGGACACCGATCCCAGCTACGTGACCGTGAACCGGCGGGTGGACGTCGTCCTCCTGTCCGTCGCCTCCCCGGAGGCCAACGCACTGCTGCCCGGCATCGAGGCAGCCACCCAGACCACCGGCACGACCTCCGAGGGGAGCCAGGAATGAGCAGGAAGAAGAAGGAAGAGCCCGAGGACGTCGACGGCGCCAAGGGCGGCGGCAAGAAGAAGCTGCTGATCATGGGGCTGGTCGCCGTGCTGGCGCTCGGCGCGGCCGCCTACTTCTTCGTCTTCAGCGGCAGTGGCGAGGCCGAGGCCGAACCCGCGCCGGAGGCGGGCAGCGTCGTGCTGGCGGTGGAACCGGTGGCCATCAACCTGGCCGGCGGGAGCTACCTGAAGCTCGGCTTCACGCTGCAGTTCTCCCTCGCCTACGACGAGCACGCCGGCGGCGGCGGGCACGGCGGCGGCGCCACCCCCGATGGCTCGAAGGCGATGGACATCGCCATCTCCCAGTTCTCCGGGGCTCCCCTGTCCGATGTGCAGGCCAACCGGGAGGCGATGAAGGCCGCCTTCGAGGCGGCGGTCATCGAGGCCTACCACGGCGACGTCTACGAGCTCTGGTACACGGAGTACGTCACCCAGTAGAAGGACCCCCTTGCCCCCCAGCACTCGCACGCTCGTGCCGGGACCCTGCACGGGGGCCGTTCCACCACCTCACGGGTGTGCCCGGCCGACGCTCCTCCCCCACCGGGACACACCTGCACCAGCCGGCGCCGAGCACATCGGCGCCGGCTGGTGTCCGGCGGTCAGGGTCACCGCACCCCCCGCCGATGAGGACATGCGTGAGCCTGTCCGACACCGTGGCCGACGCCCCGAGCGCCGCCCCCCGGCACCCTGAGGGGCAGGGGCGCGCCCGCCGCCGGGAACCGCGCACCTACGACTTCCGTCGCCCGACGAAGCTGTCCCGCGAGCACGTCCGGATCCTGCAGATCACCCAGGAGTCCTTCGCCCGCCAGGCGACGACGACCCTGACGTCCCTGCTCCGCACCGGCGTCCGGGTCGAGCTGACCGGCATCGAGCAGTTCTCCTACGACGACTACATCGCCACCCTGCCGCCGTCGTACTTCACGGCGACGTTCACCCTCGAGCCGCTGGCCGGCAAGGGCGTGCTCGCCTGGCCGCTGGACTCCGCGATGGCGATGGTGGACCACATGCTCGGCGGCTCCGGCGCCGGCGACCAGCCGAACCGGCCGATGACCGGCATGGAGAGCGCCATCACCGGGCACCTGCTGGGCCGGCTGCTCGACGAGCTCGGCCAGGCCTTCGCGCCGGTCACCGCACTGACGCCGACGCTGGACACTGTCGAGTACAACCCGCAGCTCGCCCAGGCCGCCTCCGGTTCCGAGACGGTCATGGTCGCGACCTACAGCATGCGGATCGGCGCCCGGGAGCCCGAGGTCACGCTCGTGCTGCCCTTCTCCTCCTTCGCCGGCCCGCTGAACAACGCCGCCTCCCCGCAGCTGTCGGACACCGCCAAGCACAAGCGGCAGCGCGCGCTCGAGGCGATCACCGAGCGGCTCAACGACGTCCCCGTCGACGTGAGCGTGCGGTTCAACCCGCTGGAGGTGCCCTCCGGTGACCTGCTGAGCCTGGCCGTCGGCGACGTGCTGCTGCTGCGCCACGCGCAGGACAGCCCGCTGCAGGTCACCACGAACGACGTGACGTTCGCCCACGCCCTCCCCAGCAACCACCGGCGCCGCCTGGCGGCCGAGATCGTCCCCGACACCGCGACCGGCGGAAAGGACCCCGCATGACCACCGCCTTCGGCACCGACCGCTCGTCGGACTCCGACACCATCGCCGCAGCCGTCGCTGCCGCGGCCCAGGCCGCAGCAGCCGCCATGCCCGCCGAGCTCGTCCTCCGGGCCGGGGAGACGGTGGCCGACCCCGAGTCGGTCCCGCTCCCCCCGGTCCCCGGCGCGGCCGTCACCGCCGCGCTGGGCGGCGAGGTCAGCGGCGACATCGTGCTCGTGCTCTCCGAGGAGATCGTCAGCGCGCTGACCAACTCCCCGGTCGGCCCGATGGACGTCGCCACCGCGCTGCGCCCTGCGCTCGAGGCCGCCGCCGGCGCCCTCGGCCGCGTGCGGGTGGCGGCCGAGCGGGTGGAGGACGTCGTCGCGGCGCTGGACGGGCTGCGGGACAAGGGCGTCTTCCTCGCCGTGCCGCTGATCAACGGCACCGAGATCGCCGCCACCCTGGCCCTGCAGGTCACCCTGCCCCGCCCGCGGGAGCGGCGCGGCAGCCTGGACCTGCTCCGCAACGTGGCCATGGAGGTCACCGTCGAGATCGGCCGGACCCGGATGACGGTGTCCGAGCTGCTCTCCCTCCACCCCGGCGAGGTCATCGAACTCGACCGCGCCGCGGGCGCCCCGGCCGACCTGCTGGTCAACGGCACCTTGATCGCCCGCGGCGAGATCGTCGTCGTCGACGAGGACTTCGGCCTGCGGATCAGCGAGATCGTGACCGAGGCCGGCGAGTACGGAGCTCCGCCGGCATGAGCTGGATGATCGTCCGCCTGGTGCTGTCGCTGGCGTTCGTGGCCGCCGTGCTGCTCTTCGCGAGCAAGGTGGCGAAGAAGCGCGGGCTCGGCGGCGCCACCGGCGTCATCGAGGTCGTCGCCCGCCAGCGGATGGGCCGGGCCAGCAGCGTCTCGGTGCTGCGGGTCGCCGGCCGGGTGCTGGTGGTCGGCTCGACCGAGGAGCAGGTCACCCTGCTGGCCGAGCTGGAGGACGACGAGCTGCAGGCCGCCCTGGCCACCCAGGTCCGCCCCGGGGCCACCGGCGAGAACGGCGCGACCACCGAGCTGCCCGCCGCGCGGGTGCCGGTGCCGCGCGCGAGCAGCGGCGCCCTGGCCGGCTCGGTGCTGGACCGCAGCACGTGGACGTCGGCCGTGCACGAGCTGCGCGAGCGGACGGTGCGCCGCTGATGGCCGCCGTCCCCGTCCGGCTGCCCGCGATGCAAGCGCGCCGCGCCGCCTGGCTGGTGCCGTTGCTGCTGCTGGGCACGGTCGTCGTGCTGCTCCTGCTGGCCGGCCCGGCCTCGGCCGCGCCCACCGCGCCGACCCCGCCGTCCGAGCCGGTCGCCCCCGTGGTGGACGACTCCGGCCTGGACATCTCCATCGGCGGGGACAGCCCGAGCACCGCGGTCACGCTGATCCTGGCGATCACCGTGCTGTCGATCGCCCCCTCGGCCCTGCTGCTGGTGACCTCGTTCACCAAGATCCTCGTCGTGCTGGCGCTGACCCGGAACGCGCTGGGCCTGCCCACCTCACCGCCGAACCAGGTGCTCACCGGGATCGCGCTGTTCCTGACCATCTTCGTGATGGGCCCGGTGCTCAGCGAGGTCAACGAGATCGCCGTCCAGCCCTACCTCGACGGCACGATCACCGCCTCGGCGGCCTACGACTCCGGCGTCGAGCCGCTGAAGACCTTCCTGCTGGCCAACACGCGGGAGGACGAGCTCAAGCTGATGGTCGGGCTGTCCCGGGAGGAGGCACCGGCGGACGCGGCGTCGGTGAGCATGCTGACGCTGGTCCCGGCCTTCGTGCTCTCGGAGCTCAAGAGCGCCTTCATCATCGGCCTGGTCGTCTTCATCCCGTTCCTGGTGCTGGACATGCTGGTCAGCGCCGCGCTGATGGCGATGGGCATGATGATGGTGCCGCCGACCATCGTGTCGCTGCCCTTCAAGCTGATGCTGTTCGTGATCGTCGACGGCTGGGCGCTCGTCACCACCGCGTTGGTGGGGTCCTACGGATGAGCGACGCCGACGTCACCGAGATCGCCACCCAGACGATGATCGTCGCGGCGAAGGTGTCCGCCCCGATCCTGCTGACCGCCCTGCTGGTCGGCTTCATGATCTCGCTGTTCCAGGCGGCCACCCAGATCCAGGAACCGACCCTGTCCTTCGTGCCGAAGATGATCGCGGTGGCGATCGCGCTGCTCGTGACCGGCAACTGGGTGCTCTCGGAGCTGGTCTCCTTCACCGATCAGCTGTTCGAGTCACTGCCGCGGCTGCTCGGCAGGACCTGAGGCCGCAGTGGACCTCGAGGTCCCCTCCGCGACCCTCGCGGCGCTGCTGCTGGCCAGCACGCGGGCCGCCGGGTTCATCGCCCTGGCCCCGCCGTTCAACTCCAACGGCATCCCGCGGGTGGTCAAGGGCGCGCTCGCCCTGTGCATCGCCCTGGTCACCTTCCCGCACATCTCGGGCACCCTGCCGGAGGTGACGGCCGGGTTCCTGGTCGCGGGCGCCGTCACCGAGGCGGTCATCGGTGCGGCGCTGGGCTTCGTCGTCCAGCTGCTGTTCAGCGCCGTCCAGCTGGCCGGCGACCTGATCGACGTGACCGGCGGCTTCTCCCTGCAACCGGCCTACGACCCGATGTCGCTGACCACGCAGGGGGTGATCGGCAGGCTGCACTACCTGCTCGCCATCACCCTGCTGTTCACCAGCAACGGGCACCTGCTGCTGGTGCGGGGGTTCGTCACCTCCTACGAGGGGCTCCCCGTCGGCGGCTCGGTGCCCACCGACCAGCTGGGCTCGGTGCTGATCACCGCGTTCTCGATGATGTTCCTGGCCGCGCTGCAGATCGCCGGTCCGCTGGTGGCGGTGCTGCTGCTCGCCGACGTCGCCCTGGCGCTGCTGTCCAAGGCCGCGCCGGCGCTGAACATCTTCGCCTTCGGCTTCCCCGTCAAGATCATGATCACCCTGACCCTGCTGGGGCTGACCTTCCCGCTGCTGCCGCCGGCGCTCGACGGGCTCCTGGACGCAGCGCTCGACGCGATGACCTCGCTGCGCAGCGGCTGACGTGGCAGGGGGTGACTGATGGCCAAGGACGGTCCCGGCGGTGAGAAGACAGAGGAACCGACACCGAAGAAGCTGAAGGACGCCCGCAAGGAAGGGCAGATCCCGCGCACCCAGGAACTGGGCACCTGGCTGGGCGCGGCTGCGGCGAGCGTGCTGCTGCCCATGCTCGTGAGCGGGGCCTTCGGCTCGATCCAGGAGCTGTTCGTGCAGGTCGGCGTGGTCGCGAACGACCCCCAGCTGGCCACGGTGAACGCGTTGTTCGGCACCGCGCTGAGCGTCTTCATGGTCGCCCTGCTGCCGATGGCCCTGGCGATGATGGTGATCGGCACCGTCGCCTCGGCGGCCCAGGGCGGGGTCACCCTCGCCACGAAGGCGATGAAGCCGACGCTGAAGAAGCTGAACCCGTTCCCGGGGATCAAGCGGATGTTCGGCAGCCAGGGCCTCTGGGAGGCGACCAAGGCGATCATCAAGACCGTCGCGCTGGCCGTCGTCATCGGCGTGACGTCCGATCGCGCCATGAACCTGGTCTCCGCCGCCGGGGCGTTGCCGCTGTCCGAGATCGTGCACACCTTCACCGACTCCGCGGTGCTGATGTTCCGGGTCGTGGGCATCACCGGCCTGGCCATCGCGGTCGCCGACTACGTCGTCGTGCGACACAAGATGCGGAAGCAGCTCAAGATGAGCGTCTACGAGATCAAGCAGGAGCACAAACAGGCCGAGGGCGACCCGTACATGAAGGCCCAGCGGCGCTCGACCCAGCTGTCGATGTCCCGCAACCGGATGATGGCCGAGGTCGCCGACGCCGACGTGCTGCTGGTGAACCCCACCCACGTCGCCGTCGCGCTCAAGTACGACCCGCTGAAGGGCGCGCCCCGGGTGGTCGCCAAGGGCGCCGACGAGATGGCCACCCGGCTGCGCGCCCGGGCCGAGGAGTGCAAGGTGCCGATGGTCCAGGACATCCCGCTGGCCCGGGCGCTGCACGCCTCCTGCGACCTGGGCCAGGAGGTGCCGGCCCAGCTGTTCACCGCCGTCGCCCGGGTGCTCGCCTTCGTGATGCACCTGTCCGCGCGCGGCGTGCGTGGCGGGGTGCACCGCCCCGGCTTCGAGGCACCGGTCACCGAGGGCCTCCCGCGCGCCGGCCGGCGCCGCTGACCGAGGGTCCCGCCCACGTCGGGTCGCCGCCGGGCTGAGGTCCGCGGCGCGGTTGTGACGCACGGTGCAGCGACCGGCGGCGCGGTACGGAGCCCTCCCCGGACTGCCGAGAAGGGCGGTGGAGCGCGCACCGGCGCACTCCTCCGCTGCCGGAGCGGCACCGCACAGGATCGAGGTCTCGTGGGAAAGCTGACGAAGGCCGCCGTCCCCATCGGGGTCGTCTCCATCGTCCTGATGCTCGTCGTGCCGCTGCCGGCGCCCGTGCTGGACGTGCTGCTGGCGCTGAACATCGTCGGGTCGCTGCTGATCCTGCTGGTGTCGATGAACATCAAGCGGCCGCTGGACTTCGCGATCTTCCCGTCACTGGTGCTGATCGCGACGCTGATGCGCCTGGCGCTCAACGTCTCCTCTACCCGGCTCGTGCTCACCGACGGCTACGCCGGCAAGGTCATCGAGGCCTTCGGGCACTTCGTCATCGGCGGCTCGCTGATCGTCGGCCTGGTGATCTTCGTGATCCTCACGATCATCCAGTTCGTCGTCATCACCAACGGTGCCGGCCGGGTCGCCGAGGTCGGCGCCCGCTTCACCCTGGACGCGATGCCCGGCAAGCAGATGGCCATCGACGCCGACCTGAACGCCGGCCTGATCAACGAGAAGCAGGCCCGCAAGCGGCGCATGGAGGTCACCTCCGAGGCCGACTTCTACGGCTCGATGGACGGCGCCAGCAAGTTCGTCAAGGGCGACGCCATCGCCGCCATCATCGTCACCCTGATCAACCTCATCGGTGGCTTCGCCATCGGCATGATGCAGAAGGGCATGGCCCCCGGAGAGGCCATCTCCACCTACTCGCTGCTGAGCGTCGGCGACGGACTGGTCTCCCAGATCCCCGCCCTGCTGATCTCCACCGCCACCGGCCTGATCGTCACCCGCTCGGCGTCCCAGGGCGACATGGGCTCGGACCTGATCAGCCAGCTGTCCCGCAACAAGCAGCCGGTGCGCATCGCCGGCCTGGGCGCCCTGGCCCTGTGCCTGATCCCCGGCCTGCCCAAGCTGCCGTTCCTGATCATCGGTGGCCTGTTCCTGTTCATCTCCACCCGGCTCACCGACCAGGTCGATGAGGACGACGACGAGAGCACCCCCGGGGACGCCGTCGCCGCGGAGCCGCAGCCGGACTCCCCCGAGGCCATCGCCGACCGGATGCGGGTGGACCCCCTCGAGCTCGAGGTCGCCTTCGACCTGGTCGAACTGGTGGACACCGCCCGCGGCGGGGACCTGCTCGACCGCGTCAAGGCGCTGCGCCGCAAGGTCGCCATGGAGACCGGCCTGGTCATCCCGCTGGTCCGCACCCGGGACAACCTGGACCTGCCCGCCTCGCAGTACGTCATCTGGCTCAACGGCGTCCCTGCCGCCAAGGGCACGTCCCCGGCCGGCACCGTCCTCGCCATCGGTGACCACCTCGACGGGCTGCCCGGCAAGGCGACCCGGGAGCCGGTCTTCGGGCTGGCCGCCAAGTGGGTGCCCGCCGAGCTGCAGCGGCAGGCCGAGATGGCCGGCGCCACGGTCGTCGACCGCTCCTCGGTCATCACCACCCACCTGGCCGAGGTCGTCCGGCAGAACGCCTCGGCGCTGCTCGGCCGGGAGGACGTCAAGGTGCTGGTCGAGATGATCCGCCGCTCGCACCCGGCCGTCGCCGACGAGCTCACCCCGGCGCTGCTCAGCCTCGGCGAGGTGCAGCGCGTGCTGCAGGCCCTGCTGGACGAGGGGGTGTCGATCCGCGACCTGGTGCGCATCTTCGAGGCCCTGTCCCTGCGGGCCAAGGTCTCCACCGACCTCGACGGCCTGGTCGAGGCGGCCCGGACGGCCCTCGGCGCGGCCATCAGCCACCCGTACGTGACCGAGGAGGAGCGACTGCACGTCATCACCCTCGAGCCGTCGTTCGAGCAGCGTCTCCTGGAGGCCGTGCGTCCGACCGAGGGCGGCCAGGTCCTCGCCCTGGACGGGCACACCGTCGACGTCCTGGTCCGTGGCTGCACCGAGCTCCTCGACGAGGCGGAGCGGATGAACCTCTCCCCCGTGCTCGTCTGCTCGCCGCAGGTGCGAGCCGCCCTGTCCCGCCTGATCCGTCAGGTCCTGCCCCGCCTGTCGGTCATCTCGTACAACGAGGTGTCCCGCACGGCACAGATCGAGTCCTTGGGAGTGGTGAGCGGTGCCGTCGCGATCCGTTGAGGCAGCCACGCGTGACGAGGCCGTCGCGGCCGCACGCGCAGAGTTCGGGGCCTCGGCCCGGGTGGTCGGGGTCCGCCGCATCCGCTCCGGCGGCATGTTCGGCTTCTTCACCAACGAACGGTTCATCGCCGAGGTCGAGGTGCCCGCGGCCGGGGCGACCCCCGGGCCGAGCACCGGTTCCTCGACCGTGCTGAAGGACCCCGCCACGCCTGCGCGGCCGACCGCCGCTGCCGGGCCGTCGATGGACGACCGGATGAAGGAGCTCGCCGACCTGCTGGGTGCGGCCGCGCAGGGCAGCCCGGACGTGGACCTCTACGGCCGGTCCGGCTCGGTGCGGACCCCGGCCGGCACGCCCGCAGCCGCCGCGCCGGCCGGGCGCACCGCTGCCGGGCGCGCGACCGGTCCCGCCGACGGCGCCCGGTCCGCAGCGCGACCGGCACGGGCAGCCGCGGCTGCGGCCGCCCCGGTGGCGGCCAAGCCGTTCACCCCCGCCAAGCACACCCTGATGCTCTCGGCGGAGGACCTCGTGCCGACGCCGGCGCCCGCACCGGTCGCCGACGAGCCGTCGGGGCCCTCCCCCTTCGCCGCAGCGCTGACCCGGATGGTCGCCTCCAGCCCGGTGCAGGCGGCAGCCGACGCCGCGGTCGAAGACGCCGCTGTGGCGGCCGCTGCCGAGCTGGCCGCGGCCGAGGCAGCCGCTGCCCAGACGGCTGCGGTCGAGGCCGCGGCCGCGGAGGCCACCCGGCTGGCCACCGCGCGCATCGAGGCGGCTGCCGCCGGGGCCGCCCGGGTGCAGGCCGAGGCAGCACGGGCCGAGGCAGCACGGATCGAGGCGGCTCGCCTCCAGGCCGAGGCCGAAGCAGCCGCCGACGCAGCCCGCCTCCAGGCCGAGGCAGCTCGCCTCCAGGCCGTGACCGAAGCAGCCGCAGACGCAGCCCGCCTCCAGGCCGAGACCGAAGCAGCCGCAGACGCAGCCCGCCTCCAGGCCGAGACCGAAGCAGCCGCCGAAGCAGCCCGCCACCAGGCCGAGACCGAAGCAGCCGCCGAAGCAGCCCGCCACCAGGCCGAGACCGAAGCAGCCGCCGAAGCAGCCCGCCACCAGGCCGAGACCGCAGCAGCCGCCGAGGCAGCCCGCCACCAGGCCGAGGCCGAAGCAGCCGCCGAGGCAGCCCGCCACCAGGCCGAGGCCGAGGCCGCCGCGGCTGAGGCAGTGCGCGTCGAAGCAGCCCGGATCGAAGCAGCCCGCACCCGGGCAGAGGCCGCTCGGGTCCAGGCCGAGGCCGCCGAGGCCGCCCGGATCGAAGCCGCACGAATCGAGGCCACCCGCCTCGAGACGGCGGCCCCGGCCCTCTCGATGGTCGAGTCCGTGCGGAGTGCGGACGAGGAGCTGGCCGACCTGCTCGAGGAGGTCCTGGCCGCCAACGGCTCCGGCCGCGGCCGGCACCGCTCCCCCGAGGCGGGTGCCGAGCGGACCGCCGCAGAGGCCGACCAGGACGGGGACGCGGCCGTCGCGGCTGCCTCGGCGATCATCGAGTCCGCGGCCGCCCGCGCGTGGCCCGCCCCGGCGCTCGCCGAGGACCGGGTGCGCGACGTCCCGCAGCCGTGGGCCTACCAGACCACCGGCGCCGAGCCCAACGCCTACGACACCAGCGCCTACCGGACCGACGCGCACGCCGGCTACGCCAGCGAGGACCGGATCGCCCAGCGGGCGGCGCAGTTCGCCGCCGCCCAGAACCTGGTCGTGGACGCCGTCGTCGTCGACGAGTCCCCGGCCGAGGAGATCCGCTTCATGGAGTCACCGTCGATCGACCAGCGCGAGCGGTTCGCCGTCCCGGTGGCCCTCTCCCCGGTCATGTCCCCGGTCGTGTCCCCGGCGATGGCCCCCGCGATGGCCCCGGAGATGGCGCGGACCGCGAGCGACCCGGCTCCGTTGCCGCTGGACGCCACCACCGTCCTGCCGCCGCTGTCGCTGATGCCGCCGCAGCACTTCGGCGGTTCGCAGCCGCTGCTGGCCTCCCGTCCCGGTGTCCCGCCGGTCCGCCGGTCGCGCCCGCCGGTGCCGGCGAGCACCCGACCCGCACTGTCCGGCCGCCCGCAGGCCCCGACCCGCCCGACGGCCCTCCCCGTGGCACCCCGGCCGGCTGCCCCTGCGCTGCCGGCCGCCGACGAGCCCGGCGGCCGCCTGGCGACCGTGACCCGGCTGGTCCCCGCACCGTCGTCCACGGCGCTCGTCCCCTACCCGATGAGCGGGCCCGAGGAGCTGGTCATCCGGCTGCTCACCCTCGGGCTGCCCGACTCCCTGCTGGGGCCGGACTTCACCAGCGACGCGGCCGCCCGCGGGGTCTACGCCGCGCTGACCCGCACCCTGTCCGAGCGCCTCCCCTCGGCTCCGCCGGCGCCGACGGAGCCCGGCGACGTGCTGATGCTCGTCGGCCCCGGCGCCGAGACGTTCGCCGCCGCCCGGTCACTGGCCTCCTCGCTGCGGCTGGAGCCCGAGGCCGTCCTGTGGGCCGCCTCCGGTGCGCTGGCCGGCCTGGCCCCGGAGGCCAGCCGGATCACCTCGGTGGAGACCGCCCTGGCACGCCGCCGGACGAGCGCGACGACCGGCGCGGTCACGGTCGTCGCCGTGGACGCCCCGCTGCGCACGTCCGGTGGGCCGTGGATGGAGCACATGCTCTCCGTCTGGTCGCCGACGGCGGTGTGGGCGGTCATGGAGGCCACCCGCAAGCCCGAGGACCTCGTGCCGTGGCTGGACGGCCTGCCCCGCCTGGACGCCGTCGTCGTCGAGGACACCGACTCGACCGCTGACCCGGCCGCCGTGCTGGACCACGTCCCGGTGCCCGTGGCCATGGTCGACGGCACCCGGGCCACCGCGCACCGCTGGGCCTCGCTGCTGTGTGAGCGGCTGGAGGAGATGGAGGCGTGATCAGCCCGTTCCGCAGGGACGTCGTGGTGACCGGCTTCGTGCTGGCCATCCCGGTGTTCCTGCTGGGACTGCGCGGTGACTTCTCCCTCGACGACGTCACCGTCCGCCTGCTGTGGTGCCTGGGCGCGGCCTGGGTCGCGGTCGGCCTGCTCCGCTGGGCCACCACCCCACCGCCCCCGACCCGACCGAGCCGCACGGCACCGGAAGACCAGCCCGCCACCCCGACCTGACCGGGCCACACCGCCGCCGCTCTGCACGCGTTTCGTGCACTTTGCTCGTGCCGCAGCGCGAGCAGACCGTGCAGAACGCGTGCAGAGCTGCGCACCGTCCACAGCGGTGGGCCGCGTCCCCAGATCGTCGAGAGGCGGGCATCGGGGCGTCGCCACCCAGCACGGTGTGGTCATGGAACCGGCCGACCCGCTCCCCCGCCTCGTCCTGCGACCACAGGCCCTCGCCGCCGGGCTCGTCGACGACGAGATCAGGCGGCGGCGCCGCCGAGGCCAGTGGTCCACCTTGCAGCGCGGCGCCTACCTGGTGGCCCCGACCGCGCTGCCCCAACGTGCCAGGCACCTGCTGGCGGTCCGGGCCACCCTCGCCGGCCTGCGCCAGCCGGCCGTCGTCAGCCACGGATCTGCAGCGGCGCTGCACGGTCTGCCGCTGTGGGGGCTGGCGTTGCGACAGGTGCACGTCACCCGCCGGCCTCCAGCACGCAGCGCGGACGAGAACCGGCTGAGGTCGCACGTCGCCCGGCTCGGCGAGGACGACGTCGTGCTGCACGGCGGGATCGCGGTCACCAGCGTCGCGCGGACGGTCGTCGACGTGGCCCGCACCGTCCCGTTCGCAGCGGCGCTCGTGGTCGCCGATGCGGCGCTGGCGCAACGGATGACCACGCCCGCCGAACTGATGACAGTGCTGCACGCCTGTGCCGGGACACCGGGCACCCGATCCGCGCGTCGGGTCCTGCTCGCCGCCGACGCCCGGTCCGAGAGCGTGGGCGAGAGCCGCTCACGAGCGTTGATGATCGACGCCGGACTGCCTCTCCCCGACCTCCAGGTCGATGTGCGACGGCCCGACGGGCGGCTGGTCGGACGCACCGACTTCGGTTGGCAGCACGAGCGACTGCTCGGTGAGTTCGACGGGCGGGTCAAGTACGGGCGACTGCTCCGGCCCGGGCAGGACGCCGGGGACGCCGTGTTCGAGGAGAAGCGACGGGAGGACGCTCTCCGAGACGAGGGTTGGACCGTCGTGCGCTGGGTGTGGGACGACCTGGCCACACCCGATGCCCTGGTGTCCAGGTGGCTCCGCGCCCTGACCCGCGCCACCCGCTGAACCCCGCATTGCACGCGTTGTGGTCACGATGCACGTGCTGCAGCACGTGCGATCCAGACGAACGGCGTGCAATGCGGGGCCAACCCGGGCAGGCCCGGCCGGCCCGGGGGCCGGGGGGCTCCACCTCAGAGGGGGAGGTCTTCCAGCATCTCGGTCACCAGGGCGGCGATCGGGGAGCGCTCGGAGCGGGTCAGGGTCACGTGGGCGAACAGCGGGTGGCCCTTCAGGCGGTCGATCACCGCGGTGACGCCGTCGTGCCGGCCGACCCGGAGGTTGTCCCGCTGCGCGACGTCGTGGGTGAGGACGACGCGGGAGTTGGTGCCCAGCCGGGAGAGCACGGTGAGCAGCACCCCGCGCTCCAGCGACTGCGCCTCGTCGACTATCACGAACGAGTCGTGCAGCGAGCGGCCGCGGATGTGGGTCAGCGGCAGCACCTCGATCAGCCCGCGGGCCACGATCTCCTCGACGACGTCACCGGAGACCAGGGCACCCAGCGTGTCGAACACCGCCTGTGCCCAGGGCGCCATCTTCTCGCCCTCGCTGCCCGGCAGGTAGCCGAGCTCCTGCCCGCCGACGGCGTACAGCGGCCGGAAGATCACGACCTTCTTGTGCGCCCGCCGCTCCATCACCGACTCGAGCCCGGCGCACAGCGCCAGCGCCGACTTGCCGGTGCCGGCCCGGCCGCCCATCGAGACGATGCCGATCTCGGGGTCGAGCAGCAGGTCGAGGGCGATCCGCTGCTCGGCGGAGCGCCCGTGCAGGCCGAAGGCGTCCCGGTCGCCGCGGACCAGCCGCACCTGCTTGTCCGGGGTCACCCGGCCCAGCGCGGACCCCCGGCCGGAGAGCAGCACCAGCCCGGTGTGCGTGGGCAGCTCCGCGGCGGCAGGCAGGAAGACCGTGCCGGCGTCGTACAGCGCCTGGACGTCGGGCTCCTCCACCGCGAGCTCGGTCATCCCGGTCCAGCCGGTGTCGACCGCGCCCAGCCCGCGGTACTCCTCGGTGTCCAGCCCCACCGCGGCGGCCTTGACCCGCAGCGGCACGTCCTTGGTGACGAGGCAGACGTCCCGGCCCTCGCTGCGCAGGTTGAGCGCGACGACCATGATCCGGCTGTCGTTGCTGTCGTTCCGGAAGCCGGGCGGGAGCACCGACGGATCGCTGTGGTTCAGCTCCACGTGCAGGGAACCGCCCTGCACGCCGACCGGCAGCGGTGCGTCCAGCCGGCCGTGCTGCACCCGGAGGTCGTCGAGCATCCGCAGGGTCTGCCGGGCGAACCAGCCGAGCTCGGGGTGGTCACGCTTGTCCTCGAGCTCACCGATCACCACCAGCGGGACGACGACGTCGTGCTCGTCGAAGCGCAGCAGCGCCCCCGGGTCGGAGAGGAGCACGGAGGTGTCGAGGACGTAGGTACGGCGAGTGCTCACGAATCGGCTCCCGTGGAGCGACACCCTGGTGTCAAGGCGCGCCCCGGCTCGAAGGTGACCGGGTCCCGGCGCAGGGGCCGGGACACGGCCCCTCTGGTGAACGAACTGCGTCGCACCAACCGGGCCTCCCGCGGAGGGCGAGGTGAGCTCGTCCTCCACCGCCGACGCTATGCCCTCACACCGACAGGAACACCCCCTTGACACGCACAGGGGTGAGACGAGACCTCCCGTTCGTCAGCTGGACTCCTGCCGGAAACGTCGGACACCGAACCACCAGCCCGCCACCCCCATCGCGACGGTGAGCGCGGCACCCCACCAGGCCGTGCCGCTGCCGTAGTCGCCGTCGAAGAAGGCGCGGGTGCCCTCGACGACGTGCTTCAGCGGGTTCACGTCGCTGATCGCCTGCAGCCAGCCGGGGGCCAGCGACATCGGCAGCAGGATCCCCGACAGCAGCAGCACCGGCAGGACGACGGCGTTGAGCAGCGGCGCGAAGGCGTCCTCGCTCTTCAGCGTCAGCGCGAGGGCGTAGGAGACCGAGGCGAACGCCGCACCCAGCAGGGCGATGACCACCAGGGTCAGCAGCACACCGACCAGCGGCGCGCGCAGCCCCAGCGGGATGGCGACCAGCACCAGCAACGTGCCCTGCACCAGCAGGACGACGACGTCGCGCAGCACCCGCCCCAGCAGCAGCGCGGTGCGGCTGGCCGGGGTGACCCGCTGGCTCTCGATGACCCCGGCCCGGTACTCGGCGATCAGCCCGAACCCGACGAAGAGCGCCCCGAAGATGCCGAGCTGGACCAGGATCCCGGGCACGAACACCTGGTAGGCGTTGCCGGCACCGAGCTGGACGGCGTCGGAGGTCAGCAGCGGGCCGAACAGCGTGATGTACAGGATCGGCTGCATCAGGCTGATCACCAGCCAGGCCGGGTTGCGCAACGACATCCGCATCGCCCGGGCGAAGACGGTGTAGGTGTCCCGGACCAGGTCGCTGGTCGCGGTGGCGCTGGTCGGCCGGGTCTCCGGCGGGGTCGCGATCGTGCTCATCGGGTGGCCTCCAGCGGCTCGGCGAGGACGGCGGCCGGCGCCCCGGTCTCCCGCAGCGACCGGCCGGTGAGGCCGAGGAACACGTCGTCCAGGCTCGGCCGGCGGCTCTCGATGCCGGCCACGGCGATGCCGGCGGCGTCCAGCTCACGGACCAGCGCGACCAGGGCAGCCCCGCCGTTCGGGGCGCGACCGACCACTCGTGGGCCGTCGACCTGGGGCGCCTCGGCCCCGGGCAGGGCGGCCATCAGACCGGCGACCTGCCCGGCCGAGTCCGCGTGCTCGGCGGTGACGGTCAGGACGTCGCCGCCGACGTCGGACTTGAGCTCGTCGGGCGTGCCGGAGGCGACGATCCGGCCGGAGTCGATGACCAGGATCCGGTCGCAGAGCGCGTCGGCCTCGTCGAGGTAGTGCGTGGTCAGGAACACCGTCGTCCCGCGCTCGGCGCGCAGACCACGGATGTGCTGCCACAGGTTGGCCCGGGCCTGCGGGTCCAGCCCGGTGGTCGGCTCGTCGAGGAAGACCAGGCCGGGGACGTGCACCAGGCCCAGCGCGATGTCCAGCCGGCGGCGCTGGCCCCCGGACATCGCCTTGGGCTGGCGCTCCCAGAGCCCGTCGAGGTCGAGCTCGCGGAACAGCTGCTTGCCGCGGGCGGTCGCCTCCTCGGTGCTGATCCCGTAGAGCCGGGCGTGGTCGACGACCTCCTCCCCGGCGCGGGCCTCGGGCGCGGTCGAGCCGCTCTGCGAGACGTAGCCGATCCGGCGGCGCACACCGACCGGGTCGGCGATCAGGTCGCAGCCGGCCACCGTGGCGGTGCCGGCGGTCGGGGTCAGCAGGGTGGTGAGCATCCGCAGCGTGGTGGTCTTGCCCGCGCCGTTGGGGCCCAGGAAGCCGACGATCTCGCCGGCCTCGACGTCGAGGTCCACCCCGGCGACGGCGTGCACCTCCTGCTTCTTCTTCCGGAAGGTGCGGGCGAGCCCGCGGGCGTGGATCACGCCGGGGATCCTCCACCGGCCCACCGACAGGAGTCGACCGGGTCCCGCTCCCGGCGGACGATCAGCGGCGGGCGCCGCGGCCCTCGCGGCGCGGCCGCAGCACCACCATCGCCCAGGCCGCCGGCACCAGCAGCACCGGCCACTGCAGCGCCACGTCGCCCAGCCACAGCAGCCCGGCCAGCAGGAAGAGGGCGATCCAGCCCGCTGTCCAGAGCCCCAGGGCCTGCCGCTCCTCCGTCGTCCCGCCCGCCACGAGGGTCAGGCGCCGGCCAGCTCGGCGGCGACGACCGCCGGGGTCAGCGGCTCGTCCAGGAGCCGCAGGAAGCGGTCGGCGACGGGCTGCCCGGCCGGCCGGGCGGCGAGCCACGTCGAGAGCAGGTCGTAGCCCTCGACGTAGGTGGAGATGTAGGCCCGCCACAGCGGGTCGGTGAGGAAGCGCAGCTGCTGGACGGCGCGGTCGTGGCTGACCAGCCCCCAGCGCTGCAGGTGCGCGATCACCACGTCCGGGTCGGCGCCGCGGTCGTGCAGCAGGATCGCGGCGTCCTGGCGCACCCGGTTCAGCGGCGCAGCCGCGGCGGCGACCCGCTCGGCCAGGTGCCCGTCGAAGCGCAGCCCCAGGTCACCGAGGACGTCGGCCGACCAGGGCCCCCAGCCGGCGCCGATCGCCGCCTCGACGCCGAGGTCGGCCAGCCCCTCGGCCATCAGGCACTCGGGGGTGTTGACCAGGAAGACGGTGTGCTCCAGGTGCTGGTCGCGCTCGACCAGCCCGCGCTCCTTGCGGCAGTGCTCGGTGTGGTGCCCCGGGTAGGACTCGTGCGCGACCAGGTGCGGCAGCTGCGCGAGCCGGTGCGGCAGGTCGGCGTTGATCGCGACCCGGGAGCGGTAGTCGCCCTCGTAGTAGTTGAACCCCGACCACGGCTTGTCGGTGACCACCTCATAGCGCACCGTCTCGGCCTCGGGCAGGCCGTACTGGCCGCGGACCCGGTCGCGGAGCGCGGAGGACAGCGCGTGCACCGCCTCCTCCAGCCGCTGGGGCGGGCACTCCTCCCGCCGCCGGTGCACCGCGTACCGCTCCGCCAGCGAGCCGCTGCCGGGCAGCAGCTGCTCGAGCTCGGCGTGCGCGGCGGCGTACTCGGCCGGGTCCCCGAGGGCGACCGACACCTGGAAGTAGGCCTCGACCTCGGCGATGAAGCCGACCGGCTCACCGCCCAGCTTGCGGGCCGTGCACTCCAGGCCGGTGAGCTGACCGCGCAGGTAGGCGGTCCGGAGGTGCGGCAGGGCGGCGGAGTCGAGCTCGGCCAGCAGCGCCCGGGCCTGGTCGCGCAGCTGGTGCGGCTGCGGCGCCGGTTCGTCGGCGACCTGCGCGCGCAGCCGCTGGTCACCGGTGTACGCGTCGACGAAGCCGGGCTCCAGCCGGTCGAAGCGCAGCCCCAGCCGCACGTACTCCAGGGGGACGTCGACCGCGCCGGCTGCCATGCCCCGAGTCTGTCAGCCCCCGGGCGCCGACCCGAGGAGGCCCGGGTCAGCCGCCGAAGCGGCGGTGCCGGGCGGCGTAGGCACGCAGCGCCCGCAGGAAGTCGACCCGGCGGAACTCCGGCCAGTAGACGTCGGTGAAGTAGAACTCCGAGTGGGCGGTCTGCCAGGTGAGGAAGCCGGAGAGCCGCTGCTCGCCGCTGGTGCGGATCACCAGGTCCGGGTCGGGCTGCCCGCGGGTGTACAGGTGCTCGGCGATCTGGTCGGCGTCGAGCACCTCGATCAGCTCCGGCAGCGTCGTCCCCCGCTGGACGTGCTCGGCCAGCAGCGAGCGCACGGCGTCGGCGATCTCCCGGCGGCCGCCGTAGCCGACCGCGAGGTTCACCGTCGCACCTGGCCGGTCCCGGGTGTCGCGCTCGGCCCGGGTCAGGACGCTGACGGTCTCCGGGGGCAGCAGCTCCAGTGCGCCCACCGCGCGCAGGTGCCACCGCCGGTCCGGGCCGGCCAGGTCACAGGCGACGCCCTCGATGATGCGCAGCAACGGGGTGAGCTCAGGAGCCGGGCGGGTCAGGTTGTCGGTGGAGAGCAGGAAGAGGGTGACGACCTCCACCCCGGCCTCGTCGCACCAGGAGAGCAGGTCGGCGATCTTGTCCGCGCCGCGGCGGTGTCCCTCGCTGACGTCCTCCAGGCCGATGGCCCGGGCCCAGCGCCGGTTCCCGTCGATGATCACGCCGACGTGCCGCGGGGTGTCGGCCCCGAGCAGCTCGCGCGCCAGCCGCTGCTCGTAGACGAGGGTGAGTGCGTCCCGGACCTTCGCGCGCACCCCCACGTCCTCACCCTAGGTCCCGCCCCCGGCCGTGGTCGGACCGCACGCCGGACCCGGCCTGCGCGTTCCCGCAGCAAGGTCACAGGCCGCCCGGGATGACGCGGTACCCACTGCTCCGTAACCTCGGCTCATGAGCGTCTCCTCAGACCGCGAGGACCACGTCCGGGTCACCGCCGACGGCGCCGAGCTCCAGGCGCCGGCCGACGAGGCGGTCTCCACCGTCCACGAGGAGGGCGAACGGGTCGAGCACCTCGAGCGCCAGGCCCAGTGGACCCGGGCGGAGCACGGCGACCCCGACCACCCCGACACCCGCCCGCGGATGCGGGGCTGGCTGCACCTGTTCGCGTTCTTCGGGTCGATCGTCGCCGCGGCGGTGCTCATCCCGCTCGCCGCCGTGCAGGGCGCCCGGGCCGGCTGGTCGGTGGCGCTGTACTGCGTCACCATCCTCGGGCTCTTCGGGGTCAGCGCGCTGTACCACCGCCGCCGCTGGTCACCGCGCGGCTGGAAGCTGATGAAGCGCGCCGACCACTCGATGATCTTCGTCTTCATCGCCGGCACCTACACGCCGTTCGCGCTGCTCGCCGTCCCCGAGCCGACCGGCTGGTGGCTGCTGGCCCTGGTCTGGGCCGGCGCTGCGCTGGGCGTGGCCCTGAAGGTCGTCTGGCCGCACGCGCCCCGCTGGCTGGGCGTGCCGATCTACCTGGCGCTGGGCTGGGCGGCGCTGTTCGTGATGGTCGACATCCTGCAGCTGGTCGGCGTCACCGCCATGGTGCTGCTGGCCGTCGGTGGCCTGCTCTACAGCGTCGGGGCGATCGCCTACGCGAGCAAGCGGCCCAACCCCTGGCCGGGGACGTTCGGTTACCACGAGGTGTTCCACGCGATGACGATCGTGGCCGCCATCTGCCACTACATCGCCGTCTGGTTCGCGCTCTACAACTCCCCGCTCGCCTGAGCCGCCCGGCCGCTCACGGCGTCGGCGGCGCCCCCGGGTCGGGCACCGGGGTCTCCCCCGGCACGGCCTGGGCCGGCTCCTCCGGCGCGCCACCGCTGGTGGGTGCGGTGCTCGGGAGCGGCATCGGGACGACGGCCTCCTGGCCGTACTCGTCCCAGCCCCGCACCTGGCGCTGCTGCGGATAGGCGTTGCCCGGCTGCAACGGCGCGTCCGGCACCGCCTCGACCTGGTCGCCGTCGAGCGTCACGTCGGCGAGGCCGTCGATCGGCCGCCCGTCCTGGTCGTAGAGCAGCACCCCGCGCAGCGGTTCGCCGGTCGAGGAGAACGGCAGGATGTTCGTGATCGGCGTGCCGTCCTCGTGCACCAGGTGGTCGGGCTGGGGGTCGTCGACGTACACCGTCTCGGCGGTGGCGACGCCGGGGCCCGCCGCCAGTCCGACCAGCGCGACCAGCGTCAGCAGCGCCAGCCCGGCGTTGGCCAGCGCGGCACGGCCCCCGGGCTCGCGCTGCTCCGCCCGGGCGCGCAGGCCCAGCCGCACCGACCAGGCGATGGCCGCGCCGGTGACGAGCAGGCCGATCGGGCCGAGCCCGAGGGTGGGCACCGGGAAGGACGTGCCGCCCACGAAGACCACGTCGACCGCGGTCACGGCGGCCCAGGCGCGCACCACCCACCACGCCGGGCGGAGCTCGGGGAGGAACGCCTCGACCTGCCGCACCGGCTCCCACGCCCGGGCCCGGCCGACCAGCTCGGTCAGCCCGACCCGGTCGTGCTCGGCCGCCGGCGCGGCGGGCAGGTCGGCGGCGGTCCGCAGCTCGTCGGCGTAGTGGCGAGGGGAACCCAGCCGGAACTCCAGCGGCGCATCGCCGTCCGCCGCCACCTCTGCCAGGTGGTCCTCGAGGTCCTCGAGCAGCTCCTCGCACCGCTCGGCCGGGACGTCGGTCAGCGCCGCTCGCACGGCCGCCGCGTACTCCCGCACCTCGGCCTGCCGGCCCACACTCGTCGCGCCGGTCATGCCGCCACCTCCGGATCGGTCAGCAGGGCCGCCATCGTGTCGGCGAAGCCGTGCCAGGTCTTGGTCGCCATCTCCAGCTGCGCCCGCCCGGAGACGTTGAGCCCGTAGTACTTGCGGTGCGGCCCCTCGGCCGACGGGACGACGTAGCTGGTCAGGTGCCCGGCGGCGTACAGCCGCCGGAGGGTGCCGTAGACCGAGGCGTCGCCGACCTCCTCCAGCCCGGCCGCCCGCAGCCGCCGGACGACGTCGTAGCCGTAGCCGTCCTCGCCGTCCAGCACCGCGAGGACGGCGAGGTCCAGCACCCCTTTGAGCAGTTGCGTGGTGTCCATCGACGTCCTCCGGGTTGGTCGGTGCACCGCACAGTACTGCGCAGAACGCAGTAGCGGCACAGCACCCGTCCGGCGCGCCGCCCGCCCGGCGGACTGTTCAGCTGAAGGGCGGGCGGTCGTCCAGGCGCACCGAGAGCCGCCCGGCCCGACGCCACAGTCGTGCGGTGAGGTCCCGGTCGGCGTCCGTGACGAGGTTGCCCATGACCCGCAGGGCCACGGTCATCAGCACCCGGGAGCGCATCCCCACCGGCCCGGCGGCCGGCAGGAACCGCGGCACGGTGAGCAGCCCGGCCAGTCGACGGGCGATGGAGAACGCCTCGCCGTAGTGCCGCCGCAGCGTCGTGGGCCAGGCCTGCGACCAGTCGTCCTCGTCGAACAGCTCGACCACGCTGCGACCGGTCTCCAGCCCGTAGTCGATGCCCTCGCCGTTGAGCGGGTTCACGCACCCTGCGGCGTCCCCGACCAGCGCCCAGTTGCGCCCGGCGACACCGGAGACCGCCCCGCCCATCGGCAGCAGCGCACTGGCGGGAGCCTGCACGGCGCCCTCGATCTGCCACTCTGCCCGCCGCTGGTCGGTGTAGAGCTCCAGCAGGGCGCGCAGCCCCACCTCGGCCGGGCGGCGCTCGGTGGCCAGGGTGCCGACGCCGACGTTGACCTCACCGCGCTCGGCCCCCAGCGGGAACACCCAGCCGTAGCCGGACAGCAGCTCCCCCTCGGCGCCGCGGAGCTCCAGGTGCGAGCTGATCCACTCGTCGTCGCTGCGCCCCGAGCGCACGTAGCCGCGCGCGGCCACGCCGTAGACCGTGTCGCGGTGCCACTCCCGGCCGAGCACCCGGCCCAGCGGGGAGCGGACCCCGTCGGCCACCACCAGCCGGCGGCAGCGGACCGTCGTCGTCGACCCGTCGGGACGGCGGAACACCACGGCACCCACCCGGTCGCCGTCCCGCTCGACGTCCACCGCCCGGGCGCCCTCCAGCGGGGTGGCCCCTGCGTCCAGCGCCACCGAGCGGATCCGGTCGTCCAGCTCCGTGCGCGGGACGGCGCCGCCGTGGTCGGGCAGCGCGCCACCGGGCCAGGGCAGCAGCAGCTCCTGCCCGAAGCCGGCCGCCCGCAGCCCCCGGTTGCGGCCGTGCGAGCGCACCCAGTCGCCGAGCCCGAGGCGGTCGAGCTCGGCGATGGCCCGGGGGGTCAGCCCGTCACCGCAGGTCTTGTCCCGGGGGAAGACGGCGGCGTCGGCGAGCACGACCTCGGCGCCGCCGCGCGCGGCCCACGCAGCGGCAGCTGCACCGGCCGGGCCGGCCCCCACCACGAGCACGTCGGTGTCGGTGGGCTCTGCGGTGTGGGGCACGGAGCCCAGTGTCCCCGATCCCCGCGCGGGCCCGGGGCGTCCTACTGGGGACCCCGGGCGCGCACCTCCTCCACGGCGGCCATCACCTGCCGCAGCTCGGCCAGCCAGTCCTCGGCGTGCTCGCCGACCAGTCGCACGGCCCAGACCAGGGCCTCGGACCGGGACCGGGCCACGCCGGCGTCGACCAGGGTGTCCAGGACCAGGCGCTCGGGCTGGCGCAGCCGGGTCATCACCGGCACCGACAGGGTGGTGAACAGCTCCCGGACGTCGCCGCAGGACGCGCCCCAGGCCACCGACCGGCCGTAGCGCTGCTGGGCGGCGTCGGCGATCGCCATCCGCTGACCGCGGGTCTGCTCGCGGAAGCGGGCGATCCGCCCGGCCCGGGCGGCCGCGGGGTCGCCGTCGCCGACGTCGGGCTCGGGGACCGACCCCACGACGGTGATCTCGTCACGGTCGACGACGAGCTCGACCGGGCCGGTGAACCACTCGTCGGGCAGCCGGCCGGCGAACCAGCCCGCGACCTCGGCGCGCTCGACCGGCGGCGGCGCGTCCGCCGCACGGCCACGGGCGCGCCCGCGGCCGGGGAAGCCCTCGGATGGGAAGCGGTGGTGTGCGTGCACGGTTCCTCCTCGTTCGGTACGGACACCATGCATCGTAATCTTGTAATCAGTTACTACCCGGCTCGTCGCTGCGCTGAGAGCGGACACCACCGCGACCCCGACCGCGTCGCGCAGGGCGGACGTACTGTTGAACGCTCGACGTCCGGCCCACCGCCGGACGACCATCCGCGGAAGGCACCAGTGACTGTCGGGAGAAAGCTCGCCGCCCTGGCCGGGGCGGTCACCGTCGGTGGCTTCGTCGTCTTCACGGCGAACTACGTCCCGCCCAACGAACGCGGCGTGGGTGCCGCGGACGTCGATCAGCTGAGCGGGACCCTGGTCGGCGCCGGTTCCAGCGCCCAGCAGGCAGCCATGCAGGGCTGGACCGCCGGGTTCAACGCCGTCCAGCCCGACGTCGCCGTCAGCTACGACCCCATCGGCTCCGGTGGGGGGCGCGAGCAGTTCCTCGCCGGCGGGACCGACTTCGCCGGCTCCGACGCCGCCCTCGACGAGGAGGAGCTGACGCAGGCCGCCGAGCGGTGCGGCCCCTCGGGCGTCTTCGAGCTGCCGAACTACATCTCACCGATCGCCGTCGTCTACAACCTCGACGGCGTCGAGGAGCTGGACCTCAGCCCCACCACGCTGGCCGGCATCTTCGACCGGCAGGTCACCCGGTGGGACGACCCGGCGGTCGTCGCGGACAACCCCGGGGCCGAGCTGCCCGACCTGCCGATCACGCCGGTCAACCGGTCCGACGAGTCGGGCACCACCGAGAACTTCACCGACTACCTCGCCGTCGCCGGCGGCGAGGCGTGGCCGCACGAGCCCGACGGCGACTGGCCGGTGGCCGGTGGTGAGGCGGCGCAAGGGAACTCCGGAGTCGTGGCCGCCGTCCGCAGCGGGCAGGGCGCCATCGGCTACGCCGACCTGTCCCAGGCCGGGGACCTCGGGGTGGCCCGCATCGGCGTGGGCGAGGAGTTCGTCGCCCCGTCGGCGCAGGCTGCCGCAGCCGTCGTGGAGAACTCGCCCCGGGTCGAGGGCCGTGGCGAGCACGACTTCGTCATCGAGGTCAACCGCGACACGACCGGCTCCGGCGAGTACCCGATCGTGCTGGTCAGCTATCACATCGGCTGCATGGACTACGCGGACCCGGAGGTCGCCGAGCTCCTGCGGGCCTTCATGACCTACGTGGTCAGCGACGAGGGCCAGGAGGCTGCGGCCCAGGTCGCCGGGTCGGCACCCATCTCCGACGGTCTCCGCCAGGAGGCCCTGACCGCGATCGACGCCGTGACCGCCTCCTGACGGCGGGCTCGCGTGTCGGCGCGACTGCGACACCTGCCTGGTCGCCGCCCGTACGATGACGGCTCCCGTCGACCCCTGGGGAGCTCCACCGCATGGCCCACGTCCCACCGGATCGCCGGCCGACTGCGCGGTTCCGCCGCCCGGCCGACGGGCCACCTGCGGACACCGCGTACCCGTTCCCGCCGTACGGCGACGAGCGGTACGGCCCGCCGCCGGACGCCGCCGGCCGACACCCGTTCCCGCCGGCTGAGGAGGACTCCCGTCCCCAGCGACGCTGGCGGCGCAGGGGCAGCGACGACGCGCCACCGCCGCCGGCCCCGGAGCCGGGCTCCGGGCAGTCCTGGCGCGACCGTCGCCCAGGCCGCCGCCGCGGCGCCCTCCGGACGCTCGCTCGGCTGGTCGCCGTCGTCTTCGTCGTCCAGGCGCTGGTGCTGGTGTCCCTGCGCTGGGTCGACCCGCCGACGACGGCGTTCATGGCCGCCAACCCCGGTGGCGCCGTCCAGCAGTCCGTGCCCGTCGAGCACGTCTCGCGGAACTTCCTCGCCGCCGTCATCGCCCATGAGGACGCCCAGCTCCCCTACCGCTCGGGGGCGTTCGAGTGGGGCGGGCTGATGGCCCGCGCGGAAGCCCACCTGCGCGGCGAGGACGACCCGTCCGGTTCGACCATCCCGCAGCAGGTGGCCAAGAACCTCTTCCTCAACCAGGAGCTGAGCGCCTGGCGCAAGGCGGTGGAGGCCGGCCTGGCCGCGGAGCTGGCGCTGGTCGTCGACGACCGGCGGATGCTCGAGCTCTACGTCAACCACGCCCAGTTCGGCCCCACGCTCTACGGCGTCTGCGCGGCCAGCTGGTACTACTTCGACACCCCGCCGGACACGCTGTACCCGGACCAGGCCGTCCAGCTCGCCGGCCTGCTGCCCTCCCCCGGGCACGTCCGCCGCGCCCCTGGGGGTGGGCTCGACTTCGACGTCGAGGACGGCCTCGGCTGGTTCTCCCGCTCGCACGTGGTCAACGCCCAGAACCGGCTGCCGGGCCACCTCGACCGGCTCGGGTTCCAGCCGGTCGAGGACCTCGGCGTCACCGGACTGGCCGCCGACGAGCCGGACTCCGGTGACGACTGCAGCGAGCGGCCCGCGGCGGTCGCCGACCTGATCGCCGCGGAGGGCACCGCCTGAGGACGGCGACGCCCGGCCGGCGTCCGCCGGCCGAGCCGCCCTCGGTTCAGCCGGTGACCTCGACCTCGATGTCGTCCCCGTCGAACGACCGGTGCCCGGCCGCCGGCAGCGCCTCCAGCAGCGGCTCCCGGTAGCGCCACACCGCGTCCTCGTACCGCCGGCCGGCGACGGTCAGGTGCTCGTAGCTCGCCACGCCCTTGTACGGGCACTCCGACGTGGTGTCGCTCGGCTCCAGGAACTCGGCCCGGACGTCGGGCTCCGGCACGTACCAGCGCACCGGCAGGCCGGTCTCGAACACCGCGATCGGCGCGGAGGTGTCGGCGACCACCTGGCCACCGACCCGGACCACCACGTGCCGGGACGAGCGCCGGGCGTCCACCCGGTGGAAGGGGTCGCGCGGGTGCGCGAGCAGCTGCTCGTCCTCGATCCACCAGGAGTCCAGGCGATCCAGGTCGAAGGAGAGGAGCCCGGCCAGCGGCGGGCAGCCGTCGATGGGCTCCGGGTAGGACCACGCCGCGTCCTCGACCCGGCGTCCGTCGACCTCCAGGTGCCAGTACCGGGCCTCGCCCTTGAACGGGCAGGTGGTGCGGGTGTCACTGGGCTGCAGGACACCGGCCACCACGTCGGTCTCCGGCAGGTACCAACGCGGCAGCAGCCCGGTCTCGTGCAGCAGCTGCGCACCTGTGGTGTCCACGACGGTGCGCTCGCCGGACACCCCGCGGATGCGCTCCTGCAGCGGGTGGAGGTACAGCGCGTGGGCGGGGGCGACCGACCACAGGTCGGCGTTCAGCTGTCCGGCCGAGGGCCGGGCGAGAGGACCGGTACCGAGGGTCAGCGACATGTCCCGACCGTAGGCGGATCCCGGGGTCGCCGCCCGGCCGCGGCGGGGGCTGTGACGCCTCGACGGCCGTACGAACGGGCAGTCACGAGATCGTCACGTTCAGCCAGCCCTGTGCGGGGGCACGACCAGGGACGACACCGAGGAGGATCGTCATGGACCAGCAACGAACGCGTTCGCGGACGCTCGTCATCGTGCTGCTCGCCGCCGTCGCACTGCTGGGCGGCACACTGCCGGCCCAGGCGACCAGCGGTCCGTACTGCGGGATCCGCTGGGGCTCGCTGCCCGAGAGCCAGCCGGCGGGCGCCTTCCCGCCGGGCACCGTCACCGACGTCCGCGCCGGGCAGCACCCGTGCTTCGACCGGCTGGTGGTCGACCTGGCTGCGGTCGGCGACACCGGCTACGACGTCCGGTACGTGGACCAGGTCGGCGCCCAGGGGTCGGGCACCCCCGTGCCCGTCGCGGGCGGCGCCGTCCTCCAGCTCGTCGTCCGCGCACCTGCTTACGACGGGTCGCGGACCCCCACCTACCTGCCCGACCGGACCCAGGTCGTCGACGTCGGTGCCGCCCGGACCCTGCGCCAGGTGGCCTGGGCGGGCTCGTTCGAGGGACAGACGTCACTGGCCGTCGGCACCCGGGCCCGGCTGCCCTTCCGGGTCTTCGTGCTCGCCGGTGCACCCGGGCACCCCGACGGCGCCCGCGTCGTGGTCGACGTCGCGCACCGGTGGTGAGGCCCGGCAGGGGCGACCCGGCCGGTCAGCCTGCCGGTGGCGCGTCGCCCTCGTCCGGCTCGCGCTCCTTCAGCCGGAGCAGCCAGGCCGTGGCCCCGAGCAGGACCACCAGCACGCCGAGGACGGCGATCTCGGTGATCCGGTCGTCGAACTCCGCGCCCTTGCCCAGCACCCCCGCCGCCTCGACCGACAGCACGACGATCTCCTTGATCGAGGCGATGATCCCGACCAGCAGGAACGGTTCGGCCACCAGCTCCCGGCGCTCCACGGTGATCCGCACGGCGAACAGCAGCTCGACGACGATGAAGACGAGCAGCAGCACGTCGAGCAGCTCGAGCACCGGGCCCTGGGAGGGGTCACCGACCATCCCCCAGGTCGTCCTCCCGGCGATGAAGAGGAGCACGAGCGCGCTGAGCACCAGGAACAGCGCGATGCCGGCGTAGACGACGTTCTCGCCGATCTCCAGGGCGCGGGTGCCCCAGCGGCCGGGGAGGGATCGGTCGTGCTGATCGGGGTCCCGCTGGGCCCGCTGCGTCGCCATCAGGCGATCATCGCCGACCACTGTCCCGGACGCGTCCGGACGGGCGGTGCGCGTCCCCCTCGGGGGTCAGGCCCCGGCCGACCAGGGCCGATCGGTACCGGACCCACCAGCCTGCACCCGGACCCACGGTGCCGGGGCGGTCAGCGAGCGGTGGGCCGCCCGCCCTGGGGTTCGTCGTCCTGGGGACGGGACGGCGCCTCGATCGCCAGCGGGGCACGCCGCAGCGTGTCCAGCAACTCGGCACCCGGCGCCCGGGCCGGGACGTCGACCATCAGCTCGGCCGGGCTGTCGGGCACCTGGTCGGCCGGGTCGAAGCTGCGCGGCAGCCCCTTGAGGTGGCCGGTCATCGACCGGCCCAGCCACAGGACCGCGATGAGCAGCAGGACGATGAGCAGGAGCCCGAACGGACCGGCCTTGCCGACGTCCTCGGGGACCTGCTGCTGGTCGACGGCGAGCAGGGTGAGTGCGGTGGTCACGAGACACGCTCCGAGGTGTGGACGCCGGCGAACAGGTCGTCCTCCGGGATGGTGGAGTCGACCAGCGAGCGGGCCAGCTCGTAGTCCTCGGTCGGCCAGGTGCGGGTCTGCAGGTCCAGCGGGACGGAGAACCACCGGCCGGTGGGGTCGATCTGGGTGGCGTGGGCGATCAGGGCGGCATCTCGCACCGGGAAGTACTCGGCGCAGGGCACCCGGGTGGTCACCCGGTGGGAG
Organism: Modestobacter sp. VKM Ac-2985; assembly: GCF_026967925.1. Classification (GTDB taxonomy): domain Bacteria; phylum Actinomycetota; class Actinomycetes; order Mycobacteriales; family Geodermatophilaceae; genus Modestobacter. The sequence goes on along the minus strand of NZ_JAPVBI010000001.1, from coordinate 743,222 downwards.
ATGTCGTTGGCCGGGTCCCACTTCGCCAGCCACTCGGTGTACGGCGACTCGGCCCCCTCGGCCAGCATCGCCTCGTGCAGCGCCTTCGTGCGGGGCAGCGTGAAGCCCATGTGGTAGTAGAGCTTGCTCGGCTGCCAGGGCTCCCCGAGGTCGGGGTAGCGGTCCGGGTCGCCGGCTGCCTCGAAGGCGTGCACCGAGATGTCGTGGGTCTTGATGTGGTCCGGGTGCGGGTAGCCGCCCCGCTCGTCGTAGGTGAGCACCACCTGCGGCCGGAAGCGCCGGATCAGCTCGACCAGGGGCGCGGCGGCCTCCTCGACCGGCACCAGGGCGAAGCAGCCCTCCGGGAGCGGCGGCAGCGGATCGCCCTCGGGCAGCCCGGAGTCGACGAAGCCCAGGAACTCCTGCTCGACCCCCAGGATCTCCCGTGCCCGGGCCATCTCCTCGTTGCGGATCTCCGCCATCCGCTCCCACACCTCGGGGCGGTCCATCGCCGGGTTCAGCACGGACCCGCGCTCCCCGCCGGTGCAGGTCGCCACCATCACCCGGGCGCCCTCGGCGACGTACTTGGCCATGGTCGCGGCGCCCTTGCTCGACTCGTCGTCGGGATGGGCGTGCACCGCGAGCAGGCGCAACTGGTCCGGTTCGGTCACGTGTGCTGCTCCTCGCTCCGCTCGTCGAACCCACGCCCGACGGTGCCCTCACGCCGTACGTGACACGCACGCCCGGTCTCGGCCTCCATTGTCCCCCCGGCGGGCCGATCGCGGCAGGCACCCCGGCGACTCCTGGTGTGCCCCGCGCCACTCGCGTGTGCCTCGGGCGCAGGAGCCTCCTCGGCCGGACTCGTTCCGTTGACGGCTGCACGCTGCTCCGGTCCGGTGTTACGTTGCTCGGATTGACCAGCGGTGACCCCGCGAACAGCGGGTCGCGAAGACGAGCACCGGGAGCAACTGTGTCCACCCCCACTGACGAGCAGGACCAGGGCGTCTGGCTGACGCAGGAGGCCCACGACCGGCTGCGAGCCGAGCTCGAGCAGCTGGTGGCGAACCGGCCGGCGATGGCCAAGGAGATCAACGACCGCCGCGAGGAGGGTGACCTCAAGGAGAACGGCGGCTACCACGCGGCCCGCGAGGAGCAGGGCAAGGCGGAGGGCCGGATCCGGCAGCTCACCGACCTGCTGCGCAAGGCCCGGGTCGGCCAGCCGCCCACGACGGCGACCAACGCCGCCGTCGGCACGGTCATCACCATCGCCTTCGACGGCGACGAGGACGACACCGACAAGTTCCTGCTGGGGTCGCGGGAGATCGCCGGCACCACCGACCTGACCGTCTACTCCCCCGAGTCCGCGCTGGGTGCGGCGATCGTGGGCGCCGCGCCGGGCGCGACGGTCACCTACCAGGCACCGAACGGCAAGGACATCTCCGTGAAGGTCCTGGCCGTCGAGCCGTTCATCCCCTGACCGCCGGGCCAGGGCGGTGACGGGCACGAGCACGGTGGACGGCGGGCGGGCGCGTTCCCGGCGGGCGGAGAACACCACCTTCGTCTGCGGGCACTGCCAGGCCCTGGTGCCGGCGAACACCGACGGGCACTACCGCAACCACTGCCCGTGGTGCCTCTGGTCGCTGCACGTCGACGAGCTGCCCGGCGACCGGGCCAGCGAGTGCCGGCAGCTGATGGAGCCGATCGGCCTGGTCGAGAAGTCGGGCAAGGGCTGGCAGGTGGTGCACCGCTGCACCGCCTGCGGCCACTGCCAGCCCAACCGCCTCGTCCGGGACGGCGCCGCCCCGGACGACCTCGACCTGGTGCTCGCCCTCCCCTGGCTCTGAGCGGGGACGTCCGCGCCTGACCCCGCCGGCGCGACCGGCCGCGGCGCCGCTCGCCGCCCCCTTGCACGCTCTTCGTCCGCTCTGCCCGTGCTGCAGCGCGCGCAGAGCGGACACAAGGCGTGCAACGCGCGACCCCGAGCCGGCGCCGGCCGGCCCCGCGGACGTCGTCCGCGGGGCCGGTGGGGCGTCAGGCGACGGGAGTCAGACCGCGGCGGCGGAGCAGGGGTCCGGTGTCGGCGGCCCGCCCGCGGACGGCGGCGAACGCGCCCAACGGGTCGACGGAGCCCCCGCGGGAGAGCAGCTCGCCGCGGAAGACGTCGCCGTTCTCCCGGCGCAGCCCGCCGTTCTCCTTGAACCACTCCACGGTGTCGGCGTCCAGCACCTCCGACCAGATGTAGGAGTAGTAGCCGGCCGAGTAGCCGCCGGCGAAGACGTGCTGGAAGTACGTCGTCCGGTAGCGCGGCGGCACCAGGTCGAACGCGACGCCGGCGTCGGCGAGCGCCTGGGCCTCGAAGGCCTGCGCGTCGGCGACCTCGGTGTCCGGCCCTATCCGGTGCCAGGCCTGGTCGAGCAGCGTGGCACCCAGGTACTCGACGGTCGCGAACCCCTCGCCCCACAGGGCGGCGGCCTCCAGCGCGTCGACGGTGGCCTGGGCCAGCGCCTCACCGGTCTCGACGTGCTTGGCGTAGTGCGCCAGCACCTCCGGCCACAGCGCCCACATCTCGTTGACCTGGCTGGGGTACTCCACGAAGTCGCGCGGCACGCTGGTGCCGCTGAACCGCGGGTAGGTGACCGCCGAGGACAGCCCGTGCAGTGCGTGGCCGAACTCGTGGAAGAGCGTCGTCACCTCGTCCAGGGTCAGCAGCGTCGGCTGACCGGCTGCCGCCCGGGTGACGTTGAGGCAGTTGAACACCACGGGGCGGGTGTCCAGCAGCTCGGACTGGCTGACGAACGAGCTCATCCAGGCCCCGCCGCGCTTGCCCTCGCGCGCGAAGAAGTCACCCAGGTAGAGCCCGATCGGCCGCTGGTCGGCGAAGACCTCCCAGACCCGGACGTCGGGGTGGTACCCCTGCAGGTCCGGACGGGGGGTGAAGGTGAGGCCGTAGAGCAGCTCGGCGGCGCGGAACACCCCGTCGACCAGCACCCGGTCCAGCTCGAACCACGGCCGCAGCGCGGCGCTGTCGACGGCGTAGCGCTCGGCCCGTACCCGCTCGGAGTAGAACCACCAGTCCCAGGCGGCGAGCTCGACGCCGTCGGCAGCGGCCACCTCGGCGAGCACGTCGGCCTCCGCCCGGGCGTTGGCCATCGCCGGCGGCACCAGCGCGGCCAGCAGCTCGTCGACCGCGGCGGAGGTGCGGGCGGTCTGGTCGGCGGCGATCAGGTCGGCGTGGGTGTCGAAGCCCAGGAGGCGGGCCCGGACGGCGCGCAGGTGCGCCATCTCCACCGCGATCGGGCCGTTGTCGTGCTCCCCGGTCGAGGCCCGGGTCAGCGACGCCTCGTGCAGCCGGCGGCGCAGCTCCCGGTTGCGCAGCTTGGCCATCGCGGGCTGGCCGCTGGGCAGCACCAGGGTGAGCAGGTACCCGCCCTCGTGGCCGCGCTCGGCGGCGGCACCGGCGGCGGCCTGCACCTCGGCGGGGCTCAGCCCGTCCAGCTCGGTCTCGTCGGTGACCAGCACCGCCGCCGCCTCGGTGGCCACCACCAGGTTCTGCCCGAAGGTCGTGGACAGCTCCGACAGCCGCTGGTTGAGCTCGCGGAGCTGCTCGCGCCCGGCGTCGTCCAGCCCGGCACCGGCCAGGACGAAGTCCAGGTGGTACCGCTCCACCAGGCGCAGCGACTCGGCGTCCAGGCCCGCTTCGTGCCGGGCGGAGTGCACGGCGTCGATCCGGGCGAACAGCGCCGGGTCCAGTCGCAGGGCGTCGGAGTGTGCCGCCGACAGCGGGGCGACCTCCCGCTCGATCTCCCGCAGCCGGTCGCTGGACATCGACGACGACAGGTTCCAGAACACTGCCTCCGCCCGGCCGAGCAGCTGACCGGAGCGCTCGAGGGCCACGACGGTGTTCTCGAACGTCGGATCGGCCGGGTCCGCCAGCAGGACGGCCACCTCGGCCCGCTGCTCGGCCATCCCGGCCAGGAGAGCCTCCCGGCAGTGCTCCAGCGAGATGTCGGCGAACGGCGGCAGCTCGTAGGGCAGCGCCGACGGGGCGGCCAGCGGGTGGGACGCGGACAGGGACGACGCGGACAAGGGCGCGGAGTCCGGCGAGGGAACCGGTGCAGTGGTGGTCATCGCGCTCATCTTCGCCCCGCACCCAGCCGGCCGTCACCCGACGGCCGGCTGGACCCGAGGCAGCCCCTTCCTCAGCGGCTGGCGGTGCGCAGGTAGGCCCGGACCGACAGCGGCACGAAGACCACCAGGATCGCCACCGTCCACAGCACCGTGTACAGCGCCGGGTTCTGCAGCGACCAGACGTCGGGGACCGGGACCCCGGCGGGGACGTTGCCGAACAGCTCCCGGGCCGCCTGGACGACGGTGGAGACCGGGTTCCACTCGGCGAACGCCCGCAGCGGCGCCGGGAAGCTCTCCAGCGGGACGAAGGCGTTGGAGGCGAAGGTCAACGGGAAGATCACGATGAAGCTCGCGTTGTTGACCACCTCCGGCGTGCGGACCAGCAGACCGACCAGCGCCATCAGCCAGGAGATGGCGAAGGCGAAGACCAGCAGCACCAGGAACCCGCCGATCGCCTCGCCGATCGAGGAGTTGATCCGCCACCCGACGGCGAGCCCGGTCAGCGCCATCACCGTGATCGAGATGACGTTGAGCCCCAGGTCGGCGACGGTGCGGCCGATCAGCACCGCCGACCGCGACATCGGCAGCGACCGGAACCGGTCGATCAGCCCCTTCTGCAGGTCCTCGGCGATGCTCGCCCCGGTGACGGTGGAACCGAAGACGACCGTCTGGGCGAAGATGCCCGGCAGCAGGAACTCGGCGTAGCTGATGCCCGGCGGCAGGTTGATGGCACCGCCGAAGATGTAGCGGAACAGCACCACGAACATGATCGGCGACAGGGTCGCGAAGACGATCAGGTCGGGGACGCGCTTGACCTTGATCAGGTTCCGCTTGGTGATGACGACGCTGTCGGAGACGGTCTCGGCCAGGGTGGTCATGACTGCGCTCCCGCGCTGACGGTGGCCGAGGGCTCGCCGTCGGCCGCGGTGTCGGCGTCCTCCGCGGAGCGCCCGGTGAGGGTCAGGAAGACGTCGTCCAGGTCGGGCCGGCGCAGGCCGATGTCGAGCACCTGCGCGCTGGTGCCGGCGAGCCGGCGCAGCGCCTCGGCCAGCGTGTCGGTGCCACCGGTGACCGGGACCGACAGCCGCCGGGACTGCCGGTCGGCGTGCAGCTCGCCGTGGGAGAGCGGGCGCAGGGCGTCGGTCACCACCGCGAGCTGCTCGACGGTGCCCACGGTGAGCTCCAGCCGCTCGCCGCCCACCTGGGCCTTCAGCTCGTCGGCGGTGCCCCGGGCGATCACCTTGCCGCGGTCGATCACCACCATCTGGTCGGCCAGCCGGTCGGCCTCCTCCAGGTACTGGGTGGTGAGCAGGATCGTGGTCCCGTCGCTGACCAGGTCGGCGATGAACTCCCACATGCCCAGCCGGCTGCGCGGGTCCAGCCCGGTCGTCGGCTCGTCGAGGAACAGGACCCGCGGGCGGGCGATGAGGGAGGCGGCGATGTCCAGCCGCCGGCGCATGCCGCCGGAGTACGTCTTCGCCGGGCGGTTCGCCGCGTCGGACAGGTCGAAGCGCTCCAGCAGCTGACCGGCGCGCGACCGGGCCTCCCGCTTGCCCAGGCGGTACAGCCGCCCGACCATCTCCAGGTTCTCCTGGCCGGTCAGGTACTCGTCGACCGCGGCGTACTGCCCGGTGAGCCCGATCATGGCGCGGACCTGGTCGGCCTGGGTGGCGACGTCGAGCCCGGCCACCTCGGCCCGCCCTGCGTCGGGCTGCAGCAGGGTGGCCAGGATCCGGACGACGGTGGTCTTGCCGGCGCCGTTGGGCCCCAGCAGCCCGAGGACGGTGCCCTCGGACACGGTGAGGTCGACCCCACCGAGCGCGGTGTTCTCCCCGAAGCGCTTCACGAGCCCCTCGACGACGACGGCATCGGTCATGCCACGCACGCTAGGCCCGTCCACCGACAGTTCTCACTGCCTTTTCCGGGCACCCGGCAGGTCCGTTCCATGAACACTCCTCGCGGCGACAGGCGGTCCGTCGCGGTGCGACGGCTCAGGGGTGCAGACCCGCCCCGCCCGGAGAAGTCATCGGTCCGCGCCGGTCAGTCGACGCGCGGGGCGTACCCGGCCGCGGAGAGTGCGGCCAGCACGTGCTCGGCGTGGTCGGGGCCGCGGGTCTCCAGGTGCACCCCGACCTCCACCTCGCCCAGCACCAGGCGCGGGGTCAAGCGCTCGTGCTCGACGGACAGCACGTTGGCGGCCAGCCCGGCCAGCTCCCGCAGCAGCCCGGCCAGTGACCCCGGCCGGTCGGGCACCTGCACCCGCAGCGACAGGTAGCGCCCGGCGGCGGCCATGCCGTGCTGGACGACCTTCATCATCAGCACCGGGTCGATGTTGCCGCCGGAGACGACGGCGACGACCGGCGGGGCGAAGGCGGCCGGGTCGGCCAGCAGCGCCGCGACCGCGGCGACCCCGGCCGGCTCGACCACCAGCTTCGCCCGCTCCAGGCAGAACAGCAACGCCCGGCTGAGGTCGCCCTCGCTGACCGTCACCACCTCGTCGACCAGGCCGGAGACGTGCGCCAGGGTCAGGTCGCCGGGCGCGGCGACGGCGATGCCGTCGGCCATCGTCGCCATGGTGGTCAGGGGCACCGGCCGGCCGGCGGCCAGCGAGGCGGGGAAGGCGGCCGCCGTCGCCGCCTGGACGGCGACCACGCGGACGTCGGGCCGGCGGGCCTTCACCGCCGCGGCGATCCCGGAGACCAGACCGCCGCCCCCGGTGCAGACCACCACCGTCGCCACGTCGGGACACTGGTCGAGCACCTCCAGGCCCACGGTGCCCTGCCCGGCGATGACGTCGGGGTGGTCGAAGGGGTGGATGAAGACCGACCCGGTCCGGTCGGCGAACTCCACCGCGGAGACGATCGCCTCGGTGAGCGTCTCCCCACCGAGGCGCGCGTCGGCGCCGTAGCCGCGGGTCGCGGCGACCTTGGGCAGCGGCGCGCTCTCCGGCATGAAGACGGTCGCGGCCGCACCGAGCTCGCGGGCGGCCAGGGCGACGCCCTGCGCGTGGTTGCCGGCGCTGGCCGCGACCACGCCCCGGGCGCGCTCGGCGTCGCTGAGCCTGGCGATCCGGGTGTAGGCGCCACGGATCTTGAACGAGCCGGTGCGCTGCAGGTTCTCGCACTTGAGCCACACCGGTCCACCGACCCGTTCGGCCAGTGCCCGGGAGTGCTCCAGTGGGGTCCGGCGCACCACGCCGTCCAGCAGGTGCGCGGCCGACTCGACGTCGGCCCCGCTGACCAGGGGCACTGCACTGGGGACGGACACGCCGCCGATCCTCGCAGTCCCCCAGGTGCGCGGGCCGACGGACACCCGGGTGTCACAGGTCCGTCGTACCGTGGTCGAGGTGACGGACGCCGCACCGACGGGGACCTCCCAGTCCCCCACCCCTCCCGCTCCTACGACGTTGGGCGAGCTCCGCGCCAGCGGAGCCACCCCCCGGCCGGTCAAGGCCGAGATCCGCCAGAACCTGCTCGCCCGGCTGGCCGCCGGCGAGCCCACCCTGCCCGGCATGGTCGGGTTCGAGGACACCGTCGTCCCGGAGGTGGAACGGGCGCTCATCGCCGGGCACGACCTCGTGCTGCTCGGTGAACGCGGCCAGGGCAAGACCCGGCTGATCCGCACCCTGGTCGGCCTGCTCGACGAGTGGACCCCCGTGCTGGTCGGCAGCGAGCTCAACGAGCACCCGCTGCAGCCGATCAGCGTCTGGGGGCGCCGGCAGGTCGCCGAGCACGGCGACGCCACCCCCGTCGGCTGGCTGCACCGCAGCGACCGGTTCGGCGAGAAGCTGGCCACCCCCGACACCAGCGTCGGCGACCTGATCGGCGACGTCGACCCGATCAAGGTCGCCGAGGGCCGCACCCTGGGCGACCCGGAGACGGTCCACTACGGGCTGGTGCCGCGCACCAACCGCGGCATCTTCAGCATCAACGAGCTGCCCGACCTGGCCGAGCGGATCCAGGTGGCCCTGCTCAACGTGCTGGAGGAGCGGGACATCCAGATCCGCGGCTACCGGGTGCGGCTGCCGCTGGACCTGCTGCTGGTGGCCAGCGCCAACCCCGAGGACTACACCAACCGGGGCCGGATCATCACCCCGCTCAAGGACCGGTTCGGCGCCGAGGTGCGCACCCACTACCCGATCGAGCTCGCCGACGAGGTGCGGCTGCTCGAGCAGGAGGCGCAGACCACCTGGCTGGGCGGCAGCGGTGAGTTCGGCACCCCGCTGGTGCCCCAGCACCTGGTGGAGATCGTCGCCCGGTTCACCCGGGCAGTCCGCGAGTCCAGCCACGTCGACCAGCGCTCCGGGGTCAGCGCCCGGTTCGCCATCGCCGGGCTGGAGACGGTGGCCGCCTCGGCCGTGCGCCGGGCCGCGGTCGCCGGGGAGAGCCGGCCGGTCGCCCGGGTGGTCGACCTGCCCAGCATCGTCCCGGCCAGCCGCGGCAAGGTGGAGTTCGCCGACGCCGGCAACGACGCCGACGACGACCGCAGCCTCGAGGTCCTCGAGCACCTGCTCCGGCAGGCCACCGCGCAGACCTTCCGCGCCCGCTGCGGCGGTCTGGACCTGACCGGCCTGCAGGAGCACTTCACCGGCGGGGACACCGTGGAGTCCGGTGACCTGGTGCCGGCCGCCGTCCTGCTCGGGCAGTTGGGCACGATCCCGCACCTGGCGCAGCTGCTGGGCCGGCTGGGGGTCCCCGAGGGGGAGCAGTCCGCCGAGCAGGCCGCCGCCGCCGTCGAGTTCGCGCTCGAGGGGCTGTGGCTGACCCGCCGGCTGGCCAAGGACACCGACGGCTCCCGCACGGTCTACGGAGCCTGACGTGCCGCAGCGACGGCACGGCGGGTACCGGTACGGCAAGTGGCGGGGCGGCCCCGACCCCCTGGCGCCGCCCTACGACGTGGCGGCCGCGGTCGACGAGATCGGCGACCAGGTGCTGGCCGGCAGCGGCGTCCGGGAGGCGATGCGGGACCTGCTGCGCCGCGGCGTCGACGGCCGGCGCGGGCTGGACCAGCTGCGCCGCACCGTCCGGGACCGGCTGCGACAGGCCCGCGAGGCCGGCCGGCTGGACGGCACGCTGGAACAGGTCCGGGAGCTGCTGGACCGGGCCGTCGAGGCCGAGCGGACTGCGCTGTTCCCCGATCCCGACGACGCGGCCCGGCTGGCCGAGGCGGAGCTCGACGCGCTGCCGGAGGACACCGCTGGGGCCGTCCGCGCGCTCAAGGACCACGCCTGGCGTTCCCCGGAGGCCGCGCAGGCCTACCGGGAGATCGAGGAGCTGCTCCGGCAGGAGGTGCTGGACAGCTCGTTCCAGGGGATGAAGCAGGCCCTGCAGCAGATGCAGGACGGCGACGGCGCCGCGATGCAGGCGGTCAAGGACATGGTCGCCGACCTCTCCGCGCTGGTCGACGCGCACAACCGGGGCGAGGACACCGACGCCCAGTTCGCCGACTTCATGGAGGAGCACGGCCAGTTCTTCCCCGACGACCCGCAGTCGGTGGAGGAGCTGATCGACTCCCTCGCCCGCCGCGCCGCCGCGCAGGAGCGGATGATGGCCGGCCTCTCCCCCGAGCAGCGCGCCGAGCTGCAGGACCTGATGGGCCAGGCGATGGGCGACCTCGGGCTGCAGAGCGAGATGGCGCACCTGTCCGACGCGCTGCAGCAGGCCCGGCCGGACCTGCCGTGGGGCCAGCGCGGCCCCGTCCCCGAGGGCGACCAGCCGCTGGGGCTGGGGGACGCGACGACCGCCGTCGCCGAGCTCGCGGACCTGGAGGCGCTGTCCCAGCAGCTGTCCCAGGGCTACGCCGGTGCCTCGCTCGCCGACGTCGACGAGGAGCTGCTGGAACAGGCGCTGGGCCGCTCGGCCGTCGACGACCTCGCCGCGCTCCGCCGGCTGGAACGTGAGCTGGAGCGGCAGGGCTGGCTCGACCGCTCCGAGGGGGCGCTGCAGCTCTCGCCCAAGGCGGTCCGCCGGCTGGGCGCCACGGCGCTGCGCCGGGTCTTCGCGAAGCTGTCGGCCACCGGCCGCGGGGAGCACGACGTCGCCGACGCCGGCGCCGCCGGAGAGCTGACCGGCGCCTCGCGGGAGTGGCGGTTCGGCGACGAGCAGCCGCTGGACGTCGTCCGCACGGTGCGCAACGCAGTCCTGCGCAGCGCCGGCAGCCCCCGCGAGGAGGGCCGGCGCCGGGTGCAGATCGCCGTCGAGGACTTCGAGGTGGTGGAGACCGAACGGCGCACCGGGGCCGCGGTCGCCCTGCTGGTCGACCTCTCCTACTCGATGGCGCTGCGCGGTACCTGGGGCGCGGCCAAGTCGACGGCGATGGCCCTGCACTCACTGGTGACCACCCAGTTCCCGCAGGACGCCATCGAGATCATCGGCTTCTCCTCCACCGCGCAGGTGCTGCGCCCGGAGACGCTGGCCGAGCTGAGCGTGGACACCCTGCAGGGCACCAACCTGCAGCACGGCCTGATGCTGGCCCGCCGCTTCCTGGCCCGGCACCGGGACGCCGAGCCGGTGGTGCTGGTGGTCACCGACGGCGAACCGACGGCCCACCTGGAGGACGACGGGACGCCGTACTTCTGCTGGCCGCCGATGCCCGAGACGATCGCCCGCACGGTGGCCGAGGTGGAACGGGTGGCCCGCTCCGGCGCGACGCTCAACGTCTTCGCCCTGGACCCCGAGCCCGGGCTGGTGGAGTTCGTGCACGACATCACCGCGCGGGCCGGCGGGCGGGTGTTCCAGCCCGACAGCGAGCGGCTCGGCGAGTACGTCGTCGCCGACTACCTGCGAGCGCGGCGCGGTCGCCGCGGTCGGTGACCGACCGTGGTCGCTCCGTGCGCGAACGACGCGCCGGGCCGGGATCGGGGAGACTGTTGTCGTGACCACCGAGGCCGAGACCGGGACGATCACCATCGAACAGGTGGACGCGGCGGCCACCTACCCGCTGCGCGCCCAGGAGCTGCGCCAGGGCCGGCCGGTGGAGATCGACGAGGACGACGCCCCGTACACGCTGCACCTGGCCGCCCGGGTCGACGGGGACGAGGTGGTCGGCGTGGTCCGCTTCCACCCGCGCGACTGCCCCTGGCGGGAGGGCGAGGGCTCCTGGCAGCTGCGGGGCATGGCCACCGACCCGCGGGTGCGGGGGCTCGGGGCCGGCCGGGCCCTGGTGGCCGAGGGCCTCGCCCGGGTGTCGGCTCTCGGCGGTCAGCTGGTCTGGTGCGATGCCCGGGCGTCCGCCGTCGGCTTCTACGAGCGGCTGGGCTTCGCGATCATCACCGATGAGTACGACCTGCGGCCGGTGGGCGGGCACCGCGGCATGCTGATCGAGCTGCCGATCAGGTGACCGGGTGGGCTCCGCTGGAGCTGACCCCGGGGATCTTGCCGGAGCGGAAGGCGTTCACGAAGAGCCGGTGGTCGGCGCGGGTCCGCTCTGCGTAGGAGTGCGCGAAGGCGATCAGGTCGGCGATGAGCTCTTCCCGCCGGTCGCCGATCATCTCGGTGATCGCCTCCTCGGTCTGGAAGTCGACCAGCTCGTGGTCGCTGTCGGCGTCCCCGACGCAGTGCATCTTGGCCGTGGCCCGCCCCAGCTGGGCGACGACCGGCAGGATCTCCTCGGGCTCGGTCAGGTCGTCCCAGTCCAGGTCCAGCTCGTAGGGCGAGAGCTCGGCGACCACGAAACCCACGCCGTCGATCTCGGTGTGCCCGAGGAAGCTCGAGGCGTAGGACTGCAGCGCCCGCTGGCTCATCGCCGTCCGGTGCCCCTCGTGCTCGAAGTGCCGGCGGATCTCCGGGTCGGTCACCACCCGGCTGGGGGCCGGCACGTTGCCCTGCTTCATCGACAGGACGACGTCGTTCTCCAGCGCCTGGTCGTACCCCTCGATCAGCACGTTGTAGGCCGGCAACCCGGCGCTGCCGATGCCGAAGCCACCGGTGGCGACGACGTCCTTGACGTCGTAGGTGACCTCCCGGCGGCGCTTGCCCGGCGGCAGGGTCTCCCGGTAGCGCTCCACCGCGGCCAGCACGCGGTCGCGCTCGGCGTCGTCCAGCCGGCGGGTGCGCGGGCGGTCGGTGAAGCGGCGCTGGTGCCCCTCGATGACCGTCATCCGCTCCAGCAGCGCGATCCGGGTGTGCTCGGTGGTCTGCAGGACGAGCTCGTGCACCGCGCCCTCGGTGTTCTCCCGGCGGAGGGCGAAGGAGCGGTCGTCGTCGGCGGCGACGAAGGCGTGCACCTGGTCGAGGTAGCACTCCAGATAGCGGCGGAGCACCGCGTCGATCACGTCGTCGCCGAGCGCCTTGCGCCAGGCCAGCAGGGCGAAGCTGGCGGCGAACCGGCGCAGGTCCCAGCTGACGTGACCGAGGTAGGCCTCGTCGAAGTCGTTGACGTCGAAGACGATCCGCCCCTGGCCGTCCATGTAGGTGCCGAAGTTCTCGGCGTGCAGGTCACCCTGGATCCACACGCGCGACGTCCGCTCGTCACACCAGCGGTCCTCCAGCGTCGCCATGTCGGCGTAGAACAGGCACGCCGACCCGCGGTAGAAGGCGAAGGGGTCCGCCGCCATCTTGCGGAACTTGGTCCGGAAGGCGTCGGCATCGGCGGCCATCAGGCCGGAGAAGGCGTCGACGAGGACGTCGACGATCTGCTGCTGCCGATCGCCAGCGTCCTCGCCAGCAGGGGTGATCTCGGTGCGGTCGGCCACGGCCACACCGTAGGGGGTGTCTAGCCTGGAGATCAGCACTCTCGATCGCGCCATGCGGCCGGGGAGCCGGGGAGAGGGGACGGGCCGGGTGACGCGAGCGAGCAGGGCGCGGCGGCTGGCGACCGGTGCCGCCTACGGCGGTGGCGGCCTCGGGCTCGCCGGAGCCGCCCTGGTGACGCTGCTGCGCGAGGAGGCCCGGGCCGCCCGGCGACGGGTCAAGGCGAACCCCTCCGAGGCCGACCCGCCCACCGGCAACGGCGTGTACGGCCGTGGCCGCGGCAAGCCGATCGTGCTCGCGGTGCTCGGCGACTCCAGCGCCGTGGGGCTCGGGGTGGAGAAGGCCGGGGAGACCCCTGGTGTGCTGATCGCCGCAGCGCTGACCGAGCTGGCCGAGCGGCCGGTCCGGCTGGCCAAGTTCGCCCGCTCCGGGGCCGTGTCCAGGGACCTCACCGCACAGGTCGACCAGGCCCTCCTGGAGCGGCCGGACGTCGCCCTGATCATGATCGGCGCCAACGACGTCACCAGCCGGGCCCGGCCCGCGGACTCGGTGCGGGCGCTGGCCGAGGCGGTGCGCCGGCTGATCGCCGCCGACTGCCAGGTCGTCGTCGGCACCTGCCCCGACCTGGGCACCATCCGGCCGATCGCCCAGCCGCTGCGGGTGCTGGCCCGGCGCTGGAGCCGCCAGCTGGCCGCCGCGCAGACGATCGCCGTGGTGGCCGAGGGCGGGCGCACCGTCTCCCTCGGCTCGGTCCTCGGTCCCTCGTTCGCCAGCGACCGAGAGCTGTTCAGCCACGACGAGTTCCACCCGTCGGCGGCCGGGTACGCAGCGGCGGCCGCCTCGCTGCTCCCCTCGATCGCCGACTCGATCGGCGTCTGGCCGGCCGCGGCCGACCGCGGTCTGCGGCTGCGCCGGGACACCGTCCGGCCGATCGCCCAGGCCGCGGCCCGTGCCGCCGGCCGGTCCGGCACCGAGGTGCAGCCGACCGCCGTCCGCGGGAACGAGTCCGGTCCCCGCGGCCCGTGGGCCCGGCTCCGCCGGCGGCGCCCCCCGGACATCTCGACGCCGGAGCGCGCGGACGAGTCCGCCCTCGAGGGTGCCCCGCACTGACCTCCCCGCCACCGCGGGTGGCGGAGCTACCCGGGGGTAGGTTCGGACACATCTGACGTCCGTCGCCGCCCTCGAGGTGGCGCGCCCTCATCGTGGAGGACCAATGCCCGAAGCCGTCATCGTCGCCGTCGCCCGATCCCCCATCGGCCGCGCGTTCAAGGGGTCGCTCAAGGACCTCCGCCCCGACGACCTGGCCGCGACGATCACCCGGGCCGCGCTGGACCAGGTGCCGCAGCTGGACCCGACCGACATCGACGACCTGATGCTGGGCTGTGGCCTGCCCGGCGGTGAGCAGGGCTTCAACATGGGCCGGGTCGTCGCCGTCCTGCTGGGGATGGACCACCTGCCCGGGACGACGATCACCCGGTACTGCTCCTCCTCGCTGCAGACCACCCGGATGGCGCTGCACGCGATCAAGGCCGGCGAGGGCGACGTGTTCATCTCCGCCGGCGTCGAGCTGGTGTCCCGGTTCACCAAGGGCAACTCCGACGCCATCCCGGACACCCACAACCCGCGCTTCGCCGACGCCGAGGCCCGGGTCGCCAAGACCGCCGAGAGCGGCGCGGAGAGCTGGCAGGACCCGCGCGAGGACGGCGAACTGCCCAACGCCTACATCGCCATGGGCCAGACCGCGGAGAACCTCGCGCTGCTCAAGGACGTCTCCCGCCAGGAGATGGACGAGTTCGCCGTGCGCAGCCAGAACCTGGCCGAGCAGGCGATCGCCAGCGGCTTCTGGGAGCGGGAGATCACCCCGGTCACCACGCCCGACGGCACCGTGGTCAGCACGGACGACGGCCCGCGCGCCGGCACCACGCTGGAGGGCCTGGCCGGGCTGAAGCCGGTGTTCCGCCCCGACGGCCGGGTGACCGCGGGCAACGCCTGCCCCCTCAACGACGGCGCGGCCGCCCTGGTGATCATGAGCGACCGCAAGGCGCAGGACCTGGGCATCACCCCGCTGGCCCGGATCGTCTCCACCGGCGTCACCGGGCTGTCGCCGGAGATCATGGGCTACGGCCCGGTCGCGGCCTCGCAGCAGGCGCTGGCCCGGGCGGGCATGTCCATCTCGGACATGGACCTCGTGGAGATCAACGAGGCGTTCGCCGCCCAGGTCATCCCCAGCTACCGCGACCTGGGCATCGACATCGACAAGCTGAACGTGCACGGCGGCGCCATCGCGGTCGGGCACCCGTTCGGCATGACCGGCGCCCGGATCACCGGCACCCTGCTCAACGGGCTGCGCGCCCGGGACGGCCAGTTCGGCCTGGAGACGATGTGCGTCGGCGGCGGGCAGGGCATGGCGATGGTGCTGGAGCGCCTCTCCTGACGTCGCGCCCCGGCGGCCGAGCGGCCGCCGGGGCTGCAGGCGCAGACGACCGTGGCCCGGCCCCCTCGCGGGGACCGGGCCACGGTCGTTGGTGCGTCTGCTGGTCAGCTCACTCGCGGAAGTAGCTGAGCAGCCGCAGGATCTCGATGTACAGCCAGATGACCGTGACGAGCAGGCCGAAGGCGATGTACCAGGCGAACTTCGGCTCGACGCCGCGACGGATCGCCTCGTCGGCCATGTCGAAGTCCAGCAGCAGCGTGAACGCCGCGACGCCGATGACGACGATGCTGAAGATGATGGCCAGCGGGCCACCGTCGCGCAGGCCCAGGCCGCCCGGGATGAAGAAGCTGGCGACCAGGTTGACGATCACGAGCGCCAGGACGCCGAAGAGCGCGCCCACGATCCACCGGGTGAGCTTCGGGGTGACCCGGATGGCACCGGTCTTGTAGACCACCAGCATGCCGGCGAAGACACCGAAGGTGCCGATGAGCGCCTGCGAGACGATGCCGCTGTACTGGTCGTTGAACATCTCGCTGATGGCGCCGAGCGCCACACCGTAGAGCGCGCCGTAGGTCAGCGTCGCGACCGGGTTCGCGATCTGCTTGAACGCGATCACCAGGCCGAGCACGAGCGCGATCAGGACGGCCGGGAGCGTCAGGCCCAGGGCGAGACTGTCCGGCAGCACGGCCCAGGTGACGGCCGCGGAGAGCACCGTCGCGAGGAAGCTGAGGCCGGTCTTGGTGACGACGTCGTCCATCGTCATGTAGGCGCGGTCGGTGGCGGCGTACGGCGACGGCGCGGCGTACGGGTCGTGCTGGGTGGGTGCCCCGCCGTACGTCTGCTGCGGGGCGGAGCCCCAGCCGGCGGACGGGCCGTTACCGGCTGCCGGGAGGCCCCGGAAGGCCGGGTTGCTGCTGGGCATCGTCATCTCCTCGAGGTGACTGGTCGGGCCGTGGGGCTCAGTTCGTCCGCCCCACGCTGTCTGGTGTAACGCCAGCTCATCGCCGGTAGTTCCCGGTGACCGAGGACCACCCGGACGGGTGCCCCCGGTCGGGTTCGAACCGACACCGGGACCCTTTTAAGGGGCCTGCCTCTGCCGATTGGGCTACGGGGGCGCGGGCTCGCGGCCCGCCGGGGACCTTAGCTGGCCCGCGGCCCCGACTGGTCCAGGTCGGCCGGCGCCTGCTCCACGAGGCTGGGCGGCGGGATCGACGGGGCCTGGCCGCCGGTGGCCGCGGCGACGAACTCCCGCCGCGGGTTCTGCAGCTGGCCCAGTGCGATCACCTCGCGCCGGAACACCGAGGCCAGCGCCCAGTCGGCGATCACCCGCACCTTGCGGTTCAGGGTCGGCACCCGGCTGACGTGGTAGGCCCGGTGCATCAGCCAGGCCGGCCGGCCCTTGAGCTTGACCCCGTAGACCTGGGCCACCCCCTTGTGCAGCCCGAGGCTGGCCACCGAGCCGGCGTAGGCGTGCCGGTACTCCACCGGCTGCTCACCGTCCAGCACGGCCACGATGTTGTCGGCCAGTCGCTTGGCCTGGCGCACCGCGTGCTGGGCGTTGGGTGCGGTGGTGGCGCCGGGCTCGTCCTTGGTCAGGTCCGGCACCGCGGCGAGGTCGCCGGCGGCCCACGCGCCGTCCAGCACCGCATCGTGCAGGCCCTCGACCTGCAGCGTGGCCCGGCAGCGGACCCGGCCGCGCTCGTCCAGGGGCAGGTCGGTCCGGGCGAGCATCGGGTGCGGCTTGGTGCCCGCCGTCCACACCAGGGTGTCGCTGGCGAACTCGTCGCCGTCGCCGGTGCGCACGATGCCGTCGTCGGAGACGGAGTCCAGCGTCGTGTTGAGCTTGACCTCCATCCCCCGTGCCTGCAGCTGCTGCACGGTCCAGGCACCCATGTCCGCGTCGACCTCCGGCAGGATCCGGCCGGTCGCCTCGACCAGGACCCAGCGCATGTCCGCCGGGGAGAGCCGGGGGTAGTAGCGCTCGAGGGCGTAGCGGGCCATGTCCTCCAGCTCGGCGAACGCCTCGATCCCGGCGTAGCCCCCGCCGACGAAGGTGAAGGTGAGCGCCCGCCGGCGCACCTGGGGGTCGTCGGTGGAGCTCGCGGCGTCCAGCCGGGCCAGCACGTGGTTGCGCAGGTAGATGGCCTCGCCGACGTTCTTGAAGCCGATGCCGTGCTCGGCGAGACCGGGGATGGGCAGGGTGCGGGCGACCGAGCCGGCGGCCATCACCAGCACGTCGTAGCGCAGCTCGAAGGAGTCGCCCTCGGCCGGCGTCACCGTCGCGGTCCGGTCGGCGTGGCTGAGCCCGGCCACCGCACCGGTGATCACCCGGCACTGCTCCAGCGTGCGCCGCAGCGGGACGACGACGTGCCGGGGCTCCACCGAGCCGGCCGCCGCCTCGGGCAGGAAGGGCTGGTAGGTCATGTGCGGCTGCGGGTCGACCACGATGATCTCCGCCCGACCGCGGCGGAGCTTCTTCTGCAGCCGCAGGGCGGTGTAGAGGCCGACGTAGCCGCCGCCCACGATCAGGATCACCGGTCGCTGCGCCATGACCTCACCGTAGGCCCGCAGGCGCCCCGGCGAACCCCACCCGGCTGCCTCAGTCTGCGGTGGCCAGCTCCTTCGCCCGGCCGAGCACCGCGTCCAGCATCGGTTCGGTGAGCCTGCCGGTGAAGGTGTTCTGCTGGCTGACGTGGTAGCTGCCGAGCAGGGTCAGCGGGCCGTTCGGGCCGGCCAGCGACACCTCCACGCCGTGCCCGAACGCCGGCCGCGGCCGGGGCAGCGGGACCCCGGCACCGGCCAGCACCGGCCACAGCGCGGTCCACCCGAACCCGCCGAGCACCACGACCACCCGCAACCGGGGCAGCAGCGCCAGCTCCCGGGCCAACCAGGGCGAGCAGGTGTCCCGCTCCTCCGGGGTCGGCGCGTTGGCCGGCGGCGCGCACCGCACGGCGGCGCACACCCGGACGTCGGTGAGCTCCAACCCGTCGTCCCTGGTGACCGAGGTCGGCTGGTTGGCCAGCCCTGCCCGCCACAGCGCGGCGAAGATCCAGTCTCCGCTGCGGTCGCCGGTGAAGACCCGCCCGGTGCGGTTCCCGCCGTGCGCGGCCGGGGCCAGGCCGACGACCCCGATCCGCGCGTCGGCGGGCCCCAGCCCGGGCACGGGGCGCCCCCAGTACTCCTCCGCCCGGAAGGAGGCCCGTCTGACCCGGGCCACCTCCTCGCGCCAGGTCACCAGCCGCGGGCAGGCCCGGCAGCCGGAGATGCGTTCGTCCAGCACCGTCAGCTCGCGGCTGCCGGCGGCGGCGCGGACGACCCCGGCCGGGCTGCGGGTGACGGGGAAGCCGTCGGCGTCGCGTGCCACCCGGACAGCACAGCACGCGGCTGCGAAGCGCGCGCCGGCCACCCTCACGGCATGATCGGGGGGTGGCGAAGAAGCAGAAGGTGAAGACCCCGTTGTTGTACAAGCTGCTCGGCCCGGCGATGGCCATCCCGGCCGGGATCGTGGTCAAGAAGCTCGCCGACACGACGTGGGAGAAGGTGCGCGGTTACCCGCCGCCGAAGAACCCGGTGGCCGCCGGGGTGAGCTGGCCCGACGCGCTGGCCTGGGCCGCGATCTCGGGCGCGTTGTACGCCGCCGGCCGGCTGGTCGCCGCCGCCGGTGCCGCCACCGTCTACGAGAAGATCACCGGCAGCCTGCCGCCCGGCATCAACTCCGACAGCGCCGCCTGACGAAGGACCCCCTGCCCCCCACCACTCGCAAGCTCGCGGCGGGGCCCTGCAGGGGGCCGAAACGCCCCTGATG
The DNA here is from genome assembly GCF_026967925.1 of Modestobacter sp. VKM Ac-2985. GTDB lineage: Bacteria > Actinomycetota > Actinomycetes > Mycobacteriales > Geodermatophilaceae > Modestobacter. The sequence goes on along the minus strand of NZ_JAPVBI010000001.1, from coordinate 724,186 downwards.
CCGCAGGCGGCATCAGGGGCGTCCGAGGCGGAGGGCGATGCCGTCGAGGATGTCGTGCTCGCTGACGACGACCTCGTCGAGGTCGAAGGCGTCCATGATCACCCGGAGCACGAGCGCGCCGGCGCCGATCACGTCGACCCGGCCCGGGTGCATGACCGGTGAGGCGGCCCGCCGGGCCCGGGTGGCGGTCAGCAGGCCTGCGGTGACCGAGCGGACGGCGCCCACCGGGATCCGTGACCCGTGGATGGCGACCGGGTCGTAGGCGGGCAGGCCCAGCGCCAGGGCCGCCACCGTGGTCACCGAGCCGGCCAGCCCGACCAGCGTCGCGGTCTCCCCGACCGGGACCTCGGCGGCGACCAGCTCCAGGGCGGCCCGCACGTCGGCCTCGGCGGCCTGCACCTCGTCCGGCGGCGGCGGATCGCTGCGCAGGTGCCGCTCGGTGAGCCGGACGCAGCCGACGTCCACCGAGCGGGCGGCCCGCACCCCGCCGGCGTCCCCGAGCACGAACTCCGTCGAACCGCCGCCGATGTCGACGACCAGGTACGGCGGCCGCGGGGCCGCCGAGCCGTGGGCCTGCGCGGCGGCGGCCAGCGAGGCGGTGGCCCCGAGGAAGGAGAGCTCGGCCTCCTCCGTGCCGGTGACCACGTCGGGCAGCTGGCCCAGGGTGGCGCTCACCATCGCCTCGAAGTCCTCGCGGTTGGCGGCGTCCCGGCTGGCGCTGGTGGCCACCATCCGCACCCGTTCGGCGCCCAGCTCCCGGGCCTGGGCGGCGTACTCGGCGAGCACCAGGCGGGTGCGCTCGATCGCCTCGGGCGCCAGCCGGCCGGTCGCGTCCACGCCCTGGCCCAGCCGGACGACCTCCATCCGCCGGAGCAGGTCGGTGTGCGGGCCCTCGACGGGCACGTCGGCGACCAGCAGGCGGATCGAGTTGGTGCCGCAGTCGATCGCGGCGACCCGGGTCATGCCTGCTCCCGGACGTCGGCCGGGTCCTCGGGTGAGGGCTGGGCGCACGGACCGGCCGCCCACCACTCCCCCATCTCCGCGACCGCCCGGTCACCGATCGGGTTCACCCCGGGCCCGGCGGCCAGGGCGTGACCGGCCAGGGCGTGCAGGCACTTGACCCGGTCGGGCATCCCCCCGGCGCTGGCCCGGGTGGGCAGCACGTCACGGGAGTCGCGGGTGACCAGGAACGACTCGTGCGCGGCCTGGTAGCCGACTGCCAGCTCCGGGTCGGTGGCCAGCTCCGCCTGCCAGTCCCGCATCCTCCCGGCCGACTCCAGCCGGCTGGCGGCGGCGGTGGCCCGCGGGCAGGTCAGGTAGTACAGCGTGGGGAACGGGGTGCCGTCCTCCAGTCGGGGCGCGGTCTCGACGACGTCGGGCTGGCCACACGGGCAGCGGTGCGCGACGCCGACGAGGGCGCGCGGCGGCCGTCCCAGCTGACGGGCGATGACGGCGCGCTCGGTGTCGGTGACCGGCGGGGAGACCGGCGCGGGGTCGGGGCTGTGCACGTCCCTAGTCTGCGGGAGGGCCCGGATCGGCCACCGGGGGGTCGCCGTCGGCTGCGGCGAGGGAGCTCAGCAGCCCCTCGTACCAGGGCACGGGCGCGTTCCGCACGGTGCTGCCGGCCGGGGCCTGCGCGGTGTCGCCGGGGTCGCCGGCGTCCCCGACGACGACCAGCCGGTCGCCGGGCAGCACGTAGGTCAGCCGCTCGCGGGCCTGCTGGGCGATGTAGGCCGGGTCGGCCTGGCGGTCCAGCTGGGCCTGCAGGTCGGCGGCGCGCTGGTCGAGCGCCTGCTGCTCGGCGGCCAGCTCGGCCAGCTCCTGCCGGCCGGCCACGTACTGGCGCACCGGCCCGGCCAGCGTCAGCGCGAGCAGCAGCACGAGCCCGCCCAACAGCACCGCCCGGCCGGTGAACCGCGGGCCGCGCCGGGGTGCGGTGCTGCGCGTGGGACGCCGAGTGGTGCGGCGGCCCGGCCGGTTGTCGGCCGCGCCGCGGGCACCGGCCCGCACCGGCCGCGACGAGCTCCGGCGGCGGGTGCCACCGGGCCGGGCGCGGCGGGTGCGGGCGGTGCTCACGTGGTGCCTGGACTCAGCTGCGTGCAGCCAGGCGCGGGAACGCGGCGGCGCCGGCGTAGCGCGCGGCGTCGTCCAGCTCCTCCTCGATCCGCAGCAGCTGGTTGTACTTGGCCACGCGCTCGCTGCGGGCCGGGGCACCGGTCTTGATCTGCCCGCAGTCGGTGGCGACGGCGAGGTCGGCGATCGTGGTGTCCTCGGTCTCGCCGGAGCGGTGGCTCATCATGCAGCGGTAGCCGTTGCGGTGGGCCAGGTTGACCGCGTCCAGGGTCTCGGTGAGCGTGCCGATCTGGTTCACCTTGACCAGCAGCGCGTTCGCCGCACCGCGGGCGATGCCGTCGGCGAGCCGGGTCGGGTTGGTGACGAACAGGTCGTCGCCGACGATCTGCACGCGGTCGCCCAGCTCCCGGGTCATCGACACCCAGCCGTCCCAGTCCTCCTCGTCGAGGGGGTCCTCGATGGAGACGATCGGGTAGGCGTCGACGAGGCCCTTGTAGTAGTCCACGAGGTACTCGGCCGACCGGGTCTGCCCCTCGAAGTCGTAGCCGCCGTCGGTGTGGAACTCGGTGGCGGCGACGTCCAGGGCGAAGGCGATGTCGGTGCCGACGGTGTACCCGGCGGCCTGCACGGCCTCGACGATGAGGTCGAGGGCGTCCCGGTTGCTGGGCAGCGACGGGGCGAAGCCGCCCTCGTCACCCAGGCCGGTGGCCAGGCCGCGCTTCTTCAGGACCGCCTTCAGCGCGTGGTAGGTCTCGGTGCCGACCTGCAGCGCCTCGGCGAAGCTCGCCGCGCCGATCGGGGCGATCATGAACTCCTGGACGTCGACGTTGCTGTCGGCGTGCGCGCCACCGTTGAGGATGTTCATCATCGGGACGGGGAGCAGGTGCGCCGAGGGGCCGCCGACGTAGCGGAACAGCGGCAGGCCCGAGGACTCCGCGGCCGCCTTGGCGACGGCGAGGGAGACGCCGAGGATCGCGTTCGCGCCGAGCCGGGACTTGTCCGGGGTGCCGTCGAGCTCGATCAGCCGCTGGTCGACCAGCCGCTGCTCGGCGGCGTCGTAGCCGACGAGCTCCGGGCCGATGACGTCCAGGACGCCGTCGACGGCCTGGGTCACGCCCTTGCCGCCGTAGCGGGTCCCGCCGTCCCGGAGCTCCACCGCCTCGAAGGCGCCGGTCGAGGCGCCGCTGGGCACGGCGGCCCGGGTGATCGTCCCGTCGTCGAGTGCGACCTCGACCTCCACGGTGGGGTTTCCGCGCGAGTCGAGGATCTCCCGCGCGCCTACTGCATCGATGCTGGCCACGGGCTGCAGCCTAGCCAGCTCCCGGGGTCCTGCGGCACACCCCGCGCCCGGAGCGGTCGGGCCGGGGGTGCGGCGGGCGCCTGGGACGATGGCCGGCGATGACTCCCCCGCCCCCGCTCCGCCGGCACCGGCGCGCCGTCCGGCAACTGCTCCTCGGACTGGTCCCGGTGCTGGTGGTGGGGGTGGTCGTGCTGGTCGCGCTGGCGCTGCGGCTGTCCGACGTGCAGGCCCCGCTGGCCGCCGCCGACCGCGCCGCGACCGCGACGGTCACCGCCGCCGGCACTCCTCCCGAGGGCCGGGGGCTGGACGTGTCCTTCCGCGACGACGCCGGCCGGGAGCGCAGCGGCACCCTGGTGCTCGACGAACCGCTCGACGTGCCGGTCGGCGCCGAGCTGACCGTGCAGCACCCCTCGACCGCCCCCGCGGGCGACCCGGTCCGCGTGTACACCGACGGGGACGCCGCGCACGCCGCGGTCGGGGACGTCGTCTTCGGCCTGGCCGCCGTCGTCCTGGTGCTGGTCACCGTGGCCACGCTGACCCTCGCCCGGCTGGTCAGCCGGCCACGGCTGCGCGCCCGACCTGCCAGCACGGTGACCGGCACCCACGTCGTCGGGAACCAGGGGCTGCTGATGCGCAGCTGGCTGGAGCTGGAGACGCCGGCCGGGCGGCGCTGGCTGCCCACGCACTGGGCCCCGGAGCTGGACCGGCTGCCCCCGGGCAGCCGGGTCGAGGTGCGCGGTGACCCGGCCCGGGGCCGGCTGGTGCTGCCGGTGCTCGACGGCGCCGAGGTGTGGCCGTCGGGGCGGTTGCGCAGCCAGGAGCCGCGCGGTGGCGTGCGGCAGGCGCCCGTCGTCCCCGACGCCGGCGAGGTGGGGCTGGCCCGGCAGGCGCGGGCGGACGGCGTGCTGCCCTTCCTCGCCCCGGTGCTGGGCCTGCTGTGGGCCTACCTGGACAGCAGTGGGCTCGCGGGCTTCGTCGTGGCGACCGCGCTGTCGGCGGCGGTGCTGTTCTGGGTGCCCCAGCTGCTGGGCTCGGACCCACAGGCCACCCGCCAGGGCTAGCAGGAGTCAGGCGGACGGCTGCTCGCGGGACTCCTCGTCGAGCCGGGCCCGCTCGGCCAGCTCGGCCTCGCTGGGGCCGGTGAAGGCCCGGGAGCGTTCCCGCGCCTCCTGGCTCCCGGTGAACAGCCCGGACTGCGCCCCGGCCGGCCGGCTGCCGCCGTCGACCGCGGCCGGCCGCCGGGTCGGTGCGGTGTCCGGGCCGGCGACGCCCTCGTTGCGCACCTTCGGCAGCGCGGTGGGGTGCTCGCGCTGCAGCCACACGACCAGTCCCTCCCGCACGTGGCAGCGCAGGTCGAACAGGGTCGGGCCGTCCTTGGCGCTGACCAGCACCCGGACCCGCACCACGGCCCCGACGGCGTCGGTCACCTGGAGCACCACGACCCGCTCGTCCCACAGCTCGTTGCCCACCACGAGCCGGTCGAGCTCGGCGCGCATCTCCTCCAGGGGCACCGTCCAGTCGACGTCCAGCTCGACCGACCCGAGGACGGCGGACTCCTTGCGGGTCCAGTTCTGGAAGGGCGTCGTCGTGAAGTGGGTGGAGGGCAGCACCAGCCGCCGGTCGTCCCAGACGTGCACCACGACGTAGGTGAGCGTGATCTCCTCGATCCGGCCCCACTCGTCCTCGACCACCACGACGTCGTCGACCCGGATCGCGTCGGTGAACGCCAGCTGCATCCCGGCGAACACGTTGGCCAGCGAGGTCTGGGCGGCCAGCCCAGCCACCACCGACAGCACCCCGGCGCTGGCCAGGATGCTGGTGCCGGCCGCGCGGGCCGCCGGGAAGGTCAGCAGCATCCCGGCGATCGCCAGCACCGCGATCACCGCCACGGTCAGCCGGCGGATCAGCGTGACCTGGGTGCGCACCCGCCGGGCGTGCCGGTTGTCGTCGACGTCGACGTCGTAGCGGGCCAGCGCCAGGTCCTCGACGACGAATGCGGCGACCGCGATCAGCCAGGCCACCACGGCGATGAGCGCCAGCCCGAGGACCCGGACGACGACGTCCCGCCAGTCGCCCACGCCGGGCGCGGCGTCCAGCACCAGCGTGACCGCGAGCAGCACGAGGAGCACCCGCAGCGGCCGGCGCCCCCGCCGGGACAGGTCGGCCGCCACCGGCGAGGACCCGGCGAGCCGGCGCACCAGCGTCCCGATCGCGACGGCGACCAGCCAGGCCACCAGCGCGGCCCCGGCGACCACCAGCAGCAGCAGCCAGGTGCTCCGGGGCAGCACGCCGGAGACGACGCCGTCGGCGGCGAGGCCGTCGGCGGCGAGCGGGGACGGGGTGGTCGGGAACGCGGTCAGCGGCACGCGGCGGGAGCTCCTTCCTCGGCGGGGCGGACGGCCGGCCACCTCCGCGGCCGGTCGCCGTCCACGCTAGGGGCCGGGCCGGGCACCCGCGTCGTCCGGTGACCCGGACGGGGCAGGTCAGCCGCGCGCGTGGGCGGCCGCGTCGAGCTCGTCGGCGTAGCGGCGGACGGCGGTGCGCAGCGCGTCCTCGGCGTCCCACCCGCGCTGCCGGGCGGCGACGACCAGCCCGAGCAGCTGCTCCCCGAGCTCGGCGGGGTCCGCGGCGGTCAGCTCGGCGGCCGGCGGGGTGGGCAGCCCGGCCCGCGCGGCCCGCCCGGCCAGCGCGGCCCCCCACGAGCTGGCCGGCTGCGAGCGCGACACCCCCTCGGTCGGCGAGCGACGCTGCTTCTCGGTCTTCTTGATCTCGTCCCAGCCGCGCTCGACCGCGGCGACGTCCCGGGGGCCGGCGTCGGCGAAGACGTGCGGGTGCCGGCGGACGAGCTTGTCGACCAGGTCACCGGCCACGTCGTCGACGTCGAACCGCCGGTCCGGCTCCGCCTCGGCGGCGACCCGGGCGTGGAAGGCGACCTGGAGGAGCACGTCACCGAGCTCCTCGCGCATCGCGACCGGGTCGTCGTCGACGATCGCGTCGTAGGCCTCGTGCGCCTCCTCCAGCAGGTAGCCGCGGAGCGAGGCGTGCGTCTGCTCGGCGTCCCAGGGGCAGCCGCCGGGCGAGCGCAGCCGGTCCATCACGCCCACCACGTCCAGCAGGCGGGCGCCGGGCGGCTCCGGCGCGCCCGCCACCCGCGGGACGCCCTCCCAGCCGGCGGCCTCCTCCGGGGTGGCCAGCAGGACGGCGCCGGGGCCGGCCGCAGCCGCCGCGGCCGGGTCGGGGACGTCGGTGACCGCGATCCCCTCGGCCCGCAACGCCGCGGCCGCGGCTGCGGCGCCGGGGAGGGCGAGCACCGCCGGGGCCGCGCTGATCGCTCGCCAGCCGGCGGGGGCGAGCAGTCCGGGCAGGCGGGGGCTGACGGTGACGAGGAGCGCGACAGGCACCCGGTCAGTCTCCGGCAACCCCGGCGGCGTCCTCGCGGGCGTCCTCCAGCAGCTGCACCACACCGCCGTCGGCGGGGACGACCTGGCCCTCCTCCAGCACGCCGAAGCGCGGGTTGACCACCAGGTCGAGGTCCTCTCGCAGCTCGGTCACCAGCTCGATGCCCGCCTCGGCCGCAGCGACCTGGGCCAGCTGCGGGCGCAGCTCCTCGAACGTCGGGACGGCGACGTCGCGGACGAAGCCGACCACCACCCCACCGGCCTCCGGCAGCGGCAGGGTGAACCCCTGCCCGGCGGGCGTGTCCGCGATCGGCCCGGCCAGCACCTCCGGCAGGTCGGCCGGTGCGCGGGGCTCGATCTGCGGCAGCGTGTTGGGTCCGGCGTACTGGGCGGCCAGGGCCGGGTAGCCGGCCGGGTCGGCGGTCAACTGGGCCAGCACGGCGTCGGCGGTCGCCTGGTCGGGCACGGTCACCAGGCCGAGCTCGACCTGCGCGAGCCCCGCCCGCACCTCCTCGTAGCGCTCGCGCAGCGCCGCCTCGGAGAGCTCGGCGAGCCCGGCGGCGACCGCGGCGCGCTCGCGGATCATCTGCTGGCGGACGTTCTGCACCACGTCGACCTCGGTGACGCCCTGCTGCTGCGCCACCTGCGCGAAGACCACCTCCGGGTCGGCGCCACCCAGCAGCTCGGTGATCCGCTCGCGCACGTCGGCGTCGGGCACCTCGACGTCCCAGCGCTGGGCGACCTCCTCGTGGAGCTCCGCGCCCACCTGCAGGGACAGCACCTGCCGGGTGTAGCCGACCTCGTTCCCGGCGGCGTAGGCGGCGATGGCCGGGTCGGCGAGCCGGGCGTCGACGGCCTCGTCCAGCTCGGCGACGGTCACCTGTTCCTCGCCGACGTAGGCGGCGACGTCCGGGTCGGTGCGGCACCCGGCCAGGCTCCCCACCCCAGCGGCACCGACGAGCAGGACGGCGAGGACTCTGCGGCGCAGCACGCGGGCGAGCGTGCCACACGGGTGTGATCCCTGTCGCACCTCCACGCCCTGGCCGGCCCGCCCGGTGCTCCTCCTCCGCCGGCGACGGGCGGGGCCTCGGTCAGTGCACCGCGCTGGTGGCGGTGGCCGTCCGTCGCCGGGGACTGCGCTGCCGGAGACGGTGCCGCAGCAGCCGGGCGAGCAGGTGGGCGCCGGTGTCCCGGGGGCTGACGTAGCAGCGGGGCACGGTGAACCGGTCTCCCGGGTCGTAGTCCCCGGTCACGCAGGCGTTGTCGTACCCGGCCGCCCGGACCGCCCGGCTGGCCGCTGCGTCGAAGTTGCCGTACGGGTAGCAGAAGCTGGGGACCGGCGCCTGCAGGACCTCCTCGAGGACCGCCCGGCTGTCGCGGACCTCGGCCGTGAGGGTGTCCGCGTCGAGGCCGGCCAGCCGGACGTGGGAGAGGGTGTGGCTGCCCACCTCCTGGCCTGCCGCGGCGACCCGCCGCACCTGGTCGGCGTCCATGATGTCCCAGCGGGGCTCGGTGCCCCATGCCTTGGGGGCACCCAGACCGCCGGCCACGACGTACACCGTCCCGGTCATCCCGTGCCGTGCCAGCACCGGCAGCGCCTGCTCGACGAAGTCGGTGTAGCCGTCGTCGAACGTGAGCCCGACCAGGCCGCGGGCGGTGCCCTGCTCCTGGGCGGTCAGCAGCGCGGACAGCGACACGCCCCGCAGACCGAGCCGGCGCAGCAGGCGCAGGTGCTGGTCGAGCCGGTCGGGGTGGACCCGCAGGCCGTGCGGGTCCGGGGACCGCGTGGCACTGATCGAGTGGTACATCAGCACGGCGGGCGTGTCGAGCCGCGCCGGGAGGCGCTCCGGCGTGCGGTGGTCGAAGGGGGCGCTCACCCGTCGATCGTCTCCCGGCCGGAGCGCCCCGACGGTGGCCGAGCCCCGCCGGTCACACCATCAGGTGAGCCCGGCCGGCCCGCTCAGGAGGCGACGGCCACCGGTTGCTCGAGGACCGCGGTGAGGAGCGCGTGCAGCTTCTCCAGCAGGGCGACGTCCCGCAGCGGCGTGCGCCGGTCCGGGCCCACCGGCACCTTGATCGACACGGTGCGGACGGCGTCCTTGTAGGTGGCGCCCTCGGCGAGCCGGGACAGCTTCATCACCTGGGACTCGCGCAGCTCCACCGGGCCGACCCGGACGTTGCGGCCCTGCATGGACACCTCGGTGACCCCGAGGTGGCGCATGGCCGCGCGGAACCGGGCCACCGCCAGCAGGTTGAGCACCGGGGCCGGGGGCGCGCCGTAGCGGTCGGTGAGCTCGTCGAGCACCGCCTGCGCCTGGTCGTCGTCCTGGACGGAGGCCACCTTGCGGTAGGCCTCCATCCGCAGCCGTTCGCCGGGCACGTAGTCGTGCGGCAGGTGCGCGTCGACCGGCAGGTCGACCCGGACCTCCGCCGGCTCCACGGCCGGGGACTCCCCCGTCGCCTGGGCCCGGTAGTCGCTGACCGCCTCGCCGACGAGGCGGACGTAGAGGTCGAAGCCGACCCCGGCGATGTGCCCGGACTGCTCGCCGCCGAGCAGGTTGCCCGAGCCGCGGATCTCCAGGTCCTTCATCGCCACCGCCATGCCGGCCCCGAGGTCGGTGTTGTGCGCGATGGTGGTCAGCCGGTCGACGGAGGTCTCGGTGAGCGGCCGGGACGGGTCGTAGGTGAAGTAGGCGTAGGCCCGCTCCCGGCCCCGGCCGACCCGGCCGCGGATCTGGTGCAGCTGGGAGAGGCCGAAGGTGTCGGCCCGGTCCACGATCAGGGTGTTGGCGTTGGGGATGTCCAGCCCGGACTCGACGATCGTGGTGGCGACCAGGACGTCGTACTCCTTCTCCCAGAAGCCGACCATGATCCGTTCGAGCTCGTGCTCCTTCATCTGGCCGTGGCCGACCGCCACCCGGGCCTCGGGCACCAGGTTCCGGATCTTCGCCGCCGCCTTGTCGATCGACTGCACCCGGTTGTGGATCACGAACACCTGGCCGTCGCGGAGCAGCTCGCGGCGGATCGCGGCGGCCATCTGCTTGTCCTCCCAGGCGCCGACGTAGGTCAGCACCGGGTGCCGCTCCTCCGGCGGGGTGAGGATCGTCGACATCTCGCGGATGCCGGTGAGGCTCATCTCCAGGGTGCGCGGGATGGGGGTGGCCGACATCGACAGCACGTCGACCGCCGTCCGCACGCCCTTCAGGTACTCCTTGTGCTCGACGCCGAAGCGCTGCTCCTCGTCCACGATGACCAGCCCCAGGTCCTTGAACCGGGTGGTGGGCTGCAGCAGCCGGTGGGTGCCGACCAGGACGTCGATCTCGCCGTCGGCCAGCTTGCGCAGCACCTCGTCGGACTCGGTCTTCGACTGGAACCGGGACAGCACCGCGACGGTCACCGGGAACTGCGCGAACCGCTCGGAGAAGGTCTTGAAGTGCTGGTTGGCCAGCAGCGTCGTCGGCACCAGGACGCCGACCTGCTTGCCGTCCTGCACCGCCTTGAACGCCGCCCGCACCGCGATCTCGGTCTTCCCGTAGCCGACGTCACCGCAGATGATCCGGTCCATCGGCACCGGCTGGGCCATGTCCGCCTTGACCTCGTCGATCGCCGCCAGCTGGTCGGGCGTCTCGGTGAAGGGGAAGGCGTCCTCCAGTTCGCGCTGCCAGACGGTGTCCGGCCCGAAGGCGTGGCCCTTGGACGCCATCCGCGCCGAGTACAGCCGGATGAGCTCCGCGGCGATCTGCTTGACCGCCTTGCGGGCCTGGTTCTTCGTCTTCTGCCAGTCGGCACCGCCGAGCTTGGACAGCGCCGGCGCCTCACCACCGACGTAGCGGGTCAGCTGGTCGAGGGAGTCGGTGGGGACGAACAGCCGGTCCGGTGGCTGGTTCCGCTTGCCCGGCGCGTACTCGACGATCAGGTAGTCGCGCTGCCCGCCGTGCACGGTGCGGCTGACCATCTCCACGTAGCGGCCGACGCCGTGCTGCTCGTGCACCACCAGGTCACCCGGCTGCAGCTGCACCAGGTCCACGGCGTTGCGCCGGCGGGCCGGCATCTTGGTGGCGTCCTTCATCGAGGTGCCGCGCTGGCCGGTGAGGTCGCCCTCGGTGACCAGCGCCAGGCCCACGGCCGGGAAGGTGAAGCCGGCCTCCAGGTTGCCCTGGGTGATCAGCGTCGGCCCCGCCGTCGGCGCGGTATCGATGCCGGGGACCAGCCGGGCACCCAGGTCGGCCTCGGTGAGCTGGTCGGCCGCGCGCTGGGCCGGGCCGGGCCCGGCGAAGGTGAGCGCGACCCGCCAGCCGTCGCGGCCCCAGCTCCGCAGCTGGTCGAAGGCGCGCGCCTGGTCGCCGTGGAAGCGCTCGACGCCGGTGGCGTCCAGGGTGACGTGCTGGTCGTCGTCGTCCGGGGAGAGGGTGAAGGCGCCCGTCGTCCACCAGGGCAGGCTCCGCGCCCGGGCGGCGTCCTGGACGTCGGCGAGGTCCCGGAAGGAGGAGGCACCCAGGTCGATCGGTGCCTGGCCGGCCTCGGCCGCGGTCTGCCAGGAGGCGGCGAGGAACTCCTCGGCGGTGCGCACCAGGTCCGCCGACCGGCTGCGCACCCGCTCGGGGTCGCAGACCAGCACGTGGGTGCCCGGTGCCACCAGGTCGGTCAGCAGCTGCATCTGGTGACCACCGATGAGCGCCGGGATCAGCGACTCCATGCCCTCCACGGCGATGCCCTCGGCGAGCTTGCCGGTCACCTCGGCCAGCTCCGGGTGGTCGACCCCCAGCTGGACGGCGCGGGCCCGGACGTCGGCGGTGAGCAGCAGCTCCCGGCACGGCGCGGCCCACAGTCGGTCGGGCCGCTCGTCCAGCGACCGCTGGTCGGCGGCGGAGAAGTACCGCAGCTCGTCGACCTCGTCACCCCAGAACTCCACCCGCACCGGGTGCGGCTCGGTGGGCGGGAAGACGTCGAGCAGGCCACCGCGGACGGCGAACTCCCCGCGCTTCTCGACCAGCTCGACCCGGGTGTAGGCGGCGTCGGACAGCGCCTGGGAGACCACGTCGAGGTCGGCGCTCTGGCCCGGCGCCAGCTCCACCGGCACCAGGTCGCCCAGCCCGGGGGCCAGCGGCTGCAGCACGCTGCGCACGGGAGCGACGAGGACGTCGACGGTGCCGTTCTCGCCGGGGTGGGCCAGGTCGCGCAGCACGGCCAGCCGGCGGCCGACGGTGTCGGGGCGGGGGCTGAGCCGCTCGTGCGGCAGCGTCTCCCAGGCGGGGAAGACCTCCACCCGCCGGTCGGGGAGGAAGCAGCGCAGCACCGTCGCCAGCGCGTCGGCGTCCCGCTCCCCCGCGGTGACCACCAGCACCGGCACGCCGGCCCCGGGCGCCGGGGCCGCCAGCGCCGCCGCCACCAGCGGCTGGACCGGCGGTGGGGCGGTGACGGTCAGGTCGGCCGTGCCGGCCCTCGCCACCACCGAGGCCACACCGGCGTCGGACAGGACGACGTCGAGCACGCCGCGCAAGCTCACGGGGGTCACTCCAGTTCGTGGGGCCGCACCGTCCCGCGGAGAGCGGGGCGCGCCGGGTGCGCGCGGGGGCCGTCGTCCAGGTTAGTCCGGCGTCCCTGTGCCCGCCCCGGAGACGATCGGCCTGCTCGGTCCGGCCGGCACCGGGGTGCGGTGACCCGGCGCGCGGGCCCTGCCCAGCGAACGGGAGAACCGGTGGGACGGGGCCTCGACGAACCGGTGGAAGAGCTCGGCGGCACCGAACGCGAGCACCAGCAGCGGCACCGCTGCGGCACCCCAGACCGCCACCGAGGGACCGCCGAGCAGCAGTGCCGCCGCGACCACGAACGGTTCGTGCACCAGGTACAGGCTGAACGAGCGGCTGCCCAGCCACTGGGCGGGGCGCCGGGACAGCAGCCGGCGCACGCCGGGGCTGCCGACGGCCAGCACGACGAGCGCGGTGACCGCGAGCAGGCTGACCACGTGCAGCAGCACCGGCACGGCGGCCGGGACCGCCGCCGGGTCGACGTAGGTGGGGCTGACCATCGCGACGGCGGAGGCGCTGCCGAGGAGCCCCCACACCAGCGTCGGGTGCCGGCCGGCCTCGACCCGGGCGGCTGCCCCGATCAGCCGGTCGAGCACCTGCGCCAGCACCACGCCGATGGCGAAGACGGGCAGGTAGGTCAGCAGGCCCTGGGTCACCGCGGCGAGCGGGAGCAGCCGGCCGGCCACGTCGGTGCGCCCCAGCGCGGAGCACAGCGCCAACACGACCACCGCCGTCGGCCACCAGCGCCCGACCCGGACCCGGGTGACGGCCAGGACCGCCAGCGGCAACAGCAGGGAGAACCAGATCTCCCAGCGCAGTGACCACAGCGGGCTGTTCAGGTGGGAGTTGCCCAGCAGCAGGGTCACGTCGTACTGCAGCGCCCGAGCCGTCACCGGGGTGTGCGCGGCGATCCAGCTGCTCTCGGCCGTCACGTCCCGGGGCACCAGGGCCACCAGTGCGAGCGCGAGACCGAGGGAGGCCCAGACCGGGAGGTAGAGGCGAGCGAGTCGGCGGGGGTACCAGGTGCGCCACTCCGGCGCGGAGGCACCGCGCGCCACCGGGAGGGTCAGCACGAGCCCACTGAGCACGAAGAAGACCAGCACCGCCTCCTCGCCGGACCAGATCACCCGCAGCGGGGTCCGGTACAGCCACCAGGTGACCGAGTACGGGTCCGGGGAGGCCGGTTCCCCGTCGGGGACGTACAGCCGGGAGATCGCCGGGACCACCATCAGCAGGTGGGTGAGGACCACCACGAGCGCCGCCACGCCGCGCAGGCCGTCCAGCCCGGGCTGCCGGCCCGACGCCGCGGGCGGCGGGGCGGTCCGGCCCCGCCACGTCGCGGTGGACATCGGGTCAGCCGTCCCGGTCAGCGGGCGTCGGCGGTGACGGCGACCCGGCCAGCGGGCCCGCCGGTGATCACCGCGAGCGCCTCCCGGAGGACCGTGCTCGAGGTGTGCACGGTGTAGGGGAAGTAGTGCACCCGGACCCCGACGGCGGCGAAGTCCCGTTCCAGCCGGATCCCCTTGGGCGTCCCCCGCCAGTCGTCACCCTTGAAGATCACGTCGAAGCGGACCTGCTCCCAGGTGTCGACCTTGTCCGGCAGGACCTCGGGGTGCACCTGGTCGACGAACCGGATGTTGCCGACGATCTCCATCCGCTCGGCCAGCGGGATCACCGGGAGCCGGCCCTTGGACCGCAGCAGCATCTCGTCGGAGACGACCCCGGCGATGAGGTGGTCGCAGTGCTCCGCCGCGTGCCGCAGCAGGTTCAGGTGCCCGACGTGGAAGAGGTCGTAGGCCCCCGGTGCGTAGCCGATCACGGTCATGTGGTGCTCCTCTGCTGTGTCCGCCACGGGCGACGCTAGGCGCTCTCCGTCACGCACCGTGCTGATCAACGGACGGGTTCACTCTTGTGAGCAGGCGATCCGCTCGATCGGGCAGCGCGGTCAGCGCCGCGGCCGATGACGGTGCGTGACTGCTGGTCAGCGCCTGCCGTCGACGGCGACCGGGGTACCGACCGCCGCCGCGATGTCCCGGACTGCGGCACCGATCAGCTCCGCCGCCCGGGCGTGGTCCTTCGCGGAACGGCCGTGGGGGTCGGCGATGTCGTCGTCCCGGCCGGCAGGACGGCGGCTGCGGACCCGGGGTGCCGCCTGGCCGAGCGCCCGCAGGCGCTCGGCCCCGGTCGTGCCGCCGCTCTCGGCCGGGACGACGTCCCGCGCGAGGCCGACCAGCTCGGCGAACTCCAGCAGCGTGAACGTCCGCCGCACCGCACTCGGCACGGCGGTCACCACCGAGCGCCGCTGGTCCCGGGTCATCGTCAGGACCAGGTCGGCATCGCGGACGAGGTCCCGCGTCAGCTGCCGGGCGGTGAAGCCCTCCAGCGGCGCATCGACGAGTGCGGCCATCCGGGCGTCCACCGGCTCCCCCGCGCGCGCGTGCACGCCCGCACTGCTCACCCGCACGCCACTGGCCGGACGGAAGGCACCGCGCAGCAGCGCCTCGGCCACCGGGGACCGGCAGATGTTGGCCGTGCACACCACCAGCACGGTGAGCTCGGGCACGGGAGCGGTCACGGTCGCTCGCCGACGCCGGCGTGGCCGTCCGCGCGGGCCCCGACGGGCATCCGGGGCAGCGGGGACGGGGCCGTGTCGGCACCGACCTCCGCCACCGGGCGGGCGGGCGCCCACTGCAGGGCCGCCGGGGTCTCGTACGTGTAGGCCGACTCGTCCCGGCGGACCTGGTTCAGCACCACGCCCAGCGTCCGCCCCCCGAGACGATCGAGGCCGGTCAGCGTCTCGGTGAGCTGGTGCCGGCGGACCCGGGTGACGTTGGCGACCACGAGGGTCCCGTCGACGACCCGCGACAGGATCGCCGCGTCGGCGACCGGCAGGACCGGCGCGGTGTCCAGGACCACGTGGTCGTACTCCCCCCGCAGCCGAGCCAGCAGCGCGGCCATCGCCGGGCTGCCCAGCAGCTCGCTCGGGTTCGGCGGCAACGCACCGGCGGTGAGCACGTGCAGGCCGGCCGCCCCCCACTCCTGGACCACGTCGGCCGGCTCAGCCTCGCCGACCAGGACCGTGGTGAGCCCGGCGGCCCCCTCCAGACCGAGCACGGTGGCGACCGAGGGCCGACGGAGGTCGGCGTCCACCAGGAGCACCCGGCCGGTCTCGGCCAGCGCGACGGCGAGGTTGGCGGCGACCGTGGACTTGCCCTCGGCCGCGAGCGAGGAGGTCACCGACACCACCTGTGCGCCCGTCGCACCCTCGTCGTCCCGGGACAGCCCCAGGAAGCGCAGGTTGGTCCGCAGCTGACGGAAGGACTCGGCCGCCGTGCCGTGCGGTTCGAGCTCGACGACCACCGGCCGGTCCGCGGACCGGGGCAGCACCCCGATCGAGCCGACGACGGGCAGCGGCGTCAGGGTGGCCAGCGTCTCCGCGTCGCGGACCCGGGTGTCGGACAGCTCGCGCAGTGCCACCAGCCCGAGGCCCGCCAGCAGACCCAGCAGCAGCCCCGCCGCCAGGTCGACCACCAGGTCGGGGGACGCCTGCCCGGAGGGGACCTCGGCCGGGGCGACCGTGGTGGCCTGCACGGTCGGGTCGCCGTCGGCGTCCTCGGGGGCGAGCTCCTCGACGGTGCGGGACAGGCTCTCCGCGACGGCGTTCGCGATCCGGGCGCTCTGTTCGGCGGAGACGTCGGTGACCGAGACCTCGACGAGGACCGTGTCCAGCGGGGCGCTTGCGGTGATCCGGGTGGCCAGCGCCTGGGCGCTGACGTCGAGGCCGAGCTCCTCGACGACCGGCGTCAGCACGACCGGCGTCGTCGCCAGCGTGGCGAAGGACTCGACCTGGTTCTGCGTGTACGTCGAGCCCTGGACGAGGTCGGCGGCCGAGTTGCCGTACTGGAGGGAGAAGAAGGTGCCGGCGGTCGCCTGGTAGGTGGGGGTCGCCAGGAGCGTGGCACCCAGTCCCCCCACCAGGCCGGCGAGCACGGCTCCGGCCAGCCACCGCCAGCGCCTCTGCAGGACCCCCATCGGTCCGCGGCCTCTCATCGACTGTTCCTCCTCGTGGTGCTCCGACCGGGCGCCGTGGCCGGTCCCTCCCGAGGGGGACGACCCGCGCCGACGCTCCCGGCCTCTCGAGTGTGTTGCCTCTCCACCGCCGCCGTGGGGCCCGGCGGACGCCGACCACCCGATGGGGTCATGCCCGGCCACCCATCCGCGCCGGAACACCCGCCCCGAGCCGATGACCAGCGAGGATGACGCGACGAAGCCGGAGGGAGACAGACCGTTGGACGTACGCAGCTACCTCGTCGCGGTCCTGGCCCGCTGGCGCTGGATCGTCGGCGCGGGCCTCACCGGGGTCGTCGTCGCCGTGCTGCTCGCCGGGTCCTCGGCGCCCGTCCACCGCTCGACCACCACGCTGTACGTGGGCGCCGCGCAGATCACCGAGGTGACCGATCCCGCCTACGCCGCCCAGGTCACCACCGAGGTGCTGCCGTCCCTGGTCCGGCTCGCCCGGTCCGCTGCGGTGCTGGCCCCGGTCATCGCCGACCTCGAGCTGCCCGGGTCCCCGAGCGCGCTGGCCGAGCGCACCGACGTGGTCGGCGACGCGGACACGTCCGTCCTGGTGATCAGCGTGGACGACGGGTCACCGGCCACGGCCACCCGGATCGCCGCCGCGGTGGCCCGGTCGCTCACCGAGCGTGCCACCGCCCTGTACGCGGACACCGACGGCGACACCCTGGTCCGGCTGGCCACCGTCCAGGAGGCAGCCGCCCTGCCGACCGCGGTCGCACCGGACCACCGGCGCGCCGTGGCCGGCGGCCTGCTGGGCGGCACGGTGCTCGCCGTCCTGCTCGCCGGGGCCGCCGAGCTGACCCGGCCACGCGTGCGCGACGCCCGCGACGTGGCGGCCACGACCGACCGGCCGGTGCTGGCCGAGCTGCGCCGAGCCGGCCGCCGCCGTACCGACGCCCCGGACCGGCGGTCGGCCGTGGACCGGCTGCGCTGGGAGCTGGCCGACGCCCCGGGTCCCGGGGTCGTCCTCGTCGGTGCACCGACCGAGCCCGCGGACGACCTGCGCGCAGCGCTGGCGCCGGCCCCCGCCGCCCGACCGGGCGGCGTGGTCGTCGTGGTGCGCAGCGGCCGGACCACCCGCACGGACCTGCACCGGGCGCTCGCCTCGGCGACCGCGCTCGGGACCCCGGTGCGGGGCGTGGTCGTCGACGACCTCCCCGCGGACCCCACCGGCTGGCGGCAGCGGCTCCGCTCGGCCACCGCTCCCGGCGCGGCCGACCGGCCCGCCTGGCGCACGACCAGTGGGCTCACGGCCCTGCTGGCGGTCCTGCTGGTGGGCGCGAGCCGGCCGCTGCCCGGATCGCTGAGCACCGGGCTGGCGGTGGTCCTCGCCCTCTCCCCGGTCTGGCTCGGAGCGGTCGCCCGCTACCGGGGTGCCCGGTTGCTCGGCGGCCTGACCGGGGTCGCCCTGCTGGCCGGCTGGGTGCTGGCCGGACGGTCCTCGGTCGACCACGACTTCGCGCTGGCCGAGGCCGTGGGCACGACCGCCGTGGTGCTCACCGCAGCCGGCACCGTCGGCCTGCTCCTGTGGGCCCGCACCCTCGTCCCCACCCCCGCTCTCGGCGCGGTGTACGCCCTCGGCCTGCTGGCCGTCGGGGTGCTGACCGGAGCCGGTGCCGAGGAGTTCTACAAGTTCCACGTCGCCCTGCCGCTGACGGTGGCGGTGCTCGCGCTGCTGTCCGCCCGCCCCCGGCCCGGGCCGACGCTCGCCGCCCTGGCGGTGCTGGGTGTCCTGGACGTCCTCAACGACGCCCGCAGTGCCTTCGGCTTCTGCGTGCTGGCCGCGGCGCTCGTGCTGTGGCAGGCCCGCACGGCCTCCCGGTCGCCACGCGAGCGACGGCTGCTGACCCTCGCCCTGCTCCCCGCCCTGGCCTGGGGCGGCTACACCGCCATCACCGAGCTCCTCGTCTCCGGCGCACTCGGCAGCGAGGTCGCCGCCCGGACGAGCACGCAGATCGCGCAGAGCGGCTCGCTGCTGCTGGGCGGCCGGCCGGAGTGGACGGCGACCTGGGCGTTGATGCGCCAGGACTGGTGGGGCTTCGGGCTCGGCACCGTGCCCTCCGCCGGCGACGTGGCGGTGGCCCGCAGCGGCCTCGCGACCACGCGGATCCCCACGGTCGAGGGGTACCTGGAGAACTACCTCCTCGCCGGCCGGTTCGAGCTGCACTCCATCGTGGCCGACCTGTGGTCGAACCTCGGCGTCGCCGGGCTGCTGCTGGGCGCCGCGACGGCGGCGGTGCTGCTGCGCTCGGTCCTCGAGCTGATCGGCCTCGGCCGGGCCTCCGGCCTGGCCTGCTTCCTCGCGCTCACCGCCTTCTGGGACCTCGCGTTCAGCCCGCTCCCGGCCAACGCGCCCTACACGGCGCTCACCCTCGGTCTGCTCCTGGCCCCGGCCGCCGGCTGGGCCGCACGCCCGGCGCCCGGCACCTCCGCGGCGACCTCGGCTCCCGAACCGGCCACCGAGCGGGTCCCGACCCCGACCGGTGCTCCCGCACCTCCACCGGACAGGACGACATGACCGGCACACCCCGCGGCGACCTGACCGTCGGCAGCACCCCCGCGACCGGCGGGCAGCCGGCCGCCCCGCCCGCCCGGCTGGGCCACCGCCCCGAGCTCGACGGCGTCCGGGCCGTGGCGGTGCTGCTCGTGCTGGTCCACCACGTCCTGCAGCCGACCCGGTTCGCCGGCTTCCTCGGGGTGGACGTCTTCTTCGTGCTCAGCGGCTTCCTGATCACCACCCTCCTGGTCGAGGAGCGGCGCCGGTCGGGGCGGATCCGGCTGGGCACCTTCTGGCTGCGCCGGGCCCTGCGGCTGTACCCCGCCCTCCTGCTCCTGCTCGTGGTGTGGGTGCCCGTCTGGGTCTGGCACGAGGGCTCCCTGCTGCACCAGCTGCGCAACGCCGTGGTCGCCGGCAGCTACACCGGCAACCTCTACATGACCTACACCGGGGAGTGGCTCGGCCCCTTAGCGCACACCTGGTCCCTCGCGCTGGAGGAGCAGTACTACCTGGTCTGGCCGCTGGTGCTGGTCGTCGGCGTCAGCACCCTCCGGCGGACCCGCGGACTGCTCGGGCTGGTGCTGGCCGGCACGGCCGTCACGGCTCTGGTGCACCTGGCCGAGTACCGGTTCGGCACCGCCTCGTTCCCGATCGAGTCCACGGCGGTGGGTCTGCTGGCCGGCAGTGCCCTGGCCCTGGTGCTGGTGTCGGCGACCGCTGCCCGCGCCCGCGCCGTCCTGGGCGCCCCGGTGACCGGTCCGGCCGGCGCCCTGCTGCTGCTGGCGGTCCTCCCGGTCTTCTCCCTGACGACCGCGCTGCCGGACGGCGCGTACACCCTGCTCGCGGTGGTCGGCACCGTGCTGCTCGTCGGCGGGCTCGTCGTCCGGCGCGGTGACCGGCTGAACCGTGCCCTGTCGGTCCGCCCGGTCGTCTGGCTGGGCCGGGTCTCCTACGGGGTCTACCTCTGGCACTACCCGCTGGTCCTGCTCGTCGCCGACCTCCGGCCGGACTGGTCGCCCTGGGCCAGGCTGACCGTGGTGCTGGGGCTCTCCGTCCTCGCCGCCGCCGCGAGCCACCGCTGGGTGGAGCAGCCGTTCCTGCGGCTGAAGGACCGGGTCGGCGGTGCGGCCGGCGCTCCCGTGTCCCCGACGCCTGCCCCGGTCGCGCCCGGAGCCCGGGCATGACCCCCCGGGGAGAGCCGGTCCAGGTGCTGGTCGCGGTGCTCACCTACCGCCGGACGGCGCAGCTGGCGGCCCTGCTGCCCCACCTGGTGGCCCAGCTGGAGCAGGTCGACGTCCCCGCCGCGGTGCTGGTGGTCGACAACGACCCGGACGGCGGTGCCGCGACCGTCGCCGACCGGGTCGGACCGCGGGTCCGGTACGTGCACGAGCCGCGTCCGGGGATCGCCGCGGCCCGCAACCGCGCACTGGACGAGGCGGCCGGCGCCGATGCGCTCGTCTTCATCGACGACGACGAGGTGCCCACCCCGGGCTGGCTGTCCGGGCTGGTCCGCGCCTGGCAGGACTGGCGCTGCGCGGCCGTGACCGGGCCGGTCGTCTCCCGCTTCGCCGTCGCACCGGACGCCTGGGTGGCCGCGAGCGGTGCCTTCGACCGGCTGACCCGGGTCACCGGCTCCCGGGTCGCCGGCGCCGCCACCAACAACCTGCTGCTGGACCTCGCCCACGTCCGCGGGCACGGGCTGCGCTTCGACGAGCGCCTGGGCCTGACCGGCGGCGAGGACACCCTGTTCACCCACGCGCTGGTGCGCACCGGCGGCGAGATCCGCTGGGTCGACGAGGCCGAGGTCATCGAACCCGTCCCGGCGGAGCGGGCCACCCGGGCCTGGGTGCTGCGCCGGACCTTCCGGGCCGGCAGTTCGTGGGGACGTGCCCGGGTGACCCTGGCCGCGCCCGGGCAGCACCGGTCGCGGGTCCGCGCCGAACTCGTCGCCCGGGGCGTGCTGCGGTCACTGCAGGCGGCGCTCTCCCTGACCGGCGCGGTCCTGCGCCGCGACGTCGCGGCGCGTTCGCGGGCCACGGTGCGGCTGGTCAGCCACGCCGGCCTGCTGGTCGGGCTGACCGGCTTCGTGTACGGCGAGTACGCGCGCCCGGCCGCTGCCCCCACCGCGGCAGGAGGCTCCGACCGTGGCCACCGCTGAGCCCGCCGCCGTGCTCCCGGCGGACGAGGAGGTGCCCTCACCCGAGGCCGGGCTCGGCCGGCGCGCGGCCCGGGGCGCGGGGGTCACCCTCGCCGGTCAGGCGGTGCGGATCGTCCTGCAGCTCGGCTCGGTGGTCGTGCTCGCCCGGCTGCTGAGCCCGCACGACTACGGGCTGCTCGCCGTGGTGCTCGTCGTCATCGGGATCGGCGAGATCTTCCGCGACCTCGGCCTGTCCACCGCGGCGATCCGGGCGCCGGAGCTGACCCGGGCGCAGCGGGACGGGCTGTTCTGGTGCAACACCGCCGCCGGGGTCGTCCTCGCCCTGCTCACGGTGCTGGCCGCCGGGCCGATCGCGGCGCTGTTCGGGCAGCCCGAGCTCGTGGCGATCACGCAGGTCCTCGCACTGACCTTCGTGGTCAACGGCCTGGCGACCCAGTACCGCGCCGACCTGACCCGCTCCCTGCGCTTCGGCGCCCTCGTCGTCACCGACGTCACCGGCCAGTTCGCCGGCCTGGTCGTCGCGGTGACCGCCGCCGTGCTGGGCGCGGGGTACTGGGCCCTGGTCGCCCAGCAGCTGACCCAGGTCACCGTGGTGCTCGTCGCCGCGGTGGGCGCGGCCCGCTGGCTGCCCCGGGCGCCGCGCCGCGGTGCCGGGCTCGGTCCGTTCCTCCGGCTGGGCGGCAGCCTGATGGGCACCCAGCTCGTGCACTACGCCTCCAACAACCTCGACACGCTGCTGCTGGGGCTGCGCGCCGGGCCCACGTCGCTGGGCCTCTACAACCGCGCGTTCCAGCTGGTCATGACGCCGCTGAACCAGTTGCGCTCCCCCGCCACGACCGTCGCCCTCCCGGTGCTGGCCCGGCTGCAGTCGGACCTGCCGCGGTCCGGTGAGTACCTCAAGCGCAGTCAGCTGGCGATGGGGTACTCCCTGATCGCCGGGATGGCGCTCGCCGCCGGCTGCGCCGTGCCGCTGGTCGAGCTGATGCTGGGCAGCCGGTGGACGGAGGTCGCCCCGGTGTTCGCCCTGCTGGCGATCGCCGGCAGCGCCCAGACGCTGTCCTACGTCGGCTACTGGGTCTACCTCTCCCGCGGGCTGGGCGGCCAGCTGTTCCGGTACACGCTGCTCACCCTGGTGCTCAAGGCGGTGTCGATCGGGATCGGCAGCACCTGGGGCGTGGTCGGCGTCGCCGCCGGCTACTGCGCCGCCGCGCTGCTCGAGTGGCCGCTGTCGCTGTGGTGGCTCTCCCGGATCACCCCCATCCCCCGTCGCGACCTGCTGCTGGGCGCCGCTCGGGTCACGGCGTGCGCCGCCCTCGCGGGCTCGGCCGCCGCCGTGGCGGCCCGGGCCACCGAGGCGCTGCCGGTGGTGGCCACCCTCGCCCTCGGGCTCGTCGCCGGGCTGGCCGGGTACGGGCTGACCGCGCTGGTGCCGCAGGTGCGCGCCGACCTGGCCGGCGTCCTGGCCTGGGGACGGCGGATGGTCGCCCGGCGCGGCTGAACGACCGCCGGCTCAGTCCGGGGTGGTCACCAGTCGCTGCCGGCGGCGCTGGCCGGGACGGGCGTACTCCTGGGCCACAATGCCGAGGGCGCCGGCCACCATGCCGGTCCCGCGGTGGGCCATCCGCCGCCCCCGGGCCTGGTGCGCGAGCGAACCGACGAGCACGCCGACCGACCACCGGCCGGTGCCGGCGACGGCCCGGGTGGCGCCGCCGAGGCCGCCCCGGACGCGCACGGTGGAGCGCGCCCCGCGGCCGGTGGCCAGCCGCAGCGGGGTGAGCACGGCGATGTTGCCGTGGCAGTACGCGCGGGTGAGCACCCAGCGCCGGGTGGTCCGCGAGGCCGGCACCGGGTCGGCCACCACCGACTCGTCGCACCAGACGATCGAGCCGCCGGCCCGGGTCACCGCCCGGGTGAAGAGGGTGTCCTCCCCTCCGGCCAGACCGACGTCGACCGAGAACCGGATGCCGAGCTCGCGCACCTGCTGCACGTCGACGAGCAGGTTGTTCGTCGAGGCGGTGTGCACGCGGGTGCCCGTCGGCATCCGGCGGCGCAGGAAGAAGCCGCCGGCCTCGATCCAGGGGTCCAGCTCCCCGGCGGGCTCCACGACGACCCGGCCGGAGACCACGGCCGCACCGGAGGCGCGCCAGGTGTCCAGCAGCGCAGCGAGCCAGCCGGGCCAGGGGCGTTCGTCGTCGTCGATGAAGACCAGCAGGTCGTCCCCGGCCGCCTCGTCGAGGGCCCGGTTGCGGACCGCCGGGATGCCGGGCCGGGACTCCGCGACGTAGCGCAGGTCGGGTCCGGTGAGGTCCGCGACCGTCTCGGCCGCACCGCCGTCCGGGTCGTTGTCGATGACCAGGACGCGCACCTGCCAGTCGTCCGGTGCCGCAACGGTGACCGCCCGGGTCTGGGCCAGCACCAGCGGGAGCAGGGCACGCAGCTGCTCGGGCCGCCGGTAGGTGGGCACCGCCACGGTGACCCGGACGGGGCGCCCGGGGGTCACCGGCGGGCCCTCGGCGGGAGACCGTCGACCAGGGCGGCGACCTCCGCCTGCTGCCGGGCAGGGGCGTGCCGGCGGCGGGCCTCCTGCGCGTCGGCGACCGCCGCGGCGGAGCACACCGGCCACCCGTCGACGACACGCTGGACCGCGTCGGCCCAGCTGCCTGCGTCCGCGGCGGGCACGACCTGGGTGGAGGTGAGCCCGGTCGTCGCCTCCACCAGTCCGGCGATGTCGCTGACCACCACCGGCCGGGCGGCGAGCACGCCCTCGACGGCGGTGTTGCCGAACGACTCGTCGGTCTGGGAGGGGACCAGCAGCAGGTCGCACTCCGCGAGGGTGCTCCACACGTCGGGGCGGAACCCGCGGAACTCCACCCGGTCCTCCAGCCCGCGGCGCCGCACGTCCTCGCGCAGCGCGGCCTCGAACCACTCGTAGCCGGGGAACACCGAGCCCAGCAGCACCAGTCGCGCGTCGGTGCCCCGGGACAGCAGTTCGGCGAGGGCCTCGACCGCCACCTGCGGGCCCTTGCGCGGCGACAGCCGGCCGACGAACGCCAGCCTCACGGCGCCGGTGAGCCGGGTGCGGGGCGGTACCGGTGTGGCCGGTCCGGTGACCCCGTTCAGCACGACGACGCTGCGCTCGCGCAGGCTGGGCGCGACCTCGGTGAGCACCGCGGCCGTCGTCCGGCTGTTCACCACGACGCGGTCGGCGAGCCGCAGCGGCTGGGCGGTGACCCACCGGAACAGCCAGGGGGTGCCGCGCTCCGCCTCGTGCACGTGGCAGACGGTGGGCCGGCGGAGGAGGCGTGCCAGCACGAGCCACGAGGGGATCGTGAGCGTGTTGACGTAGACCCCGGAACGGCCGTGCCGACGCAGCAGCGCGAGGGCCGGGACGAGCCCACGGGCGGCGTCGGCGAGCAGCTGGCACGCGCCTCGAGGGCGCAGCGCCGACCGCCGCAGCACGGGCATCCGGCAGGTCCGCACCTGTGCGCCGCGGGCCTCCAGCTCGGCGACCAACGGCCCCGGACCGGGCAGCACCACGGTGACGTCGGCACCGGCCACCAGGCCGGCGACGCTCTCCAGCAGCACCCGGTCGGAGCCGTACAGCTCCGCACCCGGGTGGGCGACCAGCACGGCCGGACGCCGGCCGGCCGGGGCGGGCCCGACCAGCAGGGCGAGGAGGGCGAGCCAGACGCCGGCCAGCGATCCGCGCACCGCGGCGGTCAGCAGCGCCGGGGAGTGCAGCAGCTGCCGTCGCCCGCCGCGCATCAGCACCTCCCAGCTCACCGCCGGGGTGCTGAGCAGGTACTGCAGCACCGCCCGGCGGTCCAGGTTGCGGGCGGCGAAGAGCAGGCGGTTGCGGCAGTTGTAGCGGTAGTAGAGCGCCGACTTGGCCGGACCACGTCGCTCGCCCTGCGTGCCCCCCTCGTCGTGCACGGCGACGAGGTCGTGCCGCACCACGAGGTGCCCGCCGGCGGCCAGCGCCCGGTGGCTGAGGTCGACGTCCTCCCAGTAGAGGAAGTAGTCCTCGGCGAACCCGCCGATCCGGTCGAAGAGCTCGGCGTGCACCACCAGGCACGCTCCGGTCAGCCACTGTTCGACCGGTCCGCGACGGAACGGTGAGGTGCTGTGCGGGGAGCGGATCCGGCCGTCGGTCAGGGAGACGAGCGAGCCCTCGAACACCGTGTGCCCGGCCGAGTCGGTCAGCCGGGGGGCGATCACGGCCGTCGGGTCGGCACTGCTGGCCGCGCGCAGGGCCGCCAGGACCTCCGCGGTGACCACCGCGTCGGGGTTGAGGAAGCAGTAGCTCGTGCACCCGAGCTCGCGCGCCCGGGCAGCGCCTGCGTTGCTGGCGGCGCCGAACCCGTCGTTCCCGGCAGCGGCCACCAGGTCCCAACCGCGCGCGGCGGCCAGCGTGGTCACCGCCTGCCGTTCCCGGCTCGTGCTGAGGTTGTCCACGACGACGACCCGGACCGCGGGGCCCACCGCCGTGGCGTCGGCCAGGTTGCGCTCCAGGAGCGCCGCCGAGCCGTAGTTGACCACCACGACCCCGAGGACGCCGGGGTCGGGGAGCCCGGTCGGCGAGGGCCGTCCCTCGCCGACCGGTTCGACGGCCGCGGGGGTCATCCGGCCGCCGGAGCGGTGCCGGCCGCACCCAGCCACAGGTCGTCGACCTGCACCGTGGAGGAGGCGGTGGCCGCCCCGGACACGTACTCGCTGACGGCCACCGCGCCGGGCCGCTGGAGGCTCGCCGTGGCGTCGGTACGGGTCAGCGTCCAGGCCGCCGGCTCGGTGGTGCCGGTGGCCCACGCCTTGGCCTTCAGGGTGGTGGTGCCGTTGCCGGCGGTGTCGAACCGCACGGTCAGCGGCGTGCCCGGCGTGTACGTGCCCGGCAGGTTGGCGCCCACCAGCGCGGTCTCGACCCCGTCGACGACCCGCACGATGATCATCTGCACCTCCCCGGTCGGCCGGAACAGCAGCATGAGCTGGTACTCGGTGGTGCCCACCCGGCGGGTCGACAGCTCCACGTAGGTACCGCCGCCCGTCGTCGCCTGCGGGACCATGATGCTCGCCTGCAGCGCCACGTCCTGGCTGGACACGGCGGGCAGCACCGCCGCCACGGTGTGCCCCGGGGGCGCGGTGAACACGCCGGCGCCCCCGGTCACCGATGCGGTGGCGTTCCAACCGGACGTCGTCCAGGCACCACCCACGTCGGCGGTGCCCCAGCCGGCGGCGAGCTCCCGGCCGAAGGCGTCGGCGGCCAGCGGGGTCTCCGCGGCCGGCGGCGGCGGGGTGGCCGGGGCGGTCACCGTGACGTCCTGGCTGGTCGTGGCCCGGGAGCCGACGGCGTCGGTGACGGTCAGCGTCACCGGGTAGGTGCCGGCGGCGGTGTAGGTGTGCGTCGCCGTCATCCCCGACGCCGTCGTCCCGTCACCGAAGTCCCAGTCGTGGGCGGCGACCGGGCCGTCGGGGTCGCTGGACCCCGAGCCGTCCACGGTGACCGCCAGGTCCGCGACCGCGGAGGTGAAGACGGCCGTCGGCGACTGGTCGGCCGGCGGCTCGACCGGCGGGTCGGTGACCGTCACCGAGCGCTCGGTGGTGCCGGTGGCGCCGTCCTCGTCGGTCACGGTGAGCCGGACGCGGTAGGTGCCGGCCGCGGCGTAGGTGTGCGTCGCGGTGGCGCCCGTGACCGTCGTCCCGTCGCCGAAGTCCCAGGCCAGGCCGGCGACGACGCCGTCGACGTCGCTGGAGCCGGTGCCGTCGACCGCGACGCGCAACCCGGTCACCGTGTCGGTGAACGCGGCGGTGGGCGCCTGGTTGACGGCATCGGTCGGGGTCTGCCCGGAACGGCCGGCCCACACGTCGTCCAGGTCGAGCCGGAGGGCCGAGGTGGCCGAACTCGAGAGGTAGACCGACAGGCCCACGCCACCGGCGGCCTGGAGCGCAGCCGTGGTGTCGGTGGTGCTGACCTGCCACGCGGTCGGCTCGGTCGTCCCGTCCACCCAGGCCTTGGCCTTGAGTGCGGCGGTCGAGGTGCCGCTGACGTCGAACCGGAGCTGCAGGGCGGTGCCGGCGGTGTAGGTGCCGGGCAGCCAGGCGCCCCGCAGGTCGGTCTGCACGCCGTCGACCAGCCGGGACAGGGTCAGCAGCACCCGGCCGTCGGCCAGGTAGCGGGTGAGCAGCCGGTAGTCGCTGGTGCCCACGTGCCGTCCGACGACGGAGACGTAGGCGCCACCGCCGGTCGGCACGGAACCGAGGGACACCTTCGCCTGCACCGTGACGTCGCTCTGGGCCACCGAGTCCAGGAACACCGAGCTGGTCTGGCCGGCACCGGTCTGCAGGTGCGCGGCCCCGTCGGCCACCGAGCTGCGGGCCGGCGCCGAGGCCGTCCAGGCGCCGCCGACCTCGGCCGTACCGAGACCGCTGGCCACCGTGCGGCTGAACCCGTCGGCGGCGTGCACCGCCGCAGCGGCCACGGTCAGCTCCTGCGTCGTCGTCCCGGTCGCCCCGTCGTCGTCGACGACCGTGAGGGTCACGGTGTACGTGCCGCCCGCGGCGTAGGTGTGGGACGTGGTCCGCCCGGTGGCGGTGCTGCCGTCCCCGAGGTCCCAGCGGTACTCGGCGACGGTCCCGTCGGCGTCGGTCGAGGCCGCGGCGTCGAAGCTGCCGGCCAGGCCCGTGCCGGTGGCCGTGAAGGCTGCGGTGGGGGCGGCGTTCGGCGGCTCCGCCTGCACGGTCACGTCGGTCGTGTGCGTGCTGCTGGCGCCCTGGTCGTCGGTGACGGTCAGGGTGACCGGGTAGGTGCCGGCGGCTGCGTAGCTGTGCGCCGTGGTCGCCCCGGAGCCGCTCGAGCCGTCGCCGAAGGTCCAGTCCCAGGACGCGATCGAACCGTCCCGGTCGGTCGAGGCCGAGGCGTCGAGGGCGACGTCCAGGAAGGTGGCGGCGGCGGTGTAGGTGGCGACCGGTGCCACGTTGGTGGCCTTGCCGGTCGTCCCGAGGCTGTGGTGGCTGGCGACGACGTCCGCCGACAGCGCCGTCGGGTAGACGGCGACCTCGTCGACCGTGCCGGCGAACCAGGTGCCGTTGTTCCCCCAGGTGGTGTCCCCACCGATCCGCCAGTAGCCGCGGTACGCCCGGCCCTCGGTGACACCGGTCTTGGCGCCGATCAGCTCCCCGTCGACGTACAGGGCCATGCCGGCGGAGCTCAGCTGGGCCACGACGTGGTGGTACTGCCCGTCGTTGTACGACCCGGTGGTCCGGATGGTCTGCTGGGAGCCGGCGTGGACGCCGAAGGTCAGCCGGCCGCTGCTGTCCAGGTAGACGTGCCGGTCGTAGCTGCCGCTGGTTCCGCTCGACTTGCTGCCGAAGCCGATGACCTTGCCGCCCAGACGGGTCGTCGTGGCGAACCAGGCCTCCACCGTGAAGGTGTCGGGCGCGGCGACCGCCGACGTGGTGGCGGCGAGGCCGCTGCTGGTGCCGCTGAACCGCGCCGCGGTGTCCGCGTCACCCTGCACCGCACCGGCCTGGCCGGTGGTCACGCCGGTGCCGAGGGTCAGGTCCGACCTGCCGGCCCAGTCGTAGCCGGTCCGGCCGGTGGCCTCACCGAGGGGCCAGTAGGACTGCGCGCCGTCGGCGACCACGGCGGCGGCGTACGGCCGGGCGGGGGTGGCGCCCGCGGTGACGGTGACCGGCACCCAGGCCGAGGTCGGACGGTTGCCGAACGGGTCGCTCACGGTGACCCGGTAGGTGTGCTGCCCGGCGCTGACGCCGGTGTCGACGAAGGCGAGCACCGGGGTGTCCCAGAAGGTCGAGGAGCGGGTGACCTCGTGGACGGGCGTGGTCATGTCGCCGTCGCGGTGGACGCGGTAGGTGAGCACCGCGTTGTCCTGGTCGCTGCTGGCGGTCCAGGCGACCCGGGCGGCGCCCGGGGCCAGCGCGGTGACCGTCGGGGTCAGGCCGTCGACGGACGGGCCGATCCTGTTCGGCGCGGTGTCGCTGAACGCGTAGCGGACGAGGCCCTGCTGGGCGACCCCGTTGACCTGGGGGAACTCACCGCCGTAGACGACGTACTCGTCGTTGCCGCTCACCGTCCAGCCGGCCTGGTTCTGGCCGGTGTAGCTGCCGGGGGACATCGTGGGGAACCAGGTCTGCAGCGACGGCGCCGGCTGACCGGCCAGGTTCGCGTTCTCCAGGGTGTCGGTGCCGACGGTGCCGGTGGCGGTCAGGCTGACCGCGGTGGCGAACTTGTTGATCCGGGGGCTCTCCTCGGGGTACCCGCCGATGTTGCTGCAGACGTGGGCGTGGGTCGCCATGTACAGCGCCCCGTTGCTCGGGAAGCTGGAGTAGGTGTCCCCGTGGCAGTCGTTGACCCACTGCACCGCGCCACCGTCGGCGGCCGCGGCGAAGGACCCCTCGAGATTGCCCGGGCCGTAGAAGTCGAAGGCGGTGCCGTAGACCGTCGTCCCGTCGGTGCTCAGGCTGTAGACGGCCGAGTTGACGCCCTGGTTGGTGATCAGCTCGTTGATCGCGAACGGCCGGGTGGCGCCGGAGACCGGGTCGAGGGCCCCCACCCCGGTGGCCTTGACGCCGTTCAGGCTGTCGAAGCTCCCGGCCGCCACGACCTGCGTCCCGCCGCCGGTGACGACCAGGGCCCGGACGGCGTCGCTGGTGGAGGTGTTGCCGTTGGTGTTGCCGGCCGTCGAGCCGACGCCGGGGACCGGCGCCCAGGGCTGCAGCGCACCGGTGCTCGCGGACACCGCGGCCAGCCGGGCGCGGGCGGTCGAGCCGATGGCGGAGAACGTGCCGCCCAGGTACACGGTGGAGTCCGTGGCGGCGATGGCGTTGACCCGCCCGTTGGCGCTGGGCTGGAAGCCGGCGACGAGCTCACCGGTCGCGGTGCTGTAGGCGGCCACCCGGTAGCGGGTCTGCCCGTTCGCCTGGCTGAAGTCGCCACCGACGTAGACCCGGGAACCGTCCGGGGAGGCGGTGACCACCAACGCCTGGGCGTTGAGGTCCGGGGCGAAGGAGGTGACGAGTTCGCCGGTGCGGATGTCGTAGGCGAGGAGGTTGTTGCGCACCGTCTCCTGTGTGCCGGCCGGCGCACCTGCCGGACGGGCGCTGGTGAACTTGCCGGCCACGTAGACGGTGTCGCCGACCACCACCTGGGACCAGGCGACCCCGTTGATCTGCACGGTCGGCAGCCCGTCGGCGGTCACGGTCGTCGGCGTCGCCGGGGCGGCCGGGTCCGCCGGGGCGGAGTCCGCCCGGGCGGTGCCGGTGAAGACGCCGAGCACCCCGGTCACCAGCAGGAGCGCGATCACCCCGGCCACCGCCGACCTGCTCGTCCGTGTCACTGCAGACATCTGTTCCCACCGTTCGAGACCCGCGCGCGCCGGGCCCGTTGGACCGGTCGGTGAACACTAAGCGTGACGATCACCTGCTGTGGATCCCCCGAACCGGTGACGTTGCGTATCGAACGGGCGAGCGAGCACCCAGTGGGTCACCGTCCGTCGCCGCGAGTCGGCGACCGCCCACCGCTGGTCGCCGACGCAGGACGGCGCCGACCGGTCACCCGGTCGACGCCGCCCACTGCGCCCAGCGGCACCGGCTACCCGGCCGCGCCGGTGAAGACGGCGACCGGGGCACCCGGCTGGTGGGCCACCTGGACCCGCACGTCCCCGCGCTGCTCGGCGGGCACGCTGAACACGTAGACACCTGCTGCTGACTCGCCGGCGGCCAGCGAGCCGGTGAACCGGAGCGCGGAGGGGTCGTCCAGCGGCGCGGCCGGCGTGGCGTCCGCGCCGTGGACGACGGTCACCACCGCACCGTCCAGCACGAGCGGCGCGCTGCCGTCGTTGGTGATCCGCACGGTGACCCGCACAGCCGGTCCGCTGACGTTGCCCGGCCCGGAGGCCTGCCCGTCGATCGCCTCCAGGGAGACCACCGACATCGTGACCGCATCGACCGCGACGGGCTCGTCGAGCGCCACCGCCGGGAGGTCCTCGGGCAGGTCGGGCGACCCCTGGGCCGTCGGGGTGGCCGCGACCACGGCCGCGGCGTCCGTCCCCGCACCGGCGTCGGCGTCGGTCTCTGCGGCAGCGGAGGTGGCGGGGGCGGAGGTGGCGGGGGCGGCGGTGCCCGTCGCCGCGGGCGACCCTCCGGCGTCCGGCTGCGTCGTCGAGCCCTCCCCGCCCCTCCCGCTCACCAGCAGGCCGACGGCGACCAGCGCGGCGACGACCAGGAGGGCCAGCGCGACCCATGGCCCGCGGCGTCGCGCCGGGGGGATGCCGGCCTCGGGCTCGGTGTGCACCCTGCTCATCGGACCAACCTGCCCATCTCCCGGAACCACGTGCTGCAGGCGAGGACCAGGAAGCCACCGGTCGCCAGCGCGAGCAGTGCGTAGACCGACAGGAACACCAGCGGAGCCCCGAGCAGCACGAACACCAGACACAGCAGCCCGTAGTCGGTCGGCAGGACGATCAGCGAGCGCAGCACGCTGGGCCGCTCGTCGGTGGTGTGCGCCGCCCGGGTGCGCGCACCGTGCTGGGCGCGCAGCGACTCGTTGAGCAGCGTGCCGAAGAACAGCACCACCGAGACCACGGAGAACGCCAGCGGCACGAGCAGCCAGGGCCCCCGCTCGACCGGCTCGAACCGGTACACCCCGACCAGCAGCGCGAGGTGGAGGCTGGCGATCTTGAGCGCGTCCACCATGTGGTCGAGCCACTCCCCCGCCGGCGAGCCGCCGCCGCGCAGTCGCGCGAGCTGCCCGTCGGCGGAGTCCAGCGCGTAACCGACGGCGAGCAGGGCGGCCACCAGCACCCCGACCGGCCACGACGGTGCGACCAGGGCGAGGACGCCGATGCCGCTGAAGGTGCACAGCGCGCTGATCCCGGTGACCGCGTTCGGCGTCAGGCCGGCGTGGAAGGCCACCGCCGCGAGGACCCGACCCAGCTTGCGGTTGACGAACCGGGAGTAGGCGGGTGCGCCCTTGGCGCCCTTCTGCGCCCCGGCCAGCCGGCCCAGCGTCTCCTGGAAGGTCTCTCCGGGCACGGCAGCCGGGGTCGCCGGCTCGAGGACGGTGCTCACGACTGCGCCACCTGGGCCGGGGGGACCTCGGCCACGACGTTCGCCGGTCCGGCGACCCGGGGCAGCGGCACCTCGGACGGCAGGGGCGACTGCGGTGCCAGGGTGCGCACCGGTCCGGCCGTCGCTCCGCCGGGACGGCGACGTCCGCTGGGCCGCGAGCGCGGGAACTCCCGGGCGGCCAGCTGCTGGCACAGGCTCTCGTAGCCGGACGCGACGTCGTCCCAGTCGTACCGGGCGGCCATCACCCGGGCCCGGTTGCCGTCGCGGCGGACCCCGGCGGGATCGGCCTCGGCAGCGTTCACCGCGGCCGACACGTCTGCAGCGGTGCGGAAGTAGCGGCCGCTGCTCTGCAGCACCTCCCGGTTGAAGGAGACGTCGAAGGCGAGGGTGGCCGCCCCGGCACCGATCGCCCGCAGCAGCGAGGGGTTGGTGCCGCCGACGGAGTGACCGTGCAGGTAGGTGGCGCAGTGGGCGTAGAGCTGGTCGAGCAGCTCCTGGTCCCAGACGCCGCCGAGGAAGCGCACCCGCTCATCGGCCAGGGCGTGCACCCGCGCGGTGTACTCGTCGGCGTAGGGCGCCGAGCCGACCACGACCAGCGGCAGGGTCGCCCCGCTGCGGCGGTAGCCCTCGACGATCACGTCGACGTGGTTCTCCGGCTCGAACCGGGCCACGGCCAGGTGGAACCCCCGGGACGTCAGGTCGACGGCCGCGAGCTTCGACGCGGCGGCGTTGGCGATCTTCGGGGCGCCGTAGGCCAGCTGCTGGGTCGGGGCGGCGAACTCGTCGCGGTAGTAGTCGGCGATGCCCTGGGCGTCGGCGATGAGCGCATCGGACCAGCGGACCGAGAGCGCCTCGACGATGCGGTAGTAGCGCCGTCCGGCTCCGCCCCACTTGGCGCGCTGCCACTCCAGCCCGTCGACGTGCGTGGCCACCGGGATCCGCGCGGCGCGCAGCAGCGGCAGCCACGGGGCGTTGGCCGCGTTGAACACGATCGCGGCGTCGACCCGGTGCCCCAGCAGATGCGCGACCGAGAGGCCGGTGTGGCTCAGCGTCTCCAGCGACCGACGGTGCAGGGCGGGCAGGTGCACCAGGCGCATGCCCAGGTGCGTGGTCGGCCGCGGCTGGTCCGCCGCCGTCCGGCAGTAGACGACGACGTCGTGCCCGGCGTCGACCAGCCGGCGGCCGACCTCCTCGACGGCCGTCTCGAAGCCGCCGTAGCGCGCCGGGACACCGCGCGTGCCGACCAGCGCGATGCGCAGCTTCCCCGACGTGTTCCGTGGCATGGGTGCCGCTCCTTCTCCGCGTGCGCCGCGCCGGCTGCGCCGTCCGGGTCGATCCGCCGGAGCGGACCGGCACCACCGGACGGTGGCCGGGCCTGTACTCGGTCGACACTGCCCGCCGCACGGCGTGTCGTCACTGCGCTGACGGATGCGGTCACCCTGACGGGCTAACCACCGACCAGCGGGTCAGTACGCCCCCGAGGCGGAGACCACGGCGCGGGCGGTCTTCCAGAGGATCTGCACGTCCATCGCGAGCGACCAGTTCTCCACGTAGCGGAGGTCCAGCCGGACGGCCTCCTCCCACGGCAGGTCGCTGCGCCCGGAGATCTGCCACAGCCCGGTGAGGCCCGGCTTCACCAGCAGTCGGCGGCTGACCGAGGTGTCGTAGCGCGCGACCTCGTCGGGCAGCGGCGGGCGCGGCCCCACCAGGGACATCTCCCCGGTGAGCACGTTGAACAGCTGGGGCAGCTCGTCGAGGGAGAGCCGGCGCATCCAGCGACCGACCGGCGTCACCCGCGGGTCCTGCCGGATCTTGAACAGCAGGCCGTCGGCCTCGTTGCCGTCGGACAGCCCGGCGACCTGCTGGTCGGCTCCGACCACCATGCTGCGGAACTTGAGCATCGTGAAGTGCCGCCCGCCGAGCCCCACCCGCTGCTGCCGGTAGAGGACCGGGCCGGGGCTGGACAGCCGGACCGCCAGGGCGAGCGCTGCCAGGACCGGCGTGAGGAGCAGCAGTCCGAGGGAGGCGACCGACCGGTCGAGAGCGCCCTTGACCACCCGGCGCCAGCCCTCGAACCGGGGCTGCTCGACCGAGAGGAGGGGCAGCCCGTCGAAGGGCCGGATGTGCAGGCGCGGGCCGGCCACCTCGACCAGTCCGGGGGCCACGAGCAGCTCCAGGCCCGTGCCCTCGAGCTGCCAGGACAGCGCCCGCAGGTACGCCGACGCCGTCTCGCTGGCGGAGGTCACGGCGATGGTGTCGGCCCCGACCCGGCCGGCGAGCTCGACCACGTCGTCCAGGCCGGCGACCGGCAGGCCGGCCACCCGCGCCACCCGGCTGCGGTCCCCCGGCGTCACGCAGACGCCGACGACGTCCAGACCGGCGTGCCGGGTGCGGTGCAGCCGGTCGACCAGGTCCAGGACCGCACCCCCGCGCCCGACGACCACGACGCGCTTGACGCAGCGCCCGGCCATCCGCTGGCGGTGCAGCACGCGCCGGGCGGCGTACCGCTCGACCAGGGTCGCGCCGGCGAGCGCCGGGACGGCGAGGACCACCAGCGCACGGCTGAGGTCGAGCTGGGCGGCGTAGCTGAGGAACCCCATCCCGGCCAGCAGCAGCATCCCGGCCCGGCCGACGCGACGGAACTCGTCGCTGCCCACGCCGAACCAGCGCTCCTCGTAGGCACCGGTGACGGTGAGCAGCACCGGCCAGGCGACGACCAGGCTCAGCCCGGCCCAGAACAGGACGCTGCCCACCACCGGCCCGTCGTGGGCCAGCAGCACCACGGCCGCCGCCGACGCCGCGATCAGCGCCTCGCCGACGACCAGGCCGGCGCGGTGCCGCCGGACCCAGCGGGCAGTGCCCCGGGCGCGCGCACCGGTGGCCGGCAGCTGCCCCGTGACCGGAGGCGACGGGACCGCCCCCGACGGCGCGTGACCGACGGTGTCGGTCAGTTCCGCACGTTCGAGCAGCATGGGGCCCCCAGGTTCTCCGCAGTGATCACGCACAGTGCGCTGGCGACACGCAGGAGCTGGTCGTTCCCGGGTCGGACCCGGAGGACCTGCTGCACTGGTGACGCTCAGCAACCATCACAGACGGTGAGGAACGGAGGCAATGCGGACGGCGGTCCTTCACCCGATGGGGCCGGGACCGAGCCCGCTACCACCCGTCCGGGCGACGGCGCGCCCGGACGGCGCTCAGCTGCGGGGGTGGACGGCGTTCTGCGCTGCCTCGAGGCCACGCTCGAGCAGCAGCTCGGTGGCGTCGGCCGCCTCGCCGACGAGCAGCTCGAGGGTCTTGCGCTCGGTCGCCGAGAAGTCCTTGAGGACGTAGTCGGCGGGGTCCTGCCGACCGGGCGGGCGGCCGATCCCCACCCGCACCCGCAGGTAGTCACGCGTCCCGGTGGACCGGGAGATGGAACGCAGGCCGTTGTGCCCGCCCTCCCCGCCGCCGCGCTTGAGCCGCACCACGTCGAAGTCGAGGTCGAGCTCGTCGTGCACGACGACCAGGTCGGTGGGCGGCAGGTGGTGGTAGTCGAGCAGCCCGCGGACCGGGCCACCGGACTCGTTCATGTAGCTGGACGGCACCGCCAGCACCACCCGCCGGCCGGCCAGCCGGCCCTCACCGGACAGCGACCGGGCCCGCGGGCCCTTGCCGGGCGACAGCCGGACGCCGGCCCGGGCGGCCAGTTCGGCCAGCACCATCGCGCCGACGTTGTGCCGGTTGCCGGCGTACCCGGGGCCGGGGTTGCCCAGCCCGACGACCAGGAAGGGCCCCTCGGACACGGGGGGCGTGGGGGCGGGAGACGCCGCAGGGGCGCCGGCGGTGCCGGCGCCCCTGCGGGTCGTGCTCTCGGTCAGCGTCGTCCTCCGAGGAGAGTCGTGCTCAGGCGTCGCTGGACTTCTCGGCGGACTCCATCGACTCGCCGCTGCCCTGGTCCTGCGGCTCCGGCACGACGTCGCCGTCGGTCTCGGACTCGTCGCGCTCGATGCCGGCCTCGGCCTCGGCCTCTTCCAGCTCGGCCTCCAGCTCGGCGGCGGTCGGGGCACCCAGGAAGCCGATGACCAGCGCCTCCGGGTCGGTGATCAGCGTCGCGCCGGCCGGCAGCGGCAGGTCGCCGGCGGTGATGCCGTTGCCCGCGGTGCGGCCGGTGATGTCGACCTCGATCACGTCGGGCAGGTTCGTCGCGTCGGCCTCGACGAGGACGCTGTTCAGCTGGTGGTTGCTGATCGTGTCCGGTGCCGGCTCGCCGGTGATGATCACCGGGACGTCGACGGTGGTCTTCTCGCCGCGGCGGACCAGCAGCAGGTCGACGTGCTCGTGGATGCGGGTGATCGGGTCGCGCTGGATCGCCTTGGTCAGCGCGAGCTGGTCCTTGCCGTCCAGCTCGACGGTCAGCAGCACGTTGGTGCCACCGTTGCGCAGCGCCGCGGCGAACTCGCGGGCGGGCAGCGACAGGTGGACGACGTCCTGGCCGTGCCCGTACAGGACGGCGGGGACGCGGCCCGCACGACGCGTCCGGCGGGCACTGCCCTTGCCGAACTCGGTGCGGTGCTCGGCGGCGAGGCGGAATTCAGCCACGGTGGTGTGCTCCTCAACAGGTGGATCGGGTCTGTGTGCTCAGCGCACGAGCGCGGCACACCCCTGGAGGCACACGCACGTCGATCACGGAGTCGGACGAACCGCTCCCTCGCCGGGCAACTCCACGAGGGTACCTGAGCGCCCGAGGCCCCGGTACCGGGCCGTGGGCGATGACCGACCAACGCCCCCCGCGGAGCACCCAACGCCACCAGCGAGGACCGACGAACGCAACCAGCGGGCGGATCCCGGACCCATCGCCCGGAGGGCGTCTGCTGATCCCGGCGCGGGGCCGGAGGCTCCCGCCGGGATCAGCAGGTGGGTCCGTCCGCGACGCCGGCACGGGGCCCGGAGGGTCCCTGCCGACGCCGCGGGAAACGGCTCAACTCAGCCGGGGAACGGCTCCTGGCCGCGGTGCGATCCGGAGGATCGCCATGTCACGAGTCTCCACCGAACAGGCTCGTCACCGACCCGTCCTCGAAGACCTCCTTGATCGCCCGGCCGAGCAGCGGGGAGATGGAGAGCACGGTGAGCTTGTCGAACCGGCGTGCGGGCTCGATGGGCAGCGTGTTCGTGACGATCACCTCGCTCACCCGGCTGTTCTTCAGGCGGTCGACCGCGGGGCCGGAGAGCACCCCGTGGGTGGCGGCGATGATCACGTCGGCGGCACCGGCGTCGAAGAGGGTCTCGGCGGCCTTGGCGATCGTGCCGCCGGTGTCGATCATGTCGTCGACCAGGATGCAGACCCGGCCCTCGACCTCGCCGACCACCCGGTTGGCCACGACCTCGTTGGGCCGGGAGATGTCGCGGGTCTTGTGGATGAAGGCCAGCGGGGTGCCGCCGAGCTTGTCGCTCCACCGCTCGGACACGCGGACGCGGCCGGAGTCGGGCGAGACGACGGTGAGGTCGCGGTCGCCCCACTTGCGCTTGACCTCGCTGGTGAGCAGGTCCATGGCGAAGAGGTGGTCGACCGGGCCGTCGAAGAAGCCCTGGATCTGCGCGGTGTGCAGGTCGACGGTCATCAGCCGGTCGGCGCCGGCGGTCTTGAACATGTCGGCGACCAGGCGCGCGGAGATCGGCTCGCGGCCGCGGTGCTTCTTGTCCTGCCGGGCGTAGGGGAAGAAGGGGGCGACGACGGTGATCCGCTTGGCCGAGGCGCGCTTGAGCGCGTCGACCATGATCAGCTGTTCCATCAGCCAGGTGTTGATCGGTGCGGTGTGGCTCTGCACCACGAAGGCGTCGCAGCCGCGCACCGACTCCTCGAACCGCACGAACAGCTCGCCGTTGGCGAACTCGTAGGACGCGGTGGGGGTGGGGGTGACGCCGAGGTGCCCGGCGATCTCCGTCGCCAGCTCGGGGTAGGCCCGGCCGGAGAAGAGCATCAGGCTCTTGTTGGTGGTCTGCCTGATCGCGCTCATGGTCGCCCCTGCTCGTCGTCGTCCGTCGCGGCCGGGGGCCGGTCCGCGGAGTCGGTGGTTCGGGTGTCGGTGGCTGCGGCAGCTGCGTCGTCAGCCGCTGCTGCGGCCTCTGCGCCGGGTGTACCCGGTCGGCGCCGCGCGACCCAGCCTGCCACATTGCGCTGGCGCGCCCGGGCGACGGCCATGGCCCCGGGCGGGACGTCGGTGGTGATCACGGACCCGGCGGCGGTGTAGGCACCGTCGCCCACGGTGACCGGCGCCACGAGCATGGTGTCCGAGCCGATCCGCACGTGGTCACCCACCGTGGTGCGGTGCTTGTCGACGCCGTCGTAGTTGACGAAGACCGTCGCGGCGCCGATGTTGCTGTGCTCGCCGATGGTCGCGTCGCCGACGTAGGACAGGTGCGGCACCTTGGACCCCTCGCCGACCTCGACGTTCTTGGTCTCGACGTAGGCGCCCACCTTCGCCCCGCGGCCCAGCCGGGTGCCCGGGCGGAGGTAGCTGAACGGGCCGACGGTCGCCGCCGGGCCGATCTCGGCCAGCTGGACGTGGGACCGGACGACCGACGCCCCCTCCCCCACCTCGGTGTCGACCAGCGTGCTGTCCGGGCCGACCACCGCGCCGGCCCGCACGGTCGTCGCGCCGAGCAGCTGCGTGCCCGGGTGCAGGACGACCTCCGCCGCCACCTCCACGGTCACGTCGACCCAGGTGGTCAGCGGGTCCACCACGACCACCCCGGCTCGCATCAGGTCGTCGAGCACCCGGTCGTTCATCGTGCGGCGCCGGGCGGCCAGCTCGCGCTGGTCGTTGCAGCCGAGCGTGTCCTCGGGGTCGGCCGCCCGGTGCCCACCGACCGGCGCGCCGTCGGCCACGAGCAGCCCCAGCACGTCGGTCAGGTACTGCTCACCCTGGTCGTTGGCGGCCCCGACCCTGGTCAGCGCCTCCCGCACGGCGGCGGCGTTCCCGACGTACACCCCGGCGTTCACCTCGTGGATCGCGCGCTGGGCGTCGTCGGCGTCCCGTTCCTCGACGA
This sequence comes from Modestobacter sp. VKM Ac-2985, assembly GCF_026967925.1. Lineage (GTDB taxonomy): Bacteria > Actinomycetota > Actinomycetes > Mycobacteriales > Geodermatophilaceae > Modestobacter. The sequence goes on along the minus strand of NZ_JAPVBI010000001.1, from coordinate 685,047 downwards.
TGGCCCGCACCGCACCCTGGGCGTCCCGGACGATCCGCCCCAGGCCGGTGGGGTCGGCCACCTCGGCGGTGAGCACGGTGAGCAGGTCGCCGGCCTGCTGGTGCGCCCGGACGAGTGCGGTCAGCGTCTCCTCCCGCAGCAGCGGTGCGTCCCCGTTGAGGATCAGCACCGCGCCGGTCACCTCCGCCAGCGCGTCGAGCGCGACGGCCGCAGCGTGTCCGGAGCCCAGCTGCTCCTCCTGCACGACCGGCAGCGCCCCCGGCGCGATCCCGCCGAGGTGCTCGGCCACGGCCTCGCGACCGGATCCGACGACGACGACGGTCTGCGCGGCCCGCAACGGGGCGGCGGCGGCCAGCACGTGGCCCAGCAGCGAGCGCCCCCCGAGCGGGTGCAGCACCTTGGGGGTGCGCGAGCGCATCCGGGTGCCCTGCCCGGCGGCGAGGACGACGACGGCGCCGACGGCGCCCTCCGTGGCGGCGGTGTCCTGCAGGGTCACGAACGAGCTCCTCGCGGTGGCGACGGGATGGCGGCGCGCGTCGGCGCCGACTGGCTGGGGGACTCGGACTCGAACCGAGACTGCACGGCTCCAAAGGCCGGCGGGCTGCCGATTACCCCATCCCCCATCGCGGTCCGCCGGGGAGAACCGCGACGGCCGCACGCCAGCCTAGGGCCGCCGCCGGAGGTGGGCATCCAGGGTCACCCCGGCCGGGTCGGGGGCAGGGCGTCCGCCCGACTGCCTCAGCCCACCAGGCGAGCGCCGTGGACCGGCCCGTGCACGACCTGGACGGCCCGGAACACCCCGGACCCGGCGAGCTCGGCGGCCAGCCGGACGGCGCCGTCCTCGTCCTCGGCCAGCGCGGCCACCGTCGGACCGGAGCCGCTGACCAGCGCCGCCCGGGCCCCGGCCTCGGTCGCGGCCTGCAGCGCCCGGTCGAGCTCCGGACGCAGCAGCACCGCCGGCGCCTGGAGGTCGTTGCTCAACGCGGCCGCCAGCGCCGACGCCGGCCCGCTGCGCAGGGCGGCGAGCACCGGCTCGGTGGAGGTCATCCGTTCGCCGTCCGGGAGCACCCCGGCCGCCCGCTGGGCGTCCAGCTCGCCGTACACCGTGGGGGTCGACAGCCCCTCCCCGGCGATGCCGAGCACCCAGTCCCAGCGCCGGCGGGCCAGCACGGGCGAGAGCCGCTCACCGCGCCCGGTGCCCAGTGCCACCCCGCCGAGCAGGCTGAAGGGCACGTCACTGCCCAGCTGGGCAGCGAGCGTGGCCAGGTCGCCACGGGTGGCGCGGGTCCCCCACAACGCGTCGAGCGCGACCAGCGTCGCCGCGGCGTCCGCACTGCCCCCGGCCAGCCCGGCCGCGGCCGGGATCGACTTGTCGACCTCCAGGTGGGCGTCGGGGCGTACCCCGGCGTGCCGGGCGAGCAGCTCGGCGGCCTGCCAGACCAGGTTGCGCTGGTCGGTGGGCACGCTCCCCGGGCCGGCGGCGTCCCCGGCACCCTCGCCGCGGACGGTGAGCGACAGGCCCTCGGCGCGGCGCACGGTGACCGTGTCGAACAGCGACACGGCGAGGAAGACGGTCTCCAGCTCGTGGAAGCCGTCGGCCCGCAGCGGCCCGACCGCGAGGTGCACGTTCACCTTCGCCGGGGCCCGCGCCGTGACGGCGCCGTTGCCGGCGAGCCGGCCGGGGCCGCCTGCGGTCGCGTTGCTCACCCGGTCATCCTGCCCGCCGGTCCACCGTCGTCCACCGGCTCAGCCTGCCTGCCGGGCGCGTCGCGCGCTACCGCCCCTCCGGGTCGACCGGGTCGGTGGCGGCGAGCCGGGCGAAGTCGGTGACCGACAGCTGCTCCCCCCGCGTGGTCGGGTCGATGCCGGCCGCGCGCAGCCGGACCTCGGCGGCGGCGGGGCTGCCGGCCCAGCGGGCCAGCGCGGCACGCAGGCCCTTGCGCCGGGTGGCGAAGGCCGCGTCGATGACGGCGAAGGTGGCCGCCCGGTCCCCGGCCGGGGCCGGACGGCGGGTCAGCGCGACCAGCCCCGAGTCGACGTTGGGGACCGGCCAGAAGACCGGCCGCGGGACGTTGCCGGCCCGGCGGACGTCGGCGTACCAGGCGGCCTTGGCGCTGGGCACCCCGTAGGCGGAGGTGCCCGGTGCGGCGGCGAGCCGGTCGGCGACCTCGGCCTGCACCAGCACCAGCGAGGTGCGGATCGTGGGCACCAGCTCCAGCAGGTGCAGCAGCACGGGGACGGCGATGTTGTAGGGCAGGTTGGCCACCAGCGCCGTGGGCGGCGGCCCGGGCAGCTCCCGCACCCGCAGGGCGTCCGCGGTCACGACGGTGAGCCGATCGGCCACGTCCGGGGCCCGCTGGGCCACGGTCACCGGCAGCTGGTCGGCGAGCCGGGGATCGATCTCCACGGCCGTGACGTGCGCACAGGCCGGGAGCAGCCCCAGCGTCAGCGACCCCAGGCCCGGGCCGACCTCGCAGACGACGTCGTCGTCCCGCAGGTCGGCCGTCCGGACGATCTTGCGGATCGTGTTGGCGTCGTGCAGGAAGTTCTGCCCGAGGGTCTTGGTCGGTCGCAGGTCGAGCTGTTGGGCCAGCTCGCGGATCGCGGACGCACCGAGCAGGGCCGTCATCTCCGGCCTCGCTGCAGGGACCCACCGCGAGCCTGCGCGTGGCGGGGCCCTCCCCCCGCCATCAGCCGAACAGGCGGGGGCCGCAGTGCGGCCACTGCCCCGCACCGGAACGGGCGTACAGCATCTGCGCCCGCATGGTCTGCTCCTCCGCCGACGCGGCGGCCGGGTCACCGCTGCCCCCGACGGCGGCCCAGGTGCTCGTGGAGAACTGGTACATGCCGCGGTACTTGCCGGTGCCGCTCACCGCGGTGGGCCGGCCGCCGGACTCGCAGGCCGCCAGGGCCGCCCAGTTCAGTCCGTCGGCGCTGACCACGGCCGCCGGTGCAGCCGGCTTCTCCTTGGTGCCGACCGCCACCTGCTGGTCGACCGGGGGCGTGCTGACCACGACGCCCAGCTGTTCGCGCGCGGTCTCCACGCCGTCGGTGACGGTGACCCGCCAGGTGATCGTCTGCGCTCCCTCGACCCCCTGCTGGGTGACGGTGCGCTCGCCCTGGAAGGCGTTCGGGTCCGGGGTCTCGACCGTCGCGTGGTCCAGCGGCTGCACCTCGGTCACGTCGGTGACGGCGACCCGGGTCACCCGCAGCACCATCGCGTCCAGCAGGGGCTGCGCCGGGTAGACCGAGGTGCGGTCGGTGGCCGACAGGGCGATGCCCTGCTCGGCCAGCAGGTCACCGGCGGTGGCCGCGGTGGTGGTCACCACGCGCTGCTGGCCGTCCGCGATCAGCGTGACGTCCTTGTTGGTCGTGATGGCGAGGTCCATGCCGTCCAGCGGCAGCCGCTGGCTGCGGCTGGCCGAGAGCACCAGCCCGTCGGTGCGGTACCCGAGCTCGTCGAGCGCGTCGTCGACCGAGAGGGCCGTCGTGTAGACGTCGGTGCGCACCCCGTCGACGGTCAGGGCCAGCGGCCGGGCGCGGTTGAGCACGATGGTGGCGCCGTCACCGATGGCGTCCTCCGGGTCGGGCAGGACGACGTCCTGCGACGCCGGACGCAACCCCTCGTCGGCCAGCACCTCGGCGGCCGTGCCGGCGTAGGTGCGCACCTCCCGCGACTGGCCGTCGACGGTCAGGGTCACCGTCTTCTGGGCAGCGAAGTAGGCAGCAGAACCGCCCACCAGGCCCAGCAGGACCAGGGTGAAGAGAATCGACTTCAGCGATCGGTGCACAACACATCCACGGGTCACGGGGCCCGGGCAGGGGAACGTGGGCGACAGCCGACGGACCCCACCCGGAGGGCGGCGTCCGTCATCGCGCGGCCCGACGAGCTCCGGCCCGGGAACTCTCACCCGGTCTGGAACGAGCGCCCGGGTGTTCCCCACCCCGGCTTGTCGGTCACGGCACGATAACGAACGCCTGACGGAAGAGAACGGTGCGAGAGCAGAGAATCACCATGTCGACCCAGCCCTCCGCAGGCGCGCCGACACGGTCCGTGAACAACGCGCCGCGCGTCAGGCGGATGGCTCGCTCAGCTCTGGTGGGCAACGACACAGGGCCACCGGGGCCGGACGCCGTCAGGCCAGGGCGTGCGAGGTCTGCCGCACCGGGCGCAGCCAGGTCATCAGGAAGCCGGCCACCACCAGCCCCGCGATGATCGCGGAGAAGCCACCCGCGACCAGCGCCACCGGGAGCAGGCCGGCGCCGTCGGAGCTCACCTGGTCACCGAGGTCGATCGCGGCGCGGAGCAGCAGCGCCCCCAGCGGGAGCAGTGCCAGCACGCTGGCCGCGGCGACCGCCAGGTGCGCCGTCCACGTGCGCTGCGCCTCGTCGACCGGCACGTCGGCGCCCGCGGCGGGCAGCGGGCGCAGCAGCACTCGCAGCAGCGCCACCTCGGCCAGCAGCCAGCCGGCCAGCGGCACCGCCGTCGCGACGGAGACGACCGGGGACGTCAGGTCCTCGAGCTGCAGCAGTGCGGTGAGCAGCACCCCGGCGACCGCGGCGCGCATGGTCCACAGCAGCCCGAGTGAGATCTGCTCGCTCCGCCGGGGCCGGCGAGGCGGGCTGGTCGTCGCCCAGCGTGGCCGCGGCCGGGTCGCCTCGGCCAGCAGCACCCCGCCCAGCAGGCCCACGGCGAGCGCCGGGACCCAGAGGAAGACCGAGGCCTCGGCGAACAGCACCACCGTGGTGACCACCAGCGCCACCCCGAGCAGCAGCCCGAGGAGACGCACCCGGTGGGCATGAGTGGCCTGGCGGGCCAGCTGCGCGGTCGCCTCGGGCGTCGCCGGGACGAACTCGACACCGGCGGAGGCGACGGCCCGGCGACCGGACGCCAGAGACCAGCCCCGGGCCAGCATGGCGGCCGGGACCATCAAGGCGATGAAGAGGACGATGGCGATGAGGCGGCCCACGCAGTCGATTGTCGTCCTCTCCGCCGACAACGCCACCACGAGCGGTCCCCCACTTCCTGTGAGTCGCTCCCCGCGTCGGGCGGGTGGTCAGCCCCAGGGGCCGAAGACGCGCTCCGCGGTGGCGGTGAGGACGCCGCACAGCTGGTCGAGGTCGGTGCCGGTGACCTCGGCCAGCGCCCGGACGGTGTGCGGCACCAGCCGGGCGGAGTTGGGCCGGCCACGCAGCGGGACCGGGGTCAGGAAGGGGGCGTCGGTCTCCACCAGCAGCTGGTCCAGCGGCGTCAGCGCCGCCGCCTCGCGCAGCGCCCCGGCGCTGGAGAAGGTCACCGTGCCGGCGAAGGACAGCGTGTGGCCGCGCTCGATGCAGGCCCGGGCGAACCCGGCGTCGCCGGAGAAGCAGTGGAAGACGGTGTGCTCGGGGGCGCCCTCGTCGTCCAGCACGCGGAGCACCTCGTCGTGGGCGTCGCGATCGTGGATGACCAGCGCGATCCCGTGCCGCTTGGCGATGTCGATGTGCGCCCGGAAGGACGCCTCCTGGGCGGCCCAGCCCTCGGGGCCGGTGCGGTAGCGGTCCAGGCCGGTCTCCCCCACCGCCCGCACCCGGGGCAGCGCGGCGAGCCGGTCGATCTCCGCCAGCGCCGCCTCGGTCGCCGCGCCGGCGCCCGCCTCGTTCGGGTGCAGCGCCACCGCCGCCAGCACGTTCGGGTGCCGGGCGGCGAGCGCGGCCGACCAACGCGAGGACGCCACGTCCACGCCGACCTGCACCAGCCGCGGGACGCCGACGGCGACGGCGGCCGTGATCGCCTCGTCGACCTCCGCGTCGGTGGGCTCCCGGTCCTCACCACCGACGGCGATGTCGAAGTGCGTGTGGCTGTCGACGGCCGGGGACGGCAGCGGCTCCGGGGACGGCGGCGGCTCGCCCCGCCGGTTGGCCCGCGAGGACGCCGACCGGCTCACGCCTCCACCGAGATGGCCATTTTGGTGGTCCGGGAGGTCACGCCTCGCCGTCCGACCCGCTCGTCCCCTTCTCCTCCAGCCGGGCCAGCTCCTCCTCCACGATCGACTCGTCCAGCTTGGTGAAGACCGGCTTCGGCGCGGCCAGCGGCGTGCCGGACGGCGGCAGCGGGGTGGACGCCCAGATCGCCTGGCCGCTCGCGTAGTCGCCGGTGATGATCGGGTACGGCGAGCCGTCGTCCAGGTCCTCGGTCTCGACGACCTGCGGGGCGACCGACCAGACGCCGGTGCCACCGAGCAGCTCGTGCACCTGCTGGGAGGAGTGCGGGAGGAACGGCGTCAGCAGGGCGTTGCAGTCCTTGATCGCCTGCAGCGCGGTGTGCAGCACGGTGTCCCGGCGGGCCGGGTCCTCCTTGAGCTTCCACGGCGCCTGGTCCGACAGGTACTTGTTCGCCTCGCCGACGACCCGCATCGCCTCGGTGGCGGCCGCCTTCTGCCGGTTGCGCCCCAGCAGGTCACCGATCGGGGCGAACGCGCCCGACGTGGTGGCCAGCAGCGCCCGGTCGGCGTCGGTCAGCTCACCCGCCGTCGGGACGGCGCCGACGTTCTTCGCCGCCATCGACACGGTGCGGTTGACCAGGTTGCCCCAGCCGGCGACCAGCTCGTCGTTGTTGCGGCGCAGGAACTCCGCCCAGGTGAAGTCGGTGTCCTGGTTCTCCGGGCCGGCCACGGCGATGAAGTAGCGCAGCGCGTCGGGGTCGTAGCGGGCGAGGAAGTCGCGGACGTAGATGACGACGTTGCGCGAGGAGGAGAACTTCCGCCCCTCCATGGTCAGGAACTCGCTCGACACCACCTCGGTGGGCAGGTTGAGCCGGCCGTAGGAGCCCGGCGTCCCGCCCTTGTCGCCCGCTCCGTTGTAGCCGAGCAGCTGGGCGGGCCAGATCTCGGAGTGGAAGACGATGTTGTCCTTGCCCATGAAGTAGTAGGCGTCGGAGTCCGGCGTCTGCCACCACTGCCGCCAGGCCTCGGGGTCACCGGAGCGGCGGGCCCACTCGATCGACGCCGACAGGTAGCCCACGACCGCGTCGAACCATACGTAGATGCGCTTGTCCGGCCGGTCCCGCCAGCCGTCCAGCGGCACCGGCACACCCCAGTCGATGTCCCGGGTGTAGCTGCGCGGCTTGAGGTCGGCGAGCAGGTTGACGCTGAAGTTCAGGACGTTGGGCCGCCAGTTCCCCCGGGTGCCCAGCCAGTCGCCGAGCGCCCGGGTGAACGCCGGCAGGTCCAGGAAGTAGTGCTCCTCCTCGACGAACTTCGGCGTCTCGCCGTTGATCCGGCTGACCGGGTTCACCAGGTCGATCGGGTCCAGCTGGTTGCCGCAGTTGTCGCACTGGTCGCCGCGGGCGCCGTCGTAGCCGCAGATCGGGCAGGTGCCCTCGATGTAGCGGTCGGGCAGCGTGCGGCCGGTCGAGGGGCTGATCGCGCCGAGCGTGGTCTGCGGGAAGACGTAGCCGTTCTTCAGCAGCCCCAGGAAGATCTCCTGGCTCACCGCGCGGTGGTTGGCCGTCGTCGTCCGGGTGAAGAGGTCGTAGCTCAGCCCGAGGCTGGCCAGGTCGTCGACGATGACCCGGTTGTTGCGGTCGGCGATCTGCCGCGGGGTGATGCCCTCGGCGTCGGCGGCGACCGTGATCGGCGTCCCGTGCTCGTCGGTGCCGCTCACCATCAGCACCTGGTCGCCGGACATCCGGTGGAACCGGCTGAAGACGTCGGAGGGGACGCCGAACCCGGAGACGTGTCCGATGTGCCGCGGGCCGTTGGCGTAGGGCCAGGCGACGGCGGTGAGGATGTGCCGATCTGTCACGGCCTGAGGGTAGTGACCGGCGTCGACCCGGGTGACCGGCGCGTCCTCAGGGGGCGTCGGTGACCGCGACCGTGCTCGGTGTGGGGACGTCGCCGGCGGGCACGCCCACGAGCGCGACGGCGGTGAGCGCCAGCCCGATGCCGGCCACGGTGACGCCCCGCAGCGCGCGGTGCTCGACCACGGCGACCCGGCGGGCCGGACGGGGGCGCCCACCGGCAGCCACCCAGGCCACCGCGGAGGGCGCGCTGGCCAGCAGGAGCTTCCCGGTGGGGACGGCGAGGGCAAGCAGCGCCAGCGCGGGCACCGGCAGACCGCCGAGCGGACCGATCGCCACCAGCCAGATGCCGTCCGCACCGACCAGCCCGACCGCGCACAGCACGACGAGCAGGGCGATCTCCCCGCTGGCGACGGCGACCAGCAGCAGCCGACCGGCGCCGTCCACCAGCCCGGCTCCACCGCCGGCGCACAGCACGACCCAGCCGGCGAGCAGCAGCAGGGTGCCGGCCACGAGCCAGCCGGAGGGGCGCACCCCGGAGCCGAAGACGCCCTCCAGGCTGGTCAGCCCGAAGGCGAGCAGGCCGAGCGCCTCCAGCACGGAGAGCCCACCGGCTGCGACCACCGTCGCCGGCAGCCGCACCGGGCGGGCAGCGGCGGGGGTGGTGCGGGGGGCGTCGAGGACGGCGCTGGGCACGGGGGTCTCCTGACCGGGAACGGGTGTCCCTGATCAGGTCGGGCGTCCCGGCGGCCGGCCGCAGGGGCCGCCGGCCGGGTCTCACCCGCCAGGGTGAGAGCCGCGCCGGAGGGGGCGGGGATGCTGGACCCCGACAGACCCGAGGGAGGACCGGTGACCGACACCGACAGCAGGACCAGCAAGCACGCCCCCGGGACGCCCGCCGAGCTCCCGCAGACGCTGCGCCCCCGCCCGGCGGGCGCCCCCCGGGAGAAGCAGCCCGAACGGGACAGCGGCGACCCGGTCGTCGACTGCGCCGTCTACGTCCGCGGCGAGCGGCTGGACGTGGCGCCGTCGGAGGCGCTGCAGGTGGCCCGCGATCAGGGCGGCTTCGTCTGGCTGGGGCTCTACGAGCCCTCCGAGGCCGAGCTCACCGCGATCGGGGAGCACTACGGCCTGCACCCGCTCGCCGTCGAGGACGCCGTCTACGCCCACCAGCGGCCCAAGCTGGAGCGCTACGACGACGCGATGTTCATGGTGCTCAAGACGGCCAGCTACCTGGAGCACGACCAGCTGACCGCCACCAGCGAGGTGCTGATCACCGGCGAGATCATGGTCTTCGTCGGCCGCGACCACGTGATCACGGTCCGGCACGGCACGCACGGTGAGCTCGGGCGGCTGCGCACCCAGCTGGAGGGGCAGCCGGACCTGCTGTGCCACGGGCCCTCCGCCGTCCTCTACGCGATCGCCGACCACGTCGTCGACGACTTCCTGGAGGTCGCCGGTGAGGTGGAGCAGGACGTCGAGGAGGTGGAGACCTCGGTGTTCAGCCCGAGCCGCACGGACGACAGCGGCCGCATCTACCAGCTCAAGCGGGAGCTGATGCAGCTGCGCCGGGCGGTGCTGCCGCTGGAGCTCCCCCTGGCCACGCTGGTCGACCGGCCCAACGAGCTGGTGCCCGAGGCGATGCGCTCCTACTTCCGGGACGTCCAGGACCACGCGCTGCGGGTGCGTGACCAGGTGACCGGCCTGGACGAGCTGCTGACCTCGATCCTGCAGGCCTCGCTGGCCCGCACCTCGCTGGCCGACAACGAGGACATGCGCAAGATCTCGGCGTGGGCCGGCATCATCGCGCTGCCCACCGCCATCGCGGGGATCTACGGGATGAACTTCGAGTACATGCCCGAGCTGGACGAGCCCTGGGCCTACCCCGCCGCCCTGCTGCTGATGGGAGGCTCCTGCGTCGCCTTGTTCCGCGGCTTCAAGCGCACCGGCTGGCTGTAGCCCCGCTGCCCCGCTCCGCCGTTGGTCCCGCCCCCGCCCAGGCATAGGAAGCTATCCACCCGGTTTGCCCGTCCATACCGGGTGGACAGCTTCCTATGCCTGGCGGCATGTGGGTGAGGACGGCGAGTCCACAGATCCCGGTCAGCGCAGTTGTCCGGCGCCGTTGCTCGGCAGCCTCTCCACCATGGGCTGGACAGCGGTGATCGATCAGGAACTCAGGTCGACCGGTGGGGTCGCCACCCGCGCCCAGCTCCTGCGCTCGGTCCCTGCGACGGTCCTCGACGGGCAGGTGGGCCGAGGACAGCTCCAGCGTGTCTTCCCCCACGTCTACGCCCGACGGGGTCCGACCACGAGCGGACCGACCCTGCTGCGCGCGGCTCTGATGCACGTCGGCGATGCCTCTGCCCTGAGCCACCTGACCGCGCTGCACATCTGGGGAGCACATCCGCTGGTCCATCCCCTGCACGTCACGATCGACCAGCAGCGCAGGCGAGCTGGCACCCAGGGTCTGGTGGTCCACCGGCGGAACGGCTTCCGGATCGAGGAGCACACCACCGAGATCCGTGGTCTTCGAGTGACCGCGCTGCCGCGGTCATTGGTCGACGCCTGGCCACTCCTGCCTGTGGCCAGCCGCCGTCCGCGGCTGCTGGACCTGGTGCGCGCGGGGTCCATCGCGGCGCATGACGTCCGCGGCGCCCTTGCCGAGCGCCCAAACGTGGGGGGCCACCGACTCCTGGCGCAGGCGATCGACCTGGCGGACGACGGCTGCCAGAGCGAACTCGAGGCGATGGGCGTCCTGTCGGTCTTCCGACACCGGTCACTGCCGCCCAGTGTCGGTCAGTTCCCCGTCCTGGTGGGGGGACGACGTCTCCGCCTGGACCGCGCGTGGCCCGAGGTCAAGGTCGCCGTCGAGTTGGACGGCGCGCGCTTCCACACCGATCCGGACGCCCGCCGCCGAGACCTCGCGCGGGACGCGATGTTGGCCGGCATGGGCTGGGTCGTCCTCCGCTTCACCTACGCCGACGTCCTGCGCGATCCAGCCGGCGTCCGGGCCCGAGTTCTGGCCGTGTACGCCACGCGTTCCGCGCAGCTCCGGTAGCGCCCCCTCGGCGCAGCTGCCCAAGCAAAGGAACCTCTTCACCCGGTCTCGTGTCGCCAACCGGGTGAAAAGCTTCCTATGCCTGTCCGCTAGCGCAACGGCAGGGGGTCAGGGGGTCTTGGCGGCCACCACGGCGTCGTAGACCTGTCTTCTCGGGAGGCCGGTTCGGGCCACGACGGTGCGGATCGCCTCCTTGCGGTCGGCGCCGGCGGCCTCCTCGGCGGCGACGTCGGCGGCCAGCTCGGACGGCGTCAGGGTGGCCGGGCCGGCGACGGCGCCGGCGACGACCAGGGTGATCTCGCCGCGCACCCCTTCGGCAGCCCACTCGGCCAGCGAGGCCAGAGAACCGCGGCGGACCTCCTCGTGGGTCTTGGTCAGCTCCCGGCAGACCGCGGCGGGCCGGTCGGCGCCGAGGGCCCCGGCCGCGTCGGTCAGGGCGTCGGCCAACCGGTGCGGCGACTCGTAGAACACCATCGTGCGCGGCTCGGCCGCCAGCGCCGCGAGCGCCGACCGCCGCTCCCCGCCCTTGCGCGGCAGGAACCCCTCGAAGGTGAACCGGTCGCACGGCAGACCGGAGACGGCCAGCGCCGTGACGACGGCGGACGGCCCGGGCACCGAGGTCACCTCGATGCCCGCCTCGATCGCCGCCCGCACCAGCGTGTAGCCGGGGTCGGACACCGACGGCATGCCCGCGTCGGTGATCAGCAGCACGGTGCGGCCCTCGGTCATCGCCGCGACCAGCCCGGGCAGCCGCGACCGCTCGACGGTCTCGTGGAAGGTGACCACCTTGCCGGTGAGGGTGACCTCGAGGTCCTTCGCCAGCCGGTGCAGCCGCCGGGTGTCCTCCACCGCCAGGACGTCGGCGTCGGCCATCGCCTGCCGCAGCCGCGGGCCGACGTCGCCGGGTTGTCCCAGCGGCGCGCCGCCCAGCACGAGTCGTCCGGTCATGCGGCCGAGCCTGTCACGCCGGGCCTGCCAGCTCCGCCACATACCCTGACCGGCATGGCGGTGCTGGTCCCCGAACGCACGGGGTCGGGAGTCCAGGCACCCCCTCCCCGCCGGTTCCCGCCGCTCCCGCCGCGCCGCCGGCAGGGCACCCCGCCGCTGCCGACCGACCGGGTGCTGGCCGCGGTGCTCACCGCCGTGCTCGGCCTGGTGACCCTGGCGGCCCGGCTCTGGGACATCGGCTACCCGACCGAGCTGGTGTTCGACGAGGCGTACTACCCGCCCGAGGGGGCCGAGCTGGTGGAGCTCGGCTACGAGTACAACCGCGGCTACACCTTCATCGTCCACCCCCCGCTGGGCAAGTGGCTGATCGCGGCGGGCGTGCAGCTGTTCGGGTACGGGCCCCTGGGCTGGCGGGTGCCGAGCGCGGTGGCCGGGACGGTGGCGGTCGTCGTCCTCACCCGGCTGACGCGCCGGCTGACCGGCTCGACGCTGCTGGGCCTGCTCGCCGGCCTGCTCCTGGCGGTGGACGGGTTCTCCTTCACCCTCGGCCGGATCGGGCTGCTGGACGTCTTCCTGCAGGCCTTCGTCATCAGCGCGGTCGCCTGCCTGGTGGTCGATCGGGACCGGGTGCGACAACGTGTGCGGGACGGTGCCGACCAGGTCACCGCGGCCGGGTTCCGGCTCGGCCCGCGGGGCTGGCGGATCGCCGCCGGTGTGCTGTTCGGCTGCGCCTGCGCGGTGAAGTGGAGCGGGGTCTGGTTCCTGGCCGCCTTCGCGGTGCTCTCGCTCTTCTGGGACCGGGCTGCCTGGCGGGAGGCGGGGGTCGCCCGGCCCACCTGGACGACGGTGCGCCGCGGCCTGCCCGGGGCGACCTGGGCGCTCGCCGTCGTCCCGGTGCTGACCTACCTGGCCTCGTTCACCGGCTGGTTCCGCGGGGAGAACGCCCAGGGCCGGCACTGGGCGTCGGAGAACCCGGACACCTCCTTCGGATTCGTGCCCGATGCGTTGCGGTCGCTGTGGCACATGCACGGGGAGTGGCTGGAGTTCCACAGCGGGCTGTCCAGCCCGCACCCGTGGGAGTCCGGGCCGTGGTCGTGGCTGGTGACCGGCCGGCCGATCCTGCTGTGGAACCCGCAGGACCTCACCGATGCCGCGGGCGACCAGGTCGTCCGGTACATGATCATGCTCGGCACGCCGACGCTGTGGTTCCTCTTCGTCCCGGCGCTGCTGTGGCTGGGCTGGCGGATCGTGGCCCGCCGCGACCCCGCGGCCCTCGTCGCCGCGACCGCGATCGCCGCCGGCTGGGGCACCTGGTTCATCAACCTGGACCGGACGATGTTCCTCTTCTACATGGCCCCGGCGCTGCCGTTCTTCGTGCTGGCGGTCGTGCTCGTGCTGCAGGACGTGCTGGGCCCACCGACCGCCTCCGCGCTGCGCCGTCAGGTCGGGCTGGCCGTCGTCTGCCTGTACGTGGCGGTCGTGGTGCTGACCTTCGTCTTCTTCCACCCGGTGCTCAGCGGGCAGCCGCTGTCGCACGCGGAGTGGCTGCAGCGCATGTGGTTCCCCTCCTGGTTCTGAGACCTCACCCCGCGCCGCCGCCGGCGGCGGTCAGCCACGGGACTCCGTCACCCGGCCGGTGGCCGCGTCCCAGGTGATCGAACCGCCCTGGAAGTCCGAGCGCCGCCCGCCCGGGACCGGGTACTCGTCGCTCGTCGGGTAGCCGAGGTAGGAGGTCTCCCAACCGAGGGCCGCCCACCGCGCCCGGATCGCGCCCTCGACCTGCTGTGCCCCGGTGCCCGGCGTCCAGTAGACCGATCCGCCCTCGAAGTGGTTGTACCTGCCCACGCCGTCCGGCGTGCCGTTCTCGTCGGTGATCGGGAAGCCCAGCCGGCCGGCCTCCCAGCCGAAGCGGGCCCAGGTCAGGTAGATCGCGCCGTGGACGCTGCGCGCCCCGACGCCGGGCAGCCAGTAGACCCCGCCGTCCTGGAAGTCGTTGTAGCGCCCACGCCCGTTCGGCGTGCTCCGCTCCGAGCCACGGGGATAGCCGTGGATGCTGCGCTCCCAGCCCATCCCGGACCAGACCCCCCGGATCGCACCGCCGACCTGATGGGCGCCGGTCGCCGGCGACCAGTACACCGACGTACCCCCGGCGAAGTGGTTGTAGCGGCCGATGCCGTCCGGGGCCGTCAGCTCGTCGGTCAGCGGCTCGCCGTGCCGGAGCGCGCCGCCCTCGGCCAGGTAGGTGCCGAGGACGGCGCCGTGCACCTCGTGCGCGCCGGCCCGCGGCGACCAGTACATCCGGCCTCCGCTGTACACCTGGTGGCGGAGCTCGGCGTCCCCTGCCTCCGGGGAGAGGGGCGATCCCAGCACTGCCCGCACCCGCGGGTCAGTGGCGTACCGGCGGCCGATCGGGGTCAGGTAGTCGGCGCCGAGGACCAGGTCCTGGTCGGGCATGGTCAGGGTGCGCGCCCGGGCCGCTCCGTCGGACCACCGTTCGAAGGTGGCCACGCCGTCGGTGGCGACCGTCGGCGCGATCACCGAGACCGTCGCCCCTGCGGTGATCGGGACGCTGGCGCGGGCGACACCGTTGACGGTGATCGCGCTGGGCGTGCTGGCCTCCACCGTCAGCGTCCGGAGTCGGGGTTCGGCCACGAACGTCTGCTGGACGCGCACTCCCGAGGAGTCCTGCGCGCTGGCGACGATCTGCACCTGGGTCTGGTCACCGTGGTCGTCGAACGGCCGGGAGAACGAGCCGCCGGTGGAGGACTCACCGGGGTGGTCGTGGCAGTACCCGCCGCTGCAGTGCACCAGCACCACGCTCCAGGTGACGGGCAGGGCGCCGTCCTCCCTGTCGGTCGCGGTCGCCGTGGCGGAGACGGTCTCCCCGACCGCGAACAGCCGGTCCGCCGGGGGCGCGGTGAGACTGACGACCGGGGCGCCGTTGGACGGCACGACCTGCATCGTCCTCGTCCCGGTCGCGCCCAGCGGGTCGGTGACGGTGAGCCGGGCGGTGTAGGTCCCCTCCCCCGGCGGATAGGTGTGCACCACCCGGGCCCCGGTGGCCCGGGTGCCGTCACCGAACTCCCAGTCGTGGGTCAGCTCCTCACCGTCGAGGTCGCTGGAGGCCGTGCCGTCGAAGGTCACCGTCCCGGTGGCCGGGTCGGTGCTGAGCGTCGCCGAAGCCGTGGGGGCACGGTTGCCCGGCACGTAGACCAGCCGCTTGAGCACACTGCCGCCGATGTCGGCGTACACGACGTCCCCGTTGGGCCCGGCCTGGAAGGCGACCGGCAGGCCGTTGTCGACCCCGAAGCCGTCGGTCTCCGGCGCGCGGACCAGGTCGCCCTGGGCGTCGTAGCGCAGCGTGTAGACCCGCCCGGACGCGTAGTCACCGAAGAAGTAGGCCCCACGGTAGGCCTCGGGGTAGCTCTCGCCGGTGTAGACGATGCCCCCGCTGATGCTCGTGCCGGCCGGGCCGTGCTCGTAGGTGTACAGCGGCGAGGACTGGGTCACCCCCTGGCACGCGGCCAGGTCGGCGTACCCGGGCGTGGGGGACTCCCCCTCCCAGCAGGGCCACCCGTAGCTCGCCCCCGGGCGGACCAGGTCGACCTCCTCCCAGGTGTACCAGCCGACGTCGCCGAGGACCGGCGCCCCGCTGGTCGGGTCCAGGCTCATCCGGAAGGGGCTGCGGAAGCCGCTGGCGTAGACGCGGCTGCGCCACGAGTACGGGTCGGCCGGGTCGTAGTAGGGGTTGCTGGCCACCCCCCGGCCGTCCGGGAGGACGTGCAGCACCTTGCCGCGGCCGTCGTCGACGTCCAGGGCGACCAGCGCCCGCTCGTCGACGTACCGGAAGTCGGCGGCGTCTCCGATGCTGACCCAGAGGGAGCCGTCCGGATCCGGGACGAGCGCCGTCATGGTGTGCACGTCGGCCCAGGTCTCGAGATCCCAGATGACCCGCTCGTCGGCCAGCCCGGTCGGCTCCGGGGCACCGGTGACCGCCCACGAGCTCAACCGCATCGTCCACCGGTCGTCGACCAGCAGCGTGCGCGCGGTGAAGATCCGCCGGCTGGTGGCGTAGTCGGCCGGGACCGCCAGCCCGGTCAGGCCCAGGTCCTGCACGGTGACGACCGGGAGCTCCGCCAGGGTACGCGGCCGCCCGTCGGCCGACACCCAGGCGACCCTGCCGTTCTTGCCAGTGGTGAACCAGCTGCCGTCCGGCGCGAAGGCGAAGTCGGTCAGCGCCTCGTCCTGGCCGCTCGGCAAGTCGAGGACGACGAACCCCGGCGGCAGCGTGGCCGCCGCCGCCCGCCCGGGGAGGCCCGCCAGCGTCCCGGCCACGAGCAGCACCAGCACCAGCAGGGCGCGGCCCGAGCTCCTGGCCCACCGGGCCGACCACCGGGGCTCCGCACCGCTGCGCTCAGCGTCCACGCCGAGAGGCGTACCAGAGAGGTCCGGCGGGACAGGGGGTCCCACGGTGCTGCAGCGACGACCTGCCGAGAGTCCACCACGGTGCGTACGACGGCCGCTCACGGAGAGCTGATCAGCTGCGTACGACGGCCGCTCACGGAGAGCTGATCAGCTGCCAGGAAATGCGTCAGGCCGGGCCCTGGTGGGCCCGGCCTGACCGGGGTGGAGCTGAGGGGAATTGAACCCCTGACCCCCTCGATGCGAACGAGGTGCGCTACCGGACTGCGCCACAGCCCCTTGCCCCCACGACTTTACCGTCTGCCTGCACCGGTGCAGCCACGGGGGTGGCCCTCCTGCAGGAGGGCCCTCGCTCAGCCGTTGACGACGCGCTTCGGGGCGTAGACGTCGATGTCGGCGAAGCCGATGTCGTCGTCGTCCAGCCCGACCACGGCGCTCTGCTGCCAGCCGGCCGGGGCCGGCGTGCGGGCCGCGACCACCCGGCCGGGGCGCAGCGGGTGCACCGGGGCCAGCGGCAGGCTCGGGTGCACCGGGCCGGTCTCGGCCGCCACCGGGACCGGCGCAGGCGCCGGGTCGACAACCGCCGGGCGCGGCTGCACCGGGCGAGCCTGCGGCGCCCGCCTCGGCGGACGCTGGGCAGCCCGGGCCGCACGGCGGGCGGCGGTCCGCCGCTCCCGCTTGGCCGCAGCAGCGGTCACCATCAGGTAACCGACGACGGCGACGTCCAGCAGCACCTGCGGAGCCCACAGCCACGACCGGTAGGCCAGCGCACCGACCAGCGCCAGCACGGCCAGGGCGACGAGCCCGGCCAGCGTGCGGCGGCGCCGCGCGTGCACGTCGACCTGCAGTTCACCGCTGCTGCGCAGCTGTGCCCGGTCGATGCTCACCCGCTCGGTCTCGGCGTGCACCACCGGGTCCACCGGCCGCCGTCGTTGCAGGGTCCGTCCTGAGTTGGCTGCACCGTTCCCCGTGTGCGTGTCGCCCCGGGTGACCACCATCGGCACCAGGACCACGAACCACAGCACGACGAGAGCGGCCAGCAGTACGCCCGATCCCATCTCGAACACCCCGATCCATCCCTGGCCCAGCGGAACGACCCCATCCCTGGGGCCACACGAGTCACATCCGTCACTCGGGAGTCAAGGTAAGGGCGCGGACTGCCGATACCCGGGACGTCTCCCGGTGTGTCGGCGCGCGTCGCCGGCACATCGGCGTGTCGGCGTCCCCACCTGTCGGTTCAGCGAGGCGCGCAGGCCCGCCAGCGGGCCAGCACCCCGCCAGGGGACTCCCCGGCCAGCAGCGCGTACCCGAGGTGGTCCCGCCAGGCCCCGTCGATGTCCAGGTAGTCCCGGAAGAGCGCCTCCTCCCGGAAGCCCAGCCGCTCGACCAGTCGCCGGCTCGACCGGTTCTCCGGCCGGATGTCGGCCTGCAGCCGGTGCAGCCCCACCGGGCCGAAGGCGTGGTCGCAGACCAGCGCCACCGCCAGCGAGGCCACCCCCCGCCCCGCCACGCCCTGGTCGACCCAGTAGCCCAGGCTCCCGGAGCGCAGCGCCCCGCGGACGACGTTGTCGACGGTCACCTGGCCGGCCAGCCGCCCCTCGTACCGGAGGGCGAAGGGCAGCGACATCCCGACCCGGGCCCGCCGGGACGCCGCCCGGCGCATCGCCCGGTAGGCCGCCGGGGAGTGCCGCGCCGACCAGCTCAACCCGGTGGAGGGCTCCCAGGGCAGCAGCCAGGACTCGTTCTCGGTGCGCAGCCGGGACCACTCGCGGGCGTCCTCGCGGCGCAGCGGGTGCAGTTCGACCGGCCCCCACGCCAGCCGTGCCGGCCAGCCCGGGTGCGGTGCCGGGTCCAGCTCAGCCCCCGAGGAGCATCGGCATGACCGTCACCAGCCCACCGGCGGAGACCTCGGTGACGTCCTCGTCCACCACGATCAGGCAGTTGGCGCGGGCCATCCGGGCGAGCATGGCCTGGTCGCCGTCGCCGATCGGCTCGACGACGTAGCCGCCGTCGGGGTGGCGCATGACCTGGCCGTGCAGGTACTGCCGGTACCCCAGCGGCGAGAGGAGCTGCTGGGCGGAGACCGCCTGCACGGTGCGCCGGAAGAGCTGGCGCTTGCCGAGCATCAGCCGGATCGCCGGACGGACGAACACCTCGAAGGCGACCAGGGCGGCGACCGGCTCACCGGGCACGCAGATCACCGGGACCGCGTCGGGGCCGAGCTTGCCGAAGGCGTGCACCGGGCCGGGGTGCATGGCCACCTGGGTGAAGGTCAGCCCACCCAGCTCGTCCAGCGCCTCCTGGAGCAGGTCGTGCCCGCCGTTGGCGAAGGTGCCGGCGACCAGGACGACGTCGCTGCGGAGCATCTGACCCTCCAGCAGCTCCACCATCCGCCGCCGGTCGTTGGGCATGATCCCCGCCCGGTACGCCTCGGCGCCGGCGTCCCGCGCCGCGGCGGCGAGTGCGTAGCTGTTCACGTCGACCTGCTGGCCGGGGCCGGCCACCGCCCCGACGTCGACGAGCTCGTTGCCGGCGCACAGCACCGTGATCCGCGGGCGCGGCCGCACGGCCACGCGCTCCCGCCCGACGGCGGCCAGCAGGCTGATCTGGGCCGGCCCGATCGGGGTGCCGATCTCGACCGCGGTGTCGCCGGTCGCGACGTCGTCGCCGATCCGGCGGACGTAGCTGCCGGGCGCGAGCGCGGCGAAGACCTGCACCCGGGCGGCGCCCTGGTCGGTCCAGGCAGCCGGGACGACGACGTCGGCGCCGGCCGGCAGCATCGCGCCCACGGCGACCTTCTGCGCGAGCCCGGCGCTGATCGTGGCCTGCTCCGCCGCACCGGCGACCGTCTCCCCGACGACGGCGAGGTCGACGGGCTGCTCCACGGTCGCGGTGGCGATGTCCTCCGAGCGGACGGCGTACCCGTCGAGGCCGGCCTGGTCGAAGGCGGGCAGCGAGCGCTGGCTGGTGACCAGCTCGGCGCAGAGCAGCCCCTGGGCGTCGAGCACCGCGAGCTCGATCGGGTCGGGCTGGGGGACGGCGCCGAGGATCTCGTCCAGGTGGTGCTCGACCGGGCGCAGCCGGACCCCGGACACGTCGACCGAGCCGGTGTCGGCCATCGGGTCCGGCGACCGGTCGCCGGTGGCGATGGCCGGGGAGGGCACCCGGTCGGAGGAGAACACCGACCGGTCGACCTGCACGGTGTCGTGGGTGACCACCGGCGTCGGCCCGGAGAGCAGCTGGTTGTCCCGTGGAGACGGGACCAGCCCGCCGCTCGCCAGGTCCAGCTGCGTCGTGTCCCGACCTCCGCCGGACATCCACCCGCGTGTGCTGTCGTCGCTCATCCCCACCACCGTCGTCCCCCGTCCTCGGGCCTCCCCCGTGCCCGGGTCGCCGGCCACGGCCGCCGATGACGGACCTGGGCCCGATGGTGCCCTCTGCAGGGTCCGCTCAGGCGGGCGACGCGCCCTCGGCGGGCAGGTCGGCGACGAAGTCACGCAGCCACGGCCCGAACGTGGGGCCGAGGTCCTCGCGCTCGACGGCCAGCTGGACGACGGCCTTGAGGTAGTCCAGCTTGTCGCCGGTGTCGTACCGGCGGCCGGAGAAGACGACGCCGTGCACGGGCATGCCGTCCTGGACCAGCTTGAGCAGCGCGTCGGTCAGCTGGATCTCCCCGCCACGGCCGGGCGGGGTGTCCCGGATGGCCGCGAAGACCTCCGGGGGCAGCACGTAGCGGCCGATGATCGCCAGCGTGCTGGGGGCCTCGTCGGCCGGGGGCTTCTCCACCATGCCGGTGACCCGGAAGACCTCGTCGCCGGCGGCGTCCCCGGAGACCTTGGCCTCCTCGACGGCGACGGCGCCGTACTTGGAGATGTTGTCGGCACCCACGTCGAGCAGCGCGACCACCGCGCCGCCGTGCTCGGCCTGCACGGCCAGCATCTGCTCGAGCAGGTGGTCGCGGGCATCGATGATGTCGTCACCGAGGAGCACCGCGAACGGCTCGTCCCCGACGAAGGCCGCGGCCTGCAGGACGGCGTGGCCCAGGCCCTTCGCCTCGCCCTGGCGCACGAAGAAGACCTGCGCGACGTCGGTGGACTCGTGCACCGCGTCGAGCCGGCTCTGGTCGCCCTTGGCCTCCAGGGCGGTCTCCAGCTCCGGCGTGCGGTCGAAGAAGTCCTCGATGCTCCCCTTGTTGCGCCCGGTGACCATCAGCACCTCGCCGACGCCGGCCCGGGCGGCCTCCTCGACGATGTACTGCAGGGCCGGCCGGTCGACGACCGGCAGCAGCTCCTTGGGGACGGCCTTGGTCGCGGGGAGGAAGCGGGTGCCCATCCCGGCGACCGGGATGACGGACTTCCTGGCCGGGCGCGGACTCGGGGCGGACGGAGTCGACATGCCGGGCAGCGTAGCTAGCCTGCCGACATGGCGGACTCCCCCGAGGTGGTGAGCGCGAAGGCGACGCTGCGCGCGACCCTGCTGGCCGGGCGTGCGGACCGCTCCCCCGCGGCCCGCGCCGCGGCCGCCGACGCCCTCGCCGAGGCGCTCGCCGGCCGGCTCGCCGGGACCCCCGTGACCGCCGCCTACGTGCCCGCGGCCGAGGAGCCCGGCGCCGGCCGGCTGCCCGACGCGCTGCCCGGCCGGCTGCTGCTCCCGGTGGTGCCGGCGCGTGGGCGGGAGCTGTCCTGGGCGGAGCACGAGGGCGGGCTGGTCCCCGGCCGCTTCGGGCTGCTCGAGCCGACCGGCCCGCGCCTGCCGCCCGGTGCGCTGGCCGCGGCCGACGTGGTCGTCGTCCCGGCGCTGGCCGTGGCCGCCGACGGCACCCGGCTGGGGCGGGGCGGCGGGTACTACGACCGCGCGCTGGCGCACGCCCGCCCCGGCGCGACGATCGTGGCCGTGGTGTTCGACGAAGAGCTGGTGGCCGAGCTGCCGGCCGGGCCGCACGACCGCCGGGTGACCGCCGTCGTCACCCCGTCTGCCGGCTGGTGGCAGCTCGACTGACGCGCCAGACGGACCGGTGAGAGGGTGACCGACGTCTCCGTCGTCTCGTTGGAAGGACCTACCCCCTCGTGAGTGGCCCCCTGGACGGCGTCCTCGTCGTCGACCTGACCCGCGCCCTGGCCGGACCGCACGCCGGCATGATGCTCGGCGACCTCGGCGCCCGGGTGATCAAGGTGGAGAGCCCGGGCAGCGGTGACGACAGCCGCGGCTGGGGCCCGCCGTTCGTGCAGCCCGAGGGCGCCGGTCGGGAGTCGACGTACTTCTTCTCCGCCAACCGCAACAAGGAGTCGATCACCCTCGACCTCAAGGACGACGCGGACAAGGCGGTGCTGACGGAGCTGGTGCGCCGCGCCGACGTGCTGCTGGAGAACTTCCGGCCCGGCACGCTGGCCCGCCTCGGCTTCGGCACGGACGTGCTCGCCGAGCTCAACCCCCGGCTGGTCCAGCTGTCGATCAGCGGCTTCGGCCACGACGGCCCCGAGGGGCAGCGCGCCGGCTACGACCAGATCGCCCAGGGCGAGGCCGGGCTGATGTCGCTCACCGGCTCCGGCCCGGAGGACCCGCAGAAGGTCGGCGTCCCGATCGGTGACCTGCTGGCCGGCATGTACGGCGCCTACGGGGTGCTCGCCGCGCTCCTGGAGCGCGAGCGCACCGGACAGGGCCAGGTGGTGCGCACCTCGCTGCTGGCCGCCGTCGTCGGCGTGCACGCCTTCCAGGGGACGGCGTACACCGTGGCGGGGAAGGTCAACCGCGGGCAGGGCAACCACCACCCCTCGATCGCCCCCTACGGCCTGTTCCGCTGCGCCGGCGGGAGCGTCCAGCTCTCCTGCGGCAGCGAGGGGCTGTGGCGCCGGCTCTGCACCGAGTTCGGCTTCGACGCCGACGCACCCGGCCTGGCCACCAACGGCGAGCGGGTGGGCAACCGCGAGCGGGTGATCGAGCTGCTGGAGGGCGCGTTCGCCGAGATCCCGGCCGAGGAGCTGCTGGCCCGGCTGGCCGCCGCGGGCGTGCCGGCCGGCAAGGTGCGCACCCTGGACGAGGTCTACGCCTGGGAGCAGACGCTCTCCCAGGGGCTGGCGATCTCCGTCGACCACCCGACCGCCGGGCCGCTCACCCTGCCCGGCCCGCCGCTGCGCTTCTTCGCCCCGGGCACCGAGGGCGAGACCGAGACGACCCGCCGCGACCACACCCCGCCCCCGGTGCTGGGCGCCGACGGCGAGGCGATCCGGGCCTGGCTGTCCGGCCCGGCCGAAGGCGTGCCGCAGCCGGCGGGCGAGGGCGCCGACGTCGAGGACGGGCACGCCACGTGAGCTCCCGGCTGGACGCCCGGGCACTGCGGGACATCGTGCTCGACCCGGGGTCCTGGCGGTCCTGGGACTCCAGCGTGCCCCCGCGCGAGGTCGACGACGCCTACGCCCGAGAGCTGGCCCGCGCGGCGGAGAAGAGCGGCCAGGACGAGGCGGTCGTCACCGGCGAGGGCACGCTGCGCGGCCGGCGGGTGGCCGTCGTGGCCGGGGAGTTCGGCTTCCTGGCCGGGTCGATCGGCGTCGCCACCGCGGAACGGCTGATGTCGGCGGTCGAGCGGGCCACCGACGAGGGGCTGCCGCTGCTGGCCGCCCCGGTGTCCGGGGGAACCCGGATGCAGGAGGGCACCGTCGCCTTCCTGCAGATGATCGGGATCACCGCGGCGATCGCCCGGCACAAGGACGCCGGGCTGCCCTACCTGGTCTACCTGCGCGGCCCGACGTTCGGTGGGGTGCTGGCCTCCTGGGGCTCGCTGGGGCACGTGACGATCGCCGAGCCGGGCGCCGCGATCGGCTTCCTCGGCCCCCGGGTGTACGAGGCGCTGTACGGCGAGCCCTTCCCGCCGGGGGTCCAGACGTCGGAGAACATGGCCTCCCGCGGGCTGATCGACGGCGTCGTCCCGGTCGACGAGCTGGCCGACGTCGCCGACCGGGCACTGCGGGTGCTGGCCGCCCGGGAGACGTGGCACCGGGCCGCCTCGGTCGAGGGCCCGGTCCCCGGCGACGGCACGCAGGCCGACGACCCGGAGGACGGCCGCAGCGCCTGGGACGTGGTCACCGCGTCCCGGCGGACGGCACGCCCGGGGGCCCGCCAGCTGCTGCGGACGGCGGCGACCGACGTCGTCACGCTCAACGGCACCGGCGCCGGCGAGTCCGACCCGGGGCTGCTGCTGGCGCTGGCCCGCTTCGGTGGCGCCCCCTGCGTCGTGCTGGGCCAGGACCGGCGCGGGCAGTCGCTCTCGGCACCGCTGGGCCCGGGCGCCCTGCGCGAGGCCCGGCGCGGCATGCGGCTCGCCGCGGAGCTGCGGTTGCCGCTGCTCACGCTGATCGACACCCCCGGGGCAGCGCTCTCGGTCGACGCCGAGGAGGGCGGGCTGGCCGGGGAGATCGCCCGCTGCCTGCAGGACATGGTGGTACTGAAGGCACCGACCCTGGCCGTGCTGATGGGGCAGGGCACCGGCGGCGGCGCGCTGGCCCTCGTGCCGGCCGACCGGGTGCTGGCCGCCGCCAACGGCTGGCTGGGCCCGCTGCCCCCGGAGGGCGCCTCGGCGATCGTGCACCGCACCGTCGACCGGGCCGACGAGCTCGCCGCCTCGCAGGGCGTGCGGGCCACCGACCTCTGGCGGGCCGGCATCGTCGACCGGGTGGTGCCCGAGCGGCCCGACGCCGCCGACGAGCCGGTGGAGTTCTGCCAGCGGCTGGGCCGGGTGCTCGCCGAGGAGCTGGCCGGGCTGCTGGGCCGGGACGACGTCGAGCGGATGCGCTCCCGCACCCGCCGCTGGCGCCACCTGGGCCGCTGACGCCGCTGTCGTCGCCCACCGTGGACCAGGTCACCTGATCACCGACGGTCCCCCTGCACCAGCGTCGGTGCGGGGGGACAGCCGTTGGTGCAGGGGGACGCCGTCCGGAGCGTCGTACCCCCGGGCCACGATGTCGGCGTGGACAGCCGCCCCATCCGCCGTTTCCGGCCTGATCCCGGCCGGCCCGCACCGACCGACGACGAGCGCGCACGGTGGCCGCTGACCGTGCCCGCCGTCGCCCAGCTGCTCGACACCGGCCTCGAGCTGCCGGACGGCGCCCTGGTGCTGGTCGGGGAGAACGGGTCGGGCAAGTCGACGGTGATGGAGCTGCTCGCCGTCACGCTGGGCCTGAACCCGGAGGGCGGCACGGTGAACACCCGCTTCAGCACGCGGCCCAGCGAGCCGGAGTCGCTCGGGCTGGTCGTCGAGCGCAGCCCCGGCGCGTCCCGGTGGGGCTGCTTCCTCCGCGACGAGACCCTGCACGGCCTGTACAGCCACCTGGAGCAGATCGGCGGACCCGACCCGGAGTACCACGAGCTCTCGCACGGGGAGGCGTTCCTCGAGGTCCTGACCCGGCGGGCCGGCGGCGGGGGCGGCACCTACCTGCTCGACGAGCCCGACGCGGCGCTGTCCTTCGGCGGCAGCCTGGCACTGGTCACGGTGCTGCTGGACCTGGTGGCGTCCGGTGCGCAGGTCGTCGTCGCCACCCACTCCCCCGTCGTCGCTGCGCTGCCGGGGGCCCAGCTGGTGGAGGTCGGTGACTGGGGTCTGCGGCCGGCGCGCTGGGACGAGCTGGAGCTCACCGTCAACTGGCGGCAGTTCCTCACCGACCCGGCCGGCTACCTCCGCCACTTGCGCTGACCGACCAGGGCGCCGGCCGGCGAGTCAAGCCGCGGTGGCCCGCCCGGCCGGGGTGATCCCCCAGGCGTCGGCGAGCAGTTCCAGGCTCCGCAGCCGCTCGGCCACGCCATGGGTGGAGGCGGTGACCATCAGCTCGTCGGCGCCGGTGTCGGCGGCCAGCTGCCGCAGCTCGGCGACCGCCCGCTCCGGCCCGCCGATGATCGCGTTGCTCGGCATCCCCTCGGCGGCGGCGCGTTCCGGGTCGGTCGCCGCCTCGGCGAGGCTCGGCACCGGGCGCAGCCGGTTGGTGCGGATCGACAGCCGCATCAGCTGACCCGGCAGCGCCAGCCGCCGGGCCTCCTCGTCGGACTCGGCGACCAGGGTGTTCGCGGTGACGACGGCGTAGGGCCGGGGCAGCGCGTCCGAGGGCCGGAAGGCCTCCCGGTAGAGCTCCAGCGCCGCGACGGCGTGCGGGCTGCCGAAGTGGTGGGCGAAGGTGAACGGCAGCCCGAGCTGCCCGGCCAGCTGCGCGGAGAAGCTGCTGGAGCCCAGCAGCACGACCCGGGGCGCGGAGACGGCGGCCGGGGTGGCGGTGAACCGCTCGGCCAGCCCGCCCTCGGCCCGCCGGTCGCCGAACAGCCCGAGCAGGTCGAGCAGGTCCTGCGGGAACTGCTCGGCCGACAGCAGCGCCGGGTCGCGGCGCAGCGCGAGCGCGGTGTGCTGGTCGGTGCCCGGGGCGCGGCCGATCCCCAGGTCGATCCGCCCGGGGTGCAGCGCCTCGAGCAGGGCGAACTGCTCGGCCACCACCAGCGGCGCGTGGTTGGGCAGCATCACCCCGCCGGAGCCGATCACGATCCGGTCGGTCACCGCGGCCAGGTGCGCCATGAGCACCGGCGGGTTGGTGCTGGCCACCGCCGGCATGTTGTGGTGCTCGGCCACCCACAGCCGCCGGTAGCCGAGCCGGTCGGCGGCCTGGGCGACGGCGACGGTGTGCGCCAGCGCGTCGGCGGTGGTCTGCCCGGACCCGACGGTGGCCAGCTCGAGCACGGACAGGGGCAGCGGGGTCTCGGACATCACTGCGGCCAACACCGCCCCGGCGGGCGGGCTTCCCGACGGTCAGCCGGACCCGGGCACCCGGAGCGTGGCGTCGGGGTCGAGCCGGTCGAGGACGGCGGTGAGCGCCTCGCCGAGCGCCTGCGTCTGCGCTGGGGTCAGCGCGGCGAACAGCCCCTCCCGGACGGCGGACACGTGCCCGGGTGCGACCCGCTCCACGACCTCGCGGCCTGCATCGGTGAGCACGGCGAGGTTCCCGCGGCGGTCCTCGGCGGCCTTCTCGCGGCGGACCCACCCTCGTTCCTCCAGCCGGGCCACGGTGTGCGAGAGCCGGCTCTGCGACTGGTTGGCGGTGCGGGCCAGGTCGCTCATCCGGCGGCTCCCGCCCGGCGCCTCGGACAGCATCGCCAGCACCACGTAGGCCGCATGGGTGAGGCCGGCGTCCCGCTGGAGCTGGGAGTCGAGGGTGCGGGGCAGCAGCTCCGCGACCGCCAGCCACGCCCGCCAGGTGCGCTGCTGCTGCTCGTCGAGCCACGGGGAGGACACGCCGGGCCACGGTACCGGCCGCGCAGGCGCCACCCGGGCGCGGAGGGAGACGCTCGTCACGCGACACCCGGACACCGGCCGACCGGCGTGGACGGCGAGCAGGCCGACGGCGCATCATTGGCAGTCGCCGGGGCCGAGTGCCAGCCCGGCTCGGATCGGACGAGGAGCTCCAGCACCGTGCCCACCTACCAGTACGTCTGCACCAACCCCGAGGTCAAGCACGAGTTCGAGGTCGTGCAGTCGTTCACCGACCCCGCCGTCGCCACCTGCACCGAGTGCGAGGCGCCGGTCCGCAAGGTCTACGGCTCGGTCGGCGTGGTCTTCAAGGGCTCGGGCTTCTACCGGACCGACAGCCGCAAGAGCGAGGGTGCGTCCACCAGCTCCGGCGCCAAGGAGTCCGGCGGGACCAAGGAGTCCAGCAGCAAGAAGGACTCCGGCAGCAAGGAGTCCGGTGGGAGCAAGGACTCCGGCAGCAAGGACTCCGGCAGCAAGGACTCCGGCAGCAAGGCCAGCAGCACGGCGTCGTCGTCGAGCAACTCGTCGTCCAGTGGCAGCGGGGGCAAGGCCGCGAACTGACCGGCGCACGGACGGCGGCGGCGCGCTGCCGCCGGTCCACAACCGGGTCCGCGGTCCACAGCTCTCCGCCGCGACAGGACCGGCGCCCCCGCCGCTCCTAGCGTCGCCGTGTGCCCCGACTCCGCCGTCCGCGCTCGCCCGTGCTCCTGCTGCGTCAGGTGGCCGCGGCGGTGCTCGTGTGCCTGGCGCTGGTCCTCGCGCTGCGTCCCCCGCCGCCGGGCCCGGCCGGGCCGGTCGCGGCGACCACCCCGGTCGTCGTCGCTGCGGCTGACCTCCCGGCCGGCACGGTGCTCACCGCCGGCGACCTGGCCGCGGCCGAGCTGCCGACCGACCTGCTCCCGTCCGGCGGCACGGCCGACGCCGAGGGGTTGACCGGCCGGCTGCTGGCCGCGCCGGTGCGAGCCGGGGAACCGGTGACCGACGTCCGGCTGGTCGGGCCGGGGCTGTGGTCCGCGGTCCCCGACGGCCAGGTCGCGGCACCGGTGCGGTTGGCCGACCTCGCGGTGGCGACGCTGCTGCGCGCCGGTGACCGGGTCGACGTGCTGGCCGCCGGCGTGGCCGGCCCGACCCCATCGCCGGCGGTCGAGGTGGTCGCCACCAGCGCACTGGTGCTCACCGCCCCCACGCCGGCGGTCCCCGACGGCCCGGCCGCGGGTGCCCCGGCCGGCGGCGGGCTGCTGGTGCTGGCCGTCTCCCCCGACACCGCGGCCCGGCTGGCCGCTGCCGCGGCGACCGCGACGCTCACCGTTACGCTCGGCCGGCCGTGATCATGGGGCCACCCCGGGTGCGCCCCGCGACCGAGAGGTGCCGTTCGTGCTCAAGGGCTTCAAGGACTTCCTGCTCCGCGGGAACGTCATCGACCTCGCGGTGGCGGTGGTCATCGGGGCCGCGTTCACCGCCGTGGTCAGCTCGTTCACCGAGGCGTTCCTGCGCCCGCTGATCGGCCTGGTCGGGGGCGGTGGCGTGCAGGGCGGGACGTTCGAGGTCAACGGGCAGACCTTCGCCTGGGGCGACTTCGTCAACCAGCTGATCACCTTCGTGCTGACCGCGGCGGTCATCTACTTCGTGGTCGTGCTGCCGATGAAGGCGCTGTTCGAGCGCCGCGAGCGCGGCGAGCAGACCGGGCCGGTGCTGCCCACCCAGACCGAGCTCCTCGTCGAGATCCGCGACCTCCTGCAGGCCCAGCACGGCCAGCCGCCGACGGCCGACTCCGAGGCCCGGCACCGCGCCTGAGCAGCGGTCAGTCGCTGCCCCAGTGCGGCGGGCGGTCCTCCAGGTAGCGGCGGTCGTCGTCGTCCGGGTCGGTCGACCGGTCCCCCCAGCCGACATCGCTGTCGTCGGGTGCCCGCTCACGGCGCGGTGCGGCGGGTGGCTGTTCGTGCTCTGACACGCCACCGAGGGTAGGCAGGGTCAGCCGATCGGCTGGCCCAGCCCCTCGAGCACCTCCGCGCCCGGCAGCCCGGCGAGCACCGAACCGGGGACGGCGAGCTTGCTCCCCCGGGTGCCCGAGCCGATGACCACGAGCTCGCTGGCGGCCACCGCGGCGTCGACCAGCACCGGCCAGGACGCCGGCAGCCCGACCGGGGTGATCCCGCCGTAGGCCATCCCGCTCTCGGCGACCGCGACGTCCTGCGGGGCGAACGAGGCCTTCCGTGCCCCCAGGTGCCGCCGGACCAGGCCGTTGACGTCGGCGCGGGTGGTCGCCAGCACCAGGCAGGCGGCCAGCGTCGTCTCCCCGGACCGGCGTGCGGCGACCACCACGCAGTTGGCCGAGGCGGCCGCCGGGACGGCGTAGACGTCGTTGAACGCCGCGGTGTCGGCGGCGTCCTCGTCGATCGCCGCCACCCAGGCCGGCCCGGTCAGCGAGGGCAGCGCCGCGGCCACCGGCTGCCCGAGCAGCTCCGGGTGGTCAGCGGCGGGGAGCCAGGTCAACGTGCCGAGCTGCGGGGCGGAGTCGGGTGCGGCCATGCCCGTGATCGTGCGACACGCTCGAGGCCGGCCACCGCGCGGGGGTCGGCTGCGCCGGAGGCCTGCTGGTGAGGTGCGGCGGAGGCGGGAGAGGATGGCCGCCATGATCGGTCAGCTGCACTCCGTGGTCATCGACGCCCCTGACGCGCACGCCCTGGCGACGTTCTACGCCGGCCTGCTCGGCATGGAGGTGAACGGCGAGCCCGGCGACGACTGGGTCGTCGCCACCGGCGCCGGCTACCGGATCGCCTTCCAACAGGCCCCCGACCTGCAGCCACCCAACTGGCCGGACCCCTCTCGGCCCCAGCAGTTCCACCTCGACATCCGGGTCGCCGACGTCGACGCCGCCGAGCCGCAGGTGCTCGAGCTGGGCGCCCGCCGGCTGCCCGGCGGCGGTGGGGACTTCCGGGTCTACGCCGACCCGGTCGGGCACCCGTTCTGCCTCGTCTGGGACGCCGCGTGACCTCGGACCTGACGGCCGCCAGCGCGTTCGTCGCAGCCACCGGGTTCGAGCTGGCCGAGGTCACCGGCACCCGGGTCACCGGGCACGTCGAGGTCGGGCCGGCGCACCACACGCCCTGGGGTGTCGTGCACGGCGGCGTCTACTGCACCATCGTCGAGGGCGCCGCCAGCGTCGGGGCGAGCGCAGCGGTCGCCGAGCGCGGCCAGTTCGCAGTGGGGGTGAACAACAACACCGACTTCCTGCGCCCGATGACCGCCGGCCGGCTCGACGTGCTCGCCGAGCCGGTGCAGCAGGGGAAGACGCTGCAGCTGTGGCTGGTCACCCTCACCCGCGAGGACGGCAAGATCGTCGCCCGCGGGCAGGTTCGCCTGCAGAACGTGCCGCTGCCCGCGCAGTGACCGCGACGGTCGAGCAGGCGGTCGCCGCCGCGGTCGCCCTCGCCCGGCAACACGGCCTCCCCGTCGACGACCCGGCGCTGCTGTCCTGGGGCGTCAACGCCGTGGTGCACCTGTGCCCGGCACCGGTGGTGGCCCGGGTGGCCGTCTTCACGCCGCTGCTCCGCCCGGAGATCGGCCGGCCGTTCACCCGGGAGGTCGCGCTCGCCGCGGCGCTGACCGCGGCCGGGGCGGCGGTCGTGCCGCCGACGGACCTGCTGCCGCCCGGTCCGCACGAGCACGACGGGCTCACCGTGTCGTTCTGGCGACATGTCGACGTGTCGCCGGATCGACCGACCGCGGCGCAGGCCGGCCGGTCGCTGGCCGAGCTGCACGAGGCGCTCGACACGCTCCCGCCGTTGTGGACCGGCTCACCGCTGGACCGGCCGCTGCAGGACCTGGCGGTCTTCGTCGCCTCCGGCACCCGGCTGGGCGCGGACCCCGCGCTGCTCCACGAGGTCGGCGAGCTGGTGACCACCCTGCGGCCACGGCTCGCCGGTCCCGCGATGACGCTGCACGGCGACACCCACCCCGGCAACATCCTGGTCACCAGCGACGGGCTGCGCTGGACCGACCTCGAGGACACCAGCCGGGGCCCGCGGCACTGGGACCTGGCCAGCCTGCGCACCTCCGCGCGCCTCGACGGCCGGGCGGCGCTGGACGCGATGCCCGATCCCGTGAGCGATGCCGAGCTGGCGCCGTTCGTCTGGCTGCGGCGGCTCTACGCGAGCGCCTGGTGGTTCGTGCACGCGGCGCGGGAGCCGACCGACCTGCCCGAGGCGCGACAGCGGCTGGCCGCCGCGGTCGAGGAGGTCGGCACCGGTCTGCGGTGACGCCCGGGTCAGCCCTTCATCGCCGCGATCTGGATGAGGTTGCCGCAGGTGTCGTCGAGCACGGCCGTCGTCACCACGCCCATGTCCGTGGGTGGCTGGGTGAACTGCACGCCCAGCGCGGTCAGCCGCTCGTACTCGGCGGCCACGTCCGCGACCGCGAACGAGGTGAACGGGATGCCGTCGGCCACCAGCGCCTCCTTGAACGGCCGAGCCGCCGGGTGCTCGTCCGGTTCGAGCGACAGCTCGGTCCCGTCGGGCTCCTCGGGTGAGACGACGGTGAGCCAGGAGTGCTCCCCCAGCGGGATCTCCCGCTTCGGCACGAAGCCGAGCACCTCGGTGTAGAAGCGCAGCGCCTTGGCCTGGTCGTCGACCATCACGCTCATGACGTTGACCCTCATGGGTCCTCCTCCGGGTCCGGGACCGACCACCGGCGAGCGATCTCGCCCAGTGGCGCGGTGTCGAGGTGGTGGAACGTGTAGCGGCCCTCCCGGCGCCGGCGCACGAGCCCGGCGGACTCGAGGACGTCCACGTGCTGGGAGACCGCCTGCCTGCTCGATCCCATGCCGTGCTTCGTGGCCAGCCGGGAGCAGAGCTCGAACAGCGTCTGCCCGTCCCGGTCCGTGAGCTCGTCGAGGATCGCCCTTCGGGTGGGATCGGCGATCGCCTTGAACACGTCACCCACGGGGTGAGACGTTAGGCAAGCAGCGACTTGCCTGTCAACGGGTTGTCGCGCCGGAGCCCCGCCGGCACCGCGTCCGGATCGAGCACGACACGGAAGAGCGCCCGCGGGTCCTGCAGGGTCGCCGGCGGCCGGGCCGCCGTCCGCGGCACCACCGACTCGAACCGCGCCGGACGGCGGTGCGGCAGCAGTTCCCGTCCGGCGAACGCGTAATCGCCCACCACCTCGCCGAGCAGCAGTCCCGCGCCGTGCTCGATCGGCAGGCCGACCAGGTCGCCCGGCGCCACCTCGTCCAGGAAGGTGGACAGCTGGCGCAGGTCCTTCGCCGGACGGCGTCCGGAGAGCTCCTTGGAGAGCGCCCGCAACTCGGCCGGCGACTGTCCGGTCGCGTCGACGTCGATGCCGGACTGGGTGCCCAGCCCGACCACGCCGGTGGCCAGCGCCGCGCCGAGCTCGGGGTGCGCCCGGGGCCGCACCACCCAGACCGGCACCCCCTCGGGCTCGGGCGCCCGGCGGACGTCGTCAGCCCCGGGCCAGACGTAGGGCAGGTCGTCGGGGTCGCCGGGGAACCGCGACCGGTAGAACGCCGGGTCCTTGGCCAGCAGGTTCGACCGGTGCGAGCGGTGCAGCTCCTCGTCCCCCACCCAGCTGGGCAGCAGGCCGGCGTCGGCCGCCTCGGCCTGGGTCAGCCGGGCCGCGTCCGGGGCGAACTCGCTGATCAGCGTCTCGGTGCTGTCGGCGAACCCGCGCTCGCGCCAGACCCGCACCATCGCCAGCGAGTAGACGACCAGCCCGGCGGTGTGCCCGCGCCACATCGTGACCACCGGGTGGTTGGCCCAGCCGTAGTCGGGGAGCTCGAGGGCGCGCAGCACCTGCAGGCACTCGACCCGCTGCTTGCCCAGCCGGGGGTTGTCCAGGAGCCGGGCGGCCTCGGTGAAGTCGGCGACCGGCAGGAACGTCTGCATCGCCGGGCTTCCTGCCCGCACCGCCGAACGGTCAACCGCCCGGGCAGCTCCAGGGGCCGAAGTCGCGACGTCGGCCCCTCAGGGTCCGAGCGCCGCCAGGGCGGACTCCCAGCGGGCTCGGCGTTCGGCGTCGTCCTGGTCCCACCAGGCCGTGCCGCGCTCGCCCAGGCCGGTCTTGGCCAGCTGCACCCGGGCGCGGGCCGCGGCCACCGCGTCGTCGTCGCCCCGGTGGGTGCGCACCGCCGAGCGGGCCACCCCGAGGTGGTGCAGCAGGCGGGCCCGGACGTCGTCCGGCAGCGTGGGGTCCGCGGTCCGCCAACGACGGCCGTCGACGACGATCCAGCGGCCGTCCTCGGTGTGCTCGACCTCGCGGGTCATGCCAGCCGGCGGGCCAGTTCGGGCAGCACCGCACCCAGCGGGGCGTCGACCTTGAGCGAGGCCTTCGCGTCGCCGCGGGTGGACCCGGAGTTGACGATGGCGACCGGGATGCCGCGCTTGGCCGCATGGATGACGAACCGGTAGCCGCTCATCACGGTCAACGACGAGCCCAGCACGAGCAGCGCCCGGGCGGCGTCCACCAGTGCGAAGCAGGTGTCGACGCGGTCGCGGGGCACGGTCTCGCCGAAGAAGACCACGTCGGGCTTGAGCGGCCCCCCGCCGCAGGCCAGGCAGTCGACCATCACGAACCCGTCGAGCTCCTCCTCGGGGAGCTCCACGTCGCCGTCGGGGTTGACCTCGTCGGTCGGCTCGGGCCGGAACCCGGGGTTGACCGCCCGCAGCCGGACGTCGAGGTCGGCACGGGAGGCCACGTCACCGCAGGCCAGGCAGACGGTGCGGTCCAGCCCGCCGTGCAGCTCCAGGACCTCGCGGGCGCCACCGGCCTGGTGCAGCCCGTCGACGTTCTGGGTGATCACCTCGCCGACCGCCCCGGCCTGCTGCAGCGCGGCGACGGCGCGGTGCCCGGCGTTCGGCCGGGCCTGCTCGATCTGCCGCCAGCCGACGTAGCTGCGCGCCCAGTAGCGGTGCCGGCCGCGGGGGTCACGGGTGAAGGTCTGGTAGGTCATCGGCGTGTGCCGGCGCAGCGAGCCGGTGGCGCCGCGGTAGTCGGGGATGCCGGAGTCGGTGGACAGCCCGGCGCCGGAGAGGACGACGGCGCCACCGTCGGTGAGCAGGTCGGCGAGCTCGGAGAGGCCCTCGACGGTGGGGGTCGCTGCGGTCACTGCTCCATCGTCCCTGCCCGACGGCGGTTGCGCCGTCAGCCCGCGGAACGCTCCCGTGTGTAGCCGGCGACCTGCGAGGTCACCCCCAGTGGCACACCCGTCCGCTGCCCCCACGGGCCCGTCCGAGGAGGCGACCGTCCTGGCTCCCCTTCACGACCGCGCCAACGACCGTCGGCCGGGTCCCTGGTGACCGGGTGGTGGTGGGACGTCATCGGCCTGACCATCGTCGCGTTCGCCGTGGTCGACGAGGCGCGGACCACGCTGGCGGTGGCCAGCGGTCCCGGCCCGCTGACCCGGCTGATCACCCGGGCGATGTGGCGGATCGCCCGGCGGCCCGCCGTGGCGGACTCCGCGCCGGTGCGCGTGGTGGGCGGCCCCGGCGTGGTGCTCGTCGCCGCGACCGTCAGTGCCTGGTTCGCCCTGCTCTGGTTGGGCTGGTCGCTGGTCCTCCTCGGCGACGAGGAGGCGGTGGTCAGCTCGTCCAGTGGCGCACCGGCCTCGGTCTGGGAGCGGTTCTACTTCGCCGGGTACAGCATCGTGACCCTGGGAAACGGTGCGTACCAGCCGTCCGGTGCGGGCTTCCAGCTGGTCACCGTGGCCGCCGCGCTCAGCGGGATGCTGCTGATCACCCTGGGGGTCTCCTACCTGACCTCGGTGATCTCCGCGGTGGTCGCCAAGCGGAGCTTCGCCTCCCAGGTCACCGGCTTCGGCAGCACCGGCGCCGAGATGGCCGCGGGCCTGGCCG
The DNA here is from genome assembly GCF_026967925.1 of Modestobacter sp. VKM Ac-2985. Taxonomy (GTDB): domain Bacteria; phylum Actinomycetota; class Actinomycetes; order Mycobacteriales; family Geodermatophilaceae; genus Modestobacter. The sequence continues at coordinate 650,695 of NZ_JAPVBI010000001.1, read as the reverse complement.
CGCCGGGGACCACGGTCCCGGCCGTGGTGTCGCTGTCGTCGCTCTCCTCGGCTCTCACGACGTTGGGGCAGCAGCACCGGGCCTATCCCCTGCTGCACGCCTACCGGCCACAGACACCCGAGCTCGGCACCGCACCCGCGGTCGCCGTGCTGCTCGACGCGGTGCTGGTGCTGTCGTCGGCGGCCGACCCGGCCGACCGGCTGCCGTCCGGGGTGCGCCGATCGGTGCTGTCCGCCGTGCAGCAGTACGTGACCCACGCCCCCACGGCCGGGGGTGAGCAGGCTCCGCCGGCGCCGGAGCTGGAGGCCGGCGAGACCGGTCGACAGGGCCTGGCGGTGGACGCGGCGCAGCTCGCCGAGCAGACCGGGGCGTGCGCCGAGCTGCGCGACGAGCTGTCCCGGCGGATCGCGGCGGCCAGCTACGACTGGCCCGGCACGCGCTCGGCCTGAGGCCGCCGGCTGCTCAGCGGGCGGCGAGCTCCTGCTCCAGCCGCTCCAGCATCGCGCCCTGGATGCGGGCCAGCCCCTTCGGCGCGAAGGTGCGCTCGAAGAAGCCGCCGATGCCGCTCGCGCCGGTCCAGGTGGTGCGGGCTCGCACGGTGCTCGCGCCGGCGTCGTCCGGGTGCACGGTCCAGGTGGTGACCATGGAGGAGTTCGTGTCGCTCTCCACCAGGGCGCCGTCGGGCCCGGCGGTGACGACGACGTCCTGCTCGCGCACCCGCTTGGAGGTGGCCTGCAGGCGCCAGTGCACCTTGGTGCCGGCACCCTGCCCGCCGGCGTCGACGCGGTACTGGCTGAACTGCTCCGGCAGCACCTTCGGCCGGGTGACCTCGTAGTCGGCGAGCGCCGCGCGGACGACGTCCGCCGGTGCGTGTACGACGTGCTCTGCGGTGGCGACGACCTGACCCATGACCCCATCCTCCGCCCCGGGCGCTACGGCTGCTCCGGGTGCCCCTCCTCGGCGTTGAGGTAGCGGCAGCGGAACCGGGCGTTGGCCATCGCCTCGGTGAAGCGCGCCTCCCACAGCGGGTCGTGGGCCGGGAAGCTGTCGAACAGCCGTTCCTCCAGCACGTCCGGCCGGCCGTCCAGGCCGATGCAGGTGCGTTGCAGGAGCACGCGGGTGACACCGTCGACCTCGTCGTGGCCGGCCGTCCAGCGCGCTGCGGCGATCGCCGTCTGCTGGCGTGCCCGGTCGCGCACGGGCAGCCGCCAGCCGTCCGGGCCGGTCACCGCGGTCTGCGGCACCGACATCGCCCAGGCCACGAGCCCGGCCAGCACGAGGACCAGCAGCACAGCCGCCAGGATCCCGACCATGCCGCAACGGTAGTCCCGGATCCGCCCGCCGGCCGGGCTCCGCGGACGGTGCCCGGCCGCTGCCCGACCCGTCGCGCGACTGCGGTCAAACCTCGGCGGTGGCCTCGGTGAGCCGGTGGGCCCCGCAGGAGCAGCCGGGGTTGCGCGCCGACAGCACCAGGGAGACCGCGTGCGCCCGGTCGCGGGCACCCAGCTTGCGCAGGATCGCCTTCACGTGGGACTTCACCGTGTCCTCGGAGATGAACAGGTTCTTCCCGATCGCCCGGTTCGACTGCCCCTGGATCAGCTCGTCGAGCACGTCGGACTCCCGGCGGGTCAACGGCACCTCCGGGGTCAGCTCCCGCGACACCGGCACCTCGGCCCCCTCACCACGACGGATCTGCGGGTCCACCACGGTGCGCCCGGCCCGGGCAGCGAGCACCGCCCAGCCCAGCAGGGTCGGGGAGGTGTTCATCAGCAGGTAGCTGCGCACCCCGGCGGCCAGCGCCTCGTTCACCACACCCGGGTCCTCCGACGTGGCCAGGGCGACGACGGCCAGCTGCGGGAACCGGCGACGCAGGTCCCGCACCGCGTTCAGGGTGGCCGCCCGGCCGGTGCCCAGCTCCACCACCACGGCATCGGGGCGGGCGGACTCCGCCAGGGTCAGCGCACGACGCGGCTCCCCCGGGGTGCCCACCGCCTGCATGCCGGCGGTCTCGTTGATCATGCCGACCAGCCCACGGCGCAGGACCGGGGCGTCGGCGAGGATCAGGACGCGGGTGACGCCGCGGGGGGTGCTGGCCATCGGGGTGGACACGTTCGGTCTCCGCTCACTGTGGGTCATCGACTGACGAGCAGTAGATCGACCGGGTGAACGGACTGCTTGAGCACTTCTGCAGAGGAGACTTCCCGGGCGGTGACGCGGGGTCACCAGGGCCGGGGCGCGTCCTCCGGGGTCAGCTCGGCCGACTCGTCGAGCGGGCCGGGCTCGAACAGCACGGTGAGCCGACCCCGCTCGTCCACGCCCACCCGGGCGCGCACGCCGTACACCCGGGCGATGAGCTCCGCGGTGAGCACCTCCCTCGGCGTCCCGCCGGCCACCGCCCGGCCACGCTCCAGGACGATCACCTCGTCGCAGAAGGTGGCCGCCAGGTTGAGGTCGTGCAGGGCGATCACGCTGGTGACCGGCAGCCGCGAGACCAGCGATAGCAGCTCGAGCTGGTGGCGGATGTCCAGGTGGTTGGTCGGCTCGTCCAGCAGCAGCTCGCGGGGCTCCTGCGCCAGCGCACGGGCGATGTGGGCGCGCTGACGCTCTCCCCCGGAGAGGGTGTCCCAACGCTGGTCGGCCTTGTCGGTCAGCCCGGCGTGCCGCAACGCGTCGGCGACGGCCTCCTCGTCGCGGGTCGCGGAGGCGGTGCCGAAGGAGCCGCGGTGCGGGATCCGGCCGAGCCGCACGACGTCCCGCACGCGGATGTCGACGTCGGTGTCGGCGTGCTGGCTCACCACGGCCACGGCCCGGGCGATGTCGCGCCGGGTGAGGGAGCGGAGCTCGGCGCCGTCGAGGGTGACCACCCCGGAGTCCGGCTTGGCGGTGCCGCCCAGCAGCCGCAGCAGCGAGGACTTCCCCGAGCCGTTCGGCCCCAGCAGGCCGATCGTCGTCCCGGGGGCCGGGCGCAGGGTCACCTGGTCGACGACGAGCGCCCCACCGCGGTGCCACACGACCCGGTCGGCCTCCAGCGTCACGCCGCCCGCCGCTTCCGCACCAGGATCAGCACGAAGGCCGGCACCCCGACCAGCGCCGTCCCCACCCCGACCGGCAGCGGCGTCGGCTGGAACGCCACCCGCGAGACGGCGTCGACCCACACCATGAAGACGGCGCCGATCAGCGCCGTGGCCGGGATCAGCGCGGCGTGCCGGGGTCCGAAGAGGAACCGGGCGGCGTGCGGGAGCACCAGGCCGACGAAGCCGATGGCGCCGGTCACGCTCACCAGCGTCGCGGTGATCAGCGCGGTGAGCACCAGCAGGCCCAGCCGCACCCGGGACACGGCGATGCCCAGCGAGGCGGCGATCTCGTCGCCGAAGGAGAAGGCGTCCAGCGCGTGGGCGTAGGTCAGGCACAGCGCGATGCCCACGCCGACGACGACGGCGCACAGCGCCACGTCGTCCCAGCGCACGCCCTCCAGCGAGCCCAGCAGCCAGAACATCACGCCGCGGGTCTCGTCGGCGTCGGCGAAGGCGAAGATCACGAACGAGGTCAGCGCGGAGAACAGCTGGGTGCTCGCCACCCCCGCCAGGATCACCCGGTCGGTGCCGCCGCCGGCCAGCCGGGCCAGCAGCATGACCAGGGCGAAGGCCAGGAGCGCGCCGATGAAGGCCCCGCCGGAGAGGCCGAGCACGGACCCGCCGACCCCCAGGACGCCGATCACCACCGCGCCGGTGGAGGCGCCGGAGGAGATCCCCAGCAGGAACGGGTCGGCCAGCGGGTTGCGCAGCAGGGACTGCATCACCGCACCGCAGATCCCCAGGCCGGCGCCGGCCGCCGCCGCGGTGAGCGCCCGGGGCAGCCGCTCCTCCCAGACGATCGCGTCCTTCACCACCCGGACCGGGATGTCGGCCAGCCCGAGGTGGTTGAGCAGCACGTCGCGGACGTTCACCAACGAGACGTCCGCCGGCCCGAGCGTGATCGCGGCACCCACCGAGAGGGCCACCGCGACGATCCCGCCGGCGAGCAGCAGCACCGCCCGGAGCGCGCTCCGGCGCGACGTCCCGGACTCGCTCCCGAGCCCCTCCGTGACGGGGGTGGTCGCGGTGGTCAGGGTGCCTGCCCGATCTCGTCCAGGCCGTCGGCCAGCTTCTCCAGCGCGTCCACGAAGCGGATCGAGGGGTTCATCTCGGCACCGTGCAGCGCGACGTAGGCCTCGTCCTGGACCGCCCGCATCGTGCTGGTCAGCGGGTCGGCGGCCAGGAAGGCCTCCTTGTCCGCCAGCCGGTCGCCGGGGAACCGGTCGCGCTGCAGGTCGCCCAGGACCAGCACGTCCGGGTCCCGCTCGACCACGGTCTCCCAGCCCACCGCCGGCCAGTCGTCGTCGAGGTCGGCGAAGACGTTCTCCGCGCCCACGGTGGTCGCCAGCAGGTTCGCCGAGCCGAGGCCGCCGGCCACGTAGGGGGTCTTCGTGTCGGCGAACCAGAAGGCCATCGTGAGGTCACTGGCCTCGATCCGGTCGGTCGCGGCGTCGGCCCGCTCCTGCAGCTGCGTGATGAGCTCTTCCCCACGGGAGGAGACGTCGAAGACCTCGGCCAGCTCCCGGATCTCCCGGTACAGGGAGTCGACCTCCAGCGGAGTGGTGCGGGTGCCGCCGCCGTTGATGACCAGGTCGCCCTCGCAGTCGGTCGGCGACAGGTAGGAGGCGATCCCGGTCTCGGCCAGCCGAGGCCGCTCGACGACGCCGCCCTGCCGGAAGTGCCGGCCGAAGGAGGCGGTGACGAAGTCCGGGTCGGCGCCCAGGACGGCCTCGTAGCTGGGGGCGTTGTCGGCCAGCCGTGGCACCGAGGCGTTGGCGTCGGCGAGCTCGGGCAGGACCGGGTCGGTCCAGGACGCGGTGCCGACCACCCGGTCGCCCAGGCCGAGCGCGAGGAGGATCTCCGTCGAACCCTGGTCGAGCGAGAGGACCCGCTGCGGAGCGGCCTCGAAGGTCATCGACTCGCCGCAGTTGTCGACCACCAGCGGGTAGTCGGTGGCGCTCTCGCCCCCGCTCGCCGCCTCGGCCTCGGGGACCGACTCGGAGGCACCGCAGGCGGCGAGGGCCAGGACAGCGGCGATGGCGGTGGCGGTGCGGCCCACCCGGCCGGAGGACGTGCGCATGCTGGAGGTCCCTGTCGATGGGTCCGGGTGCGCGGCCCTGCCTGACGTGGCGTCAGGAGGCCGGGCACGCACCGGAGGCGTGCTGAGGCTTGCCTAAGCTACCTGCGACCCATCGGAGCCCTGGACCCGGCTCGTCAGCTCCCCCGGGAGACCAGGTCGGCGTACCTCGCCAGGTACAGCGGCCAGCCGGCGTCGTCGGCGACCCCGTCACGGACGGCCTCCCAGCCGTCGCCGTGGCGATCGAGGTGGCGGTGCTCCAGCTCCACCCGCGTGCGCTCCGGGCCCTCGGCGAGGAAACGGACCTCCACCTCGCTGGTGTGCTCGGGATCCGTCTCCACCTGCCACTGCGGGCTGATGTCCCAGCTGAAGACGACCCGGTCGGGTGGCTCGAAGGCCAGGACGCGCGCCCAGCTGCACTCGCTGCCGTCGATGCCCCGGTCGGTGACGTGGCCACCGACGACCGGGTCGAACACGGTCTCGGCGATCGGGACGCCGAGCAGGTTGTGCTCTGGTGGCTTGAAGTCGCCGAGCCGCTCGGTGAACGTCGCGAAGGCCCGGTCGATCGGGGCCTGGACGACGATCTGCCTGCGGACCACGAGGGCGGCTGTCTCGGTCATGAGTCCTCCTGTGTCGGGTGTCCATCGGGGTCGTGCACGACGACGTCCTGATAGCCGTCCAGTGCGCGGCGCCAGAACGTGTCGAGCTGGTCCCGCAGGGCGCCGAGGCCCTCGGGGCTGAGCCGGTAGACCCGGCGCGTGCCGGCGGCGCGGTCGATGACGAGTCCGGCGTCCTTGAGGACCTTCAGGTGCTGGGAGACCGCCGGACGGCTGATCGGCAGCTCGTCGGCGAGCTCCCCCACGGCCTGCGGTCGCTCGGCCAGCGAGGCGACGATGGCGCGCCGGGTGGGGTCCCCCAGCGCCTCCCACCCGTCGCGTCCTTGGTAAGTGACCACGAACGTAAGCTAGGACTTACGGTCGGCTCGGTCAAGGCCTCCGCTCAGGGACGGGGGTCGGTCCGGGTCCAGCCGCGATCGTCCCGGCGCGCGCCCTGGGCCGCGCGGCAGCGCCGGCAGACGGTCTGCACGCCCTCCGCGTGCCGACCGGACTCGGGCTGCACGTCGGCCCAGGTGACGTGCGGGAACCGGGTCAGCCGCGACCGGCTCAGCGACAGGCCGCAGACCGTCTCGTTGCGCCCCGGCGTCCAGGCGTGCACCTCCCCGGCCGGGTACCGGACGGCGTCGTCGGGGTCGGTCCACTGGTCGGAGGCGGCGACCGCCGCGCTGCGTGCTGACACCCACCGCGTGGTACCCGCCGGGGTGCGGTCGGATGCGGCCGGGCCGCCGTGTCCTCAGTCCGATCGGCCCCGCCGGAACCGGGCGGGCCGGCGCACCGTGTCCGCACCCGCCCAGCGGGTGGGGCCCCAGGTGACCCGGTCCGGGGAGGGCAGCGGGAGCGGGTCACCGTGGGAGGTGACGTCCAGGCGGCTCAGCCGACCGTCCTCGACGAACAGCAGGACTCCGCCCACGGGCGCCCCGTCGGCGCCGACGACCGTCCCCTCGACCGGTGCCGGCCCGCTCGCCGGCGCGGCCGGGACGTCGTCGGGCACGTGCAGGTCGAGGGTCCCGCACCCGCAGCGGCAGCCTGTCGTGGCGGCAGCCCGCGGCACCTGGGCGCGCAGCTCGGCGACGCCGAGGAAGTCGTGGGCGAGCAGCGCGTCGAGCAGGTCCCGCGCGTCGTCGCTCAGGGGCCTGGGGCTCTGGCCGGCCCGCGGCCCGGGATCAGCAGCGGTCATGCTCCCCAGTGTCGCCGGTGCCGTGGCGAGCGATGCGACCGGCGGGTCGGCGTGGCCGCGCGGTACGGGGCTGCCGGGACGGCGGGGTGTGGCACGGTGTCGCGGTGCCCGCCCGCGCCTGCGTCCGCCCGACGGGCCTGCGATGACACAGGGAATCCGCAACCCGGCCGGCCCCTCGACCCCCGCTCGCGGATTCCACCACCCGGGGCGGGTGATCGCCGGCGCCTTCGCCGTGGCGGTCGCCATCGGCACCGCGCTGCTGTCGCTGCCCGTCGCCGTCGCCGGCCCCGGGCGCGCCGACCTCCTCACCGCGCTCTTCCACGCCACGTCCGCGGTCTGCGTCACCGGGCTGGTCACCGTGGACACCGGCACGTACTGGTCCGGCTTCGGCCAGGGCGTGATCCTGCTGCTCATCCAGGCCGGCGGGCTCGGGATCATGACGCTGGCCACCCTGGTCGCGCTCGTGCTGTCGCGCCGGCTGGGGCTGCGGGCCCGGCTGATCGCCCAGGCGGAGACCAAGGCGCTGTCCGCCGCGGACGTCCGCCGGGTCATCCGCCGGGTGGTGCTCTTCAGCCTCGGCATCGAGGCCGTGGTCGCCGTCGTGCTCGGGATCCGGTTCGCGACCGGCTACGACCAGCCGCCGGCGACGGCCGCCTACCAGGGCGTGTTCCACGCCATCTCGGCGTTCAACAACGCCGGGTTCGGGCTCCACCCCGCCAACCTGATCCCGTACGTGGCCGACCCGTGGATCAGCGTGACGATCTGCGTCGCCGTCATCACCGGCGGCCTGGGCTTCCCGGTGGTCTTCGAGCTGGTCCGCGAGTGGCGGACGCCGAAGAACTGGTCGGTGCTCACCCGGATCACCGTCATCGTCACCGTCGTCCTGCTCGTCGGCGGGACCCTGCTGTTCCTGCTCGCCGAGGCCGACAACCCGGGCACCCTGGGCCCGCTGAGCGCCGGGGCGACCGTGCTGGCTGCGTTCACCGCGGCGGTGATGCCGCGCACGGCCGGGTTCAACAACCTCGACATCGCCGCCTACCAGCCCGAGACGCTGCTGCTCACCGACGCGCTGATGTTCATCGGCGGCGGCAGCGCCGGCACGGCCGGCGGCATCAAGGTGACCACCTTCGGCCTGCTGGCCTACGTCCTCTGGGCGGAGATGCGCGGTGACCCTGATGTCGAGGTGGGCCGTCGCCGGGTGCCGAGCACCAACCAGCGCCAGGCGCTGGCGATCGCACTGCTCGGCATCGGCGTGGTGGCCGTCTCCACCTTCGTGCTGGAGGCGCTGACCGACTTCACCTTCGACCAGGTGCTGTTCGAGGTCGTCTCCGCGTTCTCCACCGTCGGCCTGTCCACCGGCATCACCGCCGACGTCCCCGCAGCCGGGCAGCTCCTGCTCGTGCTGCTCATGTACGTCGGCCGGATCGGGCCGCTCACCCTGGCCTCCGGGCTCGCGCTCCGCGACCGCGCCCGCCGGCACCAACTCCCCGAGGAGAGGACCATCGTTGGCTAGCCACAAGGACCCCGTCGCCGTGCTCGGCCTGGGCCGGTTCGGCACCGCACTCGCCCTGGAGCTGGCCCGAGGCGGCACCGAGGTGCTCGCCGTGGACAACCGGCCCGACATCGTCCAGCGGCTGTCGGGGCAGCTGGGCCAGGTCGTCATCGCCGACACCACCGACGCGGACGCGCTGACCGAGATCGGCATCGCCGACTTCAGCCGCGTCGTCGTGGCCATCGGCGGCCACCTCGAGGCGAGCATCCTCACCACCGCGCTGCTGTCCGAGCTCGAGATCCCCACCATCTGGGCCAAGGCCGTCACCCGACAGCAGGCGACCATCCTGAGCCGCATCGGCGCCCATCACGTGGTCTTCCCCGAGCAGGAGATGGGCGAGCGGATCGCGCACCTGGTCGCCGGCCGCCTGCTGGACTGGGTGGAGCTGGACCCGCAGTGGGTGTTCGCCAAGACCAAGCCGCCGCGGGAGATCGTCGGCGTCCCGCTGGGCCAGACCGGTCTGCGGAAGCGGCACCACGTCACGGTGGTGTCCGTGAAGCCGGAGAACACGGCGAGCTACACCCACGCCGACTACGACACCGTGCTCACGTACGGCGCGGAGATCGTCATCGCCGGCCGGCCGGCCCACGTGGAGCGCTTCGTCGAACTGCAGTGACCACCGGGTGGGTGCCGGCAGGATCCGAACCTGCGGCACACGGTTGAGGCCCCCGGGGGAGTCGCCACCGAGCAGAAGCGGCTAGCGGAGCGTCCGCCTAACGCGCAGCGTCCTCCCGACGACCCAAGCCGCGCAGGTCCGGCAGATGTACACACCGGGCGTGCCACCGAGCTCATGGGCTGCCCTCGACGGGCGCTCCCGTTCACAGCAGCCGCAGGTCACCGTTTCGTCAGTCGCGGGAGTCGAGCGACGGCCCAGCAGCTTCACGGAGCACTCCGATCAGTTGGCGGACGGTCGGTGAGCCAGCGAGGCCGTCCGCTGTCCGGTACACCCGGCAGGACAGCCCCACGGGGCTGTCCTGGTCCAGGAAGGGATCCTGCCCGTTCACCAGCACGGTCGGAGAGCCTCGGAACTCCGCCGCTTCCGCTTCTTCGGGCGTGCTGACGGCGCGGTGCTCGACCCGGACATCGCCGCATCCGATCTCCGCGAGTGCGTCGCGGAGGCGCGCGTCCGCCACCTCCCAGTTGGGGCAGCCGTCGAAGTAGAGAAGGGCGACGTCCATACGGCGGACCCAGCCCGGGCTTCGGCGGCGATGACGCTCGACCTGTACGAGCACCTTCTTCGGAGACGAGCTGGACGCCGACCGCATCGATGCCGCCGCCCGTGTCCATCGCGTGCCCAGATCCGACTCTCGTCCCGATCACTCGGTATCGACAACAGGCCTGAGCTGGTGTTTCTTGGTGCCCCCGGCAGGATTCGAACCTGCGGCACACGGTTTAGGAAACCGATGCTCTATCCCCTGAGCTACGGGGGCTGCGGCGGTGCGGCGCACCACCACCGAGCCGCTGGGCGCGGACCCGGTTGCCGACGAGAGGGTATCGGACGGCCGAGGGGCCCGACGGCATGCGCCGTCGGGCCCCTCGCGTCCTGCGTGCCGGCGCCCGGGAGGCGGCGGCACCGTGGATCAGGCCTGCAGGGACTCCATGAAGTCCGGGTTCTCCTCGAGCCAGGCCTCGACGGCCTCGGCGTACCGGCCCTCGCCGTACTCGTTGACGACCAGGTTCTCCAGCGAGCCGTACTGCTCGTCGGTGAGGGTCGCGTTCTCCATCATCGCAGCCACGTCGGCACAGTCGGCCGCGAAGCCCTCACGCGCGAGCGTGTGCAGGCCCTCGGCGTCGCCCAGGGCGCCTTCCGGGTCGGCGAGGTCCTTGACCGGGAACTCGCTGTTGGCCCAGAACGGGCGCCACAGGGTGACGACGATGTCCTCGTTGGCGTCGGTCGCCGCCTGCAGCTCGGCCAGCATCGCGGTCGTGGAGGACTCGACCAGCGTGTAGTCCCCCTCCAGCCCGTAGGTCGGCATGACGCTGTCCTTGGTGGTGGCGGTGAGGCCCGCACCCGGCTCGATCCCGACGATCCGGCCGTCGAACATCTCGGCGTTGCCAGCCAGGTCGGCGATCGACTCGATGTCGGTGTACTCCGGGACGGCGAAGGTCAGCTTGGCGCCCTCGTACCACGCACCGAGGTCCTCGAGCTGGTCGCCGTACTCCTCCATGTAGGCCGCGTGGGTGACCTCGGACCAGGCGGACGGGTAGACGTCGACGTCGCCCCCGGCCAGGCCGGCGTACAGCGGAGCCGCCTCGGAGATCTCGGTCATCTCGACCTCGATGCCCTGCTCGCCGAGGACGCCGTCCCACAGGTGGGCCATGCTCAGGCCGTCGGTCCAGGACGGGATGAAGCCCAGGTTGACGGTCTCGCAGTCGCTGCCGGACGACGTCCCGCCGGCGGCGGTGGTGTCCTCCTCGGCGTCCCCACCGCAGGCGGTGGCGGTGAGTGCGACGGCGGCGAGGCCGGCGGCCAGGCGTGCGCCTCGGGTGGTCAGGTGCTTGTTCATGCGGTCGTTCCTCTCCTACATCTGGTGGCGGTCGACTGCCCCGCGCACCGTTGGTGCTCCGGCTCCGCGGCGACGGCCCGGGAGGGCCGCGCCGGTCGGCTACCGGGCAGGTCGGTTCGGTGAGTTCTGGTCGGTCCCGACGGGCGTGACCGCATCGGCGGACCGGCTGCTGGCGGCGAGGCCGCCCTTGCCGACCGAGCCACCGCGGCTGAGGAAGCTCGGGATCGCGCCGAGGCGACCGCGCTGCTGGCCGAACGCGCTGGTCAACCGGTCGAGGTAGATGGCGAGGATGACCACCGAGAGGCCGCCCTCGAAGCCGAGTCCGATGTCGAGCCGGGAGATGCTGGTGACCACGACGCCACCCAGGCCGGCCGCGCCGATCAGCCCGGCGATGACCGCCATGGAGAGCGCCAGCATGATCACCTGGTTGACCCCGGCCATGATCGTCGGCAGGGCCAGCGGCAGCTGGATGCCGCGCAGGATCCGGCCCGGCGGGCTGCCGAAGGCGTGCCCGGCCTCCACCAGCTCCTGGTCGACCTGCCGGATGCCCAGCTCGGTCAGCCGGACGCCGGGCGGCATGGCGAAGATGATCGTGGTGACCACCCCGGGGACGAGACCGATCCCGAAGAACGTCACCGCGGGCACGAGGTAGACGAAGGCCGGCATGGTCTGCATGAAGTCGAGAACCGGCCGGAGAGCGGAGCTGACCCGGTCGCTCTTGGCCGCCGCGATCCCGATCGGGATGCCGATCGCCACCGCGATCAACGCGGACACCAGGACCAGGGCCAGCGTGGCCATGGCCGGCTCCCACATCCGCATGCTGATGAGCAGCAGCAGGCCCAGCAGCGAGACGACGCCGAAGCGCACCGATCGCACCACGCCGCCGAGCACGGCCAGCAGGACGGCCAGCAGGATCGACGGGGGGAACAGCAACGCGTCGCGCAGCCCCTCCACACCGGCCTCGGTGACGTCGCTGATCACGTCGAAGACCGGGGAGAAGTTCTCGGTCACCCAGTCGAAGCCGGTGTCGATCCAGTCGCCCACCGGGATCTGCGGCAGGGCGCCGTCCTCGGCGGCCCGGAACACGGTGTCAGCCACGGGTGGTCTCCTTCGTCGCCATGGCGGTGGCGCCCACCGGGTCGGCCGATGCCGGCGCGGCGGACGGCGCGGGGCGCGGGACGCCCCCGAGGGCAGCCAGGACCGCCCCGCGGGGCACGACCCCCAGCAGCCGGCCGTCGTCGTCCACGACGGTCACCGGCACCTCGTCCTGGGCGGCCGGGGCGAGCAGGTCGCTCAGCGTGGTGGTCGCCCGGACGTCGACCGGGGGCAGCAGGGCGAGGCCGGCCAGCGACGGTGCGCCGGTCGCGACGGCGGCCCGGACGGCGTCCTCGGTGGCCACCCCGGCCACCCGGCCGTCGCCGTCACCCACGAGCACGGAACCGGAGCGGTGCTCCTGCATCGTCCGGAGCACGTGTGCGGGCGCGGCCGCCGGCGCGACCAGGGTGGGCGCCTCCACCATCACGTGCCGCGCGGTGAACACCCGCCCACGGTCGACGTCGGCGAGGAACTGCTTGACGTAGTCGTCGGCCGGGGTCTCGAGGATCTGGTCCGGCGTGCCGATCTGCACGACCCGGCCGTCGCGCATGATCGCGATCCGGTCACCGAGGCGCATGGCCTCGTTCAGGTCGTGGGTGATGAAGACGATCGTCTTGCCCAGCGAGGCCTGCAGCTCCAGCAGCTGGTCTTGCATCTCGCGGCGGATCAACGGGTCCAGCGCGCTGAACGCCTCGTCCATCAGCAGCAGGTCGGTGTCGGCGGCGAGCGCGCGGGCCAGGCCGACCCGCTGCTTCATGCCGCCGGAGAGCTGCCCCGGCTTCTGGTCTGCCCACTGGTCGAGCCCGACGAGTGCGAGGGCCTCCTGCGCCCTGGCCCGGCGGGTGGCGCGGTCGACGCCGCGCACCTCGAGGGCATAGGCGGCGTTGTCCAGCACACTGCGGTGCGGGAAGAGGGCGAAGTGCTGGAACACCATGCTCATCTGCTCCTGCCGGAGCCGGCGCAGCGCCTTCTCGTCCAGCGCGGTCAGCTCGGCCTCACCCACGTGCACGGTGCCGGCAGTGACCTCCAGCAGCCCGTTGAGCATCCGCAGCAGCGTCGACTTGCCCGAGCCGGACAGCCCCATGACCACGAAGATCTCGCCCGGCTCGACGGTGAAGCTGACGTCGATGACGGCCGGGGTCGCGCCACGCTCCCGCACGTCGGCCACGGAGGCGCCGTCCCGGAGCCGGTCGACCGCCTCGGCGGTCCGCCGGCCGAAGACCTTGAACAACCCCTCGGCATGTACTGCGGGCACGGGCAACCTCTCGTCTGCGGACAGGACCCCGGCCCGGCGGCCCGACCAGCAGGGGCGCGCAGCTCCGCGGAGCGCTCGTCATCTGCCCGTGTCGTGCCACCCGGCGCACCACCCCTCGGGTGGGCGCCGTGAGGCGCGGGTGCGGCTCGCCGGCCACGACGCCGGTGGCGTCGGCGCGCACGTCTCGGTGCGCCGGTCAGAGAGCCGGGGTGGGGCAGGCAGGGCCCGCCCCATCTCGGAACAGGACGCTAACAGCAAATGGCGAATGCAAATGGCGCTTTCCACCTATCGGGGAAATCCGTTATGCGGTCGTGACGCACATGGGGGTGTCGAAGACCACAATGACAAATCCATGGCGCGGTCGAGATCGGTTCCGTCGGGCAGGTGTTGCCGATCTGAGCTGGGGGTATCAGGTGTGGATCATGCCGTGAGGGCAACCGAAAAATGTGTTGCCGCGTCGTCATGGAATCGTCATCAGATCTCCATGTGGCACAACTGGACAGCAATTCCAGCCCGGTCGATCGCCGAATCGACGACCGCGATGGGCGCGGGTCGGGGAACCTCCGGGGTGGCCGACGCGTGGAAGGAGATGCGGGCGGCACCGTGTCGCAACCGTTACCTTGTGTCAGCACGTACGAGCCCCGGCAACGGCGCCGGAGGCGCGGGAGGTGGAGAGCACAGATGGAGATCACGGTCGTCGACGTCCCCGAGCGGGGCCGCTTCGAGATCCGGGACGGCGAGCGCGTCGTCGGCCTGGCCAGCTACCACGTCGACCAGGGCCTGATGACCCTGCCGCACACCGAGATCGACCCGGCGATGGGCGGCAGAGGCCTCGGGACGCAGCTGGTCGGCACCGTCCTCACCGCCGCGCGCGAGCGCGGCCTGCACGTGCTCCCCTACTGCTCGTTCATCCGGAAGTACCTGGTCGACCACCCCGAGCAGCTGGACCTCGTGGCCGAGGCCGACCGGCCCACCTTCGGCCTCGCCCCCGCCCACAGCTGATCCACCCAGCGGCACCGGCGGGGTCTTCCTAGGCTCAGCCGGGTGCCCACCGCCCTGCTCTGGTTCCGCCGCGACCTGCGTCTGGACGACCACCCGGCCCTCCTCGCCGCCGTCGACGCCGCCGGGCCCGGGGGCGCCGTCGTCCCGGTCTTCGTCTTCGACGACCGGCTCTACGGCCCCTCCGGCGAGCCGCGCCGGCGGTTCCTGCTCGACTGCCTGGCCGAGCTCGGCGCCTCGACCGGCGGCGCCCTGGTCACGCGCACCGGCGACCCGGCCGCCGTCCTCCCCCGGCTGGTCGCCGAGCTGGAGGCGGTGAGCGTGCACGTCACCGCCGACGCCGGCCCGTACGGACGGCGGCGCGACCAGGCGGTGGAGCGGGCGCTGGGCGACGTCCCGCTGGTGCGCACCGGCTCGCCGTACGCGGTGGCGCCCGGCCGGGTGGTCAAGCGGGACGGGACGCCGTTCCGGGTCTTCACCCCGTTCGCCCGCGCCTGGCGGGAGCACGGCTGGCACTCCCCCGCCGTCCGCCCCGACCCGGTCCCGTGGCAGCACGACGTGCGCTCCGACGAGCCCCCGCCGCGGCCCGACCTGGACGACGTCCAGCTCCCTCCGGCCGGCGAGGCCGCGGCCCGGGAGGCCTGGCACCGGTTCCGGGACGAACGGCTGCTCGGGTACGACGAGGGCCGCGACCGCCCCGGCACCAACGGGACCAGCCGGCTGTCGGCGTACCTGAAGTACGGCTGCATCCACCCGCGGACGCTGCTCGCCGACCTGGCCGCCGAGCAGGGCTCGGAGTCGGTGCGCCGCTACACCGACGAGCTGGCCTGGCGCGACTTCTACGCCGACGTCCTGTGGCACCGGCCCGACTCCGCCCGGGAGTACCTCAACCCGCAGCTGCAGGGCATGGGCTACGACTCCGGGCCGGACGCCGAGGAGCTGGTGCGCGCCTGGGAGACCGGCCGCACCGGTTTCCCGATCGTCGACGCCGGAATGCGGCAGCTGCTCGGTGAGGCCTACGTGCACAACCGGGTGCGGATGATCGTCGCCTCGTTCCTGGTCAAGGACCTGCACCAGGAGTGGACCCGCGGCGCGCGGTGGTTCATGCAGCACCTGGTCGACGGTGACCTGGCCAGCAACAACCACGGCTGGCAGTGGGTCGCCGGCACCGGCACCGACGCCTCGCCGTACTACCGGGTGTTCAACCCGATCACCCAGGGCAAGAAGTTCGACCCGGACGGCGCCTACGTGAAGCGCTGGGTGCCCGAGCTGCGCGACCTGGACCCGAAGCACGTGCACGAGCCGTGGACGGCGCCCGGCGGCGTCCCGGCCGGCTACCCCGAGCCGGTCGTCGACCACGCCCACGAGCGGCAGGTGTCCCTGGACCGCTACGCCGCCGTCCGCGCCCGTTGACCCGAGGGCAGAAATGGCCATTTCTGCCCTCGGGTGTCGGGTGGGTCACGGGGGCCGTCGTGGCGGAGGCGGCCGGCGCGGGTGAAGCTGGACGGCGTGATCGTCCGTGCCTGAGGGCCACACCCTGTTCCGACTGGCCCGCGAGCAGCAGGCCGCGTTCGCCGGCCGCGAGGTGCACGTGACCAGCCCGCAGGGCCGTTTCGCCGGTCCGGCCGAGCTGCTCGACGGCCGGGTGCTCGACGAGGTGACCTCCTACGGCAAGCACCTGTTCGCCTTCTTCGGCCCAGACGTCGTCCACGTCCACCTGGGCCTCTACGGGAAGTTCACCTCCGGCACCGGCCTGCCGCCCGCGCCCCGTGGTGCCCTGCGGATGCGCTGGGAGGGACCGGGCGAGGACGGCGAGGGCGTGTGGACCGACCTGCGCGGCGCCACCGCCTGCGACCTGATCACCGACGGCGAGGTGCAGTTGATCCTCGACCGGCTGGGCCCGGACCCGCTGCGCCGGCGGTCGGACCCGGCGAAGGCGTTCACCCGCATCTCCCGCAGCCGGACCACCATCGGCGCGCTGCTGATGGACCAGGCCGTGCTGGCCGGCGTCGGGAACGTCTACCGGGCCGAGGTGCTGTTCCGGCAGCGGCTGAGCCCCTTCCGGCTCGGCCGGGACGTCGACGCCGCCACCTGGGACGCGATGTGGGCCGACCTCGTGACGCTGATGAAGGCCGGGGTCAAGGCCGGCCGGATCGTCACCACCGAGCGCGAGGACCGCGAACGCCGGCGCGGCCCGGCGCTGCGCGAGGACGCGCACTACGTCTACCGGCGCTCCGGGCTGCCCTGCCGCATCTGCGGCACCGAGGTGCGCACCGAGCTCATGGTCGGCCGCAACCTCTTCTGGTGCCCCACCTGCCAAGCGGTCTGAGGGCCGAGGCATAGGAGGCTTTCCACCCGGTCTACGGCGCCATACCGGGTGGAGAGCCTCCTATGCCCCCTTCAGCGGAGGGCGCCCTTGGCTTCGTCGCCCGCCGGGACGGCCTGCAGCAGCCGGACGCCGATCGGCTCGGTCAGGTCGTCCTTGACGCTCTCGGTGAGCTGGTTGAACGTGTCCCCCGCCCCGTGGGCCTTGACGTCGTCCTGGGTGGCCCAGCGCTCGATCATCACGAAGCCGTAGCCGTCCTCGTGCAGGGCGTACAGCTCGCAGCCGGACTCCTCGTGCACCTTCGGGATGGCGGCGGTGAACGCCTCCCGGACGGCATCGGCGCGGCCGGGCTTGGGCGAGATGGTGGCGACGATCGTGATGGACACGCAGGACTCCTCAGCGGTGGTCGGGCTCGACTGCCCGGGGTTCACCCTGGCGCCTACCCGTCATCGGGACGACGATGCGGGCGTGGCCCAACCCACTGTGCCCGACCGATCGCTGCCCGGACGCCCGCTGCGCGTCGCCGTCGTCGGCGCCGGGCCGGCGGGCATCTATGCCGCCGACGCCCTCGCCGGGCAGGACGACGTCCCGGTCGCCGTCGACCTGATCGACCGGCTGCCCACCCCGTTCGGCCTGGTGCGGCACGGCATCGCCCCCGACCACCTGAAGATGCGGGCGCTGCGGGAGACGCTGCACCACACGCTGGACCACGAGCGGGTGCGCTTCGTCGGCAACGTGGAGATCGGCACCGACCTCGCCCTGGACGAGCTGCGCCGGCACGTCGACGCCGTCGTCTACACCTACGGCGCGGCCGGTGACCGCGCGCTGGGCATCCCCGGCGAGGAGCTGCCCGGCAGCCTGGCCGCCACCGACGTCGTCGCCTGGTACTGCGGGCACCCCGACGCCGACCGGGCGCGGGTCGAGGAGCTGGTGTCCCGGGCCCGGGACGTCGTGGTGGTCGGCGTGGGCAACGTGGCCCTCGACGTGGCCCGCGTGCTCGCCCGCTCCGCCGCCGAGCTGCACCCCACCGACATGCCGCACCACGTGCTGGACACGCTGGCCGACGCCCCGGTCGAGCGGATCACCGTGCTCGGCCGCCGCGGCCCGGCACAGGCCAGCTTCACCACCCAGGAGCTGCGCGAGCTGGGCCACCTGGCCGCCGCGACGGTGCTGGTCGACCCGGCCGACCTCACCGACGCCGGGGACGCGGCGCTGGCCGCCGAGGACCGGCACGTCGCCCGCAACCTCGCCGCACTCGCCGACTACGCCGGACACGAAGCCGCCCCCGGCACGGTCAGCGTCCGGCTGCGCTTCCACGCCCGCCCGGTCCGGCTGCTCGGCACCGACCGGGTCATCGGGGTGGAGGTGGAGCGCACCCGGGTCGACACCGACGGCCGCGCGGTCGGCACCGGGGAGCTCGACGTCGTCCCGGCCGACCTGGTGGTGCGCTCGGTCGGCTACCGCGGGCACGCGCTGCCGGGGCTGCCGCTGGACGGCGGCACGGTGCCGCACGACGCCGGCCGGGTGCTCCGCGACGGCGGGGTGAGCCGGGGCGAGTACGTGGCCGGGTGGATCAAGCGGGGGCCGACCGGCGTCGTCGGCACCAACAAGCACGACGCCCGGGAGACCGTCGCCTCGCTGCTGGCCGACGTGGCCGCCGGGGTGCTGGCGCCCGGCGGGGACGACGACTGGGTCGACACCCTGCTCGCCCGCGGCGGGCACCCCGTGCTGCTCTCCGACTGGCGGGCCATCGACGCCGCCGAGATCGCCCTCGGCGCGGTGCACGGCCGGGCCCGCACCACCCTCCACGACCGGCAGCAGCTGCTGGACGCCGTCCGAGCCGCCGCAGCGGCGCAGGAGGGCTGAGCCGGGGGTGGCGCGGTACGGCAGACTCGGTCGCGTGACCGGCTCAGCACAGACCTCGCCCGCCACCACGATGATCTCCTTCGCCCGCGGGGCCCCGTCGACCGACATCGTCGACGTCGAGGGCCTCAAGCAGGCCGCGGTCGCCGCGTTCGACTCCGACCCGGCCGGGATGACCGGCTACGGGACGGCGGTCGGCTACGTGCCGCTGCGAAAGTGGATCGCCGAGAAGCACGGCGTCCCGGTCGAGCACGTGCTGGTGACCAACGGCTCGATGCAGGCCGACGCCTTCCTCTTCGACGAGCTGGCCACCCCGGGCGCTGCGGTGATCACCGAGCGACCGACCTACGACCGCACCCTGCTCGGGCTGCGCTCGCGCGGCGCCGACGTGCACCTGGTGACGCTGGAGGAGGACGGCATCTCCGTCGACGAGCTCGCCGCCCTGCTGGACGGTGGGCTGCGGCCGACGCTGGCGCACGTCATCCCCAACTTCCAGAACCCGGCCGGCTACACGCTCTCGCTGGCCAAGCGCGAGCGGCTGCTGGAGCTGGCCCGCGAGCACGGGTTCGTGCTGTTCGAGGACGACCCGTACGTCGACATCCGGTTCAGCGGGGAGCCGCTGCCGCGGATGCTGGAGCTGGACGGCGGCGCGGCCAGCGAGCACGTCGTCTACGCCTCGTCGTTCTCCAAGACCGTCTGCCCGGGCATCCGGGTGGGCTACCTGGTCGGGCCGCCGGCGATCATCGAGAAGATCCGGGTGCGGGCCACCAACACCTACATCGCACCGAACATGGTCGCCCAGGGCACCGTGCACGCCTACCTGCAGGGCGACCGGTTCCCGGCCGCGCTGGAGCGGGTGAAGTCGGCGCTGGCCGAGCGGGTCGGGCTGCTGGACGACGCGCTGCGCACGCACCTGCCGCAGGCGACCTTCCGCCGTCCCGAGGGCGGTTACTTCCTGTGGGTGTCCCTGCCCGAGGGCGAGGGCCACGACGTCACCCGGATCACCACCGAGGCCGCTGCCCGCGGGGTCGCGATCGTGCCCGGCACCGACTTCCTGCTCGAGGGCGGGCACACCAGCTTCCGGCTGGCCTACTCGGCGGTACAGCCCGGCGACGTCGACGAGGGCGTGCGCCGGCTGGCCGCCGCCATCGAGGCCGCCCGCAGCTGAGCGGGCCCGCACCCCTCGGCGCGGGCCTGCCCCGGTCGGGACGCTTGTGCTCTGCTCACCACCAGTGAGCAGAGCACAAGCGTGCCCGGACCACCTCAGCCGCTGTTGCGCAGGGCGGTGGCGACGCCGTTGACCGACAGCTGGATGCAGCGGCGCACCAGCTCGTCGTCGTCCCCCTCGCGGCGGCGGCGCAGCATCTCCACCTGCAGGTGGTGCAGCGGCTCCAGGTAGGGGAACCGGTTGCGGATCGACCGGGCCAGCGACGGGTTGTCGGCCAGCAGCTGCTCGTCGCCGGTGACCGCCAGCAGCATCCGCACCGTCCGCTCGTGCTCGGCGGTGATCTGGCTGAACACCCGGTCGCGCAGCTCGGGGTCGGGCACCAGCTCGGCGTACCGGGCGGCCAGCTCCAGGTCGGTCTTGGCCAGCACCATCCCCATGTTGGACAGCACGGTGCGGAAGAACGGCCACCGCCGGTGCAGGTCCCGCAACTGGGCGAGCCGCTCCGGTGAGCCGTCGACCCAGGACTCCAGCGCCGTCCCGGTGCCGTACCAGCCGGGCAGCATGATCCGGGCCTGCGACCAACTGAACACCCACGGGATAGCCCGCAGGTCGGCGATCTTGTCCCCGGCCTTGCGGGACGGCGGCCGGCTGCCGATGTTCAGCTCAGCCAGCTCCCGGATCGGGGTCGCGGCGCGGAACCACTCGACGAAGCCCGGCGTCTCGTGCACCAGCGCCCGGTAGGCGCCCTGGGCCCGCGCCGCCAGGTCGTCCAGCAGCGCGTAGACCTCCTCGGCGTCCGCGCCCAGGCCCTCGATGTCCAGCAGCGTCGACTCCAGCGTGGCCGCGACCAGCGCCTCCAGGTTGCGGCGGGCCAGGTCGGGTGAGGCGTACTTGGCCGCGATCACCTCGCCCTGCTCGGTGATCCGCAGCGCCCCGGCCACCGAACCCGGCGGCTGCGCCCGGATCGCCTCGTAGCTGGGGCCGCCGCCCCGGCCGACGGTGCCGCCGCGGCCGTGGAACAGCCGCAGCCGGATGCCGTTGGCGCGGGCGACCTCGACCAGCGCCAGCTCGGCCCGGTACAGCGCCCAGTTGGCGGCCAGGTAGCCGCCGTCCTTGTTGCTGTCGCTGTAGCCGAGCATCACCTCCTGGTCGTCGCCGCGGTTGGCCACCAGCGCCCGGTACAGCGGCTGGTCCAGCATCGCGGCCAGGATCGTGCCGGCGGCCTGCAGGTCGCCGATCGTCTCGAACAGCGGGGAGATGCCCACCGAGCAGCGCGGGCCTCCCTCGGCGCCCGGGTCGAGCAGCCCGACCTCCTTGAGCAGGACGGCGACCTCCAGCACGTCGCTGACCGACTCGCACATGCTGATCACGTAGTTCGGGATCGCGCGCGGGCCGAGCAGCGCCACCTGCTCGGCGGCCGCCACCAGCAGGTCCAGTTCGCCACGGGCCAGCTCGGAGAGCTCGGCGCCCGGGCGCACCAGCGGCCGGCGCAGCCGCAGCTCCCCGGTGAGCAGCTCGACCCGGGCCGCCTCGTCGAGTGCGGCGTAGTCCTCGCACACCCCGGCCCAGGCCAGCAGCTCGCCCAGCACCTCCTCGTGCACCGCGGAGTTCTGCCGCATGTCCAGCCCGCACAGGTGGAAGCCGAAGACCTCCACCGCGTCGCGCAGCCGGGCCAGCCGGTCGTCGGCCAGCGCACCCGCCCCGTGGCTGCGCAGCGAGGCGTCGACCGTCGCGAGGTCGGCGATCAGCTCCTCGGGGAGGGCGTAGGGCAGCAGGTCGACGTCCGACTCCTCCCCCGGCACCGCGCCGAGCACCCGACGCGCGGTCGCGGCCAGCCGCCGGTAGACCCCGCGCAGCGCGCGCCGGTAGGGCTCGTCGCCGCGGAACGGCGAGTCGTCCCCGGAGGCCTCGGCCAGGGCGTAGAGCGCGTCGGTGGGCGTCACCAGCCGGTCGGACATCGACAGCTCGTCGGCCAGGCAGATCAGCTCGGCGAGGTGGTGCCGCAGCGCCGTCTCGGCCTGCCGGGTGGTGGCCCGGCGGACCGCGTCGGCGGTGACGAACGGGTTGCCGTCCCGGTCACCGCCGATCCAGGAGCCCGGCTGCAGCATCGGGGTGGCGAGCAGGTCGGCGTCCGGCCAGCGCTCGCGCAGGGCCTGGCGGAGCTCGGTGTTGATCGCCGGGACGACCTCGAACAGCGACAGGTCGTAGTAGCGCAGCGCCTCGTCGATCTCGTCGGCCAGCCGCAGCCGGGACAGTCGCAGCAGCGCCGTCTGCCAGAGGGTGAGCACCTCGCGGGACAGGTGCGCGGCCCAGGCCCGCTCGTCGATCCCGTACGGCCCGGCGTCGTCGCGCTGCCGGATCAGGTCGGTGACCTGCTGCTGCACCTGGGAGATCGTCCGGCGGCGCACCTCGGTCGGGTGCGCGGTGACCACCGGGACGACGAGCGCGCCCGCCAGCTCACGGGCCACGGTGTCGCCGTCCAGGCCGGCCTCGTCCAGCAGGTCCAGCGACGCCGCCAGGCTCCCCTTCTGCGGGGGCGAGCCCTCGCGGCGGTGGTGCCGGCGGCGGCGCTCGTGGTGCACGTCCTCGGCGATGTTGGCCAGCAACGAGAAGTGGCTGAACGCCCGGACGACGTGGTTGGCCTCGCGCAGGTCGAGCTGGGCCAGCCGGTCGGCGAGCTCGGAGCGGCCGACCTCGGAGCGGCGGATCCGGAACGCCTCGACCCGGGTGGCCTCGACCAGCTCCAGCACGTCGGTGCCGGCCTGCTCGCCGATCACCTCCCCGAGGACCCGGCCCAGCAGTCGGATGTCGGCCCGCAAGGGCTCGTCGGTGCGGTCGTCCGGGTCGGTGGGACCCCCGGAAGGGCGCAGGTCGGCAACGTCGACGGTGGCTTCGGACACGGGGGCAGTATCCGCAACCGGTGTGACGGCCCGGTGTCCCGGGGAGGATGGGCGGGTGATCCGACTGCAGGCGACACCCACCAGCCCCGTCCCGGCCGAGCACGGAGAGGGCCCGATCTGGGACGCCGCCGCGCAGGAGCTGCTCTGGGTGGACATCACCGCCGGGCTGGTCCGGCGCGGCACGGTCAGCGGGGACGACGTCCTCCCGGTGGCCGAGCACCGCGGCGGTGAGACGGTGGGCTTCGTCGCCCCGGCGGCCGCCGGCGGCTGGCTGCTGGGCGCCGGGGCGGGCATCACCCGGCTGGCCGCCGACGGCACGGCGGAGGTGCTGATCGAACTCGCCGGGGAGGGTGGCTCGGAGTCCGCGGGCGGCACCCGGATGAACGACGGCGCCTGCGACCGGGCCGGCCGGTTCTTCGCCGGCACCATGGCCTTCGACGAGCAGCCCGGGGCCGGCCGCCTCTACCGGCTCGACCTCGACGGCACGGTCAGCACCGTGCTCGACGGCCTCACCATCTCCAACGGGCTGGGCTGGTCCCCCGACGACCGCACCGTGTACCTCTCCGACTCCGGGCAGCAGGTGGTCTGGGCCTTCGACTACGACCTGGACACCGGCGCGTTCGGGCGACGCCGGGTGCTGCTGGACTTCAGCGAGGACCCCGACGGCGTCGCCGACGGCCTCACCGTCGACGACGAGGGCTGTCTCTGGACGGCGCTGTGGGGCGGCGCCCAGGTGCGGCGCTGGTCCCCCGACGGTGAGCTGCTCGCGGTCGTCGAGGTCGACGCCCAGAACACCACCAGCTGCGCGTTCGCCGGCGACCTGCTGGTGATCAGCACGTCGGTGCACGGGATGGACGACGCCACCCGGGCCGCCCAGCCCGACGCCGGCCGGCTGTTCACCGCGCGGCCCGGGGTGAGCGGCCCGCCGGCGCACGCCTACCGCGGCCCGCTCAGCGGCCTGCGCCAGCGCTGACCACCGTCGTCCGCCTGGGATCAGGTGGCCTGATCCGAGGGGGACCTACCTGGCGGCAGACCACCAGGTAGGTCCCCACACGACCAGGTGACCTGATCACCGGGCGGCTCGGGGTCAGGACTTCTCGGCCGCCAGGGCCTCGCGCAGCTTGAGCCGGCCACCGGTGCGGAGCAGTGCACCGGCGTAGATCCGTCCACCGATCCGGACGATGACGGCGATCGCCAGGACCATCAGCAGGACGGCGAGCCCGACCTCCCACCACGCGGCCTCGCCGGCGGCCTGCCGCACCGGCATCACCATCGGCGACAGACCCGGGACGTAGGAGGTCACCGTGGCCATCGTGCTGCTCGGGTCCTGGGCGGCCTGCAGGGCGATGACGAACCCGACCACCAGCAGGATGGTCGTCGGCGTCAGCACGCTGCCCAGGTCCTCCTGCCGGCTGACCAGCGAGGCGGCCACCGCGAACACCGCGGCGTAGAAGGCGTAGCCGATCACGAACCAGGCCAGCACCGTTAGCACGGTGCCGATCAGCTGCCCCGGCAGGTCGACGACGTCGAAGGCCAGCGCGCCGGCGACCCCGACCACGGCGATCACCGCGATCTGCATCAGCCCGAGCGCCCCCAGGCCGATGATCTTGCCGGCGAGCAGCTGCCACGGGCGCATGGTGGCCAGCAGCAGCTCGACCACCCGGCTCGACTTCTCCTCGACGACGCCCTGCGCGACGAACTGCCCGAAGAGGATGAAGAGGAAGTACAGCAGCCCCACCCCGAGCAGGGCGACGATCGTGGCCTGCGAACGATCGTCCTCGGCTCCCTCCAGGGCGACGACGTCGACCTCCGGGGCGGGCTCGAGCTGCACCCCGGCCTCGCTGAGCTGGTCGGCCACGGAGAGGGCGGCCAGGGCGCTCTGCACGAGGTCCTCGGCGCTCCCGCCCGCGGTCTGCACCAGGAGCTCGGGGCGGCTGCCGGTCGGGTCCAGCAGCGCGGCCTCGACGTCCTCCTCGGCCACGGCGGTGCGGGCGGCGTCCTCGTCGGCCAGCTGGACCACGGTCACCTCGGTGTCCAGCGCCTGGCCCTGCTGCCGCAGCACCTGCTCGACGGCCTGGTCGCCGCCGACCAGGCCGATCCGGCTGGTGGACTCCCCGCCGCCGATGACCACCTGGAAGACCATCAGGCCGATGATCAGCAGGATCAGCACCGCGGAGCTGACCAGGAAGCCCTTGTCCCGGATCCGGGTGGAGATCTCCCGGCCGGCCACGAGGCGGACCAGTTGTGCGGGGCTGTGCGGCTTCACGTCGGAGTGTGCCGGCGCAGGCGTGCGGACGTCGCGGTGTGCGGTCGCGGTCATGCCGCCACCTCCTGAGGGGTCGTGACGGCGTCGCGGAAGAGCTCGACCAGGGTCGGCTCCCGCCACGCGAAGTGGGTGACCCGGCCGGTGGCCAGGGCGGCGGCGAGCACCTGCTGGTCGTCTGTGCCGGGCGCGAGCTCGAGCACGGTGTCACCGCGCTGCTCGGAGACCACCCGCACACCGGGCACCGCACTGGCCCAGCCGGGCGATGCGTCGGGGGCGACCACCCGCAGCTGCCGGCCGACGGTCGTGGACCGCAGCTCGGCGACGGTCCCGCTGGCCACGATCCTCCCGCGGGCGAGGATGCCGACGGCGTCGCACAGCCGCTCCACCAGGTCCAGCTGGTGGCTGGAGAAGACGACGGGGACCCCGCGTCGGCACTGCTCCAGCAGCGCCTCGGCCAGCGAGTCGACGCCCACCGGGTCCAGGCCGGAGAACGGCTCGTCGAGGATCAGCACGTCGGGCTCGCTGACCAGCGCCGCCGCCAGCTGCACCCGCTGCTGGTTGCCCAGCGACAGCTTCTCCACCCGGTCGCCGCGCCGCTCCCCCAGCCCGAGCCGCTCGGCCCAGTGCTCGGCGGCGCGTCCGGCGGCGCGGGCGTCCAGCCCGTGCAGCCGGGCGAAGTAGCTCAGCTGCTCGCCGACCTTCATCTTCGGGTACAGGCCGCGCTCCTCGGGCATGTAGCCGATCCGGCGACGGACGATCTCGTCGACCGGCCGGCCCGACCAGCGCACCTTCCCGGCGTCGGCGCGCGCGAGCCCCATGGCGATCCGCATCGTGGTGGTCTTCCCCGCCCCGTTGGACCCGCAGAAGCCGAACATCTGCCCCGGGGCCACGGTGAAGCTCACCCCCTCGAGCACCTGGTTGCTGCCGTAGGCCTTGTACAGGCCATCGAACTCGAGCACTGCTCCTCCGGTGTCCGTCGTGTGCGAGCAGCCCTTGCCATCCGCAACGACTGGGAGCCTGTCGCATCACTTTCCACATCGTCAAGTGAACAGCCGATCTCGGGCTGCGGTGGCGCCCCCGGTCGGGTGTCATCGACGCATGAGCGAACGTGACCACCCCGCCCAGGTGCCCAGCGGTGTCGGCCTGGCCGGGTTGCGGGAGGCGGCGGCCGGCTGCCGGGCGTGCGAGCTCGGTGAGCCGGCCACCCAGACCGTCTTCGGCGAGGGCCCGGAGACGGCGCGGGTCGTCTTCGTCGGTGAGCAGCCGGGCGACCAGGAGGACCGCACCGGCGAGCCGTTCGTCGGCCCGGCCGGGAAGCTGCTGGACCGGGCGCTGACCGAGGCCGGCATCGACCGGCGCGACGCCTACGTGACGAACGCGGTCAAGCACTTCCGGTTCACGCCGACCCCCAAGCGCCGGATCCACCAGTCCCCGGGTGCCGAGCACCTGCGGGCCTGCCGCGCGTGGCTGGAGGCGGAGTTCGCCGTCCTCCAGCCGGAGGTGGTGGTCTGCCTGGGCGCGGTGGCGGCCAAGGCGCTGATCTCGCCGTCGTTCCGGATCACCCGCGAGCACGGGCAGCTGCTCCCGTGGACCCCACCGGGCATCCGCGCGGCGGAGGCGGCGCTCCCCGACGCCGACCAGGACGAGGACGCCCCGCACCAGACCTGGGTGCTGGCCACGACGCACCCCTCGGCCGTGCTCCGGACGCCGGACGACGCCCGCGCCGCCGCCTACGACGCACTCGTGACCGACCTCCGGGTCGTCGCCCACGCCCTCGCCTGATCCCCGAGAGGGGCCGAGGTCGCGACCCCGGCCCCAGGATCAGTCCTCCTCGGGCTCCGGGAAGCGGGCCCCGGGCGCGAGCTCGCTGCCGGGCTCGACCGTCACCCGCCGGCCGACCAGGGTGATCGCGCCGTCCCCGCCGACGGTCGCCCGCTCGCCCACCGTCACCCCGTCGTCCAGGACGGCGCGGGTGACGGTGGCCCCGGCGCACACCCGGGCACCGGGCAGCAGCACCGAGTCGATGACGGTCGCCCCCGGCTCGACGATCACGCCCGGTGACAGCACCGATCCGCGGACCTCCCCGGCCACCCGGGTGCCCCCGGAGACCAGGGTGTCCTCGACCACCGCGCCGCGCAGCAGTCGCGCAGCACTGCGCCGGCCGCCGCGGGTGTGGATGGGCCAGCTCGCCTCGTCCAGGTCGATCGGCGGCTCCTCGCAGCGGAACTCCCGGTGCGCCTCCCAGTAGGACTCGACCGTGCCGACGTCCCGCCAGTAGCCGTCCAGCCGGTACGCCCGCGCCAGGCCGTCCTTCGTCTGGGCGGGGAGCAGGTGGGTGCCCAGGTCCTCCAGGCCGTCCTCGCCGACCTGGTCCTGGATCGCCTCGAGCCGGTCGAGGGTCTCGTCCGGGGAGAACACGAAGACCTCGTTGGTGGCGGTCGTCGTCGCCGGTTCGTCGGGCTTGTAGGCGTAGTCGGTGACCTTCCCGCCGTCCGCGGTCTGGACGATGCCGTAGCGGGCGGCGTCGTCCGGGTCGACCTCGGTGGTCACCATCGTGACCTCGGCGCCGGAACCCAGGTGGGCGTCGACGACGGCGCGGTAGTCGAGCTTGTAGACGGCGTCGGAGCTGACCACCACGAGCGCGTCGGCGGCGAACTGCCGGATCAGCTCGGCCTGCCGCCACAACCCGTCGGCGGTGCCCGCGGTGAAGCCGCCGCGCTCGCTGCCCTGGAACGGCGGCAGCATCATCAGCCCGCCGGTGGTGCGGTCCAGGTCCCAGGGGCGGCCGCCGGCCAGGTGCTCGTTCACCGACTGCGGCTGGTACTGCTCCGACACCCACACGTCGGGGATCTGGGAGTGCTCGCAGTTGGACAGCGGGAAGTCGATGAGCCGGTAGACCCCGGCGAACGGGACGGCGGGCTTGGCCCGGGTCTCGGTCAGCAGTTCCAGCCGGCTGCCCTTGCCACCAGCGAGGACGAGGGCGAGGACCCGCGGGAGTGCCATGCCCGCACAGCTACCCGCCGGAGCCCGGCTCACGCCCGACACACGCCGTTGGTCACCCAGCGCTGCCTCGCCACGGCTGAGGCAGCGGTTCGTGACCGATGGCGGAGGTCAGTCGGCCGCCAGCCGGCGCCGGGCGTCCCGGGCGACCTCGTCGGCCCGCGATGCCCGGAACAGCCAGAACGACGGCACCGCGACGGCGACCACGGCCATCACGACCACGATCACCACACCGCCGGAGACCATCGCCGCGGTGACCCCGACGCTGCTGGCCATCAGGCCGGCGCGCAGGTCACCCAGCCGAGGCCCGCCGGCCACGACCACGATGAACACGCCCTGCATCCGGCCGCGCATCTCGTCCGGCGCCGCTGTCTGCAGCATCGCCGAGCGCAGCACCGCGCTGACCATGTCGCCGGCGCCGGCGACGGCGAGGCAGAGGACGGCCAGCCAGAGCGTCGAGGCGAGCCCGAAACCGATGATCGCCACCCCCCACACGGCGATGGCGGCCAGCACGACGGCACCCTGCCGGTCGACCCGGCTCACCCACCCCGAGGTCAGCCCCATCAGCAGCGAGCCGATCGACACCCCGGCGAACAGCCAGCCCAGGCTGTTCGCGTCGCCGCGGTAGACGGTCTGGGACAGCTCGGGGAAGACCGCCTGCGGCCAGGCGAACAGCATCGCGATCAGGTCGACGACGAAGGTCATCAGCAGCACCGGCTGGGTGCGCAGGAAGGCGAAGCCCTCCCCCACCCCGCGCACGGCCGCGCCGAGCCGCAGCGGGCCGGAGACGCCCTCCGGCGGCAGCGCCGGCAGCCCGCGCAGCAGCAGGACGGCGACGACGAAGCCGATGGCGTCGATCGTGTAGACGACCGAGAGGTCGCCCAGGCCGATCAGCAGACCGGCCAGCAGCGGCCCGACGACCACGCCCGCCTGACGCACCGTCATCGCCAGCGCGTTCGCCGCCGCGACCTGGTCCCGCCCCACCAGCGCCGGGATCACCGCACTGCGAGCGGGTTGGTTGACCGCGGCGAACCCGGAGACGGCGGCGACCAGCAGCCACAGCACGCTGATGTGCCCGTCCCCGGGCAGCAGCGCCTGCAGGGCGAGCAGCGCACTGGTGACCGCGGCACCCGTGGAGCTGATCAACATGAGCACGCGGCGGTCCATGGCGTCGGCGATCGCCCCGCCGAGCAGGCCGAAGACGACCAGCGGCACCAGCGCGACCACCGAGGTGAGCCCGACCATCAGCGAGGAGCCGGTCAGCTCGTAGACCTGGTACGGGACGGCGACCAGCGTCATCTGCTGGCCCAGCATCGTGACCGCGACGCCACCGAAGACCCGGCGGAAGGCGCGGTTGCGCAGCGGCGTGGTGTCCAGCGCCCAGCCGCGCCGGCGGGTCACCGGCTGCGGCTGCTCCACCGGCAGCCCGCCCTCGACCGGGTCCACCGGGTCCACCGGGTCCACCGAGCCACCGAAATGGCCATTGTGGTGGTCAGCGTGGTGCGGGTCCGTCACGGGGCGAGGCGCTGCACGACCCAGCCGCCGCCTTCCTCGTCATCGCGCACGAACACCAGCCGGTCGTGCAGGCGGTCATGGCCGCCCTGCCAGAACTCCACCCGCTCGGGCAGCACCCGGTAGCCGCCCCAGTTCTCCGGGCGCGGCAGCTGCCCGGGCGGGGTCTGGGCGTCCAGCTCGGCCACCCGGGTGCGCAGCAGCTCGCGGGACTCCACCACGGTCGACTGGATCGAGGCGGCGGCGGCCAGCTGCGAGCCGCGGGGCCGCGGGTCCCACAGCAGGTCCGAGGCGGTCGGCCCGATCCGCTCGACGGCACCGGAGACCCGGACCTGCCGCTGCTGGGCGTGCCAGGGGAAGACCAGCGCCGCCCGGGGGTTGACGGCGAGCTGGGCGGCCTTGGCCGAGGCGTAGTTGGTGCCGAAGACGAAGCCGTCGACGTCGTAGCCCTTCATCAGCACGACGCGGGCATCGGGCATGCCGTCGGCGTCGGCAGTGGCCACCACCATGGCGTTGGGCTCGGGGAGCTCGGCGGTGACGGCGTCGGCGAACCAGCGGTCGAACTGCTCGACCCAGGTGGCCGCGAGGCCCTCCTCGCCGAAGCCGCTGTCGTCGTAGTCCCTGCGCATGCGGATCAGGTCGGCCACCGGCCCATGCTGTCACCGTTGCAGCGCGCACCGCCCGCTGGCCGGGAGCCGGGGTGCACCTCGGGGCCGGCCAGCCCCTAGGTTGAGGCTCGTCGTGCGCTGACCAGCGTCCGTCCCCACCCGCGCGCAGAGGAGCATGCGAGATGGCCGACGACTTCGTACCCGGCCTGGAGGGCGTCATCGCCTTCGAGACCACCATCGCGGAGCCGGACAAGGACGGTGGGGCGCTGCGCTACCGCGGCGTCGACATCGAGGACCTGGTCGGGAAGGTCACCTTCGGCAACGTCTGGGCGCTGCTGGTCGACGGGGAGTTCGGCCCCGGCCTGCCCCCGGCCGAGCCGTTCCCGATCCCGGTGCACACCGGCGACGTCCGGGTCGACGTGCAGGCCGCGCTGGCGATGCTGACCCCGATCTGGGGCTACCGCCCGCTGCTGGACATCTCCGCCCAGGAGGCCCGCGACGAGCTGGCCCGCGCCGCGGTCATGGCGCTGTCCTACGTGGCGCAGTCCGCCCGCGGGATCGGCATCCCGGCCGTGCCGCAGAAGCGGATCGACGAGGCCTCGACCATCGTCGAGCGGTTCATGGTCCGCTGGCGCGGCGAGCCCGACCCGCGGCACGTCGCCGCCGTGGACGCCTACTGGACCTCGGCCGCCGAGCACGGCATGAACGCCTCCACGTTCACCGCCCGGGTCATCGCCTCCACCGGCGCCGACGTCGCCGCCTCGCTGTCCGGGGCGATCGGGGCGATGTCCGGCCCGCTGCACGGCGGCGCCCCCTCCCGGGTGCTGCACATGCTGGACGGCGTCGAGGCCTCCGGTGACGCGACGCGGTTCGTCAAGGACCTGCTGGACTCCGGCGACCGGCTGATGGGCTTCGGGCACCGCGTCTACCGCGCCGAGGACCCCCGCGCCCGGGTGCTGCGCCGTGCCGCCGAGGAGCTCGGCGCCCCCCGCTTCGAGGCCGCCCTGGCCCTGGAGCAGGCGGCCCTGCAGGAGCTGCGCGAGCGCCGTCCCGACCGGCCGATCGAGACCAACGTCGAGTTCTGGGCGGCCATCGTGCTGGACTTCGCCGAGGTGCCCAGCCACATGTTCACCTCGATGTTCAGCTGCGCCCGCACGGCCGGCTGGTGCGCGCACATCCTGGAGCAGAAGAACACCGGCCGGCTGGTGCGCCCGTCGGCGCGCTACGTCGGGCCCGACCCGCGCAAGCCCGAGGCCGTCAAGGGCTGGGACACCATCCAGACCACCTCGATCAGCGCGTAGGAGGACGACGAGCATGAGCATCACCATCCCCACCGACCTGCTCCCCCGGGACGGCCGCTTCGGCTGCGGCCCTTCCAAGGTCCGCCCGGAGGCGCTGCAGTCCCTGGCGACCTCCGGGGTCGGCCTGATGGGCACCTCGCACCGGCAGGCGCCGGTGAAGGGCCTCGTCCGGCGGGTCCGGGAGGGCCTGTCCCAGCTGTTCGACCTGCCCGACGGCTACGAGGTGGTGCTCGGCAACGGCGGGACGACGGCGTTCTGGGACGCCGCGACGATCGGCCTGATCCGGCAGCGCAGCGCGCACGGCAGCTACGGCGAGTTCTCCGCGAAGTTCGCCTCCGGGGTCGCCGAGGCGCCGTTCCTGGACGCCCCGGTGATCACCAAGGCAGCACCCGGCTCGCTGGCGCTGCCTGCGGCCGAGGCCGGGGTCGACGCCTACGCGTGGGCGCACAACGAGACCTCGACCGGGGTCATGGCGCCGGTCTCCCGCCCGACGGGGATCGACGCCGACGCGCTCGTGCTGATCGACGCCACGTCCGGCGCCGGCGGGCTGCCGGTCGACGTCGCCCAGACCGACGTCTACTACTTCGCCCCGCAGAAGTCCTTCGCCAGCGACGGCGGTCTGTGGATCGCGCTGATGTCGGCCGCGGCCCTGGCGCGGGTGGCCGAGATCAAGGCCTCGGGCCGCTGGATCCCGGGCTTCCTGGACCTGTCGATCGCCGTGGACAACTCCGGCAAGGACCAGACCTACAACACCCCTGCGGTCGCCACGCTGTTCCTGCTGGCCGACCAGATCGAGTGGATGCTGGGCCTGGGCGGGCTCTCCGGTGCCGTGGCGCGGAGCGAGGAGTCCTCGAGCCGGCTCTACGGGTGGGCGGAGAAGACCTCCTACACCTCGCCGTTCGTCGCCGAGCCCGAGCAGCGCTCCTTCGTCGTCGGGACGGTCGACTTCGACGAGTCGGTCGACGCTGCACTGGTCGCCAAGACGCTGCGCGCGCACGGCGTCGTGGACGTCGAGCCGTACCGCAAGCTGGGCCGCAACCAGCTGCGGGTCGGCATGTTCCCGGCGATCGACCCGGACGACGTCAGCGCGCTGACCGCCTGCATCGACCACCTGGTCGGCCGGCTCTGACGCCCGGGCCGGTCCCCCGCCCCAGCTGACGGGCGGCCGGCCCCCGTCCCACACCACCGCTGCGCTGCGCCCGTCGGGCCCGACCTGCCCCCTCGGTCGGTCCGGCGGCGCCCACGCGCGCCGTTGGTGACCCCGCGTGGTGGTGAGCTCTGGGCGTGTCATCTACATCGGCGTGTCGCGCTCCGGGCGGAATGACGACGCGGCTCTTCCGAGCCGAGACGGCGCGTCGACCTGCACCGTCTCACCGATCTGCCTGCTGCCCCGGGCTCTCCAGCAACCTCCGCAGGGACATCGGTGGCGATGACAACCTTGTTGTGCGTCATCTTCTGGTCGCACGATCCACTGTGTCGTGTGAGGCTCCGCACAGTCCCGGGATGCAGCCGGGTCCTGAGCGCCGAGGAGCTCCCGTGACACAGTCCCCACGCCGCGTCGGCATCGCCATCGTCGGGCTCGGAGGTGCGGTCGCGACCACCGCGATCGCCGGCCTCGAGCTGCTGCGGCTCGGTGCCGTCGCCGCCGACGGCCTCCCTCTCGCCGGTCTGAAGATCGGCGACGTCCCCGTCGAGGAGGCCACCGGCCTCGTGGCCTACGACGACCTGGTCGTCGGCGGCTGGGACCTCGACGGGTCCGACCTCTACAAGGCGGCCGAGCAGCACGGCGTCCTGGACGACCGCCAGCTGCGACAGGCCCAGCCACTCCTGTCCGAGATCACCCCGTGGCCCGCGGCCGGGGACGCCGACTTCTGCCGCAACGTCACCGGCGGCAACGTCGTGCTGGCCGAGGGCCGGCGCGCCCAGGCCGACGCCGTCCGTGCCGACCTGCGCCGGTTCCGGGAGGAGCGGCAGCTCGACGGCCTGGTGCTGATGAACCTCGCCTCCACCGAGCGCTGGCCCGACCCCGCGGCGCCCGCACTGCAGACCCCGGAGGCCTTCGAGGCCGGGCTGGACGCCGACGACGGGGCCATCACCCCGGCGATGGTCTACGCCTACGCCGCGATCTGCGAGGACGTCGGGTACGCCAACTTCACCCCCTCGCTGTCGGCCGACGTGCCGGCGCTGGTCCAGCTGGCCGAGCAGCGCAACGTCCCGATCGCGGGCAAGGACGGCAAGACCGGCCAGACGATGATGAAGACGGTGCTCGCGCCGGCCTTCCGCAGCCGCGCGCTGACCGTCGAGGGCTGGTACTCCACGAACATCCTGGGCAACCGGGACGGGCTCGCGCTGGACGACCCGTCGTCGCTGGAGAGCAAGCTGCAGACCAAGGGCAAGGTGCTCGACTCGATCCTCGGCTACCCGGTCGAGGACCACGTCGTGCGGATCGACTACTACCGGCCCCGCGGTGACCAGAAGGAGGCCTGGGACGCCATCGACCTGATCGGCTTCCTCGGCCAGCGGATGCAGATCAAGGTCGACTTCCAGTGCCGGGACTCGATCCTGGCCGCCCCGCTCGCGGTGGAGATCGTCCGGCTGCTCGACCTGGCCCAGCAGCGCGGTGAGGGCGGCATCCAGCGGCACCTGGGCTGGTTCTTCAAGGCCCCGATCACCGCTGACGGCAGCACCCCCGAGCACGCGCTGCACCGCCAGGAGTCCGTCCTCATGGAGTGGCTGAGCAGCGGGGCACCGCAGACCGGGAGCGACGTCGTCACCGGCTCCCGGTGACGACGACGGCGCTGCCGGCCCTCGCGGCGCTGCGCCCGCTGCTCGCCGGGATCGGGGACGCCAAGCGGATCCGGGTGGCAGGGGCGCACGGCTCGCTGGCCGAGCAGGCGTTCGGCCGGGCCTGGGCCCGGCTGGTCCAGGGTGAGGACGCTGCCTCGGTCGCCCTGTCCGAGACGGCGGCGGCCGTGGCCCGGGTCCGGCTGGCCGGCATCGACGCGACGGTGCTGACCGGGGCGGGGCTCGCCGAGGACGAGGCGCAGCAGGTGCTGCGGCGGGCATTCGACGAGGTCGCCGGGGCGGTCGACGCTGGGCTGGCCGAGCAGCTGCGGACGGCCCTGGCCGCCCAGCGCCCGGCCGGTCCGCCGCCGCCCCTGGCGGTGTCGCTGAACGCCCAGCCGCGGGCCGGCGCGACCAGCCCCGGCAAGCCGCGGGTGGTCGTGGAGCCCCCGGAGAGCCACGGCGACCACTGCCTCACCGTCGCCGTCTACGGCTGCCTGCTGGCGCCGGTGGTGGGCGCGGACCCGGTCGCACCCTTCCTGGTCGGGCTGGCCCACCACCTGCACAACGTGGCGCTGCCCGACGCCGGCTTCGCCGGGGAGGTGCTGCTCGGCGGCGCCCTGGACCGGGTGATCGGCACGCTGGAGGAACGCGAGCTCGCGGCGCTGCCGACCCCACTGGCGGCCCGGCTGCGTGAGGTGCTGCTGCTGCGGGGCGACGCCGTGGCACCGGAGTCGCAGGCCTTCCACGCCGCCGACGTGCTCGACCGGGTGCTCCAGGTGCACCACCACGCGCAGGCGGCCGCCTTCACCGCCGCCCAGGCGCTGGACGACCTGGAGCTCGTGCACGCCGGACCCGTGCAGGCCTTCCACCTCGACGTCCTCACCGCGGCCGGGTTGTGAGCACGGCGACGGGCCTGACCGCGACCGGGGTGCCGGTCGTCGACGGCATCCCGTTCGCCCGGGCCGGCCGGGAGGAGCTGCAGGACCGGGTCGCCCGCCTGCTGGCCGACGGCGAGGTCGACCGGGCCCGGATCGCGCTGTTCGCCGACGCCGACGACTGGTGGACCCAGCCCGCACCCCCGCCGGAGCAGCTGGCCCGGGTGCCTGCCGCGCGCAGCCTGCGCGAGGCGATGGCGCTGCTGGGCATGGGGCGGGTGGGCGACTACTTCGCCCACCGCTGGTCCGACCCCACACACCTGGCGACGCTGGCGCTGCTCGGGCAGCACTGGCCGGGCGACCGGCCGGTGGTCGACGTCGCCTGCGGGATCGGCACCCAGCTGCGCGAGCTGTCCCGGCGCGGTGTGCCGGAGCTGGTCGGCGTGGACGTCGTGTGGTCCAAGCTGTGGCTCGCCCAGCGCTTCGTCTGCCCCGGCGCCCGGTACGTGTGCGCCGACCTGACCGCGGCGCCGGACCTGCAGGTGCCCCGCCCGGCGTACGTCACCTGTCACGACGCGTTCTACTTCCTGCGGGACAAGCCGGCCGCGGCGGCCGCGATGCACGCACTCGCCGGGCCCGGCGGCACCGTCGTCGTCGGGCACGCGCACGTCGCCGACACGGTGTCGGCCGGTGAGCCGCTCAGCCCGCAGGAGTACGCCGGGCTGCTCGGCGCGAGCGTGCTCTACGACGACGCGGAGCTCACCGCCGCGCTGCTGGCCGCGCGCCCGCCCGTGCCGGCTCCGGCCGACCGGCTGACCAGCAGCGAGGCCATCGCCCTGGTCGCCGGTGACCTGCGCGCACCCGCGCCGGTCGACCTGGGTGAGCCGCTCGGGCCGCTGCGGGCCAACCCGCTCTACGTCGGCGGCGAGCTGCGCTGGCCCAGCGACCGGTACGCCGCCGAGTACGGCCCCCGCTCGGGTCACCTGCCGGCCCGCTGGCCCGAGCTGCTGCCCGCCGACGCCGCCCGCCGACGACTGCTCGTCGACCTGCCGGAGGAGTGGTGAGCGACGTCGGCTGGGGTGTGGCCGGCTGCGGCTGGGTGGCCCGCGACCACGCCGTCCCCGGGCTGCGGCAGGTGCCCGGTGCCCGCCTGGTCGCCCTGCACGACCGCGACCCCGACGCCCTGGCGCGGATGCCCGCCGGCTCACGGGCGACGACCGACCTGGCGGCCTTCCTCGCCACACCCGGGCTCGACGCCGTCTACGTGGCGGTGCCGAACTCCGCGCACCGGCAGGTGGTCGAGGCGGCCGCCGCGGCGGGCGTCGCGGTGCTGTGCGAGAAGCCGCTGGCCGCCGACGTCCTCGACGCCGAGGCCGCGGTCGCCGCGGCCGACCGGGCCGGCGTGCTGCTCGGCACCGCCTACGACCAGCGCTGGCACCCCGCGCACGTGCGGCTGCGCGAGCTGGTGCCCGAGCTGGGCACGGTCACCGCCGTGCGGGTCGTCTACTGCTGCTGGCTGCCGGCCGACTGGTCACCCGACGGCCGGCCGCACGACAACTGGCGCGTCGACCCGGTACGGGCCGGTGGCGGCGCCGCGATCGACCTCGCCCCGCACGGCCTGGACCTGGCCGGCGTCCTGCTCGGTGAGGACGTCGTCGAGCTCACCGCGCTGCTGCAGCGCCGGGTGCAGCGCTACCCGGTCGACGACGGCGCGCTGCTCATCGGCCGCACCACCGGTGGCGTGCTGGTCGACCTGCACGTCGCCTACAACTGCCCCGACGCCCTCCCCCGACGCCGGCTGGAGGTGGTCGGCACCCGGGGCACCGCGGTCGCCGTGGACACGATGGGCCAGACCGCCGGCGGCTCGCTCACCCTGTTCCGCCCCGAGCCGGTCGACGTCCCGTTCGCCGGCACCGACCCGTTCACCGCCCAGTTCGCCGGCTTCGGCGCCGCCGTCGCCGGGACGACGCCCTGGCCGTTCCCCGCTGCCCGCGACCTGGCGCTGCACCGGCTGCTGGTCACCGCCCTGGACCGGGCCGCCCTGGATCGAACTGCCCTGCCCGTCCCCGCCCGAGAAGAGCTGCCCGCATGAGCGCACCAGCCACCAACCCCTACCGCGGCCTGCTGCCGGACCTGCCCGCCTTCGCCTGCACCAACTGCGGGCACTGGCAGCGCTGGCCGGCCCCCGGCCCGCAGGTCTGCCCGGTCTGCGCCGACGTGCGCAACGCCCTCCCCGAGCACGGCTTCGAGTTCGTCACGCCCAAGCAGGCCGACGAGCTGGTGACCGGCTTCTGGCGGCCCACCGCACTCGCCGGCATCACCGAGTTCGGCACCGAACCGCGGTTCGGGCTGGACAGCCGCGGCTGGGTGATCGAGACCGACGCCGGGCTGGTCGGTTTCGAGTGCGCCCCCTGGTACACGCCGGAGATGCTGGCCGAGCTGCGCCGGATGGCGACCGAACTGGGCGGGTTCGACGTGCTGGCCTCCAGCCACGTGCACGGCTACGGCGCGTTGTGGCAGCTGCAGCTGGAGCTGGAGCCGGCCACGGTCTGCGTGGGGGTGCGCGACCTGGAGTGGACCAAGGCCTTCCGGGTCACCTGGCCCGCCGACGACGTCCTGGAGCTGGCCCCCGACCTGACCCTGCACCGCACCGGCGGGCACTTCCCCGGGCACTCGGTGCTGCACGACAGCCGGCGCGGGGTGCTGTTCTGCGGTGACTCGCTCAAGGTCGACCTGGACGGCGACGGCAACCCGGTGGGCCTGAGCGCGCACAAGGCGTTCCACGCCCAGATCCCGCTCTCCCACGGCGAGCTGCGCGAGTACCTGGCGGTCGTCGCCGAGCTGGAGTTCGGCGCCGTGGCCACGCCGTTCGAGCTGGTGCCCGGCGTGACCACCGACCACGTCGTGCACCTGGTGCAGCGGCTGCTCGCCGGCCGGCCGGACGCCGCCCCGATCCCGCTGGCCGAGCTGTGAGCACCGCCCAGCGGTACCTCGACTCGTTCCCGCCCGGCGTCGAGGAGTTCCCGATCGAGGGGCTGGACGTCCTCGACGTGCCGCTGCACAGCGCCTTCCTGGCCACGAGCCCGGCGCACCCCGGCGGCAGCGGGCTGGGCTACGGCGCCACTCGCGAGGAGGCCCGCACCGGCGCGCTCGGCGAGATGGCCGAGATGGCGCTGTCGATCCGCGCGCACGCCTGCCTCGACCGGGTGCACGGCTCCTACCGCGAGCTGGCCCGCACCGAGGGCCGCGACCGGGTGGTCGACCCCCGCACGTTGTGCCTCGAGGCCGGCAGCGCCTACGACGACGACCGGCCGCTGCAGTGGCTGCCGATGGCCCGCACCCGGGACGGCGAGCAGGTGCTCGTCCCCGCCGAGCTGGTCGTCTCCGCCCCGGAGGAGCTGCCCGGCGACCCGCCGCCCGACGGCTGGCTCACCACCGTGATCACCAACGGCCAGGGCGCGGCCTTCGACGCCGACCGGGCGGTCTCGCACGCGCTGCTGGAGCTGCTGCAGCGCGACGGCAACGCCACCACCTTCCGCGCGCTGGACCAGGGCGTGGTGCTCGACCTCGCCGGGCTGCGCGATCCCGACGCGCTGGCGCTGCTCGACCGGCTGGACGCAGCCGGCATCGACGTCCTGGTCAAGCTGGCGAGCACCGAGCACGGCGTCGTCTCCGTCTACGCCGTCGGCTGCTCGCGGGACGGGTCCGAGCCCGCGCCGATGATGGTCACCGCGTGTGGGGAGGCCGCCTCCCCCGACCCGGACGCCGCCGTCCGCAAGGCGCTGTACGAGTTCGCCGCCGCCCGCGCCCGCAAGGCGTTCATGCACGGCCCGCTGGACGCGGTCGCCGCGGCGACCCCACCGGGCTACCTGGACCAGTGGCTGCACGGGCACCCACCGGAGCGGATGGTCGAGGAGGACCGCGCCCTGCAGGCGATGCTCGGCTGGACCCGGCTGGGCACCGACCGGCTGACCGACCTGCTGCGGGGGTCGGTGTTCTCCCGCCGCCGCACCGTCGCGTTCACCGACCTGCCCGCCGGCGGCGGCGACCCGGCCGACGTGCTGGCCGCCGAGGGCCTCGACGTGCTGGTCGACCTGCAGCCCTCGATCGGCGAGGCGGTCGCGGCCAAGGTGCTCGTCCCCGGCCTGGAGGCCGAGACGATGTCCTACGGCCGGATCGGCGAGCGCGGCGTCCGCCGGCTGCTCGACCGGGAGGGCCCGGGTGCCGGGCTCGCCGTCGTGGGCGCCGACCCGGGCGGCTGGGCACG
Organism: Modestobacter sp. VKM Ac-2985; assembly: GCF_026967925.1. GTDB lineage: Bacteria > Actinomycetota > Actinomycetes > Mycobacteriales > Geodermatophilaceae > Modestobacter. The sequence goes on along the minus strand of NZ_JAPVBI010000001.1, from coordinate 611,469 downwards.
CGTGCACCTGACCGCCGAGGCGGAGGACCGGCTGGGCGGACCGGCCTGGTTCGACCGGGCCGGCGCCGACCGCGCCGTCGGCGAGCTGTACGCGCTCTACCGCGAACCCGGCCGGCACGTGGCGGCGCTGGCGGTGGCCTCATGAGCCTGCGGTACGCCTACAACACGAACGGGCTCACCTCCCACCGGCTCGACGACGCGCTGACCTTCCTCGCCGACACCGGCTACGCCGGGGTGGCCCTCACCCTGGACGTGGTCCACCTGGACCCGTTCGCCGAGGACGCCTTCGCCCAGGCCGAGCGGGTGCGGGCCCGCTGCGACGCCCTCGGCCTGGACGTGGTCGTCGAGACCGGCGCGCGCTTCCTGCTCGACCCGCGGGTCAAGCACGAGCCCACGCTGGTCAACCCCAGCTCCGCGGGCCGGGAGCGCCGGCTGGCCTACCTGCGACTGGCCTGCGACCTGGCCGAGGTGCTGCGGGCCGAGGCGGTGAGCTTCTGGGCCGGCGTGCCCCAGCCCGGGGTCGACCGGGCTGACGCGTGGCGCTGGCTGGTCGACGGCGTCCGGGCCCTGGTCGACAGCCACGGCGGGCGCTCCTACGACCTGGCCGTCGAACCGGAGCCGGGGATGCTCGTCGAGGACGCCGACGACTGGGCCCGGCTCGCCGCCGAGGTGCCGGGGCTGACCCTCGCGCTGGACACCGGGCACTGCGTGGTCAGCGGCCGGTACGCCCCGGAGGAGGCGGTGGCCGCGTTCGCCGACCGCCTGGGCACGGTCGCGGTCGAGGGGATGCGCCGCGGCGTGCACGACCACCTGCCGCTGGACGAGGGCGACGTCGACCTGCCGGCGGTGCTGGCTGCACTCAGCGCAGCCGGCTACCAGCGGCTGGTCACCCTCGAGCTCTCCCGGGACGGTCACCGGGCGCACCAGATGGTGCCCCGCTCCATCGAGCTGCTGAGGAAGGCCGAGTCATGAGGACAGCATCATGAGGATCTGCTTCGTCAGCCGCCGCTACTGGCCGGCGGTCAGCGGGATGAGCGTCTACGCGGAGAACCTGCTCCGCGAGCTGGTGGCGCTGGGCCACGACGTCACCCTGGTGAGCCAGTACCGGGACGACGAGGCCGGCACCCGGGTCTACGGCGGCGGCGTCCCACCCGCCGACCGGGTGCCCGCCGGCGTCGAGGTGCACGCCCTGCCCAGCCGCGGCGAGACCGTCGTCCCCGCCGACTGGGAGGGCGACATCGCCGAGATCGTGCGCACCGTCGTCGAGTTGCACGAGCAGCGTCCCTTCGACGTGCTGCACGCCCAGTACGGCTACCCGCCGGGGCTGGCCGTGCTGGAGGCGTCCCGGCGGACCGGCCTGCCGAACCTGGTGAGCATCCAGGGCGGGGACGGGCACTGGGTGGGCACCTGCTGCAGCACGCACGCCGACGCGATGCACACCGTCCTCGACCACGCCGGCGCGGTGCTGATCGGCAGCGCCAGCTTCCGGGACGAGGTGGTCGGCAACCTGGGCACCGACCCGGCGCGGTTCCGGATCGTGCCCGGCGCCACCGACACCGACCGCTTCACCCCGGGCGACCGGCCGCTGGGCAGCCTGGCCGACCCGCCGGTGCTGCTCTTCCACGGCCGGGTCGACCGGCGCAAGGGCGTGCTCGACCTGCTGGAGGCGCTGCCCGAGGGAGTCCGGCTGGTCGTCTCCGGCATCGGCCCGGACCTGGACGAGGCCAGGGCCCGCGCCGACGGGCGCACCACCTTCCTCGGCTACGTGCCCCCGGACGACGCGCCGGCGGTCTACCGCGCGGCCGACGTCTTCGTCAGCCCGACCTACAGCGAGGGGTTCAGCAACACCCTGCTGGAGGCGATGGCCAGCGGACTGCCCACGGTGAGCACCGACAGCGTCGGCGTCGTGGACTGCCTCCGACACGAGGAGAACGGGCTGCTGCACGAACCCGGCGACGTCGCCGGCCTGCGGAAGGAGCTGGACCGGCTGCTCGGCGACGCCGCGCTGCGCACCCGGCTGGCCACCACCGCGCTGGAGGAGGTGCGCCGGCTCTACTCCTGGCCGGTGCTGGCCCGCAGCATCGACGCCGTCTACACCGAGCTGGCCGGCACGGCCCCGGACCTGGACTGGACGCTCCCGGCGACGGTGGACCCGACCTGCCGGTTCCGGTCCGCGGCGCACCTGCTCTGATGCGCGTGCTCGCGGTCAGCCCGCACCTGGACGACGCCGCCTTCTCCGCCGGGGCGACCCTGGCCGGGCTCGCCGACGCGGGTCACGACGTCACCGTGGTCACCTGCTTCACCCGCAGCGTGCCCGACCCCACCGGCTTCGCGCTGGCCTGCCAGCTGGACAAGGGCCTGCCCGCCGACGTCGACTACCTGGCCCTGCGCCGGGCGGAGAACGCCGCGGCGATGGCCGTGCTGGACGCGACGGCGGTCGACCTGGACCTGCCCGAGGCCCCGCACCGCGGCTACACCAGCGCGCCGGACCTCTTCGCCGGCGTGCACCCCGGCGACGACGTCTGGCGCGAGGTCGCGGCGCAGCTCGCCGGTCGGGACGCCGACCTGTGGCTGGCCCCGCAGGCCCTCGGCGCGCACGTGGACCACCTCCAGGTGCTGCGCGCGGTGGCAGCGCTGGACCGGCCCACGCTGTGGTGGCGGGACAGCCCCTACGTGCTCCGCCGGCCCGACGCCGTCCCCGGGGAGGCGCTGCCCGCGGGCCTCTCCCCTGTGGAGCTGCCCCAGGTGCCGGCCCGGCGGGCCGAGGCCTGCGCGTGCTACGCCAGCCAGCTGGGCTTCCAGTTCGGCGGCGAGGCCGGCATGGCCGCCGCGCTGGCCGACCTGCCGGAGGTGCTGCTGGCGGGGTCGGCGGCGCTGGACGTGCTGGCGGTCCGGGCATGACCTGGCTGGTCACCGGCGGCGCCGGCTACATCGGCGCACACGTGGTGCACGCGATGGCCGCCGCGGGCGAGCGCCTGGTGGTGCTCGACGACCTGTCCAGCGGCGACGCCGGCAGGCTCGACGGGCTGCCCGAGGTCCCGCTGGAGGTCGGGTCGGTCCGCGACCGTGGCCTGGTCCGCCGGGTGCTGCGCGAGCACGCGGTGCAGGGCGTGGTGCACGTGGCCGGCAAGAAGGCGGTCGCGGAGTCGGTGGCCGATCCGCTCCGGTACTTCGCGGAGAACGTCGAGGGCCTGGTCGCCCTGCTGGAGAGCTGCCGGGCCACGGGGGTGAGCCGGTTCGTGTTCTCCAGCAGCGCCGCGGTCTACGGCGCCCCGGACGCCGACCCGGTCACCGAGGACACGCCGTGCCTCCCGCTCTCGCCCTACGGGCAGACGAAGCTCATCAGCGAGTGGGTGCTGCGCGACTGCGCCACCGCGCACGGGCTGGCCGCCACCTCGCTGCGCTACTTCAACGTGGCCGGCGCCGCGCACCCCCGGCTCGGGGACACCGGCGCGGCCAACCTGGTGCCGATGGTCTTCGCCGCCCTGGACGCCGGCGACCCCCCGGTGGTGTTCGGCGACGACCACGCCACCCCCGACGGCACCGGCGTCCGGGACTACGTGCACGTCTCCGACATCGCCGCCGCCCACCTGGCCGCGGCGCGGGCGCTGAGCGCCGGCTCGCCCGGCGGCACCTACAACGTGGGCACCGGGGCCGGTTGCAGCGTGCGCGACGTCCTCCGCGTCATCGCGGACGTGACCGGCGCGGACACCACGCCGGTCGTCGCCGCCCGCCGGCCCGGGGACCCGGCCCGTGTCGTGGCCGCGGTCGACCGGATCGAGCGGGAGCTCGGCTTCCGCGCGCGACGCGACCTGCGGGACATGGTCACCAGCGCCTGGACCGCCTGGCGCCTGCTCCAACCGCGGTGAGCGGTCGGTCCCTGCCGGACCGCCCACGGGCTCAGGACGGCGGCAGGAGCCAGGTGTCCTTGCTCCCGTACGGGCCGTCCAGCGCGGCGGGGCCCTCCACGGGCGCCACCCGGGTCCACGGCGCGGGCAGTGCCCGGGTGGTGGACCCGGCGACGGTGAACACCCGCAGGCCGGCGGCCCGCGGCACGAGGGCGCCGTCGACGACGGTGGGCACCGTGGAGCCGTCGACCGGCTCCTGGGCGATGAAGCGGTGCGGGGTGGCCGCCACCTCCGCCTGCAGCTCGGCGAGCTCGGCCGCGGAGCAGCGAGGCCCGACCACCACCCCGGAACCGCCGTACCCGTCGACCGGCCGCACGACCAGTTCGTGCAGCCGGTCACGCACCTCGGCGAGGTCGGCGTCGTCGGCCAGCAGCCAGGTGCGCACGGTGTCCAGCACCGGCTCCTCACCGAGGTAGAAGCGGATCAGCTCCGGCACGTACCGGTAGGTGACCTCGCCGTCGGCCACACCGTTGCCGGGGACGTTCGCCAGCGCCAGCTCCCCGGCCCGCACCGCGGCACCGAGCAGCGCGTCCAGCGGCGCGCCGCTGGGGGTCAGGTGCGCGGCCAGCCCGGCCTCGTCCAGCTGACGGTGGAGGACGTCGACCCGCAGCCGCTGCCCGTCCACCTGCACCGCCACGCCGCCACCGCGAGCCGGCCAGAGGGTGTCCGGCGTGGCGATCGGGACGTCCATCGCCGCGGCCAGCAACCGGTGCTCGAACCAGCTGCTGCTGTGCGGCCCCTCGGAGAGCAGGGCCAGCTGGGGGGTGCCGGTGCACGCCGGCGGCGCGGCCTCGGCCAGCGCCGCGCGCAGCAGCGGCACCGCCTCGCCCGGGTCGGTGAGCCCCGCGGCCTCCGCCGCGGCGTGCAGCTCCGGCAGCGCGGCCCGGCTGCTGACCCGGTCGCTGATCGCGTGCCCGATGCCCGAGGGCGTCGACAGGTCGTCCGCGACCGCCACCCATCCGCCGGGGCCGTGCCGCAGGTCCAGCCCGGAGACGGTGACCCGCGGCTGGCCCGGCGCGGCCAGGCCGGCCGCCGAGGCGCGGAGCCCCGGGCTGGCGGCGACCACCCATGCCGGCACGACGCCGGCGCGGACCACCTCAGCATGCCGGTCGGGGTCGGTGCGCCGCCGCCCGGCCGGGCGGTAGACGTCGGCGAGGAAGGCGTTCAGCGCCCGGTGCCGCTGCTCGGCGCCGCGGGCGACGGAGGACCAGTCGGCGGCGGAGAGCAGGCGGGGCACCGGGCACAGCGGGAGCGGCCGCTCCTGCAACCGGCCGTCGACGTGGCCGCCGACCACCACCCCGCGGTCCCGGCGTTCCCGGGCGACCTCGTCGACGAGCGCGCTGATCCCGCCGGGGCCGAGCTCGTCGAGCACCTGCAGCACGGGCCGGTAGGCCGGCCGGAGCGACCCTGCTGCGCCCACCGCCTCATCGCGTGCCGAGCCGGGGTAGGGCGCGAAGACGCCGGAGGCGTCGGTCATCGCGGGCTCACAGCCAGCGATCGAACCACTCCGCGACCCGCTCCGACAGGTGCAGCAGGTTCTCCCGTCCCACGATCGTGTGACCCTCACCCCGCAGGAGGAGCAGCTCGACCGGGGCACCGAGGGCGGTCAGCTCCTGGTGCGCCTGGATCGACTCCAGCACCGGCACGTTGGTGTCCCGGTCGCCGTGGGTGAGCAGCACCGGGGACCGGAGCCGGTCCAGCACGGTCATCGGGGAGATCGCGGCCAGCATGTCCCGGTCGGTCACCGGGTCGCCGTACTCGGTGACCGAGGCCGCGGCCATCCACGGCTCGGTGCCCGCGAAGAAGGTGCGCAGGTCGCTCATCCCGGCCAGCGTCGCGCCGGCGGCGAACAGGTCCGGCCAGCGGGTGAGCGCCACCAGCGTCAGGTAGCCGCCGTAGGACCAGCCGTGCGCACCGACCCGGCCGGGCAGCGCGATCCCCTCGGCCACCAGGTGCTCGACGGTGGCGACGACGTCGGTGAACGACTCCTCGCGGGCGGCGAGGTCGTCGGCGGCCATGAACGCCCGGCCGTACCCGCCCGAGCCGCGCACGTTCGGCGCGAAGACCGTCAGCCCGGCTGCGACCAGCGACTGCGCCACCGGGTGGTAGTCCGGCCGTTCCTGCCCCTCCGGGCCGCCGTGGAAGCTCACCACCGTCCGGTTGGGGCCGGCCAGCCCTGCCGGGGTGTAGAGCCAGCCGTCCAGCTCGGTCCCGTCGGCGGCCGGGTAACGCAGCCGGACCGGCGTGACCAGCAGGCGCGGGTCGGGGTGGCGGGGCGTGCTGGGCAGCGGCACCGGCTCCCCGTCGCGGTCCAGCGGGACCGACCACAGCGACCGGGGGGAGGTGGGGCCGGTCAGCTCGGCGAGCAGCGTCCCGCCGTCGGCCGACAGGGACCAGCCGGGCATGACCGGGTGCGGCAGCGCGACGGCACGCAGCCGGCCGCCGTCAGTGAGGTCCCGCAGCTCCAGCTCGGTGACCCCGTCGGCGTTCCAGACGCACAGCACCGTCCCGTCGGCGCGCACGGCGTAGGAGTCCAGGTCGGCGTCGGGGCGGGCGAGGACCACCTGGGCCGGGCCCGGCTGCCGGTCGGCGTCCAGCGGGACGCGGACCAGCCCCGTGCGGTCGCTGCGTGGCAGCCCGGGCCGCGCCGGGAGGGCGGCGCGGAGGAAGACCGCCGAGCCGTCCGGGGCGAACCGGCCGTCCTCGGAGGCGCCGCCCCCGGGGGCGGTGAGCGGGATGACCCGCCGTTGGACGCCGGTGGCGACGTCGACCAGCACGATGTGCCGGTGCCCGCGCGGACCCCGCCGGGCGAGCACGGTCCGCTCGTCCGCGGAGACCGCGGTGACGGCGAGGAAGCCGCCGGTGGCCAGGGTGCGGTGGGCACCGCTGACCACGTCGACCAGGACGACGTCGGCGCCCGGGCCGTCCCCGGGGGCGATCGAGCAGACGTAGTGGCCACCGGCGGTCCACCCGCCGGCGAAGACGGTGGCGCGTGGGTCCTGCCCGGCGACCAGGTGCCGGTCGGTGCCGTCGGGCCGCACGGCCCACAGCTGCGCGCAGATGGAGCCGCCGGGGCTCACCAGGTAGGCCAGCCACTCGCCGTCCGGCGACCACGCGACCGAGACGACCTCCTCCTCGGCACCGGACAGCACCGCGGGCGGGGTCTGCTGGTCCAGCGCCGCGACCTCCAGCCGGGGGACGCCAGAGCGGTCGCTGACGTAGGCGACCCGGCCCCCCGTCGGCGCCAGGCTGGGGCACCAGGCGCCCGGCGCTCCGGCGATCTCGGCGACGGCGAGGCGCACCCCCGTGGGGAGCCCTGCCTCGCGCAGCACGTCGGTCACGGCACCTCCTCGGTCGGGGATCGGTGGGTCGGCGCGTCGGGGTGAGGCCGCCTGGACCACGCCGTCCCTCGCCCCCGAGTGCAGCAGATGCCCCCGTGGTGCTGTTCCACGCCGCGCCGTGAGCGCGGCCACCTCAGGTCAGCGGATGCCGTGCCGCTGCAGCCACAGCTCCAGCAGGCCGACCTGCCACAGCTGGTTGGCACCCAGCGTGGTGCGGTGGCTGTTCGGGTCGGCGAGCAGCCGTTCCACGTAGTCGGTGCGGAACAGGCCGCGTTCCCGGGCCTCCGGTGCGTGCAGCGCCGCGCGCACCGTCTCCAGGTAGTCACCGTGCAGGTCGGTGATCGCCGGCACCGGGAAGTAGCCCTTCGGCCGGTCGATCACGTCGGCGGGGATGACCGAGCGGGCCGCGTCCTTGAGCACGCCCTTCCCGCCGTGGGCCAGCTTGAGCTCCGGCGGGACGGCGGCGGCCAGCTCCACGAACTCGTGGTCCAGGAACGGCACGCGGGCCTCCAGGCCCCAGGCCATCGTCATGTTGTCGACCCGCTTGACCGGGTCGTCGACCAGCATGATCGTCGAGTCCAGCCGCAGCGCCTTGTCCAGGGTGGTGTCCGCGCCGGGCCGGGCGAAGTGCTCGGCGATCAGCGCCCGGCTGACGTCGTCGGTCACCATCCAGCGGTCGGCGAGCTGGGTGGTCAGCTCGGCGTGCGACCGGTCGACGAAGACCCGCGCGTAGGCGTCGACGGCCTCCTCGGCCGGGACGCCGTCCAGCGGCGGGTACCAGTCGTAGCCGGCCATCACCTCGTCGGCGCCCTGCCCGCTCTGCACCACCTTGACGTGCTGGCTGACCTGCTGGGAGAGCAGGTAGAAGGCGACCGCGTCGTGGCTGACCTGCGGCTCGCTCATCGCCGCGACCGCGCCGTCGAGGCCGGCGTGCACGTCGGCACTGGGCACCATCAGCCGGTGGTGGTCGGTGCCGAAGGTCTCGGCGACGACGTCGGAGTAGGCGAACTCGTCACCGGACCGCTCGCCCACGGCCTCGAAGCCGATGGAGAACGTGGCCAGCCCCTTCTGCCCCTCCTCGGCCAGCAGCCCGACGACGAGGCTCGAGTCGATGCCCCCGGACAGCAGCACGCCCACCGGGACGTCGGCGACCATCCGCCGGCGCACGGCCACGCGCAGCGACTCCAGCACCCGCTCCTGCCACTCGACCGCGTCGAGGCCGGCGAACTCGGCCCGCCGCTCGTGGACCGGGCGCCAGTACTCCCAGTCGGACTCCCGGCCGTCGGCCTCGTAGGTGCGCACCGTGGCCGGCGGCAGCTTGCCCACCCCGGCCAGGATCGTCCGCGGCGCCGGGACGACGGCGTGGAAGGACATGTAGTGGTGCAGCGCGACCGGGTCGATGCTGGTGTCCACGCCACCGGCGCGCACCAGCGCGGGCAGCGAGGAGGCGAACCGCACCCGCCCCGGCCCGCGGCTGAGGTACAGCGGCTTGATCCCGAAGCGGTCGCGGGCCAGGACCACCCGGCCGGAGTCCCGCTCGACGACGGCGAAGGCGAACATGCCCAGGAAGCGCTCGACGCAGGCCGCACCCCACCGGTGGTAGGCCTTGAGCACCACCTCGGTGTCGGAGGTGGAGAAGAAGCGGTAGCCGGCGCCCTGCAGCTCGGCGCGCAGCTCCTTGTAGTTGTAGATGATCCCGTTGAAGACCATCGTCAGCCCGAGCTCCGGGTCGACCATCGGCTGGGCGCCGGCGTCGGTCAGGTCGATGATCTTCAGCCGCCGGTGACCGAGCGCGACCGGCCCGGCCTGCCAGCCGCCGGAGCCGTCCGGCCCCCGTCGCTGCAGCTGGTCGCACATGGCGCTGACCGCCGCCATGTCGGCGACGCCCCCGTCGAACCGGACCTCACCCGAGATGCCGCACACGTGCGCCCCTCCCCTGTTCCTGTGGTGCGGCGCCGCGCTGCGCCGGCTCACTGTCCCGCCGTCCCCCTCGGCACGTGGCCGAGGGTCCGCAGGCTGCCGAGGTGCCCATTCTGGTCGTTGCGACGGGGCGCGGCGACCGGGCCTGGCGGTGAGCACGAGGAGCTCTCCGGCGCCGCTGTCGAGCCGACGCGCCGTACCGGGCGTGTCGGCGGCGCGGGCCCGCGGGTGCGCCGTTAGCGTTGTGTCGGTCTGCGAACTGCGCCGAACCGTCCTGGAGGTCGCTCCCATGCGCTCACTGCGCCTCGTGGCGCTCTCCGAGGACGGCACGCACCTGGTGCTCGCCGCGGACGCGCCCGACTCGACCGACGGCGGGCGCTTCGAGCTGCCCGTGGACGACCGGCTGCGGCAGCTCCTGCGTGCCGGCGCCCCGGCCCAGCCCCCGGCCGAGGTGGCCCACGAGCTGCCCCCGCGGGTCATCCAGGCCCGGATCCGGGCCGGCGAGACCCCCGAGCAGGTGGCGCACGCCTCCGGCACCCGGGTCGAGCGGATCATGCGCTTCGCCCACCCGGTGCTGCAGGAGCGTGCCCGGGTCGCCGAGCAGGCCCGCGGTGCCCGGGTGCGACTGTCCGAGGGCACGCCCAGCGTGCCCCTGGAGCACTTCATGTCCGAGCGGCTGCGGCTGCTCGGCGCCGACCTGGAGGCCGTCCGCTGGGACGCCCACCGCGCCGAGGACGGCACCTGGCAGGTGCAGGCGGACTGGGAGGCCGACCACAAGTCCGGCAGCACCCGCTGGAGCTACGACCTGCCCGCCCGCACGGTCACCCCGGTCGACGCCGCGACGATGGACTTCGCCGAGGGCACCCGGCTGGTCCGGGTGGTCCCCGACGTCCCGGCCGGCCTGCCCGCCGCGCCGGTCGCCCGCCGGGGGATCTCGGTGCTGCATGACGGGGAGGACGCCGAGGTCGAGGCGGCCGGTGACGACGGCGCCGAACACGACCCCGGGACGGACGACGAGGCGTGGACGGCGGGCCCGGGCGACGCGCTCCCCGAGGACGTGTCCCTCCCCGACGACGCTCCCGTCGACGAGGTGCCTGCCGAGGACGTCGTCGTCCCCGGCGAGGAGCGCCCGGCCGACGGCCCCCCGCGTCGCAGCGCCTACGACGCCGTCGACCCCGACAGCCAGGACACCGCGGTGCTGGGCACGTTGCTCGACGGCGAGACCGAGGACCCGCGCGCCCGCATCCCCGCCTGGGAGGACATCGTCTTCGGGGTCCGCCGGAACCGCTGAGCCCGGCGGCTCGACCCGGCCCGTAATCCGTTCGTCCCGGTCGGTCCCCCGGCATAGCCTGACCCGGCCATGACCGAGACCGCCGCCGCCCCCGCTGCCGACGACACCCGGGGCCGGCTCTCCTCGCTCACCCGGCTGCTGCCCTTCGCCCGTCCCTATCGCGGGCTGATCGCGCTGACCTTCACCGGCGCCCTGCTCGCCACCCTCGCCCAGCTGGCCGTCCCCCTGCTCACGCCGGCCATCGTCGAGGGGCCGATCGCCCGCGGCGACCGGGCCGCGCTCGTCCCGCTGCTCGGCCTGGCGCTGATGTTCGGCGTCGCCGAGGCAGCGCTGTTCTTCCTGCGCCGCTGGGCGATGAACATCAGCAGCCTGCAGATCGAACGCGACCTCCGCGACACCCTGTACCAGCGGCTGCAGCGGCTGCCGGTCGCCTTCCACGACCACTGGTCCTCGGGTCAGCTGCTCTCCCGGGCGACCTCCGACGTCTCCACCATCCGGCGCTTCGTCGGTTTCGGCGCCGTCTTCCTGGTCGTCAACCTGCTCACCTGCGTCGTCGTCGGCGTGCTGCTGGTGGTCACCTGGTGGCCGCTCGGCATCGCGGTGCTGGCCACGACCCTGCCGCTGGTCTTCTTCGGGATGAGGCTGGAGAAGCAGTACAACGTCGAGTCCCGGCTGATCCAGGACGAGCAGGGCGAGCTGGCCACCGACGTCGAGGAGGCCGTCCAGGGCATCCGGGTGGTCAAGTCCCTCGGCCGCAGCGGGATGGTGTTCGGCCGCTACGACCGCAAGGCGCTGCGGCTGCGCGACCTGGAGCTGGGCAGGGTCCGCACGCTCGCGCTGATCTGGTGCCTGTTCGAGTTCCAGCCGCAGATCACCCTCGCGGTGATCCTGGTGGGCGGCTCGCTCGCGATCAGCAGCGGCGCCCTGACCGTCGGCGGGCTGATCGGCTTCGTCGCGCTGTTCACCGTGCTGCTGTGGCCGATCCTCTCCCTGGGCTTCCTGCTCGCCCAGGCGCAGGAGACGGCCAGCGCCTGCGACCGGATCGGCGAGCTGCTCGACGCCCCGCTCACCGTCACCGACTCCCCCGGCGCCCGCCCCGCCGCGGTGGGCACGCCGGCCCGGCTGCGGTTCGAGCACGTGGGCTTCCGCTTCCCCGGCTCGGCCGACCCGGTGCTCACCGACGTCGACCTGGTGGTCGAGCCCGGCGAGACGGTGGCGCTGGTGGGTGCCACCGGGTCGGGCAAGACGACGATGACCGCCCTGGTCGCCCGGCTCCACGACGTCACCAGCGGGCGGGTCACCCTGGACGGGCACGACGTCCGCGACCTCCCGCTCGCGCAGCTGCGCACCGTGGTGGCCACGGCGTTCGAGGAGGCCACGCTGTTCTCGATGAGCGTCCGGGAGAACGTCACGCTGGGCCGGCCGGACGCCGGGGACGCCGACGTGGCCGAGGCGCTGCGGGTGGCGCAGGCCGACTTCGTGCACGACCTGCCCTGGGGGCTCGACACCCGGATCGGCGAGCAGGGCCTGTCGCTGTCCGGTGGGCAGCGGCAGCGGCTGGCCCTTGCCCGGGCGGTGCTCGGGCGGCCGTCGGTGCTGGTGCTCGACGACCCGCTGTCCGCCCTCGACGTGCACACCGAGGCGCTGGTCGAACGCGCCCTGCGCGAGGTGCTCGCCGAGACGACCGCACTGGTGGTCGCCCACCGGGCCTCCACCGTGCTGCTCGCCGACCGGGTGGCCCTGCTGGAGCAGGGCCGGATCACCGCCGTCGGGCGGCACACCGACCTGCTCGCCCAGGTGCCCGCCTACCGGGCCCTGCTCTCCTCGGAATCGGAGCTGGCCGGCGCCGACCGGGCGGGCACCGACCTGACCGGGGTGGGCTGCCCATGACCACCCCGGGCACCGGCACGGCGGTGACCACCACCGCCGGCGCACCGGCCGACGCGCACGCCGACTGGCGGGGCGTGGCCGGCGAGGACGCCGACGACCTCGACACCTCGGCCAGTTCGTTCCTCCGCGGTCGTTCCCGGCGGCTGCTCGGTGAGCTGCTGCACCCGCACCGGCGGGTGCTGTGGCAGCTGCTGGCCGTGATCGTCGTGCAGAACCTCGCCTGGCTGGCCGGCCCGCTGCTGATCGGGATCGGCATCGACGTCGCCGTCCCGGCGCTGCTGGACGGCGATCCGTGGCCGCTGGTCTGGACGACGTCGGCCATGGTCACCGCAGCCGTGCTGGACGCCGCACTGCGCTACCGGTTCCTCATCGGCTCCGGGCGGGTCGGCCAGGCGGTGCTGCTCACCCTGCGGCGGCGGGTGTTCACCCACGTCCAGGCACTGCCGCTGTCCTTCCACGAGCGGTACACGTCGGGCAAGACGATCAGCCGGCTCACCAGCGACGTCGAGGCGCTCGCCGAGCTGCTGGACGAGGGCCTGGACGGGCTGCTCACCGCCCTGTTCAGCGTCGTGTCCATCGGCGCCCTGATGCTGGTGCTCGACCTGCCCCTGGGCCTCGTGGCGCTGCTCGGCCTCCCGGCGCTCTACCTCGTCGGCCGCTGGTTCCAGCGCGGCTCGACGGTCGCCTACCGGCACACCCGGCAGACCGTCGCCGCGCTGATCGTGCAGTTCACCGAGAGCTTCGGTGGCATCCGGGCGGTGCAGGCCTTCCGCCGGGAGCCGCGCAACGACGACCTGCACGCCGAGCTGAACGAGGCCAACCGGAGGGCCCACCACCGTGCCTTCTGGCTGATCGCCGTCTTCGTGCCGAGCGTGACGATGATCGGCAACCTGGTCACCGTCGCGGTGCTCGGCTACGGCGCGCTGCGGGTGATGGACGGCGACCTGGAGGTCGGCTTCCTGCTGTCGTTCCTGGTCTACCTGCGCCGCTTCTTCGACCCGCTGCAGGACGTCGCGATGTTCTACAACAGCTACCAGTCGGCCAGCGCCGCACTGGAGAAGCTGTCCGGCGTCCTGGAGGAGGGCTCCAGCGTGCCGGAGCCGGCCGATCCGCTGCCGCTGCCCTCGCCGGCCGCCGGGGAGGTCGTCTTCGACGGCGTCCGGTTCGGCTACGGCGGCGCGACCGTCCTCCCGCAGCTGGACCTGGCCATCCCGGCCGGGCAGACCGTCGCGCTCGTCGGCGCGACCGGGGCGGGCAAGTCCACCCTGGCCCGGCTCGCCGCCCGGTTCTACGACCCGGGCGCCGGCCAGGTGCGGCTGGACGGCATCCCGCTGGACCGGCTCGCCGACGCCGACCTGCGCCGGGCGGTGGTGATGGTGACCCAGGAGAGCTTCCTGTTCTCCGGGTCGATCGCCGACAACATCTCCTTCGGCAAGCCGGACGCCACCCGGGACGAGATCGTGGCAGCGGCCCGGGCGATCGGGGCGGACGCCTTCATCCGGGCGCTGCCGGAGGGCTACGACACCGAGGTCGCCAAGCGGGGCGGGCGGCTGTCGGCCGGTCAGCGCCAGCTGGTCAGCTTCGCCCGGGCGTTCCTCGCCGACCCCGCGGTGCTGGTCCTCGACGAGGCCACCAGCTCCCTCGACGTGCCCAGCGAGGTGCTGGTGCAGCGGGCGCTGCAGACGCTGCTGGCCGACCGGACGGCGCTGATCATCGCCCACCGGCTGTCCACGGTGGAGATCGCCGACCGGGTGCTGGTGATGGAGGCCGGCCGGGTCGTCGAGGACGGCTCCCCCGCCGAGCTGGTCGGCGGTGCCGGCCGGTTCGCCGACCTGCACCGCGCCTGGGCCGACAGCCTGGTGTGACGAAGGACCCCCATGCCCCCCACCCTTCGCAGGCTCAGGGCGGGCCCCTGCAAGGGGGCCGGCGGAACAGGGTGTCCGTGAAGATCGTTCCGGGTAGTACGCCGGTCGTCGTCCTGCGGGATGCGAGGGGTGGCCGGAACGTCCGGCCTCCGCCAACAGGCCGGCACAGAACGGAGACAGACATGTCAGCTTCGGTGTCCATGCCGCTCGGCGGCGTCCAGGTCGGCTCCTACGAGGACTACCAGCAGGCCCAGCGGGCGGTGGACTTCCTCTCCGACGAGAAGTTCCCGGTCGAGAACGTGACGATCATCGGCACCGACCTGCGGATGGTCGAGCGGGTCACCGGCCGGCTCAGCTGGGGCCGGGCGATCGCCGCGGGTGCGGCCAGCGGCGCCTGGTTCGGGCTCTTCGTCGGCCTGCTGCTCGGCATCTTCGCCGCCGACGGCGGCGGCTGGATCGGCTCGGTGCTCACCGGCCTGCTGATCGGGCTCGTGTTCGGCGCTGTGTTCGGGGCGGTCGGCTACTCGACCAGCCGCGGGCAGCGTGACTTCACCAGCACCAGCAAGGTGGTGGCCAGCCGCTACGACGTGATGTGCGCGCCGCAGCACGCCGAGCAGGCCCGCGCCGAGCTCGCCAAGCTCTCCCTGCGCGGCTGAGGCAGCGGGCGCACCGCCGGCATCACGTGCCGCCGCCGGTGCCCCCCAGCCCGGTGCGCTGCCCCGGGCCGTCGATGCCGCGGTAGGCGTCTGCGTTGCCGTGGACGGCGGCCCCACGGAGCCTGGAGCCCGCGTCACCGGGCAGCCGGGGACCGTCGGCGGACATCCGGGCACGACGGGCCCTGGCGCGGTGGTCCAGCAGAGCCGCCGCGGCGAGCAGGGCCACCAGGATGGCCCCGGTCACGATCAGGAACGTCATGGCGGAACCGTAGGGGCCGGAACGGCGCAGCGCGAGCCCCTCGCCGCGAGAGCTCAGCGCAGCGTGGCGAAGGCGACCGCCGCGGCAGCGGCCACGCCGAGGGAGTCCACCCCGCTGCGCATCGGGATGCGGGCCCGTACCCGGGCGGCCGTCTTCGCCGCGGGGGTGAGCCCCGGGCCCTCGGCGCCGAGCAGGACGGCGGTGCGCGGGTGGGCGGCGAGATCGACGTCGCCGAGGTCCACGGCGTCGGCGGCCGGGGTCAGCGCCACCGTCAGGTAGCCGGCGTCGCGCAGCCGGTCCAGGTCCGTCGGCCAGCTGCCCAGCACCGCGATCGGCAGGGACAGCACGTGCCCCATCGACACCCGCACGCACCGCCGGTAGAGCGGGTCGGCGCAGGTGGGGTCCAGCAGCAGCCCGTCGACCCCGAGGGCCATCGCCGACCGGGCGATCGAGCCGATGTTCTCGTGGTCGTTCAGCCCCTCCAGCACCGCCAGCCGGCGCGGCGCGGCCGGGTCGGGACCGGTCAGCAGCTCGTCCAGGTCCGCCGGGGGGAGTCGGTCGGCGGAGGCGAGCACGCCGCGGGTCAGCCGGAAGCCGATGACGTCGGAGAGCACCCACCGGTCGGCCTCGTAGGCCGGCACGTCGTCGGGGAGCTGCAGGTCGGCCACGCGCCCGGGGATGCCGAAGACGCTGCGCACCGGGTAGTCCGAGGCGAGCAGCCGCTGGACCGCCGGCACCCCCTCCACGATCACCGGTCCGGTGCCGCGTTCGGTCCCGGGCTTGCGGTCGCCGGCGACCAGGTCGCGGAAGTCGGCCACCCGCTCGTCGGCCGGGTCGGTGATCAGCACAGGGGGGACGGGCACGCCGACGATCATCCCCGGCGACCCCCGACGCGCACGATCCGGTGGGGGCCAGCAGGATCGACCGGGTGAACACCGCGGACACCACGACCGTCGTCGGCGGCGGCATCGCCGGCATCGCCTGCGCCCGGGCCCTGGCCGACCGGGGGCTGCCGGTGCAGGTCCTGGACCGGGGCCGCCGACTCGGTGGCCGGATGGGCGGCCGCACCCTGCACGGCCGCGCCGTCGACCTGGGCGCCTCCTACTTCACCGTGGGTGAGGACGACGGGTTCGCACGCGTCGTCGCCGGGTGGGTGGACCGCGGCCTGGTCCGGCCGTGGACCGACACGTTCGCGGTCGCCGGACCGGACGGCATCGAGCGGACGACGTCCGGCCCGCTGCGCTACGGCACCGCCGGCGGCCTCCGCGGCCTGGTCGTCGACCTCGCCGGGGGCCTGGACGTGCAGCTGGATCGGGCGGTCACCCGCGTCGGCGTCAGCGGGAGCCCGACGGTGGACGGGGACCCGGCCGCCGCCGTCGTGCTCGCGATGCCCGACCCGCAGGCCGCCCGGCTGCTGGACCCGGGTGCGGAGATCGCCGGGAGCCTGCAGGACGCCGAGTGGCAGCCCACGCTCGCGGTGGCCGTCGGCTTCCCCGAGCGGAGCTGGCCGGCCGACCTGCACGGTGTCTTCGTGCACGACTCCCCCGTCCTGGACTGGGTCGCCGACGACGGCGACCGGCGCGGGGACGGCGCTCCGGTGCTCGTCGCACACACGACGCCCGCCTTCGCCGCCGAGCACCTGGCCCAGCCCGAGCGGGCCGCCCCCGCGGTCGTCGCCGCCCTGCGCGCCCTGCTCGGCCTGTCGGGCGAGCCGGAGTGGACGCACCTCCACCGCTGGACGTTCGCGAAGCCGACCGCCCCGCGCGAGGCGCCGTTCGCCCTCGTCGACGGTGTCGGGCTGTGCGGCGACGGCTGGGCGGCACCGTCCAAGGTGGAGAGCGCCTGGCGTTCCGGGGACGCCCTGGGCAGCGCCCTGGCCGACGCGACCGCCTGACCGGCCCGCCGACCCGGATCGGGGGCCCACGTGCCCGGGGGCTTCAGCCCACCGCCCGGACCGGCCGAGGCCGGGGTCGAACGGGAGCGGTCGGGCGGTTCGCGCACGGCGGCGCTCGCCCGGGGCGTCGGCGTCCCCGCGCTGGTCGCCACCCTCATCGGCCTGGCCTTCGTGGTGGTCTTCCTCGCCGCCTTCCACGCCGCCGTGCCGCACGACCTGCCGGTGGCCGTGGTGGGCAGCCAGCAGGAGGTGGCCGCGGTGACCGACGCCCTGGAGGAACGGCTGCCCGGCCGGCTGGCTCCCCGGCCGCTGCCCGACGAGGCCGCCGCCCGGGCCGCCGTCCGGCAGGCCGACGTCTACGGGGCCCTGCTGCTGACGGGCCCGCAGCCGCAGCTGCTCGTCGCCGGGGCCCATGGGCAGGGCGTCACCACCACCCTCACCGAGGCGTTCCAGCCGGTCACCGAGGACCTGCAGGTGGAGGACGTGCAGCCGCTCTCCCCTGGCGACACCCGTGGCCTGGGCATCTTCTACGGCGCGTTCGGGGTGGTGCTGGGCGGCTTCCTGTTCGGGATCAACTCCTACCAGGCCGCCCCGAAGCTGCCGCTGCGCTGGCGGGTGGTGAGCATCCTGCTGTTCGCGGTGGCCTCCGGGCTGCTGGTCGCCTGGGCAGCGGGGGTGCTGTTCGACGCCGTCCCCGCCGACTTCGGGGTGCTCGCCCTGCTGGTCGGGTTGCTGGCGCTGGCGGTCGGCGCACCAGCCGCCCTGCTGCTGCGGACGATCGGCTCCGGCGGCACGTTCGTGACCTCGCTCGGCCTGATCATCCTGGGCAACGCCACCAGCACCGGGAACCTGCCGGCGGCGTACCTGCCGCCGTGGATGGAGCCGCTGGCCGGCATCCTCCCTCCCGGGGTGGCGGTACGGGCGTTGCGCGGCGCCTCCTACTTCGCGGACGACGGCGTCACCCGGGCCTTGTGGGTGCTGACATCGTGGGCGATCGTGCCGCTGCTGTTGATCGCCGCGCTGGACGCCGTGCGCCGTCGGCGCCGCACGGGTCCCCCCGGTGCCTGAACCCGGCTCTCCCCCACCCGGGGGAGACCGGCCCCCCGGAGGTGCAGCCGACGCTCTCCGCTGCCGACCTGGTGGCATGGCGCCACGGCGGACGACAGGTCGGGGGGGCACCCCTGCCCGGTGGTCGGCGTTCGGCCGCCTCGCTGCCGGGATGGCCCTCCTGGGCATCGCCGTGGGCGCCGTCTTCCCGCTCTTCGCCGAGCTGCTGGGCGTGCCCGCGCGGTATGCCGCCGACCCGACGTTCCGTGCCGCCTGCCTCGCCGCCGGGCTGGTGCTCGGCGCGGCCAACTGGCTGCTGGCCCGGCGGGTCATCGGCAGCCGGCTGCGACTGCTGGCCGAGCGGATCGCCGATGTCGCCGACACGGTCGGCAACCCGGTGAGCACTGCCCAGGCCCCGGCCCCGCCGGCTGCCGCGCTGGCTCTCCCGGTGGGCTCGACGGACGACCTGGGCACCACCGCAGCCGCCTTCAACGCCCTGCTGGCGGCCCTGGACCGGGAGCGCCGCTTCCGCTCCGTGGTGCAGGCCACCAACGACGTCCTGGCGCTGCTCACCCCGAGCGGATCCGTCTCCTTCGTCTCCGACTCGGTCTCCGACGTGCTGGGCTGGTCGCGCGAGGAGCTGCTGGGCCGGCAGGTGCACGAGCTGCTGCACCTGGAGGACGCCGACCTGTTCACCGCCGACGGTGCGCCGATCACCAATGCCGAGGCCCCGTCCCAGGTCTTCCTCGTCCAGGCCCGGCACCGGGACGGCGGCTGGCGGCACCTGGAGGTCAGCTCCTCGGACCGGCGCGAGGACCCCGTCATCGGCGGACTGCTGGTGACCGCACGGGACGTGACCGAGCGTCTGGAACTGCAGCGCCGGCTGGCGTTCCAGGCGACCCACGACGGGCTGACCGGCCTGCCGAACCGGGCAGCGCTGCTCGCCCGGGGCGCCGAACTGCTCGCCGAGCTGACCCCGCTCGCCGTGCTGCTGCTGGACCTCGACCGGTTCAAGGAGGTCAACGACACCCTCGGACACAGCTACGGCGACCGGCTGCTCGCCCAGGTCGGACCGCGACTGCAGCCCGTCCTGAGGGACGTCGACCTGCTCGCCCGGCTCGGTGGCGACGAGTTCGCCGTGCTGCTGCCCGGCGCGACGGCAGAGGACGCCTGCAGCGCGGCCCTGCGGCTGCGCGACGCCCTGCGCACCCCGTTCCCGGTCGACGACCTGCTGCTGGACGTCGGCGTCAGCATCGGCGCCTCCGTCTCCGGGGCGGACCCGACGGAGATCGGCGCCCTGCTGCGCCAGGCCGACGTCGCCATGTACGTGGCCAAGGAACGCCGCAGCGGCGTCGAGCTGTACGACCTCGCGACCGACCAGCACGACCGCAGGCGCCGCCTGCTCACCGAGCTCGGCCACAACTGACCCCCTCGGGCGCCCGATCCGCCCTTGTCGCGGGCGGACAACTCATCTAGCGTTGAGTTCATCAGCTGTTGAGTTCTTCGGAGGCCGCCGTGGACGCCGTCACCGTCACCGATCTCGTCGTGCACCGCGGTGCCCGGCCGGTCCTGCACGAGGTGGGCTGCTCGGTCCCGTCCGGGCAGGTCACCGGCCTGCTCGGGCCCAGCGGCAGCGGCAAGAGCACGCTGCTGCGCGCCCTGGTCGGGGCCCAGCGGGTCCGGTCGGGCACCGTGACCGTGCTCGGCCACCCCGCCGGCTCGGCCGAGCTGCGTTCCCGGGTCGGGTACGTCACCCAGGCGCCCAGCGTCTACGCCGACCTCACCGTGCGGGAGAACGCCCGCCACTTCGCGGCGCTGTACGGCCGGGGGACGGCGGCCGCCGATGCGGCGATCGCCGACGTCGGCCTCGCCGAGGCGGCCGGCCAGCTGGTCGGTGACCTCTCCGGCGGCCAGCGGGGCCGGGCGTCGCTGGCCTGCGCCCTCGTCGGCGAGCCGGAGCTGCTGGTGCTCGACGAGCCCACGGTCGGGCTGGACCCGGTGCTGCGGGTCGAGCTGTGGAGCCGGTTCCACGCCCTGGCCGCGGCCGGTACGACGTTGCTGGTCTCCAGCCACGTGATGGACGAGGCCGGTCGCTGCGACCGGCTGCTCCTGCTCCGCGACGGGCGACTGCTCAGCGACTCCTCCCCGGCCGAGCTGCGCGCCCGGACCGGCACCGACGACCTGGAGCAGGCCTTCCTCTCCCTGGTCCGCACCACCGAGGGAGCGTCGTCGTGACCACCGCGCTCTCCCCACGGCTGGCCTCCGCCACCGCCGGCCGGGTGCTCCGCCAGCTGCGACACGACCACCGCACGGTCGCGATGATGCTGGTGCTGCCCAGCGCACTGCTGGGGCTGCTGTACCTGCTCTGGGCCGAGGTGCCCACCCCGCCCGGGCAGCCGGACACCTTCGACCGGGTCGGGCTGACCATGCTCGGGGTCTTCCCGTTCGTGGTCATGTTCCTGGTGACGAGCATCGCGATGCTGCGCGAGCGCACCTCGGGCACGTTGGAGCGGCTCCTCACCACCCCGCTGTCCCGGCTGGACCTGCTGCTCGGCTACGGCCTCGCCTTCGGGCTGGCCGCTGCGCTCCAGGCGGTGGTCACCGTGACGATCGCGACCACGGTCTACGACCTGGACGTCACCGGGTCGCTGTCCCTGGTCGTGCTGATCGCCGTCGTCGACGCTGCGCTCGGGGTGGCGCTCGGGCTGCTGGCCAGCGCATTCGCCCGCAGCGAGTTCCAGGCGGTGCAGCTCATGCCGGTGGTCGTCCTCCCCCAGTTCTTCCTCTGCGGGCTGCTGGTCCCGCGGGACCAGCTGACCGGCTGGCTGCAGGCGGTCAGCGACGTCCTGCCGCTGAGCTACGCCGTCGCGGCCCTCCAGGAGGTCGGCGCCTCGGCGGAGGCGACGGGCACCATGTGGGTCGACGTCGGTGTGGTCGCCGGCGCGACGCTGCTGGCCCTGGGGCTGGCCGCGGCCACCCTGCGGAGGAGGACCAGCTGAGCGACCCGGCAGCACGACCACGGCGCAGCCGACCGACCGGACGTCGTCCGGGCAACCCCGACACCCGGGAGGCGGTGCTCGCCGCGGCCCGGGCCACCTTCGCCGAGCGGGGGTTCGACGCCGCCTCCATCCGGGTCATCGCGACGGCGGCGGGCGTCGACCCGGCGCTGGTGCACCACTACTTCGGCAGCAAGGACAAGCTCTTCGTCGCTGCCATCGAGGCCCCGTACGACCCCGCGGACCTGCTGCCCGAGGCGCTGGCCGGTGGGCCCACGGAGCTCGGCGCCAACGTCGTCCGGCTGCTGCTGCGGGTCTGGGACGGCCCCGGCCGCGCCGCCGGGTTGGCCCTGGTGCGCTCCGCGGTCAGCAACGAGTGGACCGCCCGGCTGCTGCGCGAGTTCCTGGTCGCCCAGGTGCTGCGCCGCGTGGTCGGCACGCTGGACCTCCCGGCCGCCGAGGCCGACGCCCGCGGCTCGCTGGTCGCCTCCCAGCTGATCGGGGTGGTGATGGCCCGGTACGTGCTCCGGGTGGAGCCCCTGGCGTCGGCGTCGGCCGACGAGCTGGTCGCCGCCGTCGGCCCCACCGTCCAGCGGTACCTGACCGGCGACGTCGACCTCCCTGGGATCGTTGCACCCACCACCTAGGCTCTCGCCTCGATGACCAGCGACGACGGCTCCTCCGCCGGTCCGGACCGGCTGCCCACCGCGCCGGACGCGCCGCCGGCCGCCGTCTGCCGGCGGGTCCGGAAGACCTACCGGACGGCGACGGAGTCGGTGACCGCGCTGGACGACGTCACCGTGGACATCCCCCGCGCGCGGGTGACCGTGGTCGTCGGCCCCTCGGGTTCGGGCAAATCCTCGCTGCTGCGCCTGCTGGCCTGCACCGACTCCCCCGACTCCGGGGAGGTGCTCATCGCCGGCCAGCGGGTCGACCAGCTGGGCGCCCGGGCCCGTCGGGCACTGCGGCAGCGGCAGGTCGCCTACCTCTTCCAGCGCCCCGGCGAGAACCTGCTCCCCTACCTGGACGCGGTCGCCCAGATCCGGCTGGCCGCGTCGCTGCGCGGCGCCCCGGTCACCGCGGCCGCGGCGACCGAGCTGCTGGAGCGGCTCGGGCTGGCCGGACGCGCCGACCACCAACCCGCGCAGCTGTCCGGCGGCGAGCAGCAGCGGCTGGCGGTGGCGTGCGGCGTCGTCGGCGACCCGGCGCTGGTCGTCGCCGACGAGCCCACGGCCGAGCTGGACACCGCGGCCGCCGAGCGGGTGCTGGTCGCGATGGAGGACCTCGCCGCGGCCGGGGTCGGGTTCGTCATCTCCTCGCACGACCCCCGGGTGATGGCGATCGCCGACGGCTTCGTCCGGCTCGACCACGGCCGGCTGGTCGCCTCGTGAGCCCACGGCTGGAGCCGGCCGGCGGGTTCACCGGCGCGGGGCTGGTCAAGCGGTTCCGGCGTGGCGCGGAGACGGTCTCGGCGCTGGCCGGGGTCGATCTGGAGGTCGACTCCGGGGAGTTCGTCGCCCTGGTCGGCCCGTCCGGGTCCGGGAAGAGCACCCTGCTCGCGCTGCTGTGCGGATGGGAGGCCGCCGACGAGGGCGAGCTCGCGTACCTCGGCCCGCTCGCCGGACGGCGTCCCGCGGGCTTCGGCTGGCGGGACCTGGCCCTGGTGCCCCAGGCCCTCGGGCTGGTCGCCGACCTCAGCCTCGCCGACAACGTGTTGCTGCCCGCCCGGCTGAGCGGCACGCTGGCGGCCGAGGAGGACCGCGCCCGGTCGCTGCTGACCGCGTTCGGCGTCGAGCACCTCGCCGACCGCTACCCGCACCAGGCCTCCCTCGGCGAGCAGCAGCGGGTCGCCGTCGCCCGGGCCCTGCTGCTGCGCCCGGCGGTGCTGCTGGCCGACGAGCCCACCGCGCACCAGGACCGCGGCCACGCCGACCGGCTGCTCGACGCCGTCACCGACGCGGCCCGCGAGGGGTCGGCGGTGCTCATCGCCACCCACGACGAGATCGCCTGGGGCCGCGCCGACCGGGTGCTGTCCATGCGGGACGGCGTGGTCACCGAGGGCGTGCCCTCGTGAGCCGGCCACCGCTGTGGCGCCTGGCGCCGTGGACCCGGGCGCCGTGGCTCGGGCTGCGGCAGCCGGCCGCCGTCCTCGCCGTGCTGGTGACCTCGGCGATCCTGGCCTGCGCGGTCGCCTCCGCCCCGCTGTTCCTCTCCTCGGCCCGCTCCGCGGCGCTGCAGCAGCAGCTCTCCCAGCGCTGCGACGAGGTGGCCCGCCCGCAGACCGGTGTCAGCTCGGCTCTCGTCGATCAGCAGGGGCAGCCGCAGGACGGCGGCGACGGCAGCACCCGGCCGGAGCTCGACGAGTCGCTGCTGCAGGCCTGGGCGGACGCCGGACTGCCGGCCGAACCGGTGCTGGCCACGGCCTGGATCGGCTCGTCCTCCCCGGGCTCCGACGGCGCCCTCGCCCGCGGCCCGGACGGCGCTGCGCTGGCGCAGCCGGTCACCCTGTTCCACCGCCCGACCGCACTGGACAACGTCGAGGTGGTCGAGGCCGGCGACGGACCAGGGGTCTGGGTGCCGGTGAGCGTTGCCGAGCAGGACGGCCTCTCCGTCGGGGACCAACTCACCTTCGGCACCCAGCAGGCACCGGTCGCCGGCATCTACCGCGACCTCGCCGTCGCGAACGCCGACGACCCCTACTGGTGCGACTACCGGCTGCTGTTCTCCAACGAGGCCTCCGCGAACCGCGCCCCGCCGGCGATGCTCCTGGTCACCGACGAGAGCACCTTCTACCGGCTCGCCACGGCCGCGGCCGGCGGGGCGACCCGGCTCCAGCAGGTGCCGGTGGACGCCTCCTCGCTCTCGGTCAGCGACGTGCGCGATCAGCGGGAGACCCAGGAACGGATCGTCGCAGCCAGTGGCCTGGCGTCGGAGTTCGCGCCGGGCGTCCGCGCGATCGCCGTGCCCAACGACCGGCTGCCCGACGTGCTGGAGCGTGCCGGGCTGATCGAGTCCGGGCTGCGCGGACCCGTCGTCCCGGTCGCGGTGGCCGGCGCGCTGCTCGCCCTCGTCCTCGTCGCCTCCGCCGGCAGCTTCTGGGCCGACCGGCGGGCCACCGAGGTGCGGTTGCTCGCCGCCCGCGGGGTCGGGCCGGTGCCGCTGGCCGGCAAGGCGGCGCTGGAGCTGGGGCTGCCCGCGCTGGCCGGGGCGGCACTGGGCTGGGCGGCGTCCCGGCTGCTGATCGCCGGCCTCGGACCCGCCGACGACCTCGACCCCTCCGCCACCACCGCTGCGGCCTGGGCCGGGGTCGCCGCCTTCGTGGTCGGTCTGGCCGCTGCCTCGGCCGTGGCCGGGCTGCGGGCGCGCGGCACCGCGGAGCGGCCGCTCGGCGCCGCCCCGCGCTGGCCGGCCCGGGTGCCGTGGGAGCTGGCCCTGCTGCTCGGCGCGGCCTGGTGCTGGCTGCTGCTGCAGTCGCGCGACGCGGTGGTCAGCGTCGCCTACGTGGCCCAGGTCAACGGGCTGCTGGTCGCCTTCCCGCTGCTGGCGATCGCCGGCACCGCCGTCCTGCTCGGCCGGGGGGTCACCGCGCTGCTGCCCCGGCTGCGCCGCTGGGCCGGCCGCCGCTCCCCCGCCGTCTTCCTCGCCGTCAACCGGCTCTCCGCGGCCCGGCTCGCCACCGCCACCCTCCTGGTCGCGGTCACCCTCCCGGTCGCCGTGCTCGGCTACACCGCGACGCTGACCGCCAGCTCGCAGACCACCCTGGACGCCAAGGTCGGCGTGCAGATCGGCGCTGCGGCAGCGGCCGTCACGGTCACCCGCTTCGAGGCGACGCCGGCGATCGAGGCGGCCGGCACCTACGTCGTCCGCTACGACGGCAGCGCCGTGGCCCGCGACGGCGGGCGGTCGGACGTCCAGGTGCTGGCCGTCGACCCCGACGACTTCGCCGACACCGCCTTCTGGGACGACTCCTTCGCCGACCGCCCGCTCACCGAGCTGCTGGCCGCCCTGACCGGCCCGGAGGTCGACGGGCGGCTGCCGGTGGTCGCCGCCGGGCTCCCGGTCGGCGACCCCGACCTCCGGCTGGGCAGCACGGCGGTGCCGGCCGAGGTGACCGCCACCGCACGGGTGCTGCCCGGCCGCCGCAGCGGTGACCCGGTCGTCCTCGTCGACGCCGATCGGCTCCCGGAGATCAGCCGGAACGCCGGGGCCGCACCCGCCGCCGAGCTCTGGACGAACGGTGACCTCGGCGCGGGGATCGACGCCCTGACCGACGCCGGCGCACAGAACATCCGGGTGCTGACCCCAGGCGGGGTGCAGGAGAGCGCCAACTTCCTGGGCATCACCTGGACCTTCGGGTACCTCTCCGCGCTCGCCGTCTTCGTCGGGGTGATCGCCGTCGGCGGGCTGCTGCTGTACCTGGAGGCCCGCTCACGCAGCCGCGTCTCCGGCTACGTGATGGCCCGCCGGCTGGGGCTGTCCCGGGGCGCGCACCTGCGCTCGCTGCTCGTCGAGCTGGTCGGGGTGGCCATGGCCGGGCTGCTGCTGGGCGTGCTGCTGGCCGCCGGGGCGGTGGCGCTGGTGTACCGGCGGCTGGACGTCGACCGGGTGCGCCCGCCCACGCCGCTGCTGGACGTCCCGTGGCCGGCGATCGCCGGGACGGCGGCGGCCACCGTCGTCGTCGCCTGCCTCGCGGCGCTGTACGCCCAGCGGGCCGCCGACCGGGCCGACCCCGCCACCGTCCTCCGCGAGGACGCGTGAGTCAGCTGCGCGGAGCCCGGGCGAGCTGGCGGCTCTGCGCGACCAGCCGGCCGGTGGAGTCCCAGATCCGGTAGTCCTCGTCCAGCCAGCCGCCGGCGATCTCGCTCGACCGGGCCTCGACCAGGCACCAGCCCGGTGCCGGGAGCGCGCGGACCAGGACCTGCAGCTGCACCGTGGGTGCCCAGCCGAACACCCCCATCGCCCAGGGCGTCGGCGGCAGCGCGTCGGCGAAGGTGACCAGCGCCAGCGGGTCCGGCTCGCGGCCGTCGGCGAAGCGCAGCCAGGCCCGCAGCACCGGCTCCTCGGCCGGCTGCCCCAGCGCCCAGCCGGCCGTCAGCGGGTCCAGCCGGACGTCGACCCGCTGGGTGAGCCCCGGCACCGACACCGACGACGGCGCCAGGTGCGCGTTCTCGGCGATGGAGACACAGTCCTGCACGGGAGTCGCGGCCGGCATCGGTGAGGAGAAGGCCGCGGCGTCGGCCGTGAGCGTCGCCGTCGTCGCCTGGACGGTCACCGCGGGCCCAGCGGCGTCGGCCAGCACCACCGCCGAGTGGGCCAGCGTCCGCCCGGCCGGTCCCGGGGTGACGGTCAGCGTCGCCGGACCGGCCGCGGCGGCGTGCAGGTAGCTGGCCGACAGGGCGACCGGGTGGGGGTGCGGCGACTCGAGCACGGCGGCCCGCGCAGCGACGGCCAGCAGGTACCCGCCGTTCAGGATCCCGCCACCGACGTCCCACCCCGGGTCCAGCTCGGTGGTCAGCCCGCCCCCCTCGGTCCGGGCGACGGCGGTCGCGGTGTCGAAGGCAGAGCGGGGATCGGTCAGCGGCACGGCTGACAGGGTGCCAGGCCCGCGGCCCCTTCCCGTCGGCCGCGGTGCGCCACTGCGCCGGCTGCCGATGATCAGGTCACCTGGTCCCGTGGGCACCTACCTGGCGGCAGACCACCGGGTGGGTCCCCGCACGACCAGGTGACCTGATCCCGGCGCGGCTCAGCCGACGGGCCAGGCGGCCACCCGCTCGTAGCGCGGCTCGGGCCCGAGGTGGCTGCGCCACAGCACCACCCCGGTCACCGGCCAGACCGGCCCCCGGTACCCGGCGAGCCGTTCGGGCAGGTCCCCGTCGGCCGGCTGCCCGGGTCGCCACCGCCCCACGGTCAGGTGTGCCCGGAACGGCCGGTCCTCGACGGTCAGGCCGACGCTGCGCGCGGCGGCGGCCAGCCGGCCGGCGAGCGCGGTCAGCTCGGGCACGTCGCCGGTCAGCCCGGCCCAGCAGACCGAGGGACGACGGCGCGACCCGAACCGACCGGCGCCGGCCAGCTGCAGGGACAACGGTGGTGTGCCGTCGGCCGCCGGGGTGACCGCCGCGCGCAGGGGCGTGAGCAGCGGCGCCGGCACCTCGCCGAGGAACACCAGGGTCAGGTGCCACCGGGAGGTCGGCGTCCAGCGGGGCGCGCCGGGGGCCGACCGCAGTGGCTCGAGCGCTCGGTCCAGATCGGCCGCGGCGGCTGCGGGCGGGTCGACGGCGAGGAAGAGCCGGCCGGCCGAGGGGGGCCGGGGTGCCGACTCGGTCAGCCGGTCACCACCAGCCCCGCGGCCTCCAGGCCCCCGAGCAGCCGGATCCGCTCGAGCTCACGGGCCTCCGGGGGCACGGAGGTCAGCTGCTGGGGCACCTCGAGCAGCACGGCGGCCTCCACGAGCAGGTCGTCGTAGGCGGCCAGCAGGCCACGGCGCCGCTCCATCGGCATGCCCCCCGGGACCATGGCGAGCTCGCGGGCGAGCCGGCGCAGGTCGGCCGCGACCCGTTCCAGCGGCCGGCGCGGCCGGTCGACCGACCCGGTCGCCACCGTCTCCCGCGGGACGCGACGGCCCGCGGGATGGGCGCCGGTGGGGCGACGGCGCGGCGGGAGAGCAGTCGGGAGGGGGGCCGCCGGGGCATCGACGGACTCGGCGGCGGTCCGGGCACGGCGTCGGGCGGCGAGGTCTGCCTGCAGCTGACCCGTCGCCCAGCGGAGCAGCAGGACGAGCAGGGCCACGCCCACGACCACGAGGACGACGGTGCCACCCAACTGCAGCAACGACGCCCCTACTTCCGCGGAGACAGACCCTCCCTCGGGCACGGGCCGACGGTACGTCGCACATCCCGCTGTGACAATGCGAACGCTGAGTGCAACCGCGTCGCACACTCAGTGCTCATGCGTCATCACCGCAGCGTGACCTGCTCAGCGCGCCTGATCGCGGACGACGGGCTCCCCCGGCACCTGGTCGTCGGCCAGGGCGGCCAGCCCGGCGGCGCGGGTCGGCGTCGTGGCGGCAGCGACGTGCAGCTGCATGCTCGGCGGGCGGACGTGCAGCTCCAGCCGCACCCGCCGGCCGCGGGCGAGCACCGCGCCGGCCGCGGCCGCCACCACCACGACGACCAGGCCACCGCCGATGAAGCCCCAGGGCGCACCGAAGCGCTCGGAGACCCAGCCGATCAGTGGCGCACCGACCGGCGTCCCGCCCATGAAGCACATGAAGTACAGCGCCAGCACCCGGCCACGCATCCGCGGCTCGACGCCCAGCTGCACGAAGCTGTTGCAGGCCACGCTGAAGACCAGCGCGGCGGCGCCGGTCGGGATCAGCACGACGGCGAAGGCGTAGTAGTTGCCCATCAGCCCGCTCACGATCAGCAGCAGCCCGAAGGCCACCGCGGAGACGATGAGGAACCGCTGTAGCGGCCGGGTGCTGCGCCGGGTCGACAGCAGCGCCCCGGACAGGGAGCCGACGGCGAAGGTGGTGGACAGCAGCCCGAACGCGCCGGCGCCCAGGTCGAAGACCTCGCGGGCCATCAGCGCGATGGTGATCTGGGAGTTGAAGCCGAACGTGCCCACGACGAAGGCCAGCAGCATCGCCAGCTGCAGGTCCGGGTGCTGCCGGGTGTAGAGCAGCGTCTCCCGCAGCTGCCCGCGCGAGCGGGCGACCGGGGTGCTGCGGCTCAGCTCCCCGACCCGCATCGCGGCCAGCGAGGCGATCGTGCAGGCGAACGTGGCGGCGTTGACCAGGAACGCCGGGGCGGTGTCCCCGCCCGAGACCGCGATCAGCGCACCGGCGACCGCGGGCCCCACCAGCCGGGCGCCGTTGAACACCGTGGAGTTGAGGCTGACCGCGTTGGCCAGCAGGTCCGAGCCCACCATCTCCGAGACGAACGACTGGCGCACCGGGACGTCGAGGGAGGAGACCACACCCAGCCCCAGGGCCAGCAGGTAGACGTGCCACAGCGCGATCGAGTCGGTGGCGACCAGCAGGCCCAGACCCAGGGCGAGCACGCCCATGACCGCCTGGGTGAGCATCAGCACCCGGCGCTTGTCGTACCGGTCCGCCAGCACCCCGCCGTAGAAGCTGAAGAAGAGCGTCGGCCCGAACTGCAGTGCGGTGGTGATGCCCAGCGCGACACCACTGTCCCCGGACAGCTGCAGCACCAGCCAGTCCTGGCCGATGCGCTGCATCCAGGTCCCGGTCTGGCTGACCAGGTTGGCCGAGACGTAGAGCCGGAAGTTGCGGACGCGCAACGCCCGGAACATCCCGGCGCGGGGGGTGGGGTCAGGAGCCGTCGAGGTCACCCACTGGCGAGCTTCTCCATGATCACCGCGGCTTCGCGCAGCACGGCCCGGTCCTCGCCCGACAGCTCCTGGAGCCGGCCGGCCAGCCAGGCCTCGCGGGCCCGGACCTCCTCGCCCAGCAGCTCCTCGGCCGCCGGGGTCAGGTCGATGACCACCTGCCGACCGTCGGTGGGGTGCGGGGTGCGGGTGACCAGGCCCCGGGACTCCAGCGCGACGACCACCCGGGTCATCGACGGCGGCTGCACCCGCTCGTGCGCCGCCAGTTCACCCGGGCTCATCGCGCCGTGCCGCTTGAGGGTCGACAGGGCGGCCAGGTGGGTCAGCGTCACCGAGGTGTCCACCCGCTGGTTGCGCAGCCGCCGGGAGAACCGCATGACCGCCAGTCGCAGGTCGTGGGCGAGCGCCGCGGTGTCCAGCGTCGTCCGAGCCACGTCTGCCACCTTAACCGGAGTAGAAAGCCTGCCTAACGAACCGTGCCCGACGGGGCCCCCTCAGAGGAGCTGCTGGATCGGGTCGAGCGCGAAGTAGACGACGAAGACGGCGGCCACCACCCACATGAGCGGGTGCACGTCGCGACGGCGGCCGACCGCCAGCCGCAGCAGCACGAAGCTGACCACCCCGGCCCCGATCCCGTTGGTGATCGAGTAGGTGAACGGCATCAGCGCGATCGTCAGGAACGCGGGGATGACCAGCGACATGTCGTCCCAGGACAGGTCCCGGATCTGGCTGATCAACATGGCGCCCACGATCACCAGCACCGGCGCCGCGGCCTCGGAGGGCACCACCTGCACCAGCGGGGTGAAGAAGGCGGCCACCAGGAAGACGACACCAGTGACGACGCTGGCCAGGCCGGTGCGGGCGCCGTCCCCGACGCCGGCGGCGCTCTCGATGTAGGTGGTGTTCGAGGAGATGCTCGAGGCGCCACCGGCGGCGGCGGCCAGCGAGTCGACCAGCAGGACCGGCTGGGAGCGCGGCAGGTTGCGGTCGGAGTCGAGCAGGTCACCCTCGGCGCCCACCGCCGTCACGGTCCCGACGGTGTCGAAGAAGTCCGCGATCATGATCGAGAAGACGATCAGGAGGGCGGCGAGGACGCCGATCCGCTCGAAGCCGCCGAACAGCGAGAAGTTGCCGATCAGCGACAGGTCGGGCAGGCCGAACCAGTCGGCGGGCCACGACGGCACCTGGAGCGCCCAGCCCCGCGGGTCCAGCTCGTTGCCGTCGGGACCCAGGCGCGGCCCGACGTCGGCGATCGCCTCGACCACGATGGCGAACAGCGTCGTGATCACGATGCCCAGGAGCAGGCCGCCCCGGACCTTGCGGACGACGAGCACGCTGGTGAGCAGCAGGCCGACGACGAAGGTGAGCATCGGCCACCCCGCGAGCTGGCCACCGACACCGAAGCTGATCAGTGGCGCCCCAGGCCGGATGACCCCGGCGTCGGACAGCCCGATGATGGTCAGGAAGAAGCCGATCCCGACCGCGATGGCGATCTTCAGCTGGGCCGGGATCGCCTCGAACACCGCCCGCCGGAAGCCGGTGAGCACCAGCAGGGCGATGAGCAGGCCGGACAGCACGACCAGCCCCATCACCTCGGGCCAGGTGAGCTGGGTGGCGGCGTAGACGGCGACGATCGCGTTGATGCCCAGACCGGTGGCCAGCGCGAACGGGTAGCGACCGATGGCGCCCATCGCGATGGTCAGCACACCGGCGACGAAGGCGGTGACGGCGGCGACCGAGGCGAACGGCAGCGTGTTCCCGTTGATGTCCGCGCCGGACAGGATGATCGGGTTCAGGACGACGATGTAGGCCATCGCGAAGAACGTGGTGACACCACCGCGCACCTCACGGCCGACCGTGGACCGGCGCTCGGTGATCGAGAAGTACCGGTCCAACCCGTTCTTGGGGCGCACCTTCGGCCCGGGGCTGCGCCGCGGGCCGGTCACGACCTCGGCGGGCGTCCCGGCGGGCGCGGCACCGACGGCGGTCGCACCGGTGCCGCCGGCTGACTTGCGGGCACGGCCGCGGGACTTGTCGGGCATGGGTGGACCCCCGGGGACGGCGACCGGCGCAGCTCCGGCGGGGTCGACGTCCCGGCGGGCCGCCCGGTGCGGGTGGCATCGAGCGGCGTCAGCGTGCCACACCGCCCGGGCGCGTCGGAGGGACCACCGTGCCGACCTGCGGTGCAGCGGCCTAGGGTCGGAGCGTGCCCGCCCCGACCCGGCCCTCTCCCCCGCCCCTGCAGGTCGACACGGTCCGGGTGGTCCTGGCCGGCACCGCGCTGTGGGTGATCGCCCTGGTGGTGCTGCTCTTCCTCGGCGACCGGGTCGACCCGGTCTGGACCTGGACCTGCGTGGCCGGCGTCGTGCTGCCCGGCCTCGGTCTGTTGCTCATGCGCTGGCAGGGCCAGCGCTGACACCGCGGCTCAGATGACGTCGAAGTCCGCGGTGTCGTAGCGGGCCGTGGGGGTGAACTCGGCCGGCTCGCCGTCGATGCGCTCCAGGCTGGCCTGGCTGTGCGCGCCGCAGCCGTAGTCGGCGGCGACGACGTGCCCGTCGGCCGGGGCGTAGGCGTTGCTGCACGCGCCGAGCGACAGGCGGAGCGAGCCGGCCAGCGGCAGGTAGAAGCCACAGGTCGCGCACGGACCGGGCGCGTGCCGGGCCATCGACGAGCGCGGCCCGAAGTCCCCGTCGCGCCAGCGCTGCGCGGCCTCGATGCGCCCCTCGGGGGAGAGCACCCGCTCCCGGCCGATGCCCAGCTCCTCGGCGACGATGCGGCCGGCCGGGTCCTCGGCGGAGTCGTCGTCGGCCAGGTACGCGGGCACCAGCCGGGCGTCGTCCTCGGTGGAGGGCAACACGTCGCCCACCGACAGGTCCCCGGGCCGCAGCCGCTCGTGCCACGGCACCCAGGCCGGGGCGAGCAGCGCCGAGTCGCCCGGGAGCAGCACGACCTCGTCGAGGGTGACCTCGTCCGCGCCGGGCACCGCGGCCAGCGTCACGGCCCAGTGCCAGCCGGCGTAGCCGGGCAGGGTGGCGGCGAAGGAGTGCGTGCCGACGACGCCGAGTGCCGGGTCCGCCTGCTCGGCCAGCACCTCCGGGGTCACCCCCAGGTGCTCACCGACCGCCGCCGGGTCACCAGCCACCTCGATCGCGGCGGCCCGGGCCTGCTCGACCGCAGCGGCCAGCACCTCGTCGGGAGAGGAGCCAGGGGACGCGGCGGTGGGAGCTGAGTCGGACACGTCCCCCATTGTCGCCGATGACGGCAAGGCCGTCCCGGCCAGGGAGGTCCGTCCGCCCCGTCGGGCGCACAGGCGGCTGCGGCACCATGGGCGCGTGCCCGACCACCCCGCCCCGCGCGCCCGACGGCGGCTGCGGTCCGCACGAGGCGGCCGGGACGAGACCACACCGGCGGGTCATCCGCACCCCGACCAGGAGGCAACGACGTGAACGGCGCAGGACGAGCACCGGGGACGGCACTGCTGAGCGGGGTGCTGCTGCTCGCCGGGTGCGGCGACTCCGGCGGAACCGCTGCCGGCGCCGGCGGGACCGCCCCTGCCGGCGGGGGCGGGACCGTCCCCTCGATCACCGTGCAGGCCGGAGGGGACGAGATCACCGTCGACCCGACCCAGTACTGCCTGGACGGGGAGGGTCAGCGCTACCGGACCGACCCCACGTACGTGGAGGTCGCCCCGGACACCGAGATCGTGCTGCGGGTGCCCGATGTGGTGGCCGACGCCGGCTGGAGCGTCCAGGTGTTCGACGACCAGCTCGAGGAGCGGATCGGCGAGATCGACGTGCCGGCGGGCACCCCCGTGTTCAACGAGATCAACACCTCCGACGTCGTGCCCGCGACCTACTACCTGGTGGTCGTGGAGGACTCCGACACCGACGCCTGCTCGGGGCTGTCCGGTGCCTGGCCGGTGGGGTTCATCCGCGCCGACGGCGTCGCCGGGACGACCACCGGCTGACGGCCCCGCTGCCGGCGGCAGCGGGGCCCGTCGTCAGGCGTCCAGGTCGGTGGCGACCGCGCGGAGCACCGCAGCGACCTTGCGGGCCGTCGGCTTGTCGGGGTGGCGCCCGTGCCGCATGCCCTCCGAGACGTCGTCCAGCAGCTTGATCAGGTCCTCGAGGATCGGCACCATGTCGTCGGGCTTCTTGCGGGTACCGGCGACCGCGGACGGCAGCGGGTCGAGCACCTGCACCTGCAGCGCCTGGTCACCCCGACGGCCCTGGACGATGCCGAACTCCACGCGCTGGCCCGGCTTGAGCTCGGTGGTGCCGGCGGGCAGCGCGTCCTTGTGCACGAACACGTCGGGCCCGCCGTCGTGTGCGAGGAAGCCGAAGCCCTTCTCCGGGTTGAACCACTTCACCTTGCCGCTGGGCACGTCGATCCCTCAGTCAGTCGTCTCCGGGTCCCGGCCGTCGCGGCCGGCGGCGTCAGCCACGGTGGGCTGAACGTCTCCCAGGTTAGCCACGGTCGGCCACCCCTTTCCGGGCCCGGGGGAGCCGTTCAGGCGTTCCGGACGGCGGCCTCCGCCTGCAGACCCAGCTCCTCGATCGACACCTCACGCATCTCGACCTTGCGCACCTTGCCGGTCACCGTCATCGGGAACGCATCGACGACCTTCACGTACCGGGGCACCTTGTAGTGGGCCAGCTTGCCGGCGCAGAAGGCCCGCAGCCCGTCCGCGGTGAGGTGCTCGGCACCGTCGCGCAGCCGCACCCAGGCCATCAGCTCCTCGCCGAACCGCGCGTCCGGGACGCCGATCACCTGGGCCTCGACGACGTCGGGGTGGGTGAAGAGGAACTCCTCGATCTCGCGCGGGTACACGTTCTCCCCGCCGCGGATGACCATGTCCTTGATCCGGCCGACGATGTTGAGGTAGCCGGCGTCGTCCATCACGGCGAGGTCGCCGGTGTGCATCCAGCGGGCGGCGTCCAGCACCTCGGCGGTCTTCTCCGGCTCGCCCCAGTAGCCCAGCATCACCGAGTAACCGCGGGTGCAGAACTCGCCGGTCTGCCCGCGCGGGACGGTCAGCCCGGTCCGCGGGTCGACCACCTTGACCTCCAGGTGCGGGTGCACCCGCCCGACGGTCGACGTCCGCCGGTCGAGGTCGTCCTCGGCGCCGGTCTGGGTGGAGACCGGCGAGGTCTCGGTCATGCCGTAGCAGATGGTCACCTCGGCCATCCCCATCTCGTCGACCACCCGCTTCATCACCTCCACCGGGCACGGTGAACCGGCCATGATCCCGGTGCGCAGGCTGGACAGGTCGTAGGAGCCGAAGTCCGGCAGCGCCAGCTCGGCGATGAACATGGTGGGGACGCCGTAGAGCGAGGTGCACCGCTCCTCCTGCACCGCCCGCAGGGTGGCCGCGGGGTCGAACCCGGGCGCCGGGACGACCATCGTCGCCCCGTGCGAGGTGCAGCCGAGGTTGCCCATCCCCATGCCGAAGCAGTGGTAGTAGGGCACCGGGATGCAGACCCGGTCGGCCTCGGTGTAGCCGCAGCCCTCGCCGACGAAGAACGCGTTGTTGAGCAGGTTGTGGTGGGTGAGCGTGGCGCCCTTGGGGAAGCCCGTCGTCCCGGAGGTGTACTGGATGTTGATCGGGTCGTCGGGGGAGAGCTGCGCCGCCCGCTCGACGAGCCGGGCGCGGTCGCCCGCCCGGCCAGTCTCCAGCAGCTGCTGCCACTGCGGGTCACCGAGGACGACGACCTCCCGCAGCGCGGGACAGTCCGCCCGGACCTCCTCGACCATCGCGCGGTAGTCGCTGCCCTTGAACTCCGGCGCCGCCACCAGCACCGAGATGCCCGCCTGGCGCAGCACGTAGGACAGCTCGTGGGTGCGGTAGGCGGGGTTGATGGTGACCAGGACGGCGCCGAGCTTCGCCGTCCCGTACTGCACGAAGACCCACTCGGCGCAGTTCGGCGCCCAGATGCCGACCCGGTCGCCCTTGGCCACGCCGAGGGCGTCCAGGCCGAGCGCGCAGGCGTCGACCTCGGCGACCAGCTCGGGATAGGTCCAGCGGCGGCCCGTGGCGCACTCGACGAGCGCCTCGTGGTCGCCCACCCGCGCTGCCGTCCGATCGAGGTCGTCCCCGATCGTGTCGCCCAGCAGGGGCACCGTGGAGGTGCCGCTGCTGTAGGACGGCAGCGCGGGCGCCGTCACCTGCCCTCGCCCGCCATCAGACCGGCCCGGTTGGGCTTGTCCTGCGGGTGGGCGTAGCGCAGCCGCTCCGGCGGGAGCGGGAAGGCGTGGTCCTCACCGAACGGCGAGAGCCCACCGGCCATCTCGCTGATCAGCTCGGTGACCGGCGGGCCGTCGCCCTCCGACGTCCCCCAGGTCGGCTCGACCAGGTGGGCGTGCTTGGCCTTGCGCTTGGACATGACGCCTCCAGTTGCTCTGCCGGGCCACGGAGTGCTGCCCGGGTGTCTCGTCCGCCATCTTCCCGTGTGACACCCGCCTCACGCACGCCGCGGGGCCACCGTGTCGCTGGGAGGGGTCACCGCCGGTCGGCCCGCCGGGCGCCGTAGACCGTGCCGGCGCCGTCGGCGGTCAGCAGCCACTCCCGCGGGGAGGCCTCGGCGTAGCGCACCTCGGCGCCGTCCAGCCGCTGCACGGCACGGGTGCGCCAGACGGCCGTGGACACCAGCCGCAGCCGCAGCGGCTCGTCGGTCAGCTCGTCGTAGCCGGCCGGCTCGACCTGCAGCAGCGCCGGGCCGGCGATCCGCAACCGCCCGTGCTGCCACGGCTCGCGGGCCAGGGCGGCGGTCCAGCGGCGGGCGCGCAGCCAGGCACCCAGCCCGATGACCGCCACGACGACCCCGCCGACGACGAGCAGCACGGCCATCAGCCCGGCGAACGGCGGCCGAGCACCCCCGTCGGCGGCGATCCGGACGACGGCGGCCCCCAGCAGCCAGCCCAGGACGACGGCGACCACGCCACCGACCAGCCAGCGCAGCGCGCCGGCCCGGAGCGCGGCCAGGTCGGTGCGGGTCTGCGGGTCGTCGAGGGCGGGCACCCCGGGATGGTGACAGAGCCCGGCCGCCCGAGCAGGCCCGCCGGCCCGCGACGTAGCGTGGAGCGGATGCCCCCGGACCAGCCCGCCACGCTCGCCGCCTGGCTGCGCACCCGCACCGACGAGCAGCTGGGCGCCCTCCTGGTGGCCCGGCCCGACGTCGCGCGCCCGGCGCCGTCGGACGTGGTGGGGTTGGCGACCCGGCTCGCGGTGCCCGTCTCGGTCGACCGCGCGCTCGACGAGCTCGACGCGGCGACCCTGCAGGTGCTGGACGCGGTCCTGCTCTCCCCCACCGACGGCGTCCCGCGCACCGGGCTGCCCGCGCTGCTGCCCGACGTCCCGACCGAGGTGGTCGACGCCGCGGTCGGGACGCTGACCACCCGGGCGCTGCTCTGGGGCGACGACGACCTGCACGCGCCCGAGCCGGTGCGCCGGGCGGTCCGCTACCCCGCCGGGCTCGGGCGCCGGGCCACCGACCTGCGGGTCCCCCTCCCCCGCGACCTGCCAGGCACGCTGGCCGACCTGGCCCCCGACGAGCGCACGGTGCTCGACCGGCTGGCCGGTGACCGCCCGGTCGGCCACCTCCCCGACACCACCGCCGGGTCGCTCAGCCCGGCCCGCCGGCTGCTGCAGGCCGGGCTGCTCGCCCGGATCGACGCGGTCAACGTGGAGCTGCCCCGCGAGATCGGCCTGGCCCTGCGCGGCGACCGCCCGCTCGGCCCGCCGCGGCTGCGGCCCGAGCCGGAGGTCAGCGAGCGCGACCCGGCGATCGCCGACCGGCAGGCCGCGGGTGCCGCACTCGAGGTGCTCAGCCGGGTGAACGACGTGCTCACCGCGCTGGAGGAGGAGCCGGCCGGGCTGCTGCGCAGCGGCGGGCTGGGCGTGCGGGACCAGAAGCGGCTGGCCAAGGAGCTGCGCATCGGGGAGGCCGACCTCGCCTTCCTGGTCGAGGTCGCGCACGCCGCCGGCCTGCTGGACGTCGGCGGCGCGCAGCGCGACGAGTGGCTGCCGACCCGCGGGTACGACGCGTGGCGGGAGCAGGACCTCGCCGACCGGTGGGCGCTGCTGGCCGCCGGCTGGCTGACCAGCGTCCGGCTGATCTCGCTGGTCGGTCAGCGCGACGTGGCCGGCAAGGCGGTCAACGTGCTCTCCCCCGACGTCGTCCGGCAGACCGCGCCCACGCTGCGGCGCTCGGCGCTGGGCGTGCTGGCCGAGTTCCCGCCCGGCCAGGGCCTGACGGCGCCGGAACTGCTCGCCTTGCTGCGCTGGCGCACCCCGCGGCGGGCCGACCGGCTGACCCCGGTGCCCGACCTGCTCGCCGAGGCCGAGCGGCTGGGGGTGCTGGTCGGCGGGGTGCTGAGCAGCGGCGGGCGCGGCCTGCTCACCGGCGGGGAGGACGACGCCGCGGACGCGATGCGCGGGCTGCTGCCGGCCCCGGTCGACCACGTGCTCGCCCAGCCCGACCTGTCGCTGATCGCCCCCGGGCCGCTCGTGGCCGACCTGGCCGGCACCCTCGCCGTCGTCGCCGACGTCGAGTCCTCGGGCGGGGCCACGGTCTACCGCGTCTCCGACGGGAGCATCCGACGGGCGCTGGACGCCGGCTGGTCGGCCGGCGAGCTGCAGGACTTCTTCACCCGGGCCTCCCGCACACCCGTGCCGCAGGCGCTGGAGTTCCTGATCGACGACGTGGCCCGCCAGCACGGCCGGCTGCGGGTGGGCGCGATCGAGTGCTACGTCCGCTCCGACGACCACGGTCTGGTCTCCCAGGTGCTCAGCGACCGGCGGACCGCGGGTGCGGAGCTGCGCCGGCTGGCCCCCGGCGTCCTGGTCAGCGGGCTGGGCGCCGACGAGGTGCTCACCGTGCTGCGCACGGCGGGGTACGCGCCGGCCGGGGAGTCCTCCGGTGGCGCGGTGCTGACCCGACCGAAGGCGCCACCGCGGGCGGCCGGTCGCCGTCCCGGTGCGGCTGCTGCGGCGATCGCCCCCCGCCCGCTCGCACCCGACGACGTCGCGGCGACCGTGCGGGAGATCCGGGCCGGGGACACCGCCCTCGCCGCCCGCCGCACCGAACCGGTGCGCCAGGTGCCCGGGGTGACGACCGCGAGCACGCTGGAGCTGCTGAGCCGGGCGGTGCGCGAGGGCGTGCCGGTCTGGCTCGGCTACGTCGACGCCCAGGGCAGCGGCAGCCAGCGGATCGTCCAGCCGGTCTCGCTGGCCGGTGGCTTCCTGCAGGGGTTCGACGAGGGGCGCGGGGAGAGCCGCACCTTCGCCGTCCACCGGATCACCTCGGTCGCCCTGGCCGATGCGGAAGACGCTGCCGCGCCGTCCTGATCTCTGTTCCCTTGATCGGGTGAGTCCGGGATGATCAAGCATCCGCCCGGCGTTGCGCGGATCGGTTGGCGTGTGCAACCAGCGGCCGGGCAGCAGATCCCGGTTCTCCGCTGGTTGCCGCCAGGGCTGAGGAGCGTGGAGATGACGAGGCAGCGAACGGTGGCCGATCGGCTGGCAGCGGCTCTGGGGGCGGTGCTGGGGACGGCGCAGCCACCCCTGCGCCTGCGCGGGTGGGACGGTTCCCTGGCCGGACCGCCCGGTGCACCGGTGCTGGCGATCCGCTCCCGGCGGGCGCTGCGCCGGCTGGTCTGGTCGCCCGGCCAGTTGGGCCTGGCGCGTGGCTACGTCGCCGGGGACATCGACATCGAGGGCGACGTCTTCGCCACCTTCGCCGCCCTGCGCTCGGCCGGCCGGCTGGCCGAGACCGGTCCGATGGCCCCGCCCACCTGGCGCGAGCGGCTCGGGCTGCTCGGCACCGCGCTGCAGCTGGGGGCCATCGGCCCCGAGCCGGCCCCGCCCGCCGAGGAGATCGACCTGGGGCGGGCCGGCCGGCGGCACTCCCGGTCCCGCGACGCGGCGGCGATCTCCCACCACTACGACGTGGGCAACGACTTCTACTCCCTGGTCCTGGGCCCCTCGATGGTCTACTCCTGCGCCGTCTGGGAGACCCCGGAGACCGGCCTGGACGCCGCTCAGGAGGCCAAGCTCGACCTGGTCTGCCGCAAGCTCGGGCTGGTGCCCGGCGCCCGGCTGCTCGACGTCGGCTGCGGCTGGGGGTCGATGGCGATCCACGCCGCCCAGCACTTCGGCGTCGACGTCGTCGGGATCACGCTGTCGGAGGAGCAGGCCCGGATGGCCCGCAAGCGGGTCGCCGAGGCCGGACTGACCGACCGGATCGACATCCGGGTGCAGGACTACCGGACCGTGGACGACGGGCCCTTCGACGCGATCAGCTCGATCGGCATGGCCGAGCACGTGGGCCGCGCGCAGATGCCCGAGTACGTCGCCCAGCTGCGCGCCCTGCTGCGCCCGGGCGGCCGACTGCTCAACCACGCGATCAACTGGAACGACGGCACCGCCACCACGGACCCGGACAGCTTCATCTCCCGGTACGTCTTCCCCGACGGGGAGCTGCTGGGGCTGGGCGAGACGGTCGGGCTGCTGGAGTCCGCCGACCTCGAGGTGCTCGACGTGGAGGCGCTGCGCCAGCACTACGCGCTCACCCTGCGCGCCTGGGTGCAGCTGCTGGAGCAGAACTGGCACGCCGCCGTCGCGGCCTCCAGCGAGGGCCGGGCACGGGTGTGGCGGCTGTACATGGCCGCCTGCGCGCTCGCCTTCGAGGCCGGCGACATGGGCGTCAACCAGGTGCTGCTGCAGAAGGCCGGTGGCGAGCAGCCCCCGCTCCGCCGCACCGCCTGGACCTGACCGGGGCGGATCGCACGCTCTCCGTGCGCTCTGCACGTGCTGCAACGCGTGCGAAGGACCCGGAGAGCGTGCAACACGGCCCACACCGCCGTCCGGAAGGGGACGTCGTCCTGCGGCGTTACCGTGGACAGTCCGGCGCGCCCGTCTGCGCCGGAGCCCCGAACAGAGGATGCGTACGCGTGAGTGACGGCCCCCTGATCGTCCAGTCGGACAAGACCCTGCTGCTCGAGGTCGACCACCCGTCGTCCAAGGAGTGCCGGGCGGCGATCGCCCCGTTCGCCGAGCTGGAGCGTTCACCCGAGCACGTGCACACCTACCGGGTCACCCCGCTCGCCCTGTGGAACGCCCGCGCCGCCGGCCACGACGCCGAGCAGGTCGTCGACGCGCTCGTCCGGTACTCGCGCTACCCGGTGCCGCACGCCCTGCTCGTCGACATCGCCGACACGATGGACCGCTACGGCCGACTCACCCTGGCCAACCACCCGGTGCACGGGCTGACCCTCACCAGCACCGACCGGGCCGTGCTGGAGGAGGTCGTCCGCAGCAAGCGGGTGGCCCCGATGCTCGGTGCCCGCATCGACGCCGACTCGGTCGTCG
Organism: Modestobacter sp. VKM Ac-2985; assembly: GCF_026967925.1. Lineage (GTDB taxonomy): Bacteria > Actinomycetota > Actinomycetes > Mycobacteriales > Geodermatophilaceae > Modestobacter. The sequence continues at coordinate 570,685 of NZ_JAPVBI010000001.1, read as the reverse complement.
TGCACCCCTCCGAGCGCGGCCGGCTCAAGCAGGCGCTGCTGAAGATCGGCTGGCCGGCCGAGGACCTCGCCGGCTACGTCGACGGCCAGGCCCACCCGATCGAGCTCGACCAGTCCGACTGGCACCTGCGCGACTACCAGCAGCAGGCCGTGGACGGCTTCTGGGCCGGCGGCTCGGGCGTCGTCGTGCTGCCCTGTGGTGCCGGGAAGACGCTGGTCGGCGCCGCGGCGATGGCCGAGGCGAAGGCGACCACGCTGATCCTGGTCACCAACACCGTCTCCGGGCGGCAGTGGAAGCGCGAGCTGATCGCCCGCACCACGCTGACCGAGGAGGAGATCGGCGAGTACTCCGGGGAGCGCAAGGAGATCCGGCCGGTCACCATCGCGACCTACCAGGTGATCACCACCCGCCGGAAGGGCGAGTACCGGCACCTGGACCTCTTCGACGCCCAGGACTGGGGCCTGATCGTCTACGACGAGGTCCACCTGCTCCCGGCGCCGATCTTCCGGCTCACCGCCGACCTGCAGTCCCGCCGCCGGCTGGGGCTCACCGCGACGCTGGTGCGCGAGGACGGGCGGGAGGACGACGTCTTCTCCCTGATCGGGCCGAAGCGCTACGACGCCCCGTGGCGGGACATCGAGGCGCAGGGGCACATCGCGCCGGCCGAGTGCGTCGAGGTGCGGGTCAGCCTGGACGACGAGGAGCGGATGACCTACGCCGTCGCCGAGCCGGAGGAGCGCTACCGGATCGCGGCGACCGCGCAGTCGAAGCTGCCGGTGATCCGCCGGGTGCTGGAGCGGCACCCCAACGAGCCGTCCCTGGTGATCGGCGCCTACCTGGACCAGCTCGAGGAGCTGGGCGCCGCCCTCGACGCCCCGGTGATCCAGGGGTCGACGACGAACAAGGAGCGGGAGCGGCTGTTCCAGGCGTTCCGCACCGGCGAGATCCGCACCCTCGTCGTCTCCAAGGTCGCGAACTTCTCCATCGACCTGCCCGAGGCCGCCGTCGCGGTGCAGGTGTCGGGCACGTTCGGCTCCCGGCAGGAGGAGGCCCAGCGGCTCGGCCGGGTGCTGCGCCCCAAGGCCGACGGCCGCCAGGCGCACTTCTACACCGTGGTCAGCCGGGACACCCTGGACAGCGAGTACGCCGCCCACCGGCAGCGCTTCCTGGCCGAGCAGGGCTACGCGTACACGATCGTGGACGCCGCCGACCTGGCCGGCCCCGGCGAGGTCAACGGCCCCGACTGGGTCGACGAGCCCGCCGACTGAGGAAGGCCCCCCTCGCCCCCCGGCGAGGGGGCGCATAGAGGAACGCCCCGTTGCCGGGACCCCGTCCGGGACCCCAGGCGACGGGGCGTTCCTCGTTCGCCGTGAGGCTTCAGCAACCGCGCAGGACGCCGCCGAGCCGGGTCATGCCCTCGGCGATCCGCTCGGGAGCGTGCGTGGTGAACGACAGCCGCAGCGTGGCCCGGTCGGGGACCCCCGCGTAGAACGCCGCTCCCGGCACGAACGCGACGTCGGCGGCGAGAGCCCGCGGCAGCAGCGCGGCGGTGTCCACGCCGCGGGGCAGCCGGACCCAGACGAACATGCCGCCGTCCGGCTCGGTCCAGCTGCTGCCCGCCGGCAGGGCCGCCGGCAGCGCGTCGACCATCGCGTCCCGGCGCCGCCGGTAGGCCGTCCGCAGCCGGGCGAGGTGGGTCTCGACGTCGGCCGTGCCGAACCACGCCGCCGCGGCCGCCTGGCCGATCGTCGAGGTGTGCAGGTCGGCCGCCTGCTTGGCGACGGTCAGCGCCGGCAGCAGCCGGGACGGTGCACGCAGCCAGCCCAGCCGCAGCCCGGGAGCGGCGATCTTGGAGAAGCTGCCGACGTGGACGACGTGCCCGTCCGCGCCCGGTTGGGCCGCCAGCGGTGCGACGTCGGCACCCCGGTAGCGCAGCTCCCCGTAGGGATCGTCCTCGACCAGCCAGACCCCGTGCCGCTCGGTGAGCGCGACGACCTCGGCGCGGCGGTCGGCGGGCATGGTCCGGCCGGTCGGGTTGGCGAACGTCGGGACCAGGTAGACCAGCGCCGGCCGCTCCCGCCGGATCGCCTCCTCCAGCGCGTCCGGGTCCATGCCGTCCCCGTCGGTGGCCACCGGGACGACGCGGGCGCCGGCCAGCTGGAAGCACTGCAGCGCGGCCAGGTACGTCGGGTCCTCGACCAGCACGACCGCGCCCGGGTCGACCAGCGCGGTCGCCAGCAGCGTGAGGGCCTGCTGCGAGCCCGAGGTGACCAGCAGGTCGTCGACGGAGCTGAACATCCCGCGTGCGGTCAGCCGGCCGGCGACCCGGGCCCGGAGCTGGCGGTCGCCCTCGGTCGGTGCGTACTGCAGGGCGCGGCGGGCGTGCGGGCTCCAGAGCACGGCGTCGTAGGCGGCGCGGACGCCGTCCAGGTCGAACAGCTCGGGGGCAGGCAGCCCACCGGCGAAGGAGATGACCTGCGGCCGGTCGAGCAGGGCCAGCAGCTCGCGGACCGGGGAACTGGCGACCCCGGCCAACCGCTGGGCGAGCGCAGGGACGGGCGGGGCGAGGACGGCAGCAGACACGAGGGCTCCAGGAGGCACGGCGCAGTGAGGGGAAGGCGGCGCTGGGGGGCGGGGGGTGTCCCGCCCGGATCCGCGCCGAGGGGCCTCCTGGTCAAGGGGCCGCCTCCACCTTACGACTCGCCGCGGACTGTCGTCACTGCCGGAGCTCCGGAGCCCCTCCGGGGCGGCTGGGAGGGACGGGGCCGGCGGGGCGTGACGGGCCGGTCCGACCCGAGCATGACGAGGCCCACAGTGAGCGCGACCGGACGGCGAACGTGCAGCTCAGCGGCGTGACGATCCGGCCCCATACGCCCTGCCGGAAGGGGCGCGCCGGAGGCACCCGGTTGGGCGTGTTGCTCCCCCGCCGACCAGAATGGGCCCCGACATGGCGACTGCGACAGAGGCGGCGGCCCGGGCCCCGCAGACGAACAGCCGACCGCTCCGGGCCTGGCAGCAGGCGGCCCTCGGCAAGTACGAGGAGGAGTCCCCGAAGGACTTCCTGGTCACCGCGACCCCGGGCGCCGGGAAGACCACGTTCGCGCTGACCCTGGCTGCCCGGCTGCTGTCCCGGCGCGAGATCGCCCGGGTGATCGTGGTCTGCCCGACCGACCACCTGCGCATGCAGTGGGCCGACGCCGCCGATGCGATGGGCATCGTGCTGGACCCGAACCTGACCAACGCCGTCGGCCCGGTGCGCGCCGGCACGCAGGGCTACGTGACCACCTACGCCCAGGTGGCCGGCAAGCCGATGCTGCACGCAGCGCGGGCCACCACGGTCAAGACGCTGGTGATCCTGGACGAGGTGCACCACGCCGGTGACGGCCTGTCCTGGGGCGAGGCGGTCGAGGAGGCCTACGGCCGGGCGGCGCGACGGCTGTGCCTGACCGGGACGCCGTTCCGCACCAAGGCCGATGAGCGCATCCCGTTCGTGAAGTACGTGGAGGACGGGTTCGAGGGCCAGGGCGGCCTGATGTCGACGGCCGACTTCACCTACGGCTACAAGGAGGCGCTGGCCGACAGCGTCGTCCGCCCCGTCGTCTTCGCGGCCTACACGGGCACGTCCCGCTGGCGGAACTCCGCCGGCGAGGTCGTCGCCGCCTCGCTGAGCGAGGCCGGCACCCGCTCGGTGGAGATGCAGGCGTGGCGCACCGCGCTGGACCCCAAGGGCCAGTGGGTGCCGCACGTGATCGCTGCGATGGACGACCGGATCACCCACCTCCGCGAGGAGGGCGGCATGCCCGACGCCGCCGGGCTGGTACTGGCCAGTGACCAGGACGACGCCCGCGAGTACGCGAAGATCGTCCGCCGGGTGACCGGCAAGGCACCGGAGCTGATCCTCTCCGACGACCCCAAGGCGTCGAAGAAGATCGAGAAGTTCAACAAGGGCGGCGCCCGGATCGCGGTCTGCGTGCGGATGGTCTCCGAGGGCGTGGACGTCCCGCGCGCCGCCGTCCTGGCCTGGATGACCTCCTACCGGACGCCACTGTTCTTCGCCCAGGCCGTCGGCCGCGTCGTGCGCGCCCGCGCGCCGCACGAGTCGGCGACCGTCTTCCTCCCCGCCGTGCGCCCGCTGCTGTCGCTGGCCGCGTCGATGGAGGAGCAGCGCAACCACGTCATGCCGCCGCCGAAGAGCCAGCCCGACGAGGAGCTGGAGGCGCTCGACCTACCGCCGCGGGAACCGCGCGAGGGCGAGATGAAGCAGTGGGAGGCGCTGGAGGCCGACGCCCGGTTCGCGCACGTGCTGTCCAGCGGGACGGCGCACACCGGCGAGGGCTCCCCCGTGGTGGTGCCGCTGGAGGCCGACGCGGAGGACTTCCTGGGCATCCCCGGGCTGCTCACCCCGGCGCAGACCGCCGAGCTGCTGGCCAAGCGGGACGACGAGCTCCGGATCCGGATCGCCGCCTCGCACGCCCGGGGGGACGACGACTTCATGGTCGTCGAGGACCACCCTGAGGAGGAGGAGGCCGGCCGCTCCTGGCGCGACGCCACGGAGCTCCGCCGGGAGATCAACCGGCTGGTGAACCGGGTCGCCGCGAAGACGTCGCAGCCGCAGGCCGTGGTGCACACCCAACTGCGCCAGTCGGTGCCCGGCCCGCCGTCGGCCTCGGCGTCGGTCGACGTCCTCCGCGCCCGCCGCGAGCGCCTCCGCACCATGCTCTGACAGCGCACCGCTGCCCCACCGAGTGGCAGCTGAGCGGGGATCCCGGAGCCGGGAAGCCCGTTGAGCTGTCACTCGGCGCTCGTCGGTGGGGTGGGCGTCGGCACGGCCGGCCCCGGGACCCTGAGCTGCAGGACCAGGGACGGATCCGGGGGTTCCCCGATACCGCGGGGACGCCGTCGGGCGCAGGCTCGTGTCATGACCGAGACGACCCCGATCGACAGCGTCCAGACCGAGACCCCGCGCACCGAGAGCCCGCACACGGAAGCCGCCCACCCACCGTTGGAGCGCAGTCGCACCCACCTGATGGTCGGCGGGGTCGCCGCCGGGCTGGCCCGGCACACCGGGATCGACGTGCTGCTCTGGCGGCTCGGGTTCGTCGCGCTCACGTTCGCCGGTGGCGCCGGGTTCTTCCTCTACCTGGCGCTGTGGCTGCTGATGCCGGCCGCGCCCGCCGGTCCCACCGACCGCACGAACGTGCTCGACGAGTGGGTCGAGCGGCTCCGCGCCCGGTTCACCCGGCAGAACGCGTACGTCGCGCGTTGATCATCGGCGAACGGCTGGGTGACACGCCGCCGGGCGCAGCCGTTCGCCGATGATCAACTGTGGGAGGGGAGCAGGCCGCGGGCGGCGGCGAGGGCGACCGCCTCGGTGCGGCCGGAGGCGCCGAGCTTGGCCAGGATGTTGCTGACGTGCACGCTGGCCGTCTTCTCGCTGATGAACAGCTCCGCGCCGATCTGCCGGTTGGTGCGGCCCTGCGCCACCAGCGCCAGCACCTCCGTCTCACGCGGGGTGAAGACGGTGGTCGCCGCCGTCGGCACCCCGGGGAGCTCCAGCCGCCCCCGGCGGGCCAGTGCCTCGATCGCCGTCCGCAACGGCGCCGCACCCAGCTGCACGGCCACCTCGTGCGCGGCCGCCAGCTCGGCGGCGGCGCCGGGGCGGTCGTCGGCGGCGAGCAGCGCCTCGGCCAGCCGGAACCGGGAGCGGGCCTGGTCGTACACGTGCCCGTAGCCGAACTCCGCGACCGCCTGCCGCCAGAGCTCCACCCCGGTCTCGCCGCGCACCCGGGCCAGTTCGGCCGCCAGCCTCGTGCCCCAGGCGCGCGCCTCGATCCCGGCCGGGTACGGCACCTCGGCCGCCGACCGGCCGATCGCGGCCAGCTCCGCGGCCTCCACCTCCCAGCGGGCCACGGCCGTCTCGTCCCCGGCCCGGCGGGCCGAGGTGGCCGCGTCGGCGACCGCCGCCAGCGCGGTGGCCACCAGCCGCACCGAGGCGAGCCGCTCCTCCCCCCACAGCTCACGCAGCCGGCGATCGGCCCAGCGGGCTCGCTCCCCCGCCGTCGCCGCATCCCCGGCGTGGCCGGCCAGCTCGATCTCCGCCGCCACCGTGGCCAGCATCAGCAGCACGTGGTTGTCCCAGCGGGCGGCCGGACCCTGCGCCCAGCCCAGCCGTTCCGCGGCCCGCGGGTCACCCCGCCCGACCAGCACCAGCAGCCCGTCGGCGCGCACGTGGGCGGCCATGTCGGGCACGCGGACCAGCGCGTCGGCCGCGGCCAGGCTGCCGTCCCAGTCGCCGAGGACGTACCGGGCCAGCACCTCCAGGTGCCGCAGCTCGGCGCCGTAGAACGACCACTCGACGCCCAGCGCCCGGGCCCGGGCCAGCCCGGCGGTGGCGAGCTGCAGCGCCTCCCCGACCTCCCCGGCGTCGTGCGCGGTGATCGCCTGGCTGAACCACACCCGCATCTCGACGTCGGCGTCGCCGGACCGCTGCGCCCGCGCCCGCGCCTCGGCGAACCGGACCCGTACCGCGGCCCGGTCACCGGTGCCCGACCCCCGGGCCAGGGAGACGGCGGTGTCGGCCCAGGCGCTGTCCAGGCCGAGGGCGTCGGCCGCGGCCAGCGCCTCCTCCGCGGCCGCGTCCGCCTCGGCCACCAGCCCCAGGCTGTAGCTGGTGCGGGCATGGGTCGCCGCCGCCCAGGTGCGCACCACCGAGGGGGGTTGGGCCGGCACCAGCTGCATCGCCGCACTGCTCTCCCGGTGGGCGTCCGTCGCCTCCTCGATCCGGCCGAGCACCTGGGCCAGGGTGTAGTGCACCCGGGCCCGCGCCTCGGGGTCGCCGTCGGTGCCCAGCAGCTCCTGGGCCGAGCGCAGCAGCGCCACGGCCCGATGGAGGTCCCCGACCGCGCGGGCCGCCGCCGCCGTGTCCAGCAGCACCGCCCACTGCGGGCGCCCGGCGCGCTCGGCCGCCTCGGGCACCGCCGTCCACAGCGCGAGCACCGACTCCAGGTGCTGCAGCTGCTCGGCCGGTGCGCCCACCCGGCGGGCGGCGTCCGCCGCCTCCAGGGACGCGCCGAGCGCACCGGGCAGGTCGTTGCTCTCGCGCAGGTGGTGGGCCCGTTCGGCGGCCGTCCCCGCCTCCGGCTGGGTGGCCAGGTGCGCGGCGACGGCGGCGTGCAGCCGCACCCGCTCCCCGGGCAGCAGGTCGGCCAGCACCGCCTCCCGCAGCAGGGCGTGCCGGAACCGGTAACGGCCGTCGTCGGAGACCACCAGCAGGTGGTGGTGCACCGCCTCGGTCAGCGCCTGCTCCGTCTCCTCCGGGCTCTTCCAGGAGACCGCGGCGACCAGCTCGTGCCGCACCTGGCGACCGGCGACGGCGGCCACCCGCAGCACCTGCTGAGCGGCCGGGCTCACCTGCTCGACCCGGGCCAGCAGGACGTCGGACAGCCCACCCGGGAGGACCTCCCCGGTCCGCCCCGCGGCGACCAGCTCCTCGGCGTAGAAGGCGTTGCCCTCGGCCCGGGCGACGACGTCCTCGACGCTCGCCGCGGACGTCCCCCCGGAGTCGGCGGCCAGCCGGCGGACCAGCTGCTCCACGTCGGGATCCGGCAGCGGGTCGAGCTGCAGCCGCTCGACGCCGGGGAGCCGGACCAGCTCGGCGAGCAGCGGACGCAGCGGGTGCCGGCGGTGCAGGTCGTCGGCGCGGTAGGAGGCGACGACGGTGACCGGTTCGCCGACCTGCCGGTCGACCAGCCGGGCCAGCAGGTAGCGCAACAGGTCCCGGCTGGACCGGTCGGCCCAGTGCAGGTCCTCCAGCACCACGAGCAGTGGTCGCTGGGTGGCCAGCTCACCCAGCACGGCGGCCACCGACTCGAACAGCTGGAGGCGGCCGTCGTCGTCCGGCGGGCGGAGCACCGACGGCGGCAGGGACCGACCCAGCTCCGCAGCCGCGCTGTCGGGCACCGGCGCACCCGGCCCACCGGTGAGCGGGCCGGCCAGCGCCGGGTGCCGGGCCAGCACCGGTGCCAGCTCCGGGTCGGCGACGACGGGACGGAGCAGGTCGACGAAGGGCAGGTACGGCAGGCCGACGTCGCCGAGGTCGACGCAGTGCCCGATGAGCACGCGTGCGCCGCGCCCGGTGGCCCGGCGGCTCAGCTCGTCCAGCAGCCGGGTCTTGCCGACCCCGGCGTCACCGGCGACCAGGACGGCGGACGGACGCCCCTCGGCCGCCTGGTCGACGTGCGCCATCAGCCGGGCCAGTTCCGCGGCCCGGCCGATGAGCGGGGGGTCCTCCCAGCGCGGCACGGCGCCGATGGTGGCAGAGCCCACCGACAGCGGCGCCGGGCCGGTCAGCGGGGCCGCCGCCGGCTGCCGAACCAGGAGCCACGGCGGCTGCCGTCCCGCCGGGAGGCCGCCCGGACCAGCTCCTGCCGGTAGGCGAGCTCTGCTTCCAGTGCCGGGTTCGGGTAGTGCAGCGCCATGACCGTCTCCTCGTGTCGTCCGGTGTCGAACGAGGAGAACGGTCGTCCTGAGGGGGTGCCCGGCACATCGGTCGGTCACGCAGTCCTGGAGCGGATGTGGCCGGCCGGCGTCTGAGGGGCCCTCAGGTGGACGGTCAGCCCACCGTGTACTCGGCGTCCTCCTCCACCACGTCGTCGACGTCCTCGGCGTCGTCGTCGGTGGCGTCCACCGGTGCGGGCACCGGCTCGTCGACAGCGGGGTCGAACTCCCCGTCGGCGTCGGTGTCCGCGTAGAGGGTGGCGGTCAGCTCGGTGTCCTCGGTCAGCGCCGGGTCCAGCTCCACCGCGACGTCCGGGGTCGTGCCGACCTGCAGCCGCGTGGCGCCGAGCACCTCGTCCTCGGCGCTGATGACGAGGAACCCGCCGCCGGGCGCGTTGACCGTGCTGACGACCACGTTGTTCCCCGGGCCGGTCTGGTCCAGGAACTCCAGGTCGGCCATGGTGCCGCTGCCGGACTCCCCGCCCGGCGCGATCGTCGTCGCCCCCGAGGTGGCCGGCGACGACGGCGGCGCGTCACCGGCGGGTGCACCCTCGCCACCCGCACAGGCGGACAGGACGAGGACGGCGGCGGGGAGGGCCCACAGGGACCGGCGGGACGTGGTCATGCCGGCCTCCTGCCCCACAGCGCGCCGGACGACACGCGCCGTGCGCCGGCTCACTGCACGGAGTCCTCCTCGGAGACACCACCCGGCTCGGCTTCCTCCTCGCCGCGGCCGGTCAGCACGAGGTGGCCGCAGCAGCGGAACAAAGCAGCGCTGCGCGTGGTCTCATGCAGGACACACCCCACGGCGCAGGTGCACGTACACGCACCGTGGGCACATGACCAGGACACCGTGCACCGGCGCACGGGCCGACGAGGACCGGGCCACCCGCGGCCCGGCCCGTGCCCGAGAGGAGCCCCCGTGCCCGACGACGGGACGACGAACGACCTGACCCCGACCGTGTTCGTGCTCTACGGCGCGACCGGCGACCTGGCCCGCCGGATGGTGCTGCCGGCCTTCTTCGAGCTCGCCCAGCACGGGCTGCTGCCCGACGACTGGCGGCTGATCGGCAGCGGCCGCGGCGAGCGCTCCGACGAGGAGTTCGTCGAGCACGTCCGCGGCGCCCTGGAGGAGTTCGGGCCGGACCCGGACCAGGGGCCGTGGGAGGAGTTCTGCGGCCGGCTGCGGTTCGCCGGCGGCGGCTTCACCCCCGACGACCCCGGGCAGCTGGTCGACGCGGTGACCGACGCCCGCAAGGAGCTCGGCGAGGACGCCCAGCTGGTGCACTACCTCTCCCTGCCGCCCAAGGCCTTCACCGACTACACCCACGCCCTGGGCGCGCACGGGTTGGCCGAGGGCTCCCGCGTCGTCTACGAGAAGCCCTTCGGTGACTCCCCCGAGGGCTTCCGCGAGCTGGACGCCGTCGTCCACTCGGTGTTCGACGAGGAGCAGGTCTTCCGGATCGACCACTTCCTGGGCAAGGAGGGCACCCAGGACCTGCACGTGGCGCGGTTCGCCAACGGGCTGTTCGAGCACATCTGGAGCCGCGAGCACGTGGCCCAGGTGCAGATCGACGTCCCCGAGGACCTCGACGTGGCTGACCGCGCCGACTTCTACGACGCCACCGGCGCGACCCTGGACATGCTGGTCACCCACCTGTTCCAGGTCGCCGCCGAGGTCGCCATGGAGCCGCCGGTCAGCTTCTCCGCCGACGACATCCTCTCCGCGCGCGAATCGGTGCTGAAGCACTTCCGCCCGCTCGCGCCGGAGGACGTGGTCCTGGGGCAGTTCGAGGGCTACCGCGAGCTGGACGGCGTGCCCGACGACAGCCAGACCGACACGTTCGTGGCGGCCCGGCTGTTCATCGACTCCGGCCGGTGGCGCGGCGTGCCGTTCCTGCTGCGCACCGGCAAGCGACTGGCCGACAAGCAGCAGCGGGTCAGCCTGGTGCTGCACCGCCCGAAGGGGCCGGTGCACGACGTGCCCCCGAACGGCAACGTCATCTCGCTGTCCCTGGCCGGCGCCGGTTCCCTCGACGTGGACATCATGGCCAAGCGCCCCGGCCCGGACCTGGCGATGGCCCCGGCGCGGGTGTCGCTGGACCTGTCGAAGGTGCCCGGGGGTCGGCCGCTGGCGCCCTACGTCTCCCTGATCCACGACGTGCTGGTCGGCGACCGGTCGCTGTTCACCACCAGCGAGGGCCTGGCCCAGACCTGGCGGGCGCTGCAGCCGGTGCTGGACCACCGACCCGAGGTGCACCCCTATGCCCCGGGTACCTGGGGTCCGGTGGCGGCCAGCGCGCTGGCCGGCGAGCACGGCTGGTTGCTGGGCGAGACCGAGGAGTGAGCACGACGAAGCCCCCGCTCTCACCGAGAGCGGGGGCTTCGTCGTGCGTGGGTCCGGACCGGACGCTGGTCGCCTCGCGGCGGTTTGCACATCCGCGGCTCCAGCCCCCGACCGAGGTCGGGGCGGTAGTCCACGGCGGCAGTTATCTAGTGGAGCCCGGGGACACAGGTCGCCCGGCCCGGACGTCGTCCACCGTACCCGTGCGGTCCGGCCCGACACACGTGGCGAGGACCTCAGTCCGAACTCCCGGCCGGACCGGCCGCACCGCGTGCCAGACTCCGGCGCATGAGCGGCGTGGACTTCGACGCGTGGACGGCGCTGGTCGACGACTCCCCCACCTCACGCACCGAGTGGGCCGCCGTCGTCGGCGCCTGGTCCGAACCGCACCGCAGCTACCACGACCTCGCGCACCTGGCGGCGGTGCTGGGCATCGTGGACGAGCTCGCCGGGCACGCTGCCGACCCGGTCGCCGTCCGGCTGGCCGCCTGGTACCACGACGTCGCCTACGACCCGCAGCGCAGCGACAACGAGCACGTCAGCGCCGCGCGGGCGCGGATCGGCCTGCTCGGGCTGGTGGACGACGCCACGGTCACCGAGGTCGAGCGGCTGGTGACGCTGACCGCCGGGCACGACCCCGAGCCGGACGACGCCAACGGCGCGGTGCTCTGCGACGCCGACCTCGCGGTGCTGGCCAGCCCCCCGGCGGCCTACGCCGGCTACGCGTCGGCGGTGCGCGCCGAGTACGGCCACCTCTCCGACGCCGACTTCACCGCCGGCCGGATCGCCGTGCTGGAGCAGCTGCTGGCCCTGCCGGAGCTCTTCCGGGTGCCCATGGCGGCCGAGCGGTGGACCGAGCCGGCCCGGGCCAACCTGACCGCCGAGCTCACCCTGCTGCGCGCGCGCTCCGCATGACCCGATCGGGTGACGAGGGGCTCGCGCGTACCCGTCCGGTGACCCAGAGTTGCCCGGCGACCCGCCATCGTCCCGGTGGCTCCCCCAGGGGACCGGTCGCCAGACAGAGGAGCTCCTCGTGCGTCTCGGAACCAGCATCGTCCTGCTCGCCGTCGGCGCCGTCCTCACCTTCGCGGTGAGCGCGCAGGTCAGCGGCGTCGACCTCGACGTCGTCGGCTGGATCCTGATGGCCGTCGGTGCCTTGGGCATCGTCGTCGAGCTGGCCGTGTGGGCACCGCGCCGCCGGCGCGTGGTGCGCACCGACGGCTACGAGGGCGGGCCGGTCCGCCGGTCCACCACGGAGGAGACCTACTAGGACGAGGCGACTCTCGTCTTCCTGATCCGCAGACCGGCGGCGAGCAGCCGCTGCAGCAGCTCGCGGGAGCCGACCGGTTCGGCGCCCGCGGCGACCGCCTCGGCGTACAGCTCCTCGGGGACGTCGTAGTGGTCGCCCTGGAACGCCCGGCGTGGGATGCCCAGGTGCTCGGCCACGAAGGCGTGCAGCTCGTCGTAGCCGGTGTCGCTGACCAGGTGCGACCACCTCCGCCCCCGCCACGGCCAGACGGGGGTGTCGATCAGCAGTGCCACTCCGACAGTGTGCCCCGGCTACGGTCAGGGCGTGACTGAGGAGATCCGCTGGGGAGTCGTCGGGCCGGGCCGCATCGCCGAGCAGGTGGTGAAGGACTTCGCCCACGTGGAGGGCGCGCGGGCGGTCGCCGTCGCCTCCCGCTCGCTGGACCGCGCGCAGGCCTTCGCCGACCGGCACGGCATCGACCGGGCGCACGGGTCCTACGCCGACGTCCTGGCCGACCCGGACGTCGACGTCCTCTACATCGCCACCCCGCACCCGCAGCACCACGCCGTCTCCCTCGGCGCCATCACGGCCGGCAAGGCACTGCTGGTGGAGAAGTCGTTCACCGCCACCGTCGCCGGGGCCACCGAGGTGGTCGACGCAGCACGCGCGTCCGGCGTCTTCGCGATGGAGGCGATGTGGACGCGGTTCCAGCCGGCGGTCGTCCGGGTGCGCGAGCTGATCGCGGAGGGGGCGATCGGCGAGGTCCGCTCCGTGCAGGCCGACCTGGGAGTCTCCCGCGCCTTCGACCCCACCGACCGGCTGTTCGCCAAGGAGCTCGGGGGCGGCGCACTGCTGGACCTCGGCGTCTACGTCGTCTCCTTCGCCCAGATGCTGCTCGGTGACCCGGACACCGTGACCGCCACCGGCTCGCTGTTCGAGACCGGCGTGGACGCGGAGGCCTCGCTGCTGCTCGGCTACGCCGACGGCCGCTCGGCGACGCTGATGACCTCGCTGCGCAACGCCCTGCCCGGCCAGGCCCGGGTCTTCGGGACGGCGGGCTGGATCGACGTGCTCCCCCGCTTCCACCACCCGCAGACGATCGTCCTGCACCGGGCCGGGGCGGACGCGGAGGAGATCACCCTTCCGCAGCTCGGCGGCGGGTACTCCCACGAGCTCATCGAGGTCACCGAGTGCCTGCGGGCCGGGCGGACCGAGAGCACGGTGATGCCGCTGGCGGACACCCTGGCCGTGCAGTCGGTGCTCGAGCAGGCCGCCGGTCAGCTGGGCGTGACGTTCACCGAGGACCCCGCCGCCCTCTGACGGGGCGCCTTGGGCGGTGGCGTGGGCGGCCACGCCGCGCCGCTGGCCTGGGCCGCCGTGGGCACCCGGGTGTGCGTGCCGCCGGCGGCGCGGACGGCGTCGGCGAAGGTGACCGCGTCGCGGGTGGCGGCGCCGCCGGGGTCGTTGTTGAAGTACGTCAGGACGTCGTCGTCGCCGTAGGTGCCCTGGATCCGCTCCGCCCACAGCTGCAGCGTCTCCGGCCGGTAGTCCCAGCCGTCGGCGCCGGTGTGCAGCCGCAGGTAGCCCCACTCGGCGGTCCGCCACAGCGGGGCGATCGGCTGCTCGGCGCGGTCGGCCCAGCACAGCGCGGCCTGGTACCGCTCGAGCAGACCGCGCACCTCGTCGGTCCACCAGCTCTCGTGCCGCGGCTCCACCGCGACCCGGGTGCCTGACGGGAACTGGCCGAGGCACTCGTTGAGCAGGTCGACGTCGGCCTGCAGCGTGGGCGGCAGCTGCAGCAGGACGACGTCCAGCCGGTCACCGAGCCCGGCCACCCGGTCCATCAGCCGGGCCACCGGCTCGGCCGGCTCCCGCAGCCGCTTCAGGTGGGTGAGGAACCGGGAGGCCTTCACCGACCACCGGTGGTCCGGCGGGGTGCGCTCCCGCCACCGCTCGAAGGTGGCCCGCTCGGGCAGCCGGTAGAAGGCGTTGTTGCTCTCCACGGTGGCGAAGTGCTCGGCGTGGTGCTCCAGCCACAGCCGCTGCGGCAGCGCCGGCGGGTAGAAGCGGCCCCGCCAGTCGCGGTACTGCCAGCCCGACGTCCCGATCACCACCGTCACCCCGACCGCCTACCCCACCCGACCAGCGCCGACTCCCCGTGCGCCGCCGCGACGGATGATCACGGAGCCGGCGGGGCGACATGCCGAGCAGCATCGACGGGTCGCCACCGCCGCCCCATGATCGTCGGGAGCGCTCGGGTTGGGAAAGCCGACAGGGGCGGCCCGCCGAAGCGGACCGCCCCTGCCGGGCAGTGCTGGTGGTGCAGTGCTCAGCTGGACGCTGAGCGGTGTGGACTCAGAAGTCCATGCCGCCCATGCCACCGTCGCCGCCGCCGGCCATGGCCGGGGCGTTCTTCTCCGGCTTGTCGGCGATGACGGCCTCGGTGGTGAGGAAGAGCGCCGCGATGGAGGCGGCGTTCTGCAGTGCCGAGCGGGTGACCTTGGCCGGGTCGATGATGCCGGCCGCGATCAGGTCCACGTACTCGCCGGTGGCGGCGTTGAGGCCCCAGCCGGTCTCGGAGTTGCGGACCTTCTCCGCCACGACGCCGCCCTCGAGGCCGGCGTTGATGGCGATCTGCTTCAGCGGGGCCTCCAGCGCGACGCGCACGATGTTGGCACCGGTCGCCTCGTCGCCCTCGAGGTCGAGCTTGTCGAACGCGACGGCCGTGGCCTGCGCGAGAGCGACGCCACCACCGGCGACGATGCCCTCCTCGACGGCGGCCTTGGCGTTGCGCACCGCGTCCTCGATGCGGTGCTTGCGCTCCTTGAGCTCGACCTCGGTCGCGGCACCGGCCTTGATGACGGCGACGCCACCGGCCAGCTTGGCCAGGCGCTCCTGCAGCTTCTCGCGGTCGTAGTCGGAGTCCGACTTCTCGATCTCGGCGCGGATCTGGTTGACGCGACCCTGGATCTGGTCGGCGTCACCAGCGCCCTCGATGATGGTCGTCTCGTCCTTGGTGGTGACGAACTTGCGCGCCCGGCCCAGCAGGGACAGGTCGGCGGTGTCCAGCTTGAGGCCGACCTCCTCGCTGATGACCTGACCACCGGTGAGGATCGCGATGTCGCCCAGCATGGCCTTGCGACGGTCACCGAAGCCGGGGGCCTTGACGGCGACCGACTTGAAGGTGCCGCGGATCTTGTTGACCACCAGGGTCGCGAGGGCCTCGCCCTCGACGTCCTCGGCGATGATCGCCAGCGGCTTGCCGGACTGCATGACCTTCTCCAGCAGCGGGAGCAGGTCCTTGACCGTGGAGATCTTGCTGTTGAGGACCAGGATGTACGGGTCCTCGAGCACGGTCTCCATGCGGTCGGTGTCGGTCACGAAGTAGGCCGACAGGTGACCCTTGTCGAAGCGCATGCCCTCGGTGAGCTCGAGCTCGAGGCCGAAGGTGTTGCTCTCCTCGACGGTGATGACACCTTCCTTGCCGACCTTGTCCATCGCCTCGGCGATGAGCTCGCCGATGGCGGGGTCAGCGGCAGAGATCGAGGCGGTGGCCGCGATCTGCTCCTTGGTCTCGACGTCCTTGGCGGTCGAGAGGAGGTACTCCGAGACCGAGGCGACGGCCTTCTCGATGCCCTTCTTCAGGGCCATCGGGTTGGCGCCGGCGGCGACGTTGCGCAGCCCCTCGCGGACGAGGGCCTGGGCGAGCACGGTGGCGGTGGTGGTGCCGTCACCCGCGACGTCGTCGGTCTTCTTGGCGACCTCCTTGACGAGCTCGGCCCCGATCTTCTCGTACGGGTCCTCGAGCTCGATCTCCTTGGCGATGCTCACACCGTCGTTGGTGATGGTGGGAGCGCCCCACTTCTTCTCCAGGACGACGTTGCGGCCCTTGGGGCCAAGCGTCACCTTGACGGCGTCGGCGAGGATGTTCATGCCCCGCTCGAGACCGCGGCGAGCCTCTTCATCGAACGCGATCATCTTGGCCATGTGGTGATGTCCTCCATGCGTGGATCGCTGGCTGGTCAGGTCCGGCGCCCGCGACGGACGACACCGTGGCGTGAACGCTCCTGCGGTCCACGTGCCGGTGCCTCACCGTTCCGACCTGGTTGGCACTCGGGTAGCCCGAGTGCCAGCTCAAAGTCTGGCACTCGACCCAGGCGAGTGCAAGAAGGGGGGTCCCCGACCACCGGTCGGGGACACAGCGAGGCCCGGCCCCCGACCGGGGACCGGGCCTCGTGGTGCTGACCGGATCAGGCGTTCTGCACGGCGTCGGCCTGCGGGCCCTTCTCGCCCTGGACGACCTCGAAGCTGACCCGCTGGCCCTCTTCGAGGCTCTTGTAGCCGTCCATCTGGATGGCCGAGTAGTGGACGAAGACGTCCTGGCCGCCGTCGACGGCGATGAAGCCGAAGCCCTTCTCGGCGTTGAACCACTTCACGGTGCCCTGTGCCACGTGTGCTCCCACGTTCAGTGCGTGCGGACGGCCCCTTGAGACCCGAGGGGCCGGGTCTCGCTCTTCCGCCCGCCGAACACGAACGTGGAACTCGAACCGCGCGGAACGGTACAGGAACGGGTGTCCCAGGTCACGGACACACCCGTGCGCATCCCCCGTCCGTGTGGTAGTGGCAGCAGGACCTGTCAGGCGATGAGGCCGGCTTCGCGCAGCGACTTCAACGACGGCTGCACGTGGTGCGAGGGGCCGACCACCGGCAGCAGCGGATCGAGGGTCTTCAGCCCCTCCCCGGTGTTGAGGACGACGACCTCCTGCGTCGGGTCGATCAGCCCCTTCTCCACCAGCTGCCGCAGCACCGCGGTCGTCACGCCACCGGCGGTCTCGGCGAACACGCCCGTGGTGCGGGCGAGGTCCCGGATGCCCTGCACGATCTCGTCGTCCCCGACCCGGCCGACCGAGCCGCCGGTCCGCCGGATGGCGTCCAGCGCGTACGGGCCGTCGGCGGGGTTGCCGATGTTCAGCGACTTGGCGATGCCCGTGGGCTTGACCGGCTTGACGACGTCCCAGCCGTTGTCGAAGGCGGTGGCGATCGGGTCGCAGCCGGCCGACTGGGCGCCGAAGACCTTCCAGTCGGTGTCGGCGACGATGCCGGCCGCGACCAGCTCCCGCCAGGCCTTGTCGACCTTGGTGAGCAGCGAGCCGGACGCCATCGGGATGACCACCTGCGCCGGGATCCGCCAGCCCAGCTGCTCGGCGATCTCGTAGCCCATCGTCTTGGAGCCCTCGGCGTAGTAGGGCCGGACGTTCTGGTTGACGAAGGCGGTGTCCTCGAACTCGTCGGTCTCGGCGAGCTCGCTGGTCAGCCGGTTGACGTCGTCGTAGGACCCCTCGACGGCCACCAGGGCCTGGCCGTAGACCGCCGACTGGGTGATCTTGCCCGGCTCGAGGTCGCTGGGCACGAAGACGAAGGACGGCAACCCCATCCGGGCGGCGTGCGCGGCGACGGAGTTGGCCAGGTTGCCGGTCGAGGCGCAGGCGATCTTGGTGTAACCGAAGCTCTTCGCTGCGGTGGCGGCCAGGCTCACCACCCGGTCCTTGAACGAGTGGGTCGGGTTGGCCGAGTCGTCCTTCACCCAGAGCCCACCGGTGAGGCCCAGCTCGGCGGCCAGCCGGTCGGCGCGCACGAGCGGGGTCATGCCCGGGTCGAGGCTGACCCGGGAGGCCGGGTCGTGCCCGACCGGCAGGAGGGCCACGTAGCGCCAGATGTTCTGCGGCCCGGCCTCGATCTGTTCGCGGGTCACCCCGCGCATGAGCTCGGGGTCGTAGTCGACCTCCAGCGGGCCGAAGCACTCCGCACAGGCGTGCTCGGCGATGAGCCCGAAGGTGGCGCCGCAGTTGCGACAGACCAGGCCACGGGCCGGGTTGGGGGCGATCTGGCCACCGGCAGTGGAGTCTGCCTGGGCGGAACCGGGAGCGGTCAGGGTCATTCGACGACTACCTCCTCATCTTCCCCGCGCCGGGCCGTCGAGCCGCGCGGGACGGAATTGGCACCTCACGCTGCGCGTACGCGCAGGTCGCGGTTGCCGGGGCTTCAGCGGGCCGTGTCCCTCTGCCCCTCTGGATGAGTGGAACGGGCGTGACTCTACCCGGGGTCCCTCCGCTGGTGCGGCACCGCCAGGATGGAGCGGTGGCCACACGCATCGTCTACACCGACCTGGACGGCACGATGGTGGGCCCGCGCGGCTCCTTCTGGCACACCGCCGACCGGGAGCTGACCGCCTCCCCCGCCGCCGCACTGCTCGAGCTGCACCGGGCCGGCGTGGCGCTGGTGCTGGTCAGCGGCCGCACCCACGCCCAGCTGCAGGAGTCGGGGAGGGTCTTCGCCGCCGACGGCACGATCGCCGAGCTGGGCTCACTGGTCAGCTGGCGCGGCGGCCGGGAGACGCACCTGCTCACCGGCGACCTGCCCGCGCAGTACGCCGGCCGGACGCCGATGGACGTGCTGGCCGAGCTCGGCATCGTGGACGCGCTGATGGCCGCCCACCGCGGCCGGCTGGAGTGGCACGACCCCTGGCACGCGACCCACTCCGCCGACGCCCTGCTGCGCGGCCGGGTCGACGCCGCGGCGGTCGACTCCTGGCTGGCCGAGCGCGGCTGGGGCTGGCTGACGCTGAACGACAACGGCGCGGTGCCGGCCAGCACCCGGATGACGCTGGACCCCGTGGCCCTGCCGCCGCACGTCTACCACCTGATGCCGCGGGGGATCTCCAAGGGCGCCGCGATCACCTGGGACCTCGCCCGCCGCGGGCTGACCGCCGACGACGCCGTGGCCGTCGGCGACAGCGTGAGCGACCTGGAGATGGCCCCCGCGGTCGGACGGCTGTGGGTCACCGCGAACGGGGCGGCGGTCGACGGCATGGCGGCCCGGCTCGACGCCGTCCCCAACGCCCGGGTCACCGACGCCCCGATGGGCGAGGGCTGGGCCCAGGCGGTCCTCGCCAGCCTCTGCTGAAGGACCCCGTCCCCTCATCCCTCGCAGGCTCGGGGCGAGGCTCCGGACGGGGCCGCTAGCTCGTGACGTCCTTACGGGAGAACTGGCGGAAGGCCAGCGCGGTGAAGACCGCTGAGTAGGCGAGCCCCTGGACCACGCCGCGGAACAGGTCCCCGGAGTCGACCGGGGTCTGCAGCAGGTCGGTCCAGGCGTAGTTGAACGCCGTGGGGAACCAGTCGCGGATCCCGCCCAGCTGCTCGACCTGCTCCAGCACCGCGAACACCACCGTGCTGAACACCGCCCCGCCGACCGCGGCCAGCGGCGCGTCGGTGACCGTGGACAGCCAGAACGCCAGCGTGCCCACCACGAGCAGGTGGACGGCGAGGTAGCCGACCATGCCGGCCAGCCGGAGCAGCGCCGTCCCCTGGTCCAGCGCGACGCCGATCGGGGTCTGCACGTCCCCGAAGCCGAAGGCGATCCCACCGGCGACCACCGAGACGACGACCAGCAGCACCATCGCGCCGACCGACAGGACCAGGGCGGCCAGCCACTTCTGCCGCAGCAGCCGGGCCCGTGGCACCGGCGTGGCCAGCGCGTAGCGCAGCGATCCCCAGGACGCCTCGCTGGCCACCGTGTCGCCGAAGAACAGCGCGAAGACCACGACGAGGAAGAACCCGGTGGTGGCGAAGAGGGTGAACAGGGTCAGGTTCAGCCCGCTGGACGAGGCGACGTCCACCAGGTTGATCCGGCTGTTCTCCTCCGCCTCCTCGGTACCGCCCAGCTGCAGGGCGCCGATGAGGATCAGCGGCAGCGCGGCCATCAGCGCCATGACGCCGAGGGTGCGGCGGCGCTTGAACTGACGGCGCAGCTCCACGCCCAGTCGCAGCGTCCGCTCCGGCCGGTAGCCGGCCGCCGCCCCCGTCGCCTGCGGGGCGGGCGCGGTGGTCCCGGCCCCGTTCGTCTCCGTGCTCATGACTCCCCCACCAGTGACAGGAACGCGTCCTCCAGCCGGCGGCGCGGGGTGAGCTGGTCGACCCCGATGCCGGCCTCGACGAGTGCGGTCAGCGCGGTCGCGCGGGTGGTCGGGCCCAGGTCGACGACCAGGCCCTCCGTGCTCCGCTCCACCTCACCGACGCCGGGCAGCCCGGTCAGCACGGCGACCGCCCGGTCGGTGTCGGCGGGGTCGGCCAGCCCGACGAGCACCGCGCCCCCCGTGCCGACGATCTCCTCCACCGTGCCCTGGACGATCTTCTGACCCTTGGCCATGACCACGACGTGGCTGCAGGTCTGCTCGATCTCCGACAGCAGGTGACTGGAGATGATCACCGTGCGGCCGGTCTCGGCGTAGGACCGGAGCACCTCGCGCATCGCGTGGATCTGCGGCGGGTCCAGCCCGTTGGTCGGCTCGTCGAGCACCAGCAGGTCGGGCAGGCCGAGCATCGCCTGGGCGATGGCGACCCGCTGCCGCATCCCCTGGCTGTAGCTGCGCACCCGCTTGTCCAGGGCGACGCCCAGCCCGGCGATCTCGATCGCCTCCTCCAGGTGGGCGTCGGCCAGCGGCCGGCCGGTGGCGGCCCAGTAGAGGGTGAGGTTGTCCCGCCCGGACAGGTGCGGCTGCAGGCCGGTGCCCTCCACGAACGACCCCAGCCGGGACAGCACGGGCGCACCCGGCCCGGCGGCGTGGCCGAACACCTCGATCCGGCCCTCGGTCGGGCGGATCAGCCCCATGAGCATCCGCAGCGACGTCGTCTTCCCCGCCCCGTTCGGGCCGAGCAGGCCGAGCACCTGGCCGCGGCGCACCTCGAAGGAGAGGTCCCGGACGGCGACGAACCCGTCCTTGTAGGCCTTGGTGACCCCCTCGAAGCGCAGCGGCACGTCCTCCCCGTCGGGTGCGGACACCGACACGCGGCGGCGCCGGCGCCGGCCGATCAGGACGGCGGCCAGCCAGCCCAGCACGCCCAGGGCGGCCAGGACGGCGAGCAGCACCCACCAGCGGGCCGAGCCGGCGGTGGCCTGCACCTCACCCGGCACCACCGGCGCGGCCAGCTCCGCGCCCTCGGCCAGACCGACCGTGGCGACCTCGGAGGACGCGGGCAGGGCGAAGGCCTGGTCGGTGGAGGAGACGACCACGCGCAGCGTGTGACCGGCCTCGAACCGGTGGACGATCGGCGGGAGGGTCACCGGCACCTCGGAGGGGGCCGCCGGGTCGGTGGAGATCCCGGTCAGCTCCAGCGGCGCGACCAGCCCGCTGGGCAGGGTGGTCGTGCCGTCGGGGGCGACGTCGTAGAGCTTGGCGAACATCGTCGCCGTCCCGTCCGGCGCCGACACGGCGAGGGTGGTGGTCGGCGCACCGACCACCTCCAGGGCCTCGGTGAGCTCCGGGCTCTCGAAGGCGGCGAACTGCCCCGGGATCTCCAGCGTGGTCCCGGCGAGCGCGGCGCCGACCGCGCCGAGGCCCGGGATGGTGGTGAGCGCGGCCGGGCTGCCGCCGGCCGGCGTGACCACCGGCTGGGTGGGACC
The DNA here is from genome assembly GCF_026967925.1 of Modestobacter sp. VKM Ac-2985. Lineage (GTDB taxonomy): Bacteria > Actinomycetota > Actinomycetes > Mycobacteriales > Geodermatophilaceae > Modestobacter. The sequence goes on along the minus strand of NZ_JAPVBI010000001.1, from coordinate 549,134 downwards.
GGCCAGCTCGAGCACCCGGCTCTCGACGGGCTCGCCGTCGGCCAGGCCCGGGTACTCGGCGACGGAGACGGTCTGCGAACCGCCCTGGACCCGGCCGACCCCGCTGCCCAGGCCGGTGGGGGCCGGGTAGCGGAAGCCGCCGGTGTCGCCGTCGGCCCCGGTGAGGTGCACCGCGAACCAGTCGGCGACCTCGTCCCGCAGCTCCGCGGTGACCCGGTCGGAGGGCGAGGCGTCGTGGCCGCCGGCGAACCAGACCATGCGGACGTCGGTGCCGTTCGCGGCGATGCCCCGGGCGTTGGCGTCGGCCTCGCCCAGCCCGAACAGCGAGTCCTGGGTGCCCTGCAGCAGCAGCGTCGGCGCGGTGATCCGGTCGAGCACGTTCGCCGGGCTGCTCCGCTCCAGGACGGCGGCGACCTCGGGGCTGAGCTCGCCGGTCGAGGCAGCCGTCTCGTAGGCCGCGCAGATGTCGGCCCGGAAGCGCCCGCAGGTCAGCGCCTGCACAGCCGCCGGGTCGAGACCGCCGGCCAGGGACGCCGCACCGTCGCCACCGGCCCCCGGGCGTCCGTCGCCGGTGGGCAGCGACCCGCTGCCGAAGAACAGCCCGGCCCAGGTCCGCTTGAACACCCCGGCGTCGTCGGTGCGCGGCACGTCGGCGGGGGTGCCGGCGCCGACGACGGCGGCCTGGTCGGGGAAGAAGGCCGTGGTCAGCGAGTTCCAGGTGATCTGCGGGGCGATCGCGTCGATGCGCGGGTCGTAGGCAGCCGCCAGCAGGGAGACCGCACCACCGTAGGAGGCGCCGGCGACGCCCACCCGCGGGTCACCGGCGGCGTCGAGGACGACGTCGTCCCGCGTCGCGAGCAGGTCGATCAGGGTGCTGACGTCGGCCACCTCGTAGCGCGGGTCGTTGAGGCCGATCTGACCGGTGCTGCTGCCGAAGCCCCGTGCGGACCAGGTCAGCACCACGAACCCGCGGCGGGCCAGCTGGCGCGCGTCCGCGGCGACCGACTGCTTGCTGCCACCGAAGCCGTGGGCGAGGAGGACGGCCGGTGCGGGGCCAGCGCTGTCGGGCAGGTACAGCGTGGTGTCCAGCTCGACGGCGTCGGCGCCCTCGCCGGAGGGGACCCGGGCCTCCTCGGCCGTCACGTCCTCGGCGGCCCGGGCACGCCGGTCGGTGCCGGCGAGGACGACGGCGAGGGCGGGGAGGGCGAGCAGGAGGACGATCAGGGCGGCGAGCACCGGCTGGGCGCCGAGGCGCGAGCCGATCCGCGCCGGCTCGGGAGCGGTGCGCACGTGGGCGGCAACGGACGGCGCCGCCTCCGTGTTCCGCGAGCCGGCCGGGTGACGTCCGGTCAGGGTCGCCAGTTGCCGGTGGCGACCACGACGAGACCGGGGTCGGCGACGCCGGGCACCTCGAAGTAGCGCGCGACGGGGCCGGTCACGTCCGGGAACTGCTCGACCAGCTGGGTCGCGGCCTGCTGCTGCACCGTGTCGCCCTCGCTGTAGTAGACGGTGGTGGTCGCCACGTCGCTGACCGGCGAGCCCGCGGTGCCGATCACCTCCCAGCCGGCTGCGGCGAACTGGTCGCCGATGCTGCCGGCCAGCCCGGTGATGCTGGTGCTGTTCAGCACCGTGACCGGCGCGAACACCGGCCCCACCGGCTCCACGGCGACCGCCTCCGGCGGCGGCACGCTCTCCGGCACCGGCGCGACCGCAGGCTCGCTGGCGGTCGGCAGCGCGGTCTGCGCCGAGGTCTCCTCGGTACCGGGCCCGGTGAACGTCCAGACGCCCAGCACCACGAGGGTGAGGACGACGACGGCGAGCAGGCCCTGCACCCCGCGGCGCGGGCCACGGGGCACCTCGTCGGTGTGCAGGTCCCCGGGGCCGGGGCGTGCCGGCGCGGCCTCGGGGCGGGCCAGCGGCGCAGCACGCCGACCCTCCTTCTTCCGGGCGGCCTCGGCGGCCTGCCGCTCCAGCCGGGCGGCGGCCCGGCCGCCCACGGGGACGTCGACGGCCCGCCGCGCCGGACCCGACGGCGGCCCCTGCTCCGGTGCCGGCGCGGCCGGGGGCGTGCGCACGTCCGCGCGCCGGGGCACGGCCGGCGTGGGCGTGGGGGCGCGCCCGGCGGTGCCGCTCCCCCGCCCGGGCAGCTGGGGTGCGCGCAGCGGCGCCACGGGCGCTGCCGGGGTGGCCGGTGCGGCGCCCCACGCCGACTCCTCCGGCACCGCCCCGGAGACCCGCTGGGTCACGTCCGCCGGTGGCGCACTGGGCTCGGCCGCCCAGGCCGGCATCCCCGTCGTCATCGGGGCCACCGTCGAACCGGTGGACTCGACGCGCCACGCCACGGGCTCGGCGCGCTGCCCCGTGGACTCGGACGCCGGACGGGCGGGCGCCGGGAGCGTGCGGCGGGGCTCCACGGCGGGGATGACCGGTGCGGAGCTGGACGGGGTGGGTGCGGCCGGCGTGGCGGCGGTCAACGGGCCCGAGACCGGCGGCACCGGCCGCGGCGCGGGCGTCTGGGGGCCGGCGACCGCGGGGCGGTCCCCGGCGGTCGCCGGGTCCGTCCGCCGTCGTCCGCCGACCGGGGGCGGTGCGCTGGGCCGGCCGGCCGGGCGGCGGAGCAGCGGGTCCTCGCCCGCGGGCAGCAGGCCCTCCCGCCGGCGCTCGGCCCGGCTCTGCCGCGGCAGGGTCATCGCCGTGTCGCTGTCGGGCCCGGGGCCCTGGGGTGCGCGCGGGGTCACCGGACGGGGCGCGGGCTGGCCCGGCTGCGCGTGCTGGCGGCCGGACCCGGTGGGCGGCTGTACCGCGGGGTCGGTGCGCCGGCGACCCGGGCTCGGGGTCGCCTCGGACGTGCTCCCCTCACCGAACGGCGCCGCATGCCTCCCCACAGTGAGACAGGCTAGTCGTGACGGAGGTCCGTGCCCAGGACCCTGCCGGAGCGCTGACGTTGCCGCCCGGCCCGCATCCGGCGCAGCCGACGCACCAGCAGCGGGTCGGCGACGAGCGCCTCCGGACGGTCGATCAGGGCGTTGAGCACCTGGTAGTAGCGGGTGGACGTCATCCCGAAGCGCTCCCGGATGGCTGCTTCCTTGGCACCCGGGAAGCGCCACCACTGACGCTCGAAGGCCAGGATCTCCCGTTCCCGCTCGGGCAGACCCGCAGTCGTGTCGTCCCCGTGCGTCCCGCCCGTCCCAGCAGCCCCGTCGGCTGCGGTCCCCTGCGGCGTGCCGGGGTCGGTCCCGACCGCCGCCGGGGAGTCGTCCGCGGCCGGCCCGACGGGCTGCACGGGGTCCTCGCTCATGGTCCTGCCTCCGTGGGAAGGGCGTCGGCCGGGCCTGCGCCGGGCACCGGCAGGGGGATCCGGACCCCTCGACGGTAGTCGCGTCACCGCGGCTGCGGAGCGGGACACCCGGGCGTGCCGTCCGCCGTGCAGACCGGTCAGATGCCGGCCGGGAGCGGGGCGGCCGCCCGCCGGTTGCTGTGCGCGTTGCGCAGGGTGTCGACGGTGAAGACGGCCAGCGCGAGCCAGACGACGGCGAACCCGACGAGCCGGGCCGGCGGCATGGGCTCGCCGTAGACGAAGACGCCGATGGACAGCTGCATCAGCGGCGTGACGTACTGCAGCAGGCCGATCGTCGACAGCGGCACCCGGCTGGTGGCGGCGGCGAACAGCAGCAGCGGGACGGCGGTGGCCAGCCCCGAGCTCGCCAACAGCAGCGCCTGCCCCACGCCCGCCGTCCCGAAGGCGGCGTCGCCCTGCGCGCCCATCACCGTGATGACGGCCAGCGCCGGCAGGAACACCACCGCCGTCTCCACGAACAGACCGGGCGCGGCGTCGACCCGGACCAGCTTCTTCATCAGGCCGTAGAGGCCGAAGCTGACGGCCAGGGCGAGGGAGATCCACGGCGGGTGTCCGTAGTCGACGGTCAGCACCAGGACCGCCACCACGGCGATCGCGACGGCGACCCACTGCAGCCGGCGCAGCCGCTCCCGGAAGACCAGCACGCCGAACAGGACGCTGACCAACGGGTTGATGAAGTAGCCCAGCGACGCCTCGACGACGTGCCCGGAGTTGACCGCGTAGACGTAGATGAGCCAGTTCACCGCGATCAGCACGGCCGCGACCGCCAGCACGAGCAGCGCCCGCCGGTCGGCGACCACCGCGCGCACCTGGGTCCAGTTCCGTCGGACGGTCAGCAGGAGGCCGACGAACAGCAACGACCAGACCACCCGGTGCGCCACGATCTCCACACCGCCGGCCGGCTCCAACAGGGGGAAGTAGAGCGGGAACACACCCCACAGGGAGTAGGCGCCGAGCCCGGCGAGCACCCCCACGCGCCGTTCGTCCACCGGCGAACCGTACGCCCGCGACCACCGCCCGCCTCCGCCGCCCACGGGCATACCGTGGGCGACGTGCACGCGGGAAGACCCAACCCGGCCCAGTGGCTCTGGTACGCCTACGGCGGCGGCCTGCCGCCCTCGCTGTCGGACTGGGTGCTCGAGGACACGACCCGGCGCACCTGGGTGTGGCGGCACCTGGCCCGCGCCCTGGTGCAGCTGGCCCCGGTGCTGCTGTTGTGCCTGCTGGTCCCGCCCGTCCCCTTCGACATCCGGCTCACCGCGACCCTCGGCGGGGTGGTCATCGGGTTGCTGTTCTCGGTGGCCTACATGACCGAGACGACCGAGCACCGCGCGGTGAAGGCCGGCTGGTCGCCGGGGACGACGGCCGCCCGACGCGCCGAGCGGGCCGAGCGGGAGCGGATCGAGCGCCAGGCCCGGTACCGCTCGGGCGGCGCCGGCAGCTTCGACTGATGAAGGACCCCCGCGCCCCCCACCACTCGCACGCTCGCGGCGGGCCCCTGCACGGGGGCCACACGACCCGCCGGTCGCTGCTCGTCGCCGGTGGTGCCGCACTCGGCGTCGCCGCCTGCGCCCGCGGGCCGCAGTTCCCCGAGGTGACCGGTGCCGGACCGGGCGACCCGGTGGTGGCGCTGGCCGACGTGCCGGTCGGCGGTGGCTACGAGGTGTCGCTCGACGGACGGGCCGTGCTGGTCACCCAGCCGTCGGCGGGCACGGTGGCCGCGTTCGACGCCGAGTGCCCGCACGCCGGCTGCACCGTCCGCGCCACCGACGTCGGGCTGGCCTGCCCCTGCCACGGCTCGGCCTTCGATCCCGCCACCGGCGCGGTGCTGCAGGGCCCGGCCACCGAGCCGCTGACCGCGATCGGGGTGGCGGTGCAGGGCGCCGACGTCGTCCTGACCTGACCTACTGGTCCTCGACGCGGAAGCCGATCTTCATCGTCACCTGGAAGTGGGCGACCTCGCCGTCGACGACGTGGCCGCGGATCTCCTGGGTCTGGAACCACTCGATGTGGCGCACCGTCTCCGAGGCCATCCGCACGGCCGTGCGGATGGCGTCGTCCACACTGGTGGTGGAGCTGCCGACGATCTCGCTCAGCCGGTACACGTGGTCGCTCACGGCGGGACTCCTCGACGCCGGCTGCCCGGGCGGCAGCGCTCGGGCTCGACCTTGGCACGCCCGGACCTGACCCGCGAGCGGGGTGGAGCCCCATGTCCGGATTGAACGGACGACCTTCCGCTTACAAGGCGGGTGCTCTACCACTGAGCTAATGGGGCGACCCGGAGGAGGTTACCGGGGTCGGGCGGACTCGCCGGAGACCCGGCGGTCGGTCAGGTCAAGCGGCGTCGTAGCCGGCCGCGGGGTCACCGGAGACGTACTGCGCCGGGTCGCTGTCGACGGTCGCCCCGGCGGCGAGCCAGCGGGCGAACCCCTCGGGGTCGCGGCGCTCCAGCTCGTCCAGGGCCTCCTGCCGACGGTGCACCAGCTGCTGCCGGGCCACCGGATCACGGGTCTGGGCCAGCGCCGCCGAGGTGCGCACCCACTCCCGACCCAGCGTCGGCACCGACAGGGCGCGCACCCAACCGTCGTCCGCGGGCAGTGGCAGCACGACCGCGGAGGCCTCCCGGCGGTCGGCCCGGACCGACCGAACCGCCCACCGGGCCACCACGGCCAACAGCCCGATCGCCACGAGCAGCACCGTGATCGCGCCGCCCGCCACCACGGCACAGCCGCTGAGCACCAGCAGCACGGCCACCGTGCCCACGGCGCTGCGCCAGGCGGCGTCGACGGCTGCCTGCCCCGGGTCACGAGCTGCTGCGTCCCGGGCGATGCCCGCAGCGAGGCAGGCCGCGACACCCGCGGCCAGCGCCACGGCGATCAGGCCGGGCAACCCGAGCGACACCCCGCCGATCGCCGCCAGCGCGCCGCCGAGGAGGACGAGCAGGCCCAGGAGGGAGCGGGTGAGCAGGGCAGGGAGGGGCACCGGTGGCCTCCAGGGAGCAAGCGGTGGACAGAGCTGGCCCTCCTCTTCCCCGCATCGTGCTTGATCACCCCTGCCGACGTGGCGAGGCGGCGCCCACACGGGCCGGACCACGGCCACCCGCCACCCGACCGGTCTGCGGCACCCAGGGAACTCACAGCTCACCACCAGTCTCGAGCCAGTCCGGGGTAGCACAGTGGTGTCTGCGCGGCGGGGAGGTCCTGCCGTGAGGAGGGACAACCCGTGAGTGAGCAGAACCGTCCGGCCGACGAGACGGGCCACGGCACCGACCGCAGTGCCGGTTCCGGCTGGGCGCCACAGCAGAGCCGCCCGGCGTCCGCCCCCCAGACCCCCGGCTCCGAGCAGCCGATGAGCGCACCGACCGAGCAGTTCCCGACCGCGGCGCAGCCGTCGGCCACCCAGCCGGCGCCCGGCGCGACCACGGCCCACCAGCCGTGGCCGCCGGCCGGCTACGGCACCGCCGGCTACCAGCGCGCCACCGGGGCGGGCGCACCGGCTGGTGCCGTGCCCCCCGCCTTCCAGACCCAGGCCTTCCCGCAGCCGGCCTACGGCCCGCAGCCCTTCCCGTCCGGGACCGCGGCGTTCCAGCCGGCGCGGCGGACCGGGCGCTGGCGGCTGGGCGTGGCCGGACTGGTCGCCGGTGCGCTGATCGGCGGCGGCGCCGGCGCCGGTGTGGTCGCGCTGAGCGACGTGGACACCGTGGTCAGCGCCAGCGGGACGACCACGCAGCCCGTCGTCATCGAGGACGCCGAGCGGGCCACCAGCACGACGGCCGCCGCCGCCGCAGCAGCCCCCAGCGTCGTCACCCTGTACGTGAGCGCCGCCGCGGGCTCGGGGTCCGGCTCCGGCGTCGTCCTGTCCGAGGACGGCTACGTGCTCACCAACAACCACGTGGTGAGCCTGGACAACGGCACCGGTGACGCGACCGTGCAGGTGCGCACCTCCGACGGGACCGTCTACGACGCCACCGTCGTCGGCACCGACCCCAGCAACGACCTCGCCGTGGTCAAGCTGTCGAACGCCGCCGGGCTGACCGCCGCGGTGTTCGCCGACTCCGATGCCGTGCAGGTCGGTGACCTCGCGGTCGCGATCGGTGCACCGCTGGGCCTGACCAACACGGTCACCGACGGGATCATCAGCGCCACCAACCGGGCGGTGCAGGCCGGGTCGACGCAGGACGAGAACACGGTGATCGACGCCCTGCAGACCGACGCGGCCATCAACCCGGGCAACTCCGGCGGTGCGCTGGTCAACGCCGACGGCGAGGTCGTCGGCATCAACACCGCGATCGCCTCGGTCGCCAGCACCGGCCTGCCCGGTCAGGAGACGACCAGCGGGAACATCGGCGTCGGCTTCGCCATCCCGTCGAACACCGCGCAGCGGATCGCCGAGCAGATCATCGACACCGGCTCGGCCACGCACGCCCTGCTCGGGGTGAGCGCCCGCACCGCGGCCGACTCCGGGTCCGCCGTGGGCGAGGGTGCCCTCGTGGCCACGGTCTCCGACGGCTCCGCCGCCGACGACGCCGGCCTCCGGGCCGGCGACGTGATCACCGCGGTGGGCGACCGGCCGATCACGACCTCCACCGAGCTGACCGCCGCGATCCGCAGCGCCGAGCCCGGCGACGAGATCACGCTGACCGTCCGCCGCGACGGGGACAGCTCCGAGGTCGACGTCACCCTGGACGAGACCTCCAACTGAGGAAGGACCCCTCTGCCCCCCACCAGAGGGGCCACCTCTGACCGACGACCCCGGTGCCGAGCCCCCTCGGCCCCGGGGTCGTCGCACGTCCGCAGGAGGGGTGTCCCGACCCGACGCCTAGGCTCGGACGGGTGCCGGGACCCCAGCTGACCACCCCGCTGGTGGAGTCGCTCGACGACCCCCAGCGCGCCCGCGACCTGGCGAAGATGAAGCGGTTGGCCACCGGGCTGTTCGTGCTGGCGGCCCTGGTCTTCCTGGGCTGCGTGCTGCTGGGCGAGGAGACCGGGACCTGGGTCGGGTACGTGCGGGCCACCGCGGAGGCGTCCATGGTGGGGGCGCTGGCCGACTGGTTCGCCGTCACCGCGCTGTTCCGGCACCCGTTGCGGCTGCCGATCCCGCACACCGCGATCATCCCGCGCAAGAAGGACCAGATCGGCACGAGCCTGGGCACCTTCGTGCGGGAGAACTTCCTGACCCGGGCGGTCCTCGACGAGCGGCTGTCCACCGTCGACGTCCCGGGCCGGCTGGGCGCCTTCCTGGCCGCCCCCGGTCGCGCCGAGCGGCTGGCCGGCGACGCGGGCGCCGCCCTCGGTGGACTGACCGACCTGCTCAAGGACGACGAGCTGCAGCCCGCCGTCGCCGCCCTGGTCGACCGGAAGCTCCGCGAGACCCCCGCCGCACCCGCCGTGGCCCGGGGCATCGAGCTCGTCGTCGACGGCGACCGGCACCAGGAGGTGCTCTCCGCCGCGCTCACCGGGCTGGCGAACTTCCTGGCCGACAACCGGCTGGTGTTCCGCACCCGGCTCGGCGACGCCTCGCCCGTCTGGGTGCCCGACTGGGTCGACGACCGGGTGTTCGACCGGGTGTTCGACCTGCTCCAGGGCTTCCTCGCCGAGGTGGGCGAGGACCCCCGGCACGAGCTGCGCCGCAGCTACGACAAGCGGCTGCGGGCCTACGTGCACACGCTGCGCACCGACCCCGAGGCCGCGGCCCGGGTCGAGCGGTTCAAGGAGGAGCTGCTGGACCACCCGGCCGTGCGCACCTGGTCGGGGTCGCTGTGGACCACCGCGAAGAACGCCGTCGTCACCGCCGCGGCCGACCCGGACTCCGAGCTGCGGGCGCGGGTGGTCGGGCTGATCCGGTCCGGCGCGCAGCTGCTGCAGACCGACCCGACCGTCCGCGAACTGGTGCAACGGCAGACCCAGCGGGCCGCCGGGTACGCCGTCGAGCGGTTCTCCGGCGACGTCGCCGACCTGGTGGGCGTCACCGTGGCCCGCTGGGACACCGAGGAGACCAGCCGGCGGATCGAGCTCCAGGTGGGGCGCGACCTGCAGTGGATCCGGGTGAACGGCACGGTCGTGGGCGGCCTGGCCGGCCTGGTCATCTACACCGTCGCCCAGCTGCTCGGCTGAGCCGGCTGCTCAGCCCAGCTGGAACCCGCTCCACCGGAAACCCGGGGACACCACGCAGCTGACCAGCACCTCGGTGCGGGCCGGCAGGGTGCGCTGCCACCGCCCGGCAGGCACCAGCACCTGGACCAGCTCCGGCCCCAGGGTCACCGCCGCGACGCCGACGTCCGGGGTGTCGGCGAGCTGCAGGCCCAGCTCACCCGGCCCGTGCCACAGCCAGAGCTCGTCGGCGTCGACCCGGTGCCAGGCGGAGTGCTCCCCCTCGGCCAGCAGGAAGACGATCGCCGTCGCCGCCGGCCGGTCGCCGGCGACGGCCGAGGACGTCCAGGTGCGCCGGTACCAGCCGCCCTCCGGGTGCGGCTCGAGCCCGAGCCGCACCGCCGTCGCCGGCCGGTCCTGCGCAGCAGGCCCGGCCGGTCCGGTCACCGGCGGGCGGAGGCCGCGGCGTAGAGCGCGATCCCGGCCGCGACGCTGACGTTCAGCGACTCGGTGTCCTTGGTGATCGGGATGGACAGGACGACGTCGCAGCGCTCGCGGACCAGGCGGGACAGCCCCGCGCCCTCGGCACCGACCACCAGCGCGATCGGGTCGGCGAACCCGTCGTAGGAGTGGATGTCCATGTCGCCGTCGGCAGCCAGGCCGACGGTCTGCAGGCCCGCCTCCTGGTAGGAGGCCAGACTGCGGCCCAGGTTGACGGCTCGGGCCACCCGCAGGCGGGCCGCAGCGCCGGCGCTGGTCCGCCAGGCCGAGCCGGTCATGCCCACCGCGCGGCGCTCGGGCACGACGAGACCGTGGGCGTCGAAGGCCGCGGCCGAGCGGATGACCGCGCCCAGGTTGCGCGGGTCGGTGACGCCGTCCAGCGCCACGATCAGCGGCGGGCGGCCGGAGTCGCGGGCGATGTCGAGCAGGTCGTCCGGGTGCGCGTAGTCGTAGGGCGGCACCATCAGGCCGATGCCCTGGTGCAGCGCGTGGTCGCTCATCCGGTCGAACTCGGCCTTGCCCACCTCGAGCAGCGGCAGCCCGCGGTCGGCGGCCAGCTGCACCGACTCGGCGATCCGCTCGTCGGTCCCGCCGCGGCTCGTGTCACCGGTGACGACGTAGAGCGCCGTCGCCGGGATGCTGGCCCGCAGCGCCTCCAGCACCGGGTTGCGGCCCAGCAGCAGCTCGGGGGCCTCGGCGTTGCGCCGCTGCACCCGCTGCCGGTTGTCCTGGCGGGCCGCGGCGGCCTTCGCCGCCTTGTACGCCGGGTGGTGCGGCCGCTCCGTGGCCTTCGGGGTGGCGCCCCGCCCGGCCAGCGACCGGCGGTTCTTGCCCCCGGTCCCGGAGGTCGCGGTCTTCTTGCCTGCGCCGGCCGAGCGGCCGCGGCGTTGACTGTTGCCGGCCATCAGGTCAGCTCCCATCGTGTGCCCTGGGGGGTGTCCTCGACCTGCACGCCCAGGGCGCCGAGCTGGTTCCGGATCGCGTCAGCTGACGCGTAGTCCTTGCGGGCCCTCGCCGCGGCGCGCTGCTCCAGCGCGAGCGCGACCAGGCCGTCGGTGGCCTCGGCCAGGCGGCGGTCGCCGCCGGCCTCGGCCCACTGCGGGTCGAGCGGGTCGAGGCCGAGCACGCCGAGCATCTCCCGGACCGCGCCCAGCGCGGCGGCGAGCGCCTCGTGGTCGTCGGCGGCCAGGGCGCTGTTGCCCTGGGTGACGAGCTCGTGGACCACCGCGACGGCCGCGGGGGTGCTCAGGTCGTCGTCCAGGGCGGCGGTGAACTCGGCGGGCAGCACCGGCTTGCCGGCATCGGCGCCCACCACCTCGGCCGCCCGCCGGACGAAGGAATCCAGCCGCCGGTAGGCGACCCCCGCCTCCTCCAGCGCGGCCTCGGTGAACTCGATCGTGCTGCGGTAGTGCGGAGCCACCAGGTAGTAGCGCAGCTCCACCGGGCGCACGCGCTGGACGACCTCGTCGACCAGGGCGGTGTTGCCCAGCGACTTGCTCATCTTCTCGCCGCCCATGGTGACCCAGCCGTTGTGCAGCCAGTACCGGGCGAACCCGTCCCCGGCGGCCTGCGACTGGGCCCGCTCGTTCTCGTGGTGCGGGAAGCGCAGGTCGAGCCCACCACCGTGGACGTCGAACTCGGCACCGAGGTACTTCTCGGCCATCGCCGAGCACTCCAGGTGCCAGCCCGGGCGCCCGCGGCCCCAGGGGGTGGGCCAGGAGGCGGTGGCGGGGTCGCCGTCCTTGGCCGACTTCCAGAGCGCGAAGTCCCGGGGGTCGCGCTTGCGCTCGTCGGTCTCGGTGTCCGCCGCCGGCTGCAGGTCGCCCAGCTTCTGGCCGGTCAGCTCGCCGTAGCCGGGGAAGGAGCGGACGTCGAAGTAGACGTCACCGTCGACGTCGTAGGCGTGCCCGCCGGCGATGAGCCGCTCGATCAGCTCGACCATCTCCGGCACGTGGCCGGTGGCCCGCGGCTCGTAGGTGGGCGGCAGCGTGCCCAGCACCTCGTAGGCGCGGGTGGCGGCGCGCTCGTTCTCGTACGCCCAGGCCCACCACGGCACGCCGGCGGCCGCGGCCTTGGTGAGGATCTTGTCGTCGACGTCGGTGACGTTGCGGACGTAGGTGACCTCGTCGCCCCGGTGCAGCAGCCAGCGGCGCAGCACGTCGAAGGCGATCGCGAACCGGACGTGGCCGATGTGCGGCGGGCCCTGCACGGTCAGCCCGCAGACGTACATGGAGACCCGTCCTGCACGCAGGGGCGTGAAGTCACGCACGGCGCGGACGGCCGTGTCGTACAGGCGGAGGCTCACCGGGTCGATTCTACGGGCGCGGCGGGCGTGCTCCGGACCACGAGCGCCGTGGCCACCGCCGCCCGGCCCTCGCCGCGCCCGGTGAGGCCCAGCCCGTCGGTCGTGGTGGCGGTGACGCTGACCGGCGCACCGAGGGCCGCGGACAGCACCGCCTCCGCCTCCGCCCGGCGGGGACCGACCTTGGGGGTGGTGCCGATCAACTGCACCGAGACGTTGCCGACCTGCCAGCCGGCCGCGGTGAGCACCTCGCGGACGTGCTCCAGCACGGTGGCACCACGGGCGCCCGCCCAGCGGGGGTCGTCGGTGCCCAGCAGCCCACCGATGTCGCCGAGGCCCGCGGCCGACAGCACGGCGTCGGTCAGGGCGTGCGCGACGACGTCGCCGTCGGAGTGCCCGGCGCAGCCGTCGACGCCCGGCCACTCCAGGCCGGCGAGCCAGCACGGGCGGCCGGCCTCGATCGGGTGCACGTCGGTGCCGATGCCGACGCGGGGCAGCTCCGGGCTCATCGGAGCCGCTCGGTCTGCAGCTCGGCCATCCGCAGGTCGTGCGCGACGGTGATCTTGGCGGCGCGCTCGTCGCCGGCCACGGTGTGCACCGGGATCCCGGCGGCCCGGACCACCGACGCGTCGTCGGTGAACTCGGCCGCGGTGCCGTGCGCGTGGGCGTAGGCGGCCACCAGGGTCGCCCGGTCGAAGCCCTGCGGGGTCTGCACCCGGCGCAGCGGGGCGCGGGGGACGTCGGCGGTCACCACGCCGTCGGCGTCGACGACCACGGTGGTGTCGACGACGGGCAGCACCGGGACGACGGCGCGGGCGCCGCCGGCGAGGGCGGCCAGCACCCGGGCGACGACGTCGGGTGGGGTCAGCGGCCGCGCCGCGTCGTGGACCAGCACCGCGGTGCGCTCCTGGTCCGAGACGTGTTCACGGGCGGCAGCGAGAGCCGCGCGGACCGACGCCGTGCGGGTGTCCCCGCCGACGACGACCTGCACGTCGGCAGGGAGCACGGCGGTGAAGGCCGCCTGCTGCGACGCCGGGACGGCGACGACCACCTGCTCGACCCCGCCGGCACGCAGCGACTCGACCGCCCAGCAGACCAGCGGCCGGCCGCCGAGGGGCACCAGCGCCTTGGGCAGTTCTGCCCCCAGACGCAGACCACTCCCGGCCGCTGCGACGATGCCGACAGCGTGCACGGGAGTGGTCTGGGTGTCTCTGGGGTGGAGCTGGGCGATCAGGAAGCCAGGACCTCGTCGAGGAGGACCTCGGCCTTGTCCTCGTTGGTGCCCTCGGCGAGCGCGAGCTCGCTGACCAGGATCTGCCGCGCCTTCGAGAGCATGCGCTTCTCGCCGGCGGACAGGCCACGGTCCTTGTCGCGACGCCAGAGGTCGCGCACGACCTCGGCGACCTTGTTCACGTCACCGGAGGCCAGCTTCTCGAGGTTGGCCTTGTAGCGCCGCGACCAGTTGGTCGGCTCCTCGGTGTGCGGCGCGCGCAGCACCTCGAAGACCTTGTTCAGGCCGTCCTGGCCGACGACGTCGCGGACGCCCACGATCTCGGCGTTGTCGGCCGGCACGCGGACGGTCAGGTCGCCCTGGGCGACCTTGAGCACGAGGTACGACTTCTCGACGCCCTTGATGGTGCGCTGCTCGATCGCCTCGATGAGCGCTGCGCCGTGGTGCGGGTAGACAACGGTCTCGCCAACAGTGAAGCCCATGTGTATGTGACCCCTTTCGCTCAGCCCAGGTTAGCACGGAAGAATGCCCCCCGGCTCGGCAGAGTCCGCTAAAAGTGCTGGTCAGCGGCGTGATCGAGGTCCGCGCGGGGTTGACAGGGAGGTGGTCGGTGTGCAGTCGGACGGTGTCGGACACCGCTCCGGGCCCTTCGCGACCGCCGCGGCGATGGCCCGCGCGACCCACCTGGAGCCGACCCTGGCGGTCACCACCGTCGCCGTCCTGCTCGCCGTCACCGCCGGCGTCCCGGCCGGGCGGACCGTGCTCGTCGGGATCGCGGTGCTGGCCGGGCAGGCCTCGATCGGGTGGTGCAACGACTGGCTGGACGCCGACCGGGACCGGGCGGTCGGCCGGACCGACAAGCCCGTCGTCCAGGGGGTGGTCACCCCGACGCTGCTGCGCCGGGCGACCGCCGCCGCCGTCGTCGTCGCGGTCGTCACGTCCCTGGCCCTCGGCCTCGTACCGGGTCTGCTGCTCCTCGTGCTGGTCGCCAGCGGGCTGGCCTACGACGCCGGCCTGAAGCGCACGGCCCTGTCCCCGCTGCCCTACCTGACCGGCTTCGGCGCACTGCCCGCCGGGGTGGTCGCCGCAGCGCCGGGCAGCCCCGGCGCACCCTGGTGGCTGATCGCGGCCGGGGCGGCGCTCGGCGGCGCGGCGCACGTGGCCAACGTCGCGCCCGACGTCGACGACGACCTGGCCACCGGGGTCCGCGGGCTCCCCCACCGGGTCGGCGCGGTGCCCTCCGCGGTCACCGGCGCCGTCCTCCTCGGCGCCGCCACCCTGCTGCTGGTGCTGGGACCGCCCGGACCACCCGGCGTGCTCGGCCTGCTGGCCTGTGCGTTCGCCGCCCCGGCCGTGGTCGTCGCCGCGCTCGCCGGCAGTCGGCGCGGCCGCCGGCTCGCCTTCCCGGCGGTGCTGCTGCTGACCGTGCTGGACGTCGCCCTGCTGCTGGCCGGGGGCGCGGCGATCACCTGATGGAGGTCCCTCCCGGCCTCCACCGCTCGCCCGGTCGCGGCGGGCCCCTGCAGGACAGCCGCGGTCAGTGGGGGTCGGTGCCCCGGTCGCGCTCCTGCTCGACGACGGCCTCGAGGTCCTTGAGCCGCCCCAGCCCGGACAACGGCTGGCGCATCCGCCGGTTGTCGGCCAGCCGCTCCCGGTTGCGCTCCAGGAAGGCCCAGTAGCCGGCGGTGAACGGGCAGGCGTCGGGGCCCAGCCGCTTCTTCGGGTCGTACCGGCAGCCACCGCAGTAGTCGCTCATCCGGTCGATGTAGGCGCCACCGGCGGCGTAGGGCTTGGTCGCCAGCACCCCGCCGTCGGCGTGCTGGCTCATCCCGACGACGTTGGCGACCATCACCCAGTCGTAGCCGTCGACGAACATGCGGTGGAACCAGTCGGTCATCGCCAGCGGTTCGATCCCGCGCTGGAGCGCGTAGTTGCCCAGCACCATCAGCCTCGGGATGTGGTGCACCCAGCCGCGCGCCCGCACGTCGGCGAGCACGGAGGACAGGCAGTTCGCGCCCACGGCCTCGGCCTCCAGCTCGCCCATCCAGCCCGGCACCTCCTCGTGGGCGTCGAGGGCGTTGCCGTGCCGGTAGTCGCGCCCCAGCTGCCAGTACAGGTGCCAGATCCAGTCCCGCCAGCCCATCACCTGCCGGACGAACCCCTCGACCGAGTTCAGCGGCAACGGGTCACCGGCCGCCACCGAGTCGCGGTACGCCTGGTCGGCCCGGGTGACGACGTCCGACGGATCGACCAACCCGAGGTTCAGCGGCGCCGACAGCATCGAGTGCGCCAGCCACGGGTCCCCGGCCAGCATCGCGTCCTCGTGCGGGCCGAAGGCGCGCAGCCGGTGGGTGAGGAAGTCCTCGAGCCGCTCCTCGGTCTCGGCGTGCGTGACCGGGAACAGTCGCGGCCCGTCGTCGCCGACGAACGCGACGTCGCCGTCGGCCGCCCAGCGGTCCAGGTCGGCGCGCACCTGCTCGTCGATCTCGTCCTCGACGGGCAGCCACGGCGGCGGGACGCCCACCCGCCCGTCGGCGGGCGCCGGCTCGCGGTTCTCGTGGTCGAGGTTCCAGGTGCCACCGACCGGCTCCGCGCCATCCATCAGGACGCCGTGCACCCGCCGGGCCACGCGGTAGAAGTCGTCCATCAGCAGGCGCTGCCGCGAACGGCCTGCCGCCCAGCGCCGGAAGTCCGCCTGCCGGGTCACGAAGCCGCGGGCCTCGAGCACGGTCACGTCGGGCCGGCGCAGCACCAGGTCCCGCGCCGGCCAGGTGGTCGGCGCGCACACCGACAGGCGCCCGTGGACCCGGTCCAGCGCCTCGGTGTAGGTGTCGGTCTGCAGGAAGGTGGCCTGCTCCCCGAGCTCGGCGGCGCGGTGCCGGAGGGCGGACAGCAGCAGGTGCGCCTTCTGCCGGTGGAACCGGCGGCGGCGGAAGACGCTGCGCGACTCGACCAGCAGCACGGGCTGGTCCGGCGCGTCGAGGAAGTGCGGCCCGAGCTGGTCGGCGAAGCACCATCGGCGACTGCCGGGGTCCTGAGCTGGGAAGTCGGCGAGTGCGGGGTCGCCAGCACCGGGCAGGTCACCCTCAGCACGCGCCGCCACGGCCCTCACCTCCCAGCGCACATCATCGGCCGACGGTTAGGCTCAGTGCGACTCGTGCCACCGGCGTCCTCGGTGGCCGGCACGTCTCTGGAGGTCGACGCTGTGAACCGCGCACCGCGCGCTGCCGTGATGGGTGTCCTGCTGCTCACCCCGATCGGGCTGACCGCCTGCAGCGCCGGGCAGGTCACGCAGACCTCGTCCCAGGAGCCGCTCGCGGGCGTACAGGCCGATCTGGAGGACCTGCAGCTGCGGGCCCTGACCCTGCCGTACCCGACGGGCGGGCAGTACGCCAGCGGGAGCGACGCCCGACTGGTCGGCGCCATCGCCAGCACGGGCATCGAGGGGGACACCCTCGTGTCGATCGAAGGCGAGGCGTTCGACAGCGTCGAGGTCGTCGACCCCGACGCCGCCGAGCTGGCGGCCGACGGCAGCGCGTCGGAGGACCTGGGCCTCACGATCCCGCCCGACGGCATCCTCTACCTGAGCAGCGGCGGCGGCCCCACGGTCGCCCTGGTCGACCTCGCCGAGGAGATCGGCGCCGGGGAGTCCATCGACGTCACCTTCACCTTCGAGGAGGCCGGGGAGGTCACCGTCCCGGTGCCTGTCGGCGTCCCCACCCGTGACCTGCCTCGCGGTGAGGAGTTCGACTTCCACGGCGAGGAGGGCGGCGAAGAGGGCGCCGAGGAGCAGCTCCCCGGCGACGAGGCGCGCGAGGACGAGTCGGCCGACGGCGAGGGCTGAGCCACACCCCGGCCCGGACTGTCGTACCCCGCCGTCACCATGACGGCGTGCCAGCATCCGGTGTGAAGTCCACCCGCCCCGCCCACCGTTGCACCGAGTGCGGCTACACCTCCGCCAAGTGGGTCGGGCGCTGCCCGGAGTGCCAGGCCTGGGGCAGCGTGCAGGAGGTCGGCGCCGTCGGCTCGCCGCTGCGCGCCGTCTCCGCCGGTCCGGTCAGCGCCAAGGCGCTCCCGATCGGTCAGGTGCAGCTCGCCGGCGCCCGGGCCGTGCCCACCGGGATCACCGAGTTCGACCGCGTCCTCGGCGGCGGCCTCGTGCCGGGCGCCGTGCTGCTGGTGGCCGGCGAGCCCGGCGTCGGCAAGTCCACGCTGCTCCTGGAGGTCGCCCACCGGGTGGCCGCGGCCAACGGCCCGACGCTGGTCGTGTCCGGCGAGGAGTCCGCCGCACAGGTCCGGCTGCGGGCCGAGCGGATCGGCGCCCTGCACGACCAGCTCTACCTGGCCGCCGAGACCGAGCTGTCCGCGGTGCTCGCCCACGTGGAGGACGTGGCGCCCACCCTGCTCGTGCTGGACAGCGTGCAGACCGTCCGGTCACCGGCCGTCGACGGCACCGACGGCGGGGCCACCCAGGTGCGCGCCGTGGCCAGTGCCCTCAGCGCGGTGGCCAGGAACCGGAACATGACCACCATCCTGGTCGGCCACGTCACCAAGGACGGCGCGATCGCCGGTCCGCGGGCGCTGGAGCACCTGGTCGACGTGGTGATCTCCTTCGACGGCGAACGCCACTCGACACTGCGCCTGGTGCGGGCCACCAAGAACCGGTTCGGCCCCGCCGACGAGATCGGCTGCTTCGAGATCGGCGACGGCGGTGTCGTCGGCGTCCCCGACCCCTCGCACCTGTTCGTCTCCCGCCGGTCCGCACCGGTGCCAGGCAGCTGCGTGACGGTGACGATGGAGGGCAGCCGGCCGTTGCTGGCCGAGGTGCAGGCCCTCGTGGCGACCGCCGGCGGTGGCGGCTCGCCCCGCCGCGCGGTCAGCGGGCTGGACTCCCAACGGGTCGCCATGATCAACGCCGTGGTCGAACGCCGCGGTGGTGTCCGGCTGGCTGACGCCGACGTCTTCGCCGCCTCCGTCGGCGGCGTCCGGATCGCCGAGCCCGCCGCCGACCTGGCGCTCGCGCTGGCGATCGCCTCGGCCTCGAAGGACCGTCCGCTGCCCGCCGGCCTGGTCGCGATCGGCGAGGTCGGCCTGTCCGGGGAGATCCGGCGGGTGGGGGGCACGGGGCGGCGGCTGGCGGAGGCCGCCCGCCAGGGGTACACGGCCGCTCTCGTGCCCGAGGACTCCGGCCCCGCCCCGAAGGGGATCCGGCTGATCGAGGTGCCCGACCTGGGAGGTGCCTTCGCCCGGATGTGGTGACCCGGCCGTGGTGACGCAGTGCGACCACCACCAGGGTGGACGCCCTGACGGGGGACCCGTGGTGACCGACCCCCTCCCTCCGACCCGTAGAATCGGCCGCCGTACCGCCCGACCGTCAGGAGCTCCCGTGTCCCCCGCTGTGGACCCCGAGGCCGCATTGCGGGAACTGCTCGGTCGCATCGCCCCTGGAACGGCCCTCCGGGACGGGCTGGAGCGGATCCTGGCCGGCCGCACCGGAGCACTGATCGTCCTGGGCTACGACCGCGTCGTCGAGTCCCTCTGCACCGGCGGGTTCGCCCTGGACGTCGCACTGTCGGCGACCCGGCTGCGGGAGCTGGCCAAGATGGACGGCGCGGTGATCGTCTCCTACGACGGCACCCGGATCGTCCGGGCCGGGGTGCACCTGATGCCCGACCCCACGATCCCCACCGAGGAGTCCGGCACCCGGCACCGCACCGCCGAGCGTGTCGCACTGCAGACCGGGTTCCCGGTCATCTCGGTGAGCCAGTCGATGCACATCATCTCGGTGTACGTGGCCGGCCGCCGGTACACCCTCGAACACCCCACGACCATCCTCGCGCGCGCCAACCAGGCCCTCGCCGCCCTGGAGCGCTACAAGCTCCGGCTCGACGAGGTCGCCAGCACCCTGTCCGCGCTGGAGATCGAGGACCTCGTCACGGTCCGTGACGCGATGAGCGTCAGCCAGCGGCTGGAGATGGTCCGCCGGATCGCCGACGAGATCGAGGGCTTCGTCGTCGAACTCGGCACCGACGGCCGGCTGCTCGCCCTGCAGCTGGACGAGATGCTCGCCGGGGTCGAGGAGGACCGCGGACTGCTGGTCCGCGACTACCTCCCCAGCGGTCGCCGGAACCGCTCCGGCGAGGAGGTGCTCGGCGACCTGCGCGCCCTGTCGGCGACCGAGCTGCTCGACCTCTCCGCCGTCTCCCGCTGCTACGGCCTGCCGACCTCCCCGGACGCCCTGGACTCCCCGGTCAGCCCACGCGGCTACCGGCTGCTGGCCCGGGTCCCCCGGCTGCCGGCAGGCATCATCGACCGGCTGGTCGCGCACTTCGGTGGGCTGCAGAAGCTGCTCGCGGCGACCATCGACGACCTCCTGGCCGTCGAGGGGGTCGGCGAGGCCCGGGCCCGCGGCATCCGCGAGGGGCTGTCCCGGCTCGCGGAGACGTCCATCCTCGACCGCTACAGCTGATCGGCCCCGTCCCGAGCTCGCGAGGGATGAGGAGGAGAGCGTGCTCCCTCAGGTCAGGGTGAAGGTGGCGTCGGGGCTGGTCGCCGTGTCCAGCCGGCCGCGCAGCGCGTAGTCCCCCGGCGGCGGTGGCACGCGCTCCGCGGTGCACCCCGGGGTGCTGCTCAACCCACCCCACACCACCGGGAAGACCACGGACTCCCCCGGCTGCAGCGTCCTCGCGTCCGTCGTCTCCTCCGGGAAGCAGTCGTTGCTCCCCCAGACCCGCATGCCGGCCGCGTTGACCATCACGATCTCCTGCAGGCCCTTGTCGAGCGACCGCACACAGGAGACCGGCGAGACGTTCGTGACCACCAGGTCGAACGTGGGCTTGCTGCCGACCGGACTGCTGGCCGGGGTGGGCCGCACCTCCACGCCGATCATGTCGTTGCTGCAGGGACCCCCGTCCAGCTGCGCCGGCTCGGCCGGCGGATCGTCCTGCGGCTGCTCGGCCACCGGTTCCTCGACAGGGCCGGCCGTGGGCGGGGCGGTCGGGAGCTGGACCGCCGCCAGCGACGGCACGATCTGGTCCAGCGCCGGCGCGGGCGCATCACCGGCGGTGCTGAGGACGGTGTCCTCGTCCGGCGACCCGGTGGCCGCCGCGACCCCGAGCCACCCCCCGCCACCGAGGACGCCCACCGCGCAGCCCAGGACCAGCAGGCGCCGTCGCCAGTAGACGACAGCGGGCAACGGGCCGACCGGGTGCAGCACGTCGGCGACGCTAATCGGCCGGCTGGACGCCGACCGCACGCCACGCCCTGACCCGAGGAGGCCCATCGCCTCGGGCTGCTCCCGGACCGCAGTCGACCCGGCGGGTGGTGACGCAGAGTGTCGGCCTGATCTCTCCTCCATACCCGCGACGGAGCGCTCGTGCGCCGAGGCACACTGGACCCTCGTGAGCACTGCCTCGACCGACGCCGCGCCTCAGGACCCCGCACCCGCCGGAGACGCCGTCGGCGACGTCCTCGTCGACTGGTACGCCGAGGCGGCCCGGGACCTGCCCTGGCGCGCGCCCGGCACCGACCCGTGGGCGGTGCTGGTCAGCGAGGTCATGCTGCAGCAGACGCCGGTGCGCCGGGTCGAGCCGGTCTGGCGCGAGTGGCTGGCCCGCTGGCCGGCGGCGGCGGACCTGGCGGCCGCCAGTCCGGCCGAGGTGATCCGGGCCTGGGGCAAGCTCGGCTACCCGCGGCGGGCGCTGCGGCTGCGGGAGGCCGCCGTCGCCATCACCGCCCGCCACGGTGGCGCGGTGCCCGCCGACGTGGCCGAGCTGGAGTCCCTGCCGGGCGTCGGCACCTACACCGCCCGGGCGGTCGCCTGCTTCGGCCACGGCAGCCGCCAGCCGGTCGTCGACACCAACGTGCGGCGGGTCGTCGCACGGCTGGTGCACGGTCGCGCCGAGGCGGCGCCGGCCCGGGCGTCGGACCTGACCGACATCACCACGCTGGCGCCGGTCGACGACGCCCGCGCCGTGCGGTTCTCGGTGGCGATCATGGAGCTGGGTGCACTCGTCTGTGTCGCCGGCACGCCCCGCTGCAGCGCCTGCCCGGTGCGGGACCGGTGCGCCTGGCGGCTGGCCGGGTCCCCGGTGCACGACGGCCCGGCCCGCCGGGTGCAGAAGTTCGCCGGCACCGACCGTCAGGTGCGTGGCCGGCTGCTCGACGTGCTGCGCGCCGCACCGGAGCCGGTTGCGGCCGAGGCCCTGACGCCGGCCTGGGACGACGCCGTCCAGCGCTCGCGGTGCCTGGACTCCCTGCTCGTGGACGGGCTGGTCGAGCAGGCCCCGGACGGCCGCTTCTGCCTGCCCGGCTGAGGCGTCCCCGACGTACCGGCTCGTCGCTGGGAAGCCCGTCCCGGCAGCGCACCGGGTGGGTCCGCCCGCGCCCCCTCACGCGGGCAGTGGACGCCGACCTCGCGGGCTGCCGAGACGACGAAGGGCCGCCCCCCGCGGATGCGGAGGGCGGCCCCTGTCTCGTCAGCGGACGAGGTCGTCGATCACTCGGGCGGCGTGGCCGCCGGACCCTCGCCCTCGCCGTCGGCGCCCGAGAGCGCCACCGGCGGGGTGTCGGGCATGTCGATCGGCTTGGCCTCACCGCGGAAGGTGAAGCGCGAGGCCGTCGGGTCGGCGTCCTCCTCGACGTCCACCACGATGATCTGCCCGGAGGAGATCTCGCCGTAGAGGATCTTCTCCGACAGCGTGTCCTCGATCTCGCGCTGGATGGTGCGGCGCAGCGGCCGGGCACCCAGCACCGGGTCGAAGCCACGGGCGGCGAGCAGCTTCTTCGCCGCCGGGGTGACCTCGAGGGACATGTCCTTGTTCGTCAGCTGCGTCTCCAGCCGGGCGAGCATGAGGTCCACGATGTGGACGATCTCGTCCTCGGTGAGCTGGTGGAACACGACGATGTCGTCGATGCGGTTGAGGAACTCCGGCCGGAAGTGCTGCTTGAGCTCCTCGTTGACCTTGAGCTTCATCCGCTCGTAGTTGCTGGTGCTGTCGTTCCCGGCCTGGAAACCGAGACCGACGGCCTTGGAGATGTCCCGCGTCCCGAGGTTCGTGGTCAGGATCAGGATCGTGTTCTTGAAGTCCACGATCCGGCCCTGACCGTCGGTCAGCCGGCCGTCCTCCAGCACCTGCAGCAGCGTGTTGAAGACATCGGCGTGCGCCTTCTCGATCTCGTCGAAGAGGACCACCGAGAACGGCTTGCGCCGCACCTTCTCGGTCAGCTGGCCACCCTCGTCGTAACCGACGTAGCCGGGAGGGGCACCGACGAGCCGCGACACCGTGAACTTGTCGTGGAACTCGCCCATGTCGATCTGGATGAGGGCGTCGTCCTCGCCGAAGAGGAACTGCGCGAGCGCCTTGGCCAGCTCCGTCTTACCGACACCCGAGGGGCCGGCGAAGATGAACGAGCCACCGGGACGACGAGGGTCCTTGAGGCCCGCCCGCGTGCGGCGGATCGCCTGGCTGACGCTCTTGATGGCCTCTTCCTGGCCGATGATCCGCTTGTGGAGCTCGTCCTCCATGCGGAGCAGCCGGGTGGTCTCCTCCTCGGTCAGCTTGAAGACCGGGATGCCCGTCCAGTTGGCGAGGACCTCGGCGATCTGCTCGTCGTCGACCTCGGCGACGACGTCCATGTCACCGGCCTTCCACTGCTTCTCGCGCTCGGACTTCTCGCCCAGCAGCTGCTTCTCCTTGTCGCGGAGAGACGCGGCCTTCTCGAAGTCCTGCCCGTCGATCGCCGACTCCTTTTCGCGGCGGATGGCCGCGATCCGGTCGTCGAACTCACGCAGGTCCGGCGGGGCGGTCATCCGCTTGATCCGCATCCGGGCACCGGCCTCGTCGATCAGGTCGATCGCCTTGTCCGGGAGGAAACGGTCGGAGATGTACCGGTCGGCCAGCGTCGCGGCGGCGACCAGCGCGCCGTCGGTGATGCTGATCCGGTGGTGGGCCTCGTAGCGGTCCCGCAGGCCCTTGAGGATCTCGATGGTGTGGGCGAGGGTCGGCTCGCTGACCTGGATGGGCTGGAAGCGGCGCTCGAGGGCGGCGTCCTTCTCCAGGTGCTTGCGGTACTCGTCCAGCGTGGTGGCACCGATGGTCTGCAGCTCACCACGGGCCAGCATCGGCTTGAGGATGCTGGCGGCGTCGATCGCGCCCTCAGCGGCACCCGCCCCGACGAGGGTGTGGATCTCGTCGATGAACAGGATGATGTCGCCGCGGGTGCGGATCTCCTTGAGGACCTTCTTCAGCCGCTCCTCGAAGTCACCGCGGTAGCGGGAACCGGCGACGAGGGCGCCGAGGTCGAGGGTGTAGAGCTGCTTGTCCTTCAGCGTCTCGGGCACCTCGCCCTTGACGATCGCCTGGGCGAGGCCCTCGACGGCCGCCGTCTTGCCGACGCCGGGCTCACCGATCAGGACCGGGTTGTTCTTGGTGCGGCGGGACAGCACCTGCATGACCCGCTCGATCTCCTTGGCCCGGCCGATGACCGGGTCGAGCTTGCCGTCGCGGGCGGCCTGGGTCAGGTTGCGGCCGAACTGGTCGAGGACCAGCGAGGTCGACGGGGTGCCCTCGGCGGGCCCGCCGGCGGCAGCCGGCTCCTTGCCCTGGTAGCCGCTCAGCAGCTGGATGACCTGCTGGCGCACGCGGTTGAGGTCGGCGCCCAGCTTCACCAGGACCTGGGCGGCGACGCCCTCGCCCTCGCGGATCAGGCCGAGCAGGATGTGCTCGGTGCCGATGTAGTTGTGGCCGAGCTGCAGCGCCTCGCGCAGCGACAGCTCCAGCACCTTCTTGGCCCGCGGGGTGAAGGGGATGTGACCGGACGGCGCCTGCTGGCCCTGCCCGATGATCTCCTCGACCTGCTGGCGGACGCCCTCCAGCGAGATGCCGAGGGACTCGAGCGCCTTGGCGGCGACACCCTCACCCTCGTGGATCAGACCCAGGAGGATGTGCTCGGTGCCGATGTAGTTGTGGTTGAGCATCCGGGCTTCTTCTTGCGCCAGGACGACCACGCGACGGGCTCGGTCGGTGAACCGTTCGAACATCTGCTGTATCTCCCTCTGACCGGCTGGACCTGCTGTGCTCGTGTCCCCGGCAGGGGACGGTGGACACCCGACGTACGTCGGCGCGCTGGGGCACCGGTCGTTCCACTGTAGTTCGCACCACCCGGTCGGCGTCGAGAACAGGCCGTCGAACCGTCCGGGGGGCTCGATGGAGACAACTGTCCTCCCAGGGACGGTGTTCCCCCACGGTTACGCCATGAGCGGACGCACGACGGCCCGGCACCCCCAGGGGAGGTGCCGGGCCGTCGTGGTGGCCCTCCTGCAGTGCAGCAGGAGACGCCGCCTACGTCAGTGCGCTGCCTCGAAGGCCTCGACCACGCTGGCCGGGATGCGGCCGCGGTCGCTGACCTGGTGGCCGTTGCTGCGGGCCCAGTCGCGGATCGCGCCGGCCTGCTCGCGGTCCATCCGGCCACCGCCCCCGGTGGCCCGCGACCGACCCGCGCCCGAGGCCCGGGTGCCACGGCTGCTCACCTTGCGGGCCGCCGCCACGTACTTGCCGAACACGTCGCGCATCTCTGCAGCGTTCTTGTCCGACAGGTCGATCTCGTACGTCGTCCCGTCGAGGGAGAACGTGACCGTCTCGTCAGCGGAGATGCTGTCGTCGAGGTCGTCGCTCAGGATCACCTGGACCTTACGTGCCATTGTCTGTTCACTCCTGTTGCTGCGGGGCCGTGGACTGTCGTCAGTGCTCCCCCGTGATCGACGAGTCCATTGCACCACGAACTGCGGCATTCAGCCCAATTTCGGGGCTATTTCACGACGAATGCCCCCACACAGGTGAGTCATTGATGGAGAGGGCGCACCAAAGGGAACAGGATCGTCTCCCTGATCCCCAATCCGGTGAGCGTCATCATGAGCCTGTCCATGCCGAACCCGAGACCGCCCGTCGGGGGCATCCCGTACTCCAGCGCCTCGAGGAAGTCCTCGTCCAACGCCATTGCCTCCGGGTCCCCGGCGGCGGCCAGCAGCGCCTGCGCGGTGAACCGTTCGCGCTGGACGACCGGGTCCACCAGCTCCGAGTAGGCGGTGCCCTGCTCGATCCCGCCGATGTAGAGGTCCCACTTCTCGGCCTTGCCCGGCTCCGATCGGTGGGCGCGGGTGAGCGGCGAGGTGTCCACCGGGTAGTCGATGACGAACGTCGGCGACTGCAGCCCGTCCTGCACCAGCGCCTCGAAGAGCTCCTCGACCACCTTTCCGGGCAGCCAGGCCGGGTCGACGCCGACATCGTGCCGTTCGGCGATCGCGCGCAACTGCTGCACCGTCGTCTGCGGGGTGATCTCCTCACCGACGGCGTCGGAGACCGCGGTGTAGAGCGACAGTTGCGGCCAGTCGCCGGACAGGTCGAGTTCGGTGCCGTCGTGGTGCCGGGCGATGTGGTCGCCGAACAGCGCCGTGCTGCACTCCTGGACCAGTTCCTGCGTCATCCGGGCCATTTCCTGGTAATCCCAGTACGCGGCGTAGGCCTCGAGCATCGCGAACTCCGGGGAGTGCGAGGAGTCGGCCCCCTCGTTGCGGAAGTTCCTGTTGATCTCGAAGACCCGGTCCAGCCCACCGACGATGCACCGCTTCAGGAACAACTCGGGGGCGATGCGCAGGTAGAGGTCCAGGTCGAAGGCGTTCATGTGCGTGCGGAACGGTCGGGCAGCGGCGCCGCCGTGCACGGTCTGCAGCATCGGCGTCTCGACCTCGAGGAAACGACGGGCCGTCAGGCCGGAGCGCAGCGTGCCCATCACGGTGGACCTCTGGTGCACCGTGCGACGCGCCTCGTCGCGGACGATCAGGTCCACGTAGCGGCGGCGGACCCGCAGCTCCTCGCTCATCGGTTTGTGCGCCACCGGCAGGGGCCGCAGCGCCTTGGCGGCCAGCTGCCAGGAGTCTGCGAAGACCGACAGCTCCCCACGCCGCGACGTCCCGACCTCACCGGTGACCAGGACGTGGTCGCCCAGGTCCACGTCGGACTTCCACGCGGCGAGCGGCTCCTCGCCGACCCGGTCGCGGGAGAGCATGACCTGCAGCTCCGTGTCGCCCTCGCGCAGCGTCGCGAAGCACAGCTTGCCGGTGTTGCGGGAGAAGATGACCCGCCCGGTGACGCCGACCTGCTCGCCGGTCATCGTGTCCGGCTCCAGGTCGGGGTGCGTCGCACGCACCTCGGCCAGGGTGGTCGTGCGGGCGACGGTGACCGGGTAGGGGTCGACGCCGGCTTCGCGCAACCGGTCCAGCTTGGCTCGCCGCACCCGCAGCTGCTCGGGCAGTTCGTCCTCGGGCGGGCCGGGGGGTTCCTCACTCACGAGCAGAGCCTACGGGCGGCCGGACGACGTCCCGCCACCGCCGGACCCGCCGGAGGACCGGTGCCGTTCGAACGCCAGCCGCAGGCCGTGCACGGTGAGATCGGGCTCACGCTCCCCGATCGACCGGCAGCTGTCGACGAGCAGCGGGTGCAGTCCGCCGGTGGCCACCACGACCGGTGCTGCTCCGAACTGCGCGACCAGTTCGGCGGCGATCCGGGCGACCAGGCCGTCGACCAGACCGGCGAAGCCGAGGACCATCCCGGACTGCAGGGCGGCGACGGTGTTCTTGCCGATCGCCTGGGTGGGGACGGTGAGCTCCACCGAGCGCAGCTGCGCGGCCCGCGCGGCCAGCGCATCCAGGCTCACCTCGACGCCGGGCGCGAGCGCGCCGCCGAGGAACTGCCCGTCCGGGCCCACCGCGTCGACGGTGGTGGAGGTGCCGAAGTCCACCACCACCACCGGCCGCCCGGTGCCATCGGGGCGCCGGCCGTACAGCTCGTGGGCGGCCAGCGCCGTGACCACCCGGTCGGCGCCCACCTCGCGCGGGTTGTCCACGTGCAACGGCACCCCGGTGCGCACCCCGGGCCCGATCAGGGTGACCGGGACGGCGAGCCGGTCCAGCAGCTGCCGCAGCGCCGGCAGCTGAGCCGGCACGGTGGAGCAGGCGGCGACCCCGGTGACCACGGTGTCTCGCAGCAGCCCGCGCCAGAGCATGTGCAGCTCGTCGGCGGTGGCCCGCGGCTGGGTCGTGACCCGCCAGCAGCCGACCCGCCGGGCGCCGTCGAAGGTGGCCAGCACCGTCTGGCTGTTGCCGACGTCCACGGTGAGCAGCACGTCAGCCTGCCCGGAGGTCGAGCGCCCGCAGGTCCAGGGCCAGGTCGAGGATCGGCGAGGAGTGGGTGAGCGCACCGACGGAGAGGAAGTCGATGCCGGTGTCGGCCACCTCCCGGGCGGCGTCGAGGGTGAGCCCGCCGGTGGCCTCCAGGTCGACGTCCAGGTCGCCGACCAGGGCGACGGCCTGCCGGAGCTGGTCGGGGGTCATGTTGTCCAGGAGCAGGAAGTCCGCACCCGCGTCCAGCGCCTCGCCGACCTGCTCGAGGGTGTCGCACTCGACCTGCACGGTGATCCGGGGCGCCCGCTCCCGGACCAGGGCCACGGCGGCGGCGACCGACCCGGCCGCGGCGACGTGGTTGTCCTTGACCATCGCCACGTCGTAGAGGCCCATCCGCTTGTTCGACCCGCCGCCGCAGCGCACCGCGTACTTCTCCAGCGGGCGCAGCCCCGGGGTGGTCTTGCGGGTGTCCAGCACGACCGCACCGGTGCCGGCGACGGCGTCGACCCAGGCCCGGGTGGCGGTGGCGATGCCGCTGGCCCGGCTGGCGATGTTGAGCGCACTGCGTTCGGCGGCCAGCAGTGCCCGCACCGGGCCGCGGACGGTGAGCAGGACGTCGCCGCGGCGCACCCGGTCGCCGTCGGCCGCTCCCGCGGTCAGCGTGGCGCCCGGGGCCAGCCGGGTGAACACCCGGGCCGCCAGCGGCAGCCCGGCGACCACGCCGTCGGCCCGGGCGACGAGGTCCGCCGTCCCGAACTGGCTGCCCGGGACGGTCGCGGCGCTGGTCACGTCGTAGCCGACGGCGACGTCGGGGGCGCTGGGCAGCGGGGCGCCGCCGGTCAGGTCCTCGGTCAGCGTGCGCTCGACGAGCTCGGCGACCCAGGCGGCGCTCAGGCCGGTGCCGCTGAGGTCGGTCGGGTCGGTGGGCAGCGCTCGGCTCGCCGGGGTGGTCACCGGCACATGCTCGCTCACCAGGTCACTGTCACCGACGTGCCCACCGGGCGGCGGGTCAGCCGGACCTGCCCGTCGTCGGCGAGCTGCACGTCCAGGTGCACCTCCCAGCCCTCGACGGCCTCGGGGTGGTCCTCCCGCCAGTGGCAGCCACGGGTCTCCTCTCGCGCGGCGGCCGCGGCGGTGATCGCGGTGGCGACGGTGAGCAGGTCGGTGGTCTCCCAGCCCGGCACCCCGGGGACGGCGGTGGTCCACTCCCCCAGCGCCGCCAGTTGCCCGGCGGCCTCGGCCAGCCCTGGACCGCTGCGCAGCGCGCCGACCCGGGCCGACATCGCCGTGGTCAGCGGCGCGCGGGCCGCGACGTCGACCAGCCCGGCCGGCCGCTGGTCCGCCGGCGCGGCGGGAGCGGGCACCGGGAGCTCCCGGGCCAGCGCCGCACCGATCCGCCCGGCGAACACCAGCCCCTCCAGGAGGGAGTTCGACGCCAGCCGGTTGGCCCCGTGCACGCCGGTGCAGGCGACCTCACCGCAGGCGTAGAGGCCGGGCACGGTGGTGCGCCCGGCCAGGTCGGTGGCCAGGCCACCGGAGGCGTAGTGCGCGGCCGGGGTGACCGGCACGAGCTCGGTGACCGGGTCGATGCCGGCCTCGCGGCAGCGGGCCACGATGGTCGGGAACCGCTCGGCGAGCCCGGGGAGACCGCGGGCGTCGAGCCAGACGTGGTCGACGCCGTCGCGCAGCTGGACCCGGGTGATCGCCTTGGCCACCACGTCGCGGGGGGCCAGCTCGGCGAGCGGGTGCACGCCGGGCATGAACCGCTCGCCGGCGCCGTCGCGCAGCACGGCCCCCTCCCCCCGGAGCGCCTCGGAGACCAGCGGCTGCTGCCCACGGGCGTCCGGGCCCAGGTAGAGGGCGGTGGGGTGGAACTGGACGAACTCCAGGTCGGTCGCGACCGCCCCGGCCCGCAGGCCCAGGGCGACGCCGTCGCCGGTGGAGACCCCCGGGTTGGTGGTCGCGGCGTACACCTGCCCCATCCCGCCGGTGGCCAGCACCACGGCCCGGGCGCGCACCGCACCCACGCCGTCCGCGGAGCCCTCGCCGAGGACGTGCAGGGTGACGCCGGCTGCGCGACCGTCGGCGTCCCGGAGCAGGTCCAGCACCATCGCGTGCTCGACCAGCGTCACCCCGGGGTCCGCGGCCACGGCGTCGCGCAGCGCGCGCTGGACCTCCGCCCCGGTGGCGTCTCCGCCGGCGTGCACGATCCGGTTGGTGGAGTGGCCGCCCTCCCGGGTCAGCAGCAGCCGCCCGGTCGGGCCGCGGTCGAACGCGGCTCCCCAGCTGATCAGCTGGTGCAGCCGCTCGGGGCCCTCGGTGACCAGCGCCTGGACGGCGTCGGTGTCACAGAGCCCCACCCCGGCCACCTCGGTGTCCCGGGCGTGGGCGGCCGGGGTGTCGGCCGGGTCCAGGACCGCGGCGATCCCGCCCTGCGCCCAGCGCGTCGAGCCGTCGTCCACCTCGACCTTGGTCACGACGGCGACCGAGAGCCCCGCCGCGCGGGCGTGCAGGGCGACGCAGAGCCCGGCGACCCCGGAGCCGACCACGCAGACGTCGGCGGTCAGCTCCCAGCCCGGGGCGGGGGCCCGCAGCCGCAGCGGCAGCCCCGTGCCCAGGTCCGCAGAAATGGCCATTTCTGCGGCTCGCGTCACCGGACCGGGACGCCGAGGTCGCTGCGCTGCTGGTCCGGCGCCCCCGGCACCGGGGCGGAGGGGTCGGCGCCCAGCTCGACGACGCGGTTGTCGGCGTCGACGTGCACGACCGCCGGCAGGTAGGACTTGGCCTCGGACTCGTCCATCAGGCCGTAGCTGATCAGGATGACCAGGTCGCCCGGGTGCACCAGGTGCGCCGCGGCACCGTTGATGCCCAGCACGCCCGTGCCCCGCTCGCCGGGGATGACGTAGGTCTCCAGCCGGGCGCCGTTGGTGACGTCGACGATCGCCACCTGCTCGCCGGCCAGCAGGTCGGCGGCGTCCATCAGGTCCTCGTCGACGGTGACCGACCCGACGTAGTGCAGGTCGGCCTGGGTCACCGTGGCCCGGTGGATCTTGCTCTTGAGCATGGTGCGCATCATCAGCGATACCCCAGTTCCACAGCGGTGTTGTCGATCAGGCGGGTGCTGCCGGCGCGGGCGGCGACCAGCAGGCGGGCGGATCCGGCGACGGGCGCCGGTCCGAGATCTGGATCGGTCAGCTCCAGGTAGTCCTGGAGCAGGTCGGGGGCCTCGGCCAGGACGGCGCGGGCCGCGGCCAGGACGGCGTCGGCGCCCTGCGGGCCTGCCTGGACACCGGCACGCAGTGCTGCGGACAACGCAGCAGCGGCCCGGCGCTGTTCCAGCGAGAGGAACCGGTTGCGGGAGGACAGCGCCATGCCGTCGTCCTCGCGGACCGTCGGCACGCCGACCACCCGCACCCCCAGCGCCAGCTCACGGGCCATCGCCCGGATCAGCGTCAGCTGCTGGTAGTCCTTCTCGCCGAAGACGGCGACGTCCGGGCGGACCAGGCCGAAGAGCTTCGCGACCACGGTCAGCACGCCGGCGAAGTGCCCCGGGCGGACGGCGCCCTCCAGCACCTCCCCCAGCGTCCCTGGCTGCACGGTGACCCCCAGCGCACCGGGTGGGTACACCTCGTCGACCGGCGGGTGGAACACCAGGTCGGCGCCCTCCTGGGCCAGCGCCGTCAGGTCGGCGTCCCAGGTGCGGGGGTAGCGGTCGAAGTCCTCGCCGGGGCCGAACTGGGTGGGGTTGACGAACACCGAGACGACGACGCTGCCGCCGTGCTGGCGGGCTGCGCGGACCAGCGTGCGGTGCCCCTCGTGCAGCGCGCCCATGGTGGGCACGAGCACGACCGGCCCGGGCAGGTCGACCCGCAGCCGGCGCAGCTCCGCGGTCGTCTCCGCGACCACCGGTGACCGGACGGACAGGCTCATCGCGCGGCCTCCTCGGCCGAGTCGAGCAGCTCCAGCAGCGGGGCGCCCTCGTGCCGCTTGAGCCGGCCGGCGGCCAGCGCCCGCTCGGTGGTGCGCCGGGCCAGGGCCACGTAGGCGTCGACCGCGGCGGGCGCGCGCTCGCTCAGCGTGTCCAGGTGCGCGGCCACGGTGCCGACGTCGCCGCGGCTGACCGGGCCGGTGAGCCCGCGGTCGCCGCGGCGCAGGCCGTTGTCCAGGGCGGCGGTCAGCAGCGGGGTGAGCACCCGGGCCGGCTCGTCGACGCCGGCGGCGCGGAGCAGGTCGGCGGCCTCGGCGACCAGCGTGACCAGGTGGTTCGCCCCGGTGACCAGCGCCGCGTGGTAGAGCCCGCGGTCGGCCTCGTCGATCCAGAAGGGCTCGCCGCCCATCTCCAGCACCACCGTCTCCGCGACCGGGCGGTGCTCGGGGCGGCTGGTGACCCCGAACGGCGCGGCGGCCAGCCGGGCCGCGTCCTCGGGGGCGCCGGAGAAGGTCATCGCCGGGTGCAGCGCCAGGGCCAGGACGCCGCAGCGTTCGGCCGGCAGCAGCACGGCGAGGCCGTGCGCACCGGAGGTGTGGAAGAGCAGCTGGCCGCGCCGCCAGGCGCCGGTCTCAGCGAGACCGGCGACCAGGCCGGCGAGGGTGTCGTCGGGCACGGCGAGGACCACCAGGTCACTCGCGGCGACGACCTCGTCGGCAGGCAGCAGCGGGACGCCGGGCAGCAGGCGGGCCGCGCGCTCGGCGGAGGCGGCGGACACCCCGGAGGCGGCGACCACCTCGTGGCCGGCGGCGGAGAGCGCGGCGCCGAGCACGGCACCGACCCGGCCGGCGCCGACGATCCCGACCCGCAGACGGGCGGGCGCCTCGGTCGCGGCGGGCAGGCCCGCAGGCAGGACAGGGCGCGCAGGCAGCGCGCGGGGACGGATGGGCATCCCGGTGCACCTCTCGTTCCAGTCCCTCGCGGGTACCGGACTCAGGTCGCGTCGTCCCACGTCGTCGTGGGCCGTGTGGAGCGGTGGCGCGGTCGGTCCCGGCGGGCCACCTGCTGCAACCGCCCCGGAAGGCGTGTCACGCGGGTGTACCGCCGATGGCGAGTCTGTTACCCGCGGACGACGTCGGCAACGCCCGCGGGGTGTGTCCTGACTCACCCGGGCGATCGCCGGCGTCCGATCCGCCCGTGATTGGGTGGGCCCGGCCGGCAGCGGAGCCGGCTCTGGCGAGCAGGAGGAGCACGGTGAGCAGCTTCGAGGGACGCACGGCACTGGTCACGGGCGCGAGCCGGGGCATCGGCCTGGCGATCGCCCAGAGCCTGGTGGAGCGAGGCGCCCGGGTGGTGGTCACCGCGCGCAAGCCCGACGCGCTCGCCGAGGCGGTCGAGGCGCTCGGCGGCCCGGAGAAGGCCGTCGCCGTGGCCGGCAACGCCGGTGACCCCGAGCACCGCGCCGAGGCCGTCCGCACCGCGATCGACACCTTCGGCAGCCTGGACGTGCTGGTGGGCAACGTCGGCATCAACCCGGTCTTCGGCCCGCTCATGGACGCCCCGCTGGACGCCTTCCGCAAGATCCTGGACACCAACGTCGTCTCCAGCCTCGGCCTGGTCCAGGAGGCGTGGAAGGCGTGGATGTCCGAGCACGGCGGCTCGGTGCTGATCGTGGCGTCGGTCGCCGGCCTGAAGTCCAGTGAGGGGATCGCGGCCTACGGCGTCAGCAAGGCCGCGCTGATCAACCTGACCACGCAGCTGGCCGTGGAGCTCGGCCCCAAGGTGCGGGTCAACGCCGTCGCCCCGGCCGTGGTGAAGACCCGGTTCGCCGAGGCCCTGTTCACCGGCCGCGAGGACGAGCTGGGCGGCCAGTACCCGGTCGGCCGGCTCGGCGTGCCCGAGGACATCGGCGAGGCGGCCGCCTACCTGCTGAGCGACCAGGCCGGCTGGGTCACCGGCCAGACGCTCGTCCTCGACGGCGGCGCTCTGTCCCGCGGCCCCATCTGAAGAAGGACCCCTCTGCCCCCCACTCCTCGCAAGCTCGGCGCGGGGCCCTGCAGAGGGGCCGAGCCGCGGAACCGCGGCGGTTCAGCGGCCGAGCACCCGGGCGAGGACGTCGTCGCCGGCGTCCTCGCCCTCCTCGCGGTAGCGGCGGCGCCGGGACCGGCCACCACTGGGCGCGGAGACCCCGCTCTCGGCCAGGATCTGCTTCAGCCGGGCGTGCCCCTGCGCCGGCGCCGTCGCCCGGGGCGCCGGCTCCGCGGCCACCGGGGTGACGGGGGCGGCCGACCACGGGGTCGGCTCCCAGGACGGCGACTCCACCGAGGGCGCTGCACCCGACGGGATCGGCTCGGCGGGCGACGCCCACGACGGGGTCTCCGCTCCCGGCGTGCCTGACCCGGAGCCGGCGGACGCAGCCGCCCAGTCCGACCAGCTGGTGCTCGCCGCGGCCTGCTCCTCCGGTGCGGCATGGCTGTGCCGGCGGCCGTTCGAGGGGGCGCCGCCGCCCGCCTCGTCGGGCTCCGCAGCCCGGCGGTGCCGACGCCGCGGCGGCTCGAGGGGGTCCGACATCGCGGCCACGAGGTCGGACACGCGGAGCGCCGGCTCGGGCACGCGCGGAGCAGGCTCGGGGTCGGGTTCGGGGACGCGCAGGACGGGCTCGGGCACAGGCAGGGCGGGCTCGGGCACAGGCAGGGCGGGCTCGGGCTCGGGCAGGACCGGCTCGGGCACGCGCAGGACAGGCTCGGGCAGTGGCGGCCGGGACGGCAGCGGGACCACCGGCACCTCGGCGGGCGGCCGGCCGGCCGCGTCCAGCAGGGCCTTCTCCCCCAGCCAGGCCAGCGGCGACTTCGGGCTCGGCTCGACCCACGGCTCCAGCACCGCCTCCTCGACCAGCCACTCCAGCGGTGACGGCGGCCGGTGCCGGCTCGACGACTCCTCGGGCAGCGCGAACGCGCGGTCCTCGGCCGCCCACGGGGCCGCCGTGCTGATCGACGGCGCGGGCACGTCGAGACCCTCGGCGACCGCCACCGGGAGCTCCTGGCCGGACCCAGCAGAGGCGCCCGGCCCGGTCGTGGAGGACGTCCACACCGAGGTCTCCCACACCGGCGGCGCACCCTCCACCGTGCGACCGCCGTCGGCGACCTGCGCAGGTCCGCGGACCGACTGCGCGCGCATGACCATGCGCTCGATCAGCAGCTCACCGGACAACTGCTCGCTCAGCTCGCTGCGCATCCGGCCGAGGTCGCTGCGCAGCTCGCCCAGCCCGGCCAGCTCGGTGCGCAGCTGCTCCAGGCCGCTCAGCTCGCCGCGCAGCTCGGTCAGGGCGGCGAGGTCGGTGCGCAGCCGACCGAGCTCGGTGCTGATGGCCTGCTCCGCCTCGCGCCGCAGTCGGCTCTCCAGCTGGGCCGCGTGCTCGTGCCGGGCGGTGACCTCACGCGCCAGCTCCAGGTCGTAGGCGTGCCGGAGCTCGGCCTCCCGGGCGGTCGCGGCCGTCCGGTCGGCGCGCCGGCTGCCGGCGAGGAACGCGGCGATCACGAAGGCCCAGGCGACGGCGAGCAGTGCGACCCGCAGGTACAGCGGGTCCTCGGTGAGGAAGGCCGCGGCCGTGGCCGGCACGGCGAGCAGCAGCGCGACGCCCAGCCACACCCGCTGAGCCGCAGACCCCGCCGGCGGCTCGACGGCCGACGGCGCCACCCGGACGGCGGCCGGGCGGGGCGGCACGGGCGGGAGGGGACTGCGAGCGGGGACTCCGTCGTCGCGGCGACCTCCCATGCCGTGCACCCTACGGGCGGCGGCCGTCGACACCGGTCAACTCCGCTCCGTACGCGTTGGGTGTCTCTCCGCCAGGTGGGAGGGGCACGGGCCCCCGGCCGCGGGGAAGGACCGCCGGCCCAGGACGAGCACGTCGGCGGCAAGACATCGATCGTGCACGACGCGATGTGTTTCGATGGTGCCCCCGTTGCGCGCCCCGCGGGGCATCACCGGTCGAACGTGCCGCCAACCGCCAGTCGATCGAGGAGAGCCGGTGGCCACACCCATCTCCGTGCGGACAGCGGACACCACCAGCAGCGCAGCGCCCATCCACCACCGTCGACTCAGGCCCCGTGCAGTCGAGCCGCAGGGAGGACCCCGATGATCCGTTTCGACGCGGTGTCGAAGGCATACCCCGACGGGACCGTCGCGGTCGACGAGCTGAGCCTGACCGCACCCTCGGGCCAGATCACCGTGCTCGTCGGACCGTCCGGCTGCGGCAAGACCACCAGCCTGCGGATGGTGAACCGGATGGTCGAGCCGACCTCCGGCACGATCACGATCGACGACCGCGACGTCACCTCGGTGTCCGCCACCGACCTGCGTCGGAGCATCGGGTACGTGATCCAGCACGCCGGGCTGTTCCCGCACCGCACCGTCGTGGACAACGTGGCCACCGTCCCGATGCTCACCGGGACCGGCCGCCGGGAGGCGCGCCGCCGGGCGATCGAGCTGATGGAGCTGGTCGGACTGCCGGCCTCGTTCGCCGACCGCTACCCCGCCCAGCTCTCCGGCGGTCAGCAGCAGCGGGTCGGGGTGGCCCGGGCACTGGCGTCCGACCCGCCGGTCATGCTGATGGACGAGCCGTTCAGCGCCGTCGACCCCGTGGTCCGCGACCAGCTGCAGCAGGAGTTCCTGAGGCTGCAGGGTGAGCTGGGCAAGACGATCCTGTTCGTCACCCACGACATCGACGAGGCGATCCGGCTCGGCGACCGGGTCGCCGTCCTCGCCGTGGGCGGGAGACTGGCCCAGGTGGCCGCCCCCGCCGACCTGCTGGCCACCCCCGCGGACCCCTTCGTGGCCGAGTTCGTGGGTCGTGACCGCGGTTACCGGGCGCTGGGCTTCATCTCCGCCGAGGTGGCCGCGACGGCCGAGCCGACCGTGACCCTCGGCTCGCCGATGGCCCGAGCGCACGACGTCGCCGTCGACGACTGGGTGCTCGTGGTGGACGACGGGGGGCTCCCGCAGGGCTGGCTGCACCTCCGGGCCCATCCCGACGGCGGCCCGGGCCCCGCGCCGGGAGACACCGTCACCCCCGGCCTGCTCAACCTGGGCGGCACCCTGTCTCCGGTCGGCGGCACCCTGCGCGAGGCCCTGGATGCCGCGCTCTCCTCGCCCAGCGGTCGTGGTGTGGTGGTCGACGAGAGCGGGCAGCTCGTCGGCTCCGTCCGGGCCGGCACGGTGCTGGCGCACCTGCACGCCGCGACCGCGGACGCCTCGGCCCAGGTCAGGCCGTGAACTCGGACAACGGCTCGGCGCCCTGGGACCTGTTCGGCTACTTCGCCGACCACCGCGCCGACGTGCTGGCCCTGTTGTGGGCGCACACCTGGCTCTCGGTCCTGCCCGTGGTCATCGGCCTGCTGGTGGCCTTCCCGATCGGCTGGCTGGCCCGCCGGTACCGGTGGGCGTACCCGCCGATCGTCTCGGTGTCCGGCCTGCTCTACACCATCCCCTCGCTGGCGTTGTTCGTCGTCATGCCGACCCTGCTGGGCACCCAGATCCTCGACCCGGTCAACGTGGTCGTCGCGCTGACGATCTACACCGTCGCACTGCTGGTGCGGGTGGTCGCCGACGGCCTGGCCGCCGTCCCCGAGGACGCCGTGCAGGCGGCCACCGCGATGGGCTTCACCCGCCTCCAGCGGCTGCGGACCGTGGAGCTCCCGCTGGCGATCCCGGTCATCGCCGCGGGTCTGCGGGTGGCCATGGTGGCCAACGTCAGCCTGGTCGCCATCGCGGCGACCATCGGGATCCCCCAGCTCGGCCAGCTGTTCATCACCGGGTTCCAGCTGTCGGTGACCGGCCCCTACTACCCGCCGATCGTGCTCGGCATCGTGCTGTCCGTCGCGCTGGCGCTGCTGCTCGACCGGTCGATCGTCCTCGGCGCGCGCCTCCTCACCCCGTGGCAGCGGGTGTCGGCAGCCCGATGAACGACATGCTCCTGTGGCTCAACGACCCGCAGAACTGGACCGGCACCCGGGTCACACCCGGGATCGTCGAGCAGGCCTCCGCACACCTGGCGTACACCGCCATCGCCCTGTCGATCGCCGGTGTGATCGCCTTCCCGCTGGGGCTCGTCCTCGGCCACACCGGCCGGGCGTCCTGGCTGGTCTCGGTGGCCAACGGGCTGCGGGCGCTGCCGACGGTCGGCCTGCTGATCCTGCTGTACGTCATGGTGTCGCCGTTGATCAGCGGTCGCGGCAACGCCGTCTACCTGGTGCCCACGGAGATCGCCCTGGTCCTGCTGGCCCTGCCGGCGATCCTGGCCAACACCTACGCCGGGGTGCGCAACGTGTCACCGGACGTCCGCGACGCGGCCCGCGGCATGGGGATGACCGGCCGGCAGGTGCTGTTCCGCGTGGAGCTGCCCAACGCGCTCCCGTTGGTGTTCTCCGGCCTGCGGAGCGCCGCGCTGCAGGTCATCGCCACCGCGACGATCGCGGCCTACGTCGGCCTGGGGGGCCTGGGTCGTTACGTCTACGACGGGCTGGCCAGCCGGGACTTCGGCCAGATGGCCGGCGGCGCGGTCCTGGTCGCCGCACTGGCCCTGCTGGTCGACCTGGCGCTCTCGCTGCTGCAACGCGCCGCCGTCTCACGCGGCGTCTCCGGGCGGTTCTCCCGCCGGACGACCCGCGACAGCCGCGCCGCGGCGGTGACCGTGGTGCGGCCCGAGCCACCGAGGGGCGGGCCCGACGGTGGCCGGCCACCACGGCAGGCGACCACCCCGGCTTCTGCCCTGACCCCTTCCGGTGACCACCCCTCGGGGTGACCCGGTCCCGTTCCGCGGGTGGCACCCGCCACCCGGCACCCAGTGACCCGGCGCGCCGCGCCGCGGCTGACCCCAGGAGAGACCCCATGAACCGCAGGATCGCCACAGCGCTGACCGGCGGGACCGCCCTGCTCACCGCGCTGACCGCGTGCGGAGAGTCCGGCAGCAGCAGTGCGGGAGGGGGCGAGAGCGCCCCCGCCGGGGGCGGCGACACCATCGCCGCCGACCTGGTCCTCGGCGGGCCGCCGGAGTTCCAGACCCGGCCCGACGGCGTCCCCGGCCTGGAGGAGGTCTACGGCGTGACCTTCGGTGAGTTCCGCAGCCTGGACGCCGGCGGCCCCCTCACCATCAACGCGCTGGCCAACGGCCAGATCGACGCAGCCGACGTCTTCACCACCGACCCGAACATCGCGGCCAACGACTGGGTGGTCCTCGAGGACCCGGAGAACCTGTTCGCCGCGCAGAACGTGGTCCCGCTGATCAGCACCGAGGAGGCCACCGACGGCGTCGCCGCCGTGCTGAACGCGGTGTCCGCGGAGCTCACCACCGAGGACCTCATCGCGCTCAACGAGCAGGTGATCATCGACCGGCAGGACCCGGCCGCGGTCGCCGGGCAGTGGCTGGCCGAGCAGGGGCTGGACGCGACGGGCACGCAGGCCGCCGGGACGGACCTCACCATCGGGTCGGCGAACTTCCCGGAGAACATCACCCTGGCCAACATCTACGCGCAGGCCCTGGAGGCCCAGGGGGCGACGGTCGAGACCCAGCTCAACATCGGCAGCCGGGAGGTCTACATGCCCGGCCTGCAGGACGGGTCGATCGACCTGATCCCGGAGTACACCGGTGTGCTGCTGGAGTACTTCGACGAGGAGGCGACCGCGGTGAGCTCCGAGGAGGTCTACGCCGCGCTCCCCGAGGCCCTGCCGGAGAACCTGACCGTGCTCGAGCAGTCGGAGGCCCAGGACAAGGACGCCATCGTCGTGACCCGGGAGACCGCCGAGGAGTACGGCCTCACCTCGATCGCCGACCTGGCCGAGCAGCCCTGACCCACCGGCGGTCCGGCCGGGCGGGCTCCTCCCGCCCGGCCGGACCGCCTCAGGCGCGGGCGGGAGGTGCGGCGTCGTCGTCCTCGTCGGGCGGGATCTTGCAGACCTGCTCCAGCCACAGCGCCGCACCGGTGAGCCCGACGGCGAAGACGACGCCGAGGACGCCGGTGACGGTGTCCTCGGCGGCCGCGGACAGCCGGCCCAGCTGCGGCACCGTGTGCAGCAGCAGCCCCGCCCAGCAGCCGGTGAGCACCGCGCCGACGTAAGCGCTGGCCTGGGCGAGCACCGCCACGCGGGCCACCAGCATCGGCTCGACCGGCCGAGTGGCACCCGGGGTCCGGCCGGGCGACGGGCGGCGGTCGCGCTGCGCGGACAGCCGGGCCGCCAGCGCCCGGGCGCCGAGCAGCTCGGCGACCGCGAGCACGCCCAGCGGCACCGGCAGCCACCACTGCAGCTGCGGCAGCGAGCCGTAGCCGGCCCGGACCAGCAGCCAGCTGGCCAGCGCCAGGCCGACCGCGAGGGCCACCA
This sequence comes from Modestobacter sp. VKM Ac-2985, assembly GCF_026967925.1. Taxonomy (GTDB): domain Bacteria; phylum Actinomycetota; class Actinomycetes; order Mycobacteriales; family Geodermatophilaceae; genus Modestobacter. The sequence goes on along the minus strand of NZ_JAPVBI010000001.1, from coordinate 509,173 downwards.
GGTCCCGGCGGCGGACGGAGGTCACGCCAGTTGCTCCCAGCGGACGACCGCGGCCACCTCGCCGGCCGGGAGCGCCGCCACCAGGTCGGCCACCCGACCGTGCCCGGGCAGGGTCGCCGCGGGGTCCAGCGCCAGCCACGGGACGAGCACGAAGGCCCGCTCCGCGGCCCGGGGGTGCGGCAGGGTCAGCGCCGGGTCGGCCGAGACCACCGGCGTCCCGTCGTCCGCGGTCACGGTGACGACGTCGACGTCCAGCGTGCGGGCGCCCCAGCGGACGTCCCGGGTGCGACCGGCGGCCTGCTCGAGTTCGTGCGCCAGGGCGAGCCAGCCGGCGGCGTCCCGCTCACCCCGGACGACGGCGACCGCGTTGAGGTAGGGGGGCTGCTCGACCGGCCCCCACGGCGGCGTCTCGTAGAGCGTCGAGCGGGCCACCAGGCCGTGCTCACCCAGCGCGACCAGGGCCTGCCGCAGCGTGCCGGCCCGGTCGCCGAGGTTCCCGCCGAGGGAGAGGACGGCCCGGCTCATCAGCGCTCGCGCCGGATCGCGACCGTGACGTCGTGGGCCGGCACCCCCAGGTCGACCTCCGGCTTGTGCACGGTGATCTCCACCGCGTCCACCACCGGGTACGCCAGGCACAGGTCGGCCAGCCGCTGGGCCAGCGTCTCCAGCAGGTCGACCGGCTCGCCGACCAGCACGGCGTGCAGCTGCTGGGCCAGCTCGCCGTAGTGGACGGTCTTGGTCAGGTCGTCGTCCGCGGCCGCCGGGACGGTGTCCAGCTCGAGGACCGCGTCGACCCGGAAGGTCTGGCCGTTCTCGCGCTCGGCCGGGTACACACCGTGGAAGCCGTACCCGGTCAGGCCGTGCACGGTGATGCGGTCCGGCGTCCGGTCAGCCACGGGTTCCTCCTGCGCTGGGGGCCGCCTGCACGGCGGCCAGGGTGGCGATCGCGTCCAGCGACTGCACGGGGTCGTGCACCCGCACACCCCAGGCGCCGGCCTGCGCGGCCAGCACCGAGATCGCCACGGTCGCCGCCTCCCGGCCCTCGACCGGACGGAGCTCGCCTCCGGGCCCGGCCAGCAGCCGGCCCAGGAACGTCTTGCGGGAGGCCCCGACGAGCACCGGCAGCCCCAGGGCGACCAGCCGGTCCAGCCCGGCCAGCAACGCCCAGTTGTGCTCGGCGTTCTTGGCGAACCCCAGCCCCGGGTCGAGCACCAGCTGGGCGGGGTCGACGCCGGCGGCGACGACGTCCTCGACCCGGGCGGTCAGCTCCGCGCCGACCTCGGTGACCACGTCGCCGTAGCGCGCCGCCGCGTACATCTCCCGGCTGTGCCCACGCCAGTGCATCAGCACCCAGGGGATCCCGGTCTCGGCCACCAGCCGGGCCATGCCCTCGTCGGCGAGGCCGCCGCTGACGTCGTTGACCAGCACCGCGCCGGCCTCCAGGGCGGCGGCAGCGACCTCCGCGCGGGTGGTGTCCACGCTGACCCGCACACCGGCAGCGGCCAGCTCCCGGACCACCGGGACGACCCGCCGGCACTCCTCGGCCGCGTCGACCCGGTCGGCGCCCGGTCGGGTCGACTCCCCACCGACGTCGACGTAGTCCGCGCCGGCGGCGTGCATCTCCATGCCGTGGGCGATCGCGGCGCCGGCGTCGGCGTAGCACCCGCCGTCGGAGAAGGAGTCCGGCGTGACGTTCAGGACGCCCATCACCAGGCACCGGCCCGGCCGCGGCAGCAGCACGGCGCTCACTCCGCCGTCACCGCTGCAGGATGAGGCTCATCGCCTCGCTGCGGGTCGCCGGGTTCTCCCGGAAGATGCCGCGCACCGCCGAGGTGATCGTGGACGAGCCGGGCTTGCGGATGCCGCGCATCGCCATGCAGAGGTGCTCGGCCTCCACGACCACGATCACGCCCTGGGGCTTGAGCACCTCGAACAGCGAGTCGGCGATCTGCCGGGTCATCCGTTCCTGCACCTGCGGCCGCCGCGCGTACACCTCGACCAGCCGGGCGAGCTTCGACAGCCCGGTGACCCGCCCGTCGGTGCCGGGGATGTAGCCGACGTGCGCCCGGCCGTGGAAGGGCACCAGGTGGTGCTCGCAGGTCGAGTACATCGGGATGTCCTTGACCAGCACGAGCTCGTCGTGCTCCTCGTCGAACGTCGTCGCCAGGACGTCGTAGGGGTCCTGGGCCAGGCCTGCGAACGTCTCCCCGTAGGCCCGCGCGACCCGTGCCGGGGTGTCCACCAGACCGGACCGGTCCGGGTCCTCCCCGATCGCGATCAGGATCTCCCGGACGGCGGCCTCGATCCGGGCGGTGTCGACCTGCCCGTCGGGCAGGTCGGCCACCGGGTCGCCGGTCCGGGGGTCCAGGCCGACGCCGTCCACCGGTGCGCGCTCGGCGGTGCCGTGCCCGTCGTCCCCAGCGGGCACCGCGCGACCGGCTGCGGTTCCGTCCGGTGCCACGCCGCCGAGGGCCACGCCCCCGACCGCGTCGCTCACCGGCCCTGGACCGGGGCGCCGACGTCGCCGACCGGCAGCTCCGGCTCGCCGTGGGTCGACGCGTGCGAGCCGCCGTTGGCGGCGGCCACCTCGGCCGGGGTCAGCACCGGCGGACGCTCCGAGGGGGTCCGCTTGCCGAAGCCGTTGTACGGCGCCATCGACGGGCGCTTGACCACCCCGGCGCAGATCCGGTCCATGTCCTCCCGGGAGAGGGTCTCCCGCTCCAGGAGCTCCAGCACCAGCCGGTCCAGGACGTCCCGGTACTCGACCAGGATCTCCCAGGCCTCGTCGTGCGCGGCCTCGATCAGCGCGCGCACCTCGCCGTCGATGTCGGCGGCGACGGCATCGGAGTAGTCCGGCCGCGAGCCCATGTCCCGGCCCAGGAAGGGCTCGGAGTCGGTGCTGCCGTACTTCACGGCACCGAGCTTCGCGCTCATCCCGTACTGGGTGACCATCGACTTGGCCAGCGAGGTGGCCTTCTCGATGTCGTTGCCGGCACCGGTGGTCGGCTCGTGGAAGACCAGCTCCTCGGCCGCCCGACCGCCCAGCGCGTAGGCCAGGGTGTCGATCATCTCCGAGCGGGTCTGGGTGTACCGGTCCTCGGTGGGCAGCACGAGCGTGTGCCCCAGCGACCGGCCGCGCGGCAGGATCGTCACCTTGTGCACCGGGTCGGTGTTCGGCAGTGCGTGTGCCACCAGGGCGTGGCCGCCCTCGTGGTACGCGGTGACCTTCTTCTCCTTCTCGCTCATCGCCCGGGTCTTGCGCTCCGGACCGGCCAGCACCCGGTCGATCGCCTCCTCGAGGGTGTCGTCGGTGATGACCGTGCCGTCCTGGCGGGCGGTGAGCAGTGCGGCCTCGTTGAGCACGTTGGCCAGGTCGGCACCGGTGAAGCCGGGGGTGCGTCGGGCCACGGTCTCCAGGTCGACGTCGTCGGCCAGCGGCTTGCCGGTGGCGTGCACCTTGAGCACCGCCGTCCGGCCCAGCAGGTCGGGGCGGTCGACCGGGATCTGCCGGTCGAACCGGCCGGGGCGCAGCAGCGCGGGGTCCAGGACGTCGGGCCGGTTGGTCGCGGCGATCATGATGACGCCGCCCTTGACGTCGAAGCCGTCCATCTCGACGAGCATCTGGTTCAGCGTCTGCTCGCGCTCGTCGTGCCCACCGCCCATGCCGGCGCCGCGCTGCCGGCCGACGGCGTCGATCTCGTCGATGAAGATGATCGCCGGGGCGTTCTCCTTGGCCTGGGTGAACAGGTCGCGGACCCGGCTGGCCCCGACTCCGACGAACATCTCCACGAAGTCCGAACCGGAGATCGAGTAGAACGGCACGCCGGCCTCGCCGGCGACGGCGCGGGCCAACAGGGTCTTGCCGGTGCCGGGAGGGCCGAACAGCAGCACGCCCTTGGGGATCTTCGCGCCGATCGCCTGGTACTTGACCGGGTTCTGCAGGAAGTCCTTGATCTCGTGGAGCTCCTGGATGGCCTCGTCAGCACCGGCGACGTCGCCGAAGGTCGTCTTCGGGGTGTCCTTGCTGACGATCTTGGCCTTGGACTTCCCGAAGGCCATCACGCCCCGGCCGCCACCCTGCATGGAGCTGAACAGCCAGAAGAGCAGCAGCAGGAGGAGCACGAAGGGCAGGAAGCTGACCAGGATGCTGACCAGCAGGTTGTCCTGGGAGACGTTGGTGTCGAAGTCGACGCCCTCACCCTCGCCCAGGCCGCTGACCAGGTCGAAGACGTCCTCCTCAGCGCCGACCGGGTAGAACGCGGTGACCTGGTCACTGCCCTCCACCGGCTCGGTCAGGTCGAGGTCGACCGTCTGCTCGCGGTCGTTGATGGTGGCCGAGTCGACGTTGCCCTCGGCGAACTGCGCGAGCGCCGTGGAGGTCGAGACCTCCTGGTACTCGGGGTCACTGCGGAAGAAGCTGGAGCCGACGAAGGCCAGCAGGACGACGATGGCGATCCAGAACCAGACGCTCCGGAAGATCTTCTTGCGTTCCATACACCGTGTCCGGGCGCCGGGGTGGACCCGGCTTGCCCGTCGACCCTCCTGATCGTCGCTGGACGCCGCCCGCGACCCTGGGGGACGCCCCGCCGCGGGGCGACGTCGGTGAGACGAAGGTACACCGCAGGACCTGTGTCCTCGCTGGTCGCGCGCTGACGGGGAGCTGGGTGCGGCCCTCTCCAGGGCCCGCCGTCAGCTGGAGTAGACCTCGGGCTTCAGCGTGGCGATGTAGGGCAGGTCGCGGTACCGCTCGGCGTAGTCCAGCCCGTAGCCGACGACGAACTCGTTCGGGATGTCGAAGCCGATGTAGCGCACCGGGACGTCGACCTTCACCGCGTCCGGCTTGCGCAGCAGCGTGCACACCTCCAGGGACGCCGGCCGCCGGCTGCCCAGGTTCTTCAGCAGCCAGGACAGCGTGAGCCCGGAGTCGATGATGTCCTCGAGCACCAGCACGTGCTTGTCGGCGATGTCGCGGTCCAGGTCCTTCAGGATCCGCACCACGCCGGAGGAGCTGGTGGCGCTGCCGTAGGAGGAGACCGCCATGAACTCCATCTGGGTGGGCAGCTGCAGCGCCCGGGCGAAGTCGGACATGAACAGCACCGCGCCCTTGAGGACGCCGACCAGCAGCACCTCGCGGCCGGCGTAGTCCTGGGCGATCTGCGCGGCCAGCTCCGCGATCTTGCCCTGGATCTGCTCCTCGGACAGCAGCACGTGGTCGATGTCCGGGCCGTAGCCGTGGTCCGGGCCCAACGGGCCGGCTGCGGGGATGGCGGGCTCGCTCACGACGGTCTGGGCTCCTCTGGGGGGACGACATCTGGTGCAGCCGGGCGCGGACCGGTCCCGCGACCGGGGAGACCGCCGGGCTGCACGGTCAGCCTGCCAGACGCACGGAGCACTCCCGCACCACCGGGGAGGTCCACCCGCCCCTGACCCCTCCACCGGGTGAGGAGCGCGTCGACCGCGGACAGGTGCACGCCCTGCAGGTCGGGCACCGCGGCCCGGCGGAGCCAGCCGCGCAGCACCCGGCGTCGCAGGGCCGGAGGCAGCTCGGCCAGCGGGGCGGCGGGCAGGTCGCCGTCCGGGCTGGCCAGCCCCGCCAGCTCGGCGTCGGCCAGCGCGTCCAGGACGTCCAGGTCCTCCCGCACCATCGCCGCGGTCCGGCCGAGAGCCGCCGCGACGCCCCCGCCGAGGACCTCCTCCAGCAGCGGCAGCACCTCGGTGCGCAGCCGGACGCGGGTGTAGGCAGGGTCGCTGTTCCACGGGTCGTCCCACACCGGCAGCTGCTGCGCCGCGCAGGCGGCCCGGGTGGTCGCCCGCCGGACGTCCAGCAGCGGGCGCCAGAACGGCGGGCGGTGCTCGACCATGCCGGCGACCGAACGTGGCCCGGAGCCGCGGGCCAGCCCGAGCAGGACCGTCTCGGCCTGGTCGTCCAGGGTGTGGCCCAGCGCGATCGCCGCCCCGTGCTCGTCCGCCACCCCGGCCAGCGCCGCCGCGCGGGCCGTCCGGGCCGCACCCTCCGGCCCGCCCTCGGCGCCGACGTCGACCCGGAGCACCAGCACCGGGGCGAGCCCGAGCCCGCGCAGCAGCTCGGCCGTGCGCGCCGCCTGCTCGGCCGATCCCGACTGCAGCCCGTGGTCCACGGTGACCGCGCCGGCCGGGCGGCCGGCGCGGGGCGCCTCGAAGGCCAGCGCGGCGGCCAGCGCCACGGAGTCCGCTCCCCCGCTGCACCCAGCGAGCACCGGGCCCGTGCCCGCCTCCAGCCCCGGGCGCACCGCGCTGCGCAGCGCCGCGACGGCGGGGTCGGGTCCGACCATCTGCGGGTGTCGGGGCGTGCCGGCTCAGGCCGGGAAGGCCGGCCGGGTCTCCAGCACCCGCGCCACCCAGCGGGCGGGCTCGGTCAGCTCCTCCTTCAGCGGCAGGTTCTCCGGCCCGGCCCAGACCTGGTTGAACCCGTCCATGCCGACCAGCTCGACGACCCCGGCCACGAACACCCGGCCATCGGCGTACTGCTGCATCTTCTGCTCCAGGCCGAGCAGGCGGCGGAGCACCCGGTCGATCGGACCGCGGCCCTTGCGGCGCTGGGCGAAGCGCTTGCGCAGGGTGCGCACGGACGGGACGACGTCGGGGCCGACGCCGTCCATCACGTACTCGGCATGCCCCTCGAGCAGGCTCATGACCGCGGTGACCCGGTCCAGCACGGCGCGCTGTTCGGGGTCCCGGATGAGCGCCATCAGCCCCTGCGGGGCGTCGTCGTCGGCACCGGGGCCGCGGACGACGTCGGTGAGGCTGCGCAGCACGTCGGTGAGCCGCTCGCGCAGCACGTCCGGGGTCAGGTCGGTGGCCTCGGCGAAGGACGCGATCTGCGCCTCCAGGTGGCCGCGGAGCCACGGCACGGCGGTGAACTGCAGCTGGTGGGTGACCTCGTGCAGGCAGACCCACAGCCGGAAGTCCGTGGGGTCGACGCCGAGCCGGCGCTCGGCCTCGACGATGTTGGGCGCCACCAGCAGCAGGCGGCCGCCGCTGCCGAAGACCTCGTACTGGCCCAGCACGCGGGTGCAGAGGAAGGCCAGCACCCCGCCGGCCTGCACCCCGGTCGCCCGGGAACCGATCGCGGTGGCCAGCGGCCCCGGCGTCGAGCCCGACGCCGCCTGCAGCCCGTCGGCCAGCGGGTCCAGCAGGGCCGCCATGCCCGTGGTGTTCGAGTCGATCCAGCCCGGCCGGTCGACGACCGCCACGGTGGGCACCGGGCCGCCGGGGACGGGGCGCAGACCGGTCAGCTCCTCGACGTGCGCGACGGCGGTCGCGGCCGCGCTGTGCAGCTCCGCGACGACGGCCGCCGCCTCCTCGCGGGTGGTCTCCGGGCCGGCCCCGACCAGGCGACGGGCGGTGCGGCCGGCGAGGTCCCAGTCGACCAGGGACGAGGAGCGGCTCATCGCCTCACCGTACCCGGCGGCACCCTCCAGCCGGCTGCCGTCAGCGGCAGCCGCAGCCGGCCAGCGCGGCCGCCACGACGTCCAGCGCGGTCTCGGTCGCCTCCAGGCTCCCGGTGGCGCCGTCGGCCAGGACGGCGAAGGCCAGCAGCCGGCCGTCGGCGGTCTGCACCGTGCCCGCCAGGTCGTTGACGCCCAGCAGCGTGCCGGTCTTGGCCCGCACCGCCCCCGGGCTGCCCGGGCCGTCGGCGGCCCGGTCGACCAGGGTGCCGTCGTACCCGGCGACCGGGAGGCCGGAGAGCAGCACGTCGGCGTCGGGGACGCTGCCGTCGGCGGCGACCTGGACGACGTCGACCAGGAGCCGGGCGGGCACCCGGTCGTCGCGGGACAGGCCGCTGGCGTCCGACAGGGTCAGCCCGGTGGTGTCCAGCCCGGCGTCGGCCAGCGCTGCACCGATCGCCTGTGCGGCCCCCTCGAAGGTGGCCGGCAGCCCCCGGGCGATGGCCACGTGCCGGGCCAGCGACTCGGCCAGCAGGTTGTCCGACGCGGTGAGCGACTGCTCGACCAGCCGGGCGACGGGCGCGGACTCGACGCTGCCCAGCGAGCGTGCGCCGGCCGGTGCGGCACCGAGGCTGACGGCCGCCTCCGGGGCGCCCAGCGCCGCGGCCAGGGCCGCACCGGCGTCGGTGCCCGGCGACCCGCTGCGGGGGGTGCGGCCGGGGACCTGCCGGGCGCCGTCGACGGCGGTGGCGGTCACCGGGGCGGCGTAGGTCGAGGGTGCGTCGTCGGCACCCCAGCCCTGGGCGGTGAGCGGGCCGCTGAACAGCGAGTTGTCGACGACGACGCTGGTCACCGGCTGACCAGCGAGCGCCTGCTGGACCTGGGCGGCCAGGTCGGCGACGGTGGCCGCGCCCGGGTAGTCGACCGACGGTGCGGTCGTCGACAGGGTCGGGTCGCCCCCACCCACCAGGACGACCTCTCCCGGGGCGCTGCCGGCCACCACGGCCGTGGTCAGGGTGTCGGCGGGCTCCAGGGTGGTGAGTGCGGCGAGGGCGGTGAGCAGCTTCGCGGTGGAGGCCGGCGTACCGGGGTCGGCCGCGTCCTGGTCGAAGAGGACCTGCCCGGTGGCCACGTCGACGACCTGCGCGGACAGGCCGCTGCCGAACGCCGGGGAGGCGAGGAGCGGGGTCAGCACGGCCGTGAGCGCCGCCGGGTCGGGCACCGGCGCCTCCGCGGAGAGCGGGGTGAGCACCGGGCCGGGCTCGGTGAGGTCGGGCAGGACGGCGTCGGGCACCTGCTCGGCGTCCACGGCCACGGCGGAGTCGCCGCCGGTCAGGTCCAGGGCCAGCGCCACCCCGGCTGCGACCAGGACGAGGGCGAGGACGGCGGCGACCAGGACCTTCGTCCGCCGGCCGCCGCCACCGGCGCCGGAGCCCGCCCGCCGCGAGCCGGAGGTGGCCGCGGTCGCACCAGCCGCGGCAGGGGCAGCGTGTTCTGCGACCGCCTGGCGACTCGCCACCCGCTCGGCCTGCGCCCGTGCCCGGTCGGCGCGCTCGGCTGCCGCAGTCCGTTCGGCCACCGCTCTGCGCTCGGCTTCGGCATCCTCGGCCGCGGCGCGTTCAGCGGCGGCGCGCGCAGTGGCGGCGCGCTCGGCCGTCTCCTGCTCGATGGTTGCGCGCTCGGCGGCCATCGCCGCCGCCGCGGCGGCCCGCTGCCCGTCGGCCGCGTCCGCGGCCGCTCGTTCGGCCGCCAGCCGGTCCGCCTCGACCTGCTCGGCCGCCACGCGGTCGGCCTCCGCCCGCGCGACCGCCGCTCGCTCGGCCTCGACGCGCGCCGCCTCCGCCTGGTCCGCCGCGGCCCGCTCGGCGGCCGCCTGTTCCTCGGCGGCCCGCTCCGCGGCGGCCTGCTGGGCCGCCCACTCCCGGACCGCGGCGAGGTCGGCGGCAGCCTGCTCGGCCCGGGCGCGCTCGACGTCGGCCTCGTCGAGCTCGGCCTGGGCGGCCGCAGCACGCTCGGCCTCCTCGGCTGCTGCACGCTCGGCGGCAGCCCGCTCGGCCGCCCACCGCTTCACCGCGGCCAGGTCGGCGGCTGCCTGCTCCGCGGCGGCCCGGCGGGCCTCGGCGGCGTCACCGGACGCCTCCGGGAGCGGCGCCTCGGTGGCACCCTCCGGCGCCGAGGGCTCGACCGACTGCTCGACCGGTGCCGTGCGTCCCGCAGCCGCACCAGCAGCGTCGGCCGGGGTGCTCTCCACGGTCGCTGCGTCGGGGAGGGCCGACGGATCGGGCGTCGTCCCGGTGCCGCCGTCAGCCGCCGAGGGCGGCACCTCCGGGTTGCCCTCAGGCACTCCCGGCTGCCCTGCGCCCGGACTCGACGAGATCTCCCCCACCCCCTGGAGTGACCTCCGCCGACGGGACGGACGGTCGTACGCCACACTATCGGCGTGCAGTTCGACGTGACGGTAGAGATCCCCAAGGGCCAGCGGAACAAGTACGAGCTGGACCACGCCACCGGACGCATCCGCCTGGACCGGATGCTGTTCACCTCGACCCGGTACCCCGCCGACTACGGGTACATCGAGGAGACGCTCGGAATGGACGGTGACCCGCTCGATGCCCTGGTCCTGCTCGAGGAGCCGACGTTCCCCGGGTGCCTCATCACCTGCCGGGCGATCGGCATGTTCCGGATGACCGACGAGGCGGGTGGGGACGACAAGGTCCTCACCGTCCCGGCGACCGACCCCCGGATGGCCCACCTGCAAGACATCAACGACGTCTCGGAGTTCGACCGGCTGGAGATCCAGCACTTCTTCGAGACCTACAAGGACCTCGAGCCGGGCAAGTCGGTCGAGGGCGCCGAGTGGGTCGGGCGCGCCGAGGCCGAGGCCGAGATCGAGGCCTCCCGGCAGCGCGCCATCGACAACCCCCGGCACCACTGACCCACCGGCGGACCTCGCCGAACACGCACCGACCAGACGGCGGCGCACCCACCCGGGTGCGCCGCCGTTCCACATCCGCCGGAGGGCGGGCAGCGGTGGTGTCCCGCAGCAGCGCACGAGACGTGCGCCGATCGAGGCGGGGAGACGGAGGAGGGAGAGCCGCCTGTCGGAATCGAACCGACGACCTTCTCATTACGAGTGAGATGCTCTACCGACTGAGCTAAGGCGGCGGACTGCGCGAGTGAGCTTACGGCACCGCTGCGCCCGTCCTGCGACGCCCCTGCGGTGTGGCGGCGCGGCTCAGGCCGGGAGCCGCAGGGCGACCGTCAGCGCCTCCACGGCGATCTGCGGCTTCACGTTCTGCTCCAGCGCGGTGCGCGCGGCGAGCACGGCGTCGATCCGGCGCAGCGCCCCCTCGGCGCCGATCCGGCGGGCCAGCTCGACGGCGTCCGCCCGGCGGTCCGGGTGGGCGAGCGGCAGCGTCAGCTCCCCGGCCGCGCCGCTCGTCGAGCTGATCACCAGCGCGTCCCGGTACAGCGCCGCCAGGTCGACCAGCGCTCGGTCCAGGGAGTCCCGGCCGATCCGGGTGGCCCGCCGCTTCTGCCGTGTCTCCAGCTCCTTGAGCTGCCCGGCCCCGCGACTGGCGGCAGCGACCCCCGGCCCGCGCGCGCCCACGCCCAGGCTGGCCTTGACGGCGTCGGTCTCGACCGCGTCGACCTCGGCGACGGTCTTGTCCGATTCGTCCTTGGCCGTCCCGACCAGGTCGTCGGCGGCGTGCAGGCAGGCCGCCAGCGAGACCAGCGACAGCGGGATGTCCAGCACCGCCTTGCGGGCCAGCCGGGCCGACTCGTCCCGGGCGAGGTGCCGGGCCCGGCCGACGTGCCCGCCGGCGGCCGCCGCCGACCAGGCGGCCAGCGCCGGGTCGATGCCGTCCCGGCGGACCAGCACCTCGGTGACCGCCTCGATCCGCGGGGCGCGCAGGGCCACCACCCGGCACCGGGAGCGGATGGTGACCGGCACGTCGTCGGGGTGCAGCGAGGGCGCGCAGAGGAGGAAGACCGTCCGCGGCGGTGGCTCCTCCAGCATCTTGAGCACCGTGTTGGAGGCCTGCTCGGTCATCCGGTCGGCGTCCTCGACGACCACGATCTGCCAACGCCCCTGCGACGGCGCCCGGCCCGCGGTCCGGACGATCTGCCGTACCTCGGCGACCCCGATGGACAGCCCCTCGGGCACCACCCGGTGCACGTCGGCGTGACTGCCGGCCAGCACGGTGCGGCAGGCGTGGCAGGTGCCGTCGCCGCCGGCCGGGCACTGCAGCGCGGCAGCGAAGGCGCGGGCGGCCACCGATCGACCGGAGCCGGGCGGCCCGGTGAACAGCCAGGCGTGCGTCATCGCCGCCGGCTGGGCCACCGCGGCCTGCAGCTCGGCCACCACGGCCGGCTGCCCCACCACATCGGCCCACACCCCACCGACCGTCACGTGGCCCATCCTCCCTCAGCCGGTGCCGGCCCCGTCCAGAGGCTCACCCCGAGCCTGCGAGTGGTGCGGAGGACGGGTCCTTCAGGGGTGCAACTGCGGGGTCGGCCCCGTCTGCAGGTGGTCGCTGCCGCGGCGGCTGTGCGGCACCGGCACGTCGGCCGGGAGCTGCTGCAGCGGCAGGCCCTCGAGCAGCACGCTCACCCGGGTGCGGATGGCGGCGGCGATCTCCTCCGGCGACCGGCGGGCGTCGAGCACCAGGTAGCGGTCGGGCTCGGCCTCGGCCAGGGCGAGGAACGTCCGGCGCACCCGCTGGTGGAAGTCCAGCGACTCCGACTCCAGCCGGTCGGCGGCGGCCCGCCCCCGGGCCCGGGCCAGGCCGACCTCGGGTGGCAGGTCCAGCAGCAGGGTGAGGTCGGGCCGCAGCCCCTGGGTGGCCCAGCGGGAGATCGAGCGGACGTCGTCCATCGGGATCGTGCGGCCGGCGCCCTGGTAGGCCAGCGAGCTGTCCACGAACCGGTCGGTGATCACCACCTCGCCGGCGTCCAGTGCGGGGCGGAGGACGTCGTGCACGTGCTGCGCGCGGTCGGCGGCGTACATGAGCGCCTCGGCCCGCGGCGACAGCCCGGCGCTGGCCGGGTCCAGCAGCAGCGCCCGGACCTTCCCGCCCAGCGCCGTCCCACCCGGTTCACGGGTGGTCCGGGCGACCAGCCCCTCCCCCGTCAGCCACTCCTGGAGGCGGCGCACCTGCGTCGACTTGCCCGCCCCCTCGCCGCCCTCGAAGGCGATGAACACCCCGCCGCGGGCCAGCCGGCGGCGTGCGGTGGTGTCCCGGCGCAGTGCGGTCACCACGTCGGCCAGCAGCGGCACCGGGCGGCCGTCGTCCATCTGCCGGTAGGCGACCACGCCGACGCCCACGGCCAGCAGGCCGGCGACGAACAGCATGACCCGCTCCCCGGTGACCGCCAGCGTCAGGACGCCGACGTCGACCTGGTTCTGACCGATCACGCCCACGCCGATCGGCACCGTCGCGAGGGAGAGGATCAACGAGGCGCGGACGAGGGACTGGACGATCGCGAACGTGCGGCCGCGGATCGCGTCGTCGACCTCCGTGCCGAGGAGGGTGAAGCCGGCCAGGTAGGCGATGCCGGCGAAGAAGCCCATCAACACGACCAGCAGCAGCGCCACCCACAAGGTGGCGATCCACGACATGAACAGCACGGCGATCCCGGCGCCGACGATGGCCAGCCCGAAGATCCGCTCCCGGGCCAGGTCGTGGGCGATGCTGGGGCCCACGGCGATGCCCAGACCGAGGCCGACGAAGACGGCCCCGAACAGCAGCCCGTAGGCCGCCTGCCCCCCACCCAGGGCGTTCACGTAGAACTGCCCGGTCGCGATGATCGCACCGGCAGCGGCGAAGGCCCCGGCGATCCCGAGGATCAGCCCGCGGACCAGGCGGGTGTGCCCGGCGAAGGAGAAGCCCGCCTTCAGCGAGCCGAGGAAGCTCTCCTGCGGCACCTCGGGCCGGGTGGCCCGGCGACCGCTGATCGAGGGGAGGTTCCAGATGACGACGGCCGCGACCAGGAAGGTCAGCGCGTTCAGGTACAGGGCGAGGGCGATCTGGTCCAGCCCGGGGAACAACTGGCTCAGCCGGCCACCCGAGGTGTTCAGCACCGCGTAGACGCCACCGGCGAGCACCGGGGTGATCCCGTAGGTGGTGACCAGCGACAACTGGTTGGCCGGCTCCAACTGGTCCTTGCGGAGCATGTTCGGGACGGCGGCGTCCTTGGCCGGGGTCCAGAAGAGGCTGACCACCTCGATCAGGAACTGCGCGATGAACAGCCAGACCAGGTTGTCGACCACCGGGATCGAGGCGAACAGGCCGAACCGGAACAGGTCGGTGACCACCATCGTCTTGCGCCGGTCGAACCGGTCGGCGAAGACCCCGGCCAGCGGCCCGAGCACGAGTGCCGGCAGCAGCCGGAAGAGCAGGACGCCGCTGAGTGCCAGGTTGCTGGCCATGTAGCCGTCGACCAGCGTGGTGGCGGTCGCGGTGATCGCCAGCAGGCCGAGCCAGTCGCCGAAGCTGGACAGCGACATCGACAGCCACAGCTTGCGGAAGTCGCGGACTCGGAGCACCGCCCGGATGCGGGCCATCAGCCCGACCCCGCCCGCACCGGCGTGCGCCGGCTCGTCGAGGTCCGCGCCGTCCTGGCCTGCGTCCTCGGACGGGGCCTCGGCGCCGGAGGGTTGCGGTCCGTCCGCCGGGAGGCCGTCGGTCAGCCCGGCCAGTGGCGGGGTCGCGGCGTCCCCCGGGGTCGGCACCCCGGCGGGCGGCAGGCCGTCGCCCGGGGCCACGGGCGCGGGACCGGCGACACCGTCGCCGGTGGTGCCGTCGAGGCCGCCGCCGGGTGCGGCCGCCAGCGGGCCGTCGGGAGACGGCCGGTCGGCGGACGGGTCGTCCGCGGGACGGTGACCCGTCGGGTCGGAGCTGATCGGGGACCCCCGGGGTGTGGCGGCACCGGAGCGCCGCGGGACATGGCCGTGTCATGGCCTCGGCGAGGTCACCGTACCGGTCCGGACCGACGAATCCGTCCGGTCGACGACTCGTCCGGGTCACGCGCCCCCGGCTGTCCGACCCGTTCGCGTGCTGGGCTCAGCGCGGGGAGAGCCGGTGGGCGCGGGTGGCGCACGGCAGCTCCAGTTCGGTGCGGCCGCGCGTGTCGGGGTGGCTGGACAGCAGTGCCCGGACCCCGCCCGTCGGTCGCCGTCCATCGTCGCGACGTGGCTGCGGGTGCCGATGCAGCGGGACCGACTCCGCTCCCCCGCTGGCCACCCGCACCCGGGGCAGCCGCTCGCGCAGCTGCGCCAGCAGCTCCCCGGACAGGCCGACGGCCACCACCTCGTGCCCGGCGGCCACCAGCCGGTCGGTGAGCAGGCCGGTCCCGACCCCTCTCCGAACTGCCCGTCCGGCTCCGTCAGCTGCCGGCCGGGACCCGCTCCTCGGCCTCGGAGGCGGCCTGTGCCGGCTCGGCGGCCGTCTTCTTCGCCGTCGTCTTCCTCGCGGTGGCCTTCTTGGCGGTGGCCTTCTTCGCCGGCGCCTTCTTCGCAGCGGTCTTCTTGGCCGCCTTCTTCTTCACCGGCGCCCGCTCGCGGCGGTCGGCGAGCAGCTCGGCCGCGCGCTCCAAGGTGATCGTCTCGACCTCGTCGCCCTTGCGCAGGCTGGCGTTGTGCTCGCCGTCGGTGACGTAGGGGCCGAAGCGGCCCTCGCGCACCGTGACCTGCCCCTGGCTGACCGGGTCGGCACCCAGCTCCTTGAGCGGCGCCTTGGCCGCGGCCCGGCCCCGCTGCTTGGGCTGCGCGAAGATCGCCAGCGCCTCGTCGAGGGTGATCGTGAAGAGCGCGTCCTCGCTCTCCAGCGAGCGCGAGTCGGTGCCCTTCTTGATGTAGGGCCCGTACCGGCCGTTGAGCGCCTGGATCTCCGCCCCTTCGGCGTCCTTGCCGATGGTGCGCGGCAGGGTGAGCAGCTGCAGCGCCTGCTCCAGGGTGACCGTCTCCGGCGTCATCGTCTTGAACAGGCTGGCCGTCCGCGAGGCCTCCTTGCTGCCCTCGGGCACCACGGTGGTGACGTAGGGGCCGTAGCGGCCCGCCTTCACCGCCACCGGGAACCCGGACTCCGGGTCGGTGCCCAGCTCCCGGTCCGAGGAGGGGGCGTTCAGCAGCTCGGTGACCCGCTCGGTCGTCAGCTCGTCGGGCGCGATGTCCTCGGGGATGCTCACCCGCGCGCCGTCCTCACCGCCGGCCTGCAGGTAGGGGCCGTAGCGGCCGACCCGCACGACCACCGGCTCGCCGCCGGGCGCCAGCGCCCGCAGCGGGATGGAGTTGACGCCGCGCGCGTCGATCTCCTCCAGCCGCTGGCCGACGACGGACTTCAGCCCACCGGACGCACCGATGCCACCGGCGTGCTGGCCCTCGCCACCGAAGTAGAACTCGGTGAGCCAGTCGACCCGGCCCAGCTGCCCGGCGGCGATCTCGTCGAGCTCGCGTTCCAGCGACGCGGTGAAGTCGTAGTCGACCAGCTGGGCGAAGTGCTGCTCGAGCAGGTTCACCACGGCGAAGGCGACGAAGGACGGGACCAGCGCCGAGCCCTTCTTCCAGACGTACCCCCGGTCCTGGATCGTCTGCATGATCGACGCGTATGTCGAGGGCCGGCCGATCTCCAGTTCCTGGAGGCGGGCGGTGAGGCTCGGCTCGGTGTAGCGCGCCGGCGGGCTGGTGGTGTGCCCCTTGGGGTCCAGCTCCCTCGTGTCCAGCCGCTGCCCCTGCTCGACGCGCGGCAGCCGGCGCTCGCTGTCGTCGGCCTCGTCGTCGTTGCCGGAGCCCTCGTCCTTGCCCTCGACGTAGGCCCGCAGGAAACCGGGGAAGGTGATGGTCCGCCCGGAGGCGGTGAACTCCACGGCCTCGCCGGTGCTGGAGCTGCCGGCGAGCCGGATGCTCAGCGTCTTGCCCACGGCGTTGGCCATCTGGGAGGCGATGGTGCGCTGCCAGATCAGCTCGTAGAGCCGGAACTCGTCGCGGGCGAGCTGGCCGGCCAGCTGCCCGGGGGTGCGGAAGGAGTCACCCGCCGGGCGGATCGCCTCGTGCGCCTCCTGGGCGCCCTTGGCCTTCTTGTCGTAGCGGCGCGGCTCCGCCGGCACGTAGGCGTCGCCGTACAGCTCGGCGGCCTGCCGGCGGGCGGCGGTGATCGCCTCGTTCGACAGGTTGGTCGAGTCGGTCCGCATGTAGGTGATGTGGCCGTTCTCGTACAGCCGCTGGGCCACCCGCATGACCTGGGCCGACGACCAGCCGAGCTTCCGGCCGGCCTCCATCTGCAGGCTGGAGGTGATGAAGGGGGCGTAGGGCTTGCGGGTGTAGTCCCGCTCGTCGACCCGGCTGACCGAGACCGGCCGGCCCTCCAGGCGTGCCGCCAGACCGCGGGCACCGGCCTCGTCCAGGTGGACGACGTTGCTGGTCACGGTGCCGGTGTCGGCGTCGAAGTCACGGCCGGTGGCGACCCGGCTGTCGTCCACGGTCACCAGCCGGGCCCGCAGGGTCGTCGGCTCGCCCGCGTCGGTCGCTGTGCGCTGCTCGGCGACCTCGAAGACGCCGTCAAGGCTCCAGTAGTCCGCGGCGGTGAACCGCATCCGGGCGCGCTCGCGCTCCACGACGATGCGGGTGGCGACCGACTGCACCCGGCCGGCCGACAGCTTGGGGAGCACCTTCTTCCACAGCACCGGGGAGACCTCGTAGCCGTAGAGCCGGTCGAGGATGCGGCGGGTCTCCTGCGCGTCGACCAGGGCGGTGTCCAGCTCCCGCGGGTTCGCCACGGCGCGGGCGATCGCCTCGCGGGTGATCTCGTGGAACACCATCCGGCGGATGGGCACGGTGGGCTTGAGCGTGTCGATCAGGTGCCAGGCGATGGCCTCGCCCTCGCGGTCCTCGTCGGTGGCGAGGTAGATCTCGCTCGCTTCCTTCACCAGCTGCTTGAGCCGGGTGACCTGCTGCTTGCGGTCGGGGCTGACCACGTACAGCGGGGCGAAGCCGTTGTCGACGTCGACGCCGAGCCGGGCCCAGGACTCGCCCTTGTGCGCGGCGGGCACGTCGGCGGCGTTGCGCGGGAGGTCACGGATGTGGCCGACGCTGGCCTCGACGACGTAGTCACTGCCGAGGTAGCTCGCGATCTTGTTCGCCTTGGTCGGCGACTCCACGATGACCAGGGGCTTGCCTCCGGCCGCGGCGGCACGCTTGCGCGGCGCGCGGTCGCCGGTGCTGGGGGCTGACTTCGTGGTCTTGGTGGGCGGCACGGTGCTCCTGTCGAGGGTGCTGGTGCATGCACCGGGGTGGACCCGGCGGCGCACGGGGCAGAGCGGGCTGTACCCGCTCGGCGACGCCACGGTAGGCCACGACCGGACCAGGAGGCCGAGCGGTGAACCGGGACGCCCCGGCTGGTCCACCTCCAACGGATGACGTCGCTCACTGTTCCCGGCACCGATCCGCAGGTCATCGCGGCGCCCACGGGCCGGCCACGACCGCACCGACGGCGGCCAGGGTCGGTCGGTCCCGGTCGTAGTACTGGGTGTGTCCCTGGGTCGGCTCGGTCGGCAGGGGGACGTCGCCGAACCTCGTGTCGAACGGGCCGGCCCCGTACCAGCCGGACCAGGCGACCGGATCGGCCGTCGACGAGGCGCCGTAGACCTCCGCCGCCTCCAGCCCCTCCGCCGTCCCCGTGCCCGTGCCCGGGCTGCCCAGCAGGACGACGGCGTCCGCCGCCAGCCGGCCCGGTGCTCGCGCCGCCTGCCCGGTGACGACGGTGCCGTAGCTGTGCGCCAGCACGGTCGTCCGCGGCGCCGGCCCGGCGGCCCGACTGGCGGCCAGCCCGTCCAGCGCGATGTCCAGGTCGCGGCCCCCGCGCCGGGAGGCGTGCTCGGAGACCGAGGTGAACCACCGGGGTGTCCGGTAGCCCAGCCAGGCGACCGTCGCCACGGCCAGGCCCGGGGCAGCCACCGCAGCGGCCGCCGCGACGTCCCGGGCGTCACCGACCAGCCCCGCCAGGTCGTCGCCGACCGTGGTCTCGACCCCCGGGACCAGGACCCCGACGGCGGCAGCGGTGTCCAGGTCGCCGACGGACAGCGCCACCAGGCCGGCCGCCGGGTCGAACACCAGGAGCTGGGCCACCGAGCCGCCGCCCACCAGCTCGGCCAAGGTGCGCTGCACGCTGCGGGCGGTGTCGTGGCCGACCGACCCCGGTGGCAGGTGCTGCAGCGCCGCAGCCAGGTCGGCCCGGTTCGCCCGGTCGCGAGCCCAGGCCGGCAGACCGTCCAGGGCGCCGACCGCCCCCGGTTGCCCGTCGATCGCCTGCAGCTGCCCGGCCGCCGTCAGCCCGGCCCACCAGGCCGCGGCGCGCTGAGGGCCGGCGGCGACCGGGACCTGCGGTGGGCGGACCGGCAGCAACCGGTCCACCAGGTCGGCGAAGCGGTCCGGCACCGGGACGGCGACCACACCGAGCCGACGCAGTGGCTGCAGCGCGGCTCGGGCGCACGCCGCCGCCCGAGCCGCCGCGAGGTGGGCCTCCTCGGCCCTGGCCTCGGCGCGCACCGCGGCGCTGCGGGCGGTCTCCACGTCGGCCAGCTGGTCCGGTGCCATGGCCGGGTGGGGTGGGGCGGGGACCCCGACCGCCCGACCGGTGCCGTCCAGGCCGACCCCGCCGGCCGCGGCGACCGCCAGGGCCTCGACGGCCAGCTCCTGCGCCTGGTCCGCCGCGGCGGACAGCCCGGTGAGGTCGACCAGCGACGTGTCCAGCGCCCCACCGACGCCGGAGGTGATCGTGGAGAGCTCGACGAGCGCTGCGGCGGCCGCCGTGCCAGCCGGGCCGGACCAGGACCCCGCGGCCCCGAGCTCACGACCCAGCTCGTCCAGCCGCCCCCGCCAGGGCACCAGTCGATCGGCCAGCACCCCGAGGGTGACCACCGCGCCCCGCAGCTGCGGGACGTCCCAGCCGGCGAGGGCTGCCGTCGTCGTCACCGCGGCACCCGGACCCGGCCACGGCCGTCACCGGCACCACCACCGCCGAGCTGCTCGGCGAGGCCGACGTCGACGACCCGGTAGGACTCCAGCGCGGTCGCCAGGCTGGCGGCGACGGCCAGGGTGCGCGCGGCGAGCGCGGTGACCAGGTCGGTCCACGCCGCACCCGTGGCGGCCACCGCCTCCCCCACCTCCCCCTCCAGCGCGGTGCCCAGCGCCCGCCCCGCCGAGGCGCACAGTCGAGCCTCCTCCCCGAGCTCTGCGCCCAGCGCGGTCAGCTCCCCGAGCAGGGCCCCGAGGGCATCGAGGTGGACGTCGATCAGATCGGACACACGTGCCTCCCGGCGGCGGACCACGGCCCCGGGCGGGACCGGCGGGAGGGACGCTAGGGAGCTCGGCACACGTCCCGGGGCCCGTCGTCCACACCCGGTGCCGCTCTCCACAACCCGGTCAGAACGCCTGCTCGGTGAGCGTCTCGGCCGGGGTGTCGGTCTCGCCGCCCACGACGCTGGACCGCCGCTTGCTGACCACGATGGCCACCACGATCACCAGGACCGCACCGATGGCGATCGACAGCCGCAGCGCGGTGTTGGCGCCCTCGCCGACGGACAGTCCGACGACGGCCGGGGCGATCAGCAGCGCGACCAGGTTCATCACCTTGAGCAACGGGTTGATGGCCGGACCGGCGGTGTCCTTGAACGGGTCGCCCACGGTGTCGCCGATGATGGTCGCCTCGTGTGCCGGGCTGCCCTTCCCGCCGTGCGCGCCGTCCTCGACCATCTTCTTGGCGTTGTCCCAGGCGCCGCCGGAGTTGGCCAGGAACACGGCCATCAGGGTGCCGGTGGCGATCGCACCGACCAGGTAGGCGGCCAGCGGGCCGAACCCGAGCCCGAAGCCGACCGCGACCGGCGCCAGGACGGCGAGCAGGCCAGGGGTGGTCAGTTCCCGCAGCGAGTCCCGGGTGCAGATGTCGACCACACGGCTGTAGTCGGGGCGCTCGCTGTAGTCCATGATCCCGGGGTGCGTGCGGAACTGCTCGCGCACCTCGAACACGACCCGGCCTGCGGCACGCGACACCGCGTTGATCGCCAGCCCGGAGAAGAGGAAGACGACGGCGGCGCCGACGACGGCGCCGACGACGTTGTTCGGCGACACCAGGGTGAGGGCGTTCCCGAGGTCTGACCCGGCTTCGTCCAGCGCGACGATCAGGCTGGCGTTGTAGGAGCCGAACAGGGCGGTGGCCGCGAGCACGGCGGTGGCGATCGCGATGCCCTTGGTGATCGCCTTGGTGGTGTTGCCGACCGCGTCCAGGTCGGTGAGCACCTGCGCGCCCTCGGCGTCGATGTCCCCGGACATCTCCGCGATGCCCTGCGCGTTGTCGCTGACCGGGCCGAAGGTGTCCATCGAGACGATCACCCCGGCGGTGGTGAGCAGCCCGCAGCCGGCCAGCGCGACCGCGTAGAGGGCCGCGGCGCCGCCGATGAGGAAGGCGCCGTAGACGGCGGTGCCGATGAGCAGCGCCGCGTAGACCGCAGACTCCAGGCCCAGGGAGATGCCGGAGAGGATCACGGTGGCCGGGCCGGTGAGCGAGCTGCGGGTCACGTCGCGGACGGGCCGGCGGGAGGTCTCGGTGAAGTAGCCGGTGAGCTGCTGGATCGCGGCGGCCAGCACGATGCCGATGAGCACGGAGAGGAAGCCGAGCACCTGCGGGCTGACCGCGATGTCCAGACCGTCGGAGATCGTCGGCAGGATGGTGAAGGAGGCCGCGGCGACCAGCACCAGGGAGACGGCGGCGGAGAGGAAGAAGCCGCGGTTGATCGGGGCCATCCAGTTCCGGTCGTTGCTGCTGGGGTTGCTGGCCAGGATGCCGACCACGGAGGCGATCACCCCGATCGCGGCCACCACCAGCGGGAAGACCATGCCCACGGGACCGAAGAAGATCTGGCCGAGGATCAGCGCGGCCACCAGCGTCACGGCGTAGGACTCGAACAGGTCGGCGGCCATGCCGGCGCAGTCGCCGACGTTGTCCCCGACGTTGTCCGCGATCGTCGCGGCGTTGCGCGGGTCGTCCTCCGGGATGCCGGCCTCGACCTTGCCGACCAGGTCGGCACCGACGTCGGCGGCCTTGGTGAAGATGCCACCCCCGACGCGCATGAACATCGCCAGCAGCGCCCCGCCGAAGCCGAACCCCTCCAGCACGATCGGGGCGGTCTCCTGGAAGAGCAGCAGGGCCAGCGAGGCCCCGAACAGCCCCAGGCCGACGGTGATCATCCCGCAGACGCCACCGGTGCGGAACGCGATGCGGAAGGCCGGCCGGTGCCCGCCGGCGGCCGCGGCGGCCGCCACCCGGACGTTGCCGCGGGTGGCCAGGGTCATCCCGATGAACCCGACCGCGGCGGAGAACCCGGCACCGACGAGGAAGAAGGCCGCGCGACCCAACCGGGTGCCCAGCCCGCCCTCGGCGACCGGGAGCAGGAGCAGCAACCCGAAGACGATGACGGCGAACACGGCGAGCGTCCGGTACTGCCGTCTCAGATAGGCCCCGGCACCCTCCTGGATCGCCTTCGCGATCTCCTGCATCGACGCCGTGCCCTGATCTGCGGCCAGGACGGCGCGGACCAGCCAGGCGGCGAAGCCGAGGGCGGCGAGGGAGATGAGGAGAGCGATCGCCACCAGGGCGAGGTCCCCTCCGGACAGGTCGGTGTCGGGCATGTGTTCCTCCGAGGCGAGGCGGGGCGCGCACCGGCCAGCCACCCCCGGGCTCTCGCTCGGGAGGGCCCGGCGTGGGACGCACTGTGCCGTAGGACGTGGTCCTGCCGCCAGGCTTTGATGTGATCCCGTTCACACTCGCCGTCATTCGGTCCGCTGTCCCGGGCAGCGGCTTGCACGCCGGTGTGACAGTGGGGTGGTGACGTCCCTGCGCTCCGTCCAGCGATCCGCGGACGTGCCGCCGGAGCCGATGCCCGACCCGGCCGGTGGCGCACTGCCGGGCACCGACCTGCTCGAGGCCCTGCTGTCCGGCACCGATGCCGACGACGACCCCGTGACCCACGTCCACCGGCTGCCGGCCCGCCCCAGCCGGCTGGCGGCATGGCCCGACTGGGTCGGCGCGCCGCTGCGGGACCGGCTGGCCGAGCGCGGGGTGCCGGCGCCGTTCAGCCACCAGGTCGAAGCGGCAGAGCTGGCCCGGGCCGGCAGCCACGTCGTCGTCGCCACCGGGACGGCGTCGGGCAAGTCCCTGGCCTACCAGCTGCCCGCGCTGACCGCGCTCGCCGACGACCCGCGGGCGTGCGTCCTCTACCTCGCCCCCACCAAGGCCCTGGCCCGGGACCAGCTGGCCTCCGTCGCTGCCCTGGCCGACCCCTCGGTGCGGCCGGCGGCCTACGACGGCGACACCCCGATGGAAGAGCGCGAGTGGGTGCGGCGGCACTCGCGCTGGATCGTGACCAACCCCGACATGCTGCACCGGGGTGTGCTCCCGGCCCACCAGAAGTGGTCGAGCACGCTGCGCCGGGTCGCCTACGTGGTCGTGGACGAGTGCCACGCCTACCGAGGGGTGTTCGGCTCGCACGTCGGGCACGTGCTGCGCCGGCTGCGGCGGATCTGCCGCCGGTACGGCGCCGAGCCGGTGTTCGTCCTGGCGTCGGCGACCGTGGCGGACCCCGCGCTGGCCGCCGGCCGGCTGGTCGGTGCCCCGGTGACGGCGGTGACCGAGGACGGCTCGCCGCGTCCGGGCGCGACCTTCGCGCTGTGGGAGCCGCCGCTGACCGAGCGGACCGGCGAGCACGGTGCGCCGCTGCGCCGCTCGGCCGCGGCGGACGCCGCCGGGCTGCTGGCGGACCTGGTCGAGCAGAACGCCCGCACGCTGGCGTTCGTGCGCTCCCGCCGCGGCGCGGAGTCCGTCGCCGAGCAGGCGCGGGCGATCCTGCGGTCCCGCGGCCGGGGCGACCTGGTGTCCCGGGTGGACTCCTACCGGGGTGGCTACCTGCCCGAGGAGCGCCGGGAGCTGGAGCGGGCTCTGTCGACCGGCGACCTGCTGGGCGTGGCGACCACGAACGCCCTCGAGCTGGGGATCGACATCGCCGGGCTCGACGCCGTCGTGCTCGCCGGCTACCCCGGCACCCTGGCCTCGATGTGGCAGCAGGCCGGGCGCGCCGGGCGGGCCCAGCGCGAGTCGCTCGTCGTGTTCGTCGCCCGGGACGACCCGCTGGACCACTACCTGGCCCACCACCCGCGCGCGGTGTTCGGCCGGCCCGTCGAGGCGACCGTCACCGACCCGGCCAACCCCTACGTGCTGGGCCCGCAGCTGTGCTGCGCCGCCGCCGAGCTGCCCCTGACCCACGCCGACCTGGCGGACTTCGGCGGCGAGGTGGCCGAGGCGCAGGTCGGGGAGCTGGTCGCCGAGGGACTGCTGCGCACCCGCCCCACCGGCTGGTACTGGGCCGGACGGGGCCGACCGGACGTGGACATCCGCGGCAGCGGCGCAGCGCCGGTGTCGATCGTCGAGGGCGCGACCGGCCGGCTGCTGGGCACCGTCGACGGCGATGCCTCGCACGCCACCGTGCACACCGGCGCGCTCTACGTGCACCGCGGCGAGACCTACGTGGTCGACGAGCTCGACGTCGAGGACGCCTGCGCCGTGGTGCACCCCGAGAGCCCGGAGTGGACGACGGTGGCCCGCGACACCGTCGACCTGTCGATCGTCTCCACCGACCGCACCCGCCGGCTGGGCGCCGTCACCGCACACACCGGCGTCGTGGACGTCACCAACCAGGTCGTCGCCTACCAGCGACGGCGGCTGGGCACCGGCGAGGTGCTCGCCGAGTTCCCGCTCGACCTGCCACCTCGCCAGCTGCGGACCCGGGCGGTGTGGCTGACGCTGGACGAGCGGGCGATCGACCGCGCCGACGTCGACGACGCCGCCCTGCCCGGCTCGCTGCACGCCGCCGAGCACGCCTCGATCGGGCTGCTGCCGCTGCTGGCCACCTGCGACCGCTGGGACCTCGGCGGGGTCTCCACCGCCCTGCACCCGGACACCGGCGCGGCGACGATCGTGGTCTACGACGGGCACCCGGGCGGCGCCGGTTTCGCCGAGCGCGGGTACGCGGTGCTCCGGGACTGGCTGCAGGCGACCCGGGCGACGGTGGCCAGCTGTGAGTGCGAGTCCGGCTGCCCGTCGTGCGTGCAGTCGCCCAAGTGCGGTAACGGCAACGACCCGCTGGACAAGGCCGGGGCCGTGCGGGTGCTCGACGTCGTGCTCGACGAGCTGGCGCACGCCCCGGAGCTGACGGCCGAGGAGCTGGAGGTGACCCGGAGGCCGGCGCTCCGGCCCGCCCTCCCCGGCGCCAGCACCCCCACCACGACGGAGGCCGACCCCGGCACCGAGGCGGGGACGGCCGGTCCCGACCCCGCCGACCTCGTCTTCTGACGTCCAGGCTCGAACGCCGACGCCCCGGTCATCAGCCGTCCATCAGACACGAACGAGCACAGGGCCGGCGGAGCAAAGAACTCGCCGAACGGCCGAGACGCCTGGCGACTAGCTCCAGTAGCCGCCATGACTCGGACAAATTTGACCCGTGTTGTTGCATTTGCTGCAGTTGTGCCGAGATCCTCCCCCGGTCCCCCCACACCCCGGACAGGTCTGGACACGGGCATTGCACTTCTTGCAGTTCACATGCACTCCTCGATTGACCGGCTGCGCTGTCCAGCGAGTGGGCGAAGGTTGACTAAAACGAGTCAGCCACCCCCCTCTCGATGCACTTCTTGCAGAAGATGGCCCGCACGTCCCAGTCCCCGGGAATGTCCACCGGCCGGAAGCGTTGCCCACAATTCGAGCAGTCTGAGATCGTGTACGCCTCAGGTCGAATGCCGTAGAAGTGATTGACGATCACATAAATGCACAGCACGAGGAGTGCAAGGAACAGGACTGCTGCCACCTAGACTCCCCAGGAGGTTGGCGTACGAGCATCGAAACGACGGATGCGAAGCCTGTCAGTCAGACGGCCCGATGGCAATGCCTCGACATAGGTCCCGACGCACTGCTCACGCATCCTGGTGGCACCGCGCGGACGGACACTGCAAGCACCCAACAGCCCCAGAGGCGGGGGCGGCCGCACCACGGTGCTCCTAGACGACTGCCGCGCCGACGTCAAGGCTGGATTGGACGCCGGGCGGGCCGCACTGAAGGTCGAGAGCAGCGGGCCCAATACACTGGCGACACTGGCAGCAGACCGCCGCGATGGTCTTTGCATACGCACTGAGCTCAGCGCTGCCACTTAGTTGAGCAGAGCAAACAGACGGCCGCGAGCCAACGTGACCTCTACCCGCACCTCGGCCCCGAGATCGTCGAGATCGTCGAGATCGTCGAGATCGTCGAGATACCGGAGCATGGACCGCACAGCCTTCGCCTGATCGTCGGATCCCTTCTTGAAACCGGCGACTATCTGCAGCCGACGGGCAACTTCTCTACCAACCTCCTGTCGAACACTTGCATCTCTGTCCCGAGCCGCCGCCTCGCGCAGCCAGTCACTGTAGGCGCTCTCGAATATGCCCTCTACAGATTCCCAAAAGTCGATCGCATTGAGCTCACCTTGGACTATTTCCCGAGGCAGGCGAAAAAGTTTAGACCACGTTTCCTGAGCCTCACTCAACTGGGACCGGATCTGGCGCAGGGCCTCCTCGAAGCCTGCCTGGGTTTGAACTGGAAATGGTCCAGCTGACTCAATGAGTCCCGATCTAAGGGAGTCATCTCCAGAACGCCAGGCGCCGATATGGGCTATCCACTTTGTGATGGCATCCAGCTCAGCTGGCGGCACCACGGGACTCGCATCCGGCGGTGGGGCCGCCACAGGAGGGCGTGGCTCGTTGAAACCCGCTATCGGCCTCCCAGAGGTGCCCTGCTTCCTTTCGCGCCTGCCGAACAGTCCCATGAACACTCCTCGGCGCAGATGCGATACTCATAGAGCTACGCGGCTGGCCCACCACCAACTCTAGGTCGGTAGGAACCGCGCCGGGCAATGGTGGACAGCATGGTCTTCGAGACGTACGCGCGCAACGCCTTCGGCCTTGCCAATAGGTGCACGCCCAGAAGGTGCATAGGTCACCTGGCCAAGGTTCCCAAGCAGCTTCGGGCAAGGGAACTTGCGCTCTCGCCGCCCGGGACCTGCCACGGGCTTCGGATATGGGTTCTGCACAGCCGAAGGAGACACCTGAGTTGGATGCTCATGCGTTAGCGCTGTGCACCCGGACACCGGGGCGGCGATGATCGTGGTCGGGACGGCAACCCGGGGGCGACGGTTTCGCGCGCCCCGGCCGGGACCGATCCGGTCGCCGACACCGGCGCGGCCGGTGCCGACCCCGACGACCTCGTCTTCTGACCCGGTCCCCGGCGGCGCCGGGCCGGCGCGGGCCCGGGCCGGGGCGTCGAGCACGCCGAGCGGACCCAGCCGCACCGGGACGTGCAGGTGGACCTCCACCACGGCACCCGCATCGACCTGACAGGAGTCGAGCGTCGCGCTGTTCGCCGCGGCGATCTCCTGGGCGACCGTGCAGGCCGCCGGGTCGCCCAGCACGGCCCGACCGGCGGCGGCCAGGGCCGCGAGGTCGGCAGCCGAGGTGGCGCGGTGCCGGGCCACGACGGCGGCACCGACGAGGAGCGTGGCCGCGCCGAGCAGGGCGAGCAGCCCCGCCAGCGCGACCACCCACACGGTGGCGGAACCGCGCTCACCGTGGTCCGCCGGCTCGTGGCCGGTCACGGCGAGCCGCCCGCTGCCGGTTCACGCAGGCCCGTCGCCGTCGCCGAGACCTCGATCCGCCAGAGCAGTGGCCCGAGCGGCTCGACCGTCGCTGCGACGGTCACGCGCACCGTCTCCCCCACGTCCAGATCCGTCGTCGCACCGTCGGGCGCGGCGTGCGCCGCCAGCTCGTGCACTGCGGCCACCGGCTCACCGCGGGCCGCCGCCCGAGCCCCCTCCCGGGCGGCGTCCACACAGCGCAGCTGGGCGCCGACCACGACGACCGCCGACACCGCAGCGGCCAGCACCAGCAGGAGCACGGGCAGCACCACGGCCGTCTCCGCGGTCACCATCCCGGCCTCCCGGGAGGCACCGGCCCGCCGGCCGCGGCCGGGTGTCGACACGTCGACTCAGGCGAGCGTGGCGAGCGCGGTCTGGACGAGCTCGCCGAGCGCCGCGACCACCGATCCACCGGTCACCACCTGGTAGAGCACGGCGGCGAACGCGCAGGCGGCCACCGTCCCGACGGCGTACTCCGCGGTGCTCATCCCTTCTTCGCCCGCCGCCTGGGCCGCCGCCCACCTCCGGGCCCGTGCGGCCCGCCGGCCGGGTCGCTCCTCGACCTGCGACTGCTGGTCCATGTCCCCTCCTCCGCCGGACCGCCTGCCGGTCCGTCGACCCGAGCCTGCTGCCGGCGGTGCCGCTCGCCGGCCACCGCGGCCAGGTTGTGGAGAGCGCCCCCTGTTGTGGACACCGAGCGGCACCGAGCCCCGAGGCCGTTGCTCAGCCGAACACCGCACCGGCGATGCCCAGCACCATCGGGACGACGCCCAGGCAGAGGAACGCCGGCAGGAAGCACAGCCCGAGCGGCGCCAGCACCCAGACCCCAGCCCGCTGCACCGCGGCCTCGGTCCGGCTGCGACCGGCGCTGCGCAGGTCGCCCGCGAGCCGCTGCAGGGCGGGGACGACGGCCGACCCCGACTCCCCGGCCCGCACCACCGTCCGGGCCAGTGCGTCGACCGGCGGCGGCGCCCCGGCCCAGGCCCGAGAAGGGGCGGCGCCCAGCCGGTACAGCGCGCCCACCTCGACCAGCCGGTCGCCGAGCGGACCCGGGACCGACTCCCCGACGGCCGCGACGGCTGCCCCGACCGGGGTGCCGGCCGCCAGGCAGACGGCCAGCAGGTCGCAGGCCACCGGCAGGTCCCGGGCGAGGGAGTCGGCCTCGGACGGTGGCGCACCGGACTGGCGCAGCAGCCGGTCCAGCCCGGCGGCCAGGCCCAGCCCGACGAGCGCGGCCGGCAGCCCCGCCCCGAGCACCAGGAAGGCCGCCAGCCCACCCAGGCCCGCCTCCACCCGCCGTCGCGCCGTCCCCGGCGGGCCGGTCGCCCGACGGGTCGGCCAGGACCGACCGCCCTCCCCGGGAGCGGCGAGCAGCGACCGCAGCCGGTCCCGGCGGCCGACCCCAGGCGGCACCCACAGCAGCACCGCACCGGCCAGGACCAGGACCGACAGGGCCGCGTTCACCGGGCCACCGCCTGCCGGACCAACCGGGCCGACCAGGTCAGCCCGGCCAGTTCCAGCGCCACGCCCAGCACCAGGAGCGCCGTCCCGGCGGCGGTGGTCGTGAGCACCCGCCACGGATCGGCGCCCACCCCGCTGCCCATCAGCAGGCCGAGCAGGGGCAGCCCGGCGAGCACGGTGGCGCTGGCCCGCGGTCCGGCGACCGCCGAGCGCAGCTCCTCCCCGGCCCGCAGCCGGGCCCGCAGGTCGTCCTCGACGGCGGTGACCACGCCGGCCAGTGAGCACCCGGTGCGGGTGCTCAGCCGCACCGCGGCCGCGATCCGCACGAGCGCGCGGCTCGACTCGTCGTCCGCCGGTCCCGCCGGCGGGGCGCCCAGCCGCAGGACCGGCTCGAGCGCCCGGGCGGTGCCGGGGTCCGGGCAGCCGCCGACCGCGGCCTCGGCCGCCTCCCGGAGCGGCCGCCCGGCGCGCACCTCTGCGGCCAGCACTCCGAGGGCCTCCACGAGGGCCCGGGTCCGCCGGTCGGCGGCGGCCGTCCGGCCTCGCGCCCGGAGGGCCCGGCCGGCGACGGCACCGCAGCCGGCCGCGAGCGCGGCCACGACCGGGGTGGACAGCAGCGCCGCGGCTCCCCCGCCCGCCAGCGCGAACGCCCACGGCCCACCCGGTCCCCCGGCCAGAGCACGGAGGTCCGGGCGCACCCCGCCCCGCCCCGGCACCGTGAGCCGTCGCGACCGGGCGGCGGCGCCGGAGGGCCAGGTCAGCAGCGCGGCCCCCAGGAGCAGCAGCACCGGGCTCATCCGGGCACCCGCACGCCGAGCAGGTCGGCCAGCTCCCCGCGCGCCGGGGCGGGCCCGCCGTCGGCCCGCCACCCGGCGGCCACCTCGATCAGCTCCCCCTGCCGCCGGACCACGCCCAGCTCGGCCACGCCCCGCCCCGCCGGGCTGCGCCGCAGGTGCACCACGAGCGCGAGCGCGGCCGCCGCCTGGCTGTGCACCGCAGCCCGGCCCAGGCCGGCCGCACCGCCGAGGGCCTCCAGCCGGGCCGGCAGGTCCGCTGCCCGGTTCACGTGCACCGTGCCGCAGCCACCGTCGTGGCCGGTGTTCAGGGCGGCGAGCAGGTCGACCACCTCGGCCCCGCGGACCTCACCGACGACCAGCCGGTCCGGGCGCATCCGCAGGGCCTGGCGCACCAGGTCCCGCAGCGTGACGGCACCGGCGGCCTCGACGTTGGGCGGCCGGGTGAGCAGCCGGACGACGTGCGGGTGCTGCGGGGTGAGCTCGGGTGCGTCCTCGCAGAGCACCAGGCGTTCCCCGGGGTCGACCAGCCCGAGCAGCGCGGAGAGCACCGTCGTCTTCCCGGTGCCCGTGCCGCCGGTGACCAGGAACGCCAGCCGCTCCCGGACGGCGGCGGCGAGCAGGTCGGCGCTGGCGCCGGGCAGGGCGCCCCGGGCGGAGAGGTCGGCGAAGGAGAGCACCGCCCGGCGCAGCACCCGCAGGGACAGGCAGGTACCCGACCCCGACACCGGCGGCAGGACGGCGTGCAGCCGCGTGCCGTCGGGCAGCCCGGCGTCGACCCACGGCGCGGCGTCGTCGAGCCGGCGGCCGGCAGCGGCGGCCAGCCGGACCGCGAGCCGGCGGACGGCGGCCTCGTCCGGGAACCGCACGTCGACCGGCTCCAGGCCCTCGCCGCGGTCGACCCACACCTCGCCCGGCCCGTTGACCAGCACGTCTGTGACCCCGGGCGTGCGCAGCAACGGCTCCAGGACGCCGGCCCCGGCGAGCTCGTCGGTGGCGGCCCGGACGGCGTCGAGCACCCCGCGGTCGCCCAGCAGGCCGCCGGACTCCTCCCGGACCAGGGCCGCCACGGCCGCCGGGCTGGGGGCGCCGACACCGGTGGCGAGCCGGGCGCGCACCCGCTCCACCAACGGTGGCGCCGACACCGCGGT
The DNA here is from genome assembly GCF_026967925.1 of Modestobacter sp. VKM Ac-2985. Lineage (GTDB taxonomy): Bacteria > Actinomycetota > Actinomycetes > Mycobacteriales > Geodermatophilaceae > Modestobacter. The sequence continues at coordinate 478,576 of NZ_JAPVBI010000001.1, read as the reverse complement.
CACGCCGCCCGCCCGGCCAGCTCGGCGAGGAGCAGTCGGCTGAGCCCACCGAGCGGGGACCGGGCGGCCACGGACGGCGGTTCGCCCCGTTCGCTCCGAGGCGCCGCCGACCGGTCGGCGGCGAGCTCGGCGAAGACCGGACGACCGACCACGTCGGCCACCTGGCCGCGGCTGAGCCCACCGGGGACGGGCCGGCTGACCACGCGCGCCGCCGACCAGGGCCGTGGATCGCCCTCCAGCAGGGCGCGGGCGGCGGCCCCCGCCCGCAGCCGGGCCGGGACGAGCAGGACACCGAGGTCGGCCTCGGCGAGCAGCGCCTCGGCGGCCGGGCTCCGGACGGGCAGGTCGAGCACGACGGCGCACCCGCTGGCCCGGGCACCCGCGCAGACGGCGAGCAGCGCCTCGGCCGGCGGCTCCTGCGGGTCCTCCCGGGAGGCGGACAGCACCGCCACCCCGGCGGCCTCGGGCAGCGCGGCGGCGAGCGCCGGCCCGGCCACCCGTCCGCTCACCCCGACCAGCTCGGGCCAGCGCAGCCCGGGCTCCCGCTCGGCCCCGAGCAGCAGGTCCAGCCCGGCGCCCCAGCCGTCGCCGTCCACCAGCAGCACCCCGCCGTCGGCGGCACCGGCCGCAGCCACCGCGAGCGCCGTCGCCAGGGTGCTCGCCCCGGCACCACCGCAGGCGCCGCCGACCACGGTCAGCCACCCCGGCCGGGCGGGCGCCTGCACCGCCGCAGCCACCCGCTCCACCAGCCACGTCTCGTCCCGGGGCAGCACCACCACCCGTTCGGCGCCGAGCTCGACGGCCGCCGGCCACACCTCGGCGGCGGGTTCACCGGTGGCGACGACCAGCAGACCCGGGCGCCGCGGCAACGCCCGCACCGGCGCACTGCCCAGCACCTCGGCACCGAGGAGGACCAGCGGCGCGTCCCGGTGGGCGCGGCGGAGCGCACCTCCCCCGGTGGCCAGCTCGGCGGTCGCGCCGGCGGCGGCGAGCAGCCGGAGCAGGTCGTCGAGCAGGTCGGGATCGGTGCTCAGGACCAGCGGGTGGGCGGGGGCGGGGGGCGCGGAGCCGAGGGCGCGCGAGGCAGCAGACACCTGCCCAGCCCAGCGGGCCGGCCGGGCCCGGCCCAGCCCCGGCGGGCATCTGTGGACGACCCGTCCGGGTGTGGACGACGGTGCGCCCGCCCGCCCGGACTGCCGATCCCCTTACCGTGTGCGATGTGACCCGCGCTGCGGCGTTCTTCGACCTGGACAAGACGGTCATCGCGAAGTCCAGCACGCTGGCCTTCGGACGACCGTTCTTCCAGGGTGGGCTGATCAACCGGCGAGCCGTCCTCAAGGGCGCCTACGCGCAGTTCGTCTTCTCCCTGGCCGGCGCGGACGCCGACCAGATGGAGCGGATGCGGAGCCAGATCACCGCGATGACCACGGGGTGGGACGTCGCCGTCGTGCACGAGATCGTCCGGGAGACACTGCACGGCATCGTCGACCCACTGGTCTACGCCGAGGCCGCCGACCTGATCGAGGCGCACCAGGCGGCCGGCCGGGAGATCGTGATCGTCTCCAGCAGCGGTGCGGAGATGGTCGAGCCGATCGGCGAGATGCTCGGGGTGGACCGGGTGGTCGCCACCCGGATGGTCACCGTCGACGGAAAGTACACCGGCGAGATCGACTTCTACGCCTACGGCGAGAACAAGGCCGCAGCGATGCGGGAGGTGGCCGCCGAGAAGGGCTGGGACCTGGCCGACTGCTGGGCCTACAGCGACTCGATCACCGACCTGCCGATGCTGGCGGCCGTCGGGCACCCCACCGCCGTCAACCCCGACAAGGGACTACGACGGGCCGCCGTCGAGCGCGGCTGGCCGGTGCTGGAGTTCACCCGCCCGGTCACCCTGCGCTCGCGGTTCTCCGGCTCCCGGACGCCGGTGGTGACCAGCGCTGCGGTCGGCGTCGGGGCCGCCATGGCCGGGCTGGCCTGGTACGCCCGGCGGCGCACACTGCGCGCCCTCCCGGCTGCCGGCAGCGGGCGCGCCGCCTCGGTCGTGGTGCCCCCCGCCGGTCGCCGTCGGCGCCGCGGCGCCTGACCGCCGGCTCGGCCCCCGCCGGGCGCTCAGCCGCCGACGCGGCTGCGCACCTCGGTGACCTTCTCGCGCACCTGGTCCAGCACCGTGCGGCTGGTGGAGACCGGCTGGAAGTCCTGCGCCGCGGTGGTCAGCGCCTGCTGCTCCTCCGGCGTCAGCTCCAGCTCGGCGGCGGCCACGTTGGACTCCAGCTGCTCGACGCTGGACGCCCCCGGGATGACCACCACCTGCGGCAGGCCGAGGAGCCAGGCCAGCGCCACCTGGGCCGGCTTCGCCTGGTGCGCGGCGGCCACGTCCCGGAGCAACTGGAGCAGCGGCTCGGCCCGGCGCAGGTTCTCGGTGCCGAAGAGCGGGTTCATCGACCGGACGCCCCCGGGGCGGTTCTCCGCCGAGTACCTGCCACCCAGCAGGCCCTGGGCGAGCGGGCTGTAGGCGATGACCACCCGGCCCTCGCGCTCGGCGAAGGGCACCAGGTCGGCCAGAGGCCCGGCGTGGGCCAGGGAGAACTGCACCTGGTTGCTCACCACCGGGCTGCCCAGCGCGCGGTCGGCCGCCTGCCAGCGGTCCAGCGAGTAGTTGGAGACCCCGACGGCCCCGATCACGCCCTCGTCGAGGAGGGCGCGCATGCCCGGCATGATCACCGAGTCCGGCACCAGCGGGTTGGCCTGGTGGACCTGGTAGAGCGGGATCCTCTCCAGCTGCAGCCGGCGGGCGCTGGCGGTCGCGCGGTTGCGGACGACCGCAGGGAACGGCGCCACCGGGAAGACCTTGCTGGCGACGACCACCTCGGCCCGGTCGGCACCGAGCGCCTCGGCGAGGATCTTCTCGCTGCGGCCGAAGCCGTACACCTCGGCGGTGTCGAAGAGCGTGACCCCGAGCTCCCGGGCCCGCCGGACGATGTCGCGCGCCGCGCCCACGGCGTACTCGTCGCCGTAGCCCCACTCGCGGGAGCCGAACTGCCAGGTGCCCAGTCCGACCCGGCTGACCTGTCCCAGACCATCGACCTCGAGGAAGCGCATCCGCCCAGTCTGGTCGCGCTGCCGCGGCGGCGCAGGACGGCGCCGCCGCGCTCAGCCGCGGAGCAGGCTCTCGCAGATCGCCAGGCCCTCGGTGGCGCCGTGCTCGGTGGCCCGGCAGCAGTGCACGAGCCAGCCGGCCACCCCCGCCGGTCCGCCGGTGCGGTAGCCCGCCAGCGCGGCGTCGTAGGCGTCCCGGCCCAGCTCGGCGAACCCGACCTCGGGCACCGAGACTGCCTTGCGGTCCAGGCCCCGGCTGATGATGACCAGCCGGCCGGCGGCGCGGGCGACCACGCCGTCCTGCACCCCGAAGGGCGCCAGCGCGGCCAGCTCGCCGTGCACCACCCCGGCCACGACGACCGCCGGCACCGTCGTCGCGCCGGTGATGAGCGAGAACAGCCCGCCCAGCCGCGGACCGGCCGAACCGCTGGGGCGGCCCAGGTCGGCCGGCTCGGCGAGGTCGGTGGCGGCCAGGACGTGCAGCCGGGCGAGCACCTGCCCGGGCGCCCGCTCCCAGGTCTCCACCATCGAGCCGAGGCCCACCGAGACCCGCAGCGCGCCCTGCACGACCGGGTCGGTGACCTCACCGGCGCGCAGGTCCGCCAGCGGCCGGTCCACGCCCTGCAGGGCAGCGGACGCCCGGGCACCGCGCAGCGCCGACTCCGCGCTCACCCCGGCGGACTCGCGGCGCAGCACCTTGTGGCCGAGCAGCCGGTCCACCGCGGCACGCGCGTCCTCGGCCGCCGCGGCGACGCCGGGCAGCTCCAGCAGCGGGGCGAGCGGGTCGGGGCCGGCCGGGCGGGCCGCGGGTGCCGGGGCTCGGCCGGCGCCGGGGCGCAGCGGGATCGTCACGCCTGCGACGGTACGAGCCGCGCCCCGCTGGTCATCGACCGCCCACCCGCGCTCAGAGCTGGTGGCCGGCGGTCCGGTCCACGTGCGCGGGGAGGGTGACGTCGGTGTCCCCGGTGGTCACCGTGCCGGTCGGCTCGAACATCAGGATCGCGCCGCCGGGCGAGGACGGCTTGTGCTCGGTGCCGCGCGGCACCACGAACGTGTCGCCCCGGTGCAACCGCACCGTGGTCTCGGTGCCGTCGGGGTCGCGCAGCGCCACGTCGAACCGGCCGTCCAGGACGAGGAAGAACTCGTCGGTGGCCTCGTGCACGTGCCAGACGTGCTCGCCCGCCGTGTGCGCGATCCGGACGTCGTAGTCGTTGACCCGGGCCACGATGCGTGGGCTGTAGACCTCGTCGAAGGTGGCCAGGGCGTCGGTCAGGTTCACCGGAGCGGGTGTCGTCATCCCGCCACCATCCCTCCTCCGCGGGTCCGCCGGCTTGAACGTTCCTGACCAGGATCGGCCCTCGGAGGGCAGCTGCCGGCCCGCCGCCTAGGCTGGACACGATGGCCGGACCGCTGACGTTGCTGCTCGTCCGCCACGGTCAGAGCGAGTGGAACGCCGCCGGCCTGATGCAGGGGCAGACCCCCCACGTGCCGCTGACCGAGCTCGGCCACCAGCAGGCCGCGCAGGCCGCCGCCGAGCTCGCCGCGCTGACCCGGGACGGCAGAGGTCCCGGCGCCCTCGTCTCCAGCGACCTGCACCGTGCCGTGCAGACCGCCGAGCACTGCGCCGCCGCCACCGGGCTGCCGCTCACCACCACGCCGGCGTTGCGCGAACAGGGCTACGGCGTGCTCGAAGGGCGACCCTCCCGCGAGCTGTGGGACGTCGTCGACTGGACCGACCCCCACTGGTCGGCCGAGGGCGGGGAGAGCCTCGCCCAGCTGCACGCCCGGGTCGCCGGCTACCTCGACCGGCTGCGCGCCGACCCGCCGGCCCCGGTCGTCGCCCTGGTCACCCACGGGGACACCATCCGGGCCCTGCAGGCGGTGGTGGCCGGTCTGGGGCCGGACCAGATGCCGGCGGTCACCCCGCACAACGGCACGGTCACGACGCTGGTGCTGACGTGAGCAGGGTCCTGGTGCTCGGCGGCTCCCGCTCGGGCAAGTCGGCGCACGCCGAGCACCTGCTGGCGGACCGGGCGGAGGTCACCTACCTGGCCACCTCCGTCGTCGACGAGACCGACGCCGAGTGGTCGGCCCGGGTCGCCGCGCACCGCGCCCGCCGCCCGGCCGGGTGGACGACGGTGGAGACCACCGCGCCCTCGGAGCTGCTGCGCTCCGGAGCGGTGCTGGTCGACAGCGTGACCACCTGGGTGGCCGCGCTGATGGACCAGACCGGCATCTGGGACGCCGTCGACGCGACCGGCGCGCACGCCGCCGGCTCGCCCACGGACGCCGCCGCGGCCCGGGACCGGCTCGCCCAGCGCTGCGACGCACTGGTCGACAGCTGGGTGATGACGCCGGCGCACGTGGTCGCGGTCAGCGACGAGGTCGGCCTGGGCGTGGTGCCCGAGACCCGGGCCGGCCGGCTGTTCCGGGACACCCTGGGCACGGTGAACCAGCGACTGGCCGCGACCGCCGACGAGGTGTGGTTCGTGGTCGCCGGGCTGCCCCAGCGGTTGCGATGAGCCCCCCGGACCAGCCGGCGACCCGCCGCCCCTGGACCGGGCCGGCGGAGTCGTTCGCCCTGCTGACCAGCCTGCGGGTGCCGGCAGCGACCTCGGCCCGTGGCGTGCTGCCCTGGGCGCCGCTGGTCGGCCTGGTCCTCGGCGGCGCGGCGGCCGCAGCCGCCTGGGCCGCCGGCCGCGCCGTCAGCCCGCTGGTCGGCGCGGTGCTCGCGATCGCCGTGCTGGCCGCGCTCACCCGAGGGCTGCACCTGGACGGGCTGGCCGACACCGCCGACGGGCTGGGTCCGCTGCGCGGCCGGGAGAAGGCCCTGGCGGTGATGCGCGCCGGGGACGTCGGCCCCTTCGGCGTCGTCACCCTGGTGCTCACCCTGCTGCTGCAGGTCGGCTGCCTGGCGCACCTGCTCACGCTGGACGGCGGCTGGCTGGCCCTGCCGGTGGCGACCGTCGCAGCCCGCGTGGCGATGGCCCGCACCGGCCTGCCGGGGGTGCCGATCGCCCAGGGCTCGTCGCTGGGCCAGGCGGTGGCCGGCACCGTCTCCCGGGGCTGGCTGGCGGGGGCGGCGCTGGTCACCGCCGCGCTCGCCGCCGGGGGCGCGCTGCTCGTCGGCCGGGACGGCCCCGTCGCCGCCCTCGGGCTGATCGCCGCCGTCGCCGCCGGGCTGGGGTCGTCGGAGGCCCTGTTCTCCCGGGCCCGCACCCGGCTGGGCGGGGTGAACGGCGACGTCATGGGCGCCATGGGCGAGGTGACGGCGGCGGTCACCCTGCTCTCCGCCGCCGTCCTGCTCGGCTGAGGTCAGCCGCCGGCGACGGACTGCACGACCATCACCTCGGCCCCCGCAGGTACGGGGGTGACCAGGCCGGCCAGCCGCCGGACCTCCTCCCCGTCGACGTAGACGTTGACGTGCCGGCGCAGCGCGCCGGTCTCGTCCCGCACCCGGCGGTCGAACACCGGGTGCTCGACGGCGAGGACGTCCAGCAGCGCGCGGACGGTGACGTCGGCGGGCAGGTCCAGCGACATCGACGTCCGGCCGCCGGTGCAGTCGGCCAGCAGCCGCGGCAGCAGCACCCGGACGGTCACGGCAGCACCGCCGCCCGCACGCAGAGCACGTCGGGCAGGTGGGAGGCGACGGTGCGGAACGACTCCCCCTCGTCCGCGCTGGCGTACACCTCACCCCCGCGGGTGCCGACGTAGACGCCCACCGGGTCGCCGACGTCCACGCAGGCGGCGTCCCGCAGCACCGCGTTGTACTCGTGGGTGGGCAGCCCGGTGGCCAGCCGCCGCCAGGTCGCACCGGCGTCGTCGCTGCGGTGCACGGCCAGCTCGCCGCCCGGCGGGATCCGCTCCCCGTCGGCGACCAGCGGGACCACCCAGATCCGCCCGCCCCGGCGGGGGTCGGCGAGCATCGCGAACCCGAAGTCCGACGGCAGCCCGTCGGAGATCGACGTCCACGAGTCACCGTCGTCGTCGGACCGGTACACGCCGTGGTGGTTCTGCGCGTACAGCCGCCGCGGGTCGGCGGCGTCCCGGGCGATCTTGTGCACGCACTGCCCGAACTCCGGCGTCGGTCCGGGCATGAAGTACGCCGAGATGCCGGAGTTGCGCGGCTGCCACGAGCCCCCGCCATCCCGCGTCCGGTAGACGCCGCCGGTGCTCATCGCGACGTGCACCGTGCCCTCGGGCCCGGGGACGACGGAGTGCGCCGCCGCCCCGCCGTAGCCGGCGCCCCACTCAGCGCGGTGCGGGTGGTCCCAGAGCCCGCGGCACAGCTCGAAGTGCTCGCCGCCGTCGTCCGAGCGCCACACCGAGATCGGCTCGCAGCCGGCCCAGACCACGCCGGGCCGGTCGGCGGAGTCCGGCTGCAGCTGCCAGATCCGCTCCACGGCGGCACCGGTGTCGGCCGGGAAGCCGATGGCGCCGCCGGCCGGTTCGTCCCACGTCTCGCCCAGGTCGTCGGAGTGCAGGACCGTGGGCCCGAAGTGCTCCGACCGGACGCCGACCATCAGCCGTCGGCGCCCGTCGCGGGTGTCGATGCCGATGCTCGGCACCTCGGTCATCAGGAAGTGCGGTGCGGACAGCGACCAGTCGCGCCGGTCCTCGCTCGTCGCGAGCCAGAGCCCCTTGCGCGTGCCGATCGCCAGCAGAGTCGTCGCCATGCACCAGTAGACCGCCGGACACCGACGGATTCATCGGCCTGATCCCGCGGAGTTCACCTCGACGGAGCTCGTGCTCTGCTCACTGGGGGTGAGCAGAGCACGAGCCTCTCGGCTCCCCACCTGTCGGCCGGCGCTCAGACCGGCTGCTGGGCCGGCGTCTCGCCGCCCTCGAGATCGCCCTCGGTGTCCAGGTAGGCCTGCTGCAGCTCGGCCAGCAGCGCCGGGTCCGGCTCGGCCCACATCTTCCGGTCGACCGCCTCCAGCAGCCGCTCGGCGATGCCGTGCAGCGCCCAGGGGTTCGACTGCTCCATGAACTCCCGGTTCTCCGGGTCCAGCACGTAGCTCTGCGCGAGCTTCTCGTACATCCAGTCGGCGACGACGCCGGTGGTGGCGTCGTAGCCGAACAGGTAGTCCACCGTCGCGGCCATCTCGAAGGCGCCCTTGTAGCCGTGCCGGCGCATCGCGGCCAGCCACTTGGGGTTGACCACCCGGGCGCGGAACACCCGCGAGGTCTCCTCCACCAGCGAGCGGGTGCGCACGTGCTCGGGGCGGGTCGAGTCGCCGATGTAGGCCTTCGGCGACGAGCCGGTCAGCGCGCGCACCGTGGCGACCATGCCGCCGTGGTACTGGAAGTAGTCGTCGGAGTCGGCGATGTCGTGCTCGCGGGTGTCGATGTTCTTGGCCGCCACCGCGATCCGCCGGTAGGAGGTCTCCATGTCCGCCCGGGCCGCGACACCGTCCAGACCGCGGCCGTAGGCGTAGCCGCCCCACACCGCGTAGACCTCGGCCAGGTCGGCGTCGGTGCGCCAGTCCCGGCTGTCGATCAGCGACAGCAGCCCGGCCCCGTAGGCACCGGGCTTGGAGCCGAACACCCGGGTGGTGGCGCGCCGGCGGTCGCCGTGCTCGGCGACGTCGGCGTCCACGTGCGCCTTCACGTAGTTCTGCTCCGGCGTCTCCTCCAGCCCGGCGGCCAGGGTGACGGCGTCGTCGAGCATGGTCACCACGTGCGGGAAGGCGTCCCGGAAGAACCCGGAGATGCGCACCGTGACGTCGATCCGCGGCCGGCCGAGCTCCCCCAGCGGGATCGGCTCCAGCGTCGTCACCCGGCGGGACGCCTCGTCCCAGACCGGCCGGACCCCGAGCAGCGCGAGCACCTGGGCGACGTCGTCGCCGGAGGTGCGCATCGCCGAGGTGCCCCACACCGAGAGCCCGACCGAGCGCGGGTGCTCCCCGGTCTCGGAGACGTACCGCTCGACCAGGGACTCGGCCAGGCCCTGCCCGGTCTCCCAGGCCAGTCGGGAGGGCACCGCGCGCGGGTCGACGGAGTAGAAGTTGCGCCCGGTCGGCAGCACGTTGACCAGCCCGCGCAGCGGCGAGCCCGACGGCCCGGCGGGCACGTACCCGCCGTCCAGGGCGTGCAGGGCCATGTCGATCTCGTCGGTCGTCTTCGCCAGCCGCGGCACGACCTCGGCGACCGCGAAGTCCAGCACCCGGCTGACCTCGGCGTGCGGCCCGCCCAGCACCTCGGCGACGGTCGGCGCGACGGCGTCGGCGGTCCAGCCGGCCGCCTCCATGGCGGTGACCAGGGCCAGCGCCCGGGCCTCGACCTCGTCGGTCTCGTGCAGCCCCGCCGAGCCGTCCTCCACCAGGCCGAGCGCCTCGCGCAGGCCGGGCATCGCGACCGAGCCGCCCCAGATCTGCCGGGCCCGCAGGATCGCCAGCACCAGGCCCACGCGCGCGTCGCCCTCCGGTGGGGAGCCGAAGACGTGCAGGCCGTCACGGATCTGGCTGTCCTTGATGGCGCAGAGCCAGCCGTCGACGTGCAGGATCATCTCGTCGAACTCGGCGTCGTGCGGCCGGTCGTCCAGGCCCAGGTCGTGGTCGAGCTTGGCGGCCTGGATCAGCGTCCAGATCTGCTGCCGGACGGCGGGCAGCTTGGGCGGGTCCATCGCGGCGATGTTGGCGTGCTCGTCGAGCAGCTGCTCCAGCCGGGCGATGTCGCCGTAGGTCTCGGCACGGGCCATCGGCGGCACCATGTGGTCGATCAGCACCGCGTGCGCCCGGCGCTTGGCCTGCGAGCCCTCACCGGGGTCGTTGACCAGGAACGGGTAGACCATCGGCAGGTCGCCCAGCGCGGCGTCCGGGGCGCAGGACGCCGAGAGCCCGACGGTCTTGCCGGGCATCCACTCCAGGTTGCCGTGCTTGCCCACGTGGACGACCGCGTGCGCGCCGAAGGACGAGCGCAGCCAGTGGTAGGCGGCCAGGTAGTGGTGGGACGGCGGCAGGTCCGGGTCGTGGTAGATGGCGATCGGGTTCTCCCCGAACCCGCGCGGCGGCTGGACCATCACCACGACGTTGCCGGCCCGCAGTGCCGCGAACACGATGCAGTCGTCGGTCGGGTCCACGAACAGCTCACCGGGCGGCGGCCCCCAGTGCTCCACCATCCGGTCGGTCAGCTCGGCGGGGAGCGTGTCGAAGAACCGGCGGTACTCCGCGGCCGGGATGCGCACCGGGTTGCCGGACAGCTGCTCGGCGGTCAGCCAGTCCGGGTCCTGGCCGCCGGCCTCGATCAGCGCGTGCACCAGCCGGTCGCCGTCCAGGTCGGCGACGCCGGGCAACGAGCCCTCGCCGTCGAACGGGCCGATGTCGTAGCCCTGCCCGGCCATCGCGGCCAGCAGCCGGACCACCGAGGCGGGGGTGTCCAGGCCGACCGCGTTGCCGATCCGGGCGTGCTTGGTCGGGTACGCCGACAGCATCACCACGATCTTCCGGTCGGCCGGTGCGGTGTGCCGCAGCCGGGCGTGCGCGACGGCGGTGCCGGCCACCCGGGCAGCCCGCTCCGGGTCGGGCACGTAGGAGGTCAGGCCCTCGTCGTCGACCTCCTTGAAGGAGAACGGCACGCTGATGATCCGGCCGTCGAACTCCGGGATCGCGACCTGGTTGCCCACGTCCAGCGGGGAGAGCCCGTCGTCGTTGGCCGCCCACGTCGCCCGCGGGGTGCCGAGCACCAGACCCTGGATCACCGGGACGTCGAGGCGGGCCAGCTCGCCGACGTCCCAGGCGCCGTCGTCCCCACCGGCGGAGGCGGTGGCGGGCTTGGAGCCGCCGGCCGCCAGCACCGTGACGACCATCGCGTCCACGGTGCGCAGCACGTCGAGCATCTCCGGGGCCACCGCGCGCAGCGAGGCGCAGTAGACCGGCACCGGCACGCCGCCGGCGGTCTCGATCGCCTCGCACAGCGTGTGCACGAACGCGGTGTTCCCGGCCAGGTGGTGCGCCCGGTAGTAGAGGACGGCGACCCGCGGGCCGGTCGCGGTGCTGGGGCGGTCGAGCAGCCCCCAGTCCGGCGCGACGGCCGGGGCGTCGAAGCCCTCGCCGTCCAGCAGCACGGTGTCGGCCAGGAACCGGTGCAGCTCCACGATGTTGTCGGGCCCGCCCTGGGCCAGGTAGGCGTGCGCGTCGGTGGCCACGCCCATCGGCACGGTGGACAGCGCCATCAGCTCGGCGTCGGGCAGCTGCTCCCCGCCCAGCACGACGACCGGCAGGCCGCTGTCGAGCAACGGCCGCAGCATGTCCTCGTACTTGCGGGCGGCCCCGAGGATCCGGACGACGACCAGGTCGGTGCCCGCGGCGAACTCGGCGAGCTCACCGGTGCCGACCCGGTAGGGGTTGCCGAGCTTCCAGTCCGACGCGCTGGCCCGGGCCGAGAGCAGGTCGGTGTCGGAGGTGGAGAGCAGGGTGAAGGTGCGTGCGCTCAAGGCAGTGCCTCCCTCGGGGTCCGCGCCCCGGGTCGTCGAGCACGGCAGCCGGAGTGTCTGGCTCGCCTCCGCGTCGTCGACGCCGAGGCTCACAGTGGCGGGACCGCGCCGGGTTCGCACCGGCTTCCTCGCGCACTGCCGTGATGTGCCGGTGACGCTACCGGGCCGCAGGCTCCCGGGACCCGGGCAGCACCGGTTCGATCCCGCCGGGAACGGGCCCGTTCACCGGCAGCACCTCCCCGTCCGGCAGGTCGTCGAGCTCGCGGAGCGGGCGCATCACCAGCACCGACAGCCCGGCCAGGACGACGGCGCCGACGAACACGGCGAAGGCCGTGCGCAGCCCGGTGGTGTCGACCAGCACGCCGGCCGCGACGTGCCCCGCCGGCCCGGCGGCGTAGGCGCCGGAGGCGACGATCCCCAGCACCCGACCGCGCAGGTGCGGCGGCACCCGCCGCTGGAACGCCAGGTTGACCAGCGGGTTGATCGGGCCGAACAGCAGCCCGGCGAGCGCACCGCAGCCGAGCAGCACCGGGTAGGGCGGCAGCGCCACGAACGGCACGAGCGCGACCGACGCCCCCACGGTGGCGACCCGCAGCACGAGGCTGCGGGGCAGCCGGTGGCCCAGCGCCCCCTGCAGCAGGCTCCCGAGCACCCAGCCGCCGCTCATCACCAGGAGCAGCAGGCCGAGCCGGCCGGGGGCGCCCTGCTCCTCGAACAGCACCGGCAGCAGCACCGCCGAGATCGGCAGGTACGTCGCCGAGACGAGGACGGCGACCAGGGCGGCGCACCGCACGAGCCGGTCGTTGCGGAGCACCGCGATCCCCTCGGCGGTGTCGGTGAGGACCCGCCGGACCGCGCTGCCGGAGGACTCCGCCCGGGGGTCCGGGCGCCCTCCGCCGGGGACCCGGACGAGGGCGACGACGACGGCCGACAGCCCGAAGGCGACCGTCGTGGCCCACAGCGCCGGGACCGTGCCGACGAGGCCGATCAGCACGCCACCGATCGCCGGCCCGATGAAGAACGCCGACCCCCACACCGCCTCGTGGACGCCGTTGACCCGGGAGAGCGGGAGCCGGGCGGCCGCAGCGGCCTCCGGGAGCATCGCCTCGCGCGCGGTCACCCCGGCCGGGTCGAGCAGTGCCCCGAGGGCGGCCAGCGCGACGACCGTCCCCAGCCCCAGCCCGCCCGTCGCCAGCTCCAGCAGCGGGATGGCGGCGACCGCCGCCGCGGAGACGACGTCGGAGACCACCGACACCCGGCGCCGGCCGACCCGGTCGACGACGACGCCCGCGAGCACCGCGGTGAGCACCAGCGGCAGCGCCGTCCCGGCGGCGACCAGGCCGGCGCCGGCCGCGCCGCCGCCGCGCTCGAGGACCAGCCACGGCAGGACGACGGCGGTGACCCCGTTGGCCGTGCCGGAGAGCAACGTCGCCGCCTCGACCGCGAGCAGCGGCAGCCGCCGGGGCCGGACGGCAGGCCGCTCGCTGGGGGCGGCGGTCACCGGAGAGGTGCGGCTCGCAGCCACCGCACGCCCAGGGCGACGCCGAGCAGGGTGACCCCGCACCACACGGCCGCCGAGGCGACGTACCCGACGAGCGCCGCCGTGGCGAGCGCGGCGGAGGCGGTGAGGAAGGAGGCGAGCAGCGGGACCGTGGTCAGCGTGGTGAAGTCGGTGCCCGCCGTGGCCGGGCGGGAGAGGTCCATGCTCACCGTGTAGACCACGACGTTGAGCGCGGTGTAGGCGACGAGGAAGCCGCTGAGCGCCACGACCGTGCCGACCAGCGGCGCCGACCCCAGCAGCAGCGGGACCAGTCCGGCCGTCGAGACCGCCAGCGCGGCACCGCCGCCGACGAGCACCGCCGCCCGGCCCCAGCGGCGGACCAGCCACCCCGCGAGCGGGCCGGCCAGCGCCGCGGGCACGCTGATCACGACGCCGGTGACCACGCCGATGCGGGTGAGCGACCACCCGGCGTCCACCAGCGCGGCACTGGGCAGGGCGTACACCCCGGCTGCACCGCCGTAGACGAGCGGCACGACGCCCAGCGCCCACACCGGCACGCCGGGGCGGCGGAACACCCCGATCAACGCGGCCCAGGCGGCGTTGCCCGGTGGCCGCGGGTCGCGGGCCGGCTCACGGAACCGGAGCACCACCGCGAGCGCGACCACGGTGAGGGCCGCGAGCAGCAGCACCGCCGCGGTCCACCCTGCGCGGTCGTACACCAGGACGCAGAGACCGCCGCCGAGCACGGTGCCCAGGTAGCTGGCGCCCACCTGCACGCCGTTGCCGAGCCCGCGGTCCTGCGGGCGCAGCAGCCGCACGGCCAGGGCGTCGGCCGCCACGTCCTGGGTCGCCGACAGCAGCACGTAGACGGCGCAGACGACGACGAGCGGGCCGAGCGAGGCGGCCGGGTCGTCGAACGGCAGGAGCGCGAGGAGTGCGAGCACCATGCCGCTCTGCAGGACCAGCAGCCAGGAGCGGTGGTGCCCGAGCCGCCGGGACCCGTACCGGTCCAGCAGCGGCGCCCAGAGCAGCTTGAGCGGCCAGGCCAGGCCGAGCAGCGAGATGAGCGAGAGGTCGGCGAGGGAGACGCCGTCGGCCCGCAGGATCGCGACCAGCCCGACGGTGAGGAAGCCGATGCCGACGTACTGGGTGACCCACAGGGTCGTGAGCAGCGCCCACGGCGGTCGGCCCGCCGCCACCGGCGAGGTCTCGGCGACGGCGGGTGTGGACGGGGCGGTCACGTCGTGCGCCAGTAGGCGAGTGCGGACACGCGGTCCTTGCCGACGCCCAGGTCGCGGCGCAGGTGCCGGGTCAGCGCCCGGGTGGCGGTTGCCTCGCAGGCCACCCAGAACCAGTCCTGCGCCGGGTCGGCTGCCGCGTCCGCGGCCCAGGCACCCGTCACGGCGGCCTGCAGCGCCTCACCCGGAGCGGCGCCGTCGCGGTCGACCCACACCACCTCGTGCCCGGCCCGGGCGCGCACGGGGAGGTCGCGGTCGGCCGGGTGGCCGGCCTCGAGCCAGACCCGCGCGGGCGTCGTCGGGTGGGCGTCCAACAGCGAGTTCACCGCCGGCAGGGACGCCGGGTCACCGACGAGGTGCACCACCCGGGTCGCCGACGGCGGCTGGGCCTCGCGGGTGCCCTGCACCGTCGCCTCGATGGTGCTGCCGGGCTGCACCGCGACGGACCAGTCCGCGGCCGGGCCGTCGTGGAGGGCGAACTCGAGGTCGAAGGTGCCCGCCACCGGGTCCGGGTCGACGAGCGTGTAGGCCCGCTGGTGGGGTCGCCCGTCATGGGAGAACCACAGCCGGACCCACATCGCGGGGTGCGGCGGGCAGGCGGCGAGCAGCCCGCCGTCGGAGACCCGGACCCGCTGGTACTGCTCGCTGACCCGCTCGTTCCCGCGCACGGTGAGGACGAAGTCCTTACCGCGCATCGCCTTGAGGACCACGCCCTCCCAGCCGTGCTGCATCGCTCGTCCCTCTCGCCGTGACCCCGGCAGGACCCCCGCGCACCGGGTCCGAGCCCCGTGTACCGTCCGCCGTGTTTAGGGGAGGCTAACCTACGAAGGGGCTCGTTCGTGACGGAGCACACGCCGACCGCACACCTGTTCTCGGGGTCGACGGTCGACCACTACGCCGCGGTCGTCACCGCGGCGCTGGGCGCGCTGACCGACCGCGTGCGGGTGGTCCGCCGCCCCCGGTCGGGGGCGCCGCAGCAGGACCTCGAGGAGCTCGTGGCCGGCGTCGACCTGGACGCGCCCCTCGGTGACACGTTCTCCGCCCTCAAGGAGACCTCCCGGCTCTACCTCGAGCACGCGGTGTGGTTCCACGAGCCCGGCTACGTGGCCCACCTCAACTGCCCGGTCGCGATCCCCGCGCTGGCGGCCGACCTGCTCGCCTCCGCGGTCAACACCTCGGTCGACACCTACGACCAGTCGACGACGGCCACCCTCATCGAGCGCCGGCTGATCGCCTGGGCCGCCGACCGCGCGGGCCTGGGCCCCGACGCGGACGGGGTGTTCACCAGCGGCGGCACCCAGTCCAACCTGCACGCGCTGCTGCTGGCCCGCGACGAGGCGCTGGCCGCACTGCCGGGCGGCGTGCTGGCCCCGGGCGCCCGGCTGCGGGTCCTCGCCACCGACCAGGCGCACTTCAGCGTCGGCAAGGCCGCCCGCCTGCTCGGGCTCGGCGCCGACGCGGTGCTGCCGGTCGCCACCGACGCCCGGCACCGGATGGACCCGGCCGCGCTGCGGCAGGTCGCCGCGGGGGTCCGCGCCGCCGGCGACGTCGTCATGGCGGTGTCCGTCACCGCCGGCACCACGGACCTCGGCCGGATCGACCCGCTCTCCGCGGTGGCCGACGTCTGCGCGGAGATCGGCGCGTGGCTGCACGTCGACGCCGCGTACGGCGGCGGGCTGCTGGTGTCCCGCCGCCGGCGGGACCTGCTCGACGGCATCGAGCGCGCCGACTCGGTCACCGTGGACTTCCACAAGACCTTCTTCCAGCCGGTGGCGTCCTCGGCGGTGCTGGTGCGCGACGCCGCCACGCTGCGGCACGTCACCCACCACGCCGCCTACCTCAACCCGCGCGGCGAGCGGGCGCCGAACCAGGTCGACCGCAGCCTGCAGACCACCCGGCGCTTCGACGCGCTCAAGCTGTGGGTGACGCTGCGCGCCATGGGGGCCGACGCGATCGGTGCGGCCTTCGACGCGTGCCTGGACCTGGCCGTCCAGGTGCACGAGGACCTGTGCGCCGACCCGGACATCGAGGTGCACAGCGAACCGACGCTGAGCACCGTCCTGTTCCGGCACCGCCCCCTCGGCCCGGACGGCCCGCTCGACCCGGCCGCCGCCGACCAGCTGGTCGCCGGCATCCGCGAGCGGCTGTTCGAGGAGGGGGAGGCGGTCGTCGCGCGCACCGTCATCGACGGGCGCCCGTGGCTGAAGCTGACCCTGCTGAACCCGGCGACCACCCGGGCCGACGTCCGCGCGGTCGTCGAGCTCGTCCGCGCGGCAGGCGAGGACCTGCTGGCGGGGTCCACGGCGGCCCCGGCGGCGCTGGCCCTCGCCGGCGGGCGGGTCGGGGCATGAGCGGCATCCCCGTGCACGACTTCGTCGCCATCGGGATCGGGCCGTTCAACCTCGGCCTGGCCGCGCTCACCGCCCCGGTGCCCGACCTGTCCGGCGTCTTCCTCGACGAGCACGAGGAGTTCTCCTGGCACCCCGGGATGATGATCGAGGGCACCACGCTCCAGGTCCCGTTCCTCGCCGACCTGGTGACCATGGCCGACCCGACGTCGCCGTACTCCTTCCTGGCGCACCTCAAGGCGACCGGCCGGCTCTACCCCTTCTACATCCGCGAGGACTTCCACCCGCTGCGCGCCGAGTACGACGCCTACTGCCGCTGGGTCGCCGAGCGGGTGCCCGGGCTGCGGTGGGGGCGGCGCGTCGAGCGGATCGAGCACGACGCCGCCGCCGGCGCCTACCGGGTGCACGCCCGCGACGTCCGCACCGGGGAGCCGGAGGTGCACCTGGGCCGGCGGCTGGTGCTCGGCGTCGGGACGGCGCCGTGGGTCCCCGAGCCGGTGCGGGACCTGCCCGGCCCGGCCTGGCACAGCTCGCACTACCTGGCGCACAAGGAGGAGCTGCAGACCCTCGGGCACGTGACCGTCGTCGGCAGCGGGCAGAGCGCCGCGGAGGTGTACCTGGACCTGCTCACCGACGCCGACCGGCTCGGGTACCGGGTCGACTGGCTCACCCGCTCGCCCCGGTTCTTCCCCATGGAGTACACGAAGCTGACCCTGGAGATGACCTCCCCGGAGTACGCCCGTTACCACCACGCCCTGCCGATGGGGCGGCGCGACGCCCTCGCCCGCGAGCAGCGCCACCTCTACAAGGGCATCAGCGGCACCCTGGTGGACACCATCTACGACACCCTCTACCGCACGGGACGGCGCGGTGCGGTGCCCTCGTCGCTGCACACCGGCGTCGAGGTGGTCGGCGCCTCCTGGGACGCCGACCAGCGGCGCTACGAGCTGCGGCTGCACCACGCCGAGCAGGGGCGCACGGTCACCCGCCCGACCCGGGGGCTGGTCCTGGCGACCGGCTACCGGTCCCGGGTGCCCGCGTTCCTCGACCCGGTGCGCGACCGGATCCGCTGGGACGCGCGCGGCCGGTACGACGTGGCGCTGGACTACGCCGTGGACGTCACCGGCGGGGAGGTCTTCGTGCAGAACGCCGAGGAGCACACCCACAGCCTCACCGCGCCCGACCTGGGCATGGGCCCCTACCGGAACTCGGTGATCGTCAACGCGATGTGCGGCCGGGAGGTCTACCCGGTCGAGGAGCACATCGCCTACCAGGAGTTCGGGGTGGAGCTCGAGGACGCCGACGGGCTGCCCGACGAGGCGGGGCTGACGGCGACCGGGGCCCTGCGATGAGCACCGTCCCCGCCGCGCCCCCCTGGTCGGTCCGCACGCCCGTCGGGGTGCTGACCCTGGAACCGCTGGACCTCGACCGCGACCTGGACCTGCTGCACGCCTGGGTCACCCACCCGCGCTCGGTCTACTGGCTGATGCAGGACGCCGAACCGGACGCGGTGCACACCGCCTACGCCGCGATCACCGCCGACCCGCACCACGACGCGTGGCTCGGCCGGGTCGACGGGGCCCCGGCGTTCCTCGCCGAGACCTACGACCCCCGCCACCGGGAGCTCGTCGGCGTCTGGGCGGCCGAACCCGGCGACGTCGGGATGCACGTCCTCGTCGCCCCGCCGGCCGAGGGCGCCCCGCCCGTCCGCGGCCTGACCTCGGCCGTGATGGCGGCGGTCGTGCGCTTCAGCCTGGACCGCCCGGGTGCACGCCGGGTCGTCGTCGAGCCGGACGCGCGCAACGCGGCGATCCGGGCCAAGAACCGGGCCGCGGGGTTCGTCGAGCACGGCCTGGTCGACCTGGGGCACAAGACGGCGGCGCTGAGCACCTGCACGCCGGCGTCCTTCGCGGCGAGCGAGCTGGGCGGGGTGCTGGCATGAGCGCGGCCACGACCGAGCTGACGTCGGCGGACGCCGTCCCGCTCGGCGCCGACCACCTCGAGCCGGTGGCGATGGCCCGGGCGCACCGGCACGTCGTCACCAAGGCGCTGTCGGAGTTCAGCCACGAGCGGCTGATCACCCCCGAGGCGGACGGCGGCCAGGCCGACGACCTGCGGCGGACCTGGTGGTCGCTGCGCACCGCCCCCGGGGTCCGCTACCGGTTCGCCGCGCGGGTGCTGCCGCTCGAGCACTGGGACGTCGACCCGACCTCGGTGACCCGCACCGTCGACGGCGCCGACGCACCCCTGGACGCACTCGCCCTCGTCGACGAGCTGCAGCACGACCTCGGGATCCCCGACCAGCTGCTGGGCACCTACCTGGAGGAGGTCAGCGCCACCCTCGCCGGGGTGGCCTGGAAGCTGCACCACCGCCGCACCGACGCCCGGGAGCTGGCCCGCGCCGACCTGCAGACCGTCGAGCGCTCGATGACCGAGGGGCACCCGGCGTTCGTCGCCAACAACGGGCGGATCGGCTTCGGGCTGGCCGACACCGCCGCCTACGCCCCCGAGTCCGGGGCCCCGGTCCGGCTGGTCTGGCTGGCGGCCCGCCGGGAGCACACCCACCTCGCCTGTGGCGAGGGCGTCGAGGAGCAGCAGCTGTACGAGAGCCAGCTCGGCGAGGAGCTGCTCGCGCGCTTCGCCGACCGGCTGCGGTCGCTGGGCCTGGACCCCGCCGACCACCTCTACCTGCCCGTGCACCCGTGGCAGTGGGAGCACCGGCTGGCGGTCACCTTCGCCGCCGACGTCGGCCGGCACGACCTCGTGCCGGTCGGCCACAGCGAGGACCGCTACCAGGCCCAGCAGTCGATCCGGACGTTCTTCGACCTCGACCGCCCCGACCGGCACTACGTCAAGACGGCGCTGGCGATCCAGAACATGGGGTTCCTGCGCGGGCTCTCGCCGGCCTACATGCGAGCGACCCCGGCGATCAACGACTGGGTCGCCGAGGTCGTCACCGGCGACCCCGAGCTGGTGGCCAGCGGGTTTGGGGTGCTGCGCGAGCTCGCGTCAGTGGGCTACACCGGCGACGCCTACCACCGGATGGCCGCCCGCGGGCTGCGCTCGCCGTACCAGCGGATGGTCGCCGCACTCTGGCGGGAGAGCCCGGTGCCGCGGCTGGCGCCGGGCGAGCGGACGATGACGATGGCGGCGCTGCTGCACCGGGACGCCGAGGGCCGCTCCCTGGTGAGCGGCCTGGTCGCCGACTCGGGCCTGGACCCGCGCAGCTGGCTGCGGCGCTACCTCGACGCCTACCTCCGCCCGGTCGTGCACTGCCTGCTCGCCCAGGACCTCGCCTTCATGCCGCACGGGGAGAACGTCATCCTCGTGCTCGACGGTTCGGTGCCGAGCCGGGTCCTGATGAAGGACGTCGGGGAGGAGGTCGCCGTCTTCGGTGACCGGCCGCTGCCCCCGGGCGTCGAGCGGGTGCGCGTCACCTACGACGACGACGTGCGGCTGCTGTCGGTCTTCACCGACGTCTTCGACGGGTTCCTCCGGTACCTCGCCGGCGTGCTGGACGCCGACGGGCTGCTGGACGCCGAGGAGGTCTGGGGCTGCGTCGCCGACTGCCTGCTGGGGCACCGGGACGCCCATCCGGACCTGCACCGGCGCTTCGACCTCTTCACCCGAGAGTTCCAGCACTCCTGCCTGAACCGGCTGCAGCTGCGCAACACGACCCAGATGGTCGACCTGGCCGATCAGGCGTCCTCGCTGCTGTACGCCGGGACGCTGGCCAACCCGGTCGCCCCGCACGCACCGGCCCCGCACCGGTGACCGCACCGGCCGGGGTGACCCGCGACCCGTGGGGCGTGCCGACCGTGCGGGCCGGCTCGCTGGACGACCTCGCCTGGGCGCAGGGGCGGGTCACCGCCGTCGACCGGGCGTGGCAGCTGGAGGTGGAGCGCTGGCGGAGCGAGGCGACGCTGGCCGCGCACGTCGGCGCCGCCGGGCTGTCCTGGGACACCTTCGCCGCCCGCGCCCGGCTCGACGACACCGCCCGTCGCTGCCACGACGCCCTCGACCCGGACACCCGGTGCTGGGTCGCCGCCTACGTGGCGGGCGTGCGCGACGGCCTGGCCGAGGGCGCCGCGCGGTCGCCCGAGCTGCAGGCGCTCGGCCTGCCCCGGGGCGGGCACGGCGGCTGGCAGCCGTGGACCCCGCTGGGCATCTTCCTGGTCCACCACGTGCTGTTCGGGTCGCTGGGGACGACGGTCTGGCGGGGGCACCTGCTGCGCTCGTTCGGGCCGCGGCTCGGGCCCGACCTCGCCGCCGCGCTCGGCCTGGGGCCGCCGGACGGCAGCAACGCGGTCGCGGTGACCGGCTCCCGGACGGCGTCCGGGCTGCCCCTGGTCGCCGGCGACCCACACCGGGTGCTGGAGCGCCCCGGCGTCTACCAGCAGGTGCACCTGGTGGTCGACGGGCCCGAGGCCCTCGACGTGGTCGGGCTCGCCTTCCCCGGCGTCCCGGGGGTCGCGCACTTCGGGCACACCGGCACGGTGGCCTGGGCGGTGACCAACGCGATGGCCGTGCACCAGGACCTCTACCGGGAGCGGCTGCGCCGCGACGGTGACCGGCTGCTGGCCCTCGGGCCGGACGGCTGGGAGCCGGCCGAGACGGCGACGGTCCGGCTGGCCGTCCGCGACGGCGAGCCGGTGACCGTGGAGACCGTGGAGACCGCCCGCGGACCGGTGGTCGTGCCGTCCTGGTCCGGGGGCGAGGTGCCCGAGGCGCTGAGCCTGCGGGCCCCGAGCCGAGTGGACGCCGGCCTCGGGTTCGAGGCGCTGCCGCGGCTGCTGCGCGCGCGGATCGCCGGGGACGTCGAGGCCGCCCTCGCCTCCTGGGTCGAGCCGGTGAACAGCGTGCTGGTCGCCGACACGACCGGCGACGTGCGCCAGCTGGTCGCCGGCCGGGTCCCCGACCGGGCGGCGGCCAACCGCTGGCACCCGGTCCCGGCGTGGGACCGCGCGCACGCCTGGCGCGGCACCTGCCCTCCCCCGGCGGGGCTGCGCGTCTCCGACGGCGCACCGTGGGACGGCGTCGCGGTGACCGCCAACGACGCGCGCCCGGACGTCGTCCCGTACGGCACGGTCTTCGCCGCACCGCACCGCGCCGCCCGGCTCCGCGCCCTCGTCGGCGACCGCACCGGTCTGCGGGTCGACGACCTCGCCGAGCTGCTGGTCGACACCGCCTCACCCGCCACCGGGCTGCTCGACGCCCTCCGCCGGGCCACCGCGCCCGAGACGGGCACCACCGCCGCCCGGCTGCGCGCGGAGCTGCTGGCCTGGGACGGCCGGATGGACGCCGACAGCCACGGCGCCGGGGCCTTCGCCGCCTGGCGCAGCGCCCTGGTCCGGCGGGTCCTGGAGCTGCCGCTGCTGGCCCCGCTGCACCACCCGACCGGCGCCCCCGAGGTGCTGGCCCCGTGGCTCTCCCCCGTCGAACGGGTCGGGACGGCACTGGAGCGACTGCTCGACGTCCTCCCGCGGCACGGCGTCGACCTCGACGCGCTCCTCCAGGACGCCCTCGCCGACGCGGCGACCACCCCCGCGCCGGCCTGGGGGTCGACGCACCGGCTGCTCACCGTGCACTCCCTCGACGGCACCGGCTGGGAGGAGACCGTCGTCCGGCCCGCCGACGGGCTGCCGCTGTCCGGCGACACCACCTGCGTCCTGGCGACCGCGAGCCTGCCCGGGCTCACCGACCGGTGCCTGCGCGGACCGGTGGCCCGCTACGTCTGGGACCTCGCCGACCGCGACGCCAGCCGCTGGGTCGTGCCGCTGGGTGCCGACGGTGTGCCCGGCCCGCACGCCGAGGACCAGACCCCGCTCTGGGCCCGCGGCTCCCTGATCCCCGTCCCGCCCGCCGACCTCGTCCCCGTCCCACCCGCCCGACCGGAGGAGATCCCGTGACCGATGCCCGCCTCGCCGAGGGCACCCACCCCTTCGGGGACGGCCGCACCCTCGAGGTGCGCCGCCTGGACCCCGACCGCGACGCCCCGCTCGTGCACTCCTGGGTGCGCGAGGACCGCGCCCGGTTCTGGGGGATGACCGACCACACCGAGGAGCAGGTGCGCGACATCTACGCCTACGTCGACTCGCTGGACACCCACCACGCCTGGCTGGTGTCCGTGGACGACCGGCCCGTCGGGCTGCTGCAGACCTACCAGCCGGCCGCCGACCCGGTGGGTGAGGTGTACGACGTCGAACCGGGTGACCTCGGTGTCCACGTGCTGCTGGCCCCCGCGACCACCCCGGAGCCGGGCTTCACCCTCCGGCTCGCCGCCGCCCTCGGCGCGGTCGCGCTCGCGGACCCGACCATCCGACGCGTCGTCGTCGAGCCCGACGCGGCCAACGAGGTCGCCCTGGAGCGGCTGCGCCGGACCGGCTTCGAGCTCGGTCCGGAGGTGGAGTTGCCGACCAAGCGCGCGCGGCTGGCGTTCCTGCGCCGGGAGGTCCTCGATGCGCTGCTGGCCGCGGTCGCTCCCGGGCACCAGCCGGCGTCCTGACGGCCGGGGCTCAGCGGCGGCGGGTGAGCAGCCAGTGCAGCCCGACGCCGATCGCGGCGCCGGTGCTGTTGGTTCCGATGTCGACCAGCGACGGGTACCGAGCCGGCAGGAACAGCGCCTGGACGACCTCGATGCCCACCGAGCCGGACACGCACAGCAGCCAGACCGCCCACCGCGGCCACCGGGGCAGCGACCAGCACAGCAGCAACGCCAGCGGCACGAACAGCAGCACGTTCCCGCCGCGCTCGACCAGCGGGAAGGCCACCGACCAGCGGAGGTCGGTGGCCTCGATCACCGCCCGGGTGATCGGGCCGGAGAACCGGCCCATCGGGGTGGGCCGCAACGTCACGAACGCACCGAGGGCCAGGTAGCCGACGAGCAGCCCGCGGGCCCACCACCGGCCGCGGCTGGGACGGCGGTCCGTCCCGGCGGTCGGGTTCAGTCGACCGAGACGAGGTCGACGACGAACACCAGGTCAGCGTCGACGGGGATGCCCGCCGGGGGCTGGTCGGCGTAGGCGAGGTCGCTGGGGATGGTGATGACCCGCCGGCCGCCGACCTGCATGCCCTCGATCCCCTGCTCGAAGCCGGGGATCACCAGGCCGGCGCCGAGGGGGACCGGCAGGGTCTCGTCCTCGCCCCGGTCCCAGGAGGCGTCGAACTCCTCGCCGGTCTCGTAGAAGGCGCCGACGTACTTGACCTGCGCAGTGCTGCCCTCGGTGGCCTCGGCGCCGTCCCCGACGACGACGTCCTCGGTCACGAGCTCGGTGGGCACCGGCGCGTCGGACGCCGGCACCTCGGGGCGCACGCTGAGGTCGGTGGAGATCTCGGCCGCCACCTCCCCGACCGCCGACCCGGCCGACTCCTCGTTCCCGCAGGCGGCGAGCGGGAGCGACAGGGCGATCGACAGCGGGAGGGCGAGCAGCGTACGACGGACGGTGCGGTGGTCCATGGGGTTCTCCTGGCCGAGCAGGTGCTCGAGTCGGGGCGGGCATCAGGCGCGGCGGGCCGGTCCAGGACGCCGGCCGCGCGGTCCCCAGCACATCACAGCTTGGACGGTGAAGCCCTCTTCCGTCTGGCGGTGGGCCGTTCCTTGCCACTAGCTTTCCCGAAACGTCCGCGACGGCTGGGGGTCACCCAATGTCCGCATCGATCATCGTGGGGCTCGACGGGAGCGAGGCGAGCGGGCGAGCGGCTGATGCCGCTGCCGACGCGGCGCGCAGGCACGACCTGCGCCTGGTGCTCGCCTGCGTCGTCCCCTGGTCGCCCTACTCGTTCTCCACGGCGGAGGAGAACGAACGCCGCACGATCGACAAGGAACGCGAGGCGAAGTCGGCCCGCGAGCGGGTGCTCGACCCCGCGGTCGCCCGGCTGTCGGCCGCCGGCGACCTGACCGTCGAGGGCGTCGTCCGGCACGGACACCCCGCCGAGACGCTCGTCTCCCTCGCCCGCGAGGAGGACGCCGCCTGGATCATCGTCGGCCGGGTCGGCCAGAGCCGGGTGCGCACGCTGCTGTTCGGGTCCACCCCGAGCAGCCTCATCCAACTGTCCCCGATCCCGGTCCTGGTGGTCCCGTGAACACGTCGCTCTCCTCCCTGCAGGCCGCCACGTTCGACGAGCAGGTCAACGACGTCTTCGCGCCGATCTCGGACTTCATCGTCGGGATCGTCTTCTACAGCGTCCCGCTGACCTTCATCGACGAGGGCGTCGTGCTGCCGTTGATCGTGGTCTGGCTGGTCCTGGCCGGGATCTTCTTCACGATCTACCTGAAGGGCTTCCAGTTCCGGGCCTTCGGTCACGCGATCCAGTTGATCAAGGGCAAGTACGACGACCCGAACGACGCCGGGGAGGTGACCCACTTCCAGGCGCTGGCGACCGCCGTCTCCGGGACGGTGGGCCTCGGGAACATCGCCGGGGTCGCGGTGGCGATCTCCCTCGGCGGACCGGGGGCGACCTTCTGGATGATCATCGCCGGCCTCGTCGGCATGTGCACCAAGGGCGTCGAGTGCACCCTCGGCGTCAAGTACCGCCGGGTGTACCCCGACGGCCGGGTCTCCGGTGGCCCCATGTACTACCTGAGCCAGGGGCTGAAGGAGAAGGGCAAGGGCACGCTGGGCAAGGTCCTCGCGGTCCTGTTCTGCATCTTCACCCTGGGCGGGGCCGTCGGTGGCGGGAACATGTTCCAGTCCAACCAGGCCTTCGCCCAGGCCCAGTCGGTGACCGGCGGTGAGGACGGCTGGCTCGGGTTCGGGGCGGCCGGCGCGGTCTTCGGCCTGGTGCTCGCGATCCTGGTCGGCGCGGTGATCATCGGCGGGATCCGGAGCATCGCCCGCGTCACCGACAAGCTCGTCCCGTTCATGGCCGTCTTCTACGTCATCGCCTGCCTCTCCGTGCTGTTCGCCAACTTCACCCAGATCCCCGATGCCCTCTGGGAGATCATCCGGACGGCGTTCAGCCCCGAGGCCGGGTTCGGCGGCGTCGTCGGCGTGCTCATCCAGGGCTTCCGGCGGGCGGCGTTCAGCAACGAGGCCGGGCTGGGATCGGCCGCGATCGCCCACTCCGCGGTGAAGACGAACGAGCCGGCGACCGAGGGCCACGTCGCCGTCCTGGAGCCGTTCATCGACACCGTCGTCATCTGCACGATGACCGCGCTGGCCATCGTGATCACCGGCACCTGGGCGGACGAGGCGAGTGCGCCGGGCGTGGAGACGACCTCGGCCGCCTTCGAGACGGTGGCGGGCTGGTTCCCGATCGTGCTGGCGATCGCGGTGATCCTCTTCGCCTACTCCACCATGCTGGCCTGGAGCTACTACGGGCTGAAGGCGTCGACCTACCTGTTCGGCGAGTCCATGTTCGTGGACCGGACCTGGAAGCTGATCTTCTGCATCTTCGTCGTCATCGGGGCCTCCTCGACCCTCGACGCGGTGATCGGCTTCTCCGACAGCATGATCTTCCTGATGTCGCTGCCGAACATCATCGGGCTCTACATCCTGAGCCGGGTGGTGAAGCGGGAGCTCTTCGGCTACCGCGAGCGGTTGGCCGACGGGGCGCTCCTGCCGGTCGCCGAGCGGGGCATCAAGCCCTCCCCGACCACCGGCAGCACCGCCGCCACCACGGGCGTCGACGGCAGCACCCCGAACCCGCCGCCCTCGGTCGAGGACCGCTGACCCGTCGCTCCGGCGGGTGCTCCTGACCGGGAGCACCCGCCGGACGACGAGCTCAGCGAGCGTCGGTCACGCGGCGCCGAGGGCGTCGGCGACGCGGTGGTGGACGGCGGCGTCCGCCCCGCGGTTCTGCCGCTCCAGGGTGCGGGCCAGTGCACGGCGGGCCCACCCGTTGGCCGGGGCCAGCTCCACCAGCCGGGCCAGCGCCTCCTCCGCGCGGCTCAGCTGGGCCGAACCGAAGTAGCTGCGAGCCAGCAGCTCCAGCGCGGCCTGGTTCTCCGGCTCGGCGGCGAGCACCGCCTCCAGGACGCGGGCGGCCTCCGCGGGCTGTCCCATCGCGAAGAAGAGGTCCGCGCGCAGGTACTCCGAGTGCAGGTCGATCTCGTACGGCTGGGTCATGACGCTCCTTCCACGGGCTGCCAACGGCGCCGTCCCCTGGACTCTTCCCGGCGTGTCGAGCACACCGCGCATCCGTCCGGGCCGTCGCCGACGAAGCACCGACGTCTGGTCATCCACACGACGGAGGCAACCATGGGCGTGCGCGAGAACCTGCGACACCGTCGGCCGAACCGGTCGGGCGACGCGAACCAGACCGACGAGGGCGGCGGGTCGGTGGTCTACACCGTGCAGCGCGTCGGCGCGGTGGTGGTCGCCCTGATCCTGCTCACCTTCGGCCTGCTCGGCTTCGCCGACGGGCTGGCCTACTTCTCCACCGACGGCGGCGAGGTGGCCGGCCTGTCCTCCAACGGCCTGCTCTCCACGATCTCGGTGGTCACCGCGCTGGTGCTGGTCGTCACCGCGTTCCTCGGGCCGCGCGCGGCGTCGAACACGATGCTGGTGCTCGGCATCCTGTTCCTGATCTCCGCGCTGGCCAACCTGGCCGTGCTGGAGACGGAGTACAACCTGCTGGCGTTCTCGATGGCCAACGTCATCTTCTCCATCGGCGCCGGCCTGGTGCTGCTGACGCTGGGCGCCTACGGCCGGGTCAGCGGCAACCTGCCGGACGACAGCCCGTACAAGGAGGACACCGGCCCGGAGGTCTCCCCCGAGGACCTCGACCCGCAGCTGCCGCAGACCCCGGAGGAGGCGGCGGCCGAGCACGACATGCGGGAGGCCGAGCTCGCCGTCGTCGAGCACCGCGCCACCGCCGAGCAGCAGCGCCGGGTGGACGCGATGGCGAAGGTGCGCACCCGGGCCGACCGCCGGCGCGTCTGGATGTCCTTCGACCGGACGTCGCTGACCTGAGCCGGTGGGGCGGGCTCGACGGCCCCGGTGCGGCGGGGCCGTCGGGAAGTAGCCTCGCGGTCGCCATGTCTTTCCCCGGGACCTCCCTCCCCGCTCCGCGCGAGCGCGCCGACGCCTGCCCCGGCGCGCTGCAGACCCACGCCGCCGCCGACGGCGGGCTGGCCCGCGTCCGGGTGCCGGGCGGGGCGATCGGCGCCGAGCAGCTGCAGACGCTCGCGGCGGCTGCCCGTGAGCTCGGGAACGGGCACCTGGAGCTGACCAGCCGGGGCAACGTGCAGCTGCGCGGGCTGCCGGCCGGCGCGGAGGCCGAGCTGGGCGACCGGCTGGCCGCCGCCGGCCTGCTGCCCAGCGCCACGCACGAGCGGGTGCGCAACGTGCTGGCCAGCACGCTGTCCGGGCGCACCCCCGGCGGGCACGTCGACGTCCGGCCGTGGGTCGGTGCCTTCGACGCCGGGCTGCGCGCCGACCCGGCGCTGGCCGAGCTGCCCGGCCGCTTCCTGCTGACCCTGGACGACGGGCGGGGCGACGTCGCCGGTCTCGGCGGGGACGTCGGCCTGCTGGCGCTGTCCGCCGACTCGGTGGCCCTGCTGCTCGGCGGCGCGGACTCCGGCCTGCGCTGTGCCCCGGACGACGCGGTCGCCCTCGCCCTGGACGCCACCCGCGCCTTCCTCGCCGAGCGCACCGTCCAGGGCTCGACCGCCTGGCGGCTGGCCGAGCTCGCCGACGGCCCCACCCGCGTCGCCACCCGCCTCAGGGGCCGAGGTCGCGACTCCGGCCCCTCGGTGGAGGTGCCGGGGGCGGCGGTGGTGGGGCCGGTCGGGGCGGCGACGCAGCTCGACGGCCGGACGGCGCTGATCGGCGTCGTCCCGCTGGGCCGGCTGACCGCCGACCAGGCCGACCTCCTCGCCCGGCTCGCCGACGAGGTGCAGCTGACCCCGTGGCGCAGCGTGGTCGTGCCCGACCTGGCCGAGGACGCCGTGGACGACGCCGCCGTCGACCTGTTCCGCACCGGCATGGTGTTCGACGAGGCGAGCCCCTGGCTGCAGGTGACCACCTGCGCCGGCCGCCCGGGCTGCGCCAAGTCGCTGGCCGACGTCCGCGCCGACGCCGTCACCGCCGTCTCCACCCGGACGCTGCCCGCCGGTGGCGCCCGACAGCACTGGGCCGGCTGCGAACGCCGCTGCGGCCGACCGCAGGGCGGGGTCGTCGACGTCGTCGCGACACCGTCCGGCTACGAACTCCGGATCGAAGAGGACTGATGTACTCCTACGAGCACGACGGCGCCGAGATCTACCGGCAGTCCTTCGCCATGATCCGGGCCGAGGCCGACCTGTCCGGCCTTCCCGAGGACGTCGCCCAGGTCGCGGTCCGGATGATCCACGCCTGCGGGCAGGTCGACCTGGCCGCCGACGTGGCCTTCTCCCCCGACGTCGTCCGGGTCGGCCGCAAGGCGCTGGAGTCCGGCGCCCCGGTGCTGTGCGACTCCCAGATGGTCGCCTCCGGGGTGACCCGCAAGCGACTGCCGGCGTTCAACGAGGTCGTCTGCACCCTCAACGACCCGCGCACCCCCGACCTGGCCCGGGAGATGGGCACCACCCGCACCGCAGCGGCGATGCACCTGTGGGGCGACCGGCTGGACGGCGCCGTCGTCGCGATCGGCAACGCCCCGACCGCGCTGTTCCACCTGCTGGAGATGGTCCGCGACGGCGCCCCGCGGCCGGCCGCCGTCATCGGCATCCCGGTGGGCTTCATCGGCGCGGTCGAGTCCAAGGAGGCGCTGGCCGCCGCCGACCTGGAGTTCCTCGCCGTCCGCGGCCGCCGGGGCGGCAGCGCGATCACCGCCGCCGCGGTCAACGCGCTCGCGAGCACCGCCGAATGACCACCAAGATGGCCATTCTGGTGGACGGGGGGGCACCGGTGACCGGGCGGCTGTACGGGGTCGGGCTGGGGCCCGGGGACCCGGAACTGGTGACGGTCAAGGCCGCCCGGCTGATCGGCGCGGCCGACGTCGTCGCCTTCCACGCCGCCCAGCACGGCCGCTCGGTCGCGCGCGGGCTGGCCGCGCCCTACCTGCGCGAGGGCCAGGTCGAGGAGCTGCTGGTCTACCCGGTGACCACCGAGACCACCGCGCACCCCGGCGGCTACCAGGGGGCGATCGACGAGTTCTACGAGGCCGCCGCCGCCCGGCTGGCAGCGCACCTGGACGCCGGCCGCGACGTCGTCGTCCTCGCCGAGGGCGACCCGTTCTTCTACGGGTCGTACATGCACATGCACAAGCGGCTGGCCCACCGGTACCCCACCGAGGTCGTCCCCGGTGTCACCAGCGTGAGCGGTGCGGCTGCGGTGCTCGGCCGGCCTCTGGTGGAGCGGGACGAGGTGCTCACCGTGCTGCCCGGCACGCTGCCCACCGACGAGCTCGCCGAGTGGCTGTCGACCACCGACTCGGCTGCGGTGATGAAGCTGGGCCGCACCTTCACCAACGTGCGCGAGGCGTTCGACGCCGCCGGCGTGCTGGACCGCGCCTGGTACGTGGAGCGGGCCACCACCGACCGGCAGCGGGTCGAGCCGCTCGCCGACGTCGACCCGGCCACCGTCCCGTACTTCTCGCTCGCCCTGCTGCCCAGCGAGCTCACCGGGCCGGGCAACCACCCCGAACGGGCCGAGGACGACGGGCCCCGACGCGGTGACGTCGTGGTCGTCGGCCTGGGCCCCGGGCAGCGCAGCTGGACGACACCGGAGGCCGCCGAGGCGCTGGCCCGCGCCGACGACCTGGTCGGCTACGGCCCCTACCTGGACCGGGTGGAGGTCAACCCCCGGCAGACCCGGCACCCCAGCGACAACCGGGTGGAGGCCGAGCGGGCGGCGGCGGCGCTGCGGCTGGCGCAGTCCGGACGGCGGGTGGCGGTCGTCTCCAGCGGCGACCCCGGCGTGTTCGCGATGGCCGCCGCGGTGCTCGAGGTGGCGGCGGAGGACTTCCCCGACGTGGAGGTGCGGGTGCTGCCCGGGCTCACCGCCGCGCAGGCGGTGGCCTCCCGCGTGGGGGCGCCGCTCGGGCACGACTTCGCGATCCTCTCGCTGTCCGACGTCCTCAAGCCGTGGGAGGTCGTGCTCGACCGGCTGCGGCACGCGGCCGCCGCCGACCTGGTGATCGCGCTCTACAACCCGCGCTCGAAGGCCCGGCCGCACCAGCTGGGCGAGGCGCACCAGGCGCTGCTGGAGGTCAGGAAGCCGGAGACCGTCGTCGTCATCGGCCGGGACGTCGGCGGTGCGGAGGAGTCGGTCACCGTGACCACCCTCGGCGAGTTCGACCCCGAGATGGTCGACATGCGCTGCCTGGTGATGATCGGCTCCACCCAGACCCGGGTGACGCCGTCCGGCCAGGTCTACACCTCCCGCCGCTACCCCGGGTGACGCCCGAGGGCAGAAATGGCCATTTCTGCCCTCGGTGGGAAGGGACGGGACGTCGATGGCCTTGACAACCGTCGTGCCACGTCGTGAGCTCGCGCGGCCCGCCGCCTTCTGGTCGGTGGCGGTGCTGCTGACCCTGATGCTCGCCGCCTCCGGGGTGCCCTCACCGCTCTACCGGGTCTACGCCGAGGAGTTCGGCTTCGGTTCGGGCCTGATCACCGTCGTCTTCGGCGTCTACGCCTTCGCCCTGCTGCTGTCGCTGCTGGTGGTCGGGGCGTTGTCGGACCACGTGGGCCGCCGCCCGGTGCTCGCCGCCGCGCTGCTGCTCGAGGCCGTCTCGATGGTGCTGTTCCTGACCGCCGACGGGGTGGGGTGGCTGCTGCTGGCCCGCATCGTCCAGGGGCTGGCCACCGGGGCGCTGACCGGCGCGTTCGGCGCGGCGCTGCTGGACCTGCAGCGCCCGGACCGGCCGCTGGGCGCCCTGGTCAACTCGGCGTCCCCCGCAGTGGGGCTCTCGGTCGGTGCGGTGAGCGCCGGGCTGGCGGTCGAGTTCCTGCCCGCACCGACCAGCTGGGTCTTCGGCGCGCTCACCGTGCTGTGCGTGGCCGCCGCCGCCGGGGTGTGGGTGTTCCTGCCGGAGTCCTCCCCCCGGCTGCCCGGCGCGGTGCGGTCGCTGCGGCCCAGCGTGCAGGTGCCCGCCTCGCAGCGCCGCGCGTTCGTCGTCGTCCTGCCCTGCCTGGTCGCCACCTGGGCGTTGGGCGGGCTCTACG
The DNA here is from genome assembly GCF_026967925.1 of Modestobacter sp. VKM Ac-2985. Classification (GTDB taxonomy): domain Bacteria; phylum Actinomycetota; class Actinomycetes; order Mycobacteriales; family Geodermatophilaceae; genus Modestobacter. The sequence goes on along the minus strand of NZ_JAPVBI010000001.1, from coordinate 446,868 downwards.
CCTCGCTCGGCCCGTCGCTGGTGGCCGGCGTCTTCGGCGTGCAGGACCACGTGGTGGGCAGCCTGGTCATCCTCGCGCTCAACGGCACCGGCCTGGTCGGCTCGCTGTCGATGCGCACCGTGGCGCCGGCCCGGTCGATGGTCGCCGGCGCCCTGGTCTTCGCCGTCGGGGTGGCCGGCACCGTGGCCGCGCTGACCGCCGGCTCGCTGCCGCTGTTCTTCGTCGCCGCGGTCGTCTCCGGCTTCGGCTTCGGGGCGGCGTTCCTCGGCGCGATGGCCACCGTCACCCAGGGCGTCGCCCCCGGGCAGCGGGCCGCGCTGCTGTCCGCGGTCTTCACCGCCAGCTACCTGGCATTCAGCGTCCCGGCGATCGCCGCCGGGGTGGCGGCCGGGTTCGTCGGGCTGGAGCGGACGGCGCTGGTCTACGGCGTGACCGTCATCGTGCTGGCCCTGCTGGCGGTGGTCGGCCTGACCCTGCACGCCCGCCGTCCCGCCGCGCCCGTCCCGGAGTCCGTGCACCGGGCTCCCGCCGCCGCGCTCGACCAGCGGTGACCACCCTCCTGCGCAGCTTGTGCTCTGCTCACCAGGAGTGAGCAGAGCACGAGCTGCGTGGGAGAGACCTCGGTTCAGCTGCCGGCGCGGGTCACCGCCGCGCAGAACCGGGAGTGGTCCTCGCGCGCCTCGGTGAGCGGCCCGACCACCTCCTCGTCGGTCACCTCACCGACCCGGTCCAGCAGCCGCCGCCGCACCTGTCTGGCTCGTCTCCGCGCGCCGGCGTGCACCAGGGGCCGGGCCAGCAGCGCCAGCAACAGGCCGGCGAGCAGGCCGCCGGCCAGCAGCAGCGTCGGCAGCGGGATGCCCTCCACCCGGGGCAGCGGGACGACGTCGTCCAGCTGGAGCAGCCCCAGGCCGACGAGGCCGAGCAGCCACAGCGCCCCGGCCAGCGCGGCCAGCACGAGCAGCCACTGCAACCCGCCGACGGCCCGCTGCCACAGCGGTGTGCGGTCCGGGCCGAGGTCGGTGCCGGTGACCGCTCGGTCCAGCCGGTCGGCCAGCCGCTCCTCGGAGAACTCGGCGGTGCGGCGCAGCTCGTCCCGCCAGGCCTGCGGCAGCCCCTGCCCCGCGGCGTCCCGTGCCCGGCGCAGCGCCGCGACGAGCGCGGCCTGCTGCACCGCGCCGGCCGGGGGCAGCGAGCTGCGCGCCGCCTCGTTGCCCAGGTGCAGCCGGCCCAGCGGGTCGGCCCGGAGCTTGCCCATCCAGCGCAGCACCGGCCACCCGGTGTGCGCGGCACCGCGGCGGCGGGCCGAGCGCTCCACGGCGCCGACCACGGCCGGCACCCCGGCTGCGTCGGCGAGCGCCTCGGTCAGCCCGGCCCACTCGTCGGGGTCCCGGCTGCGGTCGGGGCCGGCGTCGGGCGCGCAGTGCTGGGCGAGCGCACCCGCCGCGGCACGGGCGTCGGCGGCCAGCCGATCGGTCGCCGCCCGACGGGCGGCCACCCGGCGGCCCAGCTCGGCCCGCAGCTCGGGCAGGCCGGCACCGGTACGGGCCGCAGTGGGCAGCACCGGGGTCGCCGAGAGGCCCTCCCGGTCCAGCAGCCCCCGCAGGTCGGCCAGGCAGGCGCGGGCGGCCGGCTCATCGAGCCGGTCCACCTGGTTCAGCACCACGACCAGCACGCCCGCGTGCCCGGCCAGCGGCGCCAGGTACTGCGAGTGCACCGCGGCGTCGGCGTACTTCTGCGGGTCGAGCACCCACACCAGCACGTCGACCAGCTCCACCAGCCGGTCGACCTCCAGCCGGTTCTCCAGCCGGACGCTGTCGTGGTCGGGCAGGTCGAGCAGCACCAGCCCGTCCAGCGCTGGGTCACCCGCCTCGACCCGGTGCCGGCGGGGCACCTGCAGCCAGTCCAGCAGCCGGTCGGACCCGTGGTCCCCCCAGACGCTGGCGTGCGCCACCCCGGTCGTCGGCCGGCGCACGCCCGGGGTGCTCACCTCGCTGCCGCTGAGCGCGTTGAACAAGGTGGACTTCCCGCTGCCGGTCGCCCCGGCGAGCGCCACGACGGTGGCGTCACCGAGCGCCTCCCGGGCGCCGGCCTTGGCCAGCAGGGCACGGGCGTCACCGACCTCGGGCACCTCCAGCCGCTCCTCGGCGACCTCGACGGCCTCGCGCAGTGCGGCCAGCCGATCGGTCAGGGACAGGTCGCTGCGCCGTCCGAGCCTCACGCGCCGGCCCCACGAGCGGCAGCCAGCGCCTGGGCGGCCGACCGCAGCTCGACGTCGGCCCCGGGCGCCGGGGCGACGTCGGCGAGGAGCGCGTCGAAGCGGCGCTGCTCGGCGCGCAGCAGCCGGTCGGCGCGGGCGTCCAGGTCGGCCCGTGCCCGGGCGGCCAGCTCGCGCACGGCCGCGTCCCCGAACACCGCCTCCAGCACCCGCTGGCCGACCGCGGTCGTGCCGCCGGCGACAGCCAGCTCCGCGCCGGAGAGCCCTGCGGTGGACGCGAAGACGGCGACCATCACCACCGCGCCCGCGCCGTTCACGCCCCAGGACAGCAGCCGCGCCCGCGACCGCTTGCCCGCCCCCTCGTTGCGCACCAGCTCGAGCACGGCACCCTGCCAGTCCCGGACCTCGTCGGCCGAGGCACCGGCGAACGACGGCGAGACGCCGTCCAGCTCGGTCTCCCGGCCGTCGAGCAGGTCGATCCCACCGGGGAGGGTCCGCCAGCTGGTGACCGTCTTCTCCGCGGCCCGGTCCGCCTCGGCCCGCAGCAGCAGCTCGACGCCCGACTCCAGGGCCCCGGCAAGGTCGTCGGCCGGGTTGCTCCTGCCGGTGAACGCGGCGGTGACCCGGTCGCGCAGTCGGCCCACGTGGCCCTGCAGGGTGCGCATCCACTCGCCGGTGCCGACGAACTCCTGCCAGCGGGCCAGCACCTCGCCGCGGAGCAGGCTGCCGTTGCCGACCCCCTCGTCGATCGCCGCCCGCGCCCGGGCGTAGGAGGCGTCCGCGGCGGCCTGCAGCGCCTCGGCGGCGGCTGCCTGGTCGACGACACCGGCGACGACGACGTCCACCCGGTCGTGCAGGCTCTCCAGCGCCCCGGCCAGGGTCTGCCGGATGACCGCGGCCCGCTGCTCGGCGTCGGCGGCGAGCGCGTGCAGCCACTCACGCAGTGGCGCGACCTGCTCCTCGGGCAGGAAGCCGTCGGCCAGCGGCCGCTCCTCGACCACGAACAGCCGGGCGCTCTCCAACCGGGCCCGGCGCAGCATCCCGGCCAGGTCGTCGGCGACCTCGACCACCGCCTCGGGCGGCACCCGGTCCAGCACGATGGCCAGCGCCGTCCCCCGCTCCTGGGCCGTGCGCAGCAGGTCCCAGGGGACGGCGTCGGCGTAGCGGGCCGCCGTCGTCACGAAGACCCACAGGTCGGCAGCGGCCAGCAGCTGCCCGGCCAGGTCGCGGTTGGCCTCCACCACCGAGTCGACGTCCGGGGCGTCGACCAGGGCGAGCCCGGCCGGCAGCGACTCGGAGACGACGAGCTGCAGCCCGCCGGGCCCGGCCTCCCCGCCGGTGGTGCGGGTCAGCCCGGGCAGCACCCGGTCACCGGCGAACGCGGCCCGGTCGGCGGGGGCGCAGACCAGCACCGGGGCGCGGGTCGTCGGGCGGAGCACGCCGGGGGTGGTGACCCGGGCGCCGAGCACGCTGTTGACCAGGGTGGACTTGCCGGCGCCCGTCGAGCCACCGACCACGGTGAGCAGCGGGGCGTCCAGGTCGCGCAGGCGGGGCAGCAGGTAGTCGTCGACCTGGTCGACGACCGAGCGGGCGGTGCGGGCGGCGGTGTCCCGGCCGGGGACGGCCAGGCCGAGCGGTGCCGAGGCGACCTGATCGCGCAGCTGCTGCAGGGCGTCGGGCAGCCCGGGCGGGGAGGTCATGCCGGGGATCTTGCCCGGGACGCCGACCGCCCACCCCTCGGCAGGGTCGGGTCCGGTCAGTCGCGCAGCGGCCAGGGCACGACCGGGCCGGCCGAGGCGCCGTCACCGTCGTCGTGCTCGTGGCTGCCGGCCGCGTGGGACAGCGCCGCCAGCAGGAGGACCAGCTCCTCGCGGTCGAGCCCCGCGGTCAGGTCGGCCAGGTCGAGCGGCTGGCCCTCAGCCAGGCTCGCCGCCGCCCGCAGCAGCCGCAACTGCCCACCGCTGCCACCGATCACGCCCGACCGGAGGGCGCCGTCCAGGTCGGCCCACTGGACGGCCGCCCACGGCCCACCGTCGGTCGCGTCCGCGTCGAGCGCGATGGTGATCAGGCCGGCCACCTGCAACCGGGGCAGCCAGTGGCCGGAGTCGGCCAGCAGCAGCACCGCCGCCTCGGCCGCATAGTCACCGACCGCCGCGCGCAGCAGCGCGCTCTCCAGGTCGAGCGGGTCGAGGTCGACCGCCCGCGGTTCGCCCAGCACTGCACACCACCTCCGTCGTCCCCCACTCTGCACCGTGGGTCCGACGGTCCGCGGCCGGGACACCGCGTCATACCAGCCGTCGGCGCTCAGACCTCGGTAAGCGCCGCCCGGACGTCGGCCGGGGTCGTCGCGACCGCGGCGGCCCCGGCGGCGGCCAGCTCACCGGGCGGTGCCGGACCCCAGCCGGCGCCGATGCAGGGCAGGCCGTGCACCCGGGCGCCCAGCACGTCGTGCGACCGGTCGCCGATCAACACCGGCCGGTCGCCGTCCGGGTGGGCGGCCAGCGCCGCGGCGACCACCTGCTCCTTGTGCCGGACGGCGCCGTCCAGCGTGGCGCCGTGCACGCTGGCGAACTCCGGCAACAGCCCCACGTGCGCCAGGATGCGCAGCGCGAAAGGCTCGGGCTTGCTGGTCGCCACGGCCAGCGTGGCGCCGTCGGCCCGGAGCGCGGACAGCAGCTCCGCGATGCCCGGGTAGACCGGCGCTGCCAGCATCGCCCCGGCCGTGTAGTGCGCGCGGTAGGCGGCCACCGCCCGGTCGACGTCGTCCCCACCGATGCCGAAGGCGCCGGCGAACCCCTCCCACAGCGGCGGCCCGACCATCGACCGCAGCTGGTCGGTGGTCGGCTCGCGCAGGCCCAGCTCGGCGACCGCGACCCGGATCGAGGCCCAGATGCCCGGGGACGAGTCGACCAGGGTGCCGTCGAGGTCGAAGAGCACCAGTCGCCGACCACCCCCTTCCCCATCTCCACCGGACCTGCTTGTATGAGATTTCAAGTAGTTCTCCTCTGGAGGGACCTCGCGATGACCCGGACCCAGCCCGTGCCCCCCGCCGCGCGTGAGGCCGGGTCGATCCGAACCGTCCAGGCCACGGCGGTCCTCTCCGTGGTCGTGCTGCTCTGGCAGTTCGCGACGGCCGGGCAGCTGATGTCCGAGGCCGACGCGATGGACTCGCACGGCGCCGGCGCGATCGCGCTGCACGTGGTCGGCGGCCTGCTGGTGGTGGCGACGCTGCTGCACGCCCGCGCCGGCGGGGCGCGGTGGCCGGTGGTCGTGGCCGCCGCCGTGTTCGTCGCCGGCTTCGTGCAGGCCTGGATCGGCGACGCCGGGAACATGGCCGCCCACGTCCCCGGGTCGCTCGTCCTGGCGGTCGGCACCGTCTGGCTCACGGCCTGGGCGTTCCAGCGGAGCCCGCGGGCCTGAGCCGCTCCTCCAGCCAGGCCACCGCCTCCTCGACGGTCCCCACGGTCGGCACTCCCGCCGGCAGCGGTGGCCGGCGCACCAGCACGACCGGCAGGCCGAGCTGGCGGGCGGCGACGAGCTTGGCCTCGGTCAGAGCGCCGCCGGAGTCCTTGGTGACGACGACGTCCACGTCGTGCTCGTGCAGCAGCGCCAGCTCGTCGGCCAGGCTGAACGGCCCGCGGTCCAGCAGCAGGGTCGCCCCGGCCGGCAGCGGCTCGTCCGGCGGGTCGACCGAGCGCACCAGCACCCGGCCAGGGAGGGCGGCGAACGCGCCGACGCCCTGCCGGCCGGTGGTGAGGAAGACGCTGCGGTACCCGGCCACCGCCTCGGCCGCGGCGGCCAGCGAGTCGACATGTCGCCAGGTGTCCCCGGGCTGCGGCGTCCAGCCCGGCCGCTGCAGCCGCAGCAGCGGGGTGCCGTGCGCGGCCGCGGCGGCCGCTGCGGCCGCGGTGATCTGTGCGGCGAACGGATGGGTGGCGTCGACCACCGCCCGCGGCCGGTGCTCGGCCAGCCAGGCGGCCAGCCCGTCGGCGCCGCCGAACCCACCGATCCGCACGGCGCCCGGCGGCAGCACCGGGTCGGCGACCCGTCCCGCCAGCGAGGACAGCACGTCGACACCCGCAGCGACCAGCGCCGCAGCCAGCCGCCGGGCCTCCCCCGTGCCCCCGAGGAGGAGCACCTGACCGGTCACGTCGTCCCCCCGTCGCCGAGTGTCGGGTGGTGCACGCCTGCCCGGCGAGCGAGGCGTCGACGGGTCGTCGGTCGATCGCGGTGGAGGATGGTCCCGTGAGCAGGGACGGCAGCGCAGGGCTGCGGCACGGCTGGACGACGGGCGCCTGCGCGACCGCGGCCACCACCGCGGCCTACACCGCGCTGCTGACCGGCGAGTTCCCGGACCCGGTCTCGATCGACCTGCCCAACGACAGGCACCCGGCCTTCGCGCTCGCGAAGGAGCACCTGGCCGGCGACGAGGCGAGCGCGAGCATCGTGAAGGACGCCGGCGACGACCCCGACGTCACCCACGGCGCGCTGGTCTCCGCCCGGGTGTGCGTCGGCGCGCCCGGCAGCGGCGTGGTCTTCCGGGCCGGCGAGGGCGTGGGCACGGTGACCAAGCCCGGTCTCCCGCTGGCCGTCGGCGAGCCGGCGATCAACCCGATGCCGCGCCAGTTCATCCGCGAGCACGTGACCGCGGTCGCGCGGCGGCACGGCGGCAGCGGCGACGTCCTCGTCGAGGTGTCGGTGGAGAACGGCGCCGAGCTGGCCCGCAAGACCTGGAACCCGCGGCTGGGCATCCTCGGCGGCCTGTCGATCCTCGGGACGACGGGGGTCGTCGTCCCCTACTCGTGCTCGTCGTGGATCGACTCGATCCGCCGCGGCATCGACGTGGCCCGCGCCGCCGGGCGGGAGCACGTCGCCGGGTGCACCGGCTCGACCAGCGAGCGGGTGGCCCAGGAGCTGCACGGCCTGCCCGAGGACGCACTGCTGGACATGGGGGACTTCGCCGGCGCGGTGCTGAAGTACCTGCGCCGCCACCCCGTGCCCCGGCTGACCGTGGCCGGCGGCATCGGCAAGCTGGCCAAGCTCGCCGAGGGGCACCTGGACCTGCACTCGGCCCGGTCGCAGGTGTCGTTCACCGCGCTGGCCGCCCTGGTCGCCGAGGCCGGCGCCGCACCGGCGCTGGTCGAGGGCGTGCGGGAGGCGAACACCGCGCTGGACGCGCTGCACCAGTGCACCGCCGCCGGGTTCCCGCTGGGCGACCTGGTCGCCGCCGGAGCGCGCCGCACCGCGGAGGGCGTGCTGCTCGGCGCCCCGGTCGAGGTCGACGTCGTGGTGATCGACCGCGCCGGCACCATCGTCGGCCGCGCCTAGTAGAAGGACCCCGCTGCCCCCCACCACTCGCGAGCTCGCGGCGGGCCCCTGCAGCGGGGCCGCCAGGAGGTCCTTCGGCATCAGCGTTGGCGCGTCGTCGAGTAGAGGTGGCTGTCCAGGAACTGCTCGGCGGCCAGCACCCGGCCGACGACCACCACCGCCGTCCGCCGCACCCCGGCGTCGCTGACCTGCTGGGCGATGTCGGCGAGCGTGCCGCGCAGCACCAGCTCGTCGTCCCGGCTTGCCTTGGCGACCACCGCGACCGGGCAGTCCGCGCCGTAGTGCACGGCGAGCTCCGGGGCGAGGACGTCCATCCGCTGCACGGCCAGGTGCAGCACCAGGGTCGCGCCGGTCGCCGCGTAGGCGGCGAGGGTCTCCCCCGGTGGCATCGGCGTCGACCGCGCCGACGTCCGGGTGAGGACGACGGTCTGCGCCACCCCCGGCACCGTCAGCTCGCGCTTCAGCGACGCGGCCGCCGCGGCGAACGCCGGCACCCCGGGGACGACGTCGTAGGGCACCCCGGCGGCGTCCAGCCGGCGCATCTGCTCGGCCATGGCGCTGTACACCGAGGGGTCACCGGAGTGCAGCCGGGCGACGTCCAGCCCGGCCTCGTGCGCGGCGAGGAGCTCGGCGGTGATCAGGTCCAGGTCCAGGTCGGCGGTGTCGACCAGCCGGGCACCCGCCGGTGCGGTGTCCAGCAGCTCGCGGGGCACGAGTGCGCCGGCGTAGAGGCAGACCGGCGAGGTGGCGATCAGCCGCGCGGCCCGCACCGTGACGAGATCGGCGGCACCGGGCCCGGCGCCGATGAAGTGGACGGTCATCGGGTCACGCTCCAGATCGTCACGGGCATGGCGGACCTCCAGCCGGTGAAGCCGCCGACCGGTTCGGCCTGGGCGACCGACAGCCGGGTGAGCGAGCCGCCGCAGCGGCCGTGCCACTCGGCGAGCACCGCCTCGCTCTGCACCGTGACCGCGTTGACCACCAGCCGGCCGCCCGGGGCGAGGGCCTCCCAGACGGTGTCCAGCAGCAGCGGCGTGGTCGCCCCGCCCCCGACGAAGACGGCGTCCGGCTGCGGCAGCCCGAGCAGCGCGTCCGGCGCCCGGCCCTGGACCACCTGCAGGTCGGGCACCCCGAGCCGGCCGGCGTTCCGGCCGATCCGCTGGGCGCGCACCGGGTCGGACTCCACCGCGATCGCCCGGCAGGAGGGGTGCACCCGCATCCACTCGATGCCGACCGAGCCGGCGCCCGCGCCGACGTCCCAGAGCAGCCGGCCGGGCAGCGGGGCCAGCCGGGAGAGCGTCACCGCCCGCACGTCGCGCTTGGTCAGCTGCCCGTCGGCGGAGTAGGCGTCGTCCGGCAGGCCCGGCACCGTCGGCAGCGGCACGGTGCCGGGGTCGGCGACCACCTCGACGGCGGTGAGCACCAGCGGGTCGGTCTCCGGGTGGGGCCAGTCGGCCGCGGTGCCGGTGAACCGGCGCTCGGCGGGGCCGCCGAGCTCGGCGAGCGCGGTGAGCCGGCTGGCGCCGTACCCGGCTCCGGCGAGCAGGGCGGCGAGCTCCGCCGGCGTCCGGGTGTCCGAGCCCAGCACCAGCAGCCGCCGGCCGGGCGTGGCGTGCGGGAGGACCAGCGACACCGGCCGGCCGACCACGGAGACCACCGTCGCCTCTTCCACCGCCCAGCCCAGCCGGGCGCAGGCCAGGGTGACCGACGACGGGTGCGGCACGACCTGGACGGCGTCGGCGCCGAACAGCCGGACCAGCGAGGTGCCGACGCCGGAGAGCATCGGGTCGCCGCTGGCGAGCACGGCCACCCGCCGGCCCGGGTGCGCCTCGGGCAAGGCGGCCAGGGCGGGCGCCATCGGCGAGGGCCAGGGCACCCGCTCGGCGGCGACGTCCGCGGGCACCAGCGCCAGCTGGCGAGCGCTCCCCCGCAGCACCTCGGCCCCCGAGATCAGCCGGCGGGCGACCGGGGAGAGGCCGTCCCAGCCGTCGGCGCCGACGCCGACGACGGAGACGGAGAAGCCGCTCATGCCCAGCTGCCCAGGGCGTGAGGACCGGCCTCGATCCGCTCCTCGCTCGCTGGCGCTCGCTGCGATGCTCCCTCGGCCGTCACGGTGCCCCCGAGAGCGTGATGACGGACCTCGGTCCGCTCCTCGGTCGCTGGCGCTCCCTGCGATGCTCCCTCGGCCCTCACGCGGGCAGGTCCCCCTCGGGCCCGGCGGCCTCCGCCAGCAGTCGCTCCCGCAGTTCCGCCGGCAGCCGGTCGACGTAGACGGTGCCCTCGAGGTGGTCCACCTCGTGCTGGAGGCAGCGCGCGGCCATGCCGGTCGCCTCGATCGCGGTGGGCTGGCCGTGCACGTCGACGCCGTCGACCCGGGCACGGAAGGCACGCTCCAGCTCCGCGTAGGGGCCCGGCACCGACAGGCAGCCCTCCTCGGTCAGCTCGACGGCCGGCTCGTCGCCGACCGGGTCGAGCACCGTCAGCACCGGGTTCACCACGTAGCCGACGACGTCCTCCCCGTCGGCGTCCGGGCAGTCGATGACGAACACCCGCGCGTCGACGCCGATCTGGTTGGCCGCCAGCCCGACGCCGTCGGCGGCGGACATGCTCGCGAACATGTCCAGCAGCAGGTGCCGCAGCTCCCGGTCGAACTCGGTCACCGGCGCGCACGGCCGGTGCAGCACCGGGTTGCTGCCGTAGGTGACGATCGGCCGGGCGACGCCGTCGTAACGGCCGGGCAGGCGCATGACCGTCGATCCTAGGGACTCACCCGCTGCCTACAGTGACCGCGATGCGCACCCGGCCCGCTCCGACCGCCGCCGGGCTCGCGCTCGGCGCCCTCGCCGACCTGCTGCTGGCCGATCCGCGAAGGGGGCACCCGGTCGCCGGCTTCGGGCGGGCGGCCGCCGCGCTGGAGCGCTCGGTCTGGCGGGACTCACGGGTGGCGGGCGCCGGCCACACCGCGGTGTGCGTCGGGGCGGCGGCCGCCCTGGGCGCCGGCCTGCACCGGGTGACCGCGGCGCGGCCGATCGCCCGGACGGTGGTGACCGCGGGGGCCACCTGGGCCGTGCTGGGCGGCACCTCACTCGGCCGGGCGGCGGACACCATGGCCGGGCACCTCGCCGCCGGGGACCTGCCGGCCGCCCGGGCGCACCTGCCGACCCTGGCCGGCCGGGACCCGAGTGGTCTGGGCGAGCCGGAGCTGGTGCGGGCCACCGTGGAGTCGGTCGCGGAGAACACCTCCGACGCCGCCGTCGCCCCGCTGTTCTGGGGTGCGGTCGCCGGCCTGCCGGGGCTGCTGGCCTACCGCGCGGCCAACACCCTCGATGCGATGGTCGGGTACCGGTCGCCGCGGTACGCCCGCTTCGGCTGGGCCGCGGCCCGCGTCGACGACGTGCTGAACTGGCTGCCGGCCCGGCTCACCGCCGCGCTGACCGTGGCGGTCGCGCCGGTGGCCGGCGGGTCGCCCGCCGGCGCCTGGCGGGCCTGGCAGCGGGACGGCGCTGCCCACCCGAGCCCGAACGCCGGGCGGTGCGAGGCCGCGCTGGCCGGCGCCCTCGGGCTGCGGCTGGGCGGCCGGAACGTCTACGGCGCCCGGGTGGAGGAGCGACCGACGCTGGGCGACGGTCAGCCTCCCGCGCGGGGGGACATCCGCCGGGCGGTCCGGCTCTCGCGCGCGGTGTGGACGGCGGCCGCCGCCCTCGCCGCAGCGAGCGGGCTGTGGCGCCGGGGCCGCTCCGCCTGACGGGCCGGCCGGGGACGGCGGCGCAGCGCACCCCGCGGCTCCGACGGCGTCGGGAAGCCGGCCGGGTCGACCCGCGGGTGACTGGCCGGCGGATCGGCGGGCCCCAGCCCACCGCGCACGGTCACCAGCAGGGTGCGACCGACGAGGCCACCCAGGGCCAGGAACAGTCCGATGAGCACGAGGAAACCGGTTCCAGCTGTCATGAGGCGACACTGGCACCGCGAGCAGCGCCACGGAGCAGGCCAATCCGGCACAGTGGACCCATGCCAGTCGTCGCAGCCCGGACCACGTCGGCGCGCGAGGTCGCCGCGCTCATCGGGCCGGTCGCCGCCCTGCCGGGTCCGCGGTACGCCGGGCTGGCCCGACGGGTCCGCGAGCTGGTGCTGGCCGGTCAGCTCCCGGCGGGCACCCGGCTGCCCGCCGAGCGCGACCTCGCCACGGCCCTGGCCACCAGCCGGGTCACCATCGCCTCGGCCTACCGGGTGCTGCGCGAGGAGGGGTGGGCGCGCACCCGGCAGGGGTCGGGCACGGTGGTCGAGGTGCCCGGCGGGGACGCGTCCTCGGCCGGCTGGCTGCCCCGCGACGTCCCCGGTCTGATCGACCTCGCACACGCGGCACCCTCCGCGGCACCGCAGCTGGAGCCGGCCTACCAGCAGGCTGTACGCCGGCTCCCGGCGTACACCACCGGCCACGGGTACGCGCCGGGCGGCCTGCCCGAGCTGCGCGCCGCGATCGCCGACCGGTTCACCGCTCGCGGCCTGCCGACCGACCCCGACCAGGTCGTCGTCACCTCCGGCGTCGGCGACGCCTCGGCGGTGGTCGCCGAGGCGCTGCTGGAGCCGGGTGACCGGGTGCTCGTCGAGCACCCCAGCTACCCCGGCGCGCTGCGGCTGGTGGAGAGCGTGGGCGCCCGGCTGGTGCCGGTCCCGGTCGACGAGCGCCACCCCGACGACCTCGTCGAGGCGGCGCACCTCGCCGCGCGGCAGAGCGGCGCGCGGATGGCCGTGCTCATCCCCGACTTCACCAACCCGACCGGCGCCCGGCTGTCGGCCGCCGGGCGCCGGCGGCTGGCCGCGACGCTGTGGCAGCAGGGCGTGCTGACGCTGGTGGACGAGTCGTGCGCCGAGCTCCACCTGGACGACGGCCCGCTGCCGCCGTACGCCGCCGGGCTGCCGGACGCAGCGACGGTGACCGTCGGCGGGCTGGCCAAGCCGGTCTGGGGCGGGTTGCGGATCGGCTGGCTGCGCACCGACGCCGCCCTGGCCGCACGGCTGAGCGCGGTGCTGGGACGCCGCCAGCTCTCCGTCGGCCTCCTGGACCAGCTCGCGGCCACCGCCCTGGTGCAGGACCTCGACGCCGTGCTGAGCTGGCGCCGCGAGCAGCTCCGCACCCAGCGCGGTGCCCTGCTGGGCGACCTGGCCGCCCGGCTGCCGGAGTGGCGGGTGCACCCGCCGTCGGGCGGGCTCTCCCTGTGGTGCGCCCTGCCCCCGGGGCTGAGCTCGGCCGCCCTGGTCGCCGGTGCGGCCCCGCAGGGCCTCCTGCTGGCCGAGGGCCGGGTCTTCGGCACCGGACGGGCCTTCGACGACCACCTGCGGCTGCCCTTCACCCGACCGGTCGAGGAGCTGCGCGCCGCGGTCGACGTGCTCGCCTCCCTCGCCGGGACCCTGGGTGGCGGGCACCCGGCGACACCGACATCCACCGTCGTCTGAGTGATCGGTCCATCACGCCTGGTCAGACCCGCCCGTGGCCGCTCCGCCACGTCGCCGCACGTCTGCGAGGGGTCAGTGCACGCGGTAACTTCGCGAGCACTGGAGCGGTCGAGTCTGCGTACTCGATGGACCGCTGGGTCAAACCACGGGCTCGGCGGTCACCACCGAAGAAACCCGGTGCGCCAGCAGAGAAATCGGCTGAGTCCATGCCCACGCCCTCCGCACTCCATCGCCACCCCGGCCCCGACGCCCCGCCGGTGCACGAGACCGGCCGCGCCGAGCGCAGCCTCCGCGCCGTCGAGTCCGCCGCCCCCCGTCCGGCCGGTCGCTTCCGCGGCGACCTGACCACCGAACGGTGGTGGTGGTCCCCGGAGCTCCACGCCCTGTACGGGGTCCCGGACGGCTCGACGGAGCCCTCCGGCCAACTCCTCCTGGCCCACGTGCACGAGACCGACCGCCCCGCCGTGCGGGAGGCCCTCGCCGTCGCCGGCACCCTCGGCACCGCGGTCACCCGTGAGCACCGGATCGTGCGCGCCGACGGCCAGCAGCGGACGGCGGTGCTGGTCTGCGAGCCGGAGACCGACGCCTCGGGCACCGTGGTGGCGCTCACCGGCCTGGTCGTCGACATCACCCAGGCGCACCCGCCCCAGGACGACGAGCACGTGCGCCACCTGGAGACCGAGGTCGAGCAGCTGCGGAACGCCATGGCGAGCCGCGCGGCGATCGAACAGGCCAAGGGCATCCTCATGCTGCTGATGAGCTGCGGTGACCAGGTCGCCTTCGACCTCCTGGCGCACATCTCCAGCCACACGCACCGCAAGGTGCGCGACGTGGCGGTGGCGATCATCGACTCGGCCAGCGGTCGCCATCCGCTGCCCGACGACGTCCGCGAGATCCTGCACGACGCGTCCCCACCCGGCCGCTCGGTCTGAGCGCCCCGCTCGTCCCGGCCCGGCGGTCACAGGGGAAGATGCCGGGACCCGTGCCACGCAGGCCGGGACGAGGAAGGGGGACGGTGGCGTGTTCTACCTGCTCGTCCGGTTCGTGCTCCGACCGCTCTTCATCCTCGTCTTCCGACCCAAGGTGACCGGCCGGGCCAACGTGCCCCTCACCGGCCCGGTCATCCTGGCCAGCAACCACCTGTCCTTCATCGACAGCTTCGCCATCCCGCTGGTGGCGCCGCGCAAGGTCGGGTACCTGGCCAAGGCCGAGTACTGGCACGGGTCCGGCATCGGCGGGTGGCTCACCCGCACGCTGTTCACCGCGCTGGGGGCGCTCCCGGTCGAGCGGCAGGAGGCCCGGGCCGCCCAGGCGACGCTGGACACCGCGCTGGGGGTGCTGTGTGCCGGGGAGGCGTTCGGCGTCTACCCCGAGGGCACGCGTTCCCGCGACGGCCGGCTCGGCCGCGGCAAGACCGGCGTCGCGTGGCTCGCGCTCACCGCCGACTGCCCCGTGGTCCCGGTGGCGGTGCACGGCACCGACAAGGTCCAGCCGGTCGGCGCGAAGTGGCCGCGCCCGCACCGGGTGCGGGTGACCTTCGGGGAGCCGCTGACCTTCCCCGAGCACCGGGGCCTGGCAGGCAAGGGCAGGGCGCGGCGCCAGGTCACCGACCAGGTGATGGAGGCGATCGCGGCGCTGTCCGGGCAGGAGAAGGCCGGCTGGGGAGGACGGCCCTGAGCGGCGCACTCCTCGTCGCCGGCACCACCTCCGACGCGGGCAAGTCCGTGGTGACCGCCGGCATCTGCCGCTGGCTGGTCCGCCAGGGCGTGTCCGTCGCGCCGTTCAAGGCGCAGAACATGAGCAACAACTCGGGTGTCACCGCCGACGGCGCCGAGATCGGCCGCGCCCAGGTGATGCAGGCGGCGGCCGCCCGGGTGGAGCCCGAGGCCGCGATGAACCCGGTGCTGCTCAAGCCGGGTGGGGAGAACGCCAGCCAGGTCGTCGTCCTCGGGCGGGCCGTCGCCGACGTCACCGCCCTGTCCTACCGGCCGATGAAGGCCGCGCTGCTGGAGCAGGCGCTGGCCTGCCTGGCCGACCTGCGCTCCCGTTTCGACGTGGTGGTCTGCGAGGGCGCCGGCTCCCCCACCGAGATCAACCTGCGTGCCGACGACATCGCCAACATGGGCCTGGCCACCGCCGCCGGGCTGCCGGTGGTCGTGGTGGGCGACATCGACCGCGGCGGGGTCTTCGCCGCCCTCTACGGCACCGTCGCGCTGATGCCCCCGGCCGACCAGGCTCTGGTCGCCGGCTTCCTGGTCAACAAGTTCCGCGGCGACGCCCGGCTGCTGGCCCCGGGCCTGGACCAGCTGGCCGCGCTCACCGGCCGGCCGACCCTGGGCGTGCTCCCCTGGCGCACCGGGCTGGAGATGGACGTCGAGGACTCCCTGGGCGTCGACGCCGTCCGCGCGCCCGCCGGCCCGCCGCACGGGGAGGACGTCCTCCGGGTGTCGGTCGCCCGGCTGCCCCGGCTGTCCAACTTCACCGACCTGGACGCACTGGCCACCGAGCCCGGGGTGCTGCTGCGCTACGCCACCCGCCCCGAGGAGCTCGCGGACGCCGACCTGGTGGTCCTGCCCGGCACCCGGTCCACCGTCGCCGACCTGCAGTGGCTGCGGGAGACCGGGCTGGCCGACGCCGTCGCCCGGCGGGCCGCCGAGGGCCGCCCGGTGCTGGGCATCTGCGGCGGCCACCAGATGCTGGCCCGCACGATCAGCGACGACGTCGAGTCCCGGGCCGGCGTCGTCCCCGGGCTCGGGCTGCTGCCCGCCGAGGTGACCTTCGCGCGGGAGAAGACCCTGGGCCGGCCCTCCGGTTCCGCCCTGGGGCAGCCGGTCCGCGGCTACGAGATCCACCACGGCGTGGTGCGCCTGGACGACGGTGCCGAGCCCTTCCTGGACGGCGCCCGCGCCGGCTCGGTGTTCGGGACGACGTGGCACGGGGCGCTGGAGTCCGACGGCTTCCGCCGGGCCTTCCTCACCGAGGTCGCCCGGATCGCCGGCCGGCGGTTCACCGTGGCCCCCGACACCGACTTCGCGCACCAACGCGAGACCCGGCTCGACGCGCTCGGCGACCTGATCGCCGAGCACGCGGACACCGACGCGCTGTGGCGGCTGGTCGAGGCCGGCCCGCCGGTGGGGCTGCCGGTGCTGGCCAGCGGGTTCAGCGCGCGCTGATCCGGGCCCGCACCTCGTCCGGCCACGGCACCGGGCGGCCGTCGGCGGTCGCCACGTAGGTGGTCCGCACGGTGCAGCAGGTCCGCTCGCCCACCCGCACGGTGAGCAGCAGCGTCAGGCTGGTGCGGCCCAGCTCCGTCAGCTCGGCGTCGACCGCGACCGTGTCGCCGTACCGGGCCGAGGAGCTCCAGTCCAGCGCGGTGGCCTTGACGAGGTACTCGACGCCCCAGGCGTCCAGCGCCCCGTGCGGGACGCCGACCGTGCCCCACCAGGCGGTGACCGCCTCGTCGGCCCAGGTCAGGTAGTGCGCGTTGAACACCACGCCCTGCTGGTCGCACTCGACGAACCGGACCGGAGCACTCCACACCGCAGGCACGAGCGGGCAGGCTACCGACCGGGCCGGCGGCCCCGGCCGCTACCGTCGGAGCCGTGACTGCCGACACCGCCACTGCCGACCTCGAGGTGCTGGCCGGCTACCGGCCGCCCTCCCAGCTGGTCCTCGACAAGGTCATCGACCGGGTCGACGAGCACTGCCGCGCCTTCATCGGCCGCTCGCCCTTCGCCACGCTCGCGACCGCGGACGCCGAGGGCTGGCCCGACGTCTCCCCGCGCGGCGGTGAGCCGGGCTTCGTGCACGTGCTGGACGAGCACCGGCTGGCGCTGCCCGACCGGCAGGGCAACAACCGGGTCGACGGACTGCGCAACCTGGCCGCCAACCCGCGGGCGGCGCTGCTGTTCTTCGTGCCCGGCTGCGAGGAGACGCTGAAGGTCTTCGGGACGACGTCGCTCGTCGGCGCCGGTGACCTGGGCGTCGACTTCACCGAGTTCGGCCGCGAGCCCCGCTCCGTGCTGGTCGTCCACGTGGAGCGGGCCTACTTCCAGTGCGGCAAGGCGCTGATGCGCTCGCGACTGTGGGACCCCGAGGCCCAGGTCGACCGCTCGACGATGACGCCGTTCGGCCAGGTGCTCAAGGACCACTGCGCCCTGGAGACCCCGCTGCCCGACGACGCGACGATCCGCGCGGACCTCGCCCGGGAGCTCTAGCTCCTGTCGGTGGCCGGGTGCAGCATGCCTGCCATGGCACACACCTTCCAGGTCACCGTCGACTCGGTCGCGCCCCACCCGCTCGCCGACTGGTGGGCCGAGGCGCTGGGCTGGGATCGAGAACCCACCGACGAGGCCTTCATCCGCCGCATGGTCGACGAGGGCTTCGCCACCGAGGCCGAGACCATGCGGCACGACGGCCAGCTCGTCTGGCGGGCCGGCGCGGCGATCAACCACCCCACCGGCGGTGCGCCGAGGGTGCTGTTCCAGCTCGTCCCCGAGCCCAAGACGGTCAAGAACCGGGTGCACCTGGACGTGGTCGTGGGCGCGGAGGCGGTGGACGCCGAGGTGGCGCGGCTGACCGAGCGCGGGGCCACGGTGCTGCACGAGGGGCACCAGGGCCCGCACCGCTGGGTGACGATCGCCGACCCCGAGGGCAACGAGCTCTGCCTCACCTGACCGCCGTCCCGCGCTGAGCTCTCGCGGCGCGCGGACCGAACCCGGTCAGCCGAGGGGGTGTTCTCGCTCGGCCTTGCGGTCGGCCACGGCGCGCTGGGCCAGCAGGCGCCGCCGCTCGTTGCGACGCTGCCGGTCCGGCGTCCGGTAGCGGGCGTCCTCGACCAGTTGCCAGGCAGCGAGTGCGCTCGCGCGCACCGCCGGCGGCACGAGCACCTCCGCCGGGTGGACCGGCTCGACCATGGTCATCTCGCGACCCTCTCCCCCGTGGCGACCGCGATCAGGTCGCCGCCACGAGTGTGACCCCGGCGAGCCCGACCGATCCGATGTCGTGACCAATTCGATGACGTTCACGCACCAGCTGTCACGAGGATCACACGCGTGTCGTTCTCCTGGCGACGCGCGCGCCGGACCGCCGACGCGCGGCCCGGCGTGTCCTCGTCCGGCGCGTCGCGGGGGCCATCGCCTACCGTGCCGAGGGTGGCGGGCAGCAACTGGCGGAGAGCACTCGAGCAGCTGGTGGGCGTCGTCGTCCGGGAGGGCAGTCGGAGCCTCCGGCGGAGCAGCCGCAGGCGTCCCGGCGACCGGTCGGCGTCCCTCCCCGAGTGGGCCGCCCCCGGCTCGGCGCCCCCCGCGCGGGCTCCCCTGCCCCCGGCGGCGCCGCCGCGGCGGATCCACCTGGCGACCGACTACACCGGCCCACTGGAACTGGACTACGCACCGCGGGCCGACGGCCGTCCCGATCCGGGCGAGGTCGTCTGGACCTGGGTGCCGTTCGACGAGGGCGACGGCCGGGGCAAGGACCGGCCGGTGCTGGTCGTCGGGCGGGACGGCGATGCCCTCCTCGGCCTCATGCTGACCAGCAAGGACCACGACCGGGACGCGAGCGACGAGGCCCGGCACGGCCGGCACTGGGTCGACGTGGGCGTCGGCGGCTGGGACCGGCAGGGCCGGCCCAGCGAGGTGCGGATCGACCGGGTGCTGCGGATCGACCCGGACGACGTCCGGCGCGAGGGCGCTGTCCTCGGCCGGGACCGGTTCGACCAGGTCGCCGTCGAGGTGCGGCGCCTGCGGGGCTGACGCCGGGCCGTCAGCCGGTGGCGCCGTCGGCGTCCCGCGAGGTCCGGGGGCGCAGGTGGTAGACGCCGGCCGAGTCGGTCAGCGACCGCAGGTCGTACCGGTGCACCACCTTCGGCCCGCCGTGCAGGTGGGTGTGGGTGATCGTCGGCAGCGGCTCACCGTGCCGGGCCTCGCGGACCTCCACCCGGCCGTCCAGCGGCCCGCCCACGAACAGCAGCACGGCAGCCTGGCCGTCGGCGGTGCCGGTGCCGGTGGCGGTGCCGGTGCCGGTGGCGGTCGTGTCGTCCTCGGACAGCGCGGTCCTCCTCGGTCGGTGCCGGTGCCGCGCCGGGTGGCGGCCCCGACCAGGGTAGGCACCGAGGAGCCGTTCGTCCCGCAGCGGCGACGGTCAGCCGCCGGCGATCGGGCGAGATCCGTGCCGGGTCCAGACCTCGTGACCGGCCGCGGAGACCGCCGCGAGCAGCGGCACGAACAGCAGCGCGCCCGCCAGGCCCCACAGCAGCCCGCCCGCGGTCACGGCGATCAGGACCATGGCCGCGTTGATCGGCAGCCGGTTCTTCATCACGTAGGGCTCGACCACGTCGTTGCCGAGCTGCTGGACGACCACGACCAGCCCGAGCACCAGCGCGGCGGTGCCCAGGCCCGAGGTCCCGTAGGCGACCAGCACGGCGACCGCGCCGGCCACGAAGGCGCCGATGGTGGGGATGTAGGAGGCGACGAACTGCAGTGCGGCGAGGGTCAGCGCCAGCGGGACGCCGAGCAGCAGCAGCCCGACCCCGATGCCGACCGCGTCGAACAGGGCCACGATCGTCAGCCCCCGCACGTAGGCGCCGACCGTGCCCCACGCCGCCCGCCCGCCGGCGTCGACGTCCTCCCGGAGCGTGCCGCCGAACTTGTCGACCAGCCAGCGCCACATGCCCGGGCCGCTGGTCAGGAAGAGGAAGGCCAGCGCCAGGGCGAGGAAGACACCGAGGACGATCTCGAGGAGGGTCCGGGCCGGCCCGATCAGCTCGGCGACACCGGAGCCGCCCTGCCCCCCGCCACCCATCAGGTCGCCGAGGGAGGGCATCGAGATGCCGAACCGCTCGGAGAGCTGGGTGGAGACCCGGTCCAGGGCGTCGCGGAGCTGGGGCAGCTGGGAGGCGATGCGGGCGGCCAGGCCGAGCCCCGCGCCGGCCAGCAGCACCAGGAGCAGCAGCACGGCCGCGCCCGCGGAGACCCACCGTGGCACGCCTCTGCTGCTCGCCCAGCGCACCGCCGGCGCCGCCACCCCGGCGAGCAGCAGCGCGGTCAGCACGGCCACGAGCACCAGGGTGAGCTTCACGGCCAGGCCGGCGAGCAACCAGACGAGGACGGCGAGCACCAGCAGCCGCCCGCCGACGGCGGCGGCGCGCACCAGCCAGTCGGGCGCTGCCCGGCCGTCCAGGTCTGCTCGGGGCTCGCGGTCCGATCGGGGTTCGTCAGCTGCCATGTCCAGGTGATGCCACGGCAGCGCCGCCTGACACATGCCGATCGGGGATCGTCACGTTCAGGCCGGCTGCTGCCCCCGGCCCAGCCAGCGGGCCAGCAGCGGGGCGGAGAACAGCATCACGAACAGCCGGAGCACCTGGACCGCGAGCACGAACGTCGCGTCGGCGCCGCTGCCGGTCGCCGTGGCCAGCACCGCGTAGAGCCCGCCGGGCGTGGTGGCCAGGTACCCGTCGAGCGCGCTCACCCCGGCGGTCCGGGACAGCAGCACCCCCAGCCCGGCGCAGGCCGCGACCGCACCGACGATGAGCACCACGGCCAGGGGCAGCGCCCGCCTGACCAGCCGCAGGCTGGCCCGGGTGAAGCCGAGGCCCACCTGCAGCCCGATCGCCAGGAAGCCGGCCGCCTCCACCAGCGGCGGGACGGTGGCCCCCTGCGACAGCCCGGTGACGTCCAGGACGGCGGCCACCGTCAGCGGACCCAGCAGCGCACCCACCGGCAGCCGGCTCACCCGGCCGAGCAGCACCCCGACGACCAGGCAGACCACGGTGAACAGCAGCCCCGCCGGCCACCCGGGACCGTCGTCGGCCGGCGCCGCGACCCCGCTGCCCGAGGCGCCGTAGACGGTGGTGGCCACGATCGGCATCGCAGTCACGATCAACAGCACCCGCAGGTACTGCAGGACGGCGACCACCTGGGCGTCGGCGCCCAGGTCCCGGGCCATCGCGGTGATCCCGGAGGCACCGCCGGCGATCATCGAGAACGCGCCGGTCACCGGGCTGATGCCGGGCTGCAGCCGCATCAGCTGCCCGGCGAGGAGGCTGACGCCCAGGGTGGCGACCGTGATCAGCAGCACCGGCAGCCAGTGCTCGGCGACCGTGCGCAGGGTGTCGGCCTGGATCAGCGCACCGATCGAGACGCCGATGACCGCCTGCGCGCCGATGCCGGCCGGGCGTGGGAGCGCGAGAGGTGTCGAGCCGAGCAGCGCCCGGCCCAGCCCGGCCACCAGGCCGCCGAACAACGCGGCGGAGGGCACGGCGAGGAGGTCGAGCGCCAGGGTGGCGCCGACCCCGACGAGGAGGACGACGACCCAGTCGAGCGCCCGCCGTCCTCGCCCCCGTGCCACGCCGGGCACTCTGCCCCACCTCGTCGGCACCCTTCCCGAGGCCCGGCTGAGCACGTGGCGGTGGGTCCTCCCTCAGAGGCCGGCGATGCGGCGGAGTTCGGCGACGTGGGCGTCGAACGCCGCCCGCCCCGCCTTGGTGAGCGCCAGGCTGGTGCGCTGGCGGGAGGCGATCGTCGACTTCCGCACCTGCACGTAGCCCGCCTCCTCCAGCTGCTTGACGTGCTTGGACAGCACCGAGTCGCTGACCTGCACCGCGTCCCGGACGGAGGCGAACTCCATCGTGTCGACGGCGGCCAGCAGCCCGCAGATCTGCAGCCGTGGTGGGGCGTGCACGACGGCGTCGAACCGCGGTTCGAGGGCGGTCACCGCCCGGCCCGCAGACCTGCGACGTAGATCCGGGTCACCCACCGGCTGAGCAGCCCCGCCGACGCCCCCAGCACCGCGCCCACCACGACCATCGCGCCCCGCACGTCGAGCAGGAACTCGGCTGCGCCGCCCAGGGCGAACAGCACGACGTAGCCGACCGCCCACTGGCGGAGGGCTCGCTGGACGCGGTCCTGGACCGGCCCCACCTTCCGGGCGTCCCACCAGACCCCGGTGATCCGCTGGTACGCCGACACCAGCCCGGCGATCCCGGCGAGGAAGAGCACCAGTGCCCCGGCGATCACCCAGATGCTGTGGGACGAGTAGCTGCTGAAGAAACCGAAGAGGAGCAGCCCCAGGGCGACGTCGTACCACCACGGCTGGACGATCCGCTCGGCGAGCGCCACCTGGTCGGCCTCGAGCGCGGCGAGCTGGGCCGTGGCGGCGTCCCGCTCGGTGGCCGACGGGATGGGGTACGCCCGGGCGCCGTCCTCACCCATCACAGCTCACCCCGCAGCTCGGCGATGTAGATCCGGGACCACCACCGGCTGATGAACGCGATGCCGACCCCGAGGACCACGCCGGCCACCGCCATCGCGCCGCGGACGTCCAGGAGCAGCTCCAGCACCACGGCCGGCGCCAGGACCACCAGGCTGCAGACGATCCACACCCGCCACGCACGCCGGGTCGGACCGGGCCGGTCGCCGCTGACCCACGTGCCGGTGAGGCGCCGGTACACCGACATCAGCCAGAGCGTGCCCGCGCCGAAGAGGGGGATGGCCACCAGCGGACCCCAGGGGAACCACAGCGAGTAGGACGCGAAGAAGGCGAAGGTCATCAGCCCCAGCAGCGCGTCATACCACCAGGGCTGCATCGCCCGGTCGGCCAGCGCAGCCCGGTCCGACCGCAGCGCCGCGAGCTGCGCGGCCGCCGCCTCTCGGTCGGCCACCGGTCCCTCCGCCCGGGACTCGCCGCCGGTCACAGCTCGCCCCGGAGCTCGGCGATCCAACGACGGGTCCACCAGCGGCTCAGCACGGCCAGCGCGAGGCCGAGGACGGCGCCGGCGACCGGCATCGCCCACCGCTGGCCGTGGTCCTCCGCCAGCACCATCGCCGGCACCAAGACGACCAGGGCCAGCGGCACCCAGGTGAGCCAGGCCTTGCTGTCCGGGTACACCCAGACGCCGGTACGCCGCTGGTAGCTCCACGCCAACGCGCAGAGGCCCAGCGCGAAGACGAGCACGGCCACCGCGCGCACCCAGGGGGTCTCGATCACGGAGGATGCGAGGAAGCCGAAGAGCAGCAGCCCCGACGCCACGTCGTGCCACCAGGGCTGCATCACGCGATCAGCCAGCGCCGCCCGGTCGGCCTGCAGGGCGACCAGCTGGGCGGCGGCGTCCCCACGGTCGATCTCGTCGCTTTCCATACCGGAAAGAGTGCCGCACCACTTTCCACTTCGTCAAGAGACATGCCACTGTCCCTGCCGGGGGTGCGCGTGGTCGAATGGCGCTCCAACTGCGACGGCAGTGGAGGAAGCCCGGTGGAACTCCGGCGCGGTCCCGCCACTGTGACCCGGTCCCGGCCGGGGAGTCAGGAACTCCCGCCGTCGCTTCCTGCCACCTCCGGGCGTGGACACCCGGGGAGAGGACCTGTGGTCTCTTCATGACCTATCCCTTCGGCGCCGTCGTCGGCATGGACGACATGCGACTGGCGCTGCTGCTCAACGCCGTCTCCCCTGCCGTCGGCGGGGTGCTTGTGCGCGGCGAGAAGGGCACGGCGAAGTCCACGACGGTGCGCGCTCTGGCCGCCGTCCTGCCCCCGGTCGACGTCGTCGCCGGCTGCCGCTTCGCCTGCGACCCCGCCGCCCCCGACCCGGAGTGCCCCGACGGCCCGCACTCCGCCGACGACCGCCCGGTCACCCGCCCGGCCCGCCTCGTCGAGCTGCCCGTCGGCGCCTCGGAGGACCGGCTGGTCGGCTCGCTGGACCTGGAGCGGGCGCTGACCGAGGGCGTGAAGTCCTTCGAGCCCGGGCTGCTGGCCGGGGCGCACCGCGGCGTCCTGTACGTCGACGAGGTCAACCTGCTGCACGACCACCTGGTCGACCTGCTGCTGGACGCCGCCGCCCTGGGCCGGGCCTACGTCGAACGCGAGGGCGTCTCGGTGCGGCACGCCGCCCGCTTCCTGCTGGTCGGCACCATGAACCCCGAGGAGGGCGAGCTCCGCCCCCAGCTGCTGGACCGGTTCGGGCTCACCGTCGAGGTGGCCGCCCCCCGGGACGCCGACCTGCGCGCCGAGGTGGTCCGGCGGCGCTTCGGCTACGACGCCGACCCGGCCGGCTTCACTGCCGCCTGGGCCGCCTCCGAACGGGAGCTGGCGGACCAGATCGCCGCGGCCCGCGCGCTGCTGCCCAGCGTGGTGCTGAGCGACGCCGCCCTCCGCCAGGTCACCAGCGTCTGCGCCGCCTTCGACGTCGACGGCCTGCGCGCCGACCTGGTCACCGCCCGCGCCGCCATCGCGCACGCGGCCTGGTGCGGGCGCACCGACGTCACCGAGGACGACGTCCGGGTCGCCGCCCGGCTCGCCCTCCCGCACCGCCGCCGGCGCAACCCCTTCGACGCCCCCGGCCTGGACGACGACACCCTCGACCAGGCGCTGGAGGACTCCCGCCCCGACTCCCCGCCGGACGACGACCCCACCCCACCCGAGGGCACCGACCCCACCGACGGCCCGGGCTCTCCCCCCGACGGCGGCGGCACCCCTCCCCCGGGCGACGCCTCCCCCGACCACCGAAATGGCCATTCTGGTGGTGCGGAGGGTGAGTCGGGGCCGGCTCCACAGGACGGCGCGGCGGCGGAGGAGCAGCCGACGACGGCGCCGCGGGGCGAGGGCGGCGGACACACCGACGCCGCGCCCGCCCCGGAGAAGGCCGCCGTCGCCCCGGACGCCGCGTTCCGGGTGCAGCGGCTGGAGGTGCCCGGCATCGGCGCGGGCGCGGCCGGCCGGCGGTCCCGGGCCCGCAGCGAGCGCGGGCGGGTGGTCGGCTCCCGCCGTCCCGAGGGCAGCGTGACGAAGCTCCACCTGGTCGACACCGTGCTCGCCGCGGCACCGCACCAGCGGGCCCGTGGGCGCACCGGCACCGGCCTGCGGGTCGAGCGGGACGACCTGCGCCAGGCGACCCTGGAGGGCCGCGAGGGCAACCTGGTCCTCTTCGTCGTCGACGCCAGCGGCTCGATGGGCGCCCGCTCCCGGATGGCCGCGGTGAAGGGCGCCGTCCTCTCGCTGCTGATGGACGCCTACCAGCGCCGGGACAAGGTCGGCCTGATCACCTTCCGCGGCGGCGACGCCGAGCTCACCCTGCCGCCGACCTGGTCGGTGGAGGCCGCGGCCGCCCGGCTGACCAGCCTGCCCACCGGCGGGCGCACGCCGCTGGCCGCCGGGCTGCTGCGGGCGCACGAGACGCTGCGGCTGGAACGGGTGCGTGACCCGCAGCGCCGTCCGCTGCTCGTCGTCGTCACCGACGGCCGGGCGACCGGGCCCCGCGGCGGCGACCACCTCTCCGACGCCCGCCGGGCCGCCGGGCTGCTGGCCGCGGCCGGGACGGCGAGCGTCGTCGTGGACTGCGAGTCCGGGCCGGTGCGACTCGGCCTGGCCGCGTCGCTGGGCACGGCACTGGGTGCGCAGACGATGCGGCTCGAGGAACTCGGCGCGGAGTCCTTGGTCCGCACGGTGCGAGAGGCCGCCTGATGCCGCAGGGACAGGTCACCGCGGTCCCGGTCGACGGGCTGACCACCCGGCAGCGCCGCAACCGGCCGCTGCTGGCGGTGCACACCGGCGAGATGAAGGGCAAGTCCACCGCCGCCTTCGGGATGGCGATGCGCGCGTGGAACCAGGGGTGGTCGATCGCGGTCTACCAGTTCGTCAAGAGCGCCAAGTGGAAGGTCGGCGAGGAGAACGCGCTGACCGCCCTGGGCCGGGTGCACGAGACCACCGGCGAGGGCGGCCCGGTGGTCTGGCACAAGATGGGCTCGGGCTGGTCGTGGTCGCGCAAGCACGGCGACGAGACCGACCACGCCGGTGACGCCGCCGAGGGCTGGGCGCAGATCAAGCGCGACCTGGCCGCCGAGGCGCACCGCTTCTACGTGCTCGACGAGTTCACCTACCCGCTGAAGTGGGGCTGGGTGGACGTCGAGGACGTCGTGGAGACCCTGACGAACCGGCCGGGCAACCAGCACGTCGTCATCACCGGGCGCGACGCCCCGCCGGCGCTGATCGCGGCCGCCGACCTGGTCGTGGAGATGACCAAGGTCAAGCACCCGATGGACGCCGGCCAGAAGGGCCAACGGGGGATCGAGTGGTGACCCCCCTCCCCCGGGCAGAAATGGCCATTTCTGCCCCTTCGTGCCGACCGTCACCTCCCGTTCGTGCGGCAGAAATGGCCATTTCTGCCCCCCAGGGGGTCGGGCGATGAGGATCCCGCGGATCGTGGTCGCGGCGCCGTCGTCGAACGCGGGGAAGACGTCGATCACCACCGGGCTGATCGCGGCGCTCACCAACCGCGGGCTCACCGTGAGCCCGCACAAGGTCGGGCCGGACTACATCGACCCCGGCTACCACGGCCTCGCCGCCGGCCGGCCGGGCCGCAACCTGGACAAGTGGCTGGTCGGCGACGACCGGATCACCCCGCTGTTCCTGCACGGCGCCCGCGGCGCCGACGTGGCGGTCGTCGAGGGCGTGATGGGGCTGTTCGACGGCGCCGCGCACGCCAGCGTCGAACCCGGCTACGGCTCCACCGCCCAGGTCGCCGCGCACCTGCAGGCGCCGGTGGTGCTCGTGGTCGACGCCGCGTCGCAGGCCCGCAGCGTCGCCGCGCTGGTGCACGGGTTCGCCACCTTCGACCCGACGGTGCGGATCGGCGGCGTCGTCCTCAACCGGGTCGGCTCCGACCGGCACGAGGCGATCCTGCGCGAGGCGCTGGGCACGGCGGGGGTGCCGGTGCTCGGTGCGGTGCGCCGGATCGCGGAGCTGCAGACGCCGTCCCGGCACCTGGGGCTGGTGCCGGCGGCCGAGCGGTCGGCGGAGGCGGTCCGCACGGTGCGCGCGCTGGGGGCGGTGGTCGAGTCGAGCATCGACCTGGACGCCGTCCTGCGGCTGGCCCGCACCGCGCCGGACCTGGCCGGCGAGCCGTGGGACCCGGCTGCCGAAGTGACCCGGGTCGAGGGCCGGCCGGTGATCGCCGTGGCCGGCGGCCCGGCCTTCACCTTCGGCTACGCCGAGACCGCCGAGCTGCTCACCGCCGCCGGCGCCGAGGTGGTGACCGTCGACCCGCTGCGGGACGACGCACTCCCCGAGGGCACCCGGGCGCTGGTCGTCGGCGGCGGCTTCCCCGAGGTGCACGCCAGCGCGCTGAGCGCGAACGTCGGCCTGCGGACGGCGATCGCCGACCTGGCCGCCCGCGGGGGCCCGATCGCCGCGGAGTGCGCCGGGCTGCTGTACCTCTCCCAGGAGCTGGACGGCGAACCCATGTGCGGCGTGCTGCCCACGACGACGGCGATGCACCCCAAGCTCACCCTCGGCTACCGGGCCGCGGTGGCGCTCACCGACAGCGTGCTGGCCCCGGCCGGCACCCGGGTGCGCGGGCACGAGTTCCACCGGACCGCTGCCGGCCCCGCCGCCGGGGCCACCCCCGCCTGGCAGTGGAACGCCGACGGGCCAGAGGGCTTCGTGGCCGGCACCGTGCACGCCTCCTACCTGCACCTGAACTGGGCCGGGTCCCCCGGGATGGCCACCCGCTTCGTCGCCGCCGCCGCGCGGC
Source organism: Modestobacter sp. VKM Ac-2985 (assembly GCF_026967925.1). Classification (GTDB taxonomy): domain Bacteria; phylum Actinomycetota; class Actinomycetes; order Mycobacteriales; family Geodermatophilaceae; genus Modestobacter. The sequence goes on along the minus strand of NZ_JAPVBI010000001.1, from coordinate 419,351 downwards.
TCCCCCAGGAGGTCGGCCGTGCACATCGCTGAGGGGTTCCTGCCGCCCGCGCACGCCATCGGCTGGACGATCGCCGCCGCCCCGTTCGTCGTCCACGGCGCCCGGGCGGTGGCCAAGGAGGTGCGGGAGAACCCCGAGTCGACCCTGCTGCTCGGCGCCGCCGGGGCGTTCACCTTCGTGCTGAGCGCGATTAAGCTGCCCTCCATCACCGGCAGCTCCAGCCACCCGACCGGCACCGGGCTGGGCGCCGTCCTGTTCCGGCCCCCGGTGATGGCGCTGCTCGGCACGGTGGTGCTGCTGTTCCAGGCGCTGCTGCTGGCCCACGGCGGGCTGACCACCCTGGGCGCCAACGCCTTCTCCATGGCGGTGATCGGTCCCTGGGCCGGCTACGCCGCCTACCGGCTGGTCCGGCGCAGCGGGGGCGGACTGCTCCCCGGGGTGTTCGCCGCGATGGCGGTCGCCGACCTGGCCACCTACGTGACCACGGCGCTGCAGCTGGCCTGGGCACACCCCGACGCGGCCAGCGGCTTCGGCGGGGCGGCGGCGAAGTTCCTGTCCGTCTTCGCGTTCACCCAGGTGCCGCTGGCGATCGGTGAGGGCCTGCTCGGCGTCCTGCTGTTCCGGGTGCTGGTCGTCAACGCCCGCCCCGAGCTGGAGCGCCTCGGGGTCCTCCGCCGCACACCGGAGCCCGATCAGGCCCCGGTGCCCGAGGCCACCCCCGGAGCTGAGCGGTGAGGCGGCACCTGGTCACCGCGCTGCTGGTGCTGGCCGTGGTCGCGCTGTTCGCCACGCCGCTGCTGCTCGACGGCGCCAGCGAGTACGCCGGCACGGACAGCCAGGCCACCGAGCTGATCGAGGAGTCCGACGCCGGCTACGAGCCGTGGTTCGAGTCGGTCTTCTCCCCGGGCTCCTCGGAGATCGAGTCCGGCCTGTTCGCGCTGCAAGCGGCGCTGGGCGGCGGGGTGCTGGGCTACGTGCTCGGTCGGCTGAAGGGCCGGCGGACGGCGGAGCAGACGGCCCGGCGGACGGCGGAGCGCACCGGCCGGCAGGCGGCGGAGACAGCAGCCACGCCCCCCGCGACGCCGTGACCGGGCTGGCGATCGACGACGCCGCCTGGGCCAGTGCCTGGCGGCTGCGCTCGCCCGCCGACAAGCTGCTGCTCAGCGGCGGACTGGTGCTCGCCGCGCTGGTGCTCCCGGCGTGGCCCGGCAGCGTGCTCGTCGGGCTGGCCGCCGTCGTCCTGGCGCTGGGCCCGGCCCGGGTGCCGGCGCGCACGTTCGGCCGGGCGGTCCGGGTGCCGCTGGCGTTCATCCTGATCGGGGCGCTGACCGCCGTCGTCCAGGTCGGGGACGGCGGCCTCGGCTGGGCTCCGGACGCCGCCACCCAGGCGGGCGGGCTGGTCGCGCACGCGGTGGCCGGCAGCGCGGCCGTGCTGCTGCTGGCGACGACGACGCCGATGTCGGACCTGCTGCCCGCGCTGCACCGGCTGCGGGTGCCCGACGCCGTCGTCGAGGTGGCCTCGGTGACCTACCGGATGCTGTTCGTGCTGCTCACCAGCCTGTCGACCATCCGCGAGGCGCAGGCCGCCCGGATGGGGCACGCGGGCATCCGCAACTCCTACCGCTCGTCGGGGATGCTGGCCGCCGCGGTGCTCACCCGCTCCTGGGACCGGGCCCGGCGGCTGTCCGACGGGCTGGCCGGGCGCGGCATGGAGACCGGGCTGCGGGTGCTGCCGGAGGTGCTGCCCTCCTCCCCCCGCTTCGTCGCGAGCACCCTCGCCGGCCTGGCGGCTCTGGTCACCGTCAGCGCACTCGCATGAGCCACCGGACGCTGGCCGCGGAGGGCGTGGTCGCCGGGTACGAGCGCGGCGCCCGGGTGCTCGACGGCGCGTCGCTGACCGTGCCGCCCGGCCGCCGGCTCGCGCTGCTGGGCGCGAACGGTTCGGGCAAGACGACGCTGCTGCGCTGCCTGTCCGGGGCGCTGCCGCCCACCCGCGGCCGGATCACCCTGGACGGCGCCGAGCTGCACGCCACCCGGACGGGCCTGCGCGCCCACCGGCAGGCAGTGCAGCTGGTGCTGCAGGACCCCGACGACCAGCTGTTCAGCGCCTCGGTCGCGCAGGACGTCTCCTTCGGGCCGGTCAACCTCGGCCTGCCCGAGGAGGAGGTCCGCGCCCGGGTGGCCGAGGCCCTGGAGCTGCTCGCCGTGGCGCACCTGGCCGGCCGCCCGACGCACCAGCTCTCCTACGGCGAACGCAAGCGGGTGGCGATCGCCGGCGCGGTCGCCATGCGGCCCTGCGTGCTGATGCTCGACGAGCCGACCGCCGGGCTCGACCCGACCGCGGTCGGCGAGGCGCTGGCCGCACTGGCCCGGCTGCAGGAGGCCGACTCGACGATCGTGATGAGCACCCACGACGTGGACCTGGCGCTGCGCTGGGCCGACGAGGTCGCCGTCGTGGTGGACGGCGGGGTGGTGCAGGGCCCGCCGGACGTCGTCCTGGGCGACGACGCGCTGCTGGCCCGCGCCCGACTGGACCGCCCCTGGGCGCTCAGCGTCGGCGCCCGGCTGCAGGCCCTCGGGCTGCTGCCCGACGGCGCCCTCCCCCGGGACGCCGACGCACTGCTGGCCGCCCTCCCCGACCGCCCCGGGGTGCGCACGTGACCGGCCCGGGGACCACCGTCGGCGTGGGCGTCTCCACCGGGGCGACCGCTGCGGAGGTGCTGGCCGCCGTCGACGCCGTGCTGCCGGCCCCGGAGGGCCCGGTCCGGCTGGCCACGCTGGACGTCCGGGCCGCCGAGCCGGGGGTGCGCGAGGCGGCCGCGCGCCGCGGCTGGCTGCTGACCGGGCACCCGGCCGCCGCCCTGGCCGCCGTCCCGGTGCCCACCCCGTCGGCGCGGGTCGCCGCCGCCGTCGGCACGGCGTCGGTGGCCGAGGCGGCGGCCCTGCTCGGGGGTGGCCGGCTCGTCGTCAGCAAGCGGGTGCACGGCCGGGTCACGGTGGCGGTGGCCGTCTCCCCGGACGTCCAGGGCAACGACCTCCAGGACGGCGACGTCGACCTCCGGCACGACGACGTCGACCTCCGGCACGGCGGCGTCGACCTCCGGCATCACGGCGACGCCGAGGTCGGCCCCGGCCTGGTCGACCTCGCGGTCAACGTCCGCGCGGGCGCCCTCCCGGCCTGGCTGCGCGCCGTCCTGGTCGACGCCCTCGACGCGAGCGCCGCCTACCCCGACCCGCGCCCGGCCCGCGCCGCGGTCGCCGCCGCGCACCACCGCGACCCCGCCGAGGTGCTGCTCACCGCCGGCGCGGCCGAGACGTTCACGCTGGTCGCCCGGGCGCTGCGCCCCCGCCGCGCAGTCGTCGTCCACCCCTCCTTCACCGAGCCGGAGGCCGCGCTGCGCGCCGCCGGCCACCCCGTCGAGCGGCTGCTGCTGACCGGGCCCGGGTACCGGCTGGACCCGGCGGCGGTCCCGGCGGACGCCGACCTCGTGGTCGTCGGCAACCCGACCAACCCGACGTCGGTGCTGCACCCCGCCGCCGACCTGGCCGCGCTGGCCCGCCCGGGGCGGGTGCTGCTGGTGGACGAGGCGTTCGCCGACACCGTGCCCGGGGAGCCGGAGTCGCTGGCCGACCGCACCGACCTCCCCGGACTGCTGGTGGTGCGCAGCCTGACCAAGACCTGGGGCCTGGCCGGGCTGCGGGTCGGCTACGCGCTGGGCCCGGCCGACCTGGTCGCCGCACTGGCCGCACAGCAACCGCACTGGCCGGTCTCCACCCCCGCGCTCGCCGCGCTGGCCGCCTGCGCCACCCCGACCGCCCGGGCCGAGGCCGAGGAGGTGGCGCACCGGCTCACCGAGCACCGGGCCGCGCTGCTCGCCGCGCTGCCACCGGCGGTCGAGGTGGTCGCCGAGCCGCGGTCGTCCTTCGTGCTGCTGCGCGTGCCGGGGGGTGCCCGGGTGCGCGAGCGGCTCCGGGCACGGGGCTGGGCGGTGCGCCGGGGCGACACGTTCCCCGGCCTGACCAGCGACCACCTGCGGGTCGCCGTCCGGGACCCGGAGACCTCCCGTGCGTTCGCGTCGGCGCTGACTGAGACCCTTGACCCGATCGACACGACCGAGGAGGTCCGCTGAGCACCGACCCGACCCCCTTCGCCGGCACGCTGCTGGGTGCGACCATCGCCGCCATCGCCCCGCGGGACAGCACCGCCGAGCGGGCCGCCCGGGAGCGGCTGGACCGGATGACCAAGCCCCCCGGCTCCCTCGGGGTGCTCGAGGACGTCGCCGCCCAGCTGGCCGGCATCGCGGGCGTGTGCCCGCCCCCGCTGCCCGAGCCGGCCGCGGTCGCGGTCTTCGCCGGCGACCACGGCGTGCACGCCCAGGGCGTCACCCCGTGGCCGCAGGAGGTCACCGCGCAGATGGTGGCGAACCTCGCCGCCGGCGGCGCCGTGGTCAACGCCTTCGCCGCCCAGCTGGGTGCCGAGGTGGTCGTGGTCGACGTCGGCGTGGCCACCCCGGTCGGCCCCGCCGCGGGACTGCTGGAGCGCAACGTCCGCCGCGGCACCGCCGACCTCTCCCTCGGTCCGGCGATGACCCTCGCCGAGGCCCGGCAGGCCGTCGAGGTCGGCATCGAGGTGGCGACGACGCTCGCCGCCGGCTCCCGGTGCCTGGTCACCGGCGACATGGGGATCGGCAACACCACCGCTGCCGCCGCCCTGGTCTGCGCCTTCACCGGTGCCGCCCCGGCCGCGGCGACCGGCCGCGGCACCGGCATCGACGACCCCACGCTGGAGCGCAAGATCGCGGTGGTCACCCGCGCGGTGGCCCGGGTGCCGTCCCGCCCGGCCACGCCGGAGGCCGCTCTCGCCGCGCTGGCCGAGCTGGGTGGCCTCGAGCACGCGGCGCTGGCCGGCTTCGTGCTGGGCGCCGCGGCCGCCCGGGTGCCGGTGCTGCTGGACGGCGTGATCGCCGGCTCGGCCGCCCTCGTCGCCGCGGCGCTGTGCCCCACGGCCCTGGCGCACGCCCTGGCCGGGCACACCTCGGCCGAGCCGGGCGCCGGCCTGGCCCTGCGCGCGCTGGGCCTGCGCCCGCTGCTCGGGCTCGACCTGCGTCTCGGCGAGGGCACCGGGGCGCTGCTGAGCCTGCCCCTGGTGGCCAGCGCGGCCCGCGCGCTGCGCGACGTCGCCACCTTCGACTCCGCCGGTGTGACCGAGAAGTGACCGCCGCTCCGGATCCGGGCACCGTCTACCCGGTGGGCCTGCGGCTGACCGGGCGCCGCGTCGTCGTCGTCGGCGGCGGCCAGGTCGCGCACCGCCGGGTGGCCGGGCTGCTGGAGGCCCGCGCGCAGGTCACCGTGGTCAGCCCCGAGCTCACCCCGGCCCTGGAGGCCCTGGTCGCACCCGGCTCGGTCACCTGGCACCCGCGGCGCTGGGTCGCAGGCGACCTGGCCGGGGCGTGGTACGCCGTGGCCGCCACCGACGACCCCGACGTGAACGCCGCCGTCGCCGCCGAGGCCGAGCGCGACCGCGTCTTCTGCGCCCGCGCCGACGACCGTTCGGTCTCCACCGTCTGGACCCCGGCGGTCGGCCGGCAGGGCGACCTCGTCATCGGCGTGCACGGGGGCGGTGACCCGCAGCGGGCCATCGGCGTACGGGACGCGGTGCTGAACGGGTTGACCGACGGCTCCATCGCCGACCGCGCCGCCCGCACGCCCTCGGTGGCCGCCGGCAGCGTCGTCCTGGTGGGTGGCGGACCGGGTGACCCCGGGCTGGTCACGGTGCGCGGCCGGCAGGCGGTCGCCACCGCCGACGTCGTCGTCGCCGACCACCTCGCCCCGCAGGGACTGCTGGCCTCACTGCCCGCCGACGTGCTGGTCATCGACGCCTCCAAGCTGCCGCGCGGGCGCTCGATGGCGCAGGAGCAGATCAACGAGCTGCTGGTGTCCCACGCCCTGGCCGGCCGCCGGGTGGTGCGCCTCAAGGGCGGCGACCCGTTCGTCTTCGGTCGCGGCTACGAGGAGCTCGAGGCCTGCGCCGCAGCCGGCGTGCCGGTCGAGGTCGTGCCCGGCGTGACCAGCGCGATCGCCGTCCCGGGCCTGGCCGGCATCCCGGTGACCCACCGCGGGCTGACCCACGAGTTCGTCGTGGTCTCCGGCCACGTGCCGCCGGGACACCCGGCGTCGCTGGTCGACTGGGCCGCGCTGGGCCGGCTGCGCGGCACCGTCGTGGTGCTGATGGGCGTCGACACGGCCCCGGCGATCTCCGCTGCCCTCATCGAGCACGGGCGGGCGCCGGAGACGCCGGTCGCCGTGGTGAGCGACGGCGCCAGCCCCTCGCAGCGGACCCTGCGCACCACCCTCGCCGGGCTGGCGACGACGATCGCCGACGAGGGCGTCCGGCCGCCCGCCGTGTGGGTCGTCGGCGACGTGGTGGCCCTCGGCGCCGGCTGATCCGGAGGGCAGGCACGGCAGAGCCGACGTACCGTTTCCCCGATGTCCCACGTCGTCTCCTCGGATGCCACCGTCCTGACCTACAGCGCCCAGGGCCCGGCCGCGGGCCCGGTCGTCGTCCTGGTCAACGGCCTGGGCATGACCACGGGCTCCTGGGGCCGCGTCCCCGACCTGCTGGCCGACCGCCACCGGGTGGTGCAGTACGACCTGCGCGGCCACGGGCGCAGCGGGAACGCCCCGGCCGACGACTACAGCCTGGAGGCGCACGCCCAGGACCTGGCCGCCGTGCTCGCCGAGGTGGTGCCCGAGGGCGAGCGGGCGGTCGTCGTCGGCAGCAGCCTCGGTGGCGGCATCACCGTCGTCCATGCCCGCGACCTCGGACTGGACCGCATCGGTGGGGTCGTGTTCGTCGGCTCGGGCGGCACTGGGATCACCTTCCCCGGGCTCGCCCGCGACCTGCCGCCGGTGGTCCACCGCCTGCTCCGCCGGGGCTGGCTCTCCGCGCTGCGCCTGGTGGCCGTGGTCGCCAACCGGGTCCGGCCGATCGAGCCGCTGGCCGACTGGCTGGTGCGGAAGTACGCCTTCGAGCCGGGTGCGCCGAAGGCCGCCGTCGCCCAGGTGCGCGAGGACTTCATGGGCAGCCGGCGGGTGCCGCTGGCCCGGACGACGCTGGCCAGCGTCAGCACCAACGGCACCCGGTACGCCTCGGCGCTGACCGTCCCCACCCTGGTGTTGCACGGTGAGCACGACCCCGCCGTGTCACAGGAGGAGATCGACGAGCTGATGCCCGAGCTGCCCGACGGGGAGTTCGTCCACGTGCCCGGCGCCGGGCACATGATCGCCCTGACCCGCACCGAGGAGACCGCCGAGCAGATCGCCCGGTGGGTCCGCCGGGTCCGGGGCAGCTGACACCCGAGGGCCGGTGATGCAGCGGCCGGGTCACCGCCCGGGCGTCTGCGGCTCCGCGACAGCCGGCACCGGGTCCACGTCGGCCGTGTCGGCCGGCGGGCGGTCCTCCCCCAGCCGGACCAGCACGATCCCCACCAGGACGACGACCCCGCCGACCAGCTGTACGACGCTCGGCTGCTGCCCCAGCGCCAGCCAGGCCGCCACCACCGCGAACAGCACCTCGCTCAGACCGACGAACGAGCTGAGCCGCGAGCCGAGCCGCCGGACGGCGGCGATCCCGGTGGCGTAGGCGAGCGCCGCCGACACCAATGCCACGCCGAGCACCGGCACCAGCCAGCTGGTCGACCGGCCGGCCAGCTCGACGTCCACGGCGGTGGTGCGCCACGGGAGGACGCCGACGAGAGCCGCCGCCCCGAGCGTCAGGGCACCCACCCCGAGCCCGGCCCAGGCGCTGACCAGCGGCGGCAGCGCGTCGTCGGAGTGCGCGGAGAGGACGAAGTAGGAGGCAAGCCCCACCGCTGCGATCAGCCCCCACATCACGCCCAGCGGGTCGATCTGCGCGCCGCTGAGCACGTCGAGGACCAGCACCAGACCGCCGACGGCCACCACGACCCCGGCGCCGGTGACCCGGCTCGGCCGTTGCCCGAGCCGCGCCCAGGTCCACAGCACGACGAGCAGCACCCCGGAGTACTCCAGCAGCAGCGCCACGCCCACCGACAGCCGGGAGACGGCGTAGAAGTAGGCCAGTTGGGGCAGCGCGACGGCCAGCGCGCCGAAGGCCAGGACGGCGCCGGCGTTGGCCCGCAGCAGCGACCACCTGCCCCGCAGCTGGACCAGGGCCGGGACGGCCAGCGCCACCGACGCCACCCCGACCCGCACGGTCACGGCAGAGCCGGCGGTCCAGCCGGCGTCCAGCAGGGCGGTGGCGAACACCCCCGAGGTGCCGAACGCGGCCGCGGAGACCACGGCCAGCAGCAGTCCGATCAGCCCGGTCCGGCGGTCCAGCACGGCAGACACCTCCTCGTCAGGAGCCAACCGACGTACGCTCCTGTACAGCGGACGCTAGCAGAGGAGTACAGGAGTCACATGCTCTTTGCCCATGACACCGAGATGGGGCTCGCCAGCGCCGCCGCGCTGGTGAACACCACCGGGGACGGCGAGGAGCGACTGCCCGACCCGCCGGCGCTGGCCGCGTTCCTGGACGAGTGGCAGTTCACCGGCAGCCGGGCCGGCGACGCCGCCGAGCTGGCCGCAGTGCACGAGCTGCGGTCGGTGTTGGCCCGGGTCTGGGACGCCGACGAGGACGGCGTGGTGGCGATCGTCAACCGGTTGCTGCGCGAGGGGAACGCCCTGCCGCAGCTGGTCCGGCACGACGACTGGGGCTACCACGTGCACGCCACCGAGCCGGACGCCTCGGTCGCCCACCGGTGGGGCGTGGAGGCCGCCATGGCAGTGGCCGACGTGGTGCGCGCCGGTGCACTCGACCGGTTGCGCCGGTGCGCCGCCTCCGGCTGCGACGACGTCCTGGTCGACCTCACCAAGAACGCCAGCCGGCGGTTCTGTGACAGCACGTGCGCCAACCGTGAGCACGTGGCCGCCTACCGGGCCCGCCGCGCGGCCGACCCGCCCATGTGATCCACACCACGCGGGGCTAGCGTCCGGTCACCGTCAACGACGACGTCCCGGAGGTCCCGATGCGCCACCCCACCCGACTGCTGCTCGCGCCGATGGCGCTGGCCCTGGTCAGCACCGTGTTCACCGGCCCGGCCACGGCCCAGCCGACGCACCAGCCCGCCCCCCAGTACCCGCAGTCGCCCGAGGTCGAGTACGTCGTCGACGAGGCGGCGCTGCCGTTCGAGGCGCTGCCGGGCACCACCACCACCCGCACCTGGGGCGTGCTGAAGGACGCCGGCTACCGGATCGAGGTGCCGGCGGACTGGAACGGCGACCTGGTCATGTGGGCGCACGGGTACCGCGGCACCGGCCCGACCCTGACGGTCGACTCCCCACCCGACGGCCTCCGGCAGCACCTGGTCGACGAGGGCTACGCCTGGGCCGCCTCCAGCTACACCGAGAACGGTTACGACGTCGTCTCCGGGGTGAAGAGCACCCACCGGCTGCTGAAGTACTTCGAGAAGACCGTGGGCAAGGCCGACCTCACCTACCTGTCCGGGGTCTCGATGGGCGGGCACGTCACCGGGGTGAGCATCGAGCAGTACCCGAACGCCTACGACGGCGCGCTGCCGGCCTGCGGCGTGATGGGCGACCGACGGCTGTTCGACACGTTCCTGGACTACAACGCCGCCGCCCAGGCGCTCACCGACACCCCGCCGGTCTACCCGGCGCCGGCGGACTACCTGACCACCACCGTGCCGCAGATGAAGGCCGAGCTCGGGACCCCCTACCCCTCCGTCCTCACCGAGGCCGGCGAGGACCTGCGGGCGCTCACCGAGCAGCGGACCGGCGGCGACCGGCCGCTGTTCGAGCTGGGTTTCAGCGCCTTCGCCGACTTCCTGTTCACCGTCTACCCGGTCTACCCGGGCCTCGGCGAGGAGCGCGGCGCGGTCGGCGGCAACGCGGACACCGTCTACCAGCTGGACGGCGACCCGGAGCTGACGGCCGAGGAGCAGGCGCTGAACGAGGAGGTCCTGCGGGTGCGGGCCGACCGCGGCAGCCGCGGCCTCTCCGGCGTGCCCACCATCGACGGACGCTTCGACGTGCCCGTCCTGTCGCTGCACGGCCTGGGCGACCTGTTCGTGCCGTTCAGCATGGAGCAGGAGTACGCCCGGGACGCCGCCGCCCGCGGCAACAGCGACCTCCTCGTGCAGCGGGCCATCCGTGCCGTCGCGCACTGCGACTTCAGCGCGCAGGAGTACCAGCAGGCGTTCACCGACCTCGTCGCCTGGGTCGAGGACGGCGTGCGGCCGGCCGGCGACGACGTGCTCGACGCCGCGGTCGTCGCCGACCCGCAGTACGGCTGCCGCTTCACGGTGCCGCTGCGGGCCTACGACGTCGGCGCCTGCTGATCGGTCGGTACGGGGGCGCCGCGTGGCGCCCCCGTACCGGTCACATCCGCTCGGCTCACATCCGTTCAGCGAGGTCCTCCAGCAGCACCTGGCGCTCCCCGGGGTCCCGGCGCGGGCACGAGGTGCAGAGCACCTCGTGCGGCACCCGGTAGAGCAGGCAGCAGGAGGCGCGCCGGGTGAACCGGGCCGTACCGCCGCCGGGCCGGCCGACGTCGACGTAGCGCGGCGCGGGCAACGGCTCCCCGATCGCGGCGGCCAGCGGCCCGGCCAGCGCGGTCACCGCGCCCTCGTCCCCGACCGCACGTCCGAGGGCGAGCAGCCGGTTGGCGAGGGAGTCGGTGGCGATCGCCCACAGCGGCCGTTCCCGGGTCCCGCCGGCCTCGGCCACCGCGGCGACGACCGAGCCGATCGTCGTCCGCAGGTCGCCCACCACGTCGCGACCACCGCTCCGGCGAGTGGTCGCCGCCACCGGCACGCCACCGGCCAGGGCGTGCACGGTGGTGTCCGCCAGCCGTGCCGACAGGGACACCCCGGTCACCAGCCCGGCCAGCACCGGGGTGAGGAGCACGCTGGACACCGAGTACCACCACACGGTGGCCAGCACCCGCCGGTCATCGGTCCGCTGCCGGACGGCACGGGCGGCCAGCACCTCCGCCGTCCACGCCGGGTCGGCCAGCAGCGGCCCCGGGACGGCGACCGCCGACGGCGGGGCGAGCAGCCCGAGGGCGGCGGCCCCGGGCAGCCGGGACACCACCAGCGCCTGGGCACCGTCGTCGCTCACCCGCCCAGTCTGCCCACCTCGTGCCGACCGCGTGCGGCACGGACCTGACGACAGGGTGACCGGGGCCATAGGTTGTGCACTGAGGCAGCGCCGCGGAGTCCAGGCGGCGCCCGACCACGGAGGTGCGCATGAGCGAGACCACTGATCAGGCCCTGTCCGACCACCTGCCCGAGGGCGGCTTCCCGCCCCCGCCGGAGCTGGCCGCGTCCGCCAACGCGGGACCCGACGTCCTCGAGCGTGCAGCCGCCGACCGGATCGGCTTCTGGGAGGACGCCGCCCGTCGACTGGACTGGGCAGAGCCCTGGGAGCAGGCGCTGGACTGGAGCAACCCGCCGTTCGCCAAGTGGTTCGTCGGCGGGAAGCTCAACGTCGCGGTGAACTGCGTCGACCGGCACGTCGAGGCCGGCCACGGCGACCAGGTCGCCTACCACTGGGTCGGGGAGCCCGGCGACACCCGCACGCTGACCTACGCCGAGCTCAAGGACGAGGTCTGCCGCGCGGCGAACGCGCTCACCGAGCTCGGCGTGACCGCCGGCGACCGGGTCACGATCTACCTGCCGATGATCCCCGAGGCGGTGATCTCCATGCTGGCCTGCGCCCGCATCGGCGCCGTCCACATGGTCGTCTTCGGCGGCTTCTCCCCCGACGCCCTCGCCAGCCGGATCACCGACGCCGGCGCGAAGGTGGTCATCACCGCCGACGGCGGCTACCGGCGGGGTGCACCGAGCCCGCTGAAGCCGAACGTCGACGAGGCGCTGACCAAGACCGAGGGCGTGCACAGCGTGCTGGTGGTCAAGCGCACCGAGACCGACGTCGAGTGGACGGAGGGCCGCGACGTCTGGTGGCACGAGCTGGTCGCCGGACAGTCGGCCGAGCACGAGGCGCAGGCCTTCGACGCCGAGCACCCGCTCTACATCATGTACACCTCGGGCACGACGGCGAAGCCCAAGGGGATCCTGCACACCTCCGGCGGCTACCTCACCCAGGTCTCCTACACCCACTGGGCGACCTTCGACCTCAAGCCCGACACCGACGTCTTCTGGACCGCGGCCGACGTCGGCTGGGTCACCGGGCACAGCTACATCGTCTACGGGCCGCTGGCCAACCGGGCCACCTCGGTGATGTACGAGGGCACCCCGGAGACCCCGCACCGGGGCCGCTGGTGGGAGATCGTGCAGCAGTACGGGGTCACGATCCTGTACACCGCCCCGACCACGATCCGCACGTTCATGAAGTGGGGCGACGACGTCCCGGCCGGCTTCGACCTCTCCTCGCTGCGGCTGCTCGGCTCGGTCGGCGAGCCGATCAACCCCGAGGCCTGGCTCTGGTACCACAAGAACATCGGCGGCGGCCGCTGCCCGATCGTGGACACCTGGTGGCAGACCGAGACCGGCGCCCACATGATCACGCCGCTGCCGGGCACGACCACCCTGAAGCCCGGCTCCGCGCAGCGCCCGTTCCCGGGCATCGCGGCCAGCGTGGTCGACGAGGAGGGCAAGCCGATCGAGCCCGGCGCCACCGGCTACCTGGTGCTCACCGAGCCCTGGCCGGCGATGCTGCGCACGATCTGGGGGGACGACGAGCGGTACAAGGACACGTACTGGAGCCGCTACGGCGAGGGCGTCTACTTCGCCGGCGACGGCGCCAAGCTCGACGAGGACGGCGACATCTGGCTGCTCGGCCGGGTCGACGACGTCATGAACGTCTCCGGGCACCGGATCTCCACCACCGAGGTCGAGTCCGCGCTGGTCAGCCACCCGACGGTGGCCGAGGCCGCGGTCGTCGGCGCGACCGACCCCACCACCGGCCAGGGCATCGTCGCCTTCGTGATCCTGCGCGGGGACGCCGTCGACTCCGGCGAGGACCTGGTGAAGGTGCTGCGCCAGCACGTCCGCAAGGAGATCGGGCCGATCGCCAGCCCGCGCCAGATCATGGTCGTCGCCGAGCTCCCCAAGACCCGCTCGGGGAAGATCATGCGCCGGCTGCTGCGGGACATCGCGGAGAACCGGGAACTGGGCGACGTCAGCACCCTGACCGACTCCTCGGTGATGGAGCTGATCAGCTCCAAGCTCCCTGCCGCCCCCAGCGAGGACTGAGGAGACACCCCGAGCTCCGACGGCCACCGGGTTCGACGGCCACCGGGTTCGACGCAGCGACCCGGGCGCCCCCAGGCCCCGCTGCCATGCGTCAGGCGGACGGGGGCTGCGAGGGGCATCGGCGGAGCTTGTGCTCTGCTCACCACCAGTGAGCAGAGCACAAGCTCCGCCAGCACCTGACCCGGTCGGGCTCCGCGCCGGCCAGCAGGCTCTTGCCCGTCCACAGGCGCGCCTGTCTGCGCCGCGTCGCCATGGCCGAGACGGCACCATCGGACGGGTGACGGACGACGTACCCGGCGAGCCCGTGCCGGGTACGGGCTCGCCGGGTACGGGCGTGCTGGCCGATGGCGCGCCCCTCCCCGTCGGATCGCTGCTGCGCCGCATCCGCCGCACCGCCGACCTCTCTCAACGGGAGCTCGCGGGGGCGCTCGGCGTCGCCGCCTCCACGGTCGCCCAGGTCGAGACCGGCGCCCGGGACCTCCCGGCAGGCGTGCTGGCCCGGGCGGCAACGCTGGCCGGGCTCCGGCTGGGGCTCCTCGATGCGTCCGGCCGGGAGGTGCCCGGCATGACGCCCGACGCCGTCCGGGACGGTCGCGGTCGTCTCTTCCCGGCGCATCTGGACGTCCGCCACGGGGACGAGGGCTGGTGGCACGGCGAGGAGCGCTACAGCCGGACCCCACCCTGGTACACCTTCGACCGGGGGCGACGGCTGCGAGACCGGTTCCGGGCAGCCACCGGCACACCTGCCGACCACCAGCTGCCCCGGCCTGGAGACAGCCTGGACGACCGGGCCCGCGCCCGGCGCCGCGCCGCCGTCGCCCGGCAGCGGGAGCGGGAGCGGGAGCGACGAGTCCTCCGCGGCACCGAGCAGCGCTCCCTCGGCCTCCCGGTGCTGACCTGCAGCTGCCCGGCAGCGTGTGACGAGCTCCTCTTCGGTGACGCGGCGCTCTCCGCGGAAGGACGGGCGGTCCCGCACGTGGTCGACTGCCGGTGCCGCTGCGACATCGCCTGAGCGGCGCCGTGGCCCGCCCGGGTGACCCCGGACAGCGATGAACCCCGGCATGCGGCACGATCACCCGGACAGCACGTGCCGCGTCGTCCGATCGGCACCGACCAGGGAGGAGCCATCCGTGGCCCACAGTGTCTCGACGACTCCGCCGGCGGGTCGACCCGCCGGAGCGACTCCGCTCGCGGGGCGTCCCACCGGGCCTGCCGAGCCCTCGGTCGGCACGCTCGCCAAGAGCGCGATGGCCGACGTGTCCACCCTCGTGCGCAGCGAGATCGAGCTGGCCAAGGCCGAGATCGGCACGTCGGTCAAGCGCGGGGGGGCCGGCGCCGCCGCCTTCGCCGCCGCGGGCGCGATGCTGGCCTTCGCCGGCTTCTTCTTCTTCTTCTTCCTCGCCGAACTGCTCGCCGTCTGGCTCCCCCGGTGGGCGGCGTTCCTCATCGTCTTCGCGCTGCTGGTCCTGGTGGCTGCGATCGTCGGCTTCATCGGCTGGCGACTGGTCAAGAAGATCAAGAAGCCCGAGCGCACCATCGAGACGCTGCAGGACCTCCCCGACGTCATGCGTCGCGAGGCCCCCGGCAAGCGGACCCACGACCTGCCGACCGTGCGGGACGGCCAGGTCGTCCGCCAGGACGCGCACGCCCCCCTGCGCTGAAGCCGGGAGACGGGGCCCGCCGGTTCACCCGACGCGGGACGCCCCGAGCCGAGGAGCCCCGACCGGGCGTCGCCGTGACGGTGCCCGAGGAGCGGCCCGACGCCACCAGCGTCCTGCTCCCGGGGCCGTGGGCACACCGGGACGTCTCGGCCAACGGCGTCCGGCTGCACGCGGCCGAGGCCGGCAGCGGCCCGCTGGTGCTGCTGCTGCACGGGTTCCCGCAGTTCTGGTGGTCCTGGCGTGCCCAGCTGACCGGCCTGGCCGCCGCCGGGTTCCGGGTGGTCGCTCCCGACCTGCGGGGCTACGGCGCCAGTGACAAGCCGCCCCGCGGGTACGACCTGCCGACCGCCGCCGCCGACGCCGCCGCGGTGGTCCGCGCGCTCGGCGAGGAGGAGGCGGTCGTCGTCGGCTCCGACTGGGGTGGCCTGGTCGCCTGGACGATGGCCGCGCTGCACCCCCGGAGCGTGCGCGGTCTCGTGGTCGTCTCGGCTGCACACCCCCGGCGGCTGCGCAGCTCGGTCGGTGATCCCCGGCAGCGGCGGGCCCTGGCCTACGCGCTGCCCTTCCAGCTCCCCCGGCTGCCCGAACGGCGCCTGACCCGGCCCGACGACGACCCGGTGGCCGAGCTGATGCGCCGCTGGGCCGGCCCCTCCTGGGTGCACACCGCCGACTTCGCCGAGGCCGTGACCCGGTACCGATCGGCCAGCCGCATCCCACAGGCGGCCTACGGGGCGATGGAGTACTACCGCTGGGCCGGTCGCTCGCAGCTGCGCCCGGACGGATGGCGGTTCGCCCGGCGGATGGCCGCGCCCGTCACCGCACCCACCCTGCAGCTGCACGGGGCACTGGACCCCGCGGTGCTGCCCGCGACCGCCCGCGGGTCCGGGCGCTACGTGGCCGGCGCCTACGAGTGGCGGGAGCTGCCCGGCGTGGGGCACTTCCCGCACGAGGAGGCCCCCGACGAGGTCACCGCCGCCATCGCCGCCTGGGCAAGGTAGCCCGATGGAACGGCCCCACTGCAGGGTCCCGCGCCGTGGCCCCGTCCAGAGGCTCGTCCCGAGCTCGCGAGGGATGAGGGGGACGGGGTCCTTTCACTCGCAGGCGCCGGTGCCGACCTCGGTGACCGCCGCGCCGCCGATGGTCACGGCATCGGACACCTCGGCGGCGGTGAGCGCATAGCCGGTGTCGGGATCGTCGATCGCCGAGGCGAAGACGACGCCGAGCACCGACCCGTCGGGAGCCAGCAGCGGGCCGCCGGAGTTGCCCGCCCGCACCTGCCCGTAGAGGGCGTAGACGTCGCGCTGCACGGTGCGGGTGGCCCGGAAGTCCGGGCCGCTGATGTCCCCGCGGTCGCGCACCCGGGCCGGTCCGACGTAGAACGGCCCGCCGCCGGGGTAGCCCATGACGATCGCGTCGGCGCCGGTCTCGACGGGGAGGTCGGAGAAGCCCAGCGGTTCCTGCGGGAGCCCCGGGACGGCCAGCACGGCGACGTCGATGGCCTCGTCGACGTACACCGTCACGGCGTCGTAGGCCTCGCCCTCGGCGATGACCGTCGGGTCGGTGACCCCGGCCAGCACATGGGCGTTGGTCATCACCCGGTCGTCGGCGAAGACGAAGCCGGAGCCGTCGATCTGCCGGGAGCAGGACGCCGCGACCCCGCGGATCTGCACCACCGATCCCCGGACCTGCTCCACCACCGGGCTGGCCAGCAGGGCCTGGTCCGGTGCCGGCACGTCACGTGACTGGGTGGGGGTCAGCGGGTCCAGGACGTCGGGCAGTCCCTGCCGGTCGATCGCCTCGCGCAGCGAGTCGTAGAGCGTGCGCACCTGGTTGGGGACGGTGCGGTCGACGGCCTGGACGAGCGAGGACTGGCGCACCTGACCGGCCACGCCGGGGAACGGCGAGCTGGCCAGCGGGATCGCCACCATCCACGCCACGAGCAGGACGGCGAGGGCCGAGACCACCGCCCCGGCCACCGAGTCGACGACCTTGGCCGGCTCCCAGGTGATCCACCTGCGCACGGCCCGGCCGATCAGGCCCGCCAGCAGCTGGCCGATCAGCGCGCCGGCCAGCACCACGACCAGGGCGATGAACACCCGGGTCACCGAGGAGTTGGCCAGGTCGTCGGCGATCGGGCCGGAGAGCTGCGCGCCGACGACGGCCCCGCCGAAGAACCCCACGAAGGAGGTGGCGGAGATGATCAGGCCCTGCCGGAACCCCGACAGCGCGAAGACGAGCGCGAGCACGATGAGGGTCAGGTCGACCAGGGACACCGTTCAGCACCCCCCGTCGATCGCGAGCCCGGCTGCTCCCCGAACCGTCATCCCGGAGAGCTCACCGTCATCGTGCCGACCTGCCCCAGTGCCACGTGGAAGCTGCACTCGAAGGGGTACTCGCCGGGCTCGGTGACGGTGAACTCGATCGTCTCGCTCCGGCCCGGGCCGAGCACCGGGATCTGCTCGGCGATCTCGGCCGGGCCCGCCCCCGCGGTGAACAGGAGGTTGTGCGTCATCTGCTGCCCCGAGTTGAGCAGGGTGAGCCGCACCTCCCCGGGGGCCACGGTGAAGGCGTCCGGGGTGAAGACGTAGTCGTCGCCGGTCTCCACGGTGATCTCCTGGACGCCGTCGGCGGCGGTGCGCACCGCACCGGCCTCGGCGCCGGCGGTGCGCTCCACCTCCGGGAGGGCCGGCTCGGAGCTGCAGCCCGCGAGCAGGGCGGTGGCGACGGTCAGGGCCAGCAGCGGGCCGGGCAGCGTGCGGGCAGCCCGGCGGCGTCGTCCGCCGTCGGTACCGGGGAGGGCCGTGCGCATGGCCCTGGAGCGGGTGGTCATCGCCCCGGAACGGTACGCGCGGAGCCGGGCCGCCCGGCGTCCTCGGCGACCGTCGGCGCGGCGCGGTCGGCGACGTCGGAGTCGACCGGCTCGTCCCGCACGTCGCCCGGGCGCACGGGAGGGACGGCGAGGGGACGTACGTCACCGTCGTCCCACGGCAGCTCCAGCCCGGCAGCCTCCAGGAGCGCGTCGAGCAGGGCCGCGGTGAAGCCCCAGACCACCATGTCGACCACCCCGAACGCCGGGCCGACGTACCCGGCTGGGTGGCGCACCCGGAAGCGGTTGGCAGGGTCGACCAGGTCGCTCAGCGGCACCCGAGCCACCCGCGCCACCTCCCGGGGGTCACCGGTGGTCACGTCGCGGGGGTCGTCCCACCAGCCGAGCACCGGGACGACGAGGTTGTCCGACGGGCCCAGGAACAGGGCGGGCAGAGTGGCCAGCACCCGGACCCCGGCCGGGTCGACGCCGGCCTCCTCGTGCGCCTCGCGCAGCGCCGTCCCCACCGGGTAGTCGTCGCCCGGGTCGGCGCCGCCGCCCGGGAAGGCCGGCTGCCCGGCGTGACTGCGCAGGTGCGCCGACTTCTCGATCAGCAGCACGTCGGGCCCGGCCGGGCCCTCCCCGAAGAGGATGAGCACCGCCGAGCGGCGGGCGCTGCCGGAGGCCGTCCCGTGCCGGTGCCACAGCGGCAGCTGGCCGGCGTTGGCCAAGAGCCGCTGCAGGTGTTCGGGGAGCTCCTCGAGCTCTGCGGCGGAGGCCGTCACAGCTGCACCCCGAGGTGCTCGGCCACGAGCCCCTCGAACTCCTCCAGGGAGTGCACCGGACCGACCTGGACGTAGGCGACCGACCCGTCGGCGGCCAGGAAGAGCGTGTACGGGAGGTTGTTGACGCCCATGCCGGCCATCACCTCACCGTCGGCGTCGAACGCGCTGGGGAAGGTCACCCCGGCGTCGTCGGCGAAGGAGGCCGCCGCGGGCACCCGGTCCACCGAGACCACGCCCAGCACCCGTACCTGGTCACCGGCGGCGTCGGCGAGCTGCTGCACCAGCGGCAGCTCCTCCCGGCAGGGGCCGCACCAGCTGGCCCACAGGTTCAGCACCGTGGGCACCCCCGGGGCCCGGCTGAGGTCCAGGGTGCCGCCACCGAAGCAGTCGAAGACGGTCGCCGGCAGGTCGCTGTCGGCGGCCGGGACGTCGGCCTGCTCCGGACAGGGGTCGAGGTCGGTCTCCACCGAGCCGACGTCGCTGCCCGCCGGTGAGGCGAGGGTCGGCTCGGGTGCGGCGTCCTCGGACGAGCACCCGGTCAGCACGCCCACCAGCAGGCCGAGGGCGCCGAGGGCGCGCAGCGCGCGGCTCACTCGGTGTCCGAGGCGGCCGGGGACTTGACCAGCCTGGCCGCGGCCTCGGGGTCGAGCGGGCCGATCCCGGAGGACGGGCACCAGGCCGCCAGACCACACGCACCGCAGGCGGGCTTCTTGGCGTGGCAGACGCGCCGGCCGTGGAAGATCACCCGGTGGGAGAACATCGTCCACTCCTTCTTCGGGATCACCTCCGCGATCTGGGCCTCGACCTTGACCGGGTCCTCCTCCGCGGTCCAGCCGAACCGGCGGACCAGCCGGCCGAAGTGGGTGTCGACGGTCAGGCCCGGCACCCCGAAGGCGTTGCCGAGGACGACGTTGGCGGTCTTGCGGCCGACCCCGGGAAGGGTCACCAGGTCGGCCAGCCGGCCGGGCACCTCGCCGTCGAACCGCTCGACCAGTGCCTGCCCCAGGCCGATCACCGAGTTGGCCTTGGCCCGGAAGAAGCCGGTGGGCTTCAGGATCTCCTCCAGCTCGGCCCGGTCCGCCCCGGCGTAGGACGCGGCGTCGGGGTGACGGACGAACAGCACCGGGGTGACCTTGTTGACCGTCTTGTCGGTGGTCTGCGCCGACAGGACGGTGGCGACCAGCAGCTCCAGCGGCGTGGTGAAGTCCAGCTCGCAGTGCGCGTCGGGGTGGATGACCGCGAGCTCGCGGGCCATCCGCCGGGCCCGGCGCGTGCGGGCCAGCGCGCTCTCCTCCGGGTCGAACGGGGACACGCCCGACCGGGCGGCGCGGCCGGGGCGGGGGGCGCGCGCCGGGCGCGTGTAGGCCGGCGGGGCGTCGGGTGAGGTGGCGGGCCGGGACACGCGAGTGAGGGTAGGCGTCTCCGCTGACAGCCACGGCCCGTCATACTCGGTGGTGGTGCAGACCCGGTCGGTGGCCGGGGACGCCCCACGACCGCTGGAACGACCTGGTCCCCGCCCGACGCCCCCGTCCCGGGGGTCGTCCTCCCGAGGAGGTGCTCGTGGTCGCCCTCATCGTCATCCTGTTCCCTCCCCTGCTGATCGCGTTCCTGCTGGTCATGGAGCGGGTCGAGGAGCCGTTGCGGCGCCCGACGTCGCAGCGGGAGGTCGAGGACTTCCTCGGCTCGGCCACCCCCGGCGAGGTGGACACGCTGGCCCGCTCGGGCATCCGCCGGGCGATGAGCCGCTGGCGGGCCCGCCGCCGCGGCCGCGCCCGCAGCGCGCCCCGCCCGGTGCTGACCGAGCGGGCCCACCCGGTGGCCGACGACCTCGACCCGGTCGACGAGGACTGAGTTCCGAGCCTCCGACCTGCACGTCAGGGAGCCACGACCACCCCGCTGCCACTCAGAGTGGGCAGGCTCGTGACGGAGTGCACTGGTGAGGCGGGCCACAGGCCCTAGACTCTCCGAGTAACGCGGGTCGCCATCGCACCCGTGAGGACGTTGCGAGAGGTGCACGTGGACGAGGTCCTTGCCCAGTCCGGTCTCTTCCAGGGGCTGTCGGAAGATGCCGCCGAGCCGGTGGCGAGCGCACTGGAGACGGTGGTGCTGCCCCGCGGCCGGGTCGTCTTCAACGAGGGCGAGTCGGGCGACAGCCTCTACGTCGTCCTGTCCGGCAAGGTGAAGATCTCCCGCCGGGCACCGGACGGCCGGGAGAACGTGCTGGCCGTGATGGGCCCCTCCGATCAGTTCGGTGAGCTATCCGTGTTCGACCCGGGGCCGCGCACCGCGACGGCCACCGCCGTCACCGACGTGCGCCTGGCCAAGATGCCGAACACCATGCTGCGGCCGTGGATCACCGCGCACCCGGAGATCGGCGAGCAGCTGCTGCGGGTGCTGGCCCGGCGGCTGCGGCGGACCAACGACTCGGTCGCCGACCTCATCTTCACCGACGTCCCCGGCCGGGTGGCCAAGGCGCTGCTGCAGATGGCCGACCGCTTCGGCAGCCGCGAGACCGACGGTCTCCGCGTCAAGCACGACCTGACCCAGGAGGAGCTGGCCCAGCTGGTGGGCGCCTCCCGCGAGACGGTGAACAAGGCGCTGGCCGACTTCGTGCACCGCGGCTGGATCCAGCTGCAGGGCAAGTCGGTCGTCGTCCTCGACGAAGAGCGCCTCCGCCGCCGCGCCCGCTGACACCACAGCACTGACGAGGGCCCCGTCCGGTTCACCGGACGGGGCCCTCGTCAGTGCTGGGCAAGTGACCACCGCTACGGACCCGAGCGAAGCGAGGGTGGCCCGGGGACGGGGCCCGGAGGGTCCCTCACCGGGCCACGGCCAACAGCTCAACGCAACCGGCACCGGCACCTGGCCGCGCTGCGGCCCGTCAGGGTCGCAACGTGCACAGCCCTCACCGGGACACGGCCAACGGCTCAGCGAAACCGGCACCGAGTACTGGCCGCGTTGTGATCCGACAGGATCACGATGTGCCCAGAGCCAAGACCATCCGGATCCGCGTGCCGTCGGGCAGCACCGCATAGTTCCCGTCCGGCCCCTGCTCGAACGTGGGGCTGATCGGCTCGAGGGGCGCCGGTGGCGATCCGGCCAGCGTCGCCGCGGAGTCGGCGAACGCCGCCAGCTGGCCCAGCGTGTGGATCGTGGGGGGGAGCATCGGCCGGGTCCCGGCCGCGTGCTCGGCGAGCGCGGCGGCCGGCGTCGTCCAGACCGCCTCGTCCGCCTCGCCGGAGACGTCGCGCGCCTCCTGGCCGACGGGCAGCAGCGCGGCGAAGAACTTGGTGTCGTACCGCCGTCGTTCCGGGGGCGGGGTGATCCAGTGCGCGAAGGGCCGCAGCAGGTCTGCCCGGAGCGCGAGCCCGCGACCGGCCAGCAGCTCGGCGAGGGAGAGCTCGTGGGCCATCAGGGCCTGCCGCTGCGCCTCCCAGTCGTCGCCGGAGACGTCGGGCACGACGGCCCCGGAGCCGTCCGCCGGGCCGGCCAGCAGGACGCCGGCCTCCTCGAACGTCTCCCGGACGGCGGCGCACACCAGCTCCCGGGCCAGCCGCTCGTCGCAGCCGAAGGCGCTCGCCCAGTGCGCCGGTGGCGGCCCCACCCAGGCCAGCTCGGTGTCGCCGTCCCGGTCGTCGACCCCGCCACCGGGGTAGGCGGTCATCCCACCCGCGAACGGCATCCCCCGGGTCCGCCGGAGCAGGTACACCTCCGGCCCCGCGGCACCGTCCCGCAGCAGCAACACCGTTGCCGCCTGCCGGATCGGCACCTGCCCGTTCACCTCAGCTCGACGGTGAGCTCGACCTCGACGGGGGCGTTCATCGGGAGCTCGGCGACGCCGACGGCGCTGCGGGCGTGCTGCCCGGCCTCACCGAAGACGCGGCCGAGGAACTCGCTGGCGCCGTTGACGACCCGCGGCTGGGCGGAGAAGCCCTCGGCGCTGGCGACGTAACCGACGACCCGCACGATCCGGGCCACGGAGTCCAGGCCGACCAGGTCGTCGATCGCGGCCAGCGCGTTGAGCGCGCACACCTTGGCGTCGCCCGCGGCGTCCTCGATGTCGACGGCACCGCCGACCTTGCCGGTGCGGCGCAGCCCGCCGTCGACGAACGGCAGCTGACCGGAGGTGAAGACCAGCTGGCCGGTGCGGATGGCCGGCACGTAGGCGGCGACCGGGGCGGCCACCGGGGGCAGCCGGACGCCGAGCTCGGCGAGCCGGGCGTGCCAGGAGACGGGCGTGGTCATCGTGGCCTCAGCTGGTCGGGCGCTTGAGGTAGGCCACCAGCTGGTCGCCGCCGCCCGGACCGGGGACGACGGTCACCAGCTCCCAGCCGTCGACGCCCCAGGAGTCCAGGATCGCCTTGGTGTTGTGGGTGAGCAGCGGGATGGTCGCGTACTCCCAGGTCCGACGGGCTGAATCACTCATGCCGCGACGCTAGCGCAGCCGGGACGCGCCGGGATCGACCACCGCTCGTAGGCTGGTGCGGGTGAGCCCAGAGCCCGTGCACCGGGAACAGTCGCGTCCAGGAGCGGTGCCGGTGCGGTGCCATGTCGTCACCGGGAAGGGCGGCACCGGGAAGACGACGGTCGCCGCAGCCCTCGCCCTCTCCCTCGCCGCCGACGGCGGCCACGTGCTGCTGGTGGAGACCGAGGGCCGGCAGGGCATCGCCCAGCTGTTCGACACCCCGCCGCTGCCCTACGAGGAGCGGCGGGTCGCGGTGGCCCGCGGCGGCGGTGAGGTGAAGGCGCTGGCGATCGACGTCGAGGCGGCCTTCCTGGAGTACCTGGACATGTTCTACAACCTGAAGCGGGCCGGTCGGGCGCTGCGCAAGATGGGCGCGATCGACTTCGCCACCGC
The DNA here is from genome assembly GCF_026967925.1 of Modestobacter sp. VKM Ac-2985. GTDB lineage: Bacteria > Actinomycetota > Actinomycetes > Mycobacteriales > Geodermatophilaceae > Modestobacter. Next base: position 395,985 of record NZ_JAPVBI010000001.1, on the reverse strand, counting down.
CATCGCGCCCGGGCTCCGCGACGTGCTGCTCACCGGGAAGATCAAGGAGGCGGTGACCCGGCGGGAGAACGGCCGCCCGGTCTACGACGCGGTCGTCGTCGACGCGCCACCGACCGGCCGGATCACCCGGTTCCTGAACGTGACCAACGAGGTGTCCGGGCTGGCCCGCTCGGGCCCGATCCGCGCGCAGAGCGACGGGGTGATGGCGGTGTTCCGCTCGCCGCAGACGGCGGTGCACGTGGTGACCCTGTTGGAGGACATGCCGGTGCAGGAGACCGCCGACGCGATCACCGAGCTGACCGCGGCCGGGCTGCCGGTCGGGTCGGTGATCGTGAACATGGCGACCGAGCCGCTCCTGCCCGCGTCCAGCCTGGCCCGCATCGCCGAGGGCCGGCTGACCGGGGAGGACCTGCAGCCTGCGCTCACCGCCGCCCAGCTGGCCGGGGTCGACGGGCTGGCGGACGGGCTGGTGGCCGAGGCGGTCGAGCACGCCCGCCGCTGGATCTCCCAGGACGCACTGCGCGGGGACGTCGAGGCGCTGGGCCGCCCGGTGGTCGAGCTGCCGCTGTCGTCGTCCCCGATCGACCTGGGCTGCCTGTTCGAGCTGGCCGACCGGCTCGACGGGCACCTGCGCAGCGAGGTCGCGGCGTGACCGCCGCCCAGCCGCCCCGGCGGCCCGCCCCGGCCCCGTCCCTGGACCTGGCCGCGCTGGTCAGCGACCGGGACACCCGGATCATCGTCTGCTGCGGCTCCGGGGGTGTGGGCAAGACGACCACCTCGGCGGCGCTCGCGCTGGCCGCGGCCGAGGCCGGGCGGGAGGTCGTGGTGCTGACCATCGACCCGGCCCGCCGGCTGGCCCAGTCGCTGGGCCTGGTCGAGCTGGACAACGAGCCGCGGCTGGTCGAGACGCCCGGTGCCCCGGGCGAGCTGCACGCGATGATGCTGGACATGAAGCGGACGTTCGACGACGTCGTGTCCGCACACTCGACGCCCGAGCGGGCGCAGGTGATCTTCGAGAACCCCTTCTACCAGGCGCTCTCCTCCTCCTTCGCCGGCACGCAGGAGTACATGGCGATGGAGAAGCTCGGGCAGCTGCGGGCCAGCGACCGCTGGGACCTGGTCATCGTCGACACCCCGCCGTCCCGGTCGGCGCTGGACTTCCTGGACGCCCCGAACCGGATGAGCCGCTTCCTCGACGGCACGATGATCCGGCTGCTCACCGCGCCGGCGCGGGCCGGCGGCCGGGCCGGGGTGCGGTTCGTGGGGGCCGGCTTCCTGCTGTTCAGCCGGATCATCAGCAAGATCCTGGGCGGCCAGCTGCTCAACGACATCTCCGCGTTCGTCTCGGCGCTGGACACCATGTTCGGCGGCTTCCGGGAACGGGCCGACGCGACCTACGAGCTGCTCCGCAAGCCGGGGACGTCGTTCGTCGTCGTCGCCGCACCGGAGCCGGATGCGCTCCGCGAGGCCTCCTACTTCGTCGACCGGCTCTCCACCGAGGGGATGCCGCTGGCCGGGCTGGTGCTCAACCGCACCCACCCGCCGGCCACCACGGCCCTGTCGGCCACCCGCGCCGAGGGCGCCGCCGAGGCGGTGGCCGAGGCCGGGGGGCCGGGCTCGAAGCTCGCCGCCGGGGCGCTGCGGGTGCACGCCGAACGGATGACGGTCGCCACCCGGGAGCAGCGGCTGGCCGACCGGTTCACCAGTGCCCACCCGGAGGTGCCCGTGCGGACGGTGCCGGCCGCGGCCGGGGACGTCCACGACCTGGACGGGCTGCGGGTGATGGGCGAGGCGCTGCTCGCCGCAGAGGGCGACACCGGGACGGGCACGCCGCGCAGCCGGGTGCTGCCGGTCCGCCCCCAGACCGGCTGACCGCTGCCCCTCCCGCGGGGCGGGAGGGGCAGGAGGAACAGGCGCGTCCCCCGTTCGTGTCCACGTCATCCCGGAGCCTGGTCCCGGTCGTGACGCTCCGTTAGCGTCCGCCCGACCGTTCCGTCGGAGGGATGACACACCACGCATGAGCACCACACCCGAGCTCGACCGCACCACCACCACCACGACGACGTCGCCGCGACCGGCCGGCCTCTTCGGCACCACCGTCCCCGCCGCCGCCGACCTCCCCGTCGACATCCCGGTCGACACCGCCGGGCTCTCCCCCGACGACAAGGCCCGCACCAAGGTCATCACCTCGGCGATCCGCCGCCGCTCGCAGGAGCTGCGGCGCGACCACCCCGTGCTCCGGCACCAGGACGCCCTCGGGCTCACCGCGTTCGCGGTCGCGGTGCTCGGCTTCACCGGCAGCGGTGCCCTCTACCTGACCGGGGTGCTGCCCTGGTACGTGACCCTGCTGCTGTCGGCGGCCTTCGCCGCGGTCGGCCACGAGGTGGAGCACGACCTGATCCACGCGCTGTACTTCCGCCGCCGCAAGGCCGTCCGGTACGCGCTGCTCTTCGGCGTCTGGGCGATCCGCCCCTACACGATCAACCCCGTGTACCGGATCCGGCTGCACCTGCGGCACCACGCGTACTCGGGTCTGCCCGACGACATCGAGGAGGTGTCGATCACCAACGGCAAGCCGTGGGGCGCCGTCCGGCTGTACAGCCTCCTCGACCCCTACGTCCCCGCCCTGATCCGGATCGTCACCACCCGACCGAAGGACGCCGAGGACGCGCTCTGGCGCCGCACCATCCTCAAGGCCAGCATCGGGCTGACCCCGGTGGCGATCACCATCTGGTACGCCTTCCTCGGCCTGCACCTGGCGAGCTGGCTGGGTGCCGAGGTGCCCGCGACCTGGCTGCAGACGCTGACCGTGCTGACCGTCGTGTGGGTCGGCCCGAACGTGTGGCGCGGCTTCTGCCTGCACTTCATCAGCAGCAACATGCACTACCAGGGGGACGTCGAGCAGGGCAACGTCCTGCAGCAGACCCAGGTCTTCAACCGCTGGTACCTGGTGCCCTTCCAGGTCTTCTGCCTCAACTTCGGCAGCACGCACCCGATCCACCACTTCTACGTGGCCGACCCGTTCTACGTGCGGCAGCTGATGGAGCGCGACATCCACCCGGTGCTGGCCGCCAACGGGGTCCGGTTCAACGACATGGGCACGTTCACGCGGGCCAACCGCTACCAGATGTCCTGACCGCCGTGCGGAGCGGCCAGCCGACACCATCGGCGGCCGCTCCGCGCGTTGCGTCCGAGGCACCCCACGCGGGCCCGCTGGGCAGGTACCTTGGCCTGCGATGTCCGAGTCTGCGAGCCCCCGCCTCGGCGCCCTGGTCAAGCTGGCCGTCACGATCGTCGTGGCCGGCGCCCTGGTCGCTGCCATGTTGCTGCCCTGGGTCGGGGGGACCGGGCTCGTCGCCCGGAACTCCGCCAGCCTGCTCGACGCCCTCCCGGTCGAGCTCACCGACGAGACGCCGAACGGCAACGCCCTCATGGTGGCCGCCGACGGCCAGCCGATCACCCAGTTCTACGACAACAACCGCACGCCGGCGACGCCCGACCAGATCTCCGACGTGATGAAGCAGGCGATCGTCGACATCGAGGACTCGCGCTTCTACCAGCACAACGGGCTGGACGTCGAGGGCACGACGCGTGCGCTGGCGAAGAACCTCGCCGCCGGGGACGTGCTCGAGGGCGGGTCGACGCTGACCCAGCAGCTGGTCAAGCAGACGCTGCTGCAGACCGCGGACAACGCGGAGGAGCGGGCTGCTGCCGCCGAGGAGTCGGTCGGCCGCAAGCTCAAGGAGGCCCGCCTCGCGCTCGCGCTCGAGGAGGAGTACCCGAAGGACGAGATCCTCACCCGGTACCTGAACATCGCCTACTTCGGGCAGGGCGCCTACGGCATCCAGGCGGCCGCCCAGACCTACTTCAGCATGAACGCGGCCGATCTCGCGCTGCCGCAGGCCGCGGTGCTGGCCGGCCTGGTGCAGAGCCCGGGCCGGACCGACCCGATCGGCTACCCCGAGGCCGCGCAGGCCCGCCGGGACCAGGTGCTGAACCGGATGCACCAGCTCGGGCACATCACCGACCAGGAGCTCGCCGACGTCTCCGCCGCGCCGATCCCGCTGGCCCCCGGCGGCAGCTCGCCGAACGGGTGCATCGACGCCACGATCGGTGGCTTCTTCTGCGACTACGCCGTGAGCTACCTCACGGGCACGCTCGGCCTGAGCATGGACGAGATCAAGAGGAACGGCTGGACGGTCCAGACCACCCTCCGCCCCGACATGCAGGCGGCCGCCGACCAGGCCGTGCTCAAGACCCAGGGCATGGGCGACCCGATCGTCGGGGTCTACGACGCGATCGAGCCCGGCACCGGGCACGTGCTGGCGATGAGCGTGAACCGGCGGTTCGGCTGCGGTGACCCGGCAGCCGGCTGCGAGTCGGTCAACTTCGCCGTGGTCCCCACCAAGGGCTCCGGGTCGACGTTCAAGACGTTCGTCGCCGCCGCCGCCCTGGAGCAGGGGCTGCCGGCCAGCCACACGATCACCACCAGCGAGCCGTACACCAGCCGGGTCTACGAGAACTTCGACACGGAGACCGAGGAGTACGAGCCGTACTCGGTCGGCAACGTGGGCAACAACTACCCGAACACGCTGACCATGACCCAGGCGCTCTACATGTCCTCCAACACCTACTTCCTGGCCCTGGAGGACGCCCTCGGTCGCATCGAGCCGGCCGTCACCATGGCGCAGCGGCTGGGCATGACCTTCGACTACTCGATCACCCAGACCCCGGCCGAGCGCATCATCGCCGAGAACCGCCCCTCGTTCGCCTACGGCACCGACGGGGTCAGCCCACTCGACCTCGCCAACGCCTACGCGACGATCGCGGCCAGCGGGGTCAAGTGCGCCCCGAAGCCGGTGCTCCAGATCCTCGACCGCAACGGCGAGCCGGTCACCGACGACGACGGCCAGCCCCTGGTCCCCGGCGACCAGTGCGAGCAGGTGGTGGAGCCCGGCCTCGCGAACACCTTGAGCCAGATGCTGCGCAAGGACGTCGAGCCGGGCAGCCGGATGCAGACCGGGGCGCGCGCCTACATCCCCGGCCACCAGATCGGCGGCAAGACCGGCACGGTGAACAACAACGACTCGGTCACCTTCGTCGGGTTCACGCCGGAGTACGCCGCCAGCGTCATGGTGTTCCGCCCGACCGGCATCGAGAGCGTCGGTGGCTACGGCGGCGGCCGGCCGGCCACCATCTGGCACGACGCGATGTTGCCGATCCTGTCCGGGCAGCCCACCGCGGAGTTCCCGGCGGCCGACCCGACGTACGCCGGGCGCGGGGTGGACGCGCCGCCCACGAGCACCCGACCCGCGTCCTCGTCCTCGTCCTCGTCCTCGTCCGACGACAGCGGCTCGCAGCGCTGGGACCGCACGTCGAGCCGGGACAGCAGCCCGGCGCCCGCCCCGGCCCCGGCGCCCGCCCCCCAGCCGGCACCGGAGACCGCCGCGACGCCGTCCACCGAAGCGACTCCCCCGGCCGACCCCGCGGCTCCGCAGCCCGACCTGGACGGGGACGGACAGCCGGGCTGACCCAACGGCAGAGGGGCCGGGCCTGCGGGCCCGGCCCCTCTGCCGTTCCCAGGGCGCTGACCGCGCCCCTGCTCAGCCGAGCTGGCGGCGCACCTCTGCGGCCACCCGGCCGCCGTCCGCGCGACCGGCCACCCGGCCCTGCACGGCGCCCATGACCTTGCCCATGTCCTTCATCCCGGCGGCACCGGTCGTGGTGACCACATCGGCGACGAGCGCGCTCAGGTCGGCGTCGTCGAGCTGGGCGGGCAGGTAGGTGGCCAGCACCCCCTCCTCCGCCTTCTCCCGCTCGGCCTGCTCGGCGCGGCCGGCACCGGCGAAGGCGTCGGCTGCCTCACGGCGCTTCTTCGCCTCCCGGCGCAGCACCGCCTGCACCTCGTCGTCGCTCAGCTCACGGGCCTCCTTGCCGGAGACCTCCTTGGCGCTCACGGCAGAGAGCACCATGCGCAGCGTCGCGGTGCGCAGCTCGTCGCGGCTCTTCATGGCGGTGGTCAGGTCGGCGCGCAGTCGGTCCTTCAGCTCAGGCACGGTGCAGAGCCTGCCACCTCCACCCGGACCCGGACGACGCAGTTCCCCCGCCCCCTAGGCTCAGGCGATGCGCGCGACCACCGCCGTCCCTGCCGCCCTGCTGGCCACCGGCGCCGCCACCGTCGCCTACGCCGGCCTCGTCGAGCGCACCCACTGGACGCTGCGCCGCTTCGACGTCCCGGTGCTGCCGCCCGGCTCGCGGCCGCTCACCGTCCTCCAGCTGTCGGACCTGCACATGACCGCCGGGCAGCACGGCAAGCAGGCCTGGGTCGCCGGGCTCGCCGCCCTGCACCCGGACGTCGTCATCACCACCGGCGACAACCTGGCCGGGATGGACGCCGTCCCGCCGACGCTGCGGGCGCTGGAGCCGCTGATGGCGCTCCCCGGCGCCTTCGTGCTGGCCAGCAACGACTACTACGCGCCCCGGCCGAAGAACCCACTGAAGTACTTCAAGACCGACCACAAGCGCGTGCACGGGGACGAGCTGCCGTGGCGCGAGCTGCGCGACGGCATGACCTCCCGCGGCTGGCTGGACCTCACCAACGGCACCGGCACGCTGGACGTGCGCGGGGTCCGGATCGCGCTGGCCGGCGTCGACGACCCGCACCTGAAGCTGGACCGGTACGACGACGTCGCCGGGCCGGCCGACCCCACGGCCGACGTGCGGATCGGGCTGGTGCACTCCCCCGAGCCGCGGGTGCTCGACCGGTTCGCCGCCGACGGGTACGACCTGCTGCTGTGCGGGCACACGCACGGCGGGCAGCTGCGGGTGCCGTTCCACGGCGCCCTGGTCACCAACTGCGGCATCGACCGGGAGCACGTGCGCTGGCTGCACCAGTGGACGCAGCCCGGCGAGGGCACCCCGAACGGCACCTGGCTGCACGTCTCGGCCGGGCTGGGCACCAGCCCGTACGCGCCGCTGCGGTTCGCCTGCCCGCCGGAGGCCACCCTGCTGACCCTGGTCCCCAGGACCGCCTGCTGACCGCCACGAGGCGTCGAGTACAGTTCTCGACGGACCTCGGGGTGTGGCGCAGCTTGGTAGCGCGCGTCGTTCGGGACGACGAGGCCGCAGGTTCAAATCCTGTCACCCCGACCAACGACTCAGGGACCGCCGATCCGGCGGTCCCTGAGTGCGTTCGTGCCTGAGTCCGTCCGTCGCCTCGACCCGCTCAGCGGCGCGGCGGGACCACCATCCGGCGGACGTCGACCAGGGCCAGCGCGGCCAGCCCGAGGATCGGCAGCAGGGTGACCTGCACCAGGCCGGCCCCGGACCAGTCGAAGGCGGCGACGAGCCGGGCGAACAACAGGCCGGAGAAGGCTGCTGCCATGTAGTACGTGAACATGAACAGCCCCGCGCCCCGGCCCACGTGCTCCGGGCGCACCGCACGCTGCATGCCCGTCGTGCAGTTGGTGAAGAGCACGCCGCTGGCGAAGGCGCCCATCAGGAAGGCCAGCACGTACTGCGCGGACGCACCCTCGGCGAACCGGTAGACCGCCAGACCGGTGAGCGAGGAGCCCACGAAGCCGATGGCCAGCAGCATCCGCTGGTCGTAGCGGTCGGCCAGCCAGCCCACCGGCAGCGCCATCATGGCGCCGAAGCCGACCAGCGAGGCCGCCCACGCCGCCTGCGCGGGCGCCAGCCCGAGCTCCTCCCGCAGGAAGGTCGGGTAGAGGCCGAGGAAGCCGTAGAAGACCAGGCCGGAGATCGCCGAGGCGATCCCCATGCCCAGGGTGCCTCGGTTGTACGGGCTCGCCGGCACGTGTGCGTAGTCGGCGGTGTCAGCCGTGCCGCCTCGTCCGGCCAGCGCCTCGCTCATCGCCTTCGGCACGGTGAACACCAGCACGACCGCCATGACCAGGCCCGCCACGCCGAAGACGAGGAAGGGCGCCCGCCAGCTGTCGACGGCGAGGGCGAGCTGCTGGCCGAGGATCGGTCCGAGGAACACGCCGAGACCGAAGGCGACGCCGATGAACCCGGCGGCGACGGCCCGCCGGTGGAAGAAGTAGGCGCCCACGATGGCGTAGATGGCGGTGGCCTGCACGCCCTCCCCCACGCCGGAGATGAGCCGGTACACGGCCATGTCGCCGAAGCCGGTCGCCAGCGGGATGGCGAGCGTGCCGAGGGAGTAGACGACCACGCTGACGACGACGATCAGCTTCCGGGACAGCCGGTCCAGCAGGTACCCCGCCGGGACACCGGTGAGCGCGATGCCCAGCGTGAAGCCCGTGGCCAGCAGGCCGGTCTGGTCGAGGGAGAACCCGTACTCCTCGCGGATCTGCGGCAGCAGCGGGTAGAAGACCTGCCGGTCCATCGCGTTGAGCATGTAGGAGAGGCAGAGGGCCGCGAAGCCCACTGCCACCGCCACGGTGGTCGCCGGGCCGCCCGTCCGGGTGGCTGCCGGCGCTGCTGCGCCGGGGGGCGGTGGGAGGGTCGAAGAGGACATGAGAGCTCCTGGGATCAGCACCGGTGACGCGTCCGGCAGACGGACGTCCGTCCGCTCTGCGGTAGAGTGAGGCCCATCACGCTGCCCGTCAAGCCCGCACCTCGAGGCCCCGCGTGTCCTGCGCGGGACGCGCCGGAAGGCTCGCCACCGACAGGAGGAAGATGACCCGGTGACCGCCGAGCCTCCGCAGGACCAGCCCGCAGCCGCCCTCCCCGAGGAGGTCACCACGCGTTGGCAGGCCCGCTTCCGCGCCCCCCGGGTCAGCCTCCCCGACTGGGCCGAGGACGCCCCGCAGCGCAGCCTGTACGCCTCCGACGTCAGCGGCGTCGTCGAGCAGTACGCCTGGGACCGGGACACCGACGCCCACCGGCAGGTGACCGACCGGCCCAACGGCACGCTGGCCGCGACGCTGACCCCGGACGGCGAGACGATCTGGTGGTTCGCCGACACCGACGGCGATGAGTTCGGCGTCTGGATGACCCAGCCCTTCGCCGGCGGCCCGGACGCCGTCGCGCTGCCGGAGGTGGGTCCGGCCTACCCCGCCGGCCTGGAGCTGGGCCACACGGTGACCGCCGTGGGCCGCTCGACCGACGACGGCAGCGAGCTGTGGATCGCGCCCGCCGGCGGGACGCCCACGGTCTTCTACTCCTCCCCGGACACGGCCGGGGTGGACGCGCTCTCCCGCGACGACTCGCTGCTCGTCTTCTCGCACTCCGAGCACGGCGACCCGCGCTACCCGGCCCTGCGCGTGCTGCGCACCGCCGACCTCTCCCTCGTCGCCGACAAGTGGGACGGCGAGGGCCGGGGCCTGCACGCGCTGAGCTTCTCCCCCGCGCCCGGCGACCAGCGCCTGCTGGTGGGCCACGAGCGCCGCGGCCGCGAGGAGCTGCTGATCTGGGACGTCGCCACCGGCACCGAGACCGAGCTGGTCCTCGACCTGCCCGGTGACGTGACCGCCGGCTGGTACCCGGACGGCTCGGCCCTGCTGGTGGGGCACGACCACGCCGCCCGCAGCGAGCTGTACCGCTACGACCTGGGCTCGGGGTCGCTGGAGCAGCTGGACACCCCGCGCGGCGTGGTCCGCGGCGCGACCGCCCGCCCCGACGGCACGGTGGAGCTGGCCTGGTCGTCGGCCGAGCTGCCCCCGGTCATCCGCCGGGCCGACGGCCCGGTCGTGCTGGCCGCGCCCGGTGAGGCACCGCCAGCCGCCTACCCGGTCGAGGACCGCTGGGTGCCCGGCCCGGGGGGCGACGTGCACGCGCTGCTGGTCCGGCCGGCCGGGGAGGGTCCGTTCGCGACCGCCTTCCTGGTGCACGGCGGCCCGGAGTCCCAGGACGACGACTCCTACCGCGCGCGCCGGGCGGCCTACGTGGACGCCGGCTACGCGGTCGTGCACGTGAACTACCGGGGCTCCACCGGCTACGGCAGCGAGTGGCGTGACGCGCTCACCGGGCGGCCGGGGCTCACCGAGCTGGAGGACGTCGGCGCCGTCTACGACGCCCTGGTCGCCGAGGGCGTGGTCGACCCGACCCGCACGATCCTCTCGGGCGGGTCGTGGGGCGGCTTCCTCACCCTGCTCGGCCTGGGCACCCAGCCCGAGCGCTGGTCGGCCGGGATCGCCGAGGTGCCGGTGGCGGACTACCTGGCCGCCTACGAGGACGAGATGGAGGGGCTGCGCGCCTACGACCGCGCGCTGTTCGGCGGCTCACCGGAGGAGGTCCGCGACGTGTACGTGCGCTCCTCGCCGATCACCTACGTCGACGCCGTCACTGCCCCGGTCCTCGTCGTCGCTGGTGCGAACGACCCGCGCTGCCCCATCCGCCAGATCGACAACTACCTGGCCGCACTGACCGAGCAGGGCAAGCACCACGAGGTCTACCGCTTCGACGCCGGCCACGGCTCCCTGGTGATCGAGGAGACCATCCGCCAGGTCGAGGCAGCCCTCAGCTTCGCCCTGCAGCACGTCAAGCCGTAGACGCGGTCGAGCCCGCACGTAGGAGCAGTCGAGCCCGTAGGAACGACCACTGCGAGTGCGGTTCGGCGGCACTGCAGCGCCAGCTGCTGGTGCCCGCCCGGCGCGGGGCCGAAGGCTCCCGCCGGGCGGGCACCGGTGCCGCGGTCGCGCCGACGGGAGGACGGAGTCCTCCCCGAGGTGCGACGGGCAGCGGCTCAACGCAGCCGGGGCACGGCTCCTGACCGCGGTGTGACCCGGAGGGTCACAGAGAAGACGCAGCGATCAACTCCGCGATCTGCACCGTGTTGAGGGCAGCGCCCTTGCGCAGGTTGTCGTTGCTGACGAACAGCGCCAGGCCACGGTCGCCGTCCTGGCGGATCCGGCCGACGAAGCTCGGGTCCTTGCCGGCGGCCTGCAGCGGGGTCGGGACGTCGGAGAGCTGCACGCCCGGCGCGGTCGAGAGCAGCTCGGTCGCCCGGGCCACCGACAGCGGCCGGTCGAACTCGACGTTCAGCGACAGCGAGTGCCCGGTGAACACGGGCACGCGCACGCAGGTGCCGGAGACCCGCAGGTCGGGGATGCCGAGGATCTTGCGGCTCTCGTTGCGGAGCTTCTGCTCCTCGTCGGTCTCGAAGCTGCCGTCGTCGACGACGGAGCCGGCCATCGGGAGCACGTTGAACGCGATCGGGGCGACGTAGACGGCCGGTGCCGGGTACGCCACGGCCGACCCGTCGTAGGCCAGCTCGTCGGCCTTCTCGACGACGGCGAGCGCCTGCCCGTGCAGCTCCCGGACGCCGGCGACGCCGGAACCGGACACGGCCTGGTAGGTGCTGGCCACGATGCGGGTCAGCCCGGCCTCCTCGTGCAGCGGCTTGAGCACCGGCATCGCGGCCATCGTGGTGCAGTTCGGGTTGGCGATGATCCGGCCCTCGCCGGCCAGCGCGATGTCCCCGGGGTTCACCTCGCTGCAGACCAGCGGGATCGCCGGGTCACGGCGGAACGCCGAGCTGTTGTCGATGACGGTCACGCCGGCCGCGGCGAACCGCGGCGCCAGCGCACGGGAGGTCGTCGCACCGGCGGAGAACAGCGCGACGTCCAGCCCGGTCGGGTCGGCGGTGGCGGCGTCCTCGACGACGATCTCGCCGTCCCCCCAGGGCAGCGTGCTGCCGGCCGAGCGGGCGGAGGCGAAGAACCGGATGGAGGCCAGCGGGAAGTCCCGCTCGGCCAGGATGGAGCGCATCGCCACGCCGACCTGACCGGTCGCGCCGACGATGCCCAGGTGCAGCGGGCGGCTCATCGTCCGGTACCTCCGTAGACCACTGCCTCGCCCTGCTCGGAGCCGAGGTCGAACGCGTCGTGCACCGCGCGGACGGCGAGGTCCACGTCGGTGTCCCGGCAGACCACGGAGATGCGGATCTCCGAGGTGCTGATCAGCTCCAGGTTGACCCCGGCGTCGGCGAGCGCGCCGAAGAACTTCGCCGAGACGCCCGGGTGCGAGCGCATGCCGGCGCCCACCAGGGAGACCTTGCCGATGTGCTGGTCGAAGCTCACGTCGGTGTAGCCGACCGTGTGCTTCACCCGCTCCAGGGCGGCGATGGCGGTGGGGCCGTCGCTGACCGGCAGCGTGAAGGAGATGTCGGTCAGCTTCGCCTCGGTGGAGACGTTCTGCACGATCATGTCGATGTTGACCTCGGCGTCGGCGAGCACGCGGAAGATCTGCGCTGCCTCACCCGGGCGGTCGGGCACCCCGGAGACGGTGATCTTGCCTTCGCTCCGGTCGTGCGCGACGCCGGTGATGATCGCCTGTTCCACGGTGAGGTCCTCCATCGAGCCGGCCACGATCGTGCCGGGGAGCTGTGAGTAGGAGCTGCGGACGTGCACCGGGATGCCGTACCGGCGGGCGTACTCGACGCAGCGGAGCATGAGCACCTTCGCCCCGGAGGCGGCCAGCTCGAGCATCTCCTCGTAGGTGATGGTCTCCAGCCGCTTCGCGTTCGGCACGATCCGCGGGTCGGCGGTGAAGACGCCGTCCACGTCGGTGTAGATCTCGCAGACGTCGGCCCGCAGCGCGGCCGCGACGGCGACGGCGGTGGTGTCCGAGCCGCCCCGCCCGAGGGTGGTGACGTCCTTGGTGTCCTGGCTGACGCCCTGGAAGCCCGCGACGATGACGATCGAGCCGTCGTCCAGCGCATCCCGCAGCCGGCCCGGCGTGACGTCGATGATCCGCGCCTTGCCGTGGCTGGAGGTGGTGATCACCCCGGCCTGTGAGCCGGTGAACGACCGCGCCTCGTACCCGTGGGTCGAGATCGCGATGGCCAGCAGCGCCATCGAGATCCGCTCACCGGCAGTCAGCAGCATGTCCAGCTCGCGACCCGGCGGGTTGGCGGTGATCTGGCTCGCCTGGTCCAGCAGCTCGTCGGTCGTGTCGCCCATGGCGGAGACGACGACGACCACGTCGTCGCCGTTCTTCTTCGCCTCGACGATGCGCTCGGCCACACGCTTGACGCGCTCGGCATTCGCGACGGAGGAACCGCCGTACTTCTGTACCACCAAGGCCACGGGCCCAGGCTACCGGCGCGGCGTGGCCGGCCCGACGCCCGCACGGCGCGCCGCCCGCATCTCGTCCACCGCGCCCACAAGCTGTGCGCACACCGTGGCCGCCCACCGGAAGACGGTGCTCCTCCGCGCGTCTGCGCCGCAGGTCCTCCGTGAGCCGCTCCGCAGGACGCACCTCTGGGCGAGTCGTGCTCTGGCGCAGCAGTGCAGCCAGAGCACGACTGCTCGCGACCTGCCTCTCCCCGTCCACCACGGTGCGCGGCGTCCACAGCTCTCTCGCGGGTGCGGTCATCGGGCCGCCGAGCCGACACGCTCGGCCGGTGCCAGCGCCCCACCCCCTCACCGCGCCCGGGGCCCAGGGTCCGGAACCCGAGGTCCAGGCCCCGGAACCCGAGGTCCAGGTCCCCGAGGCCGACGTCCAGGTCCCCGAGCCCCAGGCCGTGCCGATGGCCCCGGGGGTCGACGTGGCTGGGATGCTGCGGCGGGTGCGCCGGCTGGCGGACATGTCGCAGCGTGAGCTGGCCGAGGCGAGCGGCGTCTCCCGGGACCGCCTGGGCCGCGCAGAGTCCGGCCGCGGCGACCTGCACGTGGGCGAGTTCGCCCGCACCGTCTCGCTGGCCCGGCTGCGCCTGGTCCTGCTGGACGCCGCGGGGCAGGAGGTCGCACCGATGTCCGCCGCTGCCGTCCGGGACCGGGCCGGACGGCAGTTCCCCGCGCACCTGGACACCCGGCACGGGGACGAGGACTGGTGGTGCGGCCCGCACCGGCACACCCGGAGCCAGCCGGACGTCACCTTCGACCGGGACCGCCGCAGCCGGGACTCCTGGCGCCGGCAGCAGGGCACCCCGGACGACCACCTCGTGCACCGCCCGGGCGACTCCCTGGCGGAGCGGGCCGCCGCGCGGAGGTGGGCGGCACTCCTCCGCCGGCGGGAACAGCGCGAGGCCGCCTGGCGAGCGTGGCTCGCGGCCGGCGGTCTCGGCGGCCCCGACTGGGGCACCGGCTGCACCTGCCTGCCCGGGTGCGAGTACGCCGAGGCGTCCAACGCCGACCTCGGGCACGCACCGGCCTGCGCCTGCGGCTGCGACGTGGCCTGACCCGCTGCTACGGTTGCCCCGTGCGCGGCAGCCTCCTGCTTATCAGCCGCGGCGAGGCCCTCTCCTAGGTCGGCTCCCTCGCCGCGGCGATCGCGCGTCCCAGGGCGCCAGCTGACCGCATCCCGGAGCTGTCCGCAGCCCGCCAGAGGAGCCCCCGTGAACGAGAACCACCCGCACGCACGCAACCCCCAGCGCCCGTCGCCGATGCCGATCGGCAAGTACGCGCCGTTCGCCCCCGTCCCGCTGCCCGACCGCACGTGGCCGGAGACGACGACGACGGCCGCGCCCCGCTGGTGCGCCGTCGACCTGCGCGACGGCAACCAGGCACTGATCGACCCGATGACCCCCGAGCGCAAGCGGCGGATGTTCGAGCTGCTGGTGCGGATGGGCTACAAGGAGATCGAGGTCGGCTTCCCGGCGGCCAGCCAGACCGACTTCGACTTCATCCGCGAGCTGGTCGAGGACGACCTGGTCCCCGACGACGTGACCGTCCAGGTGCTCACCCAGGCCCGCGACGAGCTGATCGAGCGGACCTTCGAGTCGCTGCGCGGCGCCAAGCAGGCGATCGTGCACCTCTACAACTCGACCTCCACGCTGCAGCGCCGGGTCGTGTTCGGCCAGGACCGCGCCGGCATCACCGACATCGCCGTCCACGGCGCACAGCTGGTGCGCAAGCTGGCCGAGCAGGCCGGGGACACCGAGATCCGCTTCCAGTACTCCCCCGAGTCGTTCACCGGCACCGAGCTGGAGTTCGCCGTCGAGGTCTGCAACGCCGTCACCGACGTCTGGGAGCCGACCCCCGACCGGCCGACCATCCTCAACCTGCCGGCGACGGTGGAGATGGCCGAGCCGACCGTCTACGCCGACCAGATCGAGTGGATGCACCGCAACCTGGGCCGCCGCGACTCCGTCGTGCTGAGCCTGCACCCGCACAACGACCGGGGCACCGCGGTGGCCGCCGCCGAGCTGGGCCACCGCGCCGGCGCCGACCGGATCGAGGGCTGCCTGTTCGGCAACGGCGAGCGCACCGGCAACGTCGACCTGGTGACCCTGGGGCTCAACCTGTTCAGCCAGGGGATCGACCCGCAGATCGACTTCTCCGACATCGACGAGATCCGGCGCACCGTCGAGTTCTGCAACCAGCTGGGTGTCCACGAGCGGCACCCCTACGGCGGCGACCTGGTCTACACCGCGTTCTCCGGCTCGCACCAGGACGCGATCAACAAGGGCTTCGCGGCGATGAAGGTCGACGCCGAGGCGGCCGGCACGAGCGTCGACGGGATCCCGTGGGCGGTCCCCTACCTGCCGATCGACCCCAAGGACGTCGGTCGCAGCTACGAGGCCGTCATCCGGGTGAACAGCCAGTCCGGCAAGGGCGGCGTCGCCTACATCATGAAGACCGAGAACCACCTCGACCTGCCGCGCCGGCTGCAGATCGAGTTCAGCGCCGTCGTCCAGCGGCACACCGAGGACGAGGGCGGCGAGGTGACCGCCGAGCAGATGTGGGCCGCCTTCTCCAACGAGTACCTGCCCGACGCCGACGCCCCCTGGGGCCGGTTCGCCCTGAGCGGGCACGAGCACACCGCGTCCGGCGCCGGACCCGACGAGCTCACCGCCCAGCTCGTCGACGCCGGGGTGCCGCACACGCTCCTCGGCCGCGGCAACGGCCCGATCGCGGCGTTCGTCGACGCGCTGTCCAGCCTGGGCGTCGACGTCCGCGTGCTCGACTACGCCGAGCACGCGCTCTCCTCCGGCGGCGACGCCCGGGCCGCCGCCTACGTCGAGTGCGCCGTCGGCGAGCGGGTGCTGTGGGGCGTCGGGATCGACGCCAACATCGTCACCGCGTCACTGCGGGCGGTCGTCTCCGCGGTGAACCGGGCCCAGCGGTAGGAGCCCGACCCGTCCGGGTGCGGAGAGTGCCCCGCACCCGGACGGCTCAGCGGCGAGGTCCTCCGGCCGGCTCGTCCGCAGCGGGATCCTCGGCCTCGTCGTCCTCGGCCACCGTCGGACCCGGCCCCTGGTCGACCGGCGCATCCGCCGGTTCGTCGCCCCGCCGGCCGCGTTCCCCCGCCTGCACCTCCGCGCCGCGCGGTGCGACCCCGAGCTCGTCGACGAACAGGTGCTCCGGTGCCACGTGCCGGCGCCGGTAGGCGATCCGGCTGACCATGTGCGCGTTGACCGGTGCGGTGATCAGCTGGAACACCGCGACGAGCAGCAGCATCCAGGTCACCGACCAGCCGGTGAGCCGGATCGCCCCACCGATCATGATCAGCAGGACGCCCATGACCTGTGGCTTGGTGCCGGCGTGCATCCGGGACAGGACGTCGGGGAACCGCAGCAGGCCGACCCCGGCGGTGAGGCAGAGGAAGGCACCGACCAGCAGGAACGCTGCGGCGATCCAGTCGGCCACCGAGTCGAAGTCGTTCACGATCTGCCCCCGCCCTCGAGTCGCCCCAGTTGCTCAGCCGCCGGGGAGCCCCCCAGCTCCTCGTCGTCCGCTCCCGTGCGGATCAGCATGCCGCCGATGTAGCGGACGACGGAGATCGCGCCGACGAAGACCAGCAGGGCGACGACCACGAGCACCGGGACCACCGTGGGGTCCCGCTGCAGGGCCGCGTGCACCGCGAGGCCGACCGCGACGATGACCAGGATGGAGTCCGTGGCCACCACCCGGTCCAGCAGGGAGGGGCCCAGCGCCAACCGCACCATCGCCAGGAGGGCACCGAGCCCCAGCATGCCGTAGATGAGGACTGCCACGACGGTCATCGGGTGGGCTCCGCGGCGGCGGGAGCGGTGGCGCGCTCCTGAGGTGGTTCCTGGTCCAGCCGGGCGATGTCCTCCGCGGACCCGAAGGCCCGCACCACCCGTCGCTCGGTCGCCAGCACCTCCGCGCGCTGGCGCTCGACGTCGGCCTCGTCCCCCACGTCCAGCACGTGCACGCCCAGGGCCATCCGCCGTCGGTCCAGGTCCAGCACCATCGACCCGGGGACCAACGTGAGGTTCTGGGAGATGATGCTGAGCAGCAGGTCCGAGTCGGTGCGCAGCTGCACCCGGATGACCGCGCTCTGCCGGATGCCGCTCGGCCGCAGGGTCTGCCAGGCGACCTGGGCGCTGGACACGGTGAGGTTCACCAGGAAGTGGCCGATCAGGTAGAGCGCCGGCAACGGGTGGATCCGGGCACCACCGGCGACCACGGGCAGGGGCAGGACGACGGTCACCGTCAGGGCGACCAGCACCCCGGTGATGAGGTTCGCCCAGGACCAGGTGCCCCACAGCAGGTTCCAGATCAACACCAGCCAGATGAGCAGGGGTGCCCGGAGCCGCAACCGGCGGAGGGGTGAGTCGACGGTCACTCGTCCACCTCCGCGCCGTAGACGGCCTCGATGTAGGGCGTCCGCTCCCGCAGGTCCCCGGCGGCCCGTTCGGTCATCCCGTACAACGGCCCGGCGATCACCGTGAGCCCGACGGTCAGCAGCACCATCGCGGTGGTGGCCGCCATCATCACCGCCGGCAGCGGACGCGTCGACGGCCGGGAGTCCTCCGCCCCCCGGCTCGGCTGCCCCTCACCTCCGGCAGGTGCCGCGGTCGCCACGGCGACGTGCCGCAGCCAGGCCCCCCGGCGTCCGGTCTGGCGGGCGGTGGTGGTGGAGGTCGCGCCGCCGGCCAGCCCCGCCGGCAGGGGCTCCTCAGCGGGCTCCTCGCCTCCCGCGGGGTCGTCCTCGGGGCCGTTCTCGGGGCCGGCGTCGCGGGCCGCCGCGGCGGCGGTGTCCGCCGAGGCGGCCTGCGTCGGCGGCCGCCAGAACGCCCGGGTCCAGACCCGCGACATGGCCACCAGGGTCAGGAGGCTGGTCACCACCGCGCCGCCCACCAGCACGTACACCTGCCAGCCGCCGACGGCGACCCCGGCGTCCAGCAGTCCCACCTTGCCGATGAAGCCGGAGAACGGGGGGATGCCGGCCAGGTTCATCGCCGGCACGAAGAAGAGCACCGCCAGCAACGGGGACGCGGTCGCGAGCCCACCGAGGCGCGCCGTCGACGTACTGCCGCCGCGCCGCTCGATCAGCCCGGCGACCAGGAAGAGGGTCGTCTGGATGGCGATGTGGTGGACGACGTAGAAGATCGCTCCGGCCAGGCCGGCCGTGGTCGCCAACGCGATCCCGAAGACCATGTACCCGATGTGGCTGACCAGCGTGAAAGAGAGGATCCGCCGGATGTCGCTCTGCGCGACCGCGCCGAGGATGCCGACCAGCATGGTGGCCAGCGCCGCCCACATGAGCAGGTCGTCGAGGGCGCCGTCGGGGAACAGCAGCGTCTGGGTGCGGATGACGGCGTAGACGCCGACCTTGGTCAGCAGGCCGGCGAACACGGCGGTGACCGGGGCCGGCGCGGTCGGGTAGCTGTCCGGCAGCCAGGCCGACAGCGGGAAGACCGCCGCCTTGATGCCGAAGGCGATCAGCAGCATCGACTGCAGCATCAGCTGGGTACCGGCCGGGAGCTCGCCGAGCCGGCCGGCCAGCTGGGCCAGGTTGACCGTGCCGGTCGCGGCGTAGACCAGCGCGATCGAGGCCAGGAAGAGCAGGGAGCTGAGCAGGCTCACCACGACGTAGGTGATGCCGGCCCGGATCCGCGGTGCGGAGCCGCCCAGGGTGAGCAGGACGTAGCTCGAGGTCAGCAGGATCTCGAAGCCCACGTAGAGGTTGAACAGGTCCCCGGCCAGGAAGGCGTAGTTCACACCGGCCATCAGGACCAGGAACGTCGGGTGGAAGATCGACAGCGGCGTCTCCTCGTCGCCGTCGGCCGTGCCCTGGCCCACGGCGAAGACGAGCACGCCGAGCCCCACGGTGCCGGCCACCACCAGCATCAGCGCCGAGAGCCGGTCGACGACGAGCATGATCGCCACCGGGACCGGCCAGTCACCCACGGCGACCGCAGCCGCCCCCTCGGCGTCGGCGATGAGCAGCAGGGCGACCGACACCCCGACCACCCCGGCCAGCACCGCGATGCTGACCGTGCGCTGCACCCGGGGGTGCCGGCCGACGAGCAGGGCGGCGGCGGCCCCGAGCAACGGCAGCAGCACCGGCAACGGCGCGAGGTCGCCGATCACTGCTCGCCCCGCCGGGTCGGTGGGAGGGCGATGTCGTCGGAGGCGAACCCGTCGTACCGACGCGCCAGCTGCTCCTCGACGTCGACGTCGGAGTGCAGGGTGTTCCCCTTCCCAGCCGGACGGTCCTCCGTGCGGAGCTCGTTCGGGTCGATGTCGTCGGGGTCCACGTCGTCGGCGTCCATGCCCTGCCGGGCTGCCACCCGCCGGTCCTCCTCGTCGACCTCGATGACCTCCTGCCGGACCAGCCGCCAGGACCGGTGCACCATCGCCAGCAGGAACGCGGTGACGCCGAAGGTGATCACGATGGCGGTGAGCACGAGTGCCTGCGGCAGCGGGTCGCTCATCTCCTCGGGCTCGGCGTACCCGAAGAACGGGGCCAGCATGGCCGGGCCGCTGGAGGACAGCAGCAGCAGGTTGGTCGCGTTGCCGAGCAGGATGAAGCCCAGGATCACCCGGGTGAGGCTGCGGTCCAGCAGCAGGTAGACACCCGCCGCGTAGAGGCCACCGATCACGACCGGCAGCACGATGGTGGGGGTCATCGGGCGATCACCTCCTCGGGAGCGGTCTCGGCCGGGTCCTGCTGGTCCTGCTCGTCCTCCTGGCGGTCCTGCTCGGCGCCCAGGCTGCGCAGCACGTCCAGGACCAGGCCGACGACGATGAGGTAGACGCCGACGTCGAAGAACAGGGCGGTGGGCAGGCTCACGCTGCCGAGCACCGGCACCTCGCCCGAGAAGTAGGCGGACTCGAGCGCTGCACCACCCAACAGCAGGCTGATGACCCCGCTGCCGCCGGCCAGCAGCAGACCGCTGCCGAGCAGCAGGCCCGGCGACACCCGGGCCGCCTCGCCCAGCTCGTACCGGCCACCGGCCAGGTAGCGGAGCACCAGGGCCAGTCCGGCCACCAGCCCCCCGGCGAAACCGCCGCCGGGCTGGTTGTGCCCGGAGAACAGCAGGAACAGCGAGAAGACGACGATCGGGTGGAACAGGAAACGGGTGGCCACCTCGAGCACCACCGAACGTCGCTGGGGCGCGAGGCTGGAGCTGGCCGAGAGCCACCGGCTCTTCGGCGCCCGCCGGGCCTCCGTCGGGTCGGCTCCGGACGCGTGCTCCTCACCCGGCCGGTCGACCGCTCCGGTCCGGCCGCGGAGGAAGACCAGGCTGGCCACGCCGGTGGCCGCCACGACCAGCACCGACAGCTCGCCCAGGGTGTCCCAGGCGCGGATGTCGACCAGGATCACGTTGACCACGTTCTCCCCGTGCCCCTCGATCAGGGCGAGCTCGGGGATGTCCGTGGAGACCGGCGTGGCGGTGCGCGCGCCCAGCGCAGCGGCACCGACACCCGCCATCAGCACGCCGGCCGAGATGGCCAGCACCGCCCGGATCGTCCGCTCGACGGGGCGGTGCCGCTCGCTGATGTCCGAGGGGAGCTTGCGGAGCACCAGCACGAAGACCACCAGGCTGAGCGTCTCCACCAGGAACTGGGTCAGCGCCAGGTCCGGGGCGCCGTGCAGGACGAAGAGCAGGGCCAGGCCGTAGCCGGTCACGCCGACGACGAGGACGGCGGACAGCCGCTGGCGGAGCGGCACCGCCACGGCCGCGGCGATCAGCACGACCGCACCCACCACCGCCTGCAGGGGTGTGTCCCAGGCCCGCCACTCCTGCGGCCAGGGTGCCTGGAACAGCAGCACGGACCCCGGCAGCGCCAGGACGACGACGAGGATGGTGCCCAGGTAGGCGGGCAGCGACCCGCGCTGCGTCGTCCCGGTCACCAGCACGGCGAGCCGGTCCAGGCCCTGCAGGACGTTCCAGTAGCCCTCGTCGGCGGAGGCGCCCACGGCCAGCCGGTGCTGCAGCCGCATGAACGGCGACCGCAGGGCGAACAGCGCGGCGCCACCGAGCAGGGTGAGGGCGGAGAGCCCGAGCGCCGGCTGCCAGCCGTGCCACAGCGCCAGGTGCTCGGCCTCGGGGGCGATCAGCGGCAGCGTCTCGGCGTAGACCACCACCAGGTGGTCCAGCAGCGGGCTGGCCGGGCCGGCCACCAGCCCGGCGAGGGCGAGGACGGCCGGCGCGGCGAGGAACAGCGGACCGGGGTGGTGCTCCAGCTCCTCGGGTGCGCTGTCCGGCAGACCCGGCTTCCGCGCGAACGCGCCCCACAGGTACCGGGCGCAGTAGGCAGCGGTGAACACCGACCCCAGCACCAGCCCGACCAGGACGACGACGGCGGTGAGCCGGTCGGGGACCCCGCCCTCCCAGAGCGCGGTGAACGCCGCCTCCTTGCCCACGAAGCCCAGGAACGGGGGCAGCCCGACCAGGCTGGCGGCGGCCAGCGTGCTGATCACGGCGAGGGCGGGCATCCGCCGTCCGAGGCCGGAGAGCAACCGCAGGTCACGCACCCCGGTCGCGTGGTCGATCACCCCGACGGAGAGGAACAGCGTCGACTTGCTCAACGCGTGCGCGATCGTCATCGCCAGCCCGGCCGCGGCCAGCTCCTCGCTGCCGGCACCGACGAGCGTGATCAGGAAGCCCAGCTGGCTGACCGTGCTGAACGCCAGCAACAGCTTGAGGTCGTTCTGCCGCAGCGAGCGCCAGCCGCCGATCAGCATGGTGGCCACGCCGAGCCCCAGCACGACCGGCCGCCAGCCGGGGACGTCGGCGAAGCCGGGAGCGAGCCGGGCGACCAGGTAGATGCCGGCCTTCACCATCGCCGCGGCGTGCAGGTAGGCGCTGACCGGGGTCGGCGCCTCCATCGCGGCCGGCAGCCAGAAGTGGAACGGCACCATCGCCGACTTGGTCACCGCACCGGCCAGCACGAGCATCGTGCCGGCCACCAGCACCGGGCCGCTGCCGGGGTCGGCGACGATCTCCGACAGCAGCCGGCTGCCACTGGCGGAGGAGATCATCAGCAACCCGACGAGCATCGCCAGGCCGCCGGCCGTGGTGAGCAGCAGCGCCTGGCTGGCCGCCCGCCGCCCGGCCAGCTTGGCCCCCGAGCCGCCGATCAGCAGGAACGAGAAGACGGTGGTGAGCTCCCAGAAGACGTAGAGCACCAGCACGTCGTCGGCCAGCACCAGGCCGAGCATGGAACCGGCGAAGGCGGTCATCACGCCGGCGAACCGGCCGACGCCCTCGTCGTCGGGCTCGAAGTAGCGCGCGCAGTAGACCAGCACCAGCGCGCCGACCCCGGTGACCAGGGCGGCGAAGGTCAGCGCCAGCGCGTCCAGCCGCAGGGCGATCTGCAGGTCCAGCGCCGGGATCCAGGTGACGGTCTCCCGGACGTCTCCCCCACCGACGACGGTGCCCAGCTGGGTGAGCGCCCACCCGAACGCGGCGGCCGGCACCAGGGCGAGGGCCAGGAACGCTTGTCGCCCCCACCACCGCACGAGCAGTGGGGCTCCGACCGCGGCGAGGAGGTGGAGCAGGAGCAGCAGGCCCAACGGGTCCCTTCCGGTCGTTCTCAGGCTGGCGGGCAGCAGCGCGCCTGTGGCTCAGCGCGTTCGAGCGTCGTGGGCCATCCTCCTGGGCGCCGCCGGTCGCGGCGAGTCGAACGGTCCATCCCCGGGGCCAGCAGTGAGCACGCTCACGGCCGGCCCCGAGGGGGTGCTCCGTCAGGCGTCGGCGACCTCGGCCGCGGCCAGCCAGTCGGTCTCGACCTGTTCCTTCTCCGCCTGCAGCGCCTTGAGCTGAGCGTCGAGCTCGGCGGCCTTGCCGTAGTCGGTGGCGGCCGCGGCCAGCTGCTCGTGCAGCTTCTTCTCGTCGGCGTCCAGCTTGAGCATCCGGCGCTCCAGCCGGGACGCCTCCTTGCGGGCGGCCCGGGAGTCCGCCGCGCTGTGCGCCGGGGCCGAGGATCTGCCCACCGGCGCCGCGGTGCCGGACCCGGGCAGCGCGGCCTCTCCCGCGGCGCGGCGCCGCAGGTACTCCTCCACCCCGCCGGGCAGCGCGGCCAGCGAGCCGTCGCCCATCAGCGCGACCACCGAGTCGCAGACCCGGTCGACGAAGTACCGGTCGTGGCTGACCACCAGCACCGTGCCGGGGAAGCTGTCGAGCAGGTCCTCCAGCGCGGTGAGGGTGTCGATGTCCAGGTCGTTGGTCGGCTCGTCGAGCAGCAGCACGTTGGGCTCGGCCATCAGCAGCCGCAGCAGCTGCAGCCGGCGCCGCTCGCCGCCGGAGAGGTCGCCCACCGGCGTCCACTGCCGGTTCGCCGCGAAGCCGAAGCGCTCGGCCAGCGTGGACGCCGAGATCTCCTGGTTGCCGATCTTCGCGATCCGGGCGACGTCCTGCACCGCCTCCAGCACCCGCTGCCGGGGGTCCAGCTCGGTGACGTGCTGGGACAGGTACGCCGCGGACACCGTCTGGCCGACGACGACGCGCCCGGCGTCGGGCTGCGCCTCCCCCACCAGCAGCTTGAGCAGCGAGGTCTTGCCCGCACCGTTCACCCCGACGACGCCGATCCGGTCGCCCGGGCCGACGTGCCAGGTGAGGTCGCGGAAGAGCGTGCGCTCCCGCGGGCCGTCCGGGTCGGCGGGACCCGCGGGGTCGTCGGCGTCGTCACCGCGGCCGCGCACCGTGAAGGTGACGTCCTCGACGTCGTAGACCGTCTTGCCCAGCCGCCGGGCGGCGAAGCCGGCCAGCGCCATGGTGTCCCGGGCGGGCGGCTCGTCGGCGATCAGCGCCTGGGCCGCCTCGATCCGGAACTTCGGCTTGCTGGTGCGGGCCGGCGGGCCCCGGCGCAGCCAGGCCAGCTCCTTGCGCACCAGGTTGAGCCGGCGCTCCTCGGTGACGTTGGCGATCCGGGAGCGCTCGGCGCGGGCCAGGGTGTAGGCCGAGTAGCCGCCCTCGTAGGCGTGCACGCTGCCGTCGGCGACCTCCCACGTGGTGGTGGAGACCTCGTCGAGGAACCAGCGGTCGTGGGTGACGACGATCAGGCCGCCGGTGCGGGCCTTCACGTACTCGGCCAGCCAGGCGACGCCCTCGACGTCGAGGTGGTTGGTCGGCTCGTCGAGCACCAGCAGGTCCAGCGGGCGGATCAGCTGGGCGGCCAGCGCGACGCGGCGCCGTTCACCGCCGGACATCGGGGCGACCGGGGAGTCCAGCCCGATCCGGTCCAGCTCCAGCCCGGTGAGCACCGAGCGGACGGCGGCGTCACCGGCCCACTCGTGCTCGGCGGCGAACCGGGAGGGCGGGAGCACGACGTCGCGCACCGTCGTCCCGGGCGGCAGCGTGCCGGTCTGGTCGAGGACGCCCATCGCCAGGTCACTGCGTCGGGTGACCCGGCCGGAGTCGGGCTCCTGGGTGCCGGTGAGGACGCCGAGCAGGGTGGACTTGCCCCCGCCGTTGCGGCCGACCACGCCGATCCGCTCGCCGGCCGCGACCCCGAGGGAGACGTCGTCGAGGATGACCGTCGTGCCGTGTGCCTTGTGCACCCGTTCGAGGTTGACCAGGTTCAGGGGTGCGCTCATCACCACCCAGCATCCCAGGTCCGCCGGGCCGACTCCCGCCAGCCCGCGGCTGCCGGGTCCTCAGCGCCGCCAGAACAGGTGGTGGGTCACCCCGCTCGGGCTGGGCACGACCTCCAGGTGGAACCGGTCGCGCAGCTCGTCGGGCGACGTCCACAGCCGGGAACCGGCACCGAGCTCGACCGGGGACACCGCCACGTGGAGGGTGTCCACCAGGTCGGCGTCCAGGAACTGCCGGATGGTGGTGGCTCCCCCGCCGAGCCGGACGTCGCGCCCCTCGGCCGCCTCCTTCGCCTGCTCGAGGACCGTGGCCGGCTCGCCGGCGACGAAGTGGAACGTCGTGTCCGACAGCGAGAACGAGGGTCGCGGGTGGTGGGTCAGCACGAACACCGGCGTGTGGAACGGCGGCTCGTCCCCCCACCAGCCCCGCCACTCGTGGTCGCGCCACGGTCCGCGCTGGGGCCCGAACTTGTTCCGGCCCATGATCTCGGCGCCGATGTTGCGCCCGAACTCACGCATGAGGAGGTCGTCCAGGCCGCGGGTGCCGCCGGGTTCGGTGCGGTTGGGCCAGCTCGCGGTGGCGAAGGCCCAGGCACCCAGCACCGCCGGGTCGGCGTGGCCGAACGGCCGCTCCAGGCTCTGGTGCTCCCCTGCACCGAAGCCGTCGCTGGACAGCATGACGTTGTGGGCCCTGAGCAGCTGCTGCACGTGAACTCCTCCGACGCGGGTGTCGCGAGGAGAGACCGTCGCCGCCGGCAGGACTCATCGCCCCCCGCTCAGGCGAGGCGGGTGACCTCCACGGTGACGCTCGAGCCCTCGCTCCGGGGGCCGGAGAAGATGCCCTTGAGCGGTGGGACGTCGGAGTAGTCGCGCCCCCGGGCCAGGGTCACGTGCCGGGGTCCGATCTGCACCGAGTTCGTCGGGTCGTAGCCGGACCACCCGCCGTCCCACCACTCCACCCAGGCGTGGCTCTCGCCGGTGACCGACTGCCCGACCTCCGCCGCGGGCCGGGGGTGCAGGTACCCGGAGACGTACCGGGCGGGCAGGCCCAGGGCGCGGAGCAGGCCCACGGAGACGTGCGAGATGTCCTGGCAGACCCCCTTGCGGTGCGTCCACGCCTGCATCGCGTTGGTCTTCACGTTGGTCGAGCCGGTCAGGTACTCCATGTGCTCGTGCACGAAGTCGCAGACCAGGTGCCCGGCCTCGCGGGGACCGGCGTCCCCGACGACGGCCCGCACCTCCGCGACCACCGAGTCGTCCATCGCGGTCAGCAGGGTGGGGCGCAGCATCTCCCCGTACCGGTCGCGCAGGTCCGCGGTGGCGAGGTCGGCCCAGTCCACCGGGTCCGGGACGTGCGGCTCCGGCCCGGCCTCCACCTCCGAGGTGGCCTGCACGACGAGCTCGGTGTGCGGGCCGTGGGTGTCGAAGGCGGTCACCGTCGCCCCCCAGTAGTCGCGGTAGGCGTGCACCGTGGCCAGCGGCTCGATCTCCACGCGGGAGCGCAACGTGGTCTGCCGGCTGCTGTTCTCCGGGGTCATCCGCGCCTCGTTGTAGGAGGAGCGGACCGGCCCGCCGTAGCGGAACGCGCTGCGGTGCACGACCTGCAGCCGCCACCGGTCCACCGGGACCCGCACCGGGCCGGCCTGGACCTGCGACTGCGACTGGCTCTGTCCCTGCGGCACCGTGGTCACCCCACGCCTTCCGGCACCCAGACCTGCGGCGCCTGCTCGGTGAAGAACCGGTTGGTGACCGCCTCGCTGGCCGCTGAGCAGGTGCGCTGCAGCTCGTCCAGCCGGGCCGGCAGCCGCGCCAGTATCTCGTCGGTCTGCATGAACTCCAGCATCGTCCGGGCGCGGCCGACGATCCGGTGCGCCTCGCCGGCGACGCCGATCCGGTGGCCCTCGCGCACGTTCACCCGCTCCAGCTCGGCCAGGCACCCCTCCGCGCGCTCCAGCGAGGCGAACACCGAACGCGGGAAGAGCCGGTCCAGCAGCAGGAACTCCGCCGCACGGCTGGAGTTCACCGCACCCCGGTAGGTGCGCAGGTAGGGCTCGTAGGCGCCGGTCGAGCGCAGCACGAGGGTCCAGGACGGCGCGGCGTCACCGGCCAGCACCCGGGTGGACAGCATCCGGGCGGTCATGTCCACCCGCTCCAGCGACCGGCCCAGGACGAGGAACAGCCAACCCTCGTCGCGGCTCATCGTGGCGTCGGCCAGGCCGAAGACCATCGCCGAGCGCTCCCGGACGAACCGGAACATCGAGTGCGGGCCGTACCGGCGGGCCATGGTGCGCTGCTGGGGCAACGCGTTGTGGGTGACGTTGAGCGACTCCCAGATCTCCGCCGACAGCACCTCCCGGGCGCCGCGCGCGTTCTCCCGGGCGGCCGAGAGCGCGCCGGTGATCGAGCTCGGGCTGGCCCGGTCGAAGGCCAGGGTGGCCAGCACCCGCTCGGTGTCGGCCTCCTCGGGCGGGCAGGGCACCCCCATCAGCGCCAGCAGGTTGGCGCAGGCCCGCTGCTCGTCGATCCACGGGTCCTCGACCAGCCGCTGGGTGTGCACGTCGAGGATCCGGGCGGTGTCGTCGGCGCGTTCGACGTAGCGGCCGATCCAGAACAGCGACTCCGCGATCCGGCTCAGCACGGCCGGACCTCCCCCCGGGCAGAAATGGCCATTTCTGCCCCTTGCTGTTGTTGCTGGGACTGGGCGAGGGCGTCCTCGTTGGGCGGCCCCGGGTCCTGGGCGGGCGGATCGACGGGCAGGTCCTCGGTGGTGAACTCGATCCGGGTCACGTCGTGCTCGGGAACCGGCTCGACCGACGGCCGCGGCGGGGTGATCACCCAGGTGTCCTTCGAGCCCCCGCCCTGGCTGGAGTTGACCACCAGCTCCCCCTCCGGCAGCGCCACCCGGGTCAGCCCGCCGGGCAACACCCAGACGTCGGTGCCGTCGTTGACCGCGAACGGCCGGAGGTCCACGTGCCGCGGGGCGATCCGGCCGTTGATCAGCGTCGGGGACGTCGACAGGCCGATCGGCTTCTGTGCGATCCAGTCCCGCGGGCTGCTGCGCACCTTGACCGCGAGCTCGGCCAGCGTCTGCTCGTCGGCCCGGGGCCCGATCACGATGCCCTTGCCACCGGAGCCGTCGACCGGCTTGAGCACCAGCTGGTCGAGGGAGGCGAGCACCCACTCGACGGTGTCCGGGTCGTCGAGCCGGTGGGTCTCAGCGTTGGCGAGCACCGGCTCCTCCCCGAGGTAGTACCGGATGAGGTCGGGCACCCAGGTGTAGAGCAGCTTGTCGTCGGCGACCCCGTTGCCCACCGCGTTGGCGATCGTCACCCGGCCGGCGCGGGCGGCGTTCAGCACCCCGGCGCAGCCGATCACCGAGTCGGAGCGGAAGTGCACCGGGTCCAGGAACTCGTCGTCGATCCGGCGGTAGATGACGTCGACCCGCCGCTGGCCGTCCGTCGTCCGCATGCTGACCTGGCCGCCGGAGCAGACCAGGTCCCGGCCCTCGACCAGCTCGACGCCCATCTGCCGGGCGAGCAGTGCGTGCTCGAAGTAGGCGGAGTTGTAGACGCCGGGGGTCAGCAGCACGACCGTGGGGTCGCTGACCCCGGACGGCGCCGACGCCTTGAGCGCCGCGAGCAGCCGGCCCGGGTACTCCGCGACCGGCTGCACCCGGTGGTCGCCGAACAGCTCCGGCAGCACGGAGGTCATCGCTGCCCGGTTGGTGATCACGTAGCTGACCCCCGAGGGCGACCGGAGGTTGTCCTCCAGCACCCGGAAGTCACCGGCCTCGTCGCGGACCAGGTCGATGCCGCTGACGTGCACCCGGACGCCGTTGGGCGGGACCAGCCCGTGCGCGGCCCGGTGGAAGTGCGCGCTGGTGGTGACCACGCTGCGCGGCACGACCCGGTCGGTGAAGACCTCGCCGGCGCCGTAGACGTCGGCCAGGAAGGCCTCGAGGGCCCGCACCCGCTGGGTGACCCCGCGCTCGATCACCGCCCACTCCTGGTGGCCGATCACCCGCGGCACGATGTCCAGCGGGAAGGGCTGCTCCTCCCCGGCGTGGGCGAAGGTCACCCCGGCGTCGCGGTAGGTCTGTGAGAGGACGTCGGCCCGTGCGGCCAGCTCCTCCCCCGACATCGGCTGCAGCGAGCTGAACAGGCCGGTGTAGGGGGCGCGAGGCTGGCCGGGGGCCGAGAACATCTCGTCCCACTGCTCCCCGAGCGGGTAGCCGTCGAAGAGGTCCGCCATGGGACGAACCTAGACAGGCCGTGTGTCCCTCGCGTTTCGACGCCGTGGGTGACGCGCCAGGACGGCCCCCTTCAGGCCGAGGCGCGCCGGACGAGCGAGGTGTGGCACACCCGGGACTCCGCCGGCTCGCCCACGCCCTCGATCTGGCGCAGCAGCAGCTCGGTGAGCAGCGGCGTCATGTCGGTCAGCGGCTGCGCGATCGTGGTCAGCGGCGGGTCGCATCGGGCGGCGACGGCGGCGTCGTCGAAGCCGACCACGGCGACGTCCTCGGGGACCCGCCGGCCGGCGGCGCGCAACGCGCGCAGCGCACCCACGGCCATGGGGTCCGAGGCCACGAAGACCGCGTCGAGCTCGGGGTCGCGGGCCAGCAGCGACTCCATCGCCCGGACGCCCCCGACCTCGGTGAAGTCGCCCTCCGCCTCCAGCTCCGGGTGCACCTGCCGCCCGGCGGCGGTGAGCGCGGCGCGGTGGCCGGCGAGCCGGTCGACCCCGGCGATCATGTCCAGCGGCCCGGTGATCGTGGCGATCCGGCTGTGGCCCGTGGCGATCAGGTGGGCGGTGGCCGCCTCGGCGCCGCCGCGGTTGTCGGCGTCGACGTAGGCGACCGCCCGGTCGTCGAAGGGCCGCCCGCACATCACCAGGGGCATGCCGGCATCGGCGAGGATGTCGGGCAGCGGGTCGTTGCTGTGCACCGACATGAGGATCACGCCGTCGACGTGGCCCTGGCGCGCGTACCGGCCGATCTTCTGCTGCTCCCGCTCGTCCTGGGCGGTCAGCAGCACCAGGTTGAGGTCGGTGTCGGCGAGGGTCGCGGAGACGCCGCGCACGATGCTGGCGAAGAACGGGTCGGAGAAGACCTGGGTGTTCGGCTCGTTGAGGACCAGCGCGATGGTGTCGGTGCGCCGGGTGACCAGGCTGCGGGCCATCCGGTTGGGCACGTACCGCAGCTCGGCGATCGCCGAGTGCACCGCCGCCCGGGCCTCCGGGCTCACCCGCGGGGAGTCGTTGACCACCCGCGAGACCGTGGCGCGGGACACGCCCGCGAGCACGGCGACCTCGTCCAGCGTCGGCGACGCCGGCCGCGTGCTGATGTCGGTCATGGGTCTCCAGTGCTCCGGGGGTGGTCGCCATCGTGCCACTGTGAGAGCGCTCCCGCACAGACCCCAGGCCGTTACCCACCCGTTACTTGACAGCCTCGTGTGGCCCAGACCACTCTGATCGCCACGGCCGTGAGAGCGTTCTCACGCACCCGGTGGACGATGCAGCGGAGCACGCGTCCCGGGCCGACCCAGGAGGTCTGATGTTCCACTCCACCAAGAGCAGGGCGGCGTGGGGAGCGGCCCTGGCCGCGGTCCTGCTGACCGCCGGCTGCGGCGGTTCCGACGACGCGAGCGCCGACGCCGCCGACTACGACCCCGACGCTCCGGTCACCCTGACCGTCGGCACGTTCGGCACCATGGACCTGGACAACGCGGGGCTCTACGACGAGTACATGGAGCTCCACCCGAACGTCACGATCAAGCAGAACAACGTCGCCCAGTCCGCCGCGTACTACAAGTCGCTGCAGACGCGGTTGGCCGCCAACTCCGGCCTCGACGACGTCCAGGCCCTGGAGATCGGCTTCATCGCCGACGTCGTGCGCAACCACGCCGACGCCTTCGTCGACTTCGCCGCGGAGGAGAACGCCGACGAGCTCGAGGGCAACTTCTACGACTGGAAGTGGGGCCAGGCCTCCACCGCCGACGGTGAGACGATCGCCCTCGGCACCGACATCGGCCCGCAGGCCATGTGCTACCGCAAGGACCTCTTCGAGCAGGCCGGACTGCCCACCGACCGGGCCGAGGTCGCCGAGCTCTGGCCGACCTGGGAGGCGTACATCGAGGTCGCGGAGCAGTACATGGCCTCCCCGACCAAGCCCGCCGACAGCGCGTTCGTCGACAGCCCGGCGAGCATCTTCTCCTCCTCGGTGTACCAGGGCGACCTGGCCTACAACGACGAGGAGGGCAACCCGATCCCGGCCGAGAGCGACGGCGTGCAGCAGGCGTGGGACCACGCCAGCCAGGCCGCCGACGAGGGGCTGACCGCCAACCTCAGCCAGTTCGGTGACGAGTGGAACGCCGCCTTCTCCAACGGTGCGTTCGCCACGATCGCCTGCCCGGCGTGGATGCTCGGGTACATCAACTCCCAGATGGGTGAGACCGGGGCCGGCCTCTGGGACATCGCCCCGCTGCCCGGCGCCGACGAGAGCGCCAGCAACTGGGGCGGCTCCTTCCTCGCCGTCCCGGAGGACGGCCCGAACGCCGAGGCGGCCAAGGACCTCGTCGAGTGGCTGACGGCTCCGGAGCAGCAGGTGAAGATGTTCACCCGCGCGGCGCACTTCCCCTCCAGCCCGCAGGCGGCGGAGGACCCCGAGGTCGTCGGCGCGACCAACGAGTACTTCGGCGGCGCCCCCACCGGGGAGATCTTCGGTGACTCGGCCGCGAACATCCAGCGCACCCCGATCGGCCCGTACGACACCCAGATCCAGGAGGCGTTCACCACGGCGCTGACCGACATCGCCTCCGGCGGTGCGGACCCCGACGAGGGCTGGGACAACGCACTGAAGGCCGCGCAGCAGGCGACCGGCGGCTGAGCCCGGCTCAGCACCGCGCAACGCCGACCGGACGCGGTGCCCGGGAGCGTCACCCGCTCCCGGGCACCTGCACCGGCCCCCGCCGTCCCGGCCCGCTCGCGCCCCCGGGACCCGCCCGGCCCGATCCGCGCCCACCGACACCGTCGAGGACACTGCATGACCATCGCGAGTGGCACCGTCCGGGAAGCGGCGATCGCCGCACCACCACCGGCCCCCGCCGCCACCTCCCCCGCCCGCCCGCGCAAGCGCCGGCAGCTGACCCGCAACCGCTGGGGCTACGCCTACGTCGCACCGTTCTTCCTGGTCTTCGCTGCGTTCAGCCTGTACCCGTTCATGTACACCGCCTGGGTCTCACTGCACGAGACCAGCCTGTCGAACATCAACGGCGGCACCTGGGTCGGGCTGGAGAACTACCGCGACCTGCTGCAGAGCGAGTTCTTCTGGAACGCCACCCGCAACACCTTCACCATCGGGATCCTGGCCACGGTGCCGCAGCTGTGCATGGCCCTGGGGCTGGCGCACCTGCTGAACTACAAGCTCCGCGGCCGCACCTTCTTCCGCACCGTGATGCTGATGCCCTACGCGACGTCCATCGCCGCCGCGACGCTCGTCTTCTCCCAGCTCTTCGGCCGCGACTACGGCCTGATCAACACCATGCTGGAGGCCGTCGGCCTGCAGGCGATCGACTGGGAAGCCGGGACGGTGAGCAGCCAGGTCGCCATCGCGGTGATCGTCACCTGGCGCTGGACCGGCTACAACGCACTGATCTACCTGGCCGCGATGCAGTCGATCCCCGGTGAGCTGTACGAGGCCGCGGAGATCGACGGCGCGAGCAAGTGGAAGCAGTTCCTGCACGTGACGATCCCGTCGCTGCGCCCGACGATCCTGTTCACGATCGTGGTCTCGACCATCGGCGCCGTCCAGCTGTTCGGCGAACCGCTGCTGTTCGCCGGCAACGGCACCACCTCCGGCGGCGCCTCGGGGCAGTACCAGACGCTCGGCCTGCTGATGTACCAGCAGGGCTGGAGCAACTTCCACATCGGCCAGGCAGCCACCACGGCCTGGGCCATGTTCATGATCATCCTGGTGATCGTGGGGGTCAACGCCGTCATCGGCCGCCTCCGCAACCGGGCAGACCGGTAGGAGACCGGCATGGCGACCCTCGCTCCCCCCGTTCCCGACGCCGGCCGGAGTCCTTCCCCCGCCGCACCCCCGCCCCGCCGCCGGCACCGGGGCGGCAGCAAGGCCGGCAAGCCCGGCCCGGTCACCTACACGCTGCTGACCCTGGTGGCGCTGGTGTCGATCTTCCCGCTCTACTGGACGCTGGTGGCGGGCTCGCACACCAACGCCGAGATCGCCGCGACCCCGCCGCCGTTCCTGCCCAACGCCAGCCTGTTCGACAACTTCCAGGCAGCCCTCGAGCAGGCACCGATCGGCAAGGCGATCCTCAACTCGGTGCTGGTCGCCGGCAGCATCACCGTCGGCACCGTGCTCTTCTGCACGCTGGCCGGGTTCGCCTTCGCCAAGCTCCAGTTCCGCGGCAAGGGCCTGCTGCTCGGGCTGGTGATCGGCACGATGATGGTGCCGACCCAGCTGGCGGTGATCCCGCTGTTCATGATGATCGCCGAGCTGCAGTGGGTGAACCAGCTGCAGGCGGTCATCCTGCCCACGCTGGTCAGCGCCTTCGGCGTCTTCTTCATGCGGCAGTACCTGATCTCCGCACTGCCCAACGAGCTGCTGGAGGCCGGCCGCGTCGACGGCGCCTCGACCTTCCGGATCTTCTGGTCGATCGTCGTCCCGGTCGCCCGGCCGGCGATGGCGGTGCTGGCGATGCTCACGTTCCTCACCGCCTGGAACGAGTTCTTCTGGCCGCTCATCGCGCTGACCACCGCCAACCCGACGGTGCAGGTGGCCCTGGCCGGGCTCGGCTCGGGTTACGTGCCACAGCGCTCGGTGATCATGGCCGGGACGCTGCTGGGCACCCTGCCCGTCCTGATCGTCTTCACGATCCTGGGCAAGCAGATCGTCGGCGGCATCATGCAGGGCGCGGTGAAGGGATGACCCGCGGTACAGCTCCGTCCTCCCCTTCCTCCCCCCTCTCGAGAGGTGCCTGACCATGGCCACCGTGTCCTTCCAGCAGGCCAGCCGGATCTACCCCAAGGCCGAACGGCCGGCGGTCGACGCCCTGGACCTGGAGATCGCCGACGGCGAGTTCCTGGTCCTGGTCGGGCCCTCCGGGTGCGGCAAGTCCACCTCGCTGCGGATGCTCGCCGGGCTGGAGGAGGTCGACACCGGGTCGATCGTGATCGGCGACCGGGACGTCACCGACTCCCCGCCCAAGGAGCGGGACATCGCGATGGTGTTCCAGAACTACGCCCTCTACCCGCACATGACGGTGGAGGAGAACATGGGCTTCGCGTTGAAGCTGGCCGGCATCTCCAAGGACGAGCGCGCCACGCGGGTGCGCGAGGCGGCGAAGATCCTGGACCTGGAGGCCTACCTGGCCCGCCGCCCCAAGGCCCTCTCCGGTGGCCAGCGCCAGCGCGTGGCCATGGGCCGGGCGATCGTCCGCAACCCGCAGGTCTTCCTGATGGACGAGCCGCTGTCCAACCTCGACGCCAAGCTGCGGGTGCAGACCCGTACCCAGATCGCGGCCCTGCAGCGCCGGCTCGGCACCACCACCGTCTACGTCACCCACGACCAGGTCGAGGCGATGACCATGGGCGACCGGGTCGCGGTGCTCAAGGACGGCGTCCTGCAGCAGTGCGACACGCCCGGTGAGCTGTACGACCGGCCGGCCAACGTGTTCGTCGCCGGCTTCATCGGCTCGCCGGCGATGAACCTGGTCACCGGGGACGCCGTGGACGGCGGCGTCCAGGTCGGCGGCGCGGTGCTGCCGGTGCCTCGCGACCAGCTGACCCGGGCCGCGGCGAGCAACGGGACGGTGACCGTCGGGTTCCGCCCCGAGGCCGTGCGCCTGGCCGCCCCCGGCGAGGGACTGCCGGTGCGGGTCGAGGTGGTGGAGCAGCTGGGCTCGGACGCCTTCCTCTACACCTCGCTGGCCGACGCCCCGGACGACGTCCTGCACTCCGCCGACCTCGTCGTGCGCACCGAGCCGCGGTCGGGCGTCACCAGCGGGCAGCAGCTCTGGCTGAGCACGGACCGCAGTGCCCTGCACGTGTTCGACGCCCAGACCCAGCAACGGGTCGACTGAAGGAACACCCCCTGCCCCCAGCCCGCTCGCGGCGGGCCCGGCAGGGGGGCCACCACACCGTTTCCCGCACGGCCTGACCTCGCCGTGCGGTCCCCCCACGCCCTCGCAAGGAGCACTCCTGTCATGACCTCCACCGACGTGCGCCCGCAGACCGCTGCCGGGCTGACCTTCCCACCGGGCTTCGTGTTCGGCGCCGCCACCGCCGCCTACCAGATCGAGGGCGCGGTCGACGTCGACGGCCGCGGGCCGTCGATCTGGGACACCTTCAGCCACACCCCGGGAAAGACCTTCCAGGGCGACACCGG
Organism: Modestobacter sp. VKM Ac-2985; assembly: GCF_026967925.1. Lineage (GTDB taxonomy): Bacteria > Actinomycetota > Actinomycetes > Mycobacteriales > Geodermatophilaceae > Modestobacter. Next base: position 360,920 of record NZ_JAPVBI010000001.1, on the reverse strand, counting down.
CGACGTCGCCGTCGAGCACTACGTGCGCTACCCGGCCGACGTCGCGCTGATGAAGGACCTGGGCCTGGACGCCTACCGGTTCTCCGTCTCCTGGTCCCGGGTGCTCCCCACCGGCGCCGGCGCGGTCGAGCAGCGCGGCCTGGACTTCTACCGCCGGCTGGTCGACGAGCTGCTCAGCGCCGGGATCGCACCGTGGCTGACGCTGTACCACTGGGACCTGCCGCAGGGGCTGCAGGACACCGGCGGCTGGACCAACCGGGACACCGCGCTGCGCTTCGCCGACTACGCCGGCATCGTGTACGACGCCCTGGGCGACCGGGTGCCGCACTGGTCGACGCTGAACGAGCCGATGTGCAGCTCGCTGCTGGGCCACATGGCCGGCCAGCACGCCCCCGGCCACCAGGACCCGGTCGAGGCCTCCCGCGCGGTGCACCACCTGCTGCTCGGGCACGGCCTGGCCACCCAGGTGATGCGCGACAAGGGCGCCGACCACCTGGGCATCACGCTGAACTTCACGCCGATGTCGCCGGCGACCGACTCCGCCGCCGACGTCGACGCCGCCCGCCGGCTCGACGGGCAGCAGAACCGGATGTTCCTGGTGCCGATCGCCACAGGCGAGTACCCGGCCGACGTCGTCGCCGACCTGGCGGCCGCCGGCGCCCCGCTGCCGATCGAGGACGGCGACCTGGAGGTCATCTCCACGCCGGTGGACTGGCTGGGCGTGAACTACTACTTCGAGTCGACGGTCCGCGGGCTCACCGAGCCCAGCGGCAAGCACCCGACCTTCATCGGCGCCGAGCGGGTCGAGGACCTGGCGCCCGAGGGCCCGACCACCACGATGGGCTGGGGCATCTCCCCGGAGGCGTTCACCGCACTGCTCACCCGGATCTCCGGGATCGCGCCGGGCACGCCGCTGTTCATCACCGAGAACGGCTCGGCCTGGCCGGACGAGGTCTCCGCGGACGGTCAGGTGCACGACCCCGAGCGGGTCGACTACCTGCTGCGGCACCTCGCGGCGATGACCGAGGCGATCGAGGCCGGCGCCGACGTCCGCGGCTACTTTGCCTGGTCACTGCTGGACAACTACGAGTGGGCCCGCGGGTACGCGCAGCGCTTCGGGCTGGTGCACGTGGACTACGACACCCAGGTGCGGACGCCGAAGGACAGCGCCCTGACCTACGCCGAGGTCATCCGCAACGCCAAGGACGGCGGGTGACCTGCGCCTGACGGTGCTGACCGACGAGGTCCGCGAGCGGGTGCTGTGCTGCCTGCTCGTGGTCCAGCGGCACTCCTGGGACCAGGGGCTGACGGCCGCCGTGCTCGACGACTCGGGCGCGGCGGTCGCGCTGCGCGCGCTGGTCGACGACGCGGTGGCCCGCCAGCTGCCCGACGGCCGGCTGGCCGAGCTGGACCCGGTCTGCGCGGTGAACGGCGCGGCGCTGGGTGAGTTCGTGGACTCCCTGGCCCACCGGCTCGGCGACCCGGCGCTGGCCGCAGCCGCCACCCGCCAGCACGGCTGGCTGCGGTCCGGCGCGCCGCGGGCGGCGGACGGGACGCTGTTCCACCTGGTCGGCAGCCGCCAGGTGTGGGCCGACACCGTCCACATGGTGGTGCCGTTCCTCGCCTGCCGCGGCGACGGCGCGGCCGCCGTCGCGCAGCTGGCCGGCCACCGCGCCCGGCTGCGCGATCCGGCGACCGGCCTGTGGGCGGCCCGCTGGGACGAGGACGCCGGGGCGCTCACCGACCCGCGCGCCTGGGGCACCGGCAACGGCTGGGTCGCCGCCGGCGCGGCCCGGGCGGTGCGCTGGCTGCCGGGGGCCGCCGGCGCTGCGGTCGCCGACGAGGTGCGCGCGCTGCTGGACGCCGTCCTGCCGCTGCGCCGTCCCGACGGCCTGTTCGGGGACGTGCTCGACGACGTGGCCACCCCGGCGGACACCAACGTCGCGTCGATGGTCGCCCTCGCGGCGCTGACCGGCGCGGCCGAGGGCTGGCTGCCGTCGCAGTACGCGGTCGTCGGCGAGTCGCTGCTCGCCGCCGTCTGCGACCGGGTGGACGACCTCGGCCGGGTCACCGGCGCGAGCGCTGCCCCGTACTTCGACCGGCCCGGCCACTCCCCCGAGGCGCAGGCCTTCCTGCTGCTGGCCGACGCGGCCTGCCGGCGCTGGCGCGCCGGCCGCTCACCCTGACGGGGAAGACAGGGCGGTCGCGGCGGTTTACAGTGACCACGTAGTTGAGCCCTCAACAGAAGTGAGGCCGCCATGCCCGCCGTGACCGTCGAGGACACCACCACCCTCGCCCGGGTCCCCCTGCCCGCACCTCGCACGGTGCGCCGCCGGGTGCGCTCGGTGACCACTGCGCCCTCCGGCTTCGAGGGCGAGGGCTTCCCGGTCCGGCGCGCGTTCGCCGGGGTCGACCTGCGCGCCCTGGACCCGTTCCTGCACATGGACCAGATGGGCGAGGTCGAGTACGCCCCCGGTGAGCCCAAGGGCACCTCGTGGCACCCGCACCGCGGCTTCGAGACCGTCACCTACCTGCTGGACGGCACCTTCGAGCACGCCGACAGCCACGGTGGCGGCGGGACGATCAGCGACGGCGACACCCAGTGGATGACCGCCGGCGGCGGCGTCCTGCACATCGAGCGGCCACCGGAGGCGCTGGTGCTCAGCGGCGGGCTGTTCCACGGCCTGCAGCTGTGGGTGAACCTGCCCGCGGCGCAGAAGTGGGTCGAGCCGCGCTACCAGGACCTGCGGGCCCGCCAGTCGGTGCTGCTGACCAGCCCGGACGGCGGCGCGCTGCTGCGGGTGATCGCCGGTGACGTCGGCGGGCACCGCGGCCCGGGCAGCACGTACACCCCGATGGCGATGGTGCACGCGACCGTCTCCCCCGGCGCCTCGCTGGACCTGCCCTGGCGGCCGGACTTCAACGCGCTGGTCTACGTGCTCTCCGGCTCCGGCTCGGTGGGCGTCGACGGCGCCCCGGTGCACACCGGGCAGCTCGCCGTCCTCGGCCCCGGCGACACGGTGACCGTGCACGGCACCCGGGCCGGCGACCGGCACGCCGAGGCGCGCACGCCGGACCTGGACGTCGTCGTCCTCGGTGGGCTGCCGATCCGGGAGCCGATCGCGATGTACGGGCCGTTCGTGATGAACACCCGGCAGGAGGTGCTGGACGCGATGACCGACGCCTCCGCGGGCCGGCTCGGCACCATCCCGGCCGCGCGGGTCGCGCACGGTGACGTGCACGGTCTGAGCGAGTAGGAAGGCGGCCATGAGCAACCTCGAGCCACGGCCGGCGCCCCACGAACTGGGCGGGCGCGCCCAGGCGTCGGCCGGTCCGGCGCTGGACCTGCTGCCGGGCAAGGAGGTGCTGCTCGGCGAGGCCACCCACGTCCGGCGACTGCTGCCCACCCTCGGCCGGCGGCTGGTGGGCGCCTGGGCGTTCGTCGACCACTACGGCCCCGACGACGTGTTCGGCTCGACGGGGATGCAGGTGCTGCCGCACCCGCACACCGGGCTGCAGACGGTCTCCTGGCTGCTGGACGGCGAGGTGCACCACCGCGACTCCCTCGGCAGCGACGTGGTGATCCGGCCGCGCGAGCTGGCGCTGATGACCGCCGGCCACGCGATCGCGCACGCCGAGCAGTCGCCGGCGGTGCACCCGCGGTACCTGCACGGCGCGCAGCTGTGGGTGGCGCTGCCCGACGGCGTCCGGGACGTCGCCCCGGCCTTCGAGCACCACACCGCGCTGCCGGGCTTCGACTCCGACGGGGTGCAGGCGACCGTGCTGATGGGCGCGATGGCCGGCGCCACCTCACCGGGGACGGCGCACACCCCGCTGGTCGGCGTGGACCTGGCGCTGTCCGCCGGCGCGGACGTGGAGCTGCCACTGGAGCCGGACTTCGAGTACGCCGTCCTGACCGCCTCGGGGTCCGCGGACGTCGAGGGCGTGCCGCTCACCCCCGGCGCGATGCTCTACCTCGGCTCGGGCCGGCGCACCGTACGGCTGCGCGCGGACGACGCCGCGCAGCTGCTGCTGCTGGGCGGCGAGCCGTTCGAGGAGCGGATCGTCATGTGGTGGAACTTCGTCGGCCGCTCGGGTGAGGAGATCGCCGAGTACGCCGAGCAGTGGGCCGAGGGCGACCGCTTCGCCGACGTCCCCGGCTTCGACGGCCAGCGGCTCGGCGCACCCGCCCTGCCCCCGCTCCCCCTCAAGCCCCGCGGCCGCACCCGCTGAGGAAGGACCCCCCTGCCCCCCACCACTCGCAAGCTCGCGGCGGGGCCCTGCAGGGGGGCCGCGAACGCTAGTCGGCGGCGCGGAGGGCGTTCCAGTGGGTGCGGCGGCGGGCCTGCTCGTCCGGGTCGGGCACCGGCAGGGAGGCGAGCAGCCGCTGGGTGTACGGGTGCTTCGGCGCGCCCAGCACCTCCGCGCCCGTCCCCTCCTCGACCAGCCGGCCGCGGTAGAGCACCGCGATCCGGTCGGCGAGCAGGTCGACGACGGCCAGGTCGTGGCTGATGAACAGCGCGGCGAACCCCAGCTCCCGCTGCAGCTCGGCGAAGAGCTCCAGCACCCGGGCCTGCACCGACACGTCCAGCGCCGAGGTCGGCTCGTCGGCGACGAGCAGCTCGGGCTGCAGGGCCAGCGCCCGGGCCAGGCTGGCCCGCTGCCGCTGCCCCCCGGAGAGCTCGTGCGGGTACCGGTCGCCGAACGCCTTCGGCAGCTGCACCGCCTCCAGCAGCTCGTCGACCCGCGGCCGGGCCGCGCGGGGGTCCTTGGCCCGCTTGTGCACGACGAGCGGCTCGGCGACCGCGTCGGCGATGGTGAGCAGCGGGTTGAAGCTGGACGCCGGGTCCTGGAAGACGAACCCGATCCGCTCGCGCACCGGCCGGAACGTGCGCTCCTTCATCCCGTTCATCTCGGTGCCCAGCACCGTCAGCGAGCCGTCGCTGACCTTGGTCAGCCCGGCGATCGCCCGCCCGATGGTGGTCTTCCCGCTGCCGGACTCCCCGACCAGACCGAGCACCTCTCCGGGGCGGATGCTGAAGCTGACGCCGTCCACGGCGACGAAGTCCGGACGGCGCATCCGGCCGGGGTAGACGATCCGCAGGTCCCTCGCCTCGACGACCGGTGCGGCGCGGTCCCAGCCGGCCGCGCGCCGGGCGGCTCGCTCCCGGGTCCGCTCGACGCCCTGCCCCAGCCGCGGGACGGCGGCCAACAGCTGCTGGGTGTAGGGGTCCTGCGGCGCGCTGAACAGCGTGCGGACGTCGGCCTGCTCGACGATCCGCCCCTGGTACATGACGGCGACCCGGTCGGCGAGGTCGGCGACCACGCCCATGTTGTGCGTGATCAGCACGACGGCGGCGCCGAAGTCGTCCCGGCAGCGGCGCAGCAGCTCCAGGATCTCGGCCTGCACCGTCACGTCCAGCGCCGTCGTCGGCTCGTCGGCGATGATCACGCCGGGGTCGAGCACCAGCGCCTGGGCGATGACGATGCGCTGCTTCTGCCCACCGGAGAACTGGTGCGGGTAGTGGTCGACCCGGTGCTCGGGGTCGGGGATGCCGACCCGGCGGAGCACGTCGATCGCCTTGGCCCGGGCCTCCTTCTTGCTGTACTCGCCGTGCGCCCGCAGTCCCTCGGCGATCTGCCAGCCGATCGGGTAGACGGGGTTCAGCGAGGTCGAGGGCTCCTGGAACACCATCGCGGCGTCCTGCCCGCGGACCTTCCGCAGCTGCGCCCCGCGCAGCGGGACGACGTCGTGCTCGTCGGTGCCGTCCTTGCTGCTCAGCACCACGGCGCCGCGCACCCGCGCGGTCTCGGGCAGCAGCCCCAGGATGCTGCGCGCGGTGACGGTCTTGCCGCTGCCGCTCTCCCCCACGATCGCCAGCACCTCACCGGCCTGGACGTCGAGGGTGACGTCCTGCACCGCGGTGACGGTGCCGGCGTCGGTGGCGAAGGAGATCTGCAGGTCCTTGATGTCGACGACGCTCATGAGCTGGTCCCTCCTCCGTCCCGGCCGGTCACGTCCGGCCCGGCTCCCTGCCCCTCGGCGGGCTCGGCACCGGTGGCACCGGCCGAGGCCGGCGTCCCGGGTCGTTCGCCGGCCACGGTGACCCCCAGGCCACCGACGCCCGCCGGTCCCCTGGTCAGCGCGCCGCCGGGGACGGCGGCGACCTCGCCCTCCTCCGCCGGCTCCTGGTCGGCCACCCGGCGGCGGGTGCGCAGCCGCGGGTCGGCCAGGTCGTTGAGGCTCTCCCCGACCAGCGTCAGGCCGAGGACCACCAGCACGATCGCCAGGCCGGGGAACAGCGAGGTCCACCAGATGCCGCTGGTCACGTCGGACAGCGACTGCTGCAGGTCGTAGCCCCACTCGGCAGCCTCGGTGGCCTCGATGCCGAACCCGAGGAAGCCCAGGCCGGCGAGGGTGAGGATCGCCTCGGAGGCGTTCAGCGTGAGGATGAGCGGCAGCGTGCGGGTGGCGTTGCGCAGCACGTGCCGGAGCATGATCCGGCGGTTGCTGGCGCCGATGACCCGGGCGGACTCGACGAACGCCTCGGCCTTGATCCGCACCGTCTCGGCCCGGACCACCCGGAAGTACTGCGGGATGAACACCACGACGATCGAGATGGCCGCAGCCAGGATGCCGCCCCACAGGCTGGACTGGCCGCCGCTGATCACGATCGCCACGATGATCGCCAGCAGCAGCGCCGGGAAGGCGTAGATCGCGTCGGCGATGACGACGAGCACCCGGTCGAGCCAGCCGCCGAAGTAGCCGGAGACCAGCCCGAGCAGCACGCCGGCGACGATCGACAGCAGGAGGGCGACGACGATCACGTAGAGCGCCGTCCGCGAGCCCCAGATCACCCGGGACAGCACGTCGTACCCGCCCACGGTCGTGCCGAGCAGGTGGTCACCCGACGGTGGCTGCTGGGCCCCGAACAGGCCGTCGGCGTCGCGGAGCTGGCCGTACTCGTACGGCGCCAGCAGCGGCGCGAACAGCGCGGTGAGCAGGAAGACGCCCATCAGCACCAGCCCGGCCACGAGCATGCCGCGCTGCAGGCCGACGCTCTGCCGCAGCTGGTGGACGATCGGCAGCCGGCGCCAGGAGCGGCGCCGGCGGGCCGGCGCCGTCCCGGGCTCGACGGCCGCGGTGGGCACGGAGGTCGCCGTGGCCATGTCAGTACCTCACCCGGGGGTCGATGAGCGCAGCGATGATGTCGACGAGGAAGTTGGTCACGGCCACGATGACCGCCAGCAGCACGACGATGCCCTGCACCGCCACGAAGTCGCGGGCCTGCAGGTACTCGGCCAGCTGGAAGCCCAGGCCCTTCCACTCGAACGTCGTCTCGGTGAGGACGGCGCCGACCAGCAGGATCGCGATCTGCAGGCCGATGACGGTGATGATCGGGATCAGCGCGGGGCGGTAGGCGTGCTTGCGCAGCAGCCGCGACTCCGCGACACCTCGGGAGCGGGCGGCCTCCACGTAGCCGGTGCCCAGCGTGCCGATCACGTTGGTGCGCACCAGCCGCAGGAAGATCCCGGCGGTGAGCAGGCCCAGGGCGATGGCGGGCAGGACGGCGTGCGCCAGGACGTCGCTGATGATCTCCCAGTCGCCGGTCTGGATCGCGTCGATCAGGTAGAAGCCGGTCGGGTTGTCCAGGAACTGCAGCTCGATCTCCGTGCCGGTGGAAGCCCGGCCGGCGACCGGCAGCCAGCCCAGTCCGGAGGCGAAGACGAGCTTGAGCAGCAGACCGGCGAAGAAGACCGGCGTGGCGTAGCAGAGGATCGCGAAGACCCGCAGGACGGCGTCGGGGAAACGGTCCCGGAAGTAGGCGGCCACCATGCCCAGCGGGATCCCGACGATGAACGCCACGATCAGCGCGTAGACCGTGAGCTCCAGCGTGGCGATGCCGAAGGTGGTCAGCACCTCCAGGACCGGACGCCGGTCGCTGAGGGTGGTGCCGAAGTCGCCCTGCACCAGGTTGCCCAGGTACTCGAGGTACTGGGTCATCAGCGGCCGGTCGTAGCCGGCCTCCCGGACCCGCTCGGCCAGCTGGTCGGCCGGCAGCCGCCCGCCGAGCGCAGCGGTGATCGGGTCGCCGGTGGCCCGCATCAGGAAGAAGACGGTCGTGACCAGGATGAAGATGGTCGGGAAGATCAGCAGGAACCGGACCAGCAGGTAGCTGCCCAGCCCCCCGCTGCCCTTCCGCCGGCGCCGGGGCGCCGGGTCGGGGTCGCCGGCGGGGTCGGCCGTGCTCCCGGTGCGTTCGGTCGTGGTGGTGGTCATCTCTCCCAGCCTGCGGTGGCGACGGACATGCCGGTGCCCCGGGCGACCCACGGAGGGCGGGTCGCCCGGGGCGGTGTGCTCCGGGCTCGGTCAGCCCTTGCTGAGGGCTCCGAAGCGGAACTTGAAGGACGCGTCGAGGGTGTCCTCGACGCCCTGCACGTCGGTCCCGGTGACGGCGACCTGGGCACCCTGCAGGTACGGCAGCGTGGACAGGTCCTCGGCGACCGCGCCCTGGATCTGCTCGATCAGCGCCTGGCGCTCGGCCGGGTCGACGGTGGTGGCCTGCTGCAGGATCAGGTCGTTCACCGCCTCGTCCGAGTAGTGGTTGCCCAGGAAGTTCTCCGTCAGGAAGAACGGCGTCAGGTAGTTGTCGGCGTCGGAGTAGTCCGGGAACCAGCCGAGCTGGTAGGCCGGGTAGACGTCGGCGGTGCGGTCCTCGGAGTACTGCACCCACTCGGTGGTCTGCAGGTTGACCGTGAACAGGCCGCTGGACTCCAGCTGGTCCTTGATCAGCGCGTACTCGTCACCCGAGGACGGGCCGTAGTGGTCGTTGGAGTACTGCAGGTTGAGCTCCACCGGCGTCTGCACGCCCGCGGCCTGCAGCACCTGCGCGGCCGCCTCGGCGTCCGGGGCGCCCGAGCCGTCGCCGTACTGCTCCAGCAGCGGCTCGACGGCGCCGGTCAGACCCTCGGGCACGTAGGAGTACAGCGGCGTGTAGGTGCCCTTGTAGACCTGGTCGGCCAGCTCCTCGCGGTCGAGCAGGTGCGCCGCGGCCTGCCGGACGGCGAGGGCCTTGGCCGGGTCGGCCTCGGGGGTGGTGGCGCCGTAGGGCTGGGTGTTGAAGTTGAACGTGATGTAGCGGATCTCCCCGCCCGGGCCGTCGACGACGTTGACGGAGTCGTCGCCGCGCAGGTCCTCGACGTCGGTCGCCGTGAGGCTGCGGAAGGCGACGTCGATGTTGCCCTCCTGGACGTCGAGCTTCAGGTTCGAGGCGTCGGCGTAGTACCGGACGTTGACCGTCTCGGTCGCCGGCGCACCGAGCAGGCCCTCGTAGCCCTCGAACGCCTCGTAGGAGACGAGGTTGTTCTGGTCGTAGTTGGTGATCGCGTACGGGCCGGCGAAGGCGTTGCCCTCGACGATCTCCTGGTCCGTGGTCAGCGCGTCGGCGGCGAAGACGTCCTCGTCCACGATCGGGCCGGCGGGGCTGGAGAGGATCTGCGGGAACACCTGGTCATCGGGCGAGACCAGGTTGAACACCACGGTCGTGTCGTCGACGACCTCGGTGCTGTCCAGGTTGTAGAGCAGCGACGCCGGGCCGCTCTCGTCGTCGATCGCGACCATCCGGTCGAAGGAGAACTTCACGTCCGAGGCGGTGAGCTCGTTGCCGTTGGCGAACGTCAGCCCGTCCTTCAGCGTCACCGTGTACTCGGTGGGCGAGGTGAACTCGGCCGACTCGGCGATGTCCGGCTCGACGTCGGGGCTGCCCAGCGGCGTGTTCATCAGGAACGGGTAGACCTGGTTCATCACGGCGAACGAGCCGTTGTCGTACGAGCCGGCCGGGTCGATCGTGGTGATCTTGTCGGTGGTGCCGACGATCAGCGAGTCGCCGCCGCCCGAGCCGCCGCCGTCCCCGTCGTCGCTGCCGCCGCCGCACGCAGACAGCGCCAGCGCCGTCGCCGTGATGCCCGCTGTGGCGACCAGCGCACGCCGGCCGCTCCTGGACACGGAGTTCATCCGCTACCTCGTTCTCATGGGCGGCGGTCCGCGGGCGCCACGATGCGCCACCGCAGCCGCCGGTGGCTTGTGGAGATGCATGACTAACACATCCATCTCACGGGGTGGGACAGGTGGGTGAAGGCGTGATGGTCTTGTGACCGGCGAACGACCCGGCCGAGGACGGGTCGCCCAGAGGTCAGAAGCTCCCGCCGCCACCGAAGTCGCCGCCACCGAAGTCGCCGCCACCGCCGAAGCCACCACCGCCGCCGTCTCCGCCGCCGAAGCCACCGCCGTAGCCCCCGCCGAGACCGCCGAGCAGGATGCTCCCCAGCACGCCACCGGCCACCCCGCCGGCGACGCCACCGGCGAAGCCACCGCCGCCGTACCCCCGCCGGGGGCCCGCGCCGTAGCCGGGGCGCCCGCCGTAGCCGCCGGCCATGTACTGCTCGACGTCCTGCTGGGCGGCGGTCAGCGCCTGCCGGGCCAGGCCGTCGGCGCGCTGGACCTCCCGGAGCGCGGTGATCGGATCGGCCGCGGCGGACCGCGACGCCTCGTCCAGGTGGCGTTCGGCCTCGGCCAGCCGGGTGCGCGCGGGGCTCCCGACGGCGCCGCGCCGGGTGGAGATGAAGTCACCGGCGACGGCGACCGAGGAGTCGGCGGCGCGGATCGCCTGCTGCAGGTGGGCCGCGGCCCGTTCCTGCTGCTGCCGGACGTCACGCGCCGGCTCCAGGGCCGCCTCCAGGGCCAGGTCCGCCTCGTCGAGCCGCCGGACCACGGCCAGCGGGTCGGGCAGCTCGCCGTCGCGCGGCTGCAGCTGCGCAGCGCTGCTGGCCAGCGCCCGCTCGGCCCGGGCCAGCTGCTCCCGCAGCCCCGGGGTGTCGACGTTGCGGGACAGCATCGCCTGGGCCTCGGCGATGTCCCGCTCGGTCTCCGCCCGTACCTCGTCGTACCGCGCGCCACTGCCGGCCAGTTCGTCGGCGAGCCGGCCCACGGCGTCGAGCAGGGTGCGGCTCTGCGCCAGCGCGTCCTCGGCCGCCCGGATCGCCGGGACCGCCCCGGCCGGTCGACCCTCGTCGATCTCCGCCTGCCCGGAGGCCACCGCCTGCTCGGCCAGGTCGGTGCGGGTACGCGCTTCGATCACGTTGTCGGCGACCGGCGACCAGGCCGACCGGGCGTAGCGCTGCTGCAGGTCCTCCAGGACCCGTTCGGCCGCCGGGATCCGCTCCCGGACCCCTCGGATGAGCGGGGCCAGCCCGGCCAGTGTCTCGGGCGCGGAGTCCTGCAGGTGGCGCAACTCGGCGTAGGCCTCGGCCTGCTCGGCCAGCCGGGCATCGGCGGCGGCGGTGAGCTGCAGCAGCTGGGTGAGCATCCGCCGCTGGGTGGGCTCGTCCTCGGGGAACTCGTCGTCCAGTTCCTGGCGCAGGGCGAACGCCTGGGACAGCTCGGCCTTGGACCGGCTCAGCGCGTCCTGGAAGCCCGCGACCGACTGCTCGCCGTACTGCGACCGCGCGTAGGCCAGGTCGAGCTCGGAGGTCTTGACCGCCTCGTCGAGGTCGAGCAGCTCCTGGCTGGCCCGGAAGGTCAACTGCTCGGTGGAGGTGCCGTGGTGCGGGTCGCGGGCGGCGGCCTCGGCGGCGGCGCGCTCCTCCGCCGCGCGAGCGGCGGCTGCCTGCTGCTTCTTGCGCCGCCGGCTCTTCATCAGCGCGTAGCCGCCCCCACCGACGACGGCGATGCCGACCAGCACCGCGAGGGCTCCGCCACCGCCGTCACCACCGCCGGCGCTGCCCGCGGAGGCCCCGTCTCCGGACTGGATGCCCTCCGCCAGCGTCACCGCGGCGCCGGACCAGTCCCCTTCGGCCAGGTACGGCTCGACCTCGGTGCTCACGAAGGAGTCGAGTCCGGACTGCGTCACCGGAGAGCTCTGCCCGACGTAGTAGCCGACGCGCTCCTGCTCCGTGGCGACGGCGAAGAGCACCTCGTTGGTGCCCAGACCGGCCACATCGAAGGCCTCGGCCGCCCACTCGGGGCCCGACAACTCGTCGAAGGTGTCGACGTAGACGACGTAGAGCTGGGTGCCGTCCTCGGCCTGCAGCTCCTGCAGGGCCGATTCGACCTCGCCCTCCTCACCGCTGTCGAGCACGTCGGCCTCGTCGACGAGCTGCTCGGTCGGGGCGAACGGCTCGACGGCGAGGGCCGGACCCGCGGTCAGGAGGACGGCGGGCAGGCCGGCCGCCAGCGGGAGGAGCAGCCGGGAGAGGAGACGCATGGGTCCATCGTCGCCGATCACGCTGTGCTGGGGGTGGCCGAGGGCTCCGGCACCGCTGGCCGGCCCCCGGTCGGCCCCCGCGACGGTGGCCGCGCCGACCCGGCGTCTCACTCCTCGGCGACCTCCATCACCGAGAACACCGCCCCCCACGGGTCCGTGACGACGGCGAACCGGCCGAACGGGGTGTCCTCGGCCGGCATGAGCACCTTCCCGCCGCCGGACTCGACCGCCCCGACCGCCGCATCGGTGTCGGCCACCGCGAAGCAGGTGCTCCAGCCCCGCGGCAGCCCCTCGACCACGCCGCTCAGCCCGCCCAGCGGGCCGTCGCCGGTGGCGAAGGTGCAGTAGCCACCCGCGTCGGGGACCTCCTCCCAGGCGAAGCCGAAGACGGCCGTGTAGAACTCCTGCGCCGCCGCCGGGTCGTCGACGGCGGCCTCGTTCCAGACCAGCGCCCCGGGTTCGTTGAACAGCTCCACCCCGATGGTGGCGCCGGCCTGCCAGAGCCCGAACGGGCTGCCCTGCGGGTCGGTGACGATCGCCATCCGACCGGCCGGACCGGCCTGGCGCGGCGGGGCGAGCACCCTGCCGCCGGCCGCGGCCACCCGGGCGGCCGTCGCGTCGGCGTCGTCGGTGGCGAAGTACGTCGTCCACCGGGACGGGCCGGCCGGGTCCTGCAGCGGACCGAGCCCGGCCACCTCCTGCCCGTCCTCGAGGCACATGCGGTGGCCGTCGGAGCCGGGGCTCGGGTCACGGTAGGTCCAGTCGAGGACCGCCGTGTAGAAGGCCCGGGCGGCGTCCGGTTCCGGGGTGCCGAGGTCGACCCAGCACGGGGTGCCGGCGGGCCAGGGTGTCGTACGAGTGGGCATGACTGCTCCTCGAGTCGGGAGGCCGACCGTCCCACCCGGCACCGACAGTTCGACGGCCTCGGCGCGCCACGTCTGCCCGCCGCTGCACCGGGTAGGGGCTCGGGCACCGCCCGACACCAGCCCGCCCCAGATCAGGAGGACCCGTGCCCGACCGCGTCCCCGCCGCCGACCTCCCCCCGGGCGCTGTGCGCCCCGCCGGCCAGTGGGCGGTGGCCAACACCGGTGACCGGCTGGCCGCGGTCTCCCGCCGCTGCCGGCACCAGCTCGCCGACCTGGCCGACGGCCACGTCGACGCCGAGGGCTGCCTGGTCTGCCCGTGGCACCAGGCCCGCTACGACCTGTCCACCGGGGAGATGGTCTCCGGCCCGCGCGGCTTCCTCGGGTACCACGGGCCCACGCCCGGCTACTCCGGCCTCGTCAAGCGGTTCGGCCAGGTGGTCCGGCTGCGGGTGCGCCGGGCGGTCCGGCGGGGCCCGGACGTCGTCGTCGAACCCTGACCCACTCCTCGTCCACCGAAATGGCCATTTCGGTGGACGAGGAAGAGGTCAGAAGGCGGGGATGACCGCGCCCTCGTAGTTCTCCTCGATGAAGGTCCGCACCTCGTCGGAGTGCAGCAGCTCCTCCAGCTGGCCGATCCGCTCGTCGTCCTCGGTGCCGGCGCGCACGACCAGCAGGTTGGCGTTGGGGTTGCCCTCCGCCTCCTCCAGGGCCAGCGCGTCCTCGGCCGGCACCAGGTCGGCGTCGATCGCGTAGTTGCCGTTGATCACCGCGGCGTCGACGTCGACGAGCGACCGGGGCAGCTGCGCCGCCTCGACCTCGGTGATCTGCAGGTCCTTCGGGTTGCCCTCGACGTCCAGCGCGGTGGGCGCGGCATCCCCGGTGTCGGCCAGCGTGATCAGGTCGTTGGCGGCCAGCAGCCGGAGCGCCCGACCGGCGTTGGTCGGGTCGTTGGGGATCGCCACCGTCGCGCCGTCCGGCAGGGCGGCGAGGTCGGTCAGCGACTCGGAGTAGATGCCCAGCGGCTCGATGTGCACCGGCTCCAGGGCGGTGAAGTCGTAGCCGGCGTTGGCCTCCTGCTCCTCCAGGTAGGGGATGGTCTGGAAGTAGTTGGCGTCGATCGACCCGTCGTCCAGGGCGACGTTGGGCTGGACGTAGTCGGTGAACTCGACGACCTCGAGGTCCAGGCCGGCGTCGTCGGCCAGCTCGTCGTCGATGTAGCGCAGGATCTCCGCGTGCGGGACCGGCGAGGCACCGACCTGCAACGGCTCGTCCTCGGCGGACAGCTCGGCGCTGCCCCCGCCGCAGGCGCTCAGGACGAGGGCGGTCGCAGCGGCGGCCGCAACGGCCAGGGGGCTCTTCGAACGCATGATCAGTTCTCTCTCCTCGTGGAACGGGGGACGGACGGTCAGGAGGTGGCGAGCCGGCGGGCCCAGCGGTCGCCGGCCCACTGCAGGAGCTGCACCACCACGAGCAGCAGGACGACGGTCGCCAACGTGATGTCGGTGCGGAACTGCTGGTAGCCGTAGCGGATGGCGAAGTCGCCCAGCCCGCCGCCGCCGATCGCCCCGGCCATGGCCGAGTAGCTGATCAGCGCCACCACGGTCACGGTGACGCCGGCGACCAGCGACGGCAGCGCCTCGGGCAGCAGCACGGTGCGGACGACGTCGCGGCGCCGCGCGCCCATCGCCAGGGTCGCCTCGACCTTGCCGTGCGCCACCTCGCGCAGGCTGGTCTCGACGAGGCGGGCCAGGAACGGGACGGCGCCGATGGTCAGCGGCACGATCGTCGCCGTCGAGCCGATGGTGGTGCCGACGATGCCGCGGGTGACCGGGGCGACCAGGACCAGCAGGATGATGAAGGGCAGCGAGCGGCCGAGGTTGACCACCAGGCCGAGCAGCCGGTTCACCAGCGGGTGCGGGGCGAGCGCCCCGGGCGCGGTGATGGTGAGCAGCACGCCGAGGGGCACGCCGAGCAGCACGGTCAGCGCGGTGGCGACGCCCACCATGTAGAGCGTCTCGCCGGTGGCGTCGACCAGCTGCGGGGCGATCCGGGACCAGTCGTTCACCGCTGCACGTCCGGGGCGTCGGCGAGCCGCTGCACGTCGGGCTCGCGGTCGGGTCGGGGTGGTGCGTCGTCGGCGTCCGGCTGGGGGCGCGGGTCGCCCGCGGCGGTGCGCTCCACGAGGGCACCACCGGCCCGCAGTCGCGCCAGCGCCGGGTCCAGCCGGCCGTCGTCCCCCTCGACCCGCAGCAGCAGCCGGCCGAAGCGTCGGCCGGCGACGGTCTCCACCGACCCGCCGACCACCTCGACCGACAGGCCCAGCTCGGCGGTGAGGGTCTGCAGGACGGCGCCGTGCGGGGTGGCGTCGGTGACCGTGAGCTGTACCAGCGCACCGTCGCCGGTCTCCGGCCCGGCCGGGGCCGGGACCAGCTGGGCGGCCAGTGCGGAGTCCGGCCGGGCCAGGACCTCGGTCAGCGGACCGCCGTCGACCACCCGGCCGTCGCTCATCAGCACGGCGCTGTCGCAGACCGCCCGGACGACGGACATCTCGTGGGTGATGAGCAGCACGGTGAGCCCCAGCTCGGCGCGCACCTGGCGCAGCAGCTCCAGCACGCCGGTGGTGCTGGCCGGGTCCAGGGCCGAGGTCGCCTCGTCGCAGAGCAGCACGGAGGGGCGGGCGGCCAGCGCGCGGGCGATCGCGACCCGCTGCTTCTGCCCACCGGAGAGCTGCGCCGGCCGCGAGGCGTGCCGGTCGGCGAGGCCGACCAGGTCGAGCAGCTCGGCGACCCGGCGCCGGCGCTCGGTGCGGCCGACCCCGGCCAGCTC
Source organism: Modestobacter sp. VKM Ac-2985 (assembly GCF_026967925.1). GTDB lineage: Bacteria > Actinomycetota > Actinomycetes > Mycobacteriales > Geodermatophilaceae > Modestobacter. The sequence continues at coordinate 344,965 of NZ_JAPVBI010000001.1, read as the reverse complement.
CAGCGGGTGCTCGACGTTGCCGGCCGCGGTGCGGGAGTCGAGCAGGTTGAAGTGCTGGAAGATCATGCCGATGCTGCGACGGGCCTCGCGGACACCGGCGGCATCGAGGTCGGTGAGCACCCGGCCGTCGACGGTGACCGTGCCCGAGGTCGGCCGCTCGAGCAGGTTCACCAGCCGGGCCAGGGTGCTCTTGCCCGAGCCGCTGGGGCCCACCACCCCGGCGAACTCACCGCGGGCGACGGACAGGCTCACGCCGTCGAGGGCGACCACCTCACCGGCGGTGCGGCGGGCGGGGAAGACCTTGCGGACGTCGGACAGCTCGATCACGGGGGTCCTCGCAGGTGGAGCGGACGGCGGGCACAGCTCTCCACTGCCGGGGTCCAGCTGGCTCGGCGCCGAACGGCGCGGCGCGGACCTCCGGTCAGGGGCGTCGGCTCACCGACAGAGCGTGCCGGCCAGGCGCATCAGGTCGATGGCGCGACGACGCGTCAACGAACTGGGCCCGACCACCACCCGAGGATGGCCTGCCTCCGCTCCGGATGCCAACCACGACCCCAGGGTTGTGATGGATCGCTCAACCACCGCCCGCCCCTACGATCCGTCGGCCGATCGGGCAGAAATGGCCATTTCTGCCCGACGAGGCGGGCTTCAAGCGTCGATGCGGCGGCGGCCCTCGAACGCCCGGCCCAGCGTCACCTCGTCGGCGTACTCCAGGTCACCGCCCACCGGCAGCCCGCTGGCCAGCCGGGACACCGCCATCCCCAGCGGGCCGACCAGCCGGGCCAGGTACGCGGCGGTCGCCTCGCCCTCCAGGTTCGGGTCGGTGGCGATGATCAGCTCGGTGACCTGGCCGTCCATCAGCCGGGTCATCAGCTCCTTGACCTTCAGGTCGTCCGGGCCGATCCCCTCGATCGGGCTGATCGCCCCGCCGAGCACGTGGTAGCGGCCCTTGAACTCCCGGGTCCGCTCGATCGCCACGACGTCCTTGGGCTCCTCGACGACGCAGATGACGTCGAGCGTGCGCCGCGGGTCACGGCAGATCCGGCACTGCTCGGCCTCGGCGACGTTGTGACAGGTCACGCAGAAGCGGACCTCGGCCTGCACCCGCTGCAGGGCGGCGACCAGTCGGCCGACGTCGGCCGACTCGGCGGCCAGCAGGTGGAAGGCGATGCGCTGCGCGCTCTTGGGACCGACGCCGGGCAGCCGCCCGAGCTCGTCGATGAGGTCCTGGACAGCGCCCTCGTACACGGTTCTCCTTCGATGCGGGTGGCGGTGTGCGCACCCGGGTGGATCAGAGGCCGGGGAGACCCAGCCCGCCACCGAGACCGCCGGTCAGCGGGCCCATCGTGGAGGCGGTGAGCTCGCCGACGGCGCGCTGGGCGTCACGGACGGCCGCGACCACCAGGTCCTGCAGGGTCTCGACGTCGTCGGGGTCGACGGCGGCCGGCGCGATCGTGACGGCGGTGACCTCACCGCTGCCGGTCATGGTCACGGTGACCAGCTCGCCACCGGCCGAACCGGTCACCTCTGCGCGGGCCAGCTCCTCCTGCGCGGCAGCGAGCTGCTGCTGCATCTGCTGTGCCTGCTTCATGATCTGCTGCATGTCGGGCTGGCCACCGGGTCGCATGGTCCGAGCGTAGGTGCTGGCACCGACAGTCCGCCGCACGCGCTGTGCGGGTCGACGTGTGGCGGCACCGGGCTCGGTGGCAGGGTCACCGGCGTGGCAGGCGACGGCGTGCAGGTCCGCAGCACCGCGGGCGGGGCGCGCACCGGGCCGTGGTCGCAGCTGGCGCTCATCGCGCTGACCCAGGTGCTCGCCCTGGCCGTCTGGTTCTCCGCCTCCGCAGTCCTCCCCGTGCTGCGTCGCGACTGGCAGCTGGGCACCGCCGGCGGGGTCGGCCTCACCGTCGCCGTGCAGCTGGGCTTCGTCGTGGGTGCGCTCGCCTCGGCGACGACCGGGCTGGCCGACCGGGTGCGCCCCGAGCGGCTGCTCGCCACCGGGGCCGGGGCCGCCGCTGCCTGCACCCTCGGCGTCGCCGTCCTGGCCGACGGGCCGCTGCTGGGCGTCGCACTGCGCTTCCTGACCGGGATGGGCCTGGCACTGGTCTACCCGATCGGCATGAAGCTGATGGCCTCGTGGTTCGGCGCCCGCGGGCGGGGGCTGGCGCTCGGCGTGCTGGTCGGGGCGCTCACCCTGGGCTCGCTGCTGCCCCAGCTCCTGGTCGGCGTGCTCGGCGACTCGTGGCGGACCGTGCTGGTCGCCGCGGCGGCCAGCGGCGGGGTCGCCGCCCTGCTGGCGCTGGGCCTGCTGCGCGCCGGGCCGCACCTGTCGGTGGGCAGCCGCCCGCGCGCCGCCCAGGCCTTCGACGGCTTCCGGTCGGCCCGGCCGCGGCTGGTGAACCTCGCCTACCTCGGGCACATGTGGGAGCTCTACGCGCTCTGGACCTGGGCCGCGGTGTGGATCACCGCCTCGCGGGACGTGGTCGACCCCACCCTGCCGACCTCCCGGATCGCCCTGCTGGCCCTGGTCGCGTTCGGGGTCTGCGGCGCGGCCGGCTGCGTGCTGGCCGGCTGGCTCGCCGGCCGGTGGGGCCGGGCGCCGGTGGCCACCGTCGCGGTGGCCACCAGCGGCGTGTGCTGCCTGCTCTCCCCGTGGGCCTGGTCCTGGCCGACCGCCGCCCTCGCCGTCTTCGTCTGCGTCTGGGGGGCCAGCGTCATCGCCGACTCGGCGATGTTCTCCACCCTGCTCAGCGAGGTCTCCGACCGGCGCTGGGTCGGCACCGCCCTCACCGTGCAGACCGCGACCGGCTTCCTGCTCACCACGGTGACGATCAGCGCGCTGCCCTACCTGGCCGACCTGGTCACCTGGCGGTGGACGCTGGTGCTGCTCGCTGCCGGCCCGGTGCTGTCGGTCGCCGCGCTGGCCCGCTTCCGCGCCCTCGACCGGGGACCAAGGACCGCTGTCGGCTGACCACCCGGCGGGGCACGATGAGCGCCGACGGCGGGGGCCTCTCGCCTGGGACCACGACGAGACAGGAGCACGGACGCCGATGGACGTCGAGGAGACACGACTGCCCGGGATCGGACTGCGGCACGACCTGGTGACCGCGCAGGGCCGGCGGGTCGGGGTCATCTCCCAGCGCAACGGGGCCCGGCACGTCCTCCTCTACGACGAGCGGGACCCCGACGCCACGGCGGCCACCATCGAGCTGACCGCGGAGGAGAGCGAGGTCGTCGCCGAGCTGCTGGGCGCCCCGCGGATCACCGAGCGGTTGTCCCGGCTGCGTCAGCAGGTGGAGAGCCTGGCCACCGAGGGCGTGCCGATCGAACCCGGCTCCCCCTACGTCGCCGCGACCCTGGGTGACGCGGCCATCCGGTCCCGCACCGGTGCCTCCGTCGTCGCCGTCGTCCGGGGCGAGCAGATGATCGCCTCGCCCACCCCGGACTTCCGGTTCCAGGCCGAGGACCGGCTGGTGGTGGTCGGCACGTCGGACGGCGTCGCAGCGGTCGGTGACCTGCTCAACCCGCGCTGATGGACCTGGGGCACACCGCCGTCCTGCTGCTCGAGCTGGGCGCCGTCCTCTTCGGGCTGGGGCTGCTCGGCTCGCTGGCCGGCCGGATCGGCCTGTCCCCCATCCCGCTGTACCTGCTCGCCGGGCTGGCGTTCGGCACCGGCGGGCTGCTGCCACTGGACGCCCCCGAGGGCTTCTTCTCCACCGGCGCCGAGGTCGGCATCGTGCTCCTGCTGCTCGTCCTCGGGCTGGAGTACACCGCCGGCGACCTGGTCGAGAACCTGCGCCGCCAGGCCCCGGTCGGGGTCGTCGACCTGCTGCTCAACGGCCTGCCCGGAGCTGCCCTGGCGTTGTTCCTGGGCTGGGGGCCCACCGCCGCGCTGGCCCTGTTCGGCGTCACCGCGATCAGCTCGTCGGGGATCGTCTCCAAGCTCCTGACCGACCTCGGCCGGCTCGGCAACCGGGAGACCCCGGCCGTGCTCGGCGTGCTGGTCATCGAGGACCTGGCGATGGCCGCCTACCTCCCGGTGCTCACCGGCGTCGTCGCGGCCACCACCACCGGCGACGCCCTGCTGTCGGTCAGCGTCGCCCTGGCCACCCTCGCGGCCGTGCTGGCCGTCGCGGTGCGCCACGGCACCACGGTGACCCGGTTCGTCGGGGCGCGGTCCAACGAGATCCTGCTGCTGCGCGTGCTCGGCCTGGCGTTGCTGGTCGCCGGTGCCGCGGAGGCGGTGCACGTCTCGGCGGCGGTGGGCGCCTTCCTGCTCGGGATCGCCCTCTCCGGGGAGGTCGCCGAGCGGATCGGGGACGTGCTCGCCCCACTGCGCGACCTGTTCGCCGCGGTCTTCTTCGTCTTCTTCGGGCTGTCGACCGACCCCTCCCAGTTGCCCGGCGCGCTGCTGCCCGCAGCCGCACTGGCCGCGGTCGGGATAGTGACCAAGTTCGGCACCGGGTGGGTCGCCGGGCGCCGGGCCGGCGTCGGGCCGCCCGGCCGGGTGCGCGCCGGGGCGGCCCTGGTCGCGCGCGGCGAGTTCTCGATCATCATCGCCGGTCTGGTGCTGGGGAGCGTGCCGGCGGCCTTCGGCTCGCTGGTCGCCGCCTACGTGCTGATCTTGGCCGTGCTGGGGCCGCTGATCCCGCGGCTGGTCGACCCGTGGGTGCGCCGGCTCGCCCAGCGTTCTGCGCCGCCCCGTCCCACGCCGCCCCGGTCCGCGCCGTAGGGGACCGGGGCGTCGGTCAGCTGTCGATCGGTCGTGCGCCGAGCTGGGTGCGCAGCAGCTGGAGCGCGGCGGCCTCGGGGTCCAGCGTCGGCGCGGTGTCCGCGGTGTCGCCGGAGGCCGCGTCGGCGGCCCGCTCGGCCATCAGCTCGTCGGCCTCGGCGGACTCCGCGGCCTGCACGGCGGCCCGCGCCGCCTCCGGCGACACCGGTGCCCCGCCCCCCGAGCCACCGCCGGCGGCCCCGGGCTGACCCGGGCCCCCGTCGACGACGGCCTGCACCTTCCAGCGGACGCCGAGCAGCTCCTGCAGCGACTGCCGGATGACGTCCTTGTTCAGGTCGTCGCCCAGCATCTTGGCCAGCGCCGGCGAGGTGGCCGCCAGGGTGAGCACCCCGTTGGTCAGGTCGTGGACCTGGGCGCTCTTGAGCAGCGCCTCGGTGGTGCGCTTGTGCCCGCGCACCACCTTGAGCAGCTCCGGCCAGATCCGCCGGACGTCGGCGGTGGTCAGCGCAGCGTCGTCACCGGCGGGCTCGGCCGGCGTGGCCGACACCAGCGGCGTGGGCTCACCGCCGCGGGGCGCCGGCGCGGACTCCGCCGCGGCCCGGGGTGCCGGCGCGGCATCCGTGGCCGGCGCGGGGGCGCGGTGCGGTTCCGCCGCCGGGCGGGCCGCCTGCGGCCAGTCCTCGTCGTCGGTGGGCTCGGGCGGCAGCGGCACCTCGGACGCCGGCGCGCTCTCCGACCGGGGCCGCGGGTGGTCGGCGGCGGGCGGCTCTGCAGCAGACGGCTGGGCAGCCGGGCGCGCCGCGGCGGGTGCGCCCGGGCGGGCGGTCACCGGCCAGCCGTCGTCCCCCTCCGGGGCCGGCGGGGACGCCGGTGCAGGCGTGGGGGCGGCCGGCGCGGAACGGGCCTGCGAGGGACGGACGTACGCCGGCCGGCTGGTCGGCGCAGCGGCAGGAGGTGCCACCGGCTCGGCGGCCGGGGCCTGCGCAACCGGGGCCGGGGCAGCCGGGGTGGGGACAGCGGGCGGCGGGGCCTGGACCGGGGCCGGCCGGGCGGGCTCGCGTACCGGTGCCGGGACGGCGGCGGCCTCCGGGCGGCCGGCGTGCTCCCCGGCGATCGACATCCGCCGTTCCAGCCGCTCCAGACGCTGCAGGGTGGCCACGGCCGAGCCGTCGACCCCCGGCAGCAGCATCCGGGCGCAGACGAGCTCCAGGAGCAGCCGGGGGGCCGTCGTCCCGCGCATCTCGGTGAGGCCCTCGTGCACGGTGTCGGCCAGCCGGGAGAGCGTGGCCGAGCCCAGCGCCTGGGCCTGCCGGCTCATCACGTCGATCCGGTCGGGCGGGCTGTCGAGCAGGCCGTTGCCGCCGGCCTCGGGCACGGCGTCCAGCACGATCAGGTCGCGCAGCCGGTCCAGCAGGTCGGTGGCAAACCGGCGGGGGTCGTGCCCGGCCTCGACCACGCGGTCGACGGCCTGGAAGACGCCCGGCGCGTCGGAGGCGGCCAGCGCGTCGACGGCCTCGTCGAGCAGCGCCTCGTCGGTGACGCCGAGCAGGCCCACGGCCGACCGGTAGGTGACCCCCTCGGGGCCGGCACCGGCCAGCAGCTGGTCGAGGATCGACAGCGAGTCGCGCACCGAGCCGCCCCCGGCCCGGACCACCAGCGGGAACACCGTCGGCTCCACGGTGACGCCCTCGGCCGCGCACGTCTTCTCCAGCAGGGCGCGCAGCGTGCTGGGCGGCACCAGCCGGAACGGGTAGTGGTGGGTGCGCGAGCGGATGGTCGGGAGGACCTTCTCCGGCTCGGTGGTGGCGAAGACGAAGACCAGGAACTCCGGCGGCTCCTCGACCACCTTGAGCAGGGCGTTGAAGCCCTGCGAGCTCACCATGTGCGCCTCGTCGACGATGTAGACCTTGTAGCGGCTGTGCACCGGGGCGAAGAAAGCCTTCTCGCGCAGGTCGCGGGCGTCGTCGACACCACCGTGGCTGGCCGCGTCGATCTCCATGACGTCGATCGAGCCCGGGCCGTCGGGGGCCAGCGCGATGCACGAGCCGCAGACGCCGCAGGGCGTGGACGTCGGCCCCTGCTCGCAGTTCAGCGAGCGGGCCAGGATCCGCGCCGACGACGTCTTCCCGCAGCCCCGCGGCCCGCTGAACAGGTAGGCGTGGTTGATCCGCCCGCCGTCCACCGCGTTCATCAGGGGCGCGGTGACGTGCTCCTGCCCGACCACCTCGGCGAAGGTCGCCGGACGGTACTTGCGGTAGAGCGCCAGAGCCACGCCGCGAGGTTACTCAACGGACCTCGTCCCCCTCACCACTCGCAGGCTCGCGGTGAGCCTCTGGACGAGGCCGAGACGACGTCAGAGGGTCAGGCGCAGGAAGAACTCCACGGCGCCGGAGTCCTCGACGCTGACGAAGCCCAGGTTCGGCGGCTCGATGCCGAAGTCGGTGAAGACCACCGGCACCGCACCCGAGACGTCCACGCCGTCGGCGGTGCGGACGACGGAGAGCTCGGTGGTCACCGGCTGCGTCGTGCCGGCCAGGGCCAGCTCACCGGTCACCGGCACGGTCACCGGGGTGCCGGAGAGCTCGGGGAGGTCGGCCACCTCGGTGACGGAGAAGGTCGCGGTGGGGTTCGCGGCGACGTCCATCACGTTGTCCCGGAAGTAGGAGTCCCGGCGGCTGCTGTCGGTGCTGATCGAGGCGACGTCGACGGTCACGTCGGCGTCGGCGAGGTCGCCCTCGGAGATGACGACGGTGCCGGTGACCTGGTCGGTGGTGCCGGCGACGGTCACGTCGGCGCCGTTGAGCACCTCGTCCACGCGGTAGCCCGCGGTGGACCCGGGGCCGATGGTCCAGGTGCCGTCGGTGTCCGCGGTGAGCTCGACCTCCTCCGGCTGCGCCTGCACGGTCGGGGCCGGGGCTGCGTCCTCCGCGACGGCGGCGTAGATCAACGGCCCGCCGATGGCCCCTGCGGCGACGACCGCCACGGCCCCGCCGGTGATCCACCAGGTACGACGACTGGGCACGGCCACTCCCCCGCTCGAAGGTGGGTGCATCAGAGCGCACGAACCTGGGAGGAGCCTGAGAACCGCGACGGAGAGAGAAAGGACCCCCCGCACACCCGCCAGAGCCCGCTTATCCTTGCTGCCTTCCGGCCCTGGGGAGGTTCACAGGGTGACGCCGCACGAGGGGTCGCCGTCCACTGTAGAGGACGCCGCCGATGCCGGAGCCGCCCTCCCCGTACGCTCCCGCCGCATGACCGGGCGCACCCCTCAGCCCGTCCCGCCTGCCCGCGGTTTCCTGCTCGTCGTGCTGGCCGCGCTGTGCTGGGGCACCGCGGGCATCACCGGCGACCTGGTCGCCGACCGCACCGACCTGGACCCGCTCGACGTCGCCTGGCACCGGATGGCCGTCGGCGCGCTCGCCCTGCTCGCCGTCCACCTGCTCGCCCGGCGGGCCTTCTCCGGGCCCGCCGCTCCGCCGGTCCCCTGGCCGCGCGCGCTGCGCTGGCGGCTGGCCGGCGTCGGCGCCGGGCTGGCGGTCTACCAGAGCGCCTACTTCGCGGCCGTGGCCACGGCCGGGGTGAGCATCGCGACGCTGGTCGCCCTCGGCCTGGCCCCGCTGCTGGTGGCCGTCGGTGCCGCCGCACTCGGGCACGGCCGCCCGGACCGGGCCACCGGCGTGGCCCTCGTCGTCGCCCTGGCCGGGCTGGTGCTGCTCGTCGGGGTCTCGGCGGGCGGCGACGGCGGCGACGCCGTCCTGCTGGGGGCGCTGGCCGCGATCGGCTGCGCGGTCGCCTACGCCGCGGTGGTGCTGCTGTCGGCCGGCGCACCGGCGGGCGTGCCGACGACGACGGTCGGCTTCGCCGTGGGGGCCGTGGCGCTCACCCCGGTGGCGCTGGCCGCCGGGCTGGACCTCACCACCGACCCGCTGGGGCTGGCGCTGCTGGTCTACCTGGGACTGGTGCCGACCGCGCTGGCGTACGGGCTCTTCTTCACCGGGGTGCGGGCCGTGCCGGCCGCGGTCGCCTCGATCGTGACCCTGCTCGAGCCGCTGACCGCGACCGCGCTGGCGGCCGTGGTGCTCGGGGAGCGGCTCACCCCGACCGCGCTGGCCGGGGGAGCGCTCATGCTCGGCGCCGTGACGGCGCTCTACCTGCGGAGGATGGGAGATTCGAACTCCCGAGGGCTTGCACCCAACCCGCTTTCCAAGCGAGCGCCATAGGCCACTAGGCGAATCCTCCAGTGCGGGGCCACTGTACCGGGCGGGTCCGCGGCAGTCAGCCGCTCCCCTCCACCCGAGCGGCCTGCGGGGCCGGAGAGTGGTTGAGTGATCTACGGGACGGCGACCGCCGCACGGAACCGGACACCGGAGGGACCGACATGAGCAGCGCTGAGCAGGTACGCCCCGAGGTGGTCGCGGCGATCGTCACCGCACTGGAGCAGACCGACCCGAGCGACCTCCCGCCCGACGCCACCCGCGCCGAGAAGGACGCCGCCAAGGACCAGTACCTCTCCGGCCTGGTCGCCGGGCGGGCGCAGCGTGAGCGGCAGACCCGGGCCTGGGAGCTGCTGCTCACCCGCAGCCACGACGAGCCGCCGAGCTGGCGTCAGCTGTTCGACGAGCTGCCGCAGAGCTCGGTCGACCAGCTGGGCGAGCTCTACGACGCGCTGCCCGAGGGGGCCCAGGCGGAGTACACGCGCCGGTACGGGGCCCCCGTCTCCGCCTGACCCGCGGCGCGGCCGGCGTGCGAGCAGGGCTGGGATGACGGCGCCGGGTGCCCGGGTGGCCGGGCGCTACCTGCTGGAGTCCAGGCTCGGTGGCGGGGCCATGGGCGCGGTCTGGCTGGCCCGGGACGAGCTGCTGGGCCGCGAGGTCGCGGTCAAGCAGGTGCTCATCCCGTTCGGCAGCGACCCCGAGGCGACCGCCGGGCACCGCGAAGCGGCCATGCGTGAGGGCCGGATCGCCGCCCGGCTGACCCATCCGCACGCCATCGCGGTCTACGACATGGTCGACGACGGCGGGACGCCGTGGCTGGTCATGGAGCACCTGCCCTCCCGCAGCCTGGCGAGCGTGCTGGCCGAACGGGGCACGCTGCCGGTGCAGCAGGTGGCCCTGATCGGCGCCCAGGTCGCCGATGCACTGGTCGCCACGCACGCCGTCGGCGTCGTCCACCGGGACGTGAAGCCGGGCAACATCCTGATCGGTGAGGGCCCGCGCAGCGCCGGCCTGGTGAAGATCACCGACTTCGGCATCTCGCGGGCTCGTGGCGACGTCTCGCTCACCCAGACCGGCGTGGTCAAGGGGACGCCGGCCTACCTGGCCCCGGAGGTCGCCCGCGGGCAGGAGCCCCGGGAGGCCAGCGACGTCTTCTCCCTCGGCGCCACGCTCCACGCCTGTCTGGAGGGGACGCCGCCGTTCGGGATGACGGAGAACCCGCTGGAGATGCTCCACCGGGTCGCCGGGGGCAACGTGGCCCGGCCGCGGAACGCCGGGCCGCTCACCCGGCCGCTGATGCGGATGCTGGCCAACGACCCGGCGAAGCGGCCGACGATGGCCCAGGCGCGCGACCAGCTGGCGAAGCTGGCCGCCGGCCGGGACGGCGACACCACCGAGGTGCTGGCCGCACGCACGCCGCTGCTGCCGACGCTGGCCGACCTGCGCGCGGTGCCCGGCGCGACGACCACCGGCGCGACGGACGCCCCCGCCAGCACCGACTCCCCCACCACCGGCTCCGCCACGGCCGACTCCTCCACCGACTCTTCCACCACCGGCTCCGCCACCGGGGCCCCCACCACCGGCTCCGCCACCGGGGCCCCCACCACCGGCTCCGCCACCGGGTCCCCCACCACCGGGACCCCCGCCGGGGCGGCCGCCGCCGAGCCGGCGCTCCCGGCCGACGCACCACCGTCCCCGGAGGCACGGGCCCGACCGGGGACGGGCGATCAGCCGGCGGACACCGACCGGCCCGAGGACGCCGGGGCCACACCGCCGGCTGCTGCGGCGGCCGGCGCACCGCCTGCGGCCGGCCGGCCTCCCTCGCCCACCCCCCGACCGGGGCGCAGCCGCCGGTCCCGGCTGGTCGCCGCCGCCGCGATCGTGTTCCTCGCCCTGTCCGGCACGCTGGGTGCGGTCTGGTTCGGAACCCGGGACGACGACGACCGGGTCCCGGCGGCCGAGGCCGGCAGCTCGCCGTCGGCACCGTCGTCTGCCGACCCGGCACCGTCGTCCGCCGCCCCGACGCCGACGCCGACGCCGACGACCGAGGAGGAGCCGGTGGTCACCTCGGAGACGCCGGCGCCGACCTCCGCCGTCCCGACCCCGTCGGTGACCCCGCCGCCGACGGCGCCCACCGCGGCCCCGACCCTCACGCCGACGCCGACGCCCGCGGGTCCGGCACCGGGCTCCGCGGCCGAGGTCGTGCAGGCGGTCACCAGCTACTACGCGCTGCTGCCCGGCGACGCCGGGGCGGCCTGGGAGCGCACCGGGCCCCGGCTGCGCGCGGAGATCGGCAGCCGGGCGGCCTACCTCGCCTTCTGGGACCGCTTCCAGAGCGTCAGCCGGGGCCCGGTGTCGGCGCAGGACGGGTCGCTCGTCGCCTCGGTGCCGGTGACCTTCACCGAGCGCAACGGCACCGTCAGCGCCGAACAGCACCAGGTCACCCTGGTCCGCGGGGACGACGGCCGGCTGCTCATCGACTACGACGTCCCGGTCTGAGGGCAGCGCGTCATTACCGTGCGGCCATGCGCACCTCCCGACTCCCCGCCGCCCTCCTGCCGTTGCTCGTCGTCCCGGCGCTGCTGAGCGGGTGCTCGTCGGACGGGTCGGCGACCACCGCCGCGTCCACCCCCAGCGCGCCGTCCTCGAGCGCCTCGTCGACGGCTCCCGCCACCACCGCGGGCTCGGCGGACACGGACGCGCAGGAGACCTTCTGCACCGAGGTGCCGGGCCTGCTCACCGACATCACCACGGACCTGCAGGGCGCCACCACGACCCCGGAGCAGGCGCCACAGCAGGTCGCCGAGGCCGTCGACCGGCTCGCAACGGTCGAGCCGCCGGCCGGGGTGACCCCGCAGTGGGAGCGCCTGGTCGCCGCCTGGACCTCGATGCGCGACCTGATGAACCAGGTCGACGTCACCGACCGGGCGGCCAACGCGGACCTCGCCCCGCAGCTCCAGGCGCTGCAGACCGAGCTCGTCGAGGCCGGCAGCGCCGTGGACGAGTACGGCAAGACGACCTGCTGACACGACGACGGCGGCGCCCGGTCCAGGTGGACCGGACGCCGCCGTCTCGATGCGGTGGCGGTGGGATTTGAACCCACGGAGGCTTGCACCTCACACGCTTTCGAGGCGTGCTCCTTCGGCCGCTCGGACACGCCACCGTCGGACAGACTACAGGCCCCGCTTCGAGCGGAAGAACGCACGTAGCAACGCGCCGGACTCTTCGGCGCGGACGCCGCCGGTGACCTCGGGGCGGTGGTTGAGCCGCCGGTCCCGGACGACGTCCCACAACGAACCGGCCGCCCCCGCCTTCGGGTCGTCGGCGCCGTAGACCACCCGCGCCACCCGGGCCAGCACGCTCGCACCGGCGCACATGGTGCAGGGCTCCAGCGTGACCACCAGGCTCGCCCCGGTCAGCCGCCAGCCGTCACCGTGCACCGCCGCGGCGGCGCGCAGGGCCAGCACCTCGGCGTGTGCGGTCGGGTCGCCCTGCTTCTCCCGCTCGTTGGCCGCCTCGGCCAGCACCGTCCCGTCGGGACCGAGGACGACGGCGCCGATCGGCGTGTCCCCCCACTCCTGCGCGGCGGCCGCGAGCTCCAGCGCCCGCAGCATCGCCTCGTCGTCGGTCACCGCCGGCCCGCCCACGGACGGGCGGACAGGGATGCCTCGCCGAGAGTCGTGCTCTGGTGCACCGGTACAGCCAGAGCACGACTGCGCCGGGAGGTCATGCCAGGTCCAGGCCGGTGAGCGCCGACAGCTCGGCGAGCGCGGCGGCGGGGTCGACGACCTTGATCGTGTGCATCCCCAGCGCCCGGGCCGGCTTCAGGTTGATGCCGAGGTCGTCCAGGTAGGCGCAGTCGGACGGCGCGAGCTCCCGGCCGACCGCCTGCGACAGGCGCTGTACCGCGAGCGGGTAGATGGCCGGCTCGGGCTTGCGCACCCCCTCGACCGAGGACTCGACGACGGCGTCGAACAGCTCCAGCAGCTCGCCCAGCCGGCCGGTGCGCTGCATCGGCGCGACGTTGTTCGACAGCAACGCCAGGGGCAGCCCCGCCGTCCGCAGCCGTCGCACCGCCCTCACCATCGCCGGGCGCAGCTCCCCCGCCAGGGCGGCGAGCACCCGGCCGGCGTCCAGCGGGTGCCCGGCGGCGGCGGCCTCGGCCTCGAAGGCCCGCCGGAACCCCGGCTCGTCGAGCTCCCGGCGCTCGTAGCGGGCCCAGGCGTTGGTGTCCGGGTCGGTGCTGTTGAGGCCGACGATGAACCCGGCGGGCAGCTCCGCCTCCTGCTCGTAGGCGGCGAAGGCGGTCAGCGGGCTCTCGGTGAGCACGCCACCCAGGTCGAAGACGACAGCACCGACGTGGTTCACGGCGCCGCGACCGCCGTGAGCTCGTCGGCGAAGCCCAGCCGTTCGGCGATCGCCAGCACCACCTCGTCGGCCCACAGGTCGTCGGAGTCCAGCAGCCGGCTCAGCTCCTCGGCCGGGAGCCCGGCGTCGGCCAGGACGTCGAGGTCGCCGCCGGGCCGGCCCTGCTCGTCGGCGTCGAAGGCGTCGTCGATCGTGGTGCCGGTCTCGACCGGGATGCCGTAGCGCTCCACCACCTCGGCCGCGAGCAGGTGCTCCTGGAAGGTCGCGTCGGAGATCAGCGCCCGGACCATGCCGCCCGGCCCGTGCCGGAGCACGACGAAGTAGAGCCGGCTGTCGACGACGAGGACGAACGGGCCCGGCCAGCCGGGGGCGCCCGGGTCACCGAGGGCTCGTTCCAGGGCCGGCAGCTCGTCGTCGGCATCGGCGGCGAGGAGCTCGCACTGCCAGCGGCCGGCGGCCGAGCTGACCCGGACGGCGAAGCTCTCCTGCAGCGAGGTGCCGGAGTCGGAGGGAGGGGCCATAGCCTGTAGATCATGGCCGACGCCCTCTCCGACGACAGCGCGCCGGTCGAGGTCCCCGCCGTCGCCCCGGCGCTCTTCGCCGCCCTCGCCGCCGATCCGCTCGCCGCCCACCTGGGCATCGAGCTGGAGGAGGTCCGACCCGGCTACGCACGGGCGTCGATGACCGTGGGCCCGAGCCTGCTCAACGCGGTCGGCACCGCGCACGGCGGCGCGACGATGGCACTGCTGGACGTGGTGCACGCCGCGGTGAGCAACAGCCACGGCACGATCGCCGTCGCCCAGGACGTCCACACCGAGTTCCTCTCCCCCGGCCGGTCCGGCGACCACGTGGTCGCCGAGGGGGTCGAGCTGCACCGGACCGGCCGCACCGCCGTCTACCGGATCGACGCGGCCACCGCGGACGGGCGCCCGGTCGCCACCGCCCTGGCCCGGGTGTTCCGGCTGGGCACCCCGTGGGAGACCGGCCCGGCGACCGGTGGGGAGGAGGCACCGTGACCGGCTCCTTCCCGGTCCCGACGATGCCCGCGCCGCCGGTCTCGGTGATCGGCCTCGGGCAGCTGGGCGGTTCGCTGGCGGCGGCGCTGGTCGCGGCCGGCCGGCCGGTCTCCGGCTGGGACGTCGACCCGGCCGCCCGGCAGGCGGCGGAGGACACCGGCGTGGAGATCCGCCGGGAGCTGACCGGCGTGGTCGTGCTCGCCGTCCCGCTCCCGGCGATGGGCACGGCACTGGCCGGGCTGCGGATCGACCCGGGGGCGACGGTCACCGACCTCGGTTCGGTGAAGGTCCCGGTGCTGGCCGAGCTGGGTGCCGTCCACGGGGACCGGTACGTCGGCGGGCACCCGATGTGCGGCACCGAGCGCTCCGGGCCGACCGCCGTCGACCCCACGCTGTTCACCGGCGCCCGGTGGGCGCTGTGCCTGGAGGCGGACACCGACCTGCGGCGCTGGCTGCGGGTCGCCGAGATCGCGATGGCCGTCGGTGCCGAGGTGGTCCCGGTGACCGCGGCCGAGCACGACGACGCGGTCGCGGCGATCAGCGCCGTCCCGCACCTGCTGGCCGCGGCGGTGGCCGCCGCCGCCGGGCAGGCCGGGCCGCTCGCCCTCTCCCTGGCGGCCGGCAGCTTCCGGGACGCCACCCGGGTGATCGGCAGCGACCCGGCGTTCGTGACCGCGCTGGTGACCGGCAACGCCGGGCCGGCGACGGCGGCGCTGGACCGGGTCCGGGCCCAGCTGGACCGTCCCTGGCCCGAGCTGGTCACCGACGGGCACGCGGTGCGGGTCGCCGACGCCGGCCGCCGGACGGTCCGGGTCCCGCTGGAGCGGGCCGCGCTGCTCGCGCTGGGCCGGGCCGGGGGCGCGGTCACCCGGCGGCTGGCGGCGTTCGTCGAGGGCTGGGTGCCGGATCGGGCGTGATCCGCACGCGTGGGAGACGCCCGGACCGGGCAAGGTGACCGCCATGGGCGACAAGGACATCCGCAGCAGGATCGAGGCGCTGGTCGAGGAGGAGCACACGCTCCGCAACGCCAGCGAGCACACCGACGAGCAGCGCGCCCGCCTGCGGCAGATCGAGGAGGACCGCGACCA
This sequence comes from Modestobacter sp. VKM Ac-2985, assembly GCF_026967925.1. Lineage (GTDB taxonomy): Bacteria > Actinomycetota > Actinomycetes > Mycobacteriales > Geodermatophilaceae > Modestobacter. The sequence continues at coordinate 329,547 of NZ_JAPVBI010000001.1, read as the reverse complement.
GCTGTGGGACCTCCTGCGCCAGCGGGACGCCAAGCGGCAGTACGGCGAGGACCCCGACGAGGCCCAGCCGCGCCCGGAACCGCAGGTCGAGAACTACCTCCAGTAGCGGCGCTCAGCGGTGGTGGTCGGCCCCCAGCAGGGCCAGCTGCCAGAGCAGCCGGGACCGGGGGTCGGCCACCGAGCGGCCGGTGACCTGCTCGATCCGGCGCAGCCGGTGCATGACCGTGTTGCGGTGGCAGTACAGCTGGTCGGCGGCCCGGGTCGGTGACCCGTCGGAGGCCAGCACCGCGGTCAGGGTGTCCAGCAGCACGTCACGTTCATCGGGGGGCAGGTCGAGCAGCCGGCCCAGCGACTGCTCCACGAGCCGGCGGGTGATCTCCGGCGAGCTGCTCAGCAGCGCCTCGGGCAACCGGTCGTCGATCGTGACCACCCGCGGCTGGCCCGGGGGCAGCGTGCGGGCCGCGGTGTCCGCCAGCCGCCAGGCGGAGGCGACCGCCGAGGCGCCGTCCACCACGGCCGAGACGCCCACCGGGCCGGCGGCGAGCTCCGCCAGCCAGGTCACCACGTCGCCGACCTGACGGGTGCCCAGCGCGACGACCCCGACCTGGGCACCGGAGCGCCAGCCCCACACCGACCGCACCCCCCGCTTCAGCAGCCGGGCGCCGGGGTCGGCGAGGTTCGGCCCCCCCGACTCGTCCGGGGGCGCGACGGCACACACCAGCCGGCCGTCCAGCGGCAGGGCCAGCAGCTCCGAGGCCGTCCGGACGAACACCGGGTCACCTCCGCGGCCACCCAGCAGCCCGTCCAGCACCTGCTGCCGGGCCTGGTCGTCGATGCCGGCCAGCCGGCGCTCCTCGGTCCGGTAGGCCTCGGCCAGCGCGGCACACTGCACGTCGTTGACGTGCCAGACCGACCCGGCCACCTCGAGCAGGACGTCGCTGTCGCCGGGCGCCTCGGCGGCCCGGGCCGTCGCCCGCAACGCCTCCCAGGTGACCTGCCCGCCCAGCCGGTAGGCGCGCAGCACCGTCTCCAGCGGCACCCCCTGGATCGCCCGGCGACGGCCGACCTCGCGGGCCGCGGCCAGCGCACCGCGGCCGCCGTCGTCGGCGTCGCCCATCAGGGTGCGCACCGCCCGCTCGAGGTTCGTCCGGCCGGACTCGAACAGCTCGGCCCGGACGACGGGCCCCTGCTCGGTGTACGCACCCTCGGTGCGCTCCAGGATGCTGATCATCCGGGAGGTCATCTCGTCGAGCTGGCCCAGCAGCGGCGGGGCGAGCTGGGCCAGCCGGGCGGAGACCTCGGGCCGGAACGGTTGCACCTCGCCCCCCTCTGTGACACACGGCACACTGCACAAGCAACCGGAGTGATCACTGTGCTCCCCGCCCATTGTGACGGCACTCACCGCACCGCACGCTCGGGTGGTCGGATCATCCGGCACTCGTTCGCCGCGCCATGCCCGGCGGACGGGGCACCCGAGGCAAAGGAGCCGTGGGCCCGTTGGCGCAGCCGACCCCGTCTGCAGGCAGCACCGCGATCGACCGCACCGCTGCCCCGGACACCGACCGCGCCCCCTCAGCCAGCCTGGAGATGACCGGGATCACCGTCGCCTTCGGCGGCGTGGTCGCCCTCTCCGAGGTCTCGCTGGTGGTCGAGCCCGGTCAGGTGCACGGGCTGATCGGCCCGAACGGCGCGGGCAAGACGACGCTGTTCAACGTCGCGTGCGGGATCGTGCGCCCCACGGCCGGTGAGATGACCTGGCGCGGCCGGCCACTCCGCCGGTTGAAGCCGCACCAGCTGGCCGGCCTGGGCATCGCCCGCACCCTGCAGGGCGTGGGCCTCTTCCCCGGCATGACCGTGCTGGAGAACGTGATGATCGGCGCCCACCGGCACGCCCGCGCCGGCTTCGGCTCCGCGCTGCTCGCCCTGCCGCGCTCGGACCGTGACGAGCGGGAGCTGCGTGCCCGGGCCATGACCGCGCTGAGCGACCTGGGCGCCCAGCAGCACGCCGGCCGCTACCCCGGGGGGCTCCCCTACCCGGTGCAGAAGCGGGTCGCGCTGGCCCGGGCCCTGGTCTCCGCACCGGACCTGCTGCTGCTCGACGAGCCCGCCAGCGGTCTGGCCGAGGACGAGATGCACGAGCTCGGCGAGCTCATCCGCACGCTCGCCGGCCGGATGAGCGTGCTCCTGGTGGAGCACCACATGGACCTGGTCATGCGGGTCTGCGACCGGATCACCGTCCTGGACTCCGGGCGGCAGATCGCCGCCGGCACGCCGGCCGAGGTGCAGGCCGACCCGGCCGTCACCGAGGCCTACCTCGGCGACGAGGTGACCGCCGAGGAGGACGCGGCCGGCACGACCCCCACCGACGGAGGGCGCCACCATGGCTGACACCCGCCCGCATGGCAGCACCGCGGTCGCGACCGCGGGAGGCACCGCCACCGCTCCCGCCCTGCTCCAGATCGAGGACCTCACCTCCTCCTACGGGGCGGTCCGGGCGCTGGACGGGGTCTCGTTGACCGCGGACGCCGGCCGGATCACCGCCGTCCTCGGGGCCAACGGCGCCGGCAAGACCACCCTGCTGCGCACCGTCAGCGGGCTGGTCCGGGCCTCCTCGGGCCGGGTCACCCTCGACGGGGAGGACATCACCACCGCCTCCGTCGAGTCGATGGTCGGCCGCGGCATGGCCCACGTGCCCGAGGGGCGCGGCGTCATCGCCGAGCTCACGGTGCACGAGAACCTGCGGGTCGGCGCGCTGTTCCGCGGCAAGGTGGAGAAGAGCGAGTACGACCGCATCTACGACCTGTTCCCCCGGATCGCCGAGCGCCGCGACCAGCCGGCGCACGTCCTCTCCGGTGGTGAGCGCCAGATGCTCGTGATCGGGCGGGCACTGCTGGCCCAGCCGCGGATCCTGCTGCTCGACGAGCCGTCGCTGGGCCTGGCCCCCCGGATCGTGGCGCAGATCTTCGGCCTGCTCCGCCGGCTCGTCGACACCGAGGGGCTGTCGGTCCTGCTGGTCGAGCAGAACGCCCGGAGCGCCCTGTCGGTGGCCGACGTCGGCGTCGTCCTCAACCTCGGCCGGGTGGTCGTCACCGACTCCGCCCGCACGCTGATGGCCGACGAGGACCTCCGGCACGCCTACCTGGGCTTCTGACCCACCTCTCCCCGAGTCCCCTCCGCACCGCCAGGAAGGCACCTCCTCCGTGCAGTACTTCGTGAACGTCACCCTCACCGGGCTGACCGAGGGAATGGTCTACTCGGCCTTCGCCCTCGCCCTGGTGCTGATCTGGCGGTCCACCCGGATCGTGAACTTCGCGCAGGGCTCGATGGCGGCGGCGACGACCTTCATCGCCCTCGCGCTGATCCAGGCCGGGCAGTCCTACTGGGTGGCGCTGATCGTCGCCCTGCTCTCCGGGCTGCTGCTGGGGGCCATCGTGGAGCGGGTCGTCATCCGGCGCGTCGAGGGTGGGCCGGAGCTCAACGCGGTGATCGTGACCCTGGGCCTCTTCGTCGCCATCCAGGCCGCGATCGCGATCGTCTTCGGGTCGGCGTTCCAGTCCTTCCCGACCCCGTTCGGCCTGGAGGGCTTCCAGGTCGGTGACAACCGGATCGCGCTCACCCCGAACAGCGTCTGGGTGATCGCCGCGGTGCTGGTCACCATGGCGCTGCTGGTGGTGCTGTTCCGGTTCACCCGGATCGGCCTGGCCATGCGCGCCTCGGCGTTCGGCCAGGAGGTCGCCCGGCTGCTCGGCGTCCGGGTCGGCCGGATGCTCACCCTGGGGTGGGCGCTCGCGGCCGTCGTCGGCTCACTGGCCGGGCTGCTCATCGCCGGTGGGGAGTTCGTCTACCCCGCCTACATGGACAGCCTGATCGTCTTCGGCTTCGTCGCCGCCGTGCTCGGTGGCCTGGACTCCCCCATCGGCGCGATCGTCGGCGGGCTGATCCTGGGCCTGGCCCTCAGCTACGTCAGCGGCTACGTCGAGCGGGGCAGCGCCCTGGTCAACGTCGCCGCCCTGGTCATCCTGATGGTCGTGCTGCTCGTGCGGCCCGGTGGCCTGTTCGCCAGCAGCACGGCCCGGAGGGCATGACGATGAGCGACCTGCAGAGCCCCACGAACACGACCGCCGAGGGCACCAGGACCGGCGGCAAGGCCGCCGAGGAGGCCCCCACCGCGGCGACCGCCGGAGCCGACCAGCCCACCGCCACCCCGCGGCGCAGCCTGCTCCCCTCCTCGACGCTGCTGCGGCACCTGCTGGTGCTGCTGCTCGCGGCCGTCGGCGCGGTGGTGCTGCTGGAGATCACCGACCCGTTCACCAACTCCCAGCTGGCCACGCTGACCTACTACGCCATCGCAGCCGGTGGGTTGACCGTGCTGACCGGGATGAACGGCCAGATCTCGCTGGGCCACGGCGCCCTCATGGCGGTGGGCGCGTACACCACCGCGCTGTTCCTCTCCGCCGACGAGCCGCTCCCGCTGCCGCTGATCCTGCTGGCCGCGATCGTGACGGCCACCGCCGTCGGCGCCCTGGTCGGGGTGGCCGCCGCCCGGCTGCACGGCCCCTACCTCGCCGGCGCCACGCTCGCCCTCGCCGTCGGCCTGCCCGGCCTGGCGATCTACTTCCACGACGTCCTCGGCGGCGAGCAGGGCATGCGGGTGCGGGCCCCCCGGGCCCCGGAGGCGTTCGACTCCTTCATCAGCGCCGTCTCGGGCAACTCGGCGACCAACACGAAGTGGCTGGCCTACCTGGGCGCCATCTGCCTGCTGATCACCTACTTCCTGCTGGCCAACCTGATCCGCAGCCGGATCGGCCGCACCTGGCGCGCGGTGCGTGACCAGGAGGTCGCCGCCGAGCTCGCCGGGATCAACCTCGGCGCGTGGCGGGTGCTCGCCTTCGTGGTGAGCGCGGCCGCCGCCGGGCTGGCCGGTGGCGTGCTGGCGCTCGTCGTCCGGCTGGCCGCCCCCAGCGGCTTCACGCTGGTCCTCTCCCTGTCCCTGCTCACGGCGATCGTGATCGGCGGGCTGGGCAGCCTGCTCGGCGCCCTGCTCGGCTCGGCGCTGCTGGTCTTCCTGCCGCCGTTCGTCACCGACCTGGGTGCCGGCTGGGGCCTGGACAACACCGAGGCCGCCCAGCTGGCTCCCTTCGTCTACGGCGTGGTGCTCATCGTCGCGATGATCTTCGCCCCCGCCGGCTTCGTCGGCACCCTCCGCATGCGCTGGCTCACCCGCCGGGCGAAGCGGGCGGCCGCCCAGCCGAGCAGGGGGTGAGGGCGACCAGACCGGACCGCCGCTCCCGGCCCCACGACCCCCCACACACTCCCGGGCAACGAAGCCCGGACAGCACCAGAGGAGAACCGTTGTCCAGATCCTCTCGACGCCTCATGACCGTCATCGCCGCAGCCACCGCCGCCTCCACCCTCGCCGCCTGTGGCGGGAGCGATGACGGCGGCGGGGACGGCGGCGGTGGCGGTGGCGACGCCAGCGCCAACGAGGCCTCCGACATCGGCATCACCGAGGACTCGATCAAGCTCGGCGCCCACTTCCCCCTCACCGGGGTGGCCGCGCCCGGCTACAGCGAGATCCCGACCGGCGCGCAGGCCTACTTCGACTGCCTCAACAACGAGGGCGGGGTGAACGGCCGGACCATCGAGTACATCTACCGGGACGACGCCTACAACCCGACCAACACCAGCCAGGTGGTCAACCAGCTGGTCCTCGAGGACGAGGTCTTCGCCATCGTCGGCGGCCTCGGCACCCCGACGCACAGCGCCGTCCTGGACTTCCTGAACAGCGAGGGCGTGCCCGACCTGTTCGTCTCCTCCGGCTCGCTGCTGTGGGGCGATGACCCGGAGACCAACCCGTACACCTTCGGCTGGCAGACCGACTACGAGAGCGAGGGGAAGATCATCGGTGACTACATCGCCGAGAACTTCCCGGACGCGCAGGTCGGGCTCTTCCTCCAGGACGACGACTTCGGCGAGGACGGCGAGGCGGGCATCCGCGAGTACATCGACGACCAGATCGTGGCCGCCGAGCGCTACACCCCGGGCAACACCAACGTCGGCCCGCAGATCGCCGCCCTGCAGGCCGCCGGGGCCGACTTCGTCGTCGGGTTCAACGTGCCCAGCTACACCGCCCTGTCGCAGCTGACCGCGCTGCAGCTGGGCTACGACCCGCAGTGGTTCTACTCCAACGTGGGGTCGGACCCGACGCTGGTCGGCAGCCTGCTGAACAACTTCTCGCAGGGCCAGGTGAGCGACGCCAGCCTGCTCGACGGCGCGCTGACCACCGACTACCTGCCGACGGTCGACGAGCCGGACAACCCGTGGGTGCAGGAGTTCCAGCGCATCTGGGACGAGTGCGGCGGCGACGGCGAGCTGACCAACTACCGGATCTACGGCATGTCGCAGGCCTACACCACGGTGCAGGCCCTCCAGGCGGCCGGTCAGAACCCGACGCGCGACGGCCTGGTCGAGGCCATCGAGATCGCCGGCGGCGACTGGGAGGGCCCGGTGCTCGCACCGTTCCGCTACTCCGAGGACAGCCACATGGGCACCTCCGGCATGTCGATCAGCCGGGTCACCGGTGACACCACCGAGGAGGTCGTCCCGGTGCAGCTGACCGACATAGGCGACGCCGAGATCGAGCCCTTCGACGGCGAGATGGCCGAGGTCCCGGAGAACGGCATCCCGAACGAGGAGTCGGTCATCGACTGACGGAGGACACCGCTGCCCCCATGCCTCGCAGGTTCGGCGCGGGACCCCGCAGCAGTGGCTGACCGACAGGCCGCCGGTCTCCCTCACGGGAGGCCGGCGGCCTGTCGGTCGTCCGACACCAGGAGGCTGCGGTGCACGGTGGCGTGGTCCGCCGCCCAGCGCGGCGCCTCGGCAACGCGCTGGGCGGCCCTGCCGCCCCCGCGACGGAGGGTGATCGGCCGAGCGCGGTGGGCATGATCGCCGACCGTCTGTCGCCCAGAACTGGGTAGAGTGCCGAGACGACGCGATGCTCCGCGCCGCCCCGCGGACAGCGCAGGGCAACCGCACGGAACCAGACACGACGGAGAACCCAGATGGGGCGGCACGCCCGTACTCCCGCCCGTTCCGGGACGGCCAGCCGACCAGCCCTGCTCGCCGGGCTCGCGGTCGTGGTCGCCCTGGCCCTGATCGCCGGCGTCGCCTGGTGGGCCACCGACCCGGACGCCGGGACGGCGGAGGCCGCCGGTTGCGACGAGCCCGAGACGGTCCGGGTGACCGTGGCCCCGGAGCTGGACACCCTGGTCCGGGAGCTGCTGGCCGAGCCGCTGCCGCTCGGCGGCGACGCGTGCGCCGTGGCCGACGTCGAGGCGACCGAGCCACTGCAGACGCTGGCCGCCCTGGGCTCCCTCGGCGCCGACTCGCTGCCCCAGGTGTGGGTGCCCGACTCCTCGCTGTGGGCCGCCCGCGCCAGCAGCGCCGACCTCGAGGTGGCCGGGTCGCTGGCCACCTCACCGCTGGTGCTCGCCACCAGCCGGGCCGCCGCCGACGAGCTGGGCTGGACCGGCAGCGCGCCCAGCTGGGGCGAGGCCCTGACCACCGGCCGTCCGCTGGCCGTGCCCGACCTGGCCGCCAGCGCCGAGGGGCTGTCCGTGCTGGCCGCCGTCCGGCAGTCGCTCGGCGGCGGGGAGGACGCGGACAACGCCGTCGTCGAGGCCGTGCTGGCCGCCGGTCGGGGCGACGTGCCCAGCGTCGCCGACGCGCTGGCCACCGGGACCGAGAACGGCGCCGACGCACCGCTGGTGCCGGTCAGCGAGCAGGAGGTGCTGGCCGCCAACCTCGCCGCCGGCTCGGACTCCCTCGTGGCGATCTACCCGACCGAGGGCTCCCCGTCCCTGGACTACCCGGTGCTGCGGCTGCCCACCGCCGAGCAGGACTCCGCGGCCGTGGACGCGGTGGTCGACGCGCTGACCGCCGCCTCGGCCGGCGAGCAGGCCCGGGCAGCCGGCTTCCGCGACGCCGCCGGCACCGCCCCCGAGGGGGCCGGACCCGACACCGGCGTGCAGGCGGAGGCGCCGGAGCCGCTGGCGCTGGACGCCGCTGCGGTGCAGGCCCTGCTCGGCCGGCTGTCCAGCCTGGCCACCCCCTCCCGGCTGCTCACCGTCATCGACGTCTCCACCTCGATGAACGCCCCGGCCGGCGACGGCACCCGCGCCACCCTCGCCCGGGACGCGACCAAGAGCGCGCTCACGCTGCTGCCGGACTCCTACTCCGGCGGCGTCTGGGGCTTCGCCTACCAGCTCGACGGCGAGCGCGACTGGGTCGAGCTGGCCCCGCTGCGCGCCCTCGGGGCCGACGTCGGTGGCCAGACGCACCGCGCACTGGTCGACGAGCAGCTCGACACCCTGCCCAACCTGCTCGCCCCCGGCGGCACGGGGCTGTACGACACGACACTGGCCGCGGTCCGCGCCGCGCGCGATGCCTACGACCCGAACTCGGTGAACAGCGTCGTGCTGATCACCGACGGGACCGACGACGACGACGGCGCGGCCATCGAGCTGCCCGCCCTGCTGGACACCCTGCGCGCGGAAGCCGACCCGGAGCGCCCGGTGAAGGTCATCGGGATCGCACTCGGCCCCGACGCCGACCTGGACTCACTCGAGCAGATCGGCGAGGCGACCGGTGGTGCGGCCTACCAGGCCCTGGACCCCGAGGACCTGCAGAGCGTGCTGTTCGACGCCATCCGCCGCCGCGGCTGAGGAAGGACCCCGCTGCCGCCACCCGGCCGAGGGGCCAGGGGTCAGGTGCGGGCGAGGAGGTCGTCGAGCGCTGCGGTGACCTCGGCGACGGAGACCCGGGCGAGGGCGGGGTCCAGCGTCGTCCCCCAGGGGTCGCCGGTGCCGTCGCCGTGCCAGCAGACGACGTGCTGCGCGCGGGGCGGTGGCCCCCACCGCGCCGGTGACACCGGGCCGAAGAGCACCACGGACGGACGGCGGTAGGCGGTCGCCAGGTGGGCCACCCCGGTGTCGCCGCAGACCACCACCCGGGCGGCGGCGACCACGGCGGCCAGCTCCAGGGACGTCGTCCGGCCGGCCAGCACGGACTCCGGGCCCAGCCCGGCCTGGGCGGCCACGGCGAGGGCCAGCTCCCGCTCGGCCGGGCCGCCGGTGATCGCGACCGGCAGCCCGGCCGCGGCCAGGTGCCGGGCCACGGCGGCGAACCGCTCCGAAGGCCAGCGCCGGCCCGGGAATGCCGCCCCCGGGTGCACGACCGCGACGTCCCGCACCGGCGGCTCGACGTCCGGGACGGCGAGGTCCAGGGCGTCCGGGTCGCAGTCGACGCCCAGCCCCTCGGAGACCAGCCGGCACCAGCGGCGCACCTCGTGCTCATCGGCGTACCAGGTCGGCCCGGGGTAGCCGGGGCTGTCGAAGGTGAGCAGCCGCTGCGGGCGCAGGCCGGCCACCACGACGTGCGAGGCCGGGCCCTTGCCGTGCAGGTCGACGGCGAGCTCCGGCGGCGGGCCGGTCCAGTCCAGCGGCTCGAGCTCGACGGCGGGCAGCACCTCGTCGACGGCGTCGATCAGCGCGGCCAGCGGCGCCAGCGCCCGGGTGGTGGCCAGCACCAGCCGGTGGTCGGGCACCGCGGCCCGGATGCCGCGGATCGCCGGCACCCCGGTCAGCAGGTCCCCCAGCCCCAGCGGCCGCAGCACGACTGCCGTCTCCCGGCCGTCCTCCCCACCACCAAGATGGCCATCTTGGTGGGTGACGGGGTCGGTCACCAGACGCGGGAGCGCTCGACCAGGGCGGTGGTCGAGTGGCCGTCCAGGTAGGGCAGGACGACGGCCTGCCCGCCCCACGTCTGCAGCACGGCGGCCTCCGGGAGGTCCGCGCCGGCGTAGTCCCCGCCCTTGGCCCAGACGTCCGGGCGCACCTGCTCGAGCACCTGCGCCGGGGTGTCCTCGTCGAAGACGACGACGGCGTCCACGAACTCCAGCGCCTCGAGCACCCGCGCCCGGTCGGGGGCGCTGACCAGCGGGCGGGTCGGGCCCTTGAGCCGGCGCACCGAGTCGTCGGAGTTGATGCAGACCACCAGGCAGTCACCGAGCCCGCGGGCGGCCTGCAGGGTGGCGACGTGCCCGGCGTGCAGCAGGTCGAAGCAGCCCCCGGTGGCCACGACGGTGCCGCCGGTCGCGCGCACCCGGTCCAGCACCGCGGCCAGCCGGGGCGCCGGGCCCGACACGTCGGCGTCGGGCACCGCAGCGACGGGCACCGCGTCCCAGGCGGTGGCCCCACCACGGGCGACGAACGCCCCGGCCGCGGCGACCGCAGCGGTGACCGCCTCGCCGGTGACCGCGCCATCGGCCAGCGCCACGGTGACCGCGGCGGCGAAGGCGTCACCGGCGCCGCACGGGTCACCGCCGGTGACCGGGGTGGCGGGGACGACCATCGGCGCGCCCTCGCCGTAGGAGAGCAGGGCACCGCGGGCGCCGAGGGTGATCGCGACGGCGCCGACCCCCCACCGTGCGATGAGCGCCTCCGCCCGGGCGCCGACCGCGGCGAGCCCCTCGCCGGTCACGTCCAGGCCGGCCACCCGGGTGGCCTCGGCACCGTTGGGGGTGACCAACCGGGCCGAGGGCACCGGGTCCGCGCCGCGGGGGTGCGGGTCCCAGACGACCGGGCCGGAGGCGGCGGAGAGCGCGGCCCGCACGTCGGGGGCCGACGTCGTCCCGCGGCCGTAGTCGGCGACCAGCACGGCGGCGGCGTCCCCGATCGCCGTCGCGGCGGCGGCCGGCAGCGCGCCGAAGGTCGAGCTCGCTCCCCCGCTGTCCAGCCGGGCGACGGAGTGGTCACCGACCCGGATCCGCTGCTTGACGGCGGTGGGGCTGCCGGCCGGGATCTCGATCAGCCGGACCCGGCTGTCGAGCAGGGCCCGCAGCCGGGCGGCGCCCTCGTCGTCGGCGAGCGGGGTCACCAGCACGACCTCCCGGTCGCCGGCGGACCGGGCGGCCAGCACCGCGGCCAGCGCGGCCCCGCCCGGGCGTTCGCGGGTCTCGACGTCCTCGACCACCGGCACCGGGGCGTCCGGGGTCAGCCGGGACGCCGTGCCGACCAGGTCGACGTCCAGCAGGGCGTCGCCGACCACCACGATCGGCCGGGAGACCGCGCGGGTCACGAGACCACCTCGACGTGGTTGCGGGTGGAGATCCGGGGCGAGTCGGCGAGCACGGCGGCGTCGAACGCGGCGCACAGCAGGTGCAGCGCGACGAGGTGGCACTCCTGCACGGTCGCCGTCCACGGCGAGTCGATGGCCACGGTCTCGTCGGCGGCGGCAGCCAGCGGGTTGGGCGCCGGCCCGGTCATCGCCAGCACGGTGATCCCGCACTCGCGGGCCCGGCGGGCGGCGGCGACCGCGTTGGGGCTGCGGCCGCTGGTCGACAGCAGCACCAGCACGTCGCCGTCCCGGCCGTGCGCCTCGACCTGCCGGGCGAACAGCTCGTCGGCCGGGTAGTCGTTGGCGATCGCCGTCAGCGAGGAGGTCTCGGCGGTCAGGCAGATCGCGGAGAACGGCGGGCGGTCGGCGCGGTAGCGGCCCACCAGCTCGGCGGTGAGGTGCTGCGCCTGCGCCGCGCTGCCGCCGTTCCCGGCGGCCAGCAGCCGGCCGCGGGACGGCCCGGTCAGCACGTCGGCGAGCAGCCGGCCCCAGCGGTCCAGCGTCTCGACCTGCTCGGTGAGGCCGCCCAGCGCGGCGCTCAGCGAGGCGACGTGGTCGTGCCCGGTGAGGTGCGTGCAGGTGTCGGGCGAGACGACCTCGCGGTCGGCGGAGGGGGCGGTGCTCATGACGGTCCTTCCAGCGAGGGGGTTCATCGGGCGGCCTCCACCGGGGTCCGGGCGGAGACCACCTGCCGGTACACGGCGTCGGTGTCGGCGACGACCCGGGACCAGCGGTAGCGGGTCCGGGCGCGGGTGACGCCGGCGGCGCCGTAGGCGACCCGCCGCTCGTCGTCGGCGAGCAGGGCGGCCAGCGCCTGCCCGAGGGCGTCGGGGTCGCGGGGTGGGACGAGGTCACCGGTCACGCCGTCGGCGACGGTGTCGACCAGCCCGCCGACGGCGGTGGCCACGACCGGCCGGCCGCAGGCCATCGCCTCCAGCGGGGTGATCCCGAACGGCTCGTACCAGGGCACCGCCAGGACGACGTCGGCCGAGCGGATCCAGCCCGGCACGTCTCCCCGGCAGACCGCACCGGTGAAGACCAGCCGGTCGGCGACGCCCAGCTCGGCGGCGATCGCCCGCAGCCGGCCGACCTCCGGGTCGGTGTCCAGCTCGTCGGTCGGCGGGCCGCCCACGACGACCAGCTCGGCGTCGGGGACCGCGGCCAGCGCCCGGACGGCGTCCTCCTGGCCCTTGCGCTCGACCAGCCGGCCGAGCACGAGCAGCCGCGGGCGGCCGGCGGGCGGGGCGACCGGGCCGTGCGGGGTGAAGACGTCGGTGTCCACCCCGCACGGCACGATCGACACCCGGTCGCTGGCCAGCCCGAGCCGGCGCAGCTCGAACACCTCGTCGCTGCAGGTGGCGACCACGTGGTCGACGTCGGCGCACAGCCCGCGTTCCAGGTCGATCCGCTGCTCGGGCGAGGTGTCGGCGTCGCCCTGGTGCCGGCGCTTGACCGAGCCGAGCGCGTGGAAGGTCTGCAGCACCGGGATGCCCAGGCCGGACGCGGCCTGCACCGAGGCCAGGCCGCTCATCCAGAAGTGCGCGTGCACCACGTCCGGCCGGGTGGTCGCCCACTCGGCGCGCAGGACGTCGGCGAAGGCCGCCATGTGCTGGAGCAGCTCGTCCTTGGGCACGACCCGGGCCGGCCCGGCGGCGACGTGCGCGACGTCGTAGCCGTCGGCCGTGGTCACCCGGTCGGGCAGCGCGGCGTCGTCCCGGCGGGTGTGCACGGTGACCTGGTGGCCGCGCTGGGCCAGGCCGGCGGCGAGCGCGGCCACGTGCACGTTCTGCCCGCCGGCGTCGACGCCGCCGATCGCGGCCAGCGGTGAGGCGTGCTCGCTCACCAGGTCGATCCTCATCGGGTCACCTCCGCGAGCAGCGTGTCCCAGTCGGTCAGGAACCGGTCCAGGCCGTACCGCTCCAGCGCCGCGGCGCGGGCGGCCTTGCCGGCGAGCCGGGCGGCGTCCGGCTCGGCGACGAAGTGCCGGATGGCCTCGGCCAGCCGCTCGGGCCGGGTGGAGAGCACCCCGGCCTCGGCCGGCACCGCCTCGACGGCCTCGGTGGTGGCCAGCCCGACGACCGGCATGCCCAGGTGCATCGCCTCCAGCAGCGACAGCCCCAGCGAGGTCCAGCGCACCGGGTGCACGTAGACCCGGCGGCGGGCGAGCTCGTCGTGCATGGCGGCCTGCGGCGGGTCGTCGTGCAGGCCCACCCGGTCGGGATCCAGCCCGTAGCGCTCGTGCAGCCCGGCCAGGCCCATCCCGAACACGTCCAGCGGCGCGGCCGCGGACAGCAGCGGCAGCAGGTCGCCACCGGTGTACCGGCCGCGGCGGACCGGCTCGTTGACCACCACGCCGGCCCGGGCCAGCTCGCCGGTGTACCGCTCGCCCGGGTCGACGATGCCGTGCTCGATGACGGTCGTCGGCGCGCTGCCGTTGTCGTAGAAGAGCTGGTTGAAGAAGGTCACGTGGGCGATCGGGATCGCCGACTGGTCGGCCAGCGGGTGCCGGGTGTTCGGCACCGCGCCGTCCGGGGCGTTGTGCTCGAGGAAGACCGCCGGCAGGTCACGGCCGGGCTCGCGGCCCAGCCACTCACGGACCAGCTCGAGGTCGCGGGGGCGCTGCAGCACGACGACGTCGACGTCCTCGTCGCGCAGCTGGTCGGGGGTGACCTCGCGGGCGGACGCCGGCCACTCCCAGGTGCGGGCGCGGCCGAGACCGTCGGGGCCGCGATCGGGTGTCACGGGGAGCAGGTAGTCGTGAGAGCCCTGGACGAACGACGTCGTCCAGGAGCCGTGCACGTGCCAGAGCAGGACCTTCATGGTGCGACCACCTTGTCGACGGCGGCGACGACGTCGGCTGGGCTCACCGACGTCAGACAGGGATGACCGGGCACCGGGCACTCGCGGGCCCGGGTGTCGCGGCAGGGGGCGGACTGGTCGCCGAGCAGCACGGTGGGCACGCCGTAGGGCGCCCACCGCACGGCCGGCACGACCGGGGAGAAGAGGGAGACGACGGGCGTGCCGACGGCGGCGGCCAGGTGCGCCGGGCCGGTGTTGCCGACGACGACGGCGGCCGCCCCGTCGAGCAGCGCGGCCATCTCGGCCAGCGTGGTGGCCCCGCCGAGGTCGGTGCCCCGCCGGCCGGCGACGGCCGCGGTCAGCGCCCGCTCCCCCGGCCCGCCGGTGACCAGCACCCGCCAGCCGGCGTCGGAGAGCGCCTCGACCGCCTCCGCGCAGTGCTCGGCCGGCCAGGCCCGCGCGGGCACCGAGGCGCCGGGGTGCAGCACGACGTAGCCCGGCTCCTGGCCGGTCACCGGCAACGGACGGCGCACGGCGAGCAGCCCGTCGTCACCGGCCGGCAGCTCGAAGCCGGCGGCTCGGGCCAGCGAGAGGGCCCGTTCCGGCTCCGGCAGGTCGTCCTCCACCCGGTGCCGGACGTCGAGCAGCGAACCGGGGTAGTCGACGCTGATCGCGGAGATCCGCCGCACCCCGGCGGTGCGCAGCACCAGGGCCAGCGGCAGCGGCGACTGGTGGAAGCTCGTGCTCACCACCGCCTCGTCGACGCCGAGGGCGCGGACCCGGTCGGCGAGCGCGGCGATGTCCTGGGCGTCCACGGGCTGCGGTGCGCCGTCGATCCACGGGCAGTGCCAGGTCAGCACGTCGTCGACGCCGGGCAGCAGCTCGGCGGCCGCCGTGCCCTGCGGGCTGGCCAGGAAGACCACCCGGTCGGCGCCGGCGGCCACGGCCCGCACCAGCGGGCCCTGCAGCAGCACGTCGCCGGCGTTGTCCAGCCGGGCGACCAGGACGGTGCGGGTCACCAGGCGCCCGCCAGCACGTCCTCGACCGCCTCGACCAGGGTGGGCGCCCGGTGTGCCGCGGCGGTCACCTCGGCGGGGCGGGTGACCGTCGTCGGCACCAGGATCGAGGCCGCGCCGGCCGCGGTGGCCGCCTCCACGTCGGCACCGATGTCACCGATGACGACGACGCGGGAGGGGTCGACGTCGAGCTCGGCGCAGGCTGCCTTGACCATGCCGGGCGCCGGCTTGCGGCAGTCGCAGCCGTCCTCGGGCGCGTGCGGGCACACCTGCACGGTGTCGAAGGGGCCGAGCAGCTCGGCGACGCGGGCATTGACCGCGTCGGCCTGCGCCCGGGTGATCAGCCCCCGGCCGACGCCGGACTGGTTGGTGACCAGGCCGATGCGCACGCCGCGGGCACGGAGGGCGTCCAGCACCTCGCGGGCGCCGTCGACCGGGCGCACCTGGGCCGGGTCGCCGTTGTAGGGCACGTCGTGCACCAGCGTGCCGTCGCGGTCGAGGAGCACCAGGTCGGGCAGGCCGCGCCACGGCGTCACGGTGCGGTGCTGCACGACGCCGCGCAGGACGTGCCAGCTGGCCAGCGGCGGGATGAGCGCGCTGGTGGCGAGCATGGTGGTGACCTCGGCACGGTCCCGCGGCCCGGGGGCGATCCGCGCCCAGGCGAACTCGGCGGTGCCGGCGGCCCAGCCCAGGGCCGCGAGCGCCGCGGCCCGCGGCCGTCCCGCGGCGGCCAGCCCGAGGGCGGCCACCGCGGCCGCCGTGACGGCGAGGTGGCGGGGACGGCGGCCGACGGCGGCGTCGGCGCGCGCCCGCCAGGTCGGCCCGTGCAGCCGGCGCATGAGGACGTCATCGGCGTTGCCGGCCTGCACCCGGGCGGACACCCAGCGGTCGGTCGGCCGGACCGGGTGGGTGATCCACCGCTCGCCGCGGGTCAGCGCCGACCCGGTGTCCATGACCCGCAGCGCCAGGTCGGAGTCCTCCCGGAAGGCCCGGGGGAAGCGCTCGTCGAACCCACCGACCGCGGCCAGCGCGGACCGTCGGTAGGCCAGGTCGGCGGTGATCCAGCTGCTGGTGGCCAGCCCCGCGGTGCCGCGCTCCCAGTCGGTGGGGCGACGGTCGGCAGGCAGCGGGACCCGCACCCGGCCCTGGGTGCCGGCCGCGTCGGCCGGGAGGGCGGCCAGGTCCTCGGCGAGCCGGGCGTACCAGTCGGGGTCGGGCACGACGTCGTCGTCCAGGAAGGCGACCCACTCGGTGCGCGCGGTGCGCCAGCCCAGGTTGCGGGCCACCGCCGGCCCACCGCCGCCGGTGCGCACCACCCCGACCGGGGGCAGGCCCGGGCGCTCCGGGCGCAGCGGCTCGCCGCTGGGCCGGTCGTCGACCAGCACGATCTCGGCCGGACGCGGGCCGGTGGCGTCGGTCAGGGCGTCGAGGAGCACGCCCAGCGACGGCCGGCCGATCGTCGGCACGACGACCGTGCAGTTGCAGAGGGCACCGGACATGCCCGGCTTCGTTCCCGGGAGATCGTCCCCGAAACACTACGGGCTTTAAGTTGTCCGGCTGTCCACCCGACGGGCGGTGGAGTCCTCGGTCAGCGCGGCCGGCGAGTGGCGGAGGACACCCGGGCGAGCGCATCGGTGACCACGGCGGCGTCGTCGCCGAGCATCGTCAGCAGGTGGGCGACCAGGTCGTCGTGGGTGGCCATGGCCGCGCGGACGCGCTCCCGGCCGGTGTCGGTCAGCCGGGCGTGCAGCAGCCGCCGGTCGCCGTCCAACCGTTCCCGGGTGACCAGCCCGTCCTCGACGAGGCGGTTGACGGTGCTGGTGATCCCCGGCCGGGAGAGGCCGACCGCCTCGGCGAGGTCGCCCATCGACGCGTGCTCCGCCGGCGACTCGGACACCCGGCGCAGCACCTCGAAGCCGGTGAGCGACACCCCGTGCTGCCGGTGCAACGCCGAGTCGACCCGCCGGGTGATCCGGTCGTGGACCTGGACGATCCGCAGCCAGGTCTCCGGCGCGCTCGGTCCGGCAGCTGCCAGACCCCGCATGTCCCGGGGCACCCCCCGGGGTGGTGCGCCGTCGTGCAGCCGGTCCGCAGGCTGGTCCATCGGTGGGTCCACGTCTCCTTCGCAGTGCTCGTCCCGGTGCCGTCCGCCGGACTGCCCGCTCACCGTCGGCCCCCGGGGTGCCCGCTCCGCGACCGGCGCACACCCACCAGCCCGATCGACCCGGCCACGGTGAGCAGGGCCAGTCCGGCGGCGAGGACCACCGGTGAACCGGTCTGCTCGGTCACCGGTGCGGCGCGGGCGGCCACCTCCAGGTCGACCCCGGCGGTCGCCGCGGACTCGCCGCCGACGAACTCCAGCGTGGCCGCGCCCAGCGCGATCCCGCGCGGGATCTGGACGACCGCCTCGACGCTGCCGTCGGCCGCCGCCGTGACGGTGCTGAGCAGCTCCCCGTCTCCGGCCAGGCGGACGTCGACCGGTTCACCCGGCAGGAAGCCGCTGGCCCGCACGGTCACCACCCCACCCGGGGACACCGACGCCACCGGCGACCAGCTCGCGTCACCGCGCGGCCGGGACGCACCACCGGACCCGGCCCCGGACCCCGTCGTGGACGTGCTCGTCGGCGCGCCGCCGGCGGTGCCGGGTGCTGCCGTGGTGGGCAGTGGGGTGGTGGGCAGGGACGAGGGCGGCGCGGGCGCCCCCGTCGACGGGGCCCGGGGCCACGGCGTCGTGCTGGACGGCACGGGTGACGGCATCGGGCTCGACGTCACGGGCGGGAGCGGCGTGCTGGAGGGCTCGGGAGGCGAGGGCTCAGGAGGCGAGGACTCAGGAGGCGAGGACTCGGGGGGCGAGGGAGGAGGGCTCGACGGAGGCGGTGTGGAGGGCACCGGGGTGGCGGTCGGCGGGGCCGGCGCGGGCGTCGACGGATCCGACGTCGGGGTCGGGGTGGGCGGCGGCATGACCGCCGCGCAGTCCTCCTCGCTCGGCCGGGTGTAGGTCTGGAAGTGCAGCGGCTGCTCCACCGTCCCGTCCGGGTCCGCGACCGTCACCGACACCTCGACGGTGACGCCCCAGTCGACGTCCTCGCTGGTCAGCTCCGCCTGCTCGCCGGGGCCGAGGTCGGCGACGTCCTGCTGCTCGGCCCCGTCGAAGACCAGGGCGACCCGGTGCGGCTCGGTGCCGTTGGTGACCTGGACCCGGACGACGGCCGGGCCGCAGCTGGGGCCGTGGGTGACCGTCGCGGTCGGGCGCCGTGGGTCCTCCAGCGCGGCGGCAGGACCGGCCGCGGCGACCCCGGCGACCAGGAGCGCGCCGAGGGCGAGGCCGGCGGTCAGCGCCGGGCGGGCGGCCGGGCGCGTCAGCGGCACGGTGGTCCCCCGTTCTCCAGCGCCCGGCGGACGACTGCTCTGCGACGTGCAGTCGTCCTGCCCAGCAACTGTCTCCACCATGCCCCGTGGCGCCGACCAGCCGCGAGTACGCCACACCCGTCACGTCCGCCCCACTGGCGTGTCGCCACGGGCGTGTCGACCGGGGCGCCGACCGTCCACGGCCCCGGCTCTCGCCTGTGGCGGTCTCGGGACCAGCGGGGAGACCTCGGTCACTACGGTGGGCCGATGACCTCAGCGGCAGGGACCGGGCGGCGGCGGCAGGGCGACATCTACCGGGCGGGCGTCTACGGCCGCCACCCCCGGGTGCCCACCGCCTACCGGGCACTGGCGCGCGAGGCGAAGCGGCGGCTGGACGCCCGGGCGTACGGGTACGTGGCCGGCGGCGCCGGCGACGAGGCGACGGCGCGCGCCGACCGGGAGGCGTTCGACCGGTGGTCGGTCGTGCCCCGGGTGCTGCGTGACGTGAGCCGGCGGGACACCTCGGTGGAGCTCTTCGGACGGCGGCTCCCCGCCCCGGTGCTGCTCGGACCGGTGGGCGCACTCGAACTGGTGCACCCCGAGGCCGACCTCGCCGTCGCCCGGGCCGCGGCGGCGGTCGGGGTGCCGATGGTCTTCTCCAACCAGGCCTCGGTGCCGATGGAGACCACCGCCACGGCGATGGGCGACGCGCCCCGCTGGATGCAGCTGTACTGGTCGACCTCCGACGAGCTGGTGGAGAGCCTGCTCGGCCGGGCCGAGGCGGCCGGCTGCGATGCAGTGGTCGTCACCCTGGACACCACGATGCTGGGGTGGCGTCCCCGGGACCTGGACCTGGGCCACCTGCCGTTCGCGCTCGGCAAGGGCATCGCGCAGTACACCTCCGACCCGGTGTTCCGCCGGCTGGTGGAGCAGCGCGCGACCGCGACCACCGCGCCGCCGACCGCCACGGCGGCCGGGGAGGTCGACCGGCAGCCCCGGCCGACGGTCGCGGCCGTCCGGGCCCTGGTCGGCATGGCCAGGGCCTGGTCGGCGGCCACCTCGATGCCGCTCACCGAGGCGCTGCGTTCACCGCTGCCCCGGGCCGCCGTCGAGACCTTCCAGGCCATCTACTCCCGGCCCTCGCTCACCTGGGCCGATCTCGCCTGGCTGCGCGAGCGCACCCGGCTGCCGATCGTGCTCAAGGGCGTGCTGCACCCCGACGACGCCCGGCGGGCGGTCGACGAGGGCGTCGACGGGCTGGTGGTCAGCACCCACGGCGGGCGGCAGGTCGACCGCTCGATCGCCTCGCTGGACGCCCTGCCCGACGTCGTGGACGCCGTCGCCGACCGGGTGCCGGTGCTCTTCGACAGCGGGGTGCGCAGCGGCGCCGACGTGCTGGTGGCCGTCGCCCTGGGCGCCCGGGCGGTGCTGCTGGGGCGGCCCTACGCCTGGGGTCTGGGCGTGGCCGGTGAGGACGGCGTCCGACAGGTGGTCGAGGACGTGCTCGGTGAGTTCGACCTGACGCTGGGGCTCACCGGGCACACCACCGTCGACCAGCTCTCCCGGGAGGTCCTGCGCCGTCGTCCCTGACCCGCCGGGGACGAGATGACCGTCCGGGGTGGTCAGGTCGGCGTGCGCGGGGCACAGTGCGGATCGTGATCACCTCCCCGCAGCCCGGTGCCCGATGACCGTCCTGCTGGGCCTGGAGGCCGCCGAGCACAGCGGCGGGGACGACGCCGCACTGCGGCTGGCCGCTGGGCTGGCCGGCGCGGAGGGCTCCCCGGTCGTCGTGACGACGGTCGTGCCGCTCGACCCGCCGGACGGGACCATCTCCCGGCTCGACCACGAGTACCGGCAGTGGCGGGCCGCCCTGACCGCCACCCGGCACGCGGAGGCGCTCACCGCGCTGCGTGCGGCCGGCGTCGAGGACGTCCGCACCGCCGTCGTCCCGGCGTCCTCGGTGCCCGCCGGCCTGGTGGAGGCGGCCCACCGGTACCAGGCACGGGTCCTCGTGCTGGGCGCCGCGACCGAGGCGCCGGAGGGCCGGTTCGCGGCGGGCTCGGTCGCCGAGCCGCTGCTGCACAGCTCGCCGGTGCCCCTGGCGCTGGCCCCGCGGGCGTGGTCGGCGCCGGCGGAGCCCACCCGGCTCACCTGCACGTGGGCCGACGCCGCCCGCTCCACCGACGCGCTCGCGGCCACCCGCGTCCTCGCCGGCCGCTGGGGGGTGCCGGTCCGGCTGGCGACCTTCGTGCCCGAGCGCGCCGCCCTGCTGCCGTCGGAGACCGGCGTGCCGCTGGAGCAGGTGGTCAGCGAGGAGTGGGCCAGCCGGGTGCAGGGCTCGCTGGACGACGTCGTCGCGGACTGGCCCGGGCCCGGGCCCACCCCGGAGACCGTGCAGGGCCGGGGTGCCGGCTGGGCGGGGGCGGTGGCCGCCGTGACCTGGGCGCCCGGCGACGTGCTGGTCATCGGGTCCTCGCGCCTCGGGCCGGCGGGGCGGGTGTTCCTCGGCTCGACTGCGACGAAGATCCTGCGCGCCGCCACCGTGCCGGTGCTGGTGGTGCCGCGTGGCGACGGGGGCTCGCCGTCCACCTCTTGACGTCCGATTGTGCTGTGGGTCACAGTTGTTGTGGGCGGGGGAGCCGGCTACGAGTGGCTCTCCACTGCTGGAGAGACCGACCAACGCGGCCAGACCGTCAGGACCGGCCCTCCGCCCACCACACGTCGCTCCGCCGTCAGCCGGCCGGCTCAGGTGCCGGCGCCGGTTCCGGCTGAGGTGCGGGCGCCCGCTCGGGTGCGGGCTCTGGCGCGCGTTCCGGCTGGGGCTCCGGCTCCGGCTGAGGGCCCGGCTCCGACCTGGACTCCGACTCAGGGACGGGATCGGGATCCGGGGCCGGCTCGGGAGCGGGCTCCGGTCCCGGGGCCGGTTCGGGAGCGGGACCCGGCGCAGGCGTCGGCTCCGGACCGGGCTCAGGGGCCGGTTCCGGGGCGGGGGTCGGCTCGGGTGTGGGCGTCGGCTCCGGGGCCGGCTCGGGCGTGGGCTCGGGCGTGGGCTCCGGGGCAGGAGCCGGCTCGGGCGCCGGCTCAGGGGTCGGCTCCGGCGTCGGGCTGGGCGCGGGAGCCGGTTCCGGCGCGGGCGCGGGGCGCGGTGCGGGGGTGCGCACCGGCGGCGGCGGCGCGTAGTCGGCCCCGTTGCTGACGTACATCGTGATCTGGCCACCCGGCGGGACGGACCGACCGCCCGACGGGGTCAGCCCGACCACCCGGCCGGCGGGCCGGGCGCCGTCCACGACCACGCGGGCGATCTGGAAGCCGCGCTCGGCGAGCAGGCCGGTGCAGCCGTCCGCCCAGGCGCCCACGCACCCGCCCGGCACGGTGGCGCGTTCGCTGCGCACGTACTGCGGGTCCGGCGGCGGGAAGGCCGCGACCGGCCGGGTGGTGAGCACCGGCGCCAGCGCGTCGTGCCAGATGGTGGCCGCCTTGCCGCCACCGAACCCGCCGACGTCCTGGTTGCGGACCGGGTCGTAGACCATCACGCTCGCCGCGAGCTGCGGGGTGTAGCCGACGAAGGTGACCGAGTAGTTCCCCTGGCTGGTCCCCGTCTTGCCGGCGATCTGGTGGCCGGGGACGTAGGCCCGGCGACCGGTCGCGCCCGGGTGGCCCGGCTCCACGTCCTTGCGCAGCGCGTGGTTGAGCGTGTCGGCGATGCCCGGTGCGATCACCTCGCCGGTGCACTGGGGCCCGCCGACCAGCGGCTGGCCGTCCGGCCCGGTCAGCGGCTCGCCGGCCCGGTCGACGACGGACTCGACCAGCCGCGGCTCGCAGTGCGTGCCGCGGGCGGCGAGGGTGGCGTAGGCGTTGGCCAGGGCCAGCGGGCTGGTCGGCTCGGCGCCGAAGGTGAACGAGCCCCGGTTCTCCTCGATCACCTGGTCGGCGATCGGGTCGAGGCTGGACAACCCCAGCCGCTGGGCCACCCGCACCGGCCCCTCGACGCTGCCCAGCGCGTCCTCGAGGGCGAGGAAGTAGGTGTTGGAGGAGCGGTAGAGGGCCTGCTCCATGTCCAGCCGGCGCGGGTAGTTGCCGGCGTTCTGGACGTCGTAGGGGCCGTCGCCGTCGCGGTAGACGCTGGAGACGTAGGGGTCCGACGTCCGCAGCTCGAAGTCCAGCCCGAAGCCCTGCTCCAGGGCAGCCGCGGCGGTGAACACCTTGTAGGTGGAGCCGGCGCCCTGACCGGCGGCGGCCGGGAGGTCGAAGGTGGTCTGCGTCGGGTCGGCCGGGTCGAGCCCGTACCTGCGGTTGACCGACATGGCCAGCACGCGGCCGGTGCCGGGCTCGACGTTCACGTAGACAGCGGCGCGCGAGTCCTCCAGCGGCAGGGTCTGCACCACGGCGGCGTCCCCGGCTCGCTGCAGTGCCGGGTCCAGCGTGGTGCGCACGGTCAGCCCACCGGCCTGCAACTGCTCGGTGGTCAGGCCGTACTGCTCGGCGAGCACCTTCAGCAGGTGCCCGCAGAAGAAGCCACCGACGGTCGCCTCGGTGCACCCGTTGGGCGCGCTGCCCCCGTCGACGACGCCGAGCGGCTCGGCCCGGGCGGCGTCCGCGGCGGCCTGGTCGAGCAGGCCGACCTCGGCCATCCGGCGCAGCACGAGATCCCGGCGTTCCTTCGTCGGCTCCGGCGCGGTCACCGGGTCGTAGTAGGCCGGGCTGCGGACCAGCCCGGCCAGCATCGCGGCCTGGGCGGGGGTGAGCTGGTCGGCAGTGGTGGCGAAGTAGCGCTGCGCGGCCGCGGCGACCCCGTAGGCGCCGTTCCCGAAGTAGACGGTGTTCAGGTAGCGGGTGAGGATCTCCTCCTTGGTGTACTGCTCCTCCACCGCCAGGGCGATCTGCGCCTCCCGCAACTTGCGCCCGACGGTGTCGGCCGTGGCCGCGGCCCGCCCGTCGGCGTCCTCGGCCGTCTGCAGCCGCAGCTGCTTGACCAGCTGCTGGGTGATCGTGGAGCCGCCCTCGGCGACCTCGCCGGCGGCGATGTTGCGCGCCAGCGCCCGCAGCAGCCCGCGAGAGTCCACGCCCGGGTGGTCCCGGAACCGGGCGTCCTCGATGGCGATCAGCGCGTCCTTCATCACCGGGGCGATCTGCTCGCCGGTGAGGGGCAGCCGGTTGTGCGTGTAGAACTCGGTGATCAGCGAGCCGTCCGCGGCGAGGACGCGCGTGTTCCCGGGCAGCCGGGTGTCGACGGCGGCGGTCTCGAGGGGACGCACGAGGGCGGCACCCCGCTCGGCCAGCGCGCTGACCCCGCCGATCCAGGGTGCGACGACCCCGGCGACCAGACCGCCGGCGAGCACGAGGGCGATCACCAGGCGGAGGACGAGGACGCTGCGGCCGCGCGGCCGGGCGGCGACCGGCTCGGCAGCCGGCAACAGCCAGGGCTGGCCACCCGGGGGCCCGACTCCACCTCCGGCGATGACCTGCACCTCTTCCTGACGTGCGCAGCCGACTCCTGCCCATCGGCCACGGTGGGTTGTCCTCCACCGTGCTCCGGGATCGCCGGTCCATGCACGCTCAGGGCACTTCTCAACGAGATCGTCATGTTCGCCATGCCGCCGCCCGCAGGGGTGGCGGGGCCCGCATCGGGCCGTACGGTCGCTCGGGTGACTGCTGCGCAGGAGCTGCTGGCCGAACGGGTCCAGGGCGTGCTCGACGTCCCGCTGCACGCCTGGCTCGGCCTGCGGCTGGCCGATCCGGCCGACCCCGCGGCCGGCCTGGTGCTCCCGGTCGGGCCGCCGGCACTGAACAATGGTGGGGTGCTGCACGGCGGGCTGGTGGCGGCCCTCCTGGACGTCGCCGCCTACGTCCACCTGCTCCCGCACCTGGGCCCGGGCGAGAACGCGGTGACCCACGACGCGACGAGCTCGCTGCTGCGCGCGGTGCAGCCGGGGGCAGAGGTGCGGCTGACCGGCACGTTGCTGCGGCTGGGCCGGTCCGTGGCGTTCCTCCGCGCCGAGGCGAGCGTCGACGGGGTGCTGGTCGCCGCCGGCCAGGTGACCAAGACGGTGGTGCGCCCCCGCTGAGCCGGCCGTCCGGACCGGACGACCGCCATGCTGGTGCTCCTGGCCGTCGTCACGGCATGGTGGACGCCACGTCGACGCCGACGGACGCCCACCGATTAGGCCCCCGCCCCTCCCCCGCCGGCTCCACGCCCGTGACGATCAGAGAGACCCACCGATGACCAGCACCCTCGCCGCCATCCCCGGGTTCGCCGCCCGGCTCAAGGAGGCGACCCAGGCCGACCACACCGCGGCGGAGGGCTCGGGGTTCGTCACCGCACTGCTCGCCGGTGAGCTCCCCCGCACCGCCTACGCCGACCTCCTCGGCCAGACCCACGCGGTCTACGCCGTGCTGGAGGAGGCGGCCGAGGCCCAGGCCGACTCCCCCGAGGTGCGCCCGTTCCTGCACCCCGGGCTGGTCCGGCTGCCCGCGCTAGAGGCGGACCTGGCCTTCCTGCTGGGGCCGGAGTGGCGGCGCGAGCTGGCGATCCTGCCGGCCACCGAGCGGTACGTGGCCCGGCTGCGGGAGGTGGCCTTCGACTGGCCGGCCGGGCTGGTGGCCCACCACTACCTGCGCTACCTCGGCGACCTGTCCGGTGGGCAGATCATCCGCCGGCTGGTCGGTCGCACGTTCGGCCTGGAGCGGGACGGGCTGCGGTTCTACGTGTTCGACCAGATCCCCAAGCCCAAGCCGTTCAAGGACGCCTACCGGGCCGCGCTCGACGCCGCGCCGTGGAGCGCGGCGGAGCAGGACCGGGTGATCGCCGAGGTGTCGCTGGCCTTCCGGCTCAACGCCGACGTCTTCGCCGACCTCGGCGCACGGCACGGCGGGACCACCCCGGCCTGACACGCCCCAGAACACACTGCGGCCCCGCACTCGCCAGGAGTGCGGGGCCGTGGTGCTGTCTCAACCAGACGTGCGCCCGAAGGGACTCGAACCCCTAACCTTCTGATCCGTAGTCAGATGCTCTATCCGTTGAGCTACGGGCGCGTGGTGCGTGTTCAGTTGTCGCGCGGAGGCTCCGGGATTTGAACCCGGGATGGGGATGAACCCAAACCGCATTAGCAGTGCGGCGCCATAGACCGGACTAGGCGAAGCCTCCCGGGGACCGGGTTTCCCCGGAACCACCGAGGAGAAAGGCTACCAGCGCGTGCGGGCGGCTCCCAACCGGGGTCGGGAGCCGCCGTCGATCAGGCCGGGACGACGTCCCGCCGAGAGGCAACGGGCAGGTCAGAACGGCGCCCGGGCAGGAGCGTGACCGCCACGGCCAGCGCCGCGGCACCGGTGGCCATCAGCAGCGCACCGGCCACGCCGGCCGAGGTCTCGATCAGCGCGCCCCCGACCGCCGCACCGATCGCCGACGCCCCGAAGGTCACGGTCGACAGCCAGGTGAACGCCTCGGTGACCGCCGAGGCGGGCGCGATCGAGCCGACGAGCGAGCTCTGCACCGTGAGGGTGGGGGCGATCGCCGTCCCGCCGAGGAAGAGCAGGGCGCCCAGCACCCACGGGTCGGAGATGGCCGCCAGCGGCGCCAGGCCGATCGTCACGCCCAGCAGGCACCAGCGGTACTGGCGGGGCAGCGAGGCGCTGACCACTCGGGCGCCGAACCAGAGGCCACCCCCGGCCGAGCCCAGCGCCCACACGGCGAGCAGCAGGCCGGACATGCCGGGTGAGCCGGCGTCGTCGGCGAACGCCGGCACCGCCACCTCGAGCCCGCCGACGCCGAACATCAGTGCGGTGCCGCTCAGCAGGATGCGCGGCATGCCCGGGGTCGTCACGGTCGACAGCAGCCGGCGACGCTCCGCGACCACCGGGCGCCACGCGCGCATCGGCGCACTCGTCGCGACCCCCAGCGCACCGAGGACACCCAGCACACCGGCCACGCCGAGGGCCACCGCCGGCCGGGTCAGGAACGTCAGCGCCGCGACCAGCGTGGGGCCGGCCACGAACACCAGCTCGGTCGCGGTCGCGTCCAGGGCATAGGCCGTGGGGCGGACCCGGGCATCGACCCGCGACCAGAGCGCCCGGACCGTGCCCGAGACCAGCGGGGTGCTGGCCCCGACGGCGGCCGCGGCCGCGAACACCCAGGGCAGCGATGCACCACCGAGGACGGCGGCGGCCATGAGCGCCAGCAGCAGCGGGTAGGCCGCCGACTGGACGAGGAGCACCTGGCGCGGGCTGCGCCGGTCGGCCAGCCTGCCCAGCACCGGCGCCATCACCGCGGTCGCGACGCCGTACGTGGCGGAGACCCCGCCGGCGATCGCATAGGAGCCGGTCTGCTGCTGCACCATGAGCAGCAGTGCGAGCGGCACCATGGAGGAGGGCAGTCGTCCGGCGAAGCCGGCGAGCAGGAGCGCCGGGGCGGACGGCAACCGCCACACGGCGAGGTACGAACGCATGACTGAGCTCACTTCGAGACGTGCGAGAGGGAATCTGTAGGTGGTCAGATGCTGTTGACCGCCTACAGGTGCCGAAGGCTACGGACCAACGAGTAGGGAGTCAAATGGACTACGACACCTACGGGTCGAACGCCGTGGAACTGGCCATCGACCTGGCCAACGCCGAGCGCGACGACCCGGCCTGGGTGCAGCTGTTCCTCGACGCCCACCACGAGTGGTTCACCGCCGGGACGGCGCTGGAGCTGGGGTCCACCGAGGCCACCGCGGTCGCGCAGACGTCGTCACTGGTGCGCGACGTCGCCGAGGCCGACAGCGAACCGGAGGTGATGGCGCGGCTGAACGCCCTGCTGGCCCTGGCCTCGCCGAGGCCCTATGCCACCGACCACGACGGCGAGCTGCACCTGCACTACGCCCGCCCCGACGCCGGCGTGGTCGAGCAGCTGACCACGACCGTGGCGATGGGCCTGTCTCAGGTCGTGGTTCAGCACGGCTGGCAGCGTCTGGGCGTCTGCGCGGCCGAGGGCTGCGGGCACGTCTACGTCGACACCTCGCGCAACGCCAGCCGGCGGTACTGCTCGAACACCTGCGCGAGCCGCTCCACGGTCGCCGCGTACCGCGCCCGCCAGCGCACCTGAGGGGCCGACGCCGGGTGCTCCACCCCCGCGACTGGGACGCGACGCTGTTCGAGCGCATCGGCAGGCTGCCGACGACGCCGGCCGACCGGTGGCTGCGCCGGCTGTCGGTCACGGCAGACCACGGCAAGCTCTGGGCGCTGATCGGCGTCGTCCTCGCGCTGCGGCCTGGCCATCTGCGCCGGGCCGCACTGCGTGGGCTGGGGGCGATGGCCGTGTCCAGCGCGCTGGTGAACGGCGTCGTCAAGCGGGTGTTCCGCCGGGTCAGGCCGGAGCTCGCGGCCGTACAGGTCGAACGGACCCTGCGGCGGGCACCGCACTCATCGTCCTTCCCCAGCGGGCACTCAGCGTCCGCGGCGGCCTTCACGACGGGGGTCGCGCTGGAGAGCCCGGTGACCGGGGCGTTGATCGCGCCTCTGGCGCTCGGAGTGGGGTGGTCCCGGGTGCACGTGGGCGTGCACTACCCGGGGGACGTGGTCGCCGGGATGGCGTTCGGCTGTGGGATCGCGCTGGCCAGCCAGCGTTGGGGGCGCGTGCACCGGGCGGAGCCGGCCGACAGGTAGCCGGCACCCCCGGCCGCGGCCGGGCCACCTCCACCGCCAGCACGGCCGGCGGGCCGCATGCTGCACCTCGTGGTGCTAGTGCTCTGGCTGCACTGGTGCACCAGAGCTCTAGCGTCCACAGTTCGACCTTTCGGGCGACGCGGCAAGCCGCTGACCTGCGTACTCTCCTGACGACCTCAGTCGGGTGGAGCAGGGAGGACGACGCATGCGGCCGGTTCGGGCAGCTGTGGCAGCGGCCGTGGCGATCGCCGTGCTCGGCGGCTGCTCACGCGGGGAGACGGCGAACGAGACCCTGCCCGAGGCAGCCCCCTCGTCGACCGAGACCAGCGAGGCACTCCCACCCCTCGGCCCACCCGATCTCCCCATGCCCGCCGAAGCCCGCGAACAGACCCCCGCCGGCGCCGAGGCTGCGCTTCGCTACTACCTGGAGCTGGTCACACACCAGGCTGGAGTAAGCGGTCAAACACTCCGAGACCTCAGCCGAGACTGCGAGTTTTGTGAGTTCATCGCCGACCGCTACGACGAGGACGCGTCGGCCGGGAATAGCTATACAGGCGGTCAACTAACGATCCAGGGGATGAGCCCGCCAGCACTAAGCGGCAACACCGCCGAATTCTCCTTCACGGTCGACCAGGCGGACGTGAGCATATTTGCGCCCGACGGCAGTCCTGTGGTTGGCCGTGGACAAGCTGCCGCAGCTGGCATGAATGCTGGTGCACTGATGACGTGGAGCGATCAGGTTGACGCATGGTTCATCAACCAATTGCTGATTAACAGCTAGCATGACCGCTCGGCGCACAATATTGGTAGCCACATTTCTTATAGCCACGTGGCTATCTAGCTCCCCGGCTAGTGCATGTGAATCTCTGTCGTGCGCGTCCCCCGATCCTGACGTCGGCTTGGGGGACGGGGCCGTCCTGGCTGGCTATGTGGATGGCACCCCGGGCCAAAGCTTGCGGCGGGCCAGCCTGAGTGGCCCCATCCGGGAGTACGAGTATCAGTTGGTCCGGCCCTGCGACTTCACCGACACTCCGCTGGGCGGCTGTCAACCAGGCATCGAGCCGTGCCCTGAGACACCCGACCGAATTGTCACGGAGTACTACGTGCTGGCGCAGCGCCTGGTCCAAGATGACTACCGACCCTTGCGGGGACTCGCTCCGGACAGCTCCATTTCAGTCGGCCAACCCTATGGGGGTCAGATCAACGAGGGCATCTCCTGTGTTGATGTCACGGATCTGAACCCGCCGCCGTCGGCGGCGGAGGTCTTCCGTTACTTCCAGACCCTCCCGCTCCCCCAGCTGACCACCCGCCAGCAGCCACCGGGCGAGGCGCTGGTCGGCCTGCCGGTCATCTTCTTCACCGACAGTCCGACGACTCAGACGTTCACGGTCGACATCCGCGGGTTCGACGTCCTGATCACCGCCACCGCGGTCAGCTACACCTGGCGCACCGGCGACGGGACGACCCTGACCACCACCGACCCGGGCGCCGCGTACCCCGGCCAGACGATCACCCACGAGTACTCCTCGGGCACCTACACGGCCTCCCTCACCACCACCTGGGGCGCGACCTACTCGGTCGACGGCGGGGTCAGCGCCGACGTCCCCGGGACCACGACCACCGACGGCGCACCGACCACCTTCACCGTCCGGCAGGCCCGCTCGGTGCTCACCAGCCCCTACGACTGACGACCGCCCCGGCGCACCCGCCGGGGTCGCCAGGCCGACGTCGCGGCCAGGAGCAGCAGTGCGGCCACCGCCTCCCCGCCCTCCTCCACGCCCGTCGCCACCGCCAGGGCCACCGGCGAGCTCGTCGTCCACCGGACCAACGCGGTCACCTGGTCCAGCCCCAACACCGCGACCGCACAACCGGTCAACGCCAGGGTCACCGGGGTCGCGCCGCGCACCGCCCAGCGCCGTCCGGCCCGCCACAGCAGCGGCAGCCCGACCGCCGACAGCAGCACGCCCACGGCCAACGTCGTGTACCTGCCGCCGCTCTGCTCCGCCGCCGAGGAGGCGCTGGCCGCCTTCGCCGTCCCGAGCACGACGCCGACGCCCAGGACCACCGCCCACCACCACCGCGCCCGCCCCGCCGACCCGGCCACGGCGAGCGCGGCCGTCGACCCGACCGCGAGGAACACCGCGGCCGTGAACAGCCGGGGCAGCGCCCCCGGCGCGTCCAGCGCGAGGAACCGGGACCACCCGGCAGCCGGGCACCGGTCGACCGCACAGCGCACCTCGACCAGCAGCCCGAGGCTGAACAGCAGCCCGCCGACCGCCGCCGGCGCCAGCACCCAGCGGGCCGGCCGAGGGGGCGCGTCCCGCGGCGACGGACGCGCTCCCGACACCTCTCCCGTCACAGCGCCATCCTCCCGACCCACCCGTCTCGGCCGGGCGACCGACAGGCGTCGTCCGTGCGCGAACCCCCAACGACGATCACCCAGCTTGGTCAGGTTCTGCCGTGCGGACACCGGCCTGACCACGGCCTGCGCCCAGTACGAAGTACCTGTGATCGTCGCTGTCGTTGCCCTGTCGTGGGCCGCCGTGTCCGGAGTCGTCGCACTCGTCATCGGCGGGTGCGTCCGCATGGCCGATGAGCGTGCCCCCTTCACCGACCACCTGGTCGGCCTGCCCGCCGACCTGACGGTCGCCGACGTCCTGGGCGCGCGCAGCCCGCAGCCCAGCCACTGACCCCGGTCCCCTCCAACCGGGGGCCGCTCGCCCGGCGGTGATCGCCACTTCTCACTACGGTTCCGATGCAGCGGTTGCCCAGGTCCCGACCAGGGCACCGCACCGCTGACGTCACCGATGGGAAGAGGTCACAGATGTTGGTCCGCCGGATCGCCCGGCCGATGCTCGCCGCCACGTTCATCTACGGGGGGATCAACACCCTCCGGAACCCGCAGTCGCGCGTGCCCGGTGCAGCACCGATCGTCGAACAGATCACCGAGATCGCTGACAAGCAGCTCCCCGTCGAGCTCCCTCGCGACGTCGAGCAGTGGGTCAAGATCAACGCCGGCGTGCACGTGGGCGCCGGCACGCTGCTGGCCCTCGGCCGGTTCCCGCGCTTCTCCGCCCTCGCGCTGGCCACCTCCCTGGTGCCCACCACGCTGGCCGGCCACCGCTTCTGGGAGCACGAGGACCCGAAGGAGCGCTTCGGGCAGACCAGCAACTTCGTGAAGAACGTCGGCATCCTGGGCGGCCTCCTCATCGCCGCCGTCGACACCGAGGGCAAGCCGTCGGTGGGTTGGCGCGCCAAGCGCACCGCCGGTGTCGCCGCCGCTGCAGCCGAGGCCAGCTACACCAAGGCCTCGAAGCGGGCCGCCAAGGCACAGAAGCGCGCGACCAAGCAGGCGAAGAAGCTCACGCACTGAGCTGACCGCATGAGCACGGCACTGACACCCGCGGGCGCGCTCCGGAGGATCGCCTTCCTCCTGGAACGCGCCCGCGAGCCGTCCTACCGGGTGCAGGCCTTCCGGACGGCGGCCACCGTCGTCGCCGCCCTGGACGACGCGGAGCTCGACCGCCGGGTCGCGACGAGGACGCTCACCGACCTCAAGGGCATCGGCGACAAGACCGCGGCGGTCGTCCTCGAGGCCCACCGGGGCGAGCTGCCGGCCTACCTGGCCAGGCTCGAGGAGGCCCACGCCGAGCTGACCCCGCTGGCCGACGACGCCGCGGCGCTGCGGGCCGCGCTCAAGGGCGACCTGCACGCCCACTCCGACTGGTCCGACGGCGGCAGCCCCATCCGGGACATGGCCGAGGCCGCGATCGGCATCGGCCACGAGTACCTCGCCCTCACCGACCACTCCCCCCGGCTCACCGTCGCCAACGGGCTCACCCCCGAGCGGCTGGAGCAGCAGCTGGACGTGGTCGCCGCGCTCAACGAGGAACTGGCGCCCTTCCGCATCCTCACCGGCATCGAGTGCGACATCCTCACCGACGGCTCCCTGGACCAGACCGACGAACTGCTGGGCCGGCTGGACGTCGTCGTCGCCAGCGTGCACTCCGAGCTGCGCGCACCCCGCGCCCAGATGACCGAGCGGATGCTGGCCGCGGTCGCCAACCCGCACACCGACGTCCTCGGGCACGTCACCGGGCGTCTGGTCATCGGCCGCAAGCAGCGCAACGGCACCCAGCGCCCCCGGCCGGAGAGCGAGTTCGACGCCGACGCCGTCTTCCGCGCCTGCGTCGAGCACGGGACGGCGGTGGAGATCAACTCCCGCCCCGAGCGCCTCGACCCGCCCCGGCGGCTGCTCAGCCAGGCGGTGGAGCTGGGCTGCGACTTCGCCATCGACACCGATGCCCATGCCCCCGGCCAGCTGGACTGGCAGGACGCCGGCTGTGCCCGGGCGGTGGAGTGCGGCGTACCGGCCGACCGGGTGATCAACACCCGCTCGGCCACGGAGCTGCTCGCCCGCACGCAGCAGGCCTGACTCCCCGCAGGCGGCCGGTGTGACAGGGCGTGCACCCCGTCATGAACTCGCAACGGACGCCGACCGTGTGTCGCCGTCCCCGCACCACCGCAAGCGCCCTAGCTTTCGGTCATGACGCGTACTGCACACGCTCCGGTCGCCGGTCCCGCTGACTCCGCCCTCGCGCTCGCCGACGCCCTGCAGTCCGGCTTCGCCGCCCAGCGGGCCGCCGACGAGCGCACCGCGCGCGACCCTGCCGGGCCCGACCCCCGCTGACTTCGGCCGCCGCTGCGCCCGGCCGACCGGGCGCAGCGGCGGTGGGCGGGCCCCGGGCGTCGACCACGCTCGGTGACCACCGCCCCTGGACCACCCGTCCGGGCCACCCCATCCGGGTGACGCAGTTCATCCGCTGTTGGTGCCCGGGCCCTTCCGCGGCGGGCCGACGGGCTCCACACTCAGCCCGTGCGCTTCCTCGCATCGCCGCTCCCCGCGTCTGCCGCCGGGCTGCCCTGGGTGCTCCGCCCGGCCCGCCGGGGGTCGTCGCCGGTGCACCTGCACCGCTACCGCCGCACCGGGGACGACCCGTTCAGCAGCGCCTCTCTCTACGCCTGCCGCTGCGGGGTCGTCCGCCCCGGCATGTGACGTCCGCACCCGGCCGGGTCAGGCCCGGTCACCCGGTGCTTGCCAGACTCCCTGCATGGCACAGACGCGGGCCCGACTGACCGACACCGAGCTCGCCGCGCTCGCGCGGTACGGCTTCGGCCTCGTGGCCGGCGCACCCGCCGTGCCGCCGGCCGCCGAGCTGGAGGACGCCGAGGGCGTGCTGGTCGCCACCCGGGACGACGGCGGGCTGACCGTGCGGGAGATCCCGCGCTGGCGTGCCCCGTCCGCCGTCCGGGCCGAGCTGGCCCAGCGCGGCTGGCCGGCTCCGCAGGCCTGGGTGGGTGGACCCCCGGCCGAGGGCACGGACCTGCCCGACCAGCTGCTGGTGCTGCTCCCCGCGGCCGGCACCTCGCCGGACTCGGCCGCGCTGTCGCTGGCCTCGGCGGCCTGGGCGCCGTGGGCCGAGGGGCGTGCGCTCGTCGTCGTCCCCGTGCCGGTGACCGCGGCGGCACCGGAGGCCGGCTGGGCCGAGGTCGCCGCCGCCTACGGCGCGCAGCTGCTGGGCGACCGGCTCGACCCGGCGCCGCTGCGCACCGGCGGCCGGGTGGTCATGTTCACCGGGCTCTCCGGCGCCGGGAAGTCGACGATCGCCGGGCGCCTGGTGGAGCTCCTGCTGGAAGCGGGCCGCACGGTGACCCTGCTGGACGGCGACGTGGTGCGCACCCACCTGTCGGCCGGGCTCGGCTTCTCCCAGGCCGACCGGGACACCAACGTGCGCCGGATCGGCTGGGTGGCCGCGCAGATCGCCAAGCACGGCGGGCTGGCGGTGTGCGCACCGATCGCGCCCTACGCCGCCACCCGCGCCGACGCCCGCCGGCTGGTGGAGGAGCAGGCCGGACCCGGCTCATTCGTGCTGGTGCACGTGGCCACCCCGCTGGCCGAGTGCGAGGCCCGCGACCGCAAGGGGCTGTACGCCAAGGCACGGCGCGGGGAGATCACCGGCTTCACCGGGATCAGCGACCCCTACGAGGAGCCGACGGACGCCGAACTGACCATCGACACCCGTGACCTGTCCCCCGAGGAGAGCGCCCGGCGGGTGCTGGCGCACCTCCTCGCGGGGTGAGGATCAGGAGCCGGACCAGCCGGGCAGTCGCTCGGGGCCGGTGCGCCAGGCCGGCAGCTGACCGGGGGCGTCGACCGTCTCGGCGTCGGCGCGGCGGCGCAGCGCCCAGTCGGCCGGGAGCACGAGCCGGGGTGCGACCCCCACGAGGACGGCGGTGAGCACGGCGACCGCACCGACGGCCTCACCGCTCTCCTCGACGAACGTCGCGACGGCGGCCCACGGGAACGCACCGGACGCCGACCCGACGACGGCGGAGACCCCGGAGAGGACGACGGCGGCCCCGGCGTAGATCGCGAAGGCGGTCATCACCCGCCGGCGGTCGCGCCGCTCGGTGCGGCTGAGCCACCAGAGCACCGCGAGGGTCACGACGGCGATGCCGGCGCTGACGGCGGTGGCCAGCACCGGCCGGCCGGCCAGACCGGCGGTCCGCAGCGCCTCGACGTGCACGGTCCCGCCGCCCTTGACCTGGGCGGCCAGGGCCGCCACGACCCCGACGCCCAGCCACCACGGCCGGCGCTCGGTGGCGCGGGCGGCGCCGACGAAGGCGGCCACGGCGGCCGTGGCGAGCAGGGCGGCGACCCACATCCGCGGGACGGACAGCGGGGCGTCCATGGACAGGTAACGGGCGGCGCCGCGGTCGTTGCCGGCGAGCCGCAGCCCGAGGCCGACGGCCTGCAGGCTGAGCCCGACACCGATGAGCGCGGCGGACAGCGGCGGCACGGGGAGCCGGCGTCGGCGCGAACGGGTCCGGAAGGCGAGGCGGAGGCCGGTCGGCAGCGGGCCGGTCTGCCCCCGCGAACGCAGCTCGGCGATCCGCAGGGCCATGCCCAGGGGCACGGCGACGACGACCGCGAGCGTCGTCCACCCGACCAGCACCCACCCCCACCACGGCATGTCCTCGTGATCGGCAGGTCCGCACCGGTGCTTGACCGGGTCGGGGCTGCCGATTCTCCAGGGTTCAGCCCCGGGCGCCCGCCGCCAGGGCGGCCAGCAGCTCCTCGGCGTACTCGGGCCGGCAGACGAGCAGGTCGGGCAGGTAGGGGTCGGGCCGGTTGTAGCGCAGCGGGGAGCCGTCGAGCCGGCTGGTGTGCAGCCCGGCGGCCCGGGCCACCGCGACCGGTGCGGCGGAGTCCCACTCGTACTGGCCGCCGCCGTGCACGTAGGCGTCGGTCGCCCCGCGGACGACGGACATCGCCTTGACCCCGGCCGACCCCATGGCCACCGGCTCGGCACCGAGCTGCGCGACGAGGTCGGCGACCAGGGCCGGCGGGCGGCTGCGGCTCACCGCCAGGCGCAGCGGGCCGTCCGGGCGGGCCGGCGGCGGGCTGACGGCGGCGGTGCCCAGGGTGGTGCCCTCGGCCGGCAGGGCGACGGCCCCGGCGACCAGGTCGCCCCGTTCCCAGAGCGCGACGTGCACCGCCCAGTCGGTGCGCTCCAGCTCGGAGAACTCCCGGGTGCCGTCGAGCGGGTCGACGATCCAGACCCGGTCGGCGGTGAGCCGGGCGGGGTCGTCAGCGGCCTCCTCGGAGAGCACGGCGTCCCCGGGGCGCAGTGCACCGAGCTGCTCGGCCAGCCAGCGGTGGGACTCCCCGTCGCCGGCGGCCTTGCGCGCCGCCGCGTCGGGGAAGTCCCGGCCGCGCACGGTGAGCAGCAGCTCGCCGGCCCGGGTGGCCAGCGTGCGGGCGAGGTCGTGATCGGTGCCGGTCAACGTCGGTCTCCGTCCGGGCGGGGGTGGGTGCCATCCTCCGGCCCCGCACCCCCGCGCCGATGCGGCGGGTCGGCGTCAGTAGGCCCCGGAGCCGCGCACCACCGCACCCAGGGTCTTGCCCAGGATCATCAGGTCCAGGGCGAGCGACCAGTTCTCCACGTACCGGACGTCGATCCGCACCGAGTCGTCCCAGGACAGGTCCGACCGGCCGCTGACCTGCCACAGGCCGGTGATCCCGGGCTTGACGAGCAGGCGGCGCCGCATGTCGAAGCCGTACTGCTCGACCTCGCGGGTCACGTGCGGCCGCGGGCCGACCAGCGACATGGTGCCGCCGAGGACGTTGAACAGCTGCGGGAGCTCGTCGAGCGACCAGCGCCGCATGACGGCGCCCACCCGGGTGACCCGCGGGTCGCGCTTCATCTTGAACTGGACGGCGTTGCCCTCGTTCTGCGCCATTAGCGCCGCCATCCGCTGGTCGGCCTCGGGCACCATGCTGCGGAACTTCAGCACGTGGAACGGCTGGCCGGCGCGGCCGATCCGCTCGTGCCGGAAGAACACCGGGCCCCGGCTCGTGGTCCTGACCGCCACGGCCAGCACCAGCAGCACCGGCAGCAGCACCACGATGGCGGCCAGCGCCACCGACCGGTCGAAGACGTCCTTGGTGACGCGGCGCAGCCCGCGGAACTCCGGCCGCTCCAGGTGCATCAGCGGCAGCCCGTTGACCGGCCGGATGCCCACCCGCGGGCCGGCGAACTCGGTCACCGCCGGGGCCAGCAGCAGCTCGGCCTCGGTGGTCTCCAGGTCCCACCCGAGGCGGCGCAGGGCGGCGCCGTCCAGCTCCGGTGAGGGCAGCACGGCGACCGTGTCCACCTCGTACCGGCGGACGACGTCGGCGATGTCGGTGAAGCCGCCCAGCACCGGCAGCCCGTCGAAGACGGTGCCGGCGGGCTCGGCCGACGGGAGGCAGACGCCGATCACCCGGAGGCCGTGCCGGGCCTGGCGGACCAGCTGGGCGTGCAGCTCGGCTGCGCCGTTGCGGTGGCCGACCAGGATCGCGGTCTGCTGGAACCGGCCGTGCGTGCGCTGGTGGTGCAGCCAGGCGCGCTGGGCGTAGCGCTGCAGCAGGCCGAGCGCGGTGGCCAGGGGCAGCGCGACCACGACGAAGCTGCGGGCGACCTCGAGCTTGAACGCCCAGGAGACCGTGCCCACCGATGCCAGCAGCAGGACGGCGGAGAAGAAGACCCGGCGGAACTCCTCCGGGCCGACCCAGAGGAAGCGCTCCTCGTAGCTGCGGCCGACCGCCATCGCGGCCACCCAGACCAACGGCAGGACGACGACCGGCCAGGGGCCGCCGTGCGCGGCGAGCGGCCCCTGGTCGGGCAGCAGCCGACCGACCAGGGCGGCCAGCACGGCGACCAGGGCGTCGCCCAGCAGGATCCGGCGCACGTAGGTCTTCCGCCAGGCACGGCGGGCGGCGGTGCCCTCACCCCGGAGGCGCGCCACGGACCAGAAACGCCGGCGGGCGACGACCTCCGTCCGGGGCTCGACGAGCTCGTCGGACGCTTCCAGCAGCAACAAGGTCCGGCTCCCGTACGTCGTTGGTCCCCAGGTCAGCGCGGCGGGTGGACGCCGCCGGTCCGTCGGGAGGAGACCCCGCCGACCGACCCGGGGGAACGTACGGTCCGCCCGCTCGGGGGGACCAGCCCCGACGAGGCGCCCGGGACACCCGCGGAACGGCCACCGTGGCGCGCACCACACCCGATCGAACCCATCGCCCGGTCCTCACTCGCGCACAGTGACGACGCGCAGGAGGCTCCATACCGCCGTTTCCTGCCGTACACCTGCCGTCAGCCTCGTGAGTTCGCTCACCTTCTGGACGTCCGTGGTGTCGTCCGGCCAGCCCGTCGCCGGGGGCCCCATGCTCGACCCGTGGGCGGATCCGAGAACCCGACGCTGCGCGTCCTGCACGTCAGCCAGCCGGTCGAGGCGGGGGTGGCGCGCGTGGTCGCCGGGCTGGTCGCCGACCAGCGTCACCGCGGCTGGGAGGTGCTGGTGGCCTGCCCGGGCGAGGGCTGGCTGGCCGACACCGTCCGGGCCGCCGGGGCCGAGCTGGTGCCGTGGCGGGCGAGCCGCTCCCCCGGCCCGTCGGTGCCCGGTGAGGCGGCGGCGCTGCGCCGGGTCGTGACGGCCACCGACCCGCAGGTGGTGCACCTGCACAGCGCCAAGGCCGGGCTGGCCGGGCGGCTGGCGGTGCGGGGCAGGCGGCCGACGGTCTTCCAGCCGCACGCCTGGTCGTTCGAGGCGGTCACCGGGCCGGTGCAGACGGCCTCCCGCGGCTGGGAGCGGTTCGCGCAGCGCTGGACCGGCCTGACCCTCTGCGTGAGCGAGGCCGA
Source organism: Modestobacter sp. VKM Ac-2985 (assembly GCF_026967925.1). Taxonomy (GTDB): domain Bacteria; phylum Actinomycetota; class Actinomycetes; order Mycobacteriales; family Geodermatophilaceae; genus Modestobacter. Next base: position 291,329 of record NZ_JAPVBI010000001.1, on the reverse strand, counting down.
GCTGGCGACCGGGCGGGCTGCCGGCCTGACCGGGCCGTCGGTGGTGGTGCCCAACGGCGTCGATCCCGAGCTGTGGGCCCCGCAGGACCGGGCCGCCGCCCGCGCCGCCCTCGGGCTGCCCGCGGCGCCCACCGTGGTGTGCGTCGGGCGGCTGGCCCGGCAGAAGGGCCAGGACATGCTGCTCGCCGCCTGGCCCGGCGTGCGACGGGCCGTGCCGGACGCCCAGCTGGTGCTCGTCGGCGCCGGCCCGGACGAGCCGGCGCTGCGCGCGCAGGCCGACGGCTCGGTCCGCTTCGCCCCCGGGGAGCGGCTGGCCGAGTGGTACGCCGCCGCCGACGTCGTCGCCGTCCCCTCCCGCTGGGAGGCCGGGCTGCCGCTGGTGGCGATGGAGGCGATGGCCGGTCAGCGCAGCGTGGTCGCCTTCGACGTCGCCGGCATCGGTGCCTCCCTCGGCGGCGCGGGTGCCGCCGTCCCGGCGTTCGACGTCGAGGCGTTCACCGCCGCGCTGACCGCCCGGCTGCTCGACCCGGCCGCCGCGGCCCGCGAGGCCGAAACGGGCCGTTCCGTCGCGACCACCCGGTTCGCCGCGGCGACCTCCCAGGCCGCCGTCGCCGAGCACCTGCTGCGCCTGGCCGGCTCCCGATGAGCCGGGCGTCGGCGCGCCGGCCGCGGACCGTGTCCCGGGCACTGGTGGCGAGCGCGCTGCTGGCGCTGTGCCTGGTCGGGTCCACGGGGGTGGCCGAGCCGCGGCCCAGCGCCCTCACCGGCGGCCCGGCCGGTGCCGCGCCCACCGCCGTCCCCCCGGTCGGCGGGGCCACCGCCACGGAGCCGGGCGCGGCCCTGCCGGTGCCGCTGCCGGCGCCCGGAACGGACACCGCACCGGCCACCGGGTCCATGCCCCCGCCACCGCCCGGTGCGGGCGGCGCGGCGACCGCCGCCCCGTCCTCGGGCCCGAGCGCGTCCGGCACCGCAGCGGCCGGCGCGACGGCCGGCCGGACGGAGGCCCTGGTGGTCGCCGGCGCTCGCGGCGACATCCCGGTCGAGCGGTTCGGCGCGGTCGGCGACGGCGTCACCGACGACACCGCCGCGCTGCAGAAGGCGCTGGACACCGTGCCGACCGGGAGCATCCTGCGGCTGCGCGCGGGCGCGACCTACCTGCACTCCGACGTCCTCCGGGTGCGCACCCCCGGGCTCACCGTCCTCGGCCGGGGCGCGACCGTCACCGCCACCCAGGAGACCCGCTCGGCGTTCCACGTCGACGCCGACCGGGTGGTCGTCGAGGGGGTGACGTTCGCCCTCGCCACCTCGACCGAGCGCTTCCACGCCTACGAGCAGATGAAGGTCCGGGTCTCCGCCGACGGGGTGGTGCTGCGCGAGGTGCACGTCCGGGGTGCGGCGGCCGCCGGCTTCTACGTCGGCAACGGCTCCGGGGACTTCCTGCTGGACCGGGTGACGGTCGTCGGCAGCCGGGCCGACGGCGTGCACGTGACCGGGGGCGCGCACGACGGCCGGGTCGTCTCCCCGGTGACCACCGACACCGGGGACGACGGGGTCGCCGTGGTCTCCTACCGGGCCGACGGGGTGCCGTGCGCGCGGGTGGAGATCTCCTCCCCGCAGGTGAACGGGACGACGTGGGGCCGGGGCATCTCCGTCGTCGGCGGGGACGACATCACCTACACCGACGTGGCTGTCCGGGACACCGACGCCGCGGGGGTCTACGTCGGCAGCGAGGGCGACCCGTACTACACGTTCCCCTCCCGCCGGGTGCGGATCAGCCGGGGCACGGTGACCGGCGCCAACACCAACCCGGCCAAGGACCACGGCGCGGTGCTGGTCTACGCCGGCCACAGCGGCACCACGACCGCCGACGTGACGATCCGCGACCTGGCGGTCAGCGGCACCCGGCCCGGTGCCAGCTGGGAGCTCGGGGTGCTCGCCGACCCGGGCGCGGGCGTCCAGCGGGTCACCTTCTCCGGGATCTCGCTCACCGGCGGCCCGACGCGGCCGTTCCACACGAACGCGTCCCCCGCGGTGCGGCTGTTCGACGTCTCCGACGACGGCGCCGCCGTCCCCGAGCACCGCGGCTGGTGAGCCGCCGGCTCAGCCGGGAGGTCGGGCCCCGAACGCGTGCGCCCGGGCCGTCCACGCCGACAGCACGGTGACCGCGGCCGGCTCGGGCAGACGCTCGGGGCGGTGCGCCAGCGGCACCGGCGGCCCCCAGCGGGTGTAGCGCTCGGCCAGGCCGGCGGGCACCAGCAGCAGGTTGGTGTGCGCCGCCCGGCGCAGCTCGCGGACCCAGTGCAGCGGCGAGGTCAGCACCGCCCGCACGTCCCGGGCGCCGAGGACGACGACGGTCGCCCGGCGGCCGGCGACGACGTCCCGCCCGGCGGCGGCGTGCCGGCCCCACAGCACCACCACGTCGACGTCGTCCAGCGCCGCCTCCGGCAGCGCGGCGGGCTCGAGCACGCCGGTGCGCCAGCCGGCCGCGGTCTGCGCGCCCGCGACCGCCCGGGCCGTCGCGAGCTCGCCGGGGCCGGCGACGTGCAGCACGCCCAGCACCTCGCCGTACACCGGGGTGGAGAGGATAGCGCGCACGTCAGCGGGCACGGCGCACCGCCTCCAGGGTCTCCTCGACGACGTCGTCCCAGCCGCGGCGGGCCGGCCGGAGCAGCACCGGGGGCCGGGGCCGGCCCAGGTGCTCCACCATCGCGGCGGCCCACACCTCGGGACGACGCCCGGGCAGCCGCTGAGCGCCCGCTGGGGAGGCCTCGGCCAGCGCCGGGTCCTCCGACGTCAGCACCGGCGCGCCCAGCCCCAGCGCCTCCGCGGCGGGCAGCCCGAAGCCCTCGGCGAGGCTGGGGCACAGCACCACCCGGGTGCGCTCGTAGAGCCACCGCAGCCGGGCGTCGGGGACGTGGCCCAGCGCGGCGATCGCGCCGTCGGCGGCCAGCTCGGCGAAGGCCCGGCCGCGGTCGGTGGGCCCCCAGCTGTCCGGGCCGACCACCACGAGCACGGCGTCGGGGACGGCGGCGCGCACCTGCGCCCACGCGTCGACGACCAGGCCGACGTTCTTCCGCGGGGAGGGGTCGCCGACGACCAGCGCGAACGGCCGGCCGGCCAGCTCGGGCACGGCCTCGGCGGCGACGTCGGTGAGCGAGGAGCCGTCGGGGTGGTGCACCACCGACGTCCGCGGGGCGGTGGACGGCAGGTAGCTGACCAGCCGCTCCCGGGTGGCGGCGCTGACGCAGACCAGCGCGTCGGCGGCCCGCAGCGAGGCCAGGTACGGCGGGCGGACCAGCCAGCGCTTGGCCCGGCCGAAGTCGTGCGGGCGGTCCAGGGCCAGCATGTCGTGCACGGTGAGCACCCCGACGCCGGCCACCCCGCGGGGCAGCAGGTGCTTGGTGCCGTGCACGACGTCCATCCGGCCGCCGACCCGCGCGCCGGCCAGCCGCTCGACCGCGGAGACCAGCGGGCCGCGGCCGGGCAGGGTGTGCACCCGGTCGCGGTCGACCAGGTGGGTGAAGGCCCCCTGCGCGCCGGCGCCGGCCAGCACGTGCAGCTCCACGTCGTCCCGGGCGGCGAGCCCGCGGGCCAGCTGCACGACGTAGCGGACCATCCCCCCGCCCTCGCCCGACGGCGGGACGTGCGTGCCGATCAACAGGTAGCGCAGCGGGCGGGCCATCAGCGCACGGCTCCGGCGCGGCGGCGCCGGCCGCGGTTGACCAGCAGCGCCACCACCACCAGGGCGACCAGCCCGGGGGTGGCCCGGCCCTGGCCGAGGTAGAAGTAGCGCGGCAGCTCGAGCATGGTCAGCACGAACAGCGGATAGAGCAGCAGGCCCCAGATCCGGCCCTCACGCAGGGCGCGGTGCAGGCTGCCGGTGAGCAGCCCGGCGCCGAGGAAGAACAGCAGCCCGCCGGCGATGCCCAGGTCGACGAACGGGCTGGCCACGGCGCCGTAGTTGTTGAACTCGGGGTTGCCGAACTGGGTGAGGGCCAGGGTGTACGCCGGCTCGGGGTCGACGCCGGTGAGCGACCGGAACAGGTTCAGGCTGCCGATGCCCGGCGCCGTCCAGAACGCCGACCACAGGTCGTAGGGCAGCCCGGCCGGCTCCTGGTGCAGCAGCCGGATCACGCCGTTGTTGTAGGCGGTCACGTAGTAGCCGGCGAAGCGCTCGACCACGAAGACGGGGAAGGACTGGCCGCCCTGCGCGGCGTAGAACACCCAGCTGCGCGAGTACTCGAAGGCGGCGAAGACCACGACCACCACCGGCGCCAGCACCGCCGGCAGGAACGCGGCGCGCCGGGTGCCCCGGCTGGTCCGCGACATCCCGGCGACCACCAGCACCAGCAGCGGCACGAGCAGCTCGAGCAGGGCCAGCCGCTCGGTGACGAAGAAGGCCCGCAGCAGCGCCAGGAAGGCGACCACCGCCAACCGGCGCAGGTGCTGCGGCCGGCGCCCCTCGGCCAGCACCAGCACCCCGGTCAGCACGACGAAGGCGACGCCGAACTGGGTCATCGTGGTCAGCCCGGGCACGGTGCCCAGCTGCTCGCGGATGCCCAGGCCGTAGAGCTCCTGGTCGATCAGCGCGGTCACCAGCACGACCGGGTCCAGGCCCACCCGGACGGCGTTGATGCCGTAGGCGACGTAGCCGACCATGGTCAGCCAGAACAGCACCGTCGCCGCGCGCCGGAGGACGTGCAGGTCGCCGGGCGACAGCGCCGGCCAGCCCGGCACCCGGCGGACGCCGCGCAGCCCCGGCAGCAGCGCGCCGCCCAGGAACAGCAGCAGCCCGGCGGTGAACCACAGCGTCCACTCCAGGTCGACGGCCTTCGGGGTGCCCCACAGCGCGCGGTACCGCTCGTCGGCGATGGCCAGGCTCAGCCAGGTGGCCGGCAGCGCGACCAGGCCGATGAGCGCGATCGGGGAGAGCCACCACACGCCCCCGGGCCGGCCGCCGAGGTCCGCCGTCCGCGGCCGGACGGCGGTGATCCGGGTGCTCACCGTGCGGCCACGTGGTCGGGTTCGCGGCCGGCCAGCACCCGGAGACTGTGGCGCAGCTGCAGGCCGGGCAGCGGCGCCGTCCCGAAGGTCCGGCGGCAGACGACCGCGTAGGAGCCGAACAGCACGACGGTCGCCGTGGCGCTGACCAGCGCCAGCGCCAGCGGGCCGCCCAGCTGGGCGGCGAGCACGGCCGCGGGCACGACCACCAGCAGCGCGACGCCGACGGCGCGGGCGGCGGTGCGGCCGTGGCCGGTGACCACGAGCAGCACCGCGCAGGAGCCGAAGACGGCCATGCCCAGGCCGCCGGTGGCGAGCACGGACAGGTAGGGGGCTGCGTCGTCCAGGCCGGCGCCGTAGAGCGTGAGCACCTGCGGGGCGAGCAGCCAGGCCGCGGCGACCAGCACCACGGTGACCGCGCTGGACACGGTGGCCGCTGCCGACAGCAGGGCCAGCACCCGGTCCCGCCGCCCCTGGGCCTCCAGCCGGGCGGCGACCGGGGTGATCGCGATGTTGGCCAGCCCCTCGAGCACGGTCACCTGCATGGCGAGCACGCTGGCGGTCGAGTAGAGCAGCGCCTGGTCGCCGGGGAAGGCCCAGCCGGCCAGCCAGACGTCGCCGCGGCCGACCAGGAAGGCGCCGAGCTCGACGGTGAACAGCCAGGCCCCGCCCGCGACGGCGGCGGCCATCGGCGACCACCAGCGGGCGCCGCGCACCCGGGCCCGCAGCGGCAGCCGGAGCAGCATCACCGCCAGCAGCACCACCGACGTCGCGGCGTAGACGGTCAGCAGCGCCACCAGCGTCGTCCGGCCCCCCTGCACCAGGACGACGACGACCATGGCGAGCAGCGCGAGCACCGAGCGGCTGTGGTGGGTGGCCGCGACCGACCAGCGGATCCGGCCGACCGCGGCGTACACGTCGCTGATGGTGAGGCGCAGCGTCTCCAGCACGATCAGCGCGGCGACCAGCGCGACGACGAGCGCCCGGTCGTCCCGGACGACGGCGGTGGCGACCCAGGCGACCGCCGGCGCGGTGACCAGGCTGAGCAGCGCGACCGCCCGCAGGTGGGCGAGCACCTGGGCGGCCACCTCGGCCGGGGAGGCGGCCGCGGCGATCGCCCGGATGGCGTGCTGCCCGAGGCCCAGCCGACCGACCATCGGCCCCAACATGAGCGCGCCCAGCACGGCCAGGAACCCGGTGGCCGCCCGGGCGTCGAGGGTGCGGACGGCCAGCACCGACGTCAGGAAGGTGGCGAGGAGCCCGAGCACGGCCACGACCATGCGCAGGCCGAAGCTCCGGCGGACCTCCTGGGTCTGCTCCCCCGCCTGGACCGCCACGGTCAGGCCTCGCTGGCGACGGGCTCCTGCCGAGGGGACGTCGTCTCCTCCGCAGCCCGCGGGGAGGACGGCTGGGGGCGCTCGCGCCCCAGGTGCCGCCCGGTGGTGGTGACGACGACGCCCTGCAGCGCCGGGCCGGACGACGCCACGTCGCGGACCGCGGCCAGCGCGTCCTCCAGCGAGGAGACCCCTTCCCCCACGACGACGACGGCCCGCTCGGCGTGCCGGGCCGTCTCGTCGAACCGGGCGACGGAGGTGAGCGCCGGGGCGTGCAGCAGCACCTGCCGGCCGGCGGCGGTGTGCCGGGCGACGGTCGCGGCGAGCACCGCGTCGCCCTCGTGCGGCGGGAGGGCGACGACGGTCAGCAGCGGGGTGAGCACCTGCTCGCCGGGGAACTCCGCCGACGCGGTGGGGCGGCTGCTGTGCGCGTGCGCCGCGGTGGTCACCAGCACCACGGGGGCGCCGGTGGAGGAGATCGCCCAGGCCAGCTCCCAGGCGACCTCGGCGGCCCCGGCCCGCTCGTCGGCACCGACGACGACGAGGCTGCGGCCGCCGGCGTCGAGCACCTGCGGGGCGAGCAGCCGGGCCGCGGAGAGCGCGCCGGCCCGGGGCAGCTGGGCCGGCACCTGCGCGCTGCGGTGGCGCACCCGCCCGGCGGGCAGCCGCGGCAGCAGCACGGGCACCCCGGCCGCCACCAGCAGCCGGGCGTCGAACAGCCGGTCGGAGGTGGCCCGCCACACGGCGCCGGCGGCCAGCAGCAGCACGGCACCGAGCACGGCGCCCAGCACGGTCGAGAGCAGCGCGGCCGGTGCGCCGGTCTCCTCGTCCGGGGTGGGGGCGCGCAGCACCGGCACCAGGTCGGGGACCCGGGTGGCGGCGCCCTGGAGCTGGCTCTGCTCGGCGAGCAGCCGCTCGACCTCCTGAGCGACGGGGCTGTTCACCGCGCCCGGCTCGCCGAGGGCGTCCAGCCGCTGCTGCACCGCGGCCAGCGCGGCGGTGACCGCCGTCCCGGCGGCCTCCTGACGGGCGGTGACGTAGCCGTCGACCAGCGCCGTCACGGCCTGCCGCGCCTCCTCGGCGGTGGGGGCGGTGGCGCTGATCCGCAGGACGTCGGAGGTGCCGACCTGGGCGACGGAGACGGTGACCGCGTCGTCCGGCTGCGGCTGCTGGCTCAGCCGGAGCGCGTCGAGCGCCTCGAGCTGGCCGGCGACCAGGGAGTCGTCAGCACCGGTCTGCGTGGTGGTCGGCAGCGGGCCGCTGAGCACCTGGGCGTCGGGGACCACCTCGACGGTGGCCGAGGCGGTGACCTCCTCCTCGGCGGAGACCCCGACCAGGAGGCCGAGCAGCCCACCGAGCAGGGCACCGACGAGCGCGAGCCGGGCCAGCCAGGCCAGCGGTGCGGCCGGCCCGGGCCAGGTGTCGGCCCGGGTGTCTGCGTCGCCTGGATCAGTGCCGGCCGACCGGCCTGTCGAGCTGCTCATGCGCGTGCGTCCTCCCTCGTGCCATCGGCGGAGTCCGCCCGCAACAGCGTCCAGATGATAGGGCCCGGCTGATCACGCCGGAACGCGTCATCCCTCCGGGTGAACGCCAGGTGGACAGCAGGAGACGGGCCGCTGACCTGCGGATACGTCTGCACACCCCGGGTGGACAGAGGAAGATCCACACCTAGGCTCTGCCGCGTGACCGAGGCCCCCGCCCGCCCGCAGCGGGTGGCGGCGATCGACGTCGCGCGGGCCGTGGCGATCATCGGGGTCGCGGCCAACCACTCGATCGACGGCATGCTCAACGCCGGTCTGATCCCCACCGACCACCCGCTCGAGGTGGTCAACTCCGCGCTCTACCTGTTCCGGATGCCGGCCCTGGCGTTCCTGCTCGGGCTGTTCGTGCCCCGGGCGGTGGCCAAGCGCGGGGCGGCCGGTTACGTCCGCGAGCGGGCCACGCTGATGCTCTGGCTCTACCTGCTCTGGTACCTGGTGCAGAGCGTCGCCGAGCTGGCGACGAACCAGGTCAAGAACGTGCCGCGGGAGCCCGGGGCGCTCTGGCGGGTGTGGGAGCCGTTCGCCCACCTGTGGTTCCTGCCGTTCCTGATCGTGACGGCGGTCGTGCTGGCGGCGCTGCGCCCGTGGCAGGGCCCGGTGCGCCGACTGCTGGGCGGGGGTGCGCTGCTGCTGGTGTGCCTGCTCACCTGGGGCTGGAACCCGACCCTGTTCGGGCTGACCGGGCTCTCGCTGCTGGCGTTCACGGCGGCCGGATCCGTCGTCGGGCTGGCCCGGCTGGGCGCGTGGATGCAGGGCCCGCTGTGGGCCTGGACGGCGGCCGGGCTGCTCGGGGCCGTTTCGCTGGGGCTGCTGCTGCAGGCCGACGTCGTCCCGTCGACGCTGCCGGCCGAGGTCGGCCTGGCCGAGCGGGCGCTGAGCCTGGGTGCCGCGGTGGCCGGGACGATCGCGTTGCTCGCCGTCTCGGTGCTGCTGACCCGGGTGCCGCCGCTGCGCGACCTGCTGGCCGCGATCGGCCGCCGCACCCTGCCGATCTACCTGGCCCACGTGCTGGTCGTCGCTGGGGTGCGGGTCGTGCTCGTGCGGCTCGGGGTCGACCAGCCGTACGTCATCGCCACGCTGGCGGTCCTCGCCGGCGTCGGCATCCCGTTCGCCGTCGCGACGTTCACAGCCGGCCGGCCGTGGGCGAACTGGCTGTTCGACCTGCCACCGGCTCTGGGACGGCGACCCAGCGCCTCGGCTCCCGTCCGCCGCGTGGGCGCCCACCGGCAACGGGCGGCGACCCGGCCGCGGGACCGGGCCGACGCCCGCCGGTAGACGCAGGCTCAGCCGGCCCGGCGGCCCAGTGCCCGGTAGGTCCAGCCCGCGGCGACCCAGCGGTCACGGTCGAGCGCGTTGCGGCCATCCAGCATCCGCTTCTGACCCACGATCTTGCCGAAGGAGACCGGGTCCAGGTCCCGGTACTGCTGCCACTCGGTGAGCACCAGGACGGCGTCGGCGCGGTCGGCGGCCTCTTCGGGGGTGTCCACGGCGTCCAGCTGGGGCCAGCTGCGCCGGATGTTGTCCCCGGCCGCCGGGTCGGTGACCCGCACCGCCGCGCCCTGCAGCTGCAGCTGGGCGGCGACGTTGAGCGCCGGGGAGTCGCGGATGTCGTCGCTGTTGGGCTTGAACGCCGCCCCCAGCACCGCGACCCGCTTGCCGACCAGGGAGCCGTCGCAGACCTCGCGGGCCAGCTCCACCATCCGGATCCGGCGGCGCATGTTGATGTTGTCCACCTCGCGCAGGAACGTCAGCGCCTGATCGGCGCCCAGCTCCCCGGCACGGGCCATGAACGCCCGGATGTCCTTGGGCAGGCACCCGCCTCCGAAGCCGAGGCCGGCGTTGAGGAACTTGCGGCCGATCCGGTCGTCGTGCCCGATCGCGTCGGCCAGCTGCTTGACGTCGGCGCCGGTGGCCTCGCACAGCTCGGCCATCGCGTTGATGAAGGAGATCTTCGTGGCCAGGAACGAGTTCGCCGCGGTCTTCACCATCTCCGCGGTCGCGTAGTCGGTGACCACCTGTGGGGTGCCGGCGGCCACGATCGAGGCGTAGACCTCGTCCAGCATCGCCCGGGCGGTGTCGCCGTCGGGGCCGGCGGGCAGGCCGTAGACCAGCCGGTCGGGGTGCAGGGTGTCCTGGACGGCGAAGCCCTCGCGGAGGAACTCCGGGTTCCAGGCCAGCATCGCTCCGGGCACCTTCTCGGCCACCAGCTCCGCCAGCCGGGCCGCTGTGCCGACCGGCACCGTCGACTTGCCGGCGACCAGGTCGCCGGGCTTGAGAGCCGTCAGCAGACCCTCGACGGCCGACTCGACGAAGCGCAGATCGGCGGCGTACTCGCCGCGCTTCTGCGGAGTGCCCACGCAGACGAAGTGGATGACGGCGTCGGCGGCGTCGGCCATGTCGGTGCTGAACCGCAGCCGCCCCGAGGCCAGGGAGGTGCCGAGCAGCTCCTCGAAACCGGGCTCGTAGAACGGCGCCTTGGCCCGCTGCAGCGCGTCGATCTTCGGCTGGTCGACGTCGATGCCGACGACGTCGTGCCCCAGCTCGGCCATCGAGGCCGCGTGTACCGCGCCGAGGTAGCCGCAACCGATGACCGAGATCTTCATGCGCGTGCAACTCCCCTAACGGCGGACACCCGACGCGCCCAGCTCCCGCGAACCGTAGACAACGGACGCGACCGGACGCCAGCCGTCGTCCCCCAGAGCGGCGGACGGATCGCCCGTTGGGACGAACGTCACCGACAGCACGCGCGCCTGGGTCGTCCCTCGCCCGGATGACGTCGCCGTCCGTGGCCGCTTCACCGCCGCCCTCCGCGCTTAGGGTCCGCTCGAGCGAGAGGGCGGTGGGCATGAGCGAGCGAACCGAGGACGACGGACCCGCTGCGGACGGCGGAACCGCAGAGACGTTCGAGACCAACTCGCGGCCTCGCTGGGTGCGCCGAACGCTGATCAGCCTCGGTGCGCTGGCCCTGGTGCTGGCATTGGTCATCGGTACCGGCCTGTGGTTCGTCAGCAACCGGTACGGCGGCAACATCGCGCGGGTCGGCAACGTCTTCGCCGAGCTCGATGAGGACTCCCGCCCCGCCCCCGCCTCACCGGCCGACCAGCCCGAAGCGACCGCCGATCCGGTGACGTTCCTGCTGGTGGGCTCGGACACCCGCGCCGAGGTCGCGCCGGGTGACCTGCCCGACGCCCGCTCCGACGCGATCATGCTGGCGCGGTTCGCCGGCGACCGGGAGCACGCCCAGGTCATCTCCCTCCCCCGCGACTCTTGGGTCGACATCCCCGGGTACGGCAAGAACAAGATCAACGCTGCCTACGCCCTCGGCGGCCCGACCCTGCTCATCCAGACGATCGAACAGCTGACCGGCGTCCGGATCGACCACTACGCGGCGATCGACTTCGCCGGGCTGATCCAGGTGACCGATGACCTCGGTGGCGTCGACGTCGTGGTCGCCGAGACGACGAGCAACGGGCCATACACCTTCACCGCCGGGATCAACCACCTCGACGGCGACCAGGCCCGGTGGTACGTCGGCCAGCGCTACGACCTGCCCGGCGGCGACTTCGACCGGGTGAAGCGACAGCAGAACTACCTGCGGGCGATGTTCACCAAGCTGTTCAGCCAGCAGGTCTTCACCTCACCGGGCAAGCTCGACTCGACACTGTTGTCGGTCACCAACGCAGTGGCCGTCGATGCAGCTCTCGGCAACGGTGACCTGCTGTCGCTGGCCTACTCACTGCGCGGCCTCACCCCGGCCGACGTCGAGTTCCTCACAGCCCCGGTGCTCGGCACCGGCACCGAGGGTGCAGCCAGCGTCGTCTACTTGGACCAGACGGCCGGCGAGCGGATGTGGGGCTACTTGCAGACGGATTCGCTGGGCCAGAACGCCGACGAGTTCAGCGAAGAAGCGCTGCCCGACGCTCCGCGCTGACCGCCCCTGCCCCCGGAACGCCTGGAACCGAAGGCAGCGGGGCCATGGCAAGCCGCCGGGCCGCCAGCATCAGAATCAGGTCGACCGCAGACAACAAGCCCAGCCAGCACCGGAAGTCGCCCTGCGCCATGAAGTCGAGGGCAGAGTGACATCCGACCTGCCGCTGTCCGCTTCGGCCCGACTCACGCGAAGGCGGTTTGTCGCGTTGGGACGGCGAGCTCTCCGTCGCGGTGAGACGGCCGACGCTTCACGCCCAGTGACCTGTCACAGCACCCGCCACGTTGAGAGGTGGCAGATCATCGATCCGGCGACCGTGGCGATCGCTCCGCCCGCGCACCTCGAGGGGCCCCCTTCGTCTCGATGAGACGGCCTTGCAGTGGCTCCGCATGTCGAGTCCCAGCACCGCCCGGCTGGCGATCAACACCATCCTGCACAGCCCTTGCACTTCAATGACCCGCGCCGCACCTCGCCCTCGACGAGGCTGAGGAACTGATGCTCCCCACCCGCTGGCACGTGACCGGAGGCAAGAGCAGGAGACCTGACACCTCGAAGACAGCCGCCTACCGGCAGCACCGCGGGGAGCCCTCGATTGCCTCGCACCCGCAGTCGCTGACCTTACGAAGAGTGAGGCAACCCAACCCGACCAGTCGGCTTTCGAGGGGCACGGCCAGAGACCCACGGATTGGCGGTGCCGCAATCTCACCCCGCCGTCATCGCCCTCGAGTGAGGGACATCCGGGAACCGCGTGAACCAAACCATCGCAACGCGAAAGCTCGAACGACCCCCGTGTGGCGCTCGGTCAGCCAATAGAGCGGATAGGTGAGCGCGATCGCCACAACCGCCAGCACGTACACGGCCACCGTCGTCAGCGGCTGACTAACGTCCCACCAGTCTCGGGAGATGACGACTCCGAGGACGACGATCGGCCGGTGGAAGACGTACATGGAATACGACCATCCGCCGACCCACGATCCTATTGAGACCCATCGACGCGGCTTACCGTGGGAAGAGTCCAAGCACATCCAGACGATGGGCACAGATCCTAGCGCGACCAATGGGTACGTAATGTACGCGGCCGGACTCGTGGCACTGGACGCAAGAGAGATGCCGAGGAGCAATGCCACGCTGCCCAGCCATGCCATCATGGCCCGCCGGGCCGTCCGCCGCCCTGCGGGCCTGTGGCCTCCTGCACAGCGTGCACGAGCTTCAGCCACGAGAACACCTACGAGCCATGCCGGGAAGAGCCAGAGCAACTCGACTCCGAAGGCCAGGACCGATATCGCAAGCGGAACGAGCGCCAGACCGAACCGCGCAGTGCGACGATTGACCATGGCGTACCAGGCAGTCGTGGCACCAGCGAAGGCAACGTAGAACCAAAATTCGTACGCCAGCGACCACAGCGAGGTATTGGTTCCATAAGTGGCACAGCGGGTCGGCATCAAGAACAGGGCGTTGCAGGCTGCCGCATCCAAACCCAAGATGGGTTGAGGGCCGACCGCATCGACTGCGCCAGCATCGACGCGGATCGCGATCGAGTCGATGACTGCAGTCAGGACCAAGCCGGGCAGGAGGACGATCCAGAGGCGCGACAATCGCTTGGCGAGGTAGTCACCCCATCGAAAGCGGTCTTCTCTAGCCTGCCGCAGCACCTGCCCGCCGACAAGGTAGCCGCTGATGACGAAGAACACCGCCACTGCTTCTTGAGCAAATGACGTTGGGACCAACAGAAGCCGAAAGACGCCCGAGGCCGACTGATCGAGGTCTCGAGCGCTGAAGAGGCTGTCCCGGGAATGCCCCAGCACGACCAACACGGCAGCGATACCCCTCAGCGCGTCGAGGCCCCGACTGTGGCTGGGCTGCGGCTCAGTGCTGGCGGTCACAAAGGCCCTGACCGGTCAGGGGAGTGCAAAGCGTCACGGGCACGCGAAGCACACCGCCCACTGACAACGAGGGAGAACATGGGCACACGCGCAATGCGTCGACTGCCCCAAGACCACAGTGGTGCCGCATGCGTTGGATGACGACTCCTAGGTCTTCCTGCCGATCCGACGCCCACCGTAGGGGACCGCCAGCACTGAGCGCTATGCCGTGCACGGCCGAGGCGCAGGTCACATCCCTCGTTCGGGCGTTATCCGTGGCGTCAGGTGCACCCGCTCGAGTCGTCACCGCTCGACCCTGCCAACGTCCCAGACCTGCGACGACTCATCTTCCACAAACAGCTTGCGGGAGCTCGCTCTCCCCGCCTGCGGAAGCCACCGGCAATTGCTCTTCCCCAGTAGGGGGCGTTCGAGGTCTACTCCGGCCCGCCGCTGAGATCGGAAAGCGCACGCCCGAGCCACTTCTCTCGCCGACTCACCCCGCGCGGCAGGGTCGTGCATGCCGCGGGATCGGCGACGCGGCCTGGCATCAACACCCCTGGACTTGATCGTTCTTCAGGAGGGACTGATGACACGGAAACTCGATGACCTCCGCCTGGGCTTGGGGCTCGCCCTGTCCCCTGTTGTAGGCGTCGAGCGCGTACATGCCGCCATCGGTAGCCAGCCACTCTCCCGTCGCCCAGTAAGTGGCGCCCACCTCGGCATCATTGAGCAGTTGGTACGCCAGTTCCCCGATGGTGTTCCACTCGGCCGCATCCGTCCCGCTGGGCCAGCCGATCTCGCCGACGAAACCGCGCTGCTCGTGCTCGGCCAGCCACGCGGTGTAGTTGCCGATCTCGCTGGCAACTCGGTCCTCGAGACCGTCCCAGCCGCGGGCCACTGCATCGGACTCGGTCGCCTCATAGGAGTTGACGTAGGTCCCGGAGGTGTTCGCATCGAAGTAGATGTGCGCCTCGTAGTAGACGTTGTCGATGGGGTCGTCGATCCACGGCTCTCCGTTCTCCTGAGCCCAGTTCCAGACGCCGCTCCACTCATCCCCGGCCACGAAGACCGCCCGCTCGTCGCCTGTGGATCGAATCGCCTCCACAGCAGCTTGGCTGTAGCGCTGCCAGACGCTCGGCGACTCGGCGACACCGGGGGCGTCCAATCCCCAGGGTTCGTTCATCAATCCGTACGCCACGACAGCCGACTGATCGGACAGGGATTCAGCCAACCTCTTCCAGACACCGGCAAAGTCGTCGATGGATATGTCACGGCCCAGCATGGCCTGCGTGTCATCCGCAAGCCAGTAGCGCCCATAGTTCTTCATGTCCAAGATGACGAGCAGGCCCGCATCTTCAGCTCGCCGCACTGCTTCCCGCAGCTCCATGACACCCTGATCGTTCAGCTCTGCGCCGGGACGAAGTTGGACTCGCTCCCACAGGAAGTCGATTCGAACAACCCGGTGTCCGCGCCCATAGAGATACTGGTAGAAATCGCCACTGTTCCAGTGATAATCAGTGTCAGCAGTTCCCGGGACACGCCGAGGGTCCTCCTGAGACCCGCCACCTCCCTGAGTGTTCACTCCTCGCAGGAACCGGAAGTCGTCCAGCGCAACGTCCGAGACAACCGGCACTGGGGGCACCGATGGCGCGTCCACTCCAGGAGGAGGTGCCGACGGGACGGCGCCGAGCTCTCCGCCGGGGGCCTGACCGTCCGGCAGCACCGGGGCGGTGGGGACACGAGTTGGCGACACCTCAGTGACCTGAGGGGCTCCCGCTGGCAGAGGGGGGCGGGCGGGCGACTGACCGCAGGCGCAGACGAGGCCGATGATCAAAGCCCCGATGAGACCTCGGCGTGATGCCGCAGCGGGGGTGTGCACCGTTGGACGGTATCGCGGGCCATGGGGTCACCAGCCGTTCAGTGGTGCGACATGTCGCGCGGAACTGCCTTCTCATGAGGTCTCGACGCTGCGCACCGCACAACTCGCGCCGAACAGCCAACTCGATGCTGGGACACTGCAACTGGCAGTTCCAGTCTCTGTGGTCGGATGGTGACAAATGACACGCCAACGCCTATTGGGACTAGCGGAGCCATCTGTTCCACTAGTTCCTGGCAGTTTGACAGGGACGGTATCGTCCACAGGCTGCCAATGGAGTCTGGACGGTGCAGCCCGCGTCGCAATTTCCCATGGGCATCAGGGCCTGGTTCGGTCCCGAACTGCAACGCCAACATGGCCGGACGCAGCGCCGCAAGGCGTGGCCGGCAAGTAGCTGGCCAGAGTGACCGGGGAACAGAAGGGGACTGACCTGTCCGAGACGATGACCTTGAAGCCGAGACACCGTGGCAAGTTCACGGAGTCATCGAGCGGAATCCCGACCTGGCTCACGGCGGCGTTCCTCTTGCTGGTCGTGATGGTGCCGACGGTCATCGCTTACTTCGTCGGTGCGAGCGGAGCGGCGATGTACGCAGCCCGATCCGAAGTGCTGTTCGTGGCTACGACGTCCAATTCAACGGCGGACGATCAAGCCATGGCCACTCAAGTTGCCTTGATGACGTCACGACCCGTCGTCGCCGCCGTGGCGGAGCAGTACGACCTGAGCGTCGAAGAACTCTCAGACGCAGTGACTGCTGAACGAGTCGACCGGAGCCAGATGCTCCGATTGACGGTCGAGGATGGCGATCCCGCCAGAGCTGTCGAGATCACCGAGTCCCTCACGGAAGCGATCCTCGCCCGGTCGGCCGGCCGCAGCCCGCAGGCCGGCCAGGAGGAGGCCTATCTCTCCGGCAGGATCGCTGAGTTGCAGCAGCGTCTCTCCCAGGAGGGAGCTGGGACCGGCAGCCAGCAGCTGGTCCTCGAGCAGCTCATCGACCTGCAGGCGCGACTGACCGATCTGCAACTGCCTCCTGAACCGGCGATCGAGCCGTTGACCGCGGCCTACGAACTCCCCGACCCCGTAGGACCTCAACCAGTCCGATCAGCGGCGGCTGGCGCCATCGTCGGGATCGTCCTCGCTGCGCTGACCGTGGTGGCCCTCCTGGCGCGACGCCGGTCGGCCGACCGATAACGGCTGGCGACGTGCAGCTCGGCCCTGTTGGACGCTCTCGTTGAGACCGTTTCGTCACAGCGCATCAACAGAGAATCGCGATGCCGCGACTCCCATGGGATTGCTGACCAGCGCACTGGTGTTGGCGGTTCTCCTCGGGCTGTCCGCCGGACGTTGGTCCACGTACACCGTCGCAGGCGTCGTCGGTATCGCCATGGTCGCCTTGGTGGCCAAGCATCCCCGATTTGCTGCGTACGCCTATCTCGCAATCGGTCCTCTGGTGGTCGGTCTGGAACGAGGGACCGCTCTTCCACTGATCCGGGTCAACGAGCTGCTGCTCGCAGTGCTCTGGCTGGGGTTGCTCGCGGGACCGGTCCGCCGCTGGGCGGTGCAGGGCTTCCCACCGATCCATCTACACGTCGTCGACTGGTGCGTGCTGGCGCTCGCCGTCTTCAGCTCGGTCACGGGCCTGCTGTGGATGTTCGTGCGGTCAGAGCCCCTGACCCTGGACGACATCCTGTTCGCCTTGACCCTATGGAAGTACCTGGCTCTCTACGCACTGGTGCGTATCGCCATCAGACAGGGCGAGCATGCCCGCACCGCTCTCGTGCTCGCGCTTGCGTCGTCAGCAGTGGTCGCCTTGCTGGGGATCTTGCAGGTCCTTCAGTTCGGTCCCGTTCCAGGGCTCCTGACCCCATTCGTGTCTGCTGACGAGCCCGAGAAGATCGAGCAGCTCAACGCCAAGTCGACGATCGGCGGCTCCATCGCCTTCGCGGACCTCATGGCCATCCTCGTGGCTGTATCGCTGAGTTGGTTCGTGCTCGTTCGCTCCTCACGCCCAGTCACCGGCGTGGCTGCAGCCATCTTTGCCATGGCCACCCTTGCATCAGGACAGTTCTCGGGCGTTCTCGGGCTCATCGCCGTCGCCATCACCACCGGCGCCCTCCTCCGGATACTGACTCGCCTGGCCGTGCTCTCGATTCCCTTGATCGTCGTGGCGGCCATAGCGCTCCGGCCGGCTCTCGAAGCGCGGCTGTTGGAGCTCGACCCGAACACGGGGCTCCCCGTTCAGTGGACGGGCGACACCGGTCGCCTGGCGAACCTGCAGACGTTCATCTGGCCGCGACTCGGAGAAGGGCTGAATTGGCTTCTCGGCGTCCAGACATCCGCGCGGATCCCCGCGCCGGAGTCCTACAGAGAGTGGATCTGGATCGAGAGCGGGTACACATGGCTTCTGTGGAACGGTGGCGTGCCACTCCTCCTGGCTTTCATGGCCTATGTGGCGTTCGCCGGGAGGGCGTGCTGGCGCACGATCTCGTCCACGGCTCACCCGGCCTTCCGCATTGCCGCGATAGCCGCCTTGGCAGGGTTGGTACAGCTGTCGCTCTTGATGGTCGTCGATACTCATCTGACCATGAGGGGCACCGCGGACTTCCTCTTCCCCCTGGTCGCCATGGCCGTGACGGGGGGCATGGCCACGCGCGGATCCCTCACCGACTCGACGACAGAGCCACTGGCGGCTGAGAACCAGATCGCAGGAGAACACTCGAGCAGGACTCGACCGCACGCCTGATCAGCGTGTACCGAAGCTCGGCTTCCACCGGACAGCATGCCCACTGGCTGCCGATCCGTACGCGTGCAGTCGGGTCAGGCCAGCTGAACGCCCTGTGGCCAGGCGCTACTGCAGGTGCGCCTGTAGACGACGAAACACCTCAGCGAGAGCTTCTGGAGAGAGGCGCTGGTCATTGCGGACTGCAGCGCCGAGCCGCTCGAGGTTCGCGTGGCTGGTGGATCCGATCAAGAGGGTGTCATCCGGCCAGCGATCAAGGGCCAGCATCGCCAGCAAGCTGGCGACGTCGGCCTTGGTCCGCAACGGGAGCCCGATCGACGACTCAACGGCTCGTCCCAGTCCCGTGGAACACAGCCGCTCCGTCAAAGGGTGCAGGTAGCGGGAGAGCAAGCCATAACGAATGGTGCCCATGCAGGAATCCCCTCGGCGGGGTGCGAAGGTGACTTCTGCGCCCAAGTCGACCGGGATCTGGACGACGACAGTGTCCAGGCCGAGCCGCGCTGCACCCCCCTCTGCGACTTCCTGCGGACCCGATGCGCCGACGTAGGACACCGACCCGTCCTGCTGCAACCGTCGTAACGTCGCTGCGACATCGTCACCGAGCGCACTTGCCGGCACCTCGTGCAAGAGGAGCACATCCGGGGACCGACCGATCTCCCGGAGGCTCTGGTCGAGGCTGTTCTCGATCTGAGCGACCGAGGGGGCCGCGCCAGACGAGGTGGCGAGAGAGCTCCTTGCCTTCACCCACCCCCGCAGCCGCGGACTCGCGGCCAACACCCGTCTGAGGGGGCCTTGGACCATGGCCACCCGCGCCGCGACTTGGCTCGGGGGCAAACCGACCTTGGTGGCGATGGTGACGTCCGCACCTGCGCTCGCGAGCCAGGTCCCGAGGAGCGTCTCGGCACGTCCCAGTCCGTACGCCGGTGCCACATCGAAGTGCCGGAAGCCGGCGCTGTAGGCCGCATCCAGCACTCTCATCTGATCAGCCGTCTTCGGCAATCTCATCACTGTGGCCAGCCCGAGGCCCAGTGGGGACGTGGAGAAACGAACAGTCACGAGACGCCACCCATGTAGGAGTCGACGGCAGCCACTGCCATGGCTCCAGCCGTGAAGGTCGGATTGGCCAGGCCGCCGGTGGGAAAGACAGAGGCGCCCAGAACACTCAAGTTCGAGACCTGATGGTGCCTGAGGTTCGGGGTGACGACTCCCCGTGCCGGATCCGAAGACAACCTCGTTCCACCCATCAGGTGATACGTGTCTTGAACCACGTACTCGTCGAGTATGCGCTTCACACGTAGACCGGATCGGCTGAGGTCGTGCGCATCCAGGAAGCTCTCGGTTGTGCGCCTCGCTGCATTTAGGTCAGCTCTTTCGACCGCCCACTTCATGTTGACGACACCACCCTCGGCGGCAAGTCGTTTGCTCTGTGTCGGCAGCTGCTCAACGTTGATGCTGAGATAGATCCCAGCCTCTTCGGGAACGTATCGCCGGTGACGCAATCGCGCCCCGACCAGCCCCCTGAGCTCAGCCGTCAAGCCGGGCAGCAAGGACCCGAGCTGTTCGGGCCGCCCCCCACCACCACGCTGCATGCTCCGGAGGAGCTCTCTGGCCCGCAGAAGTGGCGAAGTCGCAGGGAGTTCCGTCTCCCACTGAGCCAGCACACCAGGCACACCCAGCGACTGCTGCAGATCCGACGACGCCGCATACCGCTTCGTGAACAGCGAGTTACCCTCGTATCGAGGAGCCTCGTACTCCTGGTACGCGTCCCAATCCAAGACCTCGAGCTCTGCGGTGCGCACGGAGAGGTGGTCCATGAAGCCCGCCCCTACAGTGGCACCTTCGCTGCGCGCAACCGCGTTCAGCAGAGCGACGTTACCGAGCGTTCCTGCAGCCAAGAAGTAGTGGTCAGCAGCGATTTCATGGCATCCAGCACCGACCAGGCCGACCACCGTTCCGTTCTCGACCTTCAGAGACTGCACTGGGTGTCCCGTCAACACCTTGACGGCTTCGGCCCGCCTGAGGTCGCGCCCGAGTGTTTTTCCCAGATTGCGATGCCGCCACCCCAGCCACGTGGACTCCCGAAGCTCGAACCCCGGGGTCGACGTGCCCCTCGGCGTCTCCACCGAGCCGCCGACAAGAGCCCTCTGAGCGCTCCGGAGACCCAGGATGTCGGCAACGTGGCCATAGCTCCGTCGCAGGTCGTCGAAGTCGTAATCCCAACCCGCCATGCCCAGCCACGGACGAGGAGATAGCTCACTCGCGATCCATGGCCACAACTGGCCGCCCCAGAGCTGCGTAGAGCCACCCAGTCCGAAGCCCAGCGCTTCGGTGGCACCTCGATACCCCGGCGCCTCACGCGTGTCGACCTCGTAGGCATACGGAGACAGAGGGCCCGCTCCGGCTTCCAGCACGATGACAGAGGCACCTAGGGACGCCGCTCGAGTGGCAGCGATGAGCCCCACGGCCCCTCCCCCGATGATGCAGACGTCATACGCCTTGTGCCTCAACGGCCTCCACCCTCTCAACGCTCCGAAGCGGACCATTTATCTTGATTCGGACCAACAGCAGGGCGAGCAGCCAACGGCCGACTTCGGCGACCACAATTCCGATCGCACAGCCCAGTATTCCCCCGAGGTGCCATCCCGCGACCAATCCGCCACCCACCATGAGCAATGAGGCGAGACCGATGATCAGACTGGTTCGCGCTGTTCGCGCGCCCGTGACCGCTACAGCGACGACTCCATACAGGTCGTGGAAGATCCGACCGAACAAGAGGATCCACGCAAGGACGACGCTGCTACGAAAGTCGTCTCCGAACATGATCGGGATCACCAGCGGGGCGGCGCCGGCCAGGAACATCGCTCCCAACACAGAGAGGAGAGCCGTCTGCTTCTGGGCGGTGACCATGCGCTGCCGGGAGGCGTGATCGTTGGAGATCGCACTGAATGCGCTGAGGCTGATGGCCACCACAACGGTCTCGAGGAGGGCAGCGTATGAGAAAGCCACCGCAAAGAGCCCCAGACTCCGATCATCTGCCAAGAAGGATATGACCGCCTGGTCGAAGCCGGCGAACGCGACCGCCGACAAGCCGGCTACCGCCTGGGCCAGTAGAGAAGGCAACGAAACAGAAGAGGAGACCGGCTTCACGGATCTGATCGTGCTACGACTCACCCAGTACAGGACGATCGCCAGGCAACCAGCAACGACGAAGGCCACCAATTGGGAGGCAAGCGCGAAGGTGGGGGTCAATCGCCCGGACAGGAAGGCCACAATCAACACCAGGAGGTTCGCACCGTATGGAGCCAAGAGTGCCACGTTGAAACGCGAAGCAAGTCCCGATCCCATGAAGGCGCCCTGCACGCACGCGCTGATGTTGTGACCCAGCACCGCAAGCACTGCGAGTCCCTGAAGAACCGGCGATTGACCAGCCAGTGCGAACACTGCGCCGAGAGCGGCGAACGGTGCGACAGCAGTGACCGAGTGGGCTGCCCTGCGCCCAGACCACTGCCCCCGGGCAACAAGATGTCCCGCCCGCTGGGTCAGACCATAAGACGAGATGAAGGCGACGGTGACGAAGGGGGCAAGGGAGCCGGCCAGTTCCCCGCGTCCGTCCGCCCCTAGGGCGTGAGCAAGCAGCGGTCCGCTCACGAGTCCGAAGAGCTGAAGCAGGGCGCCACCCGCGGCGAACCGGATGGTCTGACGCGACAGCTGTCTGACTCGAGCCACCGCTGCCTGGGCAGGCCTCATCGCCTACCGCGGCCGGGTCGCGCCGGTGCCAGGGCGACCTGGCGACGGCCAGGGGCTGACTGGAGGCGTCGGCTCTGCCTCACGGCGCTGGTGAGCCATGGTGGCCGACTCTGCCAACGCGTTCACTTGTGGCGGCCCGTATGTGCTCAGTGCTCAGCTCCTCGGCCTCACACGTGACGGCGAGACCGCGCGACTCCAGGTACGCGGCCAACTGCACCTGATGGTCATCGGTGTGCTCCCCCCGTGAAGCCCGTCGAGGCAGCAGCAATGGCAGCTTGCCAGCTTGCATGGCCATCAGCGCGGTGCCCACTCCAGCATGGCCGATAACGAGATCGGCCTCCATGATCGCATGATGAAGAGCAGACGCAGGCACCAGCCGATGAGTACTTCGGCCGATCATGCGCTCGCCGTCTTCCCCTGTCTGACAGAGCACGTCTGCATCGTCCTCGACGAGCGGCGAAAGAACCTCGTCAACTCGCTTGATGGCCGTTCGGAACATCCAGTCGCTGCTCGTACCAAATGTCACGACCACACGACGCAAAGGTCGCTCATGGGCCGAACTCGCAGCCGGCAGCCGCTCGAAGCCATCGAATATGTTCGTCGCGATCGGTATCCCAGGACCCATGTCGAACTGAGCGGCCACCGCCGCGAGGCGACTTGCTCTCAGCAGCCGTCCTGTGACGCTCAGCCGGTCCTGTCGAGCAGCACTCTCGACGTACTGGAGGGGGATCCCCTCGATCTTACAGGCGGCAGCGAAGGGCAGGGCGATGGCTGCTCCCGTCGTGATCACACGCACGACACCGTGCTCACGGATGATTCGCCGAGCGAGGGGAACAGCGCGGGCGACTCGTGACAGGCTCTTGGCTGGGATGTACGGAAAGAGCACGGTATCCGGCTCCCGAGGCTGTCCTGACGTGCACCAGACCAGCGCCGAAGAACTGACCACCCCATCCGTCAGCTGCTGCAACTCAGCCAGGTGTCCGCCACCCGAGGCGAGAGCCAGAACGGGGCCGCCAGCTTGCAGAAGGGAGTGGAGGTCGAGCTTGGAGTCATCCACGCGCGGCCTGCTCGACTGCGTCGACCATACGACTCCTGAACGTCACAGGAGACCACTGACTGGCATGTAGCCGAATCGCGTCCGAATCCCAGGGAATTCTGTCGAGGTCGTCGATGGCACCGAGGAGCTCCCGCTCCTCTAGTGCGTCGATGAACACCCCGGTCGCCCCCTCGACATTTGTTTCGAGATAGCCACCTGCTCGCAAGAGGGCAACCGGCTTCCCGTGAGCCATGGCCTCCGGAGGTGTCAAGCCGAAGTCCTCGTATGAGATGCCCACCAACGCGCGACAGTTTCGGTACAGCCATCGCAGTTGCGAGTCCGGGAGGTTGCGCAGGACTGTCACGTTCGGCGCGTCCTCGGCGGGTTCACCGCCGACGGCGACGAGTCGATCCTTCGGCCTCTTGGCCATTGCCCTGATCAACAGTTCCGTGTTCTTGTAGCCGCGTGGCCGCCCCACCGTCAACAGGTATCCCGGCTCGACACCGGATGGCCGCTCCTCTGGCCCGTCCGGCTCGAGGCCCCGGGGCGGGTTGATCACCTGCGCTTCGCGCCCATACGTCGCTCGAATGCGCCTTGCCACTACCTGCGAGTTGGCAATGTATGTGTCCGCGCTGTCCGCGCCGAGGCGATCGAACCGCTCAAGGCGTCCAGCTAGCAAGCTGAGTGGCAGGCGAGCACGCTGGCGTCCCGAGAGGTACTCCTCCTGCTGATACAGCCATCTAGGCGGGTTGTGGCAGTAGACGACCTTGGCAGCCCGCCCCGCCCTGAGTCCGTGGGCCCAACCAGACGAGCTGCAGAGGAGCACGTCCACGTCCGACACCTGCAGAGACCTGATCGCGCTGGGCAGCAACGGCAGCAGAGGCCGTGGGTCTCTCTTGGCTCCGGGGAGCCGGTTCAGCCACGATGTGGTCACCTTTCTACCGGCAAATCCCGGGAAGGTCTGCCCCGGGGCGAAGACCGTGGTGTACATCGGGGCTTGCGGGAAGGCAGCCCACAGCTCCAGGGCTACCCGTTCGGCTCCGCCTCGCTGCGTGAGGTAATCGTGTGCCAAGGCCACGTTCACAGCCTCGGGTTGATCCGCTGCTGTCGGCACGGTTTGCACCGAGCCGACGCCCAACCCCTGCCGCCTACATTTTTGATCCAACAGTCCCGCCCCCGTGGTTTCGCCGGCCCGACCCGTCCAACACTGCTTGCCGACCGCGCGTACTACCGACGGGATGTTTGAGGTCACCGCCGTCTTCTAGACGGGGCAACCCAATCGGGACATTGGCTTCTGCACCAGACACTTCACCCCGCGAGAGTGATTTCGTGGGCTACATCACTGTCGATTGAGCGTTTGAGCTACCGTTTGCACATAGCTACTGACGATGAGTGCTCGTCCGCGAAGTTGCTCGAACGACACGTGATTGGAGTGATCGACGAGGCCGCATAAGGACGTGCAGCCATCAACGAAGGCCGGACTGTAGGTACCGGATAGGAGGTCGACGTGTCAGCACGCTGGGAGCGTGGTCGACCGGCCCACACACCGCCTTCATCAGGCCTTGGACCGTCACCCGCGCAGGGCGGCGGGCTCCACACCTGCGTTCGTCGTCGAGCAATGGAGCCAGGCGTCGACGCGGCATGAGGACGACCACGCGGCCGACTCAGCCCTGAAGCAATACACCTCTTGGGCGAGGAAGGTCCGCGGCCGAGTGAGGAATTCGCCCCGGAGTTCATGAGTCGCCGGGGACAATCGCGGCGCTGGCCACACACCGCTCACCGTGCGAACCCGCCCACACACGAAGTCAGCAATACCTGACGCCGGAGCCTGCGTGTATCACCCAACTGCGGCGCCACTGCCACTAGTTGGTGCTGTTGCGCCTCAGCGGTAGCCGGGCGAGGTGTAGCTCTGGCCGACCGAGCCGGCCGGGACGAAGTCACCCGAGGACGGGCGCCCCTGCCGCACGCTGCCGGAGATCGAGCTGTCCTTCGGCCAGGTCGCGACACCGTTGGCGACCGTCGCCGCGCACTGCTTGTGGGTCACCGACGGCCATACGCTCTGCCCGAAGGGACGGCCAGGCCGGGGAGAGACGTAGACGCCGTCCAGGGCCAGCGGGTAGTCGTCGTTGCAGTCGGTCCAGATGTAATAGCCGCCCTTGTCCACCGTGCCGTCGTTCGTGCCGACGATGTTGGTGTTCCGGATCGTGCCGCGGCCGATCGGGCCGGTGTTCTCGAAGACGTGCAGCCCCTGGAAGTTCGACGAGCCGGTCAGCCGGTCGATGCGGTACTCCCGCAGCCCACCCCAGGGCTGGAAGACGTCGGAGTGGTTGCCCCTGCTGCCGCCACGCAGGCCGTCGACCCGCACGTTCTGGATCTGCAGCACCGCCTTCGGCGCGTTGGCGGCGATGCCGTCGGTCTGGGCCCCGCTGACGGCGCCGTTGATGTGCACGCCCTCGATGTGCACCGTGCCGGTGCAGTTGCGCACGTAGATCGCCCGCTGGTCGTGACCGTTGACCTTGGCCGAGGGCAGCGCCCGGATGCTGCCGCCGATGATGACGGCGTTGCGGCAGTCCGCGATCGTGATCGGGCCGACCGCCCGGTCGGTGGGCAGCTTGATCAGCACGTCACCGCCTCGACCGCTGACCGTGGTCATCGACGTCGTCGCCGTCACCTTCTTGACGGGGTAGTTGGCGTACCCGGCCGGCGGCGCCCAGCTGAGCTTGGGGCGGCTGGTCGCGGCGGCCAGCTCGAGCTGCGGCGATGCGATGGCCACACCAGGCGCGGACGCCTGGGGTGCGGCGGCATCGGTGACGGTGGTCGTCACCGGCACGAGGCAGCCGACGGCGATGGCGACAGCGAGCCAACGGCTGCGGCCGCCGCCCGTGATCGCGCGGCGCGGGGCCGAGGCGGGAGTTTGCGAGGAGACGAAACGGGGGCGAGGCACGCGGGGGAAGGTAGCAGTGTGATTACGTCACACCGAAGTGCTTGTGGAACCGCCTGGTCCGGTGATACGCGAGCCACTCCAGGTGATGCAGCACCCACCGAGCGAACCGGCGCACCGGCCGCGGTGGGTCGACGGACTCGACAACGTCACACGCATTTCATCCGGCGAACGAGCTCTCTCGGCAGCGAGTGCATCACGTCCGCATCGGTCGCTCGGCGTCGCCGTACGTCGCCCCCTCGCCGGAGTGGTGCGGCGTGCGGGCCACCAACGACGAGTGCCTCGCCCCCGGGGTCCCGGGGACGAGGCACTCGGTGCCGCCTGTCGGCGGCAGGAGATCGGTCGCTGAGCGCGACGGGCGGGCTCTGACCGAAGGTCAGCGGTAGCCGGGCGAGGTGTAGCTCTGGCCGACCGAGCCGGCCGGGACGAAGTCACCCGACGACGGGCGACCCTCGTTGACGCCACCGGTGATCGAGCTGTCCATCGGCCAGGTCGCCACGCCGTTGGCGACCTTCGCCGGGCACTCCTTGTGGGTCACCGACGGCCAGACGCTCTGGGTGAAGGGCCGGCCGGGCCGGGGGGCGACGTAGACGCTGTCCAGCACCAGCGGGTAGTTGTCGTCACAGTCGGTCCAGAGGTAGTAGCCGCCCTTGTCGACCGGGGCGTCGTTCGTGCCGACGATGTTGGTGTTCCGGATCGTGCCGCGGCCGATCGCGCCCTTGTTCTCGAAGACGTGCAGGCCCTGGAAGTTCGACGAGCCGGTCAGCCGGTCGATGCGGTACTCCAGCAGCCCGCCCCAGGGCTGGAAGACGTCGGCGTGGTTCCCGGTGCTCCCGCCGCGCAGGCCGTCGACCCGCACGTTCTGGATCTGCAGCACGGCCTTGGGCGAGTTGGCGGCGATGCCGTCGGTCTGGGCACCGCTCACGGCGCCGTCGATGTGGACGCCCTCGATGTGCACCGTGCCGGTGCAGTTGCGCACGTAGATGGCGCGCTGGTCGTAGCCACCCACCTTGGCCGAGGGCAGCGCCCGGATGCTGCCGCCGATGATGACGGCGTTGCGGCAGTCCGCGATCGTGATCGGGCCGACCGCGCGATCGGTGGGCAGCTGGATCAGCACGTCACCGCCACGCCCGCTGACCGTGGTCAGCGTGTTGGTCGCCGTCACCTTGGTGACCGGGTAGCTGGCGTAGCCGGCAGGCGGCGCCCAGCTGAGCGCCTCACCGGCACCGGTGGCCACGCTGGACGCTGCGATGGGAGCCGCGGTGACCAGTTGGGCGGTCGTCGGCGCAGGCGCCGGCTGGGTGGTCGTGACGGGCGCCGGCTGAGCGGTGGTGGGCGCGGGCTGGGCTGTGGTGGGCACGGGCTGGGCGACGGTCGGCGCCGGCTGAGCGGTGGTGGGCGCCGGCTGGGCAGTGGTCGGCGCGGCCAGGACCGGCGTCGAGGCGGGCCGCTTCGCCTGCTGGGCGGCCACCTCCGCGCCGCTGCCGGACACCGGGCTGCCGGCGTTCGCCGCGGGAGCGGTGGCGACCTCGGCGGCGGCCGGCTCGCTCGAGCCGACGTTCTCCACGACCGGGACGAGGCAGCCGAGCGCGAGGAGCAGCGCCAGTGACCGACCGCGGCGACCGAGGAGGGTCCGGCAGGCCGCCGAGGTGGACTTTCCGGGGGAGCGGAGACGAGAGTTCGGCACGCAGCGCAACGTAGCATCACGGTTACGTAACGCAATGCCGATGCGAGACCTCAGCGTCTCGTGGGTCGAGAGTGACGACTACGTGACCCAGGGCACAACAAAGGGAGGCGTGCCGCGTTCCCCGCCCGCTGTGTCATCGGCAGGCCGCCTGGCGTCCGGGTGATCTCGCCGATGTGATCTGCACCATGTACCGGGACGGTCGGTCGGTCACAGCTCCGTCGGTCCGGCCGGCGCCGCCGCCGGGGCCGGTGCCCGCCGGCCGGGGCGAGCCCGCGCCGTCCTCAGCACGGCCATCTCCTCGGCGAACAGCCGGCGGGTGAGCAGCAGCACGAGCCCACCGACGACGATCCCCGCGACGCTCGTCGCGGCGAGGGTGACCAGGTCCGGCGCCGAGTCCCGCAGCCAGGCCGCCAGCGGGACGCACACGGCCGCCATCGCCGCGGTCGCCGGCAGCACCTTCAGGTACGACCGCAGCACGCCCCCGATGACCCCGGGGTGCACCCGTGCCGAGAAGACCAGCATCGTCGTGAAGTGCAGGAAGATCGCGATCGAGGCACCGACGGCCACGCCGACGACTCCCCAGTTGCTGCCGATCCAGCACCCGGCCACCACCTCGGCCGCGTAGAGCCACTGCCGCACCGCGCCGCGGAAGACCGCTCCGGTGGCGCGCATCAACGAGCCGCTGATCTTGTAGGCGGTCCGCGGGAGGAGCACCACGGCGAAGATCTGCAGCGGCAGCGCCACCGCAGACCAGTCCTCGCCCAGCAGGACGTCGACCACCTCGGGCGCCAGCACGAACAGCAGCAGGCTCCCCGGCAGGGTGAGCACCGCAACCAGGGAGTTCACCAGGACGTAGGCCCGGGCCAACCGCGCGCCGTCGTCCTGCATCCGGGCGAAGGCCGGGAACAGCACCTTGTCCGCGACCAGTCCGATCAGGTTCGCCGGCTGGACGAGGAGCTGGTAGGCGCGCGAGTACAGGCCCAGCGACACCGGCCCCAGCAGGCTGGCGACGACCAGGTTGTCCCCGTTGACCCCGACCCAGTTGCCCAGCCGGGCCAGCGAGTAGCCCGAGCCGAAGCCCAGCAACCGCTTGCTGCTGGCCAGCAGCACCGCCGGCCGGGGCGGGCGCACGTCGGGTCGGACGAACAGGCAGTAGCCCAGCGCCGCCAGCAGCGCCTGGACGACCTGCGCCCAGATGAGCGCCGCCGCACCGGCTCCGGCGACCGCCAGCGCGACCGCGGTACCGAGGTACCCGACCCCGTAGGAGACCAGCCCGACCAGGGCCAGCTCACGGAATCGCATCTGCCGCTGCAGCAGCCCCATCCCCACCGCGCTGAGCCCACCGAGGACGACAGCGATCGCCAGGATCTGCAGGTACGAGGAGTCGGCGGGCAGCCCGACGAGCGGCCCCAGCACCGGCGCCAGCAGGACCAGGGCGCCGGCGAGCAGCACCCCGAACGCGGTGGCCAGGGCGAAGGCGGTGGCGATGTCGTCCCGGTCGAGGTCGCGAGCCTGCACCAGCGCCGGGCCGATGCCCAGCTGCCCGAGCATCACCGCGAAGCTCATGATCACCGCGGCGGCGACGGCGACGCCGAACTCCTCGACCGAGACCAGCCTGGCCAGCACGACCAGCGCGACCATCTGCAGCAGCGCCTGGCCGACGGCGCCCAGCATGGACCAGGACAGGCCCCGGAACACCGAGCCGGCCATGGACCCCGCGGGGGCCTTGCGGGTACCGCCCACCGGGTTCTCCGTGGACGTCATCCGCGGGCGCCCATCCGGGACTGCCGCCGGTCACCGACCCGGACCAGGAACCGGCGGAGCCCCGTCCGGGCCGTCCGCGCGTGCCGGCCCCCGCCGCGGAGCGTGTCGCGGGCGATCGCGCGCAGCCCCATGTACAGCCAGCCGAGCAGCAGGCCCACCTCGACGACGGCGTACGGCAGCCGCCCCGGCCAGTTGAGCAGGAGCCGGCGCGGGACGCCGGTGACGACCGGGTGGAAGGCCGGCCGGGCGGACTCCCCCTGCGTGCTCACCCCCAGCGGGACGTCCACCCCCGGCAGGCCGTTCGGGTGGCCGAGGACGGTGGGCGAGTCGACCACCGGCGGGATCTCGTCCGGGTAGTCCTGGAGGAACTCCCAGTCCAGCACCTTCAGGCCGTACTCGGGATCGCTGAGCAGGTTGAACGGCGACACGTCGAGCAGGAAGGCTCCCTTCTCGTTCAACGCCCGCACCATGCCGGCCAGCGCCAGCGAGGAATCCGGGGTCAGCTGGATCTGCCGGCTGCGGGGCAGCCGGCGTCGCACGTGCTCCCCGGTGTCGGTGTACCGCTGGGTCAGCAACCAGTTGTCCCCGGCAGCGAGCAGCGTCGGCATCTCCGGCAGGAAGGCGAAGTCGATCCGGGCGCGCAGCTCCCGGTCCCGGAACCGGTGCGCACTGGGGTAGAAGAGCTTGCACATGCAGGCCCCGAACACCGGGTGCTCGACCACGGCCGTGACTGCCCGCCGACGCAGGCTGACGACCTCCTCGATCACCGGGAACGGGAACACCATCTGGGCGGCGATCTCGTCGATCGCCACCCGGACGCGGACCAGCGCCCCCGGGTCCCCCACGTGCGCGAGGTAGTCCAGCGCCTGCCGCGGGTGGTCCGAGCTGTGCAGCGGGTTGTACCGCTCCCCCGGCGGGACGTCCTGGAGGAGCCGCCGCCGGATGGCCAGCTTCCCCTGGGTCACCCGGTCGAAGTCGTACGTCGCCGCACCGCCCGGTGTGCTCGCGCTGAGGTCGTAGGCGACGACGTAGGCGACCGGGTCACCGCCACCCACCGGCCACGGCCCCTTGTTCCAGTTGCCGCCCCGCACGTTCGCGGCGACCCGGGCGCGGGTCTCCGCGTCGAACTCCACCGTCTCCAACGGTTCCCAGCCCTGCCGGAGCAGCTCGCTGCGCAGCCGGTCGGCCAGGTGGGCGGCGCGCTCCCGCAGCACGAAGACGGCCAGGCCGGGGATGCCGGCGTCCACCGGCCCGAACTGCTCGTCGAGGTGGTGGCGCAGCCACCCGTTGGACTCGGCGAGCTTGTCCAGCGTGTCCACCGGGGGGCGCACCCCCTTCTCGGCGAGGTACCTGTCCAGGCCGGCCAGCGTGAGGGGCACCGACAGCCCCGTCCGTGCCGCGAGCTCGGACAGCACCCGGGTGTAGTCGTGCTCGGCGGCGGTCACCTGCGGCGTCGCTGCGTCGGCGTCCTCGGGGAGGCCGGAGCCCGTGCCCTTGTGGTAGGCCGCGTGGTAGGCCATCGAGTCGAAGTGGTCGACCGGGCTGGGCACCCGGTACCGGCCCCGGAGCAGGACCGCACGGTCCAGCAGCCCGGCTGCGAGCGCGGGCGTCAGGTACGGGATGCCCCGGTAGTCCGAGCCAGGCAGCCCGGAGACCGAGTAGACGTCGAACTTCTGCCGGCTCGGGGCGACCAGGTGCGACGTGAGCATCGTGCCGACGAGCGCCATGTCCTCGTCGGCCACCAGGATGTCGATGTCCTCCCCCGGCTCCACGGCCGGCAGGGACTCGAACCACCGCAGGACGGCGTAGCGCACGCCCCGCCGGTTGAGCTCGTCGAAGAAGTCCTCCAGCGACAGGCCGGCACGCAGGTAACGCCGGGTCCGCACCCGGGGACGCGGTAGGAGCCGATGCACAACACCGGTCGAACCAAGCATGAACATCGCCTCAGATCTCTTCCAGCCGGCTCGCGGCCGCC
Organism: Modestobacter sp. VKM Ac-2985; assembly: GCF_026967925.1. Taxonomy (GTDB): domain Bacteria; phylum Actinomycetota; class Actinomycetes; order Mycobacteriales; family Geodermatophilaceae; genus Modestobacter. The sequence goes on along the minus strand of NZ_JAPVBI010000001.1, from coordinate 259,899 downwards.
CTACGGTCGCTACCAGTACTCGGTGGCTGTCCTGCCCGTGGTCGTCGGGACCACCGGCGTGCCGCCACCGCCACGTGCTCCGGCAGGTCGGCTCTCCGAGCCACCGTCACGCGCGCTACATCGCAGCACACCCACCGGGCCCGTGGTTCGTCCGACGAGTCCGCGCCGTGCAGGACGCGTCGACCGTTCCCGAGTCCTGCAGCTGCCCCCGCGTGCATCGGCGACCCCGGGACGCTCTCCGCGGCAGCCCCCTGGGCTCGCACGGTCCCCATGGCGGCCGGTCGTCCGTCACCGGGCCTGCCGCCGGTCAATACCCCGTGCCGCGGAAGACGGCACCGAAGGTCTTCCAGAGGATCATGAAGTCGAACGCGAGCGACCAGTTCTCCACGTACCGGACGTCGATCCGCACCGAGTCGTCCCACGAAAGGTCGGAACGTCCGCTGACCTGCCAGAGCCCGGTGATGCCCGGCTTCACCAGGAATCGCCGGTGCATGTCGAAGCCGTAGCGCTCCACCTCGTGCGCCAGCGGCGGGCGCGGCCCCACCAGGGACATGTCGCCGCGGACGACGTTGATCAGCTGGGGCAGCTCGTCGAGGGAGTAGCGACGCAGCACGCGCCCGATGCGGGTGACCCGCGGGTCGCCCTTCATCTTGAACAGCACGCCGTTGCCGTTGCTCTGCGCCTGCAGGTCCGGCACCATCGTGTCGGCGCCGGGCACCATGCTGCGGAACTTCAGCATCTCGAAGGTCTGCCCGTCGCGGCCGACGCGCTCCTGCCGGTAGAAGACCCCGCCACGGCTGGTCAGGCCGACGGCCAGCGCCAGCGCGGTCAGCACCGGGAGGAGCAGCAGCATCCCCAGCACGGCCGACGTGCGGTCGAACGTCTCCTTGGTGAACCGGCGGACGCCCCGGAGCTCCGGCCGCTCCATGTGCAGCAGCGGCAGACCGCAGACCGGCCGGATCCGCACCCGCGGCCCGACGATCTCGGTGACCGCCGGCGCGAGGAGGAGCTCCGCGCGGGTCTTCTCCAGGTCCCAGCCCAGCCGCCGAAGCGCCGGCCCGTCCAGCTCCGGGGATGGCAGCACCGCCACGGTGTCGACCTCGTACCGGCGCACGACCTCGACCACGTCGTCGAGGCCACCCAGCACGGGCATCCCGTGGAAGGTGTCCCCCGCCTCAGCACCCGCCTCGGCCACCTGGCCGCCGGGCACGCACGACCCGATCACCTGGTAGCCGTGGTAGGCCTCGCGCTCGATCTGCTGGTGCAGTGCGGCGACACCGTTGCGGTGCCCGACGATGATGGCCGTCTGCAGGAACTGGCCGCCGGCGCGCCGCCGGTGCAGCCACCGCCGCTGCGCGAAACGCTGAAACAGGGTCAGCACCGCCGCCAGCGGGAGCGCGACGACCACGAAGCCCCGGGCGATCTCCAGCTGGAAGGCCCAGGAGATGGTGCCCACGGCGGCGAGCAGGCTGATCGAGGCGCTGAAGACGCGGCGGTACTCCTCCGGCCCGAGCCAGAGGAAGCGCTCCTCGTAGCTGCGGGCGAGCAGCATGGCCCCCACCCAGACCACCGGCAGCAGCACGGTCATCCACAAGTAGGAGAGCTCGCTCGCCGACGTGAGCCCGCCACCGAACCGCACGAGGTAGCCGACGAGTGCGGCGACGGTCGCGACGGCGGCGTCGCCGAGGGCGACCCGCCGCACGTAGGCGACCCGCCAGGCGCGGCGGGCCACGGTGCCCTCGCCGCGGAGCCGGGACAGCGTGAACGGACGACGCCGAGCCTCCGGAGCGCGCGGCGGCGTGGCCACCTGTTCCCCGCGGGTGTCCGCCTCCTGCTGACCGACCACGCTCATGCAGACAGACCCCCTCGCAACGAGAACCACAGACCTCAGGGCGACCCGCAGCTGAACAATGACCGAACAGTCGTTGACCACTGTGTGCAACCAACCTGGGTGAAGGTATCGAAGTGAGACCCACAACGGCAGCCCAGCCAGGTGAGTGTCGGGTGACGTTGCGTAACGGGCCGCTCAGTCCGATGCACTGTGTAGCCGAGCACTGGCTTTGCGTTGCAACGGCGCCCAGAAGGTCCGTATCGCTCCCCCAGGCGCCCTGTGAGTCGAGTCACCGGCGCCGACCGGCGGCTGGTCCGGTCCCCTCGAGCGGTGCCCGTTTCCGGGGCCGGGTCGACGTCCGGGTCGAAGTGCTCGGCGGCTCGTGGGGTCGTCTCCCACCGCAAGGGGATCGATGGCGCTGCTCGACCGGTCCCGGGTCGCCGTGCTGCCCTTCCGGGACGAGGCGATGCCGATGCTCGGCCTGGAGGTGATGACACGAGGCGACTGCGGGGTCGCCACCGACGTCGGGGGCATCGCCGCGGAGCTGAACCCGGGGCGGCTACTCAGCCCGCGAGGAGACGGTCCAGCGGCACCAGCTTGAAGTTCTGGTTGCCGTCGTCGTTCTCGCCGTCCTGGACCACGAGGACGCCGGCGGGGAAGTCGGGGCCCAGCGGGGCGGTCTCCGCGACGAGGCCGTCGGTGTCTTCGGCCCCGTCGACGTCGGGGCCGTCCACCACGCGGAACGACGTCACGAACTCATTGCCCCCGTCGCGGCGGTAGACGGCGTAGGAGTCGTCACCCTGGCTCGACGCAATCAGGTACCCGGTGCCGTCCGGCCCGGCGGCGATGGTCAGGCCCTCGACGTCGGCGACGAGCGGTCCGGAGCGGGACACCTCCGCGACCGCGGTGCGCTGGTCACCGGCGTCCGGCTCGGCGTCGTACCGCCAGATGCCGACGTCCTCCTCCCCCACGTACAGGTGGCCCAGTTCGTCGTCGGCGACGCAGCCCTCGATCTGCGAGTCCAGGTCGAAGGAGCGCACCGGCTCCCCGCCCACCCGGCCGGACCCGTCCTCGACCAGCTCGAACTGGACGACCCGGCCGGACTTGCTGGTCACGAACGCGAACAGCCTCCCCGTCTCGGCGCTGCTGTACAGGCACGACCCGTAGACCTCCAGGCCCGGGGCCAGGCGGCCGGCGGCGACGTCGCGCAGCTGTCGGGTGTCCGGGTCGAGCTCGTACACCCCGATGCTGTCGTCGGTGCGGTTCCCGGTGACCACGAGCGCGCGGTCACCGGCCGTCCGGACGTCGACGTTGTTGACCTCCCCCACCGGCAGGTACTGGAGCTGCTGGCCGTCGAGGTCGTAGACCAGCAGGCCGCCCTGCTTGTCCGTGCCGATCACCGCGCTCGCCGCGGGGTCGGTCGGGTTGACCCACACCGCCGGGTCGTCGGCCGCGTCGCCACCGTGCGGCACCGGCTCGGTCTCCACCGTTGCCCGCACCTCGTCCGGCCACTCGGCTCCAGCGGCGTCGTCGGTCAGCGCCGGCTCCGCATCGGGCTGCGGGGCGCCGGGTCGTGACTCGGCCGGCTGCTGCTCACCAGGCTCCGGCGAGGTGCAGCCCGTCAGGCCGACGGCGGCCGCACCCACCAGCGCGGCCACCGTGCTGCGGCGGCCACCGGGCCGCCGCAGCACCGTACGGCGGGTCAGGCCGCGGGGCGGAGAGCCCGCAGCCAGCCCGCCGACTGGATCGAGTAGCTCATCCGCCAGGCGACGTCGCCGGTGGCGCCGGCCGTGGGTCGCGCCTGCCAGGCGAGCTCGGCGACCTGCGCGCCCCGGCTCTCGACCGACTCGGTCCACCCCGAGGGCTGGGCCACCCCGACCGCACCGCTGTTCGGCCCGGCCCCACCCACGAGCACCGCACCGGGGGTCGTGGTCGTCAGACCGGGCACGGTCAGGACCGTGCTCGAGGAGGAGTTGACCCGAGTGCTGGCTACGGTCTCGAACGGCTGCGCCGGGTCCACCCCGGAGAAGGCGGTCATCGCGCCGTTCCACTTCTTCGACGCCGACAGCTGCCAGACGTAGGAGGCCGGCTCCGCCGCCGCGTCGCCCACCACGCGGGAGTAGGCGAAGACCCGGGCGCCGGTGCTCACCGACAGCGGTGCGACCACCGCCGTCCACCCGGCCGGTGCGGCGCTCATGTTCGGCACGCCGTCGGCCGTGATCTGGGCGATCAGCACGTCACCGGTCGCGACGCCGGCCGGCTTGGGGATGGTGACCGTCGTACTCGCCGTGCTGCCGACGCCCTGGCTGGAGGCCCCGACGCTGATGCCCGCACCGGGCTCCGGTTCAGGCTCCGGCGCGGGACCGGTCGCGGGTGTGGTGACCGAGGCCGCCGCCGACTCCGCCGACCGGTTCCCGGCGGCGTCCACGGCGGAGACCGTGTAGCGGTGGGTGGTGGCGGCCGAGGCGGTCTGGTCGACGAACGACGTCCCACCGGTGACCGCGCCGGCGACCACGGCGCCGTCCCGGGTGACCCGGTAGGAGGCCACACCCACGGCGTCGGTCGACGCCCCCCAGGTCACGGTCACCTGGGTGGGCGCGTTCGCCGTCGCCGCCACGCCGCCGGGCACCGTCGGCGCCGTGGTGTCCGCCGGCGGCGTGCTCGTGCCGCCGCCCAGGGAGAGCTCCGCGTGGTAGTAGCGCTTGGTGACCTCGTCGTCGGAGGCCAGCACCACCAGGCCGGAGCCCGCCGAGATCGGGGCCTTGGCGAGAGAGGCGTTGTTGATCTGGGCGCCGGACCAGCTCAGCATGGTGAGGCCGCGGCCGCTCGAGGGGCTGAACGACGGGTTCGCGCCCATCGGGGCGGTCTTGTAGTAGACACTGCCCCCGCCCTCGGTGGACATCACCACGTAGACCCGGCGGTTGGTGGTGTCCAGCGCCAGCTGAGGCCGGGTCAGGCCCTCGGCGACGGTCGCCGCGACACCGTTGGTCCAGCTGCCGCTGGACGAGCGCACGAGCACCCCGACGCTGGGGTCGGACGGGCTGTCGGTGGAGGAGTCGCCGCGGGAGGTCTTGATGGCCGCGTAGACCTGTCCCTGGTCGTCCTCCATCAGCGACTTGAGGTTGATGTGGTCGTCCGCGCTGCGCGGGCCGGTCACCGCGGTCTCCAGCGTCCAGCCGGTCTGGTCACCAGCCGTGTCCGGGTGCACGGCGAACCGGATGACCGAGTTCTGCTGGTCGGACCACATCACGCCGATCTTGCCGCCGAACGCCACGATCGCCGAGATGTCGTCGGCCTTCACCGTGTTGTCCGAGACCGGCACCAGGAACGGCGCGGTCCAAGCGGTGTCGCTGGTGGTGGAGTGCGCCACCCACACCTGGTCGAGCGAGGAGTTCGTCGGGTGCGGCCGGGTGAAGGTCACCCAGAGGCGCTGGAGGCTGTCCCGGGCGATGGAGACGGACTCGATCGGACCGCTCGTCACCGCCTTCGGGAAGCCGCTGTCCATCGTCCAGCTGTCGGTCGCGGTGGCGTAGGAGAGTCGGGCGACCTCGATGTTGCCGTTCGGCACCCGGCTGGAGACGTACAGCTTGCCGCCATCCCACAGGGCGTCACCCGTGCTGGCCGCGCGCCGGTCCACGACGGTGCCGGTGTTGGCCCAGGTGTGGTCGGGCTGCAGCCGGTGGACCGTGATGTCCGGGTTGCCGTCGGTGCCGTTCGCGGCCGTTCGCATGAGCGCCCACCAGGACCCGTCGGCGAACCAGAGCTTGCTCTGCGGCTTGTCCTCGGTCGGAGAGGAGGCCGCCGTCGGGAAGGCCGGTCCCTGGTACATCTGCGGGGTGGGATCGGCGGCCCGCGCACCAGGTGCACCCAGCACCTGGACTGTCGCGAGCCCGGCCATGAGCAGGGCCAGCAGGACGGCTGCCGTGCGCTGACGCGCCCGGGGCACCTGGGGGACGGCGTGGGTCAAGGAGCACCTCGGACGGATCGGGGCTGCGGTCAGCCGAGCCGGGCCCCTCGGCTGGAGCGTGGCCGAGCGAACGATAGGGACCGGACACCGTCCGGCCACCGCGTGACCGGTGAAAACCGGGACGATTCGGTACGCCGTCACCGAGCGTGGATGAACAGGTCGTGTACCGCTGCTGTCCGACGGGTGCTGGTGGGGGCGATGGTGTGGCTCCAGCCTCCGTACTGGTCATGCCGAGTGATCGACAGCCGGCGTGGTCCGCCGAGGGGTCGACCTCCGGGAGATGGCAGACCGTGATCGTCAGGCCGATCTCGGCCGCCAGCGGGAGATCGCCGGCTCCGCATCGATCCCGCCGCTGAGGGTCGTCCGGACCAGCACTTCGGGCTCCGTTCCACGACGACGAGGGTTCCTGTGGGCGACACCCGTTCCAGTGACAGCGCCACCGCATCGGCGCGTGGGCCGACTAAACTCACGACTCGCCATGACCTGTGCTTCGACCAGTGAGGACGCGCACCAGTTGCTGTGAGCGATCATTTCCCGCCGGCTGGTGAGTCCCGTCACTCGGGTTCCCGGATCAGCCCGGCGCTTTCCTCTCCCCCGCCCTCAGCCGGCGGGAGGTCGTGACAGCGGTCACGGTCAGCACCGCGCCTCGGGCGCTACGTTCACCGGGGTGCCTTCCGCCGGTTGCCCGGCGACGGCACGCTGACGGAGCGCAGCCGCGCTGCACCGATGAGCCGATGGCCTCGACGAGACCCGGCCCCGCCCGTGCCCGAGCACTGGGGCCCTCGTCCGTCGCCGCCCAACGGATTCGAGAACCCCGATGCCTGTGACCAGTCCCGCCACGTCGCGACGTGGCCTCCCCCGCGCAGCCATGGGGCTGACCGCACTGCTCGTCACGCTGACCGCCTGCTCCTCCTCGACCGAGCCGACGAGCCGGCTCGATCCCGGCCCGGACAACGTCGCCGTGGAGGAGGGGCTGACCTACTGGTCCGACGACCAGACGGAACTCAAGCTCGACGCCTGCCTCCCCACCGACGCCCAGGAGCCGCTCCCGGCCGTGCTGATCGTGCACGGCGGCGGCTTCACCGAAGGTGCGCGCGACAGCACCGGACTCCGGACCCTGTGCGAGCTGACCGCCGAACAGGGCGCGGCCGCCTTCTCGATCGACTACCGGCTCGCGCCGGAGTTCACCTACCCCGCCCAGGTCGACGACCTCGCCAACGCGGTGCAGTGGCTGCGCGAACCCGCTCAGGTGGAGCAGTTCGGGATCGACCCGGCGCGGATCGGCGCCATCGGCAGCTCGGCCGGGGCGATCATCGCGCAGAGCCTGGCCACGCGTGGCGAAGGCCCGCTGGACACCGGTGAACGGCTGGGCGCGGTGGCGTCCCTGAGCGGCGTCTCCGTGCTGTCCCCCGAGGGCCTCGAACTGGGTCAGCCCACCGAGGACGCCGCCGACCTGGTGCTGAACTACCTCGGCTGTACCTCGGTGACCGACTGCCCGCAGTCGGTGCCGGCCTCCCCCATCACCGGGGTCGACCCGTCCGACCCACCGATGCTGCTGGTCAACGGCACCGACGAACTGGTGCCGGTGGAACAGCCCGAGGCACTGGCGGCAGCGCTGGCGGACGCCGGCGTCCCGGCGGAGCTGCTGATCGTCGACGAACCCAGCCACGGGATCACGCTGCTCAACAGCGACGTGCGACGCGCGGTCCTGACCTTCCTCGAGGAGCAGCTGTGATCGGCGCATCGGACTCCCGCACATCGGCACCACCCGAGAGGACCACTGACATGACCACCGACACCGCCGCGCCTCCGCTCCCCCGCTATCGGCACGAGGCCCCGGACTCCATGCAGCTGCGTGACGTGCTGCGCGTGATCCGCCGGAGCTGGCTGGTCATCGTGGCCGCCGTCGTCGCCGGGCTCCTGGCCGGCTGGCTCGTGACCGTCTTCCTGCCGGAGCGCTACGAGACCGAGACGAAGATCCTCGTCGACCCGGTCATCTCCGTCCCTGCCGATGGCGCCGCCCCCGCCGACAGCCTGTCCCAGGCATCGGCGCTCGTCGCCGACCGGCTGGAGACCTACGCCGCGCTCGCGCAGACCCCCGCGGTCCTCGACCCGGCGATCGACGAGACCGGCGCCGACGTCGCCTCCACCGAGCTCGTGGACAGCGTCTCCGCGGAGGTGCTCCCCCAGACCTCGATCATCAACATCACGGTCGAGGCCAGCACACCGACGAACGCGGCCGAGCTCGCCAACGCGATCGCCGCCAGCCTCATCACCCAGATCGAGGGCGCGGACACCGTCGCCAGCCCGATCGGCGTGACCGGGACCGTGGTGGAGGCGCCGGAGGTCCCCGACGAGCCGGCCTCGCCGCTGCTCCTGCTCAACCTGCTGGTGGGTCTTGCGGTCGGCCTGCTGGTGGCCTTCCTGGTGATCGTGTTCCGGCAGGCGCTCTCCGCGGGGACCCGGGGACGCTGATGTCGGCGCCGCCGACGACCGCCGCGGCTCCCGCCCGGTCCGATCCCGGATCGCCTCCCGGGCCTGCCTGGGTGGCTGCTGCCGCCGTCCTGGCCTTCGTCCTGGTCGCCCTGGCCTGGATCGAGCAGGCCCTGCCGATCGTCCTGCTCGGCGGCGTCACGGCCGTGGCGATCGCCGCATTCCGGCCGAAGCTCTTCGCGCTGATCGCGCTGGTCGTGATCATCCTCTCGGCGCCGATCCAGAACGTGCTCGGCCAACTGGGCACCTACGCCGACGAGGGCGTCATCGCCCTCGCCGTCGTCACCTTCACCACCCGCCGGCTGGTCACCGAGGGGCGCCTGGTCTGGCTGCCGGGGACCGGCTGGTTCGTGGGCTTCCTCATCGCCGGGTTGCTGAGCGCCGCGCTGGCCGACGTGCCCGTGGGGCTCGGCATCCCCGCGGCCTTCATCGCCGTCAAGGGCATCGTCTTCGCCTTCGCCCTCGCCCAGCTGCACTGGACCCGCGACGACCTGGCCCTGCTCGTCCGCCTCGGCATCACCGCGATCGTGCTGATGGGCTTCACCGCCGTGCTGAACCTCGCGATCCCGGCGGCGTGGGCGAACTTCACCACCGGGCAACCGCCGATCAGCTACATCGGCCCGTTCCCGGCGATCAACGGCGCCTTCCAGCACCCGGCCGCCTTCAGCCGGTTCTGCGGCGTGCTCGCCGTCGGCGCACTCGTCTACGGCCTCATCGTCCGCCGCTCCGTCGCCAACACGGTCCTGGTGCTCGTCTCCGGCGGCCTGGCCTTCCTGACCTTCCAGGTCAAGTCGATCGTCGGTCTGCTGGCCACGCTGGGGGCGGTCGGCGCCCGCTTCCTCCGGCCGCTCGGGGTCGCGGCACTCCTCGGCATCGGCCCGCTCGTGGCGCTCCTGACGGTGCCTCCCCTCGCTGACCTCATCGGTGGCGACATCGAGATCTACCTCACCCAGGACTCCGCCCGGGGACTCCTCACCGCAGGCGGGGTCACCGTGGCGGCGCAGTACTTCCCGCTCGGCGCGGGGTTCGGCAGGTACGGCAGCTCGTCGGCCGCGGAGGACTACAGCCCCCTCTACTACGCCCTGGGCTTCCCCGGCCGCTACGGCCTGGGCCCGGGGCCGGACTCCGGCCAGTTCCTCAACGACTCCCAGTGGCCGGCGATCTACGGCGAGGCCGGCTGGTTCGGTGCGTTCTTCTTCGCGGCCGGCCTCGCCTGCATGCTCGTCGCCCTGCTCCGGCGGGTCTCCGCCCGCGAGGACGTCCTGGTCCGCTGGATCCGGATCACCGGGGTCGGGTGGCTGATCCTGCTGCTGGTGGAGTCCGCGGTCGCCCCGGTGTTCGTGTCGTCCCCGTCGTTCCCGTTCGTGTTCGCGGCTGCCGGCGTCGTCGCCTCCCTCCGCGTGGACGCCCGGCAGCGCGTCGCTCCAGGGGGCACGTCCCGACCGCCGGCCTCGGAGCAGCGAGGACCCGCCGTTCCATGACCGTCCTCGAGTCACCACGGTGGTGCGGCATGGGCTGCGGAGGCTCGCCCCCCGGACGGACCCGCAGCTCCCGGGGCAGCGGCAGCCCAGCCACCGGCTACTCTCCGCGCCCATGACGGGGTTACACGACGAGGACCGGGTCAAGCTGCTCTGGACAGGTGGTTGGGACTCCACGTTCCGGTTGCTCCAGCTCACCCTCATCGAGAAGCGGCCGGCGCAACCGATCTACGTGATCGACGTGGGCCGGAACAGCCTCCGCAACGAGATGCTCGCCATGCAGGCCATCCGCAAGGCGCTGCTCCCACGCCTGGAGGACCCGTCGCTGCTGGCGCCGACCTTGGTGGTGTTCGGCGATGAGCACCCGCCGCCCCCGCACGTCGTCGAACTCGGTGACCTCATCAGGTCGCAGGTGAAGATGGGCGCCCAGTACACGTTCCTGGCGGGGGTGGCCGAGGGCCTGGGGCTGCGGGACGTGGAGATGTCGGTGGAGACGCCGGACATGACCGCCGGGTACTGGGTGGAGTTGGTCTTCTCGGAGCCGCCGCAGCTGCGAGACACGCCGGAGGCGGCGTTGTTCAAGTACTGGCGGTTCCCGATCACCCACCTGACGAAGGCGGACATGGCGGACATCGCCCGGGAGCACGGGTTCCTGGACCTGCTGGAGCTGCACTGGTCCTGCTTCGATCCCCTGGGTGGGCGGCCGTGTGGAGTGTGCCGACCGTGCACGCTGAACAGCATGACGCGACGTGACGAGTTCGCCCCCATGGCGCTGGTACGGGGGCGGAGGCTCGCGAGGCAGGCGCGGCGGCGGGCCCGGGCGCTGGCCGGTCGTCCCCGCCCCTGACCCTCGGGGTGCACTGCGCAGGTCGCCGCTCAGCGGAGGCGGAGCAGCCCTCGCGTCCCCGTGACGGGGAGCTCCCACCAGCTGCCCAGCAGCCGGTCCAGCTCGGGTTCGTACCGGGCCAGGCCGGCCGCGGGGTAGGGGGTCAGCTCCCCGAACCACAGCACCCCGTCGTGCTCGTAGAAGTCCACCCGCATCATGTCGAAGTCCGCGGCGAGCAGGGACGCCGCCTCCAGCATGTCCGCCAGCCGCTCCGGCCGGGCGGTGTCGGGCCCCGGCGCGTAGCCGCCGGTCCAGGGCAGCGGCTCCCAGTCGGTGCTGTAGTAGCGGGCCTTGTGCACGTCCCCGTCCCTGCTGTGGACGGCGACCACCCGGGGCTTCCCGTCGAAGACGAACACCTTGAGGTCAGCAGGCACCTCACCGGGCGTGCCGATGAACTCCTCGACCAGCAGCCCGGGGCGCGCCGTGCGGTAGGCCCACTCGCCGCTGCGCCGCCAGTACGGCTCGGTCACCCAGCCTGCCACCTGCTCGGACAGCGTCTCGACGTCGGCGGGGCCACCGCTGATGATGACGCGCTGGCTCGCGTGGTTGGGCTTCAGCACCCAGTTCGCGGGGAGCTCCACGTCGCGCAGCTCGGCGACGTCCGTGCCGAACCAGTAGGTCTCCGGCGTCCGGGTGAGACCGGGTGAGACCCGGGCCGCGTGCTCCTTCATCGCCAGCTTGTCGCAGGTGGTCCGGAGCAGCTCTCGCCGGTCCCGGCTGACCCGCCACTGCACCTTGTCGTTGAAGGTCGTGAACTCCACCAGCGGAGGGAGCCGACCGTGCCGGAGGTAGAACTTCCTCGCCCGCCGCAGCTGTACGGGTACCAGCCGCTGCAGGTCGAGACGAGAGAACGGCACCGGCGCCACGGCGCACACTCCAACAGACGGGGGGCCGCGCCGCAAGGTGGCCCCACGGCAGTGTGGTCGACGACGCTCGGCAGGGCCAGAGGCCGACGGTAGGGTTCTGCCGGACGACGCCCCGGACCAGGCCGCGCACGTGATCTCAGGAGGGCAGTTGTCACTGCCGAAGCAGTGGCCGACCCCGACCAGGGTCGTCCGGCGCTACCGGACAGCCTGGCAGCAGTTCGGCCCCTTCCTCGGCTCGTCGAAGTCCCGGATCGCGCTGATGGCCGGCGGCTCGGTGATCGCCGGCCTGGTCGAGGCCGCCCTGCTGGCGCTCGTCGCCTCCCTCGCCACCGCGCTCTCGCAGGGGACGACGCAGGTCGACGCCATCCCGGGCCCGATCGAGCTCAGCGCCCCGCTGCTCGTCCTGTGCGGGATCGGCATGGGGCTGGCGGTCTTCCGGGGCGCGCTGCAGGTGGTGCTGGCCTACGTGCCCGCGTCGATGAGCGCATCGGTGATGGCCGACCTCCGGCGTGACCTGTTCGAGCGGTTCACCTCCGCGTCCTGGACGATCCAGTCGGCCGAGCGGGACGGGCACTTCCAGTCCCTGATGACCACGCAGGCGATCCAGGCCTCGGCGGCGGTCACCACCCTCTCCGAGGGCATCGGCGCCGTCCTCATGTTCTTCACGCTGCTCGCCTCGGCCTTCCTGCTCAGCGCCCCCACGGCGCTCATCCTCATCGGGGCCTCGGCGGTCCTGTTCGTGATGCTGGCCCCGCTGGCCCGCCGCCAGCGCGGTCACGCCCGGGCGCTGAGCGCGGAGAACGTCGAGTACGCCAAGGGCGTGCAGGAGATGGTGCAGCTGGCCGAGGAGACCCAGGTCTTCGGTGCCAACCGGGCCTACCGCGCCGCCGTCGACGAGATGATCCAGGAGGTGCACCGTCCGCTCCTGCAGACCCGCTTCCTCAACCGGGCGGTGCCGGCGCTCTACCAGAGCGTCGCCTTCTTCCTGCTGCTGCTCGCCCTCACGATCGTCCACGTGTCCGGGGCGACGGCGATCGGCGAGCTCGGCGCCGTCGTCCTCATCCTGATCCGGTCGCTGAGCTTCGGGCAGCGCATCCAGGCCTCCTCCACCCGGATGAACGAGCTGATCCCCTACATGGGCCGGCTACGACGCGCGCTCGACCACTACGCCGGCCACACCCGGCAGGACGGCGACCAGCCGCTGTCCCGCGTCGAGCGGCTGGGCATGTCCCACGTGGACTTCGCCTACGACTCCACGGCGCCCGTCCTGCACGACGTCTCCTTCGAGGCCGCCCGCGGTGAGGTGATCGGCATCGTCGGTCCGTCCGGGGCCGGGAAGTCCTCCATCGTGCAGCTGCTGCTGCGCCTGCGGCTGCCCACCAGCGGCACCGTCACGGTCAACGGCCAGGATGCCCGCGACTTCCGGCTCGGCGACTGGCGGGAACGCGTCTCCTACGTCCCGCAGAGCCCGCAGCTCCTCTGGGGCACCGTCGCGGAGAACATCCGCTTCTACCGCGACGACATCACCGACGCCGAGGTCGAGGAGGCCGCCCGCAAGGCCTCGCTGCACGAGGAGATCTCCAGCTGGCCCGAGGGTTACCAGACGGTCATCGGGCAGCGGGCCTCGGCGATCTCCGGCGGGCAGCGGCAGCGGCTGTGCCTGGCACGCGCCCTGGCCGGCCGGCCCGACGTGCTGATCCTCGACGAGCCCACCAGTGCCCTGGACGTCATGTCCGAGCAGGCGGTCCAGGAGTCCCTGGCCCGGATGAAGGGCGAGGTGCTCCTCCTGCTCGTCGCGCACCGGGTGTCCACCCTGTCGATCTGCGACCGGGTGATGGTGATGGGGGCCGGGCGGCTCCAGGCCATCGACGAGCCCGCGGCCCTGATGCACGACAACGAGTTCTTCCGCGAGATCACGACGATCTCGCAGGCCGGGCACCCCGTCGCCTGAGCCGGCCGACTCCCTCGACGTCCCCGGCCGGCGGTCAGTGGGTCGGGCGGGCGCCCCCCGGCCCGCACCGCACGCCGCACGCCGCACGGCGCGCGGCGGCCGTCACGGCCGGTCGGCGCCCGACAGCGACGTCCCGGTCCCGCCGGGCCCACCGGGATCGACCTCCACCCGGACGCGTGCCGCAGCCGCGACGACCTCCGGGCAGAGCTCGTCCACCTCGACGGCGATGCCGATGCCGCTGCTCGTCATCAGCGACGCCAGCTGCTGCTGGTGGTCGTCGACGTGCTCGCCGCGGAAGCGGCGGCGGACGACCGCGATCGGCGAGATGCCCATCTCCAGCAACCCGAGGACGCTCCCCACGCCGGCGTGGGTGATCACCACGTCGGCCTCCCGCGCGTACCTGTCGAAGTCCGCGCCGGACACCTCACGGTGGACCTGGCCCGGCAGCTCGGTCGCGGGCTCCGTCTCGCCGAGCTGCCAGACCGTGTTCTCGTCGGCCAGCCCGAACTCGAGGATGCGGTCGATGATCGCGTGGAACGGGTAGCCGCGGAGCGTGCCGAGGGTGATGAACAACCGCGGCGGCCCCTCCGGCTGGTCCGGCCGGGGCACCGTCCGGTACGCCGAGAAGACGCTGGGGTGGGTGCCCCAGCGGCCGCCCGCCCAGCCCGGGTGCTGCGTCCGCAGCTGGGCGAACCGCATCGCGGCCAGGACCCGGCCGCTGACGGAGGGGCCGTTCACCCGCGAGACGCTCTCGATGTAGAGGGTCGGGATCCCCGCCAGGTGCGCGGCGGGCAGCGCGGCCAGCGCCAGCGCCGACCCGGTGCTGACCGCGGCGTCGAAGTGCTCCGACCGCAGCCGCGGCACGATCGACCGGAACGCCCGCGCGATCTGCAGCGCCTCCCGCGGTCGGATGTAGGGCACGTGCAGGACGTTCCGGCCCGCCAGGAGCGACTGGCTCTGGGCGGTGTCGAAGGTGATCCAGAGCGAGTCGGCCGACGCGCCGAGCCCCGGGGCCAGCCGCACCAGCTGGGCGAGATGACCGCCGGTGGAGGCAGCCAGCACGAGCCGCCGCTCGGCACCCGGGCGGAGCTCGGGCAGTTCCCGGGGCATCGTCATTCCCTCGTCTCGGTGGGCCGGGGCGTCAGGTCGCGCTGCGGGCTGACCGCCGCCTCGGGGTCGTTGGGGGTGGGGTCCTGCCGTGCACCGCGACGGCGTGGGCCGCGGAGGAAGGCTGGTGGGGCGTACAGCCAGCGCACCCGGCTGGTGAGCCGGGCGAGCCCGAACGACGCGACGACGGTGACGATCACCAGCGCCACCTGCACGATGACGTCGAGCCACCGCGGCCAGGCGGGCTCCAGCAGCCCGATCAGCGCGGTCGCCACGACGATGACGTAGAGGTGCAGCAGGTACAGCTTCAGGCTGGCCTGGCCCATCGAGGTGAAGATGCCGAAGCCCGGCAGCCGGACCAGGTGCCGGACGATCAGGATGCCGACGGCGACGGCGGAGAGCTGCCCGACGAGCACCACCAGCGGCACCCAGCGGAAGCCCAGCACGATCAGCGCGGTGGACACGACGAGGGCGGCGAACGCGATCCCGAGGTGCACCGGCCGCGCCTGGGCGACGAGGTCCCGGATCTCCCGGGAGAACACCGCGCCCAGCACGAAGAAGAAGAAGAGCGCCCCGACCCGGTTCCAGCCGATGTTCTGCGCGTCGATCAGACCGCTGGTGAAGAGGGTGGAGACCAGCCCGGAGCCGGCCAGCTGTGCCCAGACCGGTGCACGGGCGATCAGCCAGCGGCCGAGGGTGAAGAGGAAGAGGGCGTAGAGGAACCAGTAGCTGCTGCTCGGCCAGAAGAGGATCAGCGGCAACGCCAGCGGGTCGGTCGCCGGGATCTCGCCGAGCTCGCCGTTGAGCCCGGGGACGACGAAGTAGAAGACGGTCCGGATGACCGACCACACGACGTAGAGGTACAGCAGCGGCAGCAGCCGCCGCTTCCACAGTGCGCGGAACTTCGTGGCCCCGTGCCGGCCGGCGAAGATGCCGGCGATCAGGAAGAACGCCGGCATCGGGAAGAGCTCGAAGACTGCCTTGGCCCGGCCGAGCACGGCGTCCACGTCCGCCGTCTTCAGGTACAGGGTCACGTGGTAGGCGATGACCATGAAGATGGCCAGGCCCTTGACGGGCTCGAGCCACGCGAACCGCCCCGTCGTGGGGGCCGCACTGTGGGCGCTCATCGAGGTTCCGTTCTCCCTGCGGCCCGGTCCGTCGCCCGACCGCGTCCGGTCATGTGCTGCCGAGGTGTCCCGCCTGTCATCCGGGCGGACCCTAACAGCCGGTGCTCCGACGGTACGGGGATCGTGATCACCCGGCGGACTGGGAGGACGATGTTCACTCTCCCGTGGAGGGCGTCGACTCCGCCCGGGACGATGCCGGCTCGGATCCCGACGGACCCAGTCGGCGGATCAACCGCGCCGGCACCCCACCGTAGACGCCGTCGGGCTGGGTGTCGGAGCTGACCAGGGAGCCGGCGGCGATGACACAGCCCTCGCCGATGGTCACCCCGCCCAGGACGGTGACCCCCGCGCCGAGCCACGCGCCGGCCCCGATCGTGATCGGGGCGCTGGTCGACGCCCCGGCGCGCTGCTCCCGCGCCCCCACCTCGTGCGAGCTGGGCAGCAGGCTGACCCCGGGGCCGAGGTGGACCCGGTCGCCGATGACGATGCGGGCGTTGGCACCGATCGTGGCGTTGACGTTGACGAACGCCCCCCGACCGATCTCCAGGTGGTCGACGCCGCCGATGAACCGGATCCACGGGTAGACGCGCGCACTGCCGTGCACCCGGACGCCCAGCGCCCGGAGCAGTCGCGCCCGGGTACGGGGGGCCCAGACCGGGCTGCCGGCCACCGAGCTGGCGAGCGCGCCACGCATCCTGCCGGCCATCTACGCCTGCCCGGTGGTGACGGGCGCCGACAGGTCGGCCGTGTTGCGCCGCGCCATCGCCACGACCCCCGGCAGTGCCTGCCGGATCGACTCGCGGGCAGCCGAGTCCGCCGGGAGGACCCGGTCGACCACCTCGACCACCTCCGCCGCGAAGCCGGGGGCTGCGTCGATGCGCAGCTCGGGCGTCCCGAACAGCTGCATGAGGCCCTCGACCTTGCCCTGGGACGCCAGCGTGATCGCCGGGACGCCGTTCAGGAACGACATGACCGCCAGGTGCATGCGCCCGGTCACCGCGATGCTCGCCCGCGCGGTGAGCCCACGGACCTGCGCGGGGCTCAGGATCGACGGCACACCGCTCACGTCGGCCAGCTCCCCCACCCGCGCCAGCAGGGCGGCGCAGGCCGCCATGTCGCCGGCCTGCGCCCGGTCGACGTGCGGGAGGACCAGCACGTGCAGGCCCCGCTCCCGCAGCGCCGCCACGATCCGGACGTACTCCTCGGTCTGGTCCATCCGGTCGGCCAGCAGCCCGCTGACGTTGACCAGCGCGACCGGCTTGGTGACGTGCTGCAGCAGCTGGTCGGCCGCTGAGCCGTCGACACTCCGGGCGGCGAAGACGACGTCGGCGACCTCCTCGACCGGGGCGATCCCGTCCCGCCGGGCACGCCCGGCGGAGATCGGGTCGCGCAGCAGGAGGCGCACCCCGTCGCGAGCCGCGGCAGCCAGCGACCGCCGCGCCGCGACCCGGGCGCGGTCGCTCCAGCTGAACCCGATGACCCGGGTCTCGACCCCGGCGCGAGCCGCGGCCCGGGCCAGGGTGGACCGGCGCACCGACGCCGGCAGCGAGTACCGGCCGTCCATCACGTCCGCCCCCAGGACGGACAGGTGGGCCGCACCGGCGAGCGCACGGCCGAACGACGCCACCGACGCCCGGTGGTCGGCCCCGGTCCCGTAGACCAGGTGCGGGATCTCCAGGACCTCCACGCGCTCCCGGAACTCCGCGGGCAGCTGCACCGCGGCGCGGTCGGGGACGACCAGGGTCACCGGTCCGGCGGTGTTCTCCAGCACCGCCTCGAGCATCGCCTGGTCACCCACGTTCCCGCCGCCGGGGGCGGCGAGGAGCAGGTGCCCGGCCCGCTCGCCCGGTTCGGCGCGCACCCGGGAGCGGATGATCGTGCGGTCGACGAGGCCGGGCAGCCCCGACCCCACCACCGTGCGTCGCCAGATCCGCTGTGCGCGCTGCATGGCCTTGCTCATCGGTCGAAGCCCGCCTTCGGTGTCGTGATCGGGTCGGTGGCCGCCGCGCCGGTGGAGGAGAGGGCGGCCGGGTCGGCGGTCTGGGCGGCCGGCGCGGTCACCGGCTCCGCGGCGTCGTCCGCCGTCCGGTCGGCCGGACGACGCTGCCCGCGCCGGAAGTACCGTCGTACCCCGGCGATGTCGCGCAGGTCGCGGCGGAACGTCGGCCAGACCAACGCGGTGAGACCGGCCGCGGCGACCACGGCGGCGACCCCGACGACCAGGCGCAGCGCGTGCGCGTCGGCCGGCAGCGCGACCGTGGACAGCCAGGAGAGCGCCGAGGCGGCACTGAACACCAGCCCGGTGCGGAGCCCGTTGCGGAACATCCGGCCGGCGGGGGCGTCGGAGATGCGTGCGATCCAGAGCAGCGCCACCGGCCACACCAGCGCCGTCCCGACCGCGTAGCCCATCGCCACGCCCTGCAGCCCCCAGAGGGAGCCGACCACGATGAGGCCGGCGAGCACGGGCCGGGTCGCCAGCGCGTAGACGAACTGCGACCGTGTCAGCCCCTTGGCGAGGAAGACCCATGAGGTGGCGTAGGTGGCGGCCTGGAAGAACCCGGCGACGAGCAGCACCCGGAAGACCGGCACCGCCTCCGTCCACTGCGACCCGAGCATCACGAGCACCACGGACGGGGCCTGGGCGAACAGCGCGGCGAACAGGCCGCCGATGAGGGTCAGCAGCGCGACCTGGCCGAAGCTGATGAACTCGGCGAACCGCTTCTTGTCGTCCTGGAGCCGGGAGAGGATCGGCAGGGCCACCCGGGTGGACGGCGCCTGGACCTGCAGCAGCGGCATCGTGACCAGCTGGGCGGCGCGGTTGTAGATGCCCACGGGCGCCACCCCCAAGCGGGCGCCCAGCACCACGACGTCCACGTTCCGGCCCAGGTAGTTGAGCAGGTGCGTGCCGAGCAGCGGCAGGCCGTACCCGAGGAACGGCCGGACGGACGCGCGCCGGTCCACCCAGCCCGGCAGCCACCGGTTGGTGGCCACCAGGAACACCTGGGCGACCAGCCCCTGGGTGAGCTGCTGGGCCACCAGCGCCCAGTAGCCGGCCCCGAGGACGGCGAGCACGATGCCGACGGTCACCCCGGCGACCTGCCCGCCGATCTCCGACAGCGCCAGCTTGCCGAACCGCAGGTGCCGGGAGTGCATCGCCCGGTACTGGGTGGACACCCCGTTCAGCAGGAACATGGCCGACATGGCGATGGTGACGAGCGTGAGCCGGTCGTCGTCGAAGGCGATCGCGATCAGCGGCGAGAGGGCGCAGACCAGCCCGGCCAGGACCGCGCCGATGCCGGTGTTGAGCCAGAAGAGGTTGTCCCGCTGCCCGTCGGAGAGGGTGGTGGCCTGGACCGCGGCCGAGGAGAGACCGAAGTCCCGGAACAGCTCGCCGAAGCCGACGATCAGGGCCACGATCGCGACGAGCCCGTAGTCCTCCGGTTCGAGCAGCCGGGCGAGGACGACGATGCCCAGGAGCTGGACCAACACGCGGAGCCCCTGGCCGCCCAGGGTGACGGCGGCGCCCCGGGAGGCTGCCGCGGCCAGCCCTGGCTGACGGGCCCTGCTCGCCTGGGGGTCGGCGGTCACCCTCGCCCGCTGAGCGCTCGGGCGCGGCGGTAGGCGTCGCGGTGGTGGAGCCCGATCCGCGCCCAGTCCCGGTCGTCGAGCCGCGGTTCCTCGCTCGGCCGGGAGGCCGTCGAGGCGATGGCCGTTTCGAGCACCTCCGGGGTCAGCTCACCGGGGTACTGCAGGATCCACCCGGGACCCACCTCCTCGGCCAGCGACGCGTTGGTGGGCGACTCCGGGACGAGCACCGGGCGACCGAGGGACAGCGCCGCGAAGAGGGACCCGGAGTTGTGCATGCTCCCCCGGTAGGGCAGCACCACCAGCTGCGAGCGGCGGATCTCCTCGACCAGCTCCTCGTCGCTCACCAGGCGGAGCAGGGTGTCGATGCGGGGGTCGCCCTGGCACGCGTCGTGCACCAGCTCGGCCTGGCCCCGGTGCGGGTTGCCCACGATCCGCAACCGGAGGTCGTCTCCGGTGATGCCGCGGAAGGCCGCGATGAGGAGGTCGACGCCCTTGTACGGCCGGATGATGCCGAAGTACAGGACCCGCCCCGGCTCCGCCTCGGGCTGCGGGTACCGGGAGAAGGGCTGCCGGTAGTGGCCGTGCGGGATCGTCACCGTCTCGCGCCCGGCGGTGACCTGACTGGCCGGGTTGAGCCGGATCACCAGGTCGACGTGCCGGTAGAACCGGCCCAGCGACCGGTGGTCGGACCGGCTGCCCTGCTCGTGCGGGTTGAGGTTGTGGGCCGTCCACACCAGCGGGATCCGCCGCAGCCGCAGCCGCAGGAGCAGCAGCTCCAGCAGACGGCGCTTCGCGAAGCGCCGCCACGGCCGCCGGCTGTCCCGGATGAGCAGCTCGGGCCAGTGCACGTGGAGCACGTCGTACCGGCCGAACAGCCCCGTCTGCCAGTCGAAGAAGCGGATGTCGACGTCCGGGGCTGCGCCCTCGACCATCTGGTCGGCGTACTGCGTGGTGCCGTCCGGCTCACGCAGGGAGTGCAGCACCACCAGGCGCCGGTCGGGGTCGCTCCGCTCGACCGCCGGACGCGTGGGCCGGCGGCCGATCACGACTCGCCGGACCCGGTGCCAGGCACGCCACGGTCCGGCCCGACGCACGACGTTCCTCGCGCGGTCACGGGTGGCGCCGATCGCGGGACGGCGGACCGGGTTCGGTGCAGCGGACATCAGGCCGGGGACCGGCGCTCACAGCCAGGAGGAGAAGGTGGAGACCATGTCGGAGTGCGTCCAACCCGGCACGGTGTGCCCCTGGTCGTGGTACTGGATGCGGACGTCGGCCGCGACGGGCTGGGCGAGAGCGGCCAGCGCGAGGCCGTGCCGGTCGGGCGGCAGGAGCGGGTCCACGAGGGACACCACGGTCTTGACCCGCTTGCCGGCCCAGGCGCTCTGCGGCATGCGGGCGGGGTTCGTGGCCGCGACGAGCGCCGGGTCGTTCCCGTAGGGGGGACCGATCCGGCCGGGGTCCCGCGCGTACAGGTCCTCCATGTCGTAGCTCGCGTTCGCGAGGTAGATCCCGCGCATCCCGCGGACCATGTTCTTCGCGTAGGCGTAGGTCATCAGCGAGCCGCCACCGGAGTTGGCCCGGGCGAAGGCGACACCGACGTTGAAGACGCCGCTGATGTACTTGTCCCAGTTGACCTGGTGGGTGAGGGCGGTCTGCGTCGTCCAGGTGCTGCCACCGAAGTTGGGGCAGACGCACACCATGCCTCGGTCGACGAGCATCATGGCGGGGTAGGCGTAGGCGCCGTCGAGCGCGGTGTGCGTGCTGCCGTTCGAGTGGTACAGCCAGGCCACGCCGCCGGGCTTCGGTGCCTTCGGCGGGGTCGCCCACGGCACGTAGAGCCGGGCCCGGTCCTTGCCCCAGACGACCTCGATCGCCTCGTACTGCTTCTTCCCGATCCGGGTGGTCCGGGTGTCGCTGCGGGAGACCTCACCGGGCAGCTTCGGGATCGGCGTGTAGACCGGGGCGGCCTGGGCGGGGCCGACACCGACGGCCACACCGGCGAGCCCGGCAGCGGCACCCAGCAGGACGCTGCGCCGGCTGGCCAGCGGGCCGCGGACGGCGGGCAGGTCGGACGCGGGGACGTCCGGGTGGACTCGGGACACGGGCTGGGCCCTCCATGAGAACCGGGACGTTTGGTCGGCACCGAGCCGCAGGACCGGAACGGGTGTAGACGCAAGCTATCCCCCGGAGACCACAGATGCCAGGGCCGACCTGCGGTCGAGCCCGTCCGGGGGTCACCCGTACGGGGGACGCCGCGACCCGACAACAGGCCCCTGTCCGGCGGGCCCCTGCTCGTGAGCGGCCGGCACAGCCGTTCCGGCACGTACCCTGGACGAAGGCCAAATCCCTGGCCTGCCGCCCGTCGTGGCACCGTCCCGCGCCCGTCCCCGAGGAGGAGCATGGCGTCGATCGCCATCCTGAGCCCTGCTCCGGGAGCCCGGGTGCGGGGCACGGTCGAGGTGCGGGTCCAGGTGCGCGGCGGCAGCCGGGTGAGCACTGTCACGGTCGCCATCGGGGACCCCGGGTTCGGGACCCGGCAGGCCGAGTCCGTGGGCGACCGGACGTACGCCGTCCGCTGGGACACCACCCGCAAGCTGGTCGACCCCGACGTCCGTGCACCGGCCGACGCGCTCTTCTGGATCACCGCCTCGGCGGTCGTGGACGGCATCCGGGTCGAGGCGCCGTACGTCGCCGTCGTCACCGCCAACGACCGCAGCTCCGCGCGTGCGGAGTCCGCCGGCGGATGGCGGGAGGAGCTGGCCTGGGCGGCGGACTACAGCGGTTCGACCGAGCAGTGGCTGGCCAGCAACACCGCCGTCATCGGGGCCGAGTACGCCTCCGTCGAGCCCGACCCGGTGCTCGGGCCGGCGCGGCGGGCCGTCCGGGTCTCCGTGCCGGACAGCGCGCGGGGCGACCGCGACCAGCCGACCTCGACCACGGTGCGGTTCCAGTCCTCCAGCGTGTCCAACATCCGCGAGGGTGACGAGTTCTGCGTCGGGTTCGCCTTCCTGCCGCCGGCGGACTTCCCGTCCGTGCACCCCCGGGACGGCGTCCTCGCCCCCGGTGGCGACGCCTCCGGCTACATCGCGGTCTTCCAGTTCTACGGCCCGCCCTACGAGCAGGGCTCCCCTTTCGTGCTGCACACCGAGCGCCGCACCCCCGACGACCCGATCGACGAGTTCAGCGTGCGGGGCAACGAGCTGAACCCCGGCGACCCGGTCCCCTTCCTCTCCCTGCCCTACCGCCGCGGGCAGTGGACCGACGTGGTCTTCCGGATCCGGGCGTCGTCGTCCATCCGGTCCGGCTGGGTGGAGTGCCACGTCAACCAGGGCGAGTCCACGGCGGTCCGCCCGATGCACCTCGCCGACGGCCGGCTCCAGGTGCCCCGGGTGCTGCTCCGGCCCGACTCCGCGGACCACCGGACCGACATGCAGCTCTACCGGGTGGCCGGCCGCTTCGACCGGGTGACCCTGTGGCACACCGGCCACCGGATCGCCCGCACCGTCTCCGAAGCCGACCCGGGCTCCTACCGGAACGGGGTGCCGGCGTGATCGACCCGCACGGCCCGTCCCTGCACGGCGACCCGCCGACCGGCCCCGACGGTCGGCACGGCCGGGCCCGGGGCGGTCGGCCGGTCAGCCGTCGCGCCTTCCTGCTCGCGGGCGGCGCCGTCCTCGCCGGAGGTGCGGCCGTCGTGGCGGGGATCAACCGGCCGGGGCAGCCGGAGGCCCCGCCGGTGACGGCGCCGGCCCCGGAGACGACAGCGCCGGCCCCGTCGGTGCTGGTGCCCGGCTCCCTGGACGCAGTGCTGGCCGAGGCCGACCAGACCGCCGGTCGCCGGCTGCTCGGCAGCCCGTGGCGCGCCTGGTTCGGTGAGACCTCCGAGCCGTGGAGCGCCATCTACGTCAGCTGGCTGCTGCGCGACGTCGGGCTGCCGACGACGGCCGACCCGGTGACCCTGCACGCGGAGCTGCAGCGCGCCGGCCGGGTGGGCCCGGACCCGGAGCCCGGTGCACTGGTCTTCTACTCCCGCGGTGAGGTCAACCGGCCGCACCACGTGGGGCTGGTGACCTCGGTGACCCGCGGCGTCCCGCAGACGGTCGAGGGCGACCACCCGTTCTCCCTCCCCTACCCCGAACGCTTCGTGCGCCGGTACGCCCGCCCATGGGAGGACGCGGAGCTGATCAGCTACGGCTACCCTGCCTACGCCTGACCTCCCGGAGGAAACGTGCTGATCAGCGTCGTCCTGCCCGTCTACGACGACGAGGCCCACCTCGCCGACTCGATCGACCGGGTGCTGGGCCAGGAGGGTGTGGACGTCGAGCTGGTCGTCGTCGACGACGGCTCCACCGACCGGTCGCGGGCGATCGCCCGGGCCGCGGCCGACCGGGACCCCCGGGTCCGGTTCGTCCCCCTGCCGGAGAACGGCGGGGTCGCGCGGGCGCGGGAGCGCGGGGTGCGGGAGGCGACCGCGGACTGGGTCTGGTTCGTCGACTCCGACGACAGCTGGCCGCCCGACGCCGCTGCGCAGCTCCTGGCCGCCGCACTCGCCTCCCCCGACACCGACCTGGTGGTCGCCGGCGCGCGCGCCACCTTCGCGTCGGGCAAGGCACCGACCAGCACCGAGCCGCCGACCGGCCCGCCCGTCCCGGGCCGGGAGGCGTTCCGCCTCTTCCTGGCCGGCCGGATCACCGGGCACCTGTGGAACAAGCTGTTCCGCCGGGAGCTGCTGGACAGCATCGACTTCACCCCCGCCCGGGTGCAGTCCGACCTCGCCATGGTCGCCCAGGCGGTGGCCGGCGCCCGCCGGGTGGGCTTCCTGCCGGTGACCGTCTACGAGTACCGGGTGCGCAGCGCCTCGATCATCACCAGCCGGTCGCAGCGGGCCGAGTCCCTCGAGCTCATCGGCGCCGCGGTCGAGTCCGCCGCCCGGCAGGTCGGCCCCGGGACGACGGACACGGCCGAGTACCGGTACTTCGTGACCCGGTACCTCACCCTCTCCGGGATCAAGGACGCCGTCCTGGGGTCCTACAGCCCGGAGCAGAGCGCCGAGCACCTGCGCCGGCTGCGCGGCCGGCTCGGCGTCCGGGAGCTGGTGCTGCTGGCCCGGCGGCGGGACGCCAAGCGGCTGGCGCTGGCGGTGTCGGCCAAGGTGTCCCTCCCCGCCTACCGCCGGCTGCTGGCCGTCGCCGACCGGTGAGCGCCCCGGCCGTGCACGGTGCGTTACGGTTCTGCGGCTCCGTGAGCCGCCGGACCGGCGCGTCCCAGGGTGCCGTCGAGGTGACCCGCGGACCTGCGAGTCCCGAGGTGCCGTCGACGCCACCGCCCCCGCCGCCACCGTCCCGAAAGGCGCCCGCATGACGAAGGTGTTCGCGATCGGCCGCGGCCAGTACGAGAACGTGGGAGACATCATCCTGCGCCGTCAGCTCCTCGACTGGGTGCGGCCCGTGGGCGAGCTGCACGTCTACGTGGGCGGCTCCCCCGCCGGCTACGACGAGGGCCTCGGGCTGCGGCCGGGAGACCACGTCTACCGGTCGCTGCGGACCTGGTACCGGGTGGCGCTGGCCTCGGCCGTGCGCGGCGAGGCGGCCTACGTCTTCAAGCCCGGGGAGATCCAGCTGACCCTCGTGGGCATGAAGGAGCACCTCTCCCTGCTGCCCCTCCTGGTGGCGCTGAAGCTGCGCGGCGGCGCGGCGGTGCGGGCCGGGGTCGGCACGCGCAACTACGCGGCCGTGCCCCGCGCCCTGATGCGCCCGTCGATCGCACTGTCGGACCGGACGCTGTGGCGCGACGACGCGACCGGCCGGTACATGGGCACCGGCGCGGTGATGCCCGACCTGGCCTTCGGCGAGGGGGCCGACGACGCCGCCGTCGCGAGGTTCGCCTCCCCCGCTCCCGAGCGGAACGCGCTCGTCGTCTCCATGCGGGGCGAGGACCCGGCTCGCCCCTACCCCAGCCAGGCCTGGCTGGACGGCGTCCGGGCGTACGCCGCCGCGCACGAGCTGGAGATCTGGGCCGTCACGCAGGTGTGGACGGACGAGGAACGCACCCGCCGGCTGGCGGCGGACCTGGGCGGCCAGGTGCTCGGTTGGGTCGGCCCCACCGGCCACGACGAGCAGGAGCGCCGACTGCGCGAGCTCTACTGCCGCACCGCGATCGTCCTGTCGGACCGGCTGCACGTGGTCATCGCCGCCTTCACCGAGGGCGCGGTGCCGGTCGGCTCACCGGTCGAGAGCTCCGACAAGGTGGACCGGCACTTCACCACCATCGGCATCTCGGGGGTGACCGTGTCGGCGGCGATCGCCTCCGCCGACGAGCTGGTGGCCCGGTTGGAGGCCCTCGCCGGACGGCGGGCCGAGCTGTTCGGCGCCCTCCTGGACGCGCGCCGGCGGCTGCGCGGGCACCGGGACGACATCCGGCAGGTGCTGTCCGGGCGTCCCCCGGCCCCTCCGGCCACCACCGAGCCGGTCGCGAGCTGACCGTGGTGACGTCCCGACCGACGGTGCACCACCTGGGCCGCGTGGGCGACATCCCCGGCGGGATGACGCAGGTCATGAACGGCTACCTGGCCTGGCCGTTCCCGCGGGTCGACGTCGCGGTGATCACCTCCCGGGGGAACCCGCACGACGTGCGGGCGGCCCTGGTGAAGGCGACCGGCGCGCTGGCCCGGGTGCTGCGGCTGCCCCGG
This sequence comes from Modestobacter sp. VKM Ac-2985, assembly GCF_026967925.1. GTDB lineage: Bacteria > Actinomycetota > Actinomycetes > Mycobacteriales > Geodermatophilaceae > Modestobacter. The sequence continues at coordinate 233,917 of NZ_JAPVBI010000001.1, read as the reverse complement.
CGGACCTCGGTCGTGGTGGCACACGTGTCCGAGCGCGGCTCGTTCCTCCGCGAGGGTGCGCTGATGCGGGTGGCGCACGCGCGCGGGATCGCCACGGTGGCGCACCTGCACGGCAGCTCCTTCGCCGCCTTCGCCGCCGCACACCCGCGGCTGACCGGCTGGGCGCTGCGCGGCGCGGACCGGGTGATCAGCCTGTCGACCGAGTCCTCGGAGGTGGCGGCCCGCTTCGTGCCGGCCGAGCGGGTGGTGCTGATCCCCAACGCGATCCCCTCCAGCGCGCCCACGGCCAAGGAGGACCTGGTGGTCTTCGGCGGCGTCGTGTCGCACCGCAAGGGGATCGACGTCCTGCAGGAGGCGTGGTCCCGGATCGACGCCCCGGGCTGGCAGCTCGTCGTGGCCGGGCCGGTCCAGGACGCCGACCTCGTGCGTCCGGGCATCGGCGGGCTCACGATGGCCGGCTCGCTGGCGCACGAGGAGCTCATGGCGCTGCTGGACCGCTCCCGCATCGCGGTGCTGCCCTCCCGGGACGAGGCCATGCCGATGTTCATCCTGGAGGCCATGGCCCGTGGCAACTGCGTGATCTCCACCGACGTGGGGGGCATCGCCGCGGTGCTCGCAGACGAGCACGGCATCGTCGTCCCGCCCGGGGACGCCGAGGCGTTCCGGGCCGCCCTGCAGTCGGTCCTCAGCGACCCGGAGCGCCGGTCGCAGCTGGCCGCGTCGGCCCTGCAGGCGTTCGAGGAGCGCTTCAGCGCCGAGGCGGTGTTCCCCCGGGTCGAGGACCTGTGGCTCGCCGCGCTCGCCGACCGCCGTCCGTCCGGCCCGGGCACCACGCAGACCGACTGAGTCTGCCGGCCCCCGGAGACGGGCCCGGGCCCGGCGACGCACCACCAATGCGTCATCCGATGTGCGCATTGAGTGACAGCGGGAAATGCGCATCGTGACTCCGTGATCACGGAAAGAAGTGCACGCCGGCCCTCGTCCTTAGCACGTACATGTGTGGCTATGGTGTCGACGACTTGACGAGTGGTCGACCACCCAGTTCGCACTCCCCGTGCGGATCAATGGCGGTCGAATTGCACTCTGCTGTGTTGCCGTCAACCGTTGTCGAAGGGGCGCGCATGCTCGCACCACGCCCTTCGTCGCCATTCGGGCCACCGTCTCGTCAGCGAGTCCGGCCGACACCCGAGACCAGGGATCGGTCGACGACTCAGGATCTCGTGCGAGGCACCGTGGAAAGGGCGTGTTCCTGATGACAGGGACGAGACGGAACATCCTGAGCTTGTCCGCAGGTGAGGTGCAGCGACTCACCTCCGCGTTCAACGTGCTGAAGGCGAACGGCACCTACGACCACTTCATCCGCAAGCACGTCGAGGCGATGAGCATCGCGACGCCCGCGGGCTCCACCCGCAACGCGGCCCATCGCGCACCCGCCTTCCTCCCGTGGCACCGGGCGACCCTGCTCGACATGGAGAACGCCCTGCAGGCCGTCGACCCGTCGATCGAGGGCATGCCCTACTGGCGGTGGCAGGACGAGGCACGCCTCAACGGCGGCGACCCGCGACGCTCGCGGCTGTGGACCGCCGGGGGCATCGGCGGCGACGGCGACCCGGCCCGGGGCAACCGGGTGCTCAACGGCCCGTTCGCGCACTGGGTGGCGCTCATCGTGAACAACAGCACCGGCGCCGTCGTCCCGCGTCCCACTCCTGGCCTGATCCGGCTCCTCGGCCGCGACCCCCGCGGCTCACGCGGGCTGCCGCCCCCGTCACAGGTCACCGACGCCATCGACCGCTACTCCACCTACGACCGGTCCCCCTGGGACGCCAGCGTCGCGACGTTCCGCAACCGGATGGAGGGCTGGTCCGGAGGCCCCCGCATGCACAACCTGGTGCACCGGTGGGTGGGCGGCGACATGCTCGCCGGCACCTCGCCGAACGACCCGGTCTTCTGGCTGACCCACTGCAACGTGGACCGGCTCTGGTGGGTCTGGCAGGGGATGCGCGGCATCACCAACTACCAGCCGGTGTCCGGTGGCCCGACGGGCCACAACCTCAACGACACGATGCAGGGCCTGGTCGTGCCGCGGACGCCGGCCGACGTCCTGGACATCAACCGACTCACCTACCGCTACGTCTAGGAGGACCGGGCTCATGGACCGCAGACAGTTCATGGTGGGGGCCTCCGTGGCCGCGGTCGGCACGGCGGTGGCCGTGACCGGCATCCCGCCGTTCGACGACATGCCGACCGCTGCCGCCGCAGGCGAGGAACGCTTCTCGGCCCGGGGGCGCGCGGTCGTGATCCAGAAGGTCGGGAAGAGCGCCCACGCCGTGATCAACGGCCGGCACGGGGTCCATCTCGAGCGGATGCTCGACGGGTACGCCACGCACCTGCTCCCCTTCGGGACGTACAAGTCGCCGCGCAAGCTCATCGAGGCCGTCATCCAGGCCGAGGACGCCGGGCTGCTGATCATCTAGCGGCGTCCTGACCGGACGCCACCGACCTCAACGACCCTCTCGGGCGACCGCCCGAGAGGGTCGCTGTCATCAGTGCACGCTCGGCCGGTGCGGGCACTCGACGGCGGCGGGCGCCCTGGCCTGCGGCGCGGGCGGTGGACGCGAGCCCGCAACGCGGCGGTGGACGCGAGCCTGCCGCTCCGGCCAGGCCGGAGCGGCAGGGGTGGTCCCGTGGCAGAGGCGACGAGCGCCCGCCGGTTGCGTCAGTAGGCGCCGGAGCCGCGGAAGACGGCACCCACGGTCTTCCACAGGATCATGAAGTCGAAGGCCAGCGACCAGTTCTCCACGTACCGGACGTCGATGCGCACCGAGTCGTCCCAGGAGAGGTCGGAGCGTCCGCTGACCTGCCACAGCCCGGTGATCCCGGGCTTGACCAGGAAGCGGCGGTGCATGTCGAAGCCGTAGCGCTCGACCTCGGTGGGCAGCGGCGGGCGGGGGCCGACCAGGGACATCTCACCGCGCAGCACGTTGAGCAGCTGCGGCAGCTCGTCCAGGGAGTAGCGGCGCAGCACCCGGCCGACCGGGGTGACCCGCGGATCGCCCTTCATCTTGAACAGCACGCCGTTGCCGTCGCTCTGCGCGGCCAGGTCGGGCACCATCCGGTCGGCGCCGGAGACCATGGTGCGGAACTTCAGCATCCCGAAGGTCTGCCCGTCCCGGCCGACGCGCTCCTGCCGGTAGAAGACCCCGCCGCGGCTGGTGAGCCCGACGGCCAGGGCCAGGGTGAGGAGCACCGGCAGGATGACCAGGATCCCCAGCGTGGCGGAGACCCGGTCGAAGGACTCCTTGGTGAGCCGACGGACGCCGCGCAGCTCGGGGCGCTCCACGTGCAGCAGCGGCAGCCCGCACACCGGACGGATGCGCACCCGAGGGCCGGCGATCTCGGTGACCGCAGGAGCCAGCAACAGCTCGGCGCGGGTCTTCTCCAGGTCCCAGCCCAGCCGGCGCAGGGCCGGCCCGTCCAGCTCCGGGGAGGGCAGCACCGCGACGGTGTCGACCTCGTACGCATGGACGACGTCGACCACCTCCTCGAGGGTGCCGAGCACCGGCAGTCCGTCGAAGGCCTCCGGGGACTCGCCCTGCGGGGCAGCCGGGAGGCAGCAGCCGATCACCCGGTAGCCGTGATAGGCCTCGCGGTCGATCTGCGCGTGCAGCGCGGTGACCCCGCTGCGGTGACCGACGATGATCGCCGTCTGCAGGAAACGCCCTTCACCGCGACGGCGGTGCAGCCACTGCCGCTGCGCGTAGCGCTGCAGCAGCGACAGGCCGGTGGCCAGGGGCAGGGCGACCACGATGAAGCCCCGGGCGAGCTCGAGCTTGAAGGCCCAGGAGACCGTGCCGACGAGGGCCAGCAGCAGGATCGCGGCGGAGAAGACCCGGCGGAACTCCTCCGGGCCCACCCAGAGGAAGCGCTCCTCGTAGCTGCGGCTGACGAGCATGAGGCCCACCCAGGCCACCGGGAGGATCGCAGCCATCCAGAGTGAGGGCTGCGAGTTGAAGGCCATCCCCTCGGGCCCGAACCGGGTCAGGTAGCCGACACCCGCGGCGAGCCCGGCTGCGACCGTGTCGCCGATCGCGATGCGCTGCACGTACTCGGCCCGCCAGGCCCGGCGGGCCAGGGTGCCCTCACCGCGCAGCCGGGACAGTGCGAACGTCCGGCGCCGGGGGTCCTGCGACCGGTGCTTCGACGCCGAGCGGCGTCGAGTACGGACGGCGCTGTTGCGCTCGTCGATCATGCTCATGCAGTGCACCCCCGGGCGGCCTACGCCGTGGAGGGGGCGTGACCTGGTAGCCATGTCTGAGACGGACCGATGACTGCGCTGTCCGACCGGCAGAGGTGACCGTAACGAAACTGTCGTGAACGCGGCACCCCGAGAGAATTGGCGTCCGACCAATCCGCGTCGCCAGATCATTCATCGGGTACGCCTAGTCATCTAGCCAATACTCACTGCAATCAACACCCCCGCATGGCATCTCCCGTTCACCTGTGCACTTGCACGTGAAATGGGTCACGCGGCGGTCTCCGCCACACAAGGGGACCCAGTTCCCGACCAGGCACAGGGCCTTGGCGCCTCTGCAGCCGTCCCGGCCGGAGCGTCCGCGGCCACGGGGTCCAGCGCGTCTCGTGCCCATCGTCAGCGCACGCTCATCGCGGGTTCGACTCGAGACCCGGGATGAGCGATACAGCGTGTCGACACCGACACGCCGTAGTCATCTAGGCACACGCTGCTACGACAACTACCTTCCCGTCGTCGGCTCCTGGCCGGCGCGAGAGGGGAACGCAGGACCGTGCACACCGATCGACCTGGCCCAGAGACGTCGGGCCGCCACCGCCAGGTCCAGGCACCCTCGGCCCCTGCCGAGACCGGCCGACACCGCGGGGTCCTCGCGCAGCCGTCCTTGCCCCCGCTCCCGACCTCTCCGCCGCTGCCCGTGCGACGACGCCACGCGGCGGACGAGGCGCCGAGCTCGCACCCGGACGCGCGCCGCCGCCGCCGCAGTCGCACCCCGCAGCGGGTGCTCGCCGGCGCGACCCTGCTGCTCATCACCGCGACCCCGGTGCTCGCCCGGTCCACCAGCACCCTGGGCCTGCACGACGCCGTCGCCGCCGAGATCGCCGCCCACCCCGACCAGGCCGAGGACACGCGGGCAGCGCTGACCGGCGCCGCATCGCCCAGCCCGACCCGCGCCTCCCCCGCCGCGGGCCGTCCCGCCCCGGAGACGGCGCTGCCCGAGCGCCCACCACCGGCCGGCCCGACCGCCCGGGCGGACCGCTCCGCACCCGGCACCGCCGGTGCCCCGACCACCGGTCCCGCGCCTGGCTCCCCCGCGGACAGCCCGTCGGCCGGTCAGCCGGCCGAGGCCGGGACCGAGGTCGAGGCCGCACCGACGGAGCCGACGCCGGCCGGGCCCGGCCCGGCAGCACCCGTGCCCGTCGGTGCGACGCCGACCGGTGTCAGCACCCCCGGGACCAGCGCCCCGGAGACCTCGGACGCCCCGACGGCCGACGAGCAGTCGCGCGAGGTCGCCCCGACCCCTGACCCGCCGCCGTCCTCGCCGCAGCCCAGCCCGACCCCGTCGTCGTCCTCGGGCGCGCTGGAGACGGCGGTCGCGCCGCTGCCCTCCGGTCCGGCACCGAGCGGGACCGCCACCGCGCCCTCCTCGGCGGCGGGCGCAGCCGCCAGCGCCGTCACCGAGGGGGACGGCTCCCTCGTCGCCCCCTGAGCCATTGCCGGGTCGACCGGACCGGCGAGCAGCGACCGCTCCCTCCAACGGGGCAGCCTGGCGGTCGCTGGCCTCAACCCGAGCCTCCAGGACGACGACATCCCCGCCATGCCGATCGCCGCAACCCCGGTCGCCGACGAGGTCGAGTCACCGCCCGACCTCCCGGCCACCGCCGCCGTCACCCTGCTGCCCACCCGAGCCACCCTGCTCGGCCGGATGGCCGACCATGCGGCAGCGCCCGGCCTCTCCCCGGTGACGCTCGTGCTGGTCGGCCTGCTCCGGCGGGACACCGGCTGGCCGCTGCCGGGCGGCCAGCTCGACCGGGTGGCTGCGGCGTTGTCGGGGAACGTCCGCGGCGACGACTGGCTGGCCCGCTCCGGGCCGTCGGAGTTCGCCGTGCTGCTGGGTGCGGCCGAGCAGGACGCCGAGACCGCGGCCGACCGGCTGCTCGAGGTCGTCACCGGCGCCGACCTCCCCGGCATCACCGCCTGCGCCGGCATCGCCGAACTCGGGCCGGACACCTCGCCCAGCGAGGTGCACCGCCGAGCCACCCTCTGCCTGACCGCCGCGCGCAGCATCGGCGGCGGCCGGGTCATCCGCTACCGCGGCAGCCGCCGCTGACGCCGCGCGTCCACCGCAGCGGCGCGGTGGACGCGGGCCCCGCGGCGCCACCTCCAGACCTGCCCCGTGCCGCCGTGTCCCGGCGGCACGGGGCAGCTCCACCTGCGGATCCCTCACCAGGTGAGACGCCCGATTGACGGGGAGGCCCGACCGGGCGAACCTTGGCATCGAGACCCTGCCGCGTGGGCAGAGCGGCCGAGACGGGGGAACTCCGTGGCGTGGTGGTGGCTGCTGGTCGCCTGGCCCGTGCTGGGCCTCCTGGCCGCTGCCGTCTTCCACGTCGTCGTCGCGAACGTGCCACCGGACCGCTGCTACGAGCTGCCCCCCGCCGCGCACGCTCCCCGCTCCGGTGGCCGTCTCCGGAGGCTGCGCCGCAGGCCCGCCTCGCGTCCGCCGGCCGGCCGGCCGGGTGCCGTCACCACCCGCCACCGCCTGACGACCGCAGCCGGCACGGCCCGCCTCGTCCGCGGGCCGGTCCACCGGATCTCCCTGCAGGCACGGCTCGTCCCGCGCCGCCGGCCCGGCACGTCGAGCCGGTCGTCCCTCCCCCGCGTGACCGGCGCCGCGGCGGGCGCGTGCTGCGCGCCCCGACGGACCGCCGACCGTGCCCTCCTCGCCACAGGAGCGCGGCGGTACGCCACCGTCGCCGACCCGGCGGAGTCCCACCGACCGTTCCGGCGCCTCGGCGCGGGCGGAGCGCCGACCGGTGCAGCACGCCGCACCGGGTCGGCATGGACCCGGGGAGGGGCCCATCGGCCGGGTCTGCGGGGCCGCGGTCCGCAGCGCCTGCTCGCCCTCACCGCACTGTCGGCCATCGCGCTCGCACCGGTCCTGGCCCGCTCCAGCAGCAGCCTCGGGTTCAGCGACCCGCTCTCCGCCCAACTGGCCGCCAATCCCGACCAGGTCCCGGCCACCTGGGAGGCCATCAACCAGGGTGCTGCGATCTCCGGGCTCGCCACCCCTGTCACCATCCCCGGCTGGGAGGGGTCCCCGGCCGATCCCGTGCAGACGGACACCCGCGACCAGTCGCCGGAGCCCGCCACGGACAGTCGACCCGGCACGGTCACGGACGAGCCGGGCCGGACCGACACCCCACCCGCGACCTCGCCGGGCGCCACGACCAGCGAGCCGTCGACCGTGCCGCCTCCCGCCGTGACCGACGACGAGCCGCCGGCGGACGACGCCGGGTCCGGCGGGGGCACCCGCACCACCGTGCCGACGCCGACGGACCCCGCCGACCCGGCCGACCCCACGGTGTCGCGCCCCACCCCGACGCCCAGCCCGACCGACCCGGAGCCGACCCCCGACCCGGAGCCCACCCCGACGCCCACGCCGACCCCGGAGCCCACCCCGGAGCCGACTCCCGACCCGGAGCCCGCGCCCACCCCGGAGCCGACCCCCGACCCGGAACCCGCGCCCACCCCGGAGCCGACCCCCGACCCGGAACCGACCCCGACGCCCACGCCGACCCCGGAGCCCACCCCGGAGCCGACGCCGAGCCCGACGACCGACCCGGAGCCCGCGCCCACCGATCCGGCAGAGCCCACGGAACCGACGCCGACCGGCGCGGGGCCGACGCCCGGACCGACCGGGGACACGGCCTCCGCGGAGCCCTCCGCACCTCCGACGGACTCGATCGCCGTCCCCTGACAGGCGAGCGGACGGGGCCGCGAGCGGATCCAGCAGCACGCAGGTGACCGCGGCGCTGCCGTCCAGGGCGGCACCAGTGAGCACCGTCCCCCGCCACGACGGCTCGGCCCACGGGTGCGACGGATGTGCCCTGCAGCATGGGTGACAGGACTGGAGAAGTCCGACATCATCAGCCGGGGCGGGCCCGCCGGCGGAGTCGGGCCTGACACCACGGCCTGCCTCGCCGCGCCTGTGCCCGAGCCTGCACGACAGGTCCGGCGAGCCTGGTCCAGCTGGATGCGAACCACGGTGCCCGCGTGCCGGGCCACCTGCAGACCGACTCCCTCGGCGGACCACTCCGCCGAGCTCGGCGATGAGGCCCTGTGTGAGCCGAACCGGTGAACGACCCATCGGAGACGACATGGGCACTGAGGACCAGGGACTCCGCCGGCTGGCCGGCGCCCGCCTCCGGCTGAACGTGCGGCACGCGCTCGACCGTGCGGCCATCTGGCGGGAGACGATCGCCGATGGCCGCCGGCACATCCGGTACTCCGCCGCGACCGACAGCCGCAGTGCGCTGTCGGCGCAGACCCGGCAGATCGAGGCGCAGATCACCAAGGACTACCACCGGATCGAGAAGGGCCTCGCGCTGCGCTCTCCGCGGGAGAACTTCGGCGCCGCCCCCGCTGCCCGGCTCGACCGCGACCTGGCCCGCTACCAGCAGCTGCCCGACCACGACCCGGCCGTGGTCTCCCACGCCAGCAGCGCCCTCGCCGGCCTCCACCAGTGGCACGAACACACCCGGCACACAGACGGCGGGCCCACCAAGTTCCCCGTCGCCTGGGCCCCGCTCGGCGACGCGGAGGTCGAGGCCTTCTTCCGCAGCCGGGTCAGCGTCCGCGACTTCGCCGACGAGCCGCTGGACATGGCGCTCGTCCGCCGTGCCGCTGACCTGGCCCTGTCCTCCCCCTCCGTGTGCAACCGCCAGGCCTGGGGGCTGTGGAGCTTCTCCGAGCCTGCGGACATCGCCCGGCTGGCCGAGCTGCAGAACGGCAACGCCGGCTTCCGTGACCAGATCCCGTGCCTGATCGTCGTGACGGTCGACGCGCAGCTGTTCGCCGGCGCAGGCGAGCGCAACCAGCGCTGGATCGACGGCGGCCTCTACGCGATGTCCCTGGTGTGGGCCCTGCACGCCCAGGGTGTCGCCTCCTGCATGCTCAACTGGTCCGTCGCCAACGCCCAGTCGCGCCGACTGCGGGCGGCCGCCGGCATCCCGGACCACCTGGACGTGATCACCATGATCGCCGCCGGTCACCCACGGGAGGGCCTGCGGGTCGCTCGCTCCCCGCGCCGCTCGGTCGACGAGGTCCTGCACAGCGACCGGTCCTGAACACCCGAGGACGCCGACCGCGCAGCCGCGCCAGCCGGCTCGAACCGGGGCACGAGACCACACCGCCCGGTCACCCTCCTGGGGTGCCGGGTCGGTGGGCTGCTGTCGTCGCCGTGCTCAGCGGGTGATGGTGCTGGCCTCGTCCTGGCGCTTCTGCTCCTCGCGGGCGGCCATCCGGGCCCGCTGCGGCACGACGGTGTACTTCGGGTCGCGGGCACTGGCCATGCCGGCCTCGAAGACGCCGAACCGGGTCAGCAGCGAACCGGCCGCCAGCAGTGCCCCGGACACCGCGGCACCGACCCGGGTGCGGCCGGCCACCACGGTGAGCCCGGCGCCGGTGGCGGTGCAGGCCTTCGCGGCCTTCATCATCGTCCCGGCCTTGCCCAGCTGGTACGGCTCACCGACGATGCCGTGGTCGTGCTCGACCTTGTGCATCGCGACCAGCTCGACCGCCGCGCCGGCGACCGCCATCTTCCGGGCCGGCCCCGCCTCGGCGACCGGGGTGAACGCCATGCAGATGCCCCCGCCGGCGGCCATCCCGGAGCCGGCGAAGACGAACGGCAGCTCCTTGTACGGCTCGTGCCACGACGGCACCGCGGTGTTGGCCAGCAGCACCGCCGTGTAGGTGGTCATCGGGCCACCGAAGACCGCCGAGACGCCGCCCACGGTCTTCCGCAGCCCGGGGAACCAGCCGGCGATCCGCGTCAGCCCGAGCACCTGCAGCTTCGGGAAGGCCTCCAGCAGCTGGAGCCCCGCAGTCGCCGCGGTGAGCGCGCTGAACGGCGCCAGGATGTAGGAGCCCACCGACAGCGGCGACGTCGGCTTGATCACCCGCAGCATGTGCAGGAAGCGCGCCGGCCGGCCGAGGTCGTGGATCAGCCAGACGACCGAGGCCAACGCCCCGCCACCGGCGGTGTAGTGCGCGGCGCGGGTCAGCGCCGGGCGACCGGTGACGTCGGCGATCGCGCCGAGCACCGCCGAGGTGCCCGCCGCACCACCCAGGAACAGGTAGAGCGGCACGTCCGGGGTCTTCCACACCGGCGGCTTGATGATCGGCCGGCCGTAGTACGAGGTGAACTCGGCCTCGTCGACGGTCGGGTCGCCGTCCCGGCCGCCACCGCGGCGGCCGCCCTTGCGCCGCTTCTTCTCCCGCGCCTGCGCCGGCGGGCCGTCGGCCCGCCGCCAGCCCGCGCCCGGCGTCGCCAGTCCCTCGGTCACAGGAACAGCCCCTCTGATGGCGGCAGAAATGGCCATTTCTGCCCACGGACGTCGGTCATCGGGAGCGCCTCGAGCCGAGCACGGCGGAGAGTGCGAAGCCGACGACCATGGCCGCCCCGCCGACGGCGTGCTTCCACATCGACGGCAGGTCCCGGGTGGTGACGATCGGGTCCGGCGGGAGCCCGTAGACCTCCGGCTCGTCGAGCAGCAGGAAGAAGGCCCCCGCGCCGCCGACGCCGTCGTCCTCGTCGCGCCCGTAGAGCCGGGCGGTCTCGACGCCCTGCTCCTTGAGCGTGGCCAGCCGGGCGTCGGCCCGGGCCTGGAGCTCATCGAGGTCGCCGAACTGGATCGACTGGGTCGGGCACGCGGTGGCGCAGGCCGGCTGCAGCCCGTCGGTCAGCCGGTCGTAGCACATCGTGCACTTGAAGACCCGGCCGTCCTCCTTGCGCTGGTCGATGACGCCGTAGGGGCAGGCCGGCACGCAGTAGCCGCAGCCGTTGCAGATGTCGCCCTGCACGACCACGGTGCCGAACTCGGTGCGGAACAGCGCCCCGGTCGGGCAGACGTCCAGGCAGCCGGCGTGGGTGCAGTGCTTGCAGACGTCGGAGGACATCAGCCAGCGGATCTCCCGGTCGGCCGACTGACCGGTCTGCGGGTCGAACTCGCTGAGCGCCTCGGCGTTGAGCACGCTGGACTGGGCCATCCCCACCCCGTCGGCGTTGCCGCCGGCCGAGGTGGCGTGCGGGTCGCCCGAGCCACTCCCGCAGCCCCCGCCGCCACTGCCGCACCCGGCGGCGGGTGCGGCAGCACCCTGCGCACCTGCTCCCGGCAGCCCGATCCCGGGCATCGGCAGGTCGACGGCGCGGCTCTGCTCGACGAACGCCACGTGCCGCCAGGAGTTGGCACCGAGCATGCCGGTGTTGTCGTAGGACATCCCGGTCAGCGCCATGGCGTCGCGGTTGCCGTCCGCGTCGTCCATCGGGAGCGTGTTCCACTCCTTGCAGGCGACCTCGCACGCCTTGCAGCCGATGCACACCGAGGTGTCGGTGAAGAAGCCCACCCGCGCCGGGTGGTCCTCCTCGTAACCGGCCTCGCCGCTCACGTCGGGCAGCGGACCGAACAGCCGGTTGGCCGGGTCGTTGCCGGTGAGCGCCGGGCTCGCCGAGCTCACGGTGGTCACGAGCGCTCCTCTTCCATCGGGTCGCACTCCATCGGGACGTGCCGCATCAGCTCGTCCCCTCCTCGACCGGGACCCGGCCGCCGCTGGGGATCAGCCCCGACTGCACGCCCGCCCGGATCCGGTGGTCCTCCACGAACTGCACCAGCGCCTTGCCGCGCGGACGCCGCCCGGGCTGGATGTCGCAGGTGGCGACCTTGGACTCCTGGATGTGCACGTTGGGGTCCATGACCACGCCGAACAGGTCGTTGCCGGAGTCGCCGGTGGACAGCCCCTGCTCACCCCAGTGGTACGGGATGCCGATCGTCTCGACGACCTGGCCGCCCTTGACCTTCATCGGCCGCATCCGCTCGGTGACCAGCACCCGGGCCTCGATCGCCGCCCGGGCACTGATCAGCGTCGCCCAGCCGCCGTTCTCCAGACCGCGCGTCTCGGCCAGCTGCGGGCTGACCTCGACGAAGAACTCCGGCTGCAGCTCCGACAGGTACGGCAGCGTGCGGCTCATCGCCCCGGCGGTGTGGTGCTCGGTCAACCGGTAGGTGATCATCGCGAACGGGTAGACCTCGCTGCGCGGCGGGTTGCCCCGATTGTAGGCGGCGTGGATCTCCTCCCGGCCCGGGTTGGCCTGCTGGCCGTAGAGCGCGTTCTCCACCGGCGACTCAGCCGGCTCGTAGTGCGCCGGCATCGGGCCGTCGGCCAGCCCCGCCGGCACGTACAGCCAGGCCTTGCCGTCGGCCTGCATGACGAACGGGTCGGCACCGCCGATGCCCGCCTGCGCGACCGCGCCCTCCGGCGGCACGTAGTCCGGCCGCTTGGTCGCCTCGAAGTCGGGGACGTCGTGACCGGTCCACTTCCCGGCCTCCTCGTCCCACCAGACGAAGGCCTTCCGCTCGCTCCACGGCTTGCCGTCGGGGTCGGCGGACGCGCGGTTGTAGAGCACCCGGCGGTTCGACGGCCAGGCCCAGCCCCACTCGGCGGCCACCCAGTCCTGCTCCCGGCCGGGCTTGCGCCGGGCGGCCTGGTTGACCCCGTCGGCGTAGACGCCGGTGTAGATCCAGCAGCCGCCGGTGGTCGACCCGTCGTCCTTCATGTCCAGGTAGGTCGAGAGCATCTCGCCGTCCGGACCCCAGCCGTTGATCTCCCGCAGGACGGCGTCGGCGTCGGGCTCGTCGTGCTCCCCGTGCGTCGGGTAGTCCCAGACGAGGTCCAGCAGCGGGCGGTCGCGCGGGTCGGTGGACCCGGCCAGCCGCTCCTGCAGCTTGCGGCCCAGGTGGAAGTAGAACCACAGGTCGCTGCGGCAGTCGGCCGGCGGCTCGACCGCCTTGTGCCGCCACTGCAGCAGCCGCTGCGTCTGGGTGAAGGTGCCCTCCTTCTCCACGTGCGTGGCCGCGGGCATGAAGAAGACCTCGGTGGCGATGTCCTCGGTGACCAGCTCCCCGGTCTCGATCTCCGGGGCGGTCTTCCAGAACGTCGCCGACTCGATCATCTGCAGGTCGCGGACGACGAGCCACTCCAGGTTGGCCAGCCCGAAGCGCTGCATGCGCCCGTTCGCGCTGCCCACCGCGGGGTTCTCCCCCACCAGGAAGTAGCCGGGCACCTTGCCCTCGATCATGTCGGCGACCGTGGTGTACGTGCCGTGGTCACCGGAGATCTTGGGCAGGTAGTTGAACGCGAAGTCGTTCTCCGCCGTCGCTGCGTCGCCCCACCAGGACTTGAGCATGCTCGTGGTGTAGGCGCGCATGTTGCCCCAGAAGCCCACCCGGTCGTCGCTGGAGGCGCAGAAGCTGTCCAGGTCGGTGTGCTGCTGGGCGTGGGGCATCGGGATGTAGCCCGGGAGGATGTTGAACAGCGTCGGGATGTCGGTGGAGCCCTGGATGCTGGCGTGGCCGCGCAGCGCCAGGATCCCGCCACCCGGGCGGCCCATGTTGCCCAGCAGCGCCTGCAGCACCGCCGCCGTCCGGATGTACTGCACGCCCACGGTGTGGTGCGTCCAGCCCACCGAGTAGACCCACGCCGTCGTCCGCTCGCGGTTGCTGTTGGCGGTGACCCACTCGGCGACCTTGAGGAACACCTCCGGCTCGATGCCGCAGATGTCGCTGACCATCTCGGGGGTGTAGCGGGCGTAGTGCCGCTTGAGCACCTGGAAGACGCAGCGCGGGTGCTGCAGCGTCTCGTCCCGCATGGGCTTGCCGTGGATGTCGGCCGACCCCTGGGCACCCTGCTGCTGGTCGGCCTCCTTGACGTCCTCGGTCTCGTCGTCGGTGCCGTCGTCCGCGGCGTCGTCGGGCCGGTCGCCGTCGTCCCGGAAGGCCGACCCACCGGGCTGGCTGGGCGAGCGCTGACCGGCCGAGGCCGGGACGTTCACCCCCTCGTACTGCCAGGTGGTCTCGTCGTACTGCCCGGTCTCGGGGTCGAAGCCGGAGAACAGGCCGTCGAGGTCCTCGGTGTCCTGGAAGTCCTCACGCAGGATCGCCGCCGCGTTGGTGTAGGCGACGACGTACTCGCGGAAGTCCAGGTCGTTGTCCAGGACGTACTTGATCAGCCCACCGAGGAAGGCGATGTCGGTGCCGGCGCGCAGCGGGACGTGCAGGTCGGCGAGCGCACTGGTGCGGGTGAACCGCGGGTCGATGTGGACGATCTTCGCGCCCCGCGCCTTGGCCTCCATGACCCACTGGAAGCCGACCGGGTGGCACTCGGCCATGTTCGAACCCTCGATCACGATGCAATCGGAGTTCACCAGGTCCTGCTGGAAGTTCGTGGCGCCGCCACGACCGAACGAGGTCCCCAGACCGGGGACCGTCGCAGAGTGCTATATGCGGGCCTGGTTCTCGATCTGCACCGCGCCCATGGCGCTGTACAGCTTCTTCATCAGGTAGTTCTCTTCGTTGTCCAACGTCGCGCCGCCGAGGCTCGCGATGCCCAGCGTGCGGTTGACGGCGTGGCCGTCGACCTCGTCCTGCCAGCCCTTGCGGCGGGCGTCGAGCACGCGGTCGGCGATCATCTCCATCGCCGTGTCGAGCTCGAGGTCCTCCCACTCCGTCCCGTGCGGACGGCGGTACTTGACCGTGGTGACCCGGCTCGGGCTGGTGACCAGCTGCTTGGTCGCGCTGCCCTTGGGGCACAGGCGCCCGCGGCTGATCGGCGAGTCGGGGTCGCCCTCGATCTGCACGATCTGCTCGTCCTTGACGAACACCCGCTGGCCGCAGCCCACCGCGCAGTACGGGCAGACCGTCTGCACCACCTTGTCGGCGGTGGCCGTGCGGCTGACCACCTGTTCGGTCGCCTTGCTGCGGGCGGCCTTGCCGCGCCCCAGCGGATCAGGACCCGTCAGCTGCCGGAACACCGGCCATGCATCCAGCCACGTCTTCACGCCGAAGAGCTTGCCACCCGTCCGCGCCACGCGCGCGCTCAGGCGTCCGGCGGGTCGCACGCCGGCGGACGACCCGCCGGCTCCCCCGGCCGGACGACGTGGTGTTCGGGGGCGGGGGGCTGGTGCAGCTGAGTAGCGTGATCGGGGACACCAGGAGGCGCCCCATCGCAACCGACCACGCACGCTGTCCAGAGACCGACCTCGGCTGCCCCTGCGCCGGCGACCCGACCGTCCACGCGGGCCGCGCCCAGCCGGCCGCCGGAGCTCCCGCCGGCGCCGAGGCGATGGTCGAGTGCCCCGAGTGCGGCGAGCCCAGCAGCCCGCTGCGGATCGTCACCTGGGGTCACTGCCGGGTCTGCCGCACCGCGGACTCCCGGGCGACCCAGCCCCTGCGCTGGTGAACCGGCGCCACTGAACAGGAGGTCCCCCGCCCCTTCGGGTGAGTCGCCCCCGCCACCCCTGCAGTCCGGCGGCCCGGGTCCCGACAACTGACCCGTGACCTCCGGAGCCCTCACCGCACCGACGCGGGCCGTGGTCGCTCCGACGCGGGGCGGCCCGGCCGCCGTCCGCACGCTGACCCGACCACTGCTCCTCGCCGTCCTCGCCGCCCTCGCGACCCTCTCCGCCGGCCTGCTGCCCGCCCCGACCTCGGTCACCGTCGCCGTGACGGCGAACTTCCTGGCCGTCGCCGGTGCCCTGGTCCTGCTCACCCACGCCGGGCGGCGGAGCGCCCACCCGGCCGGCTGGCGCTGGTACGTCGTCTCGGTGGGCGTCAGCGCCCTCGGCGCGCTGGCCGCGGGGGCGGTGCTGCCCTGGGGGCAGACCGCACTGGGCAGCCTCCCCGGTCACCTGCTGGTGGTCGTCGCGATCCTCCGGATGCTCGACCGTGCCTCGCTGCGGGCCGCGCGGGCCCAGGTCGCCACGATGCTCGTCCTGTTCGTGCTCGCCGACCTGCTGACCGTGCACACGCTGTACCACCTGACCATCGGCCGGGAGGGGCTCCTCTCCCTGTCCGAGACGGTCGCGCTCTTCGCCCTGCTGTCCAGCATCGCCGTCGGCACCGGCTTCTCCCTGGTGTTCATCGCGATCTGCCCGGCCGTCCAGCGCCCCGTCGGCTGGCTGCTCTTCGCCTCGCAGGTCGCCACCGCACTGGCCGGCGCCTGCTCCTCGATCGCCTCCGGGCCGGGTCCGGTCCAGTACCTGGCCTGCGCCCTCAGCGTCCTCGGCATGGCCCTCCTCGTGGTCGCCTGCCGCGCCGACCGGCCACGGCCCACCACCGACCGCGGGAACGCGGCCGGCTCCACCCTCGGCGCACTGCTCCCGCACGCCACCGCGCTGGCCGGCGGCTCGCTGCTGCTGCTCAGCGTCCCGGTCACCGGCACCCTCACCGTCTTCGGAACGACGCTCGGCACGCTCGGGCTGGTCGCCCTGCTGGCCCACCAGGCGGTGTCCTGGCGCACCCAGCAGCGGCTCACCCGTGACCTGCAGCGCAGCGAGGCCTACTTCCGCACGCTGGTGCGCGGCAGCGCCGACCCGGTGCTGATCCTCGACGACCAGCTGCAGGTGCAGTGGGTCTCCCCGGCCATCACCGCGCTGCTCGGCCTGGACCCGCAGCGCATCGTCGGCCGCTCGATCGCCGCCGCCGTCCACCCGGACGACGCCCCGGGCCTGGTCGCCGCGCTGAGCGCCACCTCGGCCGACCCCTCGGAGACCAAGACCCGGACGGCGCGGGTGCGGCACCTCGACGGTCGCTGGCTGCTGATCCAGTCCCAGGTCCGCGACCTGCGCGGCGACCCCGACGTGGGCGCCCTGGTGCTCTACTGCCGCGACGTCAGCGCGAGCGTCCCGCAGCCGGCCGACCCCCTGCCGACCTTCAGCACCAGCGACCCCACCACCGGCCTGCCCAACCGCTCGGCGCTGACCCAGCGGCTCGCCGCCGCCCTGCGTGCCCCCGCGGCCGGCACCCCCTCGGCCGGCAGCGCCTCCCTGGTCGTGCTGGGCGTGGACGGTCTGCCCGCGGGCGACGACGTCCCGGTGCTGCGCGAGCTGACCACCCGGTTCGCCCGGGCGCTGCGCGGCGACGACTGGCTGGCCCGCTCCGGGGCGAGCGAGTTCGCCGTCCTGGTCTCCGGCACGGTGGCCGACGCCGAGGTCATCGCCGGCCGGCTGGTCGCCGCCGTCGAGCCGGTGTCCACCGGCAGCGGCACGCTGCGGCTGACCGCCGCCGCCGGCGTCACGTCCCTGGACGCCGGTGCGGACGCCGGGGAGGCGCTGCGCTGGGGCGACCTGGCGCTGCGCAGCGCCCGCGCCGCCGGCCCCGGCCGGGTCCGCCGGCACTCCGACGCGCTCCGGATCACCCAGCACCGCGAGGAGACGCTGCGCACCGACCTGCTCCGGGCACTCGCCGAGGGTCAGCTGCGGCTGGCGTACCAGCCGGTCGTCGACCTGGCGCTGCACCGCACCGTCTCGGTCGAGGCGCTGCTGCGCTGGCGGCACCCGACCTACGGCGAGGTGTCCCCGGCGGAGTTCGTGCCGCTGGCCGAGGAGTCCGCGCTGATCACCGAACTGGGCCGGTGGGTGCTGGCCGAGGCCACCGCCACGGTCGCCGCGCTCCCCCACCCGGACCTCGGGGTGGCGGTCAACGTCTCGGCGCGGCACGTGCGCAGCGGCGAGCTGGTCGCCGACGTGCTGCACGCCCTGGGGTCCAGCGGGCTGGCCGCCTCCCGGCTGGTCCTGGAGATCACCGAGTCGGTGCTGCTGGACGACGAGCACGTGACCGACGACCTGGCGGCCCTGCGGCGGCTGGGCGTCCGGATCGCCGTCGACGACTTCGGCACCGGCTGGTCCTCGCTGGCCTACCTCGTCGGCCTGCCGATCGACGTGCTGAAGATGGACCGGCAGTTCCTCGCCGACGTCGAGACCGACCCGCAGCGCCGGGCGCTGTGCAGCTCCGTGCTGCACCTGGGCACCAGCCTGGGTCTGGTCGTGGTGGTGGAGGGCGTCGAGACGGCGACCGAGCTGCAGCTGCTCCGCGACATGGGCCACCGGTTCATCCAGGGCTACCTGCTGGCCCGGCCGCTGGACCGGTCCGCGCTGACCACCCAGCTCCCCGGGCTCGGTGGGGCACCCGTGCCCACGTCGGCCGCGGGCCTGCCCAGCCTGCTCCGGGCCGGGGACGACGGGCCGGCGACGTGACCGGGGCCCGGCGTCCGCACCTGGCACCGGTGCTGCTGGTCGCGCTGGTCGCGCTGACCCTCACCGTGCCGGTCAGCCCGCCCGGGGCGGTGCCGCAGTGGGACAACCTGGTGCTGACCGCGGTCGCGACCTGGGCGGCCTGGCGCTGCAGCCGGCTGACCCGGCGGATGGCCCGCCCGGACCGGCTGCCCTGGCAGCTGCTGGGCCTCAGCTCCCTGCTCCTCGCGTGCGCCAGCCTGGTGACCGGGCTGGGGGTCGGGGGCGCGCAGGGCCGGTTCGGCGCGGGCGTCGTCCTCCTCGTCGCCGCGCTGGTCCCGACGGTGAGCGCCGCGCTGATCGGCGCGCGGGTCCGCGGCACCCGCTGGCCGGTCCTGGTGGTCGACGGGGTGATGGTGGCCTTCGCCCTCGTCGTCGTCGCCGACGTCCTGGTGCTGGCCCCCGCGCTGACGCCGGGAGCGATCCGGCCGGACCTGCAGCCCTTCGTCCTCGCCTACGGCATCTACCCCGCGGTGGCCGTGGGCGTCGTCGGGGCGCTGTGCACGGTGTCGGCCGCAGCACTCCGGCGCCCGGCGACCGCGGTGATCCTGATGACCGCCCTCCTGGGTCTCGCCTCGGCGTTGCTGGCCGCACACCTCGTGCAGCCGACCGGGCTGTGGTCCGCGGCAGCCGACGTCGTGATCGCCGGTGCGCTGGTCACCGGGGTGCACGCCGTCCAGCTGGCCAGCGCCGTCCCGGCCGGGCCCTCCCCCGCCGACGCCACCCCGACCGTGAACTCGGCGGGCGTGGTCGTCGACGTCCTGGCGCTGGTCGGGGTGCCGCTCACCCTGGTGACCGCCCTGCTGGTGGACCTCCGCCTCTCCGACGGCGCGCTCGCCTGCACCGCCGTGGTGGTCCTCCTGCTGCTGGCGCGGCTGTTCATGCGGATCCGGGACAGCGACCGCATCGAGGAGGACCTGCTCCGCAGCGAGGAGGACTTCCGCGGCCTGGTCGAGGCCAGCTCCGACGGCGTGGCGATCGTCGACGCCGACCTCCGCCTCGAGTTCACCTCGCCGGCGGCCCGGACCCTGCTCGGGATCGCCGCGGCGGCCGACCTGCGCCCGTCCCTGCTGGACCTGCTGCACGAGGAGGACCGCTCCCGCGTCCGCCGCGAGCTGACCGCCGCGGCCGGCGGGACCTCCCCCGTGGTCCACCTGCGGCTGCAGGGCCCCGAGGGCGAGCGTCGGGAGCTGGAGGTCAGCCACCACGAGCGCCCCGGCAGCGGACGGCGGCTGCTCCACCTGCGGGACGTGACCACCCGGCAACGCCGCGAGCGGGAGCTCGAGCGGATGGCGTTCACCGACCACCTCACCCGGCTGCCCAACCGCGCACTGCTCTTCCAGGAGATGGCCACCGGGTCGGCGACCACCGGCGAGCGCTCCCTGCTGGTGCTCGACCTCGACGGGTTCAAGGCGGTCAACGACTCCGCCGGCCACGAGGCGGGCGACCTGCTGCTGGTCGAGGTGGCCCGGCGGCTGCAGGGCCTGCTGCGCGCCGACGACCTGGTCGCCCGCCTCGGCGGCGACGAGTTCGCCGTGCTGCTGGCCGGGGCCGAGGACGCCGCCGTCGAGGCCGCCCAGCGGGTGGTCGAGGCGCTCGCCCGGCCCTGCCGGATCGGCGACCGCACGTTCACCGTCGGCGCCAGCGTGGGCCTCTGCCGGGTCCACCCCGGGGGCGGTCAGCTCGCCTTCCGTCAGGCCGACGCCGCCCTCGGCGCCGCCAAGCGGGCCGGCAAGGGCTGCTGGCGGCTGCACACCGAGGACCGGGTGGCGCAGGCCGCGGCCAGCAGCTCGGTCGCCACCGCCCTGGCCGACGGCGAGGTCCAGCTCCGCTTCGACACCATCGCCAACGGCGACACCGGGATCCTCGCCGCGCTGCACGCCCAGCCGGTCTGGGAGCACCCCGAGCTCGGCACGCTGCCCGCCGCCGAGCTGTGGGCCGCCGCCGAACGGCAGGGCTGCACCGCCGCGCTGCAGCAGTGGCTGATCACCCGCGCCTGCACCGACGTGGTCGCCCTCGACGACCAGCTGCTCGTCGCCGTCGACCTGCCCGCGGGGCTGGTGCAGGCCGACGAGCTGCCCGGCGAGGTGGCCGTGGCGCTCGCCGCGGCCGACCTGGCTCCTCCCCGGCTCACCCTCCTGGTGACCGAGGAGGTGCTGCAGACCTCCTCCGCAGCACTCATCCCGGCGCTGCACGCCGTGCACCGGACCGGCGTCCGGCTCGGGCTCGACGACTACGGCATGGGCTCCACCCTGTGGTCGCAGCTCGCCCGGCTGCCCCTGGAGATGGTGATGGTCGACGTCCGCGACCTGTCGGCCGGCGGCAACCACGACCGGACGCTGGAGCTGCTCGGCGCGATCGGCCGCAGCGCCCGCGACTTCGAGGTGTCCACGGTGGTCAAGGACATCACCTCCCGAGAACTGCTCCACGAGCTGCGCGTGCAGGGCGTGGTCGCCGTCACCGGCCCGGTGCTGCCGACCGGCCTGACCGCCGCGGAGGTGGCCGACCTGCTGCGCCACCCCGGTCCCGCGGTGATCGCGCCACTGCCCGTGCCCGGGCGGGTGGTCGGCGCGACACTGACCCGGTGACCGCGCCGTCCCTGCGCTTCCTGGGCCACTCGACCGTCCGGGTCGAGCTGGCGGGCCGCACGGTGCTCACCGACCCGCTGCTCACCCACCGGCTGGGCCCGCTGCGGCGGGTGGTCCCCCGGCTGGAGCCGGAGGCCTGGGCCGGCGTCGACCTGGTGGTCGTCTCGCACCTGCACAACGACCACCTGCACCTGCCCTCCCTGCGCCGGCTGGGCCGCAGCACGCCGATCGTGGTCCCCCGCGGCGCCGGCCGGTGGCTCACCCGGCACGGCTTCACCGCCGTCACCGAGCTCGGGGCCGGCGAGAGCCTCACCGACGGCGGCCTCACGGTCACCGCCACCCCCGCCGACCACGCCGCCCACCGCTGGGGGCCGCTGCTGACCCACGGCCCGCACGCCCCGGCCATCGGGCACCTGCTCTCCGGGGACGGCGTCACCGTCTACGCCGCCGGCGACACCGACCTCTTCCCCGGGATGGCCGACCTCGGCGCGGACGGCGTGGACGTCGCCCTGCTGCCGGTGTGGGGCTGGGGCCCCTCGCTCGGCCCCGGCCACCTGGACCCGGCGGGTGCGGCCCGGGCCGTGGCGCTGCTCCGCCCGAGCGTCGCCGTCCCGGTGCACTGGGGCACCTTCGCCGTCGCCGGCCTGACCTCACTGCCCAACCCGTGGCGGGCCCGGATGCGGGCGCTGCTCGTCGAACCACCCCGCGACTTCGCGGCCGCGGTCGCCGCCGCCGGCTCGGCGACCACGGTGGCCCGCACCGCCCCTGGGGCCCCGGTGGTCCTGCCCGCCCTGGGCACCTCCCCCTGACACCCGGCGCAGCCGCCCGCCCCCGCCGCTCACGTGTGAGTTGCCGGGTCCCCGGGCAGCAGTCAGGCTCTGATCCAGGGGGAACGTGAAGTTCATGTGAACGACGCCCCGCCGACGTGCCGGAGGTGGGTGTGGTGCTCGACAGTGGGCCGATGCGACCTGACGCCCGCGCCTGGTTCGAGCACCGCACCACGTCGGCCACCTCGCTGGCCGAGATCGACGTCGACGCCCTGCTGCTGGCCAAGCGCCGCGGCGGGCACCGGATCAGCGTCGTCCTGCCGGCGCGGAACGAAGAGGCCACCGTCGGGGTCCTGGTCCGCGACCTGGCCGAGCGCTGGGTCGAGGGCGTCCCCCTCATCGACGAGCTCCTCGTCATCGACTCCCACTCCACCGACGCGACCGCCGAGGTCGCCCGGGCGGCCGGCGCCGAGGTCGTCGCGGCCGGCGACGTCCTGCCGATGCAGGGCGACCGCCCGGGCAAGGGCGAGGCGCTGTGGAAGTCGCTCGCGGCCACCACCGGCGACCTCATCGTCTTCATCGACTCCGACCTGCTGGGCGACGTCAGCCACTACGTGCCCGGGCTGCTCGTGCCGCTGCTCACCGACCCGCGCGTCGAGTACGTCAAGGGCTGCTACACCCGCCCGCTGTCCGTGGACGGCGAGCACCGCCCGGCCGGTGGCGGCCGGGTCACCGAGCTCACCGCCCGGCCGCTGCTGAACGCGCTGTGGCCCGAGCTGGCCGGGTTCGTGCAGCCGCTGGGCGGCGAGTACGCCGGCCGGCGCTCGGCCCTGGAGCAGGTGCCGTTCGTCTCCGGCTACGGCGTGGAGGTCGGGCTGCTGGTCGACCTGCTGCAGGTCTGCGGCCTCAACGGGCTGGCCCAGGTCGACCTCGGCACCCGCACCCACTCCCACCAGACCGACGAGGCGCTGGGCACGATGGCCGGCCAGATCGTCTCCACCGTGCTGTCCCGCGCCGAGCGGGGCCGGCCGGACCGGCGCCGCCTCGAGCCGGGCGGGCTGCTCACCCAGTTCGCCCACGACGGCCGCGGCTTCGTGCCGAAGAGCCACACCGTCGCCGTCGACGAGCGGCCGCCGATGTGCGCCGTCGACGAGTACGCCTCGCTCCGCGCCGGCGTCGTCGGCTGAGGAGCGTCCCCAGCACTGTGCGATGAAGGCACGTTCCCGGCCGGGAACGGGCCCACACCGCACAGTGCCTCCCGCGGCAGCCCTCTCAGGCGAGGGGGGTGTCGTCCAGGGCGGCCGCGAGGTCGGCCGGGGTGTCGTAGATCCCCACCGCACCCGCGTCGCGGAGCTCGTCGTCCCCGAAGCCACCGGAGCGGACGACGATCGCCGGCATCCCGGCGTTCTTGGCGGCCACCACGTCCCACACCGAGTCACCGATCATCACGCTGGGCGCGTCGTCAGCGGCGTCGAGCTTGCGCCGCGCCACCTGCAGCAGGTCCGGCTCCGGCTTGGAGGACTCGGCGTCGCTGCTGTCGGTGACGGCGTCGGCGAGGTCCCTGGCGTCGAGGAGGTCGAGGAAGACCTCCACGTGCTTCGCCTTGCCCGAGCTGGCCAGCACCAGCCGGTGCCCGCGCTCCTTGATCGCCACCAGCAGGTCGCGGGCGCCGGGCAGCGGGGTGATCTCGTCGATCATCGGGTCGACCTCGGCCACCCACCTGTCCCGGGCCTCGTCACCGATCCGCCGCTCGACCTCCTCCCCGCCGAGGGCGGCGACGAGCTGGTCACCACCCATGCCGATCAGGCGGTGGATGCGCCAGACGGGGAAGGTCTCCCCCAGCGAGCGGAGCGCCCGGTACCAGGCCAGGGCGTGCTGGTAGTTCGAGTCGACGAGGGTGCCGTCGACGTCCATGACGGCGATCGTGGGTTCAGCCATGCCCGATGCCCTGCCCAGCCGCCCGGACGATCACCCCTGAGCCACCGAAATGGCCATTGGTGGCTCAGGGGTGGCTCAGTGCTGGTGCTGGAGGACGCCGCGGATGACCGTGCCGTCGCGCTGGTCCTGGTAACCCTGGTTGACCTCGTCCAGCGAGTAGCGCTTCGTGATCAGCGACTCGACCTCGAGCGCGCCGTCCTCGTAGAGCCGCAGCAGCCGCGGGATGTCCCGGTAGGCGTTGCACATCCCGTACAGCGCGCCCTGGACCCGCTGCTCGTAGACGGTGGTGATGTTCCCGGGCAGCGCGACGGTGGTCGCCATCGTGTGGTCGGCCAGGCCGGTGAGCACCAGCGTGCCGCCCTTGCCCAGGCAGCGGTAGGCGCCGCCGGTGATCTCCGGGCTGGTCGTGCCGGTGGCCAGGATGACGACGTCGGCCCCGGTGCCGCGGGACAGCTGCTTCGCCAGGCCCGCCGCCTCCTCGGTGCTCGCGACCGCGTGGGTGGCGCCCAGGGTCTGGGCGAACTCGCGGCGGAAGGCGACCGGGTCGACGGCGACGACGGCCCCCGCGCCGGCCATCGCCGCGCCCTGCACCGCGTTGCAGCCGACCCCGCCGGTGCCGACGACCACCACGACGTCGCCCTGGCGCACCGGCCCGGCGTTCACCGCGGACCCCCAGCCGGTCGGGACGCTGCAGGCCATCAGCGCGGCGACGTCCAGGGGCAGGTGCGGCTCGATCTTGACGCAGGAGAACTGGGACAGCACCGAGTGCTGGGCGAAGGCACCGACCATGCAGAAGCCGCCGAGCTCCTCGCCGTCCAGCCGGAACGGCCAGGTCCCGTCCGGCAGCTGCCCGGTGCCGATGGTCGCGCCGAGGTCGCAGAGGTTGGAGCGGCCGGTGGCGCACCAGCGGCAGTGGCCGCACGCCGGCAGGAAGGAGGTGACCACGTGGTCGCCGGGCTGCAGGCCGGCGACGCCGGTCCCGACGGCCTGGACGACGCCGGCGCCCTCGTGCCCGCCGACGATCGGGTAGCGCTGGCTCTCGAAGCGCAGGTGCTCGTCGGAGTGGCACAGGCCCGCGTAGGCCATCTCGACCAGCACCTGCCCCGGTCCGGGGTCGACCAGCTCCAGCTCCGCGACCTCCCAGTCGCCGGGACCCCGCAGCACCGCACCGTGCGTCCTCATCCACCGTCTCCCCGCCTCGAACGTGACGGGGCCCACGCTAAGGGGTCCGACGCCGGGTGGCACCCAGTGCCATCCCCGAACAGCACCCGGCCGGCTCTCGCAGCCACGGACACGGTGAGCAGCGCTCTACATTGACCACCGTGGACACGGCCGCAGGGGGGCGCCGGGAACGCCGGAAGGCGCAGACCCGGGCGGAGATCCGCGCGGCGGCGCAGCGCCTGTTCACCGAGCGCGACTTCGACGCGGTGACCATCGCCGACGTCGCCACCGCCGCCGACGTCGCGGTGCAGACCGTCTTCAACCACTTCGAGAGCAAGGAAGCACTCTTCTTCGACGGCCGGACGCCGTGGGTCGAGGGGGTCGCCGCCGCCGTCGCGGCCCGACCGGACGGCACCGGCCCGCTCGCCGCCCTGCGCGACTTCGTGGAGCGGGACCTCCACCAGCTGCTCGAGCAGGAGTCGCGGCCGGAGAGCCGCCACTACCTGGAGGCCCTGGCGCGGACCCCCAGCCTGCAGGAACGCGAGCGGACCCTGGTCGAGCAGGCCGGCGGGCGGGTGGCCACGGCCTTCGCGGCAGCGCTCTCGGCATCGGGCCAGCCGGACGGCGCAGCGGTCGACGTGCTCAGCCGCCTGGCGGCCGGGCTGTTCCTCGTGGCCGGCCGGGTGCTGGTGCTCTCGCACCGCCGGCAGGTGCTCGGCGCGGAGCCCGGCGAGGCGCACGGACCGGAGCACGCGACCACGGTCGCCACCCTGGCCATGCTGGAGGACGGCGTGCGCCGACTCGCCCGCCAGCTGGACGTGCGGATCGACTGAGGGGCTCAGCCCGCCGGCAGCTGCTCGGGCGCGACGATCGGCAGCAGCACGTCGGTGACCAGCTGCTCGACCTGCGGGGTGCTCATCGGCACCGGACCGAAGGTCGTGTACCGCTGCCACCAGAGCGCCTGGACCACCGAGCCGAGCAGCGCGACCCGCTGCTGCGACAGCTCACGCCCGCGGGTGGCCTCCCGTGCCGAGATCTCCCGCACGACACCGGCCAGCGGGAGCACCAGCGCCTCCTCCAGGCCGGCGCGCAGGTCGTCGTCGTGCCGCGCCGCGCCCATCAGGCTCGCCGCCGCGCGCTCGGCCCGGTCCAGCGGCCGGGTCCAGCGGGCCAGCAGCTCGCAGAGGTCACCGCGCAGCGACCCGGAGTCGGCCGGCAGCTCCACCAGCGGGGCAGTGCTCAGGGCATGCCGCGCCAGCGCGGCCATCGTCGGCCACCGCCGGTAGATGCCGGCCTTGCCGGCCCGGGCACGGGCGGCGACGCGGTCGCTGTTGAGCCTCCCCCAGCCCTCGTCGGCGAGGATCTCCACCGCCACGGCCACCAGTTGGTCGGACAGCTCCGAGGACAGCGGACGGCCCGGAGGGCGTGCGCCGGCGGGTCGCGGAGGCCGTTCGGTCGTCGTCACCGTGCAATCGTGCCCACACAAGTGGAGTGACCACAACAACCGAGCGACTCCACATCGAGATCACACTGGCGGCGCACCGGCTTCAGGCCGACGCGGCGGGCTCCACGTGCACCTGCAGGCTGGCTCCGTCGTCCGCGGTCCAGCCCTTCTCGACGGCCTGCGCCACCATCCGGTCGAAGTCCTGCGCCCAGTCGTCGGCGGTCGCCCGGGCACCGGCCGCGGCGCGCAGGGCCGCCACGTCCAGCAGCGCGGTGTCACCGTCGGTCAGCCGGCCCATGCCCGCGTCACGCAACGCCCGGTCGACGTCCTCGTCGGTCAGCGCGCCCACGGCCAGGTGCAGCCGGGCCACGTCGTCGACGTCGGCCACCCGCACCTCGGGGACCTCGTCGGCGCCACCGATCACCTCGACGATCATCTTCGTCCTCCTTCAGGCGTGCCAGGGGAAGCGGGAGAAGTCGGCCGGGCGCTTCTCCAGGAACGAGTCCCGGCCCTCCACGGCCTCCTCGGCCATGTAGGCCAGCCGGGTGGTCTCCCCGGCGAACAGCTGCTGACCGACCAGGCCGTCGTCGATCAGGTTGAACGAGTACTTGAGCATCCGCTGGGCGGTCGGGCTCTTGGCGACGATCCGGCGCCCCCAGTCCAGCGCGGTGGCCTCGAGCTCGGCGTGCGGCACGACCCGGTTGACCATGCCCATCCGGTGCGCCTCCTCGGCGGAGTACTCCTCGCCGAGGAAGAAGACCTCCCGGGCGAACTTCTGCCCGACCTGGCGGGCCAGGTACGCCGAGCCGAAACCGCCGTCGAAGCTGCCGACGTCGGCGTCGGTCTGCTTGAAGCGGGCGTGCTCGGCGCTGGCGAGGGTGAGGTCGGCGACCACGTGCAGGCTGTGCCCGCCACCGGCCGCCCAGCCGGGGACGACGCAGACGACGACCTTCGGCATGAACCGGATGAGCCGCTGCACCTCGAGGATGTGCAGCCTGCCGGTCGCGCCGTCGCCGGCCTCGTAGCCGTACTTCCCGCGCACCCGCTGGTCGCCGCCGGAGCAGAACGCCCAGCCGCCGTCCTTCTCGCTCGGGCCGTTGCCGGTCAGCAGCACGCAGCCGACGTCGGTGGCCAGCCGGGCGTGCTCGAAGACGGCGAGCAGCTGGTCGACCGTCTGCGGGCGGAAGGCGTTGCGCACCTCGGGCCGGTCGAGCGCGATCCGCACGACCCCGGCGTCCACGGCGCGGTGGTAGGTGACGTCGGTCAGCTGCTCGAAGCCCTCGACCGGCCGCCAGGCGGTGGGGTCGAAGATCTCGGACACGTCGGCGCGGGCACTCACGAGCCCGAACCTAGCTGCCCGGCCCTCCCCCCGCCTCGCCGACCAGGTGCCCTCCGGCACCTTGTGCTCTGCTCACCACGGGTGAGCAGAGCACAAGTACCACCGGACTGGTCTGATGGCGGCATGGAACTCCGGGTCGGGACGCTGAACCTCGCCTCCGGCCGGGACGGCGTCGGGCGCTCGCTCGACGCCGCCGGGCTGCGGGCCGCGGTCGCCGGGGTGGACGCCGACGTCCTCGCCGTCCAGGAGGTGGACGTCGGCCAGCCGCGCTCGCACGGTGTCGACCAGCCGGCCGAGGTGGCCGCCGGGCTGGGCGCCGCCGACTGGCGGTTCGCCGCGGCCGTCGCCGGCACCCCCGACCCCTTCCGCAGCTGGACGCCGGTCGACCCGCCGGTGCTGCGCGGGTCCTGGGAGACGTTGACCGGTCCGCACTACGGGATCGCGTTGGTCAGCCGGCTGCCCGTGCAGCGCTGGTCGGTGCTGGCGCTGGGCGCCGGGCGGGCGAGGCTCCCGCTGCGGGCCACCGATCCGCGCACCGGGCAGCTGCGCCGGTGGTGGTTCCCCGACGAGCCGCGCCTGGCGATCGCAGCGGAGCTGGAGCACTGCACCGTGGTCAGCACCCACCTCTCGTTCGCACCGCACACCGCGCTGCGCCAGCTGAACCGGCTGCGCCGGTGGTGCGCCCAGCTCCCCGGCCCGGTCGTGCTGGCCGGCGACCTGAACCTCGTCGGTGGGGTGCCGGCCCGGGTGTTCGGCGCG
This sequence comes from Modestobacter sp. VKM Ac-2985, assembly GCF_026967925.1. GTDB lineage: Bacteria > Actinomycetota > Actinomycetes > Mycobacteriales > Geodermatophilaceae > Modestobacter. Next base: position 205,547 of record NZ_JAPVBI010000001.1, on the reverse strand, counting down.
CCGCGGCTGGTCCGCGAGCTCAGCTACCCCGCGCCGGCCCCCCGGGTGCAGTTCGACCACGTCCTCGGCCCGGCCGGCCTGGACCCGCAGCGCCCCGAGGTCCGGCAGTTGCCACTCGGCGACCACCGGCTGGTCACCGTCACCGTCACCGTGGGCTGAGCGCCGCCGCACGGATGGCCGCCGACCCGCCCGTGGTCAGCCCGTCGTGGCGGCGCCCTGCGGCTCGCGGGGGCGGTCGGGGGTGGCCGGCAGCCACCGGTCGGCCGCCCAGTAGACGAGCAGGAACACCAGCGCCAGGAGGACGACGAGGGCGGTGTTCCGCAACGCGATCGCGAGACCCAGGTCGCGGGCGTTCAGGAAGAAGTAGGGGTACCAGCGGCTCTGCGCGCCGTGCCACATCGTCCAGCCGATCCAGCCCACCGGGAAGAGCATCGCCCAGGCGACCGTGCCGCCGGTGATCCGCGGCCGCGGCCCGAAGACCAGCCAGCCGACGACCATGGCCAGCGGGGACAGGTAGTGCAGCACGAGGTTGGTCCACACGGTCACCCCGGCGGGGTCCACGGTCGGCGAGAGCAGGACCGAGAAGACCAACCCGGTGACGGTGATGGCCAGCAGCGCGTCCAGCAGCAGCACCCGCCAGAGGCGACCGGAGCGCACCGGGTCGAGCGCCAGGGACGTCGCAGCGGCCAGCACCAGCAGGTTGCTGCAGACGGTGAACAGGCTCAGCCACCGGATCAGCTCGGTCACCACGGTGGTGCGGCCGCCCGACGTCTCGACCAGGGTGCGCGTCAGGGACGTCACGAGGCAGGCCGCGACGACGAGTGCCAGCACCGTCCAGTGGACCCGGGCTGCGGTCTGCCGTCCGGTCATGAGGCGGCGGAGCCGGTCAACGCGTGCATGAGCACCGGCAGGGCCGCGGCGAACCCCGGGTGCAGCACCGGCAAGGCGTCCACGGGGAACCAGCCGACGCCCGCGCTCTCCTCGGTCAACGCCAGGTCGTCGGGCTCGAGGACGCCGGCGGGCGTGGCCAGGACGGTGGTGTAGACCCAGCCGCCGTGGTCGTCGACGGACTCCACGCCCAGGACGACGTCCGCCGGGCGCAACCCGAGCTCCTCGGCCGCCTCGCGCAGCGCGCCGTCGGCCGGGGACTCCTGCGGGTGCAGCGCACCGCCCGGGGTGCCCCAGGTGCCGCCGTGGTGCGACCACTCGACCCGCAACTGCAGGAGGACCTCGATCCCACCGGCACCCGGCCGGTGCAGCAGCAGGCCGGCCGCGCCGGCCAGCCCCCAGTGCCGGTGGCCCAGGGCGCAGGTCGTCCAGCCGTCCGTCGGGGAGCGCACACCGACAGTCTGCCGTGGGTCGCCGGTCGACCGCACAGGCACCGGCCGGCGGTGCCGCCGGACGACGACGGGCAGGATTGCGACATGGAGACCGTGCAGCTGCGCCGATACGTGCTCGAACCGGGCCGGATGGCCGACTTCCTGGCCTGGTTCCCGACCCTGCTGCCGGTGCGCGAGCAGTACGGCTTCCGGGTGCTGTTCGCCCTGGCCGACGAGGAGCACCAGACCTTCACCTGGGCCGTCGCACACGACGGCGACCAGGACGAGTTCCGCCGGGTCGAGGACGTCTACCACGACTCCCCCGAGCGGGCCCGGGTGTTCGAGACCTTCCCGGCGTGCGTCGCCGACAAGGAGATCGGCTTCGCCACCCCGGCGGTCTGAGGGCCCCGGGGGGCAGAAATGGCCATTTCTGCCCCCCAGGGAGTCGGTCAGTGACCGCCCTCGCAGCACTCGTGCGGGTTCTCGATCTCGAACGGCTGGAGCACGCCCCCGGCCGCCCGCTCGACCAGCAGGGCCAGCCGGCCGCCGGAGAACCGTGGCCGCAGGAACCCGTTCGGCCCGGTGTCCACGACATCGGTGCCGGCCGACTCGACGCCGATCCCGACGACCTGGTCGATCGCGGTCGCGGCGATCAGGTCGGCCACGGAGACCCGCCCGGTGATCGAGGCCGAGCCCGGGAAGCGGATCGCCCGGCCGGCCTCACCGGCACCGGCCTCGCGCAGCGCCGTCCGGGCCGCCCCGGCGACCTCGGCGTCCTCGGTCCCGCCGGCCACCACCGGGCCGGCCAGCGCCCGGGCCAGGGCCGATCGGGTCGCCGCCGGGTCGGCCGGCTCCCCGGTCAGCCGGACCGAGACGCCGACCCGGGGCGCCGGAGCGGAGCTGTCCACGTGGGTGCAGACCAGCTCCGCCTCGGCGCCCGAGCCGGACAGCGCCTCGTCGACCGCCGCCAGGAGGTGGGCGTCGGCGATCTGGTCGTCCGCCGGCGCCCCGCCCCACCAGAGTGCCGTCAGCGAGGCGGTCATCAGACGGCGTCGACGAAGACCGGGTTGGCGTAGAACCAGAGGTCCTCCCACGGGTTCGCGTCCCCGACGACGTCCATCAGCGGGTTGCCGGCGGCGTCCAGCTGGTTGCCGTCGCTGCCCCGCAGGCGCACGTAGAAGGACCGCTCCACGTTCGTGAACGTGTGCTCGAACGTCCACTGCGCCCGGCCGCGACCGACCTCGAAGGTCTTCACGACGGCGGTCTCCGGGGCGGTGAAGACGTCCCGGTCGGACGCGGCACCGGTGACCGGGCCGCTGATGACGTCGACCTTGGCCAGCTTGGGCACGTCGCCGTTGGCGTTGGCGCCACCGGCCACCTTGACCGTGATGGTCACCGTGACGTCACCACCGCGGCGCACCCAGGTGCGGCCACCGAGCGTGGCGCCCTGCGGGTCGCCGTCCTTCGCGGAGCGGACCCGCACGTCCAGGGCCTCGATGATCCGGCCGTGCACGGCGACGACCTTGCCGGCCTGCAGGCCCTGCATGATCCCGACGTAGGAACGGGAGTCCGAGCCCACGAGGGTGCTGCTGTACTGGCCGGGCCAGAAGTCGCCGTACTGGGTGATCGGACGGCCGGTGTCGACCGCATCGCCCTTGGTGCCGTTGGCGTTGAAGTCCAGCGGGCCCTGGATGCGGGTGTCCCGGAAGACCCGGTGCGAGTCCGACGTCGCGGTGACCCACCAGGGCTTGCCCTCGGCCAGCAGCGAGTCCCAGAGGCCACCGACGGTGGCGGTCATCCAGTCGAAGCCACCGAAGGTGCGGTAGGACTCCGGCGGGTAGGGCAGGAACCGGGTGGGGTTGGCACCGGCGTTGTCGTAGTAGCCGCGGCCGCTGCCGGGGCCGCCCTGCGACGTCGGGATGCCGGCGGCCTGGTGACCGGGCGCGCCCTCCATGCCCACGGCGACCTGCGGGGCGGCGTCCCGCCAGTTGCGGATCTCGTGCGGGCTGTCGATGCCCTGCCGGCTCGGGTGGTTGGCGAACATCAGCGCGATCTCGGTGCGCCGGTTGCGCACCTGGTTGTCCAGGTACTTCAGGGCGTCGATGGCGTAGGGCTCCACGTTCCCGGTCACGCCCTTGGCCGCCAGCGCGCTGCCGTCGTAGCCGGCCTCGAAGGCCTTCAGGATGTCGACGGTCGCGCTGCCCGGGGGCAGCATGACCGTGGCGTGCTCGGCGCCCGGGATGTTCCACTCCAGGCCCTGGTAGATCATCGTGCCGGCGTACTGCCGGCGGACCTTCTCGATCTCCGGGGTGATCTTGTCGATCGAGAGCTTCTGGTGCGCGACGCCACCGTGGTCGGTGATGACCATCCAGTCCAGGCCGTACTGCCGGCCCTTGATGATCTGCGTCGCCACGTCGTACTGCGCGTCCGGCGAGTACTTGGTGTGGATGTGGTGGTCACCGGCGTAGTACCGGGTGCGCCCGGTCCAGGCGTTCGCCGTCGTCCCGGCGCCGGCGGCGGCAGCGACCCCCTGGCCCACGCCGCCGACGGCGCTGCCCAGCCCGGCAGCGGCACCGGCGACGACGGCGGTGGTGGCCAGGAAGGCGCGACGCGACACCGACAACGGGTCGTCGGCCTGCGGGTCGGCCCAGGTGCCCTCCACGCCGGAGACCGCACCGTGCGAGTGGCCGTGGTCGTGGTCGTGGTGGTGGGGGTGGTCGTGGTCGTGGCTCATCGAGGCGCTCCCGCATAGTCCGTGCTGCATCTGTCGCGGGAACTCTCCGTCGCCGGTGCAGACCAACGGGTGACACCCAGACGATCTTCGGGAGAACTCCGGGAGTCCGTTAGCGCGCCATACCTCAGCCCTCGGCCGGGCCTCCGGCCAGGGTGCGACTGATCGCCCGCGCGGCGGCCCGGACGCCGGACGCCATCGGCCGGACGGCGGCCGGAGAGCTGCCCCGGACCACGATCGACAGCGCCGCGACCACCTCGCCGCGGGCGGAGATCGGCGCGGCCACCGAGACCGCGTCGTCGGTGACCTGCCGGTCGCTGACCGCCACCCCGGCGCGACGGACCTCGGCCAGGACCCGACGCAGCTGCACCGGGTCGGTGATCGTCTGCGCGGTGTACCGGCGCAGCGGCGAGCCGAGCACCTGCTCCTGCACCTCGGGCGGTGCGTGCGCGAGCAGCACCAGCCCGACGCCGGTGGGCGGCAGCGCGAACCGGCCCCCGACCTCGGTGTAGACCGCGACCGCGTCCCGGGACGCGAACCGCTCGACGAACACCACCTCCACGCCGTCCCGGACCGCCAACTGGACGTTCTCGTGGGTCACCTCGTAGAGGTCCTCCATGAACGGCAGGGCCGCCTCCCGCAGGCCCAGTCCGCGCGGTGCCAGCGCGCCCAGCTCCCACAGCCGCAGCCCCACCCGGTACCGACCGTCGGGGTCGCGTTCGAGCCCGCCCCAGCTGCACAGCTCGGCGATCAGCCGGTGTGCGGTCGACAGCGGGACGTCGGTGGCGCGGGCGATCTCCGACAGGGTCAGCGCGCGCCGGTCCCGGGTGAACGCGTCGAGGACGGCGAGCAGCTTGCTGCCCGCCGTCCGCCGCGCGCCCGGCCCGGCCGGGGTCAGAGCTCCAGGACCAGCTTCGGACACGCGGCGCGGGAGACGCAGATGAACATCGTGTCGTTCGCCGCCTGCTCCTCCGGGGTCAGCAGCGAGTCGCGGTGGTCGACCGTCCCGTCCAGCACCGGGGTCTCGCACGTGCCACACGTCCCCTCCTGGCACGAGGAGAGGACCGGGATGCCCGCCTCCTCCACCACCTGCAGGATCGACTTGTCCGGCGGGACCGTCAGCGTCGTGCCCGACAGCGTCAGCTCGACGTCGAAGTCGCCGCTGAGCACCCGCTCGCCCTGCTCCTTCGGGGCGAATCGTTCCACGTGCAGCGCCCCGGGTGGCCAGTCGGCGCAGCGCTGCTCCACCGCGGCCAGCAGCGGCTCGGGGCCGCAGCAGTACACCTTGGTGTCCGGCTGCGGGGTGCCCAGGATGCGGTCGAGGTCGATCAGCCCCACCTCGTCCTGCGGGTGCAGCGTGACCCGCAGGCCGTGCCCGGTCTTCGCCTCCAGCGCCTCCAGCGCCTCGAGGAAGGCCATCGACGTCCGGGTGCGCCCGCCGTAGTGGAACTCCCAGGTGGCGCCGGCCTCCTCGGCGGCGGCGGCCATCGGCAGGATCGGGGTGATGCCGATGCCGCCGGCGAGGAACACGTACCGCGGGGCGGGCACCAGCTCGAAGTGGTTCCGCGGCCCCCGGACGTCGATCTCCGCGCCCTCCTGCACCTGGTCGTGCACGAGGGCAGAGCCGCCCCGCCCCGCCGGCTCGCGGAGCACCCCGATCTGCCAGACCGCCCGGTCGTGCGGGTCGCCGCACAGCGAGTACTGCCGGGTCAGCCCACCGGGCAGCAGCAGGTCGATGTGCGCGCCGGGCGACCAGGCCGGCAGGTCGGCGCCGGTCGGGTCGCGCAGCTCGAGGACGACGACGCCCTCGGCGCCCGTCGTCCGCCGGGCCACCTGCAGCCGCAGGTCGACCTCGTCATGCGTGCTGTGCACTTCTCTCCTCGTCGTGGCACGGCGAGGCATAGGAGGCTTTTCACCCACTCTCGGCCGAGAAACTGGGCGGAAAGCTTCCTATGCCTGTCGCGGAAGGGGCGTCAGGCGGGGACGGGCACCCGGCGGATGATCACCAGGGGGTCGGTCACCAGGTGGGCCGGTGGGGTGGGCAGCGGGCCCGTCGCCGGGGGCTCGGTCGGGCCGTCCGCCGGGTGATCGGGGTGGGCCAGCAGCCACTCCCACATCTCCACCGGGTCCGACGCCTCGGCCTCGGCGCCGCAGTGGCACAGGCCGCGCAGCCGGTCGGAGCCGGGCAGCCAGTTCACCCGCAGCACCCGCTCGCCCTCGAGCACCTGGCGCGGTGCGGGCAGCTCCGGCTGCCGGGTGACCGATCCATCGCGCGGCGCGGGGACGCCGGTCACCGGGTGGCCGCCGCAGGGGTGCGGGCCGGCGGGGTGGCAGGTGCCTGCTCGCCGTCGCCCTCGGCCGCCAGCCGGGCGATGATCCGCCGGGCGGCCAGGCCACCGGTGTCGATGTTGATGGAGAGCTCCTGGTAGCCGTCCGGCTCGCCGGTGAGCACCTTCTCCAGCACATCGAGGGCGACGACGTCCTGCAGGACGACGGTGCGGTTGCTCTCCCGCAGGAACTCCGACACCCCCTCGTCGTCGAGGGCGAAGTCGCGGGCGACGGCCCAGAAGTCGTGCGTGGTCGACTCCGTCTCCGGGGTGATCGCGTAGACGACCTCGACGTGGAAGGCGTCCGGGTCGGTGCCGTCGTCGTTGGGCAGCACCCCGACCGGGGCGATCCGGCTGTGCAGCTTGTACAGGCATGGCGGGGTGAACTCGATGTCCTGCCAGCGGGTGATCCGGCCGGTGATGCCGGTGCTCTTGGCGTAGAACGGCGGGCACTCCGCGTCGGCCATGTGCCGGCTGACGTAGACGACCCCGGCGGCGTCGTCGACCTCGGTGGTGATCGGGGTGTTCGCCACCTCCGGCGTCCCGATGTACCCGCCGTGCAGGTAGGTCTCGTGCGAGAGGTCCATCAGGTTGTCCACCAGCAGGCTGGCCCGGGCGGCGAGCGGCTCCATGCCGCTGACCGTCGTCCAGCCCTCCTGGGCCAGCCACGGCGCCCGCGGGATCGTGACGCTCTCCGCCTTCTCGGCGTCGCCGATGAACACCCAGACGAAGCTGTCCTGCTCCACCACCGGGTAGCTCTTCAGCCGGGCGGTGCGCGGCACCCGGGTCTGGCCGGGCACGGCCACGCAGCCGCCGTCGGCGCCGTAGGTGAAGCCGTGGTAGCCGCAGACGACGGTGTCGCCGACCAGGTGACTGGGCGCCTGCGAGAGCGGGAACCGGCGGTGCACGCAGCGGTCGCTCATCGCGGTGACCTCGCCGGCCTCGGTCCGCCAGAAGAGGATCGACTCCCCGCAGATCGTGCGGCTGAACAGCTCGCGGCCGACCTCTCGGCCGTAGGCGGCCACGTACCACTGGTTCCGGACGATCGACGTCATGGTGTTCCTCCCGCTGGTGTCCTCTTCGACTCCCCCAGCGTGACGGCAGTCACGGCGGAGGACAGCCCTCCTTCCGCCTCACGGAAGACCGTCGCTGCCCCGTCCCGGCGGGCCGGCGAACGCCTGCGCCACGTCGAGCCACGCGTCGGCGTCCGAGCCGACCGCGACGAGGGACAGGGCAGTCCGGGGACGGCGCTGGACGACCCGCAGGCAGAAGTCCAGCAGCGGCCCGGTGACCGACTGTCCGGCGTCGGGCGGCCCGTCGGTCCAGCGCGAGCCGTCGGTGCGGGTCAGCTCGACCCGGATCGGGGCGGTGGGCGCCGGCCGGCCGTGCGCGGCGAAGGCGAACGCCCGGGTGCGCACGCCGAGGTGGGCGACGTGGTCGAGCCGGGCGGAGGGGTGGGGCGGGCGGCCGAGGGCGTCCCCGACGTCCACGCCGTGCGCCCAGGTCTCCATCAGCCGGGCCGTGGCCATCGACGCCGCGCTCATCGGCGGGCCGAACCAGGGCAGCCGGGTGCCGTCGGGCACGGCCGCGAGGGCCTCGGCCAGGGCTCCCCGGCCGGTCCGCCACCGGGCCAGCAGCGCCGCGGGCGGGTCGGCCGCCCCCTCCTCGGCGCCGCGGGTGACGGCGTCGGCCGGCTCCCCGGCGGCCCGGACGGCGAAGGCGGCCGGGTCCGTGGCGGCCAGCAGGGCCACCTCGTCGGTCCAAGCCAGGTGGGCGACCTGGTGGGCGACGGTCCACCCGGCCGCGGGGGTGGGCCGGGCCCAGTCCGTGGACGCCGACGGGACGAGCAGCCTCTCCAGCGCCTCGCCCTCGGCCGCGAGGTCGGCCAGCAGTCCGGATCTCACAGCGCCGCCGCGATCCGGCGCAGCTCGGCGCGCTGCACCTTGGCCGAGGCGGTCATCGGCAGCTCGTCCACCACCCGCCAGGAGCGCGGCACCTTGAACGGCGACAACCGCTCCCGGCAGTGCTCGGTCAGCTCGGCCGGGTGCGGGTCCCGACCGCCCGCCGGGACGACGAAGGCCACCACCAGCTCTCCCCACCGCTCGTCCGGCACCCCGACCACGGCGGCCCGGGCGACGTCCGGGTGCTCGGCCAGCACCTCCTCGACCTCGACCGGGGAGACGTTCTCCCCGCCGGTCTTGATCATGTCCTTGAGCCGGCCGACGACCCGGCAGGCGCCACCGGCGTCCATCGCGGCCAGGTCGCCGGTGTGCAGCCAGCCGTCGGCGTCGATGGCCGCGGCGGTCGCGGCCGGGTCGTCCAGGTAGCCGCGGGTGATCCGCGCGCCGCGCACCCACAGCTCCCCCGGCGTCCCGGGCGGCACGGCGTCACCGTCCGGGCCGGCGATCCGGACGTCGGTGCCGGCCAGGGGCGCGCCGACGGTCTCCCGGCGCATCGGGTCGGGGTCGGTCGGCGCGGTCTGCAGCACGGCCCCGCAGGTCTCGGTCATGCCGAAGGTGATCGACAGCCGCGCGTCGAAGACCTGCTCCACCCGGTCGACGAAGGCCGGCGTCACCGTCATCCCGCCGGTGAAGAGCACGCGCAGGTCGGGCAGCTCGGGCGGGCCGTGGGCGGCCAGCAGGTCCAGCAGGGTGGGGGCCGCCGACAGCATGGTCACCCGGCGGTCGGCCAGCGCCTGCAGCACCGGCCCCGGCGCGAACGGCAGGACGACGTGCTCGGCCCGCGCCCACAACGCCCCGACCACCCCGAGCACGTTGCCCGCGGTGTGGAACAGCGGCATGGGGTTGCACCAGGTCCGCCCGGCGGTGGGCCCCAGCCGCGCGGCGAAGGCGTGCCCGGTGACCACCATGGCGCGGTGGGTGATCCGCACGCCCTTGGCCCGGCCGGTGGTGCCGGAGGTGAACTGCACCTGGGCGAGGCTGTCGGGGTCGACGACCGGCAGCTCCCCCGGCACGGCCGCCGGCAGGGCGGCCCGCCAGTCGGCGCCGACCCGGACGACCTCGACGCCGGCGACGGCCGCGCAGAGGTCGGCCACCGGGTTGCCGGCGACGTCCTCGGCGGCGACGACGCACTCCGCGCCGGAGAGCCGCAGGGCGTGCTCCAGCTCGGCCGGCCGGGACCGGGGGTTGACCGGCACCAGGGTCATCCCGGCCAGCGCGACGCCCAGTTGCAGCAGCACCGGCGCCGGCCCGTTGCCCAGGCAGGTGGCGATCCGGGCACCGGGCGCCCGGTCACGCAGCAGCCCGGCGGCCACCGCCCGGGCGTCGGCCAGCAGCTCGGCCGCCGTCCAGGTCTCGCCCGTGGCCGGCGTGCTCAGCAGCAGGTCCTCGGGCCCCTCCCGGACCGCCCGGGAGAGGACGTCGCCGAGCACGCCCTCCCCCAGGCCGACGCCCGGCGACCGCAGCTCGCTCACCGCCAGCGCCGGCACCGCTCAGCCCCCGTAGGAGAAGGACTCCGCGCTGGGGCCGCTGAACTCCTCCAGCAGCGCCAGCCCGGCCTCGGCGTCGGCGTCCACCTTGGAGACGTAGACGGTGGTGGTGGGCGACTGCCCGGCCTGGGAGTAGTCCAGCCCGTCGGGCAGCAGACCGTCGGTGTCCACCGAGGAGCTCTCCTGCAGCGCGGCGACGACGCCCTCCGGGGTCAGCTCGCCGGACTCGCAGGCACCCTCGAGCGCCTGCCGGAGCAGCTCGCCCTGCACGTAGGCCAGCGGGACCTCCCAGCCCAGGTCGCCGTCCGGGGCGACGCTCGCGTACAGCTCGTTGGCGGCCTGGACGCCCGGGGCGTCCGAGGCGTACGGCGCCACGCTGGTGATGCTGTAGGCGTTGGCCAGCAGGGCGTCCGCGACCGGGCTGCCCAGCAGCGAGGGGTTGAACGTCGGGTTCATCCCGACGATCGGGACGTCGGCCCCCTGGGTCGCCAGCACCCCGGCCAGCGAGGCGAGCTGGGTGGGCGCGGCGGCGAGCACGACGCCGGCCACGTCGGCCTGGACCAGCGCCGAGGCCTGCGCGGACAGGTCGGTGGTCTGCGAGGTGATCTCCTGGGCGACGATCTCCACACCCCGCTCCTCCGCGGCGTGCTCCGCCCCCGCCAGGGCGTCGCCGCCGTAGTCCCCGGCGAAGTAGACGACGCCGATGCTCCCGCCCTCGGGCACACCGAGCTCGTCGACCAGGTAGTCGACGGCGTTGGCGGCCTCGATCGCGTAGCTGGCGCCGGGGAGCTGGTTGTTCTCGTACTGCAGCGCGGAGCCGGTCCACCCGACGCCGCCGACGTACACGTCGTCCTGCTCGGCGAGCGGCAGCACGGCCGCGCTGGTCGGGCCGCCGAGGACCTGCTGCAGGGCGATGACGTCCGGCGCCATGCTCCGGTAGAGGGTGACCGCGCGCTGCGGGTCGTAGCCGTGGTCCTGCACGTCGACCACGACGTCCCGGTCGCAGACCCCGCCGTCGGCGTTGACCTGGTCCCAGTAGGCGTTGGTCTGGGTGACCTGCACCGCGGCGCCCGCGGCGAAGGGCCCCGACAGGTCGGTGAGCATGCCGACGGTGATCTCGGAGTCGGTGACCCCGCTGCCGGTGGTCACGTCACCCTCGGCACCGCCGCCGCTGCCGCCCGACGCGTCCGGGTCCGTGGTGCTGCAGGCGGCCAGCGAGAGCATCGTGACGGCCGCGGCGGTCAGCGCACAGGTGCGGGGCAGGTGCTTCATCGGGTGGTCTCCTTCGACCGGGGGTGGGTGACCGCGGCCGGGTGGCTGCCGTCGGGGGTGCTGGGGTCGGTGGTGCCGGAGGCCGGTGCGGTGCGGCCGGCGGGGCCGGGACCGGGGGTGTCCGGGTCGGTGGTGCCGGCGTCGCCGGAGGGACCGCCGCCCCCGAGCCGGTGCCGGAGTCGGCGACCGGCGCCGGCGAGACCGCCGCGGAGGAAGACCAGGACGGCGATGATCGCCACCCCGTAGACGATCCGGGAGGCCGTCGAGGGGTCCAGGCCGCCCGAACCGGGGGCGGCGAGGAAGGGCAGCGCCGAGCTGTACTCGGCCAGCACGAGCGGCAACGCCGTCACGAAGAGCGCGCCGACGACCGCACCGGCCACCGAGCCCAGCCCGCCCAGCACGATCATCACCAGGAAGTCGACCGACGCGGTCAGCGAGAAGACGTCCGGCGCGACCCGGCCGTAGGCGAGCGCCAGCATCGCGCCGGCGGTCCCGGCGTAGGCGGAGGAGACGACGAAGGCCGCCGCCTTCGCCCGGGCCACCCCGATGCCCATGGCGGCCGCCGCCGTCTCGGAGTCACGCACGTTGGCCCAGGCCCGGCCGGTGCGGCTCGCCCGCAGGTTGCCGGCCAGCCAGCAGGCCACGACCGCGAGCAGGAGGAAGAGGTACCAGAGCCGGTGCAGGCCCTCGAACTCCACGCCACCGACGGCGAGGTAGTCGGGGTCGCGGTTGCTGAAGCTGAACCCGCCGAGTGCGAAGGACTCGACCGACCGGCCGGTGAACCCGCCGGTCCAGTCGGTGAGGTTGAGCAGCAGGTGCCGGACGATGAAGACCAGCCCCAGGGTGGCCAGGCCGAGGTAGATGCCGCGCAGCCGGCCGGCCACCGGCGAGAAGGCGGCGCCCACCCCCGCCGCGACGAGCGCGGCCAGCGCCAGCCCCAGCAGCGGGGGCAGACCCCCGCCGGTGACCGACGTCGTGGTCTCACCGGTGGACCACGCGTACACGTAGGCGCCGATCGCGGCGAAGGCCGCGTGCCCCAGCGACAGCTGCCCGGCGACGCCGACCAGCAGGGTGAGCCCGACCGCCCCGATGGCCGCGGCCATCACGAACAGCCCGGTCTGCAGCCAGAAGTCGTTGAGCACCAGGGGCAGCGCCAGGGCGACGACGAGGAGCGCGAGACCGCCGAGCCGACGGAGGAGATCAGACACGGACGGCCTCCTTGCTGCCCATGAGGCCCGAGGGCCGCACGAGCAGGACGACGATCATGACCACGTACGGCGCGACCTCGCCGAACCCGGCGCCCAGGACGTGCTCGAGGTCGCCCTCGTAGCCGGTGACCAGGGCACTGGTGAGCCCGATGAGCAGGCCGCCGACGACAGCCCCGGGCACCGAGTCGAACCCGCCGAGCACCCACGCCGGGATCGCCGCGAAGGCGCTGAGCGCGATCGTCGGGGCGACTCCCGGCGAGGGGAAGGAGGTGAGGAAGACGCCGGCGACCGCGGCCAGCACCCCGGCCAGCGCCCAGCCGGTGGCCGCCGTCCGGGACAGCCGGATGCCCATCAGCGAGGCGGTCGGGCCGTCGGCGGCCGCGGCCCGCATGCCCACGCCGAGATCGGTGCGGGAGAAGAGGTACCAGAGGGCGGCGAACGCGACCACCGTCACCCCGGCCGCCACCACCCGTCCGGTGGGCAGCGCGATCTCGCCGAAGCGGACCACCGAGGCCCCCCACGGCGCGCCGACCGGGAGCACCTGGTTGCCGATCCGCCGGGTCAGCTCGGTGAGCAGCACGATGTCCACCCCGAGCATGAGGATGGCCGCGGCCCCGGGCGTGGGATCGGCGAGGTTGCGCACCAGGAGCGCGTTGATCAGCACCCCGACCAGCGCCGCACCGAACAGCGCCACCAGCATCGCGGGCCAGAAGCCGATCGTCGGGTGCAGGACCGCGACCAGGTACGCGCCCAGCAGCACGATCGAGCCGTGCGCGAAGTTCAGCACCCCGGTCGAGGTGAAGACGATGGCGAACCCGGCCGCGATCAGGCTCAGCACCAGCCCGTAGGACAGGCCGTTGAGGACCTGGGTGAGGAAGTAGCTCATCTCGGGGTCTCCGCTCCGCTGTCGTTCACGCCGCCGACGCCCCGAGGTAGGCCCGGAGCACCTCGGGGTCGCGCTGGACCTCGGCCGGGGTGCCCTCGGCGATCTTCTTGCCGAAGTCCAGGACGGTGACCTGCTCGGCGAGGCCCATCACGAAGGGCATGTCGTGCTCGACGAGCAGCACCGACAGCCCCAGGTCCCGGCGCACCTGGCGGATCGTCTCGGCCATCTCCTGCGACTCCCCGTGGGTCATCCCGGCGACCGGCTCGTCCAGCAGCAGCAGGGACGGTCGGGCGGCCAGCGCCCGGCCCATCTCCACGCGCTTGCGGTTGCCGTAGGACAGGCCGTGCACGGGCACCTGCAGCAGCGGGCCCAGGCCGAGCAGGTCGGCGATGTCGCGCACGGTCGCCCGGTGGGCGCGCTCCTCGCGGCGGGCCCCGGGCGTGCGCAGGGCACTGGCCAGGACACCGGAGCGCATCAGCCGGTGCCGGCCGACCAGCAGGTTGTCCTCGACGGTGTCCTCGAGGGCCAGCGAGATGTTCTGGAAGGTCCGCGCGACGCCCAGCCCGGCGGTCCGGTGGGAGGGCAGCGCGGTCAGCTCGTCCCCGCCGTAGGTCACCCGGCCCTCGGTGGCGCGGTAGGCGCCGCCGAGCACGTTGATGCAGGTGGACTTGCCCGCCCCGTTCGGCCCGATCAGCGCGTGCACGGTGCCGGGTTCGACGGCGAAGGAGACCTCCGACAGTGCGGCGATGCCACCGAACCGCACGGTCAGCCCCTCGACGGCGAGCCGCTTGGGCGCCTCCGCGGTCGGGATCCCCGGCTCGGTGACGACGACGGCCGCGGGACGCTCCGGCGCGGCGGCGCCCAGGTAGCGCTGCCGGACGTCGTCGCTGGCCGCGAGCTCGTCGGCACTGCCGGACGCGGTCACGTGGCCGACCTCGAGCACGTAGGCCCGGTCGGCGACGCGCAGGCCCATCACCGCGTTCTGCTCGATGAGGAGGACGGCGGTGCCCTGGGCGTTGATCGTGGTGACGATCTCGCCGATCTGGTCGACCAGCAGCGGGGCGAGACCGAGCGAGGGCTCGTCCAGCAGCAGCAGCTGCGGGGAGGTCATCAGCGCCCGGCCCATCGCCAGCATCTGCTGCTGGCCGCCGGACAGCAGCCCGCCGAGCTGGGTGCGGCGCTCGGCGAGCACCGGGAAGAGGTCGAAGACCCGGTCCCGGGCCTCGTCCCGGGCCTTCGCGTCACGGACGGTGAACCCGCCGGCGCGCAGGTTCTCCTCCACGGTGAGGTCCCGGAAGACGCGCCGCCCCTCGGGCACCTGGACCAGCCCGCGCCGGACCACCGTGGAGGTGTCCACCCCGGCGAGGTCGACGCCCTGGTAGCGGATCGTGCCGCCGGTGACCGCGCCGCCGTAGGAGCCGAGGGCTCGGGAGACCGCCCGCAGCAGGGACGTCTTCCCGGCGCCGTTGGAGCCGAGGACGGCGACGACCGACCCGGCCGCGACCTCCAGCGACACGTCGCGCAACGCCTGGACGGCGCCGTCGTAGGAGACGTCGAGGTGCTCGACGCTCAGCAGCGGTTCGGTCATCGCCGTCCTTCCTGGTCGCTCCGAGAGGCCGAGCGGTGCTCGCCCGACGTGGTCCGTGTCACAGGAAAGCTAGAGAGGGTCTCGACGCGCGTCAAGGAGTTGTCTAGCTTTGTGCCCGAGCCGCCGCCCGGCGGCTCGGACGGGGGGGTCTTGTGGAGGCGACTGCGGACGTGGGCACAGCCGTGAGCACCCAGCCGGCGCCGGCCGACCGCGGGGCGGACGGGCCGCACCGGCCCCAGTCGTTGCTGCTGGGCTTCCTCGGCGGTCTCGTGCAGGGCCGGGAGGTGCCCCCGCTGCCGGCGGTGGTGCTGCTCGACCTCCTCGGGGAGCTCGGCGTCACCGAGGCCGCCGCCCGGGCCACGCTGAAGCGGATGACCCACCGCGGCCTCCTGGAGCGGTCGCAGGTGGGGCGGACCGCGCGCTACCAGCTGACCGCCCTGAGCGAGGGGGTGCTGAGCCGGGCCGGCCGACGGGTCGACTCCCCCACCCCGTTCGAGCACCCGGAGGGCAGCTGGACGCTGCTGAGCTACTCGATGCCGGAGAGCCTGCGCGACCTCCGGCACCGGGTGCGCTCCCGGCTGGCGTGGGCGGGCTTCGGCGGGCTGCGCGACGGGCTGTGGATCGCCCCGGGCACGGTCGACGTCGCAGAGGTCTTCGCCGAGGCCGGCCTGGAGGACGCCGCCGGGCTGGCCGACTGGTTCGCCGCGCAGCCGCTGCCGGGCACCGACGTCGACGGGATGGTCCACCGGGCCTGGGACGTCCCGGCCGTGCTCGCCGCGCACCGGCTCTTCCTGCAGGCCTGGAGCACCCCACCGGAGCAGCTCAGCGAGCTCGCGCGGGCGACCCTGCTCATCGCCGACTGGCTCCGGCTGCTGGGCACCGACCCCGGGCTCCCCGCGCGCCACCTCGGCCCGGACTGGCCGGCCGCCCGCAGCACCGAGCTCTACCGGCGGACGTTCGCCGCACTCCGGCCCGGGGCCGAGGCCGCCCTGACCCGGGCGATCCGGGCCGCACCCGGCCCGTGACACCCACCCACCGACCCACCAGATGTCCCCAACCGTCGCCACCACGGCGTCGAACGAAGGAGCACCCATGGACCTGACCGGCAAGGTCGCCGTCGTCACCGGATCCGGGCGGGGCCTCGGCCTCGCCTACGCCACCGAGCTCGCCCGCCACGGGGCCGCCGTCGTCGTCAACGACGTCGACCCCGCCGTCGCCGAGGCGGCCGTCGCCTCGATCACCGCGGCCGGCGGGACAGCCGTCGCCGAGGTCGTCGCCGTCGGCAGCAGCGAGGCCGCCCAGGCCCTGGTCGACCGGGCGGTGGCGGAGTTCGGCCGGCTGGACGTGCTGGTCAACAACGCGGGCATCCTGCGCGACACCACGCTGTGGAAGATGACCGACGAGCAGTTCGACGCGGTGCTGACCACGCACCTGCGCGGCACCTTCACCTGCACCCGCGCCGCCGCAGTGCGGATGCGCGAGCAGGGCGAGGGCGGCCGGATCATCTGCATCGGCTCCCCCACCGGCCAGGTCGGCAACTTCGGCCAGACCAACTACGCCGCCGCCAAGGCCGGGATCGTCGGCATGGTGCGCACCTGGGCGATGGAGCTGGCCCGGGCCGAGATCACCGTCAACGCCGTCGTCCCGGTCGCCGCCACCGCGATGACCGAGACCGTGCCCTTCCTCAAGCCCTACGTCGACGCCCTCGCAGCCGGCGACCCGCTGCCGGCCTACGCCCGTCAGGAGCTGGGCTTCGGCAGTCCTGAGGACGCCGCCGGCCTGGTGGCCTTCCTCGCCTCCGACGCCGCGGCCGGGATCACCGGGCAGGCCGTGGGCATCGGCGGTGACCGGCTGGCCCTGTGGACCCACCCGACCGAGGTCGTCGTCGAGTTCGCCGACGGCACCGGCTGGTCGCCCGACGCCATCGCCGACGTGTGGCCCCAGCGGTTCGCCGCGGCGCACCAGACCGTCGGCCAGCAGCTGCCGGAGCCTCCCCAGTGACGGCCCCGACCGGGCTGGACCTGGACGCGCTGGTCGCGATCGACGTGCACGTCCACGTGCACGCCGACTCCCACGGGCACCTCGCGCTGGACGACGAGCTCAACGCCGCCGCCAGCCAGTACTTCAAGGGCGACCCGTACGACCCGACCGTCCCGGACATCGCTGCGGACTACCGGGACAAGAAGATGGCCGCGGTCGTCTTCACCGTCGACGCCGAGGCAGCCACCGGGCAGCTGACGCTGTCGAACGAGGAGATCGCCGACCTCGCCGCGGAGCACCCCGACGTGCTCGTCCCGTTCGGGTCGATCGACCCGGCGCGCGGGGTGGCCGGCATCCGCGCCGCCCGCCGGCTGGTGCAGGAGCACGGGGTGCGGGGGTTCAAGTTCCACCCCAGCCTGCAGGACTTCTTGCCCAACGACCGTGCGGTGTACCCGCTGTACGAGGAGCTGCAGTCCCTCGGCGTCCCGGCGCTGTTCCACACCGGGCAGACCGGGATCGGCGCCGGGCTCCCCGGTGGGCGCGGGATCAAGCTGCGCTACTCCGACCCGATGCTGCTCGACGACGTCGCCGCCGACTTCCCGGGCCTGACGATCATCATGGCCCACCCGTCGGTGCCCTGGCAGGACGCCGCGATCTCGGTGGCCACCCACAAGGCCAACGTCTACATCGACCTGTCCGGCTGGTCACCGAAGTACTTCCCGCCGCAGCTGGTCCGCGCGGCGAACACGATGCTCAAGCGCAAGGTGCTCTTCGGCTCGGACTACCCGCTGCTGCGCCCCGAGCGCTGGATCCGCGACTTCGAGGCCCTGGAGATCAAGGACGAGGTCCGGCCGCTGATCATGAAGGAGAACGCGATCGTGGCCCTGGGGTTGCGGTGAGGAACGCCGGACTGGGCTCCTGGCCCGAGCGCCGGCTGCGCAGCTCACCGCACAAGCCGGCGCTGTGGTTCGAGGGCACGACGACGACGCACGGCGAGTTCGCGCTGCGGGTGCGGCGGGCCGCCACCGCGCTGGCCGAGCTCGGCGTGCAGCGCGGCGACCGGGTCGCGTGGTTCGGCACGAACCACCCCGCCGGGCTGGAGGTGCTCTACGCCTGCGGCCAGCTGGGCGCGATCTGGGTGCCGGTGAACGCCCGGTTCACCCCGCCCGAGGCGCAGTACGTGCTCGAGCACTCCGGGGCGTCCCTGGTCGTGCACGGCCGGGAGCACGGGGCGACGGCGGACACCCTCCGCGCGGCCCTGCCCGCCGTCCGGCACTGGGTGGCCGCCGAGCCCCCACTGGCCGGTGGCGCCGACTCGCTGGACTGGGCGACGCTGCTGGCGGAGGCGGAGCCGGTGCTGCGCGACGAGCTGGTCACCCTCGACGACGTCTGCCTGGTCATGTACACCTCCGGCACCACCGGGCGGCCCAAGGGCGCGGTGCTCACCCACGGGAACATGACCTGGTCGTGCATGAGCCAGGTGCTGGGCTTCGACTTCACGCCGGACGAGCGCACCCTGGCCCTGGCCCCGCTGTTCCACATCGGCGGGCTGAACGGGACGCTCAACCCGACCCTGCTGCGCGGCGGCTGCGTCGTGCTGGTCCGGGGCTTCGACCCGCCGGCGACGCTCGCGGTCATCGCCGAGCAGCGGGTGACGTCGTTCTTCGCCGTCCCCACGATGCTCGACGCGCTCAGCCGCCAGCCCGGCTTCGGCACCCTCGACCTGTCGGCGCTGCGCACCATCGGCGCCGCCGGCGCACCCCTCCCCCTGCCGCTGCTGCGCACCTGGCTGGAGCGCGGGGTGACCGTGCAGCAGGCCTACGGGATGACCGAGACGGCCCCGGCCGGCACCGCGCTGGACAGCGCGGACGCGGTGACCAAGGTCGGGTCCGCCGGGAAGTCGCAGTTCTTCACCGACGTCCGGGTCGTCCGGCCGGACGGGACCGAGTGCCCGCCGGGCGAGGTCGGCGAGATCGTGCTGTCCGGGCCGAACGTCATGGCCGGGTACTGGAACGCGCCCGAGGCCACCGCGGCCGCGATCGTCGACGGCTGGTACCACTCCGGGGACGCCGGCTCCACCGACTCCGACGGCTACCTCTACATCCGCGACCGCTACAAGGACATGATCATCTCCGGCGGGGAGAACGTGTACCCGGCCGAGGTCGAGTCGGTGATGCTGGAGCTCCCCGAGGTGCAGGAGGTCGCGGTGATCGGCACCCCCGACCCGCACTGGGGCGAGGTCGGCCTGGCCGTCGTCGTCCCCGTGCCCGGAGCACCCCGGGACGCCGACGCGCTCCGCGCCGCACTGCGGGAACGGCTTGCCGGGTTCAAGGTGCCCAAGGAGGTCCGTTACGTGGACGAGCTGCCCAAGACCGCGACCGGCAAGATCCGCAAGCCGGACCTGCGACAGATGTACGCGCCAACCGAGGAGGACGCATGAGCACCACCACGACGATCGCCGAACTGCCCGCGCTGAAGGGCCAGGAGCTGGGCACCAGCGACTGGCACGAGGTGACCCAGGAGGCGGTCAACCTGTTCGCCGACGCCACCGGGGACCACCAGTGGATCCACGTCGACGTGGAGCGGGCCAAGGCCGAGAGCCCGTTCGGCGGCCCGATCGCCCACGGCTACCTGACCCTGTCGCTGCTCGTGCCGCTGGTCACCCAGACCTACACGATCACCGACGCGAAGATGGGCGTGAACTACGGGCTGAACAAGGTCCGGTTCCCCGCGCCGGTGCCGGTCGGCTCCAAGGTCCGTGCCCACGTGACGCTCAAGGACGTGGAGGAGGTCGCCGGCGGGCTGCAGAACACCTTCGCCGTCACCATCGAGCGCGAGGGCGGCGACAAGCCGGTCTGCATCGCCGAGTGGGTCACCCGCGCGTACGCCTGAGGAAGGCCCCCGCCGCCGGGACCCTCCGCCGCTTCAGGCATAGGAACCTATTCACCCAGTATCCGGAGCCACACCGGGTGAATAGGTTCCTATGCCCCCCACCCGCCGGGTGGGGGCTCGGAGCGCTGCCTACCGTGGCGGGGTGCGCATCGCCGTCTTCACCGGGTCCCACGCCGGGCCGCCGTCCCACCAGCTGGCCGCCGCCACCTTCGCCACCGAGCTGGCCCGGGCCGGCGTCGGCATCGTCTACGGCGGCGGGAACGTGGGCCTGATGGGCGTCGTCGCCGACGCGGCGCTGGCCGCCGGCGGCGAGGTGGTCGGGGTGATCCCGCAGCACCTCGTCGACGACGAGGTCGCGCACCCCGGGCTGCCCCGGCTGGAGGTCGTGCAGACGATGCACGAGCGCAAGGCGGTGATGGCCGACCTGTCCGACGCCTTCGTCGCGCTGCCCGGAGCCGCCGGCACCCTGGAGGAGCTGTTCGAGGCGTGGACCTGGGGGATGCTCGGGCTGCACGCCAAGCCGACCGCGCTCCTGGACGTCGACGGGTTCTGGCAGCCGCTGCTGGACCAGCTGCGCCGGATGGTCGACGACGGCTACCTGGCCGCGAACCGGCTCGACGCGCTCGGCGTGGTGCACGACGCGGCGGAGCTGCTGGCCTTCGTCGCGGGCTATGAACACCCGGCGCGCAAGTGGACCCCGCCGCCGGCCGCCTAGCCTGCTGGCCATGGAGCACGCGGACGTCGTCGTGGTCGGGGGCGGGCCGGCCGGTGCGGCGTGCGCGGCCGCCGTCCGCCGGGCCCGGCCGGACGCCGACGTGCTGGTGCTCGACCGGGCCGACTTCCCCCGGGACAAGGTCTGCGGCGACGGCATCGCGCCCGAGGCGCTGGACGTGCTCGCCGGGCTGGGGATCGACGTCCCGGCCCTGACCGCGGGGTTCCCCGCCGTCCCCCGGCTGCGGATGCAGGGCCCGGGCGGGACGACGGTCGAGCGCACCCTGCACCGGCCGTCGCTCGTCGTCCCGCGCGCGGTCCTCGACGGGCGGCTGCTGGAGCAGGTGCTGGCCACCGGTGTCCGGTTCCGCCGGCACACCGTCCGCCAGGTCACCGTGCACCGCACGCACGTCGAGGTCGACGGCGTCGTCCGGGCCGGGGTGCTGGTGGGCGCCGACGGCGCCGAGTCGGTGGTGCGCCGGGCGCTCGGGATCGCCCCCAACCCGCCGGACCGGCTGGCCGTGGCGATCCGCGGCTACGCGCCGGTGCTCCCCGGCATGGACGGCGTGCAGGTGGTGACCACCACCGACCAGCGGTGGCCGGCCTACGCCTGGTCCTTCCCGCTCGGCGACGGGCGGGCCAACGTCGGCTACGGCGAGCTGGTCTCCGGGGGCGTCACCCGCACCGAGCTCGTCGCCGGGCTGCACCGGATGCTGCCGGGCGTGCAGCCCGAGGGGCTGCGGGCGCACCGGCTGCCGCTGTCGACCGGCCGGCCCCGGTTGCCCGGCGGCCGGGTGCTGCTGGCCGGGGACGCGCAGTCGCTGATCAACCCGCTGACCGGGGAGGGGATCTTCTACGCCGTGCTCTCCGGCGCGCTGGCCGGCGCGGCCGCCGGCTCCGGGGCGCGCGCCGGTGAGGTGCACCGGCGGCTGCTGCGCCGCCGGCTCGGCGGGCACCTCCGCGCGTCCTCGGTGACCTCCCAGCTGAGCCGGTGGCCGGTGCTGATGGACGCCGCCGTGCGGGCCGCCCAGGCCGACCAGCGGGTCTTCGACGACGTCGTCGCCCTCGGGTTGGCCGACGGACGGCTCACCGCCCGGACCCTGGCGGCCACGGCCCGCCGACTGCGCTGACCGGGTCGGTCGCCCCGGCTCAGGAGCTGCTGGCCTCGGCGGCCCACCGGTCGTCGACCTCGGGCCAGGCGTACCACCGCAGCCGCCGGAACCCCGGGGCGGCGAGCACCTCGGCGCGCAGCGCGGCACGGGCGCGCAGGGCCGCCAGCGCCTCGACCGAGTAGCGCCGCCACATCCGCCGCGGCTCGCGGGCCAGTCGCACCAGCCAGTTCAGCTTCAGCGGGTAGGCCCAGGCCGGGTAGTAGCCGGCCTGCTGCACCTGGTCGAGGAAGCCCCCGCAGGTGAGCGCCAGCCCCTGCGGCAGGTGCCGGGCGACGTCCAGCACGAACTGCTCCTGCAGCGGTGCGCCGAGCCCGGCCAGCACCACGGTCGGCCGGGTGCGGGCCAGCCAGACGTCCAGCTCGTCGGCGGCCGGGCGGCCGGCGTAGCCGTCCCGGACGGAGACGATCTCGCCGTCCGGCGGGAGCAGCGCGGCCACCGCGCGGCGCAGGCTCGCGACGTCCTCCGGCCGGCCGCCGACCACGGCGACCCGGGGCGCCCGGAGCCGACCGAGCAGCTCCGGGAGGACGAGGTCGGCGCTGGTCCGCGGCACCAGCCCGCCGCCGAGCAGGCTGCGCAGGAACAGGCCGTCGACGCCGAGGTAGGTGAGGCGGCCCAGCAGCTCGGGGTCGGCGTGCAGCAGCGCCAGGGCACTGTGGTGGTTGACCCAGGAGACGGTGGCCACCGGTTGGCCGGTGTCGTGCAGCCGGGCGAGGTGGCCGGCCACCTCGGCGACCGGGTCGGCCTGCGCGGCCGGCGCGGGCCGGGTGACCGGCTCGGCCCGGCGGAGGGCCCGTTCGGTGGTGAAGTCGACGACGGAGCCGAGCGGTGGGGTGTCCGGGGTGCGCACGTACCGTCCTCGCCTCGTCGATCCTGTTGTGCACGGCCATTCGATCCCGTGGTGGAGCCCCGGTGCTCGTCCACGGGCAGGTGCGTCACCCGGGCGGGTGAGCGGGCCGCAGCCTGCCCACCCGCCCGGGTGACGAGGACCCGGTGGGGTCAGATCGGGCGCTTGGCCGGCCAGACGACCTCGTCGTCGGCGACCGCGCCGTCCAGCCGCTGGAAGTAGTCGCCACCCGCCGGCAGGACCCCCTGCTCGGCCAGGGACGTGGCGACGATACGAGCCAGCTCGATCGCCCCCCGCGCCTGGAAGTGGGTGTCGTCCGCGCGGCCGTCCGGGTAGTTCGGGTACTCACCCGGCTCGACGTGGAGGAAGTAGTCCTTCGTCCCCTCCGGGCCCAGCTCGTTCCACAGGTCGGTGCTCATGGCGGTCAGGTCGACCACCGCGACGCCCTGCTCGGCGGCCAGCGCCCGCATCGCGGCCGGGTACTCGCCGTGGGTGGTCTTCGCGACGCCGGCCTCGTCGAACCGACGGCGCTCGACCGAGGTCACCAGCACCGGGGTGGCCCCGGCGGCCCGGGCACCGTCGATGTAGCGCTGCAGGTACTCCTGGTACGTGCCGTACGGGTCGGTGTACCGGCTCGGGTCGTCGTCCTTCTGGTCGTTGTGCCCGAAGGAGATGAGCAGGAAGTCACCC
Source organism: Modestobacter sp. VKM Ac-2985 (assembly GCF_026967925.1). Lineage (GTDB taxonomy): Bacteria > Actinomycetota > Actinomycetes > Mycobacteriales > Geodermatophilaceae > Modestobacter. Next base: position 182,479 of record NZ_JAPVBI010000001.1, on the reverse strand, counting down.
GGCTGGATCTCCGCCAGCGTCCGGTCGAACAGGCCGCTGTCGTAGTAGTCCTTGGAGCTGGCCCCGGACTTGGCGTAGTCGACCACCGTGGCGTTCTCGGTGGTGAACAGCCCCAGGGCCTGGCCCCAGCCGGTCCGCGGGCCCTCGTTGGCCTGGTAGACCGACGCGGTCGAGTCACCGATGACGAAGACGCTGAGCGGGCGGGTCTCTCCGCTGCCCTCGGTCACCGTCGCGCTCGCCGTCGCCGCCGCGGACTCGTTGCCCGTGACGTCGACCGCGGTGACCCGGTACCACCCGGTGGAGCCGACCGGGACGGTGTTGTCCAGGTAGGTCGAGGCGGTGATCGGGCTGCTGGTGAGCCGGGCGTAGCTGCCGGCCTCGGTCAGCGCGCGGTAGACCACGTACCCGGCGGCGTCGGACTCGGCGTTGTCGGCCCAGTCCAGCGTCACCGCACCCGGTGCCACCGTGGCGGCGAGCCCGGCCGGCGCGGCCGGCGCGGTGGTGTCCGACGGCGGCGGCTCGACCTCACCGGTGGGGTTCCAGCCGTCCTTGCCGGCCAGGTAGTCCCACTTGGTGTACTGCTCGGCCTCGGCGGCGCTCAGCTGCGGACGGTTCTCGTTGACCCCGGCACCCGGGCCGGTGTTCTGGAACTCGGAGAACCGGGCCTCGGTCCAGGAGAACCCGCTCATGTCCGTCCACGGCGCGGACTTGATCGCCGCGGGCAGCTCGGTGTCGCGGATGACGACCTGGGCGATCGCGTTCACGTCACCGCTGGGGTGCCACGGGCGGCCCAGGTGGAAGGTGCCCGCCGGGGCGTCGCTCTCCACGGTGCTGTCGGTGATCAGGATCCCGTACGGGAGGCTGATGTCGATGCTGCCGGCCGTGATGTAGCCGTTGTTGGAGCTGCTGCCCCGGGTGGACGCGAAGATCGTGCTCCGGTCGAACACCGCGGTGCCCCGGCCGAAGATGAAGTCCACGTCGCCCTCGACGTAGCTGTCCACGAAGTACGACCGCGCCTGCACGCCGGTGCCGGGCGAGTCGACCATCAGCGTGTCCTGGTCGCCCAGGAACCGGACGTTGTCGAAGACCAGCCGGTCACCCTGGGTCTTCAGCGCCAGCGCCTGCTGTGCCGACAGCGTCGAGGTGGCCTCGTCGAAGTCGTTGGCGAAGGTGAGGTCCCGGACGGTGATGTCGCTGCCCTTGATCAGCACCGTGGCGCTGCCGGACGAGCCGTAGGTGCCCGAACCGTCGGGCTTGGTCGTGCCGGCGGCGTTGTCCTCCACGATGACGACGTCCGCGGCGTTGCCGGTGGTCCCGATCAGCGTCACGTGGTCCCGCGGCATCGCGACGACCCCGCGGTACTCACCCGGGGTGACCGCGATGACGACCGGGTCGGCTGCGGTGCCTGCGCCGGCGGCGTCCACCGCGGCCTGCACGGTGGTGAAGTCACCGGACCCGTCCTGGGCGACCAGCAGGTCGTGGTCGGGCAGCGGCGTGCCCCCGGTGGTCAGCGTGGCCGGCGCCGAGGCGGCCGACACGTTGCCGGTGGTGTCCACCGCGGTGACCAGGTAGCTGTACTCGACGCCCGGGGAGACGGCGGTGTCGCGGTAGCCGGCCTCCGTGAGCAGCTCGGTGGTCAGCTGGTTGGCCGCGGTGGCCTCGACCGTGCTGCCGGTGGCCCGGTAGACGTGGTAGCCGGCCAGGTCGGCCTCGCCGTTCGCCGTCCACGTCACGGCCACACCGGCGCCGTCCGTGGCGGCGGTGAGGCCGGCCGGTGCTGCCGGGGCGGTGATGTCGCCGGCCGCCGGCTCCTCGGAGCCGATCGGGTTCCAGCTGTCGCTGCCGGCCAGGTAGTCCCACTTGGTGTACTCGGTGGCCTCGGCGGCGGTCAGCTGCGGACGGTTGGCGTTCACCGTCGCACCGGCACCGGTGTTGGCGTACTCGGCGAAGCGACCGTCGGTCCACAGGTTCGGGGACATGTCGGCCCACGGCTGGCTGGTCCGGATCGCGGCGGGCAGCTCGGTCTCGCGGATGGTGACCTGACCACGCGAGTTCGGCATCTCGACGCCGTTCTTCGTGTAGTCGTCGCTCCAGCCGCGCCACGGGCGACCCAGCGAGAAGGTCTCCGCCGGGGCGTCGCTGGTCACCGTGCTGTCGGTGATCAGGATCCCGTACCGGTTGTCGTCCGCGGTGCTCGCGGCGGTGAGGTAGCCGTTGTTGGAGCTGCTGCCCCGGCTCAGCGCGTGGATCGTGCTCCGGTCGAACACCGCGGTGCCCCGGCCGAAGACGAAGTCGACGTCGCCCTCGACGTAGCTGTCCACGAAGTAGGACCGGGCGACCCGGTTGGCGTCACCGGAGTTGACCAGCAGGGTGTCCTGGTTGCCCAGCAGGCGCACGTTGTCGAAGACCAGCCGGTCACCGGTGGTGTTCAGCGCCACCGCCTGCTTGTCGTTGAACGTCGCCGCCGCCTCGTCGAAGGCGTTCTCGATCGTCAGGTCGCTGACCGTGACGTCGTTGCCCTTGACCAGCACGCTCTGGCTGTTGCCGGTGCCGTAGGCCGAGCCGGTCGCCGGGTTGATGGTGCCGGCGGCGTTGTCGTAGCTGAGCACGACGTCGGTGGCCGTCCCGGTGGTGCCGAGCAGCGAGACGTCGTTCTTGGGGATGCTGACCAGCTCGCGGTAGGTGCCCGGCTTGATCGCGATGACGACCGGGTCGCCCGTCGTGCCGGCGCCGGCGGCGTCGACGGCGGCCTGCACGGTGGTGAAGTCACCCGAGCCGTCCTGCGCGACCAGCAGGTCGTGCGCCGGCAGCACCTCACCGGTCGGGGTGGCCGAGACTGTCGCCGAGGCGGCCGACGCGTTGCCCGCACCGTCGACGGCGGTGAGCACGTAGGCGTACCCGGTGCCGCTGACCACGGCGCGGTCGGTGTAGGAGGAGCCGGTGAGCAGCTCGGTGTTCACCTTGTTCGCAGCCGTCACCTCGACCGTGGTGCCTGCGGCCCGGTAGAGGTCGTAGCCGGCGAGGTCGCTGTCGGCGTTCGCCGTCCAGGTCAGCTCGACCTGGCCGTCGCCGGCGGTGGCCGTGAGGCCGGCCGGCGCTGCCGGGGCGGTGGTGTCGGCGGGCTCGGTGGGCAGCTGCTGCCCGACCGGGGCCCAGCCGTCGGTGCCGGCGAGGTAGGCGGCCTTGGTGTGCTGCGCGGCCTGCTCGTCGGTCAGCTGCGGGCGGTTGGCGTTGACCGTCGCGCCCGGGCCGGTGTTCTGGTACTCGGAGAAGCGACCCGAGGTCCACGGGGTCGTGGCGTTCCAGTCCTTCCACGGCTGGGCGGTGTTGATCGCCGCACCCAGCTCGGTGTCGCGGATCGTCACCTGCGCCTGCGAGGTGGTGCTCGCCGGGTAGGGGCGGCCCAGGTAGATGGACTCGGCGGCCCCGTCGGTGACGATCTCGCTGTCGGTGATCAGGAAGCCGTAGGGGTGCTCCGAGCTGATCGACGAGTCGGTGATCGCAGCGTTGGGCTGGTCGAGCACGTGGATCGTGCTGCTCTCGAAGACGGCGACGGCACGGCCCAGGACGATGTCCTGGCCACCCTCGACGTAGGCGTTCGAGAAGAAGAGCCGGCTGTAGGTCGTCGTGTTCGACGTCTGCAGCTGCAGGGTCTGCTTGTTGCCGAGGAAGGCGACGTTGTCGAACACGTCGCGGTCACCGGAGTTGACCTTCAGCGCGGTGGCCTGGGCGCCGGCGACGCCGGTGCCGTTGGTGTTCGCCACCGTCAGGTTCAGCAGCGACCACTCGGCTCCGGAGAGCGAGACGGTCGGGTTCGCCGCGTCGGCGGCGGTCAGGACGGTGTCGGCAGGGTCGGTGGTGGCACCCATCATCGTGACGCCGTACCGGTTGCCCGAGGTGACCAGGCCCTCGTAGGTGCCCGGCTGGACGAGCACCAGCTGCGGGTCGGCGCGGTGGTCGGCGTTGTTCGGCACCAGGTCGACGCCGGCCTGCACGGTGGTGGCGTCGGCGGACCCGTCGGCGGCCACGACCACGTCGGCGTCCACCGGGGTGGCGACGGCGGCGGTCGAGGGGGCCGAGGTGTTCGCCGCGGTGTCGGTGGCGGTGACCGTGTAGGAGTACCGGGTCCCGACCGTGGCGGTCTCGTCGGTGAACGAGGTGCCGGTGAGCGTCGCGTCGGTCAGCTCGACCGGCTCGCCGCCGGCCTCGGTGCGCTGGACGTCATAGCCGGCGAGGTCGTCCTCGGCGGCAGGTGCCCAGGTGACGGTGACCGAGCTGTCGCCCAGCACGGTGGTCACGTCGGCCGGCGCGGCCGGCGCGGTGGTGTCGACCGGTGTGGGGTCGACCGGCGCGGCGTCGGCCGCCTGCCGCTCGCCCAGGCTCCGGGTCAGCGCGAGGTCGCCCGCGCCGCCCCACCAGGTGCTGGCACCGCCCTCGACGAACCACTGACCGGTCGAGGGGCGGAACACCGCGATGTCGGTGGCGCCGTCGCCGTCGTAGTCCGCCGGCACGGCCACGTCACCCTGGCTGCCCCAGTACGTGCTGGCACCGCCCTCGATGAACCACTGCCCCGTCGAGGGGCGGAACACCGCGATGTCCGCGCTGCCGTTCCCGTCGTAGTCGGCCGGCACGGCCACGTCGCCCTCGCCGCCCCAGTACGTGCTGGCACCGCCCTCGACGAACCACTGCCCCGTCGAGGGGCGGAACACCGCGATGTCGGCGGTGCCGTTCCCGTCGTAGTCGGCCGGCACGGCCACGTCCCCGGCCTCGCCCCAGTACGTGCTGGCACCACCGTCGACGAACCACTGACCCGTCGAGGGGCGGAACACCGCGATGTCCGCGCTGCCGTCGCCGTCGTAGTCCGCCGGCACGGCCACGTCACCCTGGCTGCCCCAGTACGTGCTGGCACCGCCCTCGACGAACCACTGACCCGTCGACGGGCGGAACACCGCGATGTCCGCGCTGCCGTCGCCGTCGTAGTCGGCGGAGACGTCGACGTCCCCGTCACCGCCCCACCAGGTGGTGTCCTGGCCCTCGATCAGGAACTGGCCCGCAGCGGGCCGGAAGACGCCGAGGTCGCTGGCGCCGTCCCCGTCGAAGTCGGCAAGCGCGGTCGAACCGGTGGCAGCGGCGGCGCTGGGCACGCCGACGACGAGGCTGCCGAGCAGTGCGGCGGTCGCCAGGGTGGCGGCGCCGGCACGCGAGGCGAGTGCGGGCGAGCGGGAAGCGCGAGACACAGACGAGCTCTTCTCTGCAGGGGCCGGGGAGACAGGCTCCGAGGACGGCGACACGCCGAGCTGCACACCGGTGGGCGCTCGGGGGTTCGGGGCAGGACGCTACGACCCCGATTGCGCGCGATGCAACGCAGAGTCATGGCCATTCAGGCAGCCGAGGTCTGTTTCACCTGTTCGAGTGCACGGCCTCTCGCAGCGATACCGGTGCTCGACTACGTAGTGTGAGTGACTTTCCGCTCAATGGAACGGCGGTGCGGAGCGTCAGACCGGCGCGGGACCCAGCCGCAGCGAGCGGCGGTAGAGGCTCCACCAGACGACCCCGGAGACCAGCCCGGCCGCCACGTAGCCGACCGCGACGCCCAGGACGCCGGCCAGCGCGGCGCCGGCCCAGGCCAGGACCAGCAGCGCCGGTGCGGACATCAGCTGGGCGGCCAGGCTCCGGCGCGAGTCGACCAGCCCGTGCAACCCGGTGGCCGCCCCCGACTGGACGCCGACGGCCACCAGCCAGAGACCCAGCACGGCCACCACGCCCCGGACCTCCGGCCACTCCGGCCCGAGCACGACGCTGACCACACCGGTGGGCAGGAGCAGCAGCACCCCGGTCCAGAGCACCGCCACCGCGGCCAGCGCCGCACCGACCGTGACCGACCAGCGCTGGTGCGGGCCCGCGCCCTGACCGCGCAGCTGCACGCTGCGCACGGTGGCGATCGTGTAAGCCCCCTGGAACAGCACGTTGACCGGGCTGAGCGCGGTCAGCGCCAGCCGGAGCGCGCCCGCGAGGGCGAGGCCGAACTGTGCGGCGAGCGCGTAGACCAGCACCTGGTAGGCACCGAAGCCGGTGAGCGACTCGAGGCAGTACCGCCGGATCAGCTGGGAGTTCTCCCGCAGGTACCGCCACCCCAGGACGACGTCGGGGCGCACCCGGTCCAGCAGCACCGCCAGCGGCAGCGACGCCGCCCCGGCGACCCCCCACGCCAGCAGCAGCGAGGGGGCGCTCACCCGGTCGGCGACCAGCGGGACGGCGAACGCCGGCACGAGCAGCACCACCCAGACGCCGTCCAGTGCCGATGCGGCCCCGGCCCGCCCGGCGCCCAGGAGGCAGTACCGCCAGGCGTCCTGCACCAGCAGGCCCGGCAGGGTCAGCGCGAGCACCACCAGCGCCGGTCCGACGCGGCCGCCGATCACCAGCCCGACCGCCGCGACCAGCGCGGCGGCGAGGCACCCCCCTGCCGCGGCCAGCCCGGTCACCGCCCGGGTCAGCACCGGCCAGTCGCCGGCCGGCGCCCCGGCATGGCGCACCAGCAGCGTCTCCCCGCAGGCCGCGCGCACCAGCCCGAGCATGATCAGGTAGGTGGCCACGGCGACGGCGAACGCGCCCAGCTCGGTGGGTGCCAGCTCCCGGGCAGCGACCAGGGACAGGGCGAAGTTGGTGACGCTGGACAGCCCTTGGTCGAGCAGCGTGTACACCCGCTGACGCCCGGGGCGCACCTCCTCCCCCGGGATGGCCTGCTCAGCCGACACGTGCACCAGCTGCCGCGCCCACCGGTGCCGGACGGTCGGCTGCCCCGACCGGGTGCTCCGGCGGTCCGGCGTCGTCGGGCTGCCCGAGCAACCCGAGTGCGAGCACCAGCGCGAGCGGGACGAAGTGCCCCACGTCCACGTCCTCGGCCACCGACCAGACCGCGGTGAAGACGACCAGCGCGAGCGCCGCCGCCTCCCCGCGCCGCCAGGCCACCCAGCCGGCCACGACCAGGGCAGCCAGGAACAGCAGCAGGGCGAGCGCGCCGCCGCGGTAGAGCAGGCCCAGGTAGCTGCTGTGGCTGCCCAGGCTGGCCACCAGCCCGGGCACCCGCTCCTTGACCCCCGAGCCCAGCAGCGGGGTGGGCGAGGCGAGCACCCGGTCCAGCGTGATCAGGTAGATCTCACCGCGCGTCTCGGCCGACCCGGCGCGCGTGCCGTTCAGCGACGCGATCAACGCGGGGACCGGCAGCGCCGCCAGCACAGCGACGGCACCGGCAGCCGACAGCGACAGCAGAGCGGCGAAACCGGGGCCGCCCAGCCGGCGCCGCAGCAGCACCGCCCCGGCCGCGACCAGGGCGACCACCAGGGCCAGCACGGTGTTGCGCGAGTACGACAGCACCAGCGACGGCAGCAGGACGACGACGCCCACCGCCGCGAGCGCCCAGCCGCGCACCCCGGGGCGCCGCAGGCCGAACGGGTCCACCAGCAGCAGGAGGATCCCGAGCGCGGCGAGCGCACCGCCCCAGGTCGGGTTGCCGAGGATCCCGCCGCTGCGGACGACCGGCATCGCGAAGTAGTCGGGGAAGGCCAGGTGGGTGACCACGAAGGCGGTGATGCTGGGATCGGCCAGCACCGAGTCGGGCAGCAGCCGCCCCAGCGGCAGCACGAGGTCCTGTGCCCGCGGGTACACCAGCAGGGCGATCAGGGTCAGCGCGGCCTGGACCAGGGCCAGCCCCACCAGACCCGCGGCGGCCTCGGCGAGCTGACGCCGGGACGGCCGGGCGGCGACGAGCAGCACGACGCAGACCCACACCAGCAGGTTGAGCGCGGCGCCCAGCACCCGCCCGGCCGGGGGACCCTCCACCACCGCGAGCAGCAGGCTCAGCCCGAGGAAGCCGGCCACCCCGGTCAGCAGCAGCGGCGGCCGGTGCTCGGCGCGGGCACGCAGCACCAGCCGGACCAGCAGCCACGGCCACCACAGGAAGCCCGCACCGGCCAGCCACAGGGCGGCGTAGCCCAGCACGAAGCGGCGGGACAGCGCCGGGGAGGTCACCGGCGGATCTCCGCCCAGACCAGCGGGCTGACCCAGCGCAGCGGCGTCCAGCGGCGCAGCGCCAGCCCGGCCCGCTGCGCGCGGCCGCACGCCGTCCAGCCGTGCTTGCGGTGCAGCCGGGTGTGGCTGGCCTCGTACCAGGCGTCGGTGGTCGGGCTGCGGGTCCAGCGTTCGGCGTGCACCACCGGGGACCCGGGGGTGACCAGGCACAGCCGCCAGCCGGCCGCGACCGCCCGCACCGACCAGTCGATGTCCTCGGCGTACAGCCGGAACCGGCGGTCCAGCGGACCCACCGACGTCCAGGCCTCGCGGCGCACCGCCACGCAGGTCCACGGCAGGTACTCACCGTCCGGCAGCAGCCGGACCGGCGCGCTGGGAGCCCCGGCGTTGCGCGCCCGCCAGGTGGCCGAGCGGCGCAGCAGCAGGCGCTGCCACTGCAGCAGCCGGCCCTGGCGCAGGCCGGCGGCGCGCAGGAACTCCAGCACCGGACGGGGCAGCCGGCCGGAGCTGAACACCGGCTCGCCGTCGTGCCCGGTCAGCAGCGGCCCGACGGCGGCCACCTCCGGGTGCCGGTCGAGCGCGGCCACCAGCTCCTCGACGGCGTCCAGCTCGAGCTCCAGGTCGAAGTTGACGCTCAGCAGGACGTCGACCGGCGCGGCCGCCAGCAGCGCGTCGACCCCCCGGTCCACGTTCACCGCGAACCCCGCCGGCTCGTCGTTGACCAGCGTGACCGCGGCCGCGGGCAGACGGGCGTACCGCCCGGGCCCGGGGTCGTTGACGACCAGGACCAGCGGCATCGCCCGGGCGAGCAGGAACAGCCACGCCGGCACCTCCGGGTCGCCGTGCAGCACGCAGACGGCACCGACCGAGCCCGCCGGCGCAGCCGCGCTCCCCGTGCCCGTCACTGGCGTCTCCGTGCCCACGAACGTGCGCCCTCCACGACTTCCTGCGAGCGGCTCGTTACGCTACGTCGGCTCGGCGCCACCGAGGGCACGGTACAGGTGCGGACGTCGCCACCCGGACACCGTCGATGTGATGAGGCACCTCCATGACCTTCCGCGAGATCTCCCGCGCGCTCCGCCGCGGCGCACTGCCCATCGCGGCGTGCATCCTGCTCGGCATCGCCCTGGCCCTGGCCGGGTCGCTGCTGCGCACCCCGGTGTACTCGGCCGAGGCGCAGCTGTTCCTCGGCGCGTCGGAGGAGGCCGACGACGGCGTGGTCACCCGGCAGGACACCGCCTACCTGCAGCAGCGGATGCAGTCCTACGCGGCCGTGCTGGGCAGCCCGCTGCTCGGCGAGCGGGTCGCCGAGGGCCTCGACCTGGACCTGACCGGCGCCGAGGTGGCCGGGGAGATGACGGTCGAGGTGCCGGCGGAGACGGTGCTGCTCACCGTGCGCGTGCAGGACCCCGTGCCCGAGCGCGCCCAGGAGATCGCCAACGCCGCCGGGGGTGCGTTCTCCGACCTGCTGGCCGAGCTGGAGGACGCGCCGGGGTCCACCGTGGACACCGTGCAGGTCAGCACCATCCGGCCGGCGGCGCTGCCGACCACCCCGACCGGGACCACCACGGGGGTGCTGCTCACCGTCGGCGCGCTGCTCGGGCTGGCCGTCGGCGTCGCCGTCGCGTTCCTCCGCGAGTCGATGGACGACACCGTCCGGGACGCCGACGAGCTGGCCGCGGCCGGCGTCCCGGCCCTCGCGGTCGTCCCGCAGCGCGACCGTCGGCGTCGGGGCGGAGACCTGGGCGCGGAGCGCGGCGAGGCGCTGCGCCGGATCCGGGCACACCTGGGGGACCGTCCCGGGCGCCGCACCGCGGCACCGCGCACCGTCACCGTGCTCGGCCCGACGGCACGCGCCGACGGCGCCGCGCTGGGCTGGGACCTGGCCGGGGTGTTCGCCGCCGCGCGGTTGCGGACGGTGCTCGTCGAGGCCGACCTGTGGGCCCCCCGGGCCGCCGGGCTGCTGGGCCTGCCGGAGCAGACCCCCGGCCTGGCCGAGGTGCTGGCCGGCCGCCTCACCGTCGCCGAGGCGCTGCGCCCGGGGCCGCACGGCCTGCGGGTGCTGCCGGCCGGCCGGGCGCCGGACGCAGGTGGCGAGGACCTCCTCGACGGCCCCCGGATGGCCGAGGTCCTCACCCAGGTCGCCGGCGACGCCGACGTCACCATCGTCGTGCCCCCTCCGCTGGACCAGCGTTCGGGGGCCGCGTCGCTGACCACGCTGAGCGACGGGGTGGTCCTGGCCGTCCGGGCCGGTGGGACGACGCGACGCGAGCTGCACGACGTCACCTCCCTCCTGCACACGCTCGGCGCGCCGCTGATCGGCGCCGTCCTGGAGTCCTCCGACCGGGCGGTCCCCCGCCGGGTCAGCTGACCGCGGCCATCTCGACCCGGCCGCGGCCGGCGCGCTTGGCCGCGTACAGGGCGGCGTCAGCGGCTGCGTAGAGCTCCTCCAGCCCGACGGCGTGCGTGGGGGCGTGGGCCACGCCCAGGCTCACCGAGATCGCCAGCAGGGTCCCGTCGGGCAGCACCAGGGGCGCAGCCCGCACCGCGTCGAGCACCTCGGCGGCCCGGGCGGCGGCCACGTCCGCCGGGCAGTCCGGCAGCAGGACGGCGAGCTCGTCACCGCCGGTCCGGCTGAGCACGGCGTCCCCGGCCCGGACCACCGAGCGCAGCACCCCGGCGATGTGCACCAGGGCGTCGTCCCCGACCGGGTGGCCGTGCTCGTCGTTGATCGCCTTGAACGAGTCGACGTCCACCAGGACCAGCGAGGTGCCGCGCGGCGCGACCGGGGCGGCCAGCGCCGTGCTCAGCGCCGCGTCGAGCACCCGACGGTTGGCCAGCCCGGTGAGGGAGTCGGTGGCGGCCTGCTGCTGCAGCTGGGCCACCAGCCGGTCCTGGGTCTCCCCGGCGCGCACCAGCATCGTCGCCATGACCACCAGCACGGCGCCGAAGAAGCTCAGGTCGCTGACCGCGTGGCCGGCCGGCTGGAGGTGGAACAGCACGACGGCGTCCCCGGCCAGCGCCGTGGCGGTCACCAGGGCCACCGCGGTGCGGCGGAGCTGGACGCCGGCCCAGAGCACCGGGAAGGCGAGGAACGCCTGACCCCCGGCGGAGGGATCGCGGGTGATCCAGTTCATCCCGCAGCACAGCACGACGCCCAGGAGGGCGATGAGCACGTAGCCGCCACGGGCGTCGACCCGGGCCGGGTCGGTGCGCCGGTAGACCAGGGCCAGGACGGCGAGCACCGCGGCGCACACCCAGGAGGCGACCACACCCCGCGCCGTCACCGCGTTGGGCCCGAACAGCGAGAAGACCAGCAACGTCACCGCACAGACCAGCAGCACCGGGACGGCGGTCCGCGCCGCCGCACGGGGGGTCCGCGCCCTCATCCGCTGGGTGATCTGCACCCTCAGGTGATCGGCACCCCAGGAGATCGCCCGGACCCGCCCGTCCGGTCGGCCCCCCGGACGGGTGAGGCCGGCCACCGACGGCGACGGGCCCCCCACCGGAGTGGGGGGCCCGCCGTGGTGGATGGTGCGGTGTCAGTGCCTCAACTCGGGCCGGGCCTGCACCCGAGCCGAGGCACCGGTGGTCACCGCAGCCAGGTGCCGAACAGCTGGCGCAGCAGCGAGGCCAGCTTCTTCACCACGCTGCCGCCCGTGCTGGGCTCCGCCTCCTCGGTCACCTGCACCTCGACCGTCGCGGTCGAGCCGGAGGTGACCCCGGTGCCCGTGACCTCGACCGTGCCGGTGGCCACCGAGCCCGGGACGCGCACCCGGACCGTCGCAGCACCCTCGGCGTCGGTCGTGACCCGACCCAGTCGCCGGCCGTCCACGGTCACCTCGACCCGCTCCGAGGGGCCGAAGCCGCTCACCGAGAAGGTCACCAGGTCGCCGCGGCTGAAGGTCGACGGCGAGACCGCCACCTCGGCCGTCGGCTGCTGCGGCTCCTCGGAGGCGTCCCCGACGGTCACCCGGCCGGTGAACTCCTCCGGGCTGAGCGGCGAGTTCTCCTCCAGGTAGGCCTGGAAGGAGTCGAAGTCGATCAGACCGGTCTGCTCCGTGGTGCCCTCGGCGAAGGTGGTGAAGTTGTCGCCGCCGGAGGCCAGGAAGCTGTTGGTCGCCACCCGGTAGGTGCCGTCGAGGTCGATCGGCTCCCCCGAGATCCGGATGCTGTCGACGATGATCCGCTCACCGGCGGCCGCCTCCGGGTCGTAGGACCAGGTCAGCTCCTCCGACGTGCCCAGCGCCAGGAACGGCCGCGAGCTGCCCTCGGGCTGCCACTGCTGCTCCAGCACCTGCACCAGCTGCGCCCCGGTCAACGAGACGACGACCAGGTCGTTGGCGAACGGGGTGACCTCGTTGGCCTCGGCCAGCGTGATCTCACCGTCCTCGCCGTAGAGCAGGTCGGCCCGCAGACCGCCGGGGTTGACCAGGCCGAGGTCGGCCGGCTCGATCGCACTGTCGGCTGCGCCGGCGACGTAGCTGTCCGCGACCAGGCCACCGAGGGCCGAGTACGAACCACGGTCCTCGGCCGGCTGACCGTCCGGGCCGGTGGTGAAGGCCCGGGTGATGTCGGCCGTGACCGACCCGACGACCTGGCTGCCGACCTCCTCGGCGATCGCCTCGGCGGCCGCGACCGTCTCGGCGACCTCGGCCACCCGCGGGTAGGCGACGACCAGCTCCTCCTCGGGAACCTCGGTCAGTGCCAGGTTCTCCACCGTCGAGGCGGTGACCTCGTCGGTCGACTCGTCGTAGCTGAGCACGATCCGCCCGAGGTCCGCGGCGTAGGAACCGGTCTGGATGACCGGACGGGTCTCGTCGGTGCCCGGGACCGGCGCCTGCCAGGCGTAGGTCTGGTGCGTGTGCCCGGTGAAGATCGCGTCCACATCGGCGTCCACGCCGTTGACGATCGCGGCGAACGCGGTGTCGGCGGCGAGCTCGGCCTCCAGCGTGCTGGTGGCCTCACCCCCCGGCGCGCCCTCGTGGGCGACCAGGACGATGACCTCGGCCTCGTCCCCGACCCCGTCGGTGAGGACGTCGGTCACCCGGTTCGCGGCCTCGACCGGGTCGCCGAACGTGATGCCCTCGATGCCCGCCGGGGAGACCAGCGAGCTCGTCTCCTGGGTGACGACGCCGATGACCCCGACGGTGACGCCGGCGGCCTCCACCAGCTCGTACTCCGGCAGCACCGCCTCACCGTCGCTGCCGTAGACGTTGGCGCCCAGGTAGTCGAAGTCGGCCAGACCGCTCTCGCCGTCGACCCCGACCCGGCCGGTCAGGTCGGCGAAGCCGCGGTCGAACTCGTGGTTGCCCACGGCCGAGGCGTCGAGGCCCATCTCGTTGAGCACCTCGATCGTCGGCCGGTCCTGCTGGCTGGAGGAGACGAACGGTGAGGCACCGATGTTGTCCCCGGCCGACAGCAGGACGGTCGCGTCGACGTCGTCCCGGGCCCGCTGCTGCTCGATGGTGCCCGCGAGGGCCACCGCGTCGCCGAGCCGGCCGTGGAAGTCGTTGATGCCCAGCAGCTGCAGGTCGACGGTGTCGCCGTCGTCCCCGGTGCCGCCGCCGGCGCCCGGCTCACCCAGGTCCAGACCCAGGATGATCGGGTCGTGGTCGGAGGACCGGAACGGGTCCGCGTCGTACCAGCCCGGGTACCCGTCGTACTGGTAGCCGTAGGACTCGACGGAGTTGATGTTCCAGATGTCGACGCCGGTGACGTCGGTGACCAGCGCCGGGGAGCCGAACGCGTGGTCCAGGGAGCCGACCCGGCCGCTGAAGACGTAGGTGCTCTCGCCGGTCACCGCCCCGAGGTTGGTGTACCCAGCCCCGACGAGGACGTCGAGCGGGTCCTCCATCGTGTAGCTGTTGAAGTCACCGATCAGCAGGGTGGAGTCGGGCGCGCTCTCCAGCGAGTCGACGAAGGCGACCAGGCGCTCGGCCTCGGCGACGCGGGTGGCGTTGGCGTTGCCCTGGCCGTCGCCGCTGTCCTCGTCGCCCTCGGGCGCCGAGCCCTTGGACTTGAAGTGGTTCACCACGACGGTGAACTCCTCACCGGCCGCGCGGAACGTCTGCGCCAGCGGCTGGCGGGCCAGCCCGGCCCACACGTCGTCGGTGTCGACCACCGACTCACCCACCAGCTCGACCGCGGCCGGCTGGTAGATGAAGGCGTTGCGGATGACGTCCTGGTCCTCGACCGGCGGCAGCACCGCCGGCGAGGGGACGAACGCCCAGCGGTCCTCGCCGGCCGCGGCGTTCAGCGCGGCGGTGAGTGCGGCCAGGGCCTCGTCGCGGTCCTCCCCGAACTTGACCGAGTTCTCGATCTCCTCGAGGGCGACGACCTCGGCACCGAGGGAGTTGATCGCCGCGACGATCTTGGCCTCCTGCTCGGCCAGCTCCGCGGCGTTCTCGGCCCCGCGGGCATCGCCGCCGAAGCTGGTGAAGTAGTTGAGGACGTTGAACGAGGCGACCTGGACGTCGCCGCCGACCTCCTCGGGAGCGTCGGTCCGCGGGTTGCTGTCGTCGAAGGACGCCGTGCCGGCGGTCTCCGCGGTGACGACGGTGGCCGGCTGCGCACGCCAGGCGTCGAAGCGGTAGTCGAGGACGTAGGGCACGTCGCCGAAGGAGGTGACCTGGTCCCCGACCCGGATGGCGTCCTCGGCGGAGCCGTAGCTGGGCGCCAGGCCGGCGGTCGCGAGGTTGGTGCTGCGGCCGTCGTCCAGCAGGAGCACCTTCTCGGCGTTCTCCGCCTCGTAGGCGATGGCGGCCTCGCCCGGCTCGACGACGTCGGTGGCCTGGCGCAGCGGCTCGGTGCCGGCGGCCAGCATGACCTCGCCGTAGCGGTTGAGGTTGTAGACCTCGGTGACCGTGTACGCGCCGGTGGGCTGGAAGAGCATGCCCTCCAGCGACTCGCGCTCCTCGCCGCCGGTCTGCGCCCAGTCGATGCTGACCGGGGCAGGCAGGGCGGCGTCCTCGGCGCACAGCGCCACCGCGGTGGCCTCGACCTGGGTCAGGCCGAAGTACTCGGCGACCTCGCCGGTGACCTGGACGGCGTCGCCGATCTCCAGGCCGTCGGCGGAGCCGAAGACGTTGACCGCGGTGGACGCGTCGCCCTGCGTCGCCGTCGGGTCCTGCACGTACACGCTGCCGAAGCCGTCGGGGCTGCTCGTCACGACGCCGGCGACGGTGACCGTGTCGCCCACCAGCGGGCTCTCGTCCCCGGTGCCCTGCACGTCGGTGATGGCGGTGAGGCCGTCGGTGGCGCAGTCGACCGGCTCCGGGTCGGGCTCCGGCTCCGGCTCGACGACCGCGTTGGCCGCGCCGAACGTGTTGGTGGCGGTGACCACCCAGACGCCGTCGATCAGCTGGATCGAACCCTCGGCGGGGCTGCTGGCGGTCTCGGCGACCCCGACGTCGGTGGAGTCGACCGGCTGGCCGCTGATGGTGCCGGTGAACGTGCCCTCGTAGGAGAGGAACTGCACGACCGTGCCGCTGGCGTCGACGAGCGCGATGCCGTCGGGAGCGCCGTTCTGCAGGCCGGAGAACTCCACGACCACCGTGCCGGACTCGCCGACCACGCCGGAGAGGGCCTTCGTGTCGTAGACCTGGCCGTTGTTGCCGTTGACACCGACCAACGTCCAGCCAGTGAGGTCGGTGCCCGGCGCCGCGGCGACCTCGACCCGCTCGTTGACGTCGGTTCCGTCGTTGTCGTAGTGGAACTCGCTGATGAACGGGCTGCCCGCGGGCGGCTCGAGCGCCAGTGCGGGGGACGCGCCGAGCAGCGCACCCCCGACGGCGACGGCGGTGACGGCAGCGACTCTGCGCGCTGTCATCGAGTGGGCAAAGGGCACGTGTGGCCTCCGGGTGCGACGGATCGGTACGACGCCGAGGACTGTCACCTAGTGGTGTGAACGCGACGTGTCGACATGAAAGCAGTCAGTCGTCGCGACGGACAGGTCCTGTTCATCTCCGTCTGCACCGAACCTGCCCGGTCTGCACCGGACCTGCCCGAGACCAGCCGGCCCGATCAGCCGCATCAGTCGCCGTGGAGCAGGTCGGCGACCGCCTGGGTGACCGCCCGGGCGGCCCCGTGGGCCGCGACCGCCGGCCCCGGCGCCCGCTCGGCGTCGACCGACATGCCGAGGGCGACGAGGACCGCGTCGGGCCGGGCCCGGAGCAGCCGGTCCAGCCACGCCGTCTGCCAGGGGCTGCGGTAGGCGTCCCGCACGGCGACCACCACCGGCCGGCCGGTCGCCGCGGTGACCACGTCGTCGGCCGAGACGCCGTCCTCGGTGACCGTCTGCAGCCCGGCCAGCAGGCCGTGCTCGGCCAGCGGCTCGGCCAGGCTCCAGGCGGCGTCCCCGACCGCCAGGTTGGTGCCGGCCCGCAGCTCGACCACGACCGCCGGCCCGGTCAGCGGGACGACCCCCCGCGCACGGAGGGCGGCCCGGGCGGCGGCCCGCCCGGTGTCCGGCGCGGGCACCGGCGGGGCGGGGCGTCCGGCCGCGGCCAGTCGCTGCCGCAGCGCGGTCACCCGGGCCGCGGCGTCCTCCAGCCGGTCCTCGGCCAGCGTGCCGTCGGCGACGGCGGCCCGCACCGCCGACCGGACAGCCGCGCAGTGCTCCTCGCCGTCCTCGGCGCCCAGCAGCAGCAGGTCGGCGCCGGCGGCCAGGGAGCGGACGGCCGCCCCGGCCAGCCCGTGCGCGGCCCGGACCCCGGCCATGTCGAGCGCGTCGGTGACGACGACCCCGGTGAAGCCGAGCTCGTCCCGGAGGAGGTCGACCAGCAGCCGGCGGCTGAGCGTCGCCGGCGCCGCGTCCAGCGCCGGGAAGACGACGTGCGCGGTCATCACCAGGTCGACCCCGGCGCGGACGGCGGCGGCGAAGGGCGGCAGCTCCCGTGCCCGGAAGGTGGCCTCGTCGGCGTCGATGACCGGCAGGCCGAGGTGCGAGTCGACCGTGGTCGACCCGTGCCCGGGGAAGTGCTTGGCGGCTGCGGCGACGCCGGCGGCCTGCAGCCCCTGGACGTAGGCCACCCCGTGCCGGGCGACCAGCGCCGGGTCGGCGCCGAACGAGCGGACGCCGATGACCGGGTTGCGCACGTCGCTGTTCACGTCCACCGACGGCGCGAGGTCGACGTTCACCCCGACCTGGCGCAGCTGCCCGCCGATCCCGGTGGCCACCGCGGTGGTCAGCGCCTCGTCGTCGACGACACCGAGGGCGGCGTTGCCCGGCCAGCTGCTGCCCACCGTGTACTCCAGGCGGGTCACGTCCCCGCCCTCCTCGTCCAGCGCCACCAGCACGTCGCCGCGCACGGCCCGGGCTGCGGCGGTGATCGCCGCGACCCGTTCGGGCACCGGCGGGTCCTCGCCGGTGAGGTTCTGGCCGTACAGGCAGATCCCGGCGAGTCCGTCGTCCAGTGCGTCGGTGACCCAGGCCGGGAGCGTCGGGCCGGTGAAGCCCGGCATCAGGCAGGCGTTGACCAGCCGGTCCAGGTCGGAGGTGTCGTGGTGCTCGGTGGCCATGCTGCGGAGCTCCTCGTCGGGGGAAGGGGGTGTGGCCGGGCCGGTCACGACGGGGCGGGCACCCGGCGGTGCCCGTTCGTGGCGATCCGGTCGCGGACGGCGAGCGCGGCCCCGATCGGGGCCACCGGCACTCCTCCGGGCACCAGCTGGACCCGGTCGGCGATCCGCAGGCTGTCCAGGAACGGCGAGCCGGACGCCTGTCGCCGGCACTGGTGCGCCACCGCCGCCAGCAGCGGGACGCCCACCTCCGCGACGCCCCCGCCGAGCACCACGTGCTCGACGTCGCAGGTGAGCACCAGCAGCCGGACGGCGGCGGCGACCGCCCCGGCGAAGGCGTCCCGGACCCGCACGGCGGCGGGCTCCCCGGCGTCCGCGGCCTCGAACAGCTCCACCGCGGCGGGCCGGCCGGTGCGGCTCGGCCAGGCCGCGCCCAGCGCCGCCCCGGAGGCGTAGAGCTCCAGGCACCCGCGCTGGCCGCACGAGCAGCGCGGGCCCGCCGGGTCGTGCGGGATGTGCCCGATCTCCCCGGCGCCGCCGCGATGGCCGCGCCGCAGCTCCCCGCCGAGCAGCAGCCCGGCGGCCACCCCGGTGCCCAGGGAGAGGAAGGCGAGGTCGCCGCGCAGCCCGAGCACCCGGGCGGCACCGACGGCGGCGACGTTCAGGTCGTTCTCCACGGTCACCGGCACGCCGCCCAGCCGGTCGGCCAGCAGCAGGGCGAGCGCGACCGGCTGCTCGGAGATGCCCAGGTTCACCGCGTGGGAGACCTCGCCGGTCAGCGGGGCGACCAGGCCGGGCACCCCGGCGCCGACACCGGCGAGCTCGGCCGGCGCGATCCCGGCGGTGTGGCACAGCTGCTCCACGACCTCGGCCGCGGCACCGACCACGCCCTCGGTGCCCGGCCGGCTGGGCACCCGCACGCTGGCCTGCACCGTCCCGGCGTCGTCCAGCAGCACGCCGAGCACCTTGGTGCCGCCGATGTCCAGCCCGACGCTCCACCCGCCCGCGCCTCCCCGGAGGGGAGTCACCTCCTCGCCTGCCCGCAGCGCGGTCACCCCTTCACCGCCCCGGCCACCAGACCGGAGCTCATCCGCCGCTGGACGAACAGGAAGAACAGGATGACCGGCACGGTGATCAGCGCCGCTCCGGCCATGACCACCCCCCAGTCGGTGGCCCGGTTGGCCTCGACCAGGCCCTGCAGCCACAGCGGCAGGGTGCGCTCGGCCGGGTCGGTCATCACCACCAGCGCGAGGGTGTACTCGTTCCAGGCCTGCAGGAACCCGTACACCCCGGAGGCGACCAGCCCGGGGGCCAGCAGCGGGAAGGTGATCCGGAAGAAGGCCCCGGTCCGCGACAGCCCGTCCATCATCGCGGCCTCCTCCAGCTCGATCGGCACGCCGCTGACGAAGCCGCGCAGCATCCAGATCGTGAACGGCAGGACGGCGGCGACGTAGACGATCGACAGGCCCACCACGGAGTTGACCAGCTGCCAGGTGTCCAGCATCTGGTACTGGGAGATGAACAGCCCCTCGGCCGGGATCATCTGCACGACCAGCACCGTCACGATGAAGCTCTTGCGGCCGCGGAACCGGAACCGGCTGATCGCGAGCGCCGCGACGAAGGCGAAGAGGATCGCGGCGGCCAGGGTCAGGCCGGTGACGGCGAGGGAGACCTTGAACGCCTCGTAGAACGACGGGTCGGTGAGCACCCGGCGGAAGTTCGACAGGGTGCCGCCGAAGGGCAGGAACGACGGCTCCGGGGTGCGCAGCCGGTTGGTCGGCAGGAACGCACTGTTGATCATCCAGTAGACCGGGAAGACCCAGGCCAGCGCGGTCAGCACCGCCAGGACGTCGAGCAGCCGGCGGGCCGCGGTGCCCCGGCGACGCGGCCGGCGCCGGGCGGGCACCTCCCGCGCCCGGGCCGGTACCGCGGTGGCCGGCGGCGGGACGACGGAGGTCACGACTCCTCCTCGCGCAGCATCCGGCGGATGTAGGCGGTGGTCAGCAGCAGCGTGATCACCAGCATGATCGTGGCCATCGCCCCGGCCATGGAGAACTCCTTGGACAGCGAGTAGATGTAGGTGCCCAGCAGGTGGGTCTCCCGGGTCGGCGCGCCGGCCCGCTGCAGCACGTGGATCTGGGTGAACACCCGCAGGTCCCAGATGACCTGGAGCAGGGCCACCACGAACAGCACCGGCTTGATCATCGGGAGCGCCAGCCCCCACAGCCGCTGCCAGCTGCTCGCCCCGTCGAGCTGCGCGGCCTCCATGCACTCCTCGGGCACCTGCAGCAGCCCCGCGTACACGGTGAAGACGACGAACGGCACGCTCATCCAGACCACGATCACCGTGGCCACGGCGTAGAAGGACAGCGGCTCGATCAGCCACGAGTGGCCGCGCTGCCCCTCCATCCCCAGGGGGCCGGCGAGCACCCAGTTCACGACGCCGTACTGGGAGTCGAAGAGCCACTGCCAGACGGTCATCGTGGCCAGCACCGGGGTGCCCCAGGCCAGCAGCATGCCGACCTGCAGGGTGATCCGGGCGGCGCGGCCGACCCTGGTCATCAGCACCGCCAGGGCGATGCCCAGCGCCATGGTCAGCGCCGCGTTGACCAGGCAGAAGGCGATCGACCGGGCGATCACCCCCCAGACGTAGGGGTCCGACAGCAGGGTGACGTAGTTGTCCAGGCCGACCCACTCGGCCGGGCGGCCGAACTGCTGGGCCAGGCCGTACTCCTGGAACGAGAAGACGAACTGGCGGACCAGCGGGTAGCCCAGGCCCACCGCGAGCGGGACCAGGGCCGGGACGAGCAGGAGGTAGGGCCCCAGGCGGGAGCGGAGCGGTCGCTGCCGGCGCCGTGGGGTCGCAGGGCTGCTCCCGGTCGCCGGGTGCGGGGGGCGGGGCGGGGCGGGTGCGGTCGTCGCAGGTGCGGGTGGCGCGGACATGGGGGCTCCTGGATCCGGGCAGGACCGGGCCGGGGGACGCGATCGCGGCGCGTGGGCACCGGACGGCGGGCGGGCGCGGTCACGCCCCCCGGCGGACGAGGTCAGGCGGTCAGTTGAGCGTGTCGGTGATCAGCTCGTCCGCCTCGGCCGCGGCCGTGGCCGGGTCGGTGCCGCTGGCGATCTCCTGGAAGAGGTCCTCCAGGATCCGGGCGCCCTCGACGTCGGCCCACTTCTCGGCCGGCGGCGTCAGCTCGGCGTCGACCGCCGCGGCGAGTGCCGCCTGGGCGTAGACGTCGTCGCCGAGCGCGTCGGCGTACTCGGTGTTGCCCGGGATCAGCCCGTTCTCGGCCAGCATCGTCTGGTACTCGGGGCTGAAGATGATCCGCAGCAGGTCCCGGGCCAGCTCCTGGTTGCCCGACTTCGCCGGGATGCCGATGTTCGAGCCACCGGCGAACACCGGCGCGACCGAGCCCTCCGCCATGCCGGGGAGGGCGAAGATGCCGGTCTTCTCCTCGTTGCAGGCCTGCTGCTCGGCCAGCAGGGCCTGCGCCGCCTCGGACTCGTCGTCGGCGGCCACGCCCTTGTTGCACTCGGGCAGGTCGATGCTCCAGCGGGCCCACGTCGGGGCGGAGAACATCGCCGCCTCGCCGTTGTTGAAGGCGATCCACGGCTCGTTGGAGTCGGCGTCCCGCGGGGCGCTGGTGGCCGTGCCGAACAGCGCCTGGACCGCAGCCAGCCCCTCCTGCGACTCGGGGGTGGACAGCGCCCCGGCCCACTCGCCGTCCTCCTCGACGGCCAGCTCGCCGCCGTGGCTGTTCAGCCAGGCGACGCCGTTGTACCAGTCCTGACCGGGCAGCCAGAACCCGGAGAAGCTCGGCGCCCCGGTCGGGTTGGCCTGCTGGAGGGTCTGCGCCACCTCGGTGAACTCGGCCAGCGTCGTGGGCACCTCGACCCCCGCGGCGGCGAAGAGCTCCTTGTTGTAGAAGACCGCGCGGGCGCCGGAGTAGTAGGGCACCGCGTAGAGCGTGTCGTCGACCGTGCCGGCGTCGACGAAGCCCTGCAGCAGGTCGTCACCGCCGAGCTCGTCGTACAGGTCGCTGATGTCGCTGAAGGCACCGGCGTAGGTGAACGTCGGGCTCTGCGTGTTGCCGATCTCCACCAGGTCCGGCGTCTGGCTCTCCGACGTCAGCGCCGTCTGCAGCCGCGGGACGAGCCCGTTCCAGTCCTGTTCCTCGATCACCAGGGTCGAGTCGGGGTGCTGGGCCTCGAAGGTCTCGACCAGGTGGTCCCGCAGCTCCTGCGGGGTGTCGGAGCCGGCGAGCCACAGCCGCACCTCGCCCCCGCCACCACCACCGTCGTCACCCGCGGCGTCCCCGCCGCCGCAGGCGGTCAGCGCCAGCATCCCGACGGCCACAGCGGCCAGGCCACTCGTGCGTACGCTCTTCATGTTGGGGTTCCTTCCCGATGCGGGGACGGTGCCGGACAGCGCCGTTCCAGGGGGCGTGCTCTCCCGACGTGCAGGAGGTCGGCTCGGGGTCGTCACGTGACCCCGAGCTGACCGGACAGCACGAGCACGGCGGCCCCGGACAGGGCACCGTGCTCGCCGAGCGAGGTCATCCGCAGCTGGACGTGGCTGCTGACGACCGGGATCGTGCGTTCGCGCAGGGTGGCCAGCGCCGCGTCGCGCAGCGGTCCACCCAGCAGTTCCTCCGGGCCGCAGAGCACGACCTCGGAGAGGTTCAGGGCGCTGACCACCGGGGCCAGCACGATGCCCAGCCGGCGCCCGACCGAGGCCAGCGCGGCGTCCCGGCCGGCGGCGTCGAGCCCGGCGACCCGCCGGCGCATCGCCGGGACGGACAGCACGGTCTCCAGGCAGCCGCGGCGCCCGCAGGCGCAGAGCTCGGGACGGCCGAGCGGGGCACGGTCGTGCTCGTCGCGCTCGTCCAGGGCGGTGACGTGCCCGAGCTCACCGGCGGCGTGCTCGTTGCCCTGGACGAGAGCGCCGTCCAGCACGATGCCGGCACCCACGCCACCGCCGACGGTGAGCACCAGCAGGCCGTTGCCGGAGGCGCCACCCCAGGTGAACTCCCCCAGCGCGGCGGTGTCCGCGTCGTTGGCCACGTGCACCGGCAGCTCCAGCGCCGCGCTCAGCTGCTCGGCGAGCGGCAGGTCGTACCAGCCGCGGTTCGGTGCCTGCAGCACCCGGCCGGAGAGGTCGATGACGCCCGGGGAGCCCACGCCCACCCCGAGCACCGGCCGGGTGGTCGCCGCGACGAGCTCCCGGCACAGCCCCAGCAGCACCTCGACCGCCGCGGCGCCGGTGCAGCCGCCGACCGCCGCCGTCCGGCGCTCCCGGACGGCGCCGGAGAGGTCGAGCACCGCACCGTGCACCCGCTCGTCGTCGGCCAGGTCGACCGCGACGATCTGGAAGGCCTCGGCGTCCAGGCCGACCAGCGTGCCGGGCTTGCCGACCTTGCCGTCGGCCTGCTGGCCCAGCTCGGTCACCAGGCCCTGGGCGAGCAGCGAGGAGACGAGGTCGGAGATCGTCACCCGGGTCAGCCCGGTCGCGCGGGCCAGCTCGGCCCTCGACCGTGGCCCGGCGTGGAAGAGCAGCTGGAGCACCATCGAGCGGTTGCTCGCCCGGGCGTGCTCGGGCAGCACCTTGGCGGTGGAGCGCAGCGCTCGCCGGGGCTGCGGGGGGTCTGCGACGGTGGTCACATTTGTTAGGCAACCGTCCTTACAAACGACTGTCAAGGGGGTGGCGCGCGCGTGAGCAGAACGCAACGCCCCGGTGACCTGACGGCGGCCGCCCCGCGTGCACGGCCGGGCCGGCGATGTGCGGAGGGCGTGGTGTCCTGGCTCAGGACATACCGGACAGGTGTCTCACGACATGCCGGACTGATGTCGCAGGTCATGCCGGACCCTCGGCTGAGGGTCGACCATGTCGAAGGCGCGGCTGGTCATCACGGCTGTTGAGGTGGAGGGCCGGAGCCCGGCCGAGGTGATCGAGGCCTACGGCGTCTCCCGGTCCTGGCTCTATGAGCTGCTGGCCCGCTACCGGACCGAAGGCGACGCCGCCTTCCAGCCCCGCTCCCGGCGGCCACGCAGCTCACCGGGTGCCACCGCCCCGGCCACAGTCGAGATGGTGCTGCGACTCCGCAAGGAGCTGGCCGACTCAGGGCTGGACGCCGGCGCGGACACCATCGGCTGGCACCTGACCCACCGCCACCAGACCAACCTCTCCCGGGCCACGATCCACCGGATCCTCACCCGCGCCGGCGCGGTCACCCCCGAACCCGCCAAGCGGCCCAAGTCCTCCTACATCCGCTTCGCCGCCGACCAGCCGAATGAGACCTGGCAATCGGACTTCACCCACTACCGGCTCACCAACCCCGACGGCACTCCAGGCACAGACATCGAGATCATCACCTGGCTCGACGACCACTCCCGGCTGGCCCTGCACGTCACCGCCCACCCCCGGATCACCGGACCGGTCGTACTCAAGACCTTCCGCCAGGCCGCTGACCTGCACGGCTACCCCGCCTCCACGCTCACCGACAACGGCACCGTCTACACCACCCGCTTCGCCGGCGGCCGCGGCGGCCGCAACCACCTCGAACACGAACTCCGCCGCCTGGGCATCAGGCAGAAGAACTCCCGCCCCAACCACCCCACCACCTGCGGCAAAGTCGAACGCTTCCAGCAGACGCTGAAGAAGTGGCTGCTCGCCCAGCCCATCCAGCCCGGCACGATCGCCGACCTGCAGGCCCTCATCGACGTCTTCGTCGACACCTACAACTGCCACCGCCCGCACCGATCCCTGCCCCGCCGGGCCACCCCGGCCACCGCCTACACCGCGCGGCCGAAAGCCGGCCCCGGCGCCGACGGCAGTCGCGACACCCACGACCGGGTCCGCACCGACCGCATCGACTCCACCGGCTGCGTCACCCTCCGACTGGCCGGTCGCCTCCACCACATCGGCGTCGGCCGAACCCACTACGGAACCCACGTCCTGCTGCTCGTCCAGGACCTGCACGTCCGCGTCATCGACGCCGCCACCGGCGAACTCCTCCGCGAGCTCACCATCGACCCAACCCGCGACTACCAGCCCACCGGTCGACCACCCGGCCCCACCCGCAAATGACAAACGCCCGAACCCACATTCCGTGGGTCCGGGCGTCCGGGATGTCTTGCGACATCACATGTGCGGAGGGCGTGGGATTCGAACCCACGAAGAGGGATTACCTCTTAGCGGTTTTCAAGGAAGCTGAGGGCCCTCTGCTGACCTGCATCGGAGCTCATATGCGCAGCTCAGAGACGGGCGGCCCTGACCGCTGATCACCCCGAATGGCCCCGGTTTGCCGTCGCTACGGGCTCGTAGCGGGCACGAGATTAGGCACGCGATCCAGGTCCTGAGCAGGACCGATGCACGTCCGGCCGCTCGAGAACCAACCGTCGGCCAACGTGGGTTCGCCGACCACCCCGCCTCTGACGCTGCCGAGTACGCAAGGAGACGACCACCGCGGCCGTAAGGACGTGAGGGACTCTTCCGGGGCTCGTGGGCGTGGCGTGCTCAACGACCGTGGGATGTTGATGAGTCACTGACCTCGATAGTGGCGCAGCTCG
This sequence comes from Modestobacter sp. VKM Ac-2985, assembly GCF_026967925.1. Classification (GTDB taxonomy): domain Bacteria; phylum Actinomycetota; class Actinomycetes; order Mycobacteriales; family Geodermatophilaceae; genus Modestobacter. Next base: position 157,363 of record NZ_JAPVBI010000001.1, on the reverse strand, counting down.
CCTGATAGATGCGCGAACCTGGGCGGCCCTCGCAGGCCCCCGCCAGGGGGCCACCGCGTCTCACCGACCCCGCAGGCTGGCGCCGGTCCCGCCCAACACGGCCACCTCGACCGTCACCGTCGCGCTGGCAACCCGGCTACCACTGCTTGAACGCCCGCCGACCCTTGACACTCGGGGGCCAACACGCTGGATCGGCGGCCCGGCCGACCCTAGCGTTGGGGATGACACCGGGCGGACCCAGCCCGATACGGCCAATGAGGCACGGCTCCCAAAGTGCACCTATACGACCCCCGTCACGCTTGTCCCACGCTCGCGGCACAACTCGGCTGCACCTCGACTGACCTTCAGCGACAGGGCAGCCATGCCAGAACCCGCGCTGTGCTGATCTCGGACGCAGCGACGACTCGCAATCAGGACCTAGCGGCGCCCTTGTCCCCGCTGGGCTGACCGCCCACCCCATCGACCGAGGACTCGAGGACGGCCGCCATTACACCTCGGGCCGCATGCAGGCCCTCGATCGACGCTTCGACCCGTTCGCGCCAGCCCTGGATCACCAGGCCCACCAACAGCGACTCGGGAATTCGCTGGGGAAGGGAACTGACTGCGTTCGCCGCACCCTCGAAGCACCTGGCGACGTCGGACACGGCCTGTCTTACCTGGGGTCCAGCAGTGAGCCGCACCGTAGACAGGGGCAGCGCTAGCTCGATGCTGGCCTCCGTCAGCTGGCGATTCCAGTGCTCAGCCCATTTGCGCCCAAACAGTCCGCGTCGAACGCCGGGCCGCCCGACAAGATCGACCATGCGGCGCAGGTGCGCCACCGCGATCACTACTGCAGCATCGAACTGCACACAGGCATCGACCTCGGCAGCACGGGCGCCCCTGGCGCGCTCCTCGGCCCACTGCGCCTCACGGGCGCTCGCTCGGTCAGCGAACTCACGTTGCTGCAGACGTCGCTGCTGCTGACCGCTTCGCCATACCACGAACATCGAGCCAACAACGGCGATGATTGCCGCCGCCAACGTGGCTACCGCCGGGATGCGAACGTCACCCATACGGTCTTCCTGCGCAATCTCAATGGAGGACCTCGCCAAGCGCGCGCGACGATGTTGCAACTCGCGGTAGACACCACTGAAGGAGCGAGGGAACTGGGCGCTAAGCCGGCCATCAGGCAAGACCTAGCAGGTTCAGAGAAGGCGGCAGCCCCGTCGCTGGCCTGCCCGAAACGCAATAACCGAAGCTCAAGACGTTGCAGCCTTGACCAGTAACGATCACTAGAATCCCCCTTGCCGTCACTACGGACACGTAGCGGACACGAAGTCCGGGGTGCGACCTAGCCCGCGACTAGGACGCGCACCTGATGGGCGCAAGCCACCCTTATCGCCAATTGACCTATTCCAAGCTAGAACCCGTAGCTGATGCTGGGTAATGCCCCCAAGACAAGAGATCAGTAGAACCCCCGAGGATAGACAAGAGACGGCGGCCGGATATCAAAGCCTGCTTATGAATGACGGGGTCAAGCGCCGCGGCATTTGTCGAGATCTTGATGACGCCTGAGATCTCTTCCTCAAACAGATAGACGAAACGGCGAAGCACATCAACGCGGGTCCCGCTCCCGATGAGATCGACTGCCTCATCATCAGTCAACAGGGACGCTTGTGCTAGCCACTCAAGCTTTGCTCCAACCTCGCTCAACTCCGCGCGCAACGCAGGATCCTCACGAGAACGGAGTGGGATGCCCACGCTGCCAGGTACCCGCGGTCCGCTGCCGGCGTCGTTCGCGCCCGGGACATCGCCCGCAGCCCTCATCCCACCCCCGCGCAAGCCGGCAAGAATGCTCGCTAGATATGCGGGCAGCTTGGTGTAGTCATCTCCATAAGGGACTGAGACAATTCGATCGGCCGCGTGAGGAGCGGTAACTTCACTATCGAGCACAAGGCGGTAGTGGGCAAAAGTTGAAGTCGTCAAATCCTGCGACATCCAGCGACGCAATGCAGAGAAGTTTGGATCGTCGAGGCCCGCTCCGAACCCAACAAAGAGCAATGTACGAACGTAGACTGTCGCTCGAAGGAAGTTCGCTGATTCAGGGCTACGAAGCACATCGGCATAACTGGATGACCCGAAGACGACGCTTTCAGCGTCCGACCAGTGGCCATGTAGGTGGATGACGGCTTTCTCTCGTTCCCTCAGTACGCGCTGTAGGCGGGGAGTGTCGCGCCACGTGACTGAAGGCAGGCCCAGCGTGTCCTCTAGTAGATCGTCGTAATTCGTCGTCGCGACTATCGCCCCAGCCGACACCAAGTCCTTGATCGCGTCCAGAAGTGTGGTATCCGTTGCCTTTAGACTTCCGACGGTTTCACGCAACCACGTGGCATACTCCGGGTCCCGTCGGCCTCCCAAGCCATCCGTGGCCTTCTCGGCGGCGACAATCAAGTCATTCTCATACCCGCTGTTGACGTCCTCCTTGGCGCGGGCAACCCACTTCGCATCACGAGCCCCCAAGCTGAGGCATCGGTCGAGGCCATCTTCGATCAGGCCACGCCAACTGGCGAGGGGGTTCCTAGATGTAGCGGAGGAGGTCACCCCGGTTCCAACGACGATGCATAGCTGACGATTCTGCAAAGCCTCCCGAATGCTGTTCATAGCGGCCGCAGGGGACGACATTGTCATGCTCCTTGTGCGCGGAGTGTGGCCGAGACGGCGGGTAGACGAGACAGGACGGAATACTGAGCGCGTACGTCATCGTAAAGCGTTGTGCTACCTGGGGCTTTTACGGTCACCAGCATGCTCCAAGTGAGGTCGGGAGATGAGGCAACCAAAACACCTCCCTCTCTGGCCAAATGACTGATGTCCAATCTTGGTCGCGCAATCTTGGTAGCTGCGTCCCGGAAGGTGTGCGCCCCCGACCTCACTGAATCCCACTTGCCCTCTGCGCGGAGCGCGCCTTCGTCTTGCTTGACGCCGTGTCCTATATTCTGAGTGACTGGCTCGCTACCAAGCCGATACCCTCGCTGCAAGAGGCGGGTCGCTTCAGCAGACTGCGTGATGGTATTGAGCCGATAGGACTTAGAGCCCTTCTTACTGAAAGAGAACACGTTGGCATGCGGCCGGAACGTCAATTCCAGACCAGCTCGCGTGTAGTCAACACTATCGGACGCGTCCACAGCGGTGGTTGTTGCCAAGGTGTAGCGCAGGGACATGGAACCCGTCAGTCCGTCCGGCACAGGGATAGCGAGGGGTATGTATTCGCCTCGCGATATCGAACCCGTGTATAAAACGTGAACCACGTCGGGCGGGCCGTCAAGTAGGAACTCATAGTCAGTTCTAAAAATCCCAAGACCGATCTCTTCGGCATTCAAGCCGCGACGCCCCGGCTCGGTGAAGTGCAATGCGAATGCACGCAAGTTGGCTCCACTGACGCGACCGCGTCCTAGAACGCGCGCAACGCTGGCCAGGCTGTGCGTCACGAGCGGAGCGCTGCAGCTGGTGCCATAAAATGAAAGGGCCCGTCCGTCGTTATCTACACCAAGGAAAGGATCATCTTTGGTGCCACCGAAGGCGAGACCGGAAGGCCTCAGGAGCGCACCAGCTCTGCCTGGCCCAACTGCGCTGTAAGCTGCCCTGCCCGGCTTTGATGCAATGGTGTCGGCCGACCCGACAGCGAGCACGTTCGTCCCGTCGGCGGGAACCATAACTCGATTTAGCCCACCAGCTTTCGGGTCCTCGCCGTTGTTTCCTGCGGCCACGATGAAGAGGACGCCTTCTCGATGGGAGATTTCATCGATGGTGCTTGTCCAGCGGTCAATCGTAGCGTCATCCATAAGTCGATTCGGCGCGGTGCTGATAGTTACAACGTCGTACCGCCCCCGTGTGACCTGCTCTTCAAGTACATCAAGAAGCCAATACATCTGCAGATCGGCTTCGGGTCCCGCCTGCGGGAAGGCCGCATAGTGGTCGATAACCATATTCGCCGGCGTAGGCAACTCTGTGTCATTCAGGTGTCCGTAGAGCAGCGCACTCGTTACGATCGCACCGTGCCGCTGCGAGCGTCCGTCAGCACCAACCATCCCGACGTCAATTGTCTTGACCCGACCCGCCCAATACGGGCTTTGTTCGTTCACACCCCCGTCGAAGACTGCGACTCGCAGTGGGCGATCCTCAATTGGACGTCGAGCGAGCGGCGGTTCGTAGGGCCATGTCTCAAGTTGGACTTCAGGCACGACCCGCGGTGTCGGCATTGGCTGCAAGGACCGCAACGGATTGAATCGCTGCAAGTCAATGATTGCTGCACTTTCCACCCTAATAGGGACAAATGTCGAGGTTCCTGCTGTCCGTAGCCACTCACTCTGAGTGACGCCACCGACGCTGTCCACCAATCGAAACCATTTCCCGATGGTGTCGTCACTGGCTGGCACGGGAATCCCGGCGCGGCTCACCGACGGGTGAAATGCTGCCTCGAAGAGATTCAAACGGGTAAGCCGTTCTGGATCTTCGGCGTGGTCGACAACGACTGCAGGCGCGGCAACTCCGATCGTGTCGATGGAGCGCAGGTCTTGCTGAACCCGCTTGGCCGAAGAAGCAGCCCGGGTGGCAACAATTCGGCTCAACTCTGCAAGCGGTTGGGAAAGCGCAGCATAGATCGACTTCGTGGGGACGTCCTGCAGGATCTCGCCGGCCTTATTCGGTGTTGTGCCCCGTGATGGACGCGCGCCGATCAGGATGAGGCCCGATTCCTCCAAGAGGGCTGCGGGAAAGCTGCTCGCCGCGAGAAACTGGGGAAGCAGCTTGATCTCCACGATAGGAAGGTCACCTTGGAACCCCGGTTCAAGGGCAAGTAAGCCTTCGTTGAGTTGCTCCAGCTGAGGCGCGAGTCGCTGAGCGTTCTGGTCCACGGTGTACGGGATGAACTTGTCACCCGATCCGCGCCCGGGCGATCCAGCTTGCAGGCGCAGTTTCTCGCCGCCCACGAGTAGAGGGCGCGACAGAGGTGCTTCGAGCGGCCGGCGAGGAGAACTCACAGGTCTAGGTTCCTAGACTGACGCCTGAGCTGCAAGCTCTCGCGCACTTAAGCTCATAAATCCTTGAGGTCTTGATCCCGAAATCGCTTACCAATCGTCACGTGACTCAAGTTCAAGGCTCGACCGATGTGCCGCGCCGACCAACCTCGTTCCCTTAAGGCATCGACGAGGAGGTCGCGTGTGGACTTAGAAATCGGCTCAGGTTGGCTACCGACAGCAGCCACTAGGTCCTCGAGGGAGGTTTCTCTGTCCGCCAAGGCAGCCCGACGTGCGGCGCGCAATGAAAGATTCTCGAGATTCGCGCCGTTGGCCCCATCTGTGATGGTTGCAATAAGGGCTAAGTCTGCAGCCCCCAGGCTTGGTAGATAGCGGCCCAGGATTCTTTGACGCAGACTCTTGTCAGGCGTCGTGAGGTTCAATGCCTCCTCGAATCTGCGGTAGCTTGCGCGATCAAGAAGGTCTGGGTGGTTGGTCGCAGCGATCAGGAGGTGGCCAGCCGGCCACCGATCAAGCGCGAGCAGTAACACGTTCACCAGTCGTCGTAACTCACCCATCTCGTTGGGCATAGCGCGCTCCGCAGCAATTGCATCGAACTCGTCGATGAACAGGACGACGGGAAGATTGGCTGCTGCTTCCAACGCCGCCGCAAGGTTCTGCCCGGAGCGTCCGAGCTCCGAACTCATGACGGCGGCCAGATCAAGAACAAGTAGTGGCTGTCTGATTTCTCGAGCAATCCAGCGAGCTGTCATTGTCTTGCCGGTTCCGGGGGGGCCCGTCAGCAGCAAAGTTCGAGTGGGAGAGATCGATCTCTTGGCCAACATGCCGCTGGTGTACTCCTGCGCAATACGTCGCAGCGAGTCATCCAGGTGGTGGGCAAGTTCGGGTTGCTCTGGAGTGCGCGTGTCCAGCCTTAAGTATGGCGGCAAACCCGCCACAAGTTGCGCCAAGACCGGCTCGGTATCAGGAGGGTTCGGCGCGCCTTGTTTAGCCTGATTGTTGACTGGTGCGGTATCAGACGACCACGCCGGCGGGGGAAACACCAGGTCGCCAAGGCGACTAGGTCCCTCCCAGCCGTACAGCGGGTCACGGCTTGGTTCACGGGATGGTGTCTCGCTAGTGGGGGCAGCTTGAGCCGAGGCGAGGAGGATAGCTTCGTAGAGGGCCGCGTCAGCTTTCTGCGCAAATGCCCCAGGACGTCGCAAACTGCGACGGAGCAGGTTGCGCATCCCGTCTCGGTCGCCACGAAGCCCAGCCTGGAGGCCTTGGAGGAAAGCTCGCTGGGCGGAATCCAGAGCGGGACCTCCTGCATCGAACAGAGTGCTCGCGTCTCTGGTCGTCAACCCGTGTCCTTGCTTCGAAAGTGGATGGCCACCGGCCAGGGTGGTAACCCTAGACGTTCTGGGCTTGCGGCTTACCAGAGGATACCCCCAAGGGCACGGTCGACGGCCCCATCTTGGGCCTGCCGACGCTTGCTTCTGGTGCCCGCGCGCGAGGCGGGTCATGCGCCCGGTGTGGACGTAGCTGTCTGATGCGAAGTCGTAGCCGGCGCGGGCTGGGTCTCGCCGGGCCCGAGGCAGGCCCGAGGCAGGCCCGAGGCAGGCTAGCCGAGCCGTCGACCCAGAAGACCGCAGCGGGGGCTTAGTTGGCCGTTGATGTCGGAACTGGCTCCGGTCCTGCGCCAACCGTAGGCAACCTAGGGATACGCATCCGTCGGCGCCCGCACCCCTCCTCATGTCACAAACGGGCTTGGTCTCAACGGGCCCACTAGGTCGGGTTTCGGTCATGGCCCGCAGCAACTCTTGGCCGCTGTCGAAGGGACCGTACGTGGGGACGATCGGGGTCACCCCGCGGTAAGCCTGCTGGCTGGCACCAACACGAGGGCAGACGGCCTGGTCCGCCAGCGGGCCAGCCAGTACAACGAGCCCCCTGCGTTCTTAGGCGACGCCGCAGCCGGATGCGATCCACCGTGGCTGTACGACCTGGACAGTCAGCCCGACTTACCGCGCCTCAGACGCGAAGCCCAGTTCTCAGCCACCGCGCACCCCAAACCAAGTCCGACACACCTCTTGCACCCGCGGTCAGCCCGATTCGTCGTGACGAGTGGAAACAGCCTCGGCAACGTAGGGGTGGCACCTCGGCCCGATCACCCCGCGAGCGAGTGGCCCCATGTCCACGTGGCGCTCGGCCACTGCACGGCACCGCGCATGCGGCAGCGACGCGCCGCCGCCGCATCGGGTCGTGCGGCCATCCAGATTCCCATGGCGTCGTCATGGCACCCGCACGTCCCGTCTCACCACCGACACCGCATCAGGGCGACTGGGTCGGCGTCCTCGGCGAGCTCGCGAAACAACTCGACCGCGGTCTGGTCTGGACCGAGAGCTGACCGCGCTCATCAGTGCGTTGGATGCGGCCCTGACCTCGTTCGACCGCCGCATCCGACGGGGGTGGGGTGACGTTTTCCCTAGTCGGGTCGGCATGAGGGTGACATCGCTTAGGACCCTCGTCACCCCGCGTCCAGTCACTGCCAGCGCGACCGACTCCTAGAGCACAGCAGGCCTGCTGGTGCCCGCTGTCCACAGCACTACGGGTGTAGTCCACACCCTCGGACGACCACCGCTTGTGCACCTGCCATGCGAACAGGATCTCGATCCGAGAACGCGCCGGCCCGCCGATGCCGCAGGAATCCGAGCTGTTGTGCCGGCCGTCCGATGTCACCCATCGACACGTTCCTGCGCCTGCTCCCGGAAGAACGGCAGCACCTTCGTCGGCGGTGTGCTGCCAGTTGTCGACAGCACTAATGCGAGGAGCAGACGTGGCAGCACACAGCACCCGCTCGATCGGTCCGCTGCACGACGTCGACAGCGCGGCCGAGTACCTCCACTGCGGACGACGGCTGATCTACCGCCTGGTCGCCGAGCGCAGGGTCAAGTTCACCTACGCCGGCCGCTCCCTGCGCTTCTGGCAGTCCGACCTCGATGCCTACCTCGATGCCCGCGCGGTCGAGCCCATCGCTCCGCCCGCTGTCCGGCGCTGACCGACGCAGCAGCCGCTACCGGTCTCCTGAGCAACGAGGAAGACCGAACGTCCGTCCAAGGTCCCCGCTCAACCGTGTCGAACAACGAGCCCCCCGGAGGTCGTCCACGTGGCCCAGGCCAGACGGCGCTTCGGCCGCGTGCGCAAGCTGCCCTCCGGTCGATGGCAGGCTCGGTACTCGGGGCCCGACGGTAAAGACCGGACCGCTCCCACCACCTTCGCGACCAAGACGGATGCCGCTCGTTTCCTGACCGCGACCGAGGTGGACATGGCGCGAGGCGCCTGGCTCGACCCCCATCGGAGCGGTGTCAGGCTCCGCGAATACAGCCAGTCCTGGCTCGCTGAGCGCACTGTCCGAGGACGTCCACTGGCCATCCGGACCCGGGAGACGTACCAGCACTCGCTCGACCGCTGGGTGCTACCGGCGCTGGGCGACCTGCCGCTGGACCGCATCACGCCCGCCCTGGTGCGCCAGTGGCACGCGCAGACCAGCGCCGCCACGGGCCCGACAGCCACCCGACAGGCCTACGCCGTCCTGCGCGCCATCCTCTCCACCGCTGTTGCCGACGATGCCCTGGGCCGCAACCCGTGCCGCATCACGGGCGCCGGGCAGGCGCGCAGCGACGAGCGGCCATTGCTCGACCTCGAGCAGGTCCAGCAGCTCGCCGCCGGCATGCCTGTCCACCTACGCGGCCTCGTCCAGCTCGCCTTCTGGAGCCACCTACGGCTGGGTGAGCTCGTCGCCCTGCGCATCGAAGACGTCGACCTGGACGCGGGCACCGTGGCGGTGCGACGCCAGGTCGTCGAGACCGACGACGGGCCGCGCGAAGGCGCTCCCAAGGCTGGGAGCCAGCGGACAGTGCACCTGCCCGACCAGGGAGTCGACGCGCTGGACGAGCACCTCCGCGTGCGCGGATCGGCTTCACCCGCCGACCGGCTGTTCGCCAGGCCTGACGGCAGCACCCTGCGCGCCCACCACGTGCACGCGGCGTGGGCCACAGCACGAACCAGGGCCGCACTGCCCGGGGCGCACTTGCACGATCTCCGCCACGCCGGCCTGACGCTGGCGGCCCAGAGCGGGGCAACCCTCGCCGAGGTGATGCGCCGGGCCGGCCACTCCTCGTCACGCGCGGCCATGATCTACCAGCACGCCGCGGAGAGCCGGGACGCCGAAGTGGCAGCACGACTGGGCCGCCTCGCAGCGGGCACGCGCGTGAACCGTACGGGCACGCAGCGGGCACGCCGGGGGCGCTGAGACCCGGTACCAGGCCCAGCGCCAGGTCGAGCCCGTACGAACGTGCTGATCAGAGCGGAGGGCGTGGGATTCGAACCCACGAGGAGCTTTCACCCCTAGCGGTTTTCAAGACCGCCGCCATCGGCCACTAGGCGAGCCCTCCTGGCGGTCCGAGGCTAGCGCCCCACCCCCGGAACGGGGCCGGCGGCGGACGCACGGGCCGCCGACCGGAGTCGAGGCCGGCCTCCGCCCGGCGCCGCGTCGCCACTGCGTGCTCCGTCGGGATGGCACCGTCGGGCATGATGGGGGCACTGGCGGTGTTCCACCTCGTGATGGTCCGCGCTCGTGCGCGTCGACCTCCCACCGCCTGATCCCTCAGCGAAGGACACTCCCTGTCTGTGACCGTCCCCCCGCAGTCCCCCACCCGTCGCCGCGAGCGCAGCGCCTCCCGCGAGGCCGCCACCCGTGACGCCGACCGGATCGCCGCGCGCGACGAGAAGCGCGCCCAGCAGATCTGGGTGGACGGCGCTGCTCCCGAGCTCCCCTCCCGGGCCACCCGCCCCGAGAAGGTGGTCTTCCACCTCGGCCCGACCAACTCCGGCAAGACCTACGAGTCGCTGCAGGCGCTGGCCGCCACCGGCTCGGGCGTCTACGCCGCCCCGCTGCGCCAGCTGGCGCACGAGGCCTACGCCAAGCTCTCCGCCCAGCTCCCGCCCGGCACCGTCGGCCTGTCCACCGGCGAGGAGGAGATCGACCCGAACGCGGCGATCGTCTGCTGCACCGTGGAGAAGGCCCCCGACCGGGGCGAGCTGCTCGTCCTGGACGAGTCCCACTGGGTCACCGACCCCGACCGTGGCCACCACTGGGCCCGGCTGCTGCTGACCGGTGAGTACCGCGAGATGCACCTCATCTCCGCCGCCGAGGCCTACCTGGTGCTCAAGCCACTGGTCACCGACGCCCAGCAGGTGCAGGTCGTCAACCACAAGCGGTTGTCGCGCCTCGACGTCCTCAAGGCACCGGTGCGCACCGACGCCGTCCGCCCGCAGACCCTGGTCGTGGCCTTCTCCCGCAAGGCCGTCTACGCCGTCGCCGCCGAGCTGGACCAGCACCGGCCCGGCAAGGTCGGCGTGCTCTACGGCGCGCTGCCGCCGGCCACCCGCCGCCAGGTCATCGACCGGTTCACCCGCGGCGAGTTCGACGTGCTGGTGACCACCGACGTCATCGGCCACGGCATCAACGTGCCGGCCACCACGGTGCTGTTCGCCGAGACCACCAAGTTCGACGGCCAGGAGCTGCGCCCGCTGCGCACCTGGGAGGTCGCCCAGATCGCCGGGCGCGCCGGCCGGTACGGGCTCACCGGGCACGGCCAGACCGGCATCCTGATCGGCGTCGCCGGGCTCAAGCCGGTCGGCGCGCTGGTCGGTGCCGGCGCCGCGGTCGCCCGCGGCGACGAGATGAGCGACCTGCCCAAGCGCCGACCCCGCCTCCGCCCGGAGCTGGAGGACCTCGGCGCGTTCGAGGCGGTCGACCTGCCCGAGGCGCTGACCCGCTGGATGGCCTGGGCGCGGGTCGCGACCCAGGACGAGGGCATGACCGCCGACGACGTCACCGGCCTGGTGCTGCGGGTGCACGCCCTGCTGCCGCTGCTGCGCGGACCGCTCGGCGAGGCCGGCGACCTGCAGACGGTGTGGCGGCTGATCAACCTGGCCATCGACTACAATCCGCCGCGGCGCACCCGCTGGCTGGTGCTGGCCCGGGCCGCCCTGCAGCACGCGGTCGGTCTCCCGGTGCCGGTCGAGACCGTGCTCCCCGAGTACCCCGTCAAGGGCTCGGTCGAGGAGTACGAGCAGGCCGCTGCCGCCGCGCGGGACGCCCAGACCCTGCTCCGCCAGTTCCCCGGCGTGGCCGGCCTGGACAGCGACGACGCCGCCGAGCTCGAGGAGGCGTGCGCCGAGACGATCACCGAGCTGCTGCCCGACGCGATCGCCATCGGCCGCTCGGGCACGTGCACCGAGTGCGGCACCTCGATCGCCCCGTGGTTCACCACCTGCCGCCCGTGCAGCGGCCCGCGGTCCGGGCGGGGCGCCGCTGAGCGGTCCCGTCCGGCCGGCGGCGGCCGCGGCCGGGGTGGCGCCCGGACGGGCGACCGTCCCGCGCCGACCGCCAACACCGGTGGGGGCGCCGGCCGGCGCAACCGGTCCGCCCGGGGGTCACGCCGCAGCTGACCGGTCCGGTCCCGCTACCGGCGACCGGCCGCCACCGTCTGGGCGGCGTCCCGCACCTCGCCGACCAGCTCCTCCAGCACGTCCTCGAGCGCGACCACGCCGACGGTCCGACCGCCGTCGTCACGGACGACGGCCAGGTGCGCGCCGTCCCGCTGCATGGTCGCCAGCACGTCGCGCAGCCCCTGGTCGGTCGTCGCACCGGCCAGGGGCCGGATGAGCGCCGGGGCGATCGGGGCGTCCCGCTCCTCCGACGGGACGGCGAGGAAGTCCTTGAGGTGCACGTAGCCCGCGAGGCCGCCGTCGTCGTCGGTGACCGGGAACCGTGAGAAACCGGTGGCCGCGCACACGTCCTCGAGCTCGCCGACGGTGATCCGGCGCGGCACGGTGACCAGGTCCGCCGTCGGGATCGCCACGTCGGCGGTGCGCTGCTCGTCGAACTGCAGCGCACCGGTGAGCAGCTGGTGCTCCCGCTCGTCGATCAGTCCCTCGCGGCGCGACTCCCCGATCAGGCCGGTCACCTGGTCGCGGGTGAACGTGGAGCTGACCTCGTCCTGCGGCGTCACCCGCAGTGCCCGCAGCACCAGGTTGGCCACCTGGTTGAGCAGCCAGATCAGCGGGTGCAGCGCGCGGACGACCCAGTACAGCGGCGGCCCGAGCAGCAGCGCCGCCCGCTCCGGGCCGGCCAGGGAGATGTTCTTGGGCACCATCTCGCCCAGCACCATGTGCAGGAACACCACGACGGCGAGCGCGATGGCGAACGCGATCGGGTGCACCAGCGCCTCGGGCAGGCCCGCCGCGGCGAAGGGCCCCTCGAGCAGGTGCGCCACGGCCGGCTCGCCCACGGCGCCCAGCCCCAGCGAGCAGACCGTGATGCCCAGCTGGGCACCGGCCATCATCAACGAGACGTTCTCGATCGCCTTCAACGTCGTCCGGGCACCGCGCACGCCCTCGGCCGCGCGCGGCTCGATCTGGGTGCGCCGCGCAGAGACCAGCGCGAACTCGGCTCCCACGAAGAAGGCGTTCCCGGCCAGCAGGAACACCGCGAGCAGGATGGCCACGGTGTCGCTCATCGGGCGTTCTCCGTCTCGGTCTGTCGGGCCGAGGCCGCGGTCGCGCCCCCGGTGCGGCGCATCCGCACCCGGTCGACCCGGTGGCCGTCCAGCCGGGTCACCGTCACCGCCACCTCGGTCGGGACGGGGACGCCGTCCGGATCGGGGTGGGTGACGTCACGGGCCGGCAGGACGACGCGGTCCCCGACCCGCGGCAGCCGGCCCAGCCGCTCGGTGAGCAGCCCGCCGAGGGTGTCCGTGCCCTCGCCCTCGGGCAGCTCCAGCCCGACGGCCTCCCCGGCCTCGTCGGGCCGCAGCAGGCCGGAGAGCACCCAGGACCCGTCCGGTGCCCGTCGCTGCCGGTGGACGGGAGCGTCCTGCTCGTCGTCGATCTCGCCGACGATCTCCTCGATGAGGTCCTCCAGGGTCACGATGCCGGCGGTGCCGCCGTACTCGTCGACCACCACGGCCACCTGCAGCCCCGGCTCGCGGAGCGTCTCCAGCAACGGGTCGAGCTCGACGGTCTCCGGCACCGCGCGCACCGGCACCATCACCTCGCCCACCGTGCGGGTCGCCCGCTGTGCCGCCGGCACCGCCATCGCGTGCTTGAAGTGCACCACCCCGACGACGTCGTCGACGCCCTCCCCCTCCACGGGGAACCGCGCGTGACCGCTGGAGGCAGCCAGCGCCAGCAGGTCGGCGACCGGCTGGTCGGCGCGGAGGAAGCGGACGCGGGGACGCGGGGTCATCACGTCGGCCGCCGTCCGGTCACCGAACTCGATGGACCGGGCGATGAGGTCGGCCGTGCCCTCGTCCAGCGTCCCGGCCTGCCCGGACCGGTTGACCAGCGAGGCCAGCTCCTGCGGGGCCCGCGCGGAGGCGAGCTCCTCGGTCGGGGTGATGCCCATCAGGTGCAGCAACCGGTTCGCCGACCCGTTGAGGAAGGTGATCAGCGGGCGGGTCGCGGTCGTGAAGGCCCGCTGTGGCCCGGCCACGAACTTCCCCACCCGGGTCGGTTCGGCGATCGCCCAGTTCTTGGGCACGAGCTCGCCGAAGACCATCTGCACCCCGGTGGCGACGGCGAGTGCCACCCCGACCGAGATCGCGGTCACCGCCCCGTCGCCCAGGCCGGTCAGCCCCAGCGGCCCGCGCAGCAGCGTGGCCAGCGACGGCTCGGCGATGAACCCGACGACCAGGCTGGTCACGGTGATGCCCAGCTGCGCCCCGGAGAGCTGGGTGGACAGCGACCGCATCGCCGCGACGACCCCGGCCGCCCGGCGGTCACCGGCCTCCGCCTCCGCCTCCAGGGTGACCCGGTCGGCGGCGATGAGCGAGAACTCCGCGGCGACGAAGACCGCGTTGGCAGCGACGAGGAGGACGGCGGCCAACAAGAGCAACCACTCGATCACCGGCCGCCGCTCCTCGGGACGTCCTGCCGCGAGCCGAGCTGGGTCACACTGTTCCTCTCCGTTGGGCGATCTGGACGTGCCGCATCACCCTGCAGTGCCCACAGGACGGCCTCTGCACGCCTGACCGGTGGCGGCCATCCCCGCAACGCAGGAGCGGACCAGCTGGTTCCACGGTAGGACTGATCACCAGCCCTCCTCGGCCCGCACCACGTCGCGACGGTCGGCCGGGGGAGGCGTCCACGACACAGGGAGCTGCTGGATGACCGGGGAGACCCGCCACGAGACCACCGAGCCGGACACCGACAGCCTCACCGACGATGCCCCCAGCCGGCTGGTCCGGATCGCCTACCGGGCGGAGAACGGCCTACGGGACCAGCTGGCCCGGGTGGCCCGGCGCCGCGGCTGGCACCCGGCCGCGCTGACCTTCCCCGGCTACGGTGCCGGCGGTCGCGCACGGGTGCTGGGACGGTTGCTGCTCGCGCCCACCGGCACCGATCCCGGCGCCCGGCGGGACATCCCGGGCTGGCGCCGGTTCCTCACCCTGGAGGAACCGGGCGGCGAGGTCGACGTCGTGCTCGACGGCGTCCGGCACCGGGTCCGGTCCGACGCGGCCGGGCTGGTCGACGTCACCCTCGACGCCGCGCTCCCCCCCGGGCCGGCGGGCGTGGAGTTCCGACTGCCCGGACGCGAGCCGGTCCCGGCCACGGTGCACATGGCCGGGCCGGACGTGCGCCGGGGCGTGGTCTGCGACGTCGACGACACGGTCTGGATCACCGGGCTGCGACACCCGCTGCGGGCAGCCTGGCGCACGCTCGCCCGGTCCAGCAGCGGGCGCACGATGGTGCCGGGCATGGCCGGCCTGCTGACCCGGCTGGTGCAGGACCACCCGCACGCGCCGGTGGTCTACCTGAGCAACGGCCCGTGGAACCTGGCCGGCCCGGTGGCCCGGTTCCTCGACCGGAACCGGTTCCCGGCGGGGGCGCTGCTGATGACCGACTGGGGCATCACCCCGCGCGGCTGGTTCCGCGACGGCCGGGCGCACAAGAGCGGGTCCCTGGAGCGGCTGGCCGCCGACCTGCCCGACATCCGCTGGGTGCTGGTGGGCGACGACGGCGAGCACGACCCGGCGATCTACCAGGACTTCGCGCGCCGCCACCCGGACCGGGTGGAGGCGATCGCGCTGCGCCAGGTCCTGCCGGGCGGCGGTCAGCCGGACGGTGGTCAGCAGGACGGTGCCGTGGGTGCGGTGCCGGTCGTCCGGGCTCCGGACGGCGCCGAGCTGGCCGCCCGCCTGGACGCCACGCTCGACCTGCCACCCGCTGCCCCGGCCGGCCCCGAGGCCTGGCTGCTCTCCGACGCCGAGCGCGGCAACGGCGCGACCCGCGTCCGGGCGTGGACCGAGGGCAACCGGGTGCGGCCGATCGTGCACGGCAGCAGCTACTTCTCCACCCTGGCCGACGCGCTCGCCGGTGCCGGGCGCGGCGACGTGGTGTTCCTCGCCGGCTGGCGTGGCGACACCGACGAGCTGCTCACCGAGGACGGGCTGACCGTGGGCAAGGCCCTGTCGGACGCCGTCCGCCGCGGCGCCCTGGTCAAGGGGCTGATCTGGCGGTCACACCTGGAGTCGATGGCGTTCTCCGCCGAGCAGAACCGGGACCTCTCCCGGGACGTGAACGAGACCGGCGGCGAGGTCCTCCTCGACCAGCGGGTCCGGCCGATGGGCAGCCACCACCAGAAGTTCGTCGTCGTCCGGCACCGGGACCGCCCGGCCGAGGACGTCGCCTTCGTCGGCGGGATCGACGTGGCGCACAGCCGTCGGGACGACGCGGGGCACGAGGGCGACCCGCAGCCCCGTCCGTTCGCCGACGCCTACGGCGACACCCCGGCGTGGCACGACGTCCAGGTCGAGCTGCACGGACCGGTCGTCCGGGAGGTCGAGACGGTGTTCCGGGAGCGGTGGGAGGACCCCGCCGCGCTCACCCGGATGCCGTGGCACGTGCTGCCCGACCTGCTCCGTGGGCAGGACCGCACGCCCTCGTCCCTGCCCGAGGCGCTGCCGGCGCCGCAGGGCGAGGGGTCGTGCGCCGTCCAGCTGCTGCGCACCTATCCCAACCGCTGGCCCGGCTACCCCTTCGCCCCGGACGGCGAGCGCAGCGTCGCCCGTGGCTACGCCAAGGCACTGGCCCGGGCCGAGCACCTGGTCTACGTGGAGGACCAGTACATGTGGTCCACCGACGTCGCCCGGGTGTTCGCCGATGCGCTGCGCGCCCGGCCGAGCTTGCGCCTGGTCGTCGTCGTGCCCCGGCACCCGGACAAGGACAGCCCGGTCAGCATCCTGCCGGCGGCCATCGGGCAGTCCCGCGCCCTGGAGATGGTCCGGGCAGCCGGCGAGGACCGGGTGCAGGTCTTCGACGTGGAGAACCCACGGGGCAAGCCGGTGTACGTGCACGCCAAGGTCTGCGTCGTCGACGACGTGTGGGCCACGGTCGGCAGCGACAACTTCAACCGGCGGTCCTGGACGCACGACTCGGAGCTGACCGCGGCCGTGCTCGACGCCGACCGCGACCCGCGGGAACCGGTCGACCCGGGCGGGCACGGAGACGGTGCCCGCCGGTTCGCCCGGGAGCTGCGGCTGACGCTGATGCGCGAGCACCTGGACCGGGCCGACGGCGACGACGACGACCTGCTCCACCCGGACGACGCCGTCGCGGCGTTCCGGCAGAGCGCCGCCGCCCTGGACGCCTGGCACGCCGGCGGACGTCGCGGCCCCCGCCCTCCCGGCCGACTGCGCGAGCACGTCGTCGAGCGTCCGGCCACGTGGAAGCGGGTCCTGGCCGCTCCCGCCTACCGCTACTTCATCGACCCCGACGGCCGCCCGCCGCAGCTCAAGGTCCGCCGCAGCGTGTGAGCGCCCTCAGGACTGCGCCGGGGCGTCCTGGTGCGGGGGCGAGCCCGCCCGGTGTGCCCGCACGATCCGCCAGACCCCGATGGTCAGCAGCGGGAGCGCGAAGACGGCGATGAAGCCGTAGGCCATCAGCGTGTACCCCTGGGCGACCAGGGCGATGATGCCGACCTGGGAGAGCAGCGCACCGGCCAGCACGACCCCTCCGGTGAACAGCGCCGACTGCAGCCGGGTGAGCCGGCGCCGGCCCAGTTCGGCGAGGGTGTCGTCGACCCGGTCCACGATGGCGTGGGTGGATCCGGTCGCCGTCTCGATCAGGGTGAAGATGACCACTGCGGCGAAGACCGCGACCAGCGCCGGTCCGCCGACCGACTGCAGCATGACCAGCCAGGGCACCTCGGCGCCGAGCACGTCGTCGTCGGGGTAGAAGGCCAGCAGGCACAGGTAGGTGAGCACGAACGGGATGATCGACAGCAGCCCGGTGACCAGGCCGCCGAGGACGGCGTCCCGGCGGCGCCGCTGGCGGTGCAACGTGAACAGCACGGCGGGCATGACCGTCAGGTTGTAGCCGACGTACAGCAGCCCGACCCCGATCGCGGCGAACGCCGTGGCGCCCTCGCTGTAGGAGGAGGTGCCGCTCATCAGCGTGTCGGTCGTGTCGCCCCACCGCTGGGTCAGCACGGTGACGGCGAAGGCGAGGTAGGCGACGTAGAGAACGACGGTGCCGACCGACTTGGCCTTCTCGATGAAGGCACCGCCGTAGAAGTTGAACAGCGCCACGGCGCCGATGACCAGCACCACGCCGACCCAGCCGGGCAGCCCGATGGTCTGCTCGCCGATGGTGCCGGCGGCCGCGGCCATCACCGCGATCACGATGACGACCATGATCAGGAAGAGCACGTCGAAGGCCAGCCAGAACGGCCCGATCAGCGCCTTCATGAACGAGCGGTAGTTGTAGACGTGGAAGGTCCGGGCGAACTCGTAGGCCAGCCCGGACATCAGCGCGAAGCCCAGCAGGACCGCGGCGATGCTCCACAGCCCGAGCGCACCGAAGCGGGCGCCGTACTGCACGACCTCCCGGCCGGTGGCGTAGCCGCCGCCGATGAGGACGGACTGGAAGACCACGGCGGGCAGGATCCAGCGGCCGTACCGCCCGCCCATCAGCCCAGGGGCGGATGACGTCTGGTGGGGCGTACCGGCCATGCGGCTCACCTGCTCGACTCGACGCGGTGCGGGACCTGTCTCGTTCGGTGGGCGACGACCCTGCCACGTCGGCCGGTCCGGCACCAGGTTTGCCAAGCCCCGGTCGCACGGCCAGGGTGGGGGTCCGCCGCCCGGAGCAGCCCGCCGACGAGGAGCGATGCCGATGGCCCGCGACACCGTGGCCGTGACCTGCTGGCCCCAGGAGCTGCGCCTGCGGGACACCTTCACCATCGCCCGCTCCTCGACCGACACCGAGGAGGTCCTCGTCGTCCGGGTCGAGGCCGGCGGCGTGACCGGACACGGCGAGGGCGCCCCGGTCGCCTACGCGGGCGAGTCGGTGGCCGGCATGGCGGCGGCGGTGCAGGACCACGGCGCGGACCTGCTCGGGCACGACCTGCGGGACCTGGAGGGGATCGCCCGCCGGCTCCGGGCCTGGGACGGCCCGCAGGGCGCGAAGATGGCGCTGGACGGCGCGGCGCACGACTGGGCCGGCCGGCACGCCGGGCTGCCGGTGTGGCGGATGCTCGGCCTGGACGGCGTGCAGCCCCCGACCAGCTTCACGATCGGCATCTCCACCGTGGAGGAGACCGTCGACCGGGTGCGCCGGGCGCCGGGGTTCGAGGTCTACAAGGTCAAGGTCGGCGGCCCGGACGACCTGGCGCGGCTGGCCGCGATCCGGGAGGTCTCCCCGGCGCGGCTGCGGGTCGACGGCAACGAGGGCTGGACGCTGGACGGCGTCCGGGAGCTGCTGCCGCAGCTGCGGCAGCTGGGCGTGGAGATGATCGAGCAGCCCTTCCCCCGCGCCGACCTGGACGCCTACGCCCGCTACCGGGAGCTCCCCGACCGGCTGCCGGTCTTCCTCGACGAGAGCTGCACCGACCTCGGCTCGGTCGCCCCGGCCGCGGGCCTCGCGGACGGGATCGTCGTGAAGCTGGCCAAGTGCGGCGGGATCCGGGAGGCCCACCGGATGGTGCACGCGGCGGCGGCGCTGGGGTTGCGGGTCATGCTCGGCTGCATGATCGAGTCCCAGCTCGGCATCGCCCAGGCCGCCCAGCTGGGCCCGCTGGCCGACCTGGTGGACCTGGACGGGCACCTGCTGGTCGCCGACGAGCCGTTCACCGGGCTGGGGTTCTCGGCCGGCCGGGTCGTGCTGCCCGATGCGCCCGGGCTGGGCGTCACCCCGGCGGAGGACCGATGAGCACCGACGGAGGCCCGATGAGCACCGAGGGCGATCAGCCCAGCACCGAACGGCTGGCCGTGCTCACCGCCGGCCAGCTCGCCGAGTCCTACGCCAAGACCGCTCACGGGGTGCTCCGCTACGGCCCGCGCGAGGTGGTCTGCGTCGTGGACGAGGTGCACGCCGGGCGCCGCGCGGTGGACGTCGTCCCGTTCTGCGACCACCCGGCCCCCGTCGTCCCCGACGTGGCGGCGGCGGCCGCGCTCGGCGCCACCACCGTGCTGCTGGGGGTCGCCCCGCTGGGCGGCCGGCTGACCCCGGCCTGGCGCGCGGTGCTCGCCGACGCCCTGCGGCTGGGGATGGACGTCGAGGCCGGGCTGCACACCGACCTGCGCACCGACCCCACGCTCGCCGCCCTCGCCGCCGAGCACGAGGCGCAGATCCGCGACCTGCGGGCGGCCCCGGACGACCTGGACGTGCCCGGCAGCGAGCCGGTGCCCGCCCGGGTGGTGCACACCGTCGGCTCGGACTGCGCGATCGGCAAGATGAGCGTCGTCCTCGAGCTGGACCGCGCCGCCCGGGCCCGGTCGCTGGCCTCGGTCTTCGTGGCGACCGGTCAGACCGGGGTGGCCATCTCCGGCTGGGGCATCGCGGTGGACTCGGTGGTGTCGGACTACGTGGCCGGCGCCGCCGACCGGCTGGTCCGCGAGGGCGCCACCCGCGGGGACCTGCTCTGGCTGGAGGGGCAGGGCTCGATCTACCACCCCGCCTACTCCGGGGTCACCCTCGGCCTGCTGCACGGCGCCTCGGCCGACGCACTGGTGCTCTGCCACCTGGCCGGGCGCACCGCGATCGCCGACTACCCGCAGACGGCCCTGCCGCCGCTGGCCGGGATCGTCCGCGGCTACGAGCAGGCGGCCGGCTGGGTGCGGCCGGCACCGGTCGTCGCGGTCGCGCTGAACACCGCCGGGCTCTCCGACGACGACGCGCGGGCCGCGGTCGCCGCCGCGGAGGCGGAGACCGGCCTGGTCGCCGACGACGTGGTCCGCTTCGGCCCCGACCGGGTGCTCGACGCGGTGCTGGCCGCCCTGGGCTGACCCGGGGAGCGGCGCGGGCGCGTCACCCCGCCGGGCGGCTCACTGGTCGATGGTCACGTCGTTCCACGGGAGCATCGGCTCCGCCCACGGGAAGACGACGAGCAGCAGCAACGCGCAGACGGCCAGCACCAGGAACAGCGAGAGCAGCGCCTTGCTCGTCCGCCCACCCGGGAGGCTGCGCCAGATCCAGCCGTACATCAGGAGTCCTCTCCGCCCTCGAGCAGCGCCGGCGGGCCGTCGGGCGCATCGACCTTGGCGACCGGGTCGCCGTCCAGGCCGGCGTGCACGATCAGGCGCTGCCGCGCGGAGTACTTCGGGTGGCAGGTGGTCAGGGTCAGGTACGTGCCCGACGGCGCCGCACCGGCCGCGCCCGGCGTCGGGGCGATGACGTCGACGTCGGACGGCCGGACGATGTGCTGGCCGGGGATCCCGCTGGGGTCGGTGGCGAAGTCGCCGGTGCCCGGGTCGCCGAGCACCCGGTACACGAACCACGCGTCCGCGGTCTCCACCACGATCGGGTCGCCCGGCCGGAGCTGGTCCAGGTCCATGAACGGCGATCCCTTGCCCACCCGGTGCCCGGCCACCGCCAGGTTGCCGGCCTGCCCGGGCATCGCCGTCCCGGCGTAGTGGCCCGGCCCCTGCGACAGCTGCGCCTCGTCGGTGCCCTGCAGCACGACCTGCTGGTAGTCCTCACCCAGCCGCGGGATGCGCAGCACCGCGAGCGGCTCGCCGGCCGCCGGCTCGACCAGCACCGGGAGCACGGCCGTGGGCTCCGGGGCATCCGCCCAGACGTCGCGGATCTCCTCGGTCAGCTGGTCCTGCCGGCGGTCGTTGAGCAAGTCGGTGACGTAGACCTCGTAGACGACGAACAGCAGCAGGACCAGCCCCACGGTCACCATCAGCTCGCCGAACCCGCGGGTCAGCACCACCCAGACCGGCTCCCGCGGGCGCTCCGCCGGCAGGGGGTCCGGCTCCCGGTCGAGCTGGTCGAACAGGGAGCCCGGGTCCCGGGGAGACTCCTCCGACAGGAGGGGCAGTGTTCGGCCGGGGCTCACCTGCTGCATCGGCTGCGTGTCCATGACGGTGCGATGCTAGGTGAGCAACGCCCCGTCACCGCGCGGCGCGCGGAGCTCAGGACGGACGGATCCTCCCCAGCAGGTGCTCGGTGCCCGCCTTCGCGTCCCGGACGGCGACGTCCCAGCCGGCCTCGGCCTGCTCGGTCGAGAGCGTGACCGTCGCCGGGAGCAGCAGCGGCTTGCGGAACGCCACGTCCACCGACAGCGCCTCGGGGAGCCGGCCGGCCAGCGCCGCCAGCGTGCGGCTCTTCACCCACATGCCGTGCGCGATCGCCCGCTTGAAGCCGAAGGCCTTGGCGGTGACCCCGGAGAGGTGGATCGGGTTCACGTCACCGGAGACCGCCGCATAGCGGCGCCCGGTGTCGGCGGGCACCTGCCACCGGGCGTTGACGCGCTCCAGCTCCCCCACCGACACCCGGACGTCGGCGTCCGGCGCGCCGTCGGGCGCCGTCGCCCCGCGGGCCAGGTACGTGGACCGGCTGCGCCAGACCTCCGCACCCCCGGCGGAGACCGTGGCGCAGAGGTCGACGGTCGCCCCGCGCACGTGCCCGGCGAACCGCTCGGCCCACACCTCGACGTCCAGCGCCGCGCCGGTGCCGATCGGCGCCAGCTGCTCGATCTGGTTGCGCACGTGCACCAGGCCGGGCAGCGCGAGCGGGAACGCCCGGTCGGTCATCAGCGCCACCTGCAGGGGGAAGGCGAGCAGGTGGGGGTAGGTCACCGGCAGGCTGTCGGCGAGCGGGAACCGGCAGACCCGGGCGTAGTCCGCCAGGTGCGCGGGGTCGACCTCGACGCCGAGCCGGGCCAGCCGGGTGTCGGGCAGCTCGCCGCCCCGGCCACGCGCGGTGAGCGCGGCCCGGGCGAACAGGGCCGGCATCGCCGGCGGGGCGTCGAGCACGGTGCGCGTCACGTCAGGCCCCCAGCAGCGACTGGCCGCAGACCCGGACGACCTGGCCGTTGACCCCGGCGCTGCCCGGCTGGGCCAGCCAGGCGATCGTCTCGGCGACGTCGACCGGCAGCCCGCCCTGCTGCAGCGAGTTGAGCCGGGAGCCGACCTCGCGGGTGCCCAGCGGCATCTTCGCGGTCATCTCGGTGACGATGAAGCCCGGCGCGACGGCGTTGATCGTGGCCCCGCGCTCGGCGAACTCCGGCGCCCAGGCGCGCACCATGCCGATGACCCCGGCCTTGGACGCCGCGTAGTTGGTCTGCCCGCGGTTGCCGGCGATCCCGGACTGGGAACTCACGCTGACCACCCGGGCACCCGGCTTGAGCGCTCCCTCGGTGTCCAGCAGCGCCTGGGTGAGGTCCAGCTGTGCCTGCAGGTTCACCGCCATCACCGAGTTCCAGCGGGCGGCGTCCATGTTGACCAGCAGCTTGTCCCGGGTGATGCCGGCGTTGTGCACGACGACGTCCACCCCGCCGTGCCGGGCCACCAGCTGGGCGGCCAGCCGCGGACCGGCGTCGGCGCCGGTGATGTCCAGCGACACCGCCGTCCCGCCGACCTCGTTGGCGACCTCGGCCAGCTGCTCCCCGGCCGCGGGCACGTCGACGGCGACCACGTGGGCGCCGTCCCGGGCCAGCACCCGGGCGATGGCCGCACCGATGCCGCGGGCGGCCCCGGTCACCACGGCGACCTTGCCCGCCAGCGGCCGGTCGGCGTCCTCCCCGGTGGGCAGGTCGGCGGTCGTGACGGCGAGCACCTGGCCGTCGACGTAGGCCGACCGGCCGGAGAGGAAGAACCGCAGCGGACTGGCCAGCGACCCCTCCGCGCCGAGGGGCACGTGCACCAGGTTCGCCGTCGACCCGCTGCGCAGCTCCTTGGCCAGCGACCGGACCAGCCCCTCCAGCGCCTGCCGGGCGGCGGCCTGGGCCGGGTACGACGTCTCCCCCGGCGGGTCGGCCAGCACCAGCACCCGGCCCGACGGCCGCAGCCGCTTGAGCGCGGGGGCGAGGAAGTCGTGGGCCGCGGCCAGGTCGGCCGGACCGGTCAGCCCGGTCGCGTCCAGGAGGACGGCCGCCAGCCGCTCCCCGTCGGTCGAGCCGTCGGCGGCCACCGGGGACACGACGGTCACCCCGGCGTCGCGCAGCAGCCCGGTGACCTCCTCGCGCAGCCGGCCCTCGCCGGCCGACCCGACCACCGCCGGGCCCGGCAGCACCGGCTGCCCGGGCTCGTACCGGCGCAGCTCCGCCGGCCGGGGCAGCCCCAGCTGCCTGGTGATGGTCGTGCCGAGGCCGGAGTTCGCGAAGTCGCGGTACCAGTCGCTCATGGAAGGTCCTTCCGTGGTGCGTGGGGTGGGTCAAGCCGCCCGACCTGAGGTTGGACCGCGCCATGGCACGGCTCAACCTCAGGTGGACCGGGTCAACCCGGACAGCAGACGGGCTTGGTCAGGACTCGAGGATGGCGACGACGCCCTGGCCGCCGGCGGCGCAGATGGAGATCAGCCCGCGCTTGCCCGGCCCCGCCTCGTGCAGCGTCTTGGCCAGCGTCGCGACGATCCGGCCGCCGGTCGCGGCGAACGGGTGCCCAGCGGCCAGCGACGAGCCGTGCACGTTGAGCTTGGCCCGGTCGATCGAGCCCAGCGGCGCGTCCAGCCCGAGCTTCTCCTTGCAGTACTCCGGGCTCTCCCAGACCTTCAGCGTCGCGAGCACCGTGGAGGCGAACGCCTCGTGGACCTCGTAGAAGTCGAAGTCCTGCAGGGTCAGCCCGTTGCGGGCCAGCAGCACCGGCACCGCGTAGGCCGGGGCCATCAGCAGCCCCTCGCCGCCGTGCACGTAGTCGACCGCGGCGGTCTGCGCGTCGACCAGGTGGGCCAGCACCGGCAGGTCGTGCTCGGCGGCCCACTCGTCGGAGGCGAGCAGGACGGCGGAGGCGCCGTCGGTCAGCGGGGTGGAGTTGCCCGCCGTCATCGTGGCGCCCTCCCCCTGCCCGAAGACCGGCTTCAGCCTCGCCAGCTTCTCCAGCGAGGTGTCCGGACGCAGGTTCTGGTCGCGGGTGAGGCCGAGGAACGGCGTCACCAGGTCGTCGAAGAAGCCGCGGTCGTAGGCGGCGGCGAGGGCCTGGTGCGAGCGGACGGTCAGCTCGTCCTGCTCCTCCCGGCCGATCTCCCATTCCGCAGCGGTGATCGCCGCGTGGTCGCCCATCGCCAGGCCGGTGCGCGGCTCGGCGTTGCGGGGGACCTCGGGGATGAGCTGCCCGGGCCGGATCCCGGACAGTGCCTTGAGCCGCTGCTGCAGCGTCTTCGCGTTGTTCACCGCCAGCAGCACCCGCCGGATGTCCTCGTTGAGCGCCATCGGCGCGTCGGAGGTGGTGTCGACGCCCCCGGCGATGCCGGACTCGACCTGCCCCAGGGCGATCTTGTTGGCGACCAGGACGGCCGCCTCCAGGCCGGTGCCGCAGGCCTGCTGGACGTCGTAGGCCGGCGTCGCGGCCGACAACCGGGAGCCCAGCACGCTCTCCCGGGTGAGGTTGAAGTCGCGGGCGTGCTTGAGGACGGCGCCGGCGACGACCTCGCCCACCTGCTGACCCTGCAGCCCGAAGCGGGCGACGAGCCCGTCGAGGGTGGCGGTGAGCATGTCCTGGTTGCTCGCCCGGGCGTAGGCGCCGTTGGAGCGGGCGAACGGGATGCGGTTGCCGCCGACGATCGCGGCCTTCCGGGTCTGCGGTGCCATGGGGACCTCCAGGAGGTGGTCACCACCAAAATGGCCATTTTGGTGGGGTCGACTCAGGTCAATGCTCGATACCGACGGTATCAGGTACCGTCGGTTGCGTGAACACGGAGACGGCGGCCAGCCCACGCGATCGGCGCGACTCCCGCTGGGACGAGCACCGCCGGGCGCGCCGCGAGCAGCTGGTCGACGCCGCCCTGGCCGCGGTCGGCAAGCACGGTGCCGGCGTGGGCATGGAGGAGATCGCGGCCGAGGCCGGCACCAGCAAGACCGTCGTCTACCGGCACTTCACCGACCGCAGCGAGCTCTACGTCGCCGTCTGCGCGCGGGTCGCCGAGCAGCTCACCCGCAAGCTGCGGGAGGCGATGGGCAGCAGCGACCACCCGCGGCAGATGGTGACCGCCGCCGTGGAGACCTACCTGGCCTTCATCGAGGCCGACCCCGAGGTCTACCGGTTCGTCGTCGGGCAGGCGCTGGCGGACCGCCCGGTCGATGCCGACCCGATCAGCAGCCTGTCCGACCTGGTCGGCGACGAGGTCGGCGCGCTGGTCGGCGCCGCGCTGACCAGCGCCGGGCAGGACACCGCCGCGGCCGCCCCCTGGGGGCACGGCGTCATCGGCCTGGTCCGGGCCGCCGCCGACTGGTGGTTGCGCGCCGACCGCCCCATGCCCCGTACCGAGCTGGCGACCCACCTCACCGACCTGGCCTGGCTGGGCCTGCGCGGTGTCGTCGCCCCGGACCCCTCAACCCAGACCCCCGCGAGTCCGATGGAGGAATCATGACCAGCACCCCCACCCCCCTGACGCCGGTCGACGCCGCGCGGCTCACCGAGGTCCTCGACGGCCGCTGGGCGCAGGTACGCCGGGACAGCCGCGAGCAGCTGGGCGACGCCCGGTACGCCCCCGTGTACGGCGAGTCGATGACCGAGGCGCGGGAACGGGTCACCGCGCTGGCAGCGGAGCTGGCCACCACCGGCCGGGTCTCCCTCGGCTTCCCCGTCGAGTACGGCGGCGCGGACGACGCCGGCGGCTCGGTCACCGCGATCGAGATGCTCGCCCAGGCCGACCTGTCGCTGATGGTCAAGGCCGGCGTGCAGTGGGGGCTGTTCGGCGGTGCGGTCCAGGCGCTGGGCACGAAGCGCCAGCACGACCGGTACCTGCCCGACATCATGAGCTTCGCCCTGCCCGGCTGCTTCGCCATGACCGAGACCGGCCACGGCTCCGACGTCCAGCAGCTGCGCACCACCTGCACCTACGACCCGGCCACGCAGACCTTCGACCTGCACACCCCGCACGAGGCCGCGCGCAAGGACTACATCGGCAACGCCGCCAAGGACGGCCGGATGGCCGTCGTCTTCGCCCAGCTGGTCACCCTGGGCGAGGGACGGGGCGTGCACGCGTTCCTGGTCCCGATCCGGGACGCCGAGGGCGCCCCGGTGCCCGGCGTGACGATCGGCGACGACGGCCCGAAGGCGGGGCTGCTCGGCGTGGACAACGGGCGGCTGACCTTCGACCACGTCACCGTGCCCCGCGACATGCTGCTGGACCGCTACGGCCAGGTGGCCGCCGACGGCACCTACACCAGCTCGATCGAGAACGAGACCCGACGGTTCTTCACCATGCTCGGCACCCTGGTGCGCGGGCGGGTCAGCGTGGGCGGCTCGGCCGGGTCGGCGACCAAGGTGGCCCTGGAGATCGCCGTCCGCTACGGCGACACCCGCCGCCAGTTCTCCGCCCCCGGCGAGGACCGCGAGGTCGTGATCAACGACTACCTGGTGCACCAGCGCAAGCTGCTGCCCGCGCTGGCGACGACCTACGCCCTGAGCTTCGCGCAGGAGGAGCTGACCTCGACCATGCACGACGTGCTCGGGGCGGACGACGTCGACGAGGTGGCGCAGCGCGAGCTGGAGTCCCGGGCGGCCGGGCTGAAGGCCGTGACCACCTGGCACGCCACCCGGACCATCCAGCTGTGCCGCGAGGCCTGCGGCGGGGCGGGCTACCTGGCGGAGAACCGGCTGCCCACGCTGAAGGCCGACACCGACGTCTTCACCACCTTCGAGGGCGACAACACCGTGCTGATGCAGCTGGTCGCCAAGGGCCTGCTCACCGGCTACCGGGACGCGTTCGGCTCGCTGGACGGCTGGGGCCGGGCCGCGTTCGTCGCCGAGCAGGTGCGCGAGACGGTGCTGGAGCGGACGGCGGCGCGCGGGCTGATCCAGCGGCTGGTCGACGCCGTGCCCGGCCGGGACGAGGACGTCTCGATGCTCGACCGGGGCTGGCAGCTGGCCGCGTTCGAGGACCGCGAGAAGCACGTCCTGGAGAGCGCGATCCGGCGGCTGCGTGGCGGCGCTGCGACCAAGAAGGACCGGCCGTTCGACATCTTCAACGACGTGCAGGACCACGTGCTCGCCGCAGCCCAGGCGCACATCGACCGGGTGGTGCTGGAGGCCTTCGTCGCGGGCATCGAGCGCACTCCCGACCCGGCCGCGAAGGCGCTGCTGGCCCGGCTCTGCGACCTCTACGCGCTGAGCACCATCGAGGCCGACAAGGGCTGGTTCCTCGAGCACGGCCGGCTCACCCCCACCCGGGCCAAGGCGTTGACCGGGGTGGTGAACGACCTGCTCAAGGAGCTGCGGCCGCACATGCGCACGCTGGTCGACGCCTTCGCCGTCCCCGAGGCCTGGCTCAACTGCGCGATCGTGGCCGAGGAGCCCGGCCGGCAGGAGGCGATGGCCGCGCACGACGACGCGCTGCGCGCCGGTGGGGCCGAGCCCCAGCAGGACGCCACCGCGACCGACCTGGAGATGGCCCCCGCCCAGTAGCAGGGCCCTCAGCTGCGGTTGGCCTCCGGGTGCACCCCCGGGGCCGGCTCGATCCCCGGCGGGACGCGCTGCGGGCCGGCCTCGGCCGGCCGCGGCGCGTCCTGCGGGTGCAGCCGGACCGCCAGCAGCGCGACGTCGTCCTCGGTGTCGGGCAGGTACATCCGCTGCAGCAGCCGGTCGCACAGCTGCTGCAGCGGCAGCTCGGTGAGCCCGGCCAGCACCCGGCAGAGCTCCGCGACCCCGGCGTCGAGGTCCCGGTCGCGCCGCTCCACGAGACCGTCGGTGTAGAGCAGCAGGGTGCCACCGCGGCCGATGACCGCGACCCGGTCGCTGCGCACGGTGTCCGGGTCGACCCCGAGCAGCAGGTCGGGGTCACCGCCGTCCAGGACGGTCACCTCCCCGTCCGCGCTCAGCAGCACGGGCGGCGGGTGCCCGGCGGTCGCCCAGCGGACGCGGGTCTCGGCTGCCGCCAGCTCCGGGGGGTCCTGCTCCAGCCGGGCGATCAACGCGGTGGCCATCACGTCGAGGTCCAGCCCGGCGCTGGCCCGGTCCAGGCCGGTGAGCACCTCCGCCGGGGTGCCACCGGTGTGGTGCCCGATGCCGCGCAGCAGCCCGCGCAGCTGGCCCATCGCCGCCGCCGCCCGGCTGTCGTGCCCGACGACGTCCCCGATCACCAGCATGGTCGCCCCGTCGGGCTGGACGAAGGCGTCGTACCAGTCGCCGCCGACCTCGGCCCCGGCCGCAGCCGGCACGTACCGGACGGCGATCTCGCAGTGGTCCGGTGCCGGCGGCGCGGTCAGCATGCTGCGCTGCAGGGTCTCGGCCAGCTGCCGTTGCTGATCGAACATCCGGGCCTGCTGCAGCGCCACCCCGGCCCGCCGCCCGAGCTCGAGGGCGGTGTCCAGCTCGACGTCGGTGTGCCGGCCCCGCTCGGCGCTCACGTACAGGCCCAGCGCCCCGAGGGTGCGCCCGCGGCTGACCAGTGGGACGACGATGCCGGAGTCGGGGTCCAACCGGGCCAGCTGCTCGCGGGCCGCGGCGTCCGGCAGCGCCCGGGCGACGTAGGCGGCGTCCAGGCCCGGTACGCGCAGCGGCCGTCCGGTGCGGGTGACCACCCGGGCGGCGGCGTGCTCGGTCATCCCGGCGACCATCCCGCGCACGTAGTCGGCCAGCTCCGCCGACCTGGCGCGGTCCCGGTGCGCCGAGGCCAGCTGGCGCATCCGGCCGTGCTCGTCGGTGACGACGACCCAGCACCAGTCGCCGAGCGCAGGTACCACCAGCTCGGCCAGCCGGCCCAGCTGCTCGGTGATCTCGAGGGTCCCCGAGAACACCCGCCCGATCTCGGCCAGCAGCTCCAGCCGGACGTTGGCCGCGGCCATCTCCGCCAGTGCGGCGTCCCGCTGGGCGTCCGCGTGCAGCCGGGAGACGCTCAGCCCGATCTGCGCGGTGAGCGCGGAGAGCAGCTCGACGTCCTCGGAGGTGAAGACGTGGTCCTCGGCCCAGACCGCGGTGAAGCTCCCCAGCAGGCGGCCCTCCAGCCGCAGCGGCAGAGCGGCGAGGGCCCGGACGCCGACCAGGTCACCGACGTGCGCCATCCGCGGGAAACGGGCCACCGCCACCGCCCGGTCACCCAGCAGCACCGGCTCCCCGTGCCGGGCCACGTACTGGGTGGGGAGCTCGTCGTCGAGCGGGAGCTCCACGCCCTCCTCGGACAGGACGGCATCGGTGCTCGACTCGACGGCGTCGACGAGACGACGGGTCATGTGCAGCCGCAGCGGACCGCGGCCGGCGGCGAAGACGGCCAGCGCGCTGGCGTCGGCGCCCAGCACGGCCGCGCCGCGCAGGGCCGCCTCGGCCAGCTCCGACATCCGGTCGGCGTTGGCCAGCTCGGCAGCGACCTCGGCGATCACCGCGGCGCGCTGGACCGCAGCCAGCCGCAGCTGCGCCTGCTGCCGCGCCTCGGTGACGTCCACGGTGGTGCCGAGCAGGCGCACGGGCTCACCCGACTGGTCCCGGGCCACCCGGCCCCGGGAGACCGTCCAGCGCACCTCGCCATCGGTCCGCAGCACCCGCATCTCGACGACGAACTCACCCGTGCCGGTGAGGGCCGCGTCCATCGCCTGCTGCAGCGCACCGTGGTCGCCGGGGTGGATCCGCTGCCCCATCTCCTCGTCGCCGAGCAGCACGACCGGGCCCGGGAGCCCGAAGATCGCGGCGTTGCGCTCGTCCCAGGTGGTCACCCCGGTGCGCAGATCGCGTTCCCAGCTGCCGACCTCGCTGGCCTCCAGGGTCAGCTCCAGCCGGCTCAGCGAGGAGCGCACCGCGATCGAGGCGGCGACCAGCTCCAGCTCGGTGACGACGGTGGCGGCCACCTCCCCGGCGAGGACGACGTCGTCCTCGCTCCAGGCCCGGACCTCCGGGGAGAGCAGGGTCAGCGCACCCACCACGTCACCGGCGGCGAGCACCAGCGGCACGGACAGGCAGCTGCGGACCTCGCCGGAGGCCACCGCCGACTGTCCGGCGACCCGCGGGTCGGTGGCGGCGTCGGGCACCACCAGCGGTGCCCGCAGGCGAGCAGCGACGCTGCCGGGCACCTGGCCCAGCGGGGTGGCCGAGCCCAGCGCCGTCGGCCGACCACAGCCGCCGACCCGCACCGCGACGTCGGTGAGCAGCACGACCTGCGCCGTCGGGACGGCCAGCAGCCGGCTGGCGAGGTGGGCCAGCCGGTCGAACGGCGCACTCCCGGGCAGCTCGGCGAGCAGTCGTCGGGCCACCGCGACCCGAGCCGGATCGCCCAGCGGGTCCGGTTCGGCAGGCGTGCTCGGTGCGGGCACGGCTGGCAGCCTCCCCCTGCTGGCGCCGGCCAGGCCGGACACGGGTGCCGGCGGCCGCCGGCACGCCCTGCTCGTGGCGGGCTGCTCCATGCTGGCACGTCCGGCAGAGGAGGCCCGGCACCGGCGGCCGGAGCGGTGTCCCCCGCGGGGGTGGGGCGGCCTCAAGGAGGTCGGCGGTCCGGCCGATCCAGAAGAGGTGACGTCGACCCTCCCGGACCGCTGGGACTGCCGCCCGCTGCTCGCGGGCGAGGAGGACCTGACCGTCGTCTTCCAGCCGATCGTCGACCTGGCCTCGGCCACGGTCGCGGGCTACGAGGCGCTCGCGCGGTTCCCGGGCACCGCCTCCCCGGACGTGTGGTTCGCCGCCGCCGCCGAGGCCGGCCTGGGTGCCGAGCTGGAGGCGCTCGCCCTGCGGAAGGCACTGGCCGCCCTCCCGGACCTGCCGCCCAACACGTTCCTGACCGTCAACGTCAGCCCGCACCTGCTGGGCACCGCGCCGGTCGCCGCCGCCCTCGCCCAGCCGGCCACGCTGCGCCGGGTGGTCGTCGAGCTGACCGAGCACATGCCCACCCCGGACCTGGCGGCGCTGCGCGAGCAGACCGCTGCGCTGCGGGGCCGGGGTGCGCTGATCGCCATCGACGACGCCGGCTCCGGCTACGCCGGCCTCCAGCAGCTCGCCGAGGTCCGGCCGCAGCTGGTCAAGCTCGACCGGGCCCTGGTCGCCGGCGCCGACACCGACCCGGTGAAGGCCGCGCTGGCGGAGATGGTGGGCACCTTCACCAGCCGGATCGACGCCTGGCTGCTCGCCGAGGGCGTGGAGACCGTGGGCGAGCTCGCCCTCTTCGCCCGGCTCGGCGTCCCGCTGGCCCAGGGCTGGCTGTTCGGCCGCCCCGCACCGCACTTCGCCCCGCTGTCCCCGCAGGTCACGCAGCTGGTGCGCACCCAGGTGGCCCGCGCCCAGCTGACCGAGAGCGTCGCCAGCCTGCTGCGCCCGCTCCGCCAGCGGGAGGCCTTCGACGGCGACGACGGACCGCCGCCCTACGTCGTGCTGGACCGCGCCGAGGTGCCCACCGAGCTGGTGCTCGCCGACCCGCGGACCGGTGTGCCGTACCGGGCGCCGGTGTCACTGCGCGTGCACCCGTCGGCCGGGGTCACCGAGACCCTGCAGCGCGCGCTCACCCGCCCGCCCGTGCACCGGTTCGACCCGGTGCTGTGCACCGACCGCAGCGGCGCCGTCCTCGGCCTGCTGCGGATCGAGGACCTGGCGTCCGCGGCCGCCACCTGAGCCCCCGGGGGCCCTGACCCCGCCCCCGGGTGCACCACCCCGGCCCGCCGCCCGGCGGACGGGTCCCGCACCACCTGCGCACTGGAGCCCGCATGAAGACCTTCGCCTGCGGGGACGTCGTCCCCGGCTGCACCGTCACGTTCACCGGCCCCGACGAGGACGCCGTCCTCGGTCAGGTCGCCGCCCACGCGACCGCCGACCACGGACTGGGCAGCGTGCCGCCGGAACTGGTCGACCAGGTCCGCGCCCACATCGTCGCGGCCTAGGGGCAGCTCCCCCGGCCCCTGCACCGGGGCCGGGGCCTCCCTCAGGCGCTGGCGTCGGTGAGCCGCTGCCGCTCCTCGTCGGTGAGCACCAGGTCGAGCATCGGCAGCAGGTCGGCCAGCTGCTCGACCGAGCGGCCGCTGGCGATCGGCGCGGTGACCGACGGCTGGTCGGCCAGCCAGCGGAGCGCGACCGCGGCACCGGTGACGGTGTGGGCCTCGGCCACCTCGGCCAGCGCGGACAGCACCCGGTCGCCCTTCTCCCCCACGTACTGCGCGGCGCCCTTGGCCCGCGGCGAGTCGATGGTCTCCCCCGCCCGGTACTTGCCGGTCAGGAAGCCGCGCGCCAGCCCGAAGTAGGGCATCGACCCCAGGCCGCGGTCGGCCACCACGCCGGCCAGCTCGGCCTCGTAGCCCTCGCGCTCCATCAGGTTGTAGTGCGGCTGCAGCGCGACGTAGCCGGTGACGCCCAGCTGCGTCGCGGTGTCCAGCGCCTCGGTCAGCCGCTTCGCCGAGTAGTTCGACGCCGCCGCGTACCGGACCTTGCCGGCCTGCACCAGCTCGTCGAAGGCGGTGAGCGTCTCCTCCAGCGGCGTCGTCTCGTCGTCGTAGTGGGCGTAGTACAGGTCGATGGTGTCGACCTGCAGGTTGCGCAGCGACCGCTCCGCCGCCGCCCGGATCTCCGGGGCGGAGAGCGGGTGCTCCTTGTCCCCCGGCGACGCCTTGGTGGCCACCACCATCCGGTCGCGCACGCCGCGCTCGGCCATCCAGCTGCCGAAGATCGTCTCGGAGACGCCGTCGCCGTACATCTCGGCGGTGTCGACGAACGGCGACTGGGTGCTGGGGACGGCGTCGAGGAAGCGGTCGAGCAGGGCGAAGGACGTCGGCTCGTCCGCCGTCCAGCCGAAGACGTTGCCACCCAGGCAGAGGTCGCTGACGGTCAGATCGGTCCCGGGGAGCTGAGGCATGACCGCAACGCTAGTTGAAGGACCCTCCTGCCCCCCACCGCTCGCAAGCTCGCGGCGGGCCCCTGCAGGAGGGCCACAAAAGCGTGACCACTGGGACCAGGGAGCAGGAAATCCCCGGAAATCCGGGCTCCCGGCTCGCCAACACCCTGGTCGACATGGCAACGTGCCCGCCGTTCCTGGTCGACGACGGGGTCGGCCAGCTCCGCCCACCGGACCCCCGCTGCACACCTGGTGTCCAGCGAGTTGGCACGCTGGAGACCCGGAGGTCCACCTGGACGACGGGGGAACGCCCCCGGCCCGACCAGGCACGACACCACGACTGCGCCCATCCCGCACCGGGATGGGCTGCTCCACCACCGCGAGAGGAACACCATGAACAAGGCCGAACTCGTCTCCGCCATCTCCAAGCGCGTCGACGTCCCCGCGTCGACCGTCGACTCGGTGATCAACGGGCTCCAGGAGGAGCTCGTCGAGGCCATCACCCGGGGCGACAAGGTCGCCGTGCCCGGTCTGCTGACCGTCGAGCGCTCGCAGCGTTCGGCCCGCACCGGCCGCAACCCGCAGACCGGTGAGTCGATCGAGATCGCCGCAGCGCACACCGCGAAGGTGACCGCCGGCTCCAACCTGAAGAAGGCCGCCGCCGCCGTCCCGGTCTCCTGACGGCGGGCCCTCCGGCGAGGGCCGCACCGAGCACCACCCCGGCGCCCCCACTCGCTCCTGACCACCGTGTCAGGATGCGAGCGGGGGCGCCGCTCATCGGGGAGCGGGCCCGCGACGAGCGGAGTGCCCGCGTGACGGCTGTGCAGACCGACCTGTCCGTGACCACCGACCCGGCCGAGGTCGGGCTGGACGCCGGCCGGCTGCAGCGGCTGGACCGCCGGCTGGCCCGCTACGTCGACGAGGGCCAGCTGCCCGGCTTCCTGGTCACCGTCGCCCGGCACGGCCGGCTGGTGCACGTCGGCCGGCACGGGCAGCGCGACGTCGAGGCCGGCCGCCCGGTCACCGAGGACACCCGGTGGCGGATCTACTCGATGACCAAGCCGGTCACCTCCGTCGCGGCGATGTCGCTGTACGAGGAGGGGGCCTTCGAGCTCACCGACCCGATCAGCCGCTGGCTGCCCGAGTTCGCCGAGACGCGGGTCTGGACCGCCGGCCCGGCGCAGAAGCCGGTGACCGTGCCGCTGATGGAGCCGATCCGGGTCTGGCACCTGCTGACGCACACCTCCGGGCTGACCTACGGCTTCCACCACGCCCACCCGGTCGACGGGCTCTACCGGCTGCGCGGCCACGAGTGGGGCTCTCCGCCCGGGGCCGACTCCGCGGAGGTCGTGCGCCAGTTCGCGGAGATGCCACTGCTGTTCCAGCCGGGCACCGAGTGGAACTACGGCGTCTCCACCGACGTGCTGGGCCGGTTGGTCGAGGTGATCGCCGGCAAGCCGCTGGACGAGGTGTTCGCCGAGCGGGTGTTCGAGCCGCTGGGCATGACCCAGACCTCCTTCGGGCTGCGCGCCGACGACGACGTCGAGGCCCTCGCCCAGCTCTACGGGCCCGGGCTCACGCTGCTGCCGGCCCCGTTCGCGCAGGCCGCCCTGCGCAAGCCCACCTTCCTCGCCGGGGGTGCCGGGCTGGTCTCCACGGCGGGTGACTACCTGAGGTTCGTCGAGATGCTGCGCCGCGGCGGTCAGGTCGGGGAGGACCCGGACGCCGGTCGGGTGCTGGGCTCCCGCACCGTGGCGCACATGGTCCGCAACCACCTCCCCGGGGGTGCGGACCTGGAGTCCGCCGGCCGGCCGCTCTACGCGGAGACCCCGTTGCGCGGCGTCGGCTTCGGGCTGGGGTTCTCCATGGTCCTGGACCCGGTGCGCTACGGCGGGGTGTCCAGCGTGGGCACCTACAGCTGGGGCGGGGCGGCCTCCACGGAGTTCTACGTCGACCCGGTGGAGGACCTGACGGTCACCTTCTACACGCAGCTGCTGCCCTCGAGCACCCTCCCGGTGCGCGCCCACCTGCGCCCCCTGGTCCAGCAGGCCCTCCGCTGACGAGGCACAGGAAGCTGTCCACCCAGTTCTCGGGCCGATACCGGGTGAAGAGCCTCCTGTGCCTGACACGAAGATGAGGACATGGAGTCCCGTCACGTCCTGTTGCCCGACGCGCGCACGCTGCACGGGCACTGGGACCCCTCGCTCCCGCCGGCGCTGACCGTCGAGCCGGGGACGACGGTGCGCATCGGCACCCTGGACTCCGGCTGGTGGACCGGCGCGCACAACGGCGACCACGGCCTGGACATGGTCGGCCGGCCCCGGCACCCGGTGCACGATCCCGCGTACGGGCACGCGCTGACCGGTCCGGTGGCGGTCGCCGGCGCGCAGCCCGGTCAGGTGCTGAGCGTCCGGATCGACGACGTCGTCCCGGCCGCGTTCGGGACCACCTACGTCGGCCTGCGCTCGACCCCGCTGAACGAGCGGCTGGGGGTGACCGCGGAACCGGTGGTGCACAGCTGGCGGCTCGACCCCGCCGCCGGGATCGGCCGCAACCAGGCCGGGCACTCGATCGCGCTGCGGCCGTTCCTCGGGGTGATGGGCGTGCCGCCGGCCGAGCCGGGTGAGCACTCGACGATCCCGCCCTACTGGCACGGCGGGAACATCGACTGCCGCGAGCTGGTCGCCGGGGCGACGCTGTACCTGCCGGTGACCGTGCCCGGCGGGCTGCTGTCGGTCGGCGACGGGCACGCCGCGCAGGGCGACGGCGAGGTGGCCGGGACGGCGATCGAGTGCCCGATGGACGCCGTCGACCTGACCCTGGACGTGCTGCCGGACCTCTTCGGCGCCCCGGTGACGACGCCGGTCGCGAAGACCCCGGCCGGCTGGGTGACGATGGGCGTGGCCGACGACCTGGACGAGGCGATGGCGATCGCGCTGGACGCGATGCTCGACGTGATGGCCGCGCTGCACGGGATCGGCCGCTCCGACGCGCTCGCCCTGGCCAGCGTGGTGGTCGACCTGCGGGTCACCCAGGTGGTCAACCAGGTCGTCGGGGTGCACGCCGTCCTCCCCTGGGGCGCCATCCGCTGATCCGAGGGGCCGAAGTCGCGATCCCGGCCCCCACCACAATGGCCATTGTGGTGGGAGGGGTCAGTCGCCGGTGGTGCCGTCGGTGCACTCGCGCAGCAGGTCGGCGTGGCCGTTGTGCCGGGCGTACTCCTCGATCATGTGCAGGTACACCCAGCGCAGCGAGACCTGCTCGCCGTACCGCAGTCCGGCGCTGAGGTCGTCGAGCGAGCCCTGCCCGGCGGCGACCGCGCGGCTGGCCTCGACCTCGGCGGTGAAGGCGGCCAGCTCCGCCGGGACGGCGGTGGTCGGGTCGTCGCCCTCGGCCCCCACCCCGGTGAACTCCGCGTCCTCCTCGTCGGTCCAGTAGACCGTCGGCGCCTCGCGGCCGGCGACGACGCGGGTGAACCAGTACCGCTCGACGTCGGTCATGTGCCGGAGCAGCCCGCGCAGGCTCAACGACGAGGGCGGCACCGACCGCTCACCCAGTTGCTCGGGCGTCAGGCCGGCGCACGTGGTCAGCAGCGTCGCCCGGTGGACGTCCAGCCAGGCCTCCACCGCGGCGCGCTCGCCGTCGGTGAACGGCGGGTCGACCCGGGTGGGCGCAGGCGGCAGCGCAGTCACCCGACCAGTCTGCCGGGCCGACCGTCCTCACCCGGGGCGCGCTCCGCTGAGGCCCCTGGGCCTCAGCGGGTCCGGCGCCGTCGCAGGGGCCCGCCACGAGCCTGCGAGTGGGGGGGCGACGGGGTCCTTCTTCAGTCGCCGGTGGCGCCGTCGATGCGCTCGCGCAGGAGGTCGGCGTGGCCGTTGTGCCGGGCGTACTCCTCGATCATGTGCAGGTACACCCAGCGCAGCGAGACCTGCTCCCGACTCCGGCTGGTGCGGCCCCGGCCCAGGTCGTCCAACGACCCGAACCCGTCGGCGATGTCGCGGCTGACCTCGCACTCCTCGGCGAACCGGGCGAACTCCCGGGCCACCGTGTCCGGCTCGTCGGCGTCCCGGCCCACGCCGTCGAAGTCACCGTCCGGGTCGTCGGGTGTGCAGTACAGGTCCGGGGCGTCCTGCCCGGCCAGCACCCGGCGGAACCAGCCGCGCTCGACCTCGGTCATGTGCCGCACCAGCCCGCGAAGGCTCAGCGAGGAAGGCGGCACCGACCGCTCGCCCAGCTGCTCGGGGGTGAGGCCGGCGCACTTGGTCAGCAGCGTGCCCCGCTGGTACTCCAGCCAGGCCTGCACCGCGGGGCGTTCGGCGTCCCGGTACGGCGGGTCGACGCGCTCGGGGGCCTGCACGAAGTCGGTCATGACCGCAGATCATGGCGTGGTTGGCTGTCTCGGTGCTGCGCATCGGTGCCCTCGACGTCCCCGACGGCGGGCTGGTCGTCATGGCGATCGTCAACCGCACCCCGGACTCGTTCTACGACGGCGGCGCCACCTTCGCGCTGGACGCCGCGCTGGCCCGCGTCGACCAGGTGGTCGCCGAGGGCGCGGACATGGTGGACGTCGGCGGGGTGAAGGCCGCCCCGGGCGCGGAGGTGGACCCGGCCGAGGAGATCCGGCGGACCGTGGACCTGGTCGCGGCGATCCGCGCCGCGCACCCACGGCTGCCGATCTCGATCGACACCTGGCGGGCCGAGGTGGCCCGGGAGGCGCTCGCCGCCGGCGCCGACGTGGTGAACGACGCCTGGGGCGGGGTCGACCCGGAGCTGGCGGTGGTCGCCGCCGGGGCCGGTGCGGGGATCGTCTGCACCCACGCCGGCGGGCTGCCACCACGGACCCGGCCGCACCGGGTCAGCTACGACGACGTGGTGACCGACATCGTCCGGCGGACGACGGCGCTCGCCGAGGCCGCCGTGGCCGCCGGCGTGGACGCCGAGCGGGTGCTGATCGACCCCGGGCACGACTTCGGCAAGAACACCCGGCACTCGCTGGAGGCCACCCGGCGGCTCGACGAGCTGGTCGCGACGGGCTGGTCGGTGCTGGTCGCGCTGTCGAACAAGGACTTCGTCGGGGAGACCCTCGACCTGCCGGTGGACCAGCGGCTGACCGGCACCCTGGCGGCGACCTCGGTCAGCGCCTGGCTGGGCGCCCGGGTGTTCCGGGTGCACGACGTGGCGGCGACCCGGCAGACGCTGGACATGGTCGCCTCGATCCGCGGCGACCGCCCGCCGGCCCGCACCACCCGCGGCCTGGCCTGAGGGGCGGCGCACCTGCGGAGATAGGTTGCCCGGCATGGCCGCCACCGGGTTCCACACCGCCGACGAGCTCAACGACCTGCTGCCGGGCACCTTCCCCGGACTGCTCGGCATCGTCGTCGACACCCACGAGCCAGGCCGGCTCACCTCGCACCTGGACGTCCGGCCCGAGCTGCTGGCGCCCAACGGCTACCTGCACGCCGGCACCGTGGTCACCCTCGCCGACACCAGCTGCGGCCTGCCCACCCGGGCGCTGCTGCCCGAGGGGTCCAGCGGCTTCACCACCATCGAGCTGAAGAGCAACCACCTGAGCACGGCCCGGGAGGGCCGCATCTCCGCCGTCGCCACCAACGTGCACGCCGGCCGGACGACGCAGGTCTGGGACGCCGTGGTCACCGCCGAGGCCACCGGGAAGACGCTCGCGCTGTTCCGCTGCACGCAGTCCGTCCTCTGGCCCCGCTGACCCGCGGAGCTACCGGCGGGTAGCCCCCGGCTGTGGCGCGCGACACGCCGAATGTGAGACTGGCGTCACCGCACCTGAGTCGAGGAGGACCCCGTGGCGTTCGCCAGTCGCTATCCCGATGTCGAGATCCCCGAGCTGTCCGTACCGCAGTTCGTGCTGGCCGGAGCCGCGGAGCGGGCCGACCGCCCGGCGCTGATCGACGGCCTCTCCGGCGAGACGATCACCCACGGTGAGCTCGCCTTCTACGTCGAGCGGGTCGCCGCCGCGCTGCACGCCCGGGGCCTGCGCAAGGGCGACGTCGTCGCCGTCTTCAGCCCCAACACCATCTGGTACCCGGTGGTCTTCCACGGCATCGCCGCGGCCGGCTGCGTCATCAGCCCGGTCAACGCGCTGTACACGCCGGAGGAGATCGCCTTCCAGCTGAAGGACTCCGGGGCGAAGGTGCTGGTCACCGTCTCGCCGTTCCTGGACCGCGCGCTGGCCGCCGCCGAGCGCTCGCCGGTCGACGAGGTCATCGTGATGGACGGCGCCGAGGGCCACACCTCGCTGCGCGACCTCATCACCGCCGACGCCCCCGCCGTGCAGGTCGACATCGACCCGGCGAACGACCTGATCACGCTCCCGTACTCCAGCGGCACCACCGGGCTGCCCAAGGGCGTCATGCTCACCCACCGCAACCTGGTGGCCAACGTCAGCCAGTCCCGCCCGCTGGCCGGTGTCGACGAGGGCAACGAGCGGATCATCGCCGTCCTGCCGTTCTTCCACATCTACGGCCTGACCGTGCTGATGAACCAGGGCCTGCAGTGGGGCGGCGCCGTCGTCACCCTGCCCCGCTTCGACCTGGAGCAGTTCCTCCGGGTCATCCAGGACCAGAAGATCACCCGGGCCTTCGTCGCCCCGCCCATCGTGCTCGCACTGGCCAAGCACCCGATGGTCGACCAGTTCGACCTCTCCTCGCTGCGCAGCGTCACCTCTGGCGCCGCCCCGCTGGACGAGTCGCTGGCCCAGGCCGCCCAGGACCGGCTGCGCAAGGGCGCCGCCGAGGGCACCGCGGTGGGCCAGGGCTACGGGATGACCGAGCTCTCCCCCGTCTCGCACACCACGCCCGAGGCCGGGCTCGAGCCGGCCGGCGCCGGGGAGACCCCCAAGGGGACGGTCGGCTACGCACTGCCCAACACCGAGTGCCGGCTCATCGACCCGGCCACCGGGGAGGACGCCGGCCCCGGCGAGCGCGGCGAGCTGTGGGTGCGCGGCCCGCAGGTGATGAAGGGCTACCTGAACAACCCGCAGGCCACCGCCGAGACGCTGGACGCCGACGGCTGGCTGCACACCGGTGACGTGGCGATCGTCGACGACGAGGGCCGCTACACCGTGGTCGACCGGGTCAAGGAGCTGATCAAGTACAAGGGCTACCAGGTGGCGCCGGCCGAGCTGGAGGCCGTGCTGCTGAACAACCCGCAGATCGCCGACGCCGCGGTCATCGGGGTGCTGGACAAGGAGAGCGGCGACGAGCTGCCCAAGGCGTTCGTCGTCCGCGCGCCCGGCTCGGAGATCAGCGAGGACGACGTCAAGGCCTACATGGCCGAGCACGTCGCCCCGCACAAGAAGATCCGCCTGGTCGAGTTCATCGACCAGGTCCCGAAGTCGATGGCCGGCAAGATCCTCCGCAAGGACCTCAAGGCCCGCTGAGGCACCACCCCCGCGACGATCATGGAGCCAGCGGGGCGACACGCCGCGGAGAGGCGGCGTGTCGCCACCGGCACCCCATGATCGTCGCGGGCCGGGGGTCGACGCAGGCCGGGCCGGGGGGCGCGGGCAGCCCTAAGGTCGGGGCATGCGTGCGGTGACGATCTCCTCCCCTGGCGGCCCTGAGGTGCTCGGCTGGGGGGAGGTGGCCGACCCGGTCTGCGGGCCTGGTGAGGTGCTCGTCGACGTGGCGGCCACCGCGGTCAACCGCGCCGACACCCTGCAGCGCCAGGGGCACTACCCGGCCCCGCCGGGTGCCAGTGAGGTGCTCGGCCTGGAGTGCAGCGGCGTGATCAGCGAGGTCGGCGCCGAGGTGACCGGCTGGTCGGTCGGCGACGAGGTGTGCGCGCTGCTCTCCGGCGGCGGGTACGCCGAACGGGTCGCCGTCCCCGCCGGTCAGCTGCTCCCCCGGCCGGCCGGCGTCGAGTTGGCGACCGCCGCGGCGCTGCCCGAGGTGGTCTGCACCGTCTGGTCCAACGTCTTCATGCTCGCCGGCCTGCGGGCCGGCGACGTCTTCCTGGTGCACGGCGGCTCCAGCGGCATCGGCACGATGGCGATCCAGCTGGCCGCGCGCGCCGGCGCCCGGGTGGCGACGACGGCCGGCAGCGCGGAGAAGCTGGCCTTCTGCCGCGAGCTGGGCGCCGACATCCTGGTGGACCACCGCGAGCAGGACTTCGTCGAGGTGGTGCGGGAGGCCACCGACGGGCACGGGGCCGACGTCGTCCTGGACATCATCGGGGCCAAGTACCTGGCCCGGAACCTCGACCTGCTGGCCACCGGCGGCCGGTTGGTGGGCATCGGCATGCAGGGCGGCACGAAGGCCGAGATCGACCTCGGCAAGCTGATGCGCAAGCGCGGCTCGGTGCACGCGACGACGCTGCGCTCGCGGCCGGCGACCGGGCCCGGCGGCAAGGCCGAGATCGTGGCGGCGGTGCGGCACGACGTGTGGCCCGACGTCGAACGGGGCGTCGTCCGGCCGATCGTGGACCGCCGGCTGCCGATGTCCCGGGCCGGCGAGGCGCACGCCCTGCTGGAGTCCAGCGCCCACATCGGCAAGGTCCTGCTGCTCCCGGGCTGACGCCGTTCGCGGGGGCGCTGTGCGCCGAGAGCCCGTTCCCAGCCGGAGACGGGGTCTCAGCGCACAGTGCTCGCCGTCAGCGCAGGTCGGCGACGGCCTCGATGAGGCGGTCGACCTCCTCGACGGTGTTGTAGTGCATCAGCCCCAGGCGCACCGCACCACCGGTCTCGTTCACCCCGATGGCGTCGAAGAGCTCCCGGGAGTAGAAGTCGCCGTCCCAGGCGCAGACGCCGCGCCGGGCCAGCTCCGTCGCCGCCTGGCGGGGCCGCATCCGGTCGACGCTGAACGACAGCGTCGGCGTG
Source organism: Modestobacter sp. VKM Ac-2985 (assembly GCF_026967925.1). Taxonomy (GTDB): domain Bacteria; phylum Actinomycetota; class Actinomycetes; order Mycobacteriales; family Geodermatophilaceae; genus Modestobacter. The sequence goes on along the minus strand of NZ_JAPVBI010000001.1, from coordinate 115,279 downwards.
GTCCAGCTCGGGTCGCCCAGCACCTGCAGGTGCGGCATCGCCCGCAGCGCCGCGTCCAGCCGGGTGAAGAGCTCCTCCTCGTAGCGGCTGACCGCGGCCAGCGAGGTGCGCAGCCGCTCCCGCCGGGTGCCGGCGGCCTCGGGGCAGAGCGCCGCCAGGTGGTCCACCGAGGCCGCCACCCCGGCGTAGAGCTCGAACGGCGGGGCGCCCGTCTCGAACCGGTCGGGCACCCGATCCGAGGCGGGCAGCAGCTTGTCCGGCCACAGCTCCTCGAGCAGCCCCGGGTGGGCGACCACCGCGCCGACGTGCGGGCCGCACCACTTGTAGGCCGAGAGCGCGAGGAAGTCCGCCCCCAGCTCGTCGACGTCCAGCGGGGCGTGCGGTGCGGCGTGCGCGGCGTCGACGAAGACCAGCGCCCCGACCCGGTGCGCCCGCTCCGCGATCGAGGCGACGTGCGGCCGGGTGCCGATCGCGCTGCTGGCGGCGGTGACGGCGACCAGCCGGGTGCGGTCGGTGAGCAGCTCGTCGTACTGCCAGTCCGGCAGCTCCCCGGTCTCGATGTCCACCTCGGCCCACCGCACGCCCAGGCCGATCTCCTCGGCGACCTGCAGCCACGGGCGGATGTTGGCGTCGTGGTCCAGCCGGCTGACCACGATCTCGTCACCGCGGCGCCAGTGCTTGGCCAGCGCCCGGGCCACCGAGTAGGTCAGCGTGGTCATGTTGGGCCCGAGGACCACCCCGCCGGGCACGCCGCCCACCAGGTCGGCCACCGCGGACCGCGCACCGGCGACCAGCTGCTCGGCCCGCGCGGAGGAGGCGAAGACGGCGCCCCGGCCGGCGATCGGCACCCGCATCGCCTGCGAGACGGCGCGCACCACGCTCTCCGGCACCAGCGCGCCCCCGGGCCCGTCGGCGTGCACCAGGCCGTCGGACAGCCCGGGGAACAGCCCTCGGATGCGGGCCACGTCCAGCTGGCCCTCCCCGGACGACATGCGGGGAGCGTAGTCAGTAGCCCGGTCGGAGCGGCCCGCGACCGGCACCCCGGCGGCGCCTCGCGGCGCCGGGGGAAGATGGGGGCATGACAGCACCAGGCACCGGTGGACCACACCCCCAGCAGGTCCTCGTCGTGGGGCCGGACGGGCAGCCGGTCGGGGGCATGCACCTGCCCGAGGGCGAGGACGGGGGCATGGCCGGGGTCGGCGACCTGGTCGAGCAGCCGGCGAAGGTCATGCGGATCGGCACGATGATCAAGCAGCTGCTCGAGGAGGTCCGGGCAGCTCCCCTGGACGACGCCAGCCGCAACCGGCTGCGCGACATCCACGCCTCCTCGATCCGCGAGCTGGAGCAGGGGCTCGCCCCCGAGCTGCGCGAGGAGCTGGACCGGATCACGCTGCCGTTCACCGAGGGCGAGACCCCCTCGGACGCCGAGCTGCGGATCGCCCAGGCGCAGCTGGTCGGCTGGCTGGAAGGCGTCTTCCACGGCATCCAGACGGCGCTGTTCGCCCAGCAGATGGCCGCCCGGGCCCAGCTGGAGGAGATGCGCCGCAAGGCCCTCCCCCCGGGCGCACCGGCCCAGGAGCACCGGCCCGGCGGCGGTCAGTACCTCTAGCCCAGCGGCAGGCCCTTGACGATCCGGGCCGCCGTCCGCCCGGTCCGGCGCCAGTCCTGAGGCCCGGCGTCCGGGCCGGCCGTCGCCGCCGGGCGGTCGGCGGGCAGCTTGCCGTGGTGCACCGCGACCGCCCCGGCGGCGTCGACACCGACACCGACCTCCAGCGGGGAGTCCTGGGCGGCCGCGTGCGCCAGCCCGACGGCGCCCGCCGACCGGGCCGGGACGTCGACGACGTCGGTGGGCACGCCCTCCTCCTCCGCGCCGGCGCAGACCTCGCGCAGCACCGCCGCCGGCGCCGCAGGGGCACGGTGCACGAGCACGGCCGGCCGCTGCGCGGCGTCGGTCACCCGGCCGGGCACGACGATGCGGCCGCGTGCGCCCGGACCAGCCCCGTCGCGACCGCGGTGCGCGGGCCCTGGGTGCCGAGCACGTTGCCCGTCCCGCAGACGATGCCGTAGGGCGCGAGCTCGTCGGCGATCAGCTCGGGGATCTCGAAGTCCAGCGCCGAGCCGCCCAGCAGCACGACGAAGTCCAGCGCCCGCAGGTCCGCCCCCGGCGCGACCTGCCGCAGCGCCCGGACGGCGTTGACCACGAACACCCGGCTCTTCGCCGCCCGCCGCACCCGCCGGACGTGGTCCAGGCCGTGCCGGGTCTCGACGGGCACCGGGCCGTCGGGGGTGAGCACGACGACCCGGGCGAACACGTGCGGCTGGAACGGCTGGTCGAAGAACTGCACGGTGCCGTCCTCGTGCCGCAGGTGGAAGAAGCTCTCCACCTTGGCCAGCGGGTGCCACTTCACCCCCTCGGCGACCTCCCGGTCGCCCAGGGCCAGCTCGGAGTCGATCAGCTTGGTCACCAGCTCCCCGGCACCGGCCACGTGGACGGCGGTGCACACCCCGTCCCGGGTCACCAGCGCCGCGTCGGTCGAGCCCCCGCCCAGGTCCAGGACGGCGACCGGCCGGTCGACGCCCGGGGTGGTCAGCGCCCCGCCCACGGCCATCTCCCCCTCGACGCCGCCGATCTCGGCCCAGGCCCCGAGCTGCGCGGACACCTGGTCGGCGACCAGCTGCATCCGGCTGCGGCTGGTCCGCACCATCGCCGCGAGCGCCACGGCGTTCTCCAGCGCCACCTCACCGGCCAGCCCACCGCGCACCTCGGCCGGCACGAAGGTGTCCACCGCCAGGACGTCCCGGATGGCGATCTCCGCCGGCGGTTGCCCCGCCCCGTCGGCGTCGTGCAGCACGTCGGCCATGGTGTCGCGGACCTGGGCGAGCATCCCGCCGACGTGGGTGCCCGGTTCCCCGTGCACGTCGTCGAGCGGCTGCAGCCGGGCGATCGTGGCCATGATCGCCTCCGCCCCGGCGTCGACGTCGATCCGGAGCTCCTTCCCCGCCCCGCGCAGCACCAGCTCACCGACCGGGATCCGCCGGTCGGTGACGTCCCCGGACGGGGTCCGCACCACCACCGCCGAGCGGTTCCCGGTGAGCGCGCGGGCGACCGGGGAGACCGCCCGGGTCTGCTCGGGGTCCAGGCCGAACACCGAGGCCAGCCCGTAGGAGTCCGACAGGGTGCGGATCGTCCGCCCCGGTGCGGCCACCTCGACCGCGGCCAGCATGCCCAGGGGCACCTTCTCGACCGCGCGCACCTCGTCCACGACGGGCACCGGGCGGTCCAGCCGGTTGGTGACCAGCACCGCGTCGTCCCCGGCGAGGACGGCGGCCACCACCGACACCCCGCGGGCGACGGCGGCGTTCACCACCCGCGCGACGTCGTCGAAGTCCCACTCGGCCGGCACCACGCAGACCACCGGCTCGCCCGGGGCCCGACCCGCCAGGTCGGCGATCGACACGGTGGTGCCGACCGCGAGCCCCTGCCCACCGGGCGTCGTCGGGTTGTGCCCGATCATCGTGGACTCGGTGATGATCGTCTCGGTGATGGTCTCCATCGCCAGGCCGCTGATCACCGGCGTCGCCTCGTTGAGCAGCACGGTGTGCACCTCGTCGGGCCGCCGTCCGGCCCGGGCGAGGACGTCGCGGATCACCCGCAGCGCCCCGGCGGTGTTGTCCGGGGTGCCCTTGACCCCGGTGGTCCGGGTCAGGTCGGCGCCCAGGTACGTCACCGACCCGTCCGGGGCGAGGGCGGCCAGGCACGCCTCGGTCGTGGAGTTGCCGATGTCGACGCCGACGACCAGCCGGGCCGAGGACGGGTCGCGGTCGGGCGCCCCCACCTCAGCCCGCGTCGGTCAGCTCGAAGACGGCCTCGACCTCCACCGGGCCTCGGCCGGCCTCGATGCACTCGAACTCCTTGAGGTGCAGGAGAGCCGCCTTCGCCTGCCAGCGCGGTCGCGCCATCTGGTCGTTGCGCGTGGGCACCGGCTGGGGCGACTCGCCCTTCGCGTACTGCGCGGCGTTCGAGCCGATCATCCGGAACACCGCCGGGTCCAGCAGCGGCGACTGCGGGAACAGCTCGAGGTTGCTCAGCCGGGCCAGGTCCTTCTGGTGGATCATCGTCGTCCCGCGGGACAGCATCCCGACGCAGATGCCGGAGCCGGACAGCTTGGCCCCGATGTGCGCGATGGCCGCCAGGTCCGCGGTGTCCCGGACCCGGATCAGCCGGGCGCCCACGCCCTGCTCCTCGATGCCGGCCATCAGCTGGCGCAGCACCTCGGCGTGCGGGACCTCGACGATCGTCTTGGTGAAGTGGCCGGCGAAGGCCGGCGACACGGCGATCACCACCTCGTCGGGCCGGGTGCCGCGGGTCGCCGGCCCCAGCTCGCGCAGGCTGACCGTGCGGCCGGGCGTGGCGGTGGTCATGGTCAGCCCACCTCGCTCTCGGGGTCGGTGGCGGACGTGACGTGCCGGAGCTTCTTCAGTTCCGCCCAGCGTTCGCCCTCCAGGCGGTAGCCGGTGCCGGGGCCGGCGTAGTCGTTCGGGTCGTTGATCGCCGACAGCGGGGTGAAGTCGGCGGTGAGCACCGCGGAGGTCTGCAGCAGGTCACCGGACACCCGCTGGCGCAGCACGGTCAGCAGGTTCTCGGCGACGTCGTGGAAGCCGGCGGACTCCAGGCCCTTGACGATGTCCAGCCCGGTGATGCCCCGGTCCATGACCGCCTGGGCGCCCTTGAGGTCGGCCAGCACGTCCCGGAAGGGGTAGTCGGCGGAGGAGTTGGCGTAGGTGGCCGCCTCCACCTCGTCGTCGGTGACCGCCGGCAGGTCGAGGTAGGCGAACAGCGCCTGGAGCGCGCGGGCCGCCTTGCTCCGGGCCAGCAGGATCTCGTCCTCCCGCACGTGCCGCAGCCCGCCGTCGACCTGGAAGTCGCGCTGGATGGTGTTCCAGTCGTCGTAGTCCTCGGTGTCGAAGTTCGACCCGGCGAACATGTTGTCCGCGTTCGGCACCGCCGAGTAGCCCGAGCAGACGAAGTCGGTGCCGGGCAGCAACTGCGGCATCATCCGGGCGGTCCGGCGCATCGCCGAGTGGGAGAACGACTGGTCGTTCCCGGAGGCGCACTCCAGGTCCATCATGCTGGCCACCAGGTTCTCCGCGGCCACCGCGCGCAACCCGCCGGGGACGGCGCCGGGCACCCCGATGCAGCTGATCGAGCCGTTCTGCAGCCCCTGCACCCCGGCGCCCTTGGCCATCAGGATGCAGCGGATCTCCAGGTAGAGCATCGACTTGCCCTCGGCGTTGCCCATCTGGACCTCCGAGCCGGTGCCCGAGGTGAAGCGCATCTTGATCCCGCGGGAGGCGTAGGCCGAGGCGAGGAACGCCTTGGACCACGGGGTGTCGTCCCCGTCGATGAACACCGACTCCGTGCCGTAAATCGAGATCGTCTCGGCGTAGGCGGTGATGCCGCGCATCCCGAGCTCGAGCTCGGTGGCCTCCTCCAGCGCGCACTGGGTGAGCACGCCACCGCGACCGACCTGGGCCCCCACCTGCAGCGCGATCGCCACCAGCGGCGCGTAGCGCAGCACCCCGAGGGTCGTCTCCAGCTCGGCGAAGCCGCGCAGCGCCCCCTCGGCGGCGTCGGCGGCCACCTGCACCGGGTTGTCGCGGGCACTGGTGGAGTGCGCCTGGTTGGCCGGCGTGCGCCGGGCCCGCATCTTCTGCATCCCCTGCATGATCTCGACGACGTTCATCAGCTTGAGGACGTCGAGGACCTTGGCCGGGGTGAGCCCGCGGGTGACCGCGAGCACGTCGTCCCGGGAGGCTCGGGGGTCGATCAGCATCCGGGCGATCTCGGCCGAGGGGAGGGCGTTGGACTCCTCCGCCGACGCCACGTCGATGGCGTGGTCGGCGATGAAGGAGTCCATGAAGTCGAAGTCGGCGCGCTGCCGGCCGTCCAGCTCGACGATGCGGCCGTCCTCGACCCGCACGCTGGGAGCCGGGTCGAACTCGCTCTCCATCGCGACGAGGCCCTTCTCGGGCCACTCCTCGACGAACCCGTCCAGGTTGACCGGTCGGGCTTCCAGGATGTCGGTGCGCAGCGAGTGCCGGGGCTGGCCCGCGGGCCGCGGCTGGGCGGTGGTCATGGGGTGTCCTCTCCGTCCTCGGCGCCGGCCCGGGCCAGCAGGTCGCGGCGCGCGTACACCTCGGCCGCCTCACGGACGAGGCCCGCGCACACCGGCGCCGACCACGTGGTCTCCAGCCGGTCGGCCATGGCGGCGAGCTCGGCGGCGGTGGAGGCACCGGGCCGCAGCGCGTTGTACATGCCGAGCACCTCGGCGTCGGGGATCGCGCACATCTCCGCCGCCCGCCGGAAGTTCATCGCCAGCTGCGGGCGGTTGCTGGCGTCGGCCAGCTGGGCCTGCAGCTCCAGGGTCTCCGGGGCGATCCGCAGGTCCTCGGCCGACAGCTCCCCCGACACCACCGCGTCCATCGTCAGTGCGGTGATCGGCTTCCCCGTCGGGGTCCGCAACAGCTCGGGCCGGTTGACCGACAGCGGGTAGTCCCCGCGGGTCAGTCCGGTGTCCAACGAGGCGCTCATCGGGGCTTCCCTCCCAGTCGGTCCGTGCACCGGGACTGTGACACAGCACACGTTGCCTGTTCGTTGCCTCCGCGGCGGGGCTGTACCGGGAGGCCGCCGGACTGCTTGGCTGTGACGATGACCACATCGCTCTCGCACGCCGATGCCCGCCGGGTCCTGGACGCGGGCCTCGCCCGGGCCGAGGAGATCGGCCAGCCGATGAACGTCGCGGTCGTCGACGACGGCGGCCACCTGCTCGCGTTCGGGCGGATGGACGGCGCCATCAAGGCGAGCATCGACATCTCCACCCGCAAGGCCGTCACCTCGGTGCTGATGGCCGCGCCCACGGCGGCCCTGACCGACCTGGTGCAGCCCGGGGCCGAGCTCTACGGCCTGGAGCAGACCTCCGGCGGGCTGGTCACCTTCGGCGGCGGGATCCCGCTGCGCCGCGACGGCGTGGTCGTGGGTGCCGTCGGGGTGAGCGCGGGATCGGTGGCCCAGGACGTCGACGTGGCCACCGCGGCGGCGGCGGTCCTCGGCTGACGCGTGGCGCGGATCGCCGGGCGGTGCCCGCCGGTGGTTGCCGGGGGTCCGGGGGTGAGCGATGATCCGCATCGGCGCCAGTGCCGGCGTCGGCGCAGTGAGCCCGCCCGGGGGTGCGATGTCGTGCGATGCCGAGCACCTGGCCGGCGAGGACCCGCGCGCCCGCGCGCGGGCGCTGGCTGAGACCTTCGACGCGGTGCTCGCCCAGGGCACCGCCCGCCGAGCCCCCCGGCCGGTCGTCTCGGCGTCCTGGGCGCGGAGCCTCGCCGCGCACGTCGACCCCGAGCGCCGGACGCCGCCGGTGGTCCACGCGGCCGACGAGCTGGACGACCTGCGCGCCGCCCACCCGATGAACGCCGTCATGCCGCTGCTGCGCAGCGCACTGGTGGGCATCGCCGACGACGCGATGCACCTGGTGCTGGTGACCGACGCCGCCGGCCACGTCCTGTGGCGCGACGGCGACCGGCAGCTCCTGGGCCAGGCCGACCGGGTCGGCCTCTTCCCCGGCACCGACTGGAGCGAGGCCGCGATCGGGACGAACGCGATGGGCACCGCCCTCGCCGTCGGGGCGCCGGTGCAGATCCACTCGGCGGAGCACCTGGTCCGCACGTACCACTCCTGGACCTGTGTCGCGGCTCCGGTCCACGACCCGGACACCGGGGCGATCATCGGCGTCCTCGACGTGAGCGGTCCGCTGCACGCGGTGAACCCCGCCCTGGCCCAGCTGGTCGCGGCCACCGCGCGACTGGCGGAGGACCAGCTGCGGGTGCGGTTGGCGATCGCCGACGAACGCCGGCGGCTCCGGCACGTGCTGCCGCTGAGCCGCTCCGGGGCCGAGACGGCCTTCGTGACCCCCAGCGGCCGGGTGCTGGCCGCCGAGCCCACCGACCGGTGGCCGGCGCACGTCGAGCTGGGCGACGGCGACCGGGTCGCGCTGCCCGACGGCCGGGAGGCACACGTCGATCGCTTCGAGGACGGCTGCCTGCTCCGGACCGCCGTCCACCGCACCCGGTCGGCACCCCGCCCGGTCGAACACGTGCTGTCGTTGCGGTGCACCGGCACCGGGACGCCCACGGTGACCGTCGACGACCGCGCGATCCCGCTGCCACTGCGCCTGGCCGAGCTGCTCCTCACCCTCACCCGGCACCCCGACGGCCTCACCGGGGAGCAGTTGGCCCAGCTGCTCTACGGGGACCGCGGCAACCAGACGACGGTGCGCGGCGAGATCCGCCGGCTCCGGACGCTGGTCGGCGCGGACCTGTTGCAGACCCGGCCCTACCGGTTGGTGGCCCAGGTCGGTACCGACGTCGACACCGCGGGCCGGGCACTGGCGGTCCGGCACGTGCGGGCGGCCCTCAGCGCCTGCCGAGGACCGGTGCTGCCCCGGTCGGAGGCACCGGAGATCCGGCAGCTGAGCGACGAGCTCACGGCTGGTCTGCGCCGCGCCGTGCTGGCCACCGACGACCCCGAGCTGCTGTACACCTTCAGCACCCATCCCCTGGGCGAGCACGACGGCGCCGTCCACGACCGGCTGGCCGAGCTCCTCTCCCCCGCCGACCCACGGTCGGCCGCGGTGGCCGTGCGCCGGGCACGGCTGCTCTCCGACTGACGGATCGGCCCGGCGCCGCGGGGGGCGGCGCCGGGCACGCGGTGTGGTCCGGAGGACCACCGATCACACGGTGAACCGACTGACGGCGTCCTGCAGCTCATCGCTCATCCGGGACAGCTCCGCCGCCGACTGCTGGGCCTCCGCGACCCGCTGGTTGGTCTCCGCCGTGCCCGCCGCCAGCCCGGAGATCGCGGTGGCGATGCTCCGCGAACTGCCCGCCGCCTCAGCGACGTTGCGGTTCATCTCGTTGGTGGTCGCCGTCTGCTCCTCCACCGCCGCCGCGATGGTGGCCTGGAAGTCGTTGATCTGACCGATCACGTTGCTGATCTCACCGATCGCCTCCACCGCACCTGCGGTGTCACCCTGGATCGCCTCCACCCGACGAGAGATGTCCTCCGTCGCCCGAGCCGTCTCCTGCGCCAGCTCCTTCACCTCACTGGCCACCACCGCGAAGCCCTTGCCCGCCTCACCCGCACGCGCCGCCTCGATCGTGGCGTTCAGCGCCAGCAGGTTCGTCTGCTCCGCGATCCCGTTGATCAACTTCACCACCGTCGCGATCTCCTGCGAGGAGTCACCCAGCTTCCCCACCGTCCGCGTCGTGTTCTCCGCGACGTTCACCGCCTGACCAGCCACCCGACTGGCCTCACTGGCGTTCTGCGAGATCTCCCGGATCGCCGCCTCCATCTGCTGCGACCCCGTCGACACCGTGTCCACGCTGGAAGCCACCTCACCGGCCGAGGCCACCACCACGTCGGCCTGACCCGCGGCGTTGCGCGCGTTGCTCGCCATCGCCTCCGCACCCGAGGTGAGCTCCCGCGACGCTGCACTGAGCCGGCCCGCCGAGTCGCTCACCAGCACCAGCACCCCGGCGAGTGAGTCCAGCGTCCGGTCCAGCGGACCGGCCAACCCGAGCTCGGCGCCACCGGTGTCGCGCACCCGCACGCTCAGGTCGCCGTCGGCCACCCGGTCGAGGACCTCACGGATCCGGCGCACCGGCCGGAGCACCCCGCGGCTGATGCCCCACCCGATCAGCGCGGTCCCGAGCGTCGCGGCGGCACAGATCAGGGCCATGGTCACCAGGAAGGTCGACGCGATCCCGCGCGCCTCGGCGGTCAGTTCGCCGTTCATCTCCTCCTGCATGTCGATGAGGGCGTTGATGGCGGCGAGCCACTCGATGAAGAGGGGCTTCGCCTGCTGCATCAGCAGCTGATAAGCGGCCTCCATGTCACCGGCCTGCCGGAGGCTGATGACCTGCTCGATCAGCGGCATGGTCTCGGACTCGATGCGCTCGATCTCCGCCAGCGCCGCCACCTCGCCGTCGTTCACGCTGGCCGGGTCGGCGAACACCTCGGCCATCGGTGCCGCGGAGTCCGAGTACGCCACCGCCAGCTCGTCGATCCGGTCGATCTCCGCCTGGACCTCGGCCGGCGTCCTGGAGAGGACCACGTCACGCAGCGCGATGGCGCGGTCGTGCACGCTCCCGCGGAAGTTGATGGCGTAGCGCTGCTTGACGCTGTTCTGGTCGTTGATCGTCGTCAACGCGGCGTCGATCTGCTGAACCCGCCAGATCCCGGTCCCGGTCAATCCGACCATGGCGACGACGATGACCAGGAAGCCCAGGCTGATGCGGTGGCCGATGGAGAGAGTCTTCACGCTTCTGCACGATCCCTCGGTGAGGCGCCGGCCTCATGGCGGCACGTGCTCACTTCTTCGGTTGCGCGCGACGGATGTCGAGTCGAGTGCGTGCCCCCGGGTGCCGTGGGCCGCTGCCCTCAGGGGTGGGGACGACGACGGCGCCGGTCACCGCGGGATCGCGGTGACCGGCGCCGCCGGGGTCAGGGCTGCCTCAGACGGTGAACCGACTGACGGCGTCCTGCAGCTCATCGCTCATCCGGGACAGCTCCGCCGCCGACTGCTGGGCCTCCGCGACCCGCTGGTTGGTCTCCGCCGTGCCCGCCGCCAGCCCGGAGATCGCAGTGGCGATGCTCCGCGAACTCCCCGCCGCCTCAGCGACGTTGCGGTTCATCTCGTTGGTGGTCGCCGTCTGCTCCTCCACCGCCGCCGCGATCGTGGCCTGGAAGTCGTTGATCTGACCGATCACGTTGCTGATCTCACCGATCGCCTCCACCGCACCCGCGGTGTCACCCTGGATCGCCTCCACCCGACGAGAGATGTCCTCCGTCGCCCGAGCCGTCTCCTGCGCCAACTCCTTCACCTCACTGGCCACCACCGCGAAGCCCTTGCCCGCCTCACCCGCACGCGCCGCCTCGATCGTGGCGTTCAGCGCCAGCAGGTTCGTCTGCTCCGCGATCCCGTTGATCAACTTCACCACCGTCGCGATCTCCTGCGACGAGTCACCCAGCTTCCCCACCGTCCGCGTCGTGTTCTCCGCGACGTTCACCGCCTGACCAGCCACCCGACTGGCCTCACTGGCGTTCTGCGAGATCTCCCGGATCGCCGCCTCCATCTGCTGCGACCCCGTCGACACCGTGTCCACGCTGGAGGCCACCTCACCGGCCGAGGCCACCACCACGTCGGCCTGACCCGCGGCGTTGCGCGCGTTGCTCGCCATCGCCTCCGCACCTGCGTTCAGCTGCAGCGACGCCGTGGCCAGGCGTCCGGCCGAGTCGTTGACCAGCGTGAGCACGCTGCCGAGCGCGTCGAGCGTCTCGTCCAGCGACTCGGCGACCTGGCCCAGTTCGGCACCACCGGTCCGGCCGGCGCGCACCCGCAGGTCGCCGCCGGCGACCTGCTCGAGGGTCTCGCGGATGCGCTGCACCGGGCGGGTGACGCTGCGGGCCATCAGGACGGCCAGCGCGACGGAGACCGCGAAGCCGATCGCCACGCCGAGCAGCGTCAGCGTGCGAGCCGCGCTGTACGCGTCGCGGGCCTCCTGCACGGTGGCCTCGGTGGCGGTGATCTGCGCGTCGCTGGCCGCCGTGAGCGCATCGATGGCGTTGGTCTCGGCCTCGATCAGCGTGGGCAGCACGGACATCGGGTCGCCGCCGGCGGCGCCGATCTCGGCCATCTGCGCGCTGGCGTCGTCGTAGAGCGCGATCGCGGTCTGGAAGTCCTGGAACGCGGCCTCGGTGGCCGGCCGGAGGGCAACCTCGTCCAGGTCGGCGCGCAGCCCGTCCAGCGTCTCCCGGATGGCCGCCATCTGCTCCTGGAGGTTCTGCACGATCTCCGGCGAGAGGCCCGCACCCGTGGACCGGGAGATGGTCGCCTGGTACTGCCAGTAGGTGGACCGGAGCAGCAGGATGTCGCGGAGCGGGACGGCGCCCTCCTCGTAGACCACCTCGGCCTGGTGGCTGAGCGCCGACATCCGCGAGATGCCGAGGCCACCGACGACGAGGGTCATCAGGGCGACGGTGAGGAAGGCTGCGAGCAACCTGCCGCGCAGCCCGAGCCGGGCCAGCGGGTTCCGCCCGGGCTCGTCCGCCCGGTCAGGAGCATGCGCGGTGGGGTCGTGGTCGTTGATCGCGTCCATGGCGTGCCTCTCGTCGCTCGGGCGCACCGACGCGCCCCTCGCCCATGGGATCGGCACCATGGACGGACGACTCCACCTGAGATCCGATAACGGAACGGATCGGTCCGCCAGGGACCGGTCAGGCTCGCAGGGAAGCCAGCAGCACGGCCACACCCTCGGCGTCGTTCGAGTCGGTCACGTCGGTGGCCGCCGCGAGCACGTCCGGGTGGGCGTGCGCCATCGCCACGGCACGGCCGCCGCCTTCCCGCACCCAGTCGAAGGCGGCCAGGTCGTTGGGCATGTCGCCGAAGTAGACGATGTCGGCCGCCGTCAGCCCGCGCTCGGCGGCGAGCCGGGCCAGGCCGGTGGCCTTCGTGATCCCGACGGCGGAGATCTCGGCCATCGCGTCGGACGAGGAGTACGTGACCGTGGCGGTGTCCCCCACCACCTCGGCGACCAGGGCGACGAACTGGTCGCGGCCCATCCGCTCGTGCCGGGCCAGCAGCTTGGCCACCGGCTGGGCGACCATCTCGGCCAGGGTGGCCACGGCGACCCCGGGGGCGTCCCGGTCCCAGCGCGGCCGGTAGATGGGCTCGTGCCGGAACTGGTCGCCGTACTCGACCGCGAACCACGTGTCGGGCTGGTGCTCGCGGAGCCGTCCGGTGATCTGGCGGAGCACCTCCGGCTGCACCGGGTGCTCCTCGAGCACCTGGAACTCCCCCAGGTCCAGCAGCACCGCGCCGTTGCAGCAGATCGCGGTGCCACCACCGAGCCGGTCCCGCACCCCGAGCATCCAGCGGGGCGGGCGGCCGGTGGCCAGCACCAGCGGCACACCGTCGTCGGCCCAGCGGTGCAGCTCGGCCAGGGTGGCATCGCTGATCGTCTCGTCGTTGCGCAGCAGTGTGCCGTCCAGGTCGCTGACGATGAGCTTCGGGCGCCAGTCAGACATCGGTCTCCCCCAGTGCGAGCACGGCTTCCAGGTAGCGGGCGACGCCGTCGGCGTCGTGCCCGCTGGTCCGGTCGCCGGCGGCGGCCCGGACGGCGGGGTGGGCGTTCGCGACGGCGACCGCCCGACCCCCGGCTGCGCTGACCGCCTCGATCATCGGCAGGTCGTTGGGCATGTCGCCGAACACCAGCACGTCGCCGAACCCGACGTCCAGCTGGTCCAGGACGACGGCCAACCCGGTGGCCTTGGTGACCCCCGGCGGCAGCACCTCGATGAACCCCAGGCCGGCGTGGGTGAGCTCGGCGACCGCCGGGTCGACGACCGAGCGGGCCAGCGCGACGAGCTCGTCCTCGCCCAGCCGGGAGGAGCGCAGGAAGACCTTGAGCACTGCACCGACCGGCAGCACCTGGTGCCGGGGCAGCAGGTGCGCCGGTTCCGGGTAGGGCCAGTCGAAGCCGTGCTGCACGCGCAGCGGGCGCAGCGCCTCGGCCTGCTCGGCGGCGTCCTCCACCGCCACGATCAGCTCGCCGGCGACCTCCTCGATCGCGGCGATGACCTCGGTCGCGGCGTCGCGGGGCATGCCGACGGTGCGCAGCACCTCGTCCCCGGCGCCGTCCCGGCCGAACCGGACGACGTAGCCACCCTGCGCCAGGACGGCGATGCCCTGGCCGCCCAGCGCGGCGCGGACGCTCTCCAGCAGGCGCGGGCCGCGGCCGGTGGCGCCGACGACCGGGATGCCCGCGCCCCGGCAGGCGGCGATGGCCGCGGCGGTGCGGGGGCTGACCTCCCCGGCCGAGCCGAGCAGCGTGCCGTCCAGGTCGCTGACCACCAGCTTCGGCCGCCAGACGCCGAGCCGGGCGCGCAGATCGCCCAGGTCGACGACCTCGGCCGCGTGGACGGCCGCGGCCGGGGCGGTCAGACCGCCCCCGGCCGGCTGCTGGACGGTCACGCGGGGACGCCGGGCGCCGCGACGGCGGCCAGGGACATGCCCGGGGTGAGCACCTCGTGGCCGCCCAGCCAGGGTCGCAGCGCCGCCGGCACGTGCACCGAGCCGTCGGCCCGCTGGTGCACCTCGAGCAGGCAGGCGATGGTGCGGGCGATCGCGCAGAGCGTGCCGTTCAGCGTGGCCACCGGCTGCGGCTTCCCGTCGGCGTCCCGGCTGCGGATGGCCAGCCGCCGGGACTGGAAGGTGGTGCAGTCCGAGGTGCTGGTCAGCTCGCGGTAGGCGCTCTGGCTGGGGAACCACGCCTCGATGTCGAACTTGCGGGCCGCGCTGGTGCCCAGGTCGCCGGCGGCGATGTCGACCACCCGGTAGGGCAGCTCGAGGAGCTGGAGGAACTCCTCCTCCCACTGCAGCAGCCGGCGGTGCTCGGCCTCGGCCTCCTCGGGGGCGCAGAAGCTGAACATCTCGACCTTGTCGAACCAGTGCACCCGGATGATGCCGCGGGTGTCCTTGCCGTAGGAGCCGGCCTCGCGGCGGAAGCAGGAGGACCAGCCGGCGTAGCGGCGCGGCCCGGCGGAGAGGTCGAGCACCTCACGCGCGTGCATGCCGGCCAGTGCGACCTCCGAGGTGCCGACCAGGTACAGGTCGTCGCGCTCGACGCGGTAGATCTCCTCGTCGTGCTCGCCGGTGAAGCCGGTGCCCTCCATGGCCTCGGGCTTGACCAGGGCCGGGGCGATCACCGGGATGAACCCGGCGGCCACCGCCCGGGTGATCGCCAGCTGGGCCAGCGCGAACTCCAGCAGCGCGCCGGGGCCGGTCAGGAAGTAGAAGCGGGCGCCGGAGACCTTCGCGCCCCGCTCCATGTCGATGGCGCCGAGGGCCTCGCCGATCTGCAGGTGGTCGCGCACCTGGAAGTCGTAGGCGGGCAGCTCCCCGACGGTCCGGATCTCCACGGCGTCGTCCTCACCGCCCGGCGGGACGTCGGGGTGGACGACGTTGGGGATCCGCAGGTGCAGCGCGTGCAGCGCCGCGTCGGCGGTGCGCTCGGCCTCCTCCGCCTCCTTCACCTGGGCGGCCAGCGCCTTCGCCCGCTCCAGGACGGCGGGGCGCTCCTCCGGGCTCGCCTTCCTGACCGCCTGGGAGGCCGCCTTCTGCTCCCCGCGCAGGTCGTCGGCGGCCTTGACCGCGGCCCGGCGCTCGGCGTCGGCGGTCAGCAGCGCATCGACCAGCGACTCGTCGGCACCCCGGGCACGCTGACTGGCGCGGACGAGGTCGGGGTTCTCGCGGACGAGGCGCAGGTCGATCACCGCCTGATCGTAGGTGCCGCGGCCGCCACGCCCCCGCCCCTCCAGGCACAGGAAGCTCTCCACCCGGTTTCGGCCGCGAAACCGGGTGAAAAGCCTCCTGTGCCTTGCGGGCTCCGGGTCACTGCGGGGCGTCCAGGAGGGTCCGCACCGCCGACCGCACCCTGGTGCTCTCCTCCTCCAGGGTGGACAGCAGGTCCTCGTGCGCCGGGGACAGGGTGCTGCCCAGGTCCTCGAGGCGCTGGCACAGCTCGGCGAGCCGGAGCGCGCCGAGCGCCGCGCTGCTGCCCTTCAGCCGGTGGGCCAGCCGGTCCATGGACCCCTCGTCCTCCGCCACCTGCGCCGGCCCTCCGGCCGCGGCCAACAGCGCGGCGACCGTGGACTCCAGGCTCGCCACGTACTGCCCGTAGAGGTGGCGGAACCCGTCGTCGCCGAGGTCGCGGAGCTCCTCGACCGTCTCGGCGTCCAGCGGTGACGGCTCGCCCTGCGCAGCCGCCTGCGCGACCGGCACCGCGGGCAGCGTCGTGCGGCCGCCGATGGCGTAGGGGCTCAGCGCCTGCTCGAGGACCGCGAGCCGCACCGGCTTGGTGAGGAACAGGTCGGCGCCGGCCTCGAGGAAGGCCGCCCGGTCGCTGGCCAGCACGCTGGCGGTGACCGCCATGATCACCGGCTGGGGCCCCGGCAGGGCACGGATGGCCGCGGTGGCGTCCACCCCGCCCATGACCGGCATCTGGGCGTCCATCAGCACGACGTCGTAGGCGCCCTCGAGCACCGCCTCCACAGCCTGCTCGCCGTTCTCGACGTGGTCGCAGTCGTGGCCGAGCTGGTCCAGGTAGAGGCTCATCAGCCGGGCGTTGACCGCGTGGTCCTCGGCGACCAGGACCCGCAGCCTGCCCGTGGTGCCCGCCGGCCGGCCGGACGCCGCGCGGACGGGGTCGGCCGCGCCCGTCGCCGCCGCCGTCAGGACCGTGCAGAGGGTGTTCAGCAGCCGGTCGGGGCGGACCGGCTTGTGCAGCCGGGCGGAGAACTCGGAGAGCTCGTCGGCGTGCACGCCGGCGGAGCTGCTGAGCAGGACCAGCGGGAGCGTCGCCGTCTCCGGACGCCCGTGCACCGCTGCAGCGAGCGCGAGGCCGTCCATCCCCGGCATGTGCAGGTCGAGCACGGCGAGGTCGAACGGGTCACCGGCGGCCAGCTCGCGGAGCGCCTCCGCACCGCCGGGGGCCAGCACGCAGTGCGCGCCGTACTGGGCCAGCTGGTGGTCCAGGATCCGCAGGTTGGTCGGGTTGTCGTCGACGACCAGCACCCGGCGGCCGGCCAGGTTCGCCGCGCACGGCGGCTGCTGGTCCGCGAGGGCCTCCAGCCGGACGCGCACGGTGAAGGTGGAGCCACGCCCGGACTCGCTGTCGACGTCGATGTCCCCGTCCATCGCGCGGGCGATGCGCTGGCTGATCGCCAGCCCGAGGCCGGTGCCACCGTAGGAGCGGGTGGTGGAGGTGTCGACCTGGCTGAAGGACCGGAAGAGCCGGTGGCGCTGGTCGGCGGGGATGCCGATGCCCGTGTCGGAGACCGAGATCGCACAGGTCACCTCGTCACCGGGG
This sequence comes from Modestobacter sp. VKM Ac-2985, assembly GCF_026967925.1. Taxonomy (GTDB): domain Bacteria; phylum Actinomycetota; class Actinomycetes; order Mycobacteriales; family Geodermatophilaceae; genus Modestobacter. Next base: position 98,296 of record NZ_JAPVBI010000001.1, on the reverse strand, counting down.
CCGGTGGGCGTCGCGGTCACGCCGATGAGCACCTGGCCGGAGGTGGTGAATTTGAGCGCGTTCCCGACCAGGTTCATGACCACCTGGCGCAGCCGCGGCCCGTCCCCGGCGAACCGCCAGGACCGGTCGGCCGGGACGTCGACGAGCAGGTCCAGCCCCTTCCCGGCGGCCTGCGGGGCGAGCAGCTGGGCCACGTCGTAGACCAGGTCGTGCAGGTCGAACGGCGCGGTCTCCAGGTCCAGCTCGCCGGCCTCGATCTTGGAGAAGTCGAGGATGTCGTTGATCAGCGTCAGGAGGCTGTCGCCGCTGCCGGCGATCGTCTCCAGGTGCCCACGCTGCTCGGGGGTCAGACCCGTGGTCAGCAGCAGGTCGGTCAGGCCCAGGACGGCGTTGAGCGGCGTGCGGATCTCGTGGCTCATGGTGGCCAGGAAGGCCGTCTTCGCCTGGCCGGCCCGCTCGGCCTGGTCACGGGCGTCCATCAGCTCACGCTCCCGCTCGGCCACCAGGGCGTTGCGGTCCTCGAGCGCCTGGCCCAGGGCGTTCACGTCCTGGGCGATCTCGCGGAACTCGGTCGGACCGCTCTCGGTCGCCCGCCGGCCGACGTCCCCGTCGGCCAGCGCGGCCAGGGTGTCCCGGACCTCCCGGGTGGGCGGCAGCAGCTCCTCGGCCAGCTGCCGGTTCGCCCGCCGGACGGCGACGGCCACGGCGACGGCCACCAGCAGTCCGAGCGCAGCGCCGCCCAGCAGCACGACCCGCTGCTGGCTGATCGCCAGGGAGCGCCGGTCCTCCTGGGTCGCCCGCACGTCCGCCTGGACCTCTCGGTAGGCGTCGAAGAACCGCTTGTCCCGGCTCAGCAGGTCGCTGAGCCCGACGGTGTCGTTCATCTCCGGCGGGCTGGCCAGCATCGGGGTGGCCCAGCTGTCGATCCAGCGGGCCTCGGCGACCTGCAGCCCGGCGAGCTCGTCGATCAGCTGGTCGTCCTCCTGGGCCAGGGCGGCCAGCTCGGCGTCCAGCTCCGCCAGGTCCTGCACCCCCCGGTAGTAGGGCTGCAGGAAGCGGTCCTCCCGCGTCACCAGGTAACCGCGCAGACCGGTCTCCTGGTTGATCATCGCGCTGTGGCTGTCCTGCAGGGCGCTGAGCACCTCGTTGGCCCGGTCGACCCGGTCGCTGAGCACCGCGACGGAGAGCACGGCGAGGCCCAGGGTGGTGAGGGCGACCGTGGTCAGGGCGGCGAGCCCGACCAGCAGCGGGCGCCGGAGGAGCACCCGCAGGGGGCGGCCCGGGAACGTCGGAGGGTGCTGCTCGGCGGTCACCCCCCAGAGATCGGCCCGGGGGACCCACTCCTTGAGGCCGGGCGCGGTCCCGGCGACGGACTTCAGTCGACCGGCGCAGCTGCCGATGGAGCGGCGCACCCCTCCTTCTGATCGGAGCCCCATGACCCACGTCCTGGTCGTCGACGACGACCCCGTCATCGCCGACCTCGTGGCCTTCCGGCTGAGCCGGCTCGGCCTGCGCATCACCGTCGAGACCGACGGCGAGGCGGGCCTGGCCGCGATCCGGCAGCTCCGTCCGGACCTGGTCGTGCTCGACTGGATGATGCCGCGGATGAACGGGCTGGAGGTCTGCCGGGCCGTGCGCGAGGACCCGGACCCCGCCCTGGCCGGCACCCCGGTCCTGCTGCTGACCGCCAAGGCGCAGGAGCCGGACCTGGAGCGCGGGTTCGCCGCCGGCGCCACCGACTTCGTCACCAAGCCGTTCAGCACCCGGGAGCTGGTCAGCCGGGTCACCGCCGCCCTGCCGGCGGGCAGCGTCTCGGTGTGACCACCGCCGCCGGCGTCGCCCTGGTGCTGGGCATGGTGCTGGCCGGGCTGGTCGTCGTGCTGCTGCTCGCCGTCGGGCTCCAGCACCGGCAGCGGACCCGCACCCAGGCCCGCGACGCCCGGCGCCGGGCCGAGCTCATGCCCACCGTGCACGCGCTGCTGGACGACGACGGGGACGACCCGGCGCCCGGCCCGCACGTCACCTCCGCCCCCGCCCTCCTCGACGAGCTCGTGCTCGACCTGCTGCCGCAGCTGCGTGGCAGCGACCGGCGTGTCCTGCAGCGGGTGCTGGCCACCCGCGGGGTCGTCGACCGCGCCGCTGCCGACCTCACCGCACGCGCCGCGTGGCGGCGAGGACGGGCCGCGACGCTCCTGGGCTCGGCCGCCGCCACCGACCACACCCCGGCCCTGGCGGCGTGCCTGACCGACCGGTCGGCCGACGTCCGGAGCGCCGCTGCCCGCGCCCTCGGCAAGGCCGGTGACCCGGCGTCGGTGGCCCCGCTGCTGGTCTCCCTGACCGGTCCGCGGGCCCTTCCGGTCGGCGTCGTCGGCATGGCCCTGCTGGACCTCGGCATCCCCGTCCTGCCCGCGCTGCGCACCGCCCTCACCGAGGGCAGCCCACCCGCCCGGGCGCTGGCCGCCGAGGTGCTCGGCGTGCACGGCGACCCCCTCGCCACGTCGGGCCTGCTGGCCCTGCTCCAGGACCGCTGGCAGCCCACCGAGGTGCGGCGGGCCGCCGCCGCCGCGCTGGGCAGGATCGGCTCCCCGCTGGCCACCGCGGAGCTCACCCAGCTGCTCGCGACCGGACCGGTGCCCGCACTGCAGCGCGTCGCCGCCGAGGCCCTCGGCCGGATCGGCGACCCGACCGGGATCCCCACGCTCGTCTCCGGGTTGCACGCCACCGACCCCGGTGTGCGGGCGGCCTGCGCCGACGCCCTCGCCGCGCTCGGCGACGAGGGCCGCGGCCGGCTCCGCGTGCTGGCCATCGGGACCAGCCCGGCCGGCCGCGCCGCGCTGTCCGCGCTGGACGCGGTCGCCACCGCACGGCAGTGGCGCCGGCCGGTGACGCCCCGATGAGAGAGCTGGCCACCGATCTCGTCCTGGCCTTGAACTGGACCGTCTTCGGCTACGTCGTCGTCCTCGACCTCACGATGCTGCTGCTCGTGCTCGCCGGTGCCCGGCGGGTGGCGGCCGGCCGCCGCTGGAAGGGCGCCGAGGGGCACGACGAGATCTTCGCCAGCCCGCTGACCCCCGCCGTCTCGGTGCTGGTGCCCGCCCACGACGAGGAGGCCGGGGTCCTGGACACCCTCGCCGCCGCGCTCGGGCAGCGCTACCCCGCCCTGGAGGTGGTGCTGGTGGACGACGGCTCGACCGACCGCACCTTCCAGCTGGTGGCCGACCGGTACGCCCTCCGCGAGGTGGTCCCCCACCCGACGGCGGCGCTGCCGGTGGACGGCGAGGTCCTCTCCGTGCACCGCGCCACCACCGGCGACCCGCTGACGGTGATCCGCAAGACCAGCGTCGGGCGGCGGTCCGACGCCGTCAACGCCGCCCTCAACCTCGCCCGGTACCCGCTCGTGTGCATGCTCGACGGCGACTCCCTGCTCGAGTCCGACGCCCTGCTGCGGGTGGCACGGCCGTTCGTGGAGGACCCGACCCAGGTCGTCGCCACCGGTGGCGTGATCCGGACCGCCAACGGGGCCCTCACCGACCGGGGCACCGTGCTGGAACCGCGACTGTCGCGGAACTGGCTGGTGCGGATCCAGGCCGTGGAGTACCTGCGCTCGTTCCTGCTGGGGCGCACCGGCTGGGCCGACGCCAACGCACTGCTGATCATCTCCGGGGCCTTCGGGCTGTTCCGGCGTGACCTGCTGATCGAGATCGGCGGCCTGGACCCGCGGTCGCTGGCCGAGGATGCCGAGCTGGTCGTCACCCTGCAGGAGAAGCTGCGCCGCGAGCGCCGTCCGCACCGCGTCGTCTTCGTGCCCGAGCCCGTCTGCTGGACCGAGGTGCCCGAGACGTGGCAGGTGCTGGGCCGGCAGCGCAAGCGCTGGGCGCACGGCCTGGGGCAGCTGCTGTGGAAGCACCGCCGGATGATGGGCAACCCCCGCTACGGCGTCGTGGGGACCGTCGCGCTGCCGTTCTTCCTGCTCTTCGAGCTGCTCGGCCCGGTGGTCGAGGTCGTGGGGCTGGCCTCGGTGGTCCTGTCGGCGGGCCTGGGCCTGCTGGACGTGGGCACGGCGCTGCTGATGGTCGGTCTGGCGCTGGCGCTGGGGACGCTGCTGTCGACGACCACGATCGCGGTCGAGGAGTTCACCTTCCACCGCTACCGCCGGGGCCGGGACCTGCTCGCCCTGCTGGCCGCCGGGGTGCTGGAGAACGTGGGCTACCGCCAGGTGCACGCCTGGTTCCGGCTGCGCGGCCTGGCCGCTGCCCTCACTCGCCGGGCCCCGGTGTGGACGGCGATGCCCCGGGTCGGCTTCGTCGGCGGCACCCCGTTGCCCGACGCGCCGGCGGACGCCGGCGGGCAGCAGGCCGCCGGTGACCAGCTGACCCGCGTCCGGTCCTGACCCCGGTCAGCCCGCGGGGCAGCCCGCTGCGCTGAACTCGGCGAACTGCTCGACCAGCGCCGGGGAGTCGGCCAGCGCGTCGTGCCACTCCTTCCACCGCTGATGCGTGAACCCGGCCGCGGCGAGGCGGTCGTCGAGGTCGGTGGTGATGCCGGCCTCCTCGACGAAGCTCATCGAGTCGATCGTGCACTGGCGGAGGAACTCCACCTCGGCGATCCGCCGGGTGGTCGCGTCCGCCGGGGTGCCCGACGGCGCGGCCTCGGTGCCCGCCGTGGCGGTCCCGGTACCGGTGCCGCACCCGCTGACGCCGGTGAGGAGCGCCAGCGCGGCGCCGGCGAGGAGGGTCCGGCCGCACCAGCCACGGCCGGCCGTGCGCCGCACCGGCTCAGCCGACGACAAGGGTCACCGTCCCGGGGACGGACTGCCGTGCCGCGGCGGTGTGGTCGACGACGAGTGGCAGGACGTACGTCCCGGGCGCCAGCCCGGTCACGTCGAACCGGACGGCGACGTGGTCGGTGCTCCCGCCGACCAGGGAGCTGCCACCGGCGAGCCGGCTCGCTGTCGCGTCGCCGGGGTAGGCGACCGCGAGCCCGGCGGGCAGCGCGCCCAGCCGCACGGACACGTCGGACAGGTCGGCCTGGCCGCCGGTGAAGGCGATCTCCTGGAAGTCGTTGCTGCCTGCCGGGACGGACAGGCTCGAGGTGACCTGGGTGAACGGCGGGCCGACGGCCGGCTGCACCGGCACCGTGACCGTGGCCGTGGTGCTGTGCCGGCGGACCTTGTCGTCGTTGCCGCCGCCCTGCTCCTTGCACTGCCCGTTGTCACCGCACGTGCCGGTGTAGGACGAGAGCAGGGTGATCTGGAAGGGCGTCGTCTGGCTGTACGGGACCGCCAGCTTGACGGCGGTGAAGTCGCGCGTGCTGCCGACCAGCGTGGCCGACCCGTACAGCGAGGTGTCCGCGCCGCCGCGCGTGGTCGGGTAGCTGACGCCGACCCCGGCGGGCGCGCTCACCGTCGTCGACCAGTCGGTCACCGTCTGATCGGCGGCCCAGACCACCGACAGCCACGCCGACTGCCCGGGGACCAGGGGCGCCGTCTGCGTCGTGATCGCGCGGACGCCGGTCTTGTCCGCGTCGGCCCCCGCGACGGGCGGGCCGATCAGCGAGGCCGCGAGGAGGGCGCCCACCAGCGCCACCAGGGCGGCACCCTGCCGTCCCGACCTGTGCACCTGCCGCATGCCGCACCACCACTCCCGTCGACGGACGACCGCCGATCGGGTCCCGTGCTCGCGGCACGCTAGCGACGACGATCGCGGTCACCGTGCTCGCACCGCGGGCAAGTCCTGCCAAGAACACCGCGTCGGCGCGGTTGCCCCGCTGCGGGACACTGGGGGCATGCGGTTCCTCGGTGACGCCCGTCCGGCCCACGACCTGACCTACGCCGACGTCTTCATGGTGCCGGCGCACTCGACGGTCGGCTCCCGGCTCGAGGTGGACCTGACCACGCCGGACCGGGTGGGGACGACGATCCCGATCGTCGTCGCCAACATGACCGCGATCTCCGGACGGCGGATGGCCGAGACGGTGGCCCGGCGCGGTGGCCTCGCCGTCCTGCCGCAGGACATCCCGGTCGACGTCGTCACCGAGGTCGTCTCCTGGGTCAAGCACCGGCACCCGGTCTACGACACCCCGATCACCCTCTCCCCCACGTCCACCGTCGGCGAGGCGCTGTCACTGCTGACCAAGCGGGCGCACGGGATCGTCGTGGTCGTCGAGGGCGGCTCCCCGGTCGGCATCGTCACCGACGGCCAGTGCCAGGGCGTCGACCGGTTCACCCAGCTGGCCGAGGTGATGACCCGCGACCCGCTGACCATCCCGGCCGGCACCGACCTGCCCAAGGTCTTCGACGTCCTCTCCGGCGAGCGGGTGAGCGCGGCACCGGTGGTCGAGGGCGACCGGCTGGTCGGCGTCGTCACCCGCAAGGGCGCACTGCGCTCCGCGATCTACACCCCGGCGACCGGGCGCGACGGCCACCTGCTCACCTCCGCGGCGGTGGGCATCAACGGCGACGTCGCGGGCAAGGCGGGCGCCCTGCTCGCCGCCGGGGTCGACGTGCTGGTCGTCGACACCGCGCACGGGCACCAGGAGAAGGCGCTGGAGGCGGTGGCCGCGGTGCGCGCCGTGGCCGGCTCGACCCCGGTCGTCGCCGGCAACGTGGTGACCGCGCAGGGCACCCGCGACCTGGTCGAGGCCGGGGCGGACGTCGTCAAGGTCGGCGTCGGCCCGGGCGCCATGTGCACCACCCGGATGATGACCGGCGTCGGCCGCCCGCAGTTCTCCGCGGTCGAGGAGTGCGCCGCCGCCGCGCGGGAGCTCGGCAAGCACGTCTGGGCCGACGGCGGGGTGCGGCACCCGCGCGACGTCGCCCTGGCGCTGGCCGCCGGCGCGGCGAACGTGATGGTCGGCTCCTGGTTCGCCGGCACCTACGAGAGCGCCGGGGACCTCTACGACGACGGCGCCGGCCGCCGGTACAAGGAGAGCTTCGGGATGGCCTCGGCCCGCGCGGTGAAGGCCCGCACGTCGACGCAGAGCGGTTTCGACCGGGCCCGCGCCGGGCTGTTCGAGGAGGGCATCAGCTCCTCGCGGATGTACCTGGACCCGGCCCGGCCCGGCGTCGAGGACCTGATCGACCAGGTCGTGGCCGGCGTCCGCTCCTCGTGCACGTACGCCGGCGCCCGCACGGTCGACGAGCTGCACGAGCGTGCGGTGCTGGGTGTGCAGAGCGCAGCGGGCTACGAGGAGGGCCGCCCGCTGCCGATCAGCTGGTGATCCGGCGCTGATGGACGCGATCCCGCTCCGCCGCTTCGAGGAGCTCGTCGCCGACGCCCTGGACGAGGTGCCCGAGGAGCTGATGGCGTTGCTGGACAACGTCGTCGTGCTGGTCGAGGACCGGAACCCCGAGGAGCCGGACCTGCTGGGGATCTACGAGGGCTACGCGCTCACCGAGCGCGGCTGGGACCACTCCGGGGCGCTGCCGGACCGGATCATGATCTACCGCGAGGCGATCTGCGACATCTGCGCGGACGAGGAGCAGGTGGCCGAGGAGGTCACGATCACCGTCGTCCACGAGATCGCCCACCACTTCGGCATCGACGAGGAGAAGCTGCACGCCCTCGGCTGGGCGTGAGGACCCCCTTGCCCCCCACCCCTCGCGGGCTCGGGGCGGGCCCCTGCAAGGGGGCCGGTCAGGGGCAACACCGAGGGGTAGCGTTCGATGACGTGCCCGAGGACGACGCGAACACCGGCGGACTGCCGATCAAGATGCTGCACGACCGGCTGCTGGTCTCCCTCCGCAAGGAGGACGGCGACCGCCGGTCCAGCGGCGGCATCCTGATCCCGGCGACCGCCCAGGTCGCCAAGCGGCTGGTCTGGGGCGAGGCGAAGGGAGTCGGCCCGAGCGTGCGGCAGGTCAAGGTCGGCGACCAGGTGCTGTTCTCCCCCGAGGACCAGCACGAGGTCGAGGTGCACGGCGAGGACCTGATCATCCTGCGCGAGCGCGACGTGCACGCCGTCGCCGCCGAGCGGATCGAGGAGTCCACCGGCCTCTACCTCTGACGGAGGACCCCCTCGGCCCCCACCGACGGGGCCGGGGGCAGCGTCCCGGCCAGCAGCTCGTCGGTGCGCAGCTGGTCGACGAGGTCCTCGGACAGCTCGTCCTCGCAGTCCAGGCCGCGGGCGATCAGTCCCCGGTAGGCCGCGATCTTCGCGCGCACCACCGCCAGGTCGTCCTGCAGCTCGACCATCCGCTGCTCGATCGCCGCACACTGCCGCTCCAGCAACACCATCCGCTCTGGGTGGTGGGCCAGCTCGCCACCGCCCAGCTCGATGAACCGCCGCACGTCGGCCACCGGCATGCCGGTGCGGCGCAGCGCCTGGACGAGCCGGATGAACCGCAGCGCGCCCGGCGGGTAGCGCCGTCGTCCGTCGGCGGTCCGCTCCACCAGCGGGAGCAGCCCCTCGCGCTCGTACCAGCGGAGCGTGTCGATGCTCAGCCCGGTCTCCTCGGAGACCTGCCGGATGCCGAGGGCGTCGCGGTCCATGGGCCTCACGCTAGGCCGTCACCGCCAGCACGAAGCGGTACCGGACGTCACCCTCGGCCAACCGAGCCAACGCCGTGTCCACCTGCTCGAGCGGCAGCACCTCGACGTCGGCGGTGAGGCCGTGCGCGCCGCAGAAATCCAGCATCTCCTGGGTCTCCACGGTGCCCGCGGAGCCGGAGACGGTGAGCGTGCGGCCGAGCAGGCTCATCGGCGACACCACGTACTGCTCGGGGAGGCCGAGGACGCACAGCGTCCCGTCCAGCCGGAGCGCCCCCAGGTACGGCGCGAGGTCGTGCGCGGCGGAGGCGGTGTCCAGCACGAGGTCCAGCCGGCCGGCGACGGCGGCCATCGCCCCGGGGTCGGTGGAGACGACGACGTCGTCGGCGCCCAGGGCGCGGGCGTCGGCCTCCTTGGCCGCCGAGGTGGTGAAGACGGTGACCCGGGCGCCCAGCGCGACGGCGAACCGCACCGCGAGGTGGCCCAGCCCGCCGAGGCCGACGACCCCGACCTCCGTCTCGGGGCCGACCCCGGCGCGCCGCAGCGGCGCCCAGGTGGTGACGCCCGCGCACATCAGCGGGGCCACCGCGGCCGGGTCGAGCCCGGCGGGGAGGGCGTAGACGAAGGCGTCACGGGCCACGTACTCGGTCGAGTACGCGCCCTGGGTCGGGCTGCCGTCGCGCAGGTCGCGTCCGCCGTAGGTCGTGGTGGGGAACTCCCGGCAGTACGGCTCCCGGTGGGCGAGGCAGCTGGCGCACCGCCCGCACGAGTCGACGATGTTGCCCACGGCGACCGGGTCGCCGACCCGGAAGCGGGTGACCTCGGCCCCGACCGCGGTCACCTCGCCGGTGAACTCGTGGCCGGGCACCAGCGGTGGGGCCCCGGCCGCGAGCGACTCGATGGCGTGCAGGTCGCTGTGGCAGACGCCGACGTGGGTGACCCGGACGGCGACGTCGTCGGACCGCAGCTCCCGGCGGGTGAACTCGATCGGCCGCAGCGGCTCGTGCGGGCCGTACGCGGCGAAGCCGGTGACTGCTCTCATGCCGGGGACGCTAGGAGCTGGAGTGGACTCCAGCGCAAGCCCTGCCCCGGGGCGCATGTGACGAGACGGTCCCGCTCAACGATGTGCAGCGGGTGCCCGAGAGGGCACACTCTGTGATCATGAGGACGGGGTCGGCACGACGGTCAGACCGCCGTCCCGGCGCGCACTCGGGCCACCCACTCCTCCGCCGCGGCGAAGGCCTGGTCGCCCACCCGTTCCTCCACCGGCTTGCCCGGCTGGTCGTCGGCCCGGGGGTAGGAGCCGAGGAAGCGCACCTCGGCGCAGATCCGGTGCAGCGCCGCCAGTGCGTCGCCCACCCGCCGGTCGGTCACGTGGCCCTCGACGTCGATGGAGAAGGAGTAGACGCCGAGCCGCTCGCGGGTCGGCCGGGACTCGATGCGGGCCAGGCTGATGCCCCGCACCGCGAACTCCGCCAACAGGTCCAGCAGCGCACCGGTGCGGTCGTGCACCACGGCCCAGATCGTGGTCTTGTCCGCCCCCGTCGGGGCCGGCAGCCCACCGGGCGGCTCCACCAGGACGAAGCGGGTCACGGCGCCGGGGTGGTCGGCCAGGTCGGCGACGAGCGTGTCCAGGCCGTAGCGGTCAGCGGCGATCGCCGCGCAGACCGCGGCGTCGAACTCGCCCTCGGCGACCCGACGGGCGGCGTCGGCCGTGGAGGCGGCCGGGACGACGTCGGCCCCCGGCAGGGACTCGGCGAGCCGGCTGCGGCACTGGGCCAGCGCATGCGGGTGGCTGGCCACGGTGCGCACGTCGGCGGCGGCGCTCCCCGGGCGGACGGCGAGCACGAAGGCCACCTCGAGGAAGACCTCGCGGGTGACCACCAGCGGGTCGCCGGCCACCAGCCCGTCCATCGTGGCCGGCACGGAGCCCTCGACGGAGTTCTCCAGCGGCACCAGGGCGGCTGCGCACCCCCCGGTCCGGACGGCCGTCAGCGTGGCCGCCACGCTGGCCTCCGGTCGGGTGCCGACCGCTCCCAGCGCCCCGGTGACCGTGCCGAGCGCGGCCTCGGCGAAGGTACCCTCGGGACCCAGATAGGCGAACTCCGTCGGGGCTGTGCTGCGTGGTGCAGTCGGCATCCGGCGAGGGTAGTGCGGACGTATCGGACCCCGACTCCCGTCGGGTCCCCGGTACGGGGGGAGCTGCCTCGTCACCGGCCGGACACGCGCACCTCGCGTGCCCCGACAGCTGAGTGGAGGGACGCGTGAACCCAGGGCTCCCCGCCGACGAGCGGCTGCAGACCGCCCGCTGGCGGCTGCTGACCGCCAGCGCCGCCGAGGACGCCCGGGTGTTCGCCGACGAGTTCGCCCGGGCCGCGGACGACCTGAGCGCCACCGGCGACCCCTGCTGGGACGCGTGGTCGGCCGCCTTCACCGCGCGCGCCGCCCTCTTCGACGCCGACCTGGACGGTGCTGCGGACGCCGTGGGGGTCGCCCGGGCCGCGCTCGCGGAGTGCCCTCCGTCCGCCGAGCACGCCCTGACGCTGGCCTACCTGGCGCACCTGGAGGTGGCCGCCGACCGGTTCGACGCGGCGATGCACCTGGCCGTGGACGCCAGCCTGCTCGCCGACCAGCTGTCCGGTGAGCCGCCCAGCCGTCCGCTGCACCAGGCCCACCACTGGCTGTCCCTCGCGCTGACCCGGCTGGACCTCGAGGAACTCGCCGTGGCCCAGTCGCTCCGCGGCGCGCGGGTCGCCGCAGCCCTCCCCGACCCCGGCGACCAGTGGCAGCTGCTCCGGCTGTGCGCCCAGCAGCACGCCGAGCTCGCCCAGACGGTGCACCGGCGTGGCCAGGCCGACCGCTCGGAGGAGCTGGCCCAGGCCGCGCTGGAGTGTGCGACCAGCGCCCGCGCGCTGCCGTGGGAGCCGAGCGACGCCGACGCCGACCTGCTCGACGTCGTCCAGGCCTGGGCCCTGACCCTGGCCGGTCAGCTCGACGACGCCCTGCCGCCGCTGCGCCGCGTGCGCCGGCACCTGGCCGCCGGCGACGGCGGGACGTGGCTGGTCGGGTACGCCGACCTGGTCCTGGCCAGGCTGCTGAGCCGGTCGTGCGCCGTCGAGCCCGGCGCCGACCGCGGTGCGGGCGAGGAGGCCGTCGGCCTGCTGGTGGACGCCTCCGGCGCCTTCGCCGCCGTCAACGACCGCCGCCGGTACCGGCAGTGCCTGCTGGAGCTGGGGCAGACCACCGCGGCGCTGGGGTCGACGACCGAGGCGCTGCACTGGCTGGAGGCCTACCGGGCCGAGACCACCCGGGCGCACCGGCGTGGGCGTGAGCTCTGGGCGGAGATGTTCGTGCGCCGCAGCCGGTTGCGCGAGGCGGAGCGGCAGACCGCCGTGCTCCGTCGGCATGCTCTCGAGGACACCCTGACCGGCCTGGGCAACCGGCGCAGCGCCGAGCGGCGGCTGGCCGAGCTGCCGCTGGACGGTGAGCCGGTGTCACTGGCCGTCGTGGACGTCGACGGCTTCAAGTCCGTCAACGACCAGAACTCGCACCTGCACGGCGACGCGGTGCTGCGCCGGGTCGCCGAGCTCCTCCGTCAGCACAGCCGCACCGGCGACGAGGTCTTCCGCTGGGCCGGCGACGAGTTCGTGGTCGTGCTGCCGAACACCACCGAGGCGCAGGCCCTGGTCGCGACGGAACGGCTGCGCAGCGCCGTGGCCTGCGCCGAGTGGGGCGACCTGCAGATGCCCGCACCGGTGACCGTCAGCATCGGCGTGGCCACCACCGGGTCGGCCGGCGCCCCGGGACCGCAGTCCTGGCGGGAGCTGTTCGACCGGGCCGACCTGAACCTGTTCGGCGCCAAGCGGGGCGGCCGCAACCGGGTGCGGGCATCCGGTGGGGCGCAGCAGCCCGCCGCACCCACCGCACGGTCCGGTCCGCTGCCGGCCGACGCCTCGGTCGACGACCTCGTGGCGGAGGTGCTCGGCACGACCCCGCGCCGGCCGGGCTGGGCGTTCGACGACGGCGCGGAGGTCGCGTCGTGAGGTCGTGGCGGGTCCGTGAGAGGTCCGTGGGGCAGGAGGGACCGGTCGACGCGCCGGTGCGTGACACGCCGCCGGCTCCGGGGCACAGTGCCCTGGTGCCACCCGGTCTGCTGCACCAGCAAGTGAGCTCAGCCCTCACGAACTGGCAGCTGGACACGGCCGAGACCTTGCTGCGCGAGATCGACGGCGAGCTGCCGGCCGCCCCGGTCGACGACCACTCGGGGGCGCCGCTCACCTCGCTCGCCCGCGCCTGGGCCGACACCCTCCGCGCCGAACTGCTGGTCCGGCGCCTGCGGCGGGCCGGCTACTCCCTGCTGGGCGACCCCCTGGTCGAGGGCGGTCCCGAGCAGGAGGGTCCGCTGGACCAGCACGACCCGGACGAGGCCGTGGACCGCGACAGCCGCTCGGAGTCGGCCACGCAGGCAGCGCTGGCCATCTCCCTGGTCCGCTCGGCGCGCGCGGCCTTCGACGCCCAGGACGACGACCTGCAGCGGGCTGCCGGGCTGGTCCGGCACGCTCGGATCGAGCTGCTGTCCCGCCGGGTCGACGCGGCGATGGACGAGGCGGTCGAGGCGGCCAGCCTGCTGGACCCGGCCCTGCCGCCGAGCCCCCTGCTGGTGCACACGCTGAGCTCGCTGGCCGCCGTGCTGGCCGACCTGGAGCTCATGCCGCTGGCCCTGGACTACCAGCGCCGGGCCGCTGACCTGACCGCCGAGGCGATCAGTGCGGCCGGCACCGACTCCGAGGCCGGCTCCGTCGACGCGCTCGCCGCCGAGGCCGCGACCCGGCTGGCCGCGCTCTGCGCCGAGGTCGGCGAGGGGCTGCTCGACGACGGCGGCGCCGACGCCGCGGCGCCGCACTTCGCCGAGGCACGCGTCCTCGCCGTCCGGGCGCTGGGGCAGCTGCACCCCGGCGTCCCGGGGCTGCTGGACGCCCAGGTGGTGCACGGCTGGGCGCTGGTCGGCCTCGGTGAGCACGCCGCCGCCCGGTCGCTGCTGACCAGCGTCGTCTCCGCCGCGAGCGGCGCCGAGGAGCGCGCTCTCCTGGCCTCCGCGGAGCTGGGCCTGGGCCGTGCGCTGCGCCGCTCGGGCGACCCGCGGGCAGCTGACGACCACCTGGCCACCGCGCTGGCCACCGCCACCGAGCACGGGCTGCCGCGGTTGCGCCGGGCCGCGCTGCGCGAGCTCTGCACGCTGCACGCCGAGCTGGACGACGCGGCCCGGGCGCTGCCCTACCTGCAGGCCTACCTCGCCGACGAGCTGGACCGGGTCGACGAGCGGCGCACCCGCTGGGTCGAGCTGTTCGGCCGGCGCAAGAGCCTGCTGGAGACCGAGCGGGCCGCCGGCCAGCTGCGCCGCCAGGCCTACGAGGACCCGCTCACCCACCTGCCCAACCGCCGCTACGCCGAGGCCCGGCTCGACGGGCTGCTGTCGGCGGGGGCGCTGCCGGCGCTGGCGGTGGTCGACATCGACCGGTTCAAGGCGATCAACGACGCCGCCGGGCACCCGACCGGCGACGCCGTGCTCCGGGCGGTCGGCCAGCTGCTGGTCGACGGCTGCCGGGACACCGACGAGGTGTGCCGCTGGGCCGGTGACGAGTTCGTCATCCTGCTGCCGGACACCACCTCCGAGCAGGCCGAGCGCGCGATGGAGCGCATCCGCCGCTCGATCGCGACGCACGACTGGTCCGCCCTGGGCGTCGAGGTGCCGGTGCGGATCAGCGTCGGCATCGCCCAGGCGGCCCGCGGCGACGACCGGCGCACCCTGTTCGCCGCCGCCGACGGGGTCCTCTACGACGCCAAGCGGGCCGGGCGGGACCGGGTCGTCCGGCTGTCCGGCGTCACCCAGACGCGCGCCGCCGACGCCGCCCCAGCCGTCGACGACCACGTGGCCGAGACGGGCCCGGCCGCGGAGGAGACGACGCCCGTGGCCGTCCCGACGTCGTCCACTCTCCGCGAGGTGACCGCCCCGCTCCCCGCGGACCGCGAGGAACAGCCCGAGGACACCACCGGCGGCTTCGCCCCGCTGCTGGTGGAGCCGGCCGACGTCGAGCCGCCGGCCCGGCTGCGCAGCCCGCTGGACGAGCTGTTCGGCGGCCCCTCGACCCGCCCGGCAGCGCAGCCGGCGGCCGATCCGGTGGTCAGCCCCGCGCCCGCCCCGGCGGCCGTGCCGCCGCCGGCGGTGACGACGGTCGCCGCGCCGGTCCCGGCCACCGGCCCGGACGTCATCTGGGGCACCGGGCGCAGCACCGAGCAGGTCCTCGCCCTCGTGCGCGAGGCCCGCCGCGAACACCCCGCCCACCCGGCCGTGGTGGTGCGGGCCAGCGCCGACACCCTGGTCGCACTGGCCACCGAGCACGACGCCTACACGACGATGGACGCCGCGGCGATGTCTGCCGCGGTCGGCCCGGTGCCCGAGCCGGTCGGCCGGGTGGGCGTGCTGTGCGCCAGCAGCGGCGACACCCCGATCGCCGCCGAGGCGGCCTTCGTCGCCCGGGTCACCGGCACCGAGGTGGTGCGGGTCGACGACGTCGGCGGCAGCCGGATCCACCCGCTGCTGACCGACCGGTCGCTGCTCACCGACGTCGACTGCCTCATCGTGGTGGCGGGCCTGGACGCGGCGCTGGCCAGCGTGGTGAGCGGGCTGACCGAGGTGCCGGTGGTCGCCGTCCCGACGTCGGCCGGCCAGGGCGCCAGCTCGTTCGGCGGGTTCAGCGCGCTGCTCACCATGCTCAACTCCGCCGCGCCCGGCGTCGTGGTCAGCAACATCGACAACGGCTGGTCCGCCGGCGTCTTCGCCGCCCGCATCGCCCGGAGGACGGCCGAGCGATGATCCGCCCGCCAGGGCGTCCGGGGGGCCGTTGCGGGGCCGGAGGCTCCCGACGGGAACGCGGGGAGCGGCTCAGCGCACGTCGGGCACGGCCCGTGGCCGCGGTGTCGTCCGGCAGGACGACGATGTCATCGTGACCATCGGGTGGCTGGACCTCGCCGCGGGGGCCAGCGGGGACATGCTGCTGGGTGCGCTCGTCGACGCGGGGGTGCCACTGGGGGTGCTGGCGTCGGCCGTGTCGAGCCTCCCGGTCGAGCCGGTCACGCTGACCGCCGAGGCGACGAGCCGGCACGGGCTGGGCGCCACCCGGGTGCACGTGCAGGCCCCGCCCAGCGACGTCCACCGCACCTGGGCCGACGTCCGGTCGATCCTGGCCGAGGCCGCGCTGCCCGCCGCGGTCCGCGACGGTGCCCTCGCCGTCTTCGAGCGGCTGGCGGTCGCCGAGGGCCGGGTGCACCGGGTGCCCGCCGACGAGGTGCACTTCCACGAGGTGGGTGCACTGGACGCGCTGGCCGACGTCGTCGGGGTGGTCGCCGGGTTCGCCCACCTCGGGCTCGACCGGCTCAGCGCCTCCCCGGTCGCACTGGGCAGCGGCTCGGCCCGCGGGGCGCACGGCGTGGTGCCGGTGCCCGGTCCCGCCGTCCTGGAGCTGCTGCGCGGGGTGCCGGTGGTCGCCGGCCCGGTGCCGGCCGAGACGTGCACCCCGACGGGCGCGGCGCTGGTGGCCGCGCACGTCCAGGAGTGGACGACGCTGCCGCCGATGCGGGTGACCCGGGTCGGCTCGGGCGCCGGCGGCCGGGACCCGGAGCAGCTGCCCAACCTGGTGCGGCTGGTGCTGGGCGAGCCGGTGGACGAGCCGGCCACCGGGCTGCTGCTGGAGACCAACGTCGACGACCTGGACCCCCGGCTGTGGCCCGGGGTGCTCGCCGACCTGCTGGCGGCCGGCGCCTCGGACGCCTGGCTCACCCCGATCCTGATGAAGAAGGGCCGCCCGGCGCACACGTTGTCGGTGCTGTGCCCGCCCGCGGCGCGCGCGGCGGTGCAGGACGTCGTCATGGCCGCGACCTCGACCATCGGGCTGCGCGTGCAGCCGGTGCAGAAGGTCGCGCTGCAGCGGGCCGAGCACAGCGTCGCGGTCCTCGGCGGCTCGGTGGGCGTGAAGGTCGCGCGCCTCGACGGCCGGGTCGTGAACGTGAGCGTGGAGTTCGAGGACGTGGCCGCCCTGGCCGGCTCGCTCGGGCTGCCGGCCAAGGAGGTGCTGCGGGCGGCGACCGCCGCTGCGCACCGAGCCCATCCCGGGACGTCGGCTACGCTCCTGGACCGAGAAGGGGAGTAGCCCCCCGACCGCTGGTCGACATGCTGGCGCGTTCGCGCGCCCGGTCAGCGGGCCCGCGCCGCTGCGGGTGGGCGAGACCTTCCGCCCGCAGTCCACCCATCGGTGCGCTGCCGGACGGAGGCGCCCCTCAGCCCCGCCGGTCGGCGCGAGCAGAGAGAGAACTCGTGGTCCTGTCCGTCGTCCTGGCTGCCTTCGTGCTCATCCTCCCCGTCGAGCTGCCCGACAAGACGCTGTTCGCCACCCTGGTGCTGGCCACCCGCTTCCCGCCGCTGCCGGTCTTCGTCGGCGTCGGCCTGGCCTTCGGCCTGCAGGTCGCGATCGCGGTGACCGCCGGCAGCCTGCTCTCGCTGCTGCCCGAGGCGGTGGTCAGCGCCGTGGTCGCGGTGCTGTTCCTGACCGGTGCGGTGCTGCTGTGGCGGGAGTCCCGCAAGGGCGGCGACGAGGACGCGGGCACCGTCCAGACGCGGGAGCAGACCTCGTTCGTGCGGGCGGCGGCGATCTCCTTCGGCGTGCTGTTCGCCGCCGAGTGGGGGGACCTCTCCCAGCTGGCCACCGCCGGGCTGGCCGCCCGCTACGAGGAGCCGCTGTCGGTCTTCGTCGGGGCGTGGGCGGCGCTGCTGGTGATCTCCGGGCTGGCCGCCTTCCTGGGCCGCAAGCTGGCCGACCGTCTCCCGGTCGCGTTGCTGCACCGGATCGCTGCGGGCCTGTTCCTGGTGTTCGCCGTCATCGCGGTGGTGGAGACCGTCCGCGCCCTCACCGGCTGAGCCCCGCCGGTCAGCCGCCGCCCCCTCCCCCACCGCCGCCGAGCATCCAGCTGCTCCGGTTGACGGCGCCGCGGGCATCCGGGGCAGCGGGGTCGTCGGGGCGCGCCGGGTCGTTGCCGTTCCGCCCGGCCGCGTCCCCGCGGGTGGAGGCCCGGACCCCCAGCCCGACGAGCACGAGCAGCAGCACCCCGATGACCACGAGCAGCACGACCTCACCCATCCCTGCAGCGTAGGAGGGCCGGGCGCACCTCGCGGCGGTACTCGGAGGGGGCAGACCCCGGCCGGGACGGTCAAGCACGGGCGGGAACCCGTCGACTCCCCCTGCACGGCCGGCGCTCGGCCAGAGCGAAAAGGGAGAGGGCATGCAGACGATCAGGCTCGAGGAGTCGCAGGACGTGCTGGTGCAGACCGCGGCGGTCGTCGCCGCGCAGCGCCAGTTCGCGCAGCGGCTGCGGCAGCGGACCGTGGCCGACCCGCTCACCGGCCTGCCGGTGCGCAGCCTGCTGATCGACCGGCTGGAGCTGGCCCTGGCCGCCGCCGGCCCGACCACCGGCCGGCTCGCCGTCCTCTCCTGCGACCTCGGCGGCATCGCCGTCCTGGAGGACGCCCACGGCTCCGCCGTCGCCGACGCCGCCCGCGCCGAGGCGGCCGGCCGGCTGGTCGGCGCCGTGCGGCAGGGGGACGTCGTCGCCCGGACCAGCGCCCAGACCTTCGTGCTGCTGTGCCCCGGCATCCAGACCGCCGAGGACGCGCAGGGCATCGCCCTGCGCGTCGCGGCCGCGTTCGACGCCCCGCTGCGGCCACGGCCCGGTGTCGAGCACCACGTGCGGCTCAGCGTCGGCGTGGCGCTCTCCGGCCGGGCCTCGACGCCCGAGTCACTGGTGGCCGCGGCCAACGAGGCGATGACCGCGATCCAGGACGACCGCCAGGGCAGCGGCCGGCACGGCTGACCCGCCGCCGCAGCTCAGCGCAGCGTCGGGATCCACTCCGCCAGCGCACGGCCGATCTCGTCCGGGGAGTCCTCGGGCACGAAGTGCCCACCCGGCACGGTGACCTCGGTCAGCGCCGGCCACCGGCGGACCTTCTCGCGCTGGCGGCCGACCAGGATCGACCCCGGTTCCACGTTGACGAACAGCTTCGGGACGTCGCTGTGCGCCAGCCACTGGCCGTAGCGGGCGACGACGTCGTGCACCCCCGGCGGCACGTGCTCGATCGGGAGCTGCCGCGGCCACTCCAGCGTCGGCCAGCGGTCGGCGCGCTCCCGGAACGGCGCCCGGTACCGGTCGTGCGCCTCTGCCGAGAGCCCGCGCCGCACCTCGGCGGGGAGGATCTTCTCCACGAACACGTTCCGGTCCAGCACCCGGCGCTCGCCGCCCTCCCCGCGCATCGCCTGGAAGATCGGTTTCGCCGCCCGCGGCCAGTCGGCCCAGATCATCGGGGTGACGATCGCCTCCATGAAGGCGATGCCGCGCACGGCACCGGGGTGCTGCGCGGCCCAGTCGAAGCCCAGCCCCGAGCCCCAGTCGTGCAGCACCAGGGTGACCCGCTCGGTGACGCCCACGGTGTCCAGGAACTCGGCCAGGAACTGGGCGTGCCGGTCGAAGGAGTAGCTGCCCGGACCGGGGTCGGGGAGCTTGCTCGACTCCCCCATGCCGATCAGGTCGGGGGCCAGGCAGCGGCCCAGGTGCCGCACGTGCGGGATCACGTTGCGCCACAGGTAGGACGACGTCGGGTTGCCGTGCAGGAAGACGATCGGGTCACCCTCCCCCACGTCGACGTAGGACATCTCCTGGTCGGCGACCTGCACCCGGGAACGCGGGAACGGGTCGTCGGCGGACACGGGCGTGCGGACGTCGTCGGCCATGCCCTTGGACCTCCCCGCCGACCCGCCGTCCGAACCACCCCGAACCACCGAAATGGCCATCTTGGTGGTTCGGGGGTTGCACCTGACGCGACGTCAGGCTGTTGCGTGGGCTCCGTCAACGAGAGAGGAGGGGCGATGAGCTGGACGGTGGGTGAGCTGGCCCGGCTGGCCGGGGTCACGGTGCGCACGCTGCACCACTACGACCGGATCGGGCTGGTCCGGGCGAGCGAACGCACGTCGGCGGGCCACCGCAGCTACGACGTGCGGGACCTGGACCGGCTGCAGCAGGTGCTGTTCTACCGCGAGCTCGGGTTCCCCCTCGACGAGGTCGCGACCCTGCTGGACGACCCCGACGCCGACCCCGCGGTGCACCTGCGCCGGCAGCACCGGTTGTTGCGGGACCGGCTCGAGCGCACGCAGGCGATGGTCGCGGCCGTGGAGAAGGAGATGGAGGCACGGCAGATGGGGATCTCCCTGACCCCGGAGGAACGGTTCGAGGTGTTCGGCGACTGGCTCCCGGAGGAGTACGCCGCGGAGGCCGAGGAGAGGTGGGGCGACACCGACGCCTGGGCACAGTCCCAGCGCCGGACGGCGGCGATGAGCAAGGAGGACTGGCTGCGGGTCAAGGCCGAGTCCGACGACGTCGAGCGCCGGTTCGCCGCCGCGCTGGCCGGCGGCGTGCCGGCGGACTCCACCGCGGCGCAGGACCTGGCCGAGGAGCACCGGCAGCAGATCAGCCGGCACTTCTACGACTGCTCGCCGGAGGTGCACGCCGGCCTGGGCCGGATGTACGTCGAGGACGAGCGGTTCACCGCGTACTACGAGCGGATCGCCCCGGGCCTGGCGCAGTACGTGAGCACCGCCGTCCAGGCCAACGCCGCCCGCCAGAGCTGACCTCCCCCGGAGGGGCCGAGATCGCGACTTCGGCCCCTCCGGTGAGAGGCAGCCCCTCGGGCGAGGGACGTCACGTCCCCCCGGCGCCGTCGGCCGGGCGGCGGGCCGCATCCTGGTCGGGTGGGTTGGGTGATCGGGCGACTACAGCAGCCCTGGGTGCAGCGGATGGTCCGGGCGGCGCTGGCGGCCGGGCTGTCGTGGCAGGTGGCGTTGCTGCTGCCGCCGATGCTCTCGGAGTACGCCTACTACGCGCCGCTGGGTGCGGTCATCGCGGTCAGCCCGACGATCGCCGACTCCGCCTCGGCGGCGTGGCGCAGCCTCGCCGCCATCCTGGTGGGCTTCGCCCTGGCCGTCGTCGTCTTCGAGGTCACCCGGGCGGTGCCGAACGCGCTGACCATCGCGCTGATCGTCGCCCTGGCGATCGTGGTCGAGCAGTGGCGGTCGCTGTTCCGCGAGCAGGCCAGCTGGGTCAGCTTCGCCGCCGTCCTGATGCTGACGGTCGGGACGTCGGACCCGGCCGAGTACGCCCTCCGCTACGCCGGGCTCACCCTGCTGGGCGCCGTGATCGGCGTCCTGGTGACGACGGCGCTGTTCCCGCCGCTGCAGCTGACCACCGCCGTCGAACGGATCGCCCGGACCCGGGAGACGCTGGCCGCCCACCTGGAGACGATCGCCGTGGCGCTGCGGAACGGCCAGCTCCCGGCCCCGCACGAGTGGGAGGAGCAGGGCGAGGCGCTGGACGCCGCCCTGGACCAGATGCGCCGGGCCGAGACGCAGGTCGAGCGGGCCCGGCGGGCGAACCCGCGGGCGAACCGGTGGCAGGGCACGGCCGGCAGCATCCGGGCGCAGTCCCGCGCGCTCGACCGCGTCGCCGTCCTGGTCGACGACCTCACCACGCTCGTCGTGGAGTTCCAGCCGCACCGGCGCGGGCTGGACCGGGTGGACGACGGCACCGGCTGGGTCCTCGCCGACGCACTGGAGGGCCTGGCCGGCGTGGTCCGGCTGCCCTTCCACGACGCCGCGGACTCCCCCGACGACCGGGACGCCGCGATCGCCACCGCGGTGTCGGCGTCGAACCGGCTGACCGCGCTGCTCCGCAGCTCCGAGATCGCCGACGACGAGGGGTTCTTCGCCCTCGGCGCGGTGACCGTCGGGATGCACCGGTCGCTGCAGACGCTGGAGGCACACGTCCGCTTCCCCGCCGCTGCCTGACGCCGGCCCGCCCGGGACGGTGCCGGTTGCACGTGGAACGTCCGCCCTCGGCGGAAAGCGGACGACGCAATCCCTGAGCACGGCTAAGGTCTGGCGATCGTGAGCCGCATCGGTCAGGTCCTGGTCCCTGAGCGGCTCGGCACCAGCTTCCGCTGGCTGCTGGCCTCGTCCTGGACGACGAACCTCGGCGACGGGATCGCGCTGGCCGCGGGCCCCCTGCTGGTCGCCTCGCTCACCCGGGACGCGTTCCTGGTGGCGCTGGCCGCGACGGTGCAGTGGCTGCCGCCGCTGCTGTTCGGCCTGGTCGCCGGCGCGCTGACCGACCGGCTGGACCGCCGGCTGATCGTGCTCGTCGTCGACCTCGCCCGCGCCGTCGTCCTCACCGTGCTGACGCTGGCGGTGGCCACCGACCGGGTCTCCATCGCGACCGTGCTGGCAGCGCTCTTCCTGCTCGCCACGGCCGAGGTGTTCGCCGACAACAGCTCGCAGACCCTCGTGCCCGTGCTGGTCGCCCGGGACGACCTCGCGCTGGCGAACTCCCGGCTGCAGACCGGCTTCATCACGGTCAACCAGCTCGCCGGCCCACCGCTGGGCGCGGCGCTGTTCACCGTCGGCGCCGCCTGGGCCCTGGGTGCCCAGGCGGTGCTCGTGGCCCTCGGCGCAGTGCTGATCACCCGGGTCCTGCTGCCCGCCCGGGAGCGCGTCGCGGGCCACCGGACGGCGATGCGGCACGACATCGCCGAGGGGCTGCGCTGGGCGCGGCACCACGCCGCCGTCCGCACCCTGGTGCTGACCATCACGATCTTCAACGTCACCTTCGGCGCCGCCTGGTCGGTGCTGGTGCTCTACGCCACCGAGCGGATCGGGCTGGGCGAGATCGGCTTCGGGCTGGTGACCACCGTCGGGGCGGTCGGCGGCATCGTCGGGGGCCTGACGTACGGCTGGATCACCCGCCGGGTCAGCCTGGGCGACCTGATGCGGATCGGCCTGATCGTCGAGACGCTGACCCACCTGGCGCTGGCGCTGACCACGAGTGCCTGGGTCGCCCTGCCGGTCTTCTTCGTGTTCGGCGCGCACGCCTTCATCTGGGGGACGACGTCGGTCGCCGTCCGGCAGCGGGCCGTGCCCGGCCCGCTGCAGGGCCGGGTGGGCAGCGTCAACCTGGTCGGCGTCTACGGCGGGCTGGTGGTCGGCTCGGGCATCGGCGGGGTGCTCGCCCAGCACTGGGGCGTCACCGCCCCGTTCTGGTTCGCCTTCGCCGGGTCGGCGGTGTTCGTGGTGCTCATCTGGCGCTCGCTGCGGCACATCGCCCACGCCGACGAGCAGCCGGTGCCGGCAGTCGCCTGAGGACGACCTCCACGCGGCTGGGTCGCCATCGGCCCGTTCCACGCCGGGCAGGGTCAACCCGCGCCAGAGGACGTTGAGCCGCGCCAGAACGCGGCTCAACGTCCTCTCGCGCGGCTCAACGTGCTAGCGGGGCTGGACCCGGATGAGCAGCTCGCCGTGCAGCATGCCGAGCCAGCCGTCGTCGGCCGCGGCCCAGGCCAGCCAGGCGTCAGCCACCTCCTGCAGCTGCGCCTGGGTGGCCAGGCCGTGGGCGAGCGCCTGCTCGGCGAAGGCCGAGGCGGTCGCCCGCCCGGCCCAGGACCGCCCCCACCAGGCCCGCTCGTCGGGGGTCGCGAAGCACCAGGCCGACGTCGTGGCCACGGTGTCCCGCAGCCCGGCGGCGTGCGCCCAGGACCGCAGCCGCCGACCGGCGTCCGGCTCGGCCCCGTTGGCCCGGGCCACCCGCTCGTAGAGGTCCAGCCAGCGGTCCAGCCCCGCGGACGCCGGGAACCAGGTGGTGGCGGCGTAGTCGACGTCGCGGACGGCGATCAGCCCACCGGGCCGGCAGACGCGGCCCATCTCGCGCAGCGCGGCGACCGGGTCGGTCAGGTGCTGGAGCACCTGATGGGCGTGCACGACGTCGAAGGAGTCGTCGGCGGCGGCCAGCGCGTAGCCGTCGCCCACCCCGAACTCCACCGCCACGCCGGCCCGCTCGGCCAGTGCGCGGGCCTCCGCGAGGGGCGCGGGCGACACGTCGAGGCCGACCACCCGCCCCGGCGCCACCCGGGCCGCGAGGTCGACGGTGATCGTGCCCGGGCCGCAGCCCACGTCGAGGACGTCGAGCCCCGCACGGAGCCAGGGCAGCAGGTACCCCGCCGAATTCTCCGCCGTGCGCCACCGGTGCGCCTGCAGGACCGGTTCGGCGTGCCCGTGCGTGTACGTGTCCACCCCGTCACCCTGCACCGTCGGACCACAGAGCGGAACACCCGTCCCGCTCAGTGAGCGGCGGCGGGCTCCCCGAGCAGCCCCCACCAGACGGTCGGCGAGGACTGGGCACGTTTCGGCAGCTCATCGGGGGTACCGGTGCTCTGTGTCCAGCGGCCTCGATCCTGCCGCCGGCGAGGTGGTCCCGGACGAGGACGAGACCGGTCCGCTGCTGCGGCTCTCCGGCCGCATCGACCGGGAGGTCGTGCGCCGTTTCCGACTGCTGGTCCCACCGTCGGCCTGGCCGGACCGGGCCGACCTCTCCGCGGTCACCGCGATCGACGCGGCGGGCCTGCAGCTGCTGGTGCACCTCAGCCGCAAGCCCGAGCGCCGCGGAGGACGGCTGCGGCTGCTGGCCGTGCCCGGCGAGCTCCAGCCGGCGCTGGTGCGAGCCGGGCTGTCCCGACTGCTGCCCCGCCCCGCCCCGGACCCGGACCGGCCGGCGCGCCCCTGACCGCCTGAACCCGGCGACTGGCGCGGGAGGGGTCGGTCAGGTTAGCCTCGCCTCACTCGACGTGAGGGTGGGTGTGATGGGTCTGCGACTGCCGGTCGGCGGTGTCACGGTGCTGCTGGGTCCCGCTGGGGCACGGGCGGAGACCATGGCCGCCCTGGACCCGGGCAGCGCCCGGTGCGCCGGAGGACACGCCTCCCTCGCCGTGACGCGGCTGACCGCCGCCCCCGCTGACGGCGTGCAGCAGCGGCTGGACGCCGTCGAGGGAGCGCGCACCGGGCCGGCGTCCGTCGTCCTGGTCGACCACCTGACCGATGGCCTGGCCGGCGACGACCGGCGCACCGTGCTCGCCGCACTGCGCCCGGTCGCAGCCGCGGGCCGCGCCGTCCTCGTGGACGACGGCGACCCGATCGCGGCGCTCTCGGTCTCCGACACCGTGCTGCGCACGCCCGCGCTCGCCTTGGAGCCGGTGGCCGGCGCAGACGAGCTGGAGCAGCTGGTCGCGTGAGCCGGCATCCCCGCAGGGACGCCGGCGGGGGTCAGCGGGTGCTGTAGGTGAGGCAGTCGGCCGCGTCAGCGCCCGAGCCGACCTGCACAGCGGACGCGCGGCACTCGAGGGCCTCGTTGTGCACGCAGTCCGCGCGGTGACAGGCGCCGACGACGCCGGTCCGCTCGAGCCCGGCACGGAACGAGATCTCGACGAAGGTGCCGCAGTGGGCGTGGTCGCCGCCGACGGTGATGGCGCCGGCGTGGCAGGCGTGATCGGCGTTGTACGAACAGCTGTCGACCGAGCAGTCCTGCACCTGGGGCATGTCCAGCATCTGGGTCATGACCCGAGGTTGACAGCTCCGCGGGAGGCCCGCCAGCCAGGAGAGGCTGGCCTGATCAGGGCGCGCGGCGCTGACCAGGCACTCCGCGCCGGCAGCCCCGACACGCCGGTCAGCCGGGCGGACGGCGGCCCGGGGGCGGGAGCCTGACCGCCAGCGCACGGGCGGCGTAGCCCCCGACGACGGCAGCCACGACGAGCACCAGCAGCAGCCCGACCGACCCGATCTGCTCCACCTGGACGAGCCCGAGCAGGAACAGCAGCAGCGCCGCCACGAGCAGCGAGAGGCCCGCGGCCAGCAGCACGAGGAACCAACGTGGCTGACCGCCCCGGGCAGCCGGCGGAGAGGGGTGGTCGGCAGGCGTCACCGCCGCAGTCCACCACGACCACCGGCTCCCCGGCGGGACCGCACCGGCGGACTCACCCGATCCGGGGCTGGCCGACCCGAGCAGGATCCAGCAGGCTCAGGGCATGTCTGCCCCGAGCCCCGCGACCACCGGCGTGACCAGCGAGGTCGGCCGGCTCCGCACCGTGCTCCTGCACCGCCCCGGCGCCGAACTGCGTCGGCTCACCCCGCGCAACAACGACGAGCTGCTCTTCGACGGCGTCCCCTGGGTGGCCCGCGCGCAGGAGGAGCACGACGCGTTCGCCGCGGCGCTCACCGAGCGCGGGGTCGAGGTGCTGCACCTGGACCGGCTGCTGGCCGAGGTGATGGCGCTGCCGGCCGCCCGCGCGGAGGTCATCGCCGCCGCCGTCGACGACCCACGGCTGGGCGCCACCCTGCAGCACGCCACCACCGCCCACCTGGACGGCCTGGCGCCCGCGGACCTCGCCACGGCGTTGATCACCGGGGTGGCGCACGACGAGCTCCGCGGTGGCCGCGGGCTGGCCTACGAGCTGATGGGGCGCGGGGACTTCGTCGTCCCGCCGCTGCCGAACCTGATGTTCACCCGCGACTCCTCGGTGTGGGTCGGCGGGCAGGTCGCCGTCACCTCGCTGGCCATGCCGGCCCGCGACCGGGAGAGCGCCCTGACCGCGGCGCTGTACACCCACCACCCCCGGTTCGCCGGTGTCGGCCAGCTCTACGGCCCGCACCTGGAGCACCTGGAGGGCGGCGACGTGCTGCTGCTGGCCGCGGGGGTCGTCGCCGTCGGGGTGGGCGAGCGGACCACGCCCGGCGGGGCCGAACGGCTGGCCCGGCGGGTGTTCGCCCGCGGGCTGGCGCACACGGTGCTCGTCGTCCCGATCGCCCAGCAGCGGGCGACCATGCACCTGGACACCCTCGCCACCATGGTCGACGTCGACGCGATGGTCATGTACCCGGCGATCGCCGACCACCTGCAGGCCTGGACCGTGACGGCCGGCGAGCCGTCCCCCGACGGGGGCGACACCAGCGAGCTGTCGGTGGTGGGCCCGCAGCCGTTCCTGATCGCCGCCGCCCAGGCGATGGGGATCGACCGGCTGCGGGTGATCGACACCGGCCTCGACCCGGTGACCGCCGAGCGCGAGCAGTGGGACGACGGCAACAACACCCTCGCACTGGCCCCGCGGCTCGCCGTCGCCTACGAGCGGAACACGGTCACCAACGCCGCCCTGGAGAAGGCCGGCATCGAGGTGCTCCCGATCGCCGGGTCGGAGCTGGGCAGCGGCCGGGGTGGCCCGCGGTGCATGAGCTGCCCGGTGCTGCGCGACGCCGTCCCCGCGTAGTCGGAGTCGGTCAGGCGCCGGGCTCGAACGCCGCCACGGCCGGGTCGAAGACCTGCTCCCGGTAGACGTCGCTGCGCGCCGGGCTGGCGGTGAGCTGCACCACGGCGAGCCCGGCCGGGGTCTCGGCCAGGGCCAGGTCGACCCGCTGCCCGAGGTCGTCGATCCGGTAGAGGTCCCAGGTGGCCGACCCGGTCTCGCGCTGGTCCACCGGTTCGAGGGGCTGGCCGGTGCCCAGCTGCGCGGCGAGCTGCTGGAGCACCTGGTCGGCCGTCGCACCGGGGACGACCTGCTGCACCAACGAGACCAGCGGCGACTGCTGGAACGCCCCGGGGAGCACCTCGGACCAGCCCTCCGGCCGGAGACCGGCAGCGCCCAGCTCCTCGCTCTCCCATTCCGTCATCTCCACCTGCACGCCCTCCGGGGTGAAGGCGGGGAGCTCGATGTCGTCGACGCAGGAGGCGTCCGGCTCGCTGTCCGGGTCGGCGAGGAAGTCGCGGGTCAGCTGCACCGCACACTCGTGGCTCACCACCGAGCCGTGCCCGGTCGACGGGAACTCGACGAAGACGCTGTCGTCGAGGTCCTCGGCCAGCTGCGCACCCCACCGCGGCGGGGTGATCGGGTCGAGCTCTCCGGCCAGCACCAGGGTGGGGATGTCGCTGGTCAGGCCCTCGTTCGCCGCCGGGCCGGGCTCGCCGGCGTCCCAGTCGGCGCAGACGTCGAAGACGGCCGGCCCCAACGTGGGCGCGTTGTCGAAGAAGCTCTCGACGAGGGGGTGCGCCGCGGCCGCGGCCGCCACCTGCTCCCGGTCGCTGAAGCTGATCTCCTCCTCGCACTGCACGGCCAGCTGCTGGCCGACGCTGACCAGGTCCAGCTGCTGGGAGAAGGCCCCGAGCAACAGGCCGATCGTGCCGAAGTCGTCGTTCGCCGCCGCGTCGACGATCTCCGGGAGGAACGGGATCAGCTCGGTCGAGTACATGCTCTGGAACAGGAAGCCGACGAGGCCGGCGCCGTCCAGCGGGCCCTCCACCCGCTCGCCGGTCATCGGGTCGAGCACCGTGACCGTCGCCGGCTCGGCGTCCAGCTCCGCGACGAGGTCGGTGACGGTCTGCTCCAGGTCGGGGTACTGCTCGGCGCACCCGGCATCGGCAGCACAGGTGGCGAACAGCCCCTCCAGCGCCCGGACGGCGTTGCCCGGCGTCTCCTCGTAGAGGTCGGCGTCGATCGGGTACGAGGCGTCGAGCACCACCGCCCGGATGCCCTCGGGGTGGTCGCGCATGGCGGTCTGCGCCAGCCGTGTGCCGTAGGAGATCCCGTAGAGGTCCCACTCCTCGTGGCCCAGCGCCCGGCGCAGGTCCTCGAGGTCGGCGGCGGAGGCCGCGCTGTCGTAGTCGTCGAAGTCGACGCCCTCGTCGACCAGCCGCTGCCGGCACTCGTCCAGCGCGGCGGTGGCCTGGGCCGCCAGCTCCTCGACCGGCTCGTCCGAGCCCAGCGACTCCCGCACCCACGAGCTGTACTCCTCGCAGGCCAGCGAGGGCTCGGTCAGCCCCGTGCCCCGCTGGTCCAGGAGGATCAGGTCCCGCTCCTGGGCGAGTGGCTCGTACAGCTCCCCGAACGCCAGCGGCACGAACTCCAGCGCACCCTGGCCCGGACCGCCGGCGAGGTAGACGAGCGGGTGCTCGGCCGGGTCGTCGGCCGCCGCGGCGACGACGCCGAAGGCCAGGCTGACCGTGCCGGCGCCCGGGTCGTCGCGGTCGGCCGGCACCTCGAGGGTGCCGCACTCGAGGTCGACCCCGGCCGGGACGTCGACGTCGCAGGCCCCCCACTCGACCTCGCGGGGGGCCGCGGTCGACGGCGTCCCCGCCGCGCCCGCGTCGTCGTCCACGCTGTCACCGGTGCAACCGGCCAGGACGAGGACGGCCAACGGCACCACGGCCAGGCGACGGTCCATGGGATCCCTCCGCATCAGCTCCCGGCCGCGCCGGCGACGGGGCACTCCTGGTCCCTGCGGGAAGTCAACCAGCTGCGCCCCGGTCAGGCAGCCTGGCGTCGCGCGCCCTCCTCTGCCCCGACCGCGGCACGGGCGGCCGGACCGGCAGCTCGGGAACCCGGTGTGAGGGGGCGCGGCCACCGCCCGGCGTGCCCGCCCTGCGCCGTGTCCCACCGCGTCGCCGGCGGGGCGACCCGCTCCCCCGTCGGTCCGGTGCGGGCGCCGCGGTTCCGCAGCGCGAGCCAGCTGACCAGCACCGCACCGCCGAGCAGCAGCAGGTGGCCGACCGCCCGGCCGGGGTGCACGTGACCGGCCCCGAGGTCGGCGACGGTGACCCAGGCCAGCACCGCGGTGAAGGGCAGCAGGAAGGGCAGGGCCCCGGCAGCCAGCCGCGGCAGCACGGCGACACCGAGGAAGCAGGCCGCCAGCCCCAGGTTCCAGGCCCCCGTCTCGTGTGCCAGGTGCACCGGGGCGGCCGCTGCACCACCGGCCCCCAGCAGCGCCGGGAGGCTGACCGCCAGCTGACCGGCGCCGACGGCCAGCAGGGCGAGCCGGAGGGCGGCGTCCAGCCACGCCCGGGCGCGGACCGCCGGCTGCACCGCGGGCAGCCGGCCCAGCACCGCTGCGGTCACGTCGGGCACCGCCGCGACCGGGGTCAGCCGCGCCCGCCGGGTCACCTCCGCCGCGGCCTCGGCCCACCCGCGGCAGGCCGGGCACCTGCCCAGGTGCTCGTCCACCCAGGTCTGCGGCAGGCCCGGGGACTCGCCGTCCAGGTCGGCGGAGACCGCCTCACGACAGGCTGCACAGCTCACGGTGGCATAGTCGCCGCCGACGACCGCAGAGTTCCCGGAGGGTGCACGTGGGGCAGCTGGAACGTCTCGCTGCCCGCGCAGCCGAGGGCGACAGACTGGCTCAGGCCGCGCTGATCCGGGAGACGCAGGCCGATGTGTGGCGGCTGTGCGCGCACCTGGCCGACCGCCAGGCCGCCGAGGACCTCACCCAGGAGACCTTCCTGCGGGCGCTCCCGGCGCTGTCCGGCTTCGAAGGCCGGTCGTCGCTGCGCACCTGGCTGCTGTCGATCGCCCGGCGGGTCTGCGCCGACCACCTGCGGTCCCGGAAGCGCCGCGGCCTGGTGCTCGTCTCCGACGACACCGACCTGGCCGACCTGGTCCGCGACGTGCCGGAGGACGAGGTGGGCGGGTCGGTCGCCGCGCAGGACGTGCTGGACCGGCTGGAGCCCGAGCGCCGGGAGGCCTTCGTGCTCACCCAGCTGATCGGGTTGCCCTACGCCGAGGCCGCCGAGGTGGTGGGCTGCCCGATCGGCACGATCCGCTCGCGCGTGGCCCGGGCCCGCGCCGACCTGGTCGAGGCGCTGGTCGCCGCCGACCACCCCCGCAGCCGCCGTCCCTCCTAGCGCCTCTCCCGGGGCCGAGGTCCCGACGTCGGCCCCACCGGTCAGGGGTGCTGGGCCGCCAGCCGGCGCAGGCGCTCGTTGTACGCGGTCAGCTCGGGGTCCTCGCCGCTCTCGCCGCGGGCGATCGCCCGGTCCCGGGTCCGGTCGGCGGCCCGGTTGGCCCGCTCCTCCGAGCGGGTCCACTGGAAGAAGACCACCGCCAGCACCAGCACGGTGGGGAACTCACCGAACGACCAGGCGATGCCGCCGGCCGCCCCCTGGTCATAGAGCGGGTCGATGCCCCAGGACTCCGGCGGGGTGGCGTAGCTGGTCAGCAGCACCGAGCTGCTCATCATCACGATCACGCCGAAGAAGGCGTGGAACGGGGCGGGCAGCAGCAGCTCGAGCATCCGGGCGCCGTGACCGGAGCGCCGGGGCCACGGGTCGATGGCCATGATCGGGCCGAAGAACAGCAGCCCGGTGACCAGGAAGTGCAGCAGCATGAACGTGTGCCCGACCGTCGTCGACATGAGGTCGTCGAACAGCGGGGTGAAGTAGACGCCGTAGAGGCTGGCGATGAACAGCGGCACGGTGAAGAACGGCGAGGAGACCAGCTGGCCCAGCCGGCTGTGCAGCGCGCCGAGCAGCGCCCGCCGCGGCACTCCCGCGGGTCCCTGCGCCGCGGGGAGGGCGCGCAGCATCAGGGTGACCGGGGCGCCGAGCAGCAACAGCAGCGGGATGATCATGCTCAGCACCATGTGCTGCACCATGTGCAGGCTGAACAGCACCATCCCGTAGCTCTGCAGGCCGCTGGCGGTGACGTGGAACAGGGCGGCGCAGCCGATCAGCCACGCGACCGTGCGGGTCGGCGCCCAGCGCACGCCCCGCCGGTGCAGCCGCCACAGGCCGACCAGGTAGCCGACGGCCAGCAGCACGGCCAGCCAGGCCACCGGCGAGGCGGCGGCCAGGTCCAGGCCCAGCACCCGCCCGGTCGTCGGCGGCAGCTCCGGGACGTGCATCCCACCCATGCCGCCGTGCTCGTGGCCCACGTCAGTCCTCTCTCGACTCCGCTGTGCGGCCCCCACGGTAGGCCTGGCCCGTCTCCCTCGCCGCAGTCGGCGAGGGAGACGGGCCCTCGGCTCAGCGCAGGGTGACCTGACGGGACAGCAGCCCGGCGCGGGCCCGACGCTCGTCGGCGTTCAGCGGCTCGGTGACCGCCAGCGCGGCCTCCAGCCGGGAGTGCAGCTCCGCCGAGGGACCTGCCCACTCGGCGCCCGGCACCTCACCCGGCACGTCCCACACCGGGACGGCGAGGCCGAGCGCACGGAAGGCACCGGCGTAGCGGGTGCCCTCCCCCAGGGTGAGCTGCTCGGCCGCGCCGAGCCGGGCGAGGGCGTCCAGCAGCGACTCCTCCGGCTCAGGGCGCACCCAGCGCACGTGCCCGCGCTCGGTGGTCGGCCGGCACCAGTAGGCAGCCTCCAGGCCGGCCAGCCGCACCGTGGGCATCACCATCTCGTTGGCCTGCTGCAGGCTGGCCCGGGCGGTCGCGTCGACGTCGGCGCCCTCGAGCCAGAAGCCGAAGTCGTCGTGCACGGTGACCTCGAACGGCGCCGAGAGGTCCAGCAGCTCCTGCAGCCGTGGGCCGGCCGAGCCGGCGGCACCGATCGGGCCCGGGTCGACGGGGGCGCCGGCCGGGGCCTCGAGCGCGGCGGCGAGCGCGGTGCCGAGATCGCGGCTGACGTCGTCGGAGGAGGTCTGCAGCTGGACGCCGAGCAGGATCTCGCCGTTGGCCCGCACCAGGGCGGGGGTGCCGCCGGGGAGAACGCTGGCCAACGTGACCGACCGGCCGTCCGTGGTGGTCAGCTTCGCGGTGGCGGCCGGCACGAGCTCGCGCAGCGCCACCCAGTCGACCTCGCCGGGCAGGCCCTCGAACGGGCGGAGCACCGGCTGGCCGTAGCCGGAGCCGTGGCAGTGCTTGTAGCGGCGGCCGGAGCCGCAGGGGCAGGGCGCCTTCGGGTTGGTCTCACCGGCTGTCGCAGCCGGGGCGGCGGGACGGCGGGTCGTAGTGCGGGCCATGCATGCGAGGGTAGTCAAAGGACCCTCTCGCCCCCCGCCCCTCGCAGGCTCGCGGCGGGACCCTGCGAGGGGGCCGCCCGCACTGCCGTGCCGCGCCGTCCCCCTCAGTACGCTGCTGCCGGTGACGCCGGCTCCCGCTCCGCTCGACCTGACCGACCCCGTCCTGGTCGCCGACCCCTACCCGGCCTTCGCCGTGGCCCGCGCCGCGGCGCCGGTGCAGTGGAACGAGCAGCAGGGCATGTGGCTGGCCCTCGGCCACGCCGAGGCCAACGCCGTCCTGCGGGACCGGCGGCTGGGCCGGATCTGGTCGGACCGGACGCCGGCGGAGCGGTTCGAGAGCTTCAACCTGATCCACCGCAACGCGATCCTGGAGATGGAGCCGCCCACCCACACCCGGCTGCGCCGGCTGATCAGCGCCGCGTTCGCCCGCGGACACGTCGAGCGGCTGCGGCCCTGGGTGCAGGAGCTGGCCGACTCCCTCGTCGACTCCCTCGTCGAGCGCTCCGCCGGCGAGACCGGCGTCGACGTGCTGTCCGGGATGGCCGAGGAGCTGCCGGTCGCGGTCATCGCCGAGCTGCTGGGGGTGCCGGCGGCCGACCGGCCGCTGCTGCGCCCGTGGTCGAACGCCATCGTCAAGATGTACGAGTACGGCCGGACGACGGAGGTGGAGGCCGACGCCGAGCAGGCCGCCGCCGAGTTCGTCGCCTACCTGCGCGAGCTGGCCGCCGAGCGGCGGACCTCCCCCGGAGAGGACCTGCTCACCCACCTGGTCACGGTGCGCGACTCCGAGGGCGACCGGCTCACCGAGGACGAGCTGGTCACCACCTGCATCCTGCTGCTCAACGCCGGCCACGAGGCGACGGTCAACGTGAGTGGCAACGGCCTGCTGGCGCTGCTGGAGCACCCGGACCAGCTGGACCGGCTGCGTGCGGACCCGGCCCTGCTCCCCACCGCGATCGAGGAGCTGATGCGCTACGACTCGCCGCTGCAGCTGTTCGAGCGCACCGCCACCTCCGACGTCGAGCTCGGCGGGGTCACCGTCGCCCGGGGGCAGAAGATCGCCGCCCTGCTGGGCAGCGCCAACCGGGACCCGGCCGTCTTCGCCGACCCGGACGCCCTCGACGTGGGACGCGCGGACAACCCGCACATCTCCTTCGGCGCGGGGGTGCACTTCTGCATCGGCGCCCCGCTGGCCCGGGTGGAGCTGCAGGCCTCCTTCGGTGCGCTGCTGAGCCGCACCTCCGGACTGGAGCTGGCCCGCCCGGCCCGGCGTCGCCCGGAGTTCGTCATCCGCGGGCTCCAGGAGCTGCCGGTCGTGCTCACCGGCCGCTGAGTGCGACAGCAGGGTGTGGTCTTTCGTGCGTAAGGCGGCGCGCTCCGGCGCGGGTCAAGCCGCGCCGCCTGACGTGGAGCCGCGCTGTGACCCGGCTCCACGTCCGACGATGCGGGTCAACCTCGGTGAGCCGCATGGAACGGCAGCCGGTGTCGCTGAGCCGTAGCAGGCCAGCGAGCCCCTACGGGCGCGGGGCGGGGTGCGGCATGCCGTTGCGCCGGGAGACGACCTCCCGGCACCGGTCCACGGGGCGTCCAAGATCCGTCACAGCTGGTGCTGACCGCGTCGGGGAGCCCCGGAAAGCTTTCCGGCGACCGGCTGCTCGGGCCGATGGCCTGCCTACCGTTGATCCGTCCGCCACACGGTGGGCTCCGGACGACGGCACCGCCGAACCTGCCCACCGTCGCCCGGACGTCACGAGACCACGGGCAGGCGCGGGGGACCCACCTCGCAGGACCAGGCCTCCGGGCCTTGGGGTGAAGCCGCATCGCGCGGCCGGGCAGCTCTCGCCCGAACCCGACAGCTAACTCCGCAGGCGGCGAGAGGCACACACACCCATGCTCAATCGCTTCACGGCACGGCGCGACCGCTCCACCGGTCGTTCCGCCCTCGCATCTGCGGCGCGGCCGGCCATGGTCGTCGCGGCAGCTGCAGCGATGTCCTTCGGGGTCATCGCACCGGCCCAGGCCCACACCGGCAGCCACACCGTCAGCCCCGGGGACACCCTCAGCAAGCTGGCCGGCAGCCACGGCACCACCTGGCAGGACATCCACGCCGCCAACCGCGACACGATCGGCAGCAACCCGAACGTGCTGCGCGTCGGCCAGGTGCTGACCATCGGCGGCGGCTCTGCCCCGGCGGCTGCACCGGCGGCCGCGCCCGCGGCGGCGACCGGCACCTACGTCGTGCGCCCCGGCGACACCCTCGGCAAGATCGCCGCGGCGCACGGCACCACCTGGCAGGCGCTCCACGCCGCCAACCGCGGCACCATCGGCGGCGACCCGAACGTGCTCCGCGTCGGGCAGAGCCTCACCCTCGGCGGCGGGGTGGCCCCGGCCGCGCCGGCGGCCCCGGCACCCAGCCGCCCGGTCGATCAGGCCGCCAGCCGCAGCGCCGACCGGACCGCCACCGGTGACCCCCGCAGCATCGGCCGGACCATGGTCGCCGAGCGCGGCTGGGGAGCCGGCGAGTTCACCTGCCTGGACAGCCTGTGGACCAAGGAGAGCAACTGGAACCCCACGGCCGACAACCCGAACTCCAGCGCCTACGGCATCCCGCAGGCGCTGCCCGGTTCGAAGATGGCCGCGGCCGGCCCGGACTGGCTCACCAACCCGGCCACCCAGATCACCTGGGGCCTGGACTACATCACCGACCGCTACGGCACCCCGTGTGCCGCGTGGGCGCACTCCCAGGCCCACAACTGGTACTGATCGACGCACGGCGCGGGTGGGTCGGCGCGGCTGCGCGCTGACCCACCCCGCCGGTCCGGGCGATGCGGACCTGCTGACGACGACGCCCCGGCCGGGCAACCGGCCGGGGCGTCGTCGTGCGTCAGAGTCCGTCCCTCAGAGGCGCTGGTTGAGCCGGTGGTAGGCGGCGCTCCAGCGGAGCTCCTTGGCCAGGCTGCGCCGGGTGGTGTCGGCGTCGATGAGCACCAGCTCGGTGTCGAAGACCTCGGCCAGGTCGGTCAGCTCGTCGGCACCCAGCTGGGTGGACAGCACCGTGTGGTGCGGCCCGCCGGCGGTCAGCCAGCCCTCGGTCGCCGTCTCGAAGTCCGGCCGGGGCTCCCAGACCGCCCGCGCCACCGGCAGGTTCGGCAGCGGCTCGGACGGGTCGACGACGTCGATCTCGTTGGCCACCCAGCGGAACCGGTCGCCCAGGTCGCACCAGCCCACCGTGATGCCCGCGGCGGGGGCGGCGGTGAACACCAGCCGCGCCGGGTCCTCGCGGCCGCCGATGCCCAGCGGGTGCACCTCCAGCCGCGGCTTGTCCCCGGCGATCGTCGGGCACACCTCGAGCATGTGGGCACCGAGGATCTTCGGGGTCTCCGCGGCCAGGTCGTAGGTGTAGTCCTCCATGAAGGAGGTGCCACCGGGCAGGCCCTGGCCGGCGACCTTGAGCACCCGCAGCAGCGCCGAGGTCTTCCAGTCGCCCTCGCCGCCGAAGCCGTAGCCGTCGGCCATCAGCCGCTGCACGGCCAGGCCCGGGAGCTGGCGCAGCCCGCCGAGGTCCTCGAAGTTGGTGGTGAAGGCACCGAAGCCGCCCTCGGTGAGGAACTGGCGCAGCGCCACCTCGACCCGGGCCTGGTAGCGCACGCTCTCGTGCCGAGCACCGCCGGGACGCAGGTCGGCGTCCATCTCGTACAGGTCGCCGTACTCGGCGATGACCGCGTCGACGGCGGAGTCACCCACGCGCTCGACGACCTCGACCAGGTCGTTGACGCCCCAGGTGTTCACCGACATGCCGAAGCGGATCTCCGCCTCGACCTTGTCGCCCTCGGTGACCGCGACGTTCCGCATGTTGTCGCCGAACCGGGCCAGCTTCAGGCCGCGGGCGGCGGCGGCACCGGCGGCAGCGCGGGCCCACGAGCCCACCCGGGTCTGCACCCGGGGGTTGCCCGCGTACCCGGAGACGGTGGTCCGCGGGGTGCGCAGCCGGGTGAGCATGAACCCGTACTCCCGGTCGCCGTGGGCGGCCTGGTTGAGGTTCATGAAGTCCATGTCGATCGTCGCCCACGGCAGGGCGGCGTCGGCCTGGGTGTGCAGGTGGAGCAGCGGCTTGCGCAGCGCGTCCAGCCCGGAGATCCACATCTTCGCCGGGGAGAAGGTGTGCATCCAGGTGATGACGCCGAGGCAGTTCGGGTCCTCGTTCGCCTCCCCCATCATCCGGCGGATGGCGCCGGCGTCGGTGAGCACCGGCTTCCAGACGACCCGGACCGGCACCGCGTCGGCGCCGTCCAGCATCGCGGCGACCCGCTGCGACTGCTCGGCGACCTGCTGGAGGGTCTCCTCGCCGTACAGCCCCTGGCTGCCGGTGAGGAACCAGATCTCCGAACCCTCGAATGCCACCTGCTGCTCCTTCGTGCTCATCGTTGTCCGTAGACGTTCTGGTAGCGCGCGTACAGCGAGTCGATGTCCGCCTGCGCGATCGGGACCGGCTCACCGAGCTGCCGGGAGAGGTGCACGGTGCGGGCGACGTCCTCGGTCATGACGGCGGCCTTGACCGCCGCCTTCGCCGAGGCCCCGATGGTGAAGACGCCGTGGTTCTTCATCAGCACCGCCGGCGAACGGTGCCCCTGCAGCGTGGCGACGATGCCCTGGCCGATCGAGTCGTCGCCGATCAGCGCGAACGGGCCCACCGGGATCGGCCCGCCGAACTCGTCGGCCATCGCCGTGAGCACGCAGGGGATCTCCTCCTGCCGCGCCGCCCAGGCCGCGGCGTAGGTGCTGTGCGTGTGCACCTGGCCGTTGACCTCGGGCATGTTCCGGTAGACGTAGGCGTGCGCGTCGGTGTCCGAGGACGGCGCCTTGACGCCGTCGACGGCGTTGCCGTCCAGGTCGCAGACGGTGATGCCCTCCCAGGTCAGCTCGTCGTACTCGACGCCGCTGCCCTTGATGACGAACAGGTCCTCGCCGGGCACCCGCTCGGACACGTTGCCCGAGGTCCAGGTGACCAGCTCGTAGCGGGTGAGGTAGGAGTGCAGGTGGGCGACGTGCTCGCGCTGCGCGCGCAACGTCCCCTGCTCGGTGCGGGTCGGGGTGGCGGTCATGCCGGCTGCTCCTCGGTGGTGGCGGTCGGGGTCGGGTCGGTCTGCCGGTCGCCGACGGCCACGTGCTCCACGGCGGCCCGCTCGACCGGGAGGGCGGCCACGTACCGCGCCATGAAGGCGTCGAAGCCCGCGACGTCGGCGGGGTCGGGTTCGGCGGTCGTCAGGCTCGCGCCGGCGAAGACCTCGGTGTCCAGGTACTCCGCCAAGCTCTGCTCCGGGGCGCGACCGGCGGCGAAGGCAGCCAGGACGGCGATCCCCCAGGCGCCGCCTTCGGCAGCGACGTCGCCGACAGCGACGGGGGTGTCGATCGCGGCCGCCAGGAAGCGCTGCGCCACGCCCTCGGTCTTGAACATGCCGCCGTGGGCGAACATCCGGTCCAGCCGCACGCCCTCGGCCTTCTGCAGCACGTCCATGCCGATCCGGAGCGTCGCCAGGGAGGAGAACAGGTGCGTCCGCATGAAGGTGCCGAGGTCCAGCGGGCTGTCCGGCGAGCGGAGGAAGAGCGGCCGGCCCTCCTCGAAGTCGGTGATCGGCTCACCGGAGAGGTAGTTGTAGGCGAGCATCCCGCCGCAGTCGCTCGCGCCGTCCAGGGCGGCGGTGAACAGCGCCTGGAAGACCTCGGACGTACCGGCCGGCGACCCCAGCGCCCGGGCGAACTCGGTGAACAGCCCGGCCCAGGCGTCCAGCTCACTGGCGCCGTTGTTGCAGTGCACCATCGCCACCGGGTCACCGGCCGGCGTCGTCACCAGGTCCAGCTCGCGGTGGGCCCGGGAGAGCGCGCCCTCGAGCACGACCATGGCGAAGACCGACGTCCCGGCGGAGACGTTCCCGGTGCGCGGAGCGACCGAGTTCGTGGCCACCATGCCCGTCCCCGCGTCGCCCTCCGGCGGGCAGAGCGGGACGCCGGCGCGCAGCCGCCCGGACGGGTCGAGGAGCCTCGCGCCCGCCTCGGTGAGGGTGCCGGCGGACTCGCCGGCGCGGGCGACGGCGGGCAGCAGCCCGGCCAGGGTCAGCTCGACCCCTGCCTCGGCCGCCAGCTCGTCGAAGCGGGCCAGCATCGTGGCGTCGTAGCCGCCGCCGGCGTCGACCGGGAACATGCCGCTGGCGTCCCCGACGCCCAGGACCTTCTCGCCGGTGAGCTGCCAGTGCACGTACCCGGCCAGGGTCGTCAGGTGGTCCAGCCGGGGGAGGTGGTCCTCCCGGTCCAGGATCGCCTGGTAGAGGTGCGCGACGCTCCAGCGGTGCGGGATGTTGACCCCGAGCTCCGCGCTGAGCCGCTCGGTGGCCCGCCCCGTGTTGGTGTTCCGCCAGGTGCGGAACGGCGTCAGCAGCTCACCGTCGGCGTCGAAGGCCAGGTAGCCGTGCATCATCGCGGACACGCCGAGCGCACCCACTCCGGCCAGCTCCACCCCGTGGCGCCGCCGCACGTCCTCGGTCAGGGCCGCGACGCTCTGCTGCACCCCGGACCACACGTCACCCAGGGAGTACGTCCAGAGCCCGTCGACCAGCTGGTTCTCCCAGTCGTGGCTGCCGACGGCGAGCGGCGCGTGGTCCGGGCCGATCAGCACCGCCTTGATCCGGGTCGAGCCGAACTCGATCCCCAGGGCCGTGCGACCGGAGGAGATCGCGGTGCCTGCGTCCATCGTCATGTCAGGAGCCCTTTCCGCCCACCGTGCCGGGCCTGGTGGCAGCGAGCCGGACAGCTGCCGAGGCGACACGGTGGTCGATTGTTAGCGTTAACAAAGCCTCAGTCAAACGGGCCGGGCCGGGCCGGTCGACCGCCGCACGATCAGCTGCGGCAGCACCGGCTGGGACTCCAACGGTTCGCCGCGCAGCCGGGCCAGCACCAGCTCCACACCCCGGCGGCCCAGCTCGGCGAAGTCCTGCCGCACCGTGGTGAGCGGCGGGCTGAAGTACCCGCACTCGGGCACGTCGTCGAAGCCGACCACGCTGATGTCCCCGGGCACCGACAGCCCCTCGTCGGCCAGGGCGCTGAGCAGGCCCAGCGCCATCTGGTCGTTGGCCACGAACACCGCGGTGACGTCCTCCTGCCCGGCCCGCACCCGCGCGGCGAGCGCCCGGCCGGCCGCGTGCCCCGAGGACGCCCACCAGTCCCCGTGCAGCGGTTCGGGCACGGGCGCGCCGGCGTCCTCCAGGGCACGGCGCCAGCCGATCACGCGCCCGTGGGACTCCAGCGAGTCCGGTGGCCCGGTGACGTGGTGCACCGTGCGGTGCCCGAGCTCGAGCAGGTGGCGGGTGGCCACCTCGGCCCCCACCTCCTGCGCCACCCACACCGTGGGCCGCGACTCGTCCCGGCCCACCTGCACGGCGATCAGCGGCACCGGCGCATCGAACCGCCGCAACGCATCCACCGCCTGGCCGTAGGTGGAGAGAGCGACCACCGCGTCGACGGACTGGGCCACGAAGCGGTCGACCGCCTCGCGCATCGCCGCTTCGCTGTCGTCGTCGAGGATGGCGACACGGAGGGAGTAGCCGGCCGCGCGGGCCGCCTTCTCCAGGCCGAGCAGCGTCTGCGCGGGCCCGTACTGGTTGATGTGCGAGATCACCAGCCCGAACGAGCGGGTCGAGCCGGTGACCAGGGCGCGGGCTGCCGCGTTCGGCCGGTAGCCGAGCTCGGCGATGGCCCGCTGGACGCGTTCCCTGGTCGCCGGCGCCACGTTCGGGTGCCCGTTCACGACTCGCGACACCGTCTGGTGCGAGACGCCGGCGTGCAGGGCTACGTCGGACAGCGCCAACGCGCGCGGCGCTCCATCGGTCAGCACGGTTCCCCCTTCAGCAGAGGGCGGCGCCGATGCCGTCCTCGAGATGAGGACGGCGCCGGTGCCGCCCTCGACTTGGTGGCTCCGCGACCTAGGTCAGCGGGAGGCGCCGGCGCGCCGCTTGTTGTACACGTCGAAGGCGACGGCCAGCAGCAGCACGAGGCCCTTGACGACCGACTGGATCGACTGGTCGACGCCCAGCAGCGACATGCCGTTGCTCATGACCGCCATGATCAGACCACCGACCATGGCCCCGACCACGGTGCCGACACCGCCGGTGACCGCCGCACCACCGATGAAGGCGGCGGCGATGGCGTCCAGCTCGAACATCTCCCCGGCCGCCGGCTGTGCACCGTTGGAGCGGGAGGAGTAGATGATCCCGGCCACCGCGGCCAGGAAGCCCATGT
Organism: Modestobacter sp. VKM Ac-2985; assembly: GCF_026967925.1. Classification (GTDB taxonomy): domain Bacteria; phylum Actinomycetota; class Actinomycetes; order Mycobacteriales; family Geodermatophilaceae; genus Modestobacter. Next base: position 57,830 of record NZ_JAPVBI010000001.1, on the reverse strand, counting down.
TGACGAAGATCCAGAAGTTGACGGCCCGCACCTTGACACCGGACAGGGTCGCCGCCGACAGGTTGCCGCCGATCGCGTAGACCTGGCGCCCGAACACGGTGTTCTTGGTGATCAGGCTGTAGGTGATCGCCAGCACGCCGAGGATGATCAGCACGATCGGCAGGCCGCGGGCGTTGGCCAGCTGCCAGGCGAAGGCCATCACGACGACACCGACGGCGACGACCTTGGCGATGAAGAGGGCCATCGACTCGACCGGCTGCCCGTAGCGGGCCCGTGCCGAGCGGGAGCGCCAGCCGCTCACCGCGTAACCGGCCACCGCCACCGCACCGATCAGCAGGGTGAACGCGTCGTAGCCGTTGCCGCCGAGCAGGCCGTTGAGGAAGCCGCTGGCCACGTCGCGGTACTCCGGCGGGAACGGCGACAGCGAGACGTTGTCCAGCACCTGGAGGGTCAGCCCGCGGAACAGCAGCATGCCGGCCAGGGTCACGATGAACGCCGGGATGCCGACGTAGGCGACCCAGAACCCGTGCCAGGCGCCGACGGCGAGCCCGACGGCGATCGCCGCCAGCGCACCGCCCCACCACGGCCACCCCTGCTGGATGACCAGCACGGCGGAGACCGCACCGGTGAGCGCGACCACCGAACCCACGGAGAGGTCGATGTGCCCGGCGATGATCACGATGACCATGCCGATGGCCAGCACCAGGATGTAGGAGTACTGCAGCACCAGGTTGGTGACGTTCCCCGCGCTGAGCAGGGTGCCGTCGGTCAGGAAGGCGAAGAGGGCGACGATCGCCACGAAGGCGACGTAGATGCCGCTGGTCCGCAGGTTGCTGCGGAGGAGCTCGCGGATGTGGCCCGAGCCGCTCTGCCCACCCTGGGTGGGCTTGAAGTCGGCGTTCGTCGGGGTCTGGCCCGCCTCTGGGGGAACGGTCCTGGTCATGCTGCGAGCTCCCTCTCCTTGGTCATGAGCGCCATCAGGCTCTCCTGGGTGGCCTCACGCACCGGCACCTCACCGGTGATCTGGCCGGCGGACAGCGTGTAGACGCGGTCGCAGGTGCCGAGCAGTTCGGGCAGCTCGGACGAGATGACGACGACGGCCTTCCCGGCCGCCACGAGGTCGTTGATGATCGTGTAGATCTCGTACTTGGCGCCCACGTCGATGCCGCGGGTGGGCTCGTCGAGGATGAGCACGTCCGGGTCCGTGTAGAGCCACTTGGACAGGACGACCTTCTGCTGGTTGCCACCGGAGAGCTTGCCCACGATCGAGGACACACTGGGTGCCTTGATGTTCATGCTCTTCCGGCTGGCCTCGGCGACCTTGGTCTCCTCGTTGCCGTTGACCCAGCCGCGACGGGACAGCTTGCCGAGCCCGGCGGCGGAGACGTTGCGCCGGATGTCCTCGATCAGGTTGAGGCCGTACTTCTTGCGGTCCTCGGTCGCGTAGGCGATGCCCTTGTCGATCGCCTCGCTGACGTTGCGGGTCTTCACCTCCTTGCCGTGCATGAAGACCTGCCCGGAGACGTGCCTGCCATAGGAGCGGCCGAAGATGCTCATCGCGAGCTCGGTGCGCCCGGCACCCATCAGCCCGGCGATGCCGACGACCTCGCCGGCCCGCACGGAGAAGCTGGCGTGGTCGACCACCAGTCGCTCCTGGGTCGGGTGCTTGACCGTCCAGTCCTCGACGCGGAGGACCTCCTCGCCCGGGTGCGACTCGCGCTCGGGGTAGTAGGACTCCAGGTCGCGGCCGACCATGCCGCGGATGATCCGCTCCTGGGTGACCTCGCCGGCGTGCAGGCTCAGCGTCTCGACGGTCTGCCCGTCCCGGATGATCGTCACGTTGTCGGCGATCGCGGTGATCTCGTTCAGCTTGTGCGAGATGATGATCGAGGTGATCCCGCGCTCCTGCAGCTTGCGGATCAGACCGAGCAGGTGCGCCGAGTCGGTGTCGTTGAGCGCTGCGGTGGGCTCGTCCAGGATGAGCAGCTTCACGTCCTTGGAGAGCGCCTTCGCGATCTCGACGAGCTGCTGTTTGCCGACGCCGAGCTGCCCGACGGGGGTGATCGCCTTCTCGCGCAGGCCCACGGACTCGAGCAGCTCGCTGGCCTCGGCGTTGACCTTGTGCCAGTTGATCAGGCCGCCACGGCCACGGCGCTCGTTGCCCAGGAAGATGTTCTCGGCGATCGAGAGGTAGGGCACCAGCGCGAGCTCCTGGTGGATGATCGCGATCCCCACGTGCTCGCTGTCGCGGATGCCGGAGAACCGGCAGACGTCGCCGTCGAAGACGATCTCGCCGTCGTAGGTCCCGGCCGGGTAGACCCCGGAGAGCACCTTCATCAGCGTGGACTTGCCGGCGCCGTTCTCACCGCAGATCGCGTGGACCTCGCCGCGGCGCACGGTCAGCGAGACGTCCTCCAGCGCCTTGACGCCGGGGAAGGTCTTGGTGATGGAGCGCATCTCCAGGATGTTGTCGTCCATGGACTCCGTCGTCCTCGTCACTCACAAGGGATGGATGGGCCGAGTGACAGGTCACTCGGGGTGTGGGGTTGCGGCCACCCCGGCGCCGGGATCCGGCAGGTGGGGTGGAACCGGCCGGGTCCGGCAGCACGCTGCCGGACCCGGCCGGGACTGGGGGCCGGACGTCAGTCCGACTGACCGGCGGCGACCTCTTCGGCCGTGTAGTACTCCGACTCGATCAAGACGGACTCGATGTCGTCCTGGTAGACCGTCTCGACCGGGAGCAGGTAGGCCGGGACGACCTTGACACCGTTGTCGTAGGTCTCGGTGTCGTTCGCCTCCGGCTCCTCCTCCTCGAGGTAGGCGGTCGCGGCGGCGACGGCCTGCTCGGCCAGCAGCCGGGTGTCCTTGAAGATCGTGGAGTCCTGGACACCGTCGGCGATGAGCTTGACGGAGGCGATCTCGGCGTCCTGCCCGGTGATCGCCGGCATCGGCCGGGGCTGCGCGTCCTGCGTCGGGCCGTAGCCGGCGTTCTGCAGGGCGGTGATGATGCCGCGGGAGATGCCGTCGTAGGGCGACAGGACGCCGTTGACGACCGAGCCGTCGTTGTAGCTGGAGGTCAGCAGGTCCTCCATGCGCCGCTGGGCCGTCTCCTGCGACCAGCGCAGCGTGGCGGCCTGCTCGATGCTCGTCTGGCCGGACTTGACGACCAGCGTGCCGTTGTCGATGTAGGGCTGGATCACCGACATGGCACCGTCGAAGAAGAAGCCGGCGTTGTTGTCGTCCAGCGAGCCGGCGAACAGCTCGATGTTGAACGGCCCGGTGACGCCGGTCGGGTTGCCCTCTTCGTCGGTGACGCCCAGGCCGGTCAGCAGGGCGGTGCCCTGCGCCTCGCCGACCCGGAAGTTGTCGAAGCTGACGTAGAAGTCGACGTTCTCCGTCTCCCGGATCAGCCGGTCGTAGCTGATCACCGGGATGCCCTGGTCAGCGGCGGCCTGCAGCTGGGAGCTGAGCGCGGTGCCGTCGATGGCGGCGACGATGAGCGCATCGGCGCCCTCGACGATCATCTGGTCGATCTGCTGCGCCTGGGTCGGGATGTCGTCGCCGGCGAACTGCAGGTCGACGGTGTACCCGGCCTCTTCGAGCTGGGACTCGACGTTCTCACCGTCGGCGATCCACCGCTCGGAGGTCTCGGTCGGCATCGAGACGCCGATGCTGAGGTCCGACGGGTCGGCGTCCGCGGTGTTGGTGTTGCTGCCGGCGCCCTCGCCACCACAGGCGGCAAGGGTGAGCGCCAGCGAGGCGCCCAGGGCGGTCAGACCGAGCTTCTTGTTCACTGCCACATCTCTCCTTCGAGACATCTGCCCCCTCATGGCGCAGGCCCGCCGCTGCGGGCTGACACAGTGTGAGCGCTAACAACCCCGGTCCGTCAAGCCCGTCGGCCCAAGTTGATCGTCACGGTCGCGTAACGGCCCGTTCATCCGGCGCCGAGCCGTCACGGACGGGGGACCCGACTCCCCCATCCGGGGGCGATCGGGCGTCGTCGACGGGTGGAACGTGAGCCCGGTCACTGGCACCATGCGGCCATGCGTGGGCTGATGCAGGACGTCCCCCTGACCATCGACACGATCTTCCGGCACGCCGAGCAGCACCACGGCGACGTCCCGATCGTCACCAACAACCCCAGCGGCAAGGTGCGCACCACCTACGCCGAGTGGGCGCAGCGCACCCGGCGCCTCGGCGGCGTGCTGGACACCCTGGGGATCAGCGCCGACGGCCGGGTGGGCACGTTCGCCTGGAACTCCGCCCGCCACCTGGAGCTCTACTTCGCCGCCCCCTGCACCGGACGGGTGCTGCACACCCTCAACGTGCGCCTCTTCCCCGAGCAGCTGACCTACATCGCCAACCACGCCGAGGACGAGGTCGTCTTCGTCGACCGCACCGTGCTGCCCCTGCTGTGGCCGCTGATCGACACGATGACGACCGTCCGCCACGTGGTGGTGATGGACGACGGCGGCGACAACGAGATCCCCGACGACCCGCGGGTGCTCGACTACGAGGCGCTGCTGGCCGACGCCGACCCGGTCGAGTTCGCCACCACGGACGAGAACGCGGCCGCCTCCATGTGCTACACCAGCGGCACGACGGGCAACCCGAAGGGCGTCGTCTACTCCCACCGGTCCACGGTGCTGCACACCATGGCCGTGGTCTCCCCCAACGGCTTCGGCATCGGGGTCGAGGACGTCGCGATGCCCGTCGTCCCGATGTTCCACGCCAACGCGTGGGGCATCGCGCAGGCCGCCCCCGCCGCCGGCGCGGCGATGGTCTTCCCCGGGGCGGTGATGCAGCCGCAGGCGCTGGCCGACCTGATCGTCGACGAGGGGGTCACCTTCACCGCCGGCGTGCCCACGATCTGGCAGGGCATGCTGCCGCACCTGGCCGGGCGCCCGCACCGGCTGCGCAAGATCGGCTGCGGTGGTTCCGCCGTCCCGAAGGCGCTGTCGGAGGCCTACCGCGAACAGGTCGGCCTGCCGATCTACCAGGCGTGGGGCATGACCGAGACCCACCCGGTCGCCTCCGGCGGCACGCTGTCGACCCGCTGGGCGGACGCCGACGAGGGCACCAAGGCCGAGCGGCGAGCCCGGGCCGGCCTGCCGCTGTTCGGCGTGCAGGCCCGGATCGTCGACGCGGACACCCTCGAGGAGCAGCCCTGGGACGACAAGGCCACCGGTGAGCTCCAGGTCCGCGGCCCGTGGTGCGCGAAGGAGTACTACGAGCCCGACGCCGGCGTGGAGCTGACCACCCCCGACGGCTGGATGAGGACCGGGGACGTCGCCGCGCTGGACGAGTTCGGCAACATCCGGATCGCCGACCGCACCAAGGACCTGATCAAGTCCGGTGGCGAGTGGATCTCCTCGGTCGACCTGGAGAACGCCATCATGAGCCACCCGGCGGTGAAGGAGGCCGCCGTCGTCGGCATCCCGCACCCGAAGTGGGACGAGCGGCCGCTGGCGTGCGTCGTCCTCAACGAGGGCCAGACGGCGACGGAGGGGGAGATCCTGGAGCACCTGCGGCCCCTGGTCGCCAAGTGGTGGATGCCCGAGGCGGTGGAGTTCATCGACGAGGTGCCCAAGACCAGCGTCGGCAAGTTCTCCAAGAAGGACCTGCGCGCCCGCTTCGCGGACTACCCCGTGCGCGACTGAGCCAGGACCCGGGGTCCGCTCAGACCACGTAGGGCGGGCGGCCGGTCTCGCTCACCATCGGCCGGCCGGCCGCGTCCCACTCGCCCATCCCGCCGCCGACGTTCACCGCGTCGTAGCCGTTCTGGTTCAGCCAGGCGGTCACCCGCGCCGAGCGCCCGCCGCTGCGGCAGGTGACGTACAGCGGGTCGCCCTCGGGCACCTCGCCGAGCCGGGCCGGGACGTCGCCCATCGGGATGTGCGTCGCGCCCTCGACGTGCCCGGCGGACCACTCGTCGTCCTCACGCACGTCCAGCACGACGGCGTCGTCGGGCACCTCGGCGGCGGGCACGGTCGGGACCTGCTGGGGCATCATCACGCCGTCCATCGTGGCACGCAGCACAGCGCGCCACCGGCGGTGCGGTCCCTCGCCGGCTCGGCACTGGGAGGATGGGCCCGATGTCCGCCTCCCCGCCCGCCCCCGTCCGGGAACCCGCCTGGTCGCTGTCCCGCGCCGCGATCGGGCTCTGGGTGACGCAGGCGGTCCTCGGCACGGTCGTGTACGCGGTGATCGTGGCGGCCGCGATCGTCTTCGTGCCCGCCGACGCCGGCTGGGCCGTCCCCCTGCTGCGCTGGCTGGGCCCGGCCTTCGTGCTGGTCTACGCCGTGGTCGCGATCGGGATCCGCCCCCGGCTGCGGTACCGGGTGCACCGCTGGGAGGTCACCGCCGAGGCGGTCTACACGCTCACCGGCTGGCTGACCCGCACCTGGACCCTGGTGCCCATCTCCCGGATCCAGACCGTCGACGTCAACCGCGGGGTGTTCCAGCAGCTGTTCGGCCTGGCGACCGTCGCGGTGCTGACGGCGTCCTCCCAGGGCACCGTCCGGGTGCCGCACCTGGAGGTGGACCTGGCCCGGCGGGTGGCCGAGGACCTCGCGCGGCGGGCGGAGCTCGTGCACGACGAGGCCACGTGACCGGCGCACCGGAGGCGCCGGGACGGCGGACGTCGCCGTGGGTGCTGCTGCTGCACACCGTGACCTTCCGCCAAGCGCGGGCCCTGGTGCCGGCGGTGCTGGCCCTCGGGGTCACCCGCGGCCTCGGCAACGGCCTGGGCACGGTGGTCGCGCTGGTCGTCGGGATCACCGTGCTCTCGCTGCTGGGCGCGGCGATCAGCTGGTGGCGGTTCAGCTACACCGACGGGGACTCCGCCGTCGTCGTCACCCGCGGGCTGCTCTCCCGGTCGGCGCGCACCGTGCCCAACGACCGGATCCGCGGGGTCGAGGTCGAGGCGCCGGTGCTGCACCGGCTGCTCGGGCTCGTCCGGGTGCGGATCGACGCGGCGGCGGGCTCGGTGACCAGCGAGGAGGAGCTGGTCATCGACGGGGTCACCCGCGCCGAGGGCGACCGGCTGCGCCACCGGCTGCTCACCCACGCAGCCTCGGCACAGGACCTCGCGGAGGGCGGCCGGCACGCCGCCGCCGAGCCGGAGGAGGAGCTGCTCCGCTTCGACTACCGCTGGCTGGTCTACGCCCCGCTGGTGGGCAGCTACCTGGCGGTGCCGCTGGCCGCCGGCGGCGCGCTGCTCCGGGCCGCCGAGGAGCTGCCCGAGCAGTTCCGGCCGGAGTTCTGGTCGCCGGACGTCTCCGACACCCGGATCGTGGTCCGGCTGGTGGTGGGCGCACTGCTCCTGCTGATCCTGGGGTCGATCCTCGGCAGCGCCCTGGTGAACTGGCGGTTCCGGCTGCTCCGGCGCGGTGGTGCGCTCGTCGCCGTCCGCGGCCTGGTCACCCGCCGGCACACCGAGCTGGACATCGACCGGATCCGGGGCTGCACCATCAGCGAGGGGCTGGGCATGCGGCTGGTCGGCGCGGCCCGGGTCAGCGCCCTGGTCACCGGACTCGGAGACGCGACGCGACGAGGCCAGGTGCTGCCGCTCGGACCGGTGGAGCTGGCCCGCGCACTCTCCGCCGAGCTCGTCGACCACCCCGGTCCGCTGCACCGGCACCCCCCGGCCGCCCGTCGGCGGAGCATCGCGCGGGGCACCACACCCGGGCTGCTGGTGGCGGCCGCGGGCGGGGTGCTCGTGGCGATGACGGGCTGGTGGCCGATGCTGGCCGCCGGGGGCGTCCTCGTGCTGCTCGGCGTCCCGCTCGGCCTGGCCCGCTACAACGCGCTCGGGCACGTGGCGGGCCCGCGGTCGTTCGCGATGCGCTCGGGGTGGCTGGTGCGCAGCCACACCGTGCTGCAGGACCGCGCCGTGGTGGGGTGGCAGGTGCGGCAGTCCCTGACCCAGCGCCGGGCCGGGCTGGTGACCGTGCTGGCGTGCGTCGGCGCCGGCAGCGGGGGCTACACCGTGCGGGACATGGCCGCCGCCGAGGCCCCTGAGTTCGCCCAGGCCGCGTCCGGTGCCTGGGCGGCCACCCTCACGCCGTACGGCTGACCCGGGCTCCCTCGTCAGTCCGCGACCAGGCCGCTGAGCAGCCCGGACGCTGCCGCGGGTGCGTCCCTGGCGAGCAGGCCGGCCGCAGCCAGCACGTACCGCCGGTCGACGACCACCCGCGCGCCGGCCAGCACCCCGCCGGCCCCACCGCGGTCGGCCGCCACCCGCTGGACCACCGCGGCCGTTGCCGCCGGCGCCGCATGCCGGAAGACACCGCCGGAGAGCACCACCAGCCCCACCCCGCGCGCACTCGCGCCGCCGGGGCCGTAGGCCGCCTCGGCCCGCAGGTGCCGGCGCAGCGCCACCACCGCCGCGACCTCGCCGAGGGCCAGCGGGTCGTCCCCGGGCGCGGACAGCCCCTCGTCCCCGGCCGCCTGCCGCAGCGCGTCGGCGCTGGCGTGCACCCCCAGGTCACCCTCCACGGTGCGCCGCCGGGCCGGCACCCCGACCGCGGCGCGGTGCAGCGACGCCTGCTCGGCGTCGACGGCCGGCACGCAGTACACGTCGGTCGTGGCCCCGCCGACGTCCAGCACCAGCACACCCGGGGCCTCGGCGGCGGCCCGCAGCTCGGCCAGGACCGCCACGCCGTCCAGCACCGCGTCCGGCGTGACCGCCCGCACCCACCGGCGCAGCCGCGGGTCCGCCGACAGCCGGGCCCCGCCGATCACGTGGGTCAGGAAGACGTCGCGGATCGCCGCGCGGGCCGACTCCGGGGCCAGCCGACCGATGTCGGGGAGCACGTTGTCGGCCGGGGTGACCGGGGCGCCTGCCGCCGCCAGGACGGCGCAGACCTCCGCCCGGACGGCTACGTTGCCGGCCACCACCACCGGGACGGACCGCTCCGTCCCGGTCAGGGCGGCGGCGTTGTGCCGCAGCACGGTGGCGTCGCCGCCGTCCGTGCCGCCGACCAGCAGGACGACGTCCGGGGTGGCGGCGGCCAGCCGCCCGAGCGCCGCGGCGTCCAGCCGGCCCGCGGCCACGTGCACCACCCGGGCCCCGGCGGAGAGGGCGGCCCGGTGCCCGGCCTCCGCGCTGATCAGCTCCTCGTAGCCGACGACCGCCAGCCGCAGGCCACCCCCGGCGCTGGAACAGGCGCGCACCGGCGCGTCCCACCCCTCCGTCGCGGCCAGGACGCCGCCCACCACGTCCCCCGGCGTCGTCGGCGCCTGGCGTGTGTCGACCAGCCGCCCGCTGGCCGGCTCGACCAGCGCCGCCTTGGTCCAGGTGGAGCCGATGTCGACGCAGGCGAGCAGGGTCACGCCGGTCGCAGCCCGGCGGTCGCCGCCCCCGCGGTGAGCTCGTCCAGCCCGAAGGCCTGCACCGGCCCGAGGGCGCCGGCGCCGTGGACCCCGCCGTCGGCGGCCCGGACCGCACCCCAGGCGAGCAGGTCCGCGGTCATCCCGTAGGGGTCGCCGCCGCGGAGCCGCACCCGGGCGACCCGCTCCCCCGACCGGTCGCGCACCTCGGCGACGACATGGGTGCGGGTCTCCCCCTCGGCAGTCGGCGCGTCGGCGAACCGGCGCCCGACCAGGTCGGCGAGCTGCTCCACCCGCGCCGTGGCTCCCGGCACCCGGCCCAGCAGCGGGGCCAGCGGCGCGAGCCGGTGGGCGACCGGCGTCGCCGCGCCGAACCAGGCCAGGTACACGCCGACCTCCCGCAGGGACGGCGACAGGTCCGGCAGCGTCAGGTGCTCCGAGCCGCCCACCGACAGGCCCCGGCGGGTGCGACCGGCCACGTCGAACCGCCAGTCCCGCGCCCCGGCGGGCTCCTCGACCAGCCGGCCCCCGCGCCAGGCGTGCCCCGGCTCCAGCAGCACCCCGATCAGCGAGACCAGCGTGCCGCGGGAGAAGCCCTGCCCCCCGCCGCCGTCCAGGCCGTAGCCGACGTCCAGCCGGTGCGCCCGGTCGCCGGCCTCGGCCAGGGCCAGCGCGCCGGCCAGCACCCCGGGCACGTAGTCGTGGCCGAAGGCGGTCAGCAGCACCGCGCCCGAGGCCTGCGCCCGCGGCCCGAACTCCTCGAACACCCGGCGCAGGAAGGGCGGTTCGCCCGTCGAGTCCAGGTAGACCGCCCCGGCGTCGGCGGCCGCGGCGACGGCGGCCTCCCCCAACCGCTGGAACGGCCCCACCGTGGTGACCAGCACGTCGCCCGCACCGAGCAGCGCGCGCACCGATCCCTCGTCGGTGACGTCGGCGGCCGCGGTCTCCAGCGGCCCGGCCGCACCGCCGAGCCGGTCGGCGAGGGTGGCGAGCCGGGCGGGGTCACGCCCGGCGAGCACCGGGCGCGCGCCGCGGGCGGCCAGGGCGGCCGCCGTCCGGCCGCCGGTGTGGCCGGTGGCCCCGAGCAGGACGATCCGTGCAGGCATGGGCGGACCCTAGCCACGACGCGCCACGGCAAACCGGAACTGCCCGGTCCGCGGGTGCGGCGCGACGCTCCGGGTAGCCGAGGGCGTGATGCACGTCCCGATGCACCACTCAGCGTCCCGTGCCGGATCCGGTCGCCTCGAGCCCGACCCGCCCGGCGAGCGCGGCCGCCTCCACCCGGGTGGAGACCCGCAACTGGCGGAGCAGGTTGGCCACCAGCCGCTTCACGGTGCGCTCGGAGACGTGCAGCGTCGTGGCGATGTCGACGGTGCTGGTGCCGGCGGCCACCAGCCGCCAGAGCCGGCGGTCGTCGGCGGACAGCTGCGCGGCGATGCCCTGGTCCGCGGTGGGCGCCGCGTCGTCCAGCAGCTGGCGCAGCAGCGACTCGGGGATCACCGACCACCCGTCGAGGACGGCGAGCAGCGGGCGGACCAGCGCCTCCGGGCTGGCGGTCTTCGGCAGGAAGGCGCTCGCCCCGGCCCGCAGCGCCTCCAGGGCCGCGTCGGCCTCGGCCAGCCCGGACAGCGCCACGACCCGGGTCATCGGCTCGGTGCGCCGGATGGCCGCGATGGCGCGGGTACCGCCGGGCGGCGGCATGTGCAGGTCGACCACCGCCACGTCGGCGTGGTGCCTGCGCACCAGCGCGGCCCCCGCCGAGGCGTCGTCCGTCGTCCCCACGACCCGCACCCGCCCATTGCTCTCCGGGGGCAGCAGCAGCTCCAGCCCCCGGCTGAACAACGGGTGGTCGTCGATCACCACCACGTCCACGGGGGGACGGTGCTCAGCAGCGGCACCGACGTCGAGTCCCTCCACGTCACTCCCACAGGTCGACTGCGCCCGGCGTGGCTGACCGTCCGCACTCCCGGAGGTGCCCGTGACCCTCGCTGCCGACACACACCCTGCGACGCTGCCCGGACTGCTCACCGACCTGCTGCGCGTGGTGCGCAGCCACCTCCCCCGGCCCGCCGCTGAGCCGGTGAGCACCGGGGACGCGCTGGTGCGGGCGCTGTGCCACGACATGCGCAGCCCGCTGGCCGCGCTGGAGGCGGCGCTGAACCGGCTGGAGGACGACGAGCGCCGGCCGGAGCTGCTCGACCTCGCCCGCGCCCAGGCCCAGCACCTGGCCTCGATGCTGCGCACCGCGCAGGCCACCGGTGGGGCGACCGAGCGGGCGTGCACCCGCGGGCTCGTCGACGTCGTCCGTGCCTCCGTCGCCGCCTCTGGCCTGCCCGACCACCAGCTCCGGGTCGAGTTCGGTGACGACGCCGCCGACGTGACCGTCGCCGACGCCCGCGTTCAGCGGATCCTGACCAACCTGCTGGAGAACGCCCACCGGCACGGCCGGGGCCAACCGGTCCGGCTGCGCGCCGACCGACGGAACGGCTGGGTCGACCTCGCCGTGACCCAGCTCGGGGTGCCGGCCGATCAGGTGCTCGGGCACCTCAACCAGCTGACGCCACCGGTCGACCTCAGCGGGCTGGGGCTGTGGTCGGTGCAACGGCAGACCCACGAGCTCGGCGGGCGGCTGGCGTGGTCCCGGGGCACCGACGGCGCCTTCACGCTGTGGGTCCGCCTGCCCGATCGCTGACGGGCGCCACTCGAGAGCACTCCCTCGGGCCCGGCACGAGGGAGTGCTCTCCCAGGTCGGCCCCTGGGGGCCAGCGGACGGCACGGGGGTGACACCGGGAGGGGGCATCTGTCTGGTGTCACCGCGAGGGCGGCGACAGCGACCGACGCAGAGGGAGAACGCCCGTGTTCACGCACACCCACGCACTCCAGTTCGAGGCCAAGCCCGACGGCCCCGACGCCGACTTCGCCCGCAAGATGCAGGAGGTGCTGGGCGGCCAGTGGGGTGAGATGACCGTCGCCACCCAGTACCTGCTGCAGGGCTGGAACTGTCGCCTGCCCGGCAAGTACAAGGACATGCTGCTGGCCATCGGCACCGAGGAGCTGGCGCACGTCGAGATGATCGTCACGATGATCGACCGGCTGCTGGACCACATGCCGCTCAAGCCGGACGCCGCGGACCGCACCAAGGAGGCCGCCGCCGGCTACGGCCAGCTCAACCCGCAGCACGCCATCGCCAACGGCGGCGGCGCGTCCTACATGGACAGCATGGGCAACCCCTGGACCGGCGCCTACGTCACCGCCAGCGGCAACCTCTACGCGGACTTCTCCTACAACGCCACCGCCGAGATGCAGGGCCGGCTGCAGGTGAGCCGACTCTGGAACATGACCGACGACCCGGGCGTCAAGGACCTGCTCCGCTTCCTGATCACCCGCGACCACATGCACCAGCAGCAGTGGCTGGCGGCCATGGAGGAGCTCAAGGCGGACGGCCTGGACGGGATCCCGGTCCCGGAGGCGTTCCCGCTGGACGAGGAGCTGCCGGAGTTCGCCTACGCGTTCCTCGACGCCTCTGACGGCCCCGATGCGGCCAACGGCCGCTGGGCCAACGGGCCGGCGCTGGACGGCACCGACAACCAGCTGACCGCCCGGCCGATCGCGGCGAACGCCGACGCACCGATCCTGCCGCCGGGCGACCCGCGCCTGTACGGCACCCCGCCGGTGCCGATGCAGGGGATCCTCCAGAAGGCCAAGGACGCCCTCAAGTGAGGCGTCGCCCCCTGTGATCCGCCACCGGGGGCACGCCCGCTGCGCCGTCGCCGTGCCGGCGCCCCGGCTCCGCTCCCCCGCGGACCCGGGACGCCGGCCCGGCGGGCGCCCGAGCACTCGCTGGAGGTACGCCGTGCACCTGCCCGTCCCCACCCCCCACCTCTCCCTGCCCCGGCTGTCCCTGCCCCACCTGCCGGACCTGCACCTGGCCGGGCGGCTCCCCGTCGCCACGGTGCTGCTCTCGGTGGTCTACGCCGCGGCGATCGTCGTCGCCCTCCTCGCCCCCGGTGAGCACGTGGTCGCCGGTTGCGTGGTGCTGGCCGGGCTGGTCAGCCGCTCCGTCGTCCGTCGGCGCCGTTCCGCCGCCGGTGCGGTCAGCGCCGCGACGGTCACCGTCGACGCCGTCCTGCCCGAGGCAGCGCGGGAGGAGCCGGTCACCGCCCCGGCCGCCGCCTGAGACACCCGGGGACGACGCGAGGCGCGCCCCCACCGGGGACGCGCCTCGCGCCTTCAGGACCTGCTCAGCTCAGGCCCTCAGTGGGCGACGGCCTTCTCGGCACCGATGCCGGTCAGCGACCGGACCTCGAGCTCGGCGTACTTGTCGACGTCCGGCTTCTCCTTGGAGACCTTCGTGCCCAGCCAGCCGAGGAAGAACGACAGCGGGATGGAGACCAGGCCCGGGTTCCGCAGCGGGAACCACGCGATGTCGAAGTTGGAGAACATCGCCGTCTCCGACCCGGACACGACCGGCGAGAAGATGATCAGACCGATGCAGACGATCAGCCCGCCGTAGATCGACCACAGCGCGCCCTGGGTGGTGAAGTTCTTCCAGAAGAGCGTGTAGAGGATCGTCGGCAGGTTGGCCGAGGCCGCCACCGCGAAGGCCAGGGCCACCAGGAAGGCGATGTTGATCCCGGCCTGCAGCGCCAGGATGCCCAGGCCGATGGAGACCGCGCCGATGACGACGGCGGTGATCCGGGCGACCCGGACCTCCGCGTTCGGGTCGCCCTGGCCCTTCTTCAGCACCGAGGCGTAGACGTCGTGGGCGAAGGACGCCGACGCCGTGATGGTCAGCCCGGCCACGACCGCGAGGATCGTGGCGAAGGCGACGCCGGCGATGATGCCCAGCAGCACCGTGCCGCCGAGCTCGAAGGCCAGCAGCGGCGCCGCCGCGTTGACCCCGCCGGGTGCGGCGAGGATCGCCTCGGAGCCCACCAGGGCGCCGGCGCCGTAGCCGATGACCAGGCTGAACAGGTAGAAGCCGCCGATCAGCCAGATGGCCCAGACGACGGACTTCCGCGCGTCCTTGGCGGTGGGCACCGTGTAGAAGCGCATCAGCACGTGCGGCAGCCCGGCGGTGCCGAGCACCAGGGCCAGCGCGAGGCTGATGAAGTCCAGCCGGGTGGCGTTCGAGACCCCGTACTGGGCGCCGGGCTCCAGGACCTGCTGGCCCTCCGACGCGACCGCGCCGCCGAGCAGCGAGGAGAGGTTGAAGCCGTACTCGGCGAGCACCCAGATCGTCATGACCAGGGCGCCGGCGATGAGCAGCGTGGCCTTGATCATCTGCACGTAGGTGGTGCCGCGCATGCCGCCGACCAGCACGTAGAAGATCATCAGCGCACCGACGACGACCACGACCAACGCCTCGGCCGCGGCGCCGCTCACCCCGAGCAACAGGGCGACCAGACCACCGGCACCGGCCATCTGGGCGAGCAGGTAGAAGAGCGAGACGAACAGCGTGGAGATGGCCGCCGCGGTGCGCACCGGCCCCTGCCGCATCCGGAAGGCCAGCACGTCGGCCATGGTGAACCGGGCCGTGTTGCGCATCAGCTCGGCGACCAGCAGCAGCGCCACCAGCCAGGCGACGAGGAAGCCGATGGAGTACAGGAAGCCGTCGTAGCCGTAGATGGCGATCGCCCCGGCGATGCCCAGGAACGAGGCCGCCGAGAGGTAGTCACCGGCGATGGCCAGGCCGTTCTGGGTGCCGGTGATGTTGCGGCCGGCGGCGTAGTAGTCGGCGGCGCTCTTGTTGTTCCGGCTGGCCCGGAAGGTGATGATCAGCGTCACCACCACGAAGGCGCCGAAGATCGAGATGTTGATCGCCGGCTCGCCGATGGTCGCGCTCTCGGCGGCGAACAGGTCAGCCACGGGGGGTCTCCTCGTTCCGGGGGGCGGCGAACTCGTGGGCCTCGAGGCGGGTGCGCATCTCGTCGGAGATCGGGTCGGTGTTCTTGCTCGCGTGCCGCACGTAGAGCTGGGTGATCAGGAACGTGCTCACGAACTGCCCCAGACCGAGCAGGATCCCGAGGTTGACGTTGCCGAACACCTGCGTGGACATGAAGTCACCGGCGTACGTGGAGAGCAGGACGAACAGCGCGTACCAGACCAGGAAGGCGACCGTCATCGGGACGGCGAAGCTGCGGAACCGGCGACGCAGCTCGGTGAACTCCGGGGAGTCCTGCGCCGCGCGGTACTCCTCTGGGGTCAGCAGCTTGCGTTCGTTCGGTGGCGTCACATGGCACCTCACTGTGTGTTGCCTGTCGGGTGATCGCGGTCACCCTAGGGTGTCGGCACTCACAATGGGAGTCGAGGTGTCCCGATAGTTACCGGAACGGTCTCGCCGGACGCCTGAAGTCCACGCAGGGGCAACGCCGGGGAAACGGTCGACTGGTGCCATGGACGCATGGCCTCCTCCAGGACCACGAGCTCCCGGACCCCGGACTCCCGGACCGGTTCGCCCTGGGCCGACGGGCGGGTCACGGCTGCCACCGGGTGGTTCCCCGTCGCCCGATCCAGCGAGGTGGGGACGACGCCGCTCCAGGTGGGCGCCGGCGGGCAGGCCTACGTCGTCCTCCGCACCCGGCCCGGGGCCGAGGTGACCGCGTTGTCGGCGCGCTGCCCGCACCGGCTGGTGCCGCTGACCACCGCCACCGTCGTCGACGGGCGGGTGCAGTGCAGCTACCACGGCTGGCAGTTCAACGCGGAGGGCCGCTGCGTGGAGATCCCGTCGCTGGGGCCGGTGGGCACCCCACCGCCGCGGGCGGACCTCTCCGCTCCCTGGGTGGTCGAGGAGCGGGACGGCTGGGTGTGGCTGGCTCCCGACCCCACGCCGGCGGCCCGCCCACCGCGGACGAACGGGACGGCGCCCTCGCCGGAACCGGTGCCGGACCTGCCGCCGCCGGACGGACCGGTCCTGGACAACCTGCACCCCGCGCTCGAGCACGCGTGGCACCCGGTCGCCCTCGCCGCCGAGCTCCGCGAGGGCGGCTACGTGCAGACCCGGCTGCTGGGCCGCACCTGGACGGTGCACCGCCGGGCCGGCGGGGCGCTGGACGCCGATCCCCCCGCGTGGGGAGTCGCCGAGCGCCTCGGCGTCGTCTGGATCGCCCCGGCCGAGCCGCGCGACGAGCTGCTCGCCGTCCCGGAGACCGCCGCCCGGGAGGCCGTGTCCGGCTGGCTGCCCCCGGTACGCAGCCCCGCATCGGCCGGTGCACTCGCCGACGCCTTCCTCGACACGTCCCGTCGCCCGGTGCACCCGACGCCGGAGGCGCCGGAGCCGGCCGTCCCGGTGCTGACGTACGAGCGTGGCGGCTTCTCCGGCGTGCAGGAGGAGCGGGCGGGCCGTCTGCGGGTGACCGCCGTCCACCGGGCCCCGTTCCAGCTGGTGCGGCGGGAGGAGGACCTGCGGACGGGGCTGGTCACCACGGTCGTCCGGCTGTTGCAGCCCGAGGACGCCGACTCGACCCGGGTGCACACCTGCGTGCTCGTGCAGCAGACCCGGGGCACGGCGTCCCCCGACGCCCTCGCCGCAGCCCTCGCCGAGGCCGCTGCGACCGCCACCGTGGTGCTCGACGAGGACCTGGCGCTGCTGGCCCGGGTCGGCAGCACGGGGCTGCCGCTGCTGCCCCGGGACGAGCTGCACGTGCGGGCCGACCTCCTCGGGGTGGCCCTCCGCCGGGTGCTGGCCGACTTCACCGCCGACTGCACCGCGGTCGACCAGGCCGACCTGCTGCAGCGCCGCGCCTCCGCCTGACCCCGCGGGGCATCGCCGGCGGCCGCGGGGCGGGACCGGTGCGATGGTCCCGTGAGCCGCTACGGTTCGCCGCCGTGACGACGATCTCTGCGGAGCTGACCGACCTGCCCGAGCTGCGCGTGGTGGGGGTGCAGCTGGAGGCCCCGTTCGAGGAGCTGCGGCACCGGGTGCCGATGGCCTGGAAGGCGCTGCTGCGCCGGGCCACCGAGCTGCCGGACCCCGCGGCGACGGGGTACGTGGAGGCCAGCGAGCACCTCGGTGGCGGCCGCTACCGGGAGACGGTCGGGGTGCTCACCGGCGCGGACACCGCGGTGCCGGCCGGCATGCGCGCCGTCGTCCTGCCCGCAGGGCGCTGGGCCCGGTCGGTCCACGACGGGCCGCTGGTCCAGGTCGCGGAGGGCTTCGGCCGGCTGCACGACTGGTGCGCCGACCAGGGGCTGACCTCGGGCGGCCTCAAGCTGGACACCGGGTACGACGCCGACGGCGGCGGCCCGCACGTCCTGCACGTCGACGTCCCGGGCCCGGCCTGACCGTCAGGCCGGCGCGGGCTCCTCGTCCGCGGCGAAGGCGTTCGCCACCAGCTCCCGATGGGCGGCGAGCAGCCACCACAGCGCGCCGGCGAGCACCAGCTGGACGGCGCCGGAGACGGCGAAGACGGTGGGCACGCTGGTGGCGTCGGCCAGCAGCCCACCGGCCAGGGCACCCAGCGGGATGCCGCCCCAGACCAGCGTCCGGTAGCCGCCCTGCACCCGGCCGAACAGCGCCTCCGGGATGAGCGCCTGGCGCAGCGACATGGTGAGCACGTTCCAGAACAGCACGCCCGCCGTCCCGGCCGCGAACAGCACCCCGGCCACGACACCGTTCTCGGTGACGGCCATGCCCCCCAAGGCGAGCGCCGCCAGCACGCACCCGGCGACCAGCGTGGCCGTGCGTCCGATCCGGCGGGCCAGCGGCGCAGCGGTCAGCCCGCCGACCACCGCGCCCACCGCGGAGGCGGTCAGCAGCAGGCCGAACCCGGCCTCCCCGATCTCCAGCGTGTCCAGGGCGTAGAGCACGAAGACGCCGGTGGTCATCGCCGAGGTGAGGGCCGTGCTCGCCGAGACGAGCGTGAGGCCGCGGAGGAAGCGATGCCGCCACAACCAGCCCACGCCCTCGGCGACGTCGCGGCGGATGGTCGTGCGCGGGCCCGCATCCCGGACCGGCCGGTGGCTGCCGGCGATGCCGACCACCAGGACGGCGGCGAGCAGGAACCCGCCGGCGGCGGTGAGCAGCGGCGCGGCTGCGGCGAGGACGAAGAGCACCGAACCCAGCGGCGCGCCGATGAAGCCCTGGCTGGCCTCCTCGGCGGTGGTGAGCAGCCCGTTGCCGCGGTCGAGCTGGTCGCGGCGGACCACCTGCGGCAGCATCGCCCGGGCCGCGCTGTCGTACACGGTCTCGGCGACCCCCACCGCAAAGGCCACGGCGTAGAGGACGACGAGCGACACCGTCCCGGTGAGCACGGTGGCGGCCAGCGCGGCCAGGGCGACCGCCCGGACGACGTTGGCGACGGCCATCGCGCGCTTGCGATCGGTCCGGTCGACGAAGGCACCGGCCGGCAACGCGAACAGCAGCCAGGGCAGGAAGGCCAGCGCCGTCAGCCCGGCGATCGCGACCGGGTCGCGGGTCAGGGTGGCGGCCAGCAACGGCAGCGCGACGCGGTTCACCCCGTCGGCGAGGTTGGAGGCCGCGCTGGACGACCAGAGCCGCCAGAACGCCGGACCGAGGGGCGAGGACACGACCGGCACCCTGCCAGTGCCCTCGGACGACCCGCAGCCGGGCGCCGACCCGAGGCTCATCCCGGGGGCGGACACGCGGTTCACCCCGCGGGACGACGACGGACGGCACCGGGCTGCCTAGGGTCGGCAGCATGGACCAGCCGCTGTTCGAACGGGTGGCGGCGTGGGCCAGGCGCCACCCCTTCGACGCGGACGTCGTCCTCGCCTGCCTGGTCGCGCTGGTCACGGTCCCGGTGCCCGGCCTGTCCGGGTACAGCGGATCGAGCCCGGCGGCGACCGTCCTGCTGGGTCTGGCGCTGTGCGCGCCGCTGGCCTGGCGGCGCCGCCGCCCGGTCGCCGCCGCTGCCGTGCTGGTGCTGGTCTGCCTGCTCCAGCTGCTCATGCTGCCCGGTGAACTGCTGCTCGCCGACGTCGCCGTCCCGATGATGGTCTACGCGCTGACGGCCCACGGTCCCCGCTGGGCCGGCCGGGCCGGGCTGGTCGCCGGGTTGCTGGGCGCGGTGCTCGCCGCAGCCACGTTCTTCGCGGGGTCGTCGCCCGACGTCGTCGTCACCACGACGGCCCTGCTCGGGGCGCTGGTCGCCGCGGCCTGGGTGCTGGGGTCGCTGCGCCGCACCCGCGCGCGGGACGCGGCATCGGCCGGGGTCCCCGCCGATGCCGGCCAGCCACTGCTGGAGCGGGCGGCGACGTGGCTGCGCCAGCACCCCTTCGGTGTCGACGCCGTCCTCACCGCCGTGGTCGCGTTCGTCGTCGTCGTCGCGTCGACCGGCTACACCGCCGGGGCCGCCGGCGTCGCGATGGTGCTGTCGCTGGTGCTGGTGGTCCCACTGGCCTGGCGACGGCGGAGCCCGGTCCGTGCGGCCGCGGTCGTGGTCGCCGCCAGCCTGCTCGAGCTCGTGCTCGTCCCGGGGTACTTCCTGCCCGCGAACATCGCCGCCCCGGTGATGGTCTATGCGCTGGCCGCCTACGCCCCGCGCCGGGCCAGCCGCGCCGGGCTGGCCATCGGGCTGGTCGGCGCCGTGCTCGCCTCGGCGGTCTACTTCGGCGGCGGCACCTGGTACGGCTTCGTCTTCGCCGCCGGCGTCATCGGCGTGCTGGTGGTGGCGTGCTGGGCGCTGGGCGACCTGCGCCGGGCCCGGCTGCAGCAGGTCGCCGGCCTGGAGGAGCGTGCCCGGCTGCTGGAGCTGGAGCGGGAGCAGGAGATGCGGCTCGCGGCCTCGACCGAGCGGGCCCGGATCGCCCGGGAGATGCACGACGTCGTCGCCCACTCGCTGTCGGTCGTCATCGCCCAGGCCGACGGCGGGCGCTACGCGGGGCAGCACGACCCGGCGGCCGCGACCGGCGCCCTGGAGGCGATCTCAGCCACCGGCCGGCAGGCGCTGACCGACATGCGCAAGCTGCTCGGGGTGCTGCGGGAGGGCGACGGGCAGGAGTACGCCCCCCAGCCAGACGTCGCCGCGATCGAGCAGCTCGTGGCCGACGTCCGGGCCAGCGGCCTGGCCGTCGACCTGATCGTCGAGGGCGCCCCGCGACCGATGCCGGCCGGCGCCCAGCTGGCCGCCTACCGGATCGTGCAGGAGTCACTGACCAACGTGCTCAAGCACGCCGGCCCGGCCGGTCGGGCGTGGGTGCGGCTGCACTGGCGGCCCGATGCGCTGGAGCTGGCCGTGCTGGACGACGGCCGGGGTGCGTCGGCGGCGATCATGGAGTCCGACGGGCAGGGACAGGGCCTGCTCGGCA
Organism: Modestobacter sp. VKM Ac-2985; assembly: GCF_026967925.1. GTDB lineage: Bacteria > Actinomycetota > Actinomycetes > Mycobacteriales > Geodermatophilaceae > Modestobacter. The sequence continues at coordinate 37,229 of NZ_JAPVBI010000001.1, read as the reverse complement.
TGCGGGAGCGGGCCGCGCTGCACGGCGGGCAGCTGACCGCCGGACCACGGACGGGCGGGGGCTTCGGCGTCCACGCCTCCCTGCCCTACGGTTCCTCCCGATGACGAACAGCCCGATCCGTGTGGTCCTCGTCGACGACCAGCAGCTGGTCCGGGCCGGGTTCCGGATGGTGATCGACTCCCAGCCCGACCTCACCGTGGTCGGGGAGGCCGGGGACGGCGCCGCGGCGGTCGAGCTGCTGCGCCGGACACCGGCCGACGTCGTGCTGATGGACGTCCGGATGCCCGGCACCGACGGCATCGCCGCGACCGAGCTGGTGACGGCGCTGCCCGAGCCGCCCCGGGTCGTCGTGCTCACCACCTTCGACCTCGACGAGTACGTGGTGGCCGCGATCGGGGCCGGGGCCAGTGGCTTCCTGCTCAAGGACGCCCCGCCGGAGGAGATGCTGGCCGCGGTGCGCACCGTGCACGCCGGCGACTCGGTGATCGCGGCCAGCTCCACCCGCCGGCTGCTGCAGCACGTCGCGCCGATCCTCCGCGGGGCCGGCAACGGGGGCGGGACCAGCCAGGTCGACCCGAGTGCGCTGGCCGAGCTCACCCCCCGGGAGCGGGAGGTGCTGGTGCTGATGGCCTACGGCGCGTCCAACACCGAGATCGCCGCGCAGCTGTTCGTCAGCGAGGCGACGGTGAAGACCCACGTCGGCCGGGTGCTGTTCAAGACCGGCTCCCGGGACCGGGTGCAGGCCGTCGTCCTGGCCTACCGCACCAGCCTGGTCGCCCCCGCCGACCTGCTCCGCGACGCCCCCGCCTGACGTCCGCACGGTCGCCTCCATCGAGTGCGGAGCTGTCGACGCCTGCCGGCACGGCGAAGCGTCGACGAGACGGCACTCGGCGCGGCCCAGGGGCGGGGCATGCCCCTGGGGGATGACCCCGGGTCAGCCCACAGGTGCACCACAGCCTCCGTGGAGACCAGCCCCTGCGGCGACGCGGGCGGAGGCCTCAGGGCGAGAACGTGATCACGTCCCGATCACCGCCTCTGGAGGCCGAAGTGTCCGTCCCCGTCATGACCGTCCCGGGTGAGCCCGCGGCGACGCAGTCCGCCGCCGTCCACGCCACCGACCTGCGCAAGACCTACGGCTCGGGTGAGACCGCGGTGCACGCCCTGGCCGGCGTCGACGTCGCGTTCGACCGGGGCGCGTTCACCGCGATCATGGGCCCCTCCGGCTCGGGCAAGTCCACCCTCATGCACTGCCTGGCCGGCCTGGACACCGCGACCGGCGGCAAGGTCTGGCTCGGCGACACCGAGCTGACCAGCCTGCGCGACGACCAGCTGACCACGCTGCGCCGCGAGCGGATCGGCTTCGTCTTCCAGTCCTTCAACCTGCTGCCGGTGCTCAACGCCCAGGACAACATCCTGCTGCCGATGCAGCTGGCCGGCCAGCGCCCGGACCGGGCGTGGATGGACTCCGTGATCGGCCGGCTGGGCCTGCGCGACCGCCTGAACCACCGCCCGCACGAGCTCTCCGGCGGCCAGCAGCAGCGGGTCGCCGTCGCCCGGGCGCTGCTCCCCCGCCCCGACGTCGTCTTCGCCGACGAGCCCACCGGCAACCTGGACAGCCACGCCGGTGCCGAGGTGCTGGACCTGCTGCGCTCCAGCGTGCGGGAGACCGGCCAGACCGTCGTCATGGTCACCCACGACCCGGTGGCCGCCGCCTACGCCGACCGGGTCGTGCTGCTGGCCGACGGCCGGCTCGCCGGCGAGGTCCACCAGCCCACCACCGACTCGATCATCAACGCGCTCCGCGGACTGGGGGCCTGACCGTCATGCGCGCAGTGACCCTGGCGAGCATCCGGGCGCACGCCGGCCGGCTGGTCGCCTCGACCCTGGCGATCGTCATCGCGGTGGGCTTCGTGGTCGCCACCCTGGTGCTCAACGAGACCACGAAGGCCACCGTCCTGGAGGCCGCCGGCGCCCAGTACGTCGACACCGACGTGGTGGTCACCTCCGACAGCGGCACCGGCCTGGCCCAGCACGTCGACACCCTCACCGCGCTGACCGCCGTGCAGGCCGTCGACCCGACCTGGCAGACCTCCGTGCAGGCCGTGGCCCCCGGCCGCACCGGCGCCCAGTACCTGCTGGTCGAGTCGGTGGCCGGCGACCCGGGGCTGCGCTGGCAGCAGCTGAGCGCCGGCTCGCTGCCGCTGCGTCCGGGCGAGGTCGCGGTCAGCGAGCGCGTCGGCGCCGCCGTCGGCGACGTCCTGCCGGTCACCACCTACGACGACGAGGGCACCGGCACCACCGTCGACGCGACCGTGACCGGCGTGGTCGACCTGGGCGGCGACCCCACCGCCGGCGTCTACGGCAAGGCCTACGTCACCGCCGACCAGGCCCAGGCCTGGGGCGCGACGGAGCCGAGCGAGCTCCGCATCGCCGGCCCCGCCCGCACCGACCCGGGTCTGCTGGCCGACGAGGTGCGCGCCGCGCTGCCCGCCGAGGACCTCACCGTCCGCACCGGGACCGAACAGGCGGTGGAGTCCGTCGCCATGCTCACCGGGGACGCCGCCTGGCTCACCACGACGCTCCTGGTGTTCGCCACCATCGCGGTGCTCGTCGCCGGGCTGGTCATCGCCAACACCTTCGCCGTCCTGCTCGCCCAGCGGACCCGCGACCTGGCGTTGCTGCGCTGCATCGGGGCGACCTCCCGGCAGGTGCGCCGGAGCGTGCTCGGCGAGGCGGTGCTGACCGGGCTGGTGGCGTCGGTGATCGGCGTGCTCGCCGGCATCGGGCTGTCGGCCGCCGTCTCGGCGGTGGTGTCCGGCATGGACTCGCCCATCCCGCTGTCCGGGGTGGCGGTGCCGCCGTACGTCGTGCTCGTCGGGATCGCCGTCGGCACGGTGACCACGCTGATCGCCGCGCTGGCCCCGGCCCGCGCCGCCACCCGGGTCGCCCCGCTCGCCGCGCTGCGCCCGACCGACCCGGCGCCGCTGCGCTCCCGCGGCGGCGTGGCCCGACTGGTGACCGGTCTGCTGCTCGCCGTCCCCGGTATCGCGCTGATGGCGCTGGGCGTGGTCGCGCCGGACATCCTGATCGCGCTGGCCGGCGGGGTGCTCAGCTCCCTGGGGCTGCTGCTGCTCGCACAGCGGGCAGTGCCGCCGATCGTCGCCGGGGCGGGCCGGTTGCTCGGCCGCGTGGGCGGGCTGCCGGCCCGGCTGGCCACCGGCAACGCCACCCGCAACCCCCGCCGGACGGCGGCCACCGCGACCGCCCTGCTGATCGGCGTCACGCTGACCACGGCGATGGTCGTGGGGGCCAGCTCCACCCGGGCGACCGCCCAGGCCGGCCTCGCCGCGGCCTACCCGACCGACGTGATCGTCGAGAGCTACGACGAGCCGGTACCCGCCACGCTGCAGAGCCAACTGGAGTCGGTCGACGGCGTGGTCGAGGCCGCCGGTCTCACCGCGGCGATGGTCACCGGGCCGGACGGGGTGGAGAGCTGGGTCAGCGGCGTCGACAGCGCGGAGGCGCTCCCGGTGCTGCGCTCGACGAGCGACGTGACGCTGCCCGAGCTCGGCCAGGTGGTGCTCTCCGCCTGGGAGGCCGAGACCTGGGGCGCGCAGCCCGGCGACGCGCTGACGCTGACCTCCGCTGACCGCTCCCGCACCCTGACCGTGCTGGCCGGGGAGACCGACCGGACCCTGCTGTCCAGCACCGACCTGCAGGCGCTGGTGCCCGAGGCAGCCGTGGAGACGGTGTGGCTGCGACTGGCCGACGGCGTCGACCAGACCGCGGCGACCGACGAGGTCACCGACCTGGTGGGCGCGGCACTGCCGACCTCGTTCGTCACCGGCCTGGCCAGCGAGCGGGCCGCGATCGACCAGGTGGTCGACGTCCTGCTGCTGGTGGTCACCGGGCTGCTCGGCGTGGCCGTGCTGATCGCGCTGATCGGGGTGGGCAACACCCTGGCCCTCTCGGTGGTCGAACGGCGCCAGGAGAGCGGCCTGCTGCGGGCCCTCGGCCTGACCCGTGGCCAGCTCCGGGCGCTGCTGGCCTGGGAGGCGGTCCTGGTCGCCGGCGTCGCCGCGGTGCTCGGGGTGCTGGTCGGTGGCGCGTACGGCCTGGTCGGGGTCGCCTCCGCGCTCGGCGAGATCGGCGAGGTCGTGATCAGCATCCCGTGGCTGCAGGTCGGCGCGATCGTGCTGGTCGCCACGGTGGCCGGACTGCTGGCCTCGGTGCTGCCGGCCCGGCGGGCGGCGAAGACCCCGCCGGTGGCCGCGATCGCCGGCTGACGAGGGGCTCCCCCCACCCCGGTGACCCAGGGCAGGAACCCCCCGGACGCTTGTGCTCTGCTCACCCCCGGTGAGCAGAGCACAAGCGTCTTCCCCATCACTTCCTGGGCAACGCCCAGCTGCGTCGGGGATGCTGGGGACGTGCCGTTCCTCCGTCGTGTCGCCACCGCCACCGCTGCCACCGCCCTGCTGGGCGGCGTCAGCTGGGTCGCCCGCGCCGCCTGGGGCCTGCCCGTCGCCCTCGGCGCCAGCCAGCGCCGGCTCCGTCCGACCGTCACCGGCTCGTCCCAGTTCGCCGAGGGCAAGTTCCACAACAACCTGCCCACCCCGGCGCTCGCCCCGGCCAACGCCCGGGACGGCCTGCTGCGCCAGTGGCACGAGGACCGGCACAAGGGGCTGCCCGGCGGGCCGATCCCGCTGACCGTCCCCGAGGTGCCCGAGCAGGCCGCCGAGCTGGCGGTCACCTGGTTCGGGCACTCCAGCGCCCTGCTCGAGATCGACGGCCGGCGGGTGCTGGCCGACCCGGTGTGGGGCGCTCGGGTGTCCCCGTCCCCGCTGCTCGGCCCCACCCGGCTGCACGAGCCCCCGGCGCCGGTGGAGAGCCTGCCGCCGGTCGACGCCGTGCTGATCAGCCACGACCACTACGACCACCTGGACCTGCCGACCGTGCGGGCCCTGGTGCGCGAGCAGTCGGCGCCGTTCGTCGTCCCGCTCGGCATCGGCGCGCACCTGCGCCGGTGGGGCGTGCCGGAGGACCGGATCGTCGAGCTGGACTGGGACGGCACCACGACCGTCGCCGGGCTCACCCTCACCTGCACCGAGGCTCGGCACTTCTCCGGCCGGTTCTTCGCCCGGGACACCACGCTCTGGTCGTCCTGGGTGGTGGCCGGCCCCCGGCACCGGGTGTTCTTCGGCGGGGACACCGGCTACACCCCGGCCTTCGCCGGGATCGGCGCGCGCCTGGGGCCCTTCGACCTGACGCTGCAGCCGATCGGCGCCTACAACGACGCCTGGCACGCCATCCACATGGACCCGGAGGAGGCCGTGCGCGCGCACGGCGACCTGGGTGGCCGGGTGCTCGTGCCGATCCACTGGGCGACGTTCAACCTGGCCTTCCACCGCTGGGCCGAACCGGTGCAGCGGCTGCTCGCCGCGGCCGAGGCCCGCGGGGTGACGGTGGTGATCCCCCAGCCCGGTGAGCGGGTCGACGTGCTGGCCCCGCCCCCGGTCCGCGACTGGTGGACGGCGGTCGGCTCGGCCGACGACGTCCCCCCCGGCCGGCCGACGGATGCCCCCGCCCGCGCCCGGCGGCTCGCCTCCCGGCGGGCCGGCAGCCGGGGCTGACAGCAGCGCCGGCCGGCGGGCTCAGCCGACCAGCAGGGCGCTCCGGTCGGTCCGGGTCAGCGCCCGGCCGGCCAGCGCCACCAGGACGACGGCGGCCGCGCTGATCGCGGCCACGGCGACCTGCTGCGACCCCTCGGCGGCAGCGATGCCGAGCAGGCCCCAGATGACCGCGGCCGCGAACGGGCCGGCGGCGACGTAGGAGCCGAGGAGCACCGCCGCGGCGATCCCGGCGACCGTGACCAGCGCGGCGACCGCCCAGGCCTGAGCCGCGAGGGTGTCCGGGGACAGCCCGAGCGCCACCCCGGCGCTGCCCACCGCGGCCACCGACGCCACGGTGAGCCAGCCCAACAGCAACCCCGCGGTGGCCCGCGGCAGGAACCGGGCCAGCCCGTCGGCCGGCACGGTCTGCAGCCGGACGTAGGCGACGGCGGCCGCCGCGGTGATGCCGAAGATCAGCACCGTGGCGACGTACTGCCAGGCCCCGTCCAGGGGGAAGACGACCTCCCAGACGGCGTTGCCGGCGAACGCGATCGCCAGCGGCCACCCGGTGCGCCGGTGCACCTCGCGCCCGCGCTGGGCGGGCAGCGCCTGGTAGACCGCCCAGGCCAGCGACCCGGCGAAGATCAGCCCCCAGATGCTGAAGGCCCAGCCGGCCGGGGTGACCAGCGAGCGGTCGGCGTCGCTGACGTCGCCGACGCTGCGGCCGGCGATGGCGGCGCCCAGCGGGCTGCCGACGATCTGGGCGACCGCCGCAACGACCACCGCGACGACGCGGGGGGTGTCCCTCATCGGTTCCTCCTCGTCCGCTCCTGCTCGTCGGCTCCCCCTGGTCCGTCGAGCCACCGGGATCGGCCGCGTCCGCAGGCGGGCTACCCGGTCAGGGCGGCGAGCACGCCGGGGAGCTCCAGGAGATCGGGGACCTCGTGCTGCGGCTGCGGCCCGTCCGGGTCGACCCGGTGCCCCGGCCGACGCACCCGGACGACGGTGAGCCCGGCCTCCAGCGCGCCCCGGGTGTCCCGCGCCGACGCGGGGACGTGCACCCCGGCCCCGGCCTCGGCCGCCCGCTGGTAGATCTCCGGGTGCGGCTTGTAGGCGTGCAGCCGCTCACTGGTCAGGACGGCGTCCGGGTGCACCAGGTCGGCGGCGCGGGTGCGGGCGAACAGGTCGTCGTCCACGTTGGACAGCACCCCGACCCGGTGCTGCTCGGCCACCAGCGGCAGCGCCCGGCCGACGTCGGGCCACAGCGGCCAGTCCGGCAGCGACGCCAGCAGCGCGAGGGTGTCCGCGGTGGCGTCGGCGTCCAGGCCCCGGGCCGCGTAGGTGTCGGCGAGGGCGCGCCGGCAGTGCTCGGCGAAGGGCACCCAGTCGGTGACGTCCTTCTGGGAGGCCTTGTTGCGGGCGTCCCAGTCGTCGTACAGGTCGCTGCCGGCGACGTCCCAGCCGCGCCCCTGCGCGAGGGAGTCGAACGTCGCCGAGCCACCCGCCCGGGAGTCGATCAGCGCGCTGAACAGGTCGAACGTCACCAGGGCCATGCGCCCATCGTGGCCCTCCCGGCTCAACGCAGCAGCTTGGACATCCGCCGGTCGGCCAGCGGCTTGCCGCCGGTCTGACAGGTCGCGCAGTACTGCAGCGAGGTGTCGGCGAAGGACACCTCGCGCACGGTGTCCCCGCAGACCGGGCAGGGCAGCCCGGTGCGGGCGTGCACCTGCAGGCCGGCCCGCTTCTCGCCCTTGAGCGTCGCCGCCCGCTGCCCCAGCTGACGGTCCAGGGCCCCGGTCAGCGTCTCCCGCATCGCGGCGTGCAACCGGAGCAGCTCGTCGTCGGTGACCTTGTCGGCCATCTTGAACGGGGAGAGCCGGGCGGCGTGCAGGATCTCGTCGGAGTAGGCGTTCCCGATCCCGGAGAGCACGGTCTGGTCGGTGAGGGTGCCCTTGAGCTGGGTGCGCCGGCCGGCCAGCAGCGCCCCGAGGGTCTCGGCGTCCAGCTCCAGTGCGTCCGGGCCGAGCCGGGCGATGCCCGCTACCTCGGCCGGCGAACGCACCACGTAGACCGCCAGTCCCTTGCGGGTGCCCTGCTCGGTCAGGTCGAAGCCTTCGGGCAGCTCACCCTCGCGCGGCTCCAGGTGCACCCGCAGCGCCAGCGGCCCCTTGCCCGGCTTGGGCGGTGCGGTGGGCAGGTTCTGCCGCCAGTGCAGCCAGCCGGCCCGGGCCAGGTGGACGACCAGGTGCAGCCCGGAGACGTCCAGGTCGAGGAACTTGCCGTGCCGTGCGGCGCCGGTGAGCTCCAGCCCGGCCAGCGAGGAGAGCGGCGGGTCGAAGGTCTTGATCGCCTGCACCGCGGCCAGGTCGACGCGCGTCACGATCCGGCCGACCGCGTTCTCCCGCAGGAACGCCGCCAGCGCCTCCACCTCGGGCAACTCGGGCACCCGCCCATGATCCACGCCGGACGCCGTCCCCGTCGTCCCCCGTCCGGGCAGAAATGGCCATTTCTGCCCTGGGTCAGCCGACGGCGGCGGCCATGCGGTCGACGATCGTGCGGAGCAGCGGGCGGGGGGTGGCCAGGTTCAGCCGCACGTGCCCGGCGCCGGGGGCACCGCACTCCGGGCCGTCGACGAGCGCCACCCCGGCCTCGCGCAGGAAGAACTCCCCCAGCGGTTCCTCGATGCCCAGCTCCCGGCCGTCCAGCCAGGCCAGGTAGGTGCCCTCCGGCGGGGTGTACCGCACGCGCGGCAGGTGCTCGGCGAGCAGCTCGGCCAGCAGCCGGCGGTTGCCGTCCAGGTACGCCAGGACGTCGTCCAGCCACTCCTCCCCGTCGTCGTACGCCGCGGTGCTGGCCAGCACCCCGGGGGTGGAGGCGCCGTGGCCTGCCAGCTCGCCGACCTCGGCCCAGTGCGCGGCGTCGGCGGGGTTGGACAGCAGCAGCTGCGCGGCCTTGAGCCCGGGCACGTTGAACGCCTTGGACGCCGACGTCGCGGTCACCGTGTGCCGGGCCGTGGTCTCCGACAGCGCGGCGTAGGGCCGGTGCACCGCACCCGGGTACACCAGCGGTGCGTGGATCTCGTCGGCGAACACCCGGGCGCCGTTGCGGTCCACCACCTCGGCCAGGGCGAGCTGCTCGTCCGCGGTGAACACCCGGCCCACCGGGTTGTGCGGGTTGACGTGCACCAGCAGGGCCCCGCGGGTCAGTGCCCGGTCCAGCGCCGCCAGGTCGTGGGTCGGCCGGCCGTCGTCGCCCGGCACCATCGGCACCTCGACGAGCTGGCGGCCCATCAGCCGCGGCACCTTCAGGAAGGGCATGTAGGCCGGGGTGGGCAGCACGACCGGGGCACCGGGCGGGGTGAAGTGCTCGATCGCGGCCTGCAGCCCGGCGACGACGTCGGCCAGCGGGGTGATCCACTCGGCCGGCAGCTGCCAGCCGTACCGGCGCAGCTGCCAGCCGGCGCACGCCTGCGCCATCGCGTCGGCGACCGGGCCGGGCAGGTAGCCCAGCGCCCCGGCGTCGACCGCGTCGTGCAGCGCCCGGGTCACCACCGGCGCCGTCCCGAAGTCCATCTCGGCGACCCATCCGCCCAGAGCGTCGCCGTACCGCGTCCACTTGAGGCTGCCGGCCGAGCGGAGTGCGTCCTCGCTCAGTGCGTCGAAGGAGGTGCCCACCCGCTCAGTCTGCGTCGCCCGGCACGTCGGCGGTGGCCCCGGGCTCGGCGCGGGCCGACTCCTCCACCGCTGCCGCGACCGCCTGGGCGACGGCGGGGTCGAAGACGCTGGGGATGATGTAGTTGGCGTTGAGCTGGTCGTCGCCCACCACCGCGGCCAGCGCGTCGGCGGCGGCCAGCAGCATGCCGGGGCGGATCTCCTTGGCCCGGGCGTCGAGCAGCCCGCGGAAGACGCCGGGGAACGCCAGCACGTTGTTGATCTGGTTGGGCAGGTCCGAACGGCCGGAGGCGACGACGGCGGCGTACTGCCGGGCCCGCACCGGGTCGACGTCCGGTGTGGGGTTGGCCATCGGGAAGACCACCGCCCGCTCGGCCATCCCGGCCAGCACCTCGGCCTGGATCACGTTGGCCGCGCTTACCCCGATGAACACGTCCGCGCCGACCAGTGCGTCGGCCAGCTCACCCCGCCGGCAGCCGGGGTTGGTGCGCCGGGCCAGGTCCAGCTTCGCCGGGGAGAGCCGCTCGTCGTCCGGGGAGAGGACGCCCTCCCGGTCCCAGACCAGCACGTTCGTGGCCCCGGCCTCCAGCAGCAGGGTGACGATCGCCGTCCCGGCCGCCCCGCCGCCGGCGACGACGACCGCGACGTCCTCGAGCTGCTTGTCCACGACCCGCAGCGCGTTGCGCAGCGCGGCGAGCACGCAGATCGCCGTGCCGTGCTGGTCGTCGTGGAAGACCGGGATGTCCAGCTTCTCCCGCAGCCGGGCCTCGATCTCGAAGCAGCGCGGGGCGGAGATGTCCTCCAGGTTGATCCCGCCGAAGCCGGGGGCGATGAGCTCGACGGTGCGCACGATCTCGTCGACGTCCTGGGTGTCCAGCGCGATCGGCCAGGCGTCGATGTCGCCGAACCGCTTGAACAGCGCCGCCTTGCCCTCCATGACCGGCATGGACGCGCCCGGCCCGATGTCGCCCAGCCCCAGCACCGCCGAGCCGTCGGTGACCACCGCGACCGTGTTGCCCTTGATCGTGAGCCGGCGGACGTCCTCGGGGTGCTCGGCCAGCGCCAGGCAGACCCGGGCGACGCCGGGGGTGTAGGCCATCGACAGGTCGTCGCGGGTCTTGAGCGGCACCTTGGAGGCGACCTCCAACTTGCCGCCCAGGTGCAGCAGGAACGTGCGGTCGCTGACCTTGCGGACGTGGACGTTCTCCACCGCATCGAGGGCGGCGACGACCTCCTCGGAGTGCTCGGCGTCGGCGGCCGAGCAGGTGACGTCCACGGTGAGGCCGTCGGGTCGGGACTCGACGACGTCGATCGCGGTGACCGCACCACCGGCGTGGCCGACCGCGGTCGCGATCCGGCCGACGCTGGCCGGGTCGCCGTCGGCGGTGAGCCGCACGGTGATCGAGTAGGACGCCGACGTCACCGGCCCGCGGTGGACGACGGGTGCGGCTGCCGAGTCAGGAGTGAGGGACGTCACCGGACCATCGTGGCATCACGGACCCGGTTCTTCCACCTGTCGGGCGATCTATCCCACCATGCGGAACTCAGGTCGGTAGTTCGGCGGCTCGCTGCTCGACCCGGGCCTTGAGTCCGACCGCGAACTGGCGGAAGGCCGGGTTGAGGTCGGGCACGGTGCGGATCATCAGCGGCGCCAGCGGGCCGCGGTACTCCTCGCGCACGGTGAACGCGGTGCTGCCGTCGCCCTGCGGGTCGAGCCGGAAGGTGCGCTCGGCGACGAACAGGTCCAACGGCAGGCCGCTGTGCCAGCGCATCGACTCCGCCGGCCGGATCTCGGTCACCGTGGCCCGCAGCGGCCGGCGGCGGGTCCCGGTGGCGACCAGCAGCAGCGGGGCACCGAGCCGCACGGCGCCCTCCACCCGGTCGATCCCGGAGTTCCAGTCACGCCAGCCGCCGACGTCGACCAGCACCGCCCACACCTGTTCGGCCCCGGCGTCGATGCGGGTGGCCGCCTCGTAGCTCCTCATCGGGGCCGAGTGTGCTCTTCGTCACCCCTTGGTGGAAGGGTCAGCCTCGGCGGCGCCGGGTCCGGCGGCGCACCGCCCGCGGCGACCTCGCCCAGCCGGTCCCCCCACGCCACGAGCCCGTCGCTGTCCACGCCGTGCCGGGCGGCAGCCGGCCCGGCGGTGGCCAGCGACCGGGCACCCCGGGTCAGCAAGGTGGCCGCACCCGGCAGGTTGCCGCGCAGCACATGGGTCAGACCGACGGCGAGCTGGGCCAGGCCCCGCCAGAGGTCCCGCTCGTCGTCCGGGCCGGCCTTCCACGCGTCCTCGAGCACCTCGTGGGCGTGGAACGGCCGGCCGGCGTCCAGCAGCTGCTGCGCCTCTGCCAGCGTCTGGCCGGGCGTGCGGACCAGCCCCTCCGGCGCCCGTGGCTCACCCGGCGACCCGTGCGGCAGCGGCCGGCCCAGTGCATCGCGCGGTCGGGCGCTGCGGGCCCGACCGGTTTCGTCCCGGTCGCGCGACTCCCCGGGCACGTCAGCGCAGGACGGTGGTGAGCCGGACCTGCACGCCGTCGCCGGCCTCGGTGATGTCGACGTGGTCGCACAGCTGGCGGGCCAGCCACAGCCCCATGCCGCCCAGCGACAGGTCGTCGCCGTGGGCCGGGCCGTAGCCGATGAACGGGTCCTGCAGCCCGGCGCCGTGGTCGGTCACCGTACAGACCAGCCGGTCCTCGCCCGCCCACAGCCGCAGGTCGACCGGTGGCCGACCGTGGCGCAGCGCGTTCGTGGTCATCTCGTCGACGGCGAGGAGGAAGTCCTCCAGCGCGGGCTCGGAACCGGTCGGCAACCGGGCGTCGGCGGCCCGGGCGGCGAGGTCACGGCGCAGCCCGCGCAGGTCGCGCACCGAGTCCGCGTGCACCAGCGGCTCGGTCGACTCCAGCGGCTCGGGCGGGACCGGCAGCGAGGCCAGGTACTCCCCGGGGTCGACGTGGTCGGGGTTCACCTGCCCCTGCCCGTCGACCTGGAGCACCGGGTGGGTGGCCCGGGCGGCGTCGACCAGGGGCGCCGGCATCCGCCGGGTGTCGCACAGGCAGAGCACCATCAGCGGGTCGTCCCCGGTGCGCTGCGCCTCCGCGAGCTGGTGGTCCAGGACGGCGTCGTACCGCTGCCACTCCCGCCAGGTGTCGTCGTCGGCCCCGGGCACGGGCTCCAGGACGACGCGGACCACGGGGCTGGCCGCCACCCGGTGGCGCTCCCCGAGACGGCGGACGGCGGTGATCGCCGCGGCCGGTCCGTTCCCGTACACCTCGGACCACGGGACCCAGGTCACCTGCGGCCGGTCGCTGAGCGCGTGCTGCAGGAGCTGGGTGGTCCGGTCGCTGCAGGCGACCACGACCGGTTCCCCGGCGTCCAGCCCGGCGCAGACGAAGGCGACGGTGCCGTCGACGAACTCGGCGTCCGAGGCGCCGATCAGCGCCCGGTGTCTGCCGGACCCGGCTGCCCCGTCCATGCCTGCTGATCCCCGTCCTGCCCGTCGCGGAGCCGCCGTCCTGGCAGCCGTGTCCAGGCCGTCCCTACCCGCTCACGGCCCACCTAGGCGTACAGCCGGCTGGTAGCTCCACGGAGGCCGGGGACGCGGGTTGCCGCGCGGCCACATCCGTGGAAGATGGTCAGCGAGGACGGCCGCCGTACGGCACGCCGCCCCCGCACCGACCCGCGGTCGACTCGACCGGTCCGGACCTGGAGGGGGCGACATGACCACGTCCACAGCACTGGCCGACCATCCCACCGACGACGCTCTGCCCGACCTGGACGCCGCCCGGGAGCACGTCGCCGCCCGCGCGCTGCACCCGGCGCCGACCGGGCCGATCGGGCTGGAGCTCGAGGCCCACCTGGTCGACCGGGCCTCCCCCGGCACCCGAGTGCCCTGGCACCGGGTCACCGCCGCCGTCGCGACGCTCCCCCCGCTGGACGGCGGCAGCCGGGTCACCCTGGAGCCCGGCGGCCAGGTCGAGCTGTCCGGCCCGCCGGCCGCCGACGTCACCGCCGCGGTCACCGCCCTGCGGGCCGACCTCGCGGCCGTCCGGGGCCGGCTGGCCACGGCCGGCCTGGGGCTGGCCCCGTTGGGCGCGGACCCGTGCCGCCCGGCGCAGCGGGTGAGCCCGGGCTCCCGCTACGTGGCGATGGAGGAGCACTTCCAGGCGCTGGGGCACCGAGCGGCCGGGGTCACGATGATGACCAGCACCGCGGCGCTCCAGGTCAACGTGGAGGCCGGGCCTCGACCCGGGTGGGCCGCGCGGGTCCGGCTGGCCCAGGCGCTCGGCCCGGTGCTGGTGGCGGTCTCCGCGTGCTCACCGATGCTGGCCGGCAGCGAGACCGGCTGGCGTTCCGGGCGGCAGCGGATCTGGGCCCAGTTGGACCCCGGTCGCTGTGGACCCCTGCCCGGCGGGCCCGACCCGACCGACGAGTGGGCTGCGTTCGCCTTGGCGGCGCCGGTGATGCTGGTGCGCGGGCCGGCGGGCGAAGCCGCCCCGGTGCGCGACCGGACGTCGTTCGCGGACTGGGTCCGCGGGGCAGGGCCGACCGATCGGCGGCCGACCGTGGCCGACCTGGAGTACCACCTGACCACGCTGTTCCCGCCGGTCCGACTGCGCGGCTATCTGGAGTTGCGATACCTCGACGCCGCGCCCGAACCGTGGTGGCCGGCGCTCTCGGCGGTGGCCGGCACCCTGCTCGACGACCCGGTAGCCGCCGACACCGCCGCCGCGGCGACCGAGCCGGTCTCCGGCCGCTGGGAGCAGGCCACCCGGATCGGACTGGCCGACCCGGAGCTGCACGCGGCCGCCGCCGCCTGCCTGGAGGTGGCCGTGCGCCGGGCCCCGGCGGGCCTGCGGGCGCAGGTCACGGCGCTCGCCGAACTGGTCGAGCGCCGGGCCAGCCCCGGCGACGCACTGCTGCACACCGCCCGGACCGCCGGCCCGGCGGCCGCGCTGCTGGCCGCGACCCACGACACCGAGGAGGCGACGTGACCGACCTGAGAGAGACCCTGGCCCAGGAGCTGAGCCGCGCCCGGGACCGCACCCTGGTGCTCACCGAGCTCGACGAACCCGAGCTGCTGCGACAGCACTCGCCACTGATGAGCCCACTGGTCTGGGACCTGGCCCACATCGGCCAGCAGGAGGACCTGTGGCTGCTGCGGGGTGGCGACGCCCGGTGCACGGGGGTGCTGCCGCCGGACGTCGAGCAGCTGTACGACGCCTTCACCCACCCCCGGGCCGCTCGGGTCCGGTTGCCCCTGCTGCCGCCGGTGGAGGCCCGGGCGTTCTGCGCCGATGTGCGCGGCCGGGTGCTGGACCGGCTCGACCGGTCCGGCCCGGACGACGACCCGTTCGACGTGGCGACGACGCCGTTCAACGTAGCCATGGTGGTCAGCCACGAGGAGCAGCACGACGAGACGATGCTGCAGACCCTCCAACTGCGCACCGGCCCGGCGCTGCTGGGCGCCGGCTCCCCGCTGCCTCCCGGCCGGCCCGGGGTGGCCGGTACGACGGTGCTGGTCCCCGGCGGGCCCTTCCGCCTCGGGGTCGACGGCACCGAGGAGCCGTTCTCCCTGGACAACGAGCGGCCGGCGCACGTCGCCGACGTCCCGGCGTTCCGGATCGGGCGGGTGCCGGTCACCAACGCCGAGTACGCCGCCTTCGTCGCCGACGGCGGCTACACCGACCCGCGCTGGTGGTCCGCCCGCGGCTGGCAGCACCGCTGCGACGCCGGCCTCACGGCACCGCAGTTCTGGGGGCCCGAGGGCACCCGGACCCGGTTCGGCCTGGTCGAGGAGCTGCCGGCGGACGAACCGGTCCAGCACGTCACCTTCTTCGAGGCCGAGGCGTACGCCGCCTGGGCGGGCGGCCGGCTGCCGACCGAGGAGGAGTGGGAGAAGGCGGCCGTCTGGGACCCGGCCACCGGCGGCCGGCGGCGGTTCCCGTGGGGCGAGGCAGACCCGACCGCGGAGCTGGCCAACCTCGGCGGCTCGGCGCTGCGCCCAGCCCCGGTGGGCGCCTACCCCGCCGGCGCGTCGGCGCTCGGGGTGGAGCAGCTGATGGGCGACGTGTGGGAGTGGACGTCCTCGGACTTCCGGCCGTGGCCCGGTTTCACCCCGATGCTCTACGCCGACTACTCCGCCCCCTTCTTCGGCGGCGACTACAAGGTGATGCGCGGCGGTTCCTGGGCGGTGGGCGCCTCGGTGCTGCGGCCGAGCTTCCGCAACTGGGACCACCCGGTGCGCCGGCAGGTGTTCAGCGGCATCCGACTCGCCTTCGACGCATGACCGGAGCCGCCTGATGTGCCGCCACCTCGCCTGGCTCGGGCAGCCGCGGACGCTGGCGGCCCTCGTGCTCGACCCGCCGTCGTCCCTGCTGGTGCAGTCGCACGCCCCCCGCCGGCAGCGGTACGGCACGGTGAACGCCGACGGCTGGGGCGTGGGCTTCTGGGCCGACGGCCGCCCGGAACCGGCCCGCTGGCGGTCGGCGCAGCCGTTGTGGGGATCGGCCTCCTTCGCCTCGGTCGCCCCCGCGGTCTCGGCCCGCTGCGTGCTGGCGGCCGTCCGCTCGGCGACCGTGGGGATGCCCATCGAGGAGGCGGCGGCCGCCCCGTTCACCGACGGCCGCTGGCTGCTCTCGCACAACGGCCGGGTCGACCGGGCGGTGCTGCCCCCGGCCCGGGACGCCGAGTCGGTGGTCGACAGCGCGCTGCTGGCCGCGCTGGTCTTCTCCCGGGGCATGGCGGCGCTCGGCGAGACCGTCCGCGAGGTGGGGGCCGCCGACCCGGCCGCCCGGCTCAACCTGCTCGCCGCCGACGGCACCCGGCTGCTGGCCACCACCTGGGGCGACACCCTCTCGGTGCTGGTCACCGACGAGGGGACGGCGCTGGCCAGCGAACCGTGGGACGACGACCCGCGCTGGGCCGACGTCCCCGACCGCACGCTCGTCGAGGTCACCCCCGACGGCCTGACCCAGACCTCCCTCGATGCATCGGAGCCCGCATGACGTTCACGCTCACCGACCACCTCGGCCCGGTCGACTCCGGCGCTGCGCTCGCCGCCGACGCGCGCGCCGGCCTGACCGCGGACCCGAAGACGCTGCCGCCCCGCTGGTTCTACGACGAGCGCGGCAGCGAGCTGTTCGACGAGATCACCCGGCTCCCGGAGTACTACCCGACGCGGGCGGAGCGTGCCCTGCTGGCCGAACGCGCCGCAGACGTCGCCGCGGCCACCGGCGCCGACACGCTGGTGGAGCTGGGCAGCGGGACCTCGGAGAAGACCCGGCTGCTGCTCACCGCGCTGGCCGAGGCGGGCACGCTGCGCCGGTTCGTGCCCGTCGACGTCGACCCCACGGTGCTGCGGTCCGCCGGCGCCCAGATCACCGCCGCCTACCCCGGGACGGCGGTCGACGCCGTCGTCGCCGACTTCACCGTGCACCTGGGCGACCTGCCGCAGGAGGGCCGCCGGCTGGTCGCCTTCCTGGGCTCCACGATCGGCAACCTGGAGCCCGGGCAGCGGGCGGCCTTCCTCTCCTCCCTCGCGGCGACCCTGCGGCCGGGGGACTCCTTCCTGCTCGGCACCGACCTGGTGAAGGACCCCGATCGGCTGGTCCGCGCCTACGACGACGCCGCCGGGGTGACCGCGGCGTTCAACAAGAACGTCCTCGCGGTGCTGAACCGGGAGCTGAAGGGCGACGCCGACCCGGGCGCGTTCGAGCACGTCGCGGTCTGGGACCCCGAGCACGAGCGGGTCGAGATGCGGCTGCGGTCGACCCGGGACCAGGTCGTGCAGCTGGCCGCGATCGGGCTGACGGTGCCCTTCGCCGCCGGGGAAGAGGTGCGCACCGAGGTGTCGAGCAAGTTCCGCCGCGCCCGGGTCGAGCAGGAGCTGGCCGCCGCCGGCCTGCGGATGACGCACTGGTGGACCGACGGGGCCGGTGATGTCGCACTGTCCCTGTCGGTGCCCCGGTGAGCCCGGCAGGCCGTCTCCCCCACGACGACCTCGGCGATGCCTGGCGCGCCGCCCGCCTGGAGCCGGCGGGGGTGCACCTGGACCACGCCGCCTGCAGCCGGCAGAGCACGGCGGTGCTCGACGCCGTCGCCCAGCACGCCCGGCACGAGGCCGAGCTCGGCGGGTACGTCGCCGAGCAGGCCGCCGACGGGCTGCTGCAGCAGGGCCGCTCGGTGCTGGCCGGGCTGGTCGGGATGGCGGCCGCCGACGTGGCCTTCACCGAGAGCGCCTCGGCGTCGGTGCGCACGCTGGTCTCCCGCTGGCGGCTGGCGCCGGGCGCCCGGGTCGGCGTGCTGCCCGGGGAGTACTGGCAGAACGTCGCCGCGTTCACCGACGCCGGGCTGACGCCGGTGGTGCTGCCCGCCGACGCCCTGGGCCGGGCCGACCTGGCCGGCGTCGAACGGGCGCTGCGCGACGACCCGCCGGCGTTCGTGCACCTCACCCTGGTGGCCAGTCACCGCGGCGTCGTCCAGCCCGGCCGGGAGGTCGCCGCGCTGTGCCGGGCGGCCGGCGTCCCCCTGGTGCTGGACGTGGCCCAGGCCGTCGGCCACGTCGACTGCGACCTGGGTGCCGACGCGGCCTACGGCACCTCGCGCAAGTGGCTCGCCGGGCCGCGCGGCGTCGGCTTCCTCGTCCTGCGCCCGGCGGTCGGCACACGGCTCACCCCGCTCGTCGGGCCGGAGCTGTACGACGACCGTCCCGCCGTCGACCACGCCCGCTGGTACGAGTCGCACGACGCGCACGTGGCCGGCCGGATCGGCCTGGTGGTGGCCGTCGGCGAGCACCTGGCCGCCGGCCCGCACCGGGTCCGCGAGCGGCTCGCCGCCCTTGGCCGCGCCACCCGGGAGCGCCTCGACGGCCGCGGGGGGTGGCGGGTGGCCGAGCCGCTGGACGAGCCGACCGCGATCACCACCCTGCGACCCCCGGCGGACGTCGACGTCCGGCAGGTGGCCGCCCGGCTGCGCGCCGAGCACAGCCTGCTGACGACGGCGGCCGGCCGGGAGCGGGCACCTCGCGAGCTCTCCGGCCCGGTGCTCCGGGTCTCCCCGCACCTGGACTCGACCCTCGAGCAGCTCGACGTGCTGGCGACCGCGCTGGCCCCCTGATCCGTGCGCCTCGGCCGGGGGGGTGCATCCAGGACCGGGGGTGGGCCGGAAGAACGGGGTGACAGTCCCACCCCAACGGAAGGAACGTCACCGTGAACAAGACCCGCCCGATCGCCCTGACCGTCGGCGCCACCGGCGCGTTCGCCCTGCTCTTCGGGGCCACGCCCGCGCTCGCCGACTCCCACACCGACGCGACCCTCTCGGTGCTGCACGCGGTCCCGGACCTCCCGGTCGACGTCTACGCGAACGGCGAGCGGCTGATCGACGACTTCCAGCCGGGCACCCTCACCGACCCGCTGACGCTGCCCGCCGGCGACTACGACCTCGCGCTCTTCCCGGCCGACGCCCCGGACGGCTCCGGGGAGCCGCTGCTGTCGGCCGACGGCGTGGCCGTCCCGGCCGGCGCCAACGCCACGGTGGCCGCCCACCTCACCGAGGCCGGCGAGCCCGCCCTCACCCCGTTCGTCAACGACACCTCCGAGGTGGCCGCGGGCGAGGGCCGCCTCACTGTGCGCCACATCGCCGCAGCGCCGGCCGTCGACGTCCGGGCCGGTGGCGAGGTCATCATCGACGGGCTGACCAACCCGAACGAGGAGTCGCTGACCGTCCCGGCCGGCGACGTGAGCGCCGACGTGGTGCTCGCCGGCACCGACACCGTGGCGATCGGCCCGGCCGACCTGACCGTGGCCGACGGCGCGAACACGATCGTCTACGCGTGGGGTTCCGGTGACGCCGGCTACGAGCTCGCCACCCAGACCGTCGAGGCCGGGGCGTCTGCCCCGAGTGGCGTCCCCGGCGGCTCGGCCGGCCTGGCCGCTGACGAGGGCATGCCGGCGCCGCTGGTCGGCCTCACCGTGGTCGGCCTCGCCGGTGCGGCGTTCGCTGCCCGCAAGTACGCCACCAGCCGGGTCTGACCCGACCGAGAGCAGAGACACCCTGCGCGGCTCCGCCGTCGTGTTGGTCCTGGGCGCTGCCCCGGCCCGATGCGACGGCGGGCCACGCACGGCCTGGTCACGGCGCTGACGCGCTGATCCGACGAATTCCAGATCTGGATCAGGTGGATCCCCGACCGGGGATGGGCAGGAAGCCCGAGACGACAGTGCAGTCCAACGGAAGGAACGTCATCGTGAACAAGACCCGACCGATCGCCCTGACAGCCGGGGCCACCGGCGCGTTCGCCCTGCTCTTCGCGGCCACCCCCGCGCTGGCCGACACGCACGACACCGCGACCGTCTCGGTCCTGCACGCCGTCCCGGAGACCCCGGTGGACGTGTACGCCAACGGTGAGGAGCTCATCTCCGACTTCCAGCCGGGGACCCTGGGCGGACCGCTCACGCTGCCCGGCGGCGAGTACGACCTGACGGTCTACCCGGCCGGCGCCGACCCGGAGTCCGCCGAGGTCGCGATCAGCCTCGAGGACGTGCAGATCCCGGCCGGCGCGAACGCCACCGTGGTCGCCCACCTCAACGCGGCCGGCGCCCCGGAGCTCACCCCCTTCGTGAACGACACCTCCGCGGTCCCCGCGGGCGAGGGTCGGCTCACCGTGCGCCACGTGGCTGCGGCGCCTGCCGTCGACGTCCGGGCCGGTGGCGAGGTCGTCATCGACGGGCTGACCAACCCGAACGAGGAGTCGGTCACCGTCCCGGCCGGCGACGTGAGCGCCGACGTGGTGCTCGCCGGCACCGACACCGTGGCGATCGGCCCGGCCGACCTGACCGTGGCCGAGGGCGCCAGCACGATCGTCTACGCGTGGGGTTCCGAGGAGGCGGGTTACGAGCTCGCCAACCAGACCGTCGAGGCCGGGGCGTCCGCCCCGAGCGGCGTCCCCGGTGGCTCGGCCGGCCTGGCCGCTGACGAGGGCATGCCGGCGCCGCTGGTCGGCCTGACCGTGGCCGGCCTCGCCGCCGCCGCGTTCGCCGGCCGCAAGTACGCCACCAGCCGGGTCTGACCCGACCGAGAGGCAGAGACACCACCGTGCGCAGCTCCGTCGTCGTGTTGGTCCTGGGCCTCGTCCTGGCGATCGGGACACCGATCACCTGGGCGCTGACCCGACCCGACGCGACGGCGGGCGTCACGGTGGAGCAGGCGATCGACGCACCGCCGTCGACGCCGGCACCGTCGTCGGCGGCACCGTCCCCCTCCGGGGCGGTGCCGCCGTCGGCGCCTGCACTCGACCTCCCGCCGGTGACCACCCGGGACGCGGCGCCCACCGTGGCCGCACCGGTCCCGGCGCCGGTCCGGGTCAGCCTGCCGGCCCAGGGGGTGGACGCCCCGCTGGACCCGGTGGGGGTCGCCCCGGACGGGCAGATGGAGCTGCCGGAGGACGTCGACCGCGTGGGCTGGTACAGGTTCGGTCCGGTACCAGGGGACGACGGCTCGGCGGTGCTCGCCGGGCACGTCGACGACCGGGAGCAGGGGCTGGGCGCCCTGGCCCCGCTGCGCAGCACCGAGGTCGGTGACGTCGTCGTCGTCACCGGTGCGAACGGCGCGGAGACCCGCTGGCAGGTGGTCTCCCGCGAGGTGATCACCAAGGAGGTCCTGCCGCTGGACACCATCTTCGGCCGGGAGGGCCCGCCTCGGCTGGTGCTCGTCACCTGCGGTGGTCCGTTCATCCCGGAGATCCGCAGCTATCGCGACAACGTGGTCGTCGTTGCCGAACCCCTCCCATGAGCCTCCTGGCCGTCCGTCGGCCGCCACTGGGTACGGTCGCTGACGTGCCCACCACCCAGGGCTCGGTGCACCAGGGCGCCGAGCCGGACGACATCGAGGTCGCCCGGCGCTTCGTCGACGGCGATGAGCAGGCCCTCGCGTGGGCCTACGAGCGGTGGGCGGCGCAGGTGCACGGCATGGCGGTGCGGGCCTTCGGGCCCGGCCCCGACGCCGAGGACGTCACCCAGCAGACCTTCATCTCGGCCTGGACCGGACGCAGCCGCTACCGTCCCGACCAGGGGGCACTCCCGGCCTGGCTGGTGGGGGTGTGCCGACACAAGATCGCCGACACCTGGGCCAAGCGGGAACGGCAGCGTCGCTCGACCGAGGCGGCCACGAGCGAGGCCCGCTCGGCCCCGACGGCCGGTCCCGGCAGCGAGCTGGCCGCCGAGGTGGCCGACCGCGTGCTCCTGCTGGGCGAGTTGAACCGGATCGGCCAGCCACAACGAAGCATCATCGAGCTCGCGTTCTTCGAAGACCTGACCCACGCACAGATCGCGGCACGCACCGGCATCCCGCTGGGCACCGTGAAGAGCCACATCAGACGCACTCTGGAGCGCCTGCGAGATCGGTTGGAGGTGGACGGTGCAGCACTGCGATCCTGACGAGCTGGCGCTGGCCGCCCTCGGCGAGCAGCCGCCGCCCGAGTGCGCCGCGCACCTGGATGACTGCGCCGAGTGCGAGCGGGAGGTCGCCTCGCTCCGGCGAAGCGTCGACGTCCTCGCCGTCCCCGCGCTGGCCACGCCGCGTCAGGCGGTGGCCCCACCCCCTCAGGTGTGGGCAGCCATCGCCGCCGCGACCGGGGTCGCGGTCTCGCCTCGTCCGGCCGAGATCGAGGCCGGACTGTCGCGCGGGATCCCCATGCCCCGGCCGGCTCAGGCCGAAACAGCGACGGCCGAAACGGTCGATCCCGAACCGGCCGGGTCCACCGTGCTGCCCTTCCGGTCGCGGTCGGCCCGCGGGCCGGCGGCCCGGTGGCTCCCGCTGGCCGCTGCCGTGCTCGTGGGTGGCCTCATCGGCGCCGGGGCGGTCGCGGCCACCCAGGACGGGGCAGGCGGCGCCGTGGTGGCCCAGGCGGGGCTCGACCCGCTGCCGGAGCAGATCGCCTCGGGCACGGCTGAGGTCCGGGAACGCAGTGGGGTCCGCGAGCTGCAGGTCGACCTCGACGTGCCAGCGCTGGACGGCGCCTACTACGAGGTGTGGCTGCTGCAGGCCGACGCCCAGCGGATGGTGCCGGTCGGCATCGTCCAGCAGGGCGCGACCGTGCTGCGGCTGCCCGACGGCATCGACCTCTCCGCGTACCCGCTGGTCGACGTCTCGGTCGAGCCGCTCGACGGCGACCCGACGCACTCCGGCGTCTCGGTGGTCCGCGGCGCGCTGTCCACCTGACCCCGGCGCCCGCTCAGCCCAGCGGGGCCTGCATCCGCTGGGACACCCGCCGGTGGACGGCGAGCTGCTCCTCGAGCCCGGGGTGCACGACAGCGCCGTCCTCCACCACGAAGCGCCCCGCGACGACGGTGTGCCGCGCGGACACCGGGCCGCAGCGGAGCCAGGCCTCCACCGGGTCGGACAGCGCGCCGGCGAACGGCACGCCCTCCAGTGACCAGATCGCGAGGTCACCGCAGGCGCCGAGGGACAGCTCGCCGATCTCACCGGCCCGGCCCAGGCAGGCCGCGCCGCCGCGGGTGGCGATCTCCAGCGCGTCGCGTGCCGACATCGCCGCCGCGCCGTGCCGGAGCTTGCCCTGCAGCATCGCGGTGCGGGCCTCCAGCCACAGCGACGCGGAGTCTGCCGACGCCGAGCCGTCCACCCCCAGCCCGACCGGTGCGCCGGCCGCCCGCAGCTCGGCCACCGGTGCCAGACCGCTGCCCAGGATCATGTTCGACGAGGGACAGTGCGCCGCCCCGACCCGGGCCGCACCGAGCCGGGCGACCTCACCCGCGTCCGGCCAGACCACGTGCGCGAGCCACGTCCGATCGGTCATCCAGCCGACGTCTTCGAGGTAGTCGACCGGACGCCGGCCGAAGGCCGCCAGGCAGAAGGCGTCCTCGTCCTGGGTCTCGGCGAGGTGGGTGTGCAGCCGGACGTCGAGGGACTCGGCCAGCTCCGCCGTGCGGCGCATCAGGTCGGTGGAGACGCTGAACGGCGAGCAGGGCGCCAGTGCGATCCGGGTCATCGCGGTGGGGGATGGGTCGTGGTGTGCCTGGACCAGCCGCTGCGAGTCGGCCAGGACCTCCTCGTCGTCCTGGACCACCGCATCCGGTGGCAAGCCGCCGTCCTTGACGGAGAGCGACATCGACCCGCGGGTGGGTGAGAACCGGACGCCGAGCTCCCGGGCCGCGGCCACCTCGGCGGAGATCAGGTCACCGGCGCCGCGCGGGTGCACGTACAGGTGGTCGGTCGACGTCGTGCCGCCGGAGAGCGCCAGCTCGGCGAGGCCGACGAACGCGCTGACGTGGGCCGCCTCCTCGTCGAGGCGGGCCCACAGCGGGTACAGCGTCACCAGCCACTCGAACAGCCCACCGGTGAGCGCGGGGGCGTAGGCGCGGGTCAGGTTCTGGTACAGGTGGTGATGGGTGTTCACCAGCCCCGGCGTGACCAGGCAGCCGCGGGCGTCGACCCGGCGGACGGCGGGCGGCTGCGGGTCGCCCGGGCCGCCCAGGCCGCTGACCACGCCGTCGGTGATCGCGACCCACCCTCCGGCGAGCTCGCGGCGGGCGTCGTCGACGGTGGCGATCAGCTCGGCGTCGTGCACGAGCAGGTCAGCGGTCTGCACGCCGCGCATCTTGCCCACCTCATGTGTCGAACAGCGCACCACCCGTCATCTGCACGAGACACGACGGGGCTACCGTGACCGTCCCATCACGGAAGTCGAGGCCCCGCGTGCTCCTCGCTGCACCCTGTTTCGCCCTCCCCGAGACCGTCGGGGAGGCCCTGACCGCCCTGGCCGACCGCCCGGACGCGATCGTCGTCGCCGGGGGCACCGAGGTGATGCCGGACCTGCTGTGGCGCAACCGGAGGGCGGCCGGCTTCGTGTCGCTGCGCCGGGTCGGTGCCCTGCGCGGGACGACGACGGTCGGCGGCGAGCTGGTCATCGGCGCCGGCACCCCGGTCGCGGCCCTCACCGGCGCGCCCGACGCCGGGCTGCGGGCGGCGGCGTCCTCGCTGGGCACCCCGCTGGTGCGCACGGAGGCCACGATCGGGGGCAACGTGGTGAGCGCGCTGCCCTACCGGAACCTGCTGCCCACCCTGCTGGCCGGCGGGGCGACGCTGGAGCTCACCTCGGCGACCGGCACCCGCGTCGTCCCCTTCGACGGGTTCGTCACCGCCCCCGGCCGCACCCGGCTGGCCGAGGACGAGCTGCTCACCGCCGTCCGGCTGCCGGTGCCCACCGGCTTCGCCGACTACGCCAAGGTCGGCCGGCGCAACGCCCAGTTCGTGGCCACCGTCAGCGTTGCGATCACCTGCCGGGACGGCGCCGTCCGGCTGGCGTTCGGCAACGCCGGCCCCACCCCGCTGCGCGCCGACGCCGTGGACACCGCCGCGACCGCCCTGTTCGCGCACCGGGCGACCGCTGAGGACCTGCGGGCCGCCGTCGCTGCCGCCGTCGACCCACCGGAGGACACCATCGCCTCGGCCGCCTACCGCCGGCACGCCCTCGGCGTGCTCACCGTCCGA
The DNA here is from genome assembly GCF_026967925.1 of Modestobacter sp. VKM Ac-2985. Classification (GTDB taxonomy): domain Bacteria; phylum Actinomycetota; class Actinomycetes; order Mycobacteriales; family Geodermatophilaceae; genus Modestobacter. Next base: position 12,450 of record NZ_JAPVBI010000001.1, on the reverse strand, counting down.
CTCGTCACCCGCGCGCAGGGGGCGGCGGCATGACCCCCGACGAGGTGGCCTTCGAGCTGACCGTCGACGGCGTGCGGCACGAGGTGACCGCCCGCTGGTCGGAGTCGCTGCTCACCGTGCTGCGCGATCGGCTCGGCGTGCGCGGCCCGAAGACCGGCTGCGCGCACGGCCGGTGCGGGGCCTGCGCCGTGCGCGCCGACCTCGGCGACGGGGCGCCGCACGTGCTCTGCGCCTGCCTGGTACCGGCGGCCACCGCAGCGGGCGGCAGCGTGGCGACGATCGCCTCGATCGGCGGGCCGGACGGCGAGCTGTCCGACGTGCAGGAGGCCTTCCTGGCCGAGGGCGCCGTGCAGTGCGGCATCTGCACCGCCGGCTTCGTCACCGCGGCGACCGAGCTGCTGGAGACGAACCCGGACCCGACCCGCACCGAGATCGAGGCGGCCCTCTACGGCAACCTGTGCCGCTGCACCGGCTACGGCCGGATCGTCGCCGCGGTCGAGGCCGCCGCCCGCACCCGCCGCCAGCAGGAGGCCCCGTGAACGGCGGAGGGGCCCCCAGCGGGATCGGTGGGAGGACCCCGTCCTCCTCACCCCTCGCCGGCTCGGGGCGAGCCTCTGGACGGGGCCAGGCGCACAGCGGAATCGGTTCCTCCGTGCGGCGGCCGGACGGGCCGGCGAAGGTGCGCGGGGAGTTCTCCTACGCCGGCGACCTGGCCGCCGAGGGGATGCTGATCGGCGACACCCTGCGCTCGCCGCACCCGCACGCCCGGATCACCCGGATCGACCTCACCGCCGCCCGCGCCCTGCCGGGCGTGCACGCCGTGCTGACCGCCGACGACGTCCCCGGCGACCTGCACGTCGGGCTGACCCTGCGCGACGAGCCGGTGCTCGCCGACCGGGTCGTCCGGTACGCCGGGGAGCCGGTGGCGGTGGTCGCCGCGGTCGACGCCGCCACCGCCCGCCGGGCCCTGCGGGCGATCGAGGTCGACTACGAGCCGCTGCCGGCGCTCACCGACCCGGAGCTGGCCCGGGACGCCGACCCGGTGCACCCCGACGGCAACGTCTACCGGCACGTCGCCTACAGCTGCGGCGACCCGGACGCCCGCGGCGTGGTGACCGTGGAGAACACCTACCGGATCGGCATGCAGGACCCTGCCTTCCTCGCCCCCGAGGCCGGGTTGGCGTGGCCGACGCCGGACGGCGGGGTGGCACTGGACGTGGCGACCCAGTGGCTGCACTCGGACCAGCGGCAGATCGGCTGGGCCACCGGGCTGCCGCCGGAGAAGGTGCACCTGCGGTTGGCCGGCGTCGGCGGGGCGTTCGGTGGCCGCGAGGACGTCACCCTGCAGGTCCACGCCTGCCTGCTCGCCCTGGCCACCGGTCGGCCGGTCAAGGTCGAGTACACCCGCGAGGAGTCCTTCCTCGCCCACCGCCAGCGCCACCCGGGCAGCATCTGGCTGCGGCACTCCGCCGACGCCGACGGCCGGATCGTCAGCGTCGAGGGCCGGGTGCTGCTCGACGGCGGCGCCTACGCCAGCACCTCCCCCGTCGTCATCACCAACACCGTCACCCTGCTGCAGGGCCCCTACCGGGTGGACAACGGCCGGTTCGAGGGCTGGTCGGTGCGCACCAACAACCCCTCCTGCGGGGCGATGCGCGGGTTCGGCGTGCCGCAGGCGGCGTTCGCGCACGAGGCGCAGCTGGACGCGCTCGCCTCCGCCCTGGGGCTGGACCCGGTGGAGATCCGGCTGCGCAACGCCCTGCAGCGCGGTGACGTGGCCACGTTCGGGCAGCGCTTCGACGCCCCCACGCCGGTGCGCGAGGTGATCGAGGGGGTCGCCCGCCTCCCGCTGCCCGAGGGGCCCGCCCGCAAGGCGCCCGGTGGGGTCGGCCGGTCGGCCGAGGGCGGCACGGTGCGGCGGGGCATCGGCTACGCGGTGTCGATCAAGAACCTCGCGTTCAGCGAGGGGCACGTGGACGAGTCGACGGCGGAGGTCAGCCTCTGCGACGGCCACGCCACGGTGCACACCGCCTGCGCCGAGGTGGGCCAGGGCTTCGTCACCGTCGCCGAGCAGGTGGCCCGCACCGTGCTGGGCGCGAGCACGGTGGAGGTCACCCAGCCGGACACGCTGGTCGCCTCGGCCGGCTCGACGTCGGCGTCCCGGCAGACCATGGCGTCCGGGACGGCGGTCCATCGCGCCTGCCTCGCCGTGCGCGACCGGCTGCTCGGCCGGCTGGCCCGGGCGCACGGCCTGGACGCCGCCGAGCTGACCATCGCCGACGGGGTGGTCTGCGCGGCCGGGAAGCCGCTCACCTCCGTCGCCGCCGCGGCCCCCGGGCAGACGTTCCGGGCGACCGAGCACTTCCAGCACCCGGACACGTTCCCCCTGGGCTCGCCGGAGGCCCGGATGTACGTGGGCTTCGGCTTCTCCGCCCAGCGGGCGGTCGTCGACGTGGACGTCGAGCTCGGGCTGGTCACCGTCGTGCAGATCGCCTCCTGCCAGGACGTCGGCACGGTGGTCAACCCGACCCAGCTGCTCGGCCAGATCGAGGGCGGCATCGTGCAGGGCATGGGGCTGGCCCTGATGGAGGAGGTCGTCGTCATCGACGGCCGGATCACCAACCCCGACCTCCAGGACTACCTGATCCCCACCATCGTCGACGCCCCCGAGATCGTCTCCACCTACGTCACCGATCCCGAGCCGGGGATGCCGCACGGCTGGAAGGGCGTCGGGGAGCCGCCGCTGGTGACGGCGGTGCCGGTGGTCGCCGCCGCCGTCCGGGCGGCGACCGGGCTGCCGCTGCCGGCGGTGCCGATCAGGCCCGAGCACATCGCGCTCGGGATCGGTGCCCCGCCGACGGTCACCTGGACGACCCCCCGCCCTCCGGACCCGTCCCGGCCGCCCGGCGTGGTGGTCGACGAGGAGCCCGACGCCGCCCTCGGCACCATGGCCGAGGAGGGCGCCCCGCCCGGCCCGTGACCCGGCCGCGGGTCCGGCCGCTCGGGTCGCTCAGCCGTCGAGCAGCGTCCGGACGGCGGGTGGGACGTCGCCGGGCAGCGGGCGGTTGCCGACGAGCCGGCCTGCCTCGGCCGGGTCGACGCCGAGGGAGCCCAGCACCTCCAGCGCCTGGACGTCGGGCAATGCGTCGAACCAGCGGCGCCCCAGCGCGGCCCGGCCGGCAGCGGTGGGGCGCCCCCACAGCCGCAGCCGGGCCATCCCGCCGTCCGGGAAGACGTCGAGCCGGACGCTGCTGACGCCCGGGGCGCCGTCCAGCACGAACCGGTGCCGGGTGTCCGGCTGGAGCCGGGTGCGTGGCAGCAGCTCGACCTCGGCGCCGTCGGCGGTGCGGCCGGTGAGCGAGGCGGCGCCCGGGGCGTTGCCCAGGAACCACGAGGTGTCCAGCTCGGCCAGGGTGACCACGCCCTCGCAGGCCAGGTCCAGGTCGACCCAGTCGTTGCCCGGGCCGCGGCGGCGGGCGTTCTCCCAGCCCTCCCCCATCGACCGGGCCGTCCCGCGGCCGATCAGCTGGTGCGGGCTGCCGTAGTGGGCGTTGCTCACGCCGGTGACCCGCCCGCCGTTCTCCAGGGCGGCCAGGTCGACCGGGCCGGCGTCCGCCAGCCGCGGGTCCGCCACGACGGTGCCGTGCACCCGCAGCCGGGCCACCCCGCCGTCGGGGTGGATGGCCAGCCGCACGTGCGTGTACCGGCGGTCGGAGTCCACCGGAAAGGCGTTGGCGGTGTCCCCGGCCAGGTCCGACAGCGGCAGCAGCGGCTGCCAGTCGGCCCGGGTCAGCTCCTCGACCGACGGGTGCCCCTCGACCGCAGCGCCCTCCAGCGAGGCCTGCGGCGGGTAGTTGCCGGTGAAGAACGCGGTGTCCACGACGACGCCGGCCACGATCCCCGGCGCCCCGAGCCGCACGATCGCCCAGTCGTGCCCGGGGCTGCGGCGCCGCCGGGTCTCCCAGCCGTCGTACTCCTTGCCCTTGTGCCCGAACTCGGCGCGCGGCACGGCCGGGTGCGGCAGCACCAGGTTCTCCCTGGCGGCGAAGAACTCGTCGTTCGCGGCGACGACGGCGCCACCGAGGTCGCGGCGGGCCAGGTCGGGGAGGGCCAGGAAGGAGGGGCCGGACTGGGCAGGGACGGTCATCGGGCTCCAGACGGATCGGGGTGGACGCGGGTCACTGTGGCACGGCGGGTGGGGCGCCGACCCGGTCCGCCTCCGTGCGGCTCAGCAGCCGGCCGAGGGGAGCTGCCCCGTCCACCAGTGGCTGCCCGCGCAGCCACGTCCGGCGGACCACCCCGGTGAGCGCCCGCCCCGCGTAGGGCGTGACCGGGTTGCGGTGGTGCAGCTGCGCCACCCGCCACAGTTCGTCGGGCGCGAAGGCGACCAGGTCGGCGTCCTTGCCCACGGCGATCGCACCCTTGCCGGTCAGCCCGGTGAGCTGCGCCGGCGCGGCCGACATCCACCGGACGACGTCGGTGAGCCCGAACCCGCGGGCCCGGGCGCCGCTCCAGACCACCGGCAGGGTCACCTGGAGCCCGGCGATCCCGCCCCAGGCGAGCGCGAAGTCCCCGACGTCCAGCCGCTTGAGCTCCGGCGTGCACGGCGAGTGGTCGCTGACCACCAGGTCGACGTCCCCGGCGGCCAGCGCCTGCCACAGCGCCTCCCGGTGCCCGGCCTCCCGGATGGGCGGGCAGCACTTGAAGGAGGTGTCGCCGTCGGGCACCTCCTCGGCGCTGAAGGTCAGGTAGTGCGGGCAGGTCTCGACCGTGATCCGCACCCCCTCGGCCCGGGCGGCCCGCAGCATCGGCAGCGCACCGGCGTCGGCCAGGTGGACGACGTGCACCCGGGCGCCGGTGTCCCGGGCGGCGGCGATGAGCCGGCCGATCGCGGTCTCCTCCGCAGCGCCCGGCCGGGAGGCGAGGAAGTCGGCGTAGCTCCGCCCACCGGCCTGCGGGGCGGCGGTGATCACGTCGTCGTCCTCGCAGTGCGCGATCAGCAGCCCGTCGACCGCGGCCAGCTCGGTGAGCGCGGCCCGGAGACCGGCGTCGTCCAGCGGCGGGAACTCCGGCACCCCGGAGTCGAGCAGGAAGCACTTCACGCCGACGGCACCGGCGGCGAGCAGCTGCCGGAGCTCGCCGGCGTTGCCGGGCACGGCACCACCCCAGAAGGCGACGTCCACGCTGACCTGGCCCTCGGCGACCGCGCGTTTCACGTGCAACGCCGGGACGTCGACCGTGGGCGGGATCGAGTTCAGTGGCATGTCGACGATCGTGGTGATCCCGCCGGCCGCCGCGGCCCGGGTCGCCGAGGCGAACCCCTCCCACTCGGTGCGGCCGGGCTCGTTGACGTGCACGTGGCTGTCGACCAGCCCGGGCAGCAGCACCTCGTCGTCGTCGAGGGTCACGACCTGGTCGCCCACCTCGTCGAACCCGGTGACGGCGACGACGACGCCGTCCCGCACGTGCACCGCGGCCGGCCGCTCGCCGTCGGGCAGCACCACCCGCCGGGCCCGGACGACGAACGCCGCGCTCACCGCGCCACCTCGACCAGATCCTGGACCGGACGCGGCGTCACCGACGCCAGCCGGGTCACCGCCTCGTGCAGCTCCTCCGCCCACGCGGTGCCCACCCAGCCGCCGGGCAGCGGGAGCCGGACGGCGTCGACCCCGGTCGCCACCTCGGCCTGCGGGCCACCCATCGAGACCGTGGAGACGTAGGCCCGCGGCGCGACCGGCGGCAGCCAGGCCGGCGCACCGGGGCCGAGCCCGATCGTGGTGTGCACCAGCGGGCGGCCGTGCCGCTCGATGCGGGTGGTGCCGGTCCACCGCCCCGGCTCCTCGCCCACCCGGCCGAGCAGGACCTGCTCGGTGGCGGTCAGCTCGGCGTCGTCGGACAGCTGGGCGTGCAGCTCGGCCCGGTGGTCGGCCCGCGCGGTGACCACCGTCGGCTCCGGCGCGAGGTGCAGCACGCCGGCGACCTCGGCGCGCACCACCTGCCGCGAGGGCGGGGACTCCCCCCGGGCGGGCAGCACGACGGCGGCGGCGACCGAGTGCACGGCGAGCCGGGCGCCGGCCTCCACCACGAGCCGGATCTCCACGTCGTCCCCGCCCAGCGGGCCGAACGCCGTCGCGACCAGGTGCACGGAGGCCGCCCCGGTGCGCCGCACCGCGAGCTGGCCGCTGGCGCGCACGACCGGCAGGACCGTGCGACCCCGTGCGTCGCACCGGGCCACCACCTCCACCAGCGTCCTCACGACGCCGTCTGCAACGCCTTCGCGCGCACCTGCTCCCGCACCCACTCGGCCACCTCGGTCGCCGCCGGGTCCTCGCGCAGCGAGATCAGCAGCGTGGGCTTGTCGCCCCGCACCGCGTCGGAGTCGCGGCGCATCACGCCGAGGTCGGCGCCGACCAGCGGCGCGAGGTCGGTTTTGTTGACCACCAGCAGGTCGGATGCGGTCACCCCCGGCCCGCCCTTGCGCGGCACCTTGTCCCCGCCGGCGACGTCGACCACGAACACCTGGACGTCGACCAGCCCGTAGCTGAACGAGGCGGTCAGGTTGTCCCCGCCCGACTCGACGAACACCAGCTCCAGCCCCGGGTGCCGGGACTCCAACAGCTCGACGGCGTCGAGGTTGGCGGTGATGTCGTCGCGGATCGCGGTGTGCGGGCAGCACCCGGTCTGCACCGCCTCGATGCGGTCGTCGGGCAGCACGGCGTTGCGGCGGAGGAAGTCGGCGTCCTCGGTCGTGTAGATGTCGTTGGTGACGACGGCGAGGTCGTACTCGGCACCCAGCGTGCGGCAGAGCGCAGCGGCCAGGGCGGTCTTGCCGGAGCCGACCGGGCCGCCGAGGCCGACCCGCAGGGGCCCGCCGTGCCGGTGCTCCGGGGTGTACGGGTCGACGTAGTCGTCGATCCGGTGGTCAGGCGGCATGTGCACTCCCGGTCATGAGGCGAAGAAGCGGTCGTTGCGTGCGGTGTGCACCTCGGCGAGCAGGTCGAGGAGCGGGTCGGTGGCTGCGGGCAGGCCGCCGATGGACGCGCCGGCGACCTCGTCGACCTCGGGGGCCAGCCGGGCGGTCACCGCGGCCACGGTGATCGGGTCCATCGCCAGCAGCCGCTGCGCGGCGGTGGCCGGCCCGCTGATCGACAGGTACGCGGCGGCGTGCGCGGCGTCCCGCGGGGTCAGCCCGCCGGTCGCCGCGGCGACCCCGAGCGCCAGCGGGTGGTGCGGCTGCGCCGGCAGCGCCGCCCAGGCCGGGTGCGGCCAGGCGCGGCTGCCGACCCGGACCAGCCCCCGGCCCTGCTGCCGGGAGGCCGCCCGCAGCGCCGGGGAAGGGGTGCGGGCGTCGGCCTCGGCATCCAGCGCGGCCAGGGACGCCACCGGGTCGACGGCGTCCGCCGCCCGGCAGGCGGCCGCAGCGAGCCCGGCGGCCACCGCACCCGAGGTGGCCAGCCGCCGGCGCAGGAAGGCCGCCAGCGACCCGGGGTCGGAGAGCAGCCCGGCCGCGATCGCCTGTTCCACGCCGCCGGAGTGGGTGTGGCCACCGGCAGGCAGCCGGGAGTCGGCGAGGGTGAGCAGCGCGGCGGTCATCGGGAGCCGGCCATCAGAAGAGGAAGTACCGCTGGGCCATCGGCAGCTCGGTGACCGGGTCGGGCTCCCAGACCTCGCCGTCGATCGCGACCGTGAAGGTCTCGGGGTCGACCCGGATGTCCGGCAGCGCGGTGTTCTCCGGCATGTCCGCCTTGCCCAGCCGGGTGGTGTCCCTGACCGCGACCAGCCGCCGGTCGACGGCCAGCCGGTCGGCCAGGCCGCCCTCGATCGCGGCCGGGGCGACGAAGTGCACCGAGGTCTGCGCCGGCACCCGGCCGTACGCGCCGAACATCGGCCGGGGCAGCACCGGCTGCGGGGTGGGGATGGAGGCGTTGGCGTCGCCCATCTGCCCCCAGGCGATCATCCCGCCCTTGAGGACGACGTGCGGCCGGACGCCGAAGGTCTTGGGGTCCCAGAGCACCAGGTCCGCGAGCTTGCCCGGCTCCACCGACCCGACCTCGCCGTCGATGCCGTGCGCCACCGCAGGGCAGATCGTGTACTTGGCGACGTACCGGCGGGCCCGCAGGTTGTCGGCGGCGCCGTCGCCGGCCAGGGAGCCGCGGCGGCGCTTCATCACGTGCGCGGTCTGCCAGGTGCGCATCACGACCTCGCCGACCCGGCCCATCGCCTGGGCGTCGGAACCGATCATCGAGATCGCCCCGAGGTCGTGCAGCAGGTCCTCCGCGGCGATCGTCGTCGGCCGGATCCGGCTCTCGGCGAAGGCCAGGTCCTCGGGCACGGAGCTGTCCAGGTGGTGGCAGACCATGAGCATGTCGAGGTGCTCGTCGAGCGTGTTCACCGTGTGCGGCCGGGTCGGGTTCGTGCTGCTGGGCAGCACGTTCGGGTGCCCGGCGACGGTGATGATGTCCGGCGCGTGCCCACCCCCGGCGCCCTCGGTGTGGTAGGCGTGGATGGTCCGGCCGGCGATCGCGGCCAGGGTGTCCTCGACGAAGCCGGCCTCGTTCAGGGTGTCCGAGTGCAGCGCGACCGGGACGCCGTTGCGCCCGGCCACGGTGAGCGCGGCATCGATGGCCGCCGGCGTGGACCCCCAGTCCTCGTGCAGCTTGAAGCCGCTGGCCCCGCCCCGCAGCTGCTCCTCGAGCGAGTCGACCGAGACGGTGTTGCCCTTGCCGAACAGGGCGACGTTGACCGGCATGCCGTCCATCGCCTCGAGCATCCGGGCCAGGTACCAGTCCCCCGGGGTGACCGTGGTGGCCTTGGAGCCCTCGGCCGGCCCGGTGCCGCCACCGATCATCGTGGTGATGCCCGAGCCGATCGCCGTGGGCACGATCTGCGGGCAGATGAAGTGCACGTGGCAGTCGATGCCGCCGGCGGTGAGGATCTTGCCGTTGCCGGCGAGCACCTCGGTGCCGGGACCGATGACCAGATCGGGGTGGACGCCGTCCATCGTGTCCGGGTTGCCGGCCTTGCCCAGCGCGACGATCCGGCCGTCGCGGATGCCGACGTCGGCCTTGACGATCCCCCAGTGGTCCAGCACGACCGCGCCGGTGATCACCAGGTCGGGGGCGCCCTCGGCGCGGGTGGCCCGGCCCTGCCCCATCGACTCGCGGATCACCTTGCCGCCGCCGAACACCGCCTCCTCACCGGCCAGCCCCGGACCACCGCAGCGGTCCTCGGTGACCTCGATGAGCAGGTCGGTGTCGGCCAGCCGGATCCGGTCGCCGACCGTCGGGCCGTAGAGCTGGGCGTAGCGCTCCCGGGACAGCTGCACCATCAGGCCAGCCCACCTTCCGCAGTGAGCCCGGGGACGACGCGGGCGCCGGCCAGCGGGACGAGGGTGACGGTGCGCTGGATGCCGGGCTCGAACCGGACGGCCGTGCCTGCGGCGATGTCCAGCCGGTGACCGTGCGCCGCGGCGCGGTCGAAGGCCAGCGCCCGGTTGGCCTGGGCGAAGTGGAAGTGCGAGCCGACCTGGACCGGCCGGTCGCCGGTGTTGTGCACCGCCAGCTCGATCCGCGGCACGCCGGGGAGGGTCTCGATGACCCCCTCGGCGGTGATGACCTCGCCGGGGATCACGGGCTCTGCTCGATGGTCCCGCTCGCTGGCGCTCACGGGCTCTGCTCGATGGTCCCGCTCGCTGGCGCTCACGGGATCGGGTGGTGGACCGTGACCAGCTTCGTCCCGTCCGGGAAGGTCGCCTCCACCTGCACCTCCTCCAGCAGCTCGGGGACGCCGTCCATCACGTCGTCCCGGGTGAGCACGGTGCGCCCGGACTGCATGAGGTCGGTGACGAGCTCACCGTCCCGGGCGCCCTCGAGCACGTGGTCGGTGACGATCGCGGTCGCCTCGGGGAGGTTGAGCTTCAGGCCTCGGGCCTGACGGCGGCGGGCGAGCTCAGCGGCGTAGCTGAGCATCAACCGCTCCTGCTCGTGCGGGGACAGCAACACGGGCGTCGTCCTCCTGACGTCGGCGGGCCGGCGGAGTCAGGAACCTAACCGGCCCGTGTGACGGTCACGTTGCGGGGGCTTGTGCGGCTCGTACGACCAGTCCTATGGTTCATTACATGAGTAATGAACCCACGAGCAGGAAGGGGCGTGGGCCCGGGTGAACGAGGACGCCGGCCCGATCTTCCGACAGATCGCGACGCAGCTCGAGGACGGGATCGTCGACGGCTCCCTCCCCGAGGAGAGCCAGGCCCCCTCGTCCAACGAGCTGGCCACCTTCCACCGCATCAACCCCGCCACCGCGGCCAAGGGCCTGAACCAGCTGGTCGCCGACGGGGTCCTCTACAAGAGACGAGGAGTCGGGATGTTCGTCGCCACCGGCGCTCGCGAGCAGCTGCTCAAGCGGCGCCGCAGCGAGTTCGCCGAGCAGTACCTCACACCCTTGCTGGCCGAGGCCGACAAGGTCGGCATCAGCATCGCCGAGATCGCCCAGATGCTGCGCGACCGGGGAGGCCGGTCGTGACCGCCGCCGCCACGCTGGAGGGGGTCACGATGCGCTTCCGCGGCCACACGGCGTTGACCGAGATCTCCACCTCGGTGGAGGCGGACACGATCACCGGCCTGCTCGGCCGGAACGGCGCCGGCAAGACCACCCTGATGCAGCTGCTCACCGGCCACCGGGTGCCCACGGCAGGTCGGGTCCAGGTGCTCGGTGCCGCACCGTACGAGAACGACGCCGTGCTGAGCCGGCTCTGCTTCGTCAAGGAGGGCCAGCGGTACCCGGACCACTTCCGGGTCTGCGACGCCGTCTCGGCAGCCGCACGGCTCTACCCGCGATGGGACCAGCCGCTCGCCGACCAGTTGCTCGCCGACTTCGACCTGCCCCGGAAGCGGCCGATCAAGAAGCTGTCCCGCGGGATGAACTCGGCCGTCGGCATCGTCCTGGGCCTGGCCTCGCGGGCACCGGTCACCCTGTTCGACGAGCCGTACCTGGGCCTGGACGCCGTCGCACGCCAGCTGTTCTACGACCGCCTGCTGGCCGACTATGCCGAGCACCCGCGCACGATCGTGCTCTCCACGCACCTGACCGAGGAGATCAGCGACCTCCTCGAGCACGTGCTGCTCATCGACCGCGGCCGGATGCTGCTCGACGCCGATGCAGAGACCTTGCGCGCCACGGCACTGACCGTCACCGGACCGGCGATCCAGGTCGCCACCTTCGGGGCCACCCATGAGGTGCTCCACCAGGAGTCGATGGCCGGTCAGACCCGGGCGATCGTCCGGACGACGACCGCCACCGCCCGGCAGGACGCCGCAGCCCTCGGCCTGACCGCCGAGCAGACCTCGATCCAGCGGCTCGTGGTGGCCATGAGCCTCGCTGCGACCACGAGCGCCGCGTCGTCGACCCCTGATCACCCCGCCCTCCAGGGAGCCCCCCGATGAACCGCGTCCTCGGCGCCGCCCGGCTCCAGCTGATCAACCCGCTCGTCTCCATCGGCATCGCCTGGGCGATCGTCGCGCTGGCGTTCGCGGTCAACCTGGCGATCTGGGGCCTGGCCGACGTGGCCACGGAGGCGAGCGAAGCGAACACCGGCGGCCTGGCGGCGCTGTACATCACCGTGATCGAGGGCTTCATCCAGGCGGTGACGATGATGTTCCCCTTCGCGATGGGACTCAGCCTCAGCCGCCGGGTCTTCTACCTGGGGACGGCGCTGGTGGCCGCGGTCGAGGCGCTCGGCTACGGCCTGGTGCTCACAGCGCTGACCGCGATCGAGAACGCCACCAACGGATGGGGCGTCGGGCTGGACTTCTGGGCTCCCGGAGCGGTCGACGTCGGCAACCCGGCGCTGCAGGTGGTCGTCTTCGCGGTCCCGATGCTGGCCTGCGCCTTCCTCGGCATGGGCCTCGGCGTGCTGTTCAAGCGCTGGGGGACAGCAGGCATCTACGCCCTCACGGCCGCCAGCATCGTCGGGGTGGGTGGATTGATCCTCCTGCTCACCTGGCGCCAGGCCTGGGACGAGCTGGGGGCCTGGCTGAGCGACCGATCGGTCGAGTCCTGGACCATCGGGCTCCCCGCCGTCGCCGCCCTCGCCCTCGCTGCCCTCGCCTACCTGGGGCTGCGCCGCGCGGTTCCGTGATGTCGCCATGCATCACCCGACGGCCGGCCGCGTCCCCTACGCGCCGGCCGTTCGGCGCACCCGGCTGCGCATACCTCCGCTGACGAAACGAGCACGACCCTGACGAACAGCCCCGGACGCACGATCGCCCTGACACTGAAGCCCGATCGGACTTCTCGTGCGGGAGCTGGGCAACGGCCTGGGACGCAGACAGGAGCCCACGGACAGAAGGTCCGAAGATCAGCAGTGCAGGAAGGGCGGAAATGCAGGAACGGGGCCACAGCCGTAGCTGTGACCCCGTCCTGGGAGTTATGTCCGGCGGCGTCCTACTCTCC